>NZ_CP150268.1:0-2230000 GCF_037976695.1 Bacillus sp. FSL K6-1366 | reverse complement strand
CAGAGTGTCCTACAACCCCAAGAGGCAAGCCTCTTGGTTTGGGCTAATCCCGTTTCGCTCGCCGCTACTCAGGGAATCGCATTTGCTTTCTCTTCCTCCGGGTACTTAGATGTTTCAGTTCCCCGGGTCTGCCTTCTCATATCCTATGAATTCAGATATGGATACCACTCCATTACGAGTGGTGGGTTTCCCCATTCGGAAATCTCCGGATCAAAGCTTGCTTACAGCTCCCCGAAGCATATCGGTGTTCGTCCCGTCCTTCATCGGCTCCTAGTGCCAAGGCATCCACCGTGCGCCCTTTCTAACTTAACCGTTAAAAAGAATCACTATGTGATATCTTGTATTACTAATTGAATGTGATGTCTACTGTTATCTAGTTTTCAAAGAACACGTTGGTGGAGCCTAGCGGGATCGAACCGCTGACCTCCTGCGTGCAAAGCAGGCGCTCTCCCAGCTGAGCTAAGGCCCCGTTATATAAGATGGTGGGCCTGAGTGGACTCGAACCACCGACCTCACGCTTATCAGGCGTGCGCTCTAACCAGCTGAGCTACAGGCCCATCTTAACTTATTCAAGGAACAAAGTTCCTTCAAAACTAAACAAGACAGGGAACGTTCTGTTTATAAGACCCAAGGTCTTATATTCCGTAAAATATCCTTAGAAAGGAGGTGATCCAGCCGCACCTTCCGATACGGCTACCTTGTTACGACTTCACCCCAATCATCTGTCCCACCTTCGGCGGCTGGCTCCTAAAAGGTTACCTCACCGACTTCGGGTGTTACAAACTCTCGTGGTGTGACGGGCGGTGTGTACAAGGCCCGGGAACGTATTCACCGCGGCATGCTGATCCGCGATTACTAGCGATTCCAGCTTCACGCAGTCGAGTTGCAGACTGCGATCCGAACTGAGAACAGATTTGTGGGATTGGCTTAACCTCGCGGTTTCGCTGCCCTTTGTTCTGTCCATTGTAGCACGTGTGTAGCCCAGGTCATAAGGGGCATGATGATTTGACGTCATCCCCACCTTCCTCCGGTTTGTCACCGGCAGTCACCTTAGAGTGCCCAACTGAATGCTGGCAACTAAGATCAAGGGTTGCGCTCGTTGCGGGACTTAACCCAACATCTCACGACACGAGCTGACGACAACCATGCACCACCTGTCACTCTGCCCCCGAAGGGGACGTCCTATCTCTAGGATTGTCAGAGGATGTCAAGACCTGGTAAGGTTCTTCGCGTTGCTTCGAATTAAACCACATGCTCCACCGCTTGTGCGGGCCCCCGTCAATTCCTTTGAGTTTCAGTCTTGCGACCGTACTCCCCAGGCGGAGTGCTTAATGCGTTAGCTGCAGCACTAAGGGGCGGAAACCCCCTAACACTTAGCACTCATCGTTTACGGCGTGGACTACCAGGGTATCTAATCCTGTTCGCTCCCCACGCTTTCGCTCCTCAGCGTCAGTTACAGACCAGAGAGTCGCCTTCGCCACTGGTGTTCCTCCACATCTCTACGCATTTCACCGCTACACGTGGAATTCCACTCTCCTCTTCTGCACTCAAGTTCCCCAGTTTCCAATGACCCTCCCCGGTTGAGCCGGGGGCTTTCACATCAGACTTAAGAAACCGCCTGCGAGCCCTTTACGCCCAATAATTCCGGACAACGCTTGCCACCTACGTATTACCGCGGCTGCTGGCACGTAGTTAGCCGTGGCTTTCTGGTTAGGTACCGTCAAGGTACCGCCCTATTCGAACGGTACTTGTTCTTCCCTAACAACAGAGCTTTACGATCCGAAAACCTTCATCACTCACGCGGCGTTGCTCCGTCAGACTTTCGTCCATTGCGGAAGATTCCCTACTGCTGCCTCCCGTAGGAGTCTGGGCCGTGTCTCAGTCCCAGTGTGGCCGATCACCCTCTCAGGTCGGCTACGCATCGTCGCCTTGGTGAGCCGTTACCTCACCAACTAGCTAATGCGCCGCGGGTCCATCTGTAAGTGGTAGCCGAAGCCACCTTTTATGTTTGAACCATGCGGTTCAAACAACCATCCGGTATTAGCCCCGGTTTCCCGGAGTTATCCCAGTCTTACAGGCAGGTTACCCACGTGTTACTCACCCGTCCGCCGCTAACATCAGGGAGCAAGCTCCCATCTGTCCGCTCGACTTGCATGTATTAGGCACGCCGCCAGCGTTCGTCCTGAGCCAGGATCAAACTCTCCGATAAAGTAGTTTGACTGACTACGCACATCGCTGTGCGATTTTTAAAAACTGAATTAACAGGTACGTTTTGTCTTGTTTAGTTTTCAAAGAACTTTGTTTACCGCTCGTTTAAGCGACTTTATTATCATAACATTTACCGTCGTTACTGTCAACAACTTTTTAGCATTTTCTTTTCAAAAAAGCTGTTCGTCATCAGCGACGTATACTAGAATAACACCTTCGGTTGTCTAAGTCAATACATAATATCAATTAAATGATAAATTGCTTAATAACGACTAACGCAGCTATTCCGGGTATCCCTAAAATTCCGCTGATAGCTGTTGTAACCAGATTAATCGGCACATGAATGCCAAGACTGCCGCCAAACATATTTACACAAACCAGCAGCAAAGCACCTGCCACAAATTTAACAGCTGTGATGCCAATCCACTTTAAAGGCTTCGCAGCTGAACCTGATAAAAAAAGAAGAATAACCAGTCCTAAAATAATCCCGATAATAAAAATAGGCTCCATGAATCTTCTCATCTCCTTCGCTTGTTCTAGTACAAGCTTATGAGAAGATCCAGGAGTTTAGACCACTTACTTCCACCGGCTGATTTTTACATTTCGCTGCTTCGCTTCCCTTAAGTAAAAAAAATACTTCGCTTCAGCTACTTTCAGTTCGTATAACACTTCAGCAGACGGTTCTAAGCTTTTTTCGACCAGCTTTTTTTGCCTGTTCCACTCTTCCTTTTGCTTAAAAAGCTGCTCGGTTAGTTTTTCATCAAACTCTCTTCTTAATGTTTTCTTGCGAAGAAAACCCATGGATCGCTTTTTCCTCCTTACAATTCACGTCTTCCTTCAAGTGCTTTAGAAAGAGTGACCTCGTCAGCATATTCCAAGTCACCGCCGACGGGCAGTCCGTGGGCAATACGGGAGAGCTTAATACCAGACGGCTTGAGGAGCCTTGATATATACATCGCCGTTGCTTCCCCTTCTATATTAGGGTTTGTCGCGAGGATCACTTCTGTCACTTGATCATCCTGTAATCGTTTTAACAATTCTGGTATTTTAATATCCTCCGGTCCAATGCCGTCCATTGGAGAAATAGCGCCGTGAAGAACGTGATACTGTCCGTTGTATTCCTTCATTTTCTCCATAGCGATAACATCCTTAGGGTCTTGCACAACACAGATAACAGACTTATCCCTGCGCGTATCTTCACATATATAGCAAGGGTCCTGATCTGTAATATGCCCGCAAACTGAACAATATGTCAGGTTGCGTTTCGCATTTACTAATGCTTTCGCAAAATCTAATACTACATCTTCTTTCATACCTAGAACAAAAAAAGCCAGACGAACCGCTGTTTTCGGTCCGATCCCTGGCAATTTCATAAAGCTGTCAATCAGCTTTGATATTGGTTCAGGATATTGCATGTTCTTTTATCCCCCTAGAATAAACCTGGCATGTTCATTCCCTTTGTAAATTGACCCATTGTTTCGTTTGTGATTTCGTCAACTTTTTTCAAAGCTTCATTCGTTGCAGCAAGCACTAAATCTTGAAGCATATCAATATCTTCAGGATCAACGACTTCTTCTTTGATGATAACATCCAGGATTTCTTTTTGGCCGTTTGCTTTTACTGTTACCATACCGCCGCCTGCAGTTCCTTCAACAACCTTTTCTGCAAGCTCTTCTTGAGCCTTCGCCATGTCCTTTTGCATTTTTTGCATTTGTTTCATCATTTTTTGCATATTACCCATTCCGCCACGCATAGCATTCACTCTCTTTCATTTTGTTAGTCTTTTATTTCAATTAAATCCGCTCCAACAAGCTTTTTCGCTTCGGCAATAAGCGGGTCTTCTTCAGCCGGTTCATTTGATCCTTCATTTTCCTGCTGATGATCTTCTAAAAATTCTTCTCTTATTTTACCCCATTGTGCTTCTGGAACGCCAATCAAATCCATTCTTTTTCCGAGCATCGATTCTAAAATCTGCTCAAGATTAGTCCGGACTCCGTTGTTATCCTCAGCGACCATTTTACAATGAATTTCATATTTGAATTTCAGAACAAATGCCGCCGATCCGGCAGCCACAGGTTCACTGTCATTCAGCAAAGCGGCATGTGATACTTTGTTTTGCTGTTTGAGATGAGCAAGAAGCTTGCCCCAACTGTTTCTGAGCAGATCAAGATCCGGTCTTGTGGCTTCCTTCAAAATCTCATGAATTCTGCCTACTGGCGCTTTGTAATTGGATTTCCCGCCCTTTGGCACACGCGGCGCTTCTTTTTTCGGGCTTTCCGCAGCTGCTTTTATGCCCGTTGTTTTGAGCCGCTCTACTTCCTGTTCGAGCTGCTGGATTTTTTTCATCAGCATATCCACTTCCGGGAGATCAGCAGCAGATTGATGTGAGGTTTGGCAAATCTTCACAACAGCCACTTCGAAAAAGATACGCGGATGATTTGTCCATTTCATTTCCTGATGGCTCTTGTTCAGAATATCAATCATTTCATATAGGGCCTGAGCCGGAATTTGTTCACTTAGTTCCCGGAACGTTTCATCAACTTTTACTTTCTCAAGAACTCCCTCTAAGCCAGGGGCTGTTTTGTACAGCAGCATGTCCCTGAAATAGAAAATCATATCTTCTATCAGCTTAGCTGGATCTTTTCCTTGCTGAAGCAATTCATTTAATGTTTCCAGTGCGTCAGAAACGTTTTTATCATGCAGGGATTGTGCAAGCTTCCCGATATATAATTGAGAAACAGCACCCGTAATTAAAAGCGCATCTTCGACTTTCAGGATATCGCCGCTGAATGATATGGCCTGATCAAGAAGGCTCAGGGCATCCCTCATCCCTCCGTCTGCAGCACTCGCGATGATATCCAGCGATCCTTCCTCCACTTGCAGCTGTTCAGCATCAACAATTTTATTCATGCGGCCTACAATCGCCTGGGAGGTAATTCGTTTAAAGTCAAAACGCTGACATCTAGAGATAATGGTTAAAGGAATTTTGTGTGGTTCAGTTGTTGCTAATATGAAAATACAATGCTCAGGCGGCTCTTCTAATGTTTTTAGTAATGCATTAAAAGCGCCGATAGAAAGCATATGCACCTCATCTATGATATATACCTTATATGTGACGGCCGACGGGGCAAACTTCACTTTATCGCGAATGTCACGAATCTCATCAACACCGTTATTAGAAGCGGCGTCAATTTCTATGACATCGGATATTGACCCGTTTGTTATCCCTTTACAGGCCGCACATTCGTTGCATGGCTCATCAACAGGAGCATGTTCACAGTTGACAGCCTTAGCAAATATTTTGGCTGCACTGGTTTTTCCGGTTCCTCTTGGCCCGGAAAACAGATAGGCGTGAGAAAACTTTTTTTGCAAAAGGGCATTTTGCAGCGTTTTTGTAATGTGTTCTTGTCCGACCACATCTTCAAAGCGCTGAGGCCTGAATACTCGATATAAAGCTTGGTAACTCACGGGTTTGCCCTCCTCCGTTATTCATCATTCCCATTATACATGAACCTTGTTTCGATTCCAAAAGCTCTTTTTACATAACAAAAAACTCACCTAATATTAGGTGAGTCTGAAAATTTGATGATTGATTTACCGTGCACCTTCTGTCGATTCGCTACCCTAAGCGTTACTTAAGCAGTTAGCTCGGCCCAGGCAACCCTGCGGCACATGAGAGGTTTCACTTAATGCTGCTTCCTTCCGGACCTGACATGGTTCATGAATTCCCATTGCGCAGGACCCAAACGTCAACACCACTTACTTAAGGCAGGCCTTAAAGTAAACGAACCTCGAGAAGGGATTCGGCCCTGCTAGAGCGGATTGCAGGTACAGGGCACCGCTACCTCCCCGCTTAGCACGGCAAAATAAATATCAAATTTTATGTTGCATCTATTACGATGCACACTTAAGTATATCTGTTTCCCCTAAAAATTGCAACCGTACTATTCAGACAAGTTTTTCCTGGCAGCTTTCTTCTTTTTTCTTAGTTCTCTGAAAAACGCACTGAGCATTCCGCCGCATTCTTCCTCAAGTACACCGCTCACCACTTCAGCCTGATGATTAAAGCGTTCCTCCTGGAGAAGGTTCATTAGCGTGCCTGAACAGCCGCCTTTCGGATCAAATGCGCCAAAAACCACTTTTTCCACTCGAGAAAGTACGACTGCACCAGCACACATTGGACAAGGCTCAAGCGTCACATAAAGAGTCGCACCTTCCAGCCGCCATGTTCCCAGTGCCTTACACGCTTCATCAATCACAAGCATTTCTGCATGGGCAATAGATCGTTGCTCAGTCTCTCTTAAATTATGTGCACGCGCTATAATTTCATCATTAACGACAAGCACCGCACCTATTGGCACTTCACCTTTCTCTTCAGCCTTTTTCGCTTCTTTAATTGCTTCTTTCATATAAAGTTCATCTTGTGTCATAAGGATAAGCTCTCTTTTCAAAGTTTTTTCATTGCCTAAAAAGGCTACATATTAACTATAACTGAAACGGAAAGGAGACTGTCGATTGTCCAAAGCAGATACAGCCCTTCTCATTGTAGACATGATCAATAATTTTGAATTCGATATGGGAGAAACCCTCGCTAAAAAAACAGAAAAAATCGTTCCTCATATTTTATCATTAAAGGAGCACGCGAGACAAAATGAATGGCCGATTATTTACATCAATGATCATTATGGACTTTGGCAAGCTGACATTAAAAACATTCAGCAAGAATGCACAAATGAAAGAAGCAAGGATATCATCACTAAGATAGCCCCGGAAGATGCTGATTATTTTTTAATCAAACCAAAACATTCCGCTTTCTACGAAACTGCACTTCACACCCTTCTTACTGAGTTGCAGGTGAGACATATTATCTTAACAGGTATAGCCGGCAATATATGTGTGCTGTTTACCGCTAATGACGCTTATATGAGGGAATACAGCATCACGATTCCTAAGGACTGTATCGCGTCAAACAGTGACGAAGATAACGAATTCGCCTTAACTATGATGGAGAATGTTCTTTTCGCAGAAATTACGACGGAAGAACAAATTACAGAAAAATAAACATGATCAGCGCTTTTCTTTCATACATTGATAGCGATATGAAAGGAGGCGTTTTTCATTCAAATTTATGTGGTAAAACAAGGCGACACTCTTTCTGCTATCGCTTCACAATACAGAACAACCGTAAGTGAGATCACTGAAACGAATGAAATACCGAATCCCGACAGCCTTGTTGTCGGACAAACCATTGTCATTCCAATAGCCGGCCAGTTCTATGATGTGAAGCGAGGTGATACCCTGACATCCATCGCCCGGCAGTTCAATACAACAGCAGCCGAGCTCGCAAGGGTTAACCGCATCCAGTTAAATACCGTGCTTCAGATTGGTTTCCGTTTATACATCCCTCCAGCTCCTAAACGAGACATCGAATCAAATGCTTATTTGGAGCCCCGAGGAAATCAAGTCAGCGAAAATCTCCAGCAGGCGGCCAGAGAAGCGTCACCCTACTTAACGTACCTTGGCGCATTCAGCTTCCAGGCACAGCGGAACGGAACCTTAGTCGCACCGCCTTTAACGAATTTAAGGAGCATTACAGAAAGTCAAAATACAACATTGATGATGATTATAACGAACCTAGAAAACCAGGCATTTAGTGATGAACTTGGCCGGATCCTTTTGAACGACGAAACTGTAAAAAGAAGGCTTCTAAATGAAATAGTGGAGAATGCCAAGAGATATGGCTTCCGTGACATTCATTTCGACTTTGAATATTTGCGGCCCCAGGATAGAGAGGCCTATAATCAATTTCTCCGCGAAGCAAGGGATCTTTTTCATCGAGAGGGCTTAGAAATTTCTACGGCTCTTGCTCCTAAAACAAGTGCAACACAGCAGGGCAGATGGTATGAAGCTCATGATTACAGGGCGCATGGCCAAATTGTCGACTTTGTTGTTCTCATGACATATGAATGGGGCTATAGCGGCGGGCCGCCTCAAGCGGTTTCTCCAATTGGACCTGTCCGTGATGTCATAGAATATGCTTTGACTGAAATGCCTGCGAACAAAATTGTCATGGGCCAGAATTTATATGGATATGACTGGACGCTGCCATATACAGCAGGGGGAACTCCGGCAAGAGCAGTAAGCCCTCAGCAAGCCATTGTCATAGCTGATCAGAACAATGCTTCCATTCAGTATGACCAAACCGCTCAAGCTCCTTTCTTCCGCTATACTGATGCAGAAAACAGAAGGCACGAGGTATGGTTCGAGGATGCCCGCTCGATCCAAGCAAAATTCAATCTGATTAAAGAGCTGAATTTAAGAGGCATCAGCTATTGGAAGCTGGGTCTTTCCTTTCCACAAAACTGGCTGCTGCTGTCTGATCAATTTAATGTTGTCAAAAAGACGTTTCGATAATTTGGAAACGTCTTTTTTTCATGGGGGCACCTAAGGGTTGTGATACAATATGAAGGTCGGTAACTGACGCACGTTTTTCAGATATAAGGAGGATTCCGATGAATACAGCCCCTTTTATTGCAATAGAAGGTCCTATCGGGGCAGGAAAAACAACTCTCGCAACGATGCTCTCACAAGAGTTCGGATTCCCTATGATCAATGAGATTGTAGAGGATAACCCGTACCTTGATAAGTTTTATGACAATATAGAGGAATGGAGCTTCCAGCTCGAGATGTTTTTTCTTTGTCACAGATACAAACAGCTTGAAGACACCAGTGATCACTTTTTAAAAAAGGGACAGCCTGTAATAGCTGATTATCATATTTATAAAAATGTGATTTTTGCGGAACGCACCTTGTCTCCACATCAGCTGGAAAAATACAAAAAGATATATCACCTGCTAACGGATGATCTGCCAAAGCCGAATTTCATCATTTACATAAAGGCCAGTCTGCCTACATTGCTACTCCGCATTGAAAAACGCGGGCGCCCCTTTGAGAAAAAAATTGAAACTAGCTATTTGGAGCAGCTGATTTCAGATTATGAAGTCGCCATCAAGCAGCTGCAGGAAGCAGACCCTGAACTTACAGTGTTAACCGTAGATGGTGATTCAAAGGATTTCGTTTTGAATAAGAGCGACTTTGAACGCATTGCCGCCCATGTAAAGGAGCTTATCGTATGAAGGAACATCATATCCCTAAGAATTCAATTATTACAGTAGCAGGAACAGTAGGTGTCGGAAAATCGACTTTAACAAAAACTTTAGCTAAACGGCTTGGATTTAAAACATCTTTGGAGGAAGTCGATCATAATCCATACTTGGAAAAGTTCTATCATGATTTTGAACGTTGGAGCTTTCACCTTCAAATTTATTTCTTAGCTGAACGCTTCAAAGAACAGAAAACAATTTTTGAAGCCGGCGGAGGTTTTGTACAGGATCGTTCGATTTATGAAGATACAGGAATTTTCGCAAAAATGCATGCTGATAAAGGGACAATGTCAAAGGTTGATTATAAGACTTACACAAGCCTTTTCGAAGCAATGGTGATGACACCGTATTTCCCACACCCAGATGTGTTGATCTATTTAGAAGGAGATCTGGAGAACATTTTAAACCGGATTGAACAACGCGGCCGCGAGATGGAGCTTCAGACAAGCAGGTCTTATTGGGAAGAAATGCATACACGCTACGAGAACTGGATAAGCGGTTTTAATGCCTGTCCTGTTTTAAAACTTCGCATTGAAGATTATGATCTTCTGAACGACGAAAACTCGATTGAAAATATTGTAGATCAAATTGCTTCAGTTATTCATGATAATCAAAAAAAGTGAATCTCAGTCGAGATTCACTTTTTCTTTAAAATAAAAAATCCGCCGCACCGAATGCAACGGACAAAACAATCTCCAATATATGCTTGTGTTTCATTAGAATTAAAATCAATATGGCGGAGGAAGAGGGATTCGAACCCCCGCGGGCTTTGACACCCCTGTCGGTTTTCAAGACCGATCCCTTCAGCCGGACTTGGGTATTCCTCCGTATCGACAAGACTTACTATATCACGTATGTTCTCGTGTGGTCAAGCATTTTTAAAAACTTTTTTTGTTTTTATGAAAATGCCATGTTTACATAAGCAAAAAGGCGCACCTTGTCAGGCACGCCTTTCCATAATTTACGGTTTTATTACTTCTCTATTCCCCATATAAGGACGAAGCACTTTCGGAATCACAACGCTTCCGTCTTCCTGCTGATAATTTTCTAAGATTGCGGCAACTGTTCTTCCAACCGCCAGTCCTGAACCGTTCAGTGTGTGTACATGCTCAGGCTTGCCTTTCGCTTCACGTCTGAAACGAATATTCGCACGTCTCGCCTGGAACGCTTCGAAGTTGCTGCAAGAAGAGATTTCTCGATATGTGTCTTGGCTTGGAATCCAAACTTCGATATCGTATTTTTTCGCAGCCGTAAAGCCTAAGTCACCCGTACACATGCTCATGACACGGTATGGAAGCTCAAGCAGCTGAAGAACCCGTTCTGCTTGGTTTGTAAGCTTCTCTAATTCTTCATAAGAATCTTCAGGCTTCACAAACTTTACAAGCTCAACTTTATTAAATTGGTGCTGACGAATTAATCCGCGTGTGTCACGTCCTGCTGAACCAGCTTCAGAACGGAAGCAAGCACTGAATGCCGCATAGTTGATCGGCAGGCTGTCACCTGAAAGGATTTCATCGCGATGCATGTTTGTAATCGGCACTTCCGCCGTTGGAATTAAGAAATAATCTTCTTCTCTGATTTTAAATGCATCCTCTTCAAATTTAGGAAGCTGCCCCGTTCCCGTCATGCTTGCGCGGTTTACCATATATGGCGGGATCACTTCAGTGTAGTTATACTCATCCACATGCAGATCAAGCATAAAGTTATAAAGCGCACGCTCCAGACGAGCACCTAAGCCTTTATAGAACACGAAACGGCTTCCTGTTACTTTGGCAGCACGTTCAAAATCCAGAATACCCAGCTCATCCGCAATATCCCAGTGCGGCTTCGGCTCATAAGCAAATGAAGGCTTTTCACCCCATTTACGCACTTCTACGTTGTCGTCTTCTGTTTCACCGACAGGTACAGACTCATGCGGAATATTTGGGATTGAGAGCAGGATTGTATCAAGCTCAGCTTCCACTGTCCGTAATTCTTCATCGAGCTTTTTAATTTCCTCGCCGACTTCACGCATTTCTTTAATAATGTGATCCGCGTCTTTTTTCTCACGCTTCAGCACAGCAACCTGCTGAGAAACTTCATTTCGTTTTCCTTTTAACTCTTCAACCTTGCCGATAAGCTCTCTTCGTCTATCATCCAGCGCCTCAAACTTATCAAAATCAGTTAAGTCTTCGCCTTTGTGTACAAGCTTTGCTTTAATTTCTTGAAAATTTGCTCTCAGCATTTTCGTATCAAGCATGCGAAACACTCCTTTTTTTATTGATTTATCGAAAATAAAAAGAGCCCTCATCCCCATAAAGGGACGAGAGCTCTCGCGTTGCCACCCTGATTGAAAACAAATCAAAGACTCGTTTTCCACTTTCAAACATAACGGTTATCCCGTAAATGCCTACTCGCTTCAGCATTTCGCTCAAGGATGGATTCAGACAGCATCTTTCACCGATTCGCACCAACCATCGGCTCTCTTAGAAAGAGAGGCTCCCTACTAGTTCCTATCAACGCTTTTCGATCTTTATTTGTGCTTATAATGTACTATAAGTTTCCACAGCTTTCAACTGTTTTATACAAGTGCCTTTTGCTTATATTCCTCAACCATTTCAACAAACAGCTGCGTCACTCGGTGATCTTCTGTCAGCTCCGGATGGAATGAGCAGCCAAGGAATTGCCCCTGTTTCGCGGCTACAATACGACCATTATGCTCCGATAGAACTTCAACATTTTCACCAGCTTCTAAAATATGCGGAGCACGGATGAATACCCCAGTAAAAGGCTCGTCCAAGCCTTTAATTGTTAAATCAGCTTCAAAGCTGTCAACCTGCCGGCCAAATGAATTACGTTCTACAACCACATTCAGAAGACCTAAATGAGGATTATCTGAACCGGCAATTTCTTTTGCTAATATAATTAATCCGGCACATGTTCCAAACATCGGTTTGCCCTGAGCAGCGAATTCACGAAGCGGCTCCATGAATTGATACGTATCGATCAAACGGCGCATCGTTGTGCTCTCACCGCCCGGCAAAATCAACCCGTCAACTTCGTTCAGCTGCTCCGGACGTTTTACGACAAGACCAGCCGCGCCACATGCTTCAATCGCATGGATGTGCTCTCTAACTGCTCCTTGAAGTCCTAGTACACCTATTGTTAACATGTCAGCAGCGCTCCTATGTTCTTACCAGCCGCGTTCTTGCATACGCTGTTCTGGAAGTAAGTTTGAGATTTCAATCCCTTTCATTGCAGTACCAAGCTCTTTTGACAGCTCAGCGATCAATTTGTAATCAGTAAAGTGAGTTGTTGCTTCCACAATTGCTTTCGCAAATTTAGCAGGGTTGTCTGATTTGAAAATACCAGAACCAACAAATACTCCGTCAGCACCGAGCTGCATCATGAGAGCAGCATCAGCTGGAGTTGCTACGCCGCCAGCGGCAAAGTTAACGACAGGAAGCTTGCCGTCTTTTTTAATTTGAAGAAGAAGCTCGTAAGGAGCACCTAGGTTTTTCGCTTCTGTCATTAGTTCATCCTCACTCATCGCAACTACTTTGCGCACTTGAGCGTTAACTTTGCGCATATGGCGAACAGCCTCAACAATATTACCTGTTCCAGGCTCACCTTTTGTGCGAAGCATAGAAGCACCTTCCGCAATACGGCGTGTTGCTTCACCAAGATCACGGCAGCCACAGACAAAAGGAACTGTATATTCATTTTTATTTAAATGAAATTCTTCGTCAGCCGGCGTCAGAACTTCACTTTCATCAATATAGTCAACACCCATAGCTTCAAGCACACGCGCTTCAACAATATGTCCGATACGCGCTTTTGCCATTACCGGGATAGATACTGCATTCATTACTTCTTCCACGATTGTAGGGTCAGCCATACGGGCAACTCCTCCAGCCGCGCGAATATCTGCTGGCACACGTTCTAGCGCCATTACAGCGACAGCTCCAGCTTCTTCAGCGATTTTCGCTTGTTCCGCATTGATGACGTCCATGATGACGCCGCCTTTTTGCATTTCTGCCATTCCGCGTTTTACACGTTCAGTACCTGTTTGAGCCATTTCTTGGTCCCCCTAATCAAGGTATAGTTATATGATTTCTAATTCTTATTGTATCCTAGAAATCCAATAATTCATATGGATATATACTATTTTATTCGGTTTTTAGCGCTTTGAAAATCATTTTTTATTAAAAATTGGGTTTTTTCAGTATATTATGCGAAAGAGCCCTAACATCCATCAGAGCTCTTTCAATTGATTAAAACCAGCCGGTTACCGTATCAACAATGCTTCCCCAAATTCCGGCAAAAAATCCGCCGATACTGCGCATTGTCAAAACAAACCAGTTTGCTTTTTCTACATTTTCTTTTGTAACAAGGTCTACGCCAGCCAGATCGCTGTTAAGGAATCCGTAATCCTTTTCATCACCTGTGTATTCCGCAGTCAGCTTCCCAACCTTGGTTCCTTTTTTCACAGGAGCAGTTAAGTTATCTTTATTCAGTGTGACCTTCGCTTTGTAATTCTTTTCTTCACCATTTTTGACAGGAAGAGAGAACGCCTTGTTTGTCACAATGCCTACTTCTTTCTCTTTACCCTTATCAACTGAAATTGTTTTATGGCCTTTTACTTGATCGCCTTCAGCATAAATTTCTTTCATGGAGAAATTGTCGAAAGCATAATCAAACATTTTTTTCGTTTCATCGAAACGGCCTGTATGAAGGTTGCCCTTTGCGTTTAAAACAACAGTGATGACACGCATACCGTTGCGTTCAGCTGTTCCTGTAAAGCATGAACCCGCAGAGTCAGTAGAACCTGTTTTCAGTCCGTCTACAGTCGCTTTTTTATACTCGCTGACAAGCCCCTTCAGCATAAAATTCCAGTTCGGCATGTCCATTTCATCATCGGTGCCTTCTCGGAATTTCGTTTTGGCGATACTGGAAGTCTCCAGTATCTCAGGGTAGTCAGTAATCAAGTGATCCGCAAGAATCGCCATATCCTTTGCAGAAACTTCACTTTCTTCATTTACGCTTGTCCCCTCAGGCTGATGCCCGTGAAGATCTTTGTTTTCAAGACCTGTTGCGTTAACAAATTTGTAATCTGTTAACCCTAGTTCTTTTGCTTTTGCATTCATTTTTTCAACAAACTTAGTTTCAGAACCTGCAACGATTTCTGCAATCGCAATAGCAGCAGCATTTGCAGAATAAATTGCTGTAGCTTGATATAATTCTTTTACTGTGTATTTCCCGTCTTTCCGAAGAGGAACGTTTGATAAGCTGTTATCTTGGGAAATTTCATACACATAGTCATCAGGCGTATAGGTTTGGTCCCATTTCACTTTACCTTGATCAATTGCCTCTAATAACAGATACTCTGTCATCATTTTTGTCATACTCGCAATTGGCAGTCTCTTATCTGCATTTTTACTGTAAAGAATTTTACCTGAAGATGCTTCGATCATAATAGCAGCAGATGCATTGATATCAATTGGATCGCTGGCTGCTTTTGCTTTTGACATTGGAGCCAGACACGTGACAGCTAGAGTTAACACAACCAATGACATCAGTAGCTGTTTACATTTCTTGATGTTCAATCGTACGACCTCCGTATTTCATTTTCTTCATCTATAATTAAGCCGTTAAGGACATTTTCAATGCACAACAGTATAAATTTTATCATAATCAGTATAAAAAAAATAGACAGAGTCAGAGACCCTGTCAAATGTTTTTAATTTGTAACAATTTATTATGAAATTGTATAGTTAGGTGATTCTTTTGTAATCTGTACGTCATGCGGATGGCTTTCGCGAAGTCCTGCGCCAGTCATGCGAATGAACTGAGCTTCTTCTCTTAGCGCACGCAGATCTTTGGACCCGCAATACCCCATACCAGAACGAAGGCCTCCGACTAGCTGATAAACGGTTTCTTCAACTGGTCCTTTGTAAGGTGTGCGTCCTTCAATTCCTTCAGGAACAAATTTTTTGTTTTCTTCTTGGAAGTAACGGTCTTTACTTCCTTTTTCCATTGCAGCAACTGATCCCATGCCGCGGTATACCTTAAATCTTCTGCCTTGGTAGATTTCAGTTTCACCAGGGCTTTCTGATGTGCCTGCAAGCAAGCTTCCGAGCATAACAGCATGTCCGCCGGCTGCCAATGCTTTAGTGATATCGCCAGAGAATTTAATCCCACCGTCGGCGATGATTGTTTTGCCGTGTTTTCTTGCTTCAGTCGCACAATCATAAATTGCTGTAATTTGCGGAACACCCACGCCTGCTACAACACGTGTAGTACAAATTGAACCAGGCCCTATTCCAACTTTGACAACGTCTGCTCCAGCTTCGATAAGCGCTCTTGTCGCTTCAGCTGTTGCCACGTTTCCAGCAATAATGTTTAATTCGGGATACGTTTCACGGATTTTTGTGACTGTGTTTAAAACGCCTTGAGAGTGTCCGTGAGCTGTATCGATAACAATCACATCAACATTGGCTTCAACAAGCTTTTTGACGCGAGTCATTGTATCGCCAGTTACACCAACTGCCGCGCCAACGATCAGGCGGCCGTGAATGTCTTTAGATGAGTTCGGGAACTCAATGACTTTTTCAATGTCTTTAATTGTGATAAGACCTTTTAATTTATTCTGGTCATCTACGAGAGGAAGCTTTTCAATTTTATGTTTCTGCAAAATCTTTTCAGCTTCATCCAGAGTAGTTCCTACAGATGCAGTAACTAGCTCTTCTTTCGTCATGACGTCGCTGATTTTCATTGAGTAGTCAGAAATAAAACGAAGGTCACGGTTTGTTATAATTCCAACAAGCTTCTGGTCTTCTTCGTTATTTACAATCGGAACACCGGAAATTCTGTATTTCCCCATCAAATGCTCCGCATCAAATACTTGGTGATCAGGAGTTAAAAAGAAGGGATTTGTGATAACGCCGCGCTCAGAACGCTTTACTTTATCAACTTGTTCAGCCTGCTGTTCAATGGACATATTTTTGTGAATGATGCCCAAGCCGCCCTGTCTTGCCATTGCAATTGCCATTGCTGATTCTGTTACAGTGTCCATACCTGCGCTGATGACAGGAATATTTAGCTTTAACGTTTTTGTAAGTTCTACAGATAAATCCACATCACGCGGAAGTACCTCAGACTTTGCTGGTACAAGCAGCACATCGTCGAACGTTAAGCCTTCTTTTGAAAATTTACTTTCCCACATTAGTAAATCCCCCTCTTTTCGGCAAAATATTATATGTAGATTATCAACTAGCCAAGAGCATGTCAAGGAAGCGGGAAAGAGTTGAAATATTTAGATAACGGAAAGGATTAAGAAATATACATGACATATCATGAGTGGAAAGACTTAGCGCTATTTTACTCCGTTGAATCAACCCAGAAATTTCTAGAAAAGGTTTATATCTTAAACGGTATTGACGATGCGAAAAAAAACTCTTTTAAAAACAGTGAACGGTTTATTTATTTCTTAAAGCATGCCGAATCGTTTTATAAACAAGCTGCATATTCTCCCTTAGAAATCAAACCGATTCTTTTATTTTATGGAATGGCACAGCTTATCAAAGCATGCTTAATTACACGTGATCCTCATTATCCAAGCCATACATCAGTACTGGCACATGGCGTAACAACAAGAAAACGAAAGAAACAAAATTATTGTTTTAGCGACGATGAAGTGAAAATACAACGGAATGGCCTATGCGTACATTTTATGAAACATTTATTTGGACAATCGGATATAGTAGATGAACGGTATACCATGAAAAAATTATTAATGGCCATTCCAGAACTTAGCGATATTTTCTACTTTCAGCAGAAAGAACGATTTATGACAAAAGTTGAGAAGGATAAGAACGAAATTTTTATACCGGAGGAAGTAGTAATCAATTACAAAATGTCTGATTCAAGGTTTGCTGAATACATGTCCCATCATTATCAATGGTCTTTTACAAAAAAAAATGAACACGGGCTGCTGTTCGAAATTTCACCACAAGACAAGGAGCCATGGACATCGACCAGCTTATTGTTTGACATGGAAAAGAACCAATATTATATCCCTTCTCAAAGGGAGCAATTTCTGAGGCTTCCCGAAATGACAATTCATTATTTGATTTTGTACAACGTTGGGATGATTGCAAGGTATGAAACAGAATGGTGGTATGAGTTATTAACACAGCATATAAGTGATGACTACGTGTTAATTCAGCAGTTTTTATTAGTATCAGAAAAGAAATTCCCTAAATACGCTTCACAGTTTCTTCTTCATTTTTAACAAACAAAAAACCCAGCTCAATGAGCTGGGTTTAAGCTTGCTTGGCGGCGTCCTACTCTCACAGGGGGAAACCCCCGACTACCATCGGCGCTGAAGAGCTTAACTTCCGTGTTCGGTATGGGAACGGGTGTGACCTCTTCGCTATCGCCACCAAACAAATTGAGAGTGTTCTCTCAAAACTAGATAACAGGTGTGACATCATTCAAAAATATGGTTAAGTCCTCGATCGATTAGTATCTGTCAGCTCCATGTGTCGCCACACTTCCACCTCAGACCTATCAACCTGATCATCTTTCAGGGATCTTACTTCCTTGCGGAATGGGAAATCTCATCTTGAGGGGGGCTTCATGCTTAGATGCTTTCAGCACTTATCCCGTCCGCACATAGCTACCCAGCGATGCCCTTGGCAGAACAACTGGTACACCAGCGGTGCGTCCATCCCGGTCCTCTCGTACTAAGGACAGCTCCTCTCAAATTTCCTGCGCCCGCGACGGATAGGGACCGAACTGTCTCACGACGTTCTGAACCCAGCTCGCGTACCGCTTTAATGGGCGAACAGCCCAACCCTTGGGACCGACTACAGCCCCAGGATGCGATGAGCCGACATCGAGGTGCCAAACCTCCCCGTCGATGTGGACTCTTGGGGGAGATAAGCCTGTTATCCCCGGGGTAGCTTTTATCCGTTGAGCGATGGCCCTTCCATGCGGAACCACCGGATCACTAAGCCCGACTTTCGTCCCTGCTCGACTTGTAGGTCTCGCAGTCAAGCTCCCTTGTGCCTTTACACTCTGCGAATGATTTCCAACCATTCTGAGGGAACCTTTGGGCGCCTCCGTTACCTTTTAGGAGGCGACCGCCCCAGTCAAACTGCCCACCTGACACTGTCTCCCCGCCCGATAAGGGCGGCGGGTTAGAAGGTCAATACAGCCAGGGTAGTATCCCACCGATGCCTCCACCGAAGCTGGCGCTCCGGTTTCCAAGGCTCCTACCTATCCTGTACAAGCTGTACCAACATTCAATATCAGGCTGCAGTAAAGCTCCACGGGGTCTTTCCGTCCTGTCGCGGGTAACCTGCATCTTCACAGGTACTATAATTTCACCGAGTCTCTCGTTGAGACAGTGCCCAGATCGTTGCGCCTTTCGTGCGGGTCGGAACTTACCCGACAAGGAATTTCGCTACCTTAGGACCGTTATAGTTACGGCCGCCGTTTACTGGGGCTTCAATTCGCACCTTCGCTTACGCTAAGCGCTCCTCTTAACCTTCCAGCACCGGGCAGGCGTCAGCCCCTATACTTCGCCTTACGGCTTCGCAGAGACCTGTGTTTTTGCTAAACAGTCGCCTGGGCCTATTCACTGCGGCTCTCTCGGGCTTGCACCCTAACAGAGCACCCCTTCTCCCGAAGTTACGGGGTCATTTTGCCGAGTTCCTTAACGAGAGTTCTCTCGATCACCTTAGGATTCTCTCCTCGCCTACCTGTGTCGGTTTGCGGTACGGGCACCTCTCACCTCGCTAGAGGCTTTTCTTGGCAGTGTGGAATCAGGAACTTCGCTACTATATTTCGCTCGCCATCACAGCTCAGCCTTATGGGAAACGGATTTGCCTATTTCCCAGCCTAACTGCTTGGACGCGGATATCCAATACCGCGCTTACCCTATCCTCCTGCGTCCCCCCATTGCTCAAATGGTGAGGAGGTGGTACAGGAATATCAACCTGTTGTCCATCGCCTACGCCTTTCGGCCTCGGCTTAGGTCCCGACTAACCCTGAGCGGACGAGCCTTCCTCAGGAAACCTTAGGCATTCGGTGGAGGGGATTCTCACCCCTCTTTCGCTACTCATACCGGCATTCTCACTTCTAAGCGCTCCACCAGTCCTTCCGGTCTGGCTTCACAGCCCTTAGAACGCTCTCCTACCACTGTTCGAAGAACAGTCCGCAGCTTCGGTGATACGTTTAGCCCCGGTACATTTTCGGCGCAGAGTCACTCGACCAGTGAGCTATTACGCACTCTTTAAATGGTGGCTGCTTCTAAGCCAACATCCTGGTTGTCTAAGCAACTCCACATCCTTTTCCACTTAACGTATACTTTGGGACCTTAGCTGGCGGTCTGGGCTGTTTCCCTTTCGACTACGGATCTTATCACTCGCAGTCTGACTCCCAAGGATAAGTCATTGGCATTCGGAGTTTGACTGAATTCGGTAACCCGGTAGGGGCCCCTAGTCCAATCAGTGCTCTACCTCCAAGACTCTTACCTTGAGGCTAGCCCTAAAGCTATTTCGGAGAGAACCAGCTATCTCCAGGTTCGATTGGCATTTCACCCCTACCCACACCTCATCCCCGCACTTTTCAACGTGCGTGGGTTCGGGCCTCCATTCAGTGTTACCTGAACTTCACCCTGGACATGGGTAGATCACCTGGTTTCGGGTCTACGACCACGTACTCATGCGCCCTATTCAGACTCGCTTTCGCTGCGGCTCCGCATCTTCTGCTTAACCTTGCACGGGATCGTAACTCGCCGGTTCATTCTACAAAAGGCACGCCATCACCCGTTAACGGGCTCTGACTACTTGTAGGCACACGGTTTCAGGATCTCTTTCACTCCCCTTCCGGGGTGCTTTTCACCTTTCCCTCACGGTACTGGTTCACTATCGGTCACTAGGGAGTATTTAGCCTTGGGAGATGGTCCTCCCGGATTCCGACGGAATTTCACGTGTTCCGCCGTACTCAGGATCCACTCAGGAGAGAACGAAGTTTTGACTACAGGGCTGTTACCTCCTATGGCGGGCCTTTCCAGACCTCTTCATCTACCTCGTTCCTTTGTAACTCCGTACAGAGTGTCCTACAACCCCAAGAGGCAAGCCTCTTGGTTTGGGCTAATCCCGTTTCGCTCGCCGCTACTCAGGGAATCGCATTTGCTTTCTCTTCCTCCGGGTACTTAGATGTTTCAGTTCCCCGGGTCTGCCTTCTCATATCCTATGAATTCAGATATGGATACCACTCCATTACGAGTGGTGGGTTTCCCCATTCGGAAATCTCCGGATCAAAGCTTGCTTACAGCTCCCCGAAGCATATCGGTGTTCGTCCCGTCCTTCATCGGCTCCTAGTGCCAAGGCATCCACCGTGCGCCCTTTCTAACTTAACCGTTAAAAAGAATCACTATGTGATATCTTGTATTACTAATTGAATGTGATGTCTACTGTTATCTAGTTTTCAAAGAACACGTTGGTGGAGCCTAGCGGGATCGAACCGCTGACCTCCTGCGTGCAAAGCAGGCGCTCTCCCAGCTGAGCTAAGGCCCCGTTATATAAGATGGTGGGCCTGAGTGGACTCGAACCACCGACCTCACGCTTATCAGGCGTGCGCTCTAACCAGCTGAGCTACAGGCCCATCTTAACTTATTCAAGGAACAAAGTTCCTTCAAAACTAAACAAGACAGGGAACGTTCTGTTTATAAGACCCAAGGTCTTATATTCCGTAAAATATCCTTAGAAAGGAGGTGATCCAGCCGCACCTTCCGATACGGCTACCTTGTTACGACTTCACCCCAATCATCTGTCCCACCTTCGGCGGCTGGCTCCTAAAAGGTTACCTCACCGACTTCGGGTGTTACAAACTCTCGTGGTGTGACGGGCGGTGTGTACAAGGCCCGGGAACGTATTCACCGCGGCATGCTGATCCGCGATTACTAGCGATTCCAGCTTCACGCAGTCGAGTTGCAGACTGCGATCCGAACTGAGAACAGATTTGTGGGATTGGCTTAACCTCGCGGTTTCGCTGCCCTTTGTTCTGTCCATTGTAGCACGTGTGTAGCCCAGGTCATAAGGGGCATGATGATTTGACGTCATCCCCACCTTCCTCCGGTTTGTCACCGGCAGTCACCTTAGAGTGCCCAACTGAATGCTGGCAACTAAGATCAAGGGTTGCGCTCGTTGCGGGACTTAACCCAACATCTCACGACACGAGCTGACGACAACCATGCACCACCTGTCACTCTGCCCCCGAAGGGGACGTCCTATCTCTAGGATTGTCAGAGGATGTCAAGACCTGGTAAGGTTCTTCGCGTTGCTTCGAATTAAACCACATGCTCCACCGCTTGTGCGGGCCCCCGTCAATTCCTTTGAGTTTCAGTCTTGCGACCGTACTCCCCAGGCGGAGTGCTTAATGCGTTAGCTGCAGCACTAAGGGGCGGAAACCCCCTAACACTTAGCACTCATCGTTTACGGCGTGGACTACCAGGGTATCTAATCCTGTTCGCTCCCCACGCTTTCGCTCCTCAGCGTCAGTTACAGACCAGAGAGTCGCCTTCGCCACTGGTGTTCCTCCACATCTCTACGCATTTCACCGCTACACGTGGAATTCCACTCTCCTCTTCTGCACTCAAGTTCCCCAGTTTCCAATGACCCTCCCCGGTTGAGCCGGGGGCTTTCACATCAGACTTAAGAAACCGCCTGCGAGCCCTTTACGCCCAATAATTCCGGACAACGCTTGCCACCTACGTATTACCGCGGCTGCTGGCACGTAGTTAGCCGTGGCTTTCTGGTTAGGTACCGTCAAGGTACCGCCCTATTCGAACGGTACTTGTTCTTCCCTAACAACAGAGCTTTACGATCCGAAAACCTTCATCACTCACGCGGCGTTGCTCCGTCAGACTTTCGTCCATTGCGGAAGATTCCCTACTGCTGCCTCCCGTAGGAGTCTGGGCCGTGTCTCAGTCCCAGTGTGGCCGATCACCCTCTCAGGTCGGCTACGCATCGTCGCCTTGGTGAGCCGTTACCTCACCAACTAGCTAATGCGCCGCGGGTCCATCTGTAAGTGGTAGCCGAAGCCACCTTTTATGTTTGAACCATGCGGTTCAAACAACCATCCGGTATTAGCCCCGGTTTCCCGGAGTTATCCCAGTCTTACAGGCAGGTTACCCACGTGTTACTCACCCGTCCGCCGCTAACATCAGGGAGCAAGCTCCCATCTGTCCGCTCGACTTGCATGTATTAGGCACGCCGCCAGCGTTCGTCCTGAGCCAGGATCAAACTCTCCGATAAATGGATCACAGGTTAAGTTCACCGCATCCTGCGGCGACACCTGTGTGACCTGCGTCGTGCAGGCCCTAGTTTGACTGACTACGCACATCGCTGTGCGATTTATAAAAATGAATTAACAGGTACGTTTTGTCTTGTTTAGTTTTCAAAGAACTTTGTGTGCTTCTCTCGAAGCGACTACTTAATAGTAACATTTTTAGTTAACTAGGTCAATACTTTTTTGAAAAAGTTTTTACTAGTCATAATGGTCATGCTTGTGTCTTTAAAAAGACAACAGAAATGATTATACCATAATTTTTATGACTGTAAAGGGTTATGACACAAAAAAGCGCAGCTATTTCAGCTGCGCTTTTTCTCACACTTCTTCTTGTTCTTCTTCATTCTCATCTTCTTCGTTTTTCTCTACTAAAGCTACTGTAGCAACATGCTCTTCTTCTGCCATTCTGATGAGACGCACACCTTGAGTGACACGTCCGGTGATGGAGATATCATTGATGTCCATTCTGATGAGTACGCCGCTAGCTGTAATAATCATTAGATCCTCTTCACCTTTAGTAGCTTTCACTGCTACTAGTTGGCCGTTGTTTTCGGTGATTTTCGCTGTTTTGAGTCCTTTTCCGCCCCGGCTTTGGGTTCTGTACTCTTCAGCCGGAGTTCGTTTTCCGTACCCTTTTTCAGTTACGATAAGGACGTGTGATTCTTCCTCTAAAATCTCCATGCCGACAACAACGTCGTCATCCGTCAGAGTGATGCCTTTTACGCCCGCCGCAGTTCTTCCCATCTCCCGGACATCTGTTTCAGGGAAACGGATCAGTAAACCGTTTTTCGTTCCAATGATGATTTGTTTTGTGCCGTCAGTCAGACGTACACCCATCAGTTCATCATCTTCACGAAGACCCAGAGCGATTAGACCATTGTTGCGGATATTAGCGAATTGAGATAGCGATGTTCGTTTTGAAACCCCATGCTTTGTAGTGAAGAAAAGGTAAAGCTCCGCATTGAATTCCGTGACTGGAATAATCGCGTTGATCCACTCACCCTTTTCTACCTCCAGCAGGTTAATAATCGGGATTCCTTTTGCCGTTCTGCCGTATTCAGGGATTTCATACCCTTTTGCACGATACACTTTCCCCTTGTTCGAGAAGAAGAGAATCGTGTCATGAGTTGACGTAGAGATCAAATGCTCAACGAAATCATCTTCGTTTGTTCCCATACCTTGTACACCTTTTCCGCCTCGTTTTTGACTGCGGTAAGTTGATGCAGGAAGACGTTTGACGTATCCGTTGTGCGTCAGAGTAACTACGATATTTTCTCTCTCGATGAGATCTTCATCTTCAATTGTCTCCAGTCCAGAAGTGACGATCTCAGTACGTCTTTCATCGTTAAAACGCTCTTTGATTTCCGTGAGTTCTTCACGAATGATCTCAAGCACTTTATATTCATTTGCCAAGATGTCTTTTAGCTCTGCAATTAATTTAACAAGAGATTGGTATTCTTCTTCTATCTTTTCACGTTCCAGTCCCGTTAAACGCTGGAGCCTCATATCAAGGATCGCTTGTGCTTGCTTCTCTGTCAGTGAGAATTGTTCAATTAAACCTGTTCTCGCAATTTCAGCCGTTTGAGAATTACGGATAAGGGAGATAACTGCATCGAGATGATCCAGTGCAACTCTCAATCCTTCCAGGATATGAGCTCTCGCTTCCGCTTTACGCAATTCATAAGCAGTACGGCGTCTAATGACAACTTTTTGATGGTCAAGGTAATGCTCTAGGCATTGCTTAAGAGTTAAAACTTTCGGCTGGCCATCAACAAGTGCAAGCAGGTTGATGCCAAAAGATGTTTGTAGAGCAGTTTGTTTGTACAGATTGTTTAAGATGACATTTGCATTGGCGTCGCGTCTGATTTCAATGACAATTCTCATACCTGTACGATCTGACTCATCACGCAGATCTGTGATACCCTCTATCTTTTTGTCCCTTACGAGATCAGCAATTTTCTCAATTAATTTCGCCTTATTCACTTGGTAAGGTAACTCTGTAACGATAATTCTTTCTTTACCCGAAGATGTTTGTTCGATCTCAGCTTTTGCCCGGATCGTGATAGAGCCTCGGCCTGATTCGTATGCTTTCCGGATACCGCTGCGTCCCAAGATTTGACCCGCGGTCGGGAAATCAGGCCCTGGAATGACTTCCATAAGCTCTGGAATTGTAATGTCCGGATTCTCACTGACAGCAAGTACACCGTCAATGATTTCTCCCAGCTGGTGCGGAGGAATGTTTGTTGCCATACCTACCGCAATGCCGGCAGCACCGTTCACGAGCAGATTCGGGAACCTTGAAGGCATAACGACAGGTTCTCTTTCTGACCCGTCATAGTTATCCTGGTAATCGATTGTGTCTTTTGTGATGTCACGAAGAATCTCCATTGAGATTTTAGACATTCTTGCTTCTGTATAACGCATGGCCGCCGCTGAGTCTCCGTCAACAGAACCGAAGTTTCCGTGACCGTCAACGAGCATATAACGGTAGTTGAAATCCTGAGCCATTCTGACCATGGATTCATATACCGCTGAATCACCGTGCGGGTGGTATTTCCCGATAACTTCTCCAACGATACGCGCGGATTTTTTATAAGGCTTGTCACTTGTCATGCCTAAATCATTCATTGCATACAAAATCCGTCTATGAACCGGTTTTAAACCGTCTCGAACATCTGGAAGAGCACGGGACACGATAACGCTCATTGCATAATCCAAGAAGGACGTACGCATTTCCTGACTGATATTTATTTCACGAACTTGTGGTGTGTTTTGTTCACTCATTAAAAAACCTCCCTGAAGTATCACATGAAATATGTGGGAGTAGATTGTCCATTATGACCTTCAATACGATTTCACTATTCTCCATTATATCAATAAACTTATGATTATACACATTAAATTGCTAGAATATATAGGTACTGCAAGCATTGCTGCATCTGATCTTGTTCAGAAAAAAGCCTTATTTCTTATTGGAAATAAGGCTTTTTATGATTAGATGTCAAGATTTTTAACGTATCTCGCATTCGCTTCTATGAAGTTTCGGCGCGGTTCTACCTTGTCGCCCATAAGCATTTCAAAAGTCTCGTCCGCATCCATTGCATCTTCAAGAGTTACCTGAAGAAGTGTTCTGGAGCTAGGATCCATGGTTGTCTCCCATAGCTGGGTGGCATTCATTTCACCAAGACCTTTGTAACGCTGCAGTCCAGGCTTAGGCGTTTGAGGAAGAGTTTTTAACAGCTCTTCCAGCTCCTTGTCATTGTACGCATATTCAACGCGTTTCCCCTGTTGAACCTTGTAGAGCGGCGGCTGCGCAATGTACACGTAGCCATTTTCGATAATTTGGCGCATATATCTGTAAAAGAACGTTAACAGCAGTGTTCTGATGTGCGCGCCGTCAACATCGGCATCTGTCATAATGACAACTTTGTGGTAACGGGCTTTCTCAAGGTTGAAGTCTTCCCCAATACCTGTGCCGAGCGCTGTGATCATAGAGCGAACTTCGTTGTTAGAAAGGATTTTATCCAGTCTGGCCTTTTCAACGTTTAGGATTTTACCTCTAAGCGGCAAAATGGCTTGGAAATGTCTGTCGCGTCCTTGTTTAGCAGATCCTCCGGCAGAGTCACCCTCTACGATATATAACTCGGAGATGCTCGGATCTTTTGAAGAGCAGTCCGCTAACTTACCGGGCAGGTTGGAAATTTCCAAAGCACTCTTACGGCGTGTTAGTTCACGGGCTTTTTTCGCAGCCATTCTTGCTCTTGCCGCCATTAAGCCTTTATCGACAATTTTTTTGGCTGCATCTGGATTTTCCAGCATAAATGTTTCCATCGCTGTAGAAAATAACGTATCGGTGATCGTCCGTGCTTCTGAGTTGCCCAGCTTTGTTTTTGTTTGGCCCTCAAACTGCGGATCAGGGTGTTTGATTGAAATAATCGCTGTCAGCCCTTCCCTTACGTCATCTCCGCTTAGGTTTGGATCATTTTCTTTAATAAGCCCTTTTTTTCTGGCGTAATCGTTGATAACACGAGTCAGGCCCGTTTTGAAGCCAGCTTCATGGGTACCGCCTTCGTACGTGTTAATGTTGTTTGTAAACGAGTAAATGTTGCTTGTATAGCTGTCATTGTATTGCAAAGCCACTTCAACCGTAATGCCGTCCTTTTCGCCTTCAATGTAAATCGGCTCTTCATGGACAACCTCTTTAGAGCGGTTTAAATACTCTACATAACTTTTAATTCCGCCTTCGTAATGGTATTCATTTTTGCGCTCTTGTCCTTCACGTTTATCTTCAATCGTGATGTTTACGCCCTTTGTTAAAAAGGCTAATTCACGCACGCGGTTGGCAAGCAGATCGTAATCATACTCGGTTGTTTCTGAGAAAATTTCAGGGTCCGGGACAAAATGTGTCGTCGTTCCTGTATGATCCGTTTCGCCAATGATTTCAAGGTCTGTAACCGGAACTCCGCGTTTATAGGTTTGGCGGTGAATTTTACCGTCACGGTGAACCGTCACATCAAGCTCTGTGGATAGTGCGTTTACGACCGAAGCACCTACACCGTGTAATCCTCCGGATACTTTATAGCCGCTTCCGTCAAATTTTCCTCCGGCATGAAGCACCGTCATAATGACTTCTACCGCAGGACGGCCCATTTTTTCATGAATACCGACTGGAATACCGCGGCCATTATCTACAACCGTGATACTGTTGTCTTTTTCGATTTGGATATTGATATCCGTACAATAACCGGCAAGGGCTTCGTCAATACTATTGTCGACAATTTCCCATACCAAGTGGTGAAGGCCTTTGCTGTTTGTCGAACCGATATACATCCCCGGTCTTTTACGAACAGCTTCCAATCCTTCTAGTACCTGTATCTGATTTTCATCATAACTGTTTTGCTGCTGTTCCATAGCCACGTCATTCACCTACACTTTTCTAAACGATATATTCGTGATAAAAAATTTCTAAGAATCTATTTCAAACATAAATTGCGCACGTTTTTTTAATGTGCTGGAAGATAAGGGAGAGTAATATATATTCTGAACCGTGACTACGATAGATTTGGGCGTGCCGTTTACGGAAGGCACCACCTTGTGTTTCTGTTTTTTCAGAAATTCTTCAACAATAGGCGACATGTTGGCTTTAAAGTCAAAAATGCCGACAATATCTCGTGTTGAAACCACAAAGTCATCACCTAAATGAATATACAATTGCTCACCTCATTTCTTCACTTCACTAACGCACCATTTTGCACACGGAACATTCCTGCTTGACGTAAGGTTTCGTGATCAATGCCATCAACGCTTGTCGTTGTGACAAACGTTTGTACACGGCCTTGGATCGTATGAAGCAAGTGTGACTGGCGATAATCATCCAGTTCACTCAGTACATCATCCAATAGTAAAATGGGATATTCTCCGATTTCTTCATGGATCAGGTCAATCTCCGCCAGCTTAAGGGACAACGCCGTCGTTCGCTGCTGTCCTTGAGAACCATACGTCTGCACATCGCGTCCGTTCACATAGAAAAGAACATCATCGCGATGAGGCCCTGACAGCGTCACACCACGCTCAATTTCTTTTTCTCTTAATTTAGAAAACGCTTCTTGATAGCTATCTCCTATTTTCGACAAATCTAGGGGATCTGATACATCAAGAGCTGTATGGTATTTCAGGGTCAGTTCTTCAAGCCCTCTTGAGATGCCTGCATGGATGGGCTGCGCCCATTTCTCGAGCTGTGCTGTAAACTGCAGGCGTTTTACGACGACTTTTGCTGCAACTTCTACAAGCTGATCGGTCAGAACATCGAGCATCGTCCGGTCAGTTTGTTTTCTTGTTTGCAGCTGTTTCAAAAAATGATTCCGCTGGGAAAGGATTTTCTGGTAAAGAGAAAGATCATGAAGGTAGACGAGAGAAACCTGTCCGATTTCCATGTCAAGAAACCGCCTTCTCACTTGAGGGCTTCCCTTTACAAGATTTAAATCTTCCGGCGCGAACATAATGGTGTTGAGGGCCCCGACATACTGGCTGAGCTTTTGCTGTTCAATATGATTGACCTTGCCCTTTTTACCCTTTTTGGAGATGACGAGCTGCATCGGGATCGCCCCGTTTTGCTTCATCACTCTTCCCTCTATTTTAGCATAGTCTTTGTCCCACCGTATAAGTTCTTTGTCATTTGATGTCCGGTGCGATTTCGCCATGGACAAGACATAGATCGCCTCCATGAGGTTTGTCTTCCCCTGGGCGTTTTCTCCGATGATCACATTTACTTTATTTTCAAATTGAAGTTCAGCATGGTCGTAGTTGCGGTAAGATGTCAGTTCTAAGTTCTGGATATACAATCAGTGTCACCCGCTTTAATTGACGACTTGAAATGAACCAAATCCTTCAATCTCTACCACATCTCCAACATACAGCTTTCTGCCCCGGCGGTTGTCCGGCTCATCGTTCACAAGCACTTCATGCTCGCTTAAAAACCACTTCGCCATACCGCCAGACTGAATCACATCGGCTAATTTTAAGAATTGTCCGAGTGTAATCATCTCTGTATCAATTGAAATCGGATTTGCCATTATATCGACCTCTTTCAAATATCACTAATATCTAATTGTACTAAAAAAAAACGAATTAGGGAAAGGGAAAACTTGTCGGAGCAGATACCGAATAGAAAAGCTGCCGACAAGTCGGCAGCAGTGTATCGGATTAATAGGTTCTGACAGGGAGGATAAGCTGTACAATCGTTTCATCATTCGGCGTGCGAATTAAGAAAGGTCTCATTGCACCTGTAAAGCTTACGCGTATTTCTGCTCCTTCAAGCACCTTTAGTGCATCCAGCATATATTTTGGACTAAAAGAGATATTTAATTCCTCACCTTCAATTTGATCCGCAGCAATTGCTTCCACAACTTTACCGATTTCCGGTGAGTTGGAGGAAATTTCAATGGATTCAGCCGGTTTTGCGGACAGTTTTACAACGTTGTTGCGTCCCTCTCTAGCTAAAAGAGATGCACGATCAATGGCCTGAAGGAATTCTTTTGTGTTCACAATGATTTCTGTTTTGCTGTCTTGCGGAATCAGGCTGGTTGTGTCTGGATAATTCCCGTCCAGAAGCCGTGAGAAGAATAAGACGTTTTTCGCTTTAAACAGAACTTGGGTTTCTGTGATGACGATATCTACAAGTTCCTGGTTGTCATCTAAAATCTTGCTGAGTTCAGTTAAACTTTTTCCCGGAATCACGACGTTATAAGATCTGTCTTCTGGAATATCAAGTTTCGCCTTTCTTAATGCAAGACGGTGGCTATCCGTTGCAGTGCATAATAATTCACTTTGCTCCACTTTCCAGTTTACACCTGTCAAGATAGGGCGTGTTTCTGAGGTGGACACTGCAAATACTGTTTGTCTGATTAGATTTTTTAACAAATCAGTTGGGATCTGAATCGCATGATGCTCTTCAATCTGCGGCAAGTGCGGATACTCGTCAGCATCCAGTCCGTTTAGATTAAATTCAGCTTTACCAGAACGGATAATCGTCAAATACTGATTTTGGACTTCGATTTCTACAGTTGCCATCGGCAATTTTTTTACAATTTCACTAAAAAAGCGAGCCTGTAAAACGATGCTTCCGGGCTGTTCAATAGTGACGATTTCTTTATCTCCTTCTTCTTTTGGAATGAAGGATTCAATAGAAATATCTGAGTCACTCCCTGTAAAGGATACTCCATCATCTGATGCAACAATTTTAATACCAGTCAGAATGGGAATCGTGGTTCTGGATGAAACTGCTTTTAATACATCTTGGACACTTTCAACAAGACGATCTTTTTGAATCGTGAATTTCATTTTTATCCTCCTAACGGATAATGTATTAATATATATATTTATAAAAAGTAGTAGAAGTAATAGTAGGGCCTGTGGATTTGTGGATAAGTTGTGAAAAAGACAGGAAACACAGCCTATCCACATGTGGACAGACTGTGTATGACTTCCGAAAAGTTATTCACACTTTCCCCGATTGATCCCCGGTCCTGCTATTTAAGCTGTTCTTTAATTTCTTTTACATGCTGCTGAAGCTGTTCATCATCTGCCAGCAGTTTTGAAATTTTTTCATGCGCATGAATAACGGTCGTATGATCACGTCCTCCAAACTCTTCACCGATTTTAGGAAGAGAGGAATCAGTCATTTCCCTTGATAAGTACATGGCGATTTGACGCGGAAAAGCTACTGACTTTGTCCGTTTTTTTGCTTTGAAATCCTCGAGTTTAATATTAAATTGCTGGCCTACTACCCTCTGAATTTCCTTTATCGTAATGACTTTCGGTTTTGAGGAAGGAATAATATCTTTCAACGCCTCAGCGGCCAGATCAGCATTAATATCTTTATTAATTAAAGATGAATAAGCGACAACTCTGATTAATGCGCCTTCGAGTTCCCGAATATTGCTGTCGATTTGATTCGCGATGTAAAGCATAACCTCGTTCGGAATATCGAGGCCTTCTGCTTTGGCTTTTTTTCTTAAAATTGCAATTCTAGTTTCTAGATCAGGCGGTGTGATATCTGTAATAAGTCCCCATTCAAAACGTGAGCGCAATCTGTCCTCAAGCGTCGGAATTTCCTTTGGCGGTCGGTCACTTGAAATGACGATTTGTTTGCTTTCTTCGTGCAATGTGTTAAATGTATGGAAAAATTCTTCCTGGGTTTGTTCTTTCCCCGCTAAAAATTGAATATCATCTATCAAAAGCACATCAACATTTCGATAGCGATTGCGGAAGTCGACGGCTTTATTATCTCGGATAGAGTTGATGAATTCGTTTGTAAATTTCTCAGAAGACAGATAAACCACTTTGGCAGAAGGATTATGATCTATTACATAATGGCCGATCGCATGCATTAAGTGCGTTTTCCCTAAGCCGACGCCCCCATAGATAAATAAAGGGTTGTAAGCTTTCGCGGGTGCTTCCGCTACTGCGAGGGAAGCAGCGTGTGCAAATCGGTTTCCAGATCCGATGACAAAAGTATCAAAAGTATATTTTGGATTGAGCATATTTTGAGGAAAATCAGATGTATCTTCTTTGACCGCTTTTTTGACTTGCGGTTTCGGCATAAAGTCCTCAACATCTTGATTTTGAGGAATGACAAACTTAATGCTCAATTCTTCCCCGGTTAATTCATATATAGTATCTGCAATCAGATGCAAGTATCTGGACTCCAGCCAGTCTCTGGCAAATTCATTGGGAGCCGTGATCGTTAATGTATCGCCTTGCAGTGAGTGGGCTTTGGTTGACTTCATCCAAGTCTCAAAACTCGGTTTGCTCAACTTTTTTTCGATTTGAGCAAGGGCTTGGTTCCACAGGTCTAATATATTTTCCATCTTCCGGCACGTCCCTCCTTTTCATAGAAAATGTTGTCTTTCTCTGTTATAGAACACAAAAAAAGAGCAAATGGCGCTTACCATTCGTACACATTAAATGTTGAAAACATATAATATAGTAGATAAATAGCTTTTCGACAAATTTCACAACTTGTGGACAACCTTCTACACAAGCTGTGTGAAATCAATCCACAACTTATCCACACTTTGTGGATAAAGAGGAAAGGTAGTATTAGTAATCAAGAGTTAAAACACAAATATAATACCAAAATAAACGAGAGCTTGCAATGGTTATCACAATCTTATCCACAAAGCGGACAACCTGTTGAAAAAGCCTTGTCCACAGGGGTTGGTAATGTGAAAATGTTGTCGATAACCTCTGTGGATACTAAAAAAAGCCGAAAAAGATATCCACATGCGTGATTTTAGGGGCAAATTATTTGGATTTGTCTTTTTTCCGTAAAATTAAGGAATCTAAAAAATAAGGTTTCGAAAGTTGAAAAGGTATGGTATCCTATTATGGTTGCAAGAAATAAAAGCACTAGTGAAGTTGACAATGAATAGGTAACGCAAATATAATAAGTAAGACTGTCTTTAACAGCTATTCCTCGAGGGAGGTGTCATAAATGAAAAGAACATTCCAACCGAATAACCGTAAACGCAGCAAAGTTCATGGCTTCAGAAGCCGTATGAGTTCAAAAAACGGTCGTCTAGTTTTAGCACGCCGTCGCCGCAAAGGCAGAAAAGTATTATCAGCTTAGGCCACTGAATAATGTCAGTGGTCTTTTTTCACGTTATGGGAAAAGATAGATGTGATGCGTAATGAACCGGGGCATGCTTCCTGGTTCAGATGCATCTCATGTTCATAATAAATTTTAAAAGTTTCTGCCAGCCAGTATCGGAGTGAGTCATTTGAAGAAGCGAAATCGTTTAAAGAAAAATGAAGATTTTCAAAAAGTGTTTAAACATGGGACATCAGTTGCAAACCGCCAGTTTGTCTTATATACGCTTGATCAGCCTGAAAATGATGAACTGCGTGTCGGACTTTCCGTCAGCAAAAAAATTGGCAATGCTGTAATGCGAAATCGGATTAAACGTTTGATTCGGCAGGCCTTTCTTGAAGAGAAAGAGAGACTGAAGGAAAAGGATTACATCATTATTGCCAGAAAACCGGCGAGCCAGCTGACATATGAGGAAACGAAAAAAAGTCTGCAGCATCTATTCAGAAAGTCTTCATTATATAAGAAATCTTCGTCAAAGTAGGCATCACCACTGCTTTCTTACAACTTTTAAAAGCGCTTCCTTTCTGGTTGATCAGAAAAAGACACCATTTAAAACTGAAAGATGCTAAAATACATACAAGTATGCTTTGCAATAAAAGAGTGTAAAGATTAATTATAGGAGGAAATGTTGTTGAAAAGGAGAATAGGGTTGCTATTAAGTATGGTTGGCGTATTCATGCTTTTGACTGGATGCTCGAGTGTGAAAGAGCCGATCACTGCAGATAGTCCGCATTTCTGGGACAAGTACGTAGTATATCCATTGTCTGAGCTCATTACGTATGTAGCGAAATTGACGGGAGATAACTACGGGCTTTCAATTATTCTAGTTACCATTTTAATTCGTTTATTAATTTTACCGCTGATGATTAAGCAGCTGAGAAGTTCGAAAGCGATGCAGGCTTTACAGCCGGAAATGCAAAAGCTTAAAGAAAAATACAGCTCAAAGGATCAAAAAACGCAGCAAAAGCTTCAGCAGGAAACAATGGCTTTATTCCAAAAGCATGGTGTCAATCCATTGGCGGGATGTTTCCCGATTTTGATCCAGATGCCGATTTTAATTGGATTCTATCATGCGATCATGAGAACACAGGCGATTTCAGAGCACAGCTTCTTATGGTTTGACTTAGGAGAAAAAGATCCTTACTATATTCTTCCTATCGTTGCCGGTGTCGCTACATTTGTTCAGCAAAAACTGATGATGGCTGGCAATGCGCAGCAAAATCCGCAAATGGCGATGATGCTTTGGATTATGCCAATTATGATTATCGTATTTGCGATCAACTTCCCGGCGGCTCTTTCTCTTTATTGGGTAGTCGGTAACTTGTTTATGATTGCGCAAACTTTCCTCATTAAAGGACCTGATATTAAAAAAAATCCTGAGCCGCAAAAAGCCGGAGGAAAGAAAAAGTGAGGAATGTGACTGCTGCAGGGCGAAATGTCGATGAAGCAGTACAGTCCGGATTGCAAGAGCTGGGATTAACGAAGGATAAGGTAGAAATTACTGTTATTGAAGAGGGAAACAAAGGGTTTCTCGGTATTTTCGGTAAAAAGCCTGCGATCGTAAAGCTGGTTGAAAAGATTGATCCGATTCAGCAAGCGAAGTTATATCTTCAAACGATTGCCGAAGCCATTGCCGGGAAGTCTGATGTGACTGTTCAAGAAAGCAAAAAGACAGTGAGATATCATATAACAGGTGAAAAGGCAGCATTGTTGATTGGGAAAAGAGGACAAACCTTAAACGCCCTTGAAACTTTGACACAGCTTGCCCTTAACCGTTATCCAGGCCAATATAAAAATGTGACGGTGGATGCAGAAAACTATCGTTTGAAAAGAAAAGAAACACTGAGCCAGCTGGCCATCAAGCTTGCTGACCAGGTTTTGAAAACGAAAAAATCCATCCAGCTTGAGCCCATGCCGTCCAGCGAAAGAAAAATTATTCACGATACTCTTTCTGGATATGCAAACCACCAGATCAAAACATATTCAATGGGTGAAGGCGAAAATCGTCATCTCGTTATTTCCCATAAAAGATAGCATAAAACCGAAGTCCGATAAAAATTGGATTTCGGTTTTTTTGTATCCGAAAAATCTACTTTTCCTAGTAATATCAAGGTTTTGCCGTTTAAGTTTTTTCTTTTTAGGTGTATCCTGTTGATAAAAAGGAAGTTCAGGAAATAAAATTAATTGTTATTCACATGTGGATAAGTTAAAGTAATAAGGGACGAATTTCTATTTCTGTGGATAACAAATCTTCCACTTTGAACCTAACTATGTTATCTTTTAGTTTTGGCATAATAAAAATTTTTTTATATAGATGAAGTATAAGTAAAGAGAGGTGAACAACATGGATACAATTGCGGCAATTTCCACACCGATGGGAGAAGGCGCGATTGCGATTGTACGGTTGAGCGGACCAGAAGCCATTCAAATCGCAGATAGAATTTATAAGGGACCGAAGGGGAAAACACTCAGCTCGGTCGAATCACATACGATTCATTATGGTCATATCGTAGACAGACCTTCGGATCGTGTCGTTGAGGAAGTAATGGTATCAGTGTTAAAAGCGCCGAGAACTTTTACACGAGAAGATGTCATCGAGATTAACTGTCACGGGGGAATTGTGACTGTGAACCAAGTGCTTCAGCTTGCATTAAGAGAGGGAGCGAGACTGGCAGAGCCTGGTGAATTTACGAAACGTGCGTTTTTAAACGGCCGAATCGATCTTTCACAGGCGGAAGCGGTTATGGACTTAATCAGAGCGAAAACGGACCGGGCAATGAACGTTGCTATGAATCAAATGGAAGGGCGTCTTTCTGCTTTGGTGCGCCGTTTGCGCAGTGAGATTTTAGAAACACTGGCCCATGTTGAGGTGAATATCGATTATCCGGAGTATGATGATGTAGAGGAAATGACGCATCAGATTTTAGTCGAAAAGGCAACCGCCGTGAAAAAGGAAATTGAGGCGCTGCTGAGGACTTCTGAGCAAGGAAAAATCTTACGTGAAGGTCTTTCTACCGTCATTATCGGCCGGCCGAACGTAGGAAAATCATCTCTTCTGAACAGCCTCGTTCATGAGGCAAAAGCCATTGTAACCGATATTCCCGGAACGACACGGGATGTGATTGAGGAATACGTGAATGTAAGGGGCGTCCCGCTTCGTCTGGTTGATACAGCAGGTATTCGTGAAACAGAGGATATTGTTGAGCGAATCGGTGTTGAACGTTCTCGCCAGGTTCTAAAGGAAGCGGACCTGATTTTACTTGTGCTTAATTATAGTGAAGAGCTTTCTGATGAAGACGTGAAGCTTTTTGAAGCCGTTGAGGGCATGGATGTTATCGTGATTTTGAATAAGACTGACCTTGAGGCGAAGATTGACACTGAACGTGTCCGTGAGCTTGCCAATGGACGTCCAGTTGTTACGACATCTCTTTTAAAAGAGGAAGGCATCAATGATCTGGAAGAAGCGATTCAATCGCTGTTCTACACGGGTGCCATTGAAGGCGGAGATCTGACTTATGTCAGCAACACACGTCACATCTCTATTTTACAGCAAGCAAAACGCGCCATTGAAGATGCGCTTAGCGGCATCGAACAGGATGTCCCGATCGACATGGTGCAAATTGACCTTACAAGATGCTGGGAGCTTTTAGGGGAAATCATTGGAGATTCTGTCCACGAAAGCTTAATTGATCAGCTCTTTTCTCAATTCTGTTTAGGAAAATAATAAAAGGAGGAACTAGAATCATGGGGTATGAAGCAGGCCAATACGATGTGATTGTGATTGGCGCCGGGCATGCCGGTGTTGAGGCTGCCCTCGCATCTGCACGCCAAGGCGCCAAAACGCTTGTCTTGACCATCAACCTAGATATGGTTGCATTTATGCCATGTAATCCGTCTGTCGGCGGCCCCGCAAAAGGGATTGTCGTCCGCGAAATTGACGCGCTCGGCGGAGAAATGGGAAGAAACATCGATAAAACGCATATTCAAATGAGAATGCTGAATACAGGAAAAGGTCCTGCGGTTCGTGCTTTGCGTGCGCAAGCAGACAAATTCCAATATCAGCACGAAATGAAAAATACGCTTGAAAAGGAACCAAACTTAACATTGCTGCAAGGAATTGTGGAGCGGCTGATCGTTGAAGACGGCGAATGCCGAGGCGTTATTACACAAACCGGTGCACATTATCGTGCGAAAGCAGTTGTCATGACGACAGGGACATATTTAAGAGGACGTATTATTCTTGGCGATCTGTCTTACTCAAGCGGCCCAAATAACCAGCAGCCTTCTATTAAGCTTTCTGAGCATTTGGAGGAACTTGGTTTTGACCTTGTTCGTTTTAAAACAGGTACGCCGCCTCGCGTTAAAAGCGACACGATTGATTACAGCAAAACGGAAATTCAGCCTGGTGACGATGTGCCTCGCGCTTTCTCATATGAAACAGTGGAATATATCACAGATCAGCTCCCTTGCTGGTTGACATATACAAGCCCTGAGACACATGAGATTATTGACAGCAACCTGCACCGTTCACCGATGTATTCCGGTATGATCAAAGGTACGGGCCCAAGATACTGCCCATCCATTGAAGATAAAGTTGTCCGTTTTAATGATAAACCGCGTCACCAAATCTTCCTTGAGCCGGAAGGCAGAAATACACAGGAAGTCTATGTCCAAGGTTTATCTACAAGTCTTCCAGAAGACGTACAGCAAAGAATGCTTGCAACGATTCCTGGACTTGAAAACGTGCAAATGATGAGAGCCGGCTATGCGATCGAGTATGATGCAATCGTACCGACACAGCTCTGGCCGACACTTGAAACAAAAAAAATCACAAACCTTTACACTGCAGGCCAAATTAACGGAACATCCGGTTATGAAGAAGCTGCGGGACAAGGGATTATGGCGGGAATCAATGCAGGACGAAAAGCGCTTGGAAAAGAAGAAGTAATTCTAAGCCGTTCTGACGCCTATATTGGTGTTCTGATTGATGACCTTGTGACAAAAGGTACCAATGAGCCATATCGTCTTTTGACATCACGTGCTGAATACAGATTGCTGCTTCGACATGACAATGCTGATTTGCGTCTGACAGAAATCGGACACCGCATTGGATTGATTTCTGATGAGCGCTATGCGGCTTTTGAGAAGAAAAAAGCGGCGATCGAGGCGGAGAAAAAACGTCTTCATTCTGTAATTATCAAGCCGTCTCCGGAAAATCAAGAATATATCCGTTCTCTTGGCGGAAGCGAATTGAAAGATGGAGTTCGCGGCACAGACTTGATGAAGCGTCCTGAAATGAACTATGAAACAGTCACAAAACTGGCGCCGCCAGAAGTGCCGGTTCCTCAAGACGTGGCAGAACAAGTAGAAATCCAAGTGAAATATGAAGGATATATTGAAAAATCTCTTCAGCAAGTGGAAAAACTGAAGAAGATGGAAAATAAAAAAATTCCAGATCGAATTGATTATGACGCAATTAAGGGGATTGCGACCGAGGCGCGTCAAAAACTGAAAAATGTACGGCCTTTGTCTGTTGCCCAAGCTTCTCGCATTTCCGGTGTAAACCCGGCGGACATTTCAATTCTATTGGTGTATTTAGAGCAGGGACGCATCGCGAAGATAGCCGAATAGAAAGGATGACGGCATGAATATTGAAGAATTCACTTCTGGTTTGGCGGAAAAAGGGATCTCCCTTTCTCCCCGTCAGCTGGAGCAATTTGAGCTGTATTACGACATGCTGGTTGAATGGAACGAAAAAATCAATCTGACTTCAATAACAGAGAAAAAAGAAGTGTATTTAAAGCATTTTTATGATTCCATTACAGCTGCTTTTTATGTCGACTTCAATCAGGTGAACACGATTTGTGATGTCGGAGCGGGAGCGGGTTTTCCAAGTCTGCCGATAAAAATATGCTTTCCGCACCTCAATGTCACAATCGTGGATTCACTGAATAAACGGATCACGTTTTTAGAAAAGCTATCTGAGGCTTTGCAATTGGAGAATACAACATTCTGCCATGACAGAGCTGAAACGTTCGGGCAACGGAAAGACGTGCGTGAAAGCTATGATATTGTGACAGCGCGAGCAGTTGCGAGATTATCTGTTTTGAGTGAGCTTTGCTTGCCTCTGGTGAAGAAAAACGGTTTATTTGTTGCTTTAAAAGCCGCATCAGCTGAAGAAGAACTGAATGCAGGCAAAAAAGCAATCACGACGCTTGGAGGAGAACTTGAGAATATCCATTCTTTTAAGCTGCCTATTGAAGAAAGCGATCGTAATATTATGGTGATACGCAAAATAAAAAATACACCTAAGAAGTATCCAAGAAAACCGGGAACTCCTAATAAATCGCCAATTGAAGGGTAATTTAGACAGCCTGATATGACAATACCATCATATTTTCATCAAAATTGATGGATGTACAGCAGGAAAAACCATGAGAAAATAGAATTATAAAAATGGCAGTTTTTAAAGGTGGTGTAGGTACATGAAGCATTCATTCTCTCGTTTCTTCGGGCTTGGTGAGAAGGAACAGGAGCCGGAGATTGCTGAACATGATACAAACAAAGAAGAGATTCTGGAAATACCGGTAAATGCTATCGTTCCCAACCGTTTTCAGCCACGCACCATTTTCTCAGATGAAAAAATCAAAGAGTTAGCAATGACCATTCATACACACGGCATTATTCAGCCGATTGTTGTAAGGCATACAGAAGAAGAAGGCCAATACGAACTCATTGCAGGTGAAAGACGCTGGAGAGCGGTTCAATCGCTTGAGTGGGAAAAGATTCCGGCAATTATTAAGGATTTTTCCGACACGGAAACCGCTTCTGTGGCGTTAATCGAAAACTTGCAGCGGGAAGAACTGTCTTCTATTGAGGAAGCGCATGCTTATGCTAGGCTGCTTGAGCTGCATGATTTAACACAGGAGGCACTCGCACAGCGCTTAGGAAAAGGGCAGTCTACAATCGCGAATAAGCTTCGGTTATTAAAGCTGCCTCAGCCGGTCCAAGAGGCAATTATGGAGAAGAAAATCACCGAGCGCCATGCCAGAGCACTGATTCCGCTGAAACAGCCTGAGCTCCAAGTCACACTGCTCACAGAGATTATTGAGAAAAGTTTAAATGTAAAGCAGACGGAAGACCGCGTGGTGAAAATGCTGGAGCAAGGCCAGAGAAAGCCAAAGCCGAGACGCAAAGCATTCAGCAGAGATACAAGAATTGCGATGAACACGATTCGCCAGTCACTATCAATGGTGGAAGACAGCGGTGTAAAATTGAATACGGAAGAAGAAGAATTTGAAGAATATATTCAATTAACGATTCGCATACCAAAATAGAAGCTCTCCTGAAAAGCAGGAGAGCTTTTTATATTTTTAATAAAAGGTAATCACTTACTTTTAGTGAATATTATTATATTAGAATTCTTTTCTTTGAGCTTGTGGATAAACTCTTCAGATTTTTGCGGTGAAATTACTGCATGTCCCCATCCCCCCTGATAATATATTGTGATGGCATGGCGAGAGCCGATCAGACGAAAACCGGACCACAGTTTCTTTTTTTGAACGATTTTCTCGATGTTTTCATAAGGAATTTGATGTTTGATCAATCCGGCTTTAATGATCAGATGGTGTTCCTTCAATACATATTTTAGGTCAATAAAGCTCCAAATGATGAGTCCATTTAAAAGAGTCAGCAGAATAAAAATGATCCAGCCGGAAACTCTCATATTTCCCAGCACAAAAGGAACAATGGCATCTGCTTGTATCAGTAATATGAGAAACACAATCATCAGCGTAACGGGTACATCTCTCTTCGTTTGATAAACCATTTTCTCACCATCCTGTTTCCACGTTCTGTACTGTGACTTCTTCTTTTTTTCTTTAAGAAATTCCTTTTTTAAGTCAAAAAAACATAGAAATTGCAGAATTTATAAGAGAAAGCATAAAGCGTGCTTGAATTTTCAATTATTTCCCTTCTGATTCGGAACAAAATGATGAAAAAAATGAAACGCTTTAATCTTTTTTTGATAGAATAGAAGCAAGATAGTACATGTTCATGTGAAAGTAGGTGACATCGTGGGAAAAATCATAGCAATTACGAACCAAAAAGGCGGGGTCGGCAAAACAACGACGTCTGTCAACCTTGGGGCATGTTTGGCTTACATAGGGAAAAGGGTTCTGCTGGTAGATATTGATCCGCAGGGAAATGCGACAAGCGGATTAGGGATTGAAAAAGCCGATGTAGAGCAGTGTGTGTACGATATTTTAGTAGATGATGCAGATATAATAGATATTATTAAAGCAACGACAGTAGAGAACTTGGATGTGATTCCTGCGACGATTCAGCTTGCAGGGGCTGAAATCGAGCTGGTTCCTACAATATCAAGAGAAGTGAGATTGAAGAGAGCGCTTGAAGCAGTAAAGCAAAATTATGATTATATTATCATTGATTGTCCGCCGTCATTGGGCTTGCTGACGATTAATGCCCTTACTGCCTCGGATTCCGTTGTGATTCCTGTACAGTGCGAATATTATGCCTTGGAGGGGCTCAGCCAGTTATTAAATACAGTACGTCTTGTGCAAAAGCATTTGAATACTGATTTAATGATTGAAGGTGTATTGCTGACAATGCTTGATGCCCGGACAAACCTTGGCATTCAAGTGATTGAAGAGGTTAAAAAGTATTTTAGGGATAAAGTATATAAGACAGTTATTCCGCGTAATGTCCGTCTGAGTGAGGCACCGAGTCACGGAAAACCCATCATTTTATACGATCCGCGGTCAAGAGGTGCGGAAGTATATTTAGATTTAGCAAAGGAAGTGGCTGCGAATGGCTAAAGGCCTTGGAAAAGGGATTAATGCGTTATTTAATCAGGTAGATTTGTCTGAAGAGACAGTTGAAGAAATTAAAATTGCCGATTTACGCCCTAATCCTTATCAGCCAAGAAAACACTTTGATGACGAGGCATTAGCTGAACTAAAAGAATCTGTGCTGCAGCATGGCATTCTTCAGCCGCTTATCGTCAGAAAATCTTTAAAAGGCTATGATATTGTTGCGGGTGAACGGCGTTTTCGAGCGGCAAAGCTGGCAGGTTTAGATACAGTTCCGGCCATTGTCCGTGAATTATCAGAGGCGTTAATGAGGGAAATTGCTTTATTAGAAAACCTTCAGCGTGAAGATTTATCTCCGCTTGAAGAGGCTCAGGCATATGACTCCTTGTTGAAACACTTAGATCTCACACAAGAGCAGCTTGCCAAACGTCTTGGGAAAAGCAGACCGCATATTGCGAATCATTTAAGACTGCTGACACTGCCAGAAAATATTCAACAGCTTATTGCCGAAGGCACGCTTTCTATGGGACATGGACGCACGCTTCTTGGCTTAAAAAACAAAAATAAGCTTGAACCGCTGGTACAAAAAGTGATTGCGGAGCAGCTCAATGTTCGCCAGCTTGAGCAGCTGATTCAGCAGTTGAATCAGAATGTTCCACGTGAAACAAAGAAAAAAGAACCTGTGAAAGATGCGGTTCTAAAAGAACGAGAATCCTATCTCCAAAATTATTTTGGAACAACAGTTAATATTAAAAGACAGAAGAAAAAAGGCAAAATCGAAATTGAATTTTTCTCTAATGAAGACCTTGACCGGATTTTAGAGCTTTTGTCTGAACGAGAATCATAAATGAAAAAACCATCTTTCAAACGAAGATGGTTTTTGTTTTATATGCGCCCAGTGAGCCTTTGCAGCGGGTTAATGCGTTCTTGCCTCCACTCTGTCCGATCTGTTAAACTCAAACCTTCCGCTAGAACATTTGCCATATTCATGACCAAGTTGAGTCTAGTATTTTGCAATACAAAATATTCCATAAACCCGCTAACATTCACGATTCCGTTAATATGAAGATCTCCCACTTCAGGAAGGTCTTTTTGTACACCGGCTCCGGGCTTTAATGGCCCGTCCCCGATTTGAAATGAACCCACACTCTTAACGCGGCCTAAGCATGCATCGACTGCTATAACAAATGGGTTTTTATGTAATTTATGAATGTCATTGATTTTATCCTTCATGTTCACAGCATGGACGGGGTCAGATAAGGTTCCGTAGACATGGAATCTGGTGAGCTGCATCTGTTTGAGTTTCATTCCTACGAGCGGGCCCAATGAATCACCGGTTGAACGGTCTGTTCCGATACAAACCACAACAATTGGTTTGCCGGCAGCTTTACGTAAGGATGAAGAAAGGATGGTTTGGATTTGTTTTGCCGCTGCAGCATCTGTATGTGAAACATATTGCTTTACTCGTTCCTGAGAGGAAAAAAGCCCGCCTTTTCGATTCATGGGTTTCACTTCCTTGTTATAGTAGGTAACAGAATTGCTATGGTGTGTAGTTATGTAAGCTTGTTTACAGTATATCCAGCAGTATGATTTTTTATGCTTTGTGTATGGCACCGGAGATTTTAAAAAAAGTAGAGGGCATGATATGAATGGTTAGTGGGCGATTACAAGTATTGTCCCCCATTGCCTCGATCATGATCAAGCAATGGTCTGTTTATGAAACACTTGAATAGGTAGGAATGGTTAGAAAAAAGTGAAGAGTGAAGTTCACTTCTTCATTCCGCGGACAAACAAATAAATATCTCTTTTTAGACTGCCATATTAGCAGTCTTTTTTTATGTGTATTTCGTATGATAATTTCACCTTGTGTTCAAATGTCTATGAAAATATGGCATGTTTGCTTTCCTTTATTTATATAGTAACAATAACGGGAACAAGCTGAACTTTGTCTATGAGGTGATAGTGTTGTGGAGAGCCGGAATGAAGTGGATGCTGCTCATATTAGGGAGCCTGATCGGGGCCGGATATGCGAGCGGTCAGGAGATATGGCAGTTTTTTGGGGCGGAAAGCGGACTTGCTATTGTGCTGTTTACAATTATGTTCATTTTCTCGTCTTATATTGTGATGAAAATCAGTTTTAAGGTTCAATCCACTCATTTTCTGCCGGTTCTGGAGCATTTAATGGGGCCATGGCTGGCGAAAATTTATGATGTCCTCATCATTTTTTATTTGTTTTCGACGACTATGGTGATGATTGCCGGAGGCGGTGTGACCCTGCAAATGTACAAGCTTCCTTTCTGGTGGGGAATCACGCTGATTTGCATCGTGACAGTGTGTTTGTTTTTGTGGGATGTGAAAGGAATATTATCTATAAATAGTATTTTGATTCCTGTGTTAGTAGCGGGGCTTTTATATGCGCTGATCTCCTTTCAGAGCACACATCACCATACGTGGACGATTGATTTGTCCCAGCAGTATAACTGGCCTGCGAGCATTACGTTTACCTCTTTAAACATCCTTTCAGTTGTTGCGATTTTATCCTCTGTTGGGAAAGAGATGAAAGGGCTTGGAGAAGCAAAAATCGCAAGTGTGGCAAGCGGTCTTATTTTTGGCGTGATCTCATTTGTTTATAATGAAACGTTGGTGGAGCTGGCGGGCTCCCTTTCTCAGTTTGAAATACCGCTGTTTGCCGTTCTGGAGGGTGCGCCTTATTTCCTTTTTTTATGTATGACGGCGGTGCTGTGCCTGGCGATTTACACGACGACGGTAGCAGGTTTGCTGGGGCTGTCCAGCCGGCTGATGGCGTTTATTCATATGCCTAGATGGATGATTGTGTTGATTTTGTTAGTGTTAATGGTACCTTTTACTTCTTTCGGATTTTCTGATTTGATCGCGTTCTTGTATCCGATATATGGGATGCTCAATTTGTATTTGTTAGTCTGTCTGCTCTTATATCCTATTTTGAGTAAATGGAAATAAGAGGATGTATTTCTTTTCAGGTATCTTGATTGCTCTTATGATCAGTTTTTTTGTACAATAGATACAGCAGTTTAGGAAAAGAGGTGAAGGGTCTTGGCGGATAAAGACTTTGGCCTGAATGATATCGTAGAAATGAAAAAACCGCATCCATGCGGAGCGAACAGCTGGAAAATTATACGCATGGGAATGGATATTCGAATTAAGTGTGAGGGATGCTCTCACAGTGTTATGATTCCGAGAAGAGAATTTGAAAGAAAACTAAAAAAAGTACTAGTCAAGCATGAGGAGCCTACTTCATAAATAGGCCGACACTCATGCTTTTTCATATAGAAGGTAAGGAGAAGACGGCGATGAGCAAAGTGCATCAGTCGGCATGTCCGCTGAATTGTTGGGACAGCTGCGGCTTTTTGGTGACTGTTGATGATGGAAAGGTAACAAAAGTGGACGGAGATCCAAACCATCCGATTACGGAAGGTAAAATCTGCGGCCGCGGCAGAATGCTTGAGACAAAAACAAATTCCCCTGATCGGCTTCGCTATCCACTGAAAAAACAAAATGGCGAGTTTGTGCGGATTTCTTGGGAGCAGGCACTTGATGAAATTGCCGATAAACTTCGGGAAATCAAGGAAACGTCGGAGACGACTGCTGTTTTGCACAGCCATGATTATGCGAATAACGGTCTGTTAAAAGCGCTTGATCAGCGTTTTTTTAATGGATATGGCGGCGTGACTGAAATCGTCGGAAGCATATGCTGGGGCTCCGGCATCGAGGCGCAAAGCTGGGATTTTGGCCGTTCGTACGGTCACGGCCCGCTTGATATTTACAACAGCAAGCATGTTGTTGTGTGGGGAAGAAATGTATCCAGAACAAATATGCACTTATACCATCACTTGCAGCAGGTGAAAAAGAAGGGCGCCACGATTACGGTGATTGATCCGATCTTCAACCCGACTGCTAAGCTTGCTGACCGCTATATCTCTGTAAAGCCTGGAATGGACGGCTGGCTTGCGGCAGCCGTTTTGAAGGTTCTGATTGAGACGGGAAGAACGGATGAAACGTTTATTTCTGAGCATTCTGTCGGTTTTGATGATGTGAAAGAGCTTTTGAAGACCGTTTCTCTGGAAGAGTTTATTGTGAAAACAGAAACTTCTATGGAGGAGCTGGAGTATCTGGCCGGTTTGTATGCTGATGGTCCGGTGTCTACTTTTATGGGGCTTGGCATGCAGCGATATAAAAACGGCGGGGGAACGATTCGTTGGATTGATGCACTTGTGGCGGCAAGCGGAAATGTCGGAATTAAGGGCGGCGGCGCGAATTTCGGAAATGTCCAGATTGGTGAGAGCTTTGCAAAAACAAAGCTGACGCTGCCGGAATTAAAAACAACATCCCGTTCTTTTTCAATGATGACACAGGCTGAAGAAGTGTTGACCGCTGCTGATCCTGCGATTGAGATGATTATTGTGACGTGCGGAAATCCGCTGACTCAGGTGCCGAATACAAATAAGGTGAGACAAGCTTTTGAAAAGGTTCCAATGACGGTCGCGATTGATTCCATTATGACGGATACCGCAGAGCTGTGTGATTATGTTTTGCCGACTGCCACTGTTTTTGAAGAAGAAGATATCTACTATTCCAGTATGTATCATCATTATGTTCAGTACGGGAAGAAGCTTGTGGAGCCGCAGGGTGAAGCGAAATCGGACAGCTGGATCTGGTCAGAGCTTGCAAAACGTCTTGGGTTTGGCGAGCTGTTTGAATATAGCACTCAAGAATTTTTAGAGATGGGGCTTTCTTCATTGGAAGCAGAGGATGTGACACTTGAGCGTTTAAAAGAAAAAGGCCACCTCCCTCTTCCAGTAAAACAGGTGCCGTGGGATGATTATCAGTTTTTGACACCGAGTGGAAAATTTGAATTTACTTCGTCGCTAGCTGAGCAAAAAGGATTTAGCGGCTCGCTTCAATTAAATGTGCCCGAAGAATCTGTTTTCCATAATGAGGAGTTAGCTGGAAAGTACCCTTATACGCTCTTATCCATTCATCCGCAGCGTTCCAACCATTCACAGCATGTGCCATTTATTGAAAAGCTTCAGCACGTTCAGGTCGATATTTCTCCAGATATAGCGGCTGAGCAGGATCTTCAGGATGGAGACGAGGTTGTCATCTTTAATGACCGCGGACGCTTGAAGGGCAAGGTGAAAGTGATGAAGCAGGCTCATGCGAAGACGATTAATATAGATGAAGGCATGTGGGCGGCTTTTGGAGGGTCAGTCAATGCACTGACAAATGATACAAATTCTGATAATGGAATGGGAAGTACGCTTTTTGACTGTTTAGTAGGCTTGAAAAAAGCATAATCAAAGGGATTGGCAGGCTGAAAATGCTTTTTTGTCAGCTTGTCTTTTCCAGTGAACCTCCTTATAATTGCTCTAGGTTCAAAATACGCTCATACAATGACGGTTTTATATAGAGGAGATGAAAGAATGGCTTTAACAGCTGGAATTGTTGGTTTGCCGAACGTCGGAAAATCAACACTATTTAACGCAATTACACAGGCCGGTGCCGAATCAGCCAACTACCCGTTCTGTACAATTGATCCGAACGTGGGAATTGTAGAGGTGCCGGATGATCGTCTGCAAAAGCTGACTGAGCTGGTCAACCCGAAGAAGACTGTGCCGACTGCTTTTGAATTCACTGATATTGCAGGGATTGTAAAGGGCGCATCTAAAGGAGAAGGACTCGGCAACAAGTTCCTATCTCATATTCGCCAAGTTGACGCGATTTGCCACGTTGTCCGTGCTTTTTCCGATGACAACATTACACACGTTTCCGGAAAGGTTGATCCGATTGATGACATTGAAACGATCAACCTTGAGCTGATCCTCGCTGATATGGAAACGGTTGAAAAGCGGATTACACGCGTCAGCAAGCTTGCGAAGCAAAAAGATAAAGACGCTGTATTTGAGTTTGAGATTTTATCTAAACTGAAAGAAGCGTTTGAGAGTGAAAAGCCTGCTCGATCTGTAGAACTCACTGAGGAGCAGCAAAAGCTTGTGAAGCAGCTCCATTTACTGACTTCGAAGCCTATTTTGTACGTGGCCAACGTAAGTGAAGATGAAGTTGCTGATCCATCTGGCAATGAAAATGTAGCGAAGATTCGCGAGTACGCTGCCGGCGAAAACGCAGAAGTTATCGTTGTGTGTGCAAAAATCGAATCTGAAATCGCTGAGCTTGAAGGCGAAGAAAAGCAAATGTTCTTGGAAGAGCTGGGCATTCAAGAATCAGGTCTTGATCAGCTGATCAAAGCGTCTTACTCTCTTCTCGGCCTCGCAACATATTTCACAGCCGGAGAACAGGAAGTCAGAGCTTGGACATTCAAAAAAGGCATGAAAGCCCCTGAGTGTGCAGGAATTATTCATAGTGACTTTGAGCGGGGCTTCATTCGTGCTGAGACAGTTGCTTATGAGGATCTTCTTGCGGGCGGCGGTATGGCAGGAGCTAAAGAGGCAGGAAAAGTCCGCCTTGAAGGGAAAGAATATGTGGTCCAAGACGGAGATGTTATTCATTTCCGATTTAATGTATAGGATGCAGTTGTAAAGGGACAAGAGCTTTGGTATAATATAAAATTGTGAGTAATAGAATTATTGCTCCTTGCCCATTATGGGCCGCTTAGTCCAAAAGGAGGTGCAAACAGATGAGAAAGTACGAAGTTATGTACATTATCCGCCCAAACATTGACGAAGAGTCTAAAAAAGCAGTTATCGAGCGTTTCAACAACGTTCTGACTTCTAACGGTGCGGAGATCACTGGAACAAAGGATTGGGGTAAACGTCGTCTTGCTTACGAAATCAACGATTTCCGCGACGGTTTCTACCAAATCGTAAACGTTCAATCTGACGCTGCGGCAGTTCAAGAATTTGACCGTCTAGCTAAGATCAGTGACGATATCATTCGCCACATTGTTGTTAAAGAAGAAGAATAAGCAATTTTGAAATATATAATGGTAAAAGGTGGTCTTTCTTATGCTTAACCGAGTTGTATTAGTCGGAAGACTGACAAAAGACCCAGAGCTTCGTTATACGCCAAACGGTGCGGCTGTTGCTACGTTTACTCTTGCTGTGAATCGTACATTTACGAACCAGTCCGGAGAGCGTGAGGCCGATTTCATTAATTGTGTCACTTGGAGAAGACAAGCCGAAAACGTTGCAAACTTCTTGAAAAAAGGAAGCCTTGCAGGCGTAGATGGCCGTTTACAAACAAGAAACTATGAAAACCAGCAAGGACAGCGTGTCTTCGTGACAGAGGTCCAAGCTGAAAGTGTTCAATTTCTTGAGCCGAAAAACGGCGGCGGTTCTGGTTCAGGTGGATACAACGAAGGAAACAGCGGCGGAGGCCAGTACTTTGGCGGAGGCCAAAATGATAATCCATTTGGGGGAAATCAAAACAACCAGAGACGCAATCAGGGGAACAGCTTTAATGATGACCCATTTGCCAACGACGGCAAACCGATTGACATCTCGGATGATGATCTTCCATTCTAATGTGATTATCACCTAAAATGAAAAAGAAAGGAGGGAAATGACAATGGCAGGAGGACGCAGAGGCGGTCGTGCGAAACGCCGTAAAGTGTGTTATTTCACTTCTAACGGTATCACGCACATCGACTACAAAGATGTAGATCTTCTTAAAAAGTTTGTTTCTGAACGCGGTAAAATTTTACCACGTCGTGTAACTGGAACAAACGCTAAATACCAACGTAAATTGACTGCAGCGATCAAACGCGCACGTCAAATGGCTTTACTTCCATACGTAAGCGGTGAGTAAGCTGATACGTAAAGAGCAAGGACCTTCGGGTTCTTGCTCTTTTTTATAGGGGGAGGATGAAACATGAAGTTGATTTCATGGAATGTAAACGGCCTGCGGGCTGTGATGAGAAAAATGGATTTCCTCTCTTATTTGAAAGAAGAGGATGCAGATATTATATGTCTTCAGGAAACGAAGATACAGGACGGCCAGGTTGATCTCCAGCCTGAAGGCTATCATGTGTACTGGAATTATGCAGTGAAAAAAGGATATTCCGGCACAGCTGTTTTTTCTAAGCAAGAACCGCTGCAGGTCATCTACGGTATCGGAGTAGAAGAGCATGACCAAGAAGGCAGAGTGATTACGCTGGAATTTGAAAACGTGTTTGTGATGACTGTTTACACGCCCAATTCCAGAAGGGGATTAGAGCGGATTGATTACCGCATGCAATGGGAAGAGGCTTTATTGTCTTATATTCTTGAATTGGATCAGAAAAAACCAGTGATTTTATGCGGTGATTTGAATGTAGCCCATCAGGAGATTGATTTGAAAAATCCAAAGGCGAACCGGAATAACGCTGGATTTTCAGATCAAGAAAGAGGGGCATTCACTCGTTTCTTAGAAGCTGGCTTTGTTGATTCTTTCCGTCATGTTTATCCTGATCTTGAAGGCGCTTATTCCTGGTGGTCGTATCGTGCCGGCGCCCGGGACAGAAATATCGGATGGCGGATTGATTATTTTGTTGTTTCTGAAAGACTTAAGGAACAGATTGAAGATGCCAGCATATCAGCGGACGTCATGGGTTCCGACCATTGTCCTGTTGAACTTATCATCAATATATGATGAGATAGCAGTAAGGATTTTACACTTACTGCTTTTTTTATATGAAAAGGAGAAAGAGATGGCAAATATAAAAGAGATCGCAAGACTGGCAAATGTATCTGTTTCGACTGTCTCGCGTGTATTGAATCATCATCCTTATGTATCTGAAGAAAAGAGAAAGCTAGTTCATCAAGTCATGAAGGAATTGGATTATACACCAAATCGAACCGCAATCGATCTCATTCGCGGGAAAACCCATACAGTCGGTGTGATTCTGCCTTATAGCGATCATCCCTGCTTTGATAAAATCGTTAACGGAATCACCAAGGCGGCTTTTCAGCATGAGTATGCAACGACCCTTCTCCCCACCAATTATAACCCCGATATTGAAATCAAATATTTAGAGCTGTTAAGAACGAAGAAAATAGACGGTCTCATCATTACTTCCCGCGCCAATCATTGGGACAGCATTTTAGCTTATCAGGAATATGGGCCGGTCATCGCTTGTGAGGATACCGGAGACATTGATGTCCCTTGTGCTTTTAATGACAGAAAAGCTGCTTATGCAGAGAGCTTTCGCTATTTAAAGGGCCGCGGGCATGAGAATATTGCTTTTACGTGTGTCAGAGAAGCTGATAGGAGCCCGAGCACGGCTGATAAAGCTGCGGCCTATAAAGCTGTCTGCGGAAGGTTGGAAGACCGCCATATGCTGTCCGGATGCAACGATATGAATGATGGTGAGCGGGCAGCTGAACATTTTTATATGAGCGGGAGGGTTCCGACTGCTATTTATGCAAATAGTGATGAAGTGGCAGCTGGAATTCATCTATTTGCCAAAAAGAATAATTGGGATGTTGAAATCATAGGCGAGGGGAATACTTCTATCAGCCGTGTTCTTGGTTTTCCGTCGCTTGATTTGAACCTTGAGCAGCTCGGCATCGCAGCATTTTCTCTATTTTTGCAGGATGAACCCGCTGATATCAAAATTCAGCATAAATTTAAGAAAAAAGCTTGAACTGAAATGCATTTCATACCTTATAACTTCATTGAAGGCGAAGGAGGAGGAAGAAATGCAGATTGAACATATAGCGGTCTGGGTCAATGATTTAGAGCGAATGAAATCTTTTTATGAAACGTATTTTAATGGCGAAGCGAATGATTTGTATCATAATGAGAAAAAAGATTTTAAGTCTTATTTTATTACGTTTGATTCCGGAGCAAGGCTGGAGATTATGAAAAAAGGGAATGTGACCGATCCGCCCTCACAAACAATGACAGGCTGGGCACATATTGCCTTTTCCGTTGGGAGCCGGGAGACAGTTGACGAACTGACTGATCGATTGAAAGCGGATGGTTTCGCAGTAGTAAACGGCCCGAGGACAACAGGAGACGGCTACTATGAAAGTGTGATTGAGGATGATGAAGGAAATTTGATCGAGATTACAATCTGACATGGAGTGACTTAAATGCTGAGGACAGAAAAAGAAAAAATGGCAGCCGGAGAATTATACAATTCGGAAGATCAACAACTATTACTAGAACGCAAGCATGCGAGACAGCTGATTAGACAATATAACGAAACACCGGAAGATGATGCAGTGCGGACGGAGCTTTTGAAGGAGCTGCTCGGTTCGGTTGGGGATCAAGTCACGATTTTGCCGACATTCCGCTGTGATTATGGCTATCACATTCATATCGGAGATCATACATTTGTTAATTTTGACTGTGTCATTTTAGATGTGTGTGAGGTGCGTATCGGCCGTCATTGTTTGATTGCGCCAGGTGTACATATCTACACGGCCGGTCATCCTCTTGATCCGATCGAAAGGAAATCCGGGAAGGAGTTCGGTAAGCCTGTGACAATTGGAGATCAAGTTTGGATTGGAGGCAGGGCGGTGATTAACCCGGGAGTGACAATCGGTGATAACGCAGTGATTGCTTCTGGATCTGTTGTCACTAAGGATGTACCCGCTAATACTGTTGTAGGCGGAAACCCCGCGAGGATTTTGAAGCAATTGTAATGAGATCAGTGCGGCAGATCCGCACTGACTTTTTTAAATCTGTTTCGCATTCGTATTAGGACCGAAGAAGATTAACAGCAAGGAGCATGCGAGCCAGCAGCCCCCAATAAATAAGAAGACGCTGATATAGCCGAGCTGAACGGCAATAAATCCGACAAGCAATGAGCCAAAAATGTTTGAAAAACGGCCAAGACCATAGGCTAAACCGCTGCCAGACGAGCGGTATTCAGTCGGATAAGGTTCAGATGTATAGGCGTATAAGTTCGAGGTAAAGACCCGTTCTGTGATATTCACGATAAAACCAAAGACAATGATCATGATGGGAATAAAAGTCATACCATATAAGAGCCCGGCGATGGCCGTCAGAAACGCACTCGCAGCTAAAATCCATTTTCTTTGAAATCTTTCAGAAATCATGGAGCCGAGCAGTGCGCCAAGCGGAGCGCCGACGGAATGCAATACGTTATACCACAATGTATTTTCCATGGTGACACCATTGCTTTTTAACAGGCTTGGAACCCATGAGGCAAATCCGTAAAACCCAAACGTTTCAAAAATCCATACAGCAGATAATACGATGGTGATTTTGAGGTTTCTGCCTTTCAATAAGCCTGCGTAACCCGTATGCTGCTTAACAGTTTCGCTTACTTTAGGCTGGGATGCTGCCGGAAGCGGGCCTTTCTCCTTTTCAACCTGTGCCTCAATTCGGTTGAGGATCGCATCGGCTTTCGCATATTCCCCCCGATTTTCGTGCCAGCGAGGTGACTCTTCCAGACGGCGGATGAAGAAAAAATAAATAAGGCCGACGGCACCCCATACAAATACTAGCCTCCATCCCCATGAACCAAGAGGAATGACAAAGGCAGACACAATGTTGGTGATCGGAACCCCGATCAATCCAATCATGGCACAAAAAGAAATATATTTTCCACGAACACTTGAAGGGAAAAATTCCGCCAAATAGCTATTCGTAATGACCATGGCAGCTGCAACGCCAAATCCGGTGAGGAAACGGAATGTCATTAAAGATGGAATGTCCCATGCCGCAGCATTGCATAGCGATGCGATTGAGAAGACAAAGACAAATAGATTTAAGGCTTTTTTGCGGCCGATTCGATCGGACAGCCGTCCGCCCAGTGAAGCGCCTAAAAACATGCCTAAAAACGAGGCAGCCGTTACATTGGCAATGGTGGAAAGCGGGATGCCCCAATGCTCGATCAGTGCCGGCGCTACATTGCTGAGGGTAAATAAATCTGCGAGATCAAAGAAATAAACAATGCCGAGAGCGGTTAACACTTGGAAATGAACGCGTGAAATCGGAAGGCGGTCTAAACGATTCGCTGCGTTTGAGAAAGGATGTGTATTCTTTTGTTTGAAGATCGTATTCATAAAAAACCCCCTTTTGAGTAGTAAGAAAAGACTGAAAATTCCCCTCTTGGGACTATTATAAGTATCTTGGTTCATTGGCAACAGAGTTCAAATCACTAGATGGAAGAACTAAATTCACACTTTATATTTTAATTTTGCTTAAAAGATTTCCAAAACAGTAGATTCATAGACCAATTTATGCAAATATATAGTAATATTCTCATTGAAAGGAAGAGACATAGAAGGAATGAATTCATTTATCCGTCCTATAGAAGGAAACAATACGTTGTGGAGATATTTTTTCGCTTTTTTGGTGATGGTAGGGTTATATGTATTCGGGAATATAGCTTACCTTTTCGCTATATTGTTCACGGTTATTGTGAATCCCAATATCACGTTTGATTTGGATGAAGCTGTACTGAGTGATCCTCTCGTAGATCTTTATTTGTCCCATGTGATTTATTTATTCGCCATTCCGGGAGTTTGGCTGGCTGTGCGCTTTATTTTGAAGCGGCCTTTCCGAACTGTGATTACACCAAATTCAAAGATGAATTGGCGGAGAATTTCCTTTGGTTTTATTGCTTATTTCTTGCTGATGATCGCCGTACAATTGGTTGATTTTGCGATTCATCCTGATAGCTATTCAATGCAGGAGTTTAATGCCTCACGCTTTATCTGGCTGCTAGCGGCTGCCCTCATTTTGGTTCCGATTCAGACATCAGCTGAGGAACTGTTTTTCAGGGGATTTTTGCTTCAAGCTTTCGGGAGATTGACGAAAAATCCTCTATTTTTGACACTGATTGTCGGAGGATTGTTTGGCGTATTGCATTTTGCGAATCCAGAAATGAACAACGGTGCTGTCTGGGCAGGAATTGAGTATTTAACATTTGGTTTTGTGTGGACCTATTACACGATTAAAACTGGAAGCATCGAAATATCACTTGGCGCCCATGCCGCGAATAATATGTTTTTGTGTATGTTTATTACAGAAAAAAACAGTGTGTATGGAGGAATTCCTTCTCTGTTTACGGTTACGCGGGGGAACCCGATGTGGGAGGCTTTCTTTACGATAGCGGTCAATCTTGTGTTTGCGGGGATCGCTTTATGGTACCATAAGAAATCAAAAAGTAAGCAGCAAGGGTCTTAATCCCTGCTGCTTATTAACGTTTGGATGGCTTCTTCGATATTCGTTGTCGGCTGCTGGCAGGCGAAGTTTTCACAAATATACACGGTTGTTTTGCCGTCTATGATGCGGTAGTCTGCTGCAAATGGCGCAATGTCTTTGCATTGCTCGGGCTGCTCTGCCACCAGAATGGAGTCGTTAGGCTTAAAGGCTTTTTGAAGCTCCGTTATGATTTGTTTTCTGGCTGGATCGTCTGCACTTCCAAAAATCACGATTTCTTTCTTAGGCATCAGATGTCTTAACACACTTTGCATAAAGAAAGCATGGCCGCTCGGATACGCGTCGATGTCTGGCTTGAACACGGAAAACATCGTTTCTGCTTTTTCAATTAGTGATAAGTCGCCTGTGACTTGTCCAAGACGCAGCAGCTGAACAGCTGCCACACTGTTTCCTGAAGGCACGGCGCCGTCGTACACTTCTTTTTCCCGGACGATTAAGGCCTCAGCATCGTGTCCGGTGAAGTAGAATCCGCCATGCTCCTCATCCCAAAATAAGCTGATCATATCGTCTGTCAGTTTCTTCGCTTTTTGTAAAAAAGATAGATCAAACGAAGCTTCATAGAGATCCAGATAAGCCCATAGGAGAAAAGCGTAATCGTCGATAAAGCCTTTGTTTTTCACTTCGCCATCACGATATCGGACCATCACACGGCCGTCGATGATTAATTTGTTTTCAATAAATGTGATGGCGTCTTTCGCTAGGCTGAGATATTTCGGCTCCTGGTATACCTTTGCCGCTTTCGCAAGACCCGCGATCATCAGCGCGTTCCATGAGGTGAGCACTTTATCATCGACATGCGGATAGGTTCTTTCCTCGCGTGTCTTCAAGAGCTGCTGTCTTGCGTCTTCGAGTTTGAGGCTGAGCTCTTTTTCGGTTAACCCGGCATCCGCTTGGATTTGTTCCCACTTTGTGTGAATGAGGTTAGGAATATTTTTGCCTTCAAAGTTTCCTTCTTCAGTGATGTCATACACTTGGCAATACAGCGTTCCGAGATCGTCCCCGAGCGTTTTCAGAATCTCTTCCTTTGACCACACGTAGTACTTTCCTTCTTCTCCTTCTGTATCCGCGTCTAAAGCAGAGAAAAAGCTTCCGTCTTCATGAGTCATTTCCCTCTGAATGAACGTAATGATCTGCTCACAAATCTCTTTATAGCGGCTGTTTTGCGTGACCTGATAGGCTTCTGTATAAGCAGTCAGCAGCAGCGCATTGTCGTACAGCATTTTTTCAAAGTGGGGAACGAGCCACTCGTCATCGGTCGAATAGCGGGCGAACCCATAGCCGATATGATCGTAAATGCCGCCATTCGCCATGCTGTCCAGCGTTTTCGTCACGTTGTATAAAGCGTTATCCTGCCCCGTATTGTGATGATAACGAAGCAAATACATCAGCATATGGGGCATCGGAAATTTCGGTGCCTGCCCGAAACCGCCGTAGATCGTATCAAACCCGCTGGCAAGCTGCTGGAATGTCCGGGAAATCGCTGACTCGCTAAGGCCTTCGCCTGATTTGGCGGCTGTTTTGGTCTGCAGATGTTTAGCGGCGTTCTCCGCAATATCCTCGACATGCTCACGGTCGTTCGCAAACGTCTCAGACAGATGCTCAAGCACATCAACAAAACCGGGACGATTGAATTTGCTCGTCTTTGGAAAATATGTACCCGCGTAAAACGGCTTCTGATCAGGCGTGATAAACACATTCAGCGGCCAGCCGCCCTGCCCGGTCATCAGCTGGCAGATTCTCATATAAACAGAATCCACATCCGGCCGCTCTTCCCGGTCGACTTTAATCGCCACAAACCGTTCATTGAGAAGACGCGCGATTTCTTCGTCTTCAAAGCTTTCGTGAGCCATAACGTGGCACCAATGACAAGTCGAATAACCGATGCTGACCAGAACCGGCTTGTTTTCGCGTTTTGCTTTTTCAAAAGCTTCTTCTCCCCACGGGAACCAGTCCACAGGGTTGTGGGCGTGTTGGAGTAAGTATGGTGATTTCTCATTGATTAATCTATTGGGTTTACTTTTGTTTGGCATGGGATCACCTTCTTCCTATAATTAGTGTATATTTAACTTAACACATTTTCTCAAAAATACTCCCTATTTCTTTATATAGCTGACTGTTCTTTAGTATTGTACTTAGGAATACGTATTACCCCCGAAGCGGTTAAAACGCCTAATATAACTAACACAGCCCCAATAACTTGAAATACCTTTATCGGTGTTCCAATTGCAAATGAAATAATCATCGTTACAACGGGAACAAGGTTGAAAAATAAAGATGTTTTACTAGCCCCAATCTCTTTAATCCCCTGATTCCACCATAGGTAACCCAAAACACTTGTAAAGAAAGCCATAAAAGCAATTGCCCCCCAAACTCCAATCGGGATGTTCGATAAAGAAACAGGTTTGGATGTAAATAAGGAAACTACTATTAAACTAACAGCACCAATAACCATCGTATAAGTGGTTGTAGATAGCGGTGTACCATCCTTTACAAACCGACGTCCAAGTACGCCATAAAGTGCCCAACAAACGTTACCTGTAAAGATTATTAAGTCTCCTCCTGAAATTGATAAGGTTTTAATGGTTTCGATAGAACCTTGTGTAATGACTAACAATACACCGATGAATGCAAAGAATATGCCGAGTACTTGTTTTTTTGTCATGTTGTCCTTTAAGATAATTCGAGCGAGAATTGCTGTTAATAAAGGATTCAGCCCCATTATTAATGCTCCGTTAACGGGAGATGTATATTTTAAACCAACAAAAAACAAGGCATTAAATCCAAAGATTCCTATAATTCCAAGAACAATGTATGAAACGGCGTTTTTCCGTAATTGACTCTTCTTTATACCTTCAGTAAAAATCAAAATGATGAGCATCACTGCAGCCGCTAAACCGAAACGCCATGCCGCAGAAGACGATGGAGAAAAATATCCAACTGTATATTTTGCAAGATTAAAAGTAGCTCCCGTGAAAATAGAGAAGCCAAGTAACATTATGTATATATTTAAATGTTTCATTTGTTTTCCACTTCCTCTTTCAAAATTGAATAATATGTATCCAGTTTTCCTTTTGTAGTAGAAATCACTTCTTCCAGCTCCCTTTTTTTAATTTCCATTTTCTCTAAGTGCTTGGTTAAAATCTCAATACGTTTATTTATAGATGGGGAGAGTTGTGCCGATTTAACATCCGAATTGATTTTTTCCAAAATGCATCCGTCTTTGACAAACTCATTAATATCCTCCAAAGACATACCTGTTTTCTTTAAACTTTTCAGGAATAACATGAACTGAATATCAGTCTCCGTATAAAAACGCCTTCCACTGTTTTTTCGTTTTGGTGGTGGAAGTAACCCAATCTTTTCGTAATATCTTAATGTATACGAACTAATACTAGTCTTTTCAGCAGCTTTACTAATGGAATACAACAACATCATCCCTCTCATTTAATTAAAGTTAGTTTACAATTTAGAGTTAACTCTAAGTCAAGCAAATAAAAAAACCTGCTACCGCATGGTTACGGATTACAGGTTTTAAAAATGAATGATATAAAAGGTAAAACTGTATTATTTGAACAATTGTATTACCATTTAAAATGCCTTATGTTATTCCACACGAGTTGATTATCCTAGGCTACCAACAGCACGTTATTGCACATATAAAAAAAGAAGCTACTAATTAGGCAGCTTCTTTTTATTTTTCTTCAAAACTTAATAACTCTAAATCTATACTTACTTCCTTTAAACTCTATTGGTAGATGTGCATATAAGTGAGCATTAGAGTGGGCTGAAAATCTTGTTTCTCCTTTTTTCACATCATAAACAACAACTGTGTGGAACCAGTTTCCAGAGTTTCTATTATAGACTTGCACCACATCTCCAGTTGAAACTTTCTTTGATACTTGTGAGGCAGTTAAGTTAGAATAAACTTTATGTTTTTTAGTACCAACCCAGTATCCATAGAAATCTTTAACTCTGACCCAAGAAGTAGAGTAATTAATTGTAGATGTTCCCTGTACTCGATATTCCTTAACTGAAAACCAACCCTTTGTAGTCGAGGTATAATGACTGCCGTAATAACCTTTCAAGTTAGTAGGCATTCCACCTGCATGAACAACTTGAGATGCATAGTTTGTACAGTCTCCGCCTTTACCACCTAGGTAACCGTATAAGGAGTTGGATTTCTTATCCCAATTGTTTGTCATATATTTTTTGGCATTTGTTCTGTTATAACTCGAAAGAGCACTAAACTCTAGTGAAGATTGGGACTGCAAGTCTTTTACTTCATTATCAACTTCAGTATTTTCATCTTCATTTTTTTCTCTAATTTCTTTGATTTTTTTATTTAGTAAAGAATTGCTTAACACAAAAGGTTTTTCTTCAGTATCTTCAGTTTCCTTAGTAGCCTGTTCGAATTTATATTCTTCATTCTCGGCTAGGTAGATGCTGGAGTATGTTTGTATTAAGTCTTTATTATAGTTTTTAAAATCCAGTTTCGTTGCGGACTCTAAGAAATTAACAAATTGTTCTGATCCGATTTTGTAATTCTTTTTATTATCTTTAAGATACTTTAGGACTTCATTTTGGGCGTCTTTTAATGTATAAGTGTCCGTAGAAAATGTTTCAGTTTCTTTAGCTGATGTTACATTTGGTATGACAAATAAAGATAGTATTAAAGACATTATGATGAAGCCAAAAAATCTTTTTTTCACTTTCTGCACCTCTGTTTTTCCATAAGCTAATTTGGTATAATCACTAGTGAAACCATTTTTTACTATATCATCTTTTTGGATGATATTCAATTTTTTTCTATAAAAATATAGGAGTGGAGTATGTGAAAAAAAGAAAAATAATGAAAATAATCATTCCAGTAGTGATTTTATTGGGGATATTTGTTGTTTTGTATTCGATATACGAGCAACAAGATCTTTATAAAGGAACAAGTAAGGATAATGAATGGAAAGTTTCAATTGAAAAGTCAGATAAGACATCAATTGGACCAAACTATTTTCTAAATCTATACTGGCAAGGTAGCGAAAGTAAAGAAAAAAAAATCACTATTAAACAAATTGAATTGATAGTGGATGGGAAAGTATACGAAGAGGGCGGCCCTTACCATCTATCTGAATATAATGGTGAACAATTAAAAGACGGTGGGAAAAAACCTAATCACGTTTCAACTTTTGATTATATGCCCGAGGAAGATATTAAGGGACACAAATTAGAGGTCAAGATAAAGTGGAATGAATCAAAAGAAAAATCAACAGTATTTAAATTAGAAGAGAAAAAGTTTTCGAATCTAGGTTTCTAAAAATTTGCAATAAAATTATTAAAAGGCAGCCGAAACTGGTTGCCTTTTGTGGTTATTTTAACAGACATGGCACCAATGACAAGTCGAATAACCGATGCTGACCAGAACCGGCTTGTTTTCGCGTTTTGCTTTTTCAAATGCTTCTTCTCCCCAAGGGAACCAGTCCACAGGGTTGTGGGCGTGTTGGAGTAAATAAGGAGACTTTTCAGCGATTAATCTATTGGGTTTACTTTTGTTTGGCATGGGATCAGCTTCTTCCTAAGTTGGTTATATTCAGGTTACCACAGTTATCCTAAACAAATACAATAACTGACTGCTTATCGATAATTGTGATGTGAAAATATAAACTAATGTTTCATTTTGCCACTTGAGATAAATGCGAATAACGTTTTTCCTTGTTTCGCAATCTCTTCAAATTTTTATAAAAAAAAGTAAAAGTTTAAACCTTAGTCTATATATAATAAGATCATATCAATCAAATGTAGGGGGAGTTATTATGAAGTGCAATAAAATGAACAGGGTACAATTAAAAGAGGGAAGCGTATCAATGGCCCTATAAACTGCGTCTGCCCTCATTAATGGAGGGGAAATTGTGAATACGTCTTATTCACAGTCAACTTTACGGCACAATCAAGTTTTGATTTGGCTTTGTGTTCTATCATTTTTCAGCGTATTAAATGAAATGGTTCTGAACGTCTCATTACCTGATATTGCCAACGAGTTTAATAAACTGCCAGCAAGTGCAAACTGGGTGAATACTGCCTTTATGTTAACCTTCTCCATTGGAACAGCTCTATATGGAAAGTTATCGGATCAGCTGGGCATTAAAAAGCTGCTTCTATTTGGGATTATGGTAAATGGCTTTGGGTCGATCATTGGATTTGTTGGACACTCTTTCTTTTCTATACTCATTCTAGCCCGGTTTATTCAAGGGATTGGTGCAGCCGCATTCCCAGCTCTTGTGATGGTTGTCGTTGCGCGCTATATTCCAAAAGAGAACAGGGGGAAAGCATTTGGCCTGATCGGGTCCCTGGTAGCAATGGGAGAAGGTGTTGGGCCAGCTATTGGCGGAATGGTTGCTCATTATATCCATTGGTCGTATTTGCTGCTTATTCCAACTGCAACAATTATCACCGTTCCATTCCTTATAAAATTGTTGAAAAAGGAAGAGAGAATAAGAGGACACATTGATATGGCAGGGATTATATTGATGTCTGCAGGTATCGTATTTTTTATGCTGTTTACAACATCTTATAGATTTTCTTTTCTGATCATCAGTATTCTTGCTTTCTTCATATTTGTAAAACACATTAGGAAAGCTCAGGACCCTTTTGTTGACCCTGAATTAGGGAAAAACGTCTTTTTTGTGATTGGAACCCTTTGCGGAGGACTAATATTTGGTACAGCAGCAGGATTTGTCTCTATGGTTCCTTACATGATGAAAGATGTTCACCATTTAAGTACTGCAGCAATTGGAAGCGGCATTATTTTCCCCGGAACAATGAGTGTCATCATCTTTGGTTACATTGGGGGATTGCTTGTTGATCGGAAAGGTTCCTTGTATGTACTAACTATTGGAAGTGCATTGCTTTCTTCGGGCTTTTTAATCGCTGCCTTTTTTATAGATGCAGCACCATGGATCATGACAATTATAGTAATTTTTGTTTTTGGAGGGCTATCTTTCACAAAAACAGTTATATCTACAGTTGTGTCTAGCGGTTTGAAAGAAAAGGAAGCGGGCGCTGGAATGAGTTTGCTTAATTTCACGAGCTTTTTATCAGAGGGAACGGGTATTGCGATTGTAGGCGGTTTATTATCTATCGGCTTCCTAGACCATAGGCTGTTGCCTATTGACGTTGATCACTCTACCTATTTGTATAGCAATATGCTCATACTTTTTGCAGGAACCATTGTTATTTGTTGGCTAGTAATCTTGAATGTATATAAACGTTCGCGGAGGCATCGCTAAATGAGTGAAAGGGTCAATCTTGTGAAAGTAATCCAAGGTTGATCCTTTTTTGTAAAATGAATAAACATGGCATCAATAGCATGTTCTTTAGATTAGCCATCGTTAGCTATACCCAATAGATACGAGAACAGGCTTGTTTTCGCGTTTCGCTTTTTCATATGCTTCTTCTCCCCAAGGGAACCAGTCCACAGGGTTATGAGCATGTTGAAGTAAAATTAGTAGACTTCTCAGCCAATAATCTATTGGGTTTATTGTTAGTGGGCATAGGATCACCTCTTAGCCGATTTACTTAAAAGAGGGAGAATGAAATATACTATAATGTTTAATTATGTTAATGTGTCCTTTCCAGTCTTCTTTTCTTTTAATACAAGAGAATGGATATTTTTAGCTCTGTTAAAATTTGATGTTGATAATTCAATAGTATTAAGGAGAACCCATTGGATTCCCCCTTTAGTTCAATAAGAAAAATAACTGTCGAGTGTTACCTTACAATGTATATTTTGGAGGAGTAAGATTTTTTTAGCCATTCCAATGATAAACGATTTGCACAACGCCAGAGGAAAATGTTCTTGTATTCACCATTTTTAAATTTATCCTCTGTTTTACATCAATAAACAACGGTTTTCCTTCTCCCAAAACAACAGGGTGAATAGATAATCTAAATTCATCAACAAGCCCCAAATTTATAAAAGTTGTAATGAGACTCGCTCCACCATATAGCCAGATGTCTTTGCCAGACTTTTTCTTCAATTTATTTACTTCTTCAAGAATATTATCATTTATAAATATGGCTTGATTATCAATCTCATTTTGTGTTCTGGAAAAAACATATTTCTTTTTACTATGAATTAATTTCCAAATTTCCTTTTCCGTATCAGGGTCTTCTTTTTTGGGGATATACTGTCCCCATAAATCGTAGCTTTTTCTACCATATAAAATAGTATCAATTTGATTTAAGAAATCAGTAAACCCCATATCAGGGTCCATAATACACCAATCAACTTCTCCATTTTTCCCTTCAATAAAACCATCTAGAGTAACTGCTAAATCTAAAATTATTCTTCTCTGTTTTAAGTTATTTGTCATAACTATTCATCCTTTTACATAAGAAGTTGGTAGAAATTCTTCTTCCACTCACACACCAGATGGATTAAGTTGCGTTTGTGGACAGAGTGAAGAACAATATCCTAAAATGAAAGTGCCCACTACTCTTTGCAGCTCGATTAGCAGGAACACTCTTTATCTTCACTTGGTTAAATGGAAGCTCTGTTCGATTAAGTTATAGATTTCGCTTTCTGGATCTGTCCGTTCTAAAACAATTGAAATCCAATGTTCCTTATCCATATGATATCCGGGTAAGATATTTTCCCCGTTTCTTAAGCTATCACTTATTTCAGGTGGACATTTTAGATTTAGAATATCTATTTCGCCATGACCATCCAAGCCTAATTTTTCTGGGAGAACATTCATGATAAGACCGTACCATTTTTTGTTTGATGTATGTCTCAAAGAAGCATAGTTTGGGTATTTCTCCCACGGGTAATCAGGCGATGTACCGTATTTTCCTTTGACGTGTTTAAAGATATCTTCTCTTGTTAACATACTCAATCACTCCTTTATTCACTCTACTTTCTTCTTGGAAAAGTCAAAGAGCGATCCTTGGTTGTCCTTTGGATACTTCAATAGAGATGTCACCAATGGCAGAAGCTGTGTCAAAGCTTCCTCTCTCCACGGTACTAGTCAACAGGGTTGTGGGCGAGTTGAAGGAAGTATGATATTTCTCATTGAGTTTATTGTTAGTGGGCATAGGTTCATCTTCTTTTCTCTTGTTTCTATTCCTTTTTACTGTACCACAAGCCTCTGTTGAAATACCTCATTAAGATAGTGAAATATATAAGGTAATGGATGCCTTACCTAGTGCTGTTCTCTTTTGGAAGCTGTTATTGAATAGTATCGAAACGAGTTTACTAAATATTATCTCGATTGGCGGGGATTGATATGATCATTAAAATGACTAAATTGAATATGAAAGATTTCAATAAACCAAATGAACCTCTCGTTGTTTTTGGGAGAATGATACCTGCTTTTGAAAACGGTGTTTGGACATATACTGAGGAACGATTTTCTGAACCTTATTTTAAACAATATGAAGATGATGAAATGGATGTTAGTTATATTGAAGATGAAGGGAAGGTTGTCTTTTTATATTATGTTGAAAACAACTGCATCGGCCGGATTAAGATTCGTTCTAACTGGAATGGGTATGCACTAATAGAGGACATTGCCGTTGCAAAAGACTATAGACAAAAAGGCGTTGGAACAGCATTATTACATAAAGCGATTGAGTGGGCAAAGGAGAATCGCTTTTGTGGTCTTATGCTTGAAACACAAGATATTAATGTTTCAGCTTGTCGTTTTTATGCCAAACATCACTTTATAATAGGTGCAGTTGATACGATGCTTTATTCCAACCTTCCAACAGCAAATGAAATTGCGATTTTTTGGTACTATAAATTTTAATTTACCATAAAATTTTTGAACGAAACGTAGCTTGTTTTGCGTTTCGTTTTTTCAAAGAAGAGGTTTTTTAACCCCTTCTTTTTTTTGATAAGAATTGTTTTTCCACAATAGGCATAAAAACGTGAAGGATCATTCCTCCCAAACAGACGGTTAATAGGGTTCCGATGCCGATAGGGCCTTTAAAGATGATGGCTAATACTAAGAAAAGAGCGTATACCAATGTTCTTGAAAACAAGATTGTTCTTTTGGAGAGATCTCGGATAATAAGTGTTAAATGATCGATGGGTGTTGATGCGAATTTCGTCTGAAGATAGATGGCTGTTCCAAGACCGATGAGCACCAAACCAATTCCGAAACAAATCAGTTTGCTTAACAACGCGTTTAGATAGAGGGTGTTTTTTACAACAAACAACCAAAGATCAATGCCTATTCCAGTAATGAATGCTGTAATCAAGCCCAGCAAAATAGGTTTTTTTCTCGTTAATATAGCGTTGCAGATTAAGAGTATCACAGAAATAAGGACCTCCCAGCTTCCTACGGTAAGACCGATTTCTTTTGACAGACCCACCAAAAGGGCATCGAAGGGTGATGTGCCCAGTCCTGATTGTATGGTTAAGGAAATGCCCAAACTTAATATGAGTATGCCTAATCCGTAAAAAATATATTTCATGTTAAATCCGCGATATGTCTTTTGTCATCAAGACATGAGGGATGCCGTCTTCCATAAATGCCTGTGAAGAAATCTGGTAGCCCAGTTTTTGATAAAAGCCTGCTGCTTGTGTTTGACCATGCAGCTTACATGCAGTCAGCCCTTTTTCTTTTATGATTTCTTCTAACCCGCTTACGATGACTTTCCCCAATCCGTACTTACGGTAAGGTTTTATGATGCAGATTCTTTCCAGCTTTGCTGTATGGTCAACGATGCGCACACGGCCCGTGCCGACAGGCTGATTCTCATGATATACCAAGACATGCTGGCATTGTTCCTGGAGCGTATCAAATTCATCGAACTCTTCGGATTCCGATACATGTTGCTCCTCAATGAAAACCGTCTTTCTAATATTCAAAGCTTCATGTAAATCAGCTTCAGTTGTTATTCTTTTTATATTCATTATGAATCAATCCTTTTCTGATATTAGTCTGGACTGTACAGCACGCATGTGGTCTTATAATAGTAAGGTTAAAACATTTTTGTTGTAATTGCAACAAAAATATGTGAGGGGTTTTAGGAATGAATGATATTTTGCGTGAGATCGGCATGATAGCAAGAGCGTTGGATTCCATAAGCAACATCGAATTTAAAGATTTAGACTTAACAAGAGGGCAGTATCTCTATCTCGTGCGTATATACGAAAATCCGGGAATTATTCAAGAAAAATTGGCGGAAATGATAAAGGTGGACCGGACAACGGCCGCGCGGGCCATTAAGAAGCTGGAAATGCAGGGATTTATTCAAAAACTGCCGGATGAGCAAAATAAAAAAATAAAAAAACTGTTCCCGACTGAGAAAGGGAAAAAGGTATATCCATTGTTAAGAAGAGAAGGAGAACATTCCACGGAAGTGGCCTTGTCCGGTTTTACTTCAGAGGAAAAGGAAACCATTTCTGCACTCCTTCATAGAGTGAGGAAGAATATAGAACGTGATTGGGAATATGTGAAGAAGGGGAACAAAAGGGATTATTAATGGACAACGTTAACAAGTTGAGCTGATGCTGGCGAAAATCGGCGTTTCCTCTCAAGAATCCAGTCAGCTCGAGCGTGGGTGAAAATAGTCCGTTCACTTCTGTTTTCTTTAAAACTATCAAAAAATTTCCACAGGAGATGGTTTGCGTGAATTTGAGACAACTATCAGAACATGTCTTTCAATGTGAATTTGAGCTTGATGTGCCTCTTCGTATTCCGGTTCATACCTGGTTTATCAAAGATGGTGATGATCTTTATATTGTTGATACGGGAATAGAACGTTTTGCTGATGCTCAAATTAGGGCAGCGTTAGCGATCGGCAATCCAAAAGCCATTTTGCTTACCCATGGCCACAGTGATCATATCGGGGGTGCATCAAAATGGTTAGAGAGATTTGATATTCCGATTTTTGCGCACCAGAAAGAACTAAAGTACATCAATGGGGAAGAGCCATATCCGAACAAAAATGAAGTGGAGAACACAGGGGTAGCCCATATTGTACAGCCGCTGACGGAGCAAACGCTTGCTCATCTGCCTCTGAAATACTATTTAACACCTGGCCATTCGCCGGGGCATGTTGTGTATTATCATAAAATCGATCGTACGCTATTGACGGGCGACCTTTTTATCACAAGTAAGGAGGATTTACACCCACCTATAAGAAGATTCAGTGTTGATATAAATGAGAACATCGACAGCGGCTCAATCATAGATCAAATCAAACCAACGCTCATTTGCTCTTCACATGGCGAAGAAATCCTTTATAACGAAGAATTGTATAAAAACTATGTGGTAAGGTATAGGGATTAATGGAAGTGAAAAACATAAGCTGAAAAATCTCCAGCATGGTGAAGCCCTCGATCCGATTTACTCACACCCAAAAAGAAAAAATGGCAGCTGCCTGCCGCAGAGGCTTTTGCGGAGCTTGTTTTACATTCGATTCATGAGCAAAAGGAGTGAGTGTCAGGCTCACTCCTTTTCTATTTAAATTGCGGCTGTGAGCTTTGGTTTTACAAATTTCATGAAAACTCCTCTGACTAATGGGCCCATAATCAGTAATTGCAACGGATAGGCCAGGATGAAATTTTTCAACACAATCATAAGATAAGCACTGAAGAGGCTGTCCCCGTTCAGCCCATTTGCTAGAACCGCTGTCACTAAACCGAACACAGACATACAAAGTACCATGCCAATCACCATACAAGTTGACATGGCAAGGATGACATAAATTTTTTTAGTCTTGTCGAACGGCATGCGGAATGCAATCTTCTTGGCGAGGGGGCCCACTAACAGTAAATCTAACAGGAGGGCGATCATAAAACCGATGACCATTTCAAAAACGGTCATCAGTGAAAAATCGTAGATGGCTCGGTTGATGATGGCATTGTAAATCGACATGACGCAAACCATTCCAAAGCACATCATCACGCCAAATATAAGGCCTTCTTTTTTATTTGCTGGCATACAATCATTCCTTCTCTCCATAATCGGTGATTAGTATACCAATGAACCGTTCATGCTCATAAGTGACAAATTTGTGAACAATCTATAGCGCAGAATCGTCTTGTTTTGTCATCAGCACATGCGGAATGCCGTCCAGCATAAATTCTTCTGATGCAGTCCGATAGCCGAGCTTTTCATAAAAGCCTGCCGCCTGTGTCTGGCCGTGCAGTTTGAAGGCAGAAATGCCTTGTTCTTTTACAATACGTTCTAATGCATCGACGATCACTTTTCCCAAACCGAATTTGCGGTAAGACTTCAGAATGCAGATTCGTTCCAGTTTCCCCGTGTGGCCAACGATACGGACACGTGCAGTGCCAACAGGTACATTCTGATGATAAGCCAGGATGTGCTGGCAGTCACCGTGGAGTGTATCGAACTCATCGAATTCATCCGAAATGGGACAGCCTTGTTCCTCTACAAATACTGCCTTTCTGATTTCAAACGCTGTATGTAAATCCTGTTCTGACGTGATTTTTTTGACATTCATGCTTGAATCCTTCCTACTCAGAAAAATGGCTGATCACATATTGTTTAAAGGTCTCAGCAACCGGTGATAAAAACCTGCCTTTTATCCAGGCAATTCCTATGACACGCTGACATTCCGGCCAGCTGACGCGGATTTTGGTGATTTTGCTTTGGTCTAAGCCTTTCAGGTCTGGGAGAATAGATATGCCCAGACCGGCTGCCACAAACCTGCGGCAGTAGTTGCTTCTTCTCCTTCAAACATAATGTTCGGCTGTATATTGGCCTTCTCAAACAGCTCATCGACCGTCATCCGAAGCGCATAGCCCTTTTTCAATAAAATAAAACGCTCCCCGGCAATCTCATTCAGGGTAATGCTTTCGCGACTGGCTAATGGGTGATCATTTGGCACAAATACAAAGAGTTCTTCACTCCACAGCTTGATCCATTGGATCGGATTTTCAGGCTTAATCGAAGCGAGGAGACAGAGGTCCAGATCTCCGGATTTTAATCGTTCAAGCAGCCAATAAGAGTGGTTTTGCTTCAGCTGGAAGGAAATGTTGGGGTATTCCTGCTGAAAGGAGCCGATGAGATCGGGCACGAGCGTGGTGCCTAATGTATGTAAAAAACCGAGAGAGACTACGCCTTGGTCTGGCTTTAATAAGGCTTGGATTTCTTCTTTTCCTTCGGTATACTCCTTCATCATCGCCTGAACCCGTCGTAAAAAAATGTGTCCGTATTGATTTAAGCTGATGGATCGTCCTTGCCTGTCAAATAGCGGGACGCCCAAATGATTTTCCAGCCTGGCGATAGAGCGTGAAAGTGCAGGCTGTGTGATGGAGAGGCTTTTTGCGGCTTTCGTGACGTGCTGCATCCGGGCCAGTGTTTGAAAATATTCAAGTTGTTCCCATTCCAATTATCATCTCTCCTTATTACATATAAGCATGAAAAGGATATTTTATATGCATTATACAACATATATCAACGGTGCTAAGATAATAATATAAACAGACTCGAGGATGTTTGAATTCGTAAGAAATAAAGGATGATTGTTTATGAATGGCAGTGCTCCACAACATGATGAGGGACCGATAAAGTCCCGATGACATACATTCGAAAAGGCACACCGGTTTTTCGAAAAATTACGTTTGCTTTCTTCGCTGCGGGTTTCAATACATTTGCGATTCTATATTGCGTACAGCCGCTCATGGAGGAATTCACGCGGGAATTTCATGTAACGCCTACTGCGGCGAGTCTTTCTTTATCTGTTACCACAATGCTGTTAGCTGTGAGCATGCTTGTCTTTGGTTCATTATCCGAGGTGTGGGGACGCAAGCCTATTATGGGTATTTCCATGCTGGCCGCATCGGTTCTCTGTCTGGCATCGGCCTTTAGTCCGAGCTTTCATACACTGCTCGTATTGAGAACCATTCAAGGCGTTGCGCTCGCAGGCCTTCCGTCGATTGCGATGGCTTATCTTGGGGAAGAAATTGAACCCGGAAGTCTTGGATCAGCGATGGGGCTATATATCAGCGGAAATGCAATCGGCGCCGTTTTCGGAAGGATCGTTTCCGGGCTCCTGAGCGAGTACTTGAATTGGCATATGGCGATGGGGACAATTGGTGTCATTAGTTTGATTGCTAGTGTTATATTTTTTATAAATTTGCCGCCATCCAGGCATTTTACGCCAAGAAAATTGAAGCTCGGGAAATTGGGAATGTCTCTGATCGACCACTTGAAGGACCGAAAACTATTCAGCTTGTTTCTCATTGGTTTTTTGCTGCTCGGAAGCAATGTTGCCTTGTTTAATTACATTGTGTATGTGCTGTTGGGCCCGCCGTATTCGCTTAATAAAGCATTTTCCAGCTGGATCTTTATTGTGATGATTGTAGGCATTTTCAGCTCGTCTTTCATTGGAAGAATGGTTGATCGGTATGGCTATCCGAAAATATTGGTGATGAATATTTTCATCGTCATTGCAGGTGCTTTATTCACGATAAATAGTATGCTGGCAGTGAAAATTCTGGGGATTGCCCTCTTTACTTTCGGTTTTTTCGGAGGGCATTCAGTTGCCAGCAGCTGGGTGGGACGGAGAGCTCTTCACAACAAAGCACAGGCTTCATCGCTGTATTTGTTCTTTTATTATGCCGGTTCAAGTGTTTTCGGAACAATCGGAGGGCTATTCTGGTCTGGTTTTCATTGGCTGGGCGTTGTCGGTATGATCACCTTCATGCTGCTGATTGCGTTATGGCTGTCGGGATACTTGGCAAGAAGTGCGAAAGTGCCGGATAAAAGCAACGAAAAAGGATTCAATTGATGACAGCAAAAAAGGACCATAAGCGGGTCCTTTTTTATTTCCAATGGGCAGGGATTCGTAAAGACGGCGGCAGCTTTGTGTTCGAATCGCCGTTGGCGGCGTTCACCTGTGCCTGTGTCAGAAAGATGCTCCCGGTCAGGTCGGCGCCGCTGAGATCAGCGTCTCTCATATCTGCACCGATAAAGTCTGTCATTCTCAAATCGGCATTTCTCAGATCTGCGGCTATGAGCAGCGCCCCTCTTAGATTTGCTCCTCGCAGATCAAGCCCTTTCAGTTTCGCGCCGATCAGGACACTTCCCCGGCTGACCTTTTTCGGGAGTTTTGGATGGCGGGCTTGGGCACGCACCAGCTCACTTGTTTTTAACAGCCATTCATTGACCTCAGCTCGATGCTCGTCCACCTGCAGTGTCAGCAAGCGTTCTTTGCTGAGTCTGGTGAGCCTTTCTATTTTTTCGAAAGTGGTTCTCAGTTCAGGATGAATCGGCTTGGCTATATCTATAGAAAGAGCTTCATGTAAATACCAGAGCATTTCGTGCAGCTGCTGCATGATAGGAAAAACGTCAAACATCTGGTTGGCCGTTTCGGGGCTGCTTCGCCAATCCTTTCCCTCATAAGTGATTTGGGATACTTTTTGGCCGGCGCCAAAGCATTCATATGCAGAGCAGCCTCGAAATCCTTTTTCTCTGAGATCTTTATGTATAGAACATTGATAGTTTGATTGTAAGTTGCGGCAAGGCGTGCCCCCGTCTTTATCAAAAGCAAAATCTGCCGACTTCGCATAAGGCAAGGCGACACAGCACAGGCCAAAACAGTGCTGGCAATCCGCACTTAAATCATGATGTATATTATCATGTAACGTTACTTCCGCAGACAATAATGTTCACCCCTTCACTTGGGTACTTTGTTAAATATATCTATTTGATTATATAGGAAAAAAGGATACTTTTCATTTTGTTTTCAAGGTTTCGGTGGTCTAGCGATGTATAATATATCCAATCATGATGATTGGGGGAATTCATTTGGAACAGCAATTGAAAGACATCATCTCTGCGTGTGATTTGGCAATCCAAAATGAAGATTTTGATACACTGATGAATTATTATTCGGAAGATGCCGTTTTAGTTGTGAAGCCGGGCATGATCGCGCGAGGCAAGGAAGAAGTCAAAAAAGCGTTTATCACGATTGCGAACTATTTCAATCATCATATTGTCCCGACACAAGGGAAAATGATCCTGTTGGAAGCAGGTGACACGGTACTCGTTCTTTCTCAGACACTGCTTGATTCGGATAAAAAGGACTCCGAGTATGCGATGGAAAGAAGGGCGACCTATGTATTTAAGAAGAATGCGCAAGGCGAGTGGCTTTGTGTAATCGATAACTCTTATGGTACGGATTTAATTGGTGTGTAAGATATGTCTTTGATGTGCCATTCCTGCATATAATGATTCATTCAGCTGATTAGGGAAGGTGACACAATTGAATGTGTATGACATCAGAATGGCTCCTTATTGGTTTTATGAAAGCAGAGGATTTGTTCAACATCCATACGTATTTCGGCAGCCCGTCTCCTCACGTGCTATCATTGCATCTACCCGCGGCGATGTAACGGGAGACGGCGTTATTGACGAGGTCTTTCTAACTGGAAATCAAATGCCCGGCAGCCCGTTATGGAGAGATATCACATTGGTGATCCGTGATGGCAGAACCCATCAGGAGCAGCAGATTCAGCTTCAAAACAATATGGGATACAATCCGTCACTTTTTCTGGGGGATATGACAGGCGACAAGATTGAGGATGTGGCAGTGGTTATGGATACAGGGGGAAGTGGCGGTGCTATTTATGCATATGTGTTTGCCTATCTAAACAGGCAGTTCCGGCGAATTTTCAATTCAGATGTATTGAATGATGAATTAAAGTACAGTGTGAGGTATCAAAATCAATATAAAGCGAGCGTCATCAGTCATCAGCAAAACGAAACGTATATCCTCGACCTTACTTACAAGGGCAGGGAATATTTGAATGAGATTTATAACAGCCAAGGTGTGTTAAAAATGCCGATAGAAGGATGGGTGAATCCTTTATCGGGCTTGTATCCGGTTGATTTTGACAGAGACGGCGTATACGAATTATTGGCGTACCAGCGGATAGCGGGAAGGTATAACGCCGACTCATTGGGATATGTTCAAACCGTATTGAAATGGAACGGACGGCGTTTTGCCGTTGACCGGCAGAATGTTTCGATTGTTGGCGGTGCTGTCTCGTAATCCTGATGGCTGTCACCCTATAAAGGGTGACAAAACACTACAGGTGTTCTGCAACGACAACCAAATAATAAGATAAACCGGTTTGCTGCTCTTCTAACATTCCTCTATGGAAATCATCTTGCATAAAAAAACGTGTTTGTTTTACGTAGTCTTCTTTACTTGTCGGATGCCCGTTCTGATTTAGGAACTTAAGATGATTCATGACATGCTCTTGCACGGAAGGGTCATGATACGTTACACCATTTCTTAAAAAATCAGCCATCCTATCAAGAAAATGTTTAGCCTCTATTGCCATTTTGTTCATTTCATCGACATTGATTGTATGTGTATCCAATTCAAAATCGTAACGCTCTTTTAAATACCCATTTTGTTCTGCTAAAGATTGTTTCCATTCTTCAGCGCTTTCAAATCCTTTAAACATTACCTTATGATCCATGTTTTCACCTTTTCTCGTGTATTCTAAAGATGTGTTGACTGTTTGAATGAGACGCTGATACTTTTCAATTTTCTTTTCAAACAGCTTTTTTTGTTTTTCTAATGTACTTGTTCTTTTAGCATCCTCATTTAGTAATGTTTTAATTTCTGACAAAGGAATATCTAATTCTTTGTAAAAAAGGATTTCCTGCAGTCTTTTTAGTTCTTCAGCACCATAGTACCGATATCCGGCTTCGCTTATTTCCTTTGGGGCCAGCAAGCCGATTTTGTGGTAATGATAAAGCGTTTTGATTGTGACATTCGCAATATTGGATAGTTCTTTTACTGTTAATTTCACCATCTGACTCCTCCTTTCTTCTTTCACTATGAGGCCTTACCTTTGGTTGGAGTCAAGGATAAAATGGTGGTGTTTTCGTCCGAGAACAGCCTAGTGAATGTTGGGAGAAAGAAAATAACACCTGGCGGATTCAAAGAAAAGAGTGCTTTTCAGCAAGCACTCTTCATTCCAGTTTAATTCGTTTTACATCCCCTAGTACAAACACATAAAAAACCAATCCCAGCAACAGCACAAAACCAGCTACCAGAAAGCTGAGGGTAAAGGAGCCTGTCACATCAAACAAATACCCTGTCAGTGACGCAGCAATAATGCCTCCGAACAGGTTGTTTGCGAGATTCACCATGGAGCTCAGCATGGATACGGAACCGATCGGCGCGAGTTCTGCGGAGATGGACCAGCCGACCGGAGCGGTTGCTGAAATTCCGGCGAGTCCGATGGAAATGCAAATAATGGCTACGGTAATATTGTTCGTCAGAATGGAGCCTAAGAAGAAAAAGCCAAAGCTCATTCCGACTATGATTACGGTTCGGTACACCTTGGTGTTAGGATAGCCTTTCTTAATAAAATAATCGACGAGCCAGCCGCCGACGGCAATTCCGGAAATGGTTGAGATCAGCCACGGCACTGCCGTAAATAAACCGGACGACATGAGATCCATACCGTATGTATGTTTAAAGAAAGTCGGAAGCCAGGTGAGCAGCAGGTTGAATGTATACCCGTACCCTGTAAATCCGATCATTAAGCCCCATACTTTCCGATTGGTGAAAAGCTTTTTTAAAAGCGGGCCCGTTTTGTAAGGGATTTGCTCTGTTGTAATGGCATTGTGTTTTTGAATATAGTTTAGTTCACTTTTAGAAATGCGTTTGTGCCGTTCAGGCTGTTCATAATACTGCCAGAAAAAGATCGTAAACAGCACATTGATGCATCCAATCGTCAAAAAAGCGACACGCCAGTCAAATGTTGTGACAAGAAAAGCGACCAATGGCGCGCCGATTACATTTGAAAACTTGGCGGCCGAATCGAACAGTGAGTTTGCCAATCCCCGCTCACTTGGAGGAAACCAGAGAGCGGTTGCTTTAGAGGCAGCAGGGAACGCAGAGGCGCTCGTCAGCCCAATGAGAAACCGGAACAGATACAACAGCAATTTTCCTTGCAAAAAAGCAAGAAGGATCGTTAAAAAGCTCCATATTGTCATTCCAACCCTCGTGACCCATGCGACCCCAAAACGGTCCAGCAAACTTCCGACAGGCAGCTGCATCAGTGTATAGGAATAGGTGTAAATGGAAAACACGATGCCGAGTTCAGTTGCAGTAAGGTGAAACGAATCTTGTATCGCAGGGGCCGCTACCGAGATGGCCACTCGGTCAAAATAATTAAGAATAATAATGCCGCTAAGTAACGAAGATATGTACCATCTGGTATGCCCAGGCCGTTTCACGCGCTCTTGACTCATGATGAAAACCTCCTCTGTCATAGCATGATCTCCTGATAGAAAAACCATTCAAATTTTAAATACCACAGCGCGCTTTTATATAAACGGCAGGAATTTGACTGGAACAGATCGGTGCTTTAGAATGAAAGTAATAAAAATGAACACTCCAAAGGGGAGTAGCTTTCACAGTAAAGTCGTCATTACGGGACAAGTTGTCCTCGGCTTTGCTGGCAATCTCATTGTTAGCGAGACCTTTGCCAAATCTGATTTGGTGAAGGTCTTTTTGTTTCAGGAACTTCACCAAATTGGTGGAGTTTTTTCATTTTTATCAAAAAGGGAGAGGAGCATCAGAATGTCTAAGCTGAAAAAGTGGCTGAAGCGTGAATTGGTGAGGAAAGGGCTGCCGTTAGCGAAAGAGAAATTGATTCCGATCTTAAAAGAAAAAATGAAAAAGAAACGATGAGGGGGCTGAAGATGAAGATCATTTTGACAATACTTGCCGGAGTGGGACTTTTGAGTGCAGGCGGATGTGGCATGCTTGATCAGGTGAACGACGGATTGAACTATACGAGTGAAGCAGCGGGGTATGTGGAGAAGGTGAAGACATTTGCAGAGGAAGCGCCTGAATTGGCTGAGAAAGCTGTAAATGACACCGAGGCGAAAGAAAAACTTGAAGCGCAGCTTGAGTCGATTCAGAAGGATGCCGCTGATTTTAATGAATTAACGCCGCCTGATGCCGCAGCGGAGATTCATCAAACCATTCAGGAGCATAACGAAACCTTGCAGAAAAGCGCTGAAGAGGTGTTGAAACAAGCCGAGGAAGGCAAGGTATCGCTTAAAGAATTGGAGCAGTCAGACCTGGTCCAAAACGCAAAGCAAATTACTGATGTGATGGGACAAATTGAGAAGCTGGGTGAATAAGAAAAAGCATCCCGATGCGGGATGCTTTTTGCTTATTCAGCCATTGCGTCTGTTAAGACAGGAACGACTTGTTTTTTACGGGAAACAACGCCTTTTAAGAGGGCTGTGTTGTTTTCTAATGTAACGTTGAACGCTTTTTCCACTTTCGCTGCTTCGTTACCGATTGCAAGAGCAAGTGAATCATTTTCTAAGATATCAGTGATAACGAGAAGGAACAGATCAAGATTCTTCTCAGCCACAACTTTTGAGATCACAGCTTCTAATTCAGCTTGGCGTTTTTTTACATCTTCAATGTCCACTGTGTTTACTTGTGCGATTTCGACTTTCTTGCTGCCGAGCGTAAATTCTTTCGCATCAAGAGAAATGAGCTCTTCCACTGTTTTTTTGCTTAGATCAGCGCCTGCTTTCAGCATGTTCAAGCCGTATTCTTCAGCATTTACGCCAGCGATCTCCGCAAGCTCTTTTGCTGCTGCTACGTCTTGGTCCGTGCAAGTTGGAGATTTAAATAACAGGGAATCAGAAATGATCGCAGACAGCATAAGGCCGGCAATTTCTTTCTCGATTTTCACGTTATTCTCTTTGTACATTTTGTTTAAGATGGTAGCCGTACAGCCTACAGGCTCAGCACGATAGTAAAGCGGCTCAGCTGTTTCAAAGTTAGCGATGCGGTGATGGTCGATAACCTCTAAAACCTGAACCTCTTCAATGTCTTTGATGCTTTGCTGGCGTTCGTTATGGTCAACCAGGATAACGGCGTTTACTTCGTTTGCAGCTGTTTCAACAAAGCGCGGGCTTTCTTGTTTGAAATAGTCAAGCGCGTATTGTGTTTCGCCGTTGACTTGTCCGAGACGGACAGGCTCAGCATTGAAGCCGAGTTTGTTTTTCAAATCAGCATAAGCAATCGCAGAACAAATCGTATCTGTGTCTGGGTTTTGGTGTCCGAAAATAAGTATCTTTTCCATGATAGCTCCTATCCTTTTTTTAAGTAGTGTAATCTTTATATAGTTTAACACGTCTTGCTGCAGGTGTAATCATGCAAACCCTTAAAAATTGATGTGAATAAGAAGCATTTTCTTTGAGCTAAGGAGAAAAGGTGTGTAAAATACTGGGTAGCTTAGTTGCAAAATGTAATGTAGTATCAAAAAAGGTACTATTGGAGGGTCAAGAATGAGTGGAAAAAAGAATATATACCCGAACAAAGAAGGCTGTCCAGTTGAATTTACTCTAGATGTCATTGGCGGAAAGTGGAAAGGAATTCTTTTTTATCACATGATAGATGGCAAGAAACGATTTAATGAGTTTCGGCGAATCTGCCCGAGTATTACTCAAAGAATGCTTACTCTTCAGCTGAGGGAGCTGGAAGCGGACGGCATCGTGCATCGTGAGGTTTATCAACAGGTGCCGCCCAAGGTTGAGTACTCTCTGACGGAATTCGGGCGAACGCTTGAACCGATTGTTTTGCAAATGAAAGAATGGGGAGAATCCAACAGAGACGTGCTGGAATCTTATCGTTCGAACGGCTTACTGAAGGATCAGCAGAAATAGCAGCAAAGGGAAAACTCCTTTGCTGCTTGTTTTATTTCATTGAAATGGCTCTGTTGGCGTTTCTGACATCGTTTTTCAACAGTTCAGAAAGGTTGTAAGACGGATAATATCCATGCTGATACATGTATCGATAAACTTGGGCGTGCAGCTGGATGGCAGCATTCAGCTGTTTGACCAGTACGTTTCTTAATTGAGGTGTTGCTGTTTCTGTAATTGCGATGGCATAGCTGCGGACAGATGTTTTAGCAAAACCGAGCAGGTCACCGCTGTAAAATGGGTTATCTGCGCGTTCTTCTTCCTCATCTTCTCTGTGCGGAGCCTGTGGAAAGAACGGAAGAAGCTCTCTCAAATTTTGCTCAACGCTCTGAATAGACACGTTATAAAGCTGTCTGAGCTGAGGGTCTTTTACTTCTCTTATCATTTTCTTCAGTTTAATGAGTCCGTTTGATTGAAAAGCAACCAGCTCGTGCATTTCTAATGTTTCATGCCAAGCCAATGTTCTGCGTTCATCCATGTGAAAATTCTCCTTTATCGATCAGATTCCATATCAGCATATGCCCAATGCTCAATGTTGTTCATGATGTTTTGAAGTTTTTAAAAAGGGAAATTCACCTTATATAGGATACGGGTTGAGAACATGCACAAAGAGGTGAAACACAATGTGGGACATGATAAAGAACTTTTTCTTGTTTAGCAGCGGCGTTCTGCAAGCAACAACCCTTTTACTGGTGATCTTAATTTTTATGTATGTCAGAAAAACGAAAAAGAAAAACAAGGAATCTTCTGGCTTTATGGATGATAAACATTAATTGTGATGGGCATTCTTTTCAAAGAATGTCTTTTCATTTTTCATGTTTCACATGAAACATTAGCGTTATTTTACTTGCGATTTGGACTTATGTTAAAATATAAAAGTAAAATTTAGAGATGATATAAAAACATTCGGTGTAACGTATGTTGCAGCGATGAAAAAGAGCAGTCGTTTATGCTGCTCTTTTCTATTCGTATGTTCAGGATGATACGAGGTGACTAAGTGAAACAAACGAGAGCTTTAATGGAAGGTGCTATTTTAATCAGTCTGTTTGCGATCATCACGCTTCTGGTCGTTTATGTTCCTGTGATTGGAACAATTCTGTTATTTGCACTGCCGCTGCCAATGATCTTGTATACGATCAGACATGGATTGAAGCTAGGGATATGGATGGGCGCTGTCAGTCTTCCGGTTGTTTTTATTGTCGGGTCCTTTAACGGGCTTATTGTAGCTTTTATGTCAGCTTGCGCCGGCATTGCCATGGGACATTTTTTCAAAAGGAAAGAGCCCGGGCACGCCATTATTTCGGGCGCTCTTATTTATATGCTTAGTATTGTCTTCTATTTTGTGATAAGCATTCAGTTTTTGGGTATCAATATCATTGATGAGGCGATGACACAATACCGGCAATCTCTTGATATGGTAGAAACTGTAGCGAAGCAGTCGGGCAATGCTGGACAGTTTGAGAAGCAATTAAAACTGATGGAAGAACAATTGGGTATCGTTCAATATCTTTTTCCAACAGCTATTGTGATGGTAGGAGTTATTTTTTCTTTCCTCAGTTACCTTATCGCTAAGCCGCTCTTAAGGCGATTCTCCCCCGATATTCCTAATCTAAAGCCTTTTAGAGAGTTGAAGTTTCCGCAAAGTGTTGTAGTACTGTATTTGATTATTGTCATGCTTTCATTTTTGCCTTTAGAAAAAGGCCAAATGCTGTACTCTATCGCTTTAAATGGGGAGTTTATACTCGGGTTTCTGATTTTCATCCAAGGTTTATCATTTATCTTTTTCTATTGCCATAAGAAACAATATCCAAAGGCTGCGGCTGTGATTGCTGTCATACTTGGATTTGTGCATCCGGTCTTCATGGCAGCCATTCGCATTTTAGGCGTTTTAGATATGGGCTTTCATATAAGGAATAAGGTGAAGTGAACATGAGTTTTACTCACATGGTGGGGAGTGATAGAAATGCCAAGCTTTTATGAAAAACCGCTGTTTCGGTATCCCATCTATGCATTGATTGCTCTGTCAATTATTACAATCCTCATCAGCTTTTATTTTAACTGGATATTAGGAACCGTCGAAGTGCTGCTGCTGGCAGTTATTTTGTTTTTTATTAAGCGTGCTGATTCTCTTATTCGACAAGAGATTGATGCTTATATTTCTACGTTGTCCTACAGGTTGAAAAAAGTCGGTGAAGAGGCATTGATGGAAATGCCGATTGGAATCATGCTTTTTAATGACCAATATTATATAGAATGGGCAAATCCGTTTCTTTCCTCTTGCTTTAATGAAAGCACTTTAGTGGGGAGATCACTTTACGATACTTGTGAATCGGTAGTGCCGCTTATCAAACAAGAGGTGGAATCGGAAACGGTTACATTGAATGACCGCAAGTTTAGGGTTGTCATCAAACGGGATGAGCGTCTGTTATATTTCTTTGATGTAACAGAACAAATTCAGATTGAAAAGCTATATGAAAACGAAAGAACCGTCCTGGCATATATTTTCCTTGATAACTATGATGATGTGACACAAGGATTGGATGACCAGACGAGAAGCACGATGAACAGCCAGGTGACATCTTTGCTGAACGCTTGGGCGCAGGAGTACGGGATCTTCTTGAAAAGGACGTCTTCAGAACGCTTTATCGCTGTACTTAATGAACACATCTTAACTGAACTCGAAAATTCGAAGTTTTCGATTCTTGATGAAGTGCGGGAAAAAACCTCGTTTGACGGTGTAGCGCTGACGTTAAGCGTCGGTGTCGGGGCTTCAGTCTCTTCCTTGAAAGAACTTGGCGATTTGGCGCAATCCAGCTTGGACTTAGCACTGGGACGCGGCGGAGACCAGGTAGCCATTAAGCTGCCAAACGGCAAGGTGAAGTTTTACGGCGGTAAAACAAACCCAATGGAGAAACGAACAAGGGTGCGGGCCCGCGTGATTTCTCACGCCTTAAAGGAAATCGTCACCGAAAGCAGCAATGTGATTATCATGGGGCATAAATTCCCCGACATGGATTCTATCGGCGCAGCGATCGGGATTTTAAAGGTGGCTCAGGCAAATAACAAAGATGGTTTTATCGTGATTGACCCAAACCAAATCGGATCAAGTGTGCAGCGTTTGATTGGGGAAATCAAAAAATATGAAGAACTGTGGTCAAGATTTATTACGCCTGAAGAAGCAATGGAAATTTCCAATGATGACACACTGCTTGTGATCGTTGATACACATAAGCCGTCACTCGTCATGGAGGAACGGCTGGTCAATAAAATTGAACATATCGTGGTCATCGACCATCACCGAAGAGGTGAGGAGTTTATCAGAGATCCGCTGCTTGTTTATATGGAACCATACGCTTCTTCCACAGCGGAATTGGTGACAGAGCTGCTTGAATATCAGCCGAAGCGTTTAAAAATCAATATGATTGAAGCAACAGCCCTATTAGCTGGTATAATAGTGGATACAAAGAGCTTTTCTCTCCGCACGGGCTCGCGGACTTTCGATGCGGCTTCTTATTTAAGGGCAAAAGGCGCCGACACGGTGCTGGTGCAGAAGTTCCTGAAAGAAACCGTTGATTCCTATATTAAACGGGCGAAGCTGATCCAGCATACGGTCCTCTATAAAGATAACATAGCGATTGCTTCTCTTCCTGAAAATGAAGAGGAATACTTCGATCAAGTCCTGATTGCGCAGGCTGCCGATTCGCTGCTGTCGATGAGTGAGGTTGAGGCTTCATTTGCGGTGGCGAGACGGGATGAACAAACGGTTTGTATCAGTGCGCGGTCGCTTGGCGAGGTAAATGTTCAGATCATCATGGAGGCCCTGGAAGGCGGAGGGCATTTAACAAATGCGGCGACTCAGTTGTCCGGCATTTCAGTTTCTGAAGCGCTGGAACGGCTGAAGCACGCCATAGATGAGTATTTTGAGGGAGGCGTACAGAGATGAAGGTTATTTTCTTACAAGATGTAAAAGGAAAAGGAAAAAAAGGCGAAGTTAAAAACGTAGCAGACGGTTATGCGCATAACTTTCTAATTAAAAAAGGCCTCGCGGTTGAAGCGAACGCGTCAAACATCAGCGCGCTAAACGGACAAAAGCAGAAAGAGAAAAAAGAAGCCATTGCCGAGCTTGAGCAGGCTAAGAGCTTGAAAGAGACATTAGAAAAACTGACTGTTGAGCTTAGCGCAAAATCAGGTGAGGGCGGCCGTTTATTTGGTTCAGTGACAAGCAAGCAAATCACTGAACAGCTCCAAAAAGACCATAACATTAAAGTAGATAAGCGGAAGCTTGAACTGCCGGACGGCATTCGTGCATTAGGATATACAAACGTGCCTGTGAAGCTGCATCCTGAAGTGCAGGCTGTGTTAAAGGTACATGTAAAAGAAGAAGCTTAATAGAAAAGAGGCTTGGATTCATCCAAGCCTCTTTTTTTTATTCCACGAGATAAAGAGTTTGCTGGCTTTCTCCGCCAGGTCCTCCTCGCATTCCCTGCACGCTGTTCGTGCTGCTGGAGGAACGGCTGTACTCGTCAGATGTTATTTCTTTTCCGTTTTTCTTAATCCAGGAAACAAGTTCGCTGTTACCTGAGTTGTTTTCTGCCAGAAGGAAGTATTTCACTTTGCCTTCTTTGATCAGTTTTTTCAGTTCCGACACAGTCAGAATGGGATCCGTGCCGTTAAATCCGCCCATTGCCATAACAGATTCATTTTCGTAAATGATGTATGGCGCAGCTGTTACGGTTGTCAGAGTAGCAAATAAATATTCTTCGCCGGTATTGTGTTTTCTCAGATAGGACAGGAGCCCGCTGTCGACCTCTGAAGAGAACATGTTCCCGCCGTTTGCTGAGCCTTTGAGCTGCGGGCCGGATTCAGGAAGGACGCTGTTGCCACCGTATAGAAGCGGCGTTGCTGACCAGTAAACAGGTGTGAGAAGCAGAACGCACAAGCTGATGATGGTCAGCTGCTTACTGAACGGATGGCTGCGTTTAAGCATCAGAAGTGCAAGGGTGATGCCCAGTCCTAAGAGCCCCAGGACATACATCCATACACTGCCGATTTGGCTTGTATAAGCGCTCAGAATATACACCTGGAACACGGCTGTGATCAGAACGGCTGCCGGCAGAAGATAGCTGGACCAGTCTTGATTATTTTTGTATAAGCGGTGCATCGTATACCATCCGATACCAGAAAGGGCGGCAATCGGCGGTGCCAGCATAATCAAATAATACTGGTGGAAGAATCCTGCGATGCTGAAGAAACCAGCCACGGGAACAAGCCAAGCCGCCCAGAATAGCGTTTCTTTCATTTCAGCAGCATGTCCGCGGCGATCACGGTACCAGCTGACGATTGCGCCCAGTAATCCGATCAATGAGAATGGAAGCATCCAGCTGATTTGGCCGGAAAGTGCTGATTGGAAGAGACGGAGCGGTCCAGGATCACCGGTGCCGAACATATTCACGCTTTTTCCGCCTCCACCGCCAGGCCCTCCATTTCCAGGACCGTTGCCACCTGTGGGAGGTGTGCCTCCGCCTCCATTGAGAGCGCCGGTTTGTCCGTTAGGCGGCTGAGGCGCCTGTGAATGGTTTCCGAATGATTGATTTCCGTTCTGAGAAAAAGATGAACCGTTGCCATTTGGCGCTTGCATGTTGTCTTGATTCTGCATCTTCCCTCCGCCAGCAGCATTCATATCACCCTTTGCCAGGCCCGTAGTTTGCCCAAGCAGACGCTCTGTGCCGTTGTAGCCAAAGGCCAGTTCTAGCACTGAGTTGGTCTGGCTGCTTCCTACATAAGGCCGGCTTGAGGAAGAGGCTGAATCCACTGCAATCGCCCATGAGAGTGAAAGGCCTGTCAGAAGGACAAGAGACAGAAGCAGGGACCCGATTTTTTTCTTCAGAGAAACCCGAGATGCAATCAGGTAGAATAACACAAATGCAGGCAATACCATAAACGCTTGCATCATCTTCATATTAAAGGCGAGCCCAATCAGGGCAAATGCTGTCAGCAGCCAAACCAGCTTACCTTGTTTTACTGCCCTAAGCAGACAAGCTGAACCGAGCAATAAGGTAAAAACAAGCATGCTGTCGATATTGTTTGTCCGGCTGACAGCTACTGCGATAGGGGTCAGTGCCATGACAAGTGCGGCAATGCGGGCCGCTCCAATTCCAAAAGTCGGCTTAATCATTCTGTAGAGAAGGAATACAGACCCAACTCCGGCAAGAGCCTGGGGAATGATGACACTCCACGTGTGAACACCGAAAATCAGTGCGAAAATCGTTTGAATCCATAACACGACAGGAGGCTTATCTACTGTCACAAATCCAGAAGGGTCAAATGACGCATAAAAGAAATTATGGAAGCTTTGCGTCATGCTTTTTACAGCCGCCAAATAGTACTGGTTCGCTGTATCATCCTGCCAAATGTGATACGTATTCAAAAAAGCTGCTCCCAGCAAAATAAAAATAAGGGCTGCGTCGAATCGTTTGGTTTTCATCGTTTTTCACCTCTTTATGGTGTCTAATTGTAAAAAACAAATATGAAAAACTTATGAATAAACCATAAATATTCAAAGAAAAAAGCGGAGATATTTTCCCCGCTTTTATGCTGAATTTCTTTGTTTTTCTGACTGAAAAATGTATCGATCTCGTCCGGCTCCCTGTCCAGCTGCTCCCATTACGATCAGGGCAGCAATGAGAAGCACAATCGGCATCGTCCAAGAATGCGTCTGGTCAAAGAGATAGCCGACAAAGATTGGCCCGACTGCTGCCAGCAGGTAGCCGAATGACTGAGACATGCCTGACAGCGCAGCGGCCTGTTGGGCATTTTCACTGCGGAGACCAATCAAAGTGAGCGCCAGACTAATGCTGGAGCCTTGCCCGATACCGATAATGATCATCCAGATGGCAAGCAATGTATGGCTTCCGCCCGCTAATAATCCGCAGAGGCCGATCAGATAAACTGAGGCCAGCGCCGCAACGATACCGCGCTGCTGTTTCACACGGTCAGCTAAAACTGGTGTCAGAAAAGTGGAAGGCAGACTCGCAAATTGCATGAGTGATACCATCCATCCGGCTGTTGCCGTATCAATCCCGTGTGAACGGAGAATTTCAGGAAACCAAGCGATGCTGCTGTAAAATAAAAACGATTGCAGGCCCATAAAGATGGTGACATACCATGCCATTTTGGAAGCCCAAATGGAACTGGATTGCAGCTTCATTGTCTGGTTTGCCGTATCTCGATGGCGCAGCTGAGGTATCCAGATTAGCAATGCAAGTAAAGCCAGCCCGCCCCATAAGAGAAAAGCCTGTTTCCATCCGCCATCCATCTGGGTCGCTAAAGGAACGCTGACACCCGATGCTAAAGCTGCGAATATATTCATTGATGTCGTATACAGGCTGATCATGATCCCTGGCTTTTCAGGGTATTTATGTTTGATTAAGCTTGGCAAAAGTACGTTACCAATCGCAATCCCGACGCCGATAAGTGCCGTTCCGAAAAACAAAGCGGCAGTATAGCCGGTAGAACGAGTCAAAACACCGATCAGCAGTATCACGAGACCTAGCCATAAAGTTCGCTCATTTCCGAGGCGCTGTCCAAGCTTAGGTGCAAGCGGAGAAAGAACTGCAAACGAAAGCAGCGGCAGTGCGGTCAAAAAACCGGCTGCCCCATTGGACATGTGCAGCTCTGCCCGGATAGAGCTGATGACCGGACCGACTGAAGTGATCGCGGGCCGTAAGTTAAAGGCGATAAAGATAATGCCGGTGATCAGCCAAAATGATTGGATTTTTTTATTATGTGGATGTGGCAAAGCAGTTACTCCTCTTTTCTAACATATACATGATATTATCCCGAAACAAGTAAGCAAGTATGTGAATGAAGGCTATGATTTGTCCTCTTTTTGCAGTTCAGCCATTTTGGCAAGCAGAATATGCTGAGGCATATGCATGATCTGTTCAAGCGGCAGATTCAAGGACTCTGCAAGCTTTTGTGCAGTTTCAGCAGAAATTTGCAAAGGTCTCACAAAAGATCCCTCCTCTCTTCTGTCCATTGTACAAGAATCAGATGTGAAATGTAAGAAGATGTCACAAAGGAATAGAGCAATCGGAAAATGACCGTTATAAAAGAGGTAAGGAGGGTTCTTATGCACGCACCGTTGTCTTTATTAAAACAAATGCTGAAGGAACACCAAATAGACACTGAAAAAGCTGTCACTTTCGAAGAATATATAGCAGTGAGGCTAAAGCTTCAGGAGCTGATGGGGAAATTTGCTTCGATCGGAGAGTGGGATCTGTATCAAAAAGCGGCAGATTTGATGATGCACATAGGCATCCAATGGATGAAATAAACCGATAACCGCTAAAAAACCCTCGCTGCAGCGAAGGCTTTCATTCATTAAAATGAGTGTTCTTCTTCCACATTTTTAAACTGGTCATAAATTACAAGCTTAGACGGACTGTTTTCCTTAGCCACCTGTTTGGCTTTTTCAATAGCGGCGTCTTTAGACGTATACAAAGCTGTCGGCGCTACATTCTCCACCTCAATAAACCAGCCGTCCGCATCAACATTAGGTGTAATCGCATATTTCTTTATCATCTTTCATTCCTCCCTCATGTTTTATTGCATTTTTCCCGCCTTGTTACTGTCCGAAACGATCCAATCTGCTAACTGAAAAAAACAGGAAACAGACAATTTTTCTATTTTTTTTCTGTAGAAATGGTAGAATGGAGGTTGGAGATTTTTTAATGAGAGGACGGTGCTTAGCATGACAGACCTTCTGAATGACCGGCTTCCTCCGCAAAATATAGAAGCCGAACAAGCCGTGTTAGGCGCTATTTTTTTACAGCCGTCTGCTTTAACACTGGCTTCAGAAGTATTGATTCCAGATGATTTCTATAGAATGTCCCACCAAAAAATCTATAATGCGATGCTGGTGCTCGGTGACCGAGGTGAACCGGTTGATCTGGTGACAGTCACATCAGAGCTTGCGAACACAGACCTGCTGGAAGAAGTAGGCGGCATTTCATATTTGACAGATATCGCAAACTCGGTGCCGACAGCGGCTAACATAGAATATTACGCGAAAATCGTTGAGGAAAAATCGATTCTTCGCCGATTAATCAGAACTGCGACAACGATTGCTCAAGACGGGTATACCCGTGAGGATGAGGTCGAGGATTTACTAAGTGAAGCGGAAAAAACGATTATGGAAGTGGCACAGCGCAAAAACACGAGTGCCTTCCAAAATATTAAGGACGTCCTTGTCCAGACCTATGATAATATCGAACAGCTTCACAATCGAAAAGGTGATATCACGGGGATTCCAACAGGGTTTACGGAGCTTGACCGGATGACTGCGGGTTTCCAGCGCAACGACTTGATCATTGTGGCTGCCCGTCCGTCAGTAGGGAAAACAGCCTTTGCCCTGAACATCGCACAAAACGTGGCGACGAAGACCGATGAGAGCGTAGCGATTTTCAGTCTTGAGATGGGTGCAGAGCAGCTCGTTATGCGTATGCTCTGTGCCGAGGGAAACATCAATGCCCAGAATCTCCGTACAGGTAACCTGACCGAAGAGGATTGGGGCAAGCTGACGATGGCAATGGGAAGCCTGTCGAACAGCGGGATTTACATCGATGATACACCGGGTATTCGGGTGAGTGAAATCCGTGCCAAGTGCCGCCGCTTGAAGCAGGAAAGCGGGCTGGGCATGATTTTGATCGATTACCTGCAATTGATTCAGGGAAGCGGTCGTTCAAAGGACAACCGTCAGCAGGAGGTATCTGAAATTTCCCGTGAACTGAAGTCGATTGCCAGGGAGCTGCAAGTCCCTGTTATCGCCCTTTCTCAGCTTTCCAGGGGTGTTGAGCAGCGTCAGGATAAACGTCCGATGATGTCTGATATCCGGGAATCAGGAAGTATCGAGCAGGACGCGGATATTGTCGCGTTCCTTTATCGTGATGACTACTATGACAAAGAAACCGAGAATAAAAATATTATCGAAATTATTATCGCCAAACAGCGTAACGGCCCGGTAGGAACCGTGTCTCTTGCGTTCGTAAAAGAATACAACAAATTCGTCAACCTGGAACGGCGTTTTGATGACGCAGGCGTTCCGCCCGGCGCATAAGCCCCAAGAGCTGCTCTTGGGGTTTTTTTTTCATTCGAAAGATGGAAGAAATACCGTTCGCTCAGCGGATGAAAATTTGAAAGCGTTTTAATAAAATGGTGCAAAAAGGAGATGGTAACAATATGGGAAAACGTTTTTCGTCTTTTCAAGCAGCACAAATCCGAATTGCGCGTCCTACGGGCCAGCTTGATGAGATTATTCGTTTTTACGAAGAGGGACTGTGTTTGAAACGAATAGGAGAATTTTCACAGCATAACGGGTATGACGGTGTCATGTTCGGCCTTCCTCATGCCGATTATCATTTGGAATTCACCCAGTATGAAGGTGGAAGCACTGCCCCCGTTCCCCATCCCGACAGCCTTCTTGTTTTTTATGTGCCGAATGCAGATGAACTGGCAGCGATCACTTCAAAGCTAAAGCACATGGGCTATCAAGAGGTCGAATCAGAGAACCCGTACTGGAGCAATGGGGGAGTGACGATAGAGGACCCGGACGGCTGGCGGGTCGTTTTTATGAATTCAAAAGGGATATCAGGCAAGTGATTCTTTCTTATGCTAAAGGGTGAAAGTTTCGCAAGCTTTTTATGACAAAGCAGTGAGAAAACGCTTATAAAACGAATGAAAGCGAACGAATATAGATTTACAATAATTTAATGTTCGGATTTACAATTGACTTTCTGTTTCTTCACTGATAAACTTGATTTGTTTGAATAGAATCGTTTTGAAAGGTTAACGGAGGTGCACGGACATGTCTTCAGTAGTTGTAGTAGGTACGCAATGGGGCGATGAAGGAAAAGGTAAAATTACAGATTTCCTATCAGAAAATGCAGAAGTGATCGCCCGTTATCAAGGCGGAAATAACGCAGGGCATACAATCAAGTTTGACGGAATCACATATAAGCTTCATTTAATCCCGTCTGGAATTTTCTATAAGGATAAAACGTGTGTAATCGGAAACGGAATGGTTGTAGATCCGAAAGCATTAGTCACAGAGCTTGCGTATCTTCATGAGCGCAACGTGAGTACAGATAACCTGAGAATCAGCAACAGAGCTCACGTGATTCTGCCGTATCATTTGAAATTGGATGAAGTGGAAGAAGAGCGTAAAGGGGCTAACAAGATCGGCACAACGAAAAAAGGAATCGGCCCTGCTTACATGGATAAAGCAGCCCGCATCGGAATTCGCATCGCGGATCTGTTAGACCGTGACGCGTTTGCGGAAAAGCTTGAGCGCAATCTTGAAGAAAAAAACCGTCTTCTCGAGAAAATGTACGAGACAGAAGGGTTTAAACTTGAGGATATCTTAGACGAATATTATGAGTACGGCCAGCAGATTAAAAAATATGTTTGCGATACATCTGTTGTCTTAAACGATGCTCTTGATGAAGGGCGCCGTGTATTATTTGAAGGCGCACAAGGGGTTATGCTCGATATCGACCAAGGAACATACCCGTTTGTTACGTCATCTAACCCGGTTGCCGGCGGTGTCACGATCGGTTCTGGTGTCGGCCCAACCAAAATCAAGCACGTTGTCGGTGTATCAAAAGCATATACGACTCGTGTCGGCGACGGTCCTTTCCCGACTGAGCTGAAAGATGAAATCGGCGATCAAATCCGTGAAGTCGGACGCGAATATGGAACAACAACAGGCCGCCCGCGCCGTGTCGGCTGGTTTGACAGCGTTGTTGTCCGCCACGCCCGCCGTGTGAGCGGAATTACAGATCTTTCTCTGAACTCAATTGACGTCCTAACAGGAATTGAAACGTTGAAAATCTGTGTGGCATACCGCTACAAAGGCGAAATCATTGAAGAATTCCCAGCAAGTCTTAAGGCACTTGCTGAATGTGAGCCGGTATATGAAGAAATGCCAGGCTGGACTGAGGATATTACAGGTGCGAAGAGCTTGAGCGAGCTTCCGGAAAATGCGCGCCATTATCTTGAGCGTGTGTCTCAGCTGACAGGCATTCCGCTTTCTATTTTCTCTGTCGGTCCAGACCGCTCACAAACAAATGTCCTTCGCAGTGTGTACCGTGCGAACTAAATAGAATATGTCTGCAAGCCCCTATTTAAGGGGCTTGTTTTTGTTTGAAAGCCGCATATAAGTTGGTCTGAGAAAAAAATATGAAAAAAAACCAAAAAAGTTATTGCCACTTCTATTTGTTCGTGATATTATAAATCTCGTTGTTACGGAAACTGCTTCAATAGAGTACGAGATAAGAACTAGATCTAAGTCGTTTGCTCTATAGAAATTCCGACATCTTTAAGAGCCATTAGCTCAGTTGGTAGAGCATCTGACTTTTAATCAGAGGGTCGAAGGTTCGAGTCCTTCATGGCTCACCATTTCGTGAAGGCCCGTTGGTCAAGCGGTTAAGACACCGCCCTTTCACGGCGGTAACACGGGTTCGAATCCCGTACGGGTCATTGATTTACTTTAGCGTTATTGCTAAATTCCTTATTTGTCTGTGAGAGCTGACACGACAGCTCTCCGGGCAATTACTGTAAGGTCCGGTAGTTCAGTTGGTTAGAATGCCTGCCTGTCACGCAGGAGGTCGCGGGTTCGAGTCCCGTCCGGACCGCCATTTTACTTTACTTAGTAGAGAAAAATAAAACATTTGGCTCGGTAGCTCAGTTGGTAGAGCAACGGACTGAAAATCCGTGTGTCGGCGGTTCGATTCCGTCCCGAGCCACTTACCAAACGCATCTGCAATCGTAGGTGCGTTTTTTCTTTTAGGAAAAAGGCAAACATGAGGAGTGTTATAATAGAAGAAAAAGGGAGAACCGGCCCTGCGGCCGGTTCAAAGAAGAAGACGTCATTGATAAAGACGCACTCCGGTGAGGGGAGGTTTCAATAAAGTTATCTTTTTTAAAAAAAGTTGACCAGCATGACATTAGATAAACAACTGGCGATAAAGGTGAAACATGTGTTTTTTTTCTAAACCTTTATTTTTTTTATCTTTTGACCTTAAACCGTTATAATAGACAAGGACCCATTCTTTACATGGGCCATAAGTGATGAAACGAATGTTATATAGATGAAATGAAGTCATTCGGCAGGAGGAAAATCAAAATGATGGATAAAAAGATCCTTGTAGTAGATGATGAAAAACCGATTGCAGATATATTGGAATTTAACTTAAGAAAAGAAGGCTATGAAGTGCACTGTGCCCACGACGGAAACGAAGCCGTTGAAATGGTAGAAGAGCTTCAGCCTGATTTAATACTTTTAGATATTATGCTCCCGAATAAAGACGGCGTTGAAGTATGCCGCGAAGTCAGAAAGAAATACGATATGCCAATCATTATGCTGACGGCTAAGGATTCAGAAATTGACAAGGTTATCGGGCTTGAAATCGGTGCTGATGACTATGTCACAAAACCATTCAGCACACGCGAGCTCTTGGCACGTGTAAAAGCGAACCTGCGTCGCCAGCTGACAACAGCGCCTGCGGAGGAAGAGCCTTCCTCTAACGAGATTCATATCGGCTCTCTCGTTATCTTCCCTGACGCGTACGTTGTATCAAAACGAGACGAAACAATCGAATTGACTCATCGTGAGTTCGAATTGCTTCATTATTTAGCAAAACATATCGGACAAGTGATGACCCGTGAACATTTGCTTCAAACCGTTTGGGGCTATGATTACTTCGGCGATGTCAGAACGGTTGACGTAACAGTCCGCCGGCTTCGTGAAAAAATCGAGGACAACCCGAGCCATCCAAATTGGATCGTCACACGCCGCGGTGTAGGTTATTACTTGAGAAACCCAGAACAGGACTAATTCCCATATGAATAAGGTTGGTTTTTTTCGGTCGATCCAATTTAAGATTACCTTGATTTATGTGCTTTTGATTATCATTGCCATGCAAATCATTGGTGTGTATTTTGTCAATCAGGTAGAGAAGTCGCTAATCAGCTCTTATGAACAATCGCTGAATCAGCGAATCGACAACCTTTCTTATTATATCGAACAAGAATATAAGAGCGATAACGACAGCACCGTCATAAAGGATGACGTCAGCCGTATTTTGAATGACTTCACGAAAAGTGATGAGGTTCGGGAAATTAGCTTTGTAGATAAAAGCTATGAAGTGGTCGGTTCTTCAAAGCCGTATGGTGAGGAAGTGGCAGGGAAACAAACGACCGATCTGATTTTCAAAAGAATTTTTTCTACCAAACAGTCGTATTTAAGAAAATATTATGACCCGAAAAGCAAAATCAGAGTTCTTATTTCCGCGAAGCCCGTCATGACTGAAAACCAAGAGGTTGTGGGCGCGATCTATGTTGTCGCGAGTATGGAAGATGTCTTTAATCAAATGAAGACGATCAACACGATACTGGCGTCCGGCACAGGTTTGGCACTTGTTTTGACGGCTCTTCTCGGTATTTTTCTGGCAAGAACCATTACCCACCCGCTTTCAGATATGCGAAAGCAGGCGATGGAGCTTGCGAAAGGGAATTTCTCGAGGAAGGTTAAAAAGTACGGGCATGATGAAATTGGGCAGCTAGCCACAACGTTTAACCACTTAACGAGAGAGCTTGAAGATGCCCAGGCGATGACTGAAGGAGAACGCAGAAAGCTAGCCTCTGTCATTGCTTATATGACAGACGGCGTTATCGCCACAAACCGAAACGGAGCGATTATTCTCTTAAACAGCCCGGCGCTGGAGCTGTTGAACGTTTCACGTGAAACAGCCTTAGAAATGCCGATTACGAGTTTGCTGGGGCTTCAAGAGAATTATACTTTTGAAGATTTAGTGGAGCAGCAGGATTCTATGCTGCTTGAAATTGAGCGCGATGATGAATTAACGGTGCTTCGCGTGAATTTCTCTGTGATTCAAAGGGAACACGGCAAAATTGATGGTTTAATCGCTGTCATTTACGATGTAACCGAACAAGAGAAAATGGATCAGGAACGCAGAGAATTCGTTGCGAATGTATCACATGAGCTGCGGACGCCGCTTACGACAATGCGCAGCTATTTAGAAGCGTTAGCTGAAGGCGCGTGGGAAAATAAAGACATTGCTCCGCGCTTCTTAATGGTGACGCAAAATGAAACAGAGCGTATGATCCGGCTTGTCAATGATCTGCTTCAGCTGTCGAAATTTGACAGTAAGGATTATCAATTTAACCGGGAATGGATTCAGATTGTCCGGTTTATGTCACTTATTATTGACCGTTTTGAAATGACAAAAGAGCAGCATGTGGAGTTTATCCGCAATCTGCCGGACAGAGATCTGTACGTCGAGATCGACCAGGATAAAATTACGCAGGTGCTCGATAATATTATTTCTAACGCTTTAAAATATTCACCGGAAGGCGGACATGTCACGTTCTCGATTGATGTCAATGAAGAGGAAGAACTTCTCTATATCAGCGTGAAGGATGAAGGGATTGGTATTCCGAAAAAAGATGTCGAAAAAGTCTTTGACCGCTTCTACAGGGTGGATAAAGCGAGAACGAGAAAGCTTGGCGGCACCGGTCTGGGATTGGCGATTGCCAAGGAAATGGTACAGGCGCACGGCGGAGATATTTGGGCGGACAGCATAGAAGGAAAAGGCACGACGATTACATTTACTCTTCCATATAAAGAGGAACAAGAGGATGATTGGGATGAAGCGTGAAAATATAAAAACGATATTACTTACCGTACTCGTCGTCATCAGTCTTGTTTTTACATGGGGGATATGGACGTTCCAGCCAAACTTTTCTGAAGGCTCATCCTCAACAGAGTCTACCGTGCGTGAGAAACACAAAATTGAAAAAACCACCCAAAAGCTGTCTGAAACGGTAAGGCCGCGAGACATGTTTATCCATGATGACGGCGCTCATTACAAAGTGGATGACAATGCCCTCTATGAAGAAATCTGGTCTGACTTGCCGCATTGGGATGTAAAAGGAATTAAAGATATTTCGGATCAGTATGACAAGTCTGGATTCAAGAGCTGGTTTTATGGAATAGGCGGTTCTGAAGCCAAGCTTGACTTGCAATTCAGCGATACGATTCCGATTGATATTTTCCAAACGCTGTTTAAATGGTCTAATCAGTCGTTTGAATACAGTTCGTTTGACCATATTCTGATCCCGTTCAATGAAACAAAAGCGAACAAGAAAATCTATTTGGTGTCATACAGCAAGCAGCTCATTCTTGAAGTGACGGTTGAATCAGCAAACTACCGGAACATTATGAACGACTTGAAAAACAGGCAATCAAATATGCCGGCGTTCAGTTTGTTCTCCATTGGCTCAAAGAAAGAGTTCTTGCTGCCGAACAAACCGCTTACGATGGACAAAAAAGAATTTGTCACAGAATCGATTAAAACAAATACCTTTAAGCAGGCTTTGTTTAGTGATCCGAGCATTGTAAGAGAAGATTCGAATTACAACAACAGAAATGTGCTGACAGATGGGATCAGCCGGTTAGATGTGAATCTAAGCCAGCGACAGGTGCAATTCCAGCAGCGCAATTTGGTGCAGAGCACATCCTATCAAACAGGTGAGTTAATCAAAAAGAGCCAAAAATACCTTGAGGATACCGGAAGCTGGACGGATCACTATCAATTTTTCAGTATCAATGACAGCCAGCAGCTGAGTTTCTATATCTTTATGGATCAGATCCCGGTCATTAACAGCACCGCCAAACCTTTCGGAGCGACATCGGCGATTACGGTGCAATGGGCGAATGATGATATTCTCAGCTATAAGCGGCCGAATTACAGTCTCGGAACGAATCCAATTAAAACAAGTGAAACAGAGCTCATGAGCGGCAGCGAAGTGAAGATGCTGCTTTCTAAACAAACCGCTTATGATACGGACAAAATTGATCAGATCTTCCTTGCTTATCAATTGGTATCAACATCAACCAACGATGATCCTCTCGTTGAACTGGAACCGGTTTGGGCGATGAAAGTAAATGGAAAAATTGTGCCGATTACAAAGGATTTATTGAGGAAGGAGGGGGCTAACAGTGGAGTGGAATAAGACAAAATCAATCTTCATCGTTGCCTTCCTCATTTTAGATATTTTCTTAGGCTATCAGTTTTTTCAAAAATGGCAGGCTACCGGCAAAGAATATGAAGTCATTAAAAATGATGTCGAGCATGACATGAAGGCCGATCATATCACGTATGAAGGCTTGAATAAGGAAGCGACAGAAGGCTATCGGATCACGGCAAATCAAAAAGCCTTCACCAAGGAGGAAATTGAGGCGCTGAAGGATCAAAAGCCTTTGATGGACATGCCTAGTGATGATCATAAAGTAACGAGCCTGAAAATGAAGTTTGCAAATCCAATAGCCCTATCAAAGAAGGATATCGAGGACGATGCTCAGGCACTTGTTTCTTCAAAGATTCAAGATGGCGAAAAATATAAGCTTTGGAAGGTTAATAAATCGAAGAAAGAAATTATTTTCTTCCAAACGTACGAAGGCCATTATATTTACCAAAAGACCGATAATCCCGCTAATATGATCGGGCAAGTGGTATTGCACTTAAACGGTAAAAACGAGGTTGTGTCGTACGACCAGACTACGCTTGAGACCTTCAAGCAAATCCAGAAAGAAAGCTTAATTACTGAAATGGATGCGGTTGAGCTATTGTACTATCAAAATCAATTAAAAGAATACAGTACTGTGAAGAGCTGTAAATTCGGCTATGTAGCACAATATCCGCTGACAAGTACGCAGGTGCTGGCGCCGGTATGGAGAATTACGGTCGAGTACGAGAAAAAAGTGAACGGTGAGAAAAAGACAGTACAAGAGTATTTTACTGTGAATGCTTTGGAGAGTACGATTTTAGATACAGATCAATGAAAATAATGGAGTGAGACAAACATGAGCTTGCAATTTAGCGTACTTGCGAGCGGGAGTACGGGAAATGCGTTTTACCTCGAAACAGAGGATCACGCATTTTTAGTGGACGCCGGTTTGAGCGGAAAAGCCATGGATGGGCTGATGGCGCAGATCGGGCGTAAGCTGGATGATGTAGACGGCATTTTTGTGACGCATGAGCATAGTGACCATATTAAGGGCCTTGGTGTCGTCGCCAGAAAGTACAAGCTTCCGATCTATGCGAATGAGAAGACTTGGAAAGCGATGGAGAATCAAATCGGCAAAATTGACACCGATCAAAAGTTTGTATTTCCGATGGAGACGGTGAAGTCGTTCGGCGGACTTGATGTTGAATCGTTTGGCGTCTCCCACGATGCGGCGGAACCGATGTTTTATGTGTTCCATTATAACGGCCGAAAGCTCGCATTAATGACAGATACGGGATATGTCAGCGACCGAATGAAAGGCATTATCCGTTCAGCGAATGTGTTTGTGTTTGAAAGCAATCACGATGTCGGTATGCTGCAAATGGGGAGATACCCATGGAGCATTAAGCGGCGGATTTTAAGTGACGTCGGGCACGTGTCAAATGAAGATGCTGCCTTGGCGATGACGGATGTCATTGGCGATGAGACGTCTCGTATTTACCTGGCGCATTTGAGCCAGGACAACAACATGAAGGAGCTGGCAAGAATGTCCGTGCAGCAGACATTGGCTTCTAAAGGATTTGTGACGGGTGAGACATTTGACTTATACGACACTGATCCGAAGAAGGCCACTCCGCTTTGCGCTGTATAATTTTTCTATGTAAATCATGACTATTCTAGGAGCTTCTAACCCACAATATAACCATATTAACGTTCTTGGAAAGGATGGAATATGGTGGATTACGAACGTGAGGAAGAACATACTACTCCTGAACAGCCAAAGAGAAGCAAAAAAGGATATTTTCTTTCAAGCCTGATTGGTGTGATTGTCGGTGCCGTATTAATGGCGTTTATCATGCCGTACCTTTCAAATGAAGGGCTGGATACGGGCGCTTTAGATCAGCAGCAGAACAATAACGGCCGGGAATCAATCAGGACGGTGAATGTCAGTGTCAACAATACGGTCACCAAGATTGTCAGCAATGTGTCGCCCGCCGTTGTCGGTGTTGTGAACATCCAAAAATCAGATATACGGGGAGAGAGCGGCGAGGCTGGGAGCGGCTCTGGCGTCATCTATAAGAAAAATGACCATTCCGCTTATGTCGTGACCAACCATCATGTCATCGAAGGCGCTTCCCAAATTGAAATCAGCTTGAAAGACGGATCGCGTGTATCAGCTGATCTTGTCGGCAGCGACCAGCTGATGGATCTTGCCGTTTTACGGGTGAAAAGCGATAAAATTAAAGCAGTCGCCGATTTCGGAAATTCAGATAAAGTGAAGTCTGGGGAGCCGGTTATTGCGATCGGGAACCCGTTAGGCCTTGAGTTTGCTGGCTCTGTCACACAAGGCGTCATCTCGGGTACGGAGAGGGCGATCCCAGTAGATTCAAACGGTGATGGACAGCCTGACTGGAACGCAGAAGTCCTGCAAACAGATGCGGCCATTAACCCTGGGAACAGCGGCGGCGCTTTGTTAAATATGGATGGGAAGGTCATTGGCATCAATTCAATGAAAATTGCCGAGTCAGCGGTTGAAGGGATTGGCCTGTCCATTCCGTCTAAGCTCGTGATCCCTGTGATAGAGGATTTAGAGAGATACGGAAAGGTCAAACGCCCGTTCCTTGGCATTGAGATGAAATCCCTAAGCGACATCGCAAGCTATCATTGGGATGAAACATTAAAGCTTCCTAAGAACGTCACCAATGGAGCGGTTGTGATGGGTGTAGACGCCTTTTCACCTGCCGGAAAAGCGGGACTGAAGGAACTCGATGTCATCACGGAATTTGACGGTTACAAAGTAAATGATATTGTTGACCTGCGAAAACGGCTTTATCAGAAAAAAGTCGGTGACCGGGTGAAGGTGAAGTTTTACCGCGGCGGAAAAGAAAAATCTGTTGACATCAAGCTGTCGTCCGCAGACCAATTAGGAAGTTAATCAAAACAGTCTGGCATCGTTTGCCAGGCTGTTTTGATATGCAAAAAAACTGAACGGGGGTCACGCCCGTTCAGTTGAAAAGGATATATCGAATATGAAGAAAAATACAAGATGGATGTTACACGTGAAACAGCAGCAAATGGCTGTTAACTGCAAATACCTCCATTCTCAGCATTCACTTTAATGGTTTGTACCGTGTGGTTGCTGCCTGTGATGGTGATGATGTACACATAGGTGCCATTTTCTTTCTTCAATGCAGAAGATGTGACGGTGCCTATGCACTTGTTCAACGCAATGCTTTGTGCTTTTGCTTTTGTGATCGCGGCTTGTTTATTTTCAACGTGATGCTTGACGATTTTTCCGCTGCTGCAGTTAATGTTAAAGGTGTGAATTTTGCCATCCTCACCAAGCACTTTAATGACATAGACATAAACGCCATCTGCTTTCTTCATTTGTGCTGATTGAACTGCGCCTTTGCACTTCTTTAAAACGACAGTTTTTGCTTTAGAGAGCGTAATAGAAGCCTGCTGCTGGGTTTGAACTTTAGCAGTGTCCTCTTTATGCAGAACAGCCGCGTGTGCGGATGATAAAGAACTGATTGAAATGACCGCGCCTAAAGCAGCTGCAGAACATATTTTCATATTCATTTGTAGGTCCTCCTTAGAAAAAGAACTGAACGCGGGTCACACACGTTCAGTTTAAAAGAGTATTTAGAAAAAGGTAGACATGAACTTAGAACTTTGTGTTAAAACAAGACTGGTGTTATACGTTGAATTTCAGTTATTTTACTGCTGGCAAGCAGTTATTTTATTTGCAAATGCTTCCGTTTTCAGCGTTCACTTTCACTGTATGTTCAGTGTGGTTTTGGGCAGTGATTTTAAACACGTAAACGAATGTGCCGTTTTCTTTCTTCAAATCAGTAGATTTCACTGTGCCTTTACATTTATTTAGTGCAATTTGATGTGCTTTTGTTTTTGTAACGGCTGCGTTTTTCTTTTGCACTTCTTGTTTTACGATTTTACCGCTGTCACAGTTGACATGAATTTTATGAGTTTTTCCATCTTCGCCAAGCACTTTGACAACGTAGATGTATGCGCCGTTTTCTTTCTTCAGTTCAGAAGATTGAACTGCGCCTTTGCATTTGTTGAGTGCGATTTGATGCGCTTTTGTTTTAGAAAGATGTGCTTGTTTCTTTTGCTCGTGTTTTGCGACTTTGCCGTTTTCTCCATTGATATGGAACGTGTGAAGGCTTCCGTCTTCACCCATTACTTTCACGACGTAAGCGTAAACACCGTTTTCTTGCTTCAGCTCAGAAGATTGAACCGCACCTTTGCAGTTTTTCAAAGCGATCGATTGGGCTTTTGTTTTGCTGATATAGCTTTGTTTCTTTTGAACATCATGTTTCACAACTTTGCCGCTGTTGCAGTTGACGTTCATCGTATGCTGTTTGCCGTCCTCACCGAGAACTTTCACAACATATACGTATGTGCCATTCACTTTCTTCATTTGGGCCGTTTGAACAGTACCTTTGCATTTGTTCAACGCAACCTGTTTTGCCTTTGCTATTGTGATGGAAGCCTGTTGCTTCGTCTCAACCTTCGTTGATGTATCAACCTTTTGAATGACAGCGGCGTGAGCAGAAGTGAAAGAACTGATTGAAATAATCGTTCCCAGTGCAGCTCCTGATAAAACTTTAGTGATATTCATGTGAGATTCCTCCTTTATTTCATTGTTGGCTGTACCAACTAAGGCAATTGTATAGGCCGAAGCTGAAAATCAAATGAGGGCTGGCTGAAAACTTGCTGAATTCAGCTGATTTTTAGGGAAGATTCAGTTTGTTTTCAGGTAAAAACGAATAATAGGAGGGGAAGGGAAAAAACTAATCAGAGGTTTATGCCAACTAAGGAGAGAGCACAGCATGAATAGGATGAAAGGCATCAAGATTTTGCTCGTGGACGATGAACCGGCGATATTAGATTTTTTGACAATGGGTCTTGAAAATGAAGGCTTTGAAGTGAAGACAGCAGCTGACGGAATGACAGCGATGAACACCGTAAAGACATTTCAGCCGCATGTGGCCATCTTGGATGTGATGATGCCCGGAATGGATGGACTGGAAGTATCAAAAATGATAAAAAAAACCGGCCATACCGCGGTTATTATGCTTACGGCCAAGGATGAGGTGGGGGTTCGGGTAAAAGCGCTGACAGAGGGCGCTGATGATTATATGATCAAACCCTTCAGCTTTGAAGAGCTGCTGGCGCGAATCTATGCGAGAATTCGGGATCACTTTCCCAACCTGTTTGAAGAATTCGCGCTCGGTCCGTTTCGAATTGATGATCGGCGCAGAGAAATCCGCTATCAGGAAGAGGTGCTCAAGCTTTCAGCAACAGAATACGAGCTTTTAAAGTTTTTGGTGCTGAATCACGGCCTTGTGCTCAGTAAAGCAAGGATTCTGGATAAAGTATGGGGGTATGATTTTTACGGAGAAGAAAATATTGTTGAAGTGTACATTCGTTCCTTGCGGGAAAAATTGAATGACAAAAAGCATGAAGTGATCCGAACGGTTCGGGGTGCGGGCTATCGGGTGGATATTGAATGAAAAAACGATTCAAAACACTGCGCTTTCAGCTTTTATTCCGTTCATTATGCATTCTCGTTCTTCTATTGGTGTTTGTCGGCGCTATGCAATATGTGTTTGGTAAACGCCTCTTATATGAAAACCGAGCTGTCAGCATTCAAAGTTATATCAACTCAACGGAGCCAACCATCTGGAATAATATTAAAACATACAAAAGCCATCCCGACAGCTCGGAAAAGTCAGATGGTGCTGTCCGTCCCGCCTTTATCTATCCGGGCGTGACCATTGTTTTTATGGATAAGAAAACAAAAGACAGTACGGTATTGTCGACCGATCCATATGCGGGAGCACCGCCAACAGTGAAAAAAAGTGTATATGATGAGGCATTAAAAGATACGATGGCCTTGCATTACAAAATCACGAAAAATGAATCCGGCGAGGAAGTGCTGATTGTGTTTCAGGCTATTACTATTGATGGAAAAGAAGCAGGCGTGATCCAAATGAGTACTTTAACAGAACCACTGAAGGACGTACTGCTCCGGCAAATCAGCATTTATTCCACGCTCTCGCTGGTTGCGCTCCTGCTCGGGCTTTTCACGTTCTTGCCTGTGGTCAGACATACGCTTAAACCGTTATCACAAATGGTACATATGATGGGAGATATTAATGCAGGAAATTTGAATAAAAGGCTTCCTGTATATCGAAAACAAATGGAAATTGATACGCTTGCCATTTCGTTTAATCGCATGCTGGAGCGGATTGAAACGTCATTTAAAGCAGAAAAAGAAGCGAAGGAGCGCATCCAGCAATTTGTATCAGACGCTTCACATGAATTGAGAACGCCTTTAACGTCCATACACGGCTTTATCGAAGTGCTGCTGCGTGGCGCCGCGCTTCAGCCGGAGCAGAGAGATAGGGCGCTGAATAGTATGTATGAAGAGTCGAAGAGAGCCACTCGGCTGATAGAGGATCTGTTGTTTTTAGCAAAAATTGATCGGGTGCCGAGCTTTGAAATGAAGAGAGGAAATCTCGATGCGCTCATAAGGGAAATGGAGCCGCAGCTCAGTCTGCTTGCAAAAGAAAGAAGACTGCAGCTGTGGCTTGAGGATGATGCTGAAGCGGTGTTTGACAGAGATAAGATGAAACAGGTCATTTTGAATTTGGTTTATAACGCGGTGCAGTATACAAATGAGAAAACCGGTGCCATCACCATCTCTCTGCAAAGAGGCAGTGACGGCGTGAGGTTGATGATAGCGGACAACGGCACAGGCATCGCGCCGGAGCATTTGCCGCATTTATTTGACCGGTTTTACAGGGCAGACCCATCCCGCTCCCGAAAATATGGAGGTTCGGGATTAGGCCTTGCCATAACGAAATCGATTATCGACAGTCACAATGGGACGATTGACGTGAAAAGTGAAATCGGCAGAGGCACTGTTTTTCTGATCAGGCTTCCTGCTCCGGATTATTCGTTAGACGAGTGAGAAAATTTCTTCAGCCGATATTGGAGGCTTTGTCTGCTGATGCCAAGCTCCTGAGCAGCTTTCGAGATGTTATGGCCGTGTTTTCTTAACACGTTCTCTATCACATATTTTTCGAAGCTTTCCATTTTTTCTTTTAAGTCCGCGGCCGGCTGGTGTCTTGGTGTTTCCGGCTCTGGGATGTCAGCCGGCTTGATTTTCATGCGGTATTGATAGGGCAGATGGGAAGCCGTAATCGTTTGCTCGTCCGTCATGAAATTCATTGCGCCTTCGATCATATGCTCAAGCTCGCGAATATTTCCCGGCCAGTCATAAGAAAGGAAAAATTGCTTCACGTCATCGCTGATGTGTTCAACATTCATTTGGAACAGATGGTTGTTTTTCTGGATGAACTCCGACGCAAGAAGCAAAATGTCTTCTTTTCGTTCCCGAAGCGGCGGGATGATCAGCGTCACGACACTCAGCCTGTAATACAAGTCCTTCCGCATTCGTTCGCCTGCAATTGCATCAATTGGATCTTCATTCATCGTGGCAATAATACGTACGTCAATCGGTGTATCCTTTGTTGAACCGATGCGCCTGATTTTCCGCTCTTGAAGGGCGCGCAGCAGCTTCGCCTGAAGGCTGAGATTCAGCGAGTTGATTTCATCTAACAGCAGCGTCCCGCCGTGGGCTTGTTCAAACAGGCCGGGCTGGTCGACAGCGCCGGTAAACGCGCCTTTTTTCGTCCCAAACAAAATGCTTTCCACAAGGCTGTCTGGCAATGCCGCACAGTTTTGCGAAATAAACGGGCCGCCAGAACGATCGCTTCCATTATGGATACTTTGCGCGAACAGTTCTTTTCCCGTGCCGGTTTCGCCTGCGAGAAGGACAGATGATGACGTACGGGTTGCCCGCTTGGCGTTTTCGATGACGTCTTGAATGGCCGGACTGGTGCCGAGAATACTGTCAAACGTATAGGTTGTGCTGCCTTTTTTGTTCATATTCTCCCTGATCAGCCGTTCAAGCTTTGTCACATCCTTGGCAATTTCAACGGCGCCTCTGATTTTGCCGTCTTGGACGATGGGATATGTATGATTGATCGTCGTAATTTCCTGGCCCTTATTATTGAAATAGCTCTGTTTGACGTTTTTAATCGTCTTGCCTTCCTGAAGAGCCTGTACCAGTGTGCTGTCCTGCTGCTTTGAAAACATAAACACATCCATCAGGTTTTTATTCAAGACGTCATGCTTCTCCATATCTTCAATCTGCATCATTTTATTGTTATAAACGATTGTGTTTCCATGCTCGTCTACCACGTGCAGGCCAACATCGATTTCATCTAAAATGCTCTGAAAAACCAATGTGAGGAATTCGCTGTCTTTGACCACTGTATGAACCTCCCTCAATTATTTTCTTAATATTGCTTCTATTTTATAAAAAAACGGAGAGGATATGCAAAAGAATTTTGCACTTGCGGGAATTTTTGCTCGAAATATCAGAATGTTTTTGCACCTTGTCCTCGAAAATTGTAGAAAACACACGAATTCTTGATTTGGCACAGAACTTGCATTTATATAAAGGGAAAGCAGGATAACATGTTGAAACAGAAAACAAGGGGGAATTCAAATATGCCAGCTTTATCTAAATCCAAAGAAATTATTGATCAGACGTCTCATTACGGAGCCAACAATTATCATCCGCTCCCGATTGTTATTTCTGAAGCGCTGGGTGCTTGGGTAAAGGACCCGGAAGGCAATGAATATATGGATATGCTGAGTGCTTATTCTGCGGTAAACCAGGGGCACAGACACCCGAAAATCATTCAGGCATTAAAGGATCAGGCTGATAAAATCACCCTCACGTCACGCGCGTTTCATAACGATCAGCTTGGGCCGTTTTACGAAAAAGCAGCTAAACTGACAGGCAAAGAGATGATTCTGCCGATGAATACAGGAGCCGAAGCGGTTGAATCCGCGGTGAAAGCGGCGAGACGCTGGGCGTATGAAGTGAAGGGAGTAGCTGACAATCAAGCGGAAATTATCGCATGTGTCGGGAACTTCCACGGCCGCACGATGCTGGCGGTATCTCTTTCTTCTGAAGAGGAATATAAACGAGGATTCGGCCCGATGCTTCCGGGAATCAAACTCATTCCTTACGGCGATGTGGAAGCGCTTCGACAGGCCATTACGCCGAATACAGCGGCATTCTTATTTGAACCGATTCAAGGCGAAGCGGGCATTGTGATTCCGCCTGAAGGATTTTTACAGGAAGCGGCGGCGATTTGTAAGGAAGAGAATGTCTTGTTTATTGCGGATGAAATTCAAACGGGTCTCGGACGTACAGGCAAGACGTTTGCCTGTGACTGGGACGGCATTGTTCCTGATATGTATATCTTGGGCAAAGCGCTTGGCGGCGGTGTGTTCCCGATCTCATGCATTGCGGCGGACCGCGAGATCCTAGGCGTGTTTAACCCAGGCTCACACGGCTCAACATTTGGCGGAAACCCGCTTGCATGTGCAGTGTCTATCGCTTCATTAGAAGTGCTGGAGGATGAAAAACTGGCGGATCGTTCTCTTGAGCTTGGCGAATACTTTAAAAGCGAGCTTGAGAGCATTGACAGCCCTGTCATTAAAGAAGTCCGCGGCAGAGGGCTGTTTATCGGTGTGGAATTGACAGAAGCCGCACGTCCGTATTGTGAGCGTTTGAAGGAAGAAGGGCTTTTATGCAAGGAAACGCATGATACAGTCATTCGTTTTGCACCGCCATTAATCATTTCCAAAGAGGATTTGGATTGGGCGATAGAGAAAATTAAGCACGTGCTGCAAAACGCATAAATCCGCACCATGGCGGGATATTCACTTCGTTTGTATAAATTTACAACAGAAAAATTAGCACTCCCTATTTGCTCAGCTACAGTATTTTAGTATAATGTATCTTTATGAGAAGAAGTGAATTTTATATTAAATAGATAGAGACTCTTTGGACAGCAAACTGGGATAGCACCATGCAGATGTTCCAGCTTAGATCCAATACAAGTTGCTGAAGGGGTGCAGAATGTGAATACAAACCAAGATAACGGAAATCAGCTCCAGCGGACAATGAAATCGCGCCACTTGTTCATGATTTCATTGGGCGGAGTGATCGGAACCGGTTTCTTCCTTGGAACCGGGTTTACCATTAACCAGGCGGGACCGCTCGGCGCGGTTCTGTCCTATTTAGTGGGCGGCTTTATCATGTTTTTGACCATGCTCTGCTTAGGAGAGCTGGCAGTCGCCTTTCCTGTGTCGGGGTCCTTCCAGACCTATGCCACGAAATTTATCAGCCCGGCTTTCGGGTTTGCGTTCGGCTGGCTGTACTGGCTCGGCTGGGCGGTTACATGCGCCATTGAATTTTTATCAGCGGGGCAGCTGATGCAACGCTGGTTTCCGCATATAGACGTGTGGATCTGGTGTCTGGTCTTTGCGGCACTGATGTTTATTTTAAATGCGATCACCACAAAAGCCTTTGCGGAATCTGAATTCTGGTTCTCAGGCATTAAAATTTTGATTATCCTTTTATTTATTATTCTCGGCGGAGCTGCCATGTTTGGCCTGATTGATCTGAAGGGCGGAGAGCAGGCGCCGTTTTTGACACATTTTTATGAAGACGGGTTATTTCCGAACGGCATAAAGGCAATGCTGATTACGATGATTACCGTGAACTTTGCGTTTCAGGGGACTGAGCTGATCGGGGTTGCAGCCGGAGAAAGTGAAGACCCTGAAAAAACGATTCCACGGTCAATCAAACAGACAGTATGGAGAACGCTTGTCTTCTTTGTGCTTTCAATCATTGTCATTGCCGGCATGATTCCGTGGAAACAGGCGGGTGTCGTGGAAAGTCCATTTGTTGCCGTATTTGAGCAAATCGGAATCCCATATGCAGCTGATATCATGAACTTTGTTATTTTAATCGCGCTGTTATCTGTTGCGAATTCAGGTTTATACGCATCGACACGTATTCTGTACGCGATGGCGAATGAAGGACAGGCCTTCAAAGCGCTCGGAAAAACAAATCAGCGCGGTGTACCGATGTACTCGTTAATCGTAACGATGGCTGTGGCCTGCCTATCACTTCTGACAAAGTTTGCGCAGGCTGAAACTGTATATATGGTACTGTTATCTTTGGCGGGTATGAGCGCGCAGGTCGGCTGGATTACGATCTCGCTTTCCCAAATCATGTTTAGACGCAAATATATCCGCGAAGGCGGGAAGATAGAAGATTTGAAATTTAAAACACCGCTGTACCCGGTGCTTCCGCTGATCGGCCTAACATTAAATACGGTCGTGCTCATCAGTCTTGCATTTGATCCGGAGCAGCGTATCGCGCTGTATTGCGGCGTACCGTTTATGGTCATTTGCTACATCATTTATCATGTCGTCATTAAAAAACGCCAGCAGGCAAATCGTCAGCTAGAGCTTTAAAAACGTTGTCCGCAAGTCATCTTTGTTATAACCCGCATAGGACATTATCTTAAATGTTGAGGTGGAATCACAGATGGATAAAACGATTTCGGTTATTGGAATGCCAATGGATTTAGGACAAGCACGACGCGGAGTGGATATGGGCCCGAGTGCCATCCGGTACGCTCATCTGATCGAGCGGCTGTCAGACATGGGGTATACGGTTGAAGATCTCGGTGACATTCCGATCAACCGCGAAAAAATCAAAAATGACGAGGAACTGAAAAACCTGAATTCCGTTTTGGCGGGAAATGAAAAACTCGCGCAAAAGGTCAACAAAGTCATTGAAGAGAAAAAATTCCCGCTTGTCCTGGGCGGTGACCACAGTATTGCGATCGGCACGCTTGCAGGCACAGCGAAGCATTACGATAATCTCGGCGTCATCTGGTATGACGCGCACGGAGATTTGAATACACTTGAAACTTCACCATCGGGCAATATTCACGGCATGCCGCTCGCGGTCAGCCTTGGCATTGGCCACGAGTCACTGGTTAACCTTGAAGGCTACGCGCCTAAAATCAAACCGGAAAACGTCGTCATCATTGGCGCCCGGTCACTTGATGAAGGGGAGCGCAAGTACATTAAGGAAAGCGGCATGAAGGTGTACACAATGCACGAAATCGACCGTCTTGGTATGACAAAGGTCATTGAAGAAACCCTTGATTATTTATCAGCATGTGATGGTGTCCATCTGAGCCTTGATTTGGACGGACTTGATCCGAACGACGCACCGGGTGTCGGAACCCCTGTCGTCGGCGGCATCAGCTACCGGGAGAGCCATCTGGCTATGGAAATGCTGTATGACGCAGGCATCATTACCTCAGCCGAATTCGTTGAGGTTAACCCGATCCTTGATCACAAAAACAAAACAGGCAAAACAGCAGTAGAGCTCGTAGAATCCCTGTTAGGGAAGAAGCTGCTGTAATAAGAAAACCCCCGCATCCCGCGGGGGTTTCAGCGTGTCGACAAACCCTCGCATTCGTTGTCAGGCCTGCGCTTCGGTGCTCACGAATTCCAAACATTCGCTGCGCTCCAATGCTCGTTCTTCCTAGACTTCAAGGGTTTTCAATCACGCTGAAAAGATGAAAGAATCCTAAAACTACAAACCGTTTTAGGATTCTTTCGTTAAATTGAACCCCCGCACCCGCGGGGGTTTTTCATTTATCCAATCATTTTCTCAGCGACTTTCATTTCCTGTGAATGGGTTTGATGGTCTGCAATAAACCAACCTGATAAAATCACCGCTGCGACGCCTGCGCCAATCAGAAATCTTTTCATTTATATAACCTCCGTTCGTTTAATCAGTTCTTCAATCTGTAATGCTTCATAAAAAAAGTGGGCAGCTTCTTTGTAAAGCTCAAGTTCCCTATACCGTTCGCCAGCCAAAATGGAAAGTTCTCTTACACTGTCATACTCTTTCTCGGACAACAAGTCATCCATATGTTGTTTGCATAAGTAAAACGTTTCCGCATGACCCCCTTCTGCATAAATGGCATATAAAATGTCTATTTTTGCCTCACATATTCTATTCGGCTCAGCAGCCAATTTTTCCTTCACTTCTTGGTAATAAGATAAGGCCTGTTCTTTCATTTTGATCTTAAACAGCTCTCGTATCAGCAGGTAGGCAGAATGATAATAATAGGCGGAGCGGGCATACTCATCGTTCTGTAAGGCCTCTTCTAATTTCGAAACCGCTTCTTCTGATTTGCCGCTTTGCGCATGAAGAAGGCCGAAGTTATGCAAAAGCTGGGCTTCAAAAAAATGATCCTCTAATTCACTCGTGATCCGAATTGCTTCGTCCAAATAAGCCTCAGCTTCTTCAAACTGGCTCATCTCTGTAAAATTGCCTGACATGGTAATCAGCGCTGAAGCCAGCTTCTTTTTATAATCAGTCTCTTCCCTGAACGTTTTGACCGCTTGCCGTGTATGATTGAGGGATACAATATTTTGTCCCAGCTTATAATAGAGCTTTCCGACCTTCAGGTGAAATTCGGCTTTCTCAATCGGATCGGGAATGTTGTCGAGATACTGCTCTGCATCTTTATACAGCCCAATGGCAATGTCATAATTATTTTTATAGGCCTCATACATGCCTTCAAACAGAAAAAAGTAATATTTCAGCATGTCAGACGTAGCATTCATATGAGAAGGCTCCTCATGCTGAAAGCCCTGTCCTCTCGCCTCGTGAAGCAAAACCTTGTGGCGCAGTTCCAATAAGGAGAAGTAGGCAAGCACCTCCTGATCCTCTTCCATGTCATCCAATAAAGGCTTCACTTCTTCAAATAAACGGGAGGATTCTTCAACTTCATGTTTCTTGATAGCAAGGTACCAATCGTTGAGCATGCTAGCGATTTCTGCGGGTGCAATCTTATTCATGTGAAACTCCTTTCTCTAGTGACTTATCAATCTCAGTTGCTTATTCTGATAGTAACACCTCTTTCTATTTTATGTAAAATCCTCTAGTCAATATATGAAGGAGAGATGATATGACAATTATGCTGAGCCCAATGCAGACAGAAGAATTTCGGTCTTATCTCACGTACACAACAAAGCATTACGCGAAAGAAAAGGTAAAAGCGGGAACATGGCTGCCTGAAGATGCACAGCTTTTGTCTAAGCAGGCGTTTACTGATCTGCTTCCGAGAGGGCTGGAAACACCCCATCACCATTTGTGGAGCCTCAAGCTGAATGAAAAGGATATCGTTGGCTGGCTCTGGATACATGCTGAACCGGAGCATCCGCAGCAGGAAGCGTTTATTTATGATTTCGGGTTATATGAACCGTATCGGGGAAAGGGCTACGCAAAGCAAGCATTGGCGGCATTAGATCAAACGGCACGCAGTATGGGAATCCGCAAGCTGTCCCTTCATGTCTTTGCCCATAATCAGACGGCGCGAAAGCTATATGAGCAAACCGGATTTCAAGAAACAGACGTAGTGATGAGCAAGAAGCTTTAACGAAAAGGGCCTGATAAAGGCCTTTTTCTGTAAACGATTTCTAAAAATTCTGTAAATAACCTAGTTACTTTCCTTATTTTCCTAATATAATGTGGGTGAGGAAATTACCTTTCCTACACTCACAAGAAAAGAGGAGATGTAATGAAGTTGAAGAAACGAGTGTCGATGTTTTTGGTAGCGCTTACAATGTGCGGCGGCCTGTTTGTTTCTCCCGCCAAAGCCGTAAAGACCACAAATTATGCTGAAGAAATTGCCGCACTGCAGCCAGGCACGACACCGGAAGAAATCATGAAATCTGCCAGCCAGATTGCCAAACAGCAGCACGTAAAGCAGGACGTTATCCTAAAACAGTTCTATAAGGAAATCACGGCTGATAAAGCAGAAGGAGACCGGCTCGCCAAGGAAAGCGGCATGTCTATCATGGGCGGGTCGTCCGGCACGAAAAAACTCCCGACAAGCGCGAAAGGCAATATCTATTACACGAACTCCTACACAGCCTACTACAATCATGGCCACGTCGGCATGTACTCCGCTGCTGACAAAATTGTTGAATCTGTCCCGGGCGACGGCGTCAGGCAGATCGCTTATAATGCCAGAGACGTGGAAGACAACTCCATTGTGCAAACCGTCAGCGTATCCTCATCTCAAAAAACAGCTGCTGCCGACTGGGCGGTATCAAAAGTCGGCGACCCATACTCATTTAACTTCGTCAATAACAGAAATACCGGCCATGACGGCGCCAAAAACTGTTCAAAGCTCCTATGGTCTGCCTTTTTGCTAAAAGCAGGGATTGATATAGACAGCAACGGAGGCTTAGGCGTGTATCCGCGCGACATCACAAGTTCTTCGTATACGACAACTATCATGACCATTTACTAAGGAGAAGGCTATGAAAAAGTGGATGATTACCATCGCCATGCTGATTCTCGCAGGAATCGCACTATTTGTCTTCATTTCTCCTCTCAAAAGCCATAAAACCGTAAGTCAGCAGGATCTCAGAAACCCCGATTTCCTGGATGACAAAGAAGTCCTGCTGTATTTTTCATCCTCTGCAGATCAAGATGCATTTGGCGGCGGGAAAAGCTACGCCCTGTTTATCAGCCAGGACGGGACGCTGTCTTCCTTTAAGATGAAGGGCCTTGAGCTGGGCTCAGCCGAGGTTCACGGCGACAGTGTGATGCTGGAGGACAAAAACAAAATTTATACGATCAAAAACGGTCTGCGCTCCCATAAAAGAACCTATCAGCACACAGGCGACAGCGCAGGCTTTCTGCAAAACACGGACGGCTTTTACACCTTATACAACTCCGGCTACGACAAAAAGAAAGAAGGATACCGCTCAGAGCTGTACCGCCAAATGGACGGAGAGTGGAAAAAAGACGTCATCCCCTACTACATCCGAGCCTCCGGTTTTCATGACGGCGCCATTTACGCACTCGTCCCGACAGCTGACGAAAAAGGCTATGAGCTCCTTCAGATTCAAGCGGATCAGAAGAAGCTCACTTATCACACGATAACGGAATGGCAGTACCGGGAAGGAGCCTCAGTCGAATCCCAGCTTGCCGTGGACGACCAAGCTGTGTATGTCATGGTTCGCGGCCAAAAAGCCCACAATCTCTATCAAATGGTCAAGATTAACAAAAAAAGCGGCAAAGTAGAGCTGCATGACATCGCCGAATACAAAAACGACGAACAAACGATATACAGCTCCATGCCCTTCAGCTTTAAAAACAGCTTTTTCCCTTATGACGGGAACCTGTATTTCATTGACGGCTTCGGAAAGGTACACAAAATCGATGCCAAGACAGGAAAAACAAGCATCGCCTTCACCCTTTCCCAGGACAAAATGAAAGCCGATTTCAAAGAAATCACCCAAAAAGGCAGCAGCCTCTATTTCTTCACATACACGTATAACAAGCCTGCCTACATTGAACAGTACAGTTTGAAAACCGGAAAGAAAATGAAAGAAAAAGAGATTAGGAAGGTAAAGGATGTCGTGACGCCGAAGAGTCATTTGAAGCTGTATGATGTTGAGGTGATGAAGAGGTTTTAAGGCAAGGAGGTTAGTATGGGAGCCATTGCCGTTTTATTTATCGTTTTTGGTTTTCCGATCATCGCAGGTGTATTTGGTATAGCGGGTCATTTTTTATTTAAGAGGTTTTGGGTGGCACCGCTCATCGTTCTTATCGCGAGCTTGATATTGTTATTTACGTTAGCTTCGGGCAATAGCTCATTCATGTTTTGGGTTGTTATGTATACGGCGATTGCGTTGGTAACCAGTGTTGTCACATTATTTCTCAGGAAATTTTTTGAGTGATCTCTAATTATGAAGAGACTGGTGTGAAGTCTCTTTTTTTGTTGAACCGAAGTTTGCAGAGGATTTTGGGTATGTTTTAGAAACGAATCTAAAGGAGGAATTACATGCGTACCAAACGGGTTATTCTTCTGGCAGTTATGATCTGCATGGTTTCGGCCATTACTGTGTTCCTGTTAAATGGGTGTAAAGTCGACTTTTTAGACATCGCCGGAACCATTATTGGCTGCTTTCTTGGCATATTTGTTGTTGTAAGAATACAGAAAAAACAGTCGTGAGAAAGGGAAAGAGTCATGCCGAACCGAAGTCATGTTCAAGGACGGAGAGTCCAAACACATGAATGGGAGGAATGGCGTTGACAGGAAACAAAGCGGTTGTGTACAAAGGCAAAGGGACTGTAGCGGTGGAGGATATCGGTTATCCGGAGTTAATCTTGAGGGACGGGCCCGGCGTCCCGAAGGCGAATGTGAATCGAAAATGTGAGCATGGGGTTATTCTCAAAGTCATTACAACCAACATTTGCGGAAGCGACCAGCATATGGTCAGAGGCCGCACAACGGCGCCAGAAGGCTTGGTGCTCGGGCATGAAATTACGGGAGAAGTCATTGAAACGGGGCGTGATGTTGAATTTATCAAAAAAGGAGATATCGTATCCGTTCCTTTCAATATTGCCTGCGGACGCTGTGTGATGTGCAAAACGCAGAAAACGCATGTGTGCCTGAATGTCAATCCGGACCGGCCGGGATCGGCTTACGGCTACGTCGATATGGGCGGCTGGGTCGGCGGCCAGTCTGAATACGTCATGGTGCCATACGCTGATTTTCAGCTTTTGATATTCCCTGATAAAGAACAGGCGTTAGAAAAGATTCTCGATTTGACCATGCTGTCCGACATTTTCCCGACCGGCTTCCACGGAGCTTACACAGCGGGCGTGCAAACAGGTTCAACCGTTTATATCGCGGGAGCGGGGCCTGTTGGCTTGGCAGCTGCACACTCCGCTCAGCTCCTAGGCGCCTCAACCGTGATTGTCGGCGATCTGAACGAAGACAGACTGGCACAGGCGAGAAGCTTCGGCTGTGAAACGGTCAACGTGCAAAAACACGACCGCCTCGGCGAGCAAATTGAACAAATACTAGGTGAACCAACCGTTGATGCCGCAGTGGACTGTGTCGGCTTTGAAGCATCCGGACACGGCAATCAAGGAGAAGCGCCTGCCGCCGTGCTGAACTCAATCATGGACGTCACCCAGGTCGGAGGCAGCCTTGGCATTCCAGGCTTATACGTGACCGAAGATCCCGGTGCAAAGGATGCGGACGCCAAAACAGGCTCACTAAAAATCCGCTTCGGACTCGGCTGGGCTAAAGCCCACACCTTCGTCACCGGACAAACACCCGCCATGACATACAACCGCAATTTGATGAAAGCGATCCTGAGCGGCGGAGCGCAAATCGCAAAAGCCGTCAATGCCACCGTCATTTCTCTGGACGACGCGCCAAAAGGCTACAGCGACTTCGACAAAGGCGCAGCCAAAAAATTCGTCATCGACCCGCATGGAACATTGAAGTAAAAGAAAAAGCCGGACGTTCTCAGAACGCCGGCTTTATTGCTGGTAATCCGTTTCTTCAAAGCGATTTCCTGTTTCGTCTTGGACAATTAAGTCCCCTTCGATTTTGTCCAGTCCAATCAAAATATAAGGGTTTTTCTCATTTGCCGTAGGAGCAGGTTTTCGTTTCACAGTTACAATCGTTTCTTTAGGTGAGAATTTGACGTCTGACACTTCAAGCTTCTTATCTTTCTCGCTGCTTCCGAGAGACACGACGACCATTTTTTTACCTTCTGATATGGTGAAGACTTGATATCCTTTTACGTCATCATGCATTTGAAGATCATTTACGTACATTTTAATATCTGTCACTTCATCAAGTCGATCCTTCTCTAACACCCAATAAGATGGCTGACAACCACCAAGCAGCAGCATGATCACAAAAAGCCAAACCCATCTAAAGCGCAAATGCAGACCTCCCCACACATCGGTTACATCCAAACTAACACACGAGCGAAATAGAGTCATCAACAGCTTGTTTGTCGAATTGTGGATAAAACTCAGCCCGAAGCACTACTAACATGTGAATAAATAGGTTATATTGAGAAGAGAACATTTGTAAAAATGGAAGAAAACATCGGAGGATTTGAACATGAAACAAGCGTATTATTCCTGTGAAGAACACATCGAAACGGTGCTGGATATGTACATAGACGACCACGAGCTGCCGCCCGAAATCAGAAAAATCGAACATACTAACAGTTTATCCACAGCCTGTGAATTATGTGGAGACCCCGCAGTATATATAGTGGGGAACGAATGATCTTACACAAAATACAGAAAAGATATCCACAATTGTGGACAACATATATGAATAACTTGTTTTTAAAGTGGGGATGACCTGTGAATATCAATATTGTGACAATCGGAAAACTAAAAGAAAAATACCTCAAGCAAGGCATTGAAGAATACACCAAACGACTTTCGGCCTACGCAAAAATCGACATCATCGAACTCCCGGACGAAAAAGCGCCGGAAAACCTAAGCGACCAGGACATGAAAATCATAAAAGACAAAGAAGGCGACCGCATCCTATCAAAAATCAGCCCCGACGCCCACGTCATCGCCCTCGCCATCGAAGGAAAAATGAAAACATCCGAAGAACTAGCCGATACAATAGATAAGCTGGCTACATATGGAAAAAGCAAAGTCACCTTCGTCATCGGCGGATCACTCGGATTGAGTGACACGGTGATGAAGCGAGCGGATGAAAAGCTGTCGTTCTCGAAAATGACGTTTCCTCATCAGTTGATGCGTCTCATACTGGTGGAGCAGATTTATCGGGCTTTTCGGATTAATCGTGGGGAGCCTTATCATAAATAGAGGAAAAATTGAGTTTCAGGAAAGATAGAGGAGAAAAACAGAGTGGGAAACATAGAGAGACAAAATATTATTAGGTTTTAGGGGGAAAACCGAGCTGCGAATCACATTCTAAAAGGGCATGCTGTAAATCATTTAAGGTTCTATTGATTTAAAGTAAATCTATATAGAATGAAATTACATTATTTCAAATATATTTTAACCGTACCTCTTACCAGTAATCTTTTGTCTTCACTAATAAAGGAGGAGGACTATGTATTTAAGTAGTTTAAGCTTATTTAATTTCAGACAGTTTAGTACAAATAATGATGGTTCACCAGGAGTTACAGTATATTTGAATCCTACATTCAATCTCTTAGTAGGTGAAAACGATTCTGGGAAAACAGCAATAATCGATGGAATTAGATATCTATTGGGTAGTGTAAGTGAAGAGTACATTAAATTCAATCAAGAAGATTTTTATAGTCCATCTAAGGATAATTATAGTGATCATTTTTATATAGAAGGAATTTTTACAGATTTAAGTGATAAAGAAGCAGGAGCATTTCTTGAGTGGTTATCGTTCGATGAAGAAGGTAAGTATAGCTTGCGATTAATCCTTAGAGTAGAAAAACGCAAAAATGAAAATGGCATTGAATATTTGGACAGAAGATTATTGGCTGGTGAAGAGGATTTTGAAAGTAGATTAGATGTAGAAGCTAGAAATTTACTAAAAGTAACTTATTTAAAACCGTTAAGAGATGCGAGTGCAGAGTTGAAACCTGGTTTTAGGTCGAGGTTAGTTCATATTTTAAAGGCGCACCCAACGTTTAAGAATACAGAACAAGAAAATCATAGATTAATAGAAGTGATGAGGGAAGCCAATAAACAAATTGAAGAGTATTTTGAGGATGAGTACATTGAGGGGCACTCTTTAATTAATGATATAGAAAATCTTTTGAGTGATTTTTATGATAATCTGGATCAAAGTAAATCAAAAGCCAAATTTGAGGTTAGTCAAACAGATTTAAATTCCATTCTTCGAAAATTAAGTTTAAATACTGAAGATGTAAATCTCGGTTTGGGTAATTTAAACTTACTATTCATAGCAACTGAATTATTATTATTAAATAACTACTTATCAACAGAGGAAATCATAGGACCAAATATAACCTTAATTGAAGAGATAGAGGCACATCTACATACGCAAGCACAAATTAGACTGATAAAATTTTTAGAAGAAGAGCTAAAGAAAGAACATAATAACAGTCAGTTTATCTTATCCTCCCACAGCACCAATTTAGTATCGTCGGTAGATCCTAAGAATATTATATTGATACATGACCAAAAAGCATATCCAATGAGTGAGAAATATACTAAGTTGGACGCAAACGATTATAAATTCTTGGAAAGATTTTTAGATTCAACGAAGAGTAATCTATTCTTTGCTAAAGGAATTATCTTTGTTGAAGGAGAGTCTGAGATGTTCTTATTACCTGCTTTGGCAAATTTAATAGGATATCCACTACATAAACATGGTATATCCGTTGTTAATGTAAGGGGTACATCATTTGAGAGATATATTAGACTATTTTCAAGGTCAAAGCTTTGGAAAGATGAGATGAAATTATCCGAGATTAACATACCGATATCGATTGTAACTGATATAGATATCAAACCCTATATTTATTATGAATTAGAGGATTTAGAGAAGAATATCTTTGTTGTTAAGAATGAGGAAAAACTGAAAGAAATACTAACATATTTATGTATCCAAGAAGATAAGATAAACGAGGATTATATTGGGAAAAAGTATTCCACATTAAGAAAATTAGCTAAAGATTTTGGATTTAAAGTGACATCAGATAATGAAGAACACTTGATATCTCTGTTAACAACCGAGATCAGTAAGGAATATTTAATTTCTGAGGCTAAGGATAAAAGAGAACTAATCAGTGATCAATATAAGAAGTACAATTGTAATTTAGGGCTATATATAGCCCCGGAATGGACGCTAGAGTATAGTTTAGCTTTTAGCGTGTTAAGAAAATTACTCTATAAAAGCATCCATACAATGAGGTATAAAAAGCCTTTTGAAGGTAGATATAAAAAAGAGTATGATGAAATGATTTGTAAAATTAAGGATCATAAAAGAAACCCTGAAATAACAGCCTATGAAATATTTAAACCGTTAAATGATAAGATCGTTTCAAAAGCAGAGGTTGCCCAAACGTTAGCTGCTGTTATTAATAATGGAATTAAAACTTCTCCAGAAAAAGCAAAGAGTTTAAGAGAGAAAGTCTTAAATGATAATTATTTGAAGTACTTAGTAGATGCAATTATTCATACCTCTAATTCAACAAATAATGTAGTGGAGGTAATGTAAATGTTAGTTAATGAAAAATATTTAGAAGAAATCGAGAAAAGATTATTACCCAAGGGTGCCAGTTTCTCTGGTCAGCAAAAAGAAGTGATTCTTAACTCAGGCTCAGCAAATGTTGTGGCAGGTCCAGGTTCAGGAAAAACAACTGTTCTTACAGCAAAATGTGCCCTATTATTAACTGGTAAAAACAGTTATACTAAGGGTACTTGTTTAATTACACATACTAATGTTGCTGTTGATGAAATTAAAATCTCACTAAATAAAATAGGTATCAAAAATATTGACTATCCAAATTTTATAGGAACTATACAAGAATTTTTCAATAGATTTTTCACAAAGAAAGCATTTCATAAGTTGTTAGGCGACAGAAGGTTTAGGGTTTTAGAAGATGAAGAGTATAGAGAACTTTTTGAGGAGTATTTCGAAATAAATAAACCACATTGGTATACATATCGAACTCCAAATGTATTCAATTGCAATCCAAAACTTAGAATAAATGGAGACTCTTCATTCCATATTATTAGTAATGCAAACTCATCTTATAAAGAAGGCCTTGAGAAAAGTATTGAACAACTATTTAAGAAAGGGTTAGTAACTAATAAGCAGTGTCTTGAATTAGCAAATTGGTACATCAATAATAATAGAGACCTGATAAGGAAAGCCATATCCCAAAGATTTCATTTTGTATTGCTTGATGAGGCCCAAGATACTAATGAATTGCAATATACATTATTGAATGAGATTTTTTATGATAATGATCTCTCTTTCCAAAGATATGGTGATCCGTATCAAGCCTTATATAATATTTATGAAGACAATAGTGATGCCTGGGTTCCTTCAGAAGAGTTAGAGGTGATGCCTAGGTATGATATTTCAGAGACTTCTAGGTTTAGTGAAGATATTGCGAAAGTTGTCAGAAACTTATGTATAGAAAAATATCACAATTTTCGTTCTCTAAACACAGTAGATTCATTTAAACCACATTTTATAATATATGAAAATAATGAAGATTTAGTTAATACTTATAGAAATCTTATCAGTGAAAAAAGTAGTGTTTCTGAAATATTTTCGAGTTCTACTAAAAAAGATGCTATCTTATCGGTTAAACATGATGATTTGACCGAGATATTTAGCTTTTATACTAAGCCAACTGTAAAGGTCAAAAAAAGCCAAAGTAGAGTTAAACAAACATATGATTATTTTCTTGGTTTAATTGCAAAAGCTCAAAATATATCAGTCAAAGAGATCAAGGGTATGTTGGAAAATAATCATAATTGTAAGTCATTCTTGAGTTTGGGCGTAAAAAGTTTGTTGCTTGGTAAGGAGATAAATGAAGTTCAATTATATGTAGAAAAAACACTTGCTGAATTATCTCGTACTCTAGAAGTAGAATTATCGATTATAAACTTACGAGACCATATAGGGAATTTCCAACTGGAAATACCAACTACTGCATCCGAGCAAATGGAAAGTATTAAGGACGAATTTTATGTTGGTACCATTCACTCTGTAAAGGGAGAAACTCATCGCTCTACTTTACTTCTATTGAACTCAGTTTTTGAAGACTTTTCAAGTGGTAACAGCTACAATATTGTTGAATTAATTAGAGAGTATTTAGTAGGTAACTATCAAGAGCCTTATCTAATAAAAGATGGAATTAAACAGTCCGAAACATATAAAGCTCTAAAATTAGCATATGTAGCTTTAAGTAGACCTTCTCATTTAATTACAATAGGTATTCCAAAAGATTTAGCAGATAAAGAGTTTTTGGGTGATTTATGTAATTTTGGATGGGTCCGATATCAGATGGAAAAGGAAAGTATCGGTATAATAAATTAAAGGACTTAAACAGTTTACTTTAATCTTTTTGTTTTAATCTAATAATATATACTTATCCTTGGTGGTTTCTATTATTGCACTTTTTATAGATACCTTAAAAGATCTTCAACGTCAGAAACGCTATCTTTCAGGAAAATCGAAGTGATTGAATGTAACCGAATACAAACTTCTTGATCGGAGAGGTGTTTTTGGCGTTATTTTTTTGAATGCGGAACGTAGCAAAGGTAGATGTTTATATCGTCATTGAAGACATTAATCAATTCACCATAAAGTAAATACAAATATCCAGATTCCAAACGTGCCTTTTGATCTTTTGTACTAGTGTAACGGGAACAGTATTTTTATTAATTGATCTTTTAGGGAGAATTTGCTTCTCGCCAGTTACGTGATCTTTCAGGGTTGCGTTCCCTTCAACGTCAATATGAACATCTGCATGATCGAACGTCATCTTAAGCTCTATCGTTGAGGTTTGGAACTTTTTGTATGTATCTTAGTATTCAGCGGTATCTCCAGCATTAGGTAAAACCAGGTGGTTAATGTACTTACGCTTAAACTTCCTTTTTGTTTGTTCAATTAAAATAAGTATCCTAAACTTTTTAAGAGAAATTAATCTTATATGACTTCTATTAGTTCAGGTTTGTATATTCAAGGTAAGGGCTCTATTATCATCGAAAGTCTAAAATACGAAGTAGAAACCGGCTTTTAACGCCGCAGCAGACGAATGGGTATTTTCAAGAAATGTGCTACCTTCAAAATGCAACGTCTGTACCAGCTCCGTCATTCTTTTTCATGTTTATAAATAACCTCATGTAATCTTCTTCGGGTTTGTTTGATACCCGGATTTTAATTTATGTTTGTACAAAGTAGCTTCTTCCTTTATTTGCACTGGTATTTTTTAAGGATTTTATGACGAATAGATAACCATACTTGTTAGCAATTTTCTGTGCTAAATGAGAAATCGAAAAAAAGAGCCCAGAGAATATCTCTGAACCCCCTCCATACACCTCACTTCATATACCGATACTCCCGCAAACTCTCCAAAATCGCAACTTCCTGCAGCAATTCCTCACCAACATTCGTTTCCTTCACTTTCTTCCGCTCAAGCTCTTTGTCCACTAAGCGTTTCACGGTTAAGACATCGGTTCCGGTGCTTAGGACTTCTGCCTTGGAGTTGAAGTGTTTATGGGCGACGAGCTGCATGCCGTAGGAGTTGTATAGCAGCGTGTAGCCTGCGATGCCTGTTGTGGATTGGTAGGCCTTGGAGAAGCCGCCGTCGATGACGATCATTTTTCCGTTTGCTTTGATTGGGTCTTCTCCTTCGATTTCTTTTACGGGTGTATGGCCGTTGATGATATGGCCATGATCTGGATTGAGGCCGAATTCTGCCAGGATGTTTCGGCAGGTTGCCTCGTCTTCGCGTAAATAATAATACGGGTTTTTCTTTTCTTTATGTGTTTCCTTTTCTTTAATGAAATACCGCTCAAATGTTGTCATGGCGCGTTTTCCGAAGAGGGAGGAGTACTCGCCTGTCCATAAATACCAGGCCATATCTGTCGCCAGGTCATCGGTTTCTTCCGGGTGGGCAAAGGCTTCTCGCAAGAACCGTTCAAATACATCGAGCAGCTCACGGCCCGCATACGGTTTATCCTCAATCATCATCGTTTCCATATTGCCGTTTTCATCGACAGGAATACAGCCGTGAATTAGCAGGTTGCCGTTATATTTTAAATAAAGGCTGCCTTTTTTCATCATAAAATTCATATGGCGGCCCAGCTTTTCGGAATGCTGGACAGAGAATAGCAGCTTGTCTATGACTTCTGCTTCTTCTTCTAATAGCTGGTCAGGCTGCTCCGGATTAATCGTCGCAAAGCAGGTGTTTTCCAGTTGATATGTTTTTCCGTTTAGCGTGATTTCGTTTTTGTCGTAATCTATTTTCTCTAATAACAGCCGCTCTTCCATATTAAAGTTCGGCCGTCTCTTGATAATCGGGCTCTCAAGCTTGAATTGGATCATGGCAATCGCTTGATGGATTTTTGTGATTTGCTTAATCTCATCCTCTGGCCTGTTGTCGTCTGCTTTTGGACGGAACGCTGGGTTATCATCATAATATTTTTCGGCCAGGTTTAGCAGCGGTCTCAGGTTGATGCCGTACACGTCTTCAATAATATCCAGGTTGTCGTAGCGGGCACAGATGCGGATAATATTGGCCAAGCACACTTTGGAACCGGCATAGGCGCCGATCCAAAGGACATCGTGATTTCCCCACTGAATATCGACAGAATGATAGTTGATCAGTTCTTCCATAATCCTATCCGGCTGCGGTCCGCGGTCGTAAATATCGCCGACCACATGCAGATGGTCGACCACCAGCCGCTGAACGCTGTAAGCAAGGCCGGTGATCAGCTTATCGGCTTGGCCAAGTTCAATGATCTGATCAATGATTTCGGAGTAATATTGCTCCTTGTTGCCAGCTTGTTCTGTTTTGTATAACAGCTCCTCCGTAATATAAGCAAATTGGGCAGGCAGTGCTTTGCGCAATTTGGAGCGGGTATACTTGGAGGAGCAATATGAAACGAGCTTAATCATTCGATGAATCGTTTCTTTATACCACTCGTTTAACGCTTCTTTCGCATCAAAGTCATGTTTGATTAACTTCAGCTTGTCTTCCGGATAATAGACCAATGCTGCTAATTCATCGATTTCTCTATCGTAAATGACACCGCTGAAGATGTCGCGTATCTTCTCTTTGACTCGTCCTGAACCATTGCGCAGCACGTGCTGGAATGCCTGATACTCCCCGTGCAAATCACTGACAAAATGCTCAGTGCCCTTTGGCAGGTTCAATATCGCTTTCAAATTAATGATTTCTGTTACCACTTTTTCTTCACAATCGTATTTTTGCGCGAGTAGATCTAGATACTTGCTTTCCAAAACCGTCCATCCCCTTTTTAGAATAAACCCCTATTTATGAGCATGTGCATGATAAGGTGAATTTAAAAGTATGACATTGTTTTTCATCATTGGACCTTTATATGATAGTACCGCATAACTGCTTTTAGAGACAATTAAAACGAGAGAAAGAGGTGCCAAATGGGGGAAGCAAGAGCTTAAAACAGCTTTTCAGTACAGGTTGGTTTAGGGTAAGATTGTTTGCCTCATTTCTTCCACTTAAAATCTTTATATCCCTTAACTAGTGTAGTCAATATTGATGTTTTACTTTTCATTACGAAGCTTTAAATCAAACTATGGCCTTTCATTCGGTATAGCTTAGAGGGGCTAGAGGACTATAGGCTTTATATACCAAGAATAGTGACATTTTTCAGATTTTTTAGGTACAATATATTGACATGTATTGAATCATATAGAATAATTGCTTTATATTAGAAAAGAAGGAGGGATAATATGAAAAAGGAAAACACTAACAATGAGACTGTGAAAAACTTAGAATTTAAGGGTCTATTAGATGAATCACAAAAGCTAGCAAAAGTGAATGATCTTTGGTATTTTGTAAAATCAAAAGAAAATCGCTGGATTCTTGGAAGTGGTCATTAATTAGAGGGGTACAAAGGAGAGTCTAACTCTCCTTTACCATTTGTTGGGGGATATTTCATGTATAATAAAACAGTATCAATCAATTTAGATTCAAGGTGTAATGCATCCTGTGACCATTGTTGTTTTTCTAGTTCACCAACTTCAACAACCAGGATGGAAAAAGAATACATAAGAGAGTTAGTAACTGAATTTGCAAAAAACAAAACCATTCAAGTGATTTCTTTTACAGGTGGGGAAGTTTTTTTAGATTATAAATTTTTAAAAGAACTAATGGAAATCATTAAACCATATGAAAAACAAATAACGTTGATCTCTAATGGATTTTGGGGTTTGAGCAAGAAAAAGGTCCAGGAGTACTTTCATGATATGAATTCTTTAAATGTGATAGCACTGACTATAAGTTATGATGAGTACCATGCTCCATTTGTCAAGTCTTCCAGTATTAAAAACATATTAGAACATAGCAGGAAATACCCTGATATCGATATTTCTCTTAATATGGCAGTTACCAAAGACAAAATGTCCAACCATATTTTAGAGGAATTGGGGGATTCAATCTTAGGTGTAAAGATAACAAAATTTCCAATGATATCAGTTGGCGCTGCTAAAACTAGAATTAAGCAAGAAAACATACATAAATTTTACAGTCTTGAAGATGAAGATTCCTTACATTGTCCCGGATATGACATTGTATATCATCATGATGGAGAAATTTATCCATGTTGTTCCCCTGCTATTTTTGAAACGAAAATAACCCTAAGGGAAGAATATAACCAAAGTTTCGAAAGAACCGTGGAAAAGTTAAATTCCAATTTGCTATTATTTATTCTTAGAAAAGAAGGATTCAAATGGTTTTTGAATATTTTAAAAGAGAATAACAAGATAGAGGAATTTGACATTCCTTATGAATTTTCCTCTATTTGTGGAGTTTGTGGTTCCTTATTCAACTCTGCAGAAAAAATAAACTACTTCTATCCTTATATGGAAAAATACTATAATGAAAATTTTAAAGTATGAAGATGAAAAATATGAAGTGCTTGTGCAAAACAACGTATTTATAAAAGACAAAAAAAGCGGAGAATACTATAAAAATAGTTTAAGTTCTCTGTCAGGTGAACAATTATTACGTTTTAAAATGTATAAAGAGAAAGTATCACCAAAGTTTTTTTATCTGTTCTTATCCTTTACGGCTCTCATGTTCATATTAAATTATATTCATTTAATAAAATTGCAAAATGGATTGTCCTCAGTATTTTACGGCTGGAAAATGTGGATAATTATAGTTATTTACTTTATAATGAATATAGTGCTTCATGAACTGGGACATATTTATTCCTTAAAATTTTTCGGGAAAAACTTTGATAAAGTGGGATTCAAACTGAATTTTTATGTATTTCCTGCTTTTTATGTCCAATTGAATGAAACCTACATGCTATCAAGAAATGAAAAGATAATCGTTCATTTATTTGGCTTGTTTATCAATTATCTTTTAATAAATACATTAGAATTAATAAATCAATTTACATTTTCCAGTGAAGCATTAACTATGGCATTTATGCTTTTCTCGTCTACTTTATTGTGGAACTTAATCCCAATATTGAATTCTGATGGTTACAAAATTCTTTTAGCTTTTCTGAGCTTAGATGAATATAGCCGTTTTAAGACAAATCATTGGTTAGTTCTTACGATTCAAATTATAGGGATTGGCCTTGCAGTGAATTCAGTTGTACATTGGATATTATATATTGTAAACTAGAGTAAAAGATCTCCAAATTAGCCATCTAAAAACATTTCTTTCGCTTCCGGATCGGAAACGAAAGAGGTACCTCAAAAGCTTAGACATTAGTAACAAATCACAAGGCAGAACATTTTATTATTATGCAAATATTTCCTAGGAGTATGTATATGAATATAGCGAATTACACTTTAAAAGTGAAAGGCAAAACGTTACTTCAGGACACCGACTTGCATTTTTCGAGCGGGAAAATTAATCACGTTGTCGGAAAAAATGGAGTCGGTAAATCACAGCTTGCTAAAGACTTTTTGTTGAATAATAGCAAAAGAATCGGCAGAGATATTCGTCAAAATGTTTCTTTAATATCCAGCTCGTCGAATATACCTAATGATGTTTCTAAGGACTTTTTATTACACTTTTTGAGTAAAAAATTTGATGCAAAAATGATAGATAAAATCGCACATTTACTTAATCTGGATAATATTGATGGAAAAGTTCTGATCAAAAATTTGAGTGATGGACAAAAGCAAAAATTAAAATTGCTCAGTTTCTTATTAGAGGATAAAAATATTATTGTTTTAGATGAAATAACGAATTCATTAGACAAAAAAACGGTTATAGAGATTCATGGCTTCTTAAACAAGTATATTCAGGAGAACCCCGAGAAGATTATCATCAACATTACACATGATTTGTCTGATTTAAAGGCGATAGAAGGGGATTATTATATATTTAATCACCAAGAAATTCAACAATATCATTCAGTGGATAAATTAATTGAAGTGTATATAAATGAGTAATAAAACAGTGGGGGCTTGAGATGAAATTAGAGTTTAAAAAGAGTATTAGCAACAAAGTTATCATTATTTTAGGAGCAATGTTTGTATTTTTATTTTTGCTGGGTTATTTTTTACTTGTTGGAATCGATAAAGTCAGTAATGTTACACCTGAAATGTTTTTCTTTAGCTCCTATACTGTTGCGACCCAGTTTGGTTTGATGTTATTTTCATTTGTTATAGCTTTCTTTATTAATAGAGAGTATTCAAACAAAAATATTCTCTTTTACAAGTTAATTGGAGAGAACATCTATACTTTCTTTTATAAAAAGATAGCTGTTTTATTTTTAGAATGTTTTGCATTTATAGCGCTAGGCCTGCTAATCATATCGTTGATGTACCATGATTTTTCGCATTTTGCATTATTACTTTTTTTATTTTCTGCAGTTATACTGCAGTATATTCTAATTATCGGAACTATAAGCATGTTATGTCCTAATATATTAATTAGTATAGGTGTCAGTATCGTTTATTGGATGACTTCTGTTATCTTAGTAGCTATAAGCAATAAAACGTTTGGTTTCATTGCTCCTTTTGAGGCAGGTAACACTATGTATCCCCGAATAGAAAGAGTGCTGCAATCTGATAACATGACACTTGGGAGTAATGATGTTTTATTTATTATTTTGTATTTAGTTTCAATTATTATCATAAATGCGATTATCCTTCGCTTTTCTAAAACTAGATGGATCAAAATGGGCATTTAATAAAGGGAGCTACTTCACAATGAAGTAGCTTTTTATGTGCATCTATATATCATTAACATCAAGATTAATGCATGTGACTGGCTGAGTTTGTTAAGGGAAGGATGTTTTTCTGTTTGCATCGCCCAAACTATTATTGTTTTTCTTTCACCATCTTTACAAAGAGGAAAAAGATAATGAATACGATAAAGTAGTTCATTGGATTCTTAACGATACTCATCTCTAGTGAAATTTGTAAGAGTATCCAGAGCGCAAAGATGGCTAGTATGGCAGTAATGATGATTTTGTTCATGTCGACCACCTTCCATAGTGAAGCAGCTCTACAGCAAAAAACTATTAGCCTGTACGACAAACTGCGACTGCTTATAATTATACGAAATCTTCGAGTAATCAAACGGCTGCCCATTTGTCAGGTGAAAAATACTTTCTATATACAGCTTCGGCAGTCCAGCCTCTAATCCCAAATATTCCGCTTCTTCCTCATTAAGCTGGCCCACGTGCAGAAACAAATCAGAAAAACCAATCTTCAACCCCAGTCCTTCCCGGATGTAATGGAAGATGGAGTGGGAAACGATTTCGTTGTTTAAATACGTCACGATGGATTTGTTGTAATAGGATTCTTCGTAGCAAAGGGTCTGGCCGTTGATGTAGCGGACCCTTTTGACATAGTAGATGTCCTCGTTTATTTCGATATTCAGGTTTTCCGCCGCTTCCGGTGTTGGCTTTCTCACGTCCAGTTCGATGACTTTTGAGGTGACGTTGAAATCCTCGAGATCTTTTTTAAATCCCTGATTCGACAGAAGGCTGATATAGCCTTTTCGTTTATGTTTTCTGACGAAAATGCCGCTTCCTCTGACCTGAAAGATCGCGCCTTTTTGCTCTAATAGCTCGAGGGACTTTGTGATGGTGCTTTTGCTGACTTCAAACTGGGCCATGAGGGTTTCTAGGACTGGCAGTTTGTCTCCCTGCTGAAGCTGGTGTTCTTCTATATATGTTTCAATTTCCGTTGCGATTTGCTGGTATTTTAACATACGCATTCCTCATTTATTCGTTTAGTTTCACTTGTCAAAATTATAGCATAAACCGCTTACAATGATAGTTAGTGCGTAAATATTTTGTTTCGGCGTTGATAAATTATACCGGTACAATTATAATGGAAGCGTAACCAAAACGAAGGGGTGGGTGAAATGTCGGGGAAAGTGAGAGATTATACGAGACTAGCAAAAGACATTTTAGAGGCCGTAGGCGGGGAAGAGAATGTGATTGGGGCTTCTCGCTGCGCTACCAGACTTCGATTGGTGCTGAAGCGGTCTACCCCTAAAGCGAAGGATATCGTGAAATCGATGCTACCATCCCGGCGTCATTACGGTTGTCATGGTTACGCCTACAAAGCATGCGATTGGCCTGCGTTCAGCGTCCGGCGTCGAATTGCTTGTGCACATCGGGCTGGATACGGTGACATTTGACGGCACGCCTTTTTCCTTGAAGGTAAAAGAAGGCGATACCGTCAAAAAAGGCGAAGTGCTTGTTGAGTTTGATAAAGCTTTCATTGAAGACATTGAGGAAAGTGCATTACATCAAAAAATATTTACAGTCGTAAGCTGAGGAGGAATTAAACATGGGAAACATGCCAAAGGATTTTTTATGGGGCGGTGCTTTAGCTGCCCACCAATTTGAAGGCGGATGGAATCAAGGCGGTAAAGGGCCGAGTGTCGTCGATGTGATGACAGCGGGTGCGCACGGCGTGCCGAGAAAAATCACTGACACGATTGAAGAAAACGAATTTTATCCAAACCATGAAGCCATTGATTTCTATCACAGATACAAGGAAGATATCGCTTTGTTTGCGGAAATGGGATTAAAATGTCTGCGGACGTCCATCGGCTGGAGCCGCATTTTTCCGAAAGGCGATGAGGCTGAACCGAACGAAGCTGGTTTGCAGTTTTATGATGATGTGTTTGATGAATTGCTGAAGCATGGGATCGAGCCGGTCATTACCCTGTCTCACTTTGAAATGCCGCTGCACCTGGCAAGAGAATATGGCGGCTTCAGAAACCGGAAAGTCGTGGACTTCTTCGTCAACTTTGCAGATGCTTGCTTTACCCGTTACAAAGAGAAAGTGAAGTACTGGATGACATTTAACGAGATCAACAACCAAATGGATGTGAACAATCCGCTGTTCCTATGGACGAATTCAGGTGTTGTGGTTGACGAAAACGAAAACGCCAAGGAAGTCATGTACCAAACGGCGCACCACGAACTAGTGGCGAGCGCATTAGCAGTGGCAAAAGGAAAAGACATCAATCCAGAGTTCCAGATCGGGGCTATGGTATCACATGTGCCGATTTATCCTTTCTCCTCCAATCCTGAAGATGTGATGCTGGCTGAAGAAGAAATGAGGCAGCGCTATTTCTTCCCTGATGTACAGGTGCGCGGTTATTATCCAAGCTACGCGTTGAAGGAATTTGAACGCGAAGGCTACAACATCACATTCGAAGACGGCGATGATGAGATTTTAAGAAACGGAACCGTCGATTACTTAGGCTTCAGCTATTACATGTCAACAACTGTGAAAAGCGATGTGAAAAATGATAACACTGGCGATATTGTCAATGGCGGCTTGCCGAATGGTGTCGAAAATCCGTACATCACTTCGAGTGACTGGGGATGGGCGATTGATCCAACCGGGCTGAGATATACGTTAAATCGTTTTTATGACCGATACCAAATCCCGTTATTCATCGTTGAAAATGGCTTTGGGGCAGTGGATACGCTGGAGGAGGACGGCAAGGTTCATGATCCGGAACGCATTCAATATTTAAAATCGCATATTGAAGCATTGAAAAAAGCGGTCACGTACGATGGTGTTGATTTAATTGGCTACACGCCGTGGGGCATTATTGATATTGTCTCCTTCACAACTGGCGAAATGAAAAAACGCTACGGCATGATCTATGTTGATCGTGACAATGAAGGAAACGGATCCATGAAGCGGTATAAGAAAGATTCCTTTGAGTGGTACAAAAATGTCATTCAAACGAACGGCGAGGAACTATAAGAAGCTGGCCCGAATCGAGCACTTTTACCGTAGTGCCTGGTTCGGGTTTTTCTGTAGAAAAAGAAAAATCCGCTATCCTGCCAATCTGGCAATATAGCGGATTTTTTTATCAGTTACGGATTAGGTAATCAAACGCGCCGAGGGCGGCAGTTGCACCTGATCCCATCGAAATAATAATTTGGTTGTACGCACTGTCTGTGCAGTCGCCGGCAGCAAATAAGCCTGGTACGCTTGTTGCGCCATGTTTGTCGACGATGATTTCGCCCATGCGGTTGCGTTCAACCGTTCCTTCTAACCATTCTGTGTTTGGCACGAGACCGATTTGGACGAATACACCTTGAAGTTCAACGTGTTTTTCTTCGCCTGTTTCGCGGTCTACGTATGTGATGCCGTTAACGCTCTGATCGCCTGTGATTTCTTTTGTTTGTGCGTTTTTTACAACAGTAACGTTAGGCAGGCTGTAGAGACGTTTTTGCAGGACTTCGTCTGCTTTCAGTTCCGGTGCGAACTCTAGCACAGTAACGTGATTGACAATACCTGCAAGATCAATCGCTGCTTCAATACCAGAGTTTCCGCCGCCGATTACCGCAACGTCTTTGCCTTCAAACAATGGCCCATCACAGTGCGGGCAGTATGCGACACCTTTGTTTTTGAACTCTTGTTCACCGGGTACGTTGACATTGCGCCAGCGTGCACCTGTTGAAAGGATCACTGTTTTACTTTTCAGGACAGCGCCGTTTTCGAGTTCAAGTTCGAACAGATCTTTCTTCTCAAGGCGTTTCGCACGCTGAAGGTTCATAACATCAATATCATATTCCTTCACATGCTCTTCAAGACTTGCCGCAAGCTTCGGTCCTTCCGTCGCTTTGACGCTGATGAAGTTTTCGATGCTCATGGTGTCGAGAACCTGTCCGCCGAAGCGTTCAGCGACAACCCCAGTGCGGATGCCTTTACGTGCAGTATAAATCGCTGCACTTGCACCAGCAGGTCCGCCTCCGACAACAAGAACGTCATACGGCTCTTTGTCAGCAAATTCAGATGCATCTGTGCCGCTGCCCATTTTCGCAAGAATTTCTTCAAGCGTCATACGGCCGCTTCCGAAGGACTCGCCATTCAGGTAAACGGTCGGCACTGCCATGATGTTTTTGCTTTCAACTTCTGATTTGTATGCTGCACCGTCAATCATCGTGTGCGTAATGTTCGGGTTCAGCACGCTCATCATGTTTAAAGCTTGTACAACATCAGGACAGTTGTGGCATGTCAGGCTGATATAAGATTCGAAGTGGTATTCACCACTGATCTTCTTCACCTGATCAATGACTTTTTGGTCCACCTTAGGCGGTCTGCCGCTCACTTGGAGCAACGCCAGCACTAATGATGTGAATTCGTGGCCCAGAGGGATACCGGCGAAAGTCACGCCAGTGTCTTCTCCGACACGATTGACACTGAAGCTTGGCGTTCTGTTTAATTCAGCTTTTTCAACTGAAATTTTCGATGACATGGAAGCCAGCTCATCAACGAGAGCCAGCATGTCCTTAGAAGTGTCATCTTCGCCTGCGCTAACTTTGAGAACAATGTCATTCTCAATTAGCTGCATATATTGATTTAATTGTGCTTTGATGTTTGCATCAAGTACCAATTGAATGCACTCCTTAGATTTTACCTACTAGATCAAGGCTAGGTGTAAGAGTTTCGCCGCCTTCTTCCCATTTAGCCGGGCAAACTTCACCTGGGTTTTGACGAACGTATTGAGCTGCTTTTACTTTGTTTACAAGGTTGCTTGCGTCACGGCCGATACCGCCTGCATTGATTTCAACAGTTTGGATAACGCCGTCTGGATCGATGATGAATGTTCCGCGGTCAGCAAGGCCAGTTTCTTCGTCAAGAACATCGAAGTTGCGAGAGATCGTTTGAGATGGGTCGCCGATCATTGCGTAAGTGATTTTGCTGATTTTTTCAGAGCTGTCATGCCAGCCTTTGTGTACGAAGTGAGTATCTGTAGAAACAGAGTAGACTTCAACACCTAATTCTTTAAGAGCAGCATATTGTTCTTGAAGATCTTCAAGCTCAGTTGGGCATACGAAAGAGAAATCTGCTGGGTAGAAGCAGAATACGCTCCATTGGCCTTTCAAATCTTCGTTTGTTACATCGATGAATTCACCGTTTTTGAATGCTTTTGCTTCGAATGGAAGTACTTCTTTACCGATTAAAGACATAATGTATATTCCTCCTAAAAATGTATTAGAAAGCATAATCGCTTTCAATAATAATTCTAATTATATATGAATTATTAATTAATATATATTTTTTGTCAAGCCATAACCTACTTTTTTTCATCTTACTAAAGGTGTGACAGGTAGGATTTATGCATTTCTTTTATAACAAATGAGAGGCTGATTCTCAATTAGACAAGGTTTTCAGGGACTTTTGTAAATCAGAATGACAGGCCGTTTTGGCATTTGAACATTTTATGACACCATGGGCAAGGGGCAAAGGACAATGGCCAAAAGCAGAATAGAACGGAACAGCAAGCTGCTGTCACATGATAATCTTGGGGAATGTTTCTAGCTATTATTGTATCACTGTTTATGATATTTAAAACATAACTTATGTCTTCTGTTGTTTGGGATAGAAGAAAAAAACACGGTTCAGTTGAAAACTGACCGTGTTTCTGATGACAGGTTATTCAGACCAATTCGTATGGAAAACGCCGTCCATATCAGTCCGTTCGTACGTGTGAGCGCCAAAGTAATCGCGCTGCGCCTGCAAGAGGTTCGCATTGGAACGCCCTGTGCGGTAGCCGTCGTAATAAGAGAGCGCGGTAGTTAAGCATGGGAAAGAGATTCCGGTGCTGATACCCTCGCAAACGACTTTTCGCAGGCCAGTTTGATAGGCATGGAGCTTATCTGTGAAATAAGGCGCGATCAGCAGGTTAGCCAGATTTGGCTGCTCACTGAATGCTTCGCTGATCACGTTTAGGAAATCAGCGCGGATGATGCAGCCGCCTCGGAAAATCAAGGCGATGTCTTTGAGCGGCAGATTCCAGCCGTAAAGCTCAGATGACATCTTATATTGGGCAAAGCCTTGTGCATAGGCGCATACTTTCCCCATGTAAAGAGCCTGTCTGACGTATTCAATCCAGGTGTCTTTATCCAAGTGTTTTTCTTCGGCTTCCGGGCCTGCTAATACGTCTTGAGCTGCCATCCGTTCTTCTTTTAAGGATGACAAGTAGCGGGCGAACAAGGACTCTGTGATGATCGTGGACGGGATGCCGTTATCAATCGCCTGCATGCTCGTCCATTTCCCAGTGCCTTTTTGTCCGGTTTTATCAAGGATGACATCGATCAGAGGCTGCCCTGTTTTTTCGTCTTTTTTGCGTAAAATCTCAGCTGTAATCTCTATTAAATAGCTTTTCAGCTCACCTTGATTCCATGTTTCAAAAATAGATGCAATTTCATCTAGCGGCAGACGAAGCGTTTCTCTTAGAAACGTATACGCTTCTGCAATCAGCTGCATGTCTGCATATTCAATGCCGTTGTGCACCATTTTTGTAAAGTGCCCTGCCCCTTTTGGTCCGATATAGACACAACAAGGGTCATCTCCGACTTGAGCTGCGATTTTCGTCAGGATAGGAGCGGCTTTCTCATAGACGTCGCGATCTCCGCCCGGCATGATGGAAGGCCCTGTTAATGCACCGACTTCACCGCCGGAAATGCCGACTCCCAGGTAGCCGATCCCTTTTTCCTTCAGTTCGTCATATCTTCTTTCTGTGTCTTCATAGTGGGAGTTTCCTCCGTCCATGATGACGTCGCCTTCTTCAAGCAAAGGCTTTAATGATTGGATGACGGAATCTACGGGTTTTCCCGCTGTGACCATCAAAAAGATTTTTCTTGGTTTTTCTAACGATTGAACAAAGTCCTCAAGCTCGTAATACGGGCTGAGAGATTGTCCATCCAGCTTTTGGATAAGCTGGTCCGTTAAATCTCTGGTGTAATTATAGACAGCGACGTTTTCACCTTTATTTGCCATGTTTAAGGCGATGTTGCTTCCCATTACGCCTAAGCCTATGACACCAATCGAATTGAACATGTGTTACAGCTCCTTCTTAATTTCATACAACTAAACTTAACAATAAAATGAATCCCAGTCCAGCAACGGAAATAATGGTTTCCAGCAATGTCCATGTGGCGAATGTTTCTTTCATGCTTAATCCGAAGTATTCCTTGAACATCCAGAAGCCGGCGTCATTGACGTGTGAAGCGATGACACTTCCGGCGCCTGTTGCGAGTACGACTAACGCCAGGTTAACATCAGAATGGCCCAATAACGGAATGACCAGACCTGTTGTGCTTAGTGCGGCAACAGTCGCTGAGCCTAGAGAAATGCGCAGGATCGCCGCGATGAGCCATGCCAGAATGATTGGCGATAATGCCGTTTCTTTGAATAAGTCTGCTACGTAATCGCCGACACCGCCGTTGATCAGCACTTGTTTGAAGGCGCCGCCTCCTCCGATGATCAAAAGCATCATGCCGATTTGTGAAATGGCAGTTGAACAAGAATCCATCACGGTTTTGACTGGAATGTTGCGCTTGATGCCCATTGTATAGACTGCGACCAATAACGAAATAATCATAGCAGTCGATGCGTTTCCAATCAATCTGATAAAAGCTAAAATTCCGTTATCTGCAAACCCGATTGTTTCTTGAAGCAGGTCGATAATGGTCGCGACCGACATGATGATAATCGGGAGCATTGCAGTAAAGACACTTATTCCAAAGCCGGGTGTTTCTTCAAGGTTAAACGTTTTTTGTGTGCCGAGTGATGCAATATTGCCGTTTTTCGCAAATGATGCAGGAACGATTTTTTTCGCGAACTTTGTAAATAACGGCCCTGCGATGAGCACTGTCGGAACAGCAACAATAAAGCCGTACAGCAGCACTTCTCCAATGTTTGCGCCATACTCACCGGCGATCGCCGTAGGTCCCGGGTGCGGCGGCAGGAAACCGTGTGTGACGGATAGTGCTGCGACCATCGGGATTCCGAGAAATAAAATAGAAATCTTCAATTCTCTTGAAATCGCAAAGACAATCGGAATTAATAGAACCAGTCCTACTTCAAAAAATAACGCAATCCCAATAATAAATGAGGCAATGACAACGGCCCATTGAATATTTTTCTCACCGAATTTGTTGACGAGCGTCATCGCAATGCGCTGTGCGCCTCCTGAATCCGCGATCAGCTTGCCCAGCATCGCACCGAGTCCGAAGATGAGCGCGATGTGGCCAAGAGTCCCCCCTATTCCTGCTTCGATGGAGCTGACAACTTTATCGAACGGCATCCCGAGTGCCAGTGCCACGCCGAACGATACGACCAGCAGGGAAATAAATGTGTTTAATTTTAAGCCCATAATCAGAAATAGTAATGCTAAGATCCCAAGTGCAACGATGATTAACGGCATGGTAATGCCCTCCCCTTCATGTCATGTACTATTTGTGTGTGATTAAGCCCCTCTGATAATCTGCAATTTGTGTATATTGATTTTCTAATAATCTTGATAGATTGATGAAAATCGGCATTAATGTTCTGTATTCCTTGGCTGAGTCTTCAATCGGCGTATGTCTGTATGTGCTGCCGATCATGTCGGACACGGCGTCGAAAGAGTCAATTTTTCCTGTTGCATACAGGCCTAAAATGCAGGCGCCGAGACATGAGCTTTCGTAGCTTTCTGGAACGACAACCTCTGATTCGAAGATATCAGACATCATTTGGCGCCAAACCTCCGACCTTGCAAATCCCCCTGTCGCTTGGATGCGGGTTACCGGGCCATCCATGCATTCAGTTAACGCCAAGAACACCGTGTACAGGTTGTAAATGACGCCTTCCAATGCCGCGCGTATCATATGCTCTTTCTTATGCGACATGGTCAGGCCGAAAAATGAGCCCCGTACATCCGGATTCCACAACGGAGCGCGTTCTCCGGCGAGATATGGGTGGAACAGCAGACCGTCAGAACCGGGTCTGACGCGTTGGGCAATTTTCGTCAGCACGTCATATGGATCAATGCCCAGCCGTGTCGCTGTTTCGATTTCGGAGGAGGCAAACTCGTCTCTGATCCAGCGAAGGACGATGCCCCCATTGTTCACAGGTCCCCCAATAACCCAATGCTTGTCCGTCAAGGCATAGCAAAAAATTCTCCCTTTTTCATCGGTTTGCGGCTTGTCAATAATCGTCCGGATGGCACCGCTTGTACCGATGGTGACGGCGATTTCTCCCTTTTTAATGGCGTTGACGCCGAGGTTGGACAGCACGCCGTCGCTGGCCCCGATGACAAAAGGCGTTTCCGGATCGATTCCCATTTGGATCGCTATTTCTGGGCTGCAGTGCTGAAAGATCTCGGTTGTCGGCACGAGTTTGGATAAGTGATCCGGCGTGATGCCTGCGATGCGCAGTGCCTCTTCGTCCCAAGCCAAGCTTTTCAGGTTCATCATGCCTGTCGCTGATGCCAATGAGTAATCGATGACATACTCATTGAACAGCTGTTTAAAAATGTATTCTTTGATGCCGATATATTTTTTTGCCTTGGAAGCGATTTCTTTCCTTTCATTCGTGATCCAGGCAATTTTACTTAACGGTGCCATCGGATGAATCGGTGTTCCCGTCCGTTTGTACACCTCATGTCCGTTCAATTCCTCTTTGATCTTATGCGCCCAGCCTTCACTTCGGTTGTCGGCCCATGTGATGCATGGCGTCAGCGGCTTGTCATTTTCGTCGATTGCAATGACGCTGTGCATGGCGCTGCTGAACGAAATGAAAGAGATCTGTTTTTCGGGATGCTGTTTTGTAATTCTCGCTGTTGTATGGATGACTGCCTGAAATATCTCTTCCGGGTTTTGTTCAGCTGTTGAGATGTCCGGTGTATAGAGCGGGTAGCCGATGCTTTCTTTCTGTACCACATCTCCGTTTTCACTGAACAGCACAGCTTTTGTGCTTGTCGTGCCGATATCGATTCCTAACATATAACTAGTCATTGTTGTATTCAGCTCCTTTTGCCAGCATTTGTTGTGAGAGCCATAGGTCTTCTACCTTATCCTGCACATCATCAAAGTTTTGGTGAAGAGACTGAATCATCAGCGCCCTATCCTTTGTTTTGATGGCTTGAATATAAAGCTCGTGGTTATCTAAAATCCTTGTGAAGTCTTCATACTTTTCCTTTAACCGTACCCGCATCGATAAAAGAATAAAGCTTTCCATGACGGGTTTTAGATTGTTCCAGATCATCTGAATGTATGAATGATCAATCGCTCGGATAATGGTTTCATGGAACAGCACATCTTGAAATGAAAATTCGTCAGCGTCCTCATATTTGATTGAGACTTTCATCATTTCAAGAATTTTGCTGAGATCCTTAACTAAAGGCTCAATGTCTATTTTGACAAGCCGTTCAAAGACAAATGTTTCTAATAGTAACCGCACATCATAAATTTCCGCGATTTTCTTCTCAGTTAAACCAATTACGACCGCTCCCATTCGTTCTAAGCGGATGATTTTTTCGGATGCGAGAATTTTTAGCGCTTCGCGAACCGGCGAACGGCTTACTGAAAACTCGGCGGCGATTGTATTTTCTGATAAAATGGTACCGCTTTCAATCAGGCCTGAAACGATCCGCATTCTCAGCTCGTATGCGACACGAACTCCGGTTGACGCTTTTGAGAGCCATTTTGCGGGATACAACAGGTCTTTGGAGTCTAGCATACACTCACCTTCCTCACTCAAGAAGTATACTTGTATACAAGTATGATAACGTGAATATTTCTTTTATGCAAACACTTTCATTTCTAATTTTTAATAAAATTTTTCCCAATCATTATGGTATTTATTTCTAAATGGAATATGGTACATTGGAGATAACTAGCATAAGTGAATCATGTTTTGAAAGAGGCGATTTGGATGAAAATCATCATTGCACCTGATTCTTTTAAGGAAAGCTTATCAGCTCTGGAGGCCGCAGACGCGATAGAAAGAGGTTTCAAGTCGGTCTTTCCGGGTGCTGATTACAGAAAATTGCCGATGGCGGATGGCGGCGAGGGAACTGTTCAATCTCTGGTCGATGCGACCAACGGAAGGATCATAGAGCAAGTTGTCACAGGGCCGCTGGGGGAACCGGTGAGAGCTTTCTTTGGCATGATGGGAGATGGGAGAACAGCTGTGATTGAAATGGCTGCTGCTTCAGGGCTGCATCTGGTGCCTGTAGATAAGCGAAATCCGCTCATCACTACAACAAGGGGAACGGGAGAATTAATCGGAGCAGCTCTTGATGCAGGAGCGGAGCGTTTGATCATCGGAATCGGCGGAAGCGCCACGAACGACGGGGGAGCCGGGATGATTCAGGCATTGGGCGGAAGGCTTCTTGATAACTCAGGCAGCGAGATTGGCCCAGGGGGCGGCGCGTTATCTCAGCTTGCATCAATAGATGTGAGCGGGCTTGATTCCAGATTGCGGAATGTCAAACTGGAAGTTGCCTGTGACGTGGACAATCCGTTAACAGGACCAAAGGGTGCTACGGCTGTTTTCGGACCGCAAAAAGGCGCGACGGCCGACATGCTGGATGTACTAGAACAGAACGTAAACCATTTCGCTGATATGGCAGAAAAAGAGCTCGGATCAACCTTCCGAGATACAGAGGGCGCCGGTGCAGCGGGCGGTCTTGGATGGAGCCTGCTGACTTATCTTCAGGCTGACCTGAAAAGAGGCATTGATATTGTCCTTGAAGCGGTTGATTTTGAAAGTATCGTTCAGGATGCAGATCTTGTGATTACCGGCGAGGGACGGATCGACAGCCAAACGGTTCATGGAAAAACGCCGATCGGCGTAGCCAAGGCGGCTAAATCATACGATGTGCCTGTCATCGGTATTGCGGGATCAGTATCACGTGACAGTGATGCCGTCTATCAACACGGAATCGATGCGCTTTTCAGCATCGTCCCCGGAGCCGTGCCGCTAGAAGATGCGTTTGAACATGCCGCGGAATATATGGAAAGAACGGCGCGGGACATTGCAGCGTCTATCAAATTGGCGAAAACGATGTTTCTGATATAGCCGATGCACACGCCAATGCATAGCCATCCTTCTTTTTGGGTAGAGACAGTTAACACACAATGAGGAATTCATCCCAGAAGGAGGACGCAGATATGACTGTACAAGAAATCAAAGGAAAAAAACTAGTAAAAGGCATTGCGCCAAATGTGGAGCCGGAAGCTCTGTTAAATGATAAACGAAAAGTATTTTTGTTTGGTTCCCCTAGTTAAACAAACATTGGAGACCAAGCGATTGCGTATGCGGAAGAGAAATTTATCAAAAATCATTTTCCGTATTATGAATACATTGAGATTATGGATTATGCGACGGATGAGGGCATTGAACTGGTGAAGGAGATCATTCGTGAAGACGATATTGTCTGCTTTACAGGCGGAGGGAACTTAGGAAACCTTTATCTCGATATTGAGGAAGACAGAAGAAAGGTCTTTTCGGCGTTTAAAGACTACAAATCAATTTCTCTGCCACAATCCGTTTATTTTGAGGATACAGAGGAAGGACAGAAGGAAAAGAAAAAAACACAGGATGCGTACCATCAAAATACAAACTTAACGATTGCTGCGCGTGAGACGCAAACACTGGATGTTGTGAAAGAGACCTTCAACTCCAATGTGATCTTTACACCGGACATGGTGCTTTCCTTGGATATTGTGCCGCGAGAGCTCGAGCGGGACGGCGTTCTCTTTATTTTAAGAGCGGATAAGGAGAAAGTGACTGACGAAGATTTTATTTCACAGATGAAGCAATGGGCAGAAAAAACAACTTACACAGAGCGTACCGATACGGTGCTGGATACGGTCGACACCATCGATTACGCTGATCGTGAAAAGCATTTTATGGAGATGCTGGACCGCATCGGCTCCAGTAAATTGGTGATTACCGACCGCCTTCACGCGATGATTTTCTCGATTATCACCAAAACACCTTGCCTTGTCTTTGGAAACAGCTATGGCAAAGCCAAACATTCATACCGGGATTGGCTTGAAAGCTTAAACTTCATTGAGTATACGGATAAGAATGATGTTGAGGAGCTGGAGCGTATGATTGACCGCCTGCTTCAAGCAGAACCGAATGACGTTGATTTATCTAAGGACTTTCAGCCGTTGATTGATTTTTTTGCTTCTTAAACGAAAAAGACTGCCCTCCCCCGGGGCAGTCTTTCTTTGTTAAATATGAAACAGCCAGACGACGAGCGGGCCGAAGAATGAGCCGAGCACCGCACAAAGCGTCATGGAGACGGAACTCATGGAGACGGCCAGTTCCCCATATTCCAATGCTTTGGAGGTGCCCAGTGCATGGGAGGCGCTGCCTAATGCAATGCCTTGTCCAAGGGAACTGCGTATGCGAAGCCATTTTAGGAAAAGAGGCCCGAGGATGACGCCTGAAAAGCCCGCAATCATGACAAATACGACTGTCATGGAAGGGACGCCGCCAAGATCGGCGGCGATCTGAATAGCGACAGGGGTTGTGATCGACTTTGGCAGAATGGATAATAAGAGATCATGATCAATCCCGAATGCTTCTGCGAAGATCAGCCCGCTGATCATTCCCATGCATAATCCGACCAGGACGCCGCCTAAAATGGGAACACAATGTTTGACAATAATATGCCATTGTTTATAAAGCGGATAGGCCAGTGCCACGACAGCCGGCCCAAGCAAAGAATTGATCCATTTCCCCCCGATCATATAGCCTTCATAGGAAACATGGAACATCATCAAAACCGCTACAATCAAAATGGTCGTTGTCAGAACGGGGATCAGAAATGGAAGCGGGAATCGCTTATAGAGTTTGACCATCGCTAAATAAGCGGCAACTGTTAAAAGAATTATAATGATCGCGATACATGCTTGCTGCATTTCTCTTTCTCCTCCCGTTTTTTTGCTTTTTTCTCTAATAGCTGGCTGGCGAATCCAGCCGCAATGATCGTGACGATGGTGCTCAGAACGACTGTAATCAGCAGCATCAGGCCATTGAATGAAATGAGAGACGGATAGTTTATCACTCCTGTCATTGCCGGGATGAACAACAATGGAAGGAAGGATAATAAAAACCCTGCTCCGTCTTCAATGATGGAGACGGGAACAATACGGAGGCCCAAGCAGATCAGAAGCAATACCAATCCAACGATGCTTCCTGACACGGGTAAATGAAACAGATGCTGAATGGCTTCCCCGATCATAAAAAATACATATAATATCAACACTTGCAAGATAATTCGTATGACTTTCACATCAAGTGCTGCTCTCCAATCAGAACAGCTTCCTCCTTTCTGGTGCTTGCTTCTAGGATGGTTCTGAGGAATCGCTTTACTTTCTTTTTATATGATTGTACTATACAAGTATAATGATTGATTTAGTCATATAACGACTTGTATTTATTCAGTTAATGTACATTTGTATTATACAAGTATATATGATGTTGTCAATGCCAGAGATTGGAATAGGGAGCGAGAGCGATTGCAAAATCAAAATCCAGTTGAATTAATTGAATATGAGCTGACGACTTTTATCAGGAGAGCTGTTTATCTGGATCAATCAGAGAAAAGAACAGGGAATTTGGAGAGATCTTCGTACTTATTACTGAGACAATTGGATGAGTTTGGGCCTGCTCGTGTTAAGGAATTGGCAGAATCGTTTAAGCTTGATATTTCTACTCTTTCAAGACAAGCAGCTGCATTAGAGGCAAAGGAGCTCATCTATCGTTTCTCAGACCCATCTGATGGGAGAGTCAGCCTGTTTACTATTACAAAACTCGGCAAACAACTATTAAAAGCCGATCAGCAAAAGCGCCTTGAACGTTATGAACAGATGCTGAAAGAATGGTCAACACAGGAAAAAGAGTTGTTTGGCGAGCTGCTGCAGCGTATGAACAAGGCTTTTATCGATTAACAGCTGAAAAACCCATGGTTCGCTGGAACAGCATGGGTTTTTCTATCATGGTCAGAGATTATCTGCATCGTTTGGCGGCAGCCCAAGCCACTAGTCCGGCAACAACAGCCGCCGATACAATGGGGCGCTTCGTCGCTTTTGTGTAGTAGCTTCTTGACCTCATCCATCCTTTATTTGTGCCTCTGTCATGCATACCGCAGCCCGCATCATAAAGAGCGCTTTCTTCTCGCGGTTTGGACGGTCTTTCGGCATGCTGGCTGTGATACATGATTTTTTCCATCAGTCTGTCGGTCAGACGAGGGAAAAGCGCGCCCAGCATGGCGATGGCTTTGGCCTGTGAGCCGATGTACATGTCGCGCTTAGGGTGTTCGGCGGCAAACAGGATAGCTTCGGCGACTGCTTCCGGCGGATAGATCATGGAGCGGTAATGAGCCGGCTGTTTGTCGAGGTAGCTGTGCGCATGCTCGTTATAAGGCGTGTCAATTCTGCCCGGGTGGATGAGCGTTACCGAGACTGGCGCCTGTTCCTTTTCGAGCTCCATTCGGATGCTTTCCGTCCAGCCGTGAAGCGCAAATTTGGCAGATGCATATGTGGATTGAATGACCGTTCCCCTGTCTCCGAACAGGCTTCCTACATTAATGAGTGCGCCCGGCACACCTCTGCCGGTGTAGTGTTTGACAGCCGCTCTTGTTCCGTAAACAGGTCCCCAGAAATTTGTGTCGAACATGCGCTTCATGTCTTCGACGGTGACGTCCATGGCATGTCCGAAAGTCGAGACGGCCGCATTGTTGACCCATGTGTCAAAGCGGCCGAATGTGCTGATCGCGGTTTCTGCGATGCGGTTGACGTCCTCTTCTTTTCCGACATCCGCCTTTACCCATATGGCGTCGTGCCCTTTTTCCTTAAGTTCATCAGTGAGCTCCTTCAGCGCGTCTTCATTTCGCGCTGCTGCCACGACCTTTGCGCCTTTTTCAGCTGCCATTCGTGCCGTGACAAGTCCGATTCCGCTTGAAGCGCCGGTAATGACGATCACCTGATCCTTAAGCTTTTTCAGTTTGAGCTTTGTTTTTATGGCGGGGTTTTGTCGTTCAAGTTGTTCTGTATTTGTGACTGAATGATCGATTGTCATTGAGAGATCCCTCCTAGACGCTGTTTTTGTACATTACCCCATCCGGAAGGGTCTTACCCCTTTTGACAATCACAGGGTTCTTTTTTATATTATATAAGTCGCTCTACCATACCTAGGAGGGAATGTTTTAATGACTAGCAGAGGAGATTCACGTGAAAAAATCCTTCACACGGCGTCACGTCTGTTCCAGCTGCAAGGATATCACGCGACAGGTTTGAACCAGATTGTAAAAGAAAGCGGTGCTCCTAAGGGATCGCTTTATCACTTTTTTCCGAATGGCAAAGAAGAATTAGCAATTGAAGCGGTTACATATACAGGGAAATTGATTGAACATCTGATACAGCAAAGCATGGATGAGTCCTCTGATCCAACAGAAGCGATTCAGCTTTTTATCAAAAAAACAGCCAGCCAATTTGACAACACAGAAAGCATTAAAGGTATTCCAGTCGGTTTGCTGGCGAGTGAGACAGCGTTAATCAGTGAACCGCTGCGGACGGTTTGCATGAAGGTGTTTAAAAGCTGGGAAGCAGTTTTTGCCAGAAAATTAATGGAAAACGGATTTGCAGAAGAAGAAGCAAATCAGCTTGGAATGCTGATTAATTCGATGATTGAGGGCGGCATCATGCTTTCGTTAACGAATAAAGACAAAACGCCCCTTCTTCTCATTGCCGAACAAATACCAGTGCTGGTGAGAAAAAAAGGGTAGCATTTTGTTATCCTTTCTCCTACAATTATATAGAACGGTCTAGACAAATAAATGATAATATATAGACTGGTCTAAATTGGAGGAAACGATAATATGAAAACATTATGTACACATTCATTGCCTAAAGAAAAAATGCCTTATTTGCTCCGGAGCGGAGAAGGCGAGCGCTATCTGTTCGGCAGACAGGTTGCCACGGTAATGGCGAATGGGAAGAGCACAGGTGATCTGTTTGAGATCGTGCTTCTTTCCGGGGGAAAAGGAGATGCCTTTCCGCTTCACATCCACAAGGACACACATGAAGGAATTCTCGTTTTGGACGGGAAACTGGAACTGACACTTGATGGTGAACGCTATTTATTAATATCAGGTGATTATGCGAACATTCCGGCGGGAACACCGCACAGCTACCGGATGCAGAGCCACAGAACAAGACTGGTATCTTACACGATGAAAGGAAACGTAGCGCACTTGTATTCCGTTATTGGGAATCCGTATGATCACGCTGAACATCCGCCGTACGCAAGCGAAGAAGTCTCAAACGAGCGATTTGCAGAAGCAGCCGCTGTAGCGGACATTGTATTTCTAGATGAAGGAAAGCCTGCATGTTCGGCCAAATTAGCGGAACTTACAGAGCTGCCAGATGGAGCGGTTCCATACGTTCTTGAATCTGGAGAAGGAGATCACCTGTTGACTGGAGATCAGCTTCACCGCATTGTGGCTGCACAAAAAAATACAGATGGGCAGTTTATCGTCGTATCCTCTGAAGGCCCTAAAGGTGACCGAATCGTTGATCACTACCATGAACATCATACAGAAACATTTTATTGCCTTGAAGGTCAGATGACGATGTGGGCAGATGGCCAGGAAATTCAGCTGAATCCGGGAGATTTCCTGCATGTCCCTGCAAATACCGTTCACTCCTATCGCCTTGATTCTTACTATACAAAGATGGTGGGCGTATTGGTTCCTGGTTTATTTGAACCGTTTTTCCGGACGTTAGGCGACCCGTATGAAGGCCACATCTTCCCATGTGAGCCTCAGGCTTTGCGCTTTGATCGCGTTTTGCAGAATATCGAAGCATTAGATTTAAAGGTGATGAAACCATAAAGATGACAAGATTGTAAGGTTTTCATGCCGGCCTGACACCTAAATCGATGTTTCCGCGCTTCATTTTTTCATACCCTTAAGGTACAGAAAAAAGGAGCGTGATGGCTATGTCTTCATTACAGCCGACTTTAACAAATGAGCGGATCGGTGTGCTTGATGTGCTGAGAGGAATGGCGATTTTCGGCATCTTATTTGTCAATCTGGCACATTTCAGTTATCCGGATATGTATTTGTCTATGCTTGGAAAAGAGAATTTTTTCATGGATAAGTGGTCTGAAGCTGATTTTGCCGCCGCAGATATACTGAAATTCTTCATTCAAATAAAATGTATTTTATTGTTTTCCTTTTTATTTGGATTTGGCATGGTTGTCATGATGGAGAGAGCAGAAAACAAAGGGAAACGGTTTGTTCCGTTATATGTGAGAAGGTTAATGGCGCTTCTCTTGTTTGGAACGATTCATGCCTTTTTGATATGGGACGGAGATATTTTAACAGAATATGCCCTGCTCGGTTTTGTCCTGCTCTTGTTTCGAAAAGCAAAGCCGAAAACACTGCTGATATGGGCGGTCTCTTTGTATCTTTTGTTTTCCATTCCGTTCATGTTGACAAGTTTTGATCAATCAAACGGACAGGAATGGGTACAAGCGGTAAAACAGCAGGCAAAACAAGCGATTCATGTTTATGGAAGCGGCAGCCTGAAGGACATTGCAGAACAGCGGATCCATGACCGTCTTGTTTATATGTCTTCGAATGGCATGCTTACGTATAATCCGCTCAACTTCTTCTTTGCATCCATTCCATATTTCAGCATGTTTTTGCTGGGAGCTGCGGCAGCGAAATCTCGGTACTTGCATGAACCAGAAAAGCATCGCAAAGGATTAAAACGATTGTGGATGGCTGGGCTTGTCATCGGCATCGGCGCCCAGGTGCTGTACAGTGTAACGGATAAAGAAATATGTTTGCTGATTGGCGCGCCTTTCCTCATGTTTTTCTATGTTACAACGGTTGTCTATCTTTATCATAAAACAAGAGTGAGAACAGTGCTGCAATCATTCTCCGCTGTTGGGAGGATGGCATTTACCAATTATCTGATGCAGTCTATTGTATGTACTTGGATTTTTTATCATTACGGCTTGGGCCTGTATGGAAAAGTGTACCCTGCTGCCGGTGTGCTCATTACAATTGCTGTTTGTGCCGTTCAAATGGTCTTCAGCCACCTTTGGCTTCGTGTCTTTCGGATGGGGCCGTTTGAGTGGCTGTGGAGAAGCGCTACGTATCTGTCGTGGCAGCCTATTGTAAAGAAAACAAAAGTCTAGATGCCTATTGGCGTCTAGACTTTTTTCTATTATTTATACACGACACGTGTTTTGCAAATGATGTCATGCAGGCCTTTTTTCTCTCCAAAGGCGATCATGATAAACCCGATATAAAAGATGATTCCAGATAAGATATAGGCAAAGTAACGGCCAATTCCCTGTCCGACAGAAACCCGTTCACCTTGTTCATTGACCACTTTCAGGCCAAGAATTTTTTTGCCAAGTGTGCCTTGCATTTTAGAAGCTGTGAGCAGCCCGTAATATAACACGCTGATGACGATCATGATCAGCATAGTAGGCAAAAATGCAAGCGTCATGTATTTCACTAAATACTCTTCTTCCGTCATGTAAGGGTTTGTTGCCACAGCCCCAGCTACAAACACAGAATTGATAATAAATAGAATAATATAACTAGGAACAGATACAATAATGCCGTCAATAAAATAAGCTAAAAAACGAATCCAAAATCCTGCTGGTTTTTCCATGTATTTTTCTCTCTCCTCTGAATTAATCTGGAATAGTATACTTTGAAAAACATGTACATGCAATATGGTATGGTGATAAAATCCTGATATTACAGAAAAATGAGTCTTTTATCCTTTGTTTTTTACTATATAAATATACTAGAAAGAAGCATAGCAATTGTGTATGTATTCTGGAATTTTTTAAAAATATAATGAATATAACATTCAACTTATTTATAATAAAAAAGGTTAATATTTCTATTAAAGGAGGAGTTTGATGTCAAAAAAAAATAGCGTGGCGATCATGACAACCATTTCTGCGTTTCTTTTTTGCGCCGTGATTGTGGCGGCTTCACTTTCGCCGCTGGCCGGAACGGGAGCGGCGGCCAATCAGTTTAATTCAGCTGGCATGTGGTCAGCTGTCGGTATGATCCTTGTCTTGTATTTCATTCCATTTCTCGTTTATATGCTCGGAGTCGATGCAATGAGGTATGTCATGGCGGTGCTTTGCGGCTTCGGGCTTTTGATTCATTTGTCTTCGGCCGGTTTTATCTTGATGTTTAGTTTCTTTAGTGACCATCTGCTTTCTGAGGTGATCTTTGTTTTGGGAGTTAGTCTCGCTGCGGCTGCTGTCAACGTCATTTGGTTTGTGGCTGCATTTCGATCGGGTGCTGAAAAAACGTCCGTGAATACTCTTACATAGTTTTCTAGTTTGTGATGTTTTTGTGAAATAGATTTATAAAATGGATGAATATGTTATGATGGTCACAAATTAGAAGTTACATATAATGGGGGTCTCAATGATGGTCAAGTCATTTCGTATGAAAGCTTTGATTGCGGGAGCTGCGGTGGCGGCGGCTGTTTCGGCCGGCGCTGTTTCTGATGTGCCCGCTGCCAAAGTGCTTCAGCCGACAGCTGCTTATGCGGCGGAAACGGTGTTTTCTCAAAATAATGGAGCATCTGGCTTTTTGCCAGGAAGATATGATGTACAAGCGATGGCGCCTGCCATGTTTAACTGGTCACGCGAAAGCCGGTTCGCCGGAAATACAGACGGGACGCTGAAATGGCAAAACGACATCAGAACGACTCCGCAAAATGGAGCGGGGGCTGTGATTGACGGAGACGGCACAGTATATCTTCATTCCAGAGACGGGGAAATGAAAGCCTTTAATCCAGACGGCTCAGTCAAATGGGTGACGAGCAATCTTGGAAAAACATATACGCAATCTCCTGTACTTGGGACCAACGGCGTTATCTATTTGGCATCCTATGACAAAAAGATTTATTTTATTGACAAAGAAACGGGAGAAATTTTAACAACGGTTCCGTTAAGCGGCGGGCCAAGCTCTGAAACGGTGATCGGTTCAGACGGGACGTTGTATTTCTCAACACTTGATAATTATGTTCACGCGATCAAACCGACGTCAAAATCAACCTGGACAGAGCGCTGGAAGTTGAAAACAAATGGTGTCGTCAGCTCTGTGCCGGTGCTTGCCAAAAACGGCACCGTGTATGTCGGCACATATAATTACGTGTTTTATGCGATCAACTCCGGAACCGGACAGGTGAAATGGTCCAGAACGACGTCAAATGCGTTTAAAGGATATCCGGTGATTGATAAGGACGGAAACATTTATGCCGGCAACCAAGATGGACAGCTGTATGCTTATACATCAACAGGCAGTTTGAAATGGACATTCCCGCTAAACGGGTTCTCCAGCTCATCTCCTGCGATTGATCATAATGGCAATATCTACATCGGCTCAGGAAGCGGCGAGCTGTTTTCCATCAGCAAAAACGGGGATATGAACTGGTCATTCTACACAGACGGCCCTGTCAGAACGGCGCCGCTGATTGACGCGAAGGGAACGGTTTATTTCGGGTCAGATGATATGAAGGTTTATGCGGCAGACGCAAACGGCAATGAATTATGGAGCTATCAAACCGACAGCAACGTCGTGTCTTCTCCTCAGCTCGCTGAGGACGGAACGCTTTATATTGGAAGTTATACGAAGCTGATGGCTTTTGGGAAATAGTAAAACAGGCTGGCGAGGTTAACTCGGCAGCCTGTTTTTTTGATCAATCAAGATATTTATTTTTATAGACAACCTTTGTCCCGCAAATATAATTATGTAATGCCAGTTTAGAGGGAAAGGCCGCCATGATAAAACCGATATATAAGATCTTAAATAATGTGTAAGCGAAGAAACGGCCGAAGCTGTGCCAAAAAGAAATACGCTCGCTATACTGATTGACAACGATGATGCCCATGAGTTTTTTTCCCAATGCTGCTTGCATGTTTGAGGAAGTCAGCAAGCTATAGTAAAGAATAGCGAAAATAAATATGATGGCCAAAACAGGGATTGTGCCAATGATCAACATGAAAAACTCATATCGGGCTTCTGACATGTGTGTACCTGCTGCATCAATGAGTGGCAACACAATGAAGGTGTTAATGAAAATCATAATGAAAGAGAATATAGCTATAATAAATACATCAATAATAGAGGCGGCTGCCCGAATCCAAAATCCAGCTGGTTTTTCCATGTATAATATTCTTTCCTTTGAAGTTTTCTGGGATATTATACGTTAGGGGCTGCAGGGTTTCAATGAGATAGACTAGAGGAATTTGGTCTCGTAGTAAAAATGGTATTTTATCACTTTTAATCTCTTTGATATAAAGATAAAAAAAGAACCTGCAAGATGATGCAGATTCTCTTCATTACGATTATTCAGCGGCTTGAATAAATACACCCTTCTCATGAGAAAACTCTTTGAATCCGTATACCCCATGATAGGAGCCGATTCCGCTTGTGTTGACGCCGCCGAATGGCAGGTTGACGTCACTGAAATGGACGACGACATCATTGATGGCGGCATTTCCTGATGTCGTGTGCTGAAGGACGTTGTCAATCAGGTCTTGGTTTTTGCTGAACACATAAAGTGCAAGCGGTTTATCGCGGTCATTTACGTAATCGATGACCTCGTCGATGTCTTCATAGTTCATCATTGGCAGGATCGGTGCGAAGATTTCCTCCTGCATGATTTTCATGTCAGGCGTGACGTTTTTCAAAACGGTTGGCGAGATCGTGCGGTCGCTGGCATCGAATACGCCGCCGAACACCACTTCCGCCCCTCTTTCGATGGCATCGTCGAACAGATCTTTGACGCGGTTGAAGTTGCGGTCATTGACGATCTGCGTAAATTTGCTGCGGTCTGGGGTATGATCATCCTCCATAAATCCAGCGTTGACGACTGTTTGTAAAATCCCCGCGAACCTGTCCTGAACGTCTTTTTTAATGAACAGGTAATCAGGTGCGATGCAGGTTTGGCCGGCGTTTACGAATTTCCCGACGGCGATCTTTTTCGCTGCGTCCATCAGATCGTATTCACTGTCAATGATCGTCGGGCTCTTGCCGCCAAGCTCAAGTGTGACAGATGCCAAGTGTTTGGCAGCCGCTGTCATGACAATTTTCCCGACATTTGTGCTTCCAGTGAAGAAAATATGGTCGAACGGCTGATCAAGTAGTTCGGTTGCCACCTCAACCTCTCCTTCAAAAATCGCGACTTCTTTTTCATCAAAAGCGTCTCTTATTACTTTAGCGGCAATGTTGCTCGTGTTCATCGTGAAATCGGACAGCTTCACAATCGCGCTGTTTCCGGCTGCGAGAGAAGCGGCAAGCGGCGCCATCGTCAGCATAAACGGATAGTTCCACGGGCCGAGGATGAGTGTGACGCCTTTAGGCTCGTACATAAGAATTCCGTTTGCGTCAGGGCTTAACGATGAACCGACTTCTTTAGGCGCCATCCATTGTTCCAGGTTATTCATATTATCTCTAATCGCTTTTTTTGTTCCTTCGATTTCCGCTTTTTTGACTTCGTGATATGGTTTGCGGACGTCTTTGCGGATCGCTTCGATGATTTCTTCTTCATGGGCGATGACGGAATCTAAAAAGCGTTGAAGCTTTTCTCTCCGCTGTTCCGCTGTTGAAGCGCGCAAGGCTTTTTGCTGTTTTTTCTGAAGCTGAAAGACACGCTGGATGTCGTCCTTTACTTGCTGTTCCATTGTAAAATCCCCCTCATTTGCTTTCTTCTTTTCTCGGACCTATTATAAGGTGGTACCTTTTCTGTAAGAAAGACAACGGTGAACCATCTATACGTTACCGTACATATATCTAAGATCTGTCTAATGATTGGAGGTGTCTTTTGTGCCGGAATCTGCCGAAGCTCAAGTGAAAGAGGCGCTGCTGGCTTTATTGAAAGAAAGAGATATTCAACACATCACAATGAAAGAAATCGCTGAGAAGGCCAAAGTGAGCCGCGGATCGCTCTACCTTTATTATGAGGATAAGTTTTCAATCATTGAGGATGTGATCGAAGACATGAAGGAAGGACTGGGCAAAGCGCTTTTTGACGCCTTCAGTCATATGGATACCCTTCATTTGAACAAAAAACGGCAAACGGTGCATCCGACGCTGTCCTTTGTTCATGAGCATCGATCCTTTTTTTCTGTGATGATGAACAGAGGGCATTTCCATCGTTTTTTTAGGGATGTGTTTCAGCAGGATGTGCTGCTGACTCCGGTCCATGTGAATTTGACGCCGATCGAACGGGAAATTTACGGACATTACCGGGCCTTGTATACGTACGCGATTATCCTGTATTGGCTGAATGAGGATGCGGCCGCGACTCCGGAAGCTATCAGCCAAAAGGTATGGGAGCTTGTTTCTCAAAAGAGATTTTATTGGCTGTTTGGACAAGCTGTGCCAGGAGAGCGAGAGAATGACAAGCAAATCGACAGGCGTGTGGTTCGAACGAGAGAGGCGCTCCAGAAGGCATTTCTGGACGTGCTGGCGGAGAAAAAAGACTACGCAGCCATCACAATTTCGGATATTACCCGGAAAAGCAATATCCGCCGTGCAACCTTTTATGATCACTATGCCAATAAGGAGGAATTGCTCCAAACCATGATACAGCGATCATGTGCGGAGATCATTGATCACCTGACGATTGCCTCCAGCCCGAATGAATTTTCCTTAAAGGAAGCGGAGAAGGCGCTCGCCAGTCTGCTTTCTGCTTTGTCAAACATGCCCATTGTCCATTTTCTCAATCGGGAATGGGGTGTTCCTCATGTGATACCTGATATGTTCAAAGCGCTGGAATCGTTTTATCTGCATCAGCAAACTGATATTCACGCAGAGAAAAAGCTTTATGCCCATTATGTATCCGCAATGATTATCGGGTTGCTTTTGTATCGGCTGGATGAAGGAAAGGCGCATCCGCCTGAAGTGCTGGCGAGGGAATTTTTGCAGTTTTTGGATGTGAAAAAGTATAAGGTTGTATTGCTTTGAAAGACAAAAAGAGAGGGACATCCCCTCTCTTATTTCGTTTCTTTCTTCCATTTCTCATCAATCAGCATTTTCCCTGGCCATGTGTATGCCATGATGCCGCCGTCTGCGGTGATGTCCTCTCCTGTGACGTATGAGCTGTCGTCTGACGCGAGAAACAGGGCCACTGTCGCCATTTCCTTCGGCTGGCCGAGGCGGCCGAGCGGCGTGATCCATTTGTTGGCTTCGCGGAATTTTTCACCCATTTCCTGTTCTTTGGTGCCTGCTAATTTGTCAATCAGTGGGGTTTCGATCGTACCCGGTGAAATGGAATTGACGCGGATGCCGTTCCGTGCGTAGTCGATCGCCATCGCTTTTGTCAGGTTGGTGATGCCGCCTTTTGCTGCGTTGTAGCCCGAGCGGTCAAGATCAGCGGCACGGCCTGACATGGAGGAGGTGTTGATGATGGAGCCTCCATTTTCGAGCATGAGCGGAATCAGATATTTGCTGCAAAGGAATGTGCCGCGCAGGTCGACAGCGATAATGCGGTCAAACAGGTCAACCGGATATTCGTGCACCTTTCCGCCTTCCTGATCAACGCCGGCATTATTAAACAGAATATCAATCGTTCCGCATGCATCCTTGATTTGATCAGCAAATGCTTTCACACTGTTTTCATCTGACACATCGAGGTGAAAGGATTCGGCCTGTCCTCCGTTTTTTCTGATTGCGTCAACTGTTTCTTCCATTTGATCTTTATTGATATCTCCGATGATCACACGCGCGCCTTCATTGGCAAAAACCTCCGCCGTCGCTTGACCAATGCCTGTCGCGGCGCCTGTGATAACTGCTGTTTTGTTTTCAAGTCTTCCCATGATACGAGACCTCCTTTTTCTATTTGTCTTCCCGCTATGTGCAGTGATAAACATGCGAGAAAAGAAAGGCCAGCATATGTTAAGATGAATTAGAAATTGTTGGGAGGTTTGTATGTTTGAAGGTACAGCATAAGAAGGAGCTCAAGTTTTATTGCATCGTGACCATTCCATCTGCATTTGTTGTGCTGACTGTCATCTCTTTTTTATTGCAAGAGATTACGTTTCCGGTGACTGCAAGCGCATTTCTGAGTGCTTCATGGCATAATCTATTGTTTTTGATACCGTTCGGTTTGTTTTTCTACCCGGTGCATATATGGATGAAGCGGGAGTTTGGCCGCTGGAATGACACAGAAAAAAAGAGAGGATGATGAAGCCTCTCTTTTTTATGAGAATGAGTGAGAAAAAGAGTGAAAACAAATCCAACTAATGTTAAATTTACATATATATGCATCTATCAATCTAATTGACAATTGTCATCTTATGTGATAAATAGATGCTGAAAAGGGTTTACATAATGGTAAAGGAGCGATCAAGAGTGGCGAAAAAAGAGTTTAAAGCAGAGTCTAAACGCTTGCTGGATATGATGATTAACTCCATTTATACCCAAAAAGAAATTTTCCTGCGCGAGTTAATCTCCAATTCGAGTGATGCGATTGACAAAATCTATTACAAAGCGCTTACGGACGATGCGCTTACGTTTGATAAAGACAGTTACTACATAAAGGTCGCAGCTGACAAAGATGCGAGAACATTAACCATCTCTGATACGGGGATCGGAATGACAAAGGATGAGCTTGAACAGCATCTTGGAACAATTGCAAAAAGCGGTTCCCTCGCGTTTAAAAAGGAAAACGAGCTGAAAGACGGACATGACATTATCGGGCAGTTCGGTGTCGGTTTTTACGCGGCATTTATGGTTGCCGATGTCGTGACAGTCATCAGTAAAGCGCTTGGCAGCGAAGAGGCTTATAAATGGGAGTCTGCGGGTGCAGATGGCTATACGATTGAGCCGTGTGAAAAGGATTCTGTCGGTACAGACATTATCCTGAAAATCAAAGAGAACACAGAAGATGACAGCTATGACGAGTTTTTAGAGGAATATCGTTTAAAAGCGATCATCAAGAAGTACTCCGACTTCATTCGCTACCCGATCAAAATGGATACCACCATTAATAAGCCGAAGGAAGGCAGCGAAAATGAATTTGAAGAGGTGCAGGAAGAGCAGACGGTCAACAGCATGGTGCCGATTTGGAGAAAAAACAAAAGCGAGCTGACAGATGAGGATTATGAAAAATTCTATGCTGAAAAGCATTACGGGTTTGATAAACCGCTCACACACGTTCATATCAGTGTGGATGGAGCCGTTCGCTACAACGCAATTCTATTCGTCCCTGAAAACATGCCGTTCGACTACTATTCCAAGGAATATGAGAAAGGCTTGGAGCTGTATTCCAATGGCGTGCTGATCATGAATAAGTGCGCAGACCTGCTACCGGACCACTTCAGCTTTGTGAAGGGCATGGTCGATTCTGAGGATCTGTCGCTGAATATTTCCAGAGAAATGCTGCAGCATGACCGCCAGCTGAAGCTGATCGCGAAAAACATCAGCAAGAAAATCAAAAGCGAGCTGCAAAGCCTGTTGAAAAAAGACCGCGAGAAATACGAGACGTTCTACAAGTCGTTCGGCAGACAGCTGAAATTCGGCGTGTACAATGATTTTGGCGCGAATAAGGATCAATTGAAGGATCTCCTCTTATTCTACTCTTCAAAAGAGAAAAAACTGGTCAGCTTAGACGAGTATGTTTCCAGAATGCCAGAGGAGCAGAAATTCATTTATTACGCGACCGGTGATTCTTACGACCGCATTGAGAAACTGCCGCAAACGGAAATGGTGGCGGACAAAGGCTATGAAATCCTCTACTTTACTGAGGACATCGATGAGTTTGCAATTAAAATGCTGGCTTCTTATCAGGAAAAAGAATTCAAGTCCGTATCAAGCGGAGACCTTGGCATAGACACGGATGAGGATCAAAAGCAGTCCGAGGAAGAGGAAAGCAAGTATAAGGAACTGTTTGAGGAAATGAAAAACATTCTGTCAGACAAAGTGAAAAACGTCAGAATCTCAAAACGGCTTAAATCACATCCAGTCTGCCTTGCTGCTGACGGCGAAGTGACAATTGAGATGGAAAAAATCTTAAACGCGATGCCTGACAGCCAAAATGTGAAGGCGGAAAAAGTGCTGGAAATCAACCCAAATCACGAGGTATTCCAAACGCTGCAGGACGCGTTTGAACAAGATAAAGAGAAGCTGAGCCTGTACACAAACCTTCTGTACAATCAGGCGCTTCTCATCGAAGGCCTGCCGATTCAGGACCCTGTGGAATTTACGAACAATATTTGCAAGGTCATGGTGTAAACAGAAAAAGGAATCGTCCCATAAGGAGACGATTCCTTTTTTTATAATGTACGCTCATTCAGCACTTGGTTTTGGGTGCTTTTCTTCTTTTTAAACCGTTTTTTCAGGCTTGCTTCAATTTCTTCCAAGCTTTTCCCTTTGGTTTCCGGTACCATGTAGAACGCGAAGAAAAATGAGAGAAGACAAATGACTGAGAAAACCATAAAGACCCATGCGATGCCCATCGCGCTTAGCATCAGCGGAAAGACAAGCGACACGATCAGGTTAGCCGCCGATAACACCAAAGTCGTGAACCCTGTCGCGGCTCCGCGTGCTTTGGACGGGAAGAGCTCAGGCATGAGCACCCACACTACCGGACCCCATGTCGCCTGGTAAAAGACGATATAGACACCTAGAAAGACTACTGTCATCCACGCTGTTGATGCGGAAAGTCCGAGCGTTAGGAGCACGCCTGATAAAGCAGCAAGGCTCAGTGTGATGCCGACACTTCCCCAGATCAGAAGTTTTTTGCGGCCGACACGGTCAATTAAGATCATGGCAGTGATACACATGATGACGTTGAGGATGCCGATTCCCATTGTGCCGAGCGCCGAAGCTGATGTGCCAAGACCGGCCTTCGTAAAAATGGTTGGCGCGTAGTAGATGACCGTGTTAATGCCGACCGCCTGCTGGAAAATGGCAAGACCGACGCCAATCAGAAGCATAGGGCGAATCCACTTGGCTTTCAGCACGCCGAGTGTCGTTTCTTTTTTCTCCGCTTCCCCTTGCTTCATCTCTGCCAATTCCATTTCGATGTCTTTGGGATCATGAGTGATGTTCATGATGCGTCTCGCTTCTTCTTCACGGCCGCGCTTCACGAGCCATCTTGGCGATTCCGGCATGAACGCGATGCCGATTAATAGAAGCACGGCAGGCACTGCGGCCAGACCAACCATCCAGCGCCACGCTTCAAACGGTGTGAACAGGTAGTTAACGATATAGGCAAGCAAAATCCCGGTGACAATCATTAAGTTGTTCATTGTGCCGAGTGTCCCGCGAATTTTCGTCGGTGCCATTTCGGAAAGATACACGGGCACAAGTGCCGTTGAACCGCCGACGGCCAACCCTAGTATCACCCTAGATGCAATCAGCATGCCGATTGTTTGAGAAAATGCGCAAGCGAGCGCTCCGATAATGAAAATGATGGAAAGGACAAATACAACCTTTCTCCTGCCCCAGCGGTCTGAGCATGTGCCGCTCAAGGCCGAACCGAAAATCGCGCCAAGGAGCAGCATGCTGACAACCAATCCTTCTGTCAATGTCGTTAAAGGAATATCGTTATTGATAAACAGGAGTGCTCCGGAGATAACACCTGTATCGTAACCATATAGCAGTCCCCCTAAAGCGCCGAAAAAGTAGATCATATATTTCCTTGTGTCTTTCTTCACAAATGTCTCCTCCTCAGTTGTTGAGCCAATGAGTATCTAAAATGTATAACAAAGTTAATAGATTAGTACCCATTTCCTATCTCATTTGAAACATTTGTTTTGAACAAACGGAAACGTTAAAGCCAAAAGAGATGATCACAGATCCGCTGAGTTTAGGAAAAACGAAATAACTTTATGCTCAGAGAAACCATTAAAAAAACCTTACCCGCGCGGAGTAAGGTTTTGATTAAGACATTTTTATTCTTCTGCTTCGTTGACGAAAACCAAGGCGGAGAAGCCTTTTTTCTTATCAAATTGCAATTCAACGACGGTAACGTCCGGATTGAAGTTGTGGTATTCCTCTAAGAACTGAATAATGCCTTCTGAAATGTCATCTGACATAAGCTGCTTGTGGTGCAGGCCAAATGTAGCTTCAGCGAAGAACCCTGTACGCTTGTTATAAGATAGCTCCTTTACTTCAACGTCTTCAGGGTAGATATCTTCTTCATTGGAAATATACACGCAAATTCCGTCTACAATTTCTTGCTCATTTAATATTAATCTCATTGCCTAAAATCTCCTTCTATACGTCTTCGGTGCTTTAAATGCGCGAATCAACGCGATGACAATGATTAAAATAATGATTAAAGCGATGATATCCACGATCCAGGCAATGGGTGAAGCGCCATAAGAAACATAGCCGGGGCCTCCGGCTGGATGATAGGTGTAACCCCACGGGTGCATCATGCTGATCATGAACATACCCATTGTAAATCCGCTATAATATCCAAACCATCCTGATGGCGCGAAACCTGCGTGATAGTAATGATTGACTGAAACATATCGTCCGCCAACATAGGCTTTAGACGTTTTTCCGCTGTATGTCTTTCCGGTTACTTTTGATGTAGCGCCGGAAAAGGTGCCTGACGATTTTTTAGAGCTTGATGAGCTTGCCTTTTCCGAAGGCTTCTTTTTAAGCGAAATCGATGATGATGAATCGTCAGGCGTCTTGGATTTTTTGCTAGAAGAGCTTGATCCTGAGCTGTAGCTTGATTTCGGGCTTGATTTATAGCTTCCGCTGTATGACGAGCTTGAACTTCGGCTGCTGTAACTAGATGATGAGCGGCCGCTAAAGCTCTTTGCATGAGAAATCGTTGATGGCAGCAGTACACCTAAAGCAACGGTTACTGCAACTAAGGCTTTTACATATTTAAGTTTCATTCTGTTTCCTCCATAGACCATCGAAACGGTCCGCTATTCTGACCAGCAAATAAAAGAAGCTGGGTCAGCTTTATTTCATATGAGCTAGATGATATGAACGTTTCATACTTTTGCTTTCTCAATCACTTTCTTTCTGAGATAAACTACCTTTATTTTATCGGATTTATGGCTCATTTTGTAAGGTTTTGCTTCAAAATCAGTTATTTAGGAATTTATCGCACAAAAAAACAGCCTTCTCCAATGGAGAAGGCTGCTTTCTTCTTATGCGAACAGCTTATCAATAAATGAAATATCCTCTTGAGAAAGCGTCACGTCGGCTGTTTTGATGTTATCAATCAGCTGATCGGCACGTTTTGCTCCCGGGATTAAAATATCAATTTCCGGTCTTGCTAAATACCAGGCCAATACGATGTGAGGGATATCCACGTTGTGTTTTTCGGCAATCGGCGCAAGCTTGTTGACCTTTCTGATATTTTCTTTGAAACGCTCGCCCTTGAAGTGTTCCTGTTCGTTTCGCAGGTCGCCTTCTGGGAACGTTGTATCTTCTGTATACTTTCCTGCCAATAAACCTGATACGAGAGGGAAGTAAGGGATAAATGAAATATTATGCTCCTTCGTATACGGGAAGAATGTTTTTTCTGCTTCACGGTTTAACAGGTTGTATTCGCCTTGCAATACATCTACCAAACCGTCTTTGTTTGCTTCTTTCAATTGCTCTAAAGAGAAGTTGGATACACCGATGGAGCGGATTTTTCCGGCTTTCTTCATCTCATTCAGCGCGTTAACAGCTTCATCCTTAGGCGTATGTTCGTCAGGGAAGTGAATGTAGAACAAATCGATATAATCGGTATTCAAGCGCTTCAGGCTTTCATCAACTGATTTTTTAAGAAATTCTGGTGAATTATCAAAGACAAAGTCATTGCCTTGTTTTCTGTGAGCGGCTTTTGTCGCGATGACAACATCTTCACGGTTGAATTCACGCAGCACTTCACCAATTAATTCTTCGGAACGGCCGATCCCGTAAATATAAGCGGTGTCTAACATTGTCACGCCATTACGGATCGCCTCGCGCACCAATTCTTTTCCGGTTTCTTCATTTAGGTTCGGATAGAGGTTATGTCCTCCGACAGCATTTGTTCCTAATCCGATAGGGAATACCTGCAAGTCTGATTTTCCGAGCTTCGCTTTTTTCATGATCTGCCTCCTAGAATAAAATGGATGATAGACTCTCAACACTATTGTAAACGTTAGGCCAGATGAATGCCGATTTGATGCTCATTGCAGTACTGCGTGTACTCGTCGTCTAATGGCTGAGAGGTCACAATGCAATGCAGCCTGTCAAACGGCGCATATGTCAGAAGCGTTGATTTTCCGAATTTAGAATGGTCAGCCAATAGATACACTTCTTTTGCTTTTTCTGAAATCCTCTTTTTAATTTCATACTCCAGCAGATCCGAATTGGTCAATCCGTGTGTCAGCGTCGTTCCGGTAGCGGACATAAAGGCTTTGTTGATATTGTACTTATCAAGCATAGCCGGGTCGTCCATGCCGACAAAGGAGCGGGTTTTTCTCTTATAGTTGTTTCCGATAATGATTAAGTTGATATTCTTCAAAGCTGACGCCGCATTGATAATGTCTAAACTGTTGGTTAAGATGGTGACATTTTTGGCTGGATCAAGCGTATCAAGAATAGACTTTGTCGTCGTTCCTGAATCAATGAAGACCAAATCGTGATCTTCAATAAATCGGGAAGCATAATGGGCGATTTTTGTTTTTTCATCCTGGTGCTGAATGGTGCGATTTTCAAAAGGAACTAATGCGGTTTTTTCAATAGATGTTACGCCGCCGTATACTTTTTCAATCGCACCCTTTTCTGTAAGCTTGTTGATATCACGTCTGACTGTGTTTTTGGAGACATTGAACACCTGGCACAGCTCATCTAAGGAAACAGTGCCATGCGATAAAATGTACTCCTCCATTTCCTGAATCCGCATCAGTTTCATATTAAAAACTCCTTCTTGAATCTTTACGTAACATAAATATATAATAAAAACCAAAAGTTAATCAATAGTTGCTTAAAAAATGATAACATCGGTGTATATCTTTTGCAAGGTTCGACGGGCTTCTCTTACCTCTCTTACTTGATTAAAAGATTAATATAATAAAAATAATGAAAAAATGTAGTGTTTATGATTGACTTATGGGTATTATACGATTAGAATATAACCAAGAAATGACCAAAAAGTAACCTGTTGTGCATGAAATGGTTGCTTGTATGTAAATATGCATCCGCCATTTATTTTTTTGGTTTTTTGAAAGCGTTTAATTCTTGGCTTGCTGAAAAGTGGATATTGATATGAATCTATCCGGAACCATCCATACAAGTGTATGTGTTTACTAATGAAGGAGGCAATAAGAATGGCAGAAATCAGAAAATTAAAAAACTACATCAACGGTGAATGGGTTGAAAGCAAAACAGATCAATATGAAGATGTCGTCAATCCGGCGACGAAAGAAGTACTATGCCAAGTGCCGATTTCTACAAAAGAGGATATTGATTACGCAGCGCAAACGGCGGCTGAAGCATTTAAAACATGGTCAAAGGTGGCGGTTCCGCGCCGTGCCAGAATTCTATTTAACTTCCAGCAGCTGCTGTCTCAGCATAAAGAAGAACTGGCTCATCTGATTACCATTGAAAACGGAAAAAACACAAAAGAAGCTTTAGGTGAAGTGGGACGCGGGATTGAAAACGTAGAGTTCGCCGCTGGAGCACCTTCCCTGATGATGGGAGACTCGCTTGCCTCTATCGCAACGGACGTTGAAGCGGCGAACTACCGTTACCCAATCGGAGTTGTCGGCGGAATCGCACCATTCAACTTCCCGATGATGGTTCCTTGCTGGATGTTCCCGATGGCGATCGCGCTCGGCAACACATTTATTTTAAAGCCATCTGAGCGGACTCCGCTGTTAACAGAGAAATTGGTTGAGCTTTTTGAAAAAGCGGGCCTTCCGAAAGGGGTATTCAACGTCGTATACGGTGCGCATGACGTTGTGAACGGCATCCTTGAGCATCCCGAAATTAAAGCAATTTCATTTGTAGGCTCCAAGCCAGTAGGCGAATACGTCTACAAAAAAGGAAGCGAAAACTTAAAACGCGTTCAATCTCTGACTGGCGCGAAAAACCATACGATTGTCTTGAACGATGCGAATCTTGAAGACACGGTCACAAACATCGTTGGAGCTGCCTTCGGTTCTGCCGGTGAACGCTGCATGGCTTGTGCGGTTGTGACGGTTGAAGAAGGAATCGCTGATGAATTTATGGCGAAGCTGCAGGAAAAAGTGGCGGACATTAAAATCGGTAACGGCCTTGATGACGGCGTGTTCTTAGGACCGGTGATTCGCGAAGACAACAAGAAGCGCACGCTCAGCTATATCGAAAAAGGTCTTGAAGAAGGTGCCAGACTCGTATGTGACGGACGTGAAAATGTGTCAGACGACGGCTACTTTGTCGGCCCGACGATCTTTGACGATGTCACAACAGAGATGACGATCTGGAAAGATGAAATTTTCGCTCCGGTCTTATCTGTCATTCGTGTGAAAAACCTGAAAGAAGCGATTGAAATCGCCAATAAGTCTGAGTTTGCGAACGGCGCCTGCTTGTTCACATCCAACTCAAACGCAATCCGCTACTTCCGTGAAAACATTGATGCGGGAATGCTAGGCATCAACCTTGGGGTGCCGGCTCCAATGGCGTTCTTCCCATTCTCAGGCTGGAAATCTTCATTCTTTGGAACGTTGCATGCGAACGGAAAAGACAGCGTCGACTTCTATACACGTAAAAAAGTGGTAACGGCAAGATATCCGGCACCTGATTTCAACTAAACGACGAACAGCCGAACGGCGTCCATGTGCGCTGTTCGGACTCATTCTGCCAATAGAAAGAGGAGGGCTTCTCTATGAGTTATTTGTTGCGTAAGCCGCAGTCGCATGAAGTGTCTAATGGGGTCAAACTCGTGCACGAAGTAACGACATCCAACTCTGATCTCACTTATGTAGAGTTTAAAGTGTTAGATCTTGCATCAGGTTCAAGCTATACAGAAGAATTGAAAAAACAAGAAATCTGTATTGTGGCGGTAACGGGGAAAATTACAGTGACAGATCATGAGTCGACTTTTGAGAATATCGGCACGCGCGAAAGCGTATTTGAACGAAAACCGACAGACAGCGTCTATATTTCAAATGACCGTGCATTTGAGATCACAGCGGTCAGCGAAGCAAGAGTGGCGCTTTGCTATTCTCCATCGGAAAAGCAGCTTCCGACAAAGCTGATCAAAGCGGAAGACAACGGAATTGAACATCGCGGGCAATTTTCAAACAAACGTACTGTTCATAACATTCTTCCGGATTCAGACCCTTCAGCTAACAGTCTATTAGTAGTTGAAGTCTATACAGACAGCGGCAGCTGGTCCAGCTACCCGCCTCACAAACATGATCAAGACAACTTGCCGGAAGAATCTTTCTTAGAAGAAACGTACTACCATGAGTTAGACCCGGGACAGGGCTTTGTATTTCAGCGCGTATACACAGATGACCGTTCTATTGACGAGACAATGACTGTGGAAAATGAAAACGTTGTCATCGTTCCTGCGGGATACCACCCGGTAGGCGTTCCGGACGGATACACATCCTACTATTTAAATGTCATGGCAGGGCCGACGCGAAAATGGAAGTTTTATAACGACCCGGCGCATGAATGGATTTTAGAACGCTAACAAGTGAGGAGTGGCTGTTTACGATGAAGTATACATTCAATGAAGAGAAGGCTTTTGATATTGTTGCCATCGGCCGGGCATGTATTGACCTGAACGCAGTCGAATACAACCGCCCAATGGAAGAGACGATGACATTTTCCAAATACGTTGGGGGTTCACCTGCGAATATCGCGATCGGCAGCGCGAAGCTTGGCTTAAAAGCGGGCTTCATCGGCAAAATTCCGGATGACCAGCATGGAAGATTCATAGAGTCCTATATGAGAAAGACCGGCGTTGATACAACACAGATGGTTGTTGATCAAGATGGACACAAAGCAGGCCTTGCATTTACAGAAATCCTCAGCCCTGAAGAATGCAGCATTTTAATGTATCGCGATGATGTGGCGGATCTTTATCTTGAGCCTTCAGAGGTAAGCGAGGACTATATCGCAAATGCGAAAATGCTGCTTGTTTCCGGGACAGCGCTCGCCAAAAGCCCGTCACGGGAAGCGGTATTAAAAGCTGTTCAATACGCGAAGAAGCATCAGGTCAAAGTGGTGTTCGAACTGGATTACCGCCCGTATACGTGGCAGTCATCAGATGAAACAGCCGTTTATTATTCTTTGGTTGCCGAGCAGTCTGATATCGTCATCGGCACACGCGATGAATTTGATGTGATGGAAAACCGCACAGGCGGAAGCAATGAAGAATCCGTCAATCATTTATTTGGCCATTCAGCCGACCTCGTTGTCATCAAACACGGCGTCGAAGGCTCTTACGCATACAGCAAATCCGGCGAGGTATTCCGCGCCCAAGCGTACAAGACAAAAGTGCTGAAAACCTTTGGGGCCGGTGACTCCTATGCGTCAGCCTTTATCTATGGCCTTGTCAGCGGAAAAGACATTGAAACGGCATTGAAATACGGCAGTGCTTCAGCTTCTATTGTGGTGAGCAAGCACAGTTCGTCAGAAGCGATGCCGACTGCGGAAGAAATCGTACAGCTTATTGAAGCACAGTCATAATTGAAAAAGATCGAGTAAAGGTGGGATCGTTTGTGGGTAAGAAAATTCGCTTAACAACAGCACAGGCGCTGATTAAATTCTTAAACCAGCAGTACATCCATGTTGATGGAAAGGAAGAGCCTTTTGTCGAAGGGATTTTCACAATTTTCGGCCATGGAAACGTATTAGGGATCGGGCAAGCGCTTGAGCAGGATGCAGGCCATTTGAAAGTCTATCAAGGGAAAAATGAACAAGGAATGGCGCATGCGGCCATGGCGTACAGCAAGCAAATGCTGAGAAGAAAAATATATGCGGTGTCTACATCCGTCGGACCGGGAGCGGCTAACTTGGTGGCGGCAGCCGGCACTGCATTGGCAAACAATATCCCAGTTCTCTTGATTCCGGCAGACACATTTGCGACAAGACAGCCAGACCCTGTACTGCAGCAAATGGAGCAAGAATACAGTGCGGCGATTACGACAAACGATGCATTGAAGCCTGTATCGAGATACTGGGACCGCATTACGCGCCCTGAGCAGCTGATGAGCAGTTTGCTGCGCGCGTTTGAAGTCATGACTGATCCGGCAAAAGCAGGTCCGGCAACGATTTGTATTTCTCAGGATGTTGAAGGGGAAGCATACGATTTTGATGAAAGTTTCTTCGTCAAACGGGTTCACTATATTGATCGCATGCAGCCGAGCGAGCGCGAGCTTCAAGGTGCGGCGGAGCTGATTAAATCTAGCAAAAAACCTGTGATTCTCGTCGGCGGAGGCGCAAAATATTCCGGTGCGCGCGATGAATTGGTTGCCATTTCTGAAGCCTATAACATTCCGTTAGTTGAAACGCAGGCAGGAAAGTCTACTGTTGAGGCAGATTTTGCGAACAACCTTGGCGGAATGGGCATCACAGGTACACTTGCGGCAAACAAAGCGGCCCGCCAAGCTGATTTGATTATCGGCATCGGCACAAGGTATACAGATTTTGCGACATCCTCTAAGACCGCTTTTGATTTTGATAAAGCGAAGTTTTTGAACATTAACGTCAGCCGAATGCAGGCGTATAAACTTGATGCATTCCAAGTGGTGGCGGATGCGAAAGTGACGCTTGGCAAACTGCACGGCTTGCTTGAAGGCTATGAGAGCGAGTTCGGCACAACGATCCGGGAGCTGAAGGACGAATGGCTGGCTGAACGCGAGCGTCTCAGCAAAGTGACATTTAAGCGGGAAGCATTTGATCCGGAAATCAAACATCACTTTTCTCAAGAGGTCCTGAATGAATATGCTGACGCGTTGAATACGGAGCTTCCGCAAACAACGGCATTGCTGACAATCAACGAGACGATTCCTGATGACAGCGTCATCATCTGTTCAGCAGGCTCACTCCCAGGAGATTTGCAGCGTCTGTGGCATTCTAATGTTCCGAATACGTATCACCTGGAGTATGGATATTCTTGCATGGGCTATGAAGTGTCCGGGACACTCGGTCTTAAACTGGCCCACCCTGACAGAGAAGTGTATTCAATCGTCGGAGACGGCAGCTTCCTGATGCTTCATTCTGAACTGATCACGGCGATTCAGTACAACAAGAAAATCAATGTGCTGCTCTTTGACAACTCAGGATTCGGATGCATCAACAACCTGCAAATGGATCACGGCAGCGGCAGCTACTATTGCGAGTTCCGCACAGATGACAACCAAATCCTGAATGTCGATTACGCGAAAGTCGCTGAGGGATACGGCGCGAAAACCTACCGCGCAAACACAGTAGAAGAATTAAAAGCGGCGTTAGAGGATGCGAAGAAACAGGATGTATCAACATTAATTGAAATGAAGGTGCTGCCTAAAACAATGACGGACGGCTATGACAGCTGGTGGCATGTCGGGGTGGCAGAGGTATCTGAACAAGAAAGCGTTCAGAAGGCATACGAAGCAAAAGAGAAAAAGCTGGAATCTGCGAAGCAGTATTAGAGGGGAGGCACCAAGATGGGCAAAAATGAAATCCTGTGGGGAATCGCTCCCATTGGGTGGCGGAATGATGACATGCCTGAAATTGGAGCGGGAAATACACTTCAGCATTTGTTAAGTGATATCGTTGTCGCGCGTTTTCAAGGCACGGAGGTCGGGGGCTTTTTCCCCGAACCTGCCATCCTGAACAAAGAGCTGAAGCTTCGGAACTTACGCATTGCAGGAAAGTGGTTCAGCAGTTTTATTTTGCGTGACGGACTTGGTGAAGCGGCAAAGACATTTACCCTGCATTGTGAGTATTTGCAGCAAGTAAACGCGGATGTCGCAGTTGTCTCTGAACAAACGTACAGCGTGCAAAGCTTGGAGAAAAACGTGTTCACAGAGAAGCCGCACTTTACGGATGATGAATGGGAGCGGCTTTGCGAAGGGCTGAATCACCTTGGCGAAATTGCCGCTCAGCATGGCTTGAAGCTTGTCTATCATCATCATCTCGGCACTGGTGTCCAAACAGCGGAAGAAGTGGACCGCCTGATGGCAGGAACTGACCCTTCGCATGTACACCTCCTCTATGATACAGGCCATGCGTATATTTCTGACGGCGATTACATGGGGATGCTTGAGAAGCATATCGGCCGCATTAAGCATGTGCACTTTAAGGATGCCCGCCTGAATGTCATGGAACAATGCAGGCTCGAAGGACAATCGTTCCGGCAATCATTTTTAAAAGGCATGTTTACGGTTCCCGGTGACGGCTGCATTGACTTTAGAGAAGTATATCAGCTGCTGTTGAAGCACAGTTATTCCGGATGGATTGTCATTGAAGCTGAACAAGACCCCGATGTTGCAAACCCGCTGGAGTATGCATTGATTGCGAGAAACTATATTGATCAGCAGTTGTTGGATCTGGCTTAATGGGGAATGAACATATGGGCAATACCAATGGAGATTCAGCCTTCAATAAACGGACAATCGCGGCAGCATTGGCCAACTATATTGATGCCGGTTCAATTGTGGCAGGCTCCGCCGGTTTATCATTATGGGTCAGTTACCTTAAGCTATCCGATACACAAATCGGGCTGCTCGGCGCGCTGAGCGCAAATGCGATTTCTGCCGCTGTCGGCGCGCTGCTTGGCGGGTTTCTGGCTGATAAAGTCGGACGGAAGGCTGTTTATACCAATAGTATGCTGGTTTATGCACTAGGGATTTGTTTGGTTTTGTTCGGGGTTAATTTCCCCATGTTGTTAAGCGGTTACATCATTATCGGTTTATCAGTAGGAGCTGACATAACCGCGTCATGGACCATTATTGCGGAAAATGCGCCAAAGAAGAATCGGGCCAGGCATTGCGGCGTAGCACAAGTCGCTTGGGCCGCGGGCGCTGTCGTTGTACTGCTCCTCTCCGTACTGGCCGGTGACTTGGGACTCTTGGGGAATAAAATCGTATTTGCCCATCTGCTTGTGATTGCGCTGATTACGTACATCCTGAGAATCAGGCTTCCGGAATCAGACGCCTGGCAGACAAAAAATCAGCCGGAGGATGCTCAGGCAGAGAAGCCGGCTGTACTGAATAAGACATCGTATTTTGATTTGCTCAAGCCTATGTATCTCAAAAGCATATTGTTTTTGATGGGTGTGTACTTGGTTTGGAACTTAGCCGCCGGGGTCATGGGCTTCTTTATGCCATACATTTATCAGCAGGTCGGCGGTGTATCTGCCAACATGGCCAACCTTTTGCAAATGGGGCTGTTTATCTTCACAGGATTGGGGGTCGCCTTGATCTTCATGCCCTTTGCCGACAAATATAGAAAAACCGTATTTGGAATCGCCGCTTTCATGGCGGTGATCGGGTGGACACTGTTTCTGCTGCCAGTTGAAGGCCTGCCGATTCTGCTCCTGTTTATTGTCGTGATCGGCATCAATAACGGAGCAGGGCAGCAAGCGAACTATCAGTTATGGGCTAGTGAAATCTTTCCTACGCAATATCGTGCTTCCGCACAAGGACTGATGTTTTTCCTTGTCCGTATTTCAATAGGGATTTGGAGTCTGTTTGTCCCAATGATTATCACCAATTTCGGCATTGGAACGATGGCTGCAATTCTTCTCGGATGTGTGACGGCCAGTATGATCATCGGGCTGCTCTTTGCGCCGAATACGTCTGGCAAGTCGCTTGAACAAATTCAAGAGGAACTCTACGGGTCTCCTCAGAGCCAAGTAAAGCAAGGAACAGAAAGCAAAATCATGTAACCAACAGAAGGAGTGGCTGTCAATGAGTTTACGTATTGGCGTAATTGGAACTGGAGCAATCGGAAAAGAACATATTAACCGCATCACGAACAAGCTGTCAGGCGCGGAAATCGTAGCCGTAACGGATGTTAATCAAGAAGCTGCACAAAAGGTCGTTGAACAATACCAATTAAACGCGACGGTTTATCCGAATGATGACAGCCTGCTTGCAGACGAAAATGTAGACGCTGTTTTAGTGACAAGCTGGGGGCCTGCGCATGAGTCAAGCGTGCTGAAAGCCATTAAAGCCCAGAAATATGTGTTCTGTGAAAAACCGCTCGCGACAACGGCTGAAGGATGCATGCGCATTGTCGAAGAAGAAATCAAAGTGGGCAAACGCCTTGTTCAAGTCGGCTTCATGCGCCGTTATGACAGCGGTTACGTACAGCTGAAGGAAGCACTCGACAATCATGTCATCGGCGAGCCGCTTATGATTCATTGCGCGCACCGCAACCCGACTGTAGGAGATAACTATACAACGGATATGGCCGTAGTTGACACGCTTGTTCATGAAATTGATGTGCTGCACTGGCTCGTCAGCGATGACTACGAGTCCGTTCAAGTCATCTACCCGAAAAAATCGAAAAACGCGCTGCCGCATTTAAAGGATCCGCAAATCGTCGTGATTGAAACAAAAGGCGGTATCGTCATCAATGCTGAAATCTATGTGAACTGTAAATACGGCTATGACATTCAATGTGAAATCGTCGGAGAAGACGGCATCATCAAGCTTCCCGAGCCATCAAGCATCAGCTTGAGAAAAGAAGGCAAATTCAGCACAGATATTTTGATGGATTGGCAGAGACGCTTTGTCGCTGCGTACGATGTGGAAATCCAAGACTTTATTGATTCGATTCAAAAGAAAGGCGAGGTCAGCGGACCGACGGCATGGGACGGCTATATTGCTGCTGTCACGACTGATGCGTGTGTAAAAGCCCAGGAATCTGGACAAAAAGAAAAGGTTGAATTGAAGGAAAAACCGGAATTCTATCAATCTTTTACAACAGTTCAAAACTAAAAAACAGAGGAGTGAAAATATGAAGTTAGCATTGGATCCATCCATGTATCGTGATGATTTAACTTTAGAGGAAACGGTCTATAAAACGGCGGAGCTTGGCTATGAATATATCGAATTGTCTCCGCGCGAGGATTTTTGCCCGTTTTATAAATATCCGAAAGTCGATTCAGCAAAGATCAAACAATTAAAGCGCCTTTTAAGAGATACAGGTGTTAAGCTTTCATCGCTTCTTCCTCTTTACCACTGGGCGGGTCCTGATGAAGACCGCCGGCAGGCAGCGGTGCGCAATTGGAAACGGGCAATCGAAATTGCGGTTGAACTTGAAGTGGATTTGATGAACAGCGAATTCAGCGGTTCAAAATATGATCCTTTAACAAGTGAAGAAAAATTTATCAAATCCATGGATGAGCTTCTGCCAGTCTTTGAAAAAGAAGGTATTAAACTTAATCTTCAAGCCCACCCATACGATTTTATCGAAACGCACAAAGGTGCGATGGATATGATCCGTGCGCTTGACAAGGATTGGATCAATCTTGTCTACTCGACTGCGCATACGTTCTTCTATGATGACGGCAAAGGCGACATCGAGACCATGTTTGACGAAGCCGGCGACCGCCTCACACATGTTTTATTTGCAGATACCTATAATCATAAAGCGGCTCATGGCCTTCGCTACATCGTCAATCCGCCTGACGCGAAAGTAACGGTTCACCAGCATTTGGACATTGGTCAAGGCGAGGTTGATTTTGATACGATTTTCAGAAAACTGAGAGAGATGAAGTTCGACGGAATTGCGACGAATGCCGTATTTGCTTGGGTCGATGAAAGAGCGGATGAATCAAGCCGATTTATGCTTAAGAAAATGAAAGAAGAATTAGGTCTGGCATAAGCTGAGCATGGAGTTCGGCGGGATATGGCGACAGCCTTCCTGCCGAACTCCCTTCATATCTAAAACGCAGATGGGGGAGTCTGGCATGAAACTTTGTTTTAATGAAGCGACAACATTGGAAAACTCAAACCTTAAACAGGATTTAGAACTATGCGAAAAGCACGGCTATGATTATATTGAAATCCGCACAATGGATAAGCTGCCGGAGTACTTAAAAGATCATTCATTGGATGACCTTGCGGAATATTTTCAAACCCATCACATCAAACCGCTTGCTTTAAACGCACTCGTTTTCTTCAACAACCGTGATGAAAAGGGCCACAACGAGATCATCACTGAATTTAAAGGCATGATGGAAACATGCAAAACCCTCGGTGTGCAATATGTGGTGGCCGTTCCGCTTGTGACAGAGCAGAAGATTGTAAAAGAAGAGATCAAAAAGAGCAGTGTAGACGTGCTGACTGAGCTGTCAGATATCGCGGAGCCGTACGGCGTAAAAATCGCGCTTGAATTTGTCGGCCATCCGCAATGTACGGTCAATACGTTTGAACAGGCGTATGAGATCGTAAACACAGTTAACCGTGACAATGTCGGACTTGTCCTTGACAGTTTTCACTTCCATGCAATGGGTTCAAATATTGAGAGCTTAAAGCAGGCGGACGGAAAGAAAATCTTCATCTATCATATTGATGATACAGAAGATTTCCCAATCGGCTTTTTAACAGATGAGGATCGTGTATGGCCTGGACAAGGGGCAATTGACTTAGATGCCCACTTATCAGCACTGAAGGAAATTGGCTTCTCTGATGTTGTATCGGTTGAGCTCTTCCGGCCTGAATACTATAAGCTGACTGCTGAGGAAGCCATTCAAACAGCGAAAAAAACAACAGTGGACGTCGTATCAAAATACTTCAGCATGTAATGGATAAAGGAGGGGTGGACATGGCTTTTGTATCGATGAAAGAGCTTCTTGAAGATGCAAAGCGGGAGCAATATGCAATTGGCCAGTTTAATATCAACGGCCTGCAATGGACGAAGGCGATTTTGCAGGCGGCGCAAAAGGAGCAATCACCGGTCATCGCCGCGGCTTCCGATCGCCTGGTCGACTATTTAGGCGGATTTAAAACGATTGCCGCCATGGTAGGGGCGTTAATAGAGGACATGGCAATTACCGTTCCGGTCGTGCTTCATCTCGATCACGGCAGCAGTGCGGAACGCTGCAGACAGGCCATTGATGCCGGATTCAGCTCAGTGATGATTGACGGCTCCCATCAGCCGATTGACGAGAATATCGCGATGACAAAAGAAGTCACCGATTATGCCGCAAAACACGGCGTGTCAGTAGAAGCCGAAGTCGGCACGGTCGGCGGAATGGAAGACGGACTGGTCGGCGGGGTCCGCTATGCGGATATCACGGAATGTGAGCGGATCGTTAAAGAAACCAATATCGACGCGCTGGCCGCCGCCCTCGGCTCTGTACACGGCAAATATCAGGGTGAGCCGAATCTCGGATTTAAGGAAATGGAGGCTATCTCCCGCATGACTGATATTCCCCTCGTTCTTCACGGGGCATCCGGGATTCCGCAGGATCAGATCAAAAAAGCCATCACGCTCGGCCACGCGAAGATCAATATCAATACGGAATGTATGGTAGCGTGGACAGACGAAACACGCCGCATGTTTCAGGAAAACAGCGATCTGTACGAACCGCGCGGCTATTTGACACCCGGCATTGAAGCCGTGGAAGAGACAGTGCGAAGCAAAATGAGAGAGTTCGGATCAGCCGGTAAAGCAGCTAAGCAGCAGGTCGGCTAAAGAGACCAGAAACCGCCGAGATGGCGGTTTTTTTGTGCGGTGTTGCGTCCATACGCCCAAAACGATTATGATGATGGCAGCAGTGTAAGAAACGGGAGTGGTTCAGTTTGAATAAAATCATGATTGTGGAAGACAGTGAAGACATTCGCGGACTATTGCAGAATTACCTTGAAAAATACGGATATCAAACAGTGGTCGCCGCGGATTTTACAGCTGTTCTTGATGTCTTTTTGCGGGAAAAGCCCGATGTGGTGCTGCTTGATATCAATTTGCCGGCATATGACGGATATTATTGGTGCCGGCAGATCCGCCAGCACTCCACAAGCCCGATCATCTTTATTTCTGCCAGAAGCGGGGAAATGGATCAGGTGATGGCGATTGAAAATGGGGGAGACGATTATATCGAAAAACCGTTTTCTTATGATATTGTGCTGGCGAAAATCAAAAGCCAGATCCGGAGGGCGTACGGGGAGTACGCCGCAAAGCAGGGAGAGAAAGTGGTTGAATATGCCGGCGTTCAGCTCTTTGTGGAACGGTTTGAACTGCGTTTTCAGGATGAAAAAAGCGAGCTTTCTAAAAAAGAAAGCAAGCTTTTGGAAGTGCTGCTTGAGCGGGGAGAAAAGGTGACGAGTCGGGACCGTCTCATGGAAAAGACGTGGGACACCGACATATTCATCGATGATAATACACTTAACGTGTATATCACGCGGCTCAGAAAAAAACTGCGGGAGCTGAATGCGCCTGTTTCTATTGAAGCGGTGCGGGGCGAAGGCTACCAGCTGAGGGCGCAGTCATGAAGCTGTTTCTCCGGTCTCATGCAGTGCTGATTCTGCTTTTTTTCCTTCAAGGGCTGTTTGTCTTCTTTTATTACTGGTTTGCGGGTCTGCATTCTTTTTCTCACTTGTTTTACATATTGGGCGTGCAGCTTCTTATTTTGGCGGGTTATCTTGCCTATCGCTGGTACAAAGACCGCGGCGTGTATCATTGGCTCAGCTCGGGGCAGGAAGGGACGGATATCCCGTATCTCGGTTCTTCAGTGTTCTGTTCAGAGCTGTATGAAAAGCAGATGGAGCTGATCCGGCTGCAGCACCAGAAGCTCCATGAGACCGAAGCCAAGCTTGACGCGCGGGTGACGTATATGAATCAATGGGTGCACCAAGTGAAGACGCCGCTGTCGGTCATTAATTTAATCATTCAAGAAGAGGATGAGCCCGTTTTTGAACAAATCAAAAAAGAAGTCCGGCAGATTGAATTCGGGCTGGAGACGCTTCTTTATTCTTCAAGGCTCGACCTGTTTGAACGGGATTTTAAAATCGAAGCGGTTTCCCTGTCCGAGCTTCTCCAATCAGTCATTCAAAGCTATAAACGATTTTTTATTCAATATCGCGTTTATCCGAAAATGAACGTTTGCGATGATCATCAGATTTACACCGATGCCAAATGGCTCAAATTTGCGATCGGCCAAGTGGTCACAAATGCGGTCAAGTATTCAGCGGGCAAGAGTGACAGACTTGAGCTGAATGTCTTCCGCGATGAAGACAGGACGGTGCTTGAAGTCAAAGATTACGGTGTCGGGATTCCCTCGCAAGACATCAAGCGGGTGTTTGACCCTTATTACACCGGTGAAAACGGGCGGCGTTTCCAAGAATCTACGGGAATCGGCCTCCATCTCGTCAAAGAAATTACAGATAAGCTCAATCATACGGTGGACATCAGCTCGTCTCCCGGTGAAGGGACATCAGTTCGATTTTCATTTCTTACAAAAATGTAAGGCTGCGTTAAGAAAACAACATAGCCCGCTTTGTTTCCCCTTGATAACATGGATTTATGTCAAGGGGATTTTTATGTTGAACGTCCCGGCACTACATGAAAGCAGCCCAGATCAACAAGAATAAAACCATAAGGAGGATTTTCATGGCGAATATGCTTGAAGTCAAACATATAAATAAAACCTATAAAGGACAAGTGTCCTATCAGGCCTTAAAGCAAATTTCATTTTCAATAGAAGAAGGCGAGTTCACGGCGGTGATGGGGCCGTCCGGGTCCGGAAAAACAACGCTTTTGAATATCATTTCAACGATTGACCGTCCAGATTCAGGCGATATCCTGATTAACGGAGAAAACCCGCATCGCCTGAAGCGGACAAAGCTCGCTCATTTCCGCCGCAAGCAGCTCGGATTTGTGTTTCAGGATTTCAACCTTCTGGACACGCTGACGATCGGTGAAAATATCATGCTGCCGTTAACGCTTGAAAAAGAAGCGCCGTCTGTAATGGAAGAAAAACTGCACGGCATCGCGGCAAAGCTCGGTATCGAAAACCTGCTTAACAAGCGGACGTTTGAAGTATCCGGAGGCCAGCGCCAGCGGGCCGCCATCGCAAGAGCGGTCATTCATAAGCCGTCACTCATTCTGGCCGATGAACCAACTGGAAACCTTGATTCCAAAGCGACAAAAGACGTCATGGAAACGTTGCAGAGCCTGAATCGGGATGATCATGTCACGGCTTTGATGGTGACCCACGATCCGGTTTCGGCAAGCTACTGCCGCCGCGTCATCTTTATAAAAGACGGCGAACTGTTTAATGAGATTTACCGCGGGGAAAACCGCCAAGTATTTTATGAACAAATTCTCGATGTGCTGTCTATGCTGGGGGGAAACGCAAATGACCTTTCTTCAGTTCGCTTATAAAAACGTCACGAGAAACAAAAGGGCCTATCTTGCATTCTTTTTAAGCAGCGCCTTTTCCGTTTTGATTTTCTTTACCTTTGCGATGTTCCTGTTTCATCCGGCATTAAAGGAAGGCTACCTGAATAACATCGCCAAAAAAGGCTTAACCGCCGCGGAATGGATGATCTTTGTTTTTTCTTTCTTATTTGTTCTGTATTCGGTTAATGCATTTTTGAAATCGAGAAATAAAGAATTCGGCATTCTGCTCATGCAGGGCATCACGCCGGGGCAGCTGAGAAAGCTCATTACTGCGGAAAATATGATCATCGGCGTCATGTCAATTGCAGCCGGTATTATCGGAGGATTCATTTTTTCAAAGACGTTCTTTACGGTCGGCGCTTATATTTTAGAAATGGACGCGCTGCCTTTGTATATGCCTTGGAAAGCGCTCGGTATTACGGCCTGCGGATTTCTGCTCTTATTTTTCTTTTTATCGCAGTTTACGATCCTTTTTGTCAGATCAAATACGGTTATCAAATTAATAAAGGGCACTGGCAAGGTTAAACCGGAGCCTAAGCCGTCCGTGCTTCTGTCCTTATTCGGCATCGCCTGTCTGTGCGACGGGTACGGCATGGTCCTTAAAGGCAATGTCCACGGGGCCGAACCGTTTATCATTTTACTGCTCACCGTCATCGGAACATATTTCTTTTTCAGCCAAAGCAGCATATGGATTCTGCGCGCGCTGAAGAAGTGGAAAACCTTTTATCTGCGCGGGAAAAACGTCATTTGGGTTTCTGACCTTGTCTATCGTTTAAAAGACAACGCCCGCCTGTTCTTTATTGTCAGCATTATTTCCGCGGTTGCGTTTACTGCGACAGGCGTGCTCGCAATGTACAAATCGACCGTCGGAGCGGAAGAGTCCGCTTATGAAATGGAGTATTTATCTTACAGCAACAATCCAAAAGAACAGACTCATTTGAAAGATATTGACCATGAACTGAAAACACACGGTTTTACGTATACGAAAGACAAAATAGATGTTTCCTATGTTCGCTATCAGGAAGGAGAAACTGTTCCCCCTGTTTACATGATCAGTGAATCGGATGCGGCAAAATACTTCCATGTCAAAGTGAACGGCCTGAAAGAAGACGAGGCTGTCTATTTCCCGGGAACGTATGACCGCAATTTCAAAAACGAAGCGCCGGATCAGCTGAAGCTGCTGAACCAAAAAGAGGAGCTGTCTGATCAAAAACTGTCGGTAAAAGAAGTCAAAAAACCGCTGATCTCATTGAATGCCATCATCGCGGTGAATGATCAAACCTTTGATCAGCTGAAATCACTCGGTGATAAAGCGTCATTATACGGCTACAGCTATGATCATTGGAAGGACAGTCTTGAGATCAGCCAATCCTTGCAAAATGAGATTTACGGCAATTATATCGACGTGCATTCTGATTTTGCTTCAAAAGCCGGGACTTACTATGATACGGTGCAGCTGCCGAGCCTGAGTTTATTTATCGGCCTGTTTATCGCAATTGTATTCTTTGTCGCGGCAGCAAGTTTCTTATATTTCAGGCTGTTCACTGATTTAGATGAAGACCGGGAGCGCTACCGTTCACTGGCCAAAATCGGCCTGAGTGAGCGTGAAATGGCACAAAGCGTGACAATACAATTGGCGATTCTTTTCTTCTTTCCATTTGTCATTGCCGTCATGCATACACTGTTTGCCTTGAGAACATTGGCTGTGGAAGGCTATTCTGATGTCGCGGGGCCGCTCAGTCTCACCATCGGAGGGTTTTTCATTTTTCAGCTTCTATTCTTCCTCGCGGTGCGGTCAAGCTATTTGAAAAAAATGAACAAGTAAGGGGAGTGCAAAGATGAAAAAAGCAATGGCAATCCTGGCCGTCTTGGCGGCTGCTGCCGTAATATGCGGGCTTCTCTTTTTTCATAACGATGTTACAGACAGATTTAATCCGTTTATTCACCAGCAAGATGTCTATGTTCAGATTGATCGAGATGGCAGACATCTTAGTCCGGGCGGTACTGAATATACATTAGACGGATATAATGCATCCGGGAAAAAAGAAGAAGTGACCTTTTTCGCCGGCAAAGAGCTTCGGAAGAACGCGTATTTGAAGGTAAAGGCGAAAGGAAAGTATGTCGAGACTTGGGAAGAAGTCAAGTTTGAAGATATGCCGGACTCCGTACAGTCAAAATTAAAGTGAATCATAAAAAACGGCACAGCGTCATGACTGTGCCGTTTTTTTATTTTTTATTTTCTTCGGCCCGTTTGATCAGCATGTCGGTGATGATATCCACCTGTTTGCTGACAGAAATCGGGTCGTACGGGTAGAACGTGTCAAAGTCATTGATAAACACGCGATTATGTTTAACAGCGTCAAGATTTTTCCAAATAGAGGAATTCTCCAGCTTGTCGAGTGTTTTGCTTTCGCCTTTCGGGTTGTAATCCGTAATGAACATATAATCTGCGGCATACTCAGGAATAACCTCTTGAGAGAGCTGTTTCATCTCTCCTTTTTTGATGACATCTTGCTCAATTTTTTCAGGCGCTTTTAACCCAAGTGCATTGTATACAGCTTGGCCGCCGCGTCCGCCATTGTCATTGAACACCCAGAATTCGCCCTTGTCTGTGTTTTCATAAATGCCGAAGGTCGCATCTTTGTCGATGACGCCGGCAATTTTCTTCTTAGCTGCTTCCGCATTTTTGTTAAAGTCAGCCATAAAGGATTTTGCTTTGTCTTTCGCTCCGGCGATTTCTCCGAACATGCTGACTGTGTCTTCTACGTTTTTCGCTGTGTTATAAGGTATGACAACAGTCGGAGCGATTTTCTTTAATTTATCAACATTCTCTTCATTCATGACAACAATTAAGTCAGGCTGAAGCTCCATCACTTTTTCAACGCTGATTGGATCACCAACATCCTTCACATTTTTCAGCTTTGATTTTAAAAACGGATTATCAAATGACCATGAGCCTGAGCCGACCACATTGGCCCCGACAGACAGCAATTCACCGGCATAAAAATCAGTGACGATGCGTTTCGGATGTGCAGGAATGTTGACGTTCCCTTTTGGTGATTTGTATGTTCTCATTTCTGTTTTTTCGGAAGCAGAATCGCTTGAGCTCCCTTTAGAAGCCGTGCCGCTGCAAGCGCTGACAAACATGAGAAGCAGCACAAGCATGCCCACGAGCAATATGTTCTTTTTCATCAAGAACCCTCCCACTATGTATCTCAATAGATTAGTAATGATTATCATTATCAATTAATAATATAGCAAGAAACCTGTTCTCCGTCTATCACTATTTTTAAGGGGGAAAGTTTTTCCCGTTTATGGGTGACGCGGTATGCCTAATCGATTATTATAGGTAAATAGGAGGAGAAAAATATGGGAATTACAAAAAGAGGTTCCGCTTGGGAATGGCTGCATAGCTGGTGGATGCTGTTTATTTTCATGCCTTTTGCCATTACCAGTTTTTTTGCCTTTTTATTTATTGGCATCAAGGTTAGAAATAGAAAGTGGATCATGTACGGCATCATTTATTTTTTCATTTTTGCGTTTGGTTTTGTTTTGCCCGATCTGCCCGGTGTTTTTATTGTGGTCCCGTTATGGGCGGTGACCATTATTCATGGATTTAAAGTGCGCCCGCTGTATTTGATTCAGCTGGATGTCTACAAAGATCATGTGGAGGCGCGGGCTTTTGCCGAGGCAAGAAGTGAAGCCGAGAGCAGATTTCATGCACCGAAACAGTCTATTCAGGATATACATATTCGCAAAGAACAGTAAGAAAAAAAGCTCAACACTCGCATTGTGTTGAGCTTTTTATATGTTACTGCTGGTAGGATTGCTGCTGAAATGGCGTGTTTTGGCCGAATGGAAGTGTAGACACATTCGTATTCATGACGCTGGATTGTCCAGTAAGTTCCTGTTGCATTTGGTTGCACATGTTGACAACCTGCTGGCACTTTTGAATCGCCATATCATGCCCGTGCAGTGCTTGCTGAATGGTATGTGCAGCTTGTTGTTCGTGGTTTAGAATCTGCTGCAGCATTTGGATGTTTTGCTGTTCCTGATGAAGCATTTGGCGATATTGCTGGCTGCTTTGCTGTGTCTGCTGAATGAGCTGCTGAGCAGTTTGGCGGCATTGGTTCAGCTGCTGCAAGCCGTGTTGTGTATTATGCATGAATGATCCCTCCATGTATCGATTGACGTGAGTCGGTATTATCATGCAACTTGAATGAAAAGAAATTCCGTCAAAGAGGAACTACAATTATTTTCCTCAGCCCCTCTATCTTTGAATGAAAACGGTAAAGATTGTATACTGGGTACAAACCCTTTTTATGTAAATGTTTCCGTTTTAACATATAAGAAATGCGGAAAACGAAACCCTGAGATGGGAGAATCGTATTCCGCTTTTTTTCTTTGTTTCGCTCAGAAACCGCCTTCCCCTGCAGTAAATGGGATATTCAGCCGGTTTTCTACTGTACGGAGGCGCTGATTGAGCCGATTTAGGCGGCGTGTATGGCGTTCAACAGCCTGGCTTAACTGATTGACCTGTTCGGCAATCCGTGCAATTTCCCGATTTTGACGGCGGTCTTCGTTTGTCAGACGGGTTAATTCTCTTGACTGCTGTTCATTTTGCCGTTCAAGTGCTGCGATTCTTCTTTCCAATGCCGGCTGTCTGTCCATTTGGTATGGATCGTATACATCCTGCTGCGGATAAGGATTGTACTCATAGTGGCTATAGTAAGGTTCCTGCTGAGGCAGCTGAGGGCTGTAATATTGATAAGGGTTCATGTGATCAGTCTCCTTGTGGGTGAATTCCTTATAACTTATGTAGTCATTGGCACAGTGGCACGGCATTCGCCCAAAAAAGGAGGAAAGAATGGTGATCCCCTTGAGAAACAAATATGGCATTTTGTTTTTAATTGCTGTATGCATCATGGTATCGGGCTGCCAGCAGCAAAAAGAAGAGACGCCGTTTTATTACGGAACGTGGGATGAGGGGCGTGCCCCCGGGCCAACGGACGGTGTGAAATCAGCAACAGTCACATTTACCGAAGACGAGGTTGTGGAAACGGAAGTGATTGAAGGAAGAGGAGAGGTACAGCTGCCTTTTATGGCATACAAGGTGATTTCCCAAAGCACTGACGGGTCTATCGAGATTCAGTACCTCGGCCCCTATTATCCGCTCAAAAGCACGCTGAAAAGAGGAGAAAACGGGACATTGATATGGGAGCAAAATGGACAGAGAAAAACGATGACAAGAATCGAATCAAAGACCGGCAGGGAGGAGAAAGATGAGAAATCAAAAAGCTGAAAGACTGGTGGCAGCGGGGCTTGTTTTACATATCATTCAATGGATATTTATATTATGGGCTTTTCTCAAAGTCAAACAGTTATTTAGTGACTATACGATCTATAACCCTAATGTCATCAGCGGCTCCATGCAGTCCTTATCGTTTATACAAATGATGCGCGCTATGATGTACTCAGGGGCAATCGTGAATTATGTTTTGTTTTTTGCCCTTGTATTGCTGATTTATGGCATAGTGCTTCATGCCATCCTGATCGTTCTGGAAATGGCGGCTTACGTCATGATCAGACGGAATCCATCATCTTCATGGGGGTTCTTTTTCATCGCGGCGGGTGTGAAGCTTGCCATCTTGAATATAACCGGCATTCCTTTTCTAGCTGCCGGCTTTCTGCTGATGAAACAGAAAAAAGCAGAAAACGGCGTCAAGGCAGAAAGAAAGCGGAAACCGCGCTTGCGTATCCGAAGACAAGGGCGGCGTCTAAACAGAATCCGGAGAAAACCATCTCTTCCGGTTGAATATCAAAAAGAAAAAACGATATGATGGGACTATAGCCTGAAAACGACATGAAGGAGATGCAGGATGTACAAACTAATTGCAATTGATATGGATGGAACACTTTTAAATGATCATCATGAAGTAACAGAGGAGGTCCGCGACGCCCTTCACGCGGCAAAAGCGGAAGGTGTCAAAATTGTGCTTTGCACCGGCCGGCCTATCGGGGGTGTGCAGAGATATTTAGATGAACTGAATTTAATTGAAGAAGGCGACTATGTTATTGCGTATAATGGAGCACTTGTTCAAAATACGCATACAAATGAAGTGGTCTCGGAGCTGTCTCTCGGTTATGATGATTTGACTTCATTATATGACCTGAGCTTAGAGCTGAAGACGCCGATGCATTTCTTTGACTCATCTAATTTGTATACGCCTAACCGGGACATTAGCGAATTTACCGTATACGAATCCTATGTGACACAGGTGCCGCTTCATTTCCGCAAAATTGACGAGGTGCCAAAAGATATCCTCATCCCGAAAGTGATGTTTATTGATAAACCGGAGAACTTAAGCCGCGTCATTACATCGATTCCAAATGACGTGAGAGAAAAATATACAATGGTCAGAAGCGCGCCTTTCTTTTATGAAATTCTGCATTCGGAAGCCAGCAAAGGAAATGCTGTACGCCAGCTGGCTCAGCTGCTTGGAATTGAACAGGCGGAAGTCATGTGCATAGGCGACAACGGGAACGACCTGACAATGATCGAATGGGCGGGCTGCGGGGTTGCCATGGCAAACGCCATCCCAGAAGTATTGGAAGCAGCAAACTTTCAAACGCGCTCCAATAATGAACATGGTGTTGCGCATGCGATTCACGAGCTTGTTTTGGCTAAATAATAAAAAATCCAGCCTTCTAAAGGCTGGATTTTTTCGTTTTATTTGATGTAATGTCAATTCTTTGACGAACCGATTTGACTTTCGTTATGCTGATAAAACCAATTCGTTCACAATATGTATGATATTAATCTGAATTGAAAAGGGGACTGATCAAATGTGCACAAGTCTTACATTGGAAACTGCTGACCGTAAACATGTATTAGCGAGAACAATGGATTTTGCATTTCAGCTGGGGACAGAGGTGATTCTCTATCCGCGCCGTTACAGTTGGAAGAGTGAAGCTGACGGAAAGGCCCATCAGACACAGTACGCATTTATCGGTATGGGAAGAAAACTTGGTAATATTTTATTTGCAGACGGCGTTAATGAAAGCGGTTTATCATGTGCTGCACTTTATTTTCCTGGCTATGCGGAGTACGAAAAAACGATACGGGAAGATACCGTTCACATTGCCCCGCATGAGTTTGTGACATGGGTGCTGTCAGTCTGTCAGTCTTTGGAAGACGTAAAAGAAAAGATTCGATCTTTAACGATTGTAGAGAAAAAATTAGATCTATTGGATACAGTTTTACCGCTTCACTGGATATTGTCAGACCGGACGGGCCGAAGCCTGACGATAGAACCGAGAGCAGACGGCCTCAAAGTCTATGATAATCAACCTGGTGTCATGACGAACAGCCCCGACTTTATATGGCATGTAACCAATCTGCAGCAATATACAGGAATCAGACCGAAGCAATTAGAGAGCAAAGAGATGGGCGGATTAGCCCTTTCTGCTTTTGGCCAAGGCTTAGGAACTGTTGGTCTGCCGGGGGATTACACACCGCCTTCCCGGTTTGTCAGAGCTGTTTATTTGAAAGAACATCTAGAGCCGGCGGCCGATGAAACGAAAGGTGTAACAGCCGCTTTTCAAATTTTGGCAAATATGACGATACCAAAGGGCGCAGTGATAACGGAAGAAGACGAAATTCATTATACGCAATATACTTCCGTGATGTGCAACGAAACTGGAAACTACTATTTCCACCACTATGACAATCGGCAAATCCAAAAAGTAAATTTATTTCATGAAGACCTAGACCGCCTTGAGCCTAAAGTGTTTTCTGCTAAAGCAGAAGAAAGTATTCTAGAACTTAATTAAGATTCAATTAGCTGATTTCGGTATGAATCCGGGATCAGCTTATTTTTTTATGTGATGTCTCAGCTTCTGAATGAGTGGGAAAATGAACCGTTCTACGACGGCGATCACGCGCGTTTATTAGCAAAGAGCAAAAGCGGCGGCAAAATGCGTATGGTCGGAAGTAGAGATAAGGTGCAAGCTACATTTATATAAAACTTTGGATCAAAACGAGTCTCAGCATCAGACTGGTTTTGCCAGTATACAGGTTGCACAAATGCCGCCCCATGATCCCGCGAGTTTTCAGCTTAAAAAGAAAAATTTAATCTTAACTCATTGACAAACGTCCAAGACAAAGGTACATTTTGATTTATTCATATTAAACGACTAGGAATATAGGAGTTTATTTTTCGGATTATTCAGCCTAAAAACATGATAAAAGGAGTATCGTCATGACAAGCAAAAAGAAACAAATCAAATTAGGGGTATTTTTAGCGGGTACAGGCCACCATGTTGCGTCTTGGCGGCACCCGGAAGCGCCGTCAGATGCGAGCATGAATTTGGATTATTTTAAAGAGCTTGCGAAAACAGCGGAGCGAGGCAAGCTGGATATGCTGTTTTTAGCGGACAGCCTTTCAATTGACAGCAAATCACATCCAAATGTATTAACAAGGTTCGAGCCATTCACCCTGCTCTCTGCTTTGGCGCAGGTCACATCAAAAATCGGACTGACAGCAACAGCCTCCACTACATACAGCGAGCCATTCCATATTGCCAGACAGTTTGCGTCATTGGATCATCTCTCCAATGGCCGTGCCGGATGGAACGTCGTCACTTCATCTATTGAATCAACAGCACTGAATTTCAGCGGTGAAAAGCACCTTGAACACCATTTGCGCTATCAGCGGGCAGAGGAATTTGTCGAGGTTGTAAAGGGGCTTTGGGATTCATGGGAAGAGGACGCCTTTATCCGTAATAAAGAAACGGGTGAATTCTTTGACAAAGAAAAAATGCACGAGCTGAACCACAAAGGAGAATATTTCTCGGTTCGCGGACCTCTGAACGTTTCAAGAACCCCGCAGGGCCAGCCGGTCATTATCCAGGCAGGATCATCAGGAGACGGAAAAGCGCTGGCTGCCAAAACAGCCGAAGTGATCTTCACAGCACAAAACCACCTGGAATCAGCTCAAGAATTTTATCAATCCATTAAAGAACAGGCTGCGGAATTCGGACGTGATCCAGAAAAAATTGCCATCATGCCGGGTATTTTCCCAATCATTGCCGATACAGAAGAAGCAGCGCAAGCCAAATACAAGGAGCTTCAAGATCTGATTATCCCATCTGTCGGTCTGCAAATTCTCCAAAATTACTTAGGCGGAATTGATTTGTCGGCATATCCGCTTGATGGGCCGCTGCCGAAGCTTGACGCAGAAGCTTCCAATGCGGTGAAGAGCCGCTTCAAGCTTGTTCAGGAGATGGCTGAACGTGACAATATGACGATACGAGAGCTTTACAAATACGTTGCAGGCTCCAGAGGCCACCATATCTTTGTCGGCACGCCGGAGCAGCTCGCCGACAAGATGCAGGAATGGGTGGATACGAAAGCGTGTGACGGGTTTAACATCATGCCTCCGCTTCTTCCAGAAGGAATTGAAGTGTTTGTTGATCAAGTGGTTCCGATTTTACAGGAGCGCGGCGTGTTCAGAAAAGAATATGAAGGCACAACATTACGAGAGCACTTCGGTTTGGAAAAGCCGGTAAACCGCTATGCAAAGTAAGGAGGAACGCTAGATGAAGCCACAATACCGCCTTGCAGTTGAACGTGATGCCGAACAGCTTCTCGAGCTGACATTGCGGGCTTATGAACCGATTCGAAAGCTCGGCATTCGTTTTGCTGCCGCTCATGCGGATTTGGATTTGGTGCTGAAAAATATTCGGGAAAATGCTTGCTACGTCATGGAAGAAGACGGGCGGATCATCGCGACCATCACCTTGAGAATGCCTTGGGGAAAACAGCCGGGACCGTATGGCGTTCCGCATATCTGGTGGTTTGCTGTGGACCCCGACACCGGAAAAAAAGGAATCGGAACAAAGCTGCTTCAATGGCTGGAGGAAACAATCCTTCGCGATACGTTAAAGGTTCCGTTTGTCTCACTCGGAACAGCGGATAAGCATCCGTGGCTGATTGAGATGTACGAACGAAAAGGATATGTCCGCTCAGGTGAACAAGACCTTGGAAAAGGGCATATCACAGTCTATATGAAAAAACAATTGCGACATGATCTATAAAAATAGAAAAGGCGGGAAAATCAAATGAAGATGAAAAAATGGACAGTGCTGGTCGTTGCTGCATTATTAGCGGTGCTCTCAGCTTGCGGCAATGGAAACAGCAGCAGTAAAGAGGATGACAATGTGCTTCATGTCGGTGCGACAGGACAAAGTTACCCATTTGCTTATAAAGAAAACGGAAAGCTGACAGGTTTTGACGTGGAAGTGATGGAAGCAGTCGCTAAGAAAATTGACATGAAACTGGACTGGAAGCTGCTTGAATTCAGCGGGCTGATGGGAGAGCTTCAAACAGGCAAGCTTGACACCATTTCTAACCAGGTAGCTGTGACAGACGAACGTAAGGAAACGTATAACTTTACGAAACCATACGCTTATGCGGGAACACAGATTGTCGTCAAAAAAGACAATACAGACATCAAATCAGTAGACGATTTAAAAGGCAAGACAGTCGCAGCCGTTCTCGGTTCAAACCACGCGAAAAACCTTGAAAGCAAAGATCCTGATAAAAAAATCAATATCAAAACGTACGAAACACAAGAGGGTACGCTGAAGGATGTTGCGTACGGCCGTGTAGACGCTTATGTCAACAGCCGAACTGTATTGATCGCGCAAATCAAGAAGACCGGTTTGCCATTAAAGCTTGCAGGAGATCCGATTGTTTACGAACAGGTTGCATTCCCATTTGCCAAGGACGATGCGCACGACAAGCTCCGCAAAAAAGTCAATAAGGCGCTAGATGAATTGCGTAAAGACGGAACACTGAAAAAACTCTCTGAAAAATACTTTAATGAAGATATCACAGTAGAACAGAAGCATTAAGAAACGGCGGTGACTCACCAGAATGAACACGATTGATTGGGAATTCATGATATCAGCGTTCCCGACTTTAATTCAGGCCCTTCCGATCACGTTGTTTATGGCTATAGCGGCTATGATTTTTGCCATTATCGGAGGACTTATTCTCGCACTCATCACAAAGAACAAAATTCCAGTGCTTCATCAGCTGTCAAAGCTGTATATATCCTTTTTCCGAGGCGTGCCGACACTGGTGCAGCTGTTCTTAATCTATTACGGGCTGCCGCAGCTGTTTCCAGAGATGAGCAAAATGACAGCTCTCACAGCTGCCATCATCGGGTTAAGCTTAAAAAATGCAGCATATTTGGCAGAAATCTTCCGGGCTGCCCTCAATTCTGTTGATGACGGGCAACTGGAGGCGTGCCTGTCTGTCGGTATGACAAAATTTCAGGCATACAGACGGATTATTTTGCCGCAAGCGATCCGAAATGCGATTCCGGCAACGGGCAATACATTTATCGGGCTCCTGAAAGAAACGTCACTGGCCTTTACATTAGGGGTCATGGAGATGTTCGCCCAAGGGAAGATGTACGCTTCAGGAAACCTCAAATATTTTGAGACGTACTTGGCGGTTGCGATCGTCTATTGGGTTCTTACCATTATCTACAGCATTTTGCAGGACTTGTTTGAACGTGCCATGAGCAAGCCATACCGGACTTAGAGGTGAAATCAGTTGATAACAGTAAAAAATATTCGCAAAGCGTTTAAAGATCTCGTCGTGCTCGACGGAATCGATCTAGAAGTGAAACGCGGAGAAGTGGTGGCAATCATCGGTCCGTCCGGTTCCGGAAAATCAACGCTTCTCCGGTGCTTAAATCTATTAGAGCGTCCGGATCAAGGCCTTATTGAAATCGGAGAAGCCAAACTGAATGCGGAAAAGTTTACACGCAAGGAAGCACATCGGCTTCGCCAGCAAACGGCCATGGTCTTTCAAAACTACAATCTGTTTAAAAATAAAACGGCTCTGCAAAACATTACAGAAGCTTTAATCGTGGCTCAACATAAACCACGCGACGAAGCGAAACGTATTGGAATGGAGATTCTGAAACAAGTCGGTCTGGAGCATAAGGCTGACAGCTATCCAATCACAATGTCCGGCGGCCAGCAGCAGCGAATCGGCATTGCGCGGGCGCTTGCGGTCAATCCGCATGCGATTTTGCTGGATGAACCAACGTCAGCGCTTGACCCTGAGCTCGTCACAGGGGTGCTTCAGGTCATCAAGTCCATTGCGGAAAAACAAACAACGATGATCATTGTTACACACGAAATGGCGTTTGCAAAAGAGGTTGCTGATAAAGTGATTTTTATGGCAGACGGCCATATTATCGAGCAGGGAACGCCAGAGGAACTGTTTGACCATCCGAAAAACGAACGGACGAAACGATTTATCAAGCAGGTGGGAGAGCCTGCAGAGCTTATATAAGAAGGGGAGAAGAACAATGGCCGACAAAGCGTTTCATACCCGTTTAATCAATATGCGGCGTGATCTTCATGAACATCCTGAACTGTCATTTCAAGAGGTTGAAACGACGAAAAAAATCCGCCGTTGGCTTGAGGAGGAGCAAATCGAAATACTTGATGTCCCTCAATTGGAGACTGGCGTGATTGCAGAAATCAAAGGACGGGAAGACGGCCCCGTGATAGCAATACGAGCGGATATTGACGCGCTCCCGATTCAAGAACAGACGAATCTTCCATTTGCATCTAAGGTTGATGGCACAATGCATGCGTGCGGACACGATTTTCATACTGCTTCTATTATCGGCACAGCGATTTTGCTGAATCAAAGAAAGGCCGAGCTGAAAGGTACAGTCCGCTTTATCTTTCAGCCGGCCGAAGAAATTGCCGCAGGAGCAAGAAAGGTTCTAGAAGCTGGCGTACTTAATGACGTTTCTGCGATTTTCGGCATGCACAATAAGCCGGATCTGCCTGTCGGGACCATTGGTGTAAAGGAAGGTCCGCTCATGGCAAGTGTTGACCGATTTGAGATCGTCATCAAAGGGAAAGGCGGGCACGCCGGCATCCCAAATAACAGTATTGATCCAATCGCTGCAGCCGGACAAATCATCAGCGGGCTGCAATCTGTGGTCAGCCGCAATATCAGCTCACTGCAAAACGCAGTCGTCAGTATCACAAGAGTACAGGCGGGCACCTCGTGGAACATAATTCCAGACCAAGCTGAAATGGAGGGGACGGTTCGAACCTTTCAAAAAGAAGCGCGGCAGGCTGTTCCGGAGCATATGAGACGAGTGGCTGAAGGAATTGCAGCGGGCTATGGGGCACAAGCAGAATTCAAGTGGTTTCCTTATTTGCCTTCCGTTCAGAATGACGGCACATTTTTGAATGCGGCATCCGAAGCTGCGGCACGGCTTGGCTATCAAACCGTTCACGCTGAGCAGTCTCCGGGCGGAGAAGACTTCGCTCTGTATCAAGAGAAGATTCCGGGATTTTTTGTCTGGATGGGAACGAACGGGACGGAGGAGTGGCATCATCCGGCCTTTACACTGGATGAAGAAGCCCTTACGGTTGCCTCTCAATACTTTGCGGAGCTGGCGGTTATTGTATTGGAGACCATCAAATGAGCAAACAAGGGCTGACAGCAGGTCTTGCAGCGGCTGTGAGAACGTCACAACCTGAGTATTCAGTTGACGCGATTCGCGAAGCAAAAAAAGGATTACTTGATTTTATTGCCGCTTCATTCGCAGGAAGAGAAGATAAAGGCATTCAAAAGCTCCTCCGTCTGATAGAGGATGAAGGAGGACGGCCCCTTGTTCCTATTATCGGACAGGGCAAAAAGGCCGCGCCATTACAATCCGCGATGCTGAATGGATTTATCGCCCATGCATTGGATTTTGATGATGTCCACTCCGATGTAAGAGGACACCCCAGTGCAGTCATTGTACCGGCCCTTATTGCTTCTGCCGCTCGCGGACATGACGAGCGGCTTCTTGGCGCTTATATTGTTGGTATTGAAGTGATGGCACGGCTGGGAGAATCAATTGGCAGCCGCCACTATGAAAAGGGCTGGCATAATACAGGAACGCTTGGTGCCATCGCTGCTGCCTGCGCCGTAGGTTATGCTGAGGAGCTGACTCAGGAAGAGCTGGAAAAAGCAATTGGTTTTGCGGCTACGCAATCTGCTGGGATGAGGGTGCAATTTGGAACAGAAATGAAACCGCTGCACGCCGGTTTGGCGGCTCAGGCTGGCTTGCTGGCCGTTAAGCTGGCCCAATCAGAATTTGGCGGGTCCCGCACGGCATTTGATGGAGAAACTGGTTTCTTCAGTCTGTACGGTGACGTTGAGAAAGCACAACACACTTTGCTAAACGATTGGGGGGCACCGTGGAGAATTGTGCAGCCGGGTCTATGGTTTAAAATCTATCCATTTTGTTCCGCGGCACACCATGCTGCAGATGCGGTACGACAGCTTATCTCCGAAGAAACCATTTCTGCTGCCAATACCGAACGTATTGAAGTGATATTTCCGCCAGGCGGAGATGCTGCATTGACGGAAAGATCTCCAAAAACTGGAGAGGAAGGCCGTTTCAGCGTTGAATATGTGATTGCTCTTGCTTTGCATGGACACGGCCTGACCGTTGAACATTTCAGCAGTCAGCCGATCCCAAACGGCATTCAAACGACAATAGGGCATATTCAGCGCGTATATGACAATGCTACTCAGCCGGCCCCACATGCCGTTCCAAAAGGCCGTTTCACGATTGTCCGGGCCTATTTATCAGACGGCCGGATTTGCGAAGCGCGTGTGGACTGCCCAAAAGGGGCACCAGGAAATGAGCTGTCTGAAGAAGACATAATAGAAAAATTGACATTAACGGTCCCGCAAGAAAAAGCGCGACGCATTATAACAGCCGTTGAAAAAGCCGATATAAAAGAATTTTTAGCTCATATTGAATAAGATCAACTCTATTCGGTGATTTCAGATGATATGATAAAACCAATCATACGTTTGAAAAAGGAGAAAACCATGACGGTGAATGACGCGGTTGTATTCATTTTGGCTGCCTTTTTACTATGGGGAGCGGCGGATTATTGTTTGGGAAACAGATGGGGGCTAGGCGAGCGGTTTGCGGACGGCTTTAAGGCTATGGGGCCGCTGGCGCTGTCCATGATCGGAATTGTATCGCTGGCGCCCGTGCTGGCAGCAATCTTGATTCCCATTGTTGCTCCGTTTTACACAGCGATTGGCGCGGACCCTTCTTCCTTTGCGAACACCATTTTGGCGATTGATATGGGAGGATATGCGCTGGCTGGAGAAATGGCGAAAGATCCGCAGGCCGGGCTGTTTTCATGGGTGTTTTTAGGAACAATGATGGGACCGGCAATCGTCTTCACGATTCCCGTCGCTCTTGGCATCATCGAAAAAGAGGATCATCCGTATTTTGCGAAAGGCATATTAATCGGGCTGTGCACAGTGCCGATCGGTTGCTTAATCGGCGGATTATGCGCAGGCTTTGACATCGGCATGATAGGTAAAAATCTTCTGATCCCGAGTCTGTTATCTGCTGTCATCGCTTTTGGGTTATGGCGATACACCGACAAAATGATTCAGTTGTTTCATCTCTTCGGGAAAGCGGTCAGTATGGTTGCGATTATCGGGCTTGCAGCTGTTTCTGTTGAAACGATGACCGGCATTGTGCTGATTCCGGGAATGGAGAATGTCGAGACAGGGATACAAACGACAGGGACCATCGCCATTGCTCTGGCAGGGGCGTTCCCGATGACGGCATTTATTACAAAAACCTTTAAAAAACCGCTTCAGGCTCTGGGGAAATGCCTTCATTTAGATGAGACAGCAACAGCAGGCTTAGTGACCTCTTTGGCGCATCATATCCCAATGCTGGCTTCATTAAAGGATATGACGCCGAGAGGAAAGGTCATCAATGTCGCGTTTGCGGTCAGCGGCGCCTTTGTACTCGGCAGCCATCTCGGTTTTGTAGCTGGAATGAAAAAAGAAATGGCGGCGGCCATGATCATTGGGAAATTAGCAGGCGGAGTCACAGCTGCCGCAGCGGCTGCTTGGATGACACCTGCACAATCAGCTAAACAGCAAAAACGAACCTCTGCCAGCCATAGCTGAGGCAGAAGCTGTTTCAACTTTGTCCAATCGGGAATGTTACAGTAAAGATTTCTGTGAAAGAGGGTTGGACACATGGCGGTGAAAGACCGGTACATGTCAAAAATAAAACAGGAAACCAAGCCTTGGATCAAACGATTCGGGAGGCTTGGTTATTTTGCATTCGGCGGCGTTTTTATTCTGCTTGGGGTTTTGGCTTTTATGACGGCTGCCGGGGCAGGCCGCGCCAAAGATTCGAGCGGAGCTCTCCAAACGCTATCACGCATGCCGTATGGGTCACTATTGCTTTTTTTAATAGGCATCGGCCTTATCGGCTATGTAATCTGGATGGTGTTAAGCGCGATCAAGGACACGGAGGGACACGGAAACAGCAGGCGAGGCCTGTCACGGAGAATAGGAAACTTTTTCAGTGCCGCCGTTTACACATCCATCGCTTGGAATGCCTTGCGATTTGTGTTTGGCCAAGGGGACGGCGGCACTTCAGAACAGACGTGGTCCGCTTATGTATTGGCGCAGCCGTTCGGCCAATGGCTCACAGGGCTTACGGGTGCGGGTTTTATCGTATTTGCGATTGTTCAATTTATGAAAGGCGTTCGGGCTGCTTTTATGAAAGAATTTGATACGTCAAAAATGAACAAACAAATGATATGCATCACGAAAAACACCGGACGCGCAGGCAATATCGCCCGGGCCATTATTTTCTCTGCTATCGGCTATTTTCTGATCAAGACAGCCATGACCGCTGATCCCGACGACACAAGAGGCTTTGACGGCGCGCTCGCCGAACTCGCGCAGCAGCCGCATGGCAAATTGATTCTGTCTATATTGGCATTAGGCCTGATCCTATATGGAATGTACGCCATTATGAAAGGCATTTATCAGCATATGACCTGGGAGAAGTAAGCTCTGGGCAGGTCCGCGCCCAGAGCGTTTTTCAGTTTCTTAGAAATCAGGTGGATGAAAGCCGGCGCCAGCCTGTATAATAAAAGCAAATCAAAAGCAGTTTTATCAGGACTGATCCACAGGGAGGTGCAGAATGGATCGGGAAAAACAACAATTAAGCATAGAAGCGGCAAGGCTTTACTATCAGTCTGACTACAGTCAGCAGCAAATTGCTGAGCAGCTCAACATTTCAAGGCCAACCGTTTCCCGGCTGCTGCAATATGCAAAGGAAAAAGGGTATGTCCAGATTCGCGTCATGGACCCTTTTGAGGATTTGGATGCGCTCGGTTCCATACTTGAAGAGAAATACGGGCTCCTTGAGGCGCATGTTGTGTTTTCCCCGACACCCGATTATGCAGGAATTACACATGACCTAAGCCGCTATGGTGCAGAATATATGCATGAAACGGTAAAAGACGGCGACATTGTCGGCGTCAGCTGGGGAACCACCATGTATCAAATCGCGCAAAACATGCAGCCGAAGCAGGTAAAAGGCGTCGAGGTCGTCCAGCTGAAAGGCGGTATCAGCCATTCCCGGGTAAACACGTATTCGGCTGAAACGATTCAGCTGTTTGCGGAGGCTTTTCAAACGATGCCGCGCTATCTCCCGCTTCCCGTCGTGTTTGATAATGCGGATGTGAAGCGAATGGTGGAGAAAGACCGTCATATTGAGCGGATTATTGAGATGGGCAAGCAGGCGAATATCGCTCTCTTTACGGTCGGGACTGTCCGTGATGAAGCGCTGTTGTTTCGGCTCGGATATTTTAACGAAGAAGAGAAAGCCCTGCTGAAAAAACAGGCCGTCGGGGATATTTGTTCACGCTTTTTTGATGCGAAAGGGAATATTTGCAGCAGTGCCATCAATGACCGGACCATCGGTGTTGAGCTTGAAGACCTCAGGCTGAAGGAACGCTCCATTTTAGTTGCCGGCGGAAGCAGAAAAGTATCTTCCATTCACGGAGCATTAACCGGAAAATATGCCAACGTTTTAATCATTGACCAGCATACCGCGAGGGCGCTTGTTAATGATTTGTGACACGTTCAAACCTTTCGTTGAACAAAATTTCAATTACCAATTTACATATGTTCAAAAGTCGGTTATGCTAAAAAATATCTTAACAAAAAAGGAAGTGTGCGAAGGATGTCATTAGCCAACATAATTGATCATACAGCTTTGAAACCGCATACACAAAAAGCGGAAATTCTAAAACTAATTGAAGAAGCGAAAACATACAAATTTGCTTCAGTATGTGTCAATCCGACATGGGTGGAGCTTGCTGCAAAAGAGCTTAAGGGAACTGGAGTCGACGTTTGTACGGTCATCGGCTTCCCGCTCGGTGCCAATACAACTGAAACAAAAGCGTTCGAAACAAAAGACGCCATTTCAAAAGGCGCCACTGAAGTGGATATGGTCATTAATATTGCCGCTTTAAAAGACAAGGAAGACGATGTGGTGGAAGCTGATATCCGCGGTGTAGTGGAAGCTGCAGCCGGAAAAGCGCTTGTCAAAGTCATTATCGAAACGTGCCTTCTGACTGATGAAGAAAAAGAACGTGCATGCCGTTTAGCGGTGTCTGCGGGAGCCGATTTCGTAAAAACATCAACAGGCTTTTCTACAGGCGGCGCAACGAAGGAAGATATCGCCTTAATGCGCAAAACAGTAGGACCTGATATCGGCGTGAAAGCATCTGGCGGCGTCAGAACGAAAGAAGATGTAGACACAATGGTAGAGGCCGGAGCAAGCCGAATTGGCGCCAGCGCAGGTGTTTCTATCGTAAAAGGAGAAAATGCATCAGGCGGAGACAACTATTAAGAGCTGACGGAAGGCAGACTGCTTTCCGTTTTCTGAGGAAACAGTGATTGTAAGCGAATACAAATAAAGGAGAAACACATATGAAGTATTTGATTGGGATTATCGGTTTAATCGTGTTTTTAGGCCTCGCGTGGATCGCGAGCAGCGGCAAAAAAAGAATTAAGATCCGCCCAATTGTTGTTATGCTCATTTTGCAATTTATTCTTGGCTACATTCTCCTCAATACCGGAATAGGGAATTTCCTCGTGGGAGGATTTGCAAAAGGATTCGGTTATCTGCTTGAATACGCGGCAGAGGGAATTAACTTTGTGTTTGGCGGCTTGGTGAATGCGGACCAAACGACATTCTTTATGAATGTTCTCTTGCCAATCGTGTTTATTTCCGCTCTGATCGGGATTCTGCAAAAGTGGAAAGTCCTCCCGTTTATTATTAGATATATCGGCCTTGCCCTCAGCAAGGTAAACGGTATGGGAAGATTGGAATCGTATAACGCAGTGGCTTCTGCGATTTTAGGGCAGTCAGAAGTATTTATCTCCTTGAAGAAAGAACTCGGTCTTTTAAATCAGCAGCGCTTGTACACGCTTTGCGCATCTGCGATGTCAACTGTATCAATGTCGATTGTCGGCGCGTATATGACAATGCTGAAACCGGAATATGTTGTAACAGCGCTGGTCTTGAACTTATTTGGCGGTTTCATAATTGCTTCTATTATTAATCCGTACGAGGTTGCAAAAGAAGAGGATATGCTTCGTGTTGAGGAAGAAGAAAAACAATCTTTCTTCGAAGTGCTCGGAGAATACATCCTTGACGGTTTCAAAGTAGCGGTTGTCGTCGCTGCGATGCTGATTGGATTTGTCGCGATTATTGCATTGATCAATGGCATTTTTAATGCAGTATTCGGTATTTCGTTCCAAGGCATTCTTGGATATGTGTTTGCTCCATTCGCTTTTCTTGTCGGTATCCCATGGAATGAAGCTGTTAATGCGGGAAGCATTATGGCAACAAAAATGGTATCGAATGAATTTGTCGCCATGACGTCGCTTACGCAAAACGGTTTCCATTTCAGCGGCCGTACAACAGCGATCGTATCGGTATTCCTTGTGTCATTTGCGAACTTCTCCTCAATCGGAATCATTGCCGGTGCCGTAAAAGGACTGAATGAAAAGCAAGGAAATGTCGTCGCTCGTTTCGGCTTGAAATTATTATACGGTGCTACGCTTGTCAGCTTTTTATCAGCAGCAATTGTGGGCTTGATTTACTGAACTTAATCGAAAAGGATCGGTGACCAAACATGAGAATGGTAGATATCATCATCAAAAAACAAAACGGAAAAGAACTCACCACTGAAGAAATTCAATTTTTCGTGAACGGCTATACAGACGGAAGCATTCCTGATTATCAGGCAAGCGCGCTTGCTATGGCGATTTTCTTCCAGGATATGAGTGACCGTGAACGCGCGGACTTGACGATGGCTATGGTGAACTCCGGTGAAACGATTGATCTTTCTGCCATTGAAGGAATTAAAGTGGATAAACACTCCACTGGCGGCGTCGGCGACACGACAACGCTCGTTCTCGCTCCGCTTGTTGCGGCTCTTGATGTGCCGGTTGCTAAGATGTCCGGCCGCGGCCTCGGCCATACGGGCGGCACGATTGATAAGTTAGAGGCAATCGCCGGCTTCCACGTGGAGCTGACGAAGGATGAATTTATTAAACTTGTGAACCGCGACAAGGTTGCGGTCATCGGCCAAAGCGGCAATTTAACGCCGGCTGATAAAAAACTGTACGCGCTTCGTGATGTAACGGGAACGGTCAATTCCATTCCGCTCATTGCAAGCTCGATTATGAGCAAAAAAATCGCTGCCGGGGCGGACGCCATCGTGCTTGACGTAAAAACGGGAGCGGGCGCCTTCATGAAAACAGAAGAAGACGCAGCTGAACTTGCCAAAGCGATGGTACGCATCGGAAATAACGTCGGCCGTCAAACAATGGCTGTCATTTCAGACATGTCCCAGCCACTCGGCTTTGCGATCGGAAATGCGCTTGAAGTCAAAGAAGCGATCGACACACTCAAAGGCGAGGGACCTGAGGATCTTCATGAGCTTGTCTTAACGCTCGGCAGCCAGATGGTTGTGCTTGCGAAAAAAGCCGATACATTGGACGAAGCAAGAGCGAAGCTGGAAGAAGTCATGAAAAACGGCAAAGCGCTTGAGAAATTCAAGGATTTCCTGAAAAACCAAGGCGGCGACAGCTCAATTGTTGACGATCCGTCTAAGCTTCCGCAAGCCGCATATCAAATTGATGTGCCTGCCAAAGAAGCGGGTGTCGTCTCTGAAATCGTTGCGGACGAAATCGGTGTCGCAGCGATGCTGTTAGGTGCCGGTCGCGCCACAAAAGAAGATGAGATCGATTTAGCCGTCGGCATCATGCTCCGCAAAAAGGTCGGCGACAAAGTAGAAAAAGGCGAACCGCTCGTGACGCTTTACGCCAACCGCGAAAACGTTGATGAAGTCATCGCAAAAGTCTATGACAACATCCGCATCGCCGCGGAAGCGAAGGCGCCGAAGCTGATTCATACGTTGATTACTGAATAAAAATAAAGCACATCCCATCCTGAGTGGGGTGTGCTTTTTTGATTACAGGATGTGATCAGCCTGATATTCCTCTTGGCTGATTTTTTTCGCTTTTGTAACATTTCTTTTGAAATGGTAGATCAGATAGCAAAGGATGATACAAGGAACTCCGCAGAAAAGTGCGATTCTTTGATTGGGATCAAAAGCAAGACCGATACAAGAAGCAGAACATAATAAGAGAGCGGCTATAGGCATAAGAGGATAAAGCGGCGTGCGAAATGTCAGATCTTTTACATTCCCCCCTTTTTTCAGAAATCTCTTTCGAAACAAGAACTGGGACAAGGCAATGCTCATCCAGACCACGACTCCTGCAAATCCAGCAATTGCGACCATCACCACATAGACAGTTCCAGGGGCCACGATACTGGAAACGAGAGATAAACAAGATACAGCCATACTGATCATTAAGGCATTTAAAGGAATGCCTTTAGAGGTCACTTTCTTAAAACGGGAGCTGATCATGTTTTCATTTGCTAACGACCACATCATACGGGTCGAAGCATATAAGCCTGAGTTGGCGACAGACAGCAAGGCTGTTAATATCACGAAATTCATAATATCAGCAGCGTAAGGGATTCCGATCTCCGCAAATACGGCGACAAATGGGCTTTCAATCACGCCTGCGTCCTTCCACGAAATCAACCCGGATAATACGAACACAGCGCCAATGAAAAAAATGACTGTCCTCCATGCGACATTACGGATGGACCGCGGAATATCCTTTTGAGGATTTGCTGATTCTCCTGCTGTAACGCCGATTAACTCTGTACCGGAAAAGGCGAAGCTCACAGATATCATCGCGATAAAAACGGCAAGAAAGCCATTCGGAAACAGCCCGCCATGGTCCGTGAAGTTTGACAACATAGGAGCATCCGCCGTTCCGTTTAAAGAGATCAGGCCAAACATGGCGGCTCCTCCTAAAATGATAAATAAAATAATGGTGACAATCTTTACGCTGGAAAACCAAAATTCAGTTTCCGCAAATAACTTAACTGAAAATGCGTTGCATATAAAAAGAAGGGCTGCAAAAATCGCACTCCACATCCATACACTGCTGTCAGGGAACCAGCGCTGCATGAGAATACCGGATGCGGTAAACTCAGAGCCTACCGTCACCACCCAATTGATCCAGTACATGATGCCGACCATAAAACCGGTAGATGGACCGATAAATGTTGTAGCATATTTTTGAAAAGAGCCGGTCACCGGCATAGCAACCGACAATTCGCCGAGACATTGCATGACGAGGTACATCATCAACCCGCCGATTACATAAGCGAGTATCGTACCGCCGGGTCCGGCTTGATGTAGCGTATAGCCTGTACTGAGGAAAAGTCCTGTGCCTATGACGCCTCCCAAAGAAATCATAAATAGGTGCCTGCTTTTCATTGTGCGTTTTAGCTGTTGGCTGCTGTTCTCCTGAAGATTCACTGTCTCGCCCTCCTTTTAGCTGCCATTCCTTAGGCAGATGAGTTTCTTATACCCAAAATACAACCTGCCAGAAGATCACTTGAATGGGGAGAGTTTCATTCCTTTTAATGCGTGTAACAGAACATGAGCTGCAGCTCTGCTTGTCATATCTCGAAAATCGAGGGTAGGATCGACTTCAACAATTTCAATCCCGGCAATATTGGGCTGTTGTGCGATGTACTTGACTGCTTCAAGCAATTCGTCTGTATAGAGGCCGCCCGGGCCAATCGCTGGACAGCCGGGTGCATGGGACTGGTCTAAGACATCCATGTCAACAGATATAAAAATGAAATCTGTTCTATCTTGAACAACAGGCAAAATCTCTTTTATCGTTGGGATTAGTCCTTTTTCGCGGATCATGTCCATCGTGTGAATGTTCACGCTATGTTTTTTTGCATATGCTTCATAGGCCTGGCTGTTGCTGAATTCTCTGATACCCAGCTGGATCAAATGTTGACCTTCAATGATCTCTTCATCCAAAAGGCGGCGGAAGGGGGTGCCGTTTGTCGGCCCCCCGTCCTCCGTATTGCGAACATCGTGATGGGCATCAAATTGAATCACTGCTGTCGTTCCTTTTGTTTGTGCTATCGCTTTTATTGTGGAGTAGCTGATAGAGTTATCTCCCCCAAGTATGAGCGGCACCCAATCCGGATGGTCCGAAAGCAGAGCGTGCATGGTTTGGAAAATGTGATGATGTGACTTTACGATATCAGTGACATGAATATCGATATCCCCCAGATCATATAGAAGCTCTGATACGACATGCTCTCCAAGCTCAGCAGAATAGGCTGATGAATGTTTCAGAGCCTGGCGTATTGTTCCGGGTGCAAAGGAAGCGCCTGAATGACTGATGGAGGATTTTGATAGGGGGACACCTATCAACGCCGGTCCCTTAATGTCCTGGCCGTCCCATGTTGCGATCAGGTCGCTCATTTTTGTGACATCCCGGTCTTTAAACGAAGATCCGGCCTCTCTGAGAAAAGGGTACTTATCCAAGAATGGCTCCCTCCCTGTTGACAACAATTGTTCCGTTTTTCATGACTTGATGTACATGATTGACCCCGTAGTGATACGGAATATACATATAGTTCGAGGCTTGCCAAATGACTAGATCAGCTGAGCGGCCGACTTTGAGCTGACCGGCTTCCTCTCCTTTCCCTATGGCGTATGCGGCATTGACTGTGACCGCATGCCAAATTTCTTCTGCAGTCATTTTCAGATGAAGCGCGGCAATGGACATAATCAGCTGGATATTTTCAGTCGGTGAGCTGCCAGGATTAAAATCCGTTGCCAAGCTGACACATACACCTTCATCAATCATAGCTCTAGCCTTGGCGTATGTGCTTTTGCCAAGATAAAATGTCGTGCCCGGCAAGAGGACGGCGATCGTTCCTGCCTCATTCAATTTCTTTATGCCTTCGTCCGATGCACCTACCAAATGGTCGGCTGAGACGGCCTTTAGCTCACCTGCTAATTCAGCACCTCCAAGCGGATCGATTTCATCTGCGTGTATTTTTAATCCGAAGCCTGCCTCAGCTGCTTTTTGTAAATAACGGCGGGATTGGCTGACTGTAAAAACGCCTGTTTCTGTAAAAATATCAGCAAAGCTGGCGAGCTCCTGCTCTTTGATTTCCGGCAAAAGGGAAAGCATTTGATCCAGAAATTCATCTGGATCGTTTTGATATTCGGGAGGAATCGCATGGGCTCCCATAAATGTGGAAACAAGGTCAACAGGCTGGCTTTCATGCAGTTTCTTTGCGACACGCAACTGTTTGAGCTCTGTCTCTTTTTCCAAGCCGTAGCCGCTTTTCACTTCTGCTGTGGTTGTGCCGTAGGACAGCATTCTTTGCAGATGAAAATGGGCTTTTTGCAGCAGCTCTTCTTCTGAAGCCGCCCTGGTATCCTTGACTGTAGACAGAATCCCGCCGCCCTGCGCCAGAATATCCAAATATGAAATGCCCTGAAGCTTAAGGTTCATCTCCTTTTCACGAGATCCGCCAAATACAAGATGGGTGTGCGGATCAACGAGGCCGGGCGTTACAAGGCGTCCCGAACAGTCAATGATTTCGTCTGCCTCGTAACCGGCTTCAGCCCCTTTTTGTCCGGCGAACACAATTTTCTGTTCATGAATGCCGACAACAGCGTCTTCGATCACATGAAGATCCTGCATGCTTTTGCCTGCCCGCGGACCGCTGCTTTCCATCGTCAAAAGCTGACCGATGTTGATGAGAATCGTATCAATTTGCTTTGGCATGTCATCACTCCTTTATTTTTGCATCGGCACGATAATGTCCTGTTCCTTCGCTACTTCAACGGCACGTTCATAACCCGCATCCGCATGACGGATAATGCCCATTCCTGGGTCGCTCGTTAAGACCCGCGCGAGCCGCTCGTCAGCCAGCTCACTTCCATCGGCCACTGCAACCATGCCGGCATGCAGGGAATAGCCCATTCCGACGCCGCCGCCATGGTGGAAGGAAACCCAGCTTGCACCCGCCGCCGTGTTGACAAGCGCATTTAGCACAGCCCAGTCACCAACAGCGTCACTTCCGTCTTTCATCGCTTCTGTCTCCCGGTTTGGAGAGGCGACAGACCCGCAGTCCAAATGATCTCTCCCAATAACGACAGGCGCTTTTAGCTCCCCGCTTCTAACCAGCTCGTTAATGGCGAGGCCCATCTTTTTTCGTTCTCCATATCCAAGCCAGCAAATACGGGACGGCAAGCCTTGGAAGGTGACTTTTTCCTGTGCCATATCAATCCAGCGGTGAAGGGCTTTATTTGTCGGGAACAGCTCTTTTAATAACGCATCCGTACGGTAAATATCTGCCGGATCTCCGGAAAGCGCCGCCCAGCGGAACGGCCCTTTTCCTTCACAGAATAAGGGGCGGATGTAGGCAGGGACAAAACCCGGAAAATCGAAGGCATTCTCCAGCCCTTCATCCTTTGCGACTTGCCGGATATTGTTGCCGTAGTCAAATACAATAGAGCCCTTTTGCTGAAAGGCCAGCATGGCTTCGACATGTTTTTTCATGCTTTGCTTCGCAAGGCGCACGTAAAGCTCTGGATTGTCTTGACGCAAACAGTCAGCTTCATCAAGGGAGTAGGCCTCGGGAACATAACCGATTAAAGGGTCATGGGCAGATGTCTGATCTGTCACAATATCAATTTTGACGCCTCGGTTCAAAAGTGTGTGATGCACCTCAGCTGCGTTTCCGAGAAGTGCAATGGACAAAGGTTTTCCTGCCAGCTTTGCCTCTTCAGCCCAAGCTAAGGCTTCCTCAATCGATGCTGTTTTTCGATCGCAGTATTTTGTTTCGATCCGCTTGTCGATGCGTTTCTCGTCAACCTCGACAGCAATGACGACGCCTTCATTCATCGTGACAGACAGCGGCTGTGCGCCTCCCATTCCGCCGAGACCCGCTGTCAGCGTCAACGTTCCTTTTAAGCTGCCCCCAAAGTGCTGTCGCGCCAGCTCAGCGAAGGTTTCATAGGTTCCTTGCAATATGCCTTGTGAGCCAATGTAAATCCAGCTGCCAGCCGTCATCTGTCCGTACATCATTAACCCTTTTTTCTCAAGTTCGTGGAAATGCTCCCAGTCTGCCCACTTCGGAACAAGAACAGAATTTGCCAGGAGCACGCGCGGGGCCTGCGGGTGTGTACGGAACATGCCAACAGGCTTACCGGATTGCACGAGCAATGTTTCATCATTTTTTAATGTTTTCAAGGAATGCTCAATGGCGTGAAAAGCGTCCCAATCCCGTGCGGCTTTGCCGATCCCGCCATATACGATGAGGTCCTCCGGCTTCTCGGCGACCTCTGGATCAAGGTTGTTTCGAAGCATCCGAAGCACTGCCTCTTGCTCCCATCCTAAGCATTCAAGCTCTGTTCCTCTGTTGGCACGGATTGATTTTTTTACATCAGTCATATGTTCATCCCCCTTAGTTCTTTATTCTGATGATCAGGTATTAAAGATTCCTTCTTCAGCCAGTCAGTCAAGCGTTCAATGTCATAGGAAAAAACACGGTCCTGCTGAATGGACGGCACGACTTTTCTCATTTCCTGAAAAAGCTGTTTCGTATAGGACGCTGCATGTTCTATGCCTCTGTATTCAACAGCCTGTAATGCGCAAATCGCTTCGATCGCAATGACTCTCCTTGTATTTGCGATCACCTGATAAGCATGCCGAGCGGCGATGGTTCCCATGCTGACATGGTCCTCTTGGTTGGCGGATGACGGAATGGAATCCACACTTGCCGGATGGGCCAGTGTTTTATTTTCAGAAACGAGTGAGGCCGCGGCGTACTGCATGATCATTGCACCGGATTGCAGACCGGGATGAGGGCTCAGGAACGGCGGCAGGTCATTCAGCTGCGGATTCACAAGTCGTTCGATCCTGCGCTCTGCGATATTCGCAAGCTCTGATATTGCGATTTTCAGAAAATCCATGGCAAAGGCGATCGGCTGTCCGTGAAAGTTTCCGCCGGAAATCACTTTGTCACCGTCATTGAAAATGAGTGGATTGTCTGTAGCGGCATTCATTTCAATCTCTAATTTTTCTTTGACATAGCCTAGTGTCTGCCAAGTCGCACCGTGTACTTGCGGAATACAGCGCAATGAATAGGCATCCTGAACCCGCAGTTCTCCCTGGGAGGTTGTCAGGCCGCTGTCAGAAAGATAGAAGCGAATTCGTTCTGCGACATCAATCTGCTCCTGATAGCCGCGGGCTGAGTGAATATCCTCGTCAAATGCATCGATAATTCCCCGCAAACCTTCAATCGTTAAGCTGGCAATGCGTTCTGTTTGATAGGCTAGTTTCTCAGCTTCAATGTAGGCGACCACTCCCATTGCAGTCATGGCCTGAGTCCCGTTAATCAAGGCAAGCCCTTCCTTGGATGTCAGCGTTACCGGTTGAATACCGGCTTTTTTCAAGCCTGTCATTGCCGGCATTCTTTCCCCCTCAAAAAAGACCTCTCCTTGCCCGATCAGCGCAAGCGCCAGGTGGGAAAGCGGCGCCAGATCTCCGCTTGCGCCAAGTGATCCTTGCTGAGGGATGACAGGATGGACGCGTTTATTTAAAAAAGCAAGCAACTGCTCGATCAGCTCAGCGCGGACACCGGAAAAGCCTTTTAACAGCGCATTGGCGCGCAAAAGCAGCATTGCCCTGGAAACACACTCAGGAAAAGGGTCGCCGACTCCGCAGGCATGAGAAAGGATTAAATTCAGCTGCAGCGCCGCCGAGTCTTCTTTTTGAATCAGGACATCGCTGAATTTGCCAAATCCGGTGTTGATGCCGTAGATTGTCTTTTCGTCGCGTACAATCCGTTCCACTGCTGCTCTGCTTTTTTTCACGCGCTCCATACTTTCCTCGGAAGCCGCTGCCTCCTCAAAATCAAACAGCACACGAGCGACGTCGGCTGTTGTCAATGAAGTACCGTCTAAAGTCACCATAAGCCCAACTCCTTTTTCTTTACTTTGGTAAAGCGCCCATACAAAAAGGAGCTATGCTGTGAACATCTGTTTTCACGCATAGCCCCCTATCGTCTAAGATCTATGGGCTGTTTCATATGTGATTAATTCCAACACCGAATGTCTCGTGCTCAAGACCTTTAATCGGCGCCCCGATTGTTCCGTAAAGCGAGACAGCAATCCAATCGCCTTCCGCTTCACTTTCATAAGGATTTCCCCTCAAAACGGCAAACCTCAAGCCCACCGTCCGAAGCAGCGATCCTAGAAGCATTTCACCTCTGGTCACGCCATGCAAAGCCTCCATCGTCGCATGATAAAGCGCATGTGACTCCCGATAACCCTCAGATTGAATGACACCGCTCTTTTTGGAAGCGATTTCAATTGCGGCTACTACTTTATGCGCGTCCATTGATCCTACCTTGCCAAGACAGACCCTCCATCCGTCTCGCTCCAGCTCCTCAACCTGCGTACTCTCTTCCGCCTCATTCAGCAGCAGGAGAACAGACAGCCGGCCGATCCGACGCTCTTTATGCAGTGTCATATGAATCACTCAATTCCTAAAAATTCTGATAACTATTAACTGAGTATTATATTAATTGGTTCAGCAGCAGAAGTCAAAAGGTTTTTTACAGTCTTTAACAAGTTAGATTGCTATTGTAATAGTGTGACGCAGAAAGCAGAACAGGTTTTTTCAGCGATTGCACACGATATCCAGACAAGGAGGCAAGCGCCGCTGTCTTACTCTCAATATGCGTTTACTAAGTCGCATTTTTCGCAAGGCATTTTATAAAGAGCCAGCCGAATGACTCTGGTGTTGACGGGCAATCAGGCATCATCTTAAAAACCGCCGACAACGAAATGGCTGTATCACAGTCGATGCAAAACCTGACAAAGCAGTTATTACATGTACGCGAATGAAAAACAGAGTGATGAAAGAAGGAGAAACAGCAAAAGAGTTGAACTATGAAGGAGAGGATATGCAAGCAGCAGTTCTGCGCAAAACAGCCAGACAATGTAAGAGAACAGTGAGAAATCACCTATCTGTTTGAATATGAAAACATTCGGCTGTTTTAATAGGCCGGGGTTTCTTCATAGGGAAATGTAAGCGCTTAAAAATTTAATAAAAAAAGTGAGGCGAATTGGTTAAATGTTCAACCGATTGTTTCGTGTATGTTTTCTTGCAGCTCTTATCATGGCCTTCATCCTCCCAAGCTCCGTCTATGCACAAAAACCAGTATTTAAAGAAGTCAGCGTCCATGACCCTTCCATCATTGAAACAAACGGCACCTTTTATGTTTTTGGATCTCATCTCGCTTCAGCAAAAACAAATGACCTCATGCAATGGCAGCAGCTGACCACCAGCGTAAGCAATGACAACCCACTTATTCCGAATGTCTATGAAGAATTAAAAGAAACCTTCGAATGGGCGCAATCCGATACTCTTTGGGCGGCTGACGTCACGCAGCTGGCGGACGGCAAATACTACATGTACTACAACGCCTGCCGCGGCGACTCGCCAAGATCCGCCATGGGTGTTGCCGTTGCTGACAACATCGAAGGCCCATACAAAAACAAAGGCATCTTTTTGAAATCAGGAATGGAAGGCACAAGCAGCGATGGAACACCGTATGACGCAACCAAACACCCGAATGTCGTCGACCCGCATACCTTCTTTGATAAAGACGGCAAGCTGTGGATGGTGTACGGATCATACTCAGGCGGCATTTTCATTCTTGAAATGAATCCAAAAACGGGCTTCCCGCTTCCTGGGCAGGGATACGGAAAAAAACTGCTCGGCGGCAACCACAGCAGAATCGAAGGCCCGTATGTTCTCTACAATCCAGACACCCAATACTACTACTTATACCTATCATATGGCGGTCTTGATGCAACAGGCGGCTATAACATCCGTGTGGCCCGCTCCAAGAAACCAGACGGCCCTTACTATGATGCAGAAGGCAATCCAATGCTCGACGTCCGCGGCAAAGAAGGCACATTCTTCGACGACCGTTCCATCGAACCATACGGCGTCAAACTCATGGGCAGCTACACTTTTGAAACAGAAAATGAAAAAGGCACCGGGTACGTCTCACCAGGCCACAACTCCGCATACTATGATGAAAAAACCGGGCGTTCCTATTTAATCTTCCACACCCGCTTCCCGGGCAGGGGTGAAGAACACGAAGTCAGAGTCCACCAATTGTTCATGAACAAAGACGGCTGGCCGGTAGCAGCGCCATATCGTTATGCGGGCGAAACATTGAAAGAAGTAAAACAAAAAGACATCACAGGAACATACAAAGTCATCCAGCACGGAAAAGACATCTCAGCCGACATCAAAAAAAACATCAACATCCAGCTCAACAAAAACCACACCATTTCCGGGGAAATGACCGGAACATGGAAGAAAACCGGAAAAAATACCGCTAACATAACGTTAGCTGGCAAGAAGTATAACGGGGTATTTTTACGCCAGTGGGATTCGGTGAGAGAGAAGAACGTCATGACGTTTAGTGTGTTGAATGGCAGCGGTGAGGCTGTTTGGGGATCTAAATAAGATGGAGAAGCGCCTTCGTAGGAAGGCGTTTTTTTATGAGCTTTATTGACTATAAGAAATTGTTAAGTGGGAGAAAAAATAAAAATGAAAGAGAGATTAAAGACTTAAATAAAAAGTCCCTCCTATGATTATTTTCTCCCTCTCATAAGGTGATGAGATCTATTTTTAGCATTTTAGAACCAGTTAAACATCTCTCAAGACAAACCTTTTTACCTATTTATCCAATATGACCCATCATGTAATATGAAAATAGTCTGTATTGTAAAGAATTGACACAGTTTGATAGAAACATGAGGTGTTGCGGCATGCATAGTGAAATGTTGTTACATTCGGTAAAAGCCGACTTACATGAAAAACAGGAACAAATCCATCAGTTAAAACGAGTGCTGCACGAAATCAGGCAAATCAAACACGAATTTTCAGAGGCCCAGCATCTCATTCACCGGCCTCATCTCACCCCGGATGCATGGAGAGGAACACATGCGGAGCGGTTTGAAGATATTCGTGAAGGAATGAACAAAGCATATCAGCAAATCAAAAGCGATCAAGTCAGCGGAATCATCGAAAGCATTCAAGGCAAAATCCACTCATTAGAGAGCGATGTGTATTCCATCAGGCACCAGATCACGAGGATAGAGCATGAAATAGAGAAGGAAAAACATAAAAAGTGAGGTGAGCACAAATGGCACAGGAAATTAAAATGGTGTATGGCACAGTGAAGCAAGGGCTTTCTCAGCTCAAGAATTCAGCTGAACTCAAGTCCTCCTTGCCCGGCCATCTCTCAGGCAGAAACCATTTGAATGTTGTGAAGTCCATCGAGCAATTAAATAAGGACATCAAAGAGCTCACTGAAGCATATGCGTCTGTTCTGGCCAAGCATATCGCACAAACGGAAAGCGCGGTAAACGCCATGAAGGAAACGGACGAAAACATATCATCTTCCATGAAATAAAGCGCGGGAGGACAAGGGATTGAAAACATTAGATGTCCATGCTCTTCACGAGGGCATTCAGCATACGATTGAGAAACTGGACAAGCAAAAACAACAGCTGGAGAAGCTGGAAAAAAGCGTTGAGCATCTGGCAGGCATGAAGGATGCGCTGAAAGGAAAAGGCGGAGATGCCATCCGGACCTTTTACGAGGAGTGCCACAAGCCTTTTCTCCTTTTCTTTGGCATGTTTATCGACGAATACAAAAAAGTGCTGAAACAAACACAGCATGCGATTTCCTCTGTAGAATCTGACTCCCACGGCATGATCGCAGAGGCTTTTCTCTCACACGATGCGAGACATGGGGTCAAGCATGCACGAGAAGTGACAGAGCAGCTCACTGATGCAGTCAATCGCCAGACATCAGCCATCGGCCACATCGTCAGCTTGCCGGCAGTCAATGATACCTTTTTCCGAATGGAAACAGAACAGGCTGAGCGACTGATTTCAGACACCCTGAATAAGCTCTTTCAATTTGACGGCCAGCAAACCCAAGCACTAGAAGCCGCAAAATCAGATTTTCAAACGATGAAAAAATATATAGACCAGCTCGAAACCATGTACACCGGCCCGAAAATTGAAATCACAGGCTACAAAAGCGGCTCCATTCTGAAATCACAGGAAGAAGAAAACATCAACCAAACCTTCGGCGCGATTAACCCGCAAATGAAGCAGTCGGATGATTCACCGATGGAGATGATGCTGAAGAAACTGGAGAAACATAAGCAATCAAACGTTGATTCTGTGATGATGGATGACAAACAACAGAAGATCGAGCGCGAGATTCATGCTGATGATAGTAACTTAACGGTATTACAGAAAGAAGCAGCAGCCCACCTGAAAGTCTATGGAGACATACGGGTGGTAAATGATAAACTATATAATCATAAAGGATTAAAAAAGATAGATACGATAGAAGTGATTGACGAACTAACTCGTGATACTGCAAGCATCGACTACGTCGGCGGCAAATATTATGTATATGAAAACGGCCAAATTGTGAGAGAACTCTACGCTGGAGGGAAAAAGCGGCTAGAAGAAGTGTCTTACATTCCAGAGGATAAAGTAGGCGGAGCTAAGCCACTGGATTCATTTTTGGCTGGAACGCAGTATGAATTTATTGAGTGGGTAAGCCCTCAGGGTGCTGTTAAAAAATTGGCGGTCCGAGGCGGGAAGCGTGTTGTCACAGATGTGGCTAAACATGTTGCGGAGAAGGAAAGTAAGGGTGAGGTTAATAAGGTTGCTTCAAAGGGTGCGAGTGAAGGTAAGAAATTGGTATCTTCAAAGACGGTTATTAGCTCAGATATGGAAGCGAAAATATTGGAAGGACAACGTAAAGTTCCAAAAAATATTTTAATAGGTGGACATTCCTCAAGTATAAACAACGCTAATGATAATTTCGCAGTGGAAGTACTATCTACTAATGCAGATGGGACGAAAAGTGTTATGTTTACTAAGCAATTTGTAGATGGTAATATTTCTAAAATTAAAAAGAGTACATTATTTCCGGAATCGTGGAATGATGATCAGATTCTTAAGAGTATTATAGAGGTTGGAAATACACCACCTATATCTACAAGGTTGAGGGATAGATCAACTTGGCATAGAGCATCAAAAAATGGAGTGGAAATAGATGTTATCAAAAATGGTGACGAGGTAACTAGTGGTTACCCAACAGGAAAGGTAAATGCGCCTCGTCCATCAGGTTTTTGAGATGTAAATTGAAAGGTGATAAAAAATGTATAGAGAATTAGATAATCTTTTATCTGCTGAAACAACTGAGGACTCATGGTACGATGATGGTTGTATAATTGCAAGTGATATATTGTCAGACTTTAGAGCAGATGATTGGGGAAAATTAAAAAACGAAGCACTTACTAAACCTTTGGAATGGCAAAAAAAACTGGCATACTGTATGGATAATAACGGAAGTTCACATGAATTTTCAATATTACTATCACTACTTAGTATTGATAATGAAGAGCTATTTGAGGTATGCATAGATTCTCTAAGAAGCTTTGTGACTCCCGAGAGTAAACAAATGATATTGAACGATCCATCCATACTTCAGAGAATAAATGATAAGTTGCCAAAAGCAAGTGCCCCAGTAAAGAAAATACTTGAAGACTTCCTTGAGAAGGTTCATTCTTAATAATTTGTTATAGAATTGTTTATACAACAATGCTTAAAAGTCAATGATAACTTTTTAAAGCTTATTCTCACACAGTGGTGTGAAGTGGAATAAGCTTTTCCTATTGCAGGATCAGCTTATAATTTTAAAGACTCAGGTAAAATAACCACATGGAAGAGATAGATGGTGTATACAGTTGAGATAATCAAGAAAAACGAATTTGAATGTAACTGGATTACATTGTTTATTAGTAGGCAGTTTAAGTTAATTTCTTCACAAGAAGTAACAAATTATGCGGTTAATTATCTAGTGAATAATCCTAATATTAAAGATGAGAATATCTTTGAATTGGCGTGGGAACAAACTGAAGAAAGAGCAGATGCATTATTAGACCACATAGTCTCTAATAGCCGTTCTGAAGTCTTGAATAGAGAGTATCATAAGTGGTTATACACTGTTTTGAAGAATATATAATAATTCTTCTGATGATAGTATGTTTAGCGACATTGAAAACATTGTTTATATGTTTAACACAACTGAACATATGAACAATTTTTTTAGAACTGTATCGCCTGTTTTCTATTATCCTTCTGATTTGAAATATACAGTAAAAGAACTACTGAAAGAATTTTTTTGGAAACTGAGAGGAAAATAATTTCTAATTAATTATGATTGGGAAATACTCATTATATTGCTTGCGTTACCTCACACCATCTACCGGTGAATAAGAAATAACGGAGATAGTATATTGCTCAGATATAAATATGCAATTGAATATATAAATGATTATGATGAAGTCATTTTGGATTTGGAAAAAGAGAAAATACTTAAAAATGGTTACCTTATTAGTAATTCGTTAGGATCTGATATATTTAGTGATTTCGATAGCATAAAGGAAGAAATTGAACAATTATTAAAAGTATTGTCTGGGGAATTACCAATATTCGAAAGTGGCGGGAATTTAAATTTAATTAGTTCTGATAAACATAAAACAGTGATTGAAGATATTTTCGCAGATGAAGATGAAGGAGATTGTATATGCACAATAGAGACGGTGGAATATACCAAGATCATTTTAATCTGGGCAAAAGAAAGTATTAAGTACAAAAACAAAAGAGACGTTCTATCAGCAGAAGAAGTTGATGAAAGAATAGGTTGGATAAAAGAAAAGTGGAGTGAATTGAATTTTACTAATTGAGGAATAAACAGTGGCGGTATACATTTTATTACTAAAAGAATATGAAGATAATGAAACTGTGGTTTACAAATTGGGGCCTCATGAAAATACTATGGGCAAAATGAAATTAAATAAAATAATTAGGGAATTTTCAGAGTTAGAAGAAATTAAAGACTTCCCGTCAACATTTTATTTTGATCGAGCTGCACATAGATTAGCAGTTTGTTTAGTAAAAGAAGAGGGTGTATTTCCAGTAAAAACGGCTTTTGAGTCTTAGCAAATAATGAAGCTTTTATTGACAACAATGCCCTTCAAGGTTTTAACGCATTCAATATAATAAAAATCAAAGAGGTTCTCCTATGATATATAAAGCACTTATTAAAGGACTTGATCCACATATAGAAGAGGAAGTGATACTCGAAATTGAAGGGGTTGAATTCACAGGTTTTTCATCTGTCTGTCCTTATGAAATTGAAGTGGGGAAAAAATATCCTGTGTTAGTTGGTTTTACGATTTTGGATGAGTTAGTTATTCGTGAAAGTATAGAAAAAACAAAAGAATTAGAACGGATTGGTTTAGGATATCAATATTATATTAGGGGGGTTTTACAAGAGGATTCAATTGATGCAGGAATCGTTCTTACTGATGAAGATGAGTATTTTTCTGAATATCCTTATTTAATTGGGAAAAATGTTGAGATGAAGGTTGACAGGATAAGTATAGAATTTTTAAGGGAGGCTGTTTAAATATAAAAAGTAAAATGATTATAAAAATGGAAACTTAAATTTTTTTATGAGAAGGCTTTGTTCTTGGACATAATCAGAAAAAATTATGAAGGAAACCTTGATTGACACTGCCATAAATAATAGCTGAAGAAATACATAAGGTGATTGTAGAGAGTGAAGAAGATAGATGAGAAATTTTTATTGAGAAAAATAAATGAATCATTATTAATCATTCAGATTGTTTTGCCCCTAGCAGGAATAGTTCTAACTATCACGACAATATGGTTAGCAAATACCAATCAAGTTAACGATATAGAGTTATATGTAATTGCTGGTTTTTCATATGGTGTATTTTTCTTTTTGTTCCCTTTAGGTATTTATATATTTAGGAAAAGAATACTTATAAAAAAATTAAATGATTTAGACGGATATCAATAAGTTTCTAATACGTGAACGTACAGTTTAAGAGCCATTGGGTTGAAAAAAATCCATTCAAGAAAGTCATCCGGGAATAGGGTTTGAAACTATTATTAGAAGGTCATTTGAAATTATGTTAAAAACATTAGAATGTAGAGATAAAAAGCCTATGAAAGTAGAATTTGATGTCTATACACCAATTAATATAGAATTTGGAAATTGGGATATATCAGAAGATAAAACGGTATACTGGAGAACCGGAGATTTTAAAAAATCATTAATTGAAATAGGATTTGCACAAAAAACAGGAGAAATTCGTTCTATTACATTAACTCTGTGTGAAAGTGTTTATAAATCTAAAGAATGGAATATTGAAAACATTGAACCAATAAAAGGGGTTCCTGTTCTTAGCGTAGACCGACAACGGAATGAAACGTATATCGATGAAAAAGGAATATTAAACGTATATATAACAGATAAGACAGTTTATATTCAATTTTCAGCTCATGAGATAGAAGCTCTTATAGAAAATAATCACGTATTATTTTGTTTGGATTGTGATGACAATATTTGTGGTGTCATTATAAACGATGTAGGAGATAATGAAATCAACATATTAGAACAGGCATTAAAATAATAATAAAGAAAAACCTTGAAGAGTAAACCTTTCAAGGTTTTTGACAATTATCATCTTTTTCTAGCAACAACAAATAAAAAGTTAAGGGGCAGTTTAAAAATGTTCACTACTTACAATGAATATGATTTATTAGAACTGTTTGATAGCGAGCCAATAATCGTGGTGAGTGACCCCCTTGCAGAAATATTTATGTACTCTATCCAAGATATGAAAGGCTTTAAACTGATTCTGACAATGGATGTATACGCTTTGGAGTGCAATCTAAGTCTCACCTCCAATGAGTTGCTTGTTTTTGAATCTAAGTTTATAAATGTTACTCAATTAAAGAGATGTAATTCTGATCTATTTATATATATTCATAACGAACCAAAGGTAAAGGTTATATTTAAAAAGCAACTTGGAATTATTTTTGTTTAATGACATATATGAAAGCAAGGATGTTAGAAATTAAAAATCGCTTTAAATACTTTCAAAGTACATCATGTAAATGACGATTAGAAAACTCTTTACGTTGGGTTGAAGCAAGGGTGGATAAACAAAATTGAAGTAATGAATTATGCTGTTGAATATTTGATGAACCATCCCGGTGTACAACGAGAAGAAATTCTAGAACTGGCTTGGGGAGACAAGGATGATATTGAAGAAGCCATTTTGAATATATTACGAGTTGAAGAAAATAGTTTCTATGCTATTGAAAAAAGAAAATGGAGATATGTTATTCTTCTTGAAGTAAAATCAAAGTATAGTGATCATGGAATTGAACTTTTGAGCAAGCTTGCGGAAGTTTATGCAGATATGAATTACCCTGAAGATATGGCGGGTTTTATTCATTATCATCCTTTTAATAACGGATGTAACTCGCATTTACATTCCTATGAAAAAAATATAAATAGATTATGCAATTTGTTTCAAGATTTTTTAGTAAGGAAAAAACAAAATATACAAAATGGCTTACCGTTATAAAAAATAGTCCTTATTGAGCAATCACCTTAGTCAACACCAAAAAAATGAAAGCGTTGACATCCCGCGAATCTAGTGCTAAAGTATATCCTACAAACAAATAAAACGACCCGTCAGGATTGTTACTGCGAAAGCAGGCAAAACCTAAATGGTGCAGGTGCAGGAGGAGACTCTCGCAATCTGTGTCATTTAGGTTTTTTTTATTCTCTTTTAGGAGGTGATGCAGCATTTGATACAAAAAAAGCTGGAAGAAAGGCGGCCACCTTTCTCCCAGCAGTCCCCCCATAAAAAGGAGGTATACACATGGATTATGATAAATTATCGAAGGACATATTACAACTCGTAGGCGGTGAAGACAACGTTCAGCGCGTGATTCACTGCATGACGAGGCTGCGTTTTAATCTTCATGACAATTCGAAGGCGGATCGCAGTCAACTGGAGCAACTGCCTGGAGTGATGGGCACCAATATCAGCGGCGAGCAGTTTCAAATCATTATCGGAAACGATGTGCCGAAGGTGTATCAGGCGATTGTGCGGCACAGCAATCTCAGTGATGAGAGGAGCGCTGGTTCATCCTCTAAGAAAAAGAATGTGCTGAGTGCGGTCTTTGATGTGATTTCTGGTGTGTTTACCCCGATTCTGCCTGCGATTGCGGGAGCGGGGATGATCAAAGGGCTTGTTGCGCTGGCAGTTACGTTTGGCTGGATGGCGGAGAAGAGCCAGGTTCATGTCATTTTGACGGCTGTCGGTGACGGTGCGTTCTACTTCCTGCCGCTCCTGCTAGCGATGAGTGCGGCGAGAAAATTCGGAAGCAATCCGTACGTAGCGGCAGCCATTGCGGCGGCGATTCTGCATCCGGATTTGACAGCCCTGCTCGGTGCGGGGAAACCGGTTTCCTTTATCGGGCTTCCTGTAACCGCTGCCACTTATTCGTCAACGGTCATCCCGATTTTGCTGGCGATTTGGATTGCTTCGTACGTAGAAAAATGGATTGACCGTTTTACACACGCATCTCTCAAATTGATTGTGGTTCCGACGTTGACATTATTGATTGTCGTGCCGCTGACATTGATTACAGTCGGTCCGCTTGGCGCTATTTTAGGAGAATACTTGTCTTCTGGGGTCAATTATTTGTTTGATCATGCAGGGCTTGTGGCGATGATTTTGCTGGCGGGTACATTCTCTTTAATCATTATGACGGGCATGCACTATGCCTTTGTGCCGATCATGATCAACAACATCGCTCAAAACGGCCACGATTATTTACTGCCGGCTATGTTTTTGGCGAATATGGGGCAGGCGGGAGCATCATTTGCCGTCTTCCTTCGCTCCAGAAACAAAAAATTTAAATCACTCGCGCTTACCACAAGCATCACGGCGCTGATGGGGATCACAGAACCTGCGATGTATGGCGTGAATATGCGATTGAAAAAGCCGTTTGCGGCCGCTTTGATTGGCGGTGCAGCCGGTGGCGCGTTTTACGGCATGACGGGTGTTGCTTCCTATATCGTCGGGGGGAATGCAGGTCTCCCGAGCATCCCTGTCTTTATCGGCCCAACGTTTATTTACGCGATGATCGGCCTTGTGATTGCGTTTGCGGCGGGAACAGCAGCTGCGTATTTGCTTGGATTCGAGGATGTGCCTTCTGACGGCAGCCAGCAGCCGGGCAGCAGAGAGATCATTCACAGCCCGATTAAGGGAGAAGTGAAAGCCTTAAGTGAAGTCAAAGATGGAGTATTTTCTGCCGGGATCATGGGAAAAGGATTTGCCATTGAGCCTGAAGAAGGAGAAGTTGTGTCGCCTGTTCGTGGAAGCGTTACCACCATTTTTAAAACAAAACACGCAATTGGCATTACGAGTGATCAGGGAGCTGAAATACTCATACACATTGGATTGGACACGGTGAAGCTGGAGGGACAATGGTTCACGGCTCACGTCAAAGAAGGCGACAAGGTCGCACCGGGAGATCCGCTCGTGTCCTTTGATCTGGAGCAAATCAAAGCCGCGGGATATGACGTCATTACCCTGGTGATCGTGACCAACACAGACCAATATTCATTTTCGCCGGTAAAAGAGATCGGTAAAGTGCAGACAAAAGAAGCGCTGCTTGCTTTATCTTGAAAAAACTAATGGGGTGATCAATATGAGTTCAAACGCAAAACGATTTCCAGAAGGATTTTTATGGGGCGGCGCAGTTGCTGCCAACCAAGTGGAGGGTGCTTATAACGAGGGTGGTAAGGGGCTTTCGACAGCTGACGTATCGCCGAACGGGATCATGTCTCCATTTGATGAATCAATGACTTCCTTGAATCTGTATCACAACGGGATTGACTTTTATCATCGTTATAAAGAGGATATCGCCTTATTTGCAGAAATGGGATTTAAGGCGTTCCGCACATCGATTGCGTGGACGAGAATTTTTCCGAATGGCGATGAAGAGGAGCCCAATGAAGAAGGCCTCAGCTTTTATGATGATCTGTTTGATGAGCTGTTAAAGCATCATATTGAGCCTGTCGTAACCATCTCTCATTATGAAATGCCGCTCGGTTTAGTGAAAAATTATGGCGGCTGGAAGAATCGCAAAGTCATAGAGTTTTATGAACGCTATGCCAAAACGGTTTTCAAACGCTATCAACACAAAGTGAAGTATTGGATGACGTTTAATGAAATTAACGTGGTGCTCCATGCGCCATTTACCGGGGGCGGTCTTGTCTTTGAAGAAGGAGAAAACAAATTAAACGCGATGTACCAGGCGGCACACCACCAATTTGTGGCCAGTGCTCTTGCTGTCAAAGCGGGTCACGACATCATTCCTGATTCGAAAATCGGCTGTATGATAGCGGCAACGACAACCTATCCGATGACTTCTAAGCCGGAGGATGTCTTCGCGGCAATGGAGAATGAGCGCAAAACACTTTTCTTCTCAGATGTTCAGGCAAGAGGCGCATACCCGGGATATATGAAACGCTATCTGGCAGAAAACAATATTGAAATTGAAATGGCTGAAGGCGATGAAGAGCTCATGAAAGAACATACTGTGGATTATATTGGATTCAGCTACTACATGTCGATGGCGGCGAGCACAGATCCGGAAGAGCTTGCAAAATCAGGAGGCAACCTGCTGGGCGGAGTCAAAAACCCTTACCTCAAATCATCAGAATGGGGCTGGCAAATTGATCCAAAAGGCTTGCGCATCACGCTCAACACCTTATACGACCGTTATCAGAAGCCGCTGTTCATTGTTGAAAATGGCCTTGGCGCTGTAGACAAGGTTGAAGAGGACGGCACGATTCAGGACAATTACAGAATCAACTATCTGCGTGATCATTTAATTGAAGTGCGCGAAGCCATTGCGGACGGCGTTGAATTAATCGGATACACATCATGGGGGCCAATTGACCTTGTCAGCGCATCTACTGCGGAAATGAAAAAACGCTACGGCTTCATTTATGTGGACCGGGACAATGAAGGAAATGGAACATTTAATCGTATCAAGAAAAAAAGCTTCAACTGGTATCAGCAGGTCATCGCCACAAACGGAGAGAGTCTCTGACAATTTTTTGAAAACTCATGCACTTCAATTGACAATAACGAAATGCAGGCAGACAATAAAAGAGAAAGATGAACCACCCACAGTCCGAAAGGCGGGAAGAGCATGTTTAACAAAATGTTAGTAGCGATTGACGGATCAGACATGAGTGCAAAAGCGCTTGATGCCGCAGTGCATTTGGCAAAAGAGCAGCAAGCGGAACTAAGCATTCTTCATGTGGGGAGAGAAGCCGTCGTCACGACTTCTTCTCTGACGGGAATTGTCTATGTGCCTGAACACTTTATTGATGAAATCAGGAGCGAGGTTAAAAAAGAGGGCCTGAAAATCCTTGAGAATGCAAAAGAAAAAGCAGCCGAAAAAGGCGTTCAAGCTGAAATCATTTACGCGAATGGCGAGCCGGCGCATGAGATACTAAATCACGCAAAAGAGAAAGGCGTCAGCCTGATTGTAGTTGGCAGCCGGGGGATCAGCGGCCTGAAAGAAATGATGCTTGGAAGCGTCAGCCATAAAGTGTCTCAATTATCAACATGCCCGGTTTTGATTGTTCGATAGATTTGTAAAAAAAGCGCCCAAGGGCGCTTTTTTTTTATCTGTTAGAAAATGTAACTAATAATATATCTCGATGCGCACCATCTCTATTGGCAGTGCCGACCGGTGTAACCGCATGAAAGACCTTTTGCCCGAGAGCAAGTGTCTCAAGCGGGTCTGTCAGCCGCAGCACTTTATCAATTTGCCTAACAGACGGAGCAATTAAGTTATCTCCTCCGATAGCATCTTCGCTCAGCTGAAATAGATGGACGAAAACAAGCGGTTCATCGTCACGATGCAGCCAAATGGGTGAGCTGTATGAAGGCGCGTCAGGTGTCACTTGATATCTGACTTGGTGAAGCCCGACGATCACTTCTTTCTCCCAATCTACAAAATCGGTTTGGCGAGCCATTTCTACATTTGAATGTATCATGTGCCGCGTTACAGGATGCTGTAGAAACTCATCTGATATTTTTTCAAATTGTCTGACGATACCGCCATCATCATAATTATATTCTTTTGATTGGAAATATCCATTATCCGGATCTAATTCAAGAGTGTCGGAGTGAGGAGCCAAAATGTAGCGGGAATGCGCTCTGTAACGGCCGCCTCCTTTAGGATCAGCTTTCAAATCATCATATGTAAGCTGTAGTTCGCGGACTGCAGCGTCCGTTGTTTTCTGCTGATAGAAATCTGCTGGGATATACGAATAGCCGTTTTCCTTTAAAAAAGAAGCATATTTAGAAATATCGGATGTCAACTCTTTTTGTACGTTTGAAACTTGAACCATATGAATCTCTCCTTAAAAAGTAGATGATTTTTTTAGTAATTTCCTGTATGATAGAAAATGTGGAAAATAGAGGATGTAGTGCAATGCTAAATTATTTGTAATATATTGTCAAATATAATATTCAGATTATTACAAATTACCAAAATGAAAAAAGGCAGAATGTAAAATGATGAAGAAAAAGAATATAATGATAACTGGGGCAAATAGCGGAATCGGCTTTGCCGCGGTAAAGCAATTTCTAACAGAAGGCTTTCGAGTCGTTGGAGTGGATATTCAAACGAATAAAATGTCAGAATTTATAGTAAACAGTGAGTTTCACATGGAAAAAGCAGACTTGTCTGATGTCCGGCAGGCGGAATCTTTGATGCCAAAGCTAGAACAAAGCCAATTGATTCCGGACATCTTAATTAATGCAGCAGGGATAAGGGAAATTACCCCTGTTCTTGAATTATCAGCAGAATCATTCAAAAAGGTCATAGACATTAATCTCACGGCAGCCTTTATTCTTTCCCGAGATGCGGCAAGGCTGTGGTCAAAGCTGGGAAAACGAGGCTGTATAATCAACATCGCCTCTGTGTCCGGGCTGATGGCAGAGCCTGCGCGGGCTGCCTATGTGTCTTCCAAGCATGCGATCATCGGACTGACGAAGCAGCTCGCTATGGAGTTCGGATCAAAGGGGATCAGGGTGAATAGCATTTCACCGGGCGTGATCCAAACAGAATTAACGGAAGAGTATTTTCAAGACGATGAAATGGTTCAGCTGATCAAAGATAACCATGCCCTTCATACGTGGGGGCAGCCGAGTGATATCGTTTCCTGTATGAAGTATTTGGCTTCTGATGAGGCGCACTTTATTACAGGTTCAAACTTTGTCATAGACGGCGGCTGGACGGCCGGCAAGAAACTATAAAAAAGGAAAAGCACCTTGCAGTTGGGGTGCTTTTCCCTATACATAATTGGAGGTAGAATACGCTTGATGCAGCAAGATCTCTCAATCACACCAAAACAAAAATCAACAGCCGTAATCAAAATGGTCATCTCTATGGTGATTTTCGGCTCCATCGGCTTTTTCTCAGAGCATACCAATCTGCCGTCATTTGAATTGGTCTTTGTCCGCTGCCTTTGCGCGACGCTGTTTTTAGGCCTTTGCTGGCTGGCGTCCGGCCAGTATAAAACTGAAAAATGGAGCAAGAGAGACGTGCTGCAAACATTGGCGTGCGGTTTCTTTCTTGTATTCAACTGGGTGTTTTTATTTAAGTCTTTTGAAGAAACGTCTGTTACAATTGCCATCTCCGTTTATCATCTAGCGCCGGTGCTTGTTCTTCTTCTGGGGAGCTTCTTCTACAGAGAGAAATTAAATGTGATCTCCGTCAGCTCCATTATCATCTGCTTTCTGGGAACTGCGCTGATTTCCGGGATTAACGGCAGCACTTCATTGACACAGCTGATGGGATCAGGGATCATATGGGCAGTTCTCGCCGCACTGTTTTATGCGTTCACCACTTTATTGGGAAAAGGCATTCACAATCTCAGTCCTTACACGACCACCTTCTTGCAGACGGGTTTAGGGGTTATCATCCTGATTCCGTTTATTCACTTTGGCGCTTTTGCTAACCTATCTCAGGGAAACTGGATTATGGTGGTATCTACCGGCATCATCCATACGGGTATTGTATATTTGTTGTTTTTTGACAGTTTACGATTTTTATCAACGAAATTTATTTCAATCATTGTATTTCTCGACCCCGCTGTCGCGATCGTGCTCGATACCGTCTTCACAGGCTTCCGCCCTGACCTCTATCAAACGCTTGGCATCGTGCTGATCTTTGCGGGCATGGCCTTGACGCTTGTCAGGAGGCAGGGGAAGGCGAATGTGGCAGCTGAGGGTACGGATATTGAACAAATGCAATAATAGAAAATGTAAAAAGGCCTATGCGGCCTTTTTTGATTCTTAAAATAACATAAACATTCTAGAAAAATATTGTAATCCTATTCCAATGAAGCTAACATGTTAAATCAATAATACAGTTATTTCAAATTATTGGTGCGAAAAAAAGCTTTCTCAATTAGTAAAAGGAAAAGTGAATGTACTATTTTGATGAAATATCAACTCTTAATGACTATGATTGGCTTGAAAAAAATATAAAACAATAGAGCATATAATATATTGAAAACTTAGTTGGTATTAAAAAGCGATAGTAATGATTATATATACTCTGCAAATTTAAAAACTAAGACGAAACTGTCGTGAGACGGGTGTGGATTCTGTCGGATAAAGAGCCGGACTCAGAAGCATTTTGATCAGCTCGCGATATCTGAAGAAGGTTTTTTGGTTGGGACGTTCAATAATTACAGTGCAGACCTTAAGTCGTCTCTTTATTTGATTTCTGCCGATGTGAGTCAAGAGATGGAAGAGATAACATGCTGTGATTCGAACGGTGAAGGCCTAGATGTTCAACAGCTGAAACTGACAAGTTACGCTTGTTTACGCAGTGGCCTCTTCTGGTGTTTATAAGCAGGATATCCAATAAGGTGTAGGGATGAGATTATGATGAATTGGCGCGCTTTAAGTCAGACAAAACAAGACCGCATCTGGTCAGAAGTGAACAAGCTCATAAAATGGAAGCCCGGAAGCAGATGTCATCACATCATCCCGCCTGATCCATATCGAGTGTTTGATATCTCAAGCGCGATGAGCAGTAAAGCTGGTCATAATGATGTGAGCGGAGTGCTAAGTGATTTAGAGACTTCTATTTTAAAAGCATTTCAATTAGGTACTGGAAAGAACGATGTAATGTACGCACTAGATTGGCAGCATGACGGATATACCTTTAGTCCTCATCAGGCAATGCCTAAGGATGAATTTGGCGAATGGCCTGTTCCCGTATTTCCAAATGGAGACTATTATTTCTTTTTTCATCAGGACTTCTCCTGGGGACTTTTGGGAGACCCGTGGAAATTGACAATCACTGTGTTTGGTGAAGAGCTGTTGGAGGCGATAGATAATAATCCGCCTATCCTGTTTCAAGATAAATGAGTTTGTTATTTAACATGTGCGGAGGGAGAGGATCAGCGTGCTTCAAAAGCTGAGAAAGAGGCAGCGAGAGCTTGAGGACAAGCCGTACCCTGATGAAATGTACGGCTTTGAAGCGGAAATACATGAGTTTTTTATGCTTGTTGCCGGCAGTTTGGATTATGTCCTGGCGAATAAAAGGATGCCCTGGCATCAGCGGCATTCGTTGGAGAAAAGCTTTTTTGAGCTATATCCTGAAATACCACCGGCAATGATCAAAAACAATAACGAACTGTATCATCACATTCTCTTGTATGAGCAAGTCAGACAAGAGATTTGTGTTGCGCTATCCAACTGATAAGGGGGAAGGTTTTATGGAAAAAACCTCTATAAGCAGTATCGGCAATTTGGACATGGTTGATCTTAAACCTGACCAAATCGTTACGTCATGCGAACTTAAAGATGCAGAGTCGTTTTATCGTTTTTGGCAAGGGCTTACCTGTGAGCGAATCATGATACAGGTGATAACGACTGGCTCATTTATAGAAGACCTGTCAGAGTTTGTCAAAGGCTATGCTTACAAGGTGACGAAGCTGGCGAAAAGGCAATTTCATTTCCAATGCGTAGTACATGAAGCAGACCGGGACATTGCAGATTTTCTCTTTCTGTTAGCTTCTATAAATGATGATGTTTTTCTGATCACTGATCCTCAACCGGATAAAAGCTATTTTTCAGAAGGGAAGCTCCAATGCCTAACGGACTCAGGCGAAGGGATCATGTGGTTTGAATATGATGCTGTTGACATCTATATGGTTAGCGGTAACTAAAAATAGGAGGAATCCATTTGAATATCACACAATACGAAAAAGTGAAAAAACATCTTTCTGATGCGGATACAGGTCCATTTACATTCAACGAGTTTTCTTTCTATATGAAAGAAGATGATCGTTATATTCATATTCCTGTGTTTGAATTAAAACTATCTGCTCAAACCTGTGACATTCATTTGCGGTTTGAAGACATTAGTGCATCAAGGCTGGATGACCTTGAATCCATCGATGCGGTTGAGTTGGAGATTGAACCGACTGACGATCAATGGGAAAGACTCCGTTATTATGTGTATGACGAAGCAGATCAAATAAGCTTCTATTGCGGAGGTTGGGATGTGATCAAGTGTGACAAGAAGTCACACTGATTTTCCCCTTCTTGAGACTCTCCCCTCATTTTTATTCCTCAACGCCATTTTTTTCTCCCTTCAGCCATCATAAAGAAACAATCACCGAGTATGCATTAATGTATGCGTTTTCATAGAGGGGGAGTCTTGATGAAAAAATGGATGGCAACGGTTTTTGTGATGATGCTGATGCTGGGTTTTGACGGGATTGAGAGTGTGAAGGCAGTGGAGCCGAAGGTGTATCAGTTTGACTTTGGAAGCGGTTCGATGGAGCCTGGTTATATTGGTGTCAGGGCGTCTGATCGGTATGACCGATCAAAGGGCTACGGTTTTCAAACACCGGAGAATATGAAGGATGTGGCGGCATCCGGGACTGGTGTGAAGAGTGATGCGGTTCAGTTTTTAGCGTATGGGACGAAAAGCAATAACACGTTTAATGTGGATCTCCCGAACGGCCTTTATGAGGTGAAGGTGACGCTTGGCAATACGGCAAGGGCCAGTGTGGCAGCGGAGGGCGTGTTTCAGGTCATCAATATGACAGGGGATGGCGCGGAGGATACGTTCCAAATTCCCGTCACCGACGGGCAGCTGAATCTGCTGGTGACAGAGGGGAAAGCTGGCACCGCTTTTACGCTTAGCGCCTTGAAAATAAAGAAATTGTCTGATCAGCCGGTGACGAACCGAACCATTTATATCGGCGGCGACTCGACGGTGTGCAATTATTATCCGCTCAACAGCAGCAAGCAGGCGGGCTGGGGGCAGATGCTGCCTCACTATATCGATAAACACACCTTTCAAGTGAGAAACATGGCGTCTGGCGGGCAGATCGCGAGAGGGTTCAGAAATGATGGACAGCTTGAGGCGATCTTGAAGTACATCAAGCCGGGGGATTATTTTATGTTGCAGCTCGGCATTAATGACACAAATCCGAAGCATAATGAATCTGAAGCGGAATTTAAAGAGATGATGCGTGATATGATTCGTCAGGTGAAAGCGAAAGGAGCGGACGTCATCCTATCAACACCCCAGGGCCGGGCGACCGATTTTACTTCTGAGGGCATCCATTCGTCTGTAAACAGATGGTACAGGGCTTCTATTTTAGCTTTGGCCGAAGAGGAAAAAACACACCTCATTGACTTAAATGTCCTCAGCTCGGCATACTTTACATCGATCGGTCCGGAAAAAACACTTGGGCTTTATATGGATGGAGATACGCTGCACCCGAACCGCACGGGGGCCGACGCACTGGCGCGATTGGCTGTTCAAGAGCTAAAACGCCAGGGAATCGATGGCTTTTAACACGTCATTTTTTCGACAAAACACATATGCCTTCGTCAATTAGAGTATAATGAGAACATCTGCAAGAGACAGGAGTTTATACATGAGTCATTTTAAAAACTATCAAATCAGTCATGACATTTTACGAGCATTGGAAGGACTGGGATATACAGAACCGACCAAGGTGCAGCAGAGCGTGATCCCCGCTGCCCTTGAACGAAAGGATCTTGTCGTCAAATCACAGACGGGAAGCGGGAAAACGGCTTCGTTCGGGATTCCTCTCTGTGAGCTGGCGGATTGGGATGAAAACAAGCCGCAGGCGCTTATTTTAACTCCAACCCGTGAGCTTGCGGTGCAAGTAAAGGAAGATATCACGAACATCGGACGATTTAAACGGATCAAAGCGACAGCCGTATTTGGAAAATCCTCCTTTGATAAACAAAAAGCTGAGCTTAAGCAAAAAAGCCACATTGTTGTCGGCACGCCGGGACGTGTTCTGGATCATATCGAAAAAGGCACGCTGCCGTTGGATCGTCTCTCTTATTTGGTCATTGATGAAGCGGATGAGATGCTGAATATGGGCTTCATTGAGCAGGTGGAGGCGATTATCAAGCATCTGCCGACTGAGCGTACGACGATGCTGTTTTCGGCGACGCTTCCGCAGGATATCGAGAAGCTGAGCCGTCAATATATGCAAAACCCCGAGCATATCGAAATCAAAGCGGCCGGGCTTACCACAAGAAATATTGAACATGCGGTGATTCAAGTAAGAGAAGAGCATAAATTTTCATTGCTGAAAGATGTGCTGATGACGGAGAATCCCGACAGCTGCATCATTTTCTGCCGAACGAAGGAGCACGTCAATCAGCTGACCGATGAATTGGATGACTTAGGATATCCATGCGATAAAATTCACGGCGGAATGATTCAGGAAGACCGATTCGACGTCATGAATGAATTTAAACGTGGCGAGTACCGTTACTTAGTCGCAACGGATGTCGCCGCGCGCGGGATTGATATTGAAAATATCTCCCTTGTCATCAACTATGATCTGCCGCTTGAAAAAGAAAGCTATGTCCACCGCACGGGCCGAACGGGACGCGCAGGGAACAAAGGAAAGGCCATTTCGTTTGTCACGGCCTTCGAAAAACGGTTTTTAGCCGACATTGAAGAATATATCGGATTTGAGATTCAAAAAATAGAAGCCCCTTCTCAAGAGGAAGTGGCAAGGAAGAAACCAGAATTTCTAGCTAAAATGAATGACCGTCCGGAAAGCAAAAAGGACAAAAGCGAAGAGCTGAATAAAGACATTATGAAGCTGTATTTTAACGGCGGAAAGAAAAAGAAAATCAGAGCCGTTGATTTTGTAGGAACGATAGCTAAAATTGACGGTGTGTCAGCTGACGACATCGGCATCATTACGATCATGGATAACGCCTCATACGTTGAGATTTTAAATGGTAAAGGCCCTCATGTTCTCAAAGTGATGAAGAACACAACCGTCAAAGGGAAAAAGCTGAAGGTGAATAAAGCGAATAAATGATGAATGACCTGCTCCCAGTTAAAGGGGCAGGTCATTTTGCTGCTGGCTGACATTGGCGCTGGTCTCCTCCGGAACAAAGGCAAGAATCACAATACCAATTACAAACAAAATGATCAGACTGAACACCGCAGTCGAGGATTTCCCGGTCAGCTGGGCGGTCATGGCAATGAGCAGCGGCCCCATAATTGAGGCGAATTTTCCAAAAATGTTGTAGAAGCCAAAGAATTCATTGGCGTGGCGCTTTGGCACAAGCTTGGCGAAATAGGAACGGCTGAGGGCTTGAATACCGCCCTGCGAGGTGGCGACAAGCATAGCAAGTATCCAGAAATCAATCGTTGTCTTCATAAAATAGGCATACACGCAGACGATCATATAAATGACGATCCCGACGTACAGCATGGTCTTCCCCGTGAAGCGTTCTGCCAGTTTTCCGAATATAATCGAAAACGGTGCAGCGACCACCTGAGTGACAAATAGGATGATCAGAAGGCTTGAGGAACCGATCCCTAAATCTGATCCATAGGATGTCGACATCGTAATAATTGTGCCGACTCCGTCGATATAAAAGAAATAAGCGAGCAAGAAGAGGAAAAGTGCCCGGTATTGCCTGATCCGTTTCATCGTTTGGCCGAGCCGCTTAAAGCTGTTGATGACAATATGAGGTTCTTTTTTGATGTAATAGCGTTGATGGACATGTTTAATCATTGGGATGGTGAACAGCCCCCACCAGGCAGCCGTTATGAAGAAGGACAGCTGGCTTGCGGCCGATACAGACACTGGAATCGTCTCTGCTTGTGCGAGCAGGATGACAGCAATACTGATGATAAATGGAATCGTGCTTCCAATGTATCCTAAGCCAAAACCCCGTGCCGAGACGAGATTCATCCGCTTCTCAGGCGTGACGTCCACGAGAAAGGCATCATAAAACACATTGGCGCCGGAAAAACCGATAGCCGATATCGTATAAAACAGCAACAATAGCAGCCAATGCTCACTAGGGATAAAGGCGAGCATCGCGGTGCTGGCGACACCGGCTGACACAAAGAAACCGAAGAACTTTTTCTTGCACCCTTCATAGTCGGCGATTGTGCCTAAAATAGGGCCGAGCATCGCAAGAATAAACGTTGAAATCGCAATGGTATAGCCCAGATAGGCAGTCGATTGAGCGGCGCTGACACCGCTTTCCGCAGCAGCTGATTTATAAAATAACGGAAATACCGCGGTGGTCACGACAATTGAGTAAGCAGAATTTGCCCAGTCATATAATACCCAGCTGTTTTCTTGTTTCGTAAAACGTTTCATCATCAGAGCCCCCTCTCCGGTAACGATACTTCTATTGTACGAGAATTGGGCCTGAAAAGAATGGAATGCACGTCAATTTTTACAAAATATTTATGCTTTTGCGCTTCAAATCATACTTTTGATTTATTGCTGGGGTTAGGTGAATCTGGTACCATTTAACTATATTTTATGGTATTTTCCAGAAGGGATTCAGCAGAGAGGAGACAGAGCATGAGGCGAATAGGCTTGTGTATAAGCCTGCTGGTCACAGTTCTTGTGATGAGCGCATGCGAAAGTGAAGGTGAGGCTCAGATGTTCGCAGACTGTGATCAAAAGACAGTAAAACAAACCGAAGCCAAACCGATGAGCAGTAAGAAAAAGCAGGATTTCCAAGCCCTCGCAAGCGACAGGCAGCTGGCCATTGTGTTCAGTTCCATGATACAAGTGAGCGAAGCATTTGATTATGGAATCGGCAATCCAGAATACTTCGTGCGAAGCAGCATGACTGAAGAAGAAGCAGACATTGCGAAGGAGAATCTCGAATCGATTAAGCTTGAGAACAAATCGCTCAAAAAACAAAACAGCGAGGCGGTCGCCTTGCTACAAAAAACGCGTAATCAAGACATGAGCCGGATCGAAATTCAGCAGCTGACAGAAAATAGAGCCGCTTTTTTTGAGACCGCAGACAGTATGATCAAACTCATCGGCCAAGTCACACCGAAAAACGCGAAGAAGACAAGACAGCAGCTGGATCAGCTGAAAAAACAATATACACAATACAGCGCCGAAAGCGTCAAAATCATGAACAGCATTGTCAGAAAGCAGAAAGCTGACAAGGCATCATTTGAACGCCATCTGGAGGCGCTGCTTCAAAAACAGCCCGGACAGCAGGTACGGAGTGAATTGTACTGATCAGCTTCCGTCTTTCCCTGATGATATTGACCTAGTACAAAAAGAATGTACAATCAAGATATAGTCTGTTCTTAGTTGATTGGAGGGACATGTCATGAAAATTGCGAAGGTGATCAACAATAATGTGATCAGCGTGGTCAATGAACAAGGGAAAGAATTGGTCGTCATGGGCAGGGGGCTCGCGTTTCAGAAAAAGTCCGGCGATGATGTCGATGAAGCCCGCATTGAGAAAGTGTTCACGCTCGATAACAAGGATGTATCAGAAAAGTTCAAAACCCTTTTGTATGATATACCGATCGAGTGTATGGAAGTATCCGAAGAGATTATCAGCTACGCAAAATTACAGCTCGGCAAAAAGCTCAACGACAGCATCTATGTGTCGCTGACCGACCATATTAACTTTGCCATCCAGCGCAACCAGAAAGGGCTTGATATCAAAAACGCCTTGCTGTGGGAAACAAAACGGCTGTACAAAGACGAATTTGCGATCGGCAAAGAAGCGTTGGTTATGGTAAAAAATAAGACTGGTGTGTCTCTGCCAGAGGATGAAGCAGGCTTTATTGCTCTGCATATTGTAAATGCCGAGCTGAACGAAGAGATGCCCAATATCATCAACATTACAAAAGTCATGCAAGAGATTTTGAGTATTGTAAAATACCATTTTAAGATTGAATTCAACGAAGAATCGCTTCACTATTATCGGTTCGTCACCCACTTAAAGTTTTTCGCGCAGCGTCTTTTTAACGGCACTCACATGGAAAGCCAGGACGATTTTTTGCTGGATACAGTGAAAGAAAAGTATCATCGCGCGTATGAATGCACGAAGAAAATCCAAACCTACATTGAGCGGGAGTATGAGCACAAGCTCACAAGTGACGAGCTGCTGTATTTAACCATTCACATAGAAAGGGTAGTTAAACAAGCATAATGAGAGCGCTGACATTTTTATTTTCGTGTGTTCGTTTTTTTCTTACATTTCCATATGATAATGTTAGGATTGTTACTGATAAAGCAGGCAAAACCTAAATTACAATGAGTGCGGATCATCTCTGTCTGTGCTGATGGTAATTTAGGTTTTTATTTTTTTCAGAGGGAAGATGATGATAGTTACAGGATTCAAGTAAGTAAGATTCGGTATTATCATTATTTTGACCGATGTTCCCTTTTAAAAGAATCATGTAAGATCAACATAGAAAACGCTTTCAATGAGAGGGGAATGCCAATATGCCTTATCTGAAACGAGTGTTGCTGCTTCTTGTCACTGGATTGTTTATGAGTTTGTTTGCAGTCACTTCTACTGCCTCGGCTCAAACAGGTGGATCGTTTTTTGACCCTTTTAACGGCTATAACTCCGGTTTTTGGCAAAAAGCAGATGGTTATTCGAATGGAAATATGTTCAACTGCACGTGGCGGGCTAATAACGTATCAATGACGTCATTGGGTGAAATGCGTTTAGCGCTAACAAGCCCATCTTATAACAAGTTTGACTGCGGGGAAAACCGTTCTGTTCAAACATATGGCTATGGACTTTATGAAGTCAGAATGAAACCAGCTAAAAACACAGGGATCGTTTCATCGTTCTTCACTTACACAGGTCCAACAGATGGAACTCCTTGGGATGAGATTGATATCGAATTTTTAGGAAAAGACACAACGAAGGTTCAATTTAACTATTATACAAATGGTGCAGGAAACCATGAGAAGATTGTTGATCTCGGGTTTGATGCAGCCAATGCCTATCATACGTATGCATTCGATTGGCAGCCAAACTCTATTAAATGGTATGTCGACGGGCAATTAAAACATACTGCAACAAACCAAATTCCGACAACACCTGGAAAGATCATGATGAACTTGTGGAATGGCACGGGTGTCGATGAATGGCTTGGCTCCTACAATGGTGTAAATCCGCTATACGCTCATTATGACTGGGTGCGCTATACAAAAAAATAATGCCAAATGTGAAAGAGCCTGCTGCAATATAGCAGGCTCTTATGATTGTAATGAGAAGTTGTTGGCGTGAATCTTCTATTCACTCATAATATCCTATTTGATCTTCTCCCCTCTGTAAATCACGTACTCACTCAATGCTACGATCAAGCTCATACATTTAGAAAGAAATAATCCCAATCAAAAGTGCGGCAATCGTCATCACAATCATTGTTCCTACGGCCCATTTAATAGTGAATTTTTGATGGTCGCCAAAGCTGACGCCTGCCATTCCTACCAATAGATAGGTGGAAGGCACAAGCGGGCTGAGCAGATGCACAGGCTGCCCCAGCAAGGAGGCCCTTCCGATTTCAGCGGCGTCTATTCCGTAAGCGGAAGCGGCTTCGGCGATGATGGGAAGGACACCGAAGTAAAAGGCGTCATTCGACATGAAAAAGGTGAAGGGCATGCTGACGATCGCAGTGATCAACGGCAGGTGCGGGCCCATGGCATCAGGGATGAGTGAAACGAGAGAATGCGCCATGGCATCCACCATTTTTGTGCCGGAGAGAATGCCTGTGAATATGCCCGCAGCAAACACCATCGAGACAACGTTTAACGCATTACCCGCATGCGCCGAGATTCGTTTCTGCTGCTCTTTGACATTTGGATAGTTAACCATCAAGGCAACGGCGAACGCAGTCATAAAAAGAACAGGAAGCGGCAGCAGGCTGGTGATCAGTGCGGCCATCAGAGCGACAGTCAGCAGCAGGTTAAACCATTGAAGAGCGGGACGCTTGAGCGGTGCGGCCTCCGGATCGGAAGACGGTGCGTGATCAATCGAAATGACGCCGAGCCGCTTCCGCTCTTTCTTTCCGAGGATATAAGCAACGGCGATCACCCAGAGAATGCCGGCGATCATAGCGGGAATCAGCGGCGTGAAAACCTCTGACGTGTCCAATTTTAAGGAGGCCAAAACCCTCGCAGTCGGCCCGCCCCACGGGATAATATTCATAACCCCCGAACCGAGCATCGCTATTCCCGCTAACACCAAACGGTTCATGCCGAGCCGTTTGTAGAGAGGCAGCATCGCTGCAATGGTAATCATATAGGTTGTTGTCCCATCTCCGTCCAGCGAAATGGTCATGGTCAGAACCGCTGTGCCTACGGCGATTTTTAACGGATCTCCTTTGACAAACGATAAGATTTTGGCAATGAGAGGATCAAACAGGCCTGAGTCAATCATAATGCCGAAATACAGGATGGCGAATAACAGCATGATACCGGTAGGGGCGAGGTCTGTAACGCCCTGAATCATCATCTCGCCGAGATCTTTGCCAAATCCGCTGATCAGGGCAAACACAATAGGAACGACAATCAAAGCAATAAGAGCGGAAAGCCGGTTAGACATAATAAGGTACATAAAGACAATCATCATCACAAAACCGAGTATGGCAAGCATGATATGACCTCCCCTATTCAACAGCTTTTTGGTAAGCGCTTCCATCCTTTCTTTCTGTGAAGAAGGCTTATTTCAAATGTGTATGACCGCATATTTATATGTAGACCAAAAATCCTAATGAGCGGATTAGCAGTTTATATGAAGAACGCCACGGGTAAATGTGCTGTAGAATGTTTCGTTTTAAAAAGGGGGAGCAGACATGAGTGATGACCAAAACAAACGTGTAAATGAACACTCAAAGGACGAGCAGCTTGAGCAGTACAGGACCGATAACAGCGGGAAGAAAATGACGACAAACCAAGGCTTGCGAGTGTCAGAGGATGAGCATTCGTTAAAAGCCGGGGTTCGCGGTCCGACGCTGATGGAGGATTTTCACTTTCGGGAGAAAATGACGCACTTTGACCATGAGAGGATTCCGGAGCGCGTTGTGCATGCGCGCGGATTTGGCGTGCATGGCTTTTTTCAGGTTTACGAACCAATGACCGAGTACACACGGGCCAAATTTCTTCAGGACCCTTCGGTGAAGACACCGGTATTTGTCCGTTTCTCTACGGTTGCGGGTTCTAAAGGCTCCGCAGACACGGTGCGGGATGCCAGAGGCTTTGCGACAAAATTTTATACTGAAGAAGGAAACTATGACCTTGTGGGAAATAACATTCCGGTGTTTTTCATTCAGGACGCAATCAAATTTCCGGATTTGGTTCACGCGTTTAAGCCTGAGCCACACAATGAAATGCCTCAGGCCGCGACTGCTCACGATACGTTTTGGGATTTTGTCGCCAATAACCCTGAGTCGGCTCACATGGTGATGTGGACGATGTCAGACAGAGGCATCCCGCGCAGCTACAGAATGATGGAAGGCTTCGGCGTTCACACGTTCCGTTTTGTCAATGAACAAGGAAAGGCACGTTTCGTGAAATTTCACTGGAAGCCGGTGCTCGGCGTGCATTCTCTCGTATGGGATGAAGCACAGAAAATTGCAGGGAAAGATCCGGATTTCCATCGCCGTGACCTGTGGGAAACAATTGAAAACGGCGGCAAGGTTGAATACGAGCTCGGCGTGCAGATGATTGATGAGGAAGATGAATTCAAGTTTGATTTTGATATTCTTGATCCGACTAAGCTGTGGCCGGAAGAGCTTGTGCCGGTGAAGATCATTGGGAAAATGACGCTGAACCGCAACCAGGATAATGTGTTTGCGGAAACAGAACAAGTCGCATTCCACCCGGGAAATGTCGTGCCGGGCATCGACTTTACAAATGACCCGCTCCTGCAGGGACGGCTTTTCTCTTATACAGACACACAGCTCATCCGTCTTGGCGGCCCGAACTTCCATGAGCTTCCGATTAACCGGCCTGTATGTCCATTCCATAACAACCAATACGACGGCTATCACCGGATGACGATCAATAAGGGACCTGTCGCTTATCATAAAAACTCACTGCAAAACAATGATCCGTCGCCTGCGACAGCTGAAGAAGGCGGCTACGTCCACTATCAGGAAAAAGTCGAGGGCAAAAAAATCCGCCAGCGAAGCGACAGCTTCAACGATTATTACTCACAGGCGAAGCTGTTCTGGAACAGCATGTCTCCTGTGGAGAAGCAGCACATTATTTCTGCTTTCTGCTTCGAGGTCGGGAAGGTCAAAAGCAAAGACGTACAGCGGCAGGTCGTTGATGTCTTCAGCAATGTCGATGAAGATTTGGCGCAAGAAATAGCCAAAGGAGTAGGTGTGGCGGCGCCAGCGAAGCGTAAAGCATCTAAAGAAATTCTTACTTCGCCTGCGTTAAGCCAAGCCCGTACAGTGAAAACCGCGTCAACAAGAAAAGTCGCTGTACTTGCTGGAAACGGATTTCACGAAAAAGAGCTGCAAACAGTGCTGGATGCTTTAAAGAATGAAGGAGTTACAGTGGATATCATCAGTCAAAATCTAGGGTATATGACAAGCGACAGCGGCCAGCAGCTGGAGGCTGGCGGCACGTTTCTGACTGTTGACTCGGTTCTGTATGATGCCGTCTATGCCGCAGGAGGGCCGGAGTTAAAAGACAACAAACAAGCGATGGCGTTTATCAGGGAAGCTTACGATCACTACAAGGCGATCGGTGCGGCAAATGAAGGAATTGACCTTCTTCAATCCTCTGTCGGAACAACAGAGGGACCAGGCATCGTGACGGCTAAAGATGAATCTGACTACACCGCATTCAGCAAGACATTTATTGATGCGGTTGCCGCTCATCGCCATTGGGATAGACGAATTTGACCGGCTCCTGTATCTTAAAGAAAGATACTTTTCATAAGGAGCATGACACATGAACGAAAAACAGCTCGCTGAAGCTTACGAACGCGACGAAAATATGATGATTTTGGTGTTTGCCCAGTGGTGCGTGAACCATGATCTTGATCCGATGGAGCTGTACGCCAAAGCGTATCCGCAGCAAAAGCTGAATGAAAGCTTGAAAAAAACCATGGACGATCTGGTCGTGCCAAAACACGAAGCAGAGCACATTCCGGACCAGACTGTCATTGCGGTATTAGAGATGTTCGGAAATACAGATTTGGCACAGGCCGTTCATGAAGCGATTTCTGGGCGCAAACAGTAAAAAAAGAGACATCCTGTGTCTCTTTTTTTATTGGAAAAATCATGCTGTTAGACCTAGAAACTTCTTTCGATTTAATCAGTCTATAAAAGTGTGTATTGCTTAAATAAGGGAATGATAAACAACGACATCAAAGGAGGAGATTGTATGAAATGGAATAAAATGATGAAAGCCGCGGGGATTGCAGTCTTGCTTTTTTCCGTATTTGCATATGCGGCCCCATCTTTAAAAGCAGTTCAAGCGAAAACACCGACTGTCAGCACCCATACGTACAAAAAGATCAAGGAGTTAACGTATCCACAAGTGCATCACATCGGGAATGCCGCGTTTGAAAAGAAAATCAATCAAGAGCTGAAAGCCTTCATTGAACAATCGTATCAGGAATATCTGAAAAACAAAAAAGCAGGCGAACAGCAGGGCTTTAAAACGGAATATCAAACATCCTTCAGCGTCAAATACAATGCGGCAGGCAAGCTCAGCATTCAAACACTCAATTATATCTATTCAGGGGGCGCCCACGGTTTAACGTCTGTCCAGTCCTTCAACTATGACTTGAAAGCACAAAAGCGGGTGACGCTGGATCAGATTCTGAACACCAAAACAAAAGTCAGCAAAACGAGAGATTACCTATATAGCTATATCAAAAAACACGATGAGCTGTTTTTCCCTGATGTAAAGAAAGAGGATATAACCCTAAACAAAGACACAATGTTTTACTTTACGGCAAACGGGATCGCCATCGTCTTCGGCCAGTATGACTTGGGGCCTTATGCAGCGGGAATCCGGGATGTGCAGGTGCCAGCCTCTATTTATCAATAATGAAAAGAGCCATATCCGAAAAGGGATATGGCTCAATGTTTCTACCACACAAACAGGCCGACAATCGCAGCACTTAATAAAGATACCGCAATTCCGCTGACGAGCAGTTTCCACACGTTTCTCCCGATGACCGTTGACTTTTCTCCGTCAAGGATCGAATTGTACGTGCCGTAAATCATGCCGACAGTACTGAAGTTTGCAAAGGACGTCAGGAATGTCGTCGCCACCGCAACGGTGTGAGGCGGAAGGGATTTGAGATTGTTTTTCAAGTCAAGCATCGCAACAAACTCGTTCGTTGCTAATTTCATGCCCATCAGCTGAGCAACATACATCGCATCGTGCACCGGCAATCCAAGCAGGAATGCGAACGGACTGAACAGATAAGCAAAAATTGTCTGGATGGTCAGGCCGTGTACGAAAACGCCAAGAATGCCATTAACTGCTGACGTTAATGCGACATATCCGATCACCATTGCCAAAATAACGATAACCATGTTCATGCCGACAAGCATACTGTTAGAAATCGTAGAGAAAAAGTCTTTCTTCTCTTCTTTAGGCGGTGTATAGATGATATCTTCATCCTCCGGCACGTGAACAGGATTCAGCAGGTTTGCGATAATCAGCGCGTTTAAGCAGTTCAAAGGAATCGCTGTAAACACGTATGTCGCAGGCACCATTGACAGATAAGATCCGATAATGGAGCCGCTGATGCTGCTCATGCTCATTAAGCCGAATGTGAGCAGGCGGTTGTTGCTTAAAACCGTTAGCTGCTGGCGGATAACCGCAAGTGCTTCGGTATTTCCCAGGAACATCATTTGAATAGAGAAAAAGCTTTCTAATTTCGGCAAGCGGGAAGCCTTAGAAATCACCCATCCGATTTTATCAATCAGCCAAGGCAAAATGCCGAAATACGTTAAAATATCAAAGAATGTGACGATAAAGATAATTGGAAGAAGCGCACTAAAGAAAAAGTCTACTGTTTCATTCGCCATCACTGACGGAAAGGCAAACGCGATACCGTCACTGGCGCAAGCAATCAGCCAAGTGAAGAAATCACCGATTTTACCGATGGCCCAGCTTCCGACTTTTGTTCCCAGCATAAACCAAGTAATCAGCAATTCCAGAACAATTAACGTAATGATCGGGCGCCACTTGATTTTCTTTTTCTGCGGAGAACATAGGAATACAACTGCCATAATCACAATGAGACCGACAAGGTTTAGTAAAAAGTACATGATAGCAACTCCTATGAGGGTTATTATGGAAACAAAAAAAGCTCTTATCCTTCACAAATTCTGGAAGTGCAGAAAGTGTGAAAAATAAGAGCAAACAGAAAAGAACTTGTCCTTTTCAACTCGTTCAAATTTATTCAAACTTTCTTGTAGTCTAGTTTTTTACGGTTACTAGGTAGAAACAATCAGACCATATTACTGATCATATACAAGAATGTCTTTTTCTAAGATGATAGCAGTATTTTATCCTTTCACTTTTTGAAAATCAACCTTTTTAACTATTTTCACAATAATAAAATTTATATTCTAAAATGAGAAAATAAAGGAAAAACATGCTGGATTGCTATGCTGATATGATGTTGGCGGGATACCAGCATGTCAGTACTGATTTTTCTTCACTATAAGGTTCCAGCTCCTGGATATTTGTTGTATGATGGAAACGGGGAAACCCATACAGCAGAAAGGGAGTTTTTTTCATGATTATCCAATTCATTCGTTATAGATAATGACAGGTGTAGACAAACTGCCAGACCTGGCCAATTTTTGAGATAGGCCTAGGTTTATTTGTCTATGCCTTTTTCATTTATCTAAAAATGAATGAATGGGGTGTTTTTTATCATGAAGCGAACAGTTGATTTCAGCATGTTTCGATGCCCGCTCTGCGATTCTTCTATGGATGCGACATCAGGGAAAAGCTTGATTTGTACAGAACGAGGACATACATTTGATCTATCTCGGCACGGCTACGTGAACTTTCTGACGAAGCCGGTCAAAACCAGTTACGGTGCCGAGCTTTTTGAAGCGAGGAGCAGGCTGATTGGAGAATGTGGTTTTTTTGACCCGCTCCATGATGTGATTGCAGAACTCATCAGTCATCCCACATCTGGTCATGAGGCATTCACCATCCTGGACAGCGGTTGCGGGGAGGGTTCTCATTTGAATGCGCTTTGCGGGTTTGATTATGCAGGGAAAGCAGCGATAGGAACCGGCATAGATCTTTCGAAGGATGGGATCTTAAAAGCTTCTAAGGCATTCAAAGATCAGATGTGGGCGGTTGCCGATGTGGCGCGTGCTCCTTTTCATGATCGCCAATTTGATGTTGTTCTGTCTATTTTTTCGCCGTCCAATTATGCAGAGTTTCATAGACTGCTGAAGAATGATGGCATGCTCGTAAAAGTAGTGCCGCGAAGCGACTATTTAATAGAATTAAGGCAATTTTTATATACTGATTCACCAAGGCGCACGTATTCCAATGCGGCAGCTGTTGAGCGTTTTACAGCAAATGCTGCACACAGCCGTCCTGTCAGGCTGCGCTATGTTAAAACGCTTGACCAGCAGGCGATCCACTGGCTTCTCAAGATGACGCCGCTTGCCTGGTCGGCGCCGAAAGATCGAATAAGCCTGCTGAAAGAGATGAAATCAGCCGATATTACGGTTGATGTTGATATCCTAATAGGAATGAAATGAATGGCAGAGGAAAGCTCCGAAAAAAGGAGCTTTCCTTTTTTAATCGGAATAGTTGGCCCACGCTTCTCGTACATATGGAAAGGGGACGGAAACAGCCGATGCGGACAGGTTCATGTAAACGCTTTCTAGTTCGCGGAAACGGGGGATGTGTGTGTGGAACTGATCATCATTCTATTGGCGTTAGGTTTGCTGATGTTTACGGCGTATCGGGGATTTTCTGTCATATTGTTTGCGCCGATTTGCGCGTTATTCGCGGTGCTGCTGACAGATCCAAGCCATGTGCTTCCTTTTTTTTCATCAATTTTTATGGAGAAGATGGCGGGTTTTATTAAGCTGTATTTCCCAGTGTTTTTGCTCGGTGCCATTTTTGGAAAGGTCGTTGAAATGGCCGGGCTTGCGGCATCAATCGCGAAAACAATTGTCCGGCTTGTCGGGGCAAAAAGAGCGATACTTGCCATTGTGCTGATGGGTGCTGTCTTGACGTACAGCGGTGTCAGCCTGTTTGTTGTCGTATTTGCCGTATATCCTTTTGCGAAAAACATGTTCCAAGAAGCAAACATACCAAAACGCCTCATCCCGGGAACGATTGCTTTAGGGGCTTTTACGTTTACGATGGACGCACTTCCGGGGACGCCGCAAATCCAAAATGTCATCCCGACGTCGTTTTTCAAAACAGACATTTATGCCGCCCCTTGGCTGGGCTTGATGGGCGCAGTGATTGTGCTGGCAGCTGGGATGCTCTATTTGGAATCAAGGCGGAAGAAAGCGCAGGCATCTGGCGAAGGCTATGGCGGTTTTGATTCGCAGAATGCTCCTGCTCCTGAATCGATTGAGTCCGCGGCTGAACCGGACAAAAGCCCGATTCGGCACGCGCTTGCCTTTGTCCCGCTTATTTTCGTCGGTGCAGTGAATAAATATTTCACCATTTACCTGCCAAAGTGGTATCCGAATGGATTTGATTTTTCTTCCATAGGATTAAAGGAGTTCGGCAGGCTTGATATTTCTTCAGCAGCTGCTATTTGGTCGGTGGAGATTGCTTTAGTGATTGGCATCATCACAACGATTTTATTTGATTGGAGAAGTGTGTTTGCCCAATTGAAGGAAGGGCTGAATGAAGGGATTGGCGGCGCCTTGCTGGCATCTATGAATACGGGTGCCGAGTACGGGTTCGGCGGCATTATCGCCGCGCTGCCGGGGTTTCATAAGCTGAGCAGCGGAATTTCACATACTTTTACCGATCCGCTTGTAAATGGCGCCGTTACGACAACTGCGCTGGCGGGAATCACCGGCTCGGCTTCAGGAGGAATGGGCATTGCGTTAAGCGCGATGTCAGAACAATACTTACAGGCGATTCAGGCTTACAATATTCCGCCAGAGGTGATGCATCGGGTCATTTCAATGGCATCAGGCGGGATGGATACACTGCCGCATAATGGCGCCGTTATTACGCTTCTGGCCGTGACGGGTTTGACCCACCGGCAATCCTATCGCGATATTTTTGCGATCACGCTCATTAAAACGGCTGCCGTATTTGCTGTGATCGCGATTTACAGCCTGACTGGTCTAGTGTAGAAGAAAACGAAAGGGGCATCAATATGGAAAAAGTGCTGTCATCAAGCAAGGAAGCTGCGAAACTGATTCATGATGGGGATACGCTGATCGCGGGAGGGTTTGGGCTGTGCGGCATCCCTGAACAGCTCATTTTGTCTATAAGAGATCAGGGAGTAAAGGATTTAACCGTTGTCAGCAATAACTGCGGAGTCGATGACTGGGGGCTTGGTTTGCTTCTGGCTAACAAGCAAATCAAGAAAATGATCGCTTCCTATGTCGGTGAAAATAAAATTTTTGAGCGGCAGTTTTTAAGCGGAGAGCTTGAGGTCGAGCTTGTTCCCCAAGGAACGCTCGCTGAGAGAATTCGTGCAGGCGGTGCAGGCATACCGGGATTTTATACGGCGACAGGCGTCGGCACCTCCATAGCCGAGGGAAAAGAACATAAAACATTCGGCGGCCGGACTTATGTGCTGGAGCGAGGCATTACCGGCGATGTGGCGATTGTCAAAGCGTGGAAAGCGGACACCATGGGCAATTTGGTTTTTAGGAAAACGGCGAGAAATTTCAATCCCATTGCCGCCATGGCAGGCAAGATCACGATTGCCGAGGCGGAAGAAATCGTGGAAGCAGGAGAGCTCAATCCAGATCACATCCATACGCCGGGAATTTACGTACAACATGTCGTGCTTGGCGCGAGCCAAGAAAAACGGATTGAAAAACGAACAGTTCAGCAAGCATCGGGAAAGGGTGAGGCCAAGTGAAGGAAGCGAGAAAACGAATGGTCAAACGGGCTGTACAAGAAATCAAGGACGGCATGAATGTGAATCTCGGGATTGGCATGCCGACGCTTGTCGCAAATGAGATACCCGATGGCGTTCACGTCATGCTTCAGTCGGAAAACGGCTTGCTCGGAATCGGCCCCTATCCTCTGGAAGGAACGGAAGACGCGGATTTGATCAATGCGGGAAAGGAAACGATCACTGAAGTGACGGGCGCCTCTTATTTTGACAGCGCTGAGTCATTCGCGATGATAAGAGGCGGGCATATCGATTTGGCTATTCTCGGCGGAATGGAGGTTTCGGAGCAGGGGGATTTGGCCAATTGGATGATCCCGGGCAAAATGGTAAAAGGGATGGGCGGCGCCATGGATCTCGTCAACGGGGCGAAACGAATCGTTGTCATCATGGAGCACGTCAATAAGCATGGTGAATCAAAGGTGAAAAAAACATGCTCCCTTCCGCTGACAGGCCAGAAAGTCGTGCACAGGCTGATTACGGATTTGGCTGTATTTGATTTTGTGAACGGCCGCATGACACTGACGGAGCTTCAGGATGGTGTCACAATTGAAGAGGTTTATGAAAAAACAGAAGCTGATTTCGCTGTAAGCCAGTCTGTACTCAATTCTTAATGGGAAGGTGTTTGACATGAGAAAACAAGTCGCCTTGGTGACAGGGGCTGCCGGCGGAATCGGATTCGAAATGGCAAGAGAATTCGCCCGGGAAGGTGCCAGCGTCATCGTTTCAGACCTCCGTCCGGAAGCATGTGAAAAAGCAGCCTCCAAGCTTGCAGAAGAAGGCTTTGACGCGGCGGCCATTCCTTATGATGTGACAAAGGAAGCGCAAGTTGCTGATACGGTGAACGTCATCCAAAAACAATACGGCCGCTTGGATATTCTGGTGAACAATGCCGGTATTCAGCACGTCGCTCCGATTGAAGAGTTTCCGACAGACACCTTTGAACAGCTGATCAAGGTCATGCTGACGGCTCCCTTTATTGCAATGAAGCATGTTTTTCCGATCATGAAAAAACAGCAGTTTGGCAGAATCATTAATATCGCGTCTGTTAATGGATTAGTCGGCTTTGCAGGGAAATCCGCTTATAATAGCGCCAAGCACGGCGTCATTGGACTCACAAAAGTAGGGGCGCTGGAAGGCGCGCCCCACGGCATAACAGTCAATGCGCTCTGTCCGGGTTATGTCGATACCCAGCTTGTACGCAATCAGCTTAGCGATCTATCGAAAACTAGAAATGTCCCTTACGACTCTGTACTTGAACAAGTCATTTTTCCGCTTGTGCCGCAAAAGCGACTGCTTTCCGTCAAGGAAATTGCGGATTATGCCGTGTTTTTGGCAAGCGAGAAGGCGAAGGGCGTCACTGGGCAGGCTGTCGTCCTTGATGGGGGCTACACCGCACAATGACATAAAAAACACACTTGCTCCGCTAGGGAATCAAGTGTGTTTTTTCTTTTCTTATTTCCAAACATCATTAGCGATCTCAACCACATGGCGGAGCTTCGCCCATTGCTGTTCTTCAGTCAGCTTGTTGCCTTCCTCAGTTGAAGCAAATCCGCATTGAGGGCTGAGGCAAAGCTGGTCTAAGCTTACATAACGGGACGCTTCTTCGATACGGCGTTTCACGTCATCCGGATTTTCAAGCTCACCGAATTTAGATGTCACTAAGCCAAGAACAAGCTGAAGATCAGACCGTTTTACGTAACGGAGCGGCTCAAATCCGCCTGAGCGTGAATCATCATACTCTAAGAAAAGTCCGTCAAGATTCAAGCCGTCAAAAATGGTTTCGGCTGCTGCGTCATAGCCGCCTTCCGCTGTCCAAGTGGACTGGAAGTTGCCGCGGCAAATATGCATGGTTACCGTCAAGTCATCCGGGCGGTCTGCAATCGCGTCGTTAATCGATTTCGCAAACAGCTGGCGAAGCTCGTCAGGCGTTGTTCCGAACGCTTCGATTTGTTTTAAGCCTTTTTCAGATAAGAAAACGGCCCACGCTGTATCATCAAGCTGGAGGTAGCGGCAGCCTCTGTCATAAAACGCTTGAATCGCTTTTTTATATGCTTTGGATACATCATGCTGGAAAAGGTGATAGTCGTTTTTGTATGCACCTTTTTCCAATTTTCCGCGGAAAAACAGCATATTCGGGCTTGGAATCGTCATCTTTGGCGTCGCGTCACCGGCAATGCTATGGAGAAATGAGTAATCTTCAAGCATTGGGTGAGTTGAAAAGTCGATATCACCTGTGACTTTAATGCCGCGTGCTTTTGTCTGTACGTTATGGAATTGAATGCCTTGCTCAGGAGTAAACGGCTCAACGCCATCTAAGTTTTCCAGGAAATCAAAGTGCCACCATGCTCTGCGGAATTCACCGTCTGTCACGACGTTCAGGCCGGTTTCCTTCTGTTTTTCCACAATGCGGATAATTTCATCGTTTTCGATCTGGCGAAGCTGCTCAGCCGTAATATCGCCGGCCGCTTTTTGCAGCCGCGCTTTTTTAACGGGCTCAGATCTCAACAGGCTTCCGACTTGATCCGCGCGAAACGGCGGTTTTTTTCTTTGAAGTGATTTTTGTTCTGCGGGTGTTGTTTGTTGTGACATGTTGTCCATTCCTTCTTTCCATTCAAATGTAAAAAAGCTCTTCCTTTGGATAAGGAAGAGCTTGCGTGACAATCTCAACCTTATCTTCAAGAGCAATCGTTGCTCTAAAGGATTTAGCACCATTCTGTTAAACAGCGGTTGCCGGGTATCGCAGGGCCAGTCCCTCCACCTCTCTTGATAAGGAAAACCTTTTTATGAAATTTTCTGATAGTATCTATTATTCACACATTTTCTATTTCTGTCAATGATAGATTATCTCCACACATCGTTGGCAATGTCGATGACATGGCGAAGCTTTGCCCATTGCTGCTCCTCTGTCAGAAGGTTGCCTTCTTCTGTAGAGGCGAAACCGCACTGCGGGCTCAGGCATAGCTGGTCCAAGCTGACAAAACGCGCGGCTTCATTGATACGGCGTTTCACATCCTCAGGATTTTCAAGCTCGCCGTATTTCGATGTGATCAAGCCAAGCACGATTTGCAGATCCTTGCGCTTCACAAAACGGAGCGGATCGAAGTTTCCGGAGCGGTCATCATCGTATTCCAAGAACAGGCCGTCAAGGTTTAAGCCGTCCAAAATCGTTTCCGCTACAGCGTCGTACCCTCCCGATGCCGCCCAGGTTGAGCGGAAGTTGCCGCGGCAAATGTGCATTGTGATCGTTAAATCATCAGGCCGGTCTGCCACTGCATCGTTAATCGTTTTGGCAAACAAGGCGGGCAATGTTTCTGGATCGCCTCCGAGCGCCCGGACAACCTCTCTGCCTTTTTCCTCAAAGAAGAGAGACCATGACGTATCATCAAGCTGGAGATAACGGCAGCCAACATCATAGAAGGCTTTGATTGCCTTTTTGTACGCTTGGGCCAAATCATGAAAATATTCCTCTTGATCGTCATAAATGCCTTTATCCGCCTTTTCGCCAAAAAACAGCATATTTGGGCTGGGAATGGTCAATTTTGGCGTCGCGTTACCGGCAATCTCATGTAAAAATTGATAATCAGCGAGCGCTGGGTGGCTCGTAAAATCGAGTTTTCCCGTCACTTTGATGCTGCGCGCTTTCGTTTTTGTGTTATGGAACTGAATCCCCTCAGCCGGGATGAACGGTTCCACACCGTCAAGCCCTTCCAGGAAGTCATAATGCCACCAGGAACGCCGGAATTCCCCGTCTGTTACCACATCGAGACCGATTTCTTTTTGTTTTTCCACGATGCGGGTGATCTCTTGATTTTCGATATCACGAAGCTGTTCCGCTGTCATCTCACCAGCCGCTTTTTTTTGCCGGGCTTCCTTCACCGGAACGGAACGAAGCAAACTGCCGACATGATCGGCGCGGAAAGGTGCTTTGCGTTGTTTTTCTGTTTTTTGTCCTGCAACATTCGTTTGTTGAGCCATGTTATTCGCCTCTTTTCTGAAATATTGAGCATGTAAAAAGCTCTTCCTTTGTGTAAGGAAGAGCTTGAACGATCAAATCTCCGCCTCATCTGCAAGAACGCAATGTTCTTAAGGATTTAGCACCATTCTGTTTGAAACAGCGGTTGCCGGGTATCATAGGGCCAGTCCCTCCACCTCTCTTGATAAGGTAAAACTTCATATTCAGATTTCAATTATCTTAATATTATTACTTTTGGATCAATTGTCAATGTTTTTTAGAGAATACTTTCATTTTCATCGTTATATAAAACCATATCAAGCACGATAGCGATGGCAGTGCAAATCAGAACATCTTCCTCGTTTGCAATCTCCAAGTGATAGGAATCACCCCAGCTTAGCCACTTTTTGCTCACTGACATCCGGACATTTTCCCCGTCCGTCAGCTGGAATTCATCCCTCCATAAATCACCATCGATTTCCCAGTTAAGCCCGGAAATCACAAATTTCGGTTTGAAAAACGTTACTTTCTTCGTTACCTCACAAACTGTTTTCCCGCCAATTGAAATCTCATAGCGCGGCAATAAAGACATTAGTTTTTGTTCTATGGAAACGAGCGTTTTCCCAGATGAGTCTGTCATTTGTAATGAGTCTCCTAACGAGAAAAAACGCCCCTCCACCTTGAATGTTTCTTGTTCATCCCGGTCATAAATGTGAAATGCATCTTTAAATGAGAACATTTTTTGTTTCATAAATAACTCGATCATTGCTGAAGTCTCCTTTGGGTTTGCCTTGTATGAAATTACGGATAGGTGGCGAAAAGGTTTCAGGCTCTAAATCAAAACAATTTTAAAAGGCTGCGTGATTCAGCAGCCTTTTCGTTTGAAATATAGAATTAGGAAAGATGCATCCGGCGTTTTTGGCGGATGGCGTCAAGGTCGATTAGGTTGTTGTGATGAGGTGCGGCTGCTGGCAGAGGGCTTGTCTTTTGCGGTTTGCGGCGATTGTCCTTGCTGAAAGAAAAAAGAAGATAGCCGCATAATGCGATGATAATAAATAGGATCATATTACATACCTCCCAAAAAAAGTTTTGGTACTCTCTATTGTACGGATAAAAAGTCAAAAAGTATTCAAAAAATTCTAAATCAATAAATAACAAGAAACTGTCCCTCTAAAACAGTATAACCTGATGACCTGAAAATAGTCTTGAATCACGCTGTTTGCTCTTGTTGATGATTGGTTCTATAGTTACTATCGACGATAAAATAAATTCCTTTATATAACTTTTAACCTAAGTTTTCGTAATTCAAATTGCCTGTTTTTGGGTGTTGTTTTCTTGCTTGTTTGGTTTATACCCTATTTTGCGGAATTGAACACAAAAAACCCAAATTTCGGAGCATTTGGGCGGTACGGGTGAATACAGATTGTATCTTGGGGATTTGAATGTTTTATTTGAAGAAGCGTTTGAACATTTTTCTGATTTTTTGAAATGGGCTGGATTTCTTTTGCATGTTAAGCGGCCTGGAAATGATCCATTTTTTCAAGAGACTCTTTGCAGCGATTGCATGTTTTGTCATTGTTTTTCCTCCTCATTTGTTGATACTTGTTTTACGGAGGACGCGTTTAAAATGTTTCATTTTCACACAAAAAAGCCAGTCCTTTTTTGGACTGGCTTTTGGCATTAGGCTTGCGCTTCAAACTGCTTTGCAATCTCAACGATGACATTTACGGCTTTGACCATATTATCAACTGAGATGTATTCAAATTTGCCGTGGAAGTTTTCCCCGCCTGTAAAGATGTTTGGCGTCGGAAGCCCCATGTAGGACAGCTGCGATCCGTCGGTGCCGCCGCGGATGGGGGAAATCTTCGGTTCGATGCCGAGGTTTTCCATCGCTTGCTTGGCAATGTTGACGATTTCGATGACAGGTTCAATTTTCTCTCTCATGTTGTAGTATTGGTCGTTCATATCCAGCAGAATCCGGTCTTGCCCGTATTCGTTTTGAAGTTCTTCAACGGCACGCTTCATTGTTTCTTTTCTGTTTTGGAAATTCTCTTTGTCAAAGTCTCTAATAATGTAGTGGAGCTTTGTTTCCTCTACGTCTCCTTGAATCGACAGCAGGTGATAGAAGCCTTCATAGCCTTCCGTATATTCAGGCGCTTCGTCTGCCGGCAGCAGGCTGTTCAGCTTCATCGCGATTTTCGCAGAGTTGATCATTTTCCCTTTAGCTGTTCCGGGATGTACGTTGTTGCCTTTAATCGTAATTTTTGCGGCAGCGGCATTGAAGCTTTCGTATTCAAGCTCGCCGAGCGGCCCGCCGTCAACCGTGTAGGCAAAGGATGCATTGAACCGTTTCACATCAAATTTGTGCGGCCCTCTTCCGATTTCTTCATCAGGCGTAAAGGCGACTCTGATTGTGCCGTGCTTGATTTCAGGGTGTTTGATGAGGTAATCCATGGCTGTCATGATTTCAGCGATACCGGCCTTATTGTCTGCGCCGAGAAGGGTGGTGCCGTCTGTGGTGATGAGTGTATGGCCCTTATAGCCGGACAGCTCAGGGAATTGATCAGGTGACAGGGTGACCTGCAGCTGTTTGTTGAGAACGATGTCTTTTCCATCATAGCTTTCGATGATTTGCGGATTTACGTTTTTGCCGGTAAAGTCTGTAGCGGTGTCGACGTGAGCGAGAAAGCCGATTGTCGGCACGTCTTTTTTAGTATTGGAGGGAAGAGTTGCCATGACATAGCCGTTTTCATCAATGGCTGCATCCTGCATGCCGATGGACTTCAATTCATCAACGAGCATGTTTCCTAATGTCAATTGGCCGGGTGTGGAAGGACAAGTGTCAACGGATTCATCGGACTGTGTGTCGACTTTTACATATGTAGTAAACCGTTCAATGATTTCTTCTTTCATTTCCAATCATCTCCTTTGTCTTATTTTAGCATGGCGGGATGAGAGATTTCTATTGCACAATACCGTTTCGAATGGCAAATACGACTGCCTGTGTCCGGTCTTGGGCATTGCATTTTTGCAGGATGCGGTGCACGTGGGTTTTCACAGTGCTTTCACTGACGAAAAGCTTTTCAGCAATATCTTCATTTCTCAATCCGTAGGCCATTTGCTGAAGAACCTCAAGCTCTCTTTTGGTGAACGGCTCTGCCAGTTCTTCTGGATGGGGCTGTTGCTTCGCTCGAAATGTCTCACTGATAATTTTAGCAGCTGTGACTGTACGGAAAATCGCCTCGCCTCTCGCCGCAGCGCGAATCGCATCTATTAACTCCTCAGGAAGTGTATCCTTCAGCAGATAGCCGACTGCGCCCGCACGGATGCCTTCAAATACGTATTCTTCCGTGTCAAAGGTGGTTAAAATGACTATCTTTGTATTTGGAAGTGCGGACATAATGTCTTTCGCCGCTTCGATGCCTGAGCAATGCGGCATCTGGACATCCATGAGAATGACATCGGGTTTTGTTTGCTCCGCCAATTGAATAATATCGTGACCGTCGCCGGCCTCGCCAGAAACCGTCATATCCGGCTGTGCGTTGATGATGTAGCGGAAGCCTTCACGCACAAGCGGCTGATCATCGGCAAGCGCGACGCGTATGTTATCTTTGTTCATCTTTTTGCTCCTTATGCGTTGTCATGAGCGGCAATGACAGCTCAATTTTCAGGCCGCTCGGCTGTACGGCACTGAAAGTAAGGGAACCGCCTGCTTTTTCTGCGCGCTCTTTCATTCCTGTTAGGCCAAATCCATAAGTAAGGCTGCCGGTGAATTGTCCATCGTCGGTGATTGTGACATAGAGATGGGACTTGTCGTTAGAAATGACGGCCGCCGCATGAGAAGCGTCAGCGTGACGAATGATATTGGTCAGCGCTTCCTGCAAGATGCGGTAGATCGTTTCGCTCACGTTTGGAGGCCAAGACTCTTCTGACAGTCCGGCAGTATCTAAAGAAACGTGCAAGCCGCTCCGTTCCTCCACTTGATGAATGAGCCCCCGCAAAGCGGTAAGCCCCACCATCGATTCACTACGGCCCATTTGGTGAACGACAGACCGTACTTCTTGAAGACATTCCCTGGCGACACTCAGTACATTTTGAATGACTTTTTCTGAATCCTCCTTGCTGCTTTTAAGGATATAGGGAAGGGATTGAAGCTGAACAATCACAGAAGTCAGCTCGTGACCGATGCTGTCATGAATGTCACGGGCAATTCTTGTACGTTCCTCAAGGACCGCGTACCTTAATGAAAGAACAGAAGCCTCCTGCAACTCTGCATGCGCTTTCTGGAGTTCTTTATGAGCATGTTCCAGCTGCACATGCATTTTTGCCAATTCAGCATGATTCCGTTCAGCCTCCCTTCTCGCTTCTCGTCTGAAACGCATGGAGGAGAAGAAGACGTAGAGTCCGATCATGATCGAGATGTTGCTGATGATGGTATTCAAGCTTCCTCCATGTGAGGATAGGAGTAATATGTTGCCTCCAATTAAACATGCTGTGAAGATCAAGGATAGCCGTGAAGGGAGTCTAAAGGCGGCATATATCATTAAAAATACAATCAAAAAATAGGTGGCACCCTGCTCTTGGCCGGAAACAGCCCAAAAGAAATCGGTCAGGAGCCAGAGTCCGATGAATATGCTCAAACTAACAGCAGTGGATACCACATAGGGAATGATCCAAATGAATGCTAAGTATACCGCAAATACAAATGCTAACAAAATGGGATCAGCCTTAGTTGGATGAGATAAAAATTGTATGCAATTCAAAATGAGAATAAGGCTCGGCACAAGCTTCTTGTAGTGCCGAGCCGGAGATTGTCCGTTCATGCTGGTCCTTCTTTCAGTTATTGAATGGATACTTTGCCAGCGGTCAGCCGTCTGTAAGCTTTATAAAGCATGATGTTACGGGCTGTGATGGTGCCGAGGGGAACGAAGAACATAGAATGAATAATGGCAATAAACATCTCGTTGCTATCAGGCAGCCATGTTCTCGCGGCCATGCGCAAAGAAAGTATCACTAGAATGAGAATAACACTTCCAAGGGAGCCGCGTGAAGTGACCTTTCCGGTTTCCGGGTGAATCCGCACGTTTACCATCTTTCCAATGCCAAACCCGCAGACCAGCCCGATCAGTAATAAAATGCCGCTGATCGCCACATGTAATACGGAATGAAAATACGCCGGCTGAAACGATGCAGATACGCCCCATAAGAGCAACAGCGGAATGATCAGCAACTTCCCGGGCTTTACCGTTCTTTCTCGATACATCGATAAAATAATAAGAATCAATACAATAAAAATATAAGGGCTCATCGCCATGTCATCAAATCCTTTCTGCATTAAGCATAGCGAAAATAGGAAAGAAAAACGTCAACCGGCAGATTGATTTTTCAGCTCTATACTTGCTCGCTGCATAAAGGTATGAAAATGCTAATAATATATGAAGAAACTATTAATAAACGATTAAACTTCTTAAAAATGGATGTGGACCGGTTCTAAACACTATATAATGAAAACAGGTCATTTTTTAGGAGGGTTTACATCATGGCAATACTTGTTACTGGCGGTGCCGGGTACATTGGCAGCCACACATGTGTTGAACTATTGAACAGCGGCTACGAGATTGTTGTTCTTGATAATCTGTCTAACAGTTCGGCTGAGGCGCTGAACCGTGTAAAGGAGATTACAGGAAAAGATTTAACGTTCTACGAAGCGGATTTATTGGACCGGGAAGCGGTAGATTCCGTTTTTGCGGAAAATGAAATCGAAGCTGTGATTCATTTTGCGGGGTTAAAAGCAGTCGGTGAATCTGTGGCGATTCCGCTCAAATATTATCATAACAATCTGACAGGAACGTTTATTTTATGCGAGGCCATGGAGAAATATGGCGTTAAGAAAATCGTATTCAGTTCATCTGCGACAGTGTACGGCGTTCCGGAAACATCGCCGATTACGGAGGACTTTCCATTAGGTGCGACAAATCCTTATGGGCAGACGAAGCTCATGCTTGAACAAATATTGCGTGATTTGCATACAGCCGACAATGAGTGGAGCGTTGCGCTGCTTCGTTACTTTAACCCGTTCGGCGCGCATCCAAGCGGACGGATCGGTGAAGACCCGAACGGAATCCCAAATAACCTTATGCCGTATGTGGCACAGGTAGCAGTCGGGAAGCTCGAGCAATTAAACGTATTCGGAAATGACTATCCGACAAAAGACGGGACAGGCGTACGCGATTATATTCACGTCGTTGATCTCGCAGAAGGACACGTCAAGGCGCTGGAAAAAGTATTGAACTCTACAGGAGCCGATGCATACAACCTTGGAACAGGCACAGGCTACAGCGTGCTTGAAATGGTCAAAGCCTTTGAAAAAGTGTCAGGGAAAGAGGTTCCGTACCGTTTTGCGGACCGCCGTCCGGGAGACATCGCCACATGCTTTGCAGATCCTGCGAAAGCCAAGCGGGAACTGGGCTGGGAAGCGAAACGCGGCCTTGAGGAAATGTGTGCTGATTCCTGGAGATGGCAGTCTTCTAATGTGAATGGGTATAAGAGTGCGGAATAAGAATGGAGGCCTTCTCAATAGAGAAGGCCTTTAAAGAACAAGGGTGCCTGAACAGGCACCCTTTTTAGCTGTTATTTGATTTTCACAATAACATCATTACTGAATTTTAGTTTCCAAGTGCCTTTTGCATAAGCTTCCTTGTCAACTTCAAATGCTTTTACACCTGTTACTTTAATATTAGGATTTAGATCACTCAAAATTTTAGAGTTATCAACTTTTGTCTCAGTTGCATAGTTTACAGAAGCATCAATATCAGAATCATAAGAAGTACCATCAGCATCAACTAATTTAACAGTTGGAATTGAAAAAGAGCTAATCGGTTTTTTAGATACGTTTTTAATTGTATATTGAACAGCTACAATAGTACCTCCCTCAGATGCTTTCTTTTCAACATATTGAGTACCGACAGTATCTCTGTCCTCTACCTTCGTAACTGTCACTTCAGTTTTTTCAGTTTTTACAGTATCACCGATATTGTATGTTTTTTCAGTTTCTGCTTTGCTGCTGCTTGATGTTTTGGAAGTGGCTTCTGAACCGCCTCCGCCAATCATATTACCGATAATAATGATGACAACAACTGCGAGAATAAACGTAATGATTTTATGTCGCATAAAAAAGTTACGTTGATCCTTACCGCAGTTAGGACATTTTTTTACACCCTTTGCAATTTCTTGACCGCAAGCTTTACAGGGTACTAGTTTTCCTGCCATTATATTTCCTCCTATGTAATAAAATGTACGAAACATATGTACTATAATGCCTATATTATTTCACTTAGTCAATATAAAATTATGAATTTCTCATAATTATTATCATTTATAGTTAAATTTACTTGTAAAATATATGCTTTTTTTCTTATCGGTTATATCTGTTCTTTTTTAATAGATAAATCATTTTTTCTTCCAGCTTATCTGATGAAAACTCCGCAAATACCCCTTGAACCAATTCGAACCGTCCCTTATAATGCTAATATTGGAAAGTGAAAAGGATATGATAAAAACAGTGGTTTTCTAGGGTTCCGCAATGCAAATTGGACTGTGACCGAGAGAAAACACATAGCAGCTTGGCTGTTATGACACGGTGGGATAAAAGCCCAGGAGTTTCTGCTCTTTTTCGAGAGCGTTCTCCTGGGTTTTTTTATTTGCTAGAACAGAACAATGAGAAGGAGTGTTTTCGTGATGAAAAAGAGAATGTTGGATGTACTTATGCTTGTGATTGGCGCTTTTTTCTTCGCGCTTGCGGTTAATTTATTTGCGATTCCCAATGATCTTGGGGAAGGCGGAGTCACTGGGATTACGCTGATATTGTATTATCTGTTTCAATGGTCTCCTGGTGTCACGAACTTTATCTTAAATGCGTTTTTGCTTTTAATCGGCTACAAGTTTCTGGATGGAAAAACAACGGTTTATACGATCATTGCGGTTGCGGCAAATTCGCTTTTTCTTCATCTGACACATGGGTGGAGCATTCCGTCTGATGAATTGATCATTAATGCGATTTTCGCAGGTGTATTTGCGGGAGTCGGGATCGGCATGATTATCCGGGTCGGCGGGACGACAGCCGGTTCCGCAATTTTGGCCAGAATTGCTAATAAATATTTAGACTGGAATATCAGCTATGCACTCTTGTTTTTTGATTTAATCGTAGTATTCAGCTCTTATTTTATTATTGGTGCAGAAAAAATGATGTTTACGATCGTGATGCTGTATATCGGTACCAAAGTGATGGACTTCATTATTGAAGGTTTGAATACGAAAAAAGCCATTACGGTCATTTCAGAAAATAAGAGTGAGATTGCAGAGCAGGTAAATACCTTGATGGATCGGGGCGTGACGATTTTATCAGGGAAGGGAAATTATACGGGCCAGTCAAAAGAGATTTTGTATATCGTCATTAACAAACAGGAGCTGTCTATGCTGAAAAAAATCATTAGAAGCTGCGACAAAAAAGCGTTTGTGATCGTACATGACGTACGCGATGTGTTTGGCGAAGGGTTTGTGGATATATCTAAATAAAGAAAAATCCCTCTGTACTTGAAACAGAGGGATTTTTTCATTTAGAACGGATATTTGCGGTATTGCTTCTGTATCGAAATCCATTTCGTCACGGTAAATTCCTCGACGACCCACGGATTGCCGAAACGGCCGACACCGCTTGCTTTGTTTCCGCCAAAGGCAATATTCGGCGAATCATTGACGGACTGGTCGTTGACATGGGTCATGCCGCTGTCAATTTGCAGGGCGAACTTTTCGCCTTTTTCTAAATCAGAAGTGAAAACCGCAGAGCTGAGGCCGTATTCAGTATCATTTGCCATGTCAATCGCTTCCTGGTCGTTGCCAGCTTTAATAATGGTTGCGATTGGGGCAAACAGCTCCGTTTGGGCAATTTTGCTGTTGTTGTCCGCACCGACAAAGACGTACGGCGTCAGCACGTTTCCGACGCGTTTTCCTTCAACCGCAAGCTCAATGCCGTCTGTCTTTGCCTGCTCAATGATCTCCAGTGCTTTCTTGATTTGGCGCTCGTTGATCAGCGGGCCGACAACGGTTTTCGGATCGGTTTGATCGCCGTACGGAAGCTGTTTGACACGGGCGGTGAATTTTTCTACAAACTCATCGTATACATCTTGATGAACGATGATCCTGTTGATAATCATACAGATTTGTCCCTGGTGAATAAATTTTCCGAAAATCGCGGCATCCACAGCACGATCGACATCCGCATCTGAAAGAACGGCAAATGGATTGTTGCCGCCGAGCTCAAGTGCCATTCGTTTGAAGGCGCGACCGGCGATTTCACCGATGTGGCGCCCGACTGCTGTTGACCCTGTAAAGCTGATTAATCTCGGGATTGGATTGGTGAGCATGCCGTCCCCGATTTCCTTTACATCCGTCAGCATGACGTTAAGGACACCGGCAGGAAGACCGGCGTGTTCAAACGCTTTCGCAATGATGGTCCCGCCGGAAATAGCAGTTTGGATATCAGGCTTGTGAACAACGCTGTTACCCAGCGCAATTGCGGGCGCAATGGATCTCATGGATAGATTCATTGGGAAATTAAATGGAGAAATCGATGAAATGACACCTAGCGGAAGGCGGTAAATCTTATTGGTTTTCCCTTCAATGTCGGATGGCACCTCTTTGACGCCGCCTAATTCACCAGTATACGTCATGGCTTCATCTAAAATCGCAATCGTTTGTTCCAGCTCGATTGTTGATTTAATGATCGTTCCGCCAGTTTCGCGGGCGATCATCATAATGATGTCATCACGGTTTTCGTGTAAATAGCCGCGCGCTTTTTGCAGCACGGCTTTTCGGTCTTCCGTCGTGCTCTTGGCCCACTCTTTTTGGGCTTTCTGTGCAATGTCAAACGCATCCTCAAGCTGTTTGCCCGTTGCCAAAGATGCTGTTGTGATCACAGACTGGTCATACGGATTCAAAATGTCCTCCGTACGTCCGCTTTCTCCCCCAGTCCATTTTCCGTTGATAAAACTTTTGTTTAACGTTTCGAAACTCATAAGATGACCCTCCTTTGGTCCTGCATGTCTTCTTCTATTTCCGCTGAAGCCAATATGTAAACGAATGAGGTTTCCCTTTCAGTTTCTCGTCTATCTATACCGGATATACTCTTTTTTAGTGGAGAACATGTGTGTTTCGCCTTATACTGAATATACAGATCCTTACATAAGAGAGGAGACTCTATGAAATCGCTGCTGGCTATTTATCCCGGTTCGATTGTGTCTGAGGAGCTTTGCATAAGGGAAGGCTGTCTATGTTTTTTTGATGAGAGCAATCAGAGATATATCTCCATTCCGAAAACAGAGATCAGTGAAAAAGAAGTATTGGTGCTGCAGGCATTTTTGACGCCTGCGGATGAGGGCAATCAAATGTCTATGAAATCACCTGAGGAAAACAAGTGGTTTTCGTTCCTTTTTTCCAGAGGGGAATTGCCGGCGTACATAAAGAAACGGACGAGATTTGTTCACTTTCATTTGTTCGGCAAAATAGAAAGGACGTCCTTTACGGAAGCGGTTCGCCATTTTTGGCCGGTGTCTTTTGTGATTGTGTGGATCCATGAGGACAGAGGCGTGATTGTCGAGCAGGAAAGTGAAGCGGCGGCGGAGAAGGGCGAACTGGAATCGCTCGCAAAGGTTCTTGAAAGTGATTTCTACTTCAGTGTCCGTTTTTACGCCGGAAGATTTTACGAGCCGGATGAGTGTCTGCGAAAACATTATGCTCGTGAACAGGCGTATTTCCTGTTTGCTGAAAAACGGCTGCCTCAGGTGCAGAGTGTGACCTTTGAGATGATCTTTCCTTTTCTATTATTAGAAACAGAAAAAGAAAAACTGGAAACGCTGCTCTCTGAAGAAGCTGAGCTTTTATTTGGAAGTGAAGCTGAGCTAAGGAAGACCATTAAGCTGTTTATTGAAAACAACTCAAACGTCACATTAACAGCGAAAAAGCTGCATCTGCATCGCAACAGCCTGCAATATCGGATTGATAAATTTATTGAGCGGTCAGGGATAGATATCAAATCGTACAAAGGCGCACTTCTTGCCTATTTTATCTGCCTGCAAAATGAAAGTTCAGATTAAATTGGAAATATGCACGAAAAATGGCTGGGTGATTTTATGAACGCTGCCCATTTTAGCGAGAGGGAATTGCTGTTACACTTAATATAAGAAAGCGTTTACAATAACAAAGGGGGATGTTAGATGGCTGAATTGCGGATGGAGCATATTTATAAATTTTATGATCAAAAGGAACCGGCGGTTGATGACTTTAACCTTCATATTGCCGATAAGGAATTTATCGTATTCGTCGGCCCGTCCGGCTGCGGGAAATCAACGACGCTGCGAATGGTCGCAGGACTTGAAGAAATTTCGAAAGGCGATTTTTATATTGAAGGAAAACGGGTCAATGATGTAGCGCCAAAGGACAGGGATATCGCGATGGTATTTCAGAACTACGCGCTCTATCCACATATGACGGTCTACGATAATATCGCGTTCGGGCTCAAGCTTCGGAAAATGCCGAAGCCTGAAATCAAAAAAAGAGTAGAAGAAGCCGCTAAAATTCTCGGGCTGGAGGAATATTTGCACCGTAAACCGAAAGCGCTGTCAGGCGGACAGAGACAGCGGGTTGCGCTGGGCCGGGCAATCGTGCGGGATGCAAAGGTGTTCCTGATGGATGAGCCTTTGTCAAACCTGGACGCGAAGCTGAGGGTGCAAATGCGGGCGGAAATCATTAAGCTCCACCAGAGACTGCAGACTACTACGATTTATGTGACGCATGACCAGACAGAAGCGCTGACGATGGCGACACGGATCGTAGTCATGAAAGATGGGAAAATTCAGCAAATCGGGACGCCGAAGGATGTATACGAGTTCCCTGAAAACGTCTTTGTCGGCGGGTTTATCGGATCACCGGCGATGAACTTTTTCAAAGGGAAGCTCACGGATGGCTTAATCAAAATCGGTTCTGCGGCATTAACCGTCCCGGAAGGAAAAATGAAAGTGCTGCGTGAAAAAGGCTATATCGGCAAAGAGGTCATCTTCGGCATCCGTCCTGAGGATATACATGATGAATTGATTGTCGTGGAATCATATAAGAACTCTTCGATTAAGGCGAAAATCAATGTTGCAGAGCTGCTCGGTTCTGAAATCATGATTTATTCGCAGATCGACAACCAAGACTTTATTGCGCGGATCGACGCCCGCCTCGATATTCAATCGGGCGATGAACTGACGGTTGCATTTGATATGAATAAAGGCCATTTCTTTGACAGTGAGACAGAAGTGAGAATCCGATAAGATCAAAAAAACCGGACATGGGGATGTCCGGTTTTTTGCTATTGAAAATTTCAGAATCAAACCGATGAAAAAGGAGGAAGAAATAGACAGAAAGCAGGAGAACGATGAAACGATTGTTTTTAAGCATCTTTCTTTTGGGCAGCTGTTTGGCGCTTACGGCTTGCGCTGATCAAGAGGCGAATGCAGAGCAGCCGATGCCAAAAGCGGAACAAAAGAAACCGGAAAAAAAGGCAGTACAAGTTCAGAAAAAAGAAGACGATACATCCGCATGGATCAAAACAGAGAAACCGGCAAAGCTGCCGATTTTGATGTACCACAGCATTTCTTCAGGAAACAGCCTCCGTGTGCCAAAGAAAGAATTCGAGGCGCATATGAAGTGGATTCATGATAACGGCTATCAGACATTAACGTCGAAAGAGGCGTATCTCATGCTGACGCAGGATAAAAAACCGAGTGAGAAGTGCGTGCTGATCACATTTGATGACGGGTACACCGACAATTATCAAGATGCGTATCCGGTGCTGAAAAAGTACGGGATGAAGGCAACGATTTTTATGATCGGCAAATCGATCGGACATAAGCACCATCTGACAGAGGAACAAATGAAGGAAATGGCACAGCACGGCATATCGATTGAAAGCCATACGATTGACCACCTTGAACTGAACGGATTAACGCCTCAACAGCAGCAAAGTGAGATGGCTGATTCGAAAAAGCTGTTTGACAACATGTTTCATCAGCAAACCACCATCATCAGCTATCCGGTAGGGCGCTACAATGAGGAGACGCTGAAGGCAGCTGAAAAAACAGGCTATCAAATGGGCGTGACGACAGAACCGGGCGCGGCTTCGAGAGACCAGGGAATGTATGCCCTCCATCGTGTGCGCGTGTCCCCAGGCATGTCGGGCTCGGCTTTTGGTGCGTACATCGAATCAATGAAATAAAAAAAGGCGGCGTTTAATCGCCGCCCCCTCCGCCGCCACAGCCGGAATCGCTGAAACCTCCGTCACTGCTGCATCCATCATGGTATGAGCCGTTGTCTGAATAACCGAAATACCCGCTGTCCGCCTGCTGGCGGCTTTTATTATCCGATGACTGCGGCTGAATGACTGAAAGAAAAACAATAATAGCTATTATCAATAAGATCACTATCACTTCTGGTCACTCCCTTTTTTCACCATATCTGTTATACGGATGAAACGCTGACCGGTTTCATTTCAAAGTGATTGATTCTTTCAGGCGGTCTCTGAGCCAGCGCTTTAGCACCCCACGTCCTTTGTTTGACAATAAAGTGCCGACACGCCAATACATAGGGGGATGAGGAGCGAACTGAAAATCAATCAATCTGAAAAACCAGCTTTTATCACGGGTGAGAGAGTCAATTTGAAGCTCGTCTTCACCTATTTTAGAGCTGTAGGCACTTTGTTTCTGTATGTCCTCATCCTGCCGAACCGCCAAGATTTTCAAGGCTTCAGCCATTTGTTTGTAACCGCCCTCCAGCAATGATGCGCCAAGATTGTCAGCACGCACCTCCATCCATTGTGAACAAAAGGATTGATAGAGCTGGAATAGGATAATGATTGCCATAATGAAAGCCCAAAGCACAATTTTGTGGGCCTCGGGATGGGTGATATGCTGCTCAAACAAGAGGAAAATCCCAACGACAGCTCCAAGAAATAGAAAACGCAAAAGCTGTGATGACAGAACGTCACGTTTTTTGATATGAATTGCCTCATGGGCCAGAATGCCTTCGATGACACGCTGTGGAAGTGTTAGTGTGGCGCTTGTCAGGATGACCATTGACCTCCCGACATTCATGCCTACTGCCATTCCGTTGTAATCATCACTCTCCGTTTCGTATATGCGGACATGGGAAATGCCGGCCGATCGGAAAATCTTATCGGCCGCTGCCTGTACATGCGGATGATGACAAGGCTTGGCGTCCATCGCCGCCCGCAACACACGGTCTGACATATACATGTTGAATACCCAATACAGGATTACGGCAACAGCCATGACCCATGGAGAGGCGTGTAATGCGTATAACGCGAGCACCAATAAGGCGTAAGCGGATACCCCTTTTACGCTGGCGGCAAAATAAAGCTTACCGAGCAGCCGCTTCACATTTTTTCGATGATAAAACGGCAAAACAGAAATCACATTGTCCACATTGTTTTTTGCATCTGTGTATTCCTGAAGAATTGTTTTCCATTTTTGCGGTTCCTTCACCGTCAGAAACAGTGTTTCGCCGGGGAGAGACAGTTTAATGACTTGCTGAAAGCTTGTTGTCAAATCTAAACGTGATGAATACATTGTCAGAAGCGGATGGAGCTTTAAGAGATCAGCTGTTGATTCAAGCTGAATGTCCTTCAAATCGGAAAGCGGGTATGTACGGGTTTCATAGCGAGAGCTGATATGCAATTTTTCTAAGGCAGCTGAATAAAAAACCTTTACGCTGAAAACATTCAGTATACGCTTCACCAGTGCCCCACCGCCGGAGATCATGCCGAGAAGGATCACATATTTGAGAGGGCTTGTGTCAGGTCCATAGATGAAAAAAATAACAGCCCCTGCAAACACAATGGCGGTCAGCGTAATGTCTGACAGGAGACGTGTTTTGTTTCTGGCCAGCTCGATTTCCTGCCAGTCTCCCGAAGGTTTTTCCACACGCTCTGAAACAATGAGATCCATTGCAGTCCAATAGCAGTAGAACATTGTCGCGAGTGAGACAATGCCGTCCATGAATGAGAGATGAGAGAAGATGTAAGCCGCAGCGCCGACCCATAGAACAATATCAATCCAGAAGTCTATGGCCGGAATGAGTTTTGCTGCCAGGGCTGATATCAAATAAAATCCCAGCCCGAGAAGCATAAAGAGAAATAGATGAGTTCCCATAGGCATGCCATATTCCTTTCTATCTAGTATTTCCAACTATTACTATAGCATGAGGCGGGAACTTGCAAAAATATGGACATGCAAAAAAGCAAGCTCTTTCGTTTGACGAAGAACTTGCTCCGAGGTGTATCAATAAAATTGGTGAAGCAGCAATAAGGTTAAGGATACTGTAATCGCGCCCCCGATGCGGGTAGACACCTGGGCGAAAGGCATTAGCTCAAGCCTTTCAGCGGCGCTTAAAATGGCAACGTCACCGGTGCCGCCTTGCCCAGAATGGCATGCATTAATAATGGCGGTTTCAATCGGATACATGTTCAGCCATTTTCCAGTGAAGAAGCCAACGGCCATCATGGTCACAATGACAGACAGAATCGTGATAATATTGCTGAGGTTAAAAGCGGCGACAAGCTTGTCCCACGGCGTCATGGATACCCCAATCGCAAAGAGAAGCGGGTAGGTCACAGCTGTTGAAAAGAAGCGGGACACTCCAAACGCGCCATTTTCAATTGAGGCAGGCACCAATCTGAACAGCTTGATTAGAACAGCCAGTAAAAGCATGGCAACGGGTGCCGGAAAACCGAAAAAATCGTGAGCGAGCATGCCGACTAAGTATAAAGAAACAGCAAGGATACCGCCTGACGCAAATAAAGAAAGGTTGAACATTTGCTGTCCGCTTTGAGATTCCTCCAGCGCAGGGGACTCTTCTTCGGAGCGGTCCACTTTGCCGTTGCCTGTCCATTCCGGTTTTTTCTTTCCGATGCGGTTCAGCAATCCCGCTAGAATAATCGCGCACAAGCTGCCCAGCATAATCGATGGCAGAACAAGTGCAAACGCTTCCCCTTGAGAAATGGGCATGATGTCAGAATATCCGATGGACAGCGGGATAGCGCCTTCTCCGACTCCTCCAGCCATGATCGGAATGACAATGTACAGCAGGGTATGCTGAAATCCGAGTCCGAGCAATGTCCCGACAGCCAGTCCGACAATAGCGGCTGTGACAGAACCGACAATAAGCGGAATAAAGATTTTCATAAATGCTTTTACGAGTGTTTCTCTTTTCATGCCGAGGATGCTTCCAACGACAATGCCGGCGATAAACAAATATAGAAAGTTTGAGTTTTCTGTAAATTCTGTGGTGGATTTGACGATATCATTAGGCAGAAGGTGATAGTACACGACAGCGGACGGAATAAAAGTAGCTAGGATGGCCGGGCCGCCGATAGAACGAACTATCGGTATCGATTTGCCGATTTGGGCAAAGGTAAACCCGAAAAACGCCATGACGGCGATGGATGTCAAAATGTCACTTTTTACATCGTGATGCATAACAAAAACAGTGATTAATATAAACAGCAAGGCATACACAGGAAGCGGTATGATGCCTACTTTTATATTCATGGCTTTCGCAAACCAATTCTCTTTTCGAACCCCTTCGTGAATTGTATCCGTTTGCAATTGCATGTGTGTTTGAAGCTCTCCCATTGAAAAACCTCCCCTATTCTTGATGCAGTGAAATTGTTCACTATGTTAAGTATACTAAAAAATTGAAATTATTAATATATTAAAAATTTACTATTCAACTTTTCTCCACTTGCCGGTTCAAATGAAAAGAGGCATCCTGCCTAAAATCTGTTTATGACGGAGTGCGGAGAAACGAGTGCTGGTGCAGGGCAAGCATTTTGTTCGCAAGGAACGATGTGTTGATGTACGATAATAAAGGGTCATTTATCCTAGCAGCCGACATAAATAAGCAACAAAATAGACAAAAATCCGTCACATAGTGCGGGACTTTTTAGGTATTTTAGGCTTTATTTTTGAAATGAATCGTTGTAAAGTACTTAATATGAACCAGTCAGAGATTGTGTCATTTGGTCAGTCTGGCAATCTTGCCTCATATTGGACGACTTTTTGACACATTTGTGAAATATTGAACAATATTTTTTTTCGTCTATTTTGTGAATTACTGATCAAAGTCTCGGTTCTATTTGTGAAGTAGTGAGCAAATTAACAGTTTTAACCGGAAATGGAGGAGAAAGCATGAGTGAATTGGTATTAGCCCGCATACAATTTGCATCAACAACGTTGTTTCACTTCTTGTTTGTGCCGATGTCTATCGGGCTTGTGTTTATGGTTGCGTTGATGGAGACTCTTTATCTTGTAAAGAAAAATGAGCTGTATCTCAAAATGGCAAAGTTTTGGGGACACTTATTCTTAATAAATTTCGCAGTCGGTGTTGTAACGGGGATTTTGCAAGAATTCCAGTTTGGACTGAACTGGTCAGATTACTCCCGTTTTGTCGGAGATGTATTTGGCGCTCCGCTTGCGATTGAAGCATTATTGGCGTTTTTCATGGAATCTATTTTTATCGGATTATGGATTTTTGGCTGGGACCGCCTGCCGAAGAAAATTCACGCGCTCTGCATATGGCTCGTATCATTCGGAACGATCATGTCATCTTTCTGGATTTTAACAGCAAACTCCTTTATGCAGGAGCCGGTCGGCTTTACGATCAAAAACGGCCGCGCGGAAATGAATGATTTTGGCGCGTTGATTACAAACCCTCAGCTTTGGGTTGAATTCCCGCACGTTATTTTCGGTGCGCTTGCCACTGGAGCTTTCTTTATTGCCGGAGTGAGTGCTTTTAAACTGCTGAAGAAAAAAGAAGTGCCGTTCTTTAAGCAATCTTTTAAACTCGCAATGATCGTCGGCCTTTGTGCCGGTCTTGGCGTCGGCCTTAGCGGACACATGCAGGCTGAGCACTTGATGGAATCACAGCCGATGAAAATGGCTGCCAGTGAAGGCCTATGGGAAGACAGCGGTGACCCTGCTGCTTGGACCGCTTTTGCGACGATCGATACAAAAAATGAAAAAAGCTCAAATGAAATCAAAGTTCCTTATGCCTTGAGCTACTTGGCTTATCAGAAATTCAGCGGAAGTGTCAAAGGGATGAAAACCCTTCAGGCTGAGTACGAAAAAATATACGGAAAAGGCGACTACATTCCGCCAGTGAAAACGACATTCTGGAGCTTCCGTATCATGGTTGGCGCAGGCGTTGTCATGATCCTTGCTGCGTTAGGCGGCCTCTGGTTAAACCGCCGCAAAAAGCTTGAAAACAGCAAATGGTATTTGCGCATCATGATCGCGTTGATTTCCTTCCCGTTTCTTGCGAACTCCGCGGGCTGGATTATGACAGAAATCGGACGTCAGCCTTGGACGGTTATGGGGTTAATGACAACCGCTCAATCTGTGTCGCCTAACGTAACAGCGGGCTCCCTGTTATTCTCAATCATCGCATTCGGTGTGATGTACTTGATTCTGGGCGCGCTGCTTGTCTTCTTGTTTATCCGTGAGATTAAAAAAGGTGCGGAGCATAGTGATCATCATGATGTTCCTGTATCAACAGATCCATTTAGTCAGGAGGTATACCATGGCATCTCTTCATGATCTTTGGTTTATACTCGTTGCTGTATTGTTTGTAGGATTCTTCTTTTTGGAGGGCTTTGATTTCGGGGTCGGCATGGCGACCCGTTTTCTTGGCCATAATGAATTAGAACGCAGAGTGCTGATCAACACGATCGGGCCGTTCTGGGACGCGAATGAAGTGTGGCTTTTGACTGGTGCAGGCGCCATTTTCGCGGCATTCCCAAACTGGTATGCAACGATGCTGAGCGGTTATTACATTCCGTTTGTCATAGTGCTGCTTGCGTTAATGGGCCGCGGGGTCGCGTTTGAGTTCCGCGGCAAGGTGGATCATTTAAAATGGGTAAAGGTTTGGGACTGGGTCGTTTTCTTCGGCAGTCTGATTCCTCCGTTTGTGCTTGGTGTGCTGTTCACGACATTATTCCGCGGGATGCCGATTGATGCCGACATGAACATTCACGCACATGTATCTGATTATATCAATGTATATTCTATACTTGGCGGTGTGACGGTAACACTTCTTTGCTTCCAGCATGGATTAATGTTTATCACGCTGCGTACGATTGGTGATTTGCAAAACCGCGCCCGGAAAATGGCGCAAAAGATAATGGGTGTTGTTTTTGTAGCGGTTCTTGCCTTCGCGGCCCTTTCTGCGTATCAGACAGACATGTTTACACGCCGCGGCGAGATTACCATTCCGCTCGCTGTTTTGATTGTCATCTGCTTTATGCTCGCGGCTGTATTTATTCGTAAGAAAAAAGACGGCTGGACATTTGGGATGACAGGCGCTGGTCTGGCGCTGACCGTGGGAATGATCTTTATTTCCCTATTCCCTCGTGTAATGGTCAGCTCGCTTCATAGCGCATACGATTTAACAGTAGCTAACGCTTCTTCCGGAGATTATTCGCTTAAAGTCATGTCAATTGCAGCATTAACGCTATTGCCGTTCGTCATCGGCAGCCAGATCTGGAGCTATTATGTCTTCCGGAAGCGCGTCAGCCATAAGGAGCCTATGACTTATTAATGGGAAAAGACCTGTTTCGATATAAAGGAATGAAGCGGATTCTCACCTTGATTACTTGTTTAACGATGATTCAGACAGCCGCCATTATTATGCAGGCAGAGTGGCTGAGTGAGGCCGTAACCGGACTGTTCAACGGGAAGGGCATTACCTCCCTTTTTCCGATGATCGGCTTTTTCCTCATCGCTTTTATCGCCCGGCACGGGGTGACGGTGGCGCGACAGAAAATCGTCTATCAATACGCCGCCCGGACAGGAGCAGATTTGAGGAAAAGTTTTCTTGATCAGCTGTTCCGATTAGGCCCCCGCTTTGCAAAGAAAGAGGGGACGGGGCAAATGGTGACGCTGGCGATGGAAGGCATCAGCCAGTTCCGCCGCTACCTGGAGCTGTTTCTGCCGAAAATGGTCAGCATGGCGATTGTGCCTGCGGCAGTTGTCATTTATGTGTTTTTTCAGGATCGGACATCAGCCATCATTTTAGTCGCTGCTATGCCGATTCTGATCATCTTTATGATTCTCCTCGGCCTTGTCGCGCAGAGAAAAGCGGATCGTCAGTGGAAATCCTATCAGAGACTTTCCAATCATTTTGTTGATTCTCTTCGCGGGCTGGAGACATTGCGTTTCCTAGGTTTGAGCAAGTCACACAGCAAAAATATTTTCTATGTGAGTGAGCGGTATCGCAAGGCAACGATGAGCACACTCCGGGTGGCGTTTTTGTCATCATTCGCCCTCGATTTTTTCACGATGCTGTCGGTGGCGACAGTCGCAGTATTTCTGGGCCTGCGCCTCATTGACGGCGATATTTTGCTTGGCCCTGCTTTAACGGCGCTTATTCTGGCGCCTGAGTATTTTTTGCCGGTGCGGGAAGTGGGGAATGATTATCATGCAACGCTGAACGGCCAGGAAGCAGGAAAAACCATTCAAGAGATTTTGTCGCAGCCTGGTTTTAAAGAAGAGACGCCGCTTCAGCTCGAAGCTTGGTCCGATCAGGATGAGCTGAAGCTGTCAGGCGTGTCAGTCGGCCGTTCGGTGTCTGATATTCATCTCTCATTCAAAGGCAAGAAAAAAATCGGCATTATCGGTGCAAGCGGCGCCGGAAAATCAACATTAATTGATATTCTCGGCGGATTTTTAGAGCCGGATGGCGGGATGATTGAGGTTAATGGTACAAGCCGGTCCCATTTGCAGGACGGCAGCTGGCAGAAGAACCTTCTTTACATTCCCCAGCATCCGTACATTTTTGATGATACGCTTGGCAACAACATTCGCTTCTACCATCCAAGCGCTTCGGCAGAGGATACAACACGTGCTGCTGCCTCAGCGGGACTGACGGAGCTGGTGAACAACCTTCCTGACGGATTAGAGGGACGGATCGGGGAAGGCGGCCGGGCGCTCAGCGGCGGCCAGGCACAGCGTGTCGCGCTGGCCCGCGCCTTTTTGGGAAACCGTCCGATCCTGCTGCTGGATGAGCCGACCGCCCATCTTGATATCGAAACAGAATATGAAATAAAAGAAACGATGCTGGATTTATTTGAGGATAAGCTCGTCTTTCTCGCGACTCACCGCCTTCACTGGATGCTCGATATGGACGAAATTATCGTGCTTGACGGGGGCAGGGTTGCGGAAATCGGGACTCACAATGAACTGCTGGAGAAAAACGGTGTGTATACCAAACTCGTGAAGGCACAACTGGGGGAAAGAGCATGAAGAAAGAAGAATGGATTTTGCCGTATATCAAGCAAAATGCCCGCCTGTTCGTTCTGGTTATCTTTTTGGGTGCGGTGACGATTTTTTCTGCTGCTTTTCTCATGTTCACCTCAGGTTTTTTGATTTCTAAAGCGGCGACAAGGCCGGAAAACATTCTGCTCATTTATGTGCCGATTGTCGCTGTGCGCACCTTTGGGATTGCGCGCTCTGTGTCGCGATATGTGGAACGGCTCGTCGGCCATCACATCATTTTGAAAATCGTATCTGACATGCGCGTCCGCCTTTACAATATGCTTGAGCCGGGTGCTTTGATGCTGCGTTCCCGTTTTCGCACGGGGGATATGCTCGGCATTTTGTCTGAGGATATTGAGCATTTGCAGGATGCTTTCTTAAAAACGATTTTTCCTGCGATCTCAGCCTTGCTCCTGTATGCTGTGTCAGTGATAGCGCTCGGCTTCTTCTCTTGGCCGTTTGCCATATTGCTTGCGCTGTATTTGTTTGTTCTTGTTGTATTGTTTCCGGTTGTGTCTTTGCTCGTGACGAGAGCGAAGAATGCGAAGCTGAAAAGCGGACGGAATGTGCTGTACAGCCGTCTGACAGATGCTGTGATGGGTGTCAGCGACTGGATGTTCAGCGGACGCCGGCATGCTTTTATTGATGCTTATGAAAAAGAGGAACGTGATTGGTTTGAGCTTGAACGGAAAAAACAACGCTTTACAAGATGGCGGGACTTTGCTGCGCAATGCCTTGTCGCTGGCCTTATTTTGCTGATGCTGTTTTGGACAGCGGGACAGCAAGCGGACGGCGAGCTCGCTAAAACGATGATTGCCGCTTTTGTGCTAGTGGTGTTTCCGTTGACGGAAGCCTTTTTGCCGCTTTCGGATGCCTTAGGCGAAGTGCCGGGCTATCAGGATTCTATCAGACGCATGAACAATGTGGCTCCTCAGCCGGAGGCGTCACAAACTGAATCAGGGGATCAAATTCTCGATCTTCAAGATGTCACCTTGGCCTTTCGTGATGTGACGTTTTCTTATGACAACAGCAGCCAAGTGCTGCACAACTTTTCCTTTACGCTGCGCCAAGGAGAAAAAATGGCGCTGCTCGGCCGAAGCGGCTCTGGGAAATCAACATCGCTTGCATTAATCGAAGGCGCCTTGAAACCGGACTCCGGTTCTGTGACGTTAAACGGAGTGGAGACAGCGCTGTTAAAGGATCAGATTGCGGATGCGGTGGCCGTGTTAAATCAAAAACCGCACCTGTTTGATACAAGCATTTTGAACAACATCAGGCTCGGAAACGGAGAAGCAAGCGACGAGGATGTGCGCCGCGCCGCAAAGCAGGTCAAGCTGCATGACTACATTGAGTCATTGCCTGACGGATATCATACCTCTGTACAAGAAACCGGCATCCGTTTTTCCGGTGGAGAGCGCCAGCGGATCGCACTTGCGAGGATTTTGCTGCAGGATACACCGATCATCATCCTCGATGAGCCAACAGTCGGCCTCGATCCTATTACCGAACGTGAATTGATGGAAACGGTGTTTGAGGTGCTGAAAGGAAAAACGATTTTATGGATTACACACCATCTCGCGGGAGTGGAAGCAGCCGATAAAATCGTATTTCTCGAAAACGGCAAAACAGAAATGGAAGGAACCCATGAGGAGCTGCTGGCGGCAAACGAACGATATCGCCGCCTGTATCACCTTGATGTTCCTGTAAAATAAAAGACAGCCCTAAAAGGCTGTCTTTTTTGTTTGAAAAAGAAAAGGGACAGGAAAAATAGGAAAAGAAAGCAGAGGAGGGATAGAGATGAATGTTCCATTTTGGACGGAAGAGCATGTAAGGGCCACGCTTCCTGAAAGAGATGCGGAGAGCCATAAAGGCACGTACGGTACGGCTTTGCTGCTGGCTGGAAGTGACGACATGCCGGGAGCAGCGCTGCTTGCAGGGCTTGGGGCCATGCGGAGCGGTCTCGGCAAGCTTGTCATCGGTACATCAGAAAGCGTAATCCCGCTAATTGTTCCTGTTTTGCCCGAGGCGACCTATTGGCGTGACGGCTGGAAAAAGGCGGCGGATGCTCAGCTTGAAGAGACGTACCGAGCCATTGCCATCGGATCGGGCCTTCCGCAAACGGAAAGCGTACAGCAGGCAGTCGATCATGTGCTTACGGCTGATTGTCCTGTTATTTTGGATGCCGGAGCGCTGGCGAAGCGCACATATCCGAAACGGGAGGCCCCCGTCATCCTCACGCCGCACCCGGGCGAGTTTTCCCGAATGACAGGGGTGCCCGTGAACGAATTGCAGAAAAAAAGAGCGGAATATGCAAAGGAATGGGCGGCTCAGCTACAGACTGTCATTGTGTTAAAAGGAAACCAAACCGTCATCGCGTTTCCTGATGGAGACTGCTGGCTCAATCCAACCGGAAACGGGGCGCTCGCCAAGGGCGGAACCGGTGACACGCTGACGGGCAAGATATTGGGGATGCTCTGCTGCCATGAAGATCCAAAGCACGCCATATTAAACGCGGTCTATTTGCATGGTGCGTGCGCCGAGCTCTGGACGGACGAGCACTCCGCTCATACGTTGCTCGCTCATGAGCTATCTGACATCCTGCCCCGCGTGTGGAAACGATTTGAATGATAAAAAAGCTGTCTTCAGAGAGAAGACAGCTTTTCTTGATACCCCGCCCGTTTTTTCAGACGCGGTTTCATTAATACATAGTAAAGCACAGAAGGCACGGCCAAGCCGATAATCCATGCGATGTCTCCGCCGCCAAACATTTTGGCAAGCGGTCCGATGTAAAAGCTTGTGTTGATAAACGGAATTTCCAGCAAGATAGACAGAACGAACGCAATTGTGGTGATCCAATTGACCTTTCCATAAGGCCCGTTTACGTCGAACATGGCTTTGACTTGATACTTTCCGTGGCGAACGAAGTAGTAATCGACTAAATTGATTGCCGTCCACGGAATTAAGAAATAACTGATGAAAAAGATAAAATTCAAAAACAGCTCCATAAAATTGCTCTGTCCCAGTAGGCTTAAGACTGTGCCGACAAGCGTGACACCCAGGATCATGATGATTCTGACTTTGGGCGTGACTTTTAATTTCAGAAACGGCTCCAGCGTTGTTGTCGTGGACATGAAGGCCCCATACAGGTTAAAAACATTGATTGCCATTTGCCCAAATAACACAATGATCAGCATAATAAACGAGAAGGGACCGAACAATTGGACAATCTGGCTGCCTGAGTTTGCCGTAAAGTCAGGAAGTGAGGTTGTCAGCAATGCGCCGAGCAGCATCATCCAGATGGAGCTGACAGATGTACCTGCATAGCTGTACCAAAATGTTTTTGAAGCCGGTGTTTTAACTGGCAGATATCTTGAATAATCGGCAACATACGGCGCGTAGGCAAGCTGCCACGTCGCAACTGCGCTGACTGCCACCAAGAAAATTGGCAGATCAATCGCTCCGGGAATCCAACTGCCTGCTGGAATCGGCAATTGAAAAATGAGAATCGTTGCAGCAAAAAATACAGCAAAAGAGGTCCAAGAAAGGATTTTTTGCATTTTGTGAATCAAATCATGGCCGAAAATGGTGAGTAAAAAACATACGGCGCTTAAGCCTATAATGCTCCATGATCCCGGGATGGGAACAAAGCTGCTTAAGGTTCCGGCCGCCAGAATCGTACTGCTTGCGAAGAAACCAAGGTAGATAAACATGACTAAGAAGAGGGGAAGAATCGCTCCGATTACGCCGAATTGGGCACGGCTTTGAATCATTTGCGGGATGCCTAGCTGAGGGCCTTGCGCGGAATGAGACGCCATAAATATGGCACCGATTAAGGTTCCGCAAATAATAGCGGCAACACTCCAAAACAGATTAAGTCCCATTGCAACGGGAATCGTGCCGGTCACTAACGTGGTGATATGCATATTAGCCCCGAACCATACGGGAAATAAATCTTTCGCTTTACCATGTCTTTCTTCATTCGGAATATATTCAATCGTTCGCCTTTCTACTTTCAATGCATCGTCCTCCATATTGGATGTTTTTTTGAAATCTACATAAAGTCATAGCTTAACAGACTATAAGAGGGTTTACAAATAAGGATATGCAGCCAAACGGCCGGGAAGCCTGATCTGTCAATGGCTGAAAAGAATTGTAAAAAAGATGAACGCTTTTGAATCCGGTGTCGTCTCATAAGGCAGAAAAACAAAAAAGGGGGGATCACGGTCATTGGATACACATGAAGAACAGCGGCTGATCCAGCAGGCGAAAGAGGGAAACGACGAGGCGTTTACAGCCCTTTTCCACTATCACTATTCTTTCTTATATAAATACTTGTTAAAGCTTTCCCTTCACCCCGATCTCAGCGAGGAACTTGTTCAGGAAACCTTTCTGAAAGGGTACATCCATTTAAGAAGCTTTCAGGGCCGTTCAAAATTCTCCACATGGCTGATCTCCATTGCATCGCGGCTCTATCTCGATCACCAGAAAAAGAGAAAGAGAGAATGGAAACGGAATCAGACAGTTACGGAGGAAACAATCCGCAAGATCAAGTGGGACGTGTCGGCGAAAGGGGCAGAGTGGAGCGAAACGCTCGATCTGTTTTCAAAGCTGGACCCTAAACTGCGCACACCGGTTTTATTAAGGCATTACTACGGCTATACCTACGCTGAAATCGGGGTGATGCTTCAAATCAAAGAAGGCACTGTAAAGTCCAGAGTTCATAAAGGGCTCCAGCAAATCAGAAAGGAGTGGGATGATGAATAAAGAAAAGCTTTCTGATCATTTAAAGTCAGAATGGAAAAAAATTGATCAAACAGCCAATCCCTCTATACCGAATCAAAAAGAACTGCTTCACCAGCTGTCACAAATGAAAGCTGAATACAGAAAAAAACTTCTTCAAGAGATCATTTTATTTGTATTCTGCGCGCTGATGGTTGTGAGTGCTGCAATCTTAGCTTTCACTCAAGCTCCTGCTGTGTTTATTGTGCTTCAGGTTTGTGTGCTTGCGGTGCTGCCGATTTTGATTGCGGCTGAGAAAAAAAGGCATCTCGGCGAATGCGAGGTGAAACGCGGATGACACAAACAGAAATTATCATAACGGTTGCGGCTTGTCTCATCGTATTGGCGCAGGGAATCTTTTTATTTATTGATGCGAAAAAACGTAATCACATGGCATGGGTTTGGGGGATTGTCGGATTGATTCAAGCACCGATGCCTCTGATTTGTTATTACTTTTTTGTCATTAGGCCGGATCGGAAGAAAAGGGGGATCAAGCAATGAATATTTCTTGGGAAATGATTTTGCCGCTGATTGTATTACAGCTGGCTTTGGCGGTGTTTGCCCTTATCAGCTGTATAAAAGAAGAGCGGACGAACGGGCCAAAGTGGATGTGGGCTGCAATCATCGTATGTATCAATATTATCGGGCCGATTTTATTTTTCACCGTCGGCAGAAAGCAAAGGTAAGCCGATATGCTGTCTATTGAATCATTATGCAAATCGTACAGGCATCATGAAGCTGTAAAGAATATCAGTTTTCACGTGAATGAAAACGAGTGTGTCGCGCTATTAGGTCCCAATGGAGCCGGCAAAACCACGACTCTGCAAATGCTGGCCGGTCTGCTTTCGCCAACCTCCGGAAACATTAAGCTGTTAGGAGAAAAAAAGCCGGATCGGCGTTTGATTGGGTACCTCCCGCAGTATCCAGCTTTTTATTCCTGGATGACCGCAAATGAATTTTTGACATTTGCGGGGAGACTGTCCGGCCTTTCGAAGAGAAAATGCCAAGAGGAAATCGGCGAGATGCTGGAATTTGTGGGTTTGCACGAAGCGGCGCACAAAAAGATCGGGGGCTATTCAGGAGGCATGAAACAAAGACTCGGTCTGGCACAGGCACTGCTCAATAAACCGAAGTTTTTGATATTGGATGAACCGGTGTCTGCGCTTGATCCGACAGGACGGTTCGAGGTGCTGGACATGATGCGGGAGCTGAAAAAGCATATGGCCGTTCTGTTTTCTACACATGTTTTGCACGATGCAGAACAGGTGTGTGATCAAGTGGTGATTATGAAAAACGGTGAGATTTCATGGAAAGGCGAGTTACAGGAGCTGAAACAACAGCAGCAAACGAACGTTTTTACCCTTTCAGTGAAAGAGAAGCTGGAAGGCTGGCTTGAAGAGAAGCCTTACGTCTCAGCTATTGTCTATAAGAATCCGTCCCAAGCGGTTTTCGAGCTGCCTGATATACACGCTGGCCGGTCATTATTAAGTGACTGTATCCGAAAGGGATTGACCGTCACCCGCTTTGAACAGAAAACGGAGTCTCTAGAAGACGTCTATCTAAAGGTGGTGCACGCATGAAGGTGATGATGGCGCTATTGCAGAAGGAGTGGCTGGAAGGATGGAAAAGCGGCAAGCTGATTTGGCTGCCGATTGCGATGATGATCGTCGGGCTGACACAGCCGCTGACCATTTATTATATGCCGGAAATCATCGCACATGGAGGGAACCTTCCTGACGGCATGAAAATCAGTTTTACGATGCCCTCCGGGTCTGAAGTGATGGTCAGCACGCTTTCTCAATTCAACACGCTTGGCATGGCTCTGGTCATCTTTAGCGTGATGGGCAGTGTAGCCAATGAAAGAAATCAAGGGGTAACAGCGCTGATTATGTCGCGGCCTGTGACGGCAGCCCATTATATCGTGAGTAAATGGCTCATCCAAAGCGTGATCGGCATTATGTCGTTTGCAGCTGGATACGGGCTTGCTTACTATTACGTCCGGCTGCTGTTTGAGGACGCATCATTCAGCCGCTTTGCCGCAAGCCTTGGCCTTTACGCGCTTTGGGTGATATTTATTGTGACCGCCGGCCTTGCCGGAAGTACGATATTCCGGTCTGTCGGAGCAGCTGCGGCTTGCGGGATCGGGCTCACAGCAGCCGTTTCCTTTGCTGTTTCATTATTTCCAGATGGTGCGAAGTGGCTTCCGGCTGAGATTTGCAAGCAGGCGGAGCATATCCTTCTTCATGGAGAGCGGGCAGATTTTTTCGGATGGTCACTCACTTTCTCCATTCTGTGCATCATGCTTCTGGCCGTGTTTTCTGTGTGGCGCTTCCGGCGGTATGAAAGCTATTAATTGATCATGTTACGTTTTTGCGCGAGCATCACAAAAAAGGCGGCAAATGCCAGAGACCCGGCTCCATAAAAAACTCCCGCAAGCCCGACAAGCTGTGCGATTTTTCCGGCAAGAAGGGGCCCGAGGAAGATGCCTAGCGCATAAAATGATTGATAAAACCCCATCACTGACATTTTTAAACGGGCAGAACTGATTTCGACGACATGGCTTAGCAGCAGAGGAAAAACGAAGCCGAGCGCCAGCCCGATACAGGCGTGTGTGATGCAAACCGTGAACAATGCAGCTGAAAAAGGAACATATAGCAAACAGACCCCGGTGACAGCGAAACTAATGAGCATCACGGAGTAAGCGATAAGGCTTGTAAAGCGCAGAAACACAAAGCTTAATGTGGCGGCTGCGTGTGGGAGGAAAAAGGCGCTCATCACCCAAAGCAGCTCCGCGTCGCCCATTCCGAGCTGATCCATGTAAAGCGGCGTAAAACCAAACACTGTCATAAATAATATGGCATGGGCCGTCATAGACAGGATGGTGAAAAGCTTCAGCTTTGGCAGCCGCAATGTATCTTTGATGTACTGATTGACACGAATGGTGCCACGGTTTGCGGGAGGAGCAGACGGATCCTTAATAAAGCAGCAGATCACCAGACCTGCGGCAGAAGCTGCCAGCGCCATCCAAAAAGGAACCTGCCTCCCTAAATGGGCTGCGGCGAGCCCGCAGAACACAATGCTGGCAAACTGAGGCATGACGGTAAAAAACTGCATGATGCCCATTGCTTTTGATGCATTGCCATTGTTGAAATAATGTGCGTATAAAATGGTCGCCATCACCCACGTAGAAGCAGTGATTCCCGCGAAAAGCCGGGCGGCCAGCACGAAGAAGAAAGAATCAAACATCAGAAAAAGCAGGCTGCTGAGGACGGAAAAGCCGAACCCGGCAATTAACAATTGCTTGCGCAAGGAAAACAGGATGTCTGACAAAAGGCCGAGCGGGAATCGCAGAAGGATTTGCGTGACCCCGTAGCTGCCGAGAATGATGCCGATTGCGCCATATGAAAAGTGCAGATCCTCCAAATACAGACTGAATACAGGAACGTAAATATAGCCTGAAAACCAGAAACAAAATACCATGCATAAAAAAACGGCGTGATCTAAGGCGCCGATTGTTTTTTTCTGAGGAATCAAGTCCTGCTGTAATTCCATCTTATCTCTCCACCCCTTTCCTTCCAGTACAACACAATTGTTGAAAGCGTTTCAATAGAAAAATAAAAAAACAGGGCTTCAAAAAAAGCCCTGTTCGCTGTTGTTAATACGGATCAGATGGATGGCTCTCCTGTTCAGCCTGCTTTGCAGCCTGTTCCGTTTCAGTTGTGCCGATCGGCCCGTTGCTGTTGTTTTCGGAAACCTTTTTTAGCCCTTCTGCTACACGTTTTCCGTAGTCAGGATCAGCTTTTGTGAAATTCTCAATCATTTGATCCTGAATTTCTTTTCGGCACGTAGAAAGCGTATTCACCAAATTCGTAATCAATTCGTTCCGCTCAAATTCAGTAAATCTCCGGTACGTTTCTCCAGCCTGTCCGAAGTTGTTTGTTCTGTCAATCGCTTCACGCTTTACATCACCTTCGACATGCGGCGTATGGTCTTTTCCGTCCTGCTTCGCTTCCTTCAGCCCGCCCATAATGGATGGCTCATAGTTGACGTGCGGGTTTTGTCCTTCTGCTCTATCGACCCGATATTGCATCTGCCCGCCTTCCTGGTTGGTGGCGACATGCTTTTTCGGCGAGTTGATCGGAAGCTGCAGGTAATTTGCGCCTACACGGTAGCGCTGCGTATCAGAGTAGGCAAACGTACGCCCCTGGAGCAATTTGTCGTCTGAAAAATCAAGCCCGTCGACAAGCACCCCCGTTCCAAATGAAGCTTGCTCCACTTCCGCATGGTAGTTTTCCGGATTTTTGTTCAGAACCAATTTGCCGATCGGTTTCCATGGAAAATCGTCTTTATACCACAGTTTTGTCGGATCAAGAGGATCAAAGTCCAGTTCAGGATGCTCATCATCGCTCATGATTTGTGCATACACTTCCCACTCTGGATAATCGCCATTTTCAATCGCGTCATATAAATCCTGTGTGGCATGGTTAAAGTTTTTCCCTTGAATCTCTTCTGCTTCCTTCTGTGTCAGGTTGCGGATGCCCTGCTTCGGTTCAAAATGGTATTTCACGAGAACGGCCTTGCCCTCCTCATTCACCCATTTATAGGCATGTACGCCTGAACCCTGCATTTGCCGGTAGTTGGCCGGAATGCCCCAAGGCGAAAACAAGAAGGTGATCATGTGTGTCGCTTCAGGAGATTGAGAAATGAAATCGAAGATACGTTCACCATCCTGGATGTTTGTCACTGGATCAGGCTGAAATGCGTGTACAAGATCCGGAAATTTCAGCGGGTCGCGGATAAAAAAGATTTTCAGGTTGTTTCCGACCAAATCCCAGTTTCCGTCTTCTGTATATAGCTTTACAGCAAAACCGCGCGGGTCTCTCAATGTTTCAGGCGAGTGTTTTCCATGATTCACAGTTGAAAAACGGACAAATGCCGGTGTTTTCTTGCCTTTTTCCTGAAAGAGCTTGGCCCTTGTGTATGTTGAAATCGGTTCGTCTCCGAAGCTTCCGTACGCTTCAAAATATCCATGTGCACCTGCTCCCCTGGCATGAACAACCCGCTCTGGGATGCGTTCCCGGTCGAAGTGGCTGATCTTTTCGAGAAAATCATAGTTCTCAAGTGTTGTAGGCCCTCTATTCCCGACGGTTCTCACATTCTGGTTGTCAGTAACAGGATGCCCCTGCCTATTCGTTAAGGTATCCTCTGACTCGTTTTTCCCGGATGTCTTATGAGAAAACGCTTCCTCGCTCCCTTGGGCATTTGATTGGTGCTGCTTGTTTTGATGATCATCTTTCAATGGTTGGCCCTCCTTTTTTGAACGGTAACAATATTCCCTGAATGGAAAGATTTTAAAACAGCCGTTTTTTTTGATCTGCTTCGGGAATGGTACAATGTACAAAAATCGGTAAAAGGAGAGGTCGATTCGTGACGAGAGAAAAAAATCCGCTGCCCATCACGTTTTATCAAAAAACCGCTCTTGAGCTTGCCCCATCGCTTCTGGGCTGCCTTCTTGTAAAAGAAACAGACGAAGGCACAGCGTCAGGCTATATTGTGGAAACAGAGGCCTATATGGGGGCTGGAGACAGAGCGGCCCACAGCTTTAACAACCGCCGGACGAAGCGGACTGAGATCATGTTTGCAGAAGCTGGGCGGGTATATACATACGTGATGCACACCCATACATTGCTGAATGTCGTTGCGGCGGAAGAGGATGTCCCGCAAGCAGTATTAATCAGGGCGATTGAGCCGCATGAAGGCCAGCTGTTAATGGAGGAGAGAAGGCCGGGCAGGAGTCCGAGGGAATGGACAAACGGACCAGGAAAGCTGACGAAAGCGCTTGGCGTCACGATGAATGACTACGGACGCTGGATCACGGAACAGCCGCTTTACATCGAAAGCGGGTACACACCGGAAGCAATTTCAACCGGCCCGCGCATCGGCATTGACAACAGCGGGGAGGCACGCGATTATCCATGGCGTTTCTGGGTGACGGGAAACAGGTACGTGTCGCGTTAGCATGTTTAAGGAAGAGGCAATCAGGGGAATGGTTGAGAAAAAAGAAGGGAGAATCGGAGCTTTGAAAAAGATGATCAAAACCGTTATCAAATGGGCGCCGGTCATTTACCCGATTGTTCGAAAAATCATGAAGGACCGCAAGGCGTCTAAACAAAAGAATATGTCCGCATCTAGAACAGCCGGCTGATCCCGGCTGTTTTTTTATAGGTCAGTTTTCCCTCTAGTCCTCCGGATGTTCATTGACTTGCCATTCTCTCCATTATAGAATTTATATACATTTCGCATCCCTTCATCATCCTTTCTGCCTATTCACTGAATCCCTGCATCTACTAGTTAGGAGGTTTTTCTCATGCTTCATGGGCGACTACGTGATATTCTGCGCTTGCTGATGGCGGCTGAAGCCCCGGTGACAAGTTCGTTTTTTGCCGCGCAATTAAACGTAACGACGCGGACAGTCCGCAATGATATAAAGGAACTTCAAGGTGTGCTAAGCGGCCACGGTGCCTTTGTACAATCTGTAAGAGGCTCCGGCTACAAGCTCCGCATTGATGACGAGCAAGTATTCAGAACACTGCTGCAAGATGAATTTCAGCAAAAAAAGGGCCTGCCGGTATTGCCGGAGGAGAGAATGGCCTATCTTATGAAACGTCTGCTGCTGGCGGACCATTATCTCAAGCTCGATGAACTTGCTGAAGAACTATTTATCTCAAAATCTACACTCCAAACGGATTTAAAGGAAGTAAAGAAACGTCTGCTGCCTTACCGCATCGTCATGGAAACACGTCCGAATTACGGCTTCAAGCTGCGCGGGGACGAGGTGCAGATGAGGTACTGCATGGCGGAGTACATTGTTGATGAAAGAGAAACGGAGATAGATGTTTTAAATGAAAAGGCTGATATTTTGCCAAAAGAAGAAATTGAGATCATCCGTTCCGCCATCTTGAAAAAAATGAAAAACGACCGCATCCCTCTGTCCAACATGGGACTGAATAACCTCATTATCCATATCGCTATCGCCTGTAAACGGATCAGAACGGAAAACTATGTTTCTCTTTTCCCGAAAGATATGGATCATATCCTGCATCAAAAGGAGTACCAGGCTGCAGAAGCCATCGTAAAAGAGCTGGAATCAAAGCTTGCCGTTACGTTTCCGAAAGACGAGACGGCCTACATCACCATGCATCTCCTTGGCACAAAACGAATGACACAATCACAATGCGGAGAGGACACATTTTCAATAGAAGAGGAAACCGATCAGCTGACACTTGCCATGATCAAAGCTGTTGATCGTGAACTGAAGCTTGGCATCCTGCATGACAAAGAGCTGAAAATCGGCTTGGCACTGCATATGAAGCCGGCGATCAGCCGCAACCGATACGGCATGAATCTTCGAAATCCGATGCTGGCAGCGATCAAGGAACATTATCCACTCGCTTTTGAAGCCGGGATCATTGCCGGAATCGTGATAAAGGAACAAACGGGTATTGAGATTCATGAAAACGAAATTGGATATTTGGCTCTCCACTTTGGCGCCGCGATTGAACGAAAAAAAACAGAAAGCCCGCCGAAACGCTGTATCATTGTATGCGCATCGGGAGCCGGAAGCGCCCAGCTTCTGCGCGAAAAACTGCGTTCCCATTTCGGCAAGCGGCTCGATATTCTTGGAACGGCTGAGTATTATAGTCTTGATCAAATGTCCTACGAATCAATTGATTTTGTCATCAGCACCATTCCGATTAAAAAAGAGCTCCCTGTACCAGTACTGAAGGTTAACACCATCTTAGGCGGAACTGACTTTACAAAAATAGAATCTATTCTGAGTGATGAAAAGGAAAAAGCCAATCGCTACCTAAAAAAAGAACTCGTTTTTTTTCAGGAGGATCTGCGCTCAAAAGAAGAAGTGATTCAATTTTTAGGGCAGAAAGTGGTCGAATGCGGCTTTGCCGATGAAGAAATCATAGATTCCATTTTTGAAAGAGAAGACATGTCGCCAACGTGTTTTGGCAATCTTGTTGCCATCCCGCACCCGCTTGTTCCGCAGACGAAAACAACGTTTTGGGCCGTTTGTACGCTCAAAAAACCAATCGATTGGGAGAGTCAGCGAGTTCAGTTTGTCTGTCTGCTTTGTGTCGAAAAGGAGAACAAAGCGGATTTGCAAAGCATGTATAAACTGCTTGGCAGCATTTTGGATGACCCGGCGGCGGTGAACCAGCTGATCAAATGCCGTTCATATCAAGAGCTTTCGGATGTGTTTGACCAAAAAATGCTGAGCTGACAGCCTGTATATACCTTTTTTCCGTTGCCTGCGGAAAAACCCTGAGTGTTTATGAAAGCGATTTCATAATATGATGATAGCAACAGCAGGACATTACAAAATTGATCAAACTCTAGGGGGTCTTTTACATGAATATATTACTCGTTTGTGCAGCAGGCATGTCTACTAGTTTACTGGTGAGCAAGATGGAAAAAAGTGCGCAGGAACAGGGAAAAGACTATACCATTTGGGCAGTTTCAGGCGATTCTGTACAAAATCATATCGATAAAGCGGATGTATTGCTTCTCGGTCCGCAAGTCCGTTACATGCTTCCACAGCTCAAAAAATTAGGAGAGTCAAAGGGGGTTCCGGTAGACGTCATTAATACCGTCCATTATGGCACGTGCAATGGGGCGGAAGTGCTGAAATCAGCTGAACAGCTTGGACATGTGTCATAGAGAGGGGCGGGCTATGTGAATAAAGTCAATCAGATCTTAGAAGAAAAGGTCATGCCTATAGCGGGAAGAATTGCGGGACAGCGTCATTTGCAGGCGCTGCGTGATGGTATCATCCTCACGATGCCCCTGATTATCATCGGTTCCTTTTTCCTCATCATTGGCAACCTCCCGATCCCGGGATACGCTGAGTTTATGGCAAAAACGTTTGGCAGCTCCTGGTCTGAAAAACTGGCCTACCCAGTCGACGCGACCTTTGAAATTATGGGTCTTGTCGCCGCGTTCGGCATCGCCTACCGGCTCGCCGAGAAATACGGCGTTGATGCCTTGTCGGCCGGAGCCATTTCCCTTGCGGCATTTTTATTAGCAACACCTTATCAAGTGCCGTTTATGCCGGATGGCGCGACGAAAGAAATCATGGTTGGCGGCGGGATTCCGCTTTCGCTTATGGGAAGCAAAGGCCTGTTTGTCGCCATGATTATCGCAATGGTGTCCACAGAGATTTACCGCCTCATTATCCAGCGCAATTTAGTCTTCAAAATGCCGGATGGTGTTCCGCCGGCGGTAAGCAAGTCATTTGTCGCGTTAATCCCCGGCTTTGCCGTCATCTTCCTGATTTGGGCAGCCCGGCTGATTGTTGAAGCGACACCGTTTGAAAGCCTTCATAATATTGTAAGCGTTTTATTGGGGACTCCGCTTTCCATTCTGGGAGGAAGCCTTGGAGGAAGCCTTGTCGCCGAAGCCGTCAAAATGCTTTTATGGGCCTGCGGCCTTCACGGTGCAAACATTGTCGGCGGCGTCATGGCACCGATTTGGTACGGCGCAATGGATGCCAACCGGATCGCATTCCAAGCCGGTGAGGAGCTTCCTAAGATTTTCACCCAGCAATTTTTCGATATCTGGGTCAATATCGGCGGAAGCGGCGCCACATTGGCACTGGTTGTCACGATGTTCCTGCGCGCCCGAAGCAAACAAATGAAGCAGCTCGGGAAGCTTGCGGTCGGCCCGGCCATCTTCAATATTAACGAACCGATTATATTCGGAATGCCGATCGTCATGAACCCAATGCTCTTACTTCCGTTTATCATCACACCGCTTGTCACAGTGACACTTACGTACATCGGAATGAGCACCGGCCTTGTCGCAAAACCGGCGGGTATCGCAGTGCCGTGGACCATGCCGCCGATCTTTTCAGGCTACTTGGCGACAGGAGGAAAAGTCTCAGGTGCGGTCATGCAAGCCATTAATATTGCCGTGTCCTTTGTTGTCTACTATCCATTCTTCAGAATGTGGGATAAGCAGAAGCTGAAAGAAGAAAACGATCTGGAGCTGGTCCAAACGCCTGCAGCATCAGATGACAAAGAAGCGGCTCTGTAGAGAAAGGAAGTGAATCGCGTGAATGAGGAAATGGAACAAATCATTTTTCAAATCATCCTTCACGGAGGAAACGGTAGGAGCTCCGCAATGGAGGCCATTGCCGCTGCGAAAAGCGGTGACGCAGAAGAAGCGCGGAAAAAGCTTCAAGACGCTGCTGAAGAATTGTCAAAAGCCCATCATTATCAGACAGAGCTGATCCAAAATGAAGCGAGCGGAGAAAAGACGGAAATGACGCTTCTGATGGTTCATGCACAGGATCATTTAATGAATGCAATGACAGTGAAGGATATGGCTGCAGAGATCATTGAGTTATATGAAAAAATCACCGAGCAAAGGGGAGCAAGCATATGACAAAAGGATTGAAGATTGTAACGATTGGCGGAGGTTCAAGCTATACGCCCGAGCTAGTGGAAGGGTTTATTAAACGGTATGATGAGCTGCCTGTGCGCGAATTATGGCTCGTCGATATCCCCGAGGGCGAAGAAAAGCTGAATATTGTCGGCACACTCGCCAAACGGATGGTTGAAAAAGCTGGCGTCCCGATCGACATTCATCTTACGCTCGACCGGAGAAAAGCGCTGAAAGACGCAGACTTTGTCACGACCCAATTCCGTGTCGGACTTTTGCAGGCAAGAGCAAAGGATGAGCGCATTCCGCTAAAATACGGAGTGATTGGCCAGGAAACAAACGGCCCGGGAGGCCTGTTTAAAGGATTGCGCACAATTCCGGTCATCCTTGAGATCGCAAAGGACATAGAAGAGCTTTGCCCGAACGCTTGGCTTGTTAACTTCACAAACCCTGCCGGCATGGTAACAGAAGCCTTGCTTCGCTACTCCAACCTGAAGAAAGTCGTCGGTCTCTGTAATGTTCCAATCGGCATCAAAATGGGCGTAGCCAAAGCGCTTGATGTAGATGTGGACCGCGTAGAAGTCCAATTCGCCGGACTGAACCATATGGTATTTGGGCTGGATGTTTTCTTGGACGGCGTAAGTGTGAAGGAGCAAGTCATCGAGGCGATGGGCGACCCGAAAAACGCGATGACAATGAAAAATATCTCAGGCGCCGAATGGGAACCGGATTTCTTAAAAGCGCTCAATGTCATCCCTTGCGGCTATCACCGTTACTATTTCAAAACAAAAGAGATGCTGGAGCACGAACTGGAAGCATCACAAACGGAGGGCACCCGCGCAGAAGTCGTACAGAAGGTCGAAAAAGAGCTGTTCGAGCTTTATAAAGATCCGAACCTTGCGATCAAACCGCCGCAGCTGGAAAAACGGGGCGGAGCTTACTACAGTGATGCAGCATGTAACTTAATCAGCTCCATTTATAATGATAAACATGACATTCAGCCGGTGAACACAATCAATAATGGTGCAATAGCGAGCATTCCAGACGATTCCGCAGTTGAAGTGAACTGTGTGATGACGAAAACTGGCCCTAAGCCAATTGCTGTCGGCGACTTGCCGGTGTCTGTCCGTGGCCTCGTCCAGCAAATCAAATCCTTTGAACGTGTCGCGGCAGAAGCGGCAGTTACAGGTGACTACCAAACTGCACTCCTTGCCATGACGATTAACCCGCTTGTCCCGTCCGATACTGTGGCCAAACAGATTTTAGACGAAATGCTGGAGGCGCACAAAGCGTATCTGCCGCAGTTTTTCAACAAAATTGAAGCGTAAAAAAAGCCGGCCTGTAATGGGCCGGCTTTTTTCTTACTTGCTTTCAGTCAGCGCTGCGACTTCGGTCGTCCATCCGAATTCGTCTGCGACAGCGCCTTTTTGAATGCCTGTAATCGTGTCATATAGTTTTTTTGCGATTTCTCCTGTTTCACCGTTGTTGATCGAAAGTGTTTCATCCTGCCAGATCAGCTCGCCGACTGGGGAAATAACAGCTGCTGTACCTGTTCCGAAGGCTTCTTCCAGGATGCCGTCTTTATGGGCTTGGATGACCTCATCGATCGCAATTTTTCGTTCTGAAACTTGAAGGCCCCAATGCTTAAGCAAGGCGATGACTGAATTGCGCGTAATGCCTTCCAGGATGCTTCCGTTCAGCATCGGCGTTACGATTTCACCGTTGATTTTGAAGAAGATGTTCATGCTTCCGACTTCTTCGATGTATTTCTTCTCAATGCCGTCCAGCCAAAGCACTTGGGAAAATCCTTTCTCTTCGGCGACCTGCTGCGCTTTTAAGCTTGAAGCATAGTTCCCTGCGGTTTTGGCATTTCCTGTTCCGCCTTTTACCGCACGGACAAATTTACTTTCAACAGCGATTTTGACCGGCTTAATGCCTTCTTTGTAATAAGAGCCGACCGGAGAAAGAATGATCAAGAGCTTATACGTATGAGATGCCGCAACACCAAGGAAAGGCTCGGTTGCGATGATGAACGGACGGATGTAAAGGGACGTGCCCTCCGCATTTGGAATCCAGTCTTTATCAATTGCGACAAGCTGCTTTAAGCCTTCAAGAACCTGTTCTTCATCAATTTGCGGGATGCAGAGGCGGTCGTTTGATTGATTCAGGCGTTCCATATTTTTTTCCGGTCTGAAAAGCAGAACATGGTCATCCTCTGACACGTAAGCCTTTAACCCTTCAAACACGGTTTGGCCGTAGTGATAGACCATTGCAGCCGGATCCATTGATAAGGGTTGATAAGGAATGATTCTTGGATCGTACCAACCTTTATCTGCCGCATAGTCCATTACAAACATGTGGTCTGTAAACACTCTTCCGAACGAAAGCTGATTTGGGTCTGGTTTCGGTTTTTTTGTTGATGTCAATTCAACGCGAATCGTTTGTTTAGTCATGGTCAATCTCCCTGCTGTTAAATTGTTTATATTATCAAACTTATTTGAAAATAATTATATTCTATTGTATACCTTCAACAAATAATCGCAATAGGTTTGCTCAAATTTGTAAGAAATTCATATGAAAAAAGCAGGAGAAATTAATTCTCCTGCGTGTTCATATGCTCGAATAATCTGTCATAATCGGCGCGAGTGGCATCCCGAAGACCTTCAACACGTTCATTTGTAATCTCCTGTTTGCCTTCCTTCAAGCCGTCCAAGAAATATTGAACATATTCTTCAGATGAAATGCCCCGGTACGTCAGGCCTTGTTTATCGCGTGATTTTTGGTTTAAGCCCGTGTCCACCATAGGCGGTGCCATTTCAATCACTTCCACGCTCGTGTCGCGGAGCTGGTGTCTGAGCGTAAGCGAGAACGAGTGAAGTGCCGCTTTTGTTGCGCAGTACACCGGATAAACAGCTAACGGGTTAAACGCAAGCCCGGATGTGACCTGAACGATTGCCGCCTCGGGCTGCTTCATCAAATGAGGTGTGAAAAGGGCGGATAAATGGACAGGCGCTTGGAAATTAAGTTCAATTTCATCACCGTCCACAAAAAGCTCCTCTGTCCCTTTTTTAAAGTCAATTTCCTTTTGAATGCCGGCGTTGTTGACGAGAACATTCAAGTTCGGATATTCCTTTAAAGCCCATTCATACAATGCTTCCCGCTGCGAACGGTCTGCAACATCACATTGCTTTGTATGGATGTTTGGGAGCTGCTGCTTCGCTTCTGCAAGACGTGCTTCGCTGCGTCCGCAAATGATAACTTCATTGCCGAGCTCCACCAGGCGCTTGGCAAATTCAAGCCCGATGCCAGCAGAACCCCCTGTGATTAAAACCGTATTGCCTGTCATCTTCATTGGATGTAACACCTCTTAATTAAGTTGGCTGTGATTCCTTTACTATTTCAAATCTTAGCAGGAAATATGCAGCCGCGTCCTATGAGATGCTCAGGATGAAGTGACTTTTCCGGTTTTATAAAATTCGTCAATAGCTTTATCAACATACACCCAGCCTTTCCAGCCGATGTGAATGGTGTCTTTCATGAAATACGGGTCATATTCATGCCCTGAGAAATCAGCAACCTGGAAGCCCTTCGCTCTGATTTGTTTATTTACCTTTTTGTAATAGTCAGTGCGTCCTTTTTTCGGGAAGCCCGTGTAATCGTACCATTTCCCGTTAACAGGAATGGTGACAAACATAGGCTCTGCGCCCGCATCCTTCAGGATATCGAGCATCATTTCAAAGTCGCCATATTCCGGTGACACCGCATACGATCTTCCTTTGTTTTTCCCTTTCAGCTTAGGCACTTTCGGCTTCAGCTTTTTATAGACAGGGTTGTCGATGTGAAAATCGTTAGAACCGGAGTGGCGTTTGCCTGATTGATCCGCTAGTTTATTCAATTCAGACCATGACTTATCCTTTACTGACTGCGAGATATAGCGCTTTGGCCCGGATGATTCTGTCGTTGAATAATACAGATCTTTCTTTTCCAGCATGCTGTAATACACTTTCGCCGCCGGCTTCAGCGCGTTCACTTTCCACGTCTGACCGTTTACCATTGCTTTGTACAGCTCAGAAAGAATGGCATCGTTTTGCACAGCCTTAAAGCGAAGCATGCGTTTCATCATTTTCTTTTTAATTTCAGGATCGATCTGATCGTTAAATGCCAAATCAAGCCCTTGCAGCGCAGAATAGTTCGGCGCGAAATGCTGTTCATCAGACCCGCGCTTAATAAACCATTGCGGAGACACGATGAATACGATTTTTTTGCCCTTCAGCTGATCCATATGGGCAGCGAAGTTTAAAGAATGAATCAATGACTGGGATCCGCCTTTGCCGACAAGGTATGGCGTGAATCCCTCATTGTTTACCTGAAAATAATTAGATGGGTGGAACTCGTCCAGCCGAGAAAGCTCAGAAGACCCGTAAATCGGAAGATATGTCGGATCTTTGAGCATCTGATCTTGTAAATATAGCCCTTGAAACATACTCGGATTCAAGGCTGTTGCTGACTCTTTCACACGCTTATCGGTGATGAAGCCTGTCAGCCATGAAGATGGAATTGCGATGGCGCCTGCGAATAGAATAAACGCCAAAATAATTGGACCGAAAAAACGCTTTTTCATTATTTCAACTCAGACAGCTGATTTACAATGTTGTTAGGTGTATTCCAAACGTCCCGGTCAAATTCAGTGATCGGCACTAAAATATCAAAACGGTTTTCAATCGCAAGCAGCAATTCTACTGTTCCAAAAGAATCAAGCAAACCTTCTTCAAAAATTTCAATATCAGGATTTTCCTTTACGATGTCATCCTGGCAAACCTCTGCTAAAACGTCTAATACCTCTTGTTTAAAATCCATAGCTTTCTAATCTCCTTTAATGGTGGTGATGAAATGGTTTTCCTGAGAAAATGTAAAACCCGAAGCAAACGAAGTGGAATGTGATCACAATAGCGAGAATGGTTGTCCAGCGGTTGGACGGCAGCCATTTATATTTCTTATTCCACTTCTCGAAAAAGTTGTAACACGTCATCAGCACGGCGTGATAGAGGCCGTAAATGATATATTGCGGCGCGAGCCCGTGCCAAACCCCCATCAGCATAAACAGCAGGAAATACCCGATGTTTGAGACGGCCATACGGTTTTTGATCCACTTTTTCTTAGTCATCCAAAATACGAATCTCATAAACACATAATCTCTGAACCAAAATGACAGAGACATATGCCAGCGATTCCAGAAATCTTTAATATTTTTACTGATAAATGGTTTATTAAAGTTTTCTGGTGATTTAATGCCCATAATGTAGCTGACCCCGACGGCAAACATCGTGTAGCCGGCGAAATCAAAGAATAAATACATGCTGTAGCCGTACATGTACAGCAGGTTCCCAAGAATCTTATTGTGCGTGATTGCGGGAAGATTCATGATGAAGTACGTATTGATCGCGTAGCCGATAATAAATTTATACAGGAAACCGATGAAGATTTTATGGATTCCCGTATACAACAGGTCGGCGTATTCTTCTTTCGTCCAAGCCTTCTGTTCATCCTTGACGAACCGGCGGTATCTGTCGATCGGGCCGGAGGAAATCGTCGGGAAAAACAGGATGAAATACAGCAGGCGGTGCAATGGCAGCTGTTCTTTCAGCAGTCCGTCTCTTGCTTCCATAATCAGCTGAACGCCTTTAAAGGTTAAATATGAAATCCCTAAAAAGCTGATCAGGTTATGCGGCGGATGATGCGGCTGCGGGTGTGAAAGAAACGGCCATATTTTTGACAGAAATAAAGGCAGAATAGACGCGATAACAGCCCCGCAAAAGACAAAGCCGCTGTTCGCTTTCTGCCGGTATGCCAGATAGCCGCTGATCAGGAGCACCTGCCATATTGTAAACAGGCACAGCGCGATGACCCCGTGTAAGTCGTGCGAAAAAATTAAAGCCAATATAATGATAGATATGAACATGTTGTATGCTTGAAATCTTTTTCCGTTTAAGCCGAGAATGATCGTCGGCAGAAGAAGAATGCCAAGCAGTATAAAGAATAAAAACGAGCTGTAAGGCGTCATACAAGAACCTCTTCGCCAATGCGTTTTCGGTCAATTTTGCCGTTAGCCGTCATTTGAATGTGATCCTGATAGATAAATTTTCTCGGGATCATATATGCCGGAAGAGAAGCGGCAAGCTCTTTTTTAATAGCGCTTGTCAGCTGGAATTCCTTCTCGAACTCATGCTCCTCAGGCACAATAGCAGCGATCAGGTACTCAACTGTTCCGTTTGGCTGATAAGGAATCACGACAGCAGAGCGAACGTACTGTGACTGTCTGACATGGAACTCGATTTCCTCCAGCTCCATTCGATAGCCGTGAAGTTTAATCTGAAAATCCAAACGTCCTTGGCAGAAAATCTGACCGTCTTGAATAAAGCCGGCATCGCCAGTTCGGTATGCCCACTGGCCTTCATGAGAGAAAAACGCTTTTTCCGTCAGCTCTGGCTCACCAAGGTAGCCTCGGCTTACACTCGGCCCTGCAATGACGATTTCTCCTTTTTCTCCATCAGGAAGCGGCTGTCCCTGTTCATCCATAATGAAAATGTTCATATCTGGTTTGGCGAAGCCCACTGGAAGCGATTCGCTGCGGCTGATGACGTCAGCCGTAATTTCAACCGATGTGACAGCCACTGTCGCTTCAGTCGGGCCGTACGTATTAAAAATCTTCGCTTTCGGAAAACGCTCAAGCAGCGCTTTTGCCACAGAAACCGGAAGAACCTCTCCGCAAAACATAAATGTGTCCGCATGAGGCAGCAGATCCTGTGAAAAACCCGGATCCATCAGGCACATTTGCACAAAGGAAGGTGTTGATGTCCACACATTCAGTCCGGACTTCTTCAGCTCTTCAAATAAGACTTTCGGCTTGTTCACAGCATCCTTTGTCACGCAATGTAAAGTCCCGCCTGATTGAAGGCACGGATATAGGTCCATGACAGACAAATCAAATGAGAACGGCGCTTGGTTTAAAAATATTTTTCCTCCGCTGACTGGAAAGTCTGCACAAATCCAGTCTGTGAAGCTTTGAAGATTCGCAGCGGAAATCTGCACGCCTTTCGGATTTCCTGTGCTTCCGGAAGTGTAAATGATATAAAACGTTTCGTGTTCTTTGACCCATTGATCTTGGCTGACAGAGCCGCCTTCGTTTTCCAGCAGTTCTTCCGCAGAAACTGTCTGAATCTGCTGGCCGACTGCATCAATTGAGAGTCCTGCTGCATGGATCAGCAATTCTGCTCCAGAGCTTTCGATAATTTTCGCAATCCGTTCGGACGGAATAGACAGGTCAACCGGAATATAAGGATGTCCCGCTTTGACACTTCCCAAGAAGGAAACAAGCATGTGCGGCTCCATGTGGCCGTACACAAGGATAGGAGATTTCTTTTCCCCAGAAATGCGTTTTTGGATCGCGGCAGCCGCGCGGTCAGACTGCTCCCATAATTCCTGATACGTGAGCGACTGGCCTTGAGAGCGGAAGGCATCGGTTTGCGGATAAGTTTCCGCATGTGTTTGAATAGCATGTAAAAGTTTCATAGTTATTCTCTCTCCAATTAGAAATCGTTATAAATATATGAACCGGTATTCGCGGTGTGAAAACCATACATAAAAAACAAAACAAGCAGTATCATCAAATAAAAGCCTGTATGACATGTCCACTTGACAGCGGGTTTTTCATACAGCTGTTTCATTAATTGCAGCATATCAAAAATTCCCTTCCCGTTTTTTCGACAATCACATGATTATTTGACGATCAGATGCTCAAAAAGTTTCATTTTTTCCCTAATCTCCCTCAAATTAATATATCGGCGTATGTTTTTGAAAATGAATCTTTATACCTGCAAGGGCAAGAATGGAATGTTTCGAGCTGATTCATAATAAAGGAAAAGATACCTGGAGTCAAAAGATCTTTTTAACTTTTAAAAAGTGTAATGTACTTAAAAAAATTTTTCTGTACCTGTTCGTTCAAGTGAAAGCAGAAACCTAATGAAATCAGGGCGAGAAGCGTATAATAAGAAAGAAAACGCCTTCTTGCGGTATCTTGTGAAATAAGGGAGAAGTCATTATGATAGATAAGGAAGCAAAAGGAGTTTTTTATTAAGCTGCCGGCTGAAAAAAAGTAAGCCTTTTAATAGAAAGGAAGAGGAAGATGAACCAAACAAATAAGGGTGAGGGTCAGACAGCGCCGCAAAAAGAAAGCATGGGGCAGATCCTTTGGCAGTTAACCCGTCCTCATACGTTAACCGCATCGTTTGTGCCTGTGCTGCTCGGAACCGTTTTGGCGATGTTTTATGTGAAGGTTGATCTGCTGCTGTTTTTGGCTATGCTGTTTTCTTGCCTATGGATCCAGATCGCGACGAACTTATTTAATGAATATTATGATTTTAAACGCGGATTAGATACAGCAGAATCAGTCGGAATCGGAGGGGCCATTGTACGCCACGGAATGAAGCCTAAAACGATTTTGCAATTAGCTCTGGCCTCATACGGGATTGCCATTTTGCTCGGTGTCTATATTTGTGCGAGCAGCAGCTGGTGGCTTGCGCTGATCGGCCTTGTCGGCATGGCGATCGGCTACCTGTATACAGGCGGGCCGCTGCCGATTGCGTACACGCCGTTCGGTGAATTATTCTCAGGCATTTGCATGGGTTCGGTGTTTGTGCTGATTTCGTTTTTCATTCAGACAGATATGATCAACACGCAAAGCATTTTGATTTCCATCCCGATTGCGATTCTTGTCGGCGCGATTAACCTGTCGAACAACATTCGTGATATTGAAGAGGACAAAAAAGGCGGACGCAAAACATTGGCGATTTTGATGGGGCATAAGGGAGCTGTTACTCTGTTAGCTGCGTCGTTTGCCGTCGCTTATATCTGGGTTGTCGGCTTGGTTATTACCGGTGCCGCAAGCCCATGGCTGTTCGTCGTCTTTTTAAGCGTGCCTAAGCCGGTTCAGGCAGTGAAGGGCTTCGTCCAAAAAGAAATGCCGATGAATATGATTGTCGCAATGAAATCAACAGCCCAAACAAATACATTTTTCGGATTCCTGCTCTCGATCGGATTATTGATCAGCTATTTCCGATAATAAAATAGACCGCTCGTTTCGTGCGGTCTTTTTTTGTTACAATCGACCGCATTTTGTAAAAAAATTCATAGAACCTTGCAGCAGACAGGGACGTCTAGTACTTGGACAGCGGATAAAGTTCCGTTAAAGGAGATGACGAACATGGATTTATCTGTAACACATATGGACGATTTAAAAACAGTAATGGAAGATTGGAAAAATGAATTATTAGTTTATAAATTTGCGCTAGATGCGCTCGATACAAAGTTCTCAATTATCAGCCAGGAATATAACCTCATTCACGGACACAACCCGATTGAACATACAAAATCCCGTGTCAAAAGCTTTGAAAGCATCGTGAATAAGTTAATGAGAAAGGGCTGTGAGATTACGACGAAGGAAATGAAGGAGCATATTCACGACATTGCCGGCGTGCGCATCATCTGTTCCTTTATTTCTGACATTTATAACGTCGTGAATGTGTTGAAGCAGCATGAAGATTTGAGAATCGTAAAGGTAAAGGATTATATCCAGACACCCAAACCGAATGGCTATCGAAGCCTGCATTTGATCATTGAGATGCCTGTGAATTTAACGAACCGTGTGGAATACGTCAAAGCAGAAATTCAAATCCGGACAATCGCGATGGATTTCTGGGCGAGCCTTGAACATAAAATTTATTATAAATTGAACAATGACGTTCCTAAGCAATTAACAGATGAGCTGAAGGAAGCCGCGGAGATTGCCCATTACCTAGATGAGAAAATGCTGGGGATTAAGAAAGAAGTGGATTGATAACAAAAGCGAAGCCTGACAGGGTTTCGCTTTTTTTCTTTGCTTGCTAGTACTTTTTATACCAGTATAAACTCACTTCTGTTTCCATGATTGAACCTGCTTTATCATGCATGAAGAAAGGAGGTAAACATGAACCATTCCATTTCATTATCGAGAGGTTTGATTTTTCTTATAGCGGTGACTAGCGGGTTTACGGTAGCTAATGTCTATATCAATCAAACATTGCTTGTCAGCATGGCAGGCATGTTTCATGTGACGCCGGCACAAGCTGGGATGATTGCTACATTGGCGCAGATTGGCTATGCGGCGGGGAACCTTCTGCTTGTTCCATTGGGAGATCTTTTTGAACGCCGCCGCTTAATTGTGAGCCTGCTATTCTTAGTGGGGGTTTGTTCGGCCGCTTCAGCGTTAGCTGTAAGCTTTCCATGGCTAGTCATCACAAATTTATTATTGGGATTCTTCACGATTATTCCTCAAATCCTTGTGCCGTTTGCGGCAGGTTTAGCAAATGACAGGAACAGAGGAAAAGTACTCGGAAACGTAGCCATCGGCTTGGTTTGCGGAATTTTAGGGGCGAGAGTGGTCAGCGGGGCGATAGATGCCCATTATGGCTGGCGCGTGATGTATTGGATTGCCTGTGCAGCAGCCGTCATCATTATGCTGATCATTCACTTCTGCTTTCCGAAAAGCAAAGGGACACATGCATTTCATTACGGAAAACTCATTTCTTCATTATTTCCGCTTTTGATCAAGGAGAAAGTGTTAAGAAAAGCATGTGTAAACCAAGGCTTCATGTTCGGCGCCTTCAGTTTATTTTGGACGACGTTAGTGTTTATGGTGAGTGAACCTCCATTCTCGTTTGGCAGCCAGACTGCCGGAACAATCGGTTTGGTGGGAATTGGCGGGGCTTTTGCAACTCCGCTGATCGGCCGGATTATTGATCAAAAAGGAGCTGCTTTTTCCAACAAGCTTTGTATGTCTTTTACCTTATTGTCATTTGTTTTATTAATGGCAGGCCAGACTTCATTGATTGTGATTGTATTGGGCGCTTTATTCATCACCATGGGCATTCAGGCGAATCAGGTGGCATGTCAGGCGGAGATTTTCCAATTGTCGGCTGAAATGAGAAGCAGATTGAATGGCCTCTTTATGGTCAGCACGTTTTTAGGCGGCGCCTTGGGATCGTATGCAGGGGGTGCAGTCTGGATGCTATTTCATTGGAACGGTGTTTGTATTCTGGGGATGATTATGGTCGGTATTGCCTTCAGTTCAAGGATTACCATAAATCGTACTACTAAAAAAGCGATATTGGAAGGGAGATAGAAGCTGGTGCGAACAAGTGAACATTATAAAAAAGGGTTAGATATTCTGAAACAAATTGATGAGGAGAACTATGAAGCGATCGTGGGCAATTTTAAACATTCCATCGCTCCAGACCTTGGTGTGCTTGCCGTGGAGTTTAACTACGGTCAGATTTTTTCAAGACCAGGTCTTGATCTGAAATCCAGATTATTAGCAACCGTTGCTGGATTGACTGCATTGGGCAATACCCAGCAGCTAAAATTCTATATTAACGGAGCCCTGAATGTCGGATGGACACAAGAAGAACTCATAGAAGTCATGATGCAGATGATTATTTACTCAGGTTTCCCGAATGCACTGAATACCATTCTTCCTGTGGCCGCTGAAGTATTTGCAGAACGAAACAAATAATATAAAAACCTTCTCCTTTTTATGTAGAATACTAATAGGAAATTCTATGCAGAAGGAGAGTGTGTATGTGGACAGTATGGCAGAAAAACGGAAAGAGCTAGGGGAGTTTTTAAAACTTAAAAGGGCACAGCTTTCTCCGCAAGAGTTTGGATTGCCTATGGGCACCAGAAGGAAAACAACAGGCTTGAGAAGAGAGGAATTGGCCCAGCTGTCCGGTATAGGTGTCACATGGTACACATGGCTGGAGCAGGGAAGGGATATTCGGGTATCGACACAGGTACTGGAAAGCATATCGAGAGTGCTCAAATTGAATTATGAGGAAAAGCGTCATGTCTTTCTGTTGGCTGGCCATCATGTTCCTTTAGATGATCAGGATGAAGATAATAAGAGCCTTCCTCTGGCTGTGCGGCACTTTATTGATCATTTAACCAATTGCCCTGTTTATGTGACTGACGAAAAGTGGGACGTTATTGCTTGGAACACAGCAGCTTGTGCTGTGTTCGGCAATTTTGGCCAAATGGGCAGTAAGGAAAGGAATGCCATATGGCGATGTTTCACCTCGAAGGAGTATGGGGATCTGCTTGACGACTGGGAAAGCCACGCCAAAAAACTTATCGCACAGTTTCGATCGACAGCCAGCCGTTTTCTTGGGGAAGCATGGATAAAAGAGCTGATCGATGAGTTAACTGAAAGAAGCCCCGAATTTAAAAAATGGTGGAACCACCACGAAGTATTAGGCACACACGCAGGAGAAAAAGTACTTCATCACCCGGCAGCCGGAACAATGGTGATGGAGCATATGACATTACAAATATATGACTCTCCTGATTTGAAACTGACCATTTATCGCCCGTTAGAAAAAGAAAATACAGTTGATAAACTGAAAGCTTTACTTATAGACGGCTAAACAGCTGATCATTATAAAAAAAGACGGCACCCAAGTGCCGTCTTTTTTTATTTGATATCTTCAAAAATGTCAGATGCTTTCGCCTTCATTTGTTTCTTAATGGTTTTCGGTTTCTTCTCTTTTTTCACAGCCTCATAGACAGCGGCTGTCACAAGATCGCCTGCTTGCTGGAGGCGTTCTTTGCTGATATGTTCGATCGAGTCTTCAGGGGTATGATACCACGGCTCAACTTCTTCTGTTTCCGGGTCTCCCCAAATAAAGTTGGCGGAATCAATGCCGGCTTCGTGGAATGGCACATGATCAGATGATCCTCCCTGTGTCAGAGACAGGCTGTCAAACCCAATTTTTTCAGCAGCCGTATGGCTGGATTCCCAAACATAGTTAGATTGGCCATCCAATGTGTTGACATACAGCTCAGACGCTTTTTCCCAGCTTGTGCCTACCATATCTAAGTTGAAGTTCACTTCGCTTCGTTTCAGCTCTTTTTCCGATAGATGATCTACATAGTGAGAGGAGCCGAGCAGGCCGAGCTCTTCGGCGCCGAAAGCGATAAAGCGGATTTCTTTATCAGATGGAACGCTTTTTAAGACACGCGCCATCTCCAGCATAACAGAGGTTCCTGAGCCGTTGTCATTTGCCCCGGGTGAAAAAGGAACACTGTCGTAATGGGCCGTCACGTACACAATGTCTGGATGTTTGATGTTCTTTGGTTTTTTGATTCCGATGATATTCTGGGAGGTTTGGTTTGTGAATGCTTTTAGTTTTAAGGTGGCTTCTTTTTGCTGGGTAAGTGCTTCGCCGTCTTCTTTCTTAATGCCGACGACCGGAATGCCGACTTTATTTCCCGACAGGTTTGGCGTCATAGGCACGAGGCTTTCTTTGTTGTTATAAATGATGACAGCTTTTGCTCCGGCGGCTTCGGCATTTTTGGCTTTCTCGTAATAAGTCAGGTCTCCTCTGGAAATCAAGGCGATTTTGCCCTTGACGTCAGCGGTAAAGTCCTTTTGATAGCCCAATCCCGCATTGTAAAGCGGGGCCGTCAGCCCTTGTTCCTCAGTCGGAGCTGAGCCGGACGCCGCTTGGAGAAGAATATCGCGTCCTGCTGAAGACAGTGTTCCCTCAAGCCGGTCAGGAATGTTGAATCGTTGAACCTTCACATCAAGCTTTAATTTTCTCAAGGATGAGGCGATCAATAGGGCGCTCTTTTTTTCAGCTGCAGTTCCGGCTATTCTGGGGCCGATTGCTTCACTTAGCTGAGAAATGGTAGAGTACGCATGCTTTGCTTTGAATGGAAGCTCGCGCTCGCTATTTGATATTTGTAAAGCGTGCGCGGCAGGGGTGACACTCTGTGCCGGCAAGAGCAGTGTGCCGGCAGTTAAAACAGCCATCGTCATGACAGTCAAAAGCTTTTTCATCAAAAATAAACCTCCCCTAAATGTATGGTTGGGGAATATTTCGGGATGCTAAAGGAGTTTCCTGCAAGATGAAGAGCGTTTTTGAAAAGACAGTGCTTTATACCTGCAAAAAAACGCTTATGAATGAAGGGTCATAAGCGTTTCGGAATATCAAACTATTGGAGCTTTAAAAACTTGCGTTTGCCGACTTGGATGATCATATTCTCTCTTATCTCTGCTTTGGCGTGAATATCTGTTATTTTCTCTCCGTCGATGCGTACACCGCCGTTTTGAATCATGCGGCGCGCCTCGCTCTTTGAAGAGAGGAGCTTCAATGTAACGAGCAGATCGACAATCGCGATTGTTTTCTCGCCTTCCCATTGGACAGACGGAATATCATCAGGAAGGCTGTTTTCCTGAAAGACTGTTTTAAACGAGTGTTCGGCAGCTTCTGCTGCTTTCTCTCCGTGATACATTCGGACGATTGTTTTGGCTAAAAGCATTTTGGCATCACGCGGATGAACGGCGCCGGTTTCTAAGTCTTTTACGAGCTGTTTTTTCTCTTCAAGCTCTAAGTCTGTCGCCAAGTGGATGTATTTTTTCATCAGGCTGTCGGGCAGTGACATCGTTTTTCCGTACATGTCGTTTGGATGTTCGTTAATGCCAATGTAGTTGTGTTTCGACTTTGACATTTTTTCGACGCCATCCAAGCCTTCCAAGAGCGGCATCAGGATGACGACTTGTTTTTCTTTGTTGTATCTTTCTTGGAAATGCCGTCCCATGAGGACATTGAAATGCTGATCCGTTCCGCCTAATTCAATATCACTTTCGAGAACGACAGAATCATATCCCTGCATCAATGGGTAAAAGAATTCATGCAGTGAGATTGGTTTTTGCATGGCGATGCGTTCTTCAAAGTCGTCGCGCTCCATCAGGCGGGCTACCGTTATTTTCCCTGCTAATTCAATGACATCTTCCAGATTCAATGTTTTCAGCCATTTTGAGTTATAGTGAAGCTCGACTTTTTCTGGATCAAGAACTTTTCCGAATTGCTCAAAGTAGGTTTTGGCATTGTGCTGAACTTCTTCATCAGTCAGTTGCTTTCTGGCTGTCGATTTTCCGGTCGGATCACCAATTTTTCCTGTGAAATCCCCAATTAATAGCTGGACAATGTGGCCGTTTTCTTGAAATTGGCGAAGCTTATTTAACACAACCGTATGGCCCAAATGTACATCCGGTGCAGACGGATCTAATCCGAGCTTAATTTTAAGCGGCGTGCCCGTGGAAATTGATTTCACGAGCTTTGCCTTTAATTCCTCCGGCGGTATGACTTCGTGGGCGCCTGTCATGTATAGCTGTAGCTGTCTTTCTACCTCTTTTTGCTGTGCTGCTGTGAGCTGCTCAAATGTTTTCATCATTCTTCCTCCTTTTTTACAAACACAAAAAAGAGCCCATCCCGATAAGGGACGTGGCTCAATGCACGCGGTACCACCCTGGTTGAAGACATCGTCTTCCGCTCATTCGAATAACGGTTTCCCGTTCTTTGCTACCTTTAAGGTTCACAAAGAAAGCTCGGGGAGGTAATTCACGTTTGCTGTGTGCCGGCTCGCACCTTCCGCCGGCTCTCTGAAACAGGGAGACAAACCGCTACTGGATTCCCGTCAAAGCTTATGTTGTATGAAGATTGTCAGCTACCTTTCTAAGCAGCCCTGTCAATATTTTCTGTTCGTCCTTCGTCATTCCCGCAATGAGCTCTGTTTCCCCTTTGTGAAACTCCGGGTAGAGTTCTTCGATCGCTTGTTTGCCGGAATCGGTGATAGAGACAAACACGAGTCGCCGATCTCTTGTGTCGATGCTTTTACGGCAAAAATTCTTTTTTTCGAGCGTTTTGATCACGTTGCTTGCTGTAGCTGTAGATATCCCTGACAGCTCAGCGATTTTTCTCGTTTCGAGCGCTCCCCATACCCATAGATCATAAAGAATGGAGAAAGCGGTCCAAGAAAGGTTATAGGAAGAAAGAACCTCAGTCTCCATTTTGACACGGAGCCTTTGTGCAGACCGATACAGATTCGTAGCGATCGAAATGGCTTCCAGGTTGAGTGACTCGACGGGCATTTGTTTGAGCTTAGAAAGTGTATCGTGTTCTTCCTTCCGAAGCTGCTGATGTTGATGTGAACGTTCCATTTTTTAGGCCTGCCTTAAATTATCAGAATCATTAGCTATGAAACGAATTGTAACAGAGTATGATGTGAACTTCAAGCCCATATATCGGTTGAATAAAAAAAGCCCAAACAACGCCAAAATAAACAAAAAACCGCAAACGGGGGTGCAGTTTTGCAAAAATATGTTCAATCCGTCTATAAGCATGATCCGTTTCATCTGTTTTCGACAGAGCATGTAGTGACGTTAGCGATTATCGCCCTTTTGGCCATTCTGTTGTTTTTGTTCCAAGAGGGGGTCAAGCAGCCGAGGGCCAGCCGGTTTTTACGTTCTCTGTTTGTGTTTCTTTTGCTTGGTTCGCAAATCGGCTATCAAATATGGATGGTCGCCACGGGCAGGTGGTCGGTGCGCACTTCATTGCCTCTCCAGCTTAGTGACCTGTCGGTGTATTTGTCAGCTATTATGTTAGTGACAAAAAGCAGAAAGCTGTTTGTGTTTTTGTTTTTTGTCGGCATCGGCAGTTCGATTCAGGCTCTTGCCACTCCTGACCTCGGAATGTTTTCATTTCCGCATATCCGATATATCCTCTTTTTTATTTCTCACGGGTCTGTGTTTTTATCCTGTCTGCTGATGGCTGTGATTGGCACCTACAGAATGGGCCAGCGCTCGTTATGGGTGACAGTCCTGCTTGTTAATGTGTACGGCGTCTGTATTTTCCTGATTGATCGCTGGCTTGGCGCGAATTATATGTATTTGACGAAAAAACCGGGCGGATCCTCTCTCTTAGATGTTCTCGGGCCATGGCCATGGTATATCGTCTCGGCTGAAGCCATCACGATCGCCAGCTTTTTCATTCTTTATTTGCTTTATCGCATCTTCAAAAAATGACACCTTTTTTGTTGTATCACACATTCTGTTTAAAAAAATGTCGGAGAACGTGTTTATTTTTTTGAAAAAGGGTATGTAACTTGTACAACAAAAAGGGAGATGAATACCATTGAGGAAAGATGAAATCATGCATATCGTATCATGCGCAGATGATAATTATGCTCGTCATTTAGGTGGGATGTTCGTTTCTTTATTGACTAACATGGATCAGGAGAGAGAGGTAAAATTATACGTCATTGATGGCGGAATTAAGCCTGATAACAAAAAAAGACTGGAAGAAACCACTTTGAAATTCGGAGTGCCGATTGAGTTTTTAGAAGTGGATACCAAAATGTATGAACATGCGGTAGAGAGCAGCCATATTACAAAAGCCGCGTATTACCGCATTTCGATTCCCGACTTAATTAAGGATGAAAGCATCAAACGAATGATTTACATCGATTGCGATGCGCTTGTCCTAGAGGATATTTCTAAGCTATGGGACTTAGACATTGCGCCATACACCGTAGCCGCTGTTGAGGATGCGGGGCAGCATGAACGCCTGAAAGAAATGAACGTCACTGATACAGGGAAGTATTTTAACTCAGGTATCATGATTATTGATTTTGAGTCTTGGAGAAAGCAAAACATCACAGAAAAAGTCATCAACTTTATCAATGAACACCCAGACGAAGACTTTCTTGTGCTGCATGACCAAGATGCACTGAATGCGATCTTGTATGATCAGTGGTATGAACTTCATCCGCGCTGGAACGCTCAAACCTATATCATGTTAAAGCTGAAAACCCCATCGACTCTGTTAGGGCGGAAGCAATATAATGAAACGAGAGAAAACCCGGCAATCGTGCACTTCTGCGGCGGAGAAAAGCCTTGGAACTCCAATACAAAACATCCGTATCGCGATGAGTATTTCCATTACATGTCTTATACGAAGTGGAATACGATCAGCAACCCGGCGATCAACCAATAATACAGATATAAAAAAACGCTTTTGAGATGATCAAAAGCGTTTTTTGTTTGTCTCAGCGTGCGACTGACCGTTGGTAGAACCGCTGAATATGCATGGCGATGTAGCACAATTCTTTTTCAGGAAACTCAAAGCCGTATTCCTTCTTCACAAAGGTGCCGATGCTTAGGGCACACAGGAAGGCATCCTTAAACTTCTCTTTAATGATGTCGATCATTTCTGCGTCCAGCTCGTAAATGGATTCGCCTGCTTTGATATGCTGAATGGCAAAGCGGAGATGGGTCACGAGCCGTTCATAAGAGATGGTATCTTCAACGATATTAATAGACAGTTGAATTTCGATAATCTCGATAATATCACGGATCATTGTTGTAATATCAAGCGTTTGTGTCATATCGCCGGCATTGTTTCTTGCTGTGTGGATATGCATGGCGATATTGCCGATTTCATCATCAGGAATGTGAATCCCCAGTTTATCTTTAATCAGTGCTCTGGCCCATAAGCCGATCTGGAACTCCTTTGGATAAAGGACTTTGATTTCATTCAGCAGCGGATTTTTGATAACCATCCCATTGCTCAGGCGTTCAATTGCAAAAGAAAGATGGTCTGAAAAAGCGACATGAATGCGCTCGTTGATTTTGATGTTCAGCTCTTTTTCGGCATGAGAGATAATTTGCTCAGAAATCTGAATGTGGTCTTCAGGCAATGTTTCTAAAATCTCTTCGAACTGCTTATAGTCAGCTGTATCTTTTCTGATAAAGGTTTTTTCTATTTTTGACGGATCGACAATATCATTCTTCTTTTTGTTAAACGCAATTCCTGCACCCAAGAGAATCTTCTCTTCATTTTGATCCTTTACGACGATAGCATTATGATTTAAGATTCTTTTAATTTTCATAGCTTTTTTGTCCTTTCATCCCCCGTTTTATGAATGAAAACGAATAAATCCAGTTATTCTGTCTCTTCTTTAAACCCGAGAAACAATGTAGCTATAAAAGCAGAGACGGCTGCGATCAAGAAACCGATCATATAATGAACAAAATTCGCGGCGCCAAACGGCAGCACGATTGAAATCATCGGAATGCCTGTCAGTCCGTAGGAATTTGCCACAACTTGTACCGCAACCACGTATGCTCCGCCAATAGCACCGCCGATGGCTGCTCCGATAAAGGGACGGATCAATTTGAGATTTACCCCGAATACAATCGGCTCAACAATGCCTAAAAACGCGGTCAGAGAAGCGGGGAGCGCAATTTTTTTCAGGCTTGATTGTTTCGTTTTGAGGAATACCGCAAGCCCCGCTCCGCCTTGGGCCACATTCGCCATCGACCATATCGGCACTAAAAAGTTGACACCGACATGCGGATTAGCAAGCAGCGTTGCCTCAATTGCATAAAAGCTATGATGCAATCCAGATAGGACGATGGTGGAGTAGATGCCGCCGAAAAGAGCTCCGGCGGCAATGCCGGCGTGATCATAAATATAGACGATCGATTGTGTCATGATTTGGCCGACGATAGAAGCGGCGGGATTCATCACAATCAGCGCGAGGCACCCTGTCACCATGACCGTAATAAAGGGAATAATCACGACATCAAGTGACTTCGGCACAATCGATTTTAATAGCTTCTCAATTTTGCTCATGACAAAAACGGAGAGAAGAATCGGTATAATGGAACCCTGATACCCCATCATCGGGATATGAAGCCCCCATATGTCTAAAGAAGACGGGGTTTTGCTGCCGAGCATAGACGGGTCCAGCAGATCAGGATGCGTCAAAAGCCCCGCGATCACTGCCCCTAGGTATGGGTTGCTGCCAAATTGCCGTGCGGCACTGAAGCCGACTAAAATCGGCAGTAAAATAAAGGCTGTGCTGGACACGAGGTCGAGCATTTTAATCCATGGGCTGCCGGCAGCGAACCAGTGAAACACCTTAATCATGCCGATCAGCCCCATGAGCAGGCCGCTTGCTGTTATTGCCGGAATAATCGGCACAAAAATATCGGACAGTGTTTTCGCAAAAGCTGCGGCAGGGTTCAGCTTCCGGCTGGCTTTTTTCTGGTGGACAGGTTCTTCAGAAGGCGCGTTCTCCCATACATGAACGACTTCTTTATATATTTTGTTGACGACGCCTGCTCCGAAGATAATCTGGAAAAGCCCATAACGGAAAAAGGTGCCCTGCACACCTTGCAGGTTCTCAATGGCATGTATATCAATTTTCGTCTCGTCCTTTACATCAAAACGAAGACGGGTCGTACAATGGCTGATGCTGATAATATTGTTTTTTCCTCCTGCGAGCAGCAGTAATTCTTTTGCAATCTCTTTATGCAAGCAATCAAAACCTCCTTTGCTGAAGAAAAGTCGGCTTGTTCATCGTATCAAATGAAAAGTTGACAATCAAAATGAAAAAAGTGAGAAATATCGGCTGAAAATGACAAAAATGCCCGCGTCGACGCGACGACGGAGCATGAGAATAGGGGGTTGTCCAAGGCGCCGTTATGAGCCCAACACGAAAAGAAGAGTTAAAATGCCCTGCTTTTTAGGCATTAATACTCCCTTTGCATCATTGGGTCTTGCCTGCCTGCCCAGTCACAATCCCGCCATATGTGGTGATAACTGTAATAACGTTCATTTTATGCTGTTCATGGCTGTATAGCAATAGTATGAAAAGCCTGCGAGGCGGATGGGAAAAAGGTTGTGTACGATGTTCTTAGAATGTAAAAAACCTTTAAGACCTGGAATGCAAGTCTTAAAGGTTTTTGGTTACTTTTTCGGTTTGACGGCGTTCAGCCGTTTTTGCAGCTTTGTTTTTTCATTGGATGCTTTTAATTGATTCACTGCAGACTGAGCGGATGCCTTTGATTTCTTTGTTTTGTCTTTTTCCGCTTTCTTCACTTTTGCCTTGGCAGTTTCCACTTTTTTTGCCTCAGCCGCCGCCACCTTTTTCTTCACTTTGTCTAACCGTTTTTGCAATGCCGTTTTGTCCTTGCCTGCTTGAAGCTGATTGACGGCTGATTGTGCTTTTGCCGCATTTGCATCAGTTGATTTCTTTTCAGCCGCAGATACGGATTGCTGTGCCGTCTTCAAATTGGTGCTCTTCACTTTGTTAAGGCGTTTTTGCAGGGACGTTTTTTCTGAACTTGCAGGCAGCTTGCCAATTGCTGATTGTGCGCTGTCCACATCTGTTTTCTTTTTGCTTTTTTCCGCTTTCGCAACTTTGTCTTTCGCTTGCTTTGACGCGATGTAGCGTTTTACTTGGTCTAAGCGTTTTTGAAGGTTCTTTTTGTCTGTTCCGTTTGGCAGCTTGTTGATGGCAGTTTGTGCTGTATCAACGGTTTGCTGTGTTTTATATTTTTCTGCCTTTGCGACTTTGTCTTTCGCATCTTTTACATTTCTGTATGACTGTACTTTATCCAGTCTTTTTTGCAGGACAGTTTTGGCGTCGGAGCCCGGCAGCTGGCTGACGAGTTCTCGCGCTTTGTTGATATCGGTTTGTGCTTTTGTTTGTTCCGCTTTTTTCACAGCTTGCTCTGCTGCCGCGTACGCTAAATTTGTTGCCTGTGCTTTATACTGGATTAAGCCGTAGCCAAATTGCTGATCGCGGCCTGCGGTACCAAGATCAACGATGTTTTTCCGCATTTCCTCGCGAAGCTGGACGTTTGTCTCGGCAGGATCACGCTGTTTTAACAAGGCAAACATGGCTGCGGCGTGCGGTGTCGCTTGGGATGTTCCGCTTCCTGTTGCATAATACTGGTTTAAGTAAGTGCTTGTGATGTTTGTCCCCGGTGCTGAAAATTCAACTTCATCTCCAGTTGTTGAGAAGGAGGCAAGCTGATTCTTTTCGTTTGTTGCTGAAACCGCAACGACACTGCTGTATGCCGCCGGATAATTCACTGGCTTGCCGTTTCCGTCGTTACCGCTTGCGGCAACAAGCAGAACACCTTGTTCATATGCTTTGTTCACGGCGTCATGAAGGATTTTGCTGTCTGACGTCGTGCCAAGGCTCATATTGACGATGTCCATCCCGTTTGCGATCGACCAGTCAATTCCTTGGAGAAGGCTTTGAAGATCCCCCGAGCCGTTCTGATCAAGCGCTTTAACCGCGTATATTTGTGCTTCCGGTGCGATGCCGTCAATTCCGTAGCCGTTATGCTTGGCTCCGATAATCCCTGCGACATGTGTTCCGTGGCCGTTATCATCTTTGTAAGAAGAGGTATAACTGACAGCTGAATACCCGCCGGCAATCGACAGGTCATCGTGGGGGGAGATCCCGCTGTCAATGACGGCAATTTTGATATATTTTCCTGTCAGTCCTGCCTTCCAAGCCTGTTTCACCTGAATGGGCTCAAGGTTCCATTGCTCAAAGTTGTCAGAGGTGTCAGTGCCGTCTGACAGCACTTTGAAATCCGTGCTGTCTGCTGCGGTAAATGATACGTTGTTTTCTACATACAAAATATCAGGATCCTGCTTTAATTCTTTTACTGTCTCCTGGTCTGCTGTGACCGCTACCGCGGGAAGATGCTTATACTGCTGTTCAACATCAGCATCACTATCCAGGATGGTTTCCTTTCCGGCCTTGTTTTTATAAACCACAATAACCTCTTTCTCGCTGCTGTTTTGCGCATGAGCGAGAGGGCCTATGGCGAGAAAACTGAAAAACAGAGTGACTGATACAACAAGTTTGCAAGACATGTTTTTCATGATTCATCTCCTTTTTCTATGATGTTTGATATATATATCGGAGAAAAAAGAGAGATTAATAGATAAAAATTTTTCATAGACAGGATTGTTTGGCAAAATGCAGATTTTTTCCGCAGGAAGAGGAAATTTTCCAAATGAATTTGTAAGCGTTTTCAAAATAAGATAAAGAAAACATTGCGGAGGTTGTTCACAAAGCAATGAGAAAAGGGGGCTTTTAAGATGAGCGCATTCACTCGGGTAATGGAAGAAAAAATAATGCCTGTCGCCGGGAAAATTGCCGGACAGCGGCACCTCAGCGCTTTGCGTGACGGAATTATCCTGACCATGCCGCTGATTATTATCGGGTCTGTCTTCTTGATTTTAACGAGCCTGCCGATTCCGGGGTATGCTGATTTCATGGCGAGTGTGTTTGGGAAGGAGTGGGCTGATAAGCTCGGATATCCCGTCAATGCTTCGTTTGATATTATGGCGATGATCGCCGCTTTCGGGATCGCCTATCGGCTGGCGGAAAGCTATGGTGTTGATGCCCTTTCGGCCGGAGCGATTTCAATTGCCGCATTTCTATTGGCAACGCCGTTTGAGGTGCCGTTTACACCGGATGGCTCAACGGAGTCCATCATGGTAGGGGGCGGAATCCCGATCACGCTACTTGGCAGCAAGGGCTTATTTGTCGCCATGCTGATCGCCTTGTTTTCAACCGAAATCTATCGGTACATTATTCAAAAAAATATCGTCTTCAAAATGCCAGACGGTGTGCCGCCTGCGGTAAGCAAATCGTTTGTCGCGCTGATTCCCGGCTTTATCATTGTGTTTCTCGTGTGGCTGGCGCGTCTTCTGATTGAAATGACACCTTTTCAGAGTCTGCACAATGTCGTAGGAGACCTGCTTGGCACACCGCTTTCCATCCTTGGCGGCAGTCTCGGCGGAAGCCTGATTGCTGAATTTGTACAGATGCTGCTTTGGTCGTGCGGGATTCACGGGGCTTCCATCATTGGCGGAATCATGTCGCCGATTTGGTACGGCGCGATGGATGCCAACCGTCTTGCCTTCCAAGCGGGCGAGGCGCTGCCGAGTATTTTTACGACTCAGTTTTTTCAAATTTGGATCAATGTCGGCGGGAGCGGAGCGACACTGGCGCTTGTCCTGACGATGCTTGTCCGATCTCGCAGCAAACAAATGAAGCAGCTTGGCCGATTAGGGATTGGGCCCGCGCTTTTTAATATCAACGAGCCGATCATTTTCGGCATGCCGATTGTCATGAATCCGCTCCTTATTGTCCCATTTATCATCGCACCGCTCCTCACGATTACGGCGACTTATATCGGCATGAGCACCGGGCTGGTGGCAAGACCGGCCGGAATCGCGGTGCCGTGGACGATGCCGCCGCTCATATCAGGCTACCTGGCGACAGGCGGAAAGGTGTCGGGCGCCGTTATGCAGCTGGTAAATCTGCTGATCACCTGTGCTATCTACTATCCGTTTTTCAGAATATGGGATCATCAAAAATGGCGGGAAGAGAGTGCGGTTGAATCTGGCGGATAAAAATGTGATGTGATAGATGATCGGCCTGTCATAGGGCTGATCATCTCCTTTTAAACGAAAGAGAATGTTAGAATATGTAAAGGAGGTGCGCATGCTAGATTATATATGGTTAGATGACGAATCACCAATCTTACAACAAGTACCAGTTGAATACTCATCTGCTGCACTTATCTTTTCTCCTTTTATCCAAATGCCTGAAGGATGGGAGAATGCAAAAAGAAAAAATGATTACGAGCATATTTATCCAAACGATGATGAAATAAGAGGAATAGGCAAGGCTGTTTCCTGGAAGAAGGTTATGTCTTCTTGCGGCTTTCAAACACATGCTGAGCTGGCGCTGGCTTTAATGACGTCGATAGGCGCTTTAAGGGACGAGTTCGCGAGAGAGGATTTGGCTGAGGTGTTACATGAAAACATAAATGGAGACCTCTATTATCCCAGTGAGGATCATATTTCAAATTTTCATATTCCGAGTTTGGTAAAGGTATTAGGTGCGAACGGATCCAATCGGTTTTATTACGCAGAACCGATTGTGGAAAACCGCGGCGTTTTGGACATAACTGAGGCCAACTTGCGGACGGTTCTTGATGAAGCCGCAGCAGAGCTCGTTTTAACTGATGAGAAAATGGATTTTGTGTTTATGAGTGTATATGACTCATTCATTAATGTCTTTTTAGCCAAAGATAAAAACATCCATGAATTGGTTGAGCGTATGGGCTGGGAAGCTATGATTTGCGATGAGTCAACGTATATCAGTTGGTATAGATAAAAAAAGAACGTACATCACAAAATGTACGTTCTTTTTTTTTATCGCTGAAAGAACTCAATCCACTCACCGTCAGGGCCTTCGATATAGAAATAACGGTATCCGTTTGGAAGTGTTGTGATCTCCTCGTCGATAAATTTTGCGTTCATTTTTTCCGCTTTTGTATATTCAGCCGCGATGTCATCAGTCAGCAGGGCAATGTGGTGCACTTTTCCTTCAGCGGGAAGCTCGCTGCTGTAGCCTTGAATCAGTTCAATTTCTGTTTCCGGGCCGTCTTCAAAGCCAAGAAATGCAAGCTCGATTACACCGTTCGTGTGTGTGATGCGATCCTTCAATTTCATGCCGAGTACCTCTTCATAAAATGTGATGGACGCGTTAATATCTCTTACCATGATGCCTGTATGGTCAATTCGTTTTGGCATGCTGCTCCTCCTCGAAACTCTTTTTGTCTATCGTAGAAAAACCTTTCCTTTCTGTCAATGCAGACATCTTGGCGTTTTGTGGTACGATAAGAGAAAGCAAACAGAAAGAGGACGACATATATGAAGCTACTCACCCTAAAGAAAGCACACGCTGCCAAAATCAAAAAAGGCTATCCCCTTATCGAAAAAGAAGCTCTCGCAGGGAGTGCGGGGCACATGAAAGAAGGAGACCTCGTTGATATCGTGTCTGAGAGCGGCGAGTTTCTCGCGCGGGGCTATTATGGCCTGCAAAACAAAGGGGTCGGCTGGACGCTTACCCGCAATAAACATGAACAGGTTGACCAGGCATTTTTTCTCACCAAATTAACAAAAGCGGCCCAAGCGCGCGCCAAACTATTTGAGTCTCAAGATACAACAGCTTTCCGCCTGTTCAACGGTGAGGGCGACGGTGTCGGCGGCGTCACCATCGACTATTATGACGGCTACCTGCTGATTCAATGGTACAGCAAGGGGGTTTACACCTTTAAAGACATGCTGATTTCCGCATTGGATGAGATGGATCTTGATTATAAAGCGATTTACGAGAAGAAACGCTTCGACACGGCTGGACAATACGTTGAAGATGATGACTTCGTGAAAGGGAGAAGGGGCGAGTTCCCGATCATCATCCAAGAGAATGGCATTCAATACGCGGTGGATCTGAATGAAGGCGCCATGACGGGCATCTTTTTGGATCAGAGACATGTGCGCAAGGCGATCAGAGACCGCTATGCAAACGGGAAAACCGTTTTAAATACGTTTTCTTATACGGGGGCATTCTCCGTGGCGGCGGCGCTTGGCGGAGCGGAGAAAACAACAAGCGTCGACGTGGCAAACCGAAGTCTTGCCAAAACGATCGAGCAATTCAGCGTGAACAAGCTGGATTACGAAGCGCACGACATTAAAGTGATGGACGTGTTTAACTATTTTTCATATGCTGCAAAAAAGGATTTGCGCTTTGATCTGATTATTCTCGATCCGCCTTCCTTTGCGCGCACAAAAAAACGCACCTTCAGCGCGGCCAAGGATTATAAAAACCTGCTGAAGGAAACGATCGCCATCACTGCTGACAAGGGTGTCATTGTTGCCTCTACAAACAGCAGCGCCTTTGGCATGAAGAAATTCAAAGGCTTTATCGATGCCGCCTTTAAAGAAACAAACGAACGCTACACCATCATTGAGGAATTTACGCTGCCGGAGGATTTCAAAACGATTTCGGCATTTCCGGAAGGCAACTACCTGAAAGTGGTCCTTCTGCAGAAAAAATAATGAAAAAGCTGCCCTGTTCAGGGGCAGCTTTTTTTATGTAGAAATGATCTGCTGGACGCGGCCAATGCGGCCATCTTCAAGACGGACTTTAATGCCATGCGGATGAAAGTTTGATTTCGTCAAAATATCCTTCACTGTCCCTCTCGTCAGTTTTCCTGTTTTTTGATCTGCTTTCAATACAATATCAACCTGCAACCCTTTCGAAATGCTGTTTCGCTCTTGCCCGTTCATAACGCACATCCTTTCTTTTGTTCATTATAGTCATTATGGTTTAAAAGTAACAGCCGGCTGATGAAGTGTATGTTTGTTTTTTTCAGCCTTCATTAAATATAATGTCAGGCCAAAGCCTGCTATGCTCAGAATGCCAAAAAGCAAGTAGACTGCGAAAATCGACACGTAGTCAAAAATGTACCCGCCTGCAAATGTGCAGAACCAGTTGCCGAACCCGTTGCCAATGGCGGCGTACATGGTCAGCGCCGTCGCTTCAACGTGTCTTGGGGTAATCTTTTTCACATATTGAAGCGCCGCCGGGATAAATAAACCGATGGCCACTCCCTGAAGAAAGACCGTCGCATATATGATCCATAGTGAAGGCGCCGTGAAATAGAGCGCCCACCTGAATAATGAGACTCCGCCTGACAGCATAATGACGTTGAGCAGCCCCATTTTATCTATAAATGTTTGGGCAAAATGCATAAATGGTATTTCTGAAATCACGCCGATGAAAAATAAAATGCCAATAGCGGAAAGAGACGCGCCGCTTTTGTCCAGAAAAAGACTGAAATACGTATTGTTCGCTAAGTTTGGAGCAAATGTCGTAAAGGTGATGATCATAAAGATGAGGAAAGTTTTGTTGCTGATAAGCTCCCGGAATCCTTTGCGGATATTGACCTTTGTTTTTGTTTTCTGCTGGCCGGGCATTTGTGAAGCCAATATGGCGGCAATGCACAGAAAGGCACAGCCAAAGATAAAGATCACGTGAATGGGGTACAGCTGGTTCGTCACCTGTCCCATGGCAAACACCGCGACGCCGAAGCCGAGAGAGCCAAACAGGCGGATTCCGCCGTAGTTGCCGTTTGTTTCTTGTGTGTACCTTAGTGAAATGCTGTCCGAAAGTGGAATAATCGTGCTTTGAAAGGCTGCAAAACAGGCCGCAATCAAAATAAACAGAGGAAAGCTGTCAAATGCAATATAGCCTAGTCCAATGATGCCTGTGATTGATGTGCAAACCGCCAGCAGGCCTTTCGTTTTTTGCGTATAGTCGCTCAGCATGCCCCAAAACGGCTGAAAGAAAATCATCACAATCGGGCCCAGTGACATGATCAAGCCGACCTGTGATCCGCTTAAATGCTGTTCCTTCGTTAAATACATACTGAGTAGGGGAATCATGCTGCCCGTACCGAGAAAAGCAAACAAATAAAATCCTTTTAACGCGGCATAATGCCGTCTCACCTGCAAGTTGTGCATGAGGGTGCCTCCTTTGGTATCCACAAATACATTATATTGGAATTCGTCAGCTTTTCAATAAGGGGAAGCACATAAAAAAAACTGCCCTCGAGAGGACAGTTTTTTACATAAATGAAAGCAAAAACGGCGCCGCGCAAAGCGTCATAATCGCAGCTAAGATCATCGATACGCTTGAAATCGTGCCGGACACAGAGCTAAGCTCAAATGCCTTTGACGTTCCCGCTCCGTGCGCGCTTGTGCCAAGCAGCACGCCCCGCGCAATTTCGTTATCAATGCGGAAATAACGGATGACCATCGGGCCGATCACTGTGCCGAGCAAAGCGGTTAAAATCACAAACACGGCTGTGACGGCAGGCATTCCGCCGATCATTTCAGATACGTTCATCGCGATCGGCGTTGTCACTGATCTCGGGACGAGGCTGTCAATTAAGCCGGTGCCGAGGTGAAGCCATTTCGCAATAAGAGCGGTAGAAATAATCGCGATGCATGAACCGACGGCCACATTCAAAATAATTTCCACTGCGTATTTCTTTAAAACAGGGAAATATTTATATAGCGGGATCGCGAATGCCACGGTGGCCGGCTGTAGCATATCGGTCAGCAATCCGCCGCCGAGATTATAGGACTCGTACGGGACATTCACCAGCAGCAGCAGACCGACTAACACAGCGGGCGTCACCAATAGCGGCGACGTATAAACACGCGGAAAGCGTTGATATACCTTTTTTGCTCCTAAATACACCAAAACCGTTAAAAACAAACTTACAATTCCGATGAACACGTATGCTTTTTCTCCTTTCTCTTTGCAATGAGTTGTGTAAGCGTTCCTGTAGACACCATCACGACAAACGTGCTGATGATGACAACAAGCAGAATGCTGACACCAAATTTCGACATAATGTCTCCGTATTCAATCACTCCGACGGCAGACGGGATAAAAAATAAAAGCAGCTCCCCGAGAAGCCACGCTGCACCAAGCTCTATCCATTCAAGCTTGATAATGTTAAAGTGCAATAATGTGAAAAGAATCACAATCCCTATTATACTGCCGGGAATATTTATATGAAGAAGGGCTGTCACCCAATTAATCAGCCGAGCAAATATAAATAACAGAGCGATTTGAATAACGGTTAGCAACAGTTTTTTCATATTGATGCCTCCCTTATATACTTATTGTACATAAGGTCTCTCTATAGGTAAAATATATATTAAGAATAAGAAGTATTCCTTTTGTCTATAGAAAGGGTGAAGCACATGGATATCCGCCATTTAACATATTTCTTGGAAGTCGCCCGTTTAAAAAGTTTTACGAAGGCTTCCCAATCCCTTTATGTTTCTCAGCCGACGATATCAAAAATGATCAAAAATTTAGAAGAAGAGCTCGGAATTGAACTGTTTTACCGAAACGGCAGGCAGGTGGAACTGACTGATGCTGGTCATAGCATGTATGTGCAGGCGCAGGAAATCATTAAATCATTTCAAAACCTGACGTCAGAATTAAATGATATTATGGAAGTCAAGAAAGGGCACGTACGGATTGGACTGCCGCCGATGATCGGATCGGGGTTTTTCCCCAGAGTGCTCGGCGATTTCCGTGAAAACTATCCGAATGTCACCTTTCAGCTAGTCGAAGACGGTTCTATAAAAGTCCAAGAAGGTGTCGGGGACGGCTCTCTTGATATCGGCGTTGTGGTCCTTCCCGCAAACGAAGATATCTTTCATTCGTTTACAATCGTAAAAGAAACCTTAATGCTTGTCGTTCACCCTTCCCACCGGCTGGCTGATGAGAAAGAATGTCAGCTGCGTGAGTTGAAGGACGAGCCTTTTATTTTCTTCAGGGAGGATTTTGTCCTGCACAACCGAATTATGACGGAATGTATCAAGGCTGGGTTCCGGCCCCATATCATTTATGAAACATCACAATGGGATTTTATTAGTGAGATGGTATCAGCCAACCTTGGGATCGGGCTTTTGCCGGAACGGATCTGCCGCGGCCTTGACCCGGAAAAAGTGAAAGTCATTCCGCTTGTCGATCCGGTCATCCCTTGGCACCTCGCCATTATTTGGAGAAAGGACAGGTACTTGTCGTTTGCCGCCAGAGCTTGGCTCGAACATACGAAATCGTATTTATGGGACCCGAAAAAAGAAAGTAAAGGATGATGCAAACATGGATGCACAATCAGCAGCAAAATGTCTTACTGCTGTCCGCCGGCATAGCCCACTGGTGCATAGCATAACCAACAATGTCGTAACGAATTTCACAGCAAACGGCCTGCTCGCGCTCGGCGCATCGCCCGTTATGGCGTACGCAAAAGAAGAGGTCGCCGATATGGCGAAAATTGCGGGTGCACTCGTTTTAAATATCGGAACGCTGAGCAAGGAGTCAGTCGAAGCGATGATCATCGCGGGAAAATCAGCCAATGAACATGGCGTTCCCGTCATTCTTGATCCTGTCGGTGCCGGAGCAACACCGTTCCGCACTGAATCGGCACGTGACATCATTCGTGAGGTGCGCCTTGCTGCAATCAGAGGAAATGCGGCGGAAATTGCCCATACCGTCGGCGTGACCGATTGGCTGATCAAAGGTGTTGATGCGGGTGAAGGCGGAGGCGACATCATCCGGCTGGCTCAGCAGGCGGCACAAAAGCTAAACACGGTCATTGCGATAACTGGTGAAGTTGATGTCATAGCCGACACGTCACATGTATACACCCTTCATAACGGCCACAAGCTGCTGACAAAAGTGACAGGCGCCGGTTGCCTGCTGACTTCCGTCGTCGGTGCGTTTTGCGCTGTGGCAGAAAATCCATTGTTTGCTGCTATTGCGGCCATTTCTTCGTATGGGGTCGCCGCTCAGCTTGCCGCACAGCAGACGGCTGACAAAGGCCCTGGAAGCTTTCAGATTGAATTGCTGAACAAGCTTTCAACTGTTACTGAACAAGACGTCCAAGAATGGGCGGCTATAGAAAGGGTGACTGTCTCATGACTCGTATTTCTCGGGAAATGATGAAAGAGTTATTATCTGTTTACTTCATTATGGGGTCAAACAATACGAAAGCCGATCCTGTTACAGTTGTACAAAAAGCGTTAAAAGGCGGTGCCACCCTGTACCAGTTCCGTGAAAAAGGCGGGGATGCGCTGACAGGAGAGGCTCGGATTGAATTTGCTGAAAAAGCGCAGGCAGCTTGCCGTGAAGCTGGTATTCCGTTCATTGTCAATGATGATGTGGAATTGGCTCTGAAGCTGAAAGCTGACGGTATCCACATCGGCCAGGAAGACGCAAATGCGAAAGAGGTAAGAGCTGCCATAGGTGATATGATTCTCGGCGTTTCTGCCCATACGATGTCTGAGGTGAAGCAAGCTGAAGAAGACGGAGCCGATTATGTCGGGATTGGGCCGATCTATCCGACTGAAACGAAAAAGGATACAAGAGCGGTACAGGGTGTATCTCTTATTGAAGCAGTGCGCCGCCAAGGCATCAGCATTCCAATTGTCGGCATCGGCGGCATCACAATAGAAAATGCCGGACCTGTTATCCAAGCGGGGGCCGATGGCGTCAGTATGATCAGCGCCATCAGTCAGGCGGAAGATCCTGAGAGTGCTGCACGCAAGTTTCGTGAGGAAATTCAAACATATAAAACAGAAAGATAATCGTTCATCTTCCTTCAAAAGGCTGTTCTGTAAAAGGACAGCTTTTTTGCTGTCCATCAAGGTTTTCAGACCTTCAAATTTTAATTGACAAAGGACAAGAACTGGCTATGATTATGTTATACAATGATAATCATTTTCAATTATAGGAGGAACATGATGGCTCGGGGGCTGGCACTTATTCTATTCAGCTTGTTGATGGTTTTCGGTTCTGCGGCACATGCGGAAGATGATCCGATCGCCGCATTAATTCAATTAAACAAGCAAATGATCAAATCCGTAAAAGACGGGGATATGGATTCGGCACAACAAACGTTTGAAACCTTCAAAGCGAAGTGGAAAAAAGAAGAACCTTCTATTAAGAAAGAAAACCTTTCTTCTCACAGTGAAATGGACGCGAATATCGCGATGATTTCTCTTTCTTTTATCAATCAAGACGCAGGCAAGCTCAAAACACAGCTTGAAGAGCTTGCGTCTCATTTAGAAACCTATCAGCAGGCTGTCGTGCTGAAAAAGACATCCTCAGGTCAATCAAGGGCGTCCTTAACAGCCTATATACAAAGCTTGAAAGACACAAAACAGTTCATAGAAAAAAAGCAATTGGATGAAGCGTCATCCGCAATCGACAATTTAGTTACATCCTGGCTCGCTGTTGAGGGGGACGTCGTTTCCCAATCGAAAGAAGCCTATACGACATCGGAGGAAAATCTGGCGCTGATGAAGGCGGAGATCGGCAGCCATCCCGAAATGGTATCAAAGCAAATTGACGAAATGATTCAATTGCTCGAGCCGATCGCTTCAAGCAGCTACAGCTGGTGGGATGCGGCGCTGATCCCGATTCGTGAAGGAATGGAGGCCCTCCTTGTCATCGGAGCGCTATTAACCATGACAAAAAAAGCGCGGGTTACGCGTTCCTCGACATGGATCTGGGGCGGGGCGTCCGCCGGCATGGCTGTTTCCTTAGCAGCCGGCATCGGTGTCACGGTTCTGTTCTCCTCCAGTGTATTCGGAGAAAACAATTTCTTGCTTGGCGGCGTCACCGGCGTACTGTCCGCTGTCATGCTTTTGTATGTCGGGGTGTGGTTGCACAGAAACGCCTCAATGGATAAATGGAGAGAAAAAATCAATATCCAGAAGTCACAGGCACTAAAAAAACGAAGCCTGCTTTCCTTTGCGCTCATTGCATTTCTGGCAGTTGTAAGAGAAGGTCTCGAAACGGTCATCTTTTTCATCGGGCTTGTCGGGAAGCTCCCGCTCACTGAACTGATCGGCGGAACTGCCGCAGGGCTTATCGTTCTCGTCATCGTCGGTGTTCTGATGATCAAGCTCGGAATGCGCATTCCATTGAAGCCGTTTTTTCTTCTATCAATGGCGGTTGTCCTGTATATGTGCGTGAAATTTCTCGGAACTGGCGTTCACAGCCTTCAGCTGGCGGGCATTCTTCCGTCTGATGCAGAAAGCTGGCTGCCGTCTGTATCGGTGCTAGGAATTTATCCGTCCGTGTACAGCACGATTCCTCAAATGTTGATTTTACTCTTTTTACTGATTGCGCTTGTTTCAGAAGCGGCAAAACATTTTACAAACGGAAAGGAACTGACAAAATGAATTTCACAAAAATCGCTGTATCAGCCGGATGCATCCTTGCGCTGTGCGCAGGCTGCGGAGCCAATGACACATCTTCAACTAAAGAAAAAGCTTCATCTGAAAAAAGCGGGGTCACTAAAGAAATCACCGCATCCGTAAATAAAATGGAAACCATCATTTCTAAGCTGAATGACTCAGTGGAAAAAGGAGACCAAAAAGAGATTGAAAAGAAGGGGAAAGAGTTAAACAGCTACTGGCTTTCCTTTGAAAACGATATTCGCAGCGACTATCCATTCGAATATACAGAAATCGAAAAGCATCTTCAGCCAATCTACACAGAAGCGCAAAAAGACAAACCGGATACAGCAAAAATCAAGACAGAATCCGAGTCATTGAAAGCGTCCTTAGAAGACCTGACAGAAGCGAAGAAGAGCGGCAAAAAGGCTAGCGATCAGCTGGCAAAAGCAGCGGATGAGTATAAAGGCTATGTCAAAGAGCAGAGTGACCAGCTTGTCAAAGCGACTGAAGCATTTACGGGTGCTGTGAAATCCGGCGATATCGAAAAGTCCAAAACGTTATATGCGAAAGCGCGTGTTTATTACGAGCGAATCGAACCGATCGCTGAAAGCCTCGGAGATCTTGATCCGAAAATTGATGCTCGAGAAAACGATGTTGAAGAAGGAGACAAATGGACAGGCTTCCATAAGCTTGAGAAGGCCATTTGGAAGGATCAAGATATTTCCGGGGAAAAGGCAACAGCTGACCAGCTTCTCAAGGATGTAAAAGAGCTTGACGGTTCAGTTCAATCACTGAAATTAACACCTGAACAAATTGTTGCAGGCGCGATGGAGCTTCTGAACGAAGCCGGAATTTCGAAAATCACGGGAGAAGAAGAGCGCTACTCACGAATTGATTTAGTGGACCTTATGGCAAATGTGGAAGGCTCCGAAGCCGTTTATCAAACAGTGAAAAGCGCGCTTGTAAAAGATCACTCCGACTTGACGGAAAAACTGGATACGGAGTTCAGCGAATTTGAAGTTTTAATGGCAAAATACAAAACAAATGATCAGTCCTATACGACTTATGATAAATTAAGTGAAAAGCAAATCAGAGAGCTGAGCACAAAGCTGACGACTCTTTCTGAAACCATGTCGAAGATTGCGAATGTGCTATAAAAGGAGTTTTGTAACAGCATGAGCGATGAACAAAAAAAGCCAGAACAAATTCACAGACGGGACATTTTAAAATGGGGGGCAATGGCGGGGGCAGCCGTTGCGATCGGTGCCAGCGGACTCGGCGGTCTCGCTCCGCTTGTTCAGACTGCGGCTAAGCCATCGAAAAAGGATGAAAAAGAGGAGGAGCAGATTGTTCCGTTTTACGGAAAGCATCAGGCCGGAATCACAACTGCCCATCAAACGTATGTCTATTTTGCTGCGCTGGATGTAACAGCAAAAGACAAAAGCGACATCATTACGTTATTTAGAAACTGGACAAGTCTCACACAGATGCTGACATCTGGCAAGAAAATGTCAGCGGAGCAGAGAAATCAGTATCTGCCGCCGCAGGATACAGGTGAGTCTGCTGATTTATCCCCTTCCAACTTAACGGTCACATTTGGATTTGGGCCTGGCTTTTTTGAAAAAGATGGAAAGGACCGCTTCGGGCTGAAAAGCAAAAAGCCGAAGCACCTAGCCGCTCTTCCAGCGATGCCCAATGACAACCTGGATGAAAAGCAGGGAGGCGGGGACATCTGCATTCAAGTATGTGCAGACGACGAGCAAGTGGCGTTTCACGCGCTGCGTAACCTGCTAAATCAAGCGGTCGGCACTTGTGAGGTCCGCTTTGTGAACAAAGGCTTTTTAAGCGGAGGAAAAAATGGCGAAACACCGCGCAATCTCTTCGGGTTTAAAGATGGAACAGGCAACCAGAGCACGGAGGATGACAGCTTGATGAACTCGATCGTGTGGGTTCAGTCCGGTGAGCCTGACTGGATGACGGGCGGCACCTATATGGCTTTCCGGAAAATCAAAATGTTCCTTGAGATATGGGACCGCTCTTCCCTCAAGGACCAAGAGGATACCTTCGGCCGCAGAAAAAGCTCAGGGGCGCCTTTCGGACAGAAAAAGGAAACAGATCCCGTGAAGCTGAATCAAATTCCGTCTAATTCACACGTCAGTCTAGCGAAATCTACGGGAAAACAAATTTTGCGAAGAGCTTTCTCTTACACAGAAGGACTTGATCCGAAAACCGGCTATATGGATGCAGGTCTCCTGTTTATCAGTTTTCAAAAAAATCCCGACAATCAGTTTATCCCGATGCTGAAGGCTCTTTCGGCAAAGGATGCGTTAAACGAATATACACAAACAATCGGTTCTGCTTTATACGCATGCCCAGGCGGCTGCAAAAAAGGAGAATATATAGCCCAGCGTTTGCTGGAATCATAAAAGAAGCCTTTACAGGCTTCTTTCAGCGTGTCGACAAACCCTCGCATTCGTTGTCAAGCCTGTGCGTTGGTGCTCACGAATTAGAGCATTCGCTCCGCTCCAATGCTCGGCTTTCCTAGACTTCAAGGGTTTTCAATCACGCTGAAAGGATGACAAAATCCTAAAACTTTTTAGGATTTTGTCATCAATCTGAAAGAAGCCTAAATCGGCTTCTTTATTTAAAAAACAGTTGTAACTTTAATTGTTACAGTTTAAAATCAATTTAGTATGAAAGGAGATTATCATGACAGTACACATTAAAGTTTATTCAGATTACGTCTGCCCATTTTGTTTTGTTGGAAAAGCCGCTTTTGAAGAAGCGATAAAAGGAAAGGATGTTGATGTCGAGTGGATGCCGTTTGAACTGCGCCCAAGCCCATCTCCTCAGCTTGATCCGGTCAATGATCCTTCCAAACAGTACATGTGGCAGACATCAATTCAGCCAATGGCGGAGAAATTAGGAGTTGAGATCAATTTTCCAAACGTCTCGCCCCATCCGTATACAGACCTCGCGTTTGAAGGCTTCCATTTTGCGAAGAAATACAATAAAGGACATGAATACAACACCCGTGTCTTTCAGGCGTTTTTCCAGGAGGGCCAAAATATCGGCGACATTGACATCTTGACGAAGCTCGCCGAGGAAGTGGGATTAGACGGTGCAGCATTCAAATCAGCACTGGAAACAAGAACATATCAGGACGTGCAGCGCCAAGCCTTGAAGCACGCTTATGAAGAGGCTGACATCACAGCCGTTCCAACCTTTATTATTGGCGACACTGTAATTCCAGGTGCTGCCGGCAAGGATGTATTTGAAAAAGCGATTTCTGAAGAACAGAAGAAAAGACAAGGAAAAAGCTCTCTATAAAGAGAGCTTTTTTTATTCCTGTTCCATATGGACGCCAGTATGCGCCTTCACCTGAATTTCTGCAAACGTATCTTCATCAATTGTTTTATCAGACGACAGCACCGTTCCGAGCCACGCGCCGAGAAAGCCGAGCGGGATGGAAATAATTCCTGGATTAGACAGCGGAATGAGCGGATCACCGGTAAAAATAGCACCTCCGGCCGGGTCCCACACACTAGGGCTCATCGATACCAGCACAAGCGCGCTGATCAGGCCTGTCAGGCTGCCCCATAAAGCGCCTGAGGCATTGAATCGTTTCCAGAAGACTGTAAACACAATCAGCGGAAGGTTTGCGCTGGCGGCTACCGCAAACGCGAGTGCAACAAGGAACGCCACATTTAAGGATTGTGCAAAAATCGCAAGGAGAATCGAGAGCACTGACACGGCGACAGAAGCCCATCTGGCCGCTTTCATTTGTTCTTTTTCAGTTGCTTCTCCCTTTCTGATGATCTGGCTGTAAATATCATGGGCAAATGCTGAGGCGGCAGACAGCACCAACCCTGTCACGACAGCCAAAATGGTGGCAAAGGCGATGGCTGATACAAACGCGAACAGAAAGTCTCCTCCGAGCGCTTTTGCTAAAAGCGGAGCCGCCATATTTCCCGCTTGATCAGCCGCCGTAATCGCGTCAAAACCGACAAATGCCGCGGCACCAAAGCCGAGAAATACCGTCATAATGTAAAACACACCGATAATCCATGTCGCTGACACAACGGATGTACGGGCCGTCTTGGCATCCTTAACGGTATAAAACCGGATCAATATATGCGGAAGCCCGGCGGTTCCCAGCACGAGTGCCAAGTTTAACGACAAGGTCTCAAGCGGCACCTTGTATTTATTTCCGGGGTTCAAAAAATCAGCGCCAAGCGGAGTAGCCGTTTTCATCTGTTCAAACATGGTATTAAGGCTAAAGCCGAATTTCGAAAACACGATAATCGAAATCACGAGTGTGCCGGCCATCAGCAAAACAGCTTTAATAATTTGAACCCAGCTTGTCGCGATCATGCCGCCAAACACGACATAAATGGTCATCAGCACTCCGACGATGAGGACAGCCAAAGTATAATCCAGCCCTAGAAGCAGTTTGATCAGCGCGCCCGCCCCCACGAGCTGGGCGATCATATAAAAAGTAGAGATGGCAATGGTATTGAGAGCCGCGACACCGCGGATTTTCTTTTCTTTAAAGCGAGCGGCAATCATGTCTGCCATCGTGTACTTTCCAAGATTCCGAAGCGGCTCCGCCACGATGTACAAGACAACGAGATAAGCCACCAGAAAACCGATGCTGTAAAAGAAGCCATCAAATCCATATAACGCAATCATTCCGGCAATCCCGAGAAACGAGGCGGCAGACATGTAGTCACCGGCAATTGCCAGTCCATTCTGAACGCCGGTGAGCCCGCCGCCCGCCGTATAAAACTCACTCGTCGTTTTCGTCCGCTTCGCGGCAAAATACGTGATAATAAGCGTCAGGCCAACAATCGCCAAAAATAATAAAAAAGCAGTCATATTCATGTCTGTTCACCCTTCAGATCCTCTTTTAAAGCGCTTACATACTTATCGAAATGGGCGGCTCTCCGGGAATACACAGTACTCAGTATCCAGGTCATAGCGAATTGGGCGATGGCGAACAGCCAAGCCCATGAAACAGCTCCAATGGCCGGTGCATTCAAAAAGGTGAAATAAGATGTCAAAACAGGGAGTGAAAAATAAAAAACAAAAAAGAAAATCGCAGAAGGAACAATAAAAGCGCGTTTCTGCTTTAAAAAAGCTTGAAAAGACGGCGTTGCAGCAATCTGTTTATAATCAGCTTTGTACATGGCTTTCCTCCTTTTATTCGCTAAACGTAAGCAAAAAGGTACACCAATAGGTATGTACTGAAAGTCCGATTTATGCGTTGAACAATATCTGGAGGATGAAAAAAGAAGGAAGTCGTGAAGAGGTGAACACAGTGGTCTAAAGACAGGCGAAGGTTTTCAAGCTCGGCCGTGTATAAACGAGTTTGCTTTCAAAACCTCACCGAATGCAGCTTGTTCTCAGCAAAGCTGCTGTTTACCAGAGCACGGTTATCATGTTCGCATCACCTCTTTATGACAATGCATGTGCCAAGAGGTGATCGCATCACCGGCTGTCTGTCGTAGTTAGCTGACACACCGTTTGTCCTCAAGCTCAGCGCAGCGATTTGCTTTTGAATAGAGGATATGGTGAAAACTCAGATCAGGTGATAGAAAAGCCAGAGGTAAATAGATCCGCCTGTTCGGACTAGTCTTGCCGGACGGTTTTTTTGTGGTTTTTCTTTCTCGATGCTGTCTCAGATTCTAAAAACTGCCTCACATCATGAATGCCTAATCCAATGGATCTAGCTTCTTGAATTAACATATGCCAACCTTTGTCCAAATCTTTTTTAACATGAGTTTTCATAGTAACCTCCAATTGTATAAAATGTTTTCCTGCAACATGCGGGCAATAAAAGACAAGCCAGCGCGATGATGAGGCGAGTACAACAAATTTCACACATAGTTGCTCGGTGTTCACAAACTGAAGGAAAAACCACCTACCTATTCCCTAAAAAAATGACTAATATAACCAATGGACCTTATTTATAATAATAAACAATTAAATACTGACTGGATAGTATGTAAATGAAAATAAATCATTTAGCCTATTAAAAATGACCCCTGGGAAACCGAATAGCATAACCGTTCAAAGAAATAAATACCGCTAAAGATTGATCCGGTGTAAGATAAGGGTAATCATTACCGCCAGGAGAAAAATATGAAAAAAAACAAATTTCAAATTAAAAGAGAAGCAACATTTGAAAGTTTTATAGACGCTGGCGTGAATTTGTTGATTGACCGAGCGTATGATCCGGTTTCTGTAGAAGATATCAGCAGAGCCGCCGGGTACAGCAAAGGAGCATTTTATGTTCATTTTGTCAGCAAGGACGATTTTCTGCTGTACCTTCTCGAAAAACGTCAGATGAAAAAAAAGATCATTATAGGGTATCTTGATCAAATGGAGCGGGAGTCAGTGAAATCGCTGACATTGGACGAGGCTGCAAAACACGCTGCAGAACTGCTTTATTCCTATTACATAAATAAGCCGTCGTGGGACATCACCTCGTTTGCCATGAACATGCCGACATATAAAGTCTTAAAGAAATGCAAGGCCTATGTCCGGCTGTACGAATTGTGGGTGGAAGAAAATGTGTTATATATTAAGTGGCTGAAGGAGAGAAAGCTGATTGACGCCTGTATTGATCCTGAATATACGGCTAAAATAATATGTGCAGTCCTCGACGGAATCATCAAACAATCATATGTATTGGGCCAGCCAGCCACCTTCCGCAGCTTTTTAGACGCACTCTCGGTATTTTTTACTTTAGACAGAGAGCACGAGACGCCAAGAATTTTGAAAAGTTTTTCGGAAAGCGAGGAACATCAGTGAAGTATAGAGAAATAATTATGTATATCATTATGGGGGTTTTCACAACCATTGTGAATATCGCCAGCTTTTATATATTGGTAGAGATCATGAATGTGGATTACAAAGCCGCCACTGTTGCCGCTTGGATTTTGTCCGTGCTGTTTGCTTACATAACAAATAAATTATATGTGTTTCAGCAAAAAACACATGATCTGCAGAGCCTGCTGAAAGAGCTCACTGCTTTTTTCAGCGTTCGGGTCCTGTCTCTCGGCATAGATTTAGGCATGATGATCATTCTTGTCGGCCAGTTCAATACAAATGAAACCTTGGCCAAAATACTCGACAACGCGGTCATTGTTGTCGTCAACTATGTTGCGAGCAAATGGCTCGTCTTTAAAAAAACAAAAGAAGAAGGGGTATGAGAGGACTGCAGCATATGATCTGCCGTTTTCTATGAAGAAATAAGGGGAATAAAAAATAAAAACCAGAAAGGTGATTGCACATGCGGGAAGAGCTAAAGGGGATATTTGCAAGTGTATTCGGAGAAAAAGAGGGGTTACGGTTTTTTTTCGCACCTGGAAGAGTGAATCTGATTGGAGAACATACAGACTATAACGGCGGGCATGTATTTCCGTGCGCGCTGACAATGGGTACATATGCTGCTGTTGCAGAAAGAAACGACGGGCTTGTCCGGATGTATTCAGATAACTTTAGAAACGCAGGTATCAAGGAATGCAGCCTTGACGACATTCGCTATCAAAAAGAAGACGACTGGGCGAACTACCCAAAAGGCGTGATTTATGAATTTCAACAGAGGGGATATGCAGTTCCCCATGGCTTTGACATTGTATTTTCAGGGAATATTCCAAACGGGGCGGGGCTGTCGTCTTCCGCTTCTATTGAACTGCTGATGGGGGTCGTGCTCCGAAGCTATTTTCATCCTGAAGTAGATGCGCTTGAGCTTGTGAAAATGGCGCAGCATGCGGAAAACCATTTTATCGGCGTCAATTGCGGAATTATGGACCAATTTGCAATTGGAATGGGGAAAAAACATCATGCGATGCTGCTGAACTGCGACACGCTTGACTATGAATATAGCAAACTCAATGTCTCAGGCCTCGCGCTGGTCATCGCGAACACGAACAAAAAAAGGACATTGGCTGACTCAAGCTATAATACGAGACGCCAAGAATGCAATGATGCATTGCTTGATTTGAAAAAAGGCCTCGATATTGCCGCACTGGGCGACATCAAGCCTTCTGATTTCGATGCGCATTCCAGCCTGATCCAAAATGAAACGAACAGACGCCGGGCAAAGCACGCTGTATACGAAAATCATCGTGCTATTAAGACGGCCCATATGTTCAAAGAGAACAATATAGATGAAATCGGGCAGTTAATGAAGGAATCCCACCTTTCATTGAAGGATGACTATGAAGTAACATGCCCTGAACTTGATGAGCTTGTGTTTGCGGCATGGGATCACGAAGGTGTAATTGGATCAAGAATGACGGGAGCAGGCTTTGGCGGATGCACCATCAGCATTGTAAAAGATGAGTTCGTTGATGATTTTATTCAGAAGGTTGGAGACAGATATCAAGCAAAAACAGGGCTCCGAGCGGATTTTTATGTCGCGGATATCGGAGAGGGAGCGAGAGAACTAAAGGGGGAGTGACATATGAGTATTATTGAACATCTGGAACAGCTGCTTGAGTATGGCCTGGAACGAAAATTGATTTCGATCTGGGATCGGGAATATACGAGAAACCGTCTTTATGAAGCGCTGGGCATCACACATCCCGAGCCGAACTCCAGCACTAGCATCAAGCAGTCACAAAGCCTGCCGGACTTGCTCGCTCCCATCTATAAATGGGCTACCGAAACCGGCCGAATGGAAGCGGATACAGATACGTACCGTGACCTGCTCAGCGCAAAGCTGATGGGCTGTTTTGTGCCTGCCCCGTCCGAGGTCATTCGCAAATTTGAAGAGACAAAAGCATTATACGGCCCAAAACAGGCGACAAAGGAATTCTATCAATATTCAGAGGATGTCTATTATATACGGACTGACAGAATCGCCAAAAATGTTCATTGGACGGTGCCGACCGAATATGGCGAGCTGGAAATGACCATTAACCTATCAAAGCCTGAAAAGGACCCGAAAGCGATTGCGGCTGCAAAAGAGCAGGAACAGACAAATTATCCGATGTGTTTGCTGTGTAAAGAAAATGTCGGCTTCGAGGGAAGCGTGAATCATCCAGCCCGGCAAAATCACAGAATCATTCCGGTCATCCTTGAGGACGAACAATGGTTCCTGCAATTCTCGCCATATGTCTATTATCCGGAGCACTGCATTGTCTTAAAAGGTGAACATGAACCGATGGAGATCAGCAAAAAAACATTTGAAAGGCTGCTGTCATTTCTTGGCCAATATCCGCATTATTTTATCGGTTCAAACGCGGATCTGCCGATTGTCGGCGGCAGCATCCTAAGCCATGATCATTTCCAAGGCGGCGCGCATGATTTTCCAATGGCACGTGCAGAAGCGGAAGACGTTTATGAATTAAATGATTATCCCGGCGTGTCGCTGGGCTTAGTGAAGTGGCCGATGTCTGTGCTCAGGCTCCAAGGAGACGAACCGGGTCATGTCGCCGAAGCTGCTGACCATATCTTCCGCACGTGGCAGACGTATTCCGATGAAAAAGCCGGCATTGCCGCCTATACAGGCGATACGCCCCATAATACGGTCACACCGATTGCGCGGCGCAGGGGAGAATTGTACGAACTCGATATCGTACTGAGGAACAACCGGACGGATGAGGAGCATCCATTAGGAATATTTCATCCTCATCAAGAAGTCCACCATATTAAAAAAGAAAATATCGGCCTGATTGAGGTCATGGGATTGGCGATATTGCCTGGCCGCTTACAGAAGGAAATGAAAGAAACGGCAGCGGCACTATGCTCTGCTGATCCAAAAACAGCCTTAGAACAAAATCCGCTCACGGCAAAACATAGTGAGTGGGCTATTCGGATGATGGAAAAAAGAACCATAACAAAAGAGAATGCAGATCTAGTCATAAAAGAAGAGCTGGGACATGTATTCGCTCGCATTCTTGAACATGCCGGTGTGTTTAAACAGACAACGGAAGGAAAACAGGCCTTCAGAAGGTTTATCGACCAGTTGGGCGCCAAACCAGTCAAAAGCCTCAACCGCTAGGGTTGAGGCTTTTTCGATTTTTATGGCAAAACAAACACCCAAAGCGCTGACGCTTCGGGTGCTGCTGCTTTTATCCTCTTTTTCTGGTTAACAGGCTTACTAGAAAGACAACAATGGCTGCGCCGATTACCGCTGGAATAATGGCAAATCCGGCTAGGTGCGGCCCCCATGTTCCAAGCAGCCCGTGTCCGATCCAGGCGCCAATAAGACCTGCGATCATAGACCCGATAATTCCTCCGGGCATATCTCCTTTTACAAACAGGCTTCCAAGCCATCCGATAATAATAGCGACGATAAGTGAAATAAGAAAACTCATCATGCAACACATCCTAATTTTTATTTATTTGCTTATATCATTCCTCTTTTTTGTATAAGATAAACAACTGGATGCTCTCATTAAAAAATACGGACAATTCAGAGCATATTGGCTCTTCATTGCGCCTTTTCTTTCAATATTTGATGCGTTAAAATGGTAACCGTGTGAAAAGATGCTAGACAAGGAAAAAATAATTCCTATCTAGAAAGTTTAACAAAATGAAATTTTTGATTGACCTAAGTTTTTTATTGTGGTAAACCTTTATTTGTCAGAATTAGTTCTTCATCATCTTTTCTTTACTTATATGCGGAAATAACTAGAAACTTTTCATCTTAAGCGATAGATGTGAATAAAGTTGGAGCAATTTTTGTCGATTTTATGACATTTAAGCGAAAATGGGATGAAGTTTATAAAAAAATAAAGCTAATAAGTGAAGTTTTTGATAGCATAACAAAGTAGAGAAAAGATTTTGAGGAAGTATGCACTTCAGATTTATTACATCAATAGGAAGGATGGTGATCTTCTTGTTCAGAGCATTAAAACCGTTGCTTGTATTAGCGCTGTTAACTGTGGTTTTCGTCCTTGGGGGATGCAGCAATGCTTCAGTACTAGATCCGAAAGGACCTGTAGCTGAACAGCAAAGTGATTTAATCCTGTTATCTATCGGATTTATGCTGTTTATCGTCGGGGTCGTCTTTGTTCTATTTACCATTATTTTAGTAAAATACCGCGACCGTAAAGGCAAAGATAATGGATCTTATAACCCAGAAATTCACGGTAACACGTTTTTAGAAGTAGTCTGGACAGTGATCCCAATTTTAATCGTCATTGCACTTTCTGTGCCAACAGTACAGACGATATATTCGTTAGAAAAAGCTCCTGAAGCAACAAAAGATAAAGAGCCTCTTGTTGTTTATGCTACTTCGGTAGACTGGAAATGGGTATTCAGCTACCCTGAACAGGATATTGAAACGGTCAACTACTTAAACATTCCTGTCGACCGCCCGATCTTGTTCAAAATCTCATCTGCAGATTCAATGGCTTCGCTATGGATTCCTCAGCTTGGAGGGCAAAAATATGCGATGGCAGGAATGCTGATGGATCAATACTTACAGGCTGACAAAGTGGGTACTTACGAAGGCCGCAACGCGAACTTCACAGGTGAACATTTTGCAGACCAAGAGTTTGATGTGAATGCAGTCACAGAAAAAGACTTTAACAGCTGGGTGAAAAAGACTCAGAACGAGGCTCCTAAGCTGACAAAAGAGAAGTATGATGAATTGATGCTTCCTGAAAATGTGGACGAATTAACGTTCTCTTCTACTCACTTGAAATACGTTGATCACGGACAAGACGCTGAGTACGCGATGGAGGCGCGCAAACGCCTTGGCTATCAAGCCGTTTCACCGCACTCTAAAACAGATCCGTTTGAAAACGTAAAGAAAAACGAATTTAAGAAGTCTGATGATACAGAAGAATGATATTGATCAGGAAAGGAGGAAGCCTGCATGAAATTCAAATGGGACGAATTTTTCGTAACTGGTGACCCATTAATTCTGGGCGCACAAGTTTCCATTGCGCTTTCAACCATTGCCATTATTTTTGTACTGACTTACTTCAAAAAGTGGAAATGGCTGTGGTCTGAATGGATAACTACTGTTGACCATAAAAAACTCGGAATCATGTACATTATATCTGCTGTAATTATGTTATTCCGCGGCGGTGTCGACGGTCTGATGATGCGTGCCCAGCTAGCGCTTCCGAATAACAGTTTTTTAGACTCAAACCACTATAATGAAATTTTTACAACTCACGGTACAATCATGATCATCTTCATGGCGATGCCGTTCTTAATCGGTCTTATTAACGTTGTTGTGCCTCTTCAAATCGGTGCCCGCGACGTTGCGTTCCCTTACTTGAACAACCTGAGCTTCTGGACGTTCTTTGTAGGGGCGATGCTTTTCAATATTTCTTTCGTTATCGGAGGTTCTCCGAACGCAGGCTGGACGAGTTATATGCCGCTTGCAAGTAACGACATGAGCCCTGGGCCGGGTGAGAACTACTACCTCCTCGGACTTCAGATTGCCGGTATCGGTACCCTGATGACAGGGATCAACTTTATGGTAACAATCTTAAAAATGAGAACAAAAGGCATGACATTAATGCGTATGCCAATGTTCACATGGACAACACTGATCACAATGGTTATTATCGTGTTTGCGTTCCCTGTACTTACAGTAGCATTAGCACTTTTATCATTTGATCGTTTGTTCGGCGCTCACTTTTTCACATTGGAAGCAGGCGGTATGCCGATGCTTTGGGCTAACTTGTTCTGGATTTGGGGACATCCTGAAGTATATATCGTTATTCTTCCGGCGTTTGGTATTTTCTCAGAAATCATTTCAAGCTTTGCAAGAAAACAATTGTTTGGTTACAAAGCGATGGTTGGTTCTATTATCGCCATCTCTGTATTGAGTTTCTTAGTTTGGACTCACCACTTCTTCACAATGGGGAACAGTGCGTCCGTTAACTCATTCTTCTCAATTACGACAATGGCAATCTCAATCCCAACCGGGGTTAAAATCTTTAACTGGCTCTTTACAATGTATAAAGGCCGAATCAGCTTTACAACACCTATGCTGTGGGCGCTTGCGTTCATTCCTAACTTCGTTATCGGCGGGGTTACAGGGGTTATGCTTGCGATGGCAGCAGCGGATTATCAATACCATAATACGTACTTCCTTGTATCTCACTTCCACTATGTGCTGATCGCGGGTACTGTATTTGCTTGTTTCGCCGGATTTATTTTCTGGTATCCAAAAATGTTCGGCCACAAGCTGAACGAAAGAATCGGAAAATGGTTCTTCTGGATCTTTATGATCGGGTTCAATATTTGTTTCTTCCCGCAATATTTCTTGGGGCTTCAAGGCATGCCTCGCCGTATTTACACATACGGACCGAATGACGGCTGGACAACATTGAACTTTATCTCAACAGTCGGAGCTTTCATGATGGGTGTAGGATTCTTAATCCTTTGCTATAACATCTACTACAGCTTCCGTTACTCTACTCGTGAAATCAGCGGAGATTCATGGGGTGTGGGACGTACGCTTGATTGGGCGACTTCTTCTGCGATTCCGCCGCATTACAACTTTGCGGTGCTTCCTGAAGTCAAATCTCAAGATGCATTCCTGCATATGAAAGAAGAAAAAACTGAATTATACCCTGAAAGCAAATTTAAGAAAATCCATATGCCAAGCAACTCAGGCAGACCGTTCTTTATGTCTGTTGCCTTCGGTCTCGCTGGCTTTGGACTTGTCTTTGAATGGTACTGGATGGGCGTAGTCGGATTGATCGGAGTCCTGCTCTGCATGGTTCTGCGTTCATTCGAATACGACAACGGCTACTACATTAGTGTTGATGAAATAAAAGAGACGGAAAGAAAGATTTCCGAATAAGGAGGCGTGAGTTATGGAACATGCAGAACACGGCAATTCTAACGCGCCTATGGAATATCAATCTGAAACCGGCAGACTTAATATTCTCGGGTTTTGGATCTTTTTAGGGGCAGAAATTGTGTTGTTCTCAACACTATTTGCAACCTTCTTCGTTCTTAAAAACAGAACAGCTGGAGGTGTCTTGCCAGACGAACTATTTGAAGTCAATCTGGTAATGATTATGACGTTCTTGCTGCTGATCAGCAGCTTTACCTGCGGGATCGCTGTTCATGAAATGCGCCGCGGAAGTTTAAAAGGCGTAGTCATTTGGACAATTATCACTCTTCTTCTCGGTGCCGGCTTCGTCGGATGCGAGATCAACGAGTTTGTTCACTATGTACATGAAGGAGCGGCTCTCAGTACAAGTGCGTTCTGGTCTGGATTCTTTGTTTTACTTGGAACTCACGGAACTCACGTAACAATCGGGATTTTCTGGATCACAGGAATTCTGATTCAGTTGAAGAAACGCGGCTTAACTCCGCAAACTTCATCTAAAATCTTTATCTCAAGCTTGTACTGGCACTTCTTAGATGTTGTATGGATTTTCATCTTTACAGGTGTCTATCTCATGGGATTGGGGGGTCTGTAAAATGGCAAACAAATCTGCTGAACACAGTCACTTTCCATGGAAACACATTGTAGGTTTTATCCTGTCTATCGTTTTGACCCTGCTGGCTCTATGGGTTGCAGTGTATACTGACCTGAGCTCATCAGCAAAACTTTGGATTATCTTCGGCTTCGCCTTCATTCAGGCGGCGCTGCAGCTTCTCATGTTCATGCATATGACAGAGAGCGAAAACGGCACGATCCAAGTCGGAAACACGCTGTTCGGATTCTTTGGCGCGATCGTTATCGTACTTGGATCCATCTGGATTTTCGCGGCTCACTATCACCATGGTGACCATATGGACGGAAATCCTCCTGGAGGCGCTGAACACTCAGAGCATTCAGGCCATAACGAATAATACAAAAACCCTCTTCATTGGAAGAGGGTTTTTTGCTGTCTTCAGCTGCTTCGCTTTCTGCGAAGATACGGAAGGCCGTAAATGATAAATGCGGCGATATGAGCGACAATGACGTTAACGGCAAACAAGATAATCATGAGAGTGTGTCCAAGTGGAGAAAGGCTTTCTGTTGCGTAAAAGAAGAAGAATACCCACATTAAAATGATTGGCGGAATAGCTGAGAGTGCGACTTTTTTGTTATCAAGCCAAATAAAGAGAGGCGTTGCGCTGGCAACCAGTAAGTAAGCAAAAAACATGTCCATCATACCCGTCTCCTTTCATTTTGTGATAACGTTTACAAAAATGAAATAGAGGAACTGAGTTGTGTCTGTTTTGTGATTGTTTTTTGAACATTCTGTTACAATTATTATACCATGTTTTCCAGAAATTGATACGTGTTTTTGCAGAAATGGACTGGATCTATCGTCTTATTTTTTCGTTTAATGTGCTAGGAGAATGTATGGGCATGGGGCTCTGAATTTTTAGCTGTTTCTTATGAGGTATCACATTATTTGGGAATATAACACATTATCGCATTCGTTTTTTAACAAATTCTTTTGGTATGGCGTTTTTTTCATTTGAAAAGTTTTGTGTCAATCGAAACATTTCGGTTTATGATACGTCATATTTCGTGTAGCTGAAAAAGCGCCGCAAATGCTGAAAAAACATAAAAGGAAGCGAGCTTCACGTGTCATCTTGAACGTGGTTCATGTATAATAAACATTAGTGATTTTCCGATGAAAATGTAAGGCGGGATAGAATGAGTCGATATAAGAAACAGCAAAGCCCCTTTTACCAGGGGGATTTGATTTTTATATTTGGTGTGTTTTTTATTATAAGCGTAGTATCAATTTATGCTGCCGGTCAGTTTGGGCAGTATGGGAACACGGATTGGATTCAGCAAATTGTGTTTTATTTTTTGGGGGCTGTTGCCATTACAGTTCTTTTGTACTTTGATTTAGAACAGCTTGAAAAGTTAAGTTTATATATTTTTATCATTGGTATTTTATCTTTGATTATTCTTAAAATCAGTCCCGAGTCTATTGCACCTGTTATTAAAGGGGCAAAAAGTTGGTTTAGGATCGGTAGAATAACAATACAGCCGTCAGAGTTTATGAAGGTTGGTTTGATTATGATGCTTGCTTCAGTTATTGGAAAAGCTAATCCTAAAGGAGTTCGGACGCTTAGGGATGATATCCACTTGTTATTAAAGATTGCGGGTGTCGCAGTTATTCCTGTAGGTCTTATCCTGATGCAGGATGCTGGGACTGCGGGAATATGTATGTTTATCGTTCTTGTAATGGTTTTTATGTCAGGTATAAATTGGAAATTGATTGCGATCATAGCTGGTTCAGGTATCTTACTCATTTCATTAATTTTATTAGTAATGATAAACTTTCCTGACGTTGCTAAATCAGTTGGAATACAGGATTATCAAATTAAGCGGGTCACTTCTTGGGTGTCTGCTTCAAATGAGACACAGGAAGATTCAAATGACAGCTGGCAAGTTGACCAGGCCATCATGGCAATAGGATCTGGTGGTATTTTAGGTAATGGTATTTCTAATTTGAAGGTTTATGTTCCAGAGAGTACGACTGACTTTATCTTTTCTATAATAGGTGAGTCATTTGGCTTTATAGGCTGTGCAATTGTTGTCATCATGTTCTTCTTTTTAATCTACAGGCTTGTTGTTCTGATAGACAAAATACATCCGTTTAACCGTTTCGCTTCTTTCTTTTGCGTTGGCTATACGGCGTTAATTGTGATCCACACATTCCAGAATATCGGAATGAACATCGGCATTATGCCTGTTACCGGGATTCCGCTGCTGTTTGTCAGCTATGGGGGAAGCTCGACACTTTCCACGTTAATCGGATTTGGGATTGTATATAATGCAAGTGTGCAGCTGACGAAATACAGAAGTTATCTTTTTAATTCTTAATATGCAGACAGCCTTTACAGAGGCTGTCTTTTTTTGTGCAGAGCATTTCGCTTTTGAGATCACTTTTTTTCGGATATGATAAAAAGTGATAAGGAGGTTTTTGTGATGAATAACACAATCGAAACCATTTTGAATCATCGGTCAATCCGGTCTTTTACTGATCAGCTTTTGACAGCTGAAGAAATTGATACATTAGTGAAAAGTGCGCAGGCTGCGTCTACATCCAGCTATGTGCAGGCATATTCGATTATCGGGGTTTCTGATCCTGAGAAAAAACGTGAGCTGTCCGTGCTTGCTGGGAATCAGCCTTACGTTGAGAAGAACGGACACTTTTTTGTATTTTGTGCGGATTTGTACCGCCATCAAAAACTGGCTGAGGAAAAAGGTGAACATATTTCTGAGCTGCTCGAGAATACAGAAATGTTTATGGTTAGCTTGATTGATGCGGCGCTGGCAGCGCAAAATATGAGCATTGCCGCTGAATCCATGGGGCTTGGCATTTGCTATATCGGCGGCATTCGGAATGAACTGGACAAGGTGACAGAGGTGCTGCAAACGCCTGACCATGTGCTCCCGCTTTTCGGACTGGCAGTAGGCCATCCTGCGAACCTTTCCGGCAAAAAACCGAGATTGCCAAAGCAGGCCGTTTATCATGAGAATACGTATAATGTGAACACAGACGATTTCCGTCATACTATGAATACGTATGACAAAACCATTTCTGATTACTATAGAGAAAGAACAAACGGGCAGCGGGAAGAAACGTGGTCCGATCAAATACTGAACTTTATGAAGCAAAAGCCGCGTACGTATTTAAATGACTACGTGAAAGAAAAGGGCTTTAATAAAAACTAAAGCAAACCTCTCCGTCTGGAGGGGTTTTTATGTTTCACGTGTAACATATTCCGACAAATAGGGACAGGCTTTCACAAATAAATGGCGAATGATAGGGGACACTGATAAGCAGTGTGAGCGGCTTTGGAGAAAAAATAGAAGATCAGTGATACGATGAGGATGAGGTGGTAGGGATGGTTTCATTAAGTATATTAGATCAATCTCCAGTATCAGAGGGCAGCAATGCTGAAACGGCCTTACAGCAAACCGTTGCGCTTGCTCAAGCTGCTGAGGACCTTGGATATAAGAGATTTTGGGTTTCTGAGCATCACTTTTCAAAACGGCTGGCAGGGTCCAGTCCTGAGGTGCTAATCAGTCATATAGCGGCGAAAACAAAGCGAATCCGTGTTGGATCAGGAGGAGTCATGCTGCCGCATTATAGTGCTTATAAAGTAGCTGAAAACTTTCGTGTTCTGGAGGGGCTGACACCAGGAAGAATTGACCTGGGGCTTGGCAGAGCACCGGGGGGAATGCCGATTGCATCATGGGCGCTGAATGACGGCGGTAAGCGCAATGCTGATCAGTATCCGCAGCAAATCAAGGAGCTGACCATGTATTTGCATGATTTGGCGGATGATAAACACCGTTTTCCGAATCTGACGGCTGCGCCGCATATTTCAACGGCTCCGGAAGTGTGGCTGCTCGGCTCATCTGGAGAAAGCGCGCTGCTCGCAGCTGAATCTGGCGCTGGCTATATGTTTGCCCATTTTATCAATGGAGAGGGCGGAGAGGGTACTGTCAGACAGTATAAGAGGCGATTCAAACCATCTGTGTTAGGAGATACGCCTCGAGCGGCAGTTGCTGTTTTTGTTCTTTGTGCTGACACGGAGGAGAAGGCAGAGGAGCTTGGGGCTGTGCTTGATTTTACACTTTTGGCGGGAGAGCAGGGTATTCCTTTAGAGGGAGTTCCTTCGTATGAAGCTGTTCGGAAAAATACGTATTCTCCTTATGAACAGAGACGAATTGCTGATAATCGAAATCGAATGATTGTCGGTACGAAAGAACAGGTTAAGGAGCGGCTGCTAGCTTTGAGTAAAGCGTATGAAACAGAGGAAATCATGGTGGTGACCATCACACATCATTTTGAAGATAAGCTCCGATCGTATCGATTATTGCAGGAGGCGTTTGCTGACTGATCTTTAAAAAGCCCTGCCGATTCGGCAGGGCTTTTTCTTATTCAACAGTGAAAGGTTCTTCGGTCAAAACCTGGCTTGACTTGCCTTTGTTCGCGGCATATGCGAGCAAGTAATACTCTCCGGCCGGAAGTTTGGTTCCGCCATTAATCGTGCCGTCCCAGTCAAAGTACTGGTAACCTTTATCTTGGTTTTTATAAATGCCGGCTTGGCCTGCGAAATCAAGGTTGCTGTCATAGACGAGGAACGCCAACTCTTCCGCTCCCGCAGGAAGGTAGGTTTCAATTTGATAGGTACCTTGTACAGACCCTTCGCTGACAGAGACAGATGTGACTCTCGGATAATCGGGCTCTTTCACAATCAGCAATGTAGGTACCTTAGCGACCGTTTTTCCGCCTTCTCTGACGATAACCGTTCCTTCATAGGTGCCAGCTTTTGTTTTCTTCGTATTGACCTTTACTTTTGCAGTGGCTTTCCCGGTTTGATGTGCCGGAATCACAACACGGCTTGTGCCGGATGTGGAGATGCCGCTGCCATTAAATGAGTATTCCAGTGTGTATGATTTTCTAATGGAAGATTGATTTTCAATCGTAAACGTTTCTTTTTTCGTTTCGTTTCCGTTTTCCTTCAAGAACGTGCCGTATGAATAGCTTCCAGGTGAGACGAGCGAATCTGCTTTGATTGCGTTCATGATTCTTGCGCTGCCTGCGCCTTGAGCGTTATGTGGATATACTTCCCCATCGCTATCCTTTAAAGTGACAGCGGTATTCATGATGGCGGCTTTAATCTGTTCAACGCTCCACTTTGGTTTGGCTTGTTTAATAACGGCAACCGCTCCGGCAATATGAGGCGATGCCATGCTTGTTCCTTGTTTTGATCCGTAGCCGTATGGATGGTCAGGATCGTGTGTTGGGATCGTGCTCACGATATTGACCCCTGGCGCCGAAATATCAGGCTTAATCATCCACGTATCCATAACAGGGCCGCGTGATGAGAAATCAGCCACTTGTTCACCGAGCGCTTTTGAGACCGTCAACTTGAATGTTGTTTTTGTCTCACCAGCTTTCAGGGCGCTGACGAGTTTTTCGCCGTCTTCTAATGAAAGCTTAATCGTTGGGACAGACATGCCTGGCACATTGGCTTCAATTTCTCCAGAGAGGTTGTTATACACAACCATGCCGATTGCACCGGCTTTTTTAGCGTTATCCGCTTTATCCACAAATGCAATGCTGCCTCGTTTGACAACGGCGACTTTGCCTGTCAGGTCTTTCCCTTCAAAATCCTTTGCTTCGCCGATTCCCGCTTCGACAAGCTCAACTTCTTTGTTATTGAGCGCTTTGACTTCGTCCTCCTTGTTATAGCCCATCACTTTTGCTGAAGAGTAGGAGCCGAATGTGACGGCGTATTCATTGAGCGGCAGCTGAGTCGCACCGACAGAAATCGCTTCTCTTGATGTGCCCGGCGATCCGACTGTCCAGCCGTTCGGTCCGCTGTTGCCGTTTGAGGTAACAGCGACAACGCCTTCTGACATGGCCCAGTCAAGCGCTGTGCTTGTCGCCCAGTCCGGGTTGTTTAAAGAGTTTCCGAGAGACAGGTTCATCACATCTGCTCCGTCCTGCACTGCACGTTCCACACCGGCGATGACGTTTTCCGTTGTGCCGCTTCCGCCAGGCCCTAACACACGATAAGCAAGAAGTGTTGCATCAGGCGCTACGCCTTTAATTGTTCCGTTTGCAGCCACAGTTCCGGCTACGTGTGTGCCGTGGTCAGTCGCTCCGCCCCTCGGATCGCCTGTTGGTGTTTCTTTTGGATCGTAATCATTGTCCACAAAATCGTATCCTTTATATTGTCCAAAGTTTTTCTTCAGATCTGGGTGATTGTATTCAACCCCAGTGTCAATAATCGCCACCTTGATGCCTTTTCCTGTGTAGCCTAAATCCCATGCATCGTTTGCTCCGATATAAGGCGCACTGTCATCCATTTGCGGAGATACGGCGTCTTCGGAGATTGTGACGTCTTTATCCTTCATATTGTCTGTTTTATATGTGACGTTCGGGTACACTGCCTTAACGTCTTTTACCGCGAGAAGTTTTGGAATCTCATTAGCTGGAAGCTTCATAGAGAAGCCTGAGAATACCTGCTCATATTCCCGGTTTACTTTTCCGTTTTTCACCGCTTTGATTGCTTTGTTTTTTGCTTTTGTGCGAGCGGTTTTCAGCTTGCTTTTCGATTGGCTTTCTCCCGCTTCCTTCGCTTCTGCCAAGGATTTTTCTTTTAATTCCACTATAACGGTTGTTTTTTTGCTTGTCGTCATGTCGATATCACCGAATACCTCGGCTTTTTCCAGATCAGCCGACGTTTTTGAAGAAGCCGGAGCTGCCTGGACGCCCGTAATACCTGTGGATAACGCAAAAAATAAGACAAAACTTACAAGCAGAAAGCGAATGATCCCCTTTTTCAATGTGTTTCCCCCTTTGTATTTAGAAAAAATGTGAAAGATCTAGTATATATTTCTTGAAAATTCAAAAAAATCCTTGTGTCATTTGGACCATTTATTGGATTTTGTTTGTGTATAACGAAGGAGTTATACACAGAACCCTGTGTATAAGTGAATAAACCTGTGTATATATATAGTTAGGAATATACGTTCGTATACAAAATATAGATAGAGTTTGTGGACATGTGGATATCTCTTGTGATTAAGTTGTTCTTATCTTTGGGATAACTTGTGTATAAAGTTTTCAAAGCGGTTCTCCAATTTTCATTTCAATTCTTTCAGCTTTCAACAAAACTTCTAAAAACTAGTTGGTTTTTTCACTCATATTGTGACAAAGAATTCTCTTTCCACGGTCTATCATAGAGTCATGAGTTTTGCTAGAGCCGCTAGTTTGCGAGAAAAGAAATCGGCCGTCTTTTCTTGCGGGCTGCGGCTGAGAAAACGGGCTGCTAAAAAGGCTGCCTGCCAAAAAGAAGCGGAGGGATGTTTTTCTATGAAACGTTTGCTTGTATCTTTACGGGTGTGGATGGTCTTTTTGATGAACTGGGTGACGCCGGACAGAAAAACTGCGGCTGCCGCGGTCTATTCGGCTCAGCGTACATACCAAAGAAAGGCGGCTGTGCAGGCCGCAGGACTCGTTTCGTTTTATGAGTGGCGGATGGCTGTGAATGAGGAAGAAAAGCAGAAAGCGAAAGCCGCCGCGCTTTATAAAAGAAGATGTTTGCAAGCCTTCAAGGAATCGCCAAAGCAGGAGAGAGCGGGCCCGCATCTTTACATGGCGGTCAAAAGGAGGTAAAATCCCAGTCAAAAGCAAATTGGCGGGAGAGATAACCTCTTGAAAATCTATAAAGTATTAAACAACAATGCGGCTTTAATAAAAGAGGATGATCAGGAAAAAATCGTGATGGGGCCGGGAATCGCTTTTCAAAAAAAGAAAAATGATCTCATCCCTATGAATAAAGTGGAAAAGATCTTTGTCGTGCGCGACGAGAATGAAAAGTTCAAACAAATCCTGCAAACACTGCCGGAGGAGCATATAGAAATAGCTGAGGATATCATCAGCTATGCGGAAGGAGAGCTCGCGGCGCCGCTGAGCGATCACATTCATATCGCGCTTTCCGACCATTTGTCCTTTGCGATCGAAAGGATTCAAAATGGGCTGCTTGTGCAGAATAAATTGCTGCATGAGATAAAGGCGCTCTATAAAAAAGAATATGAGATCGGCCTGTGGGCGATCGGACATGTAAAAGAGACATTGGGCGTGTCTCTGCCTGAAGATGAAGCGGGTTATATTGCCCTTCACATCCATACGGCCAAGATGGATGCGGAGAGCATGTATTCGGCGCTGAAGCATACGACCATGATCAAAGAAATGATAGAGAAAATAGAACAATACTTTAATCGAAAGGTGGATGAAAACAGCATTTCCTATCAACGCCTTGTCACGCATTTGCGATACGCGGTCAGCCGGTTGGAATCAAATGAAGCGCTCCATCGTATGGACGAGGAGATGCTTTATTTCATCCAAAAAAAGTATTCATTCGCCTATCAATGTGCGCTGGAGCTGGCGGAGTTTTTGAAAAATGAATATCAATTACATTTGCCGGAATCCGAGGCCGGCTATATCACGCTGCATGTCCAGCGTCTTCAAGATCTCTCGGAATAACCGCTTTGACTTGCAGGGAGTGATCTCTGGAAGTTTTTTTATTGATCAGGATTCAGTGTGTAGTACATCCAGCCCATCATAACTATTCCCGCGGTCAGATTGCCGAGCGTAACGGGGATTAAGTTTCTGACTGCTCCCATCAGTGTCACTGTATCAGGGTGCTCGATCAAAAGCGAGATGGCGAATGTGCACATATTGGCAATGCTGTGTTCAAAGCCGGAAATAAAGAAGCAGAAAACGAAAAGCATCATGGTAAAAAGCTTTGCTCCTTCCCCTTTGAGAGACATTGGAATGAAAAAGGCGAGGCACACAAGCCAATTGCACAGCATTCCTCTGAAAAACAATTCGGAAGCCGGCGGCTCCATTTTGTGCTCTGCCAAATGAATCAAAAAGGAATGAACAGAAGGCTCCTCAAAAAGTCCCGTCGCGCTGATCAGGATGGCAAACAGAATGGCGCCGATTAAATTGCCGGCATAGCTTGACATCCACAAGTACAGGGTGTCGCGCCAGCTGATTTTTTTCCGGAGCGCGGTATAGGTGAAATAAAAGGTGTTGCCGGTAAATAAATCTCCGCCTCCGTAAGCAATCATCAGAATAGCGGCCCCGAAAGTGACAGCGGCAGCCGGAAAGGCAAACGGAGAATCAGCCATAAAGAAATAGCTGCCTGTTTTGCTTGCGGCTGTAATGCCAAAACCAATAAACATACTGGCCAAAATGGACCGAAGCACATAACGGATTTTGCTTGAAGTGAATATGTTTTGTTTTTTCAAAGCATACTGTTCAACCTTTTGTAATGCTTGAGTTTCCATTGTCTTTTCCTGCTTTCTTTCATGATTGAGCATAGTATAGCACGATATTGTGAAGTATTTCACAATTAATTTTTACGAATTTTTGTCTACATGTTTTATCAAACTATTTAACTAAAAAAATAGTTGACGAAAACGCTGTCATGATTTATGATGAAAGCGTATTCTTGATCTGAATAAGCGGGATTGTGACTGGTAAAGCAGGCAAGACCTAAAATTTGCGTAAATGAAAAAGGATCGCTGTGTCCTTTATTCGTTGGCGAATTTTAGGTCTTTTTTGTTTAAATAAAAGGGGGAGAAATAGATGGATTACAAAGAGACTGCAAAACGCCTCATTGAGCTTCTCGGAGGGAAAGAAAATATTATCAGCGCGGCTCATTGTGCAACAAGACTGCGTTTAGTGATGAAAGATGAATCAAAGATAGATCAAGCACAAGTAGAAGAGCTTGATGGCGTCAAAGGGGCTTTCAGCAGCTCTGGCCAGTACCAGATCATTTTCGGAACAGGCCTTGTGAATAAAGTATTCGATGCCTTTGCTAAAGAAGCTGATATCGAGCGTGAAGAACACGTAAATCATCAGGATGCGGCAAAAGAAAAGCTGAATCCCGCTGCGAGATTTGCGAAAGCGCTTTCTAATATTTTTGTTCCAATCATCCCGGCTATTGTAGCCAGCGGCCTATTAATGGGATTGCTGGGTATGATCAATGCGTTTCATTGGATGAGCAAGGATTCTGCAGTTTTTCAGCTGCTTGATATGTTTTCAAGTGCAGCATTCATTTTCTTGCCGATTCTAATCGGAGTAAGCGCTTCAAAAGAATTTGGCAGCAACCCGTACTTGGGAGCGGTCATTGGGGGAATCATGATTCATCCAAACCTTTTGAATCCATGGGGTTTGGCTGAAGCGACACCTGATTATATGCATCTTTTCGGATTTGATATCGCGCTTCTAGGCTATCAGGGAACTGTCATCCCTGTTCTGCTGGCGGTTTATGTAATGAGCAAGGTAGAGAAATGGACAAGAAAAGTGGTTCCGCATGCGGTAGACTTGCTTGTTACACCTTTTGTTACTGTAATTGTCACCGGGTTTGTTGCTTTTATCGCGATTGGCCCTCTGGGCAGAGCGCTTGGCTCCGGCATTACGGTTGCTTTAACTTATGTATATGACCATGCCGGTTTTGTGGCAGGTTTGATTTTCGGGGGCACGTATTCACTCATCGTGCTGACAGGTGTTCATCACAGCTTCCATGCGATTGAGGCGGGGCTTATTGCAGATATAGGCAAAAACTACTTGCTGCCGATCTGGTCAATGGCGAATGTCGCACAGGGCGGGGCAGGTCTTGCCGTCTTCTTTATGGCGAAAAAGGCAAAGACAAAAGAAATCGCGCTTCCGGCAGCATTTTCCGCTTTTCTCGGCATTACTGAGCCCGTCATATTCGGAGTCAATCTTCGCTACCGAAAACCGTTTATCGCCGCGATGATCGGAGGCGCATTGGGTGGAGCATATGTCGTCTTTACACATGTAGCTGCAAACGCTTACGGGTTAACGGGAATTCCGATGATCGCCATTGCTGCGCCGTTTGGCATGGGCAACTTGATCAACTATCTGATTGGCATGGCGATTGCGGCAGTGTCAGCGTTCATTGCAGCATTTGTCATGAAGATTAATGAGGATGAGGAGAGGAAAAAATGACAGCACATGACCAGGAGCTTCGTCGCCGGGCTTATGAAGAAGTGGAGAAAAAAGAGCCCATCGCTAACAGCGATCCGCACCGCCAGCATTTTCATATCATGCCGCCGGTTGGGCTGCTGAATGACCCGAATGGCGTGATTTATTGGAAGGGCAGCTATCATGTATTCTTTCAGTGGCAGCCGTTTCAGACGGGGCACGGCGCAAAATTTTGGGGGCATTATACGACACAGGATGTTGTGAATTGGAAGCGGGAAGAGATTGCGCTGGCTCCGAGTGATTGGTTTGATAAAAACGGCTGCTACTCGGGCAGCGCTGTCACGAAAGACGATCGGCTCTATCTGTTTTACACAGGAAATGTCAGGGATCAGGATGGAAATCGGGAAACGTATCAATGCCTTGCTGTTTCTGACGACGGGCTGTCCTTTGAGAAAAAGGGTGTTGTCGCCCGCCTTCCGGAAGGATATACGGCGCATTTTCGCGATCCGAAGGTATGGGAGCATGAAGGCACATGGTATATGGTGATTGGTGCGCAAACAGAGAATTTGAAAGGGCAGGCTGTATTGTTTGCTTCTGATAACCTGAGTGAGTGGAGATTTCTTGGCCCGATAACCGGCGCGGGCTTCAACGGGCTGGACGATTTTGGATACATGTGGGAATGCCCTGATTTGTTTTCCCTTCAAGGATCGGACGTGCTGATTGTTTCGCCTCAAGGGCTTGAGGCTGACGGTTTCCTTTATCAGAACGTATACCAGTCAGGTTATTTTGTCGGGTGTCTCGATTATAACAAGCCTGAACTGAAGCATGGTGATTTTAGGGAACTTGATCAAGGTTTTGATTTTTACGCGCCGCAAACACTTGAAGATAATCAGGGCAGACGAATTTTGTTTGCATGGATGGCTGTGCCTGACCAGGATGAAGGATCTCATCCGACGATTGACTATCACTGGATTCACTGCATGACGCTGCCGAGACAGCTGACAATATCAGGCGAGAAGCTGATTCAGCAGCCGCTGCCTGAGCTGAAAGCCATGCGCAGAAATGAGAAAAAAATACACATCAATATGCATGGATCATCTGGTACGCTTCCAGTGGAAAACCCTGAAAGAGCTGAGATTCTGCTGGAAGACATTCATACGGAGTCTGGCTTTTCAATCAGTATCCGCGGAACGGCTACGTTTTCCTTCCACAAAGACGAGGGGATTGTTACGCTGGAACGGACGAGCTTCGACGGAAAAAGAAAAGAGTCGAGACATTGCCGCATCAAGGATTTGCATACCGTGCACATGTTTATCGACGCATCCTCTGTTGAAATCTTTATCAATAACGGAGAAGAGGTCTTTAGTGCGAGATATTTTCCTTTCCCGGGAAATCATGAAGTAACAGCCAGTTCGACCGGGAAATCTGAAATGAATGTCGGAATTTGGACACTTATGTAGAAAATCCTTCTATTTTCTTATGTGAAATCTGAGCCATCTGTGCTATTCTTCAACGATAACCTACTATTTTTTTCTGTAAAAGGAGTTGTTTTCTTGAATATACATGAACAGAAGATAACACCGGAATGTTTGGAAAAGGCTGCTAACCAAGTTGAAGATAAGCGAGAAGAATATAAGGATGTGCTGCTTCAGCTGAAAAAAATGCTTGGCGGAACAACGCCGCACAGTGAAACGGCGGAAATTCTCACGCGGGCATATGAACAAATGAAGGAATATGCACTTTTTGTTCAGTCGATAGAAACATTTTTGAGGAAATCTGCAAACAATTTAAAAATCAAATAAACAGGCTGCCGATGGGATCGGCAGTTTTTTCTGTGAAAAGTCTTCGGTGATTTAAAAAGGGCTGCCTCTCTGTAAGGCAGCCCCTTTTGTTTATGATTGTTGATTCAGGCGCAGTGCAGAATGCTTCGTAGGACCAACATACTGGTTTAGCGGGAAGGATTCTTTAATAGCCGCTGTGATGAATTCTTTCGCTGCGTAAATGGCTTCTTTGACTTCCGCACCTTTGGCGAGCTCCGCTGTCACGGCTGCTGAGAATGTACAGCCTGCGCCATGTGTATAAGGCGTATCGATCATTTCGCTTTCAAGGACTTCTGCTGTTTCTCCGTCATAGAGAACATCAACGGCTTTCTCATGTTTGAGTTTGCCTCCGCCTGTAATGACGACATATTGAGCGCCGAGTGCGTGAATTTTTTTCGCGGCTTCGATCATATCGTCAACTGTTTTTAGTTCATCCATGCCGCTGAGCTGGCTGGCTTCAAACAAGTTGGGCGTAATGACAGTGGCTAGCGGAGCCAATTGCTCACGCAGGGCTTGGGCGTGCTCCGGATAAAGGACTTCATTAGCACCTTTGCAAACCATAACCGGGTCAATTACCACATTTTTTAATTGTTTTTCTTTGATCGTTTTTGCCGCAAGCTCGATAATGTCAACGGTTGGCAGCATTCCTGTTTTCATGGCGTCCACGCCGATGCCGTCCGTAATTGTTGCAAGCTGGGCGCGGATTGTATCAGTATCGATCGGGAATACCTGATGGTCCCAGCTGTTGTTTGGGTCCATCGCAACGATCACCGTTAAGGCGGTCATCCCGTATACGTTTTTTTCTTGAAATGTTTTTAAATCAGCTTGAATCCCAGCACCGCCGCTGGAATCTGAGCCGGCAATGGTGAGTGCTTTATGCATAGACATGTCTTGAACCTCCATCATGTTTTGTCTTTCATTATAGTTAGATTTTCTCTGTATCACAATATAGAAGATCTATAGGAATCATTTGACAATCTCAACGGGCTTTCGTAAAATGCTACATAAGAAAACTAGGTAGGGGTTTTGAGATGTTAAATCGTGAGCTGGTTAAGGGAAGCACGGTTATATTGGTATTGACGCTTCTGAACGAGCGGCCGATGTACGGCTATGAGCTTGTAAAAGAAATGGGAAGCCGCAGCGGAAACGAGCTGCAGATGAAAGAAGGGACCTTGTATCCTTCTCTTCACAAGCTTGAACGCCAAGGATATATTTCTTCCTACTGGGAGAAGCAGGAGAAAGGACCGGACCGCAAATATTACCGGATTACAGACGAAGGCAAAGAAGTGCTGGCGGAACGCACGAAGGAATGGAGCGTATTTTCAGCCATGATGGACCGAATACTGAAGTGGAGCGGACAAAATGGATAAAGAAACATATGTATCCGAAATCAAAAGCGGGCTTAAAGGGCTTCCTGAAGGCGAGGCAATGATAGAAGAGATTGAGAGCCATATTGAACATCATCTGTTTTGCTCTTTTCAGGAAGGAAAGAGTGAGGAGGAAGCTATGCAGACTTTATTGCAGGCGTTTGGAACACCAACTGACATTGTTTCTTCGTTTAAGAAAATACAGCCAGTAACGTTCCGTGCGTTTTTGATGTTCCATCTTTTCTGTAACAGTGCCCTATTCGCTGTCGGCATTGCGATTACAATAATGCATGTATGGCTTGAATCACCGTTTGTTCAAGCAGTATGGAAAGGCATTTCTGTTTCTGTTTGGCTGATCTTAGCTGCATATATGATCTACTGGGTGCTGATTGGGTATCAAGGCGTGAAGGAGTTTGGAAAACGCGGAGAAAAGCTTGTTCTACATACGATTCTGATCTCAATGGTGCCAAACGTCATTTTTATGCTTGTTTTTCTATTCAATGTAATTCCTGCTGCGCTGTTTCAATCCTTGTTGACACCTTGGTTTGTTGGAACTTGTGCTATTGCAACGCTGTTATTTCCGTTATTTGGCCGAATGGGCTGTTATATTGGCAGGCGTCAGCTTGCCTGATTTTTTAGGTATATACATAGAATTTCTATGTAAAGGATGTGTATGTCGTGAGGATTAGCTCTTGTTTATATGGTTTTGTAGCTCATGGGGCAGTATTTTTGTTTACTGGTGGCTGCATGCTCTTGGCTATGGCAGCCAGCTTGCCTTTTGTTTTTCTGCTTGATTGGCTGCCTGATGTCGTCTTTACAGCAGGTGCCATTCTTACGCTGTTATGTTCATATGCTTATGTCTGGTTTTGGGCGGTCCGATTTGCATATAACCAGAAAATGCGCCTGTTTGAGGTTCAATTGGGGTCCTTTGTGGTGCTGGCCCTCATGATATCTTTGATTTTATTGGATGGATCTAGTATGAAAGACATCATGATGAATTGGGACGATACAGGCTGTGCTTTTGTTCCGCCGGCTTTTACATTTTTGTGTCTTTCTTATGCACTGGTGCTGCTGCCGGTCTATCAATCTAAGCTGTGGCGTCTTATCCTTCCGAATGGCGTCCGCCTGAAAGATCTCTTTCATGTCTTTGGAAATCTGATGCTGATCATGGTGCTTCTGATCGGAGCCACTTTGCTGTTTCTATCATTGTAGTATGCCGTTTCAGTAGGATATTCCCACTGATCTCCCGTCCAATATATGTTTTAATAGTACATGACTATGAAAATGAGAAGGAGAGCATCATGAAGATTTCTATCGTAATTGTGACCTATAATCGGATTCCGGCTTTGTGTGAGCTTTTGGAGTCGATTTCCCGCCAGACCTTGAAGCCGTATGAAATTATTATTGTGAATGATGCCGGTGAATCGGTCGTGCCGGTCAAAGCACTGTATCCGGAGCTGCCGATTGCTGTCATCAATTTAGAAAAGAACTCGGGGCATGTGGCTGCGAGAAATGCCGGTGTAAAAGAGGCGTCTGGGGATTGCATTATGCTGTGTGATGACGATGATTTCTTTACGCCAGGGCATATCGAGAAAATGGCAAAGGAAATAGAAACGGCTGACTTCGTTCATTCTGATGCGGAAATAGTTTCGTTTGAAGAGAAAAACGGAACAAGATATCCAGTGTCACGGAAATTGTTTGCTTATACCGCTGACTATGAGGATATGAGAGTGTTTTCTACATACGTGCCGTCGGGCAGCATGTACAGACGTTTTCTGCATGATGAAATCGGGTATTTCGATGCTGATGTGCACAATTACTGGGATTGGGATTTTTATTTACGCGTGGCCAAGGATTACCGGGTGAAGCGTGTCCCTTGCGCCAGTGTGATTTATGCCTTCAGTGACGCGGGAGACAATCAGTCTGCGGACCTTGGCGCCAAGCGGAAGCAATATTTGGATCGTTTAAGTGAAAAGCACGGACTCGGGGAGCTGCCGACGAAAAACTTTGCCGTCCTGCTTGAAGAGCCTGAGATGAAGAGGCGGGAAGCAAAAAGTGAAATGGTTTGGGATGGCGAGCCTGTCTATTCCAGACTTCATCGTTCGTAAGGAGGCCTGAATCTTGAAACAGCTTTTACAAGACAGCTGGTGGGATCAGCTAAAGGAAGAGTTTGAGAAACCGTATTATCAAGAGCTCAGAGAAATGCTGAAGCGGGAATACGCGGAGCAAACGATTTATCCGGACAGCCGGGATATTTTCAACGCGCTGCATTATACATCTTATGATGATGTCAAGGTCGTCATTTTGGGTCAAGATCCGTATCACGGGCCGGGACAGGCTCAAGGTTTAAGCTTCTCTGTCAAGCCCGGTGTAAAGCAGCCGCCTTCGTTAAAAAATATTTTTCTTGAACTGCAGCAGGACATCGGGTGCAGCATCCCGAATCACGGGTCGCTTGTGAGCTGGGCAAAGCAAGGCGTTCTTTTGCTGAATACTGTGCTGACAGTAAGGCGCGGACAGGCGAATTCCCATAAGGGAAAAGGCTGGGAGCGACTGACGGACCGAATTATTGACGTGCTGAATGAAAGGGAGCGGCCGGTTATCTTTATTTTGTGGGGACGGCATGCTCAAATGAAAAAAGAACGGATCGACACGTCCAAGCATTTTATCATTGAATCGACGCATCCCAGTCCGTTTTCTGCGAGAAACGGATTTTTCGGGAGCAGACCGTTTTCCCGGGCGAATGCCTATTTGGAGAAAATGGGAGAGGCGCCGATTGATTGGTGTATTAAGGATTTGTAAAAAGCGCAGGTTATCTGCGCTTTTTTATTTGAGTATTTTTCGAATCATCCGCAGCCCGTTTTTGGAGGAAGGATAACGAAATGCGAAGTCGAAGCGGTTCGTTTGTTTGACTACGCTTTTTTTGTGCGTGAATGTGTTAAAACTGTCAAACCCGTGATAGCTGCCGATGCCGCTTTCCCCGACGCCGCCGAATGGCAAATACGGCGTCGCCACATGCATTAACGTATCATTGACACAGCCCCCGCCAAACGACAGATTTCCTAAAACAGCGCGCTCAGTTTCTTTGTTTGTGGTGAAGAGATACAGGGCGAGTGGCTTAGGGCGCGATTGGACTTTTTCAATGACTTCCCCGATATTGCGGTATGTAAAGAGCGGAAGAATCGGCCCGAAAATTTCCTCCTGCATCACTGGAGAGTCATCTCTCACTTGTTCGAGAATGGTCGGCGCAATTTTGTGATGATCAGGATCAGATTGTCCGCCTGTGAGCGGGATACCATCATTCAGAAAGCTGAGCAGCCGCTGATAGTGGCGCTCACTGACGATTTTGCCGTACTGCGGATTCCGTTCCGGCTGAGGGCCGTAAAATTCTCTGATCGCACGCTTCATTTCTTCTGCCAGCTTCGTTTTGATGTCCTCGTGGACAAATAAATAATCCGGTGCGATGCAGGTTTGTCCCGCATTTGTAAATTTCCCGAAGACGATGCGTTTGGCGGCAAGCTGAATGTCAGCATCTTTATGGACGATGCAGGGACTTTTGCCGCCGAGCTCCAAGGTTACGGGAATTAATTGTTTGGCGGCGGCCTCCATGACGATTTTTCCTACAGCTACACTGCCTGTAAAGAAAATGTAGTCAAAGGGCTGCTGTAATAATGCTGTGCTGACGTCAGGCCCGCCTTCTGCCATAGCGACATAATCGGTCGGAAAAACGCTGCTGATGAGTTTGGAAAGAATAGCAGAAACAGCCGGCGTATATTCTGATGGCTTGAGAACGACCGTGTTCCCCGCCGCAATGGCGCCAATCAACGGAGAAAGCGCCAGCTGCAAGGGATAGTTCCAAGGCGCAATCACCAAAACGGTTCCATACGGCTCAGGAATGATGATGCTTTTGGAGCCTAGATGAGTCAGCGGCGTTTTGACTCGTTTCGGCTTGGACCATTTTTTCAGCCGTTTCATGACAAAGCTGATTTCCTCCAAGACGATTCCGATTTCTGTTGAGTATGCTTCTTGCTCGGATTTGTGGAGATCCTGGTAGAGAGCGGCTATGAGATCGGCTTCATGAGTTCTGACGGCTTGTTTCAGCTTTCGCAAAATGTTCAGTCTCGATTCAAGCGGTCTCGTATGTCCCGCCGCAAAATAGGCTTTATGCTTGCTGATGATAGAGGGGATGCTGTTCATTCCGTTTCTCCTTTTTGTAATGTATGGTGATTTATTATGTGAAAAATCTCTTCTGCTTGTCAATCGCGCAAGGTTTGTCAGAAAAAATAACAAACTCATATCTGCGTTTACAGCAGGAATTTGATAAAATGCAGGAAGACAACATTTATTTTTTTGGAGGGTGCTTCATGAACATTCATATATCTGCATTAATTCAAAAGATGGAAGAGGAGCTGAAAAAAGCAAAAACAGCTGAACGGGATGAGGAGCTGAAGCGTTATGTAGCGGTTGTCCGTTCTCTGTGTGATGTCGTGCTTGATCAGCCGGAGAACGCGAGCGCGCCCCGCATACAGCCGAGCGTTACGCCAAGTCCCGCCGCGCCGCCATCGACAGACCAGCTGATGATGGAAAAAATGATGGGGAGCGCGGGATTAAACAAATATCGAAAGCAAGAAAAAGAGAAGCAGGAAGAGGATGGAAACGGAGAGTCTTTATTTGATTTTTAAAGAGAGAGGTTGAGCTTACGTGAAATTGGTTCTTGGCGCGCTGCAATGGACAGCGTTTATTATTGCTGCGGCGATAGTTGTTCCGGTGGCGGTTGCCCAGTCGTTCCATCTGAATCACTCAGATTCTGCGAGATTGATTCAAAGCACTTTTTTTGTACTGGGGATTGCCGCCGTCATTCAGTGTTTGAAAGGCCACAGACTGCCGATCAATGAAAGCCCAGCCGGCTTGTGGTGGGGAGTGTATACGATCTACGCAGGGCTGACGGGAACTGTGTTTGCGACATATGGAGACACACTGCGGGGTTTGCAGGGAGCTCTTCTTGTAAGCGCTGTATGTTTCTTTTTGTTAAGTGTTTTCAAGGTCATTGACAGACTTGCAAAATTGTTTACTCCGGTTGTAACGGGCGTCTATTTATTGCTTCTTGTCATGCAGCTGAGTCAGCCCATTATAAAAGGAATTCTCGGAATCGGTTATCGACAGGACGGGGTGGACGGTCTTGTATTTGGTCTGGCGCTTGTTGTGATCGCTGCCGCCTTTATAATGACAAATTCGAACATCATGTTTTTTAAGCAATATTCTATTTTATTAGCCTTGTTCGGCGGATGGGTGCTGTTTGCGGCTGCCGGAGCGGCAAAGCCGATTGAAATGCCGGACCGGCTGTTTCAGCTGCCTTCCCTGTTTCCTTTTGGGACCCCGTTATTTAACAGCGGCCTGATCATCACTTCTATTTTTATTACCATCTTGCTGATCGTGAATATGCTGGCGAGCATGAAGGTCGTGGACATCGCCGTGAAAAAATTCAGCAAACAGCCTGATGGAAAGCATCATGAACGCCATGCCGGTTTTGCCGCTTCATTCAGCCATCTGCTTAGCGGTTTGACGGGAGCCATTGCGCCTGTTCCGATTTCGGGAGCCGCAGGTTTTATTGAAACGACCAAAATGCCTTCTAAAAAACCGTTTATGCTCGGCAGTATTCTGGTTATCGTGATCAGCGTGATCCCGTTTTTTATGAATACGTTTGCGAGCCTGCCGTCACCCGTTGGATTTGCGGTGAATTTTGTTGTGTTCTCCGCAATGGGCGGTCTGGCCTTTGCCGAATTTGATTCATATGAGAAAGAAGAATCAAAAAGGGTGAGGTCTATCATCGGCATCTCACTGCTGACAGGGGTCGGTATCATGTTTGTTCCTGAAACTGCGTTAAAGGGATTGCATCCGGTATTTATTTCTCTATTAAGCAACGGGCTCGTATTAGGGACGCTTGCTGCAATAGCAGCTGACCAGTTCCAGCCTTGGCGCAGGAGAAAATCCGACAATCTCGTGTCAACGGAGAACAAACATTGAATTTTGGAGCAGGTGCGATAAGATAAATGATATGAGTTTAACGAAAAGGCGGGAGAGATAGATGAAAGTTTTTATCATATTAGGGGCCATTAACGCCCTGCTTGCCGTGGGACTCGGAGCATTCGGCGCTCACGGATTAGAAGGGAAAATACCTGATAAGTATCTTCAGGTTTGGCACACAGGCGTGCAGTATCATATGTATCACGCCCTTGGGTTATTCGTTGTCGCGTTTCTGGCTGATAAATTATCCGGCATAGGCAGTGTCACGACAGCCGGCTGGCTGATGTTTGCGGGAATTGTGCTGTTTTCCGGAAGCTTATATATTCTAAGTGTGACGCAAATCTCCATTCTTGGAGCGATCACCCCGCTCGGCGGTGTGGCGTTTATTATTTCTTGGATTATGATCGTTGTCGCAGCCGTCAAATATCTATAAACAAAAAAGCCAATCCTCATCATATGAGTGATTGGCTTTTTTCTTATCTTGGCGAATAGGACGCCATGGAATATGGATACGTATAAGCAATTTCTTCATCAAATGTAATGTAATCGAGGTAGATTGTCAGGAGCAGGTAGCGTGTTCCTGATTTCGGGTCGCTGATAATAATGTGATCCCGGCCCGCAGCTTCGATGACGCCGCGAAAAATCTTCGAGCCCCATTCCTTGCTGTTTTCAAATGTCATATAAATGGTGGCCGTTTTTCCCCGATTCAGGCGCAAAATATTCTCGATGTAAGATTCCTCAACAGGCAGCATGCCGGGAACGCTTTGGCCCGGTCCTGACGGTGTAGGCCCCGATGGAATTTGAAAACCGCCGCCCTGCTGCTGGCCCGGGAATCCAAATCCCTGCTGTCCTTGTTGTCCTTGCTGTCCCTGCTGCATTGGCATCATTGGCTGCATCCCCATTGTCTGCATTTGTGAGCCTTGGCCTTGCTGCGGGTACGGGTTGGCGCCAAACTGAGGCTGATACCCCTGCATATTATCAAATGCCTGCATTTGCTGATATTGATTTTTTTTCGGTTTCATATCGTTCCTCCTTTTTATGAAAACCATTCAAAACATGTTCTGGATGTATAGGTGAACGCTCCGCGATGACTCACCTCCGATGGAAAACGATCTTAGTCGCTGGTGCGATTTTTATCTCTTTCACCTTATGAGGCTGATGCTTGGATTATGCTGAAAAAGAACAGCGGACCGATCAGATTTCGCTCTGGGCAGCCGCTGTTTTTCAGAGACATACACAAACTTTTCGCATATTGGTTTGTATCCCTAGCGCAACTTGAGCATAAGCAACATAAGATAACGATAGTTTCAGGTGTGAAGTTCCAAGAAGGAGGTGTAGGATTTGCCTAAAGTATCAGTCATTATGACGAGCTATAACAAAAGCGATTATGTGGCAAAGTCCATTTCTAGCATACTCTCACAAACGTTTTCAGATTTTGAATTGTTTATTATGGATGACAACTCCAATGAAGAGACGCTGAATGTAATCCGTCCTTTTTTGAATGATAACCGAGTGCGTTTTTATCAAAGCGATATATCTGGAGTGAAGGAAAGAACAGAAAAAACGAGATACGCGGCACTGATCAATCAGGCGATTGGGATGGCGGAGGGTGAATATATCACCTATGCGACGGATGACAACATCTATATGCCGGACCGCCTCCTGAAAATGGTGCGGGAGCTCGATACCCATTCTGAAAAGGCTGTGATTTACTCAGCCTCCAAAACCTATCATTTAAACGAGAATCGCGACATTGTAAAAGAAACTGTCAGGCCTGCCGCTCAAGTGACATGGAACGCGCCGTGCGCAATTGATCATTGCTCGGTGATGCACAGGTATTCGGTGCTTGAGAAGGTAAAGGGGAAGTTTGGCTCCTATTGGGATGAAAGCCCGGCGTTTTACCGTATAGGAGATGCCCGGTTCTTTTGGAGAGTCAATCATTTTTATCCGTTTTACCCACTGGATGAGGAGCTGGACCTGAATTATATTACCGACCAATCGATTCACTTTCAGCTGTTTGAATCAGAAAAAAATGAATTTGTCAGGAACCTTCCTCCGCAGCGAAATTGCCGAGAGCTGCGTGAATCATTAAAAAAGCTTGGAATGGGGTGAGAGCTTGTCGGCCTATTTAAGCAATTATTGGGTGCTGTACCGGAAGTACGTGGAGCTTTTTGACAAACTTCGCTACAAAGGGATTCCGCTTGGGCTTATCAGTAATTTTTATCAATACATCAGCCCTGAGCTGAGGGTGATGATGGAAGAAGAACCGGAATTATTCGGATCGGTGGATCAGCATATCGATGAGGGACAGATTCAGCCGTTTTTTGAAGAAAGAATCCAAAACATCGTTAAAACAAATGACGAACCTGTTAAAGGGAAAGTCATTTTGCACTTTGATTACCTGCGTTTTTCAAACGAAAATTACTATCAATTTGATCCTGAAAAAACGGCTGTTTTGGCCAGATGGAGTTTGCCGCATTATTGTGATCTGCCTGTAATTAGCAAGCGGGAGATTGCGGATTCATGCCAAAAAGGCGATTCGAAGCAGTATCTCGAAACAGCCTGTTCGCTTCTCGCCCCTTATGATGATCACCCGGCATTTGGTGATCAAGCGTTTCGCGACCGGCTTTTCAAAGATATTCCTTTATTTATAGAGGCCATTGATACAGTTGATGCGCTGTTTGAGCAGGAAAAGATTTCAGCTGTTATTGTCGGAACGGCAGAAGACATTTATAGCAGGGTGCTCGCTCTCATGTGTCAAAGAAAAGGGGCCGTCAGCATTTGTCTTCAGCATGGCGCATTGATGGGAGATGAAGCCTTCATTCCTGTTTTTACAACCTATCAAGCTGTTTTTGGTGAGTATGAAGCAGAGTGGTTCATACGAAAAGGCTGTAAACCCGAGCAGATTCTCGTAACGGGACATCCCCGCTTCGATCAGATTTTTAACAGAACGCCTATGGATATGTCCATATTCTATCGAAAACTTGCTTTTCAGCCGACTAAAAAAATTGTGCTCATTGCCACTCAGCCCTTTTCAGAAGATTTTTATTCGGGTGTGCTGCAGGGGCTTTCTGATCAGAAGCAGCTGCAAATCATTATCAAACCCCACCCGTGGGAAATCGGAAAAAACAAGCTTGATCTGTATCACGAGGCGGCGAAAAAACATCAAGCATGCAGAGTCATCAAAAAGGAGCTCGAGCTTTATGATTTGCTGCCGTATGTTGATGCCGCAGTGACGCAAACCTCGACAGTCGGTCTTGAAGCCATGCTGTTTCAAAAGCCTGTGCTGATCGGAAAATCGTCCGGAAATCGCTCGTATCCGTATTATGAGTCTCTTGGCGATTTTATGTTTGACCAGCCGGATGAACTGGCGCACACCTTGGTTGAGGTTCTTCGAAGTCCCGACGTGCATCAAAAAGCAGAAGAGGCGCGCCTGGCATTCATAGCGGCTAATTATCCGGTGGCAGAATCAACAAATGCTTTATTTGCGGAACTGAAAGCCAAAACAGGGGTTGATTACAGGCGGGAAGATACTGAATAAAATGATAGGAGCGCAAAGAAATGGTGCAAAAGAGAAATCATTTTCTCCCTTACTCATTGCCGTTAATCGGTAAGGAAGAAATTCAGGAGGTTACAGAAACGCTTGAATCGGGATGGCTCTCTAAAGGCCCGAAGGTTCAGCAGTTTGAAAAAGAGTTTGCCGCGTTTGTCGGGGCGAAGCACGCCGTGGCGGTGAATTCATGTACCGCAGCTTTATTTTTGGCTTTGAAAGCAAAAGGGATCGGGCCCGGGGACGAGGTCATTACCTCTCCGCTTACGTTCAGCTCGACCGCCAATACGATTATTCATACAGGAGCGACGCCTGTGTTTGCGGATATTGACGAAAACACGCTCAATATTGACCCGGTAAAGCTTGAGGCGGCCGTCACACCGCAAACGAAAGCAGTTGTGCCCGTCCACTTTGGCGGGCAGTCCTGCGATATGGATGCAATATTGGCTATTGCCCAAAATCATGGTTTATTCGTGCTGGAGGATGCGGCACATGCGGTATATACGACTTATAAGCAAAGAATGATCGGTTCTATCGGGGATGCAACGGCATTCAGCTTTTACGCCACCAAAAACCTCGCGACAGGGGAAGGCGGCATGCTGACGACTGATGATGAGGAGCTTGCCGATAAGATCCGGGTGCTAAGCCTTCACGGCATGAGTAAAGCCGCATGGAACCGTTATTCATCAAATGGCAGCTGGTACTATGAAGTCGAATCGCCCGGCTATAAGATGAATATGTTTGATTTGCAGGCGGCCCTCGGACTTCATCAGCTGAAACGGCTGGATGATATGCAGAAACGGAGAGAAGAGATTGCCGGCCGCTATCAAACCGCTTTTCAGCAGATTCCTGGGCTGATCACGCCGTTTGTCCATGATGACGGCAGGCACGCCTGGCATCTATATGTTCTGCAAGTTAATGAAAAAAAGGCCGGGGTTACGCGCAGCGAAATGATTACGGCTTTAAAGGATGAATACAATATCGGCACTAGCGTTCATTTTATTCCAGTACACATTCATCCGTATTATCAAAAGCAATTTGGATATAAGGAAGCGGACTTTCCGAATGCCATGAATTACTATAAACGAACCCTTTCTCTCCCGCTCTACCCATCAATGTCTGACGACGATGTAGATGATGTCATTGAAGCTGTGCGGGATATCGTAAAAGGGGCTGATTAAATGTATACGGTAAAAGAAAATGTCTCCAAAGAGTTGATTGAGGAATTTCTCCAAAGCCGACAGCTTACTCTGGATGTTCCGTATCAATTTTCCCTCGGCCTTTTTGAAAACAGCAGGCTCCAAGGCGTATTGCTTTACGAAGATTCTTTGTGGGAAAGCAAGGTGCTTCAGAAGAAAGTCATGAACGTCAAACTTCTTGCGGCAAATAGTACCGGGCAGCTAAAGAGGCTGTTTGAAGCTTTTTATACTGTACGCCAAATGGATGAAACGGATTTTATCTTTGTCCGCGTTCCGGCTGAAGATATCGGAGCCGCGCATGTGATACAGCAGCAGCCATCCTCTTACTTTGTCGGGAGTTTGCTGAAGCTGGCGATGCCTCCGTCTTTTTATGACAAAACACCGCCATTTTTTGAACTGGGCCCGCCTGAGCCCGGAGACACAGAAGCGATATGTGAGCTGGCCCGAGACTCGTTTACAAAAAGCAGATATTTTCAGGATCCTCATCTCAGCCGCGATGCAGCAAACAAAATATTTCAGGAGTGGACACGAAACAATCTGAATGGAAGGGCGGCGGTCAATATTGTCGCTAAACACAATGGCGAGGTCATCGGCTATCTTCAGGGCTTATCAAGAGATGATGAGTGCATTCTCGATTTGATGGCTGTAAAGCCGGGATTTGAAGGAAAACGTATTGCGTTTCATTTATTGGCGAATCTCATAGAACAACCGGAGACCCAGAAGCATAGAACGGTAACAGCGGGGACGCAGCTTCACAATGTAAGGGCGATCCGCCTTTATGAACGAATGGGCTTCACCGCTGAACAATCGTATTACTATTATCATATTTGGCCGGGCAAGGAGGCGAAATAATGGCAGCGTTTCAGATCGCGAATAAAACTGTAGGCAAAGACGCTCCTGTTTTTATTATTGCTGAGGCGGGGATTAATCATGACGGGAAGCTTGATCAGGCTTTTGCGCTGATAGACGCCGCGGCGGAAGCGGGAGCGGATGCCGTGAAATTTCAAATGTTCCAAGCTGATAGGATGTACCAGAAAGATCCTGGTTTGTACAAGACGGCAGCGGGCAAGGACGTCTCTATTTTTTCTTTGGTTCAATCTATGGAAATGCCTGCTGAGTGGATTTTACCGCTATTGGATTACTGCCGCGAAAAGCAGGTGATCTTTTTAAGTACGGTATGTGACGAGGGGTCAGCTGATCTGCTTCAGTCTACCTCGCCGAGCGCTTTTAAAATCGCATCCTATGAAATTAACCATCTCCCGCTGCTCAAATATGTCGCCCGGCTGAACAGGCCGATGATTTTCTCGACAGCCGGAGCTGAAATCTCTGATGTTCACGAAGCTTGGCGCACCATCAGGGCAGAGGGAAACAATCAAATTGCCATAATGCATTGTGTGGCGAAATACCCAGCACCGCCGGAGTACAGCAACCTCAGCGTCATTCCGATGCTTGCCGCTGCTTTTCCTGAGGCGGTCATCGGCTTCTCCGATCATAGCGAGCATCCGACAGAAGCGCCGTGTGCCGCGGTTCGGCTCGGAGCAAAACTGATAGAAAAGCATTTTACGATCGATAAAGATCTGCCGGGTGCCGACCACTCGTTTGCATTAAATCCGGATGAATTGAAAGAAATGGTCGATGGCATCAGGAAAACGGAAGCTGAGCTGAAACAGGGGATCACAAAACCGGTCTCTGAAAAACTGCTTGGCAGTTCATACAAAACAACAACCTCCATCGAAGGAGAAATCAGAAATTTTGCATACAGAGGCATTTTTACAACAGCTCCGATTCAAAAAGGTGAAGCCTTTAGTGAAGACAATATCGCAGTGCTTCGGCCCGGACAAAAGCCGCAGGGGCTGCACCCGAGATTTTTTGAACTGCTGACCAGCGGTGTTCGGGCTGTAAGAGACATTCCAGCCGACACAGGCATTGTCTGGGATGACATTTTACTGAAGGACAGCCCGTTTCATGAATGATATTCTCTTTATCATTCAAGCAAGAATGGGTTCAACAAGGCTTCCGGGAAAAGTGCTTCGGCCGCTCGGATCGAATCGTTTACTTGATATTCTCGTTCACCGTGTCCGGCAAAGCGCGTTTTACCAAAAGGATCGGGATAATCTTGTCATCGCCACGTCTGACAAAGAAACTGACGACATATTAGAGGCGCACTGTATCAAACAAGGCTTTCGTGTTTTCCGCGGGAGCGAAGAACGTGTCCTCGATAGGTTTGTGAAGGTCATAGAAGCTGTTAAACCGTCAGTCATCATCCGGTTAACGGGTGATAATCCGTTTGTCGATCCGGAGCTGCTCGATGTAATGATTCAGGCGCATTTTGATCAAGGCTCGGATTATACGTATATCCTGAATGCCCCATTAGGGATTTGCGGCGAAGTGGTCAACGCCAACCTGTTAATTGACATCAGCCGTATTCAGAATATGGAGGATCAATATCAGGAGCATGTCACGTTATATATAAGGAATCATCCAGCTCTTTATCGTGTGCAGTTTTTAGAGGCGCCGGAACGATTTCGCGCCCCTCGATATCGGCTGACCATTGATACAAAGGAAGACTATGAATCGATAAAGGCCCTCTATCAAAAAGCAGGCGAGCGCCCCGATGTATCCGCCTCAGAGCTTATCACCCTTCTGAACCGGAACCCCGATGCGGCAATCGAACGAGAGGCTGAATAGCCATGCATGTTGGGATCTTCGCAGACGGCGGCTATGAAAAGGGAATGGGCCATGTTGTCCGGATGAAGAGACTTGCGGAGGGGCTCAAACAGCGATGCTTGATTACGTTTTATACGAATCAGGAGTCTGAAGCGTTTCTTCATGAAGAGCATTGGCAGGTCACCGTAAAGCCGGAGCTGCAGCAGCACGAATTTATTCTCCGGGAAATAAAAAGCAAGAAGCTTGATTTGCTTTTGTTTGATATTCTAGGCGCGCCTGCAGAGCTGTTAAAGAAAATAAAGACGGAGACAGATGCGAAAATTGTTCTTTTTGAAGAGAAAAACGGTAAATCGATTCAATATAGTGACGCAGTCATTAACGGAATTTACGGTGACATCAGAAGCAGGGTGTACGTTCAGGGAAACACACGCATCTATGAAGGTCCGGACTATCTTATTCTTCACCCCGCCTTTCAGGCCGCTAGAGAGGATTACACACTTAAGAAAGACTGCCGCAATATCCTTGTTGCATTAGGAGGAAGTGATCCGAAGCAGCTTATTTTTAAAGTGCTGGCTGCCGCTGATCAAGTCCCCGACATAAAAGACAAAAACATGATGTTTGTAATGGGGAGCGCTTCACCGCATCAAGAGGCAGTCCGAAGGCGGATCGAAAAGAAGCCGCAGTACAAGATGATCGAACAGACAAATGATATGGCAGGTTTGATGAAACAAGCGGACGCAGCCATTGTCGCCGGCGGCATCTCTCTATATGAAGCCATTTGCATCGGCGTGCCGTGCCTTGTTCTTTCTCAGGTTGAGCATCAAACGGCAACAGCAAAAACATTTGCTGGCCAAGGCGCCGCTCTTGATCTTGGATTGGGTGAGCTTGTACCGGATGAAACACTCATCTATCAGATGTCACGCATTATGAGCAGCTATCCTCTTCGCCTTTCTTTGCACAAGGGAGGAAGGCCGCTCGTGGATGGCAAAGGCATTATACGGGTAACAGCTATTCTTCAAGATTTATATGAACAAGAGATATAAAAATGCATGTAAGGAAGTGTTAATGTGAAAGGTGTTATTTTAGCCGGAGGAAACGGCTCACGCCTTATGCCCTTAACGAAAGCCGTCAACAAGCATTTGCTTCCTGTAGGCCCGTATCCGATGATATACTGGTCGATTATGAAGCTGGAGGAAGCCGGAATAAAAGACATTTTACTCATCAGCCAAAAGGAGCATATGCCGCAATTTTACAAACTGCTTGGGAACGGGGAAGAGCTTGGCGTTACTATCACTTATCAAGTACAGCCGGCAGCATCGGGCATTTCGGATGGGCTGTCTTATGCAAAGCGCTTTACGAAAAAAGAGTCTTTCATTTTATTATTAGGTGATAATATATTTGAAGATTCATTAAAGCCTTATACAGAACGCTTTGAACAGCAGGGGAAAGGAGCAAAAGTGCTTCTGAAAGAAGTTGATGACCCGGAACGCTTCGGGATTGCTGAGATTGATGAGAAAAACAAGCGGATTCGTTCCATCATCGAAAAGCCCGAACAGCCACCGACCAACCTTTGTGTTACCGGCATTTATATGTATGATGCAGAGGTGTTTTCGTATATTGAACAAATATCACCATCAAAGCGCGGCGAGCTGGAAATCACCGATGTGAATAATCTATACATCGAAAACAGCCAGCTTACGTATGATGTGTTATCAGGCTGGTGGGTAGATGCCGGAACTCACGAATCGCTTTATCTCGCTTCCCAGCTTGTACACCAGGCTTTACGGAAAGGACAGGACGAAAAGTGATGGCAAAATCATATTTAATTACAGGCGGGGCCGGCTTCATCGGGCTCACGTTTACAAAGCTCATGCTGAGGGAAACGGATGCGCGCATTACCGTTTTAGATAAACTGACGTACGCCAGCCACCCGGAGGAAATGGAAAAATTACAGCAAAACAGCCGTTTTCGCTTTGTAAAAGGGGACATCAGCGTTCAGGAGGATATCGACCGGGCGTTTGACGAGACCTACGACGGCGTCATTCACTTCGCAGCAGAATCGCATGTGGACAGAAGCATTTCCCAAGCGGAGCCGTTTATCACCACAAATGTCATGGGGACTTACCGATTGGCGGAAGCGGTCTTGAAAGGAAAAGCCAAGAAGCTGATTCATATTTCAACAGATGAGGTATACGGGGATTTAAAAGCGGATGATCCCGCGTTTACAGAAACGACGCCGCTTTCTCCTAATAACCCATACTCAGCCAGCAAAGCAAGCTCAGATTTGCTCGTGTTGTCTTATGTGAAAACCCACAAGCTTCCGGCCATCATTACACGATGCAGCAACAATTACGGACCTTATCAGCACAGCGAAAAAATGATTCCGACGATTATCCGTCATGCGAAGCAGGGCCTGCCTGTTCCGCTGTATGGCGATGGACTCCAGATCCGAGACTGGCTGTTTGCGGAGGATCATTGCCGCGCAATCAAACTGATTTTAGAAAAAGGAACCGACGGCGAGGTGTATAACATCGGCGGCGGAAATGAACGCACGAATAAAGAGCTGGCGAGTGCCATTTTGAAGCATCTGGGCTGTGAGGAATTGTTCGCCCACGTGGAAGACCGAAAAGGGCATGACCGGCGCTATGCGATCAATGCATCTAAGCTGAAAAATGAACTGGGCTGGCGGCAGGAAGTGACGTTTGAAGAAGGTATTGCGCGTACGATTCAGTGGTATACAGACAATGACCGATGAGAAGGTGATCTGATTGACAAAGGTATTGGTAACTGGGGCGGGAGGACAGCTTGGCTTGGAACTATGCCGCCAGCTGAAGCAAGCCGGATATGAGGTCATTGCGTTAACAAAGAAGATGATGAACATTGCTGACCAGCGCTCAGTACGGCATTCGTTTGGCCATTATCAGCCGGATATCGTGGTCAATAGCGCCGCGTTTACGTCGGTTGATCAATGCGAGAAAGAGCTTGATAAAGCGTACTTGATTAACGGAATCGGCGCTTATTATACAGCGCTTGAGTCAACCCGCATCGGAGCTCAATATGTTCATATCAGCACGGACTATGTATTCAATGGGAAAGGAACCCAGCCATATAGGGAAGACGATCCCCTCGATCCGAAAACCATTTATGGCAAAAGCAAAAGGCTCGGAGAAGAACTGATACGATTAACGACAAAAGACAGCACAATCATCAGAACATCGTGGGTGTACGGACATGGCGGCAGTAATTTCGTTGAAACCATGCTGAAGCTTGCTGAAACGAAACAAGAGCTTCGGGTTGTCAGCGATCAAATTGGTTCGCCGACTTATACGAAGGATTTAGCAGAAGCGGTCATCAAGCTGTTCAGCCATCCGCCGGGCATCTATCATGTCAGCAATTCAGGCATATGCAGCTGGTATGAGTTTGCGACGGCAATTATGGAAGAAAGCGGGCTGGAAACAGCCATTTTGCCTGTAACGACAGAGGAATACGGGAACAAAACGCCCCGCCCGGCATACTCTGTGCTGAGCCATCGGGCTATTGAAGAAGCCGGCATCCGCCCCCGCCACTGGCGGGAAGCGTTACGAGAGTATTTGCAGGAAAGGAGCAGTGCGTGTGATTGATGGAGTCAAGGTGAAAAAATTGATGAAGCATAGCGATGACAGAGGCTTTTTTGCTGAGCTGGTCCGGGACGATGAGAATCTCCTTGAGCATTTTGGGCAGGCCTCTTGGTCGAAAAGCTATCCGGGTGTGATTAAGGCATTTCATTATCATGAGAAGCAGGATGATCTCTGGTTCTTCCCAACCGGCCACGCTCAGGTTGTCCTATACGATCTTCGAGAGGATTCAAAGACAAAAGGAGAAACGGACGTCTATTATATGGGCGAAGACAACCCGATGCTGTTATTAATCCCAAAAGGGGTGGCTCACGGATATAGAGTGCTGGGAGAGACGCCGCTGACAATTATCTATTTTACCACCATGTCGTATAACCCGGATCAGCCTGATGAAAAAAGAATTCCGTGGAATGATGAGACGATCGGTTTTAACTGGAACACTGAATTCAGATAAAAATAGGAACGTGATCAATCGAAGAGCAGAGGCATCTTCGACTTTTTTTGCCCTTTTTTAAAATAGGATAAAAGATAGAAAATGTCAGGCGGATGTTACTAGAAAAAGAGAGAGAAATCGTCCATTTGAACCTTGTATAAACAGGAAGGAATTCTCATTGAATTCCAAGTGTTAATATTCCTTAAAAAACATTTACTTCCATGGAAAATGATGATAGATTAATTTTTAAGAAAAAGAACTGGTAATTCGCGAATTATGAAAAAGCGCTTTTTCTGCAGAGGACGCTCTGGCCAAATTTCAACAATCAATTAGGGGGAAATGTCATGCTAAAAAGAACTTCATTCGTATCTTCATTATTCATCAGTTCAGCTGTTTTACTATCAATCTTACTTCCTTCGGGCCAAGCTCATGCACAGTCTGCATCAATCGAGGCAAAAACAATTAACAGCACGAAAGAGTGGACCACTTCTGATATTGAAGTGACATATAAACCAAATGCGGTGCTTTCTCTCGGAGCGGTAGAATTTCAATTTCCTGACGGGTTTCATGCTACGACAAGAGATTCAGTGAATGGAAGAACACTGAAAGAAACACAGATTTTAAACGATGGAAAAACAGTCAGACTCCCGCTTACGCTTGATTTGTTAGGCGCATCCGAATTTGACCTCGTCATGGTGCGCAAAACGCTTCCTCGCGCAGGCACTTACACGATTAAAGGCGATGTAGTAAACGGTTTGGGAATCGGCAGTTTTTATGCTGAAACGCAGCTGGTGATTGATCCCCGTTAATCGATAGATTTGTAGTCAGAGACTGAGATGTTTTCAGTCTCTTTTTTTTGTGGATTCAAAAGCTGGTACGGATCTTGCATGATGATAAGGGTGAATCCGATGCAGAAAGGAATTGGCGGGCTGATTTTTTAAAGCGCTTACATTAAAGCCGGCCAAAAAAACAATGAGGTGAAAAAGATGTCAGCAAAGCAAGTCTCGAAAGATGAAGAAAAAGAAGCTCTTAACTTATTTCTGTCTACCCAAACAATCATTAAGGAAGCCCTTCGGAAGCTGGGTTATCCGGGAGATATGTATGAACTCATGAAAGAGCCACAGAGAATGCTCACTGTCCGCATTCCGGTCAAAATGGACAATGGGAGCGTCAAAGTGTTCACAGGCTACCGGTCACAGCACAATGATGCTGTCGGTCCGACAAAGGGGGGCGTTCGCTTCCATCCAGAAGTTAATGAAGAGGAAGTAAAGGCATTATCCATTTGGATGACGCTCAAATGCGGGATTGCCAATCTTCCTTACGGCGGCGGGAAGGGCGGTATTATTTGTGATCCGCGGACAATGTCATTTGGAGAACTGGAAAGGCTGAGCAGGGGGTATGTCCGTGCCATCAGCCAGATCGTCGGTCCGACAAAGGATATTCCAGCTCCAGATGTATACACAAATTCGCAGATTATGGCGTGGATGATGGATGAGTACAGCCGGCTGCGGGAATTCGATTCTCCGGGCTTTATTACAGGTAAACCGCTTGTTTTGGGAGGATCGCAAGGACGGGAAACGGCGACGGCACAGGGCGTCACGATTTGTATTGAAGAGGCGGTGAAGAAAAAAGGGATCAAGCTGCAAAACGCGCGCATCATCATACAGGGCTTTGGAAACGCGGGTAGCTTCCTGGCCAAATTCATGCACGATGCGGGCGCGAAGGTGATCGGGATTTCTGATGCCAATGGCGGGCTCTACAACCCAGACGGCCTTGATATCCCTTATTTGCTCGATAAACGGGACAGCTTCGGTATGGTCACCAATTTATTTACTGACGTCATCACAAATGAGGAGCTGCTTGAAAAGGATTGCGATATTTTAGTGCCTGCCGCGATCTCCAATCAAATCACAGCCAAAAACGCACATAACATTCAGGCGTCAATCGTCGTTGAAGCGGCGAACGGACCGACAACCATTGATGCCACTAAGATCCTGAATGAAAGAGGCGTGCTGCTTGTGCCGGATATCCTGGCGAGTGCCGGCGGCGTCACGGTTTCTTATTTTGAATGGGTGCAAAACAACCAAGGATATTATTGGTCAGAAGAAGAGGTTGCAGAAAAACTGAGAAACGTCATGGTCAGCTCGTTCGAAACAATTTATCAGACAGCGGCAACACATAAAGTGGATATGCGTTTGGCGGCTTACATGACGGGCATCAGAAAATCGGCAGAAGCATCGCGATTCCGCGGATGGGTCTAATTTGAGAAGCCTCCGCAAAATAATTTTGCATTTGTTTTTTGCGTAAAGAGCAAAAATCGCAAAATAAATTTGCGTTCAAGATCGGGAAAAGAGAAAGGTGATCACCTGTTAGACAAATTTCTGTTCGATTCAACAAGTTTTTTCAGCAAAAGACAAGAAAATGGCATGATTCTTGCATTTTTATTCATATGCGAAGATATATTTCATAACACGAGGGGGACTACATATGACAGTCACATACGCGCACGAACCATTTACCGATTTTACGGAAGCAAAGAATAAAACTGCATTTGGGGAGTCATTGGCCTTTGTAAACACTCAGCTCGGCAAGCATTATCCGCTTGTCATAAATGGAGAAAAAATTGAAACGGACCGCAAAATCATTTCCATTAACCCGGCAAATAAAGAAGAGATCATTGGGTACGCGTCTACAGCGGATCAAGTGCTTGCTGAAAAAGCGATGCAAGCCGCATTGCAGGCATTTGATTCCTGGAAAAAGCAAAGACCGGAGCACCGCGCGAATATTCTCTTTAAGGCAGCGGCTATTTTGCGCAGAAGAAAGCATGAATTTTCAAGCTATCTTGTGAAGGAAGCGGGAAAACCGTGGAAGGAAGCGGATGCGGACACGGCTGAAGCGATAGACTTTTTAGAGTTCTACGCGCGCCAAATGTTAAAGCTCAAGGAAGGGGCTCCGGTGAAGAGCCGTGCTGGCGAGTTCAATCAATATCATTACGAAGCGCTTGGTGTCGGCATCGTCATTTCTCCATTTAACTTCCCGCTCGCGATTATGGCGGGAACAGCGGCGGCAGCGATTGTGACAGGAAATACGATTCTCTTAAAACCGGCTGACGCAGCCCCGGTAGTGGCAGCAAAATTTGTCGAGGTCATGGAGGAAGCGGGTCTGCCAAACGGCGTTCTGAATTACATTCCGGGAGATGGAGCGGAGATCGGTGACTTCTTAGTTGAGCATCCGAAAACACGGTTTGTCTCATTTACAGGTTCCCGTGCAGTCGGCTGCCGGATTTATGAGCGAGCCGCCAAAGTGCAGCCGGGCCAAAAATGGCTCAAACGGGTAATTGCTGAGATGGGCGGAAAAGACACAGTGCTTGTCGACAAGGACGCTGATCTTGACCTTGCTGCATCCTCTATCGTGTACTCAGCATTTGGATATTCAGGACAGAAGTGTTCTGCGGGCTCCCGCGCGGTCATCCATCAGGATGTGTATGATGATGTGGTGGAAAAAGCTGTGGCGCTGACCAAAACGCTGACTGTCGGCAATCCAGAAGATCCTGATACGTATATGGGTCCCGTGATTCATGAAGCATCCTACAACAAAGTGATGAAATACATTGAAATCGGCAAATCTGAAGGCAAGCTATTGGCCGGCGGAGAAGGCGATGATTCAAAAGGCTACTTTATTCAGCCGACGATCTTTGCAGATGTTGATGAAAACGCCCGCTTGATGCAGGAAGAAATTTTCGGCCCAATTGTTGCGATTTGCAAAGCGCGTGATTTCGATCATATGCTGGAGATTGCCAATAACACGGAATACGGATTAACAGGTGCGCTTCTGACGAAAAACCGTGCGCACATTGAACGGGCGCGCGAGGATTTCCATGTCGGAAACCTATATTTTAACAGAGGATGTACCGGAGCAATTGTCGGCTATCAGCCGTTCGGCGGTTTTAATATGTCAGGAACAGACTCAAAAGCAGGCGGTCCCGATTACTTAATTCTTCATATGCAAGCCAAAACAACGTCCGAAGCTTTTTGATAGCTTTTTGATTTGAGAGAAATAAAATCGTGCGATTCTTTAGCGGATCGCACGATTTCAACTTTTTGATCAGGAGGACAATTTATGCAGTATACAAAAATCAGTCACATGAATCCGGCTGAAAGAGTGGAGGCGCTGACAGCATCTCTGGTCAGCCTCAGCAGCGTGAACGGCACCGTTGGAGAAGGGACAAAAGCAGATTTCATCAAAGAAGTGATCACGAGCTATCCTTATTTTCAGGAAAACCCCAGTCATGTGTGGGAACAGGCCATTCCCAATGACCCATACAATCGCAAAAATATTTTTGCGTTTATTAAAGGACATGGAGAAAGCCGTAATACAGTCATTTACCATGCCCATCTGGATACAGTTGGAATCGAAGATTTCGGCCCTTTAAAGGATATCGCTTTTGATTGTGAGAAATTGGCCGAGTATTTCAGCCGCTATGAGTTCGATCAGGATGTTCAGCGGGATGCCAAATCAGGCGAGTGGATGTTCGGAAGAGGATCTGTCGATATGCAAAGCGGCATCGCCGTGCATTTAGCCAATCTCCTGCATTTTTCGGAGAACCTTGAGACGTTGCCGGGAAATGTATTGTTTATGGCCAATCCCGATGAGGAGAGCCAGCATTCGGGCATTCTTGCCAGCATTTCAGAGCTGAACCGGCTAAAAAAAGAAAAACAGCTTCACTATTTGGCTGCTATTAATACGGATTTTATTACCCCGCTTTACGATGGTGATCAGACAAGATATATCTATACCGGAGCCGCGGGAAAACTGCTGCCTTGCTTTTACATTTACGGGCGTGAAGTCCATGTTGGCGATACACTGGCAGGAATTGACCCAAATTTAATTTCATCTGAAATCACAAGCCGTCTCCACAATAACATCCATCTGGCAGAAAAGGTTGAAGGGGAGTTGGTTCTGCCCCCATCCTGTTTGTATCAGCGTGATAACAAGGAATCCTATAATGTGCAAACTGCTGTCAGCACCAGCTTGTACTTCAATTGTTTTATTTATGAAAGAACAGCAAAAGAAATGATGGATTTGCTTATTGAAGTCACTGAGGAAGCATGCCAGGAGACAGAACAAAAATTATCAGATTATTATGAAGAATATGTAAAAAGAGCCAACCTGCCAAAGAAACATTTATCATGGGGCATTCAAGTGTATAGCCTGGAGCAATACTTAGAAAAGCTGAGAAACCGGGGGATAGATCCCGAGCAGTGTATCGAGCAGACATTCAAAGCCAACGAGCACCTTGAACTTCGCATGAGATGCTTTCAGGCAATCGAAGAGCTTCAAAAGCTTGACCCCGATCAAGGCGCAAAAGTCATTCTATTTTACGCACCTCCTTACCTGCCGCATAACTATTTGAAAGAAGATAGCGCAAGAGATCAGCTTTTGCAGCATGTGATTAAAGAAGCGGCTGACAAAACCGCTGAATCGACAGGCGAAACATTTGTCTTCAAAAAGTTTTTCCCCTACTTGGCAGACGGCAGTTTTTTATCACTGCACGAAACCGATGGCGAAATTGATTCTTTTATCAGGAACTTCCCTGGGTGGAATATGATTGGGACCATTCCGTTCAAAGACATACGCAAGCTGAATATTCCATCCATTAATATGGGCGTGTACGGAAAAGACGGCCATAAATGGACAGAACGAGTCTATAAACCGTACACATTTCATGTATTGCCTCTCCTCATACAGCAAACCACCGTTCATCTTTTGCAAAGCTACCGGATGACCATCACGGCAAAAGAACCAAAGGGGGAAGGATGATGCAGAATCATAAAAATGAATTGCAGCGCAGCATGAAAAGCAGGCATTTGTTTATGATTGCTTTGGGAGGGGTGATTGGCACTGGGCTGTTTCTAGGCTCTGGCTTTACCATTAGCCAGGCGGGACCGCTCGGCGCCATTGCCGCGTATATCATCGGCGGATTTTTAATGTATCTCGTCATGCTTTGTTTAGGAGAATTGGCTGTTGCCATGCCGGTGGCCGGATCGTTTCAGGCCTACGCCACTAAATTTCTGGGACCGTCGACAGGCTTTATGATTGGCTGGCTGTATTGGTTCAGCTGGGCGAATACAGTGGGGTTAGAGCTGACGTCAGCAGGCATTTTGATGCAAAGGTGGCTGCCCTCCGTTCCGATCTGGATATGGTGCCTCGTGTTCGGCATCGTCATCTTTTTGATTAATGCGCTCTCTGTCAGAAGCTTTGCAGAAATGGAATTTTGGTTTTCAAGCATCAAAGTGGCGGCGATCATATTATTTATTGTGATTGGCGGAGCCGCTGTGTTTGGCTTGATTGACTTTAAAGGCGGACAGGAGACACCCTTTTTGTCTAACTTTATGACTGATAGAGGACTTTTCCCTAATGGGGTGCTGGCCGTTATGTTTACGCTGGTCATGGTGAACTTCTCGTTCCAGGGAACGGAGCTTGTCGGCATTGCGGCAGGGGAAAGTGAAAGCCCGGAAAAAACACTGCCAAAGTCCATTCGAAATGTCATTTGGCGCACGCTGTTTTTCTTTGTGCTCGCTATGTTCGTCTTGGTTGCCATCCTTCCGTACAAAACGGCGGGGGTGATTGAAAGCCCATTTGTAGCGGTACTCGATCAAATCGGCATCCCATTTTCGGCAGATATCATGAACTTTGTCATCTTAACAGCCATTTTATCTGTTGCTAATTCGGGGTTGTATGCGGCGTCGCGTATGATGTGGTCACTTTCATCAAATCAAATGGGTCCATCCTTTCTCACCAGACTGACAAAAAAAGGCGTGCCGATGAATGCCCTGCTGATTACGCTAGGCATTTCAGGCTGTTCGCTGCTGACAAGTGTCATGGCCGCAGAAACAGTGTATTTATGGTGTATCTCAATCTCGGGCATGGTCACAGTTGTCGCATGGATGTCCATTTGTGCGTCGCAATTTTTCTTTCGCAGACGTTTCCTGGCAGAAGGCGGAAATGTGAATGATCTGGAGTTCAGAACGCCGCTTTATCCGCTAGTCCCGATTCTCGGATTTTGTTTATATGGCTGCGTGTTGATCAGCCTTATTTTCATTCCGGATCAAAGAATTGGCTTATACTGCGGTGTGCCGATCATTATTTTCTGTTATGCATACTATCATCTAAGCATCAAAAAGCGTATAAATCATGAACCGATTGAAAAAGAGCAGACAGAGGCGCAATAGAAAAAGCTCTCCGGGAGGCCGGAGAGCTTTTTTACGCGTTACATCCTTATGTATTTTTAGAATGAAATATAGAAATATATAATGTGATTTAAATGAAAATAATAAAAGTTATAAAGATTTCGTTCGAATTGTAAATAGTGAAAAAACAATGCTAAACTATAATACAACTTTATGATAAGAAGATTATGGAAGAGGTGTTTGAGAAAGAATGAACAGCAATCAAAACAATGACATCAAAACAAAACATCATTTTCCGTTATTGTTGGCACTGGCTTTAACGATGGGGGTATTTGCGGCTGGATCTGAAGAGCTTGTAATCTCACCGCTGCTGCCGGATTTAGCAAAAGCCTTCAGCTCAGATGTCAGCGTCCTTGCATTATCTATCAGTATTTACGGCGTTATGATTTTTATCGGTGCCCCGCTTTTGGTTCCATTAGGCGATAAATACTCCAGAGAACTGAGCTTATTGGCCGGGCTTATGATCTTTATCATAGGAACGGTGATATGCGCTTTGGCTCAAAATATTTTTTTCTTCTTTTTAGGTCGGGCGCTTTCGGGATTGGCTGCGGGAGCGTTTGTTCCGACCGCATACGCGGTTGTCGGTGATCGTGTTCCTTATACATACCGGGGCAAGGTGATGGGACTGATCGTTTCAAGCTGGTCGCTGGCGCTGATTTTCGGAGTGCCGCTCGGATCATTTATCGGCGGCGTCCTGCATTGGAGATGGACGTTTTGGATTTTCGCCTTGATGGGCGTTTTCGTTGTCCTGCTGATTCTCCTTGAAATGCGCCGCCATGCCCAACATAAAAACAGCGGCAAGGAAGAAATAGAAGAGCCCGCAGGAACATTCCGGGATGCGCTGAAAGTCCCTCGTGTACCTGTTTATATCACGATAACCTTCTGTAATATGATTGGTTTTTACGGTATGTATTCCTTTTTAGGCACCTATCTTCAGGACGTTTTTACCGGAGGAAACACGGCTGCGGGCTTATTTATCATGATTTATGGAATCGGGTTTTCCATGAGTGTGATTACAGGAAAGATAGCCGACCGCATCGGAAAAATGCGCTCCCTTTTGATTGCGCTGGGGGTCATCAGCGTTCTGCTGGCGTGTTTACCATATGCGCCGGCGTCTATGTTTCTGTTAATCACCAGCCTATTTATTTGGGGATTAATGCAAAGTTTGACGGTGACGCTGCTCAGCACCATTTTGAGTGACTGCTCAGAGCGTCATCGCGGAAAAGTCATGGTGTTTTACAGCCTCGCCTCGAATCTGGCCGTGACATTAGGTTCTGCTTTAATGGGACCCGTATATGTGGCATACGGCTATGCAGCTGTCGGATTGATTTGCGCCGCCATCACAGTCCTCGGATTTGTGCTCAGTGTATTCGCATATAAAAAGTACGGCAAACTTGAGCAGAAGGCCGATCAGTCCTTATCTCAATAAACAAAGTTTCTAAATTCCTATAATTAAAAACCCTTTTTAAAGGGTTTTTTTGTTTGTATGGGAATAATTATCAATATTTTCAAAAAACATTGACAGTTCAATTGCCGCTGGATAAAATTTACTTAAAATTTTAAAAGATTGGTTGGTGCTCATGATTATATTGGATAATAGCATTCAGACAAAAAAAAGAACTGATTCACTATCCAAACTCATTACAGTCAACACGCTCGGCCCTGAGGGGACAAGCAGTGAGTACGCAGCAAAGCATTTCATTTCCAATTTTACTCTTCTACAAGGGCTGAACAGTAAATTGTCCTTGCACGATACTTTTGAATCATGCATCGAAAGGACGCTCCAAAGCCCGCTGGAATATACCATCGTCCCACATGCTTACGATGGCATTAAGCATTTCTACATGAGGCCGGATTTGCAGCTATTGCAGATCTTCAGGTGCGATACACCGATGTACGGCCTGGCTGTTCGTCCTGATTTTGAATTCAGAGACGATATGCTTGATACATCTGTTATTGTTTCACATCCTTCACCTATTAATTTAATAAAATATTTTACCCGCAAAGATGTTCGTTTCAAACTAGTCAATTCAACCAGTCAAGCCGCAAGAAAAGTCAAAGAAGGTTTGTATGACATTGCCTTAACCAATGAGCTTGCACGGCAAAAGTACGGGCTAACCTTTGTAAAAACATTCAAAAGCATTCCAATGAGCTGGTCATTATTTGGAAAAGGAGACGTTGATGATGAAAACTAAAGAAGATATGCAGGAGCTTTATTTCCCGACACCGAAATTAATTGAATGGGAAAACGGAGTGAGGCAGTATTCAACCGTACGAGGGGATACTGAAGTATTAATGTCTTACGTCCCGCCGCATACCAATGTTGAACCCCATCAGCATAAGGAGGTCCAAATCGGCATGGTCGTTTCTGGCGAGCTGATGATGACTGTCGGAGATGTGACAAGAAAAATGACAGCCTTGGAATCTGCCTATATCGCGCCGCCGCATGTGCCTCACGGGGCAAGAAACGACACAGACCAAGAAGTGATTGCTATTGATATCAAGCGGCTGAAAGCTGATGAAACATATACAAGTCCTGAGGACTACTTTTTGGATATTTTCAAAACAAGAGACCTGCTGCCGGGCATGGAAGTTACGTTCTTTGTTGAGGATTGGGTAGAAATTATGCTTGCCAAAATCCCTGGAAATGGCGGAGAAATGCCTTTCCATAAACATCGGAATGAACAAATCGGCATCTGCATCGGCGGCGGCTATGACATGACGGTCGAAGGCTGCACAGTCGAGATGAAATTCGGCACAGCCTATTTCTGTGAGCCTCGTGAAGATCACGGTGCCATCAACCGTTCTGAAAAAGAATCAAAATCGATTAATATCTTCTTCCCGCCGCGCTACAACAGAGCAAAAGCAAAAAAAATGAAGGCGGATGAATGATCATGAACCTCACCGATAAAACCGTCCTCATAACAGGAGGCGCATCAGGCATTGGTTATGCTGCGGTTCAGGCTTTTTTGGGCCAGCAGGCCAATGTGGTTGTGGCGGATATTGATGAAGCGCAGGGAGAAGCAATGGTACGAAAAGAAAATAATGACAGGCTGCACTTTGTGCAAACGGACATCACAGACGAAGCTGCCTGCCAGCACGCTGTTGCATCGGCGGTTCATACATTTGGCGGGCTCGATGTCTTGATTAATAATGCAGGCATCGAAATCGTGGCGCCTATTCACGAGATGGAGCTCAGCGATTGGAACAAGGTGCTGCAAGTCAATTTGACCGGCATGTTTTTAATGAGCAAACATGCACTCAAGCATATGCTGGCCGCCGGCAAGGGCAACATCATTAATACGTGCTCTGTCGGCGGACTCGTGGCATGGCCTGATATTCCTGCTTATAACGCCAGCAAAGGCGGGGTTTTGCAGCTGACTAAATCAATGGCCGTTGATTATGCGAAGCATCACATTCGCGTGAACTGCGTATGCCCGGGGATCATCGACACACCGCTGAATGAAAAATCATTCCTTGAAAATAATGAAGGCACACTTGAAGAGATCAAAAAAGAAAAGGCGAAGGTAAATCCGCTGCTGAGGCTTGGGAAACCTGAAGAAATCGCAAACGTGATGCTGTTTTTAGCCTCGGATTTATCAAGCTATATGACCGGAAGCGCCATCACCGCAGACGGAGGATACACCGCACAATAGAGAAGGAGTGTTTTACATATGGAGAGAAAAACAGTATTGGTCATCGCTGATCTTGGAGGCTGCCCGCCGCACATGTTTTATAAAAGCGCTGCTGAAAAATATAACCTGGTCAGCTTTATTCCAAGACCTTTTGCAATTACAGCCTCCCATGCAGCATTGATTGAAAAATACTCGGTCGCGGTCGTAAAAGATAAAGACTATTTTAAGAGTTTAGCTGATTTTGAGCATCCTGACTCCATTTATTGGGCGCATGAGGATCATAACAAGCCTGAGGAAGAGGTCGTCGAGCAAATCGTCAAGGTTGCCGAAATGTTTGGGGCGGATGCCATCACAACAAACAATGAATTATTCATTGCTCCGATGGCGAAAGCCTGTGAACGTCTGGGCTTGAGAGGTGCCGGCGTGCAGGCAGCCGAAAATGCCAGAGATAAAAATAAAATGAGGGACGCTTTTAATAAGGCCGGAGTCAAATCGATCAAAAACAAACGAGTCACAACTCTTGAAGATTTCCGTGCTGCTCTTGAAGAGATCGGCACACCTCTTATCTTAAAGCCTACATACTTAGCGAGTTCTATCGGTGTAACGCTGATTACGGACACTGAGACGGCAGAAGATGAATTTAACAGAGTCAATGACTATCTGAAATCAATTAACGTGCCAAAGGCGGTTACGTTTGAAGCGCCGTTTATCGCTGAAGAATTTTTACAGGGTGAGTACGGAGACTGGTATCAAACAGAAGGGTACTCCGACTATATCAGTATAGAAGGCATCATGGCTGACGGTGAGTATTTCCCGATCGCCATTCATGATAAAACGCCGCAAATCGGGTTTACAGAGACATCCCACATTACGCCGTCCATTCTGGATGAAGAGGCAAAAAAGAAAATTGTCGAAGCTGCCAAAAAGGCAAATGAAGGGCTTGGCCTGCAAAATTGCGCAACACATACAGAGGTCAAGCTAATGAAAAACAGAGAACCGGGTTTAATTGAATCGGCAGCCAGATTTGCCGGCTGGAATATGATCCCTAACATTAAAAAGGTTTTCGGCCTTGATATGGCGCAATTATTATTAGATGTCCTCTGTTTCGGAAAAGATGCCGATCTGCCGGACGGATTATTGGATCAAGAGCCTTACTATGTCGCCGACTGCCATTTGTACCCGCAGCATTTCAAACAAAATGGCCAGATTCCAGAAACCGCTGAGGATTTGGTCATTGAAGCGATCGATATTCCGGACGGGCTTTTAAAAGGGGATACTGAAATCGTTTCTTTTTCGGCCGCAGCACCAGGCACTTCAGTTGATTTGACATTGTTTGAAGCTTTCAATTCCATTGCTGCATTTGAACTGAAAGGCAGTAATTCACAGGATGTGGCTGAATCAATCAGACAAATTCAGCAGCATGCGAAGCTGACGGCAAAGTATGTGCTGCCAGTATGAAACAGCTGAAACCCAACTCTAAATACTTGCTTTACGGGCAGGCGCTATCGTTCATGGGAGACTATTGTGTTCTCCCTGCCCTGCTCATTTTGTCTACATATTATCACGATTATTGGGTGACGTCCGGGGTCATCGTGGTCAGAAGCATTCCGATGGTGTTTCAGCCGTTTTTAGGTGTTCTGGTCGACCGGTTAGACAGAATTAAGATCATGCTGTGGACGGATATCATCAGAGGCATCATCTTTTTGGGGCTCACATTTCTTCCAAAAGGCGAGTATCCGCTGATTTTTCTGGCCCTGCTGTTTATTTCTTATGGAAGCGGCGTGTTTTTTAATCCCGCCCGTCTCGCTGTCATGTCGTCCTTGGAATCAGATATTAAAAGCATCAACACGTTATTTGCAAAAGCGACAACCATCTCCATTATCGTCGGGGCGGCTGCCGGAGGGCTCTTTCTGTTAGGCGGATCTGTAGAGCTGGCTGTTGCCTTTAACGGTGTGACATACCTGGTTTCGGCCTTTTTTATCAGCCGCATCAAGCTGCAGTTTGTGCCGATTCAATCTGAAAACATAAAAGAGGCCTTCCAGTCTTTTAAAGAAGGACTCAAAGAAATCAAAACCAATGCATTCGTATTAAACGCCATGTTTACGATGATTACGATGGCTTTGCTGTGGGGAGTTGTGTACAGCTATTTTCCGATTGTCAGCCGCTTTCTGGGTGACGGGGAAATCGGCAACTTTATCCTCACATTCTGCATCGGCTTCGGCGGGTTCATCGGAGCGGCGCTTGTCAGTAAATGGGGCTTTAACAACAATAGAGGCCTGACGTACTTTACCGTTTTATCTATTGTCTCGCTGGCGCTGTTTTTATTTACGCCGATTTTCGCTGTTTCTGTCATCGCGGCGATCCTCTTTTTCATCGCGATGGAATACGGGGAAGTGCTTGCAAAAGTGAAGGTTCAGGAAAATGCGGCAAACCAGATTCAAGGGCGCATTTTTTCAGTGGCCGAAGCGTCTATCGGATTATGCATTTCTATTGGTTCAATGTTCATTAACATCCTAAGCGCTCCGGTCATTATGGGGCTGATTGTCGTGATCGTATGCGGTTTGTTTCTGCATACGAAGCTCGTCAACAAATCGTTTTTGGAACGGGATAACAAAACGGAGCAAAAAGGAGTCTTTTAGATGGAAATAACACCGTCCGATGTCATCAAGACACTTCCAAGGCAAGAGTTTTCTCTCGTTTTTCAAAAGGTAAAGGAAATGGAAAAAACGGGGGCCCATATCATTAATCTCGGACAGGGGAACCCTGACCTTCCCACTCCGCCGCATATTGTGGAGGCTTTGCGGGAGGCTTCTCTGAATCCTTCGTTTCATGGATACGGCCCTTTCAGGGGCTATCCTTTTTTAAAGGAAGCGATCGCTGCTTTCTATAAAAGGGAATACGGAGTGACAATCAATCCTGAAACGGAAGTCGCGCTTTTCGGAGGCGGGAAAGCCGGATTGTATGTGCTGACACAATGCCTGCTCAATCCGGGAGACATCGCTTTAGTCCCGAATCCAGGCTACCCTGAATATTTATCAGGGATTACGATGGCGCGAGCTGAGCTTTACGAAATGCCGCTGTATGAAGAAAATGGCTATCTGCCGGATTTTGAAAAGATTGATCCAGCCGTGCTGGAAAAAGCGAAGCTTATGTTTTTAAACTATCCGAACAACCCCACTGGAGCTGTGGCTGATGCGGCTTTTTATGCAAGAGCTGCTGCTTTTGCGAAAGAGCATAACATCCATTTGATTCATGATTTTGCATACGGGGCGTTTGAATTCGATCAAAAACCGGCCAGCTTTCTTGAGGCAGAGGATGCCAAAATTGTCGGAGCAGAGCTTTATTCATTTTCAAAAACATTTAACATGGCCGGCTGGAGAATGGCGTTTGCGGTTGGGAACGAAAGGATCATTCAGGCCGTCAATGAATTTCAGGATCATGTATTTGTCGGCATGTTCGGCGGGCTGCAGCAGGCAGCGAGTGCGGCGCTTTCTGGAGATCCGGAGCATACGGAATCGTTGAAACGAATTTATAAGGAACGAATTGACTTTTTTACGGCGCTTTGTGAAAAGGAACTGGGCTGGAAGATGGAAAAGCCAAAAGGAACCTTTTACGTATGGGCTGAAATTCCGAATACGTTTGAGACATCTCACCAATTTTCCGATTACTTGCTGGAGCATGCCCATGTCGTAGTCACACCGGGCGAAATTTTTGGAAGCAACGGAAAAAGGCATGTCAGAATCTCAATGGTGTCGAAGCAGGAGGATCTGAGGGAATTTGTCATGCGGATTCAAAAGCTGAACCTGCCGTTCGGGTCATTACAAGAAACATCCCGCTAAAAAGCGGGATGTTTTTATATGCTTTGCATGCTGCCGCCATCAGCGGAAATTTGCTGTCCCGTGATGTAGGAGGCTTCCTCAGAGGCAAGAAACGCGGCGAGCGCTGCGGTTTCTTCGGCTGATCCGACCCGTTTCATCGGAATCCCGGAAGCAATCTGTTCCTCTGCTTTCTGTTTGGATATGCTGTTCTTTTTCATCACATTTTCCACAAATTGATGATAACGGTCTGTAGCGATAAAACCAGGATTCAGACAGTTGACAGTAATGTTGTGAGGAGCAAGCTGGATGGAAATATTTTTACTGGCGTTAATTAAAGCGGCATTCATCATACTGTTTGTGAACATGTTGGCGCCGGGTTCTTTCCACAGATTTCCGACAATGTTGATGATTCTGCCAAACTCGTTTTGTTTCATCAGTGAGGAAGCACGCTTGATAGCGTCAATATAGGCAACGGTCTTTTGAGTGAACGTGGCCGTCATATCGTCTATATTGCAGTTATCAAATGTATCAGGCGCGCCACCCGGGATATTATTAATCAGAACATCAAGCCGTCCGCATTGAGATTCGATTTCCTGAAAAATGCCCGCTCTCGTATGCCGGTCAGACATATCCCCCGCAAGGACAATGACGCTCGCCTCAGGATGCTTGGCCAAAATGTCTTCTTTGACAGATTCAATATTATCCCAATTTCGTGAATTAATGACGAGGGAAAAATGCTGGTCTGCTAATTTCAGAGCGATTGCTTTCCCGATCCCTTGACTGGCTCCCATAACAAATGCGGTTCGTTTTGACAAATCACTGCACCCCTTTGAAAAAATTGGATTATTATCTACATCGTAAGAAAAAACGAAGAAAATAGCAAATTTTATTTAAATTCTGATAAAGGAGGATTGAAAAACTCCCGCCGGATAGGGCGGGAGGGGGATATTATACATATAGGAATTGAGGAAGTGTATCAAGCGAAAGGTGATTGCCGACAAAGAATGAACCAAATTCGCCATAGCGAGCGCTGACTTCGTCAAAACGCATTTCATACACTAACTTCTTGAATTGAAGGACATCATCGCTGAATAATGTAACGCCCCACTCGTAATCGTCAAAGCCGACAGAGCCGGTGATGATCTGTTTGACTTTGCCCGCATAGCTGCGGCCGATTAAACCGTGGCTTCTCATCAAGTTTCTGCGTTCTTCCATTGAAAGCATATACCAGTTGTCGTTGCCGGATCTTCTTTTATCCATTGGATAGAAGCATACATATTTTGATTCCGGCAGTTCAGGGTAAAGGCGAGCGCGCACATGCGGATTTTCATAAGGATCGCCGTCACCGCTTGCCAAGTAGTTGCTCAGCTCTACCACTGATACGTAGGAGTATGCCGGAATGGTGAACTCAGCAAGTCTTGATTTGTTGAATTCAAGCTCAATTTGATTTAATTCTTCCATTGTAGGACGAAGGATCATCAGCATAAAATCAGCTTTTTGGCCGACGATGCTGTAAAGAGTTTGCGATCCTTTTCCTTCTTTTTGGGCTACGCCCCATTTTTCAAGCAACCCAGTGAATTCATGTATGATAGATTGGCGCTCATCACTGGACAGAAGCTTCCAGGAAGCCCAATCCATTGTGCGGAAATCATGAAGCGCATACCAGCCGTCAAGCGTTTTTGCAGCTTCATTCGTCATTTGCTGTTCACTCATTTATCTTCACTCCCATTATCTTTTCATGATTGCCTTCACTATACCATAGTTTATCCGATTCTACTGTGGAGAAACCTTGAACATCCCTTCCGTATAACTCCATCAAAATAGAAGAACCTATAAGGGAAGATTGAGTCACTTAAATTAGTTAGAAAAATAAGATTTTTTTATGAAAGCGCTATAATGGAAGTTGGCTGTTTGAATTTGATTGGAAGAAGAGTATGCTAGTAAAAGAAAGCGTTTTTGTAACTTTTTGAGGAGGTTTTATTGTGGCAGATTTATTTTCAACAGTGCAAGAAAAAGTAGCTGGAAAAGACGTTAAAATTGTATTTCCTGAAGGCTTAGACGAGCGTATTTTAGAAGCGGTCAGCAAGCTTGCAGGAAACAAAGTGCTGAATCCGATTGTGATCGGCAATGAAAATGAGATCCAAGCAAAAGCAAAAGAATTGAACCTTACGCTGGACGGCGTTAAGATTTATGATCCTCATACATATGAAGGCATGGAAGACCTTGTACAAGCATTCGTAGAACGCCGCAAAGGCAAAGCGACAGAAGAACAGGCTCGCAAAGCGTTATTAGACGAGAACTACTTCGGTACAATGCTGGTGTATAAAGGCCTTGCAGACGGACTTGTAAGCGGAGCTGCTCACTCGACAGCTGACACTGTCCGCCCGGCTCTTCAAATCATCAAAACAAAAGAAGGCGTGAAAAAGACTTCAGGCGTGTTCATCATGGCTCGCGGAGAAGAGCAATACGTATTCGCAGATTGCGCGATCAACATTGCGCCTGACAGCCAAGATCTTGCCGAGATTGCGATCGAAAGTGCCAATACGGCAAAAATGTTCGACATTGAGCCTCGCGTGGCAATGCTCAGCTTCTCTACAAAAGGCTCAGCAAAATCTGATGAAACAGAAAAAGTAGCGGATGCAGTGAAAATCGCGAAAGAAAAAGCGCCTGAACTGACACTTGACGGCGAATTCCAATTTGATGCTGCATTTGTTCCATCTGTAGCTGAGAAAAAAGCGCCGGATTCCGAGATCAAAGGGGACGCTAACGTATTCGTATTCCCAAGCCTTGAAGCAGGAAACATCGGCTATAAAATCGCTCAGCGTTTGGGCAACTTTGAAGCTGTAGGACCAATCCTGCAAGGTTTAAATATGCCTGTAAACGACCTTTCAAGAGGATGTAACGCTGAAGATGTTTACAATCTCGCATTAATTACAGCGGCGCAAGCACTGTAATAAAAATGAAGACGATGGCAGCTCTCGACCGAGGGCTGCCTTTTTTGCGCTTCTGTATAGCCTTCTTTACCAAGACGGATGATATGAGTACAATAAAGAAAACTAATCATAACCATATATTTCATTAATGACAGGGGTGGGGTTTTTGTATTACGACGTGCTGAAAACGTTTATAGCGGTGGTAGAAGAAAAAAACTTCACAAAAGCGGCAGAAAAGCTGATGATCTCCCAGCCCAGCGTCAGTCTGCATATCAAAAATCTTGAGAAAGAATTTCAAACGGCTCTTCTGAACAGGTCGCCAAAACACTTTACGACAACGCCGACAGGAGACATTTTATATCAAAGAGCAAAGCAAATGGTGTTTCTCTACGAACAAGCCAAGGCTGAAATCTATGCGCATCATCACTATGTGAAGGGCGAATTGAAAATAGCTGCAAGCTTTACAATTGGTGAGTATATTCTTCCGCCGCTATTGGCCCAGCTGCAAAAGCTGTATCCAGAGCTGAACCTCGATGTCATGATTGGCAATACAGAGGAGGTCAGCGAGCGTGTGCGTATGCTTCAGGCTGATATCGGGCTGATTGAAGGACATACAAACGAGAATGAGCTGGAAATTGAACCGTTCATGGAGGATGAAATGTGCATTGCCGCTCCAAATCAGCATCCGCTCGCCGGGCGGAAAGAGATTTCGATCAGCGATTTGCAGAACGAAGCGTGGGTGACAAGAGAGAAAGGCTCCGGGACGAGAGAATATCTCGATCATGTACTCAGTTCAAATGGACTTCGGCCGAAATCAATGTTCACCATCAGCAGCAATCAAGGTGTAAAGGAAGCGGTGATCAACGGCATGGGACTTTCGGTTCTATCCAGAAGCGTGCTGCATAAGGATTTGATCCACCGCGAAATCTCAATTCTGCATATTAATAATTTCTCGTTAAAGCGCAAGCTGTCTTACATTCATTCTCCTCTCATGGAGAATACAAAAAATAAAGAAATTTTTATTACGATGCTGAAAAGCAATTATCAATCACAGCTGCTGAAATGATATAATAGTTTTCGTTCAATAAGCCTAACATGAAAGGGTTTTACATAGATGGCAAACCAACCGATTGATTTACTGATGCAGCCGAAATGGAGAGTCATTGACCAATCCAGTCTCGGCCCTTTATTTGATGCGAAGCAATCCTTCGCAATGGATGATACGCTATGCATGTCCGTCGGAAAAGGCGTGTCGCCGGCGACAGCGCGTTCATGGGTGCACCACGATACAATTGTCCTTGGAATACAGGATACACGCCTCCCGTTTTTGCAGGATGGTATCTCCTTGCTGGAGAGCGAAGGATACCGTGTGATCGTACGCAATTCCGGCGGTCTTGCCGTCGTATTGGATGACGGTGTTTTAAATATCTCTCTCATATTCGAGGACGAAAAGAAAGGCATCGATATAGACAAAGGATATGAAGCGATGGTCGAGCTGATGAGACGAATGCTGAGACCGTACAACGCAAAGATCGAAGCCTATGAAATTGAAGGGTCTTATTGTCCCGGCAGCTATGACCTCAGTATAAATGGCAAAAAGTTCGCCGGCATCTCTCAGAGACGCGTTCGCGGCGGAGTCGCTGTTCAAATTTATCTCTGTGCAGATAAAAGCGGCAGTGAAAGGGCCGACTTGATCAGACGATTCTATCAAGCGGCGCTGAAAGACAAACAAAACGATAAAAAAGGCGTCTATCCGGAAATACGTCCGGAAACGATGGCGTCCTTAAGTGAGCTTCTGCAAAAAGACATCTCCGTACAAGACTTAATGTTCGCTTTATTGACGGAATTAAAAGCGTTAAGCACCCATCTTTATTCAGCTGGACTGTCCATTGATGAGGAAATGGAATTTGAGAAAAACCTCGTCCGGATGGCTGAGCGGAATGCAAAGGTATTTGGGTGAACGTTCTTCGCATGCCGGCTGTATATGCCGGCATGCATTTTTTATTTCAAGCGGCATTTTACCTCAATAATCTTATTTTCAGATAAGTCCTTCTTACATACAGATAACCACGACAAAAAGAAAAACGATAAAATGACATCAGCATCCATATTAAAGGGGAGAGGCAGATGAAGGGGAATATTTACAGCCTTTTTGTATTGATTGCGGCTTTTTTCTGGGGGACCACGGGAACCGTTCAGGCATTGGCTCCAGAAAGCGCCACACCGCTGGCATTTGGAGCGTTCAGGTTATTAATAGGAGGAAGCGCCATGCTGCTTGCGGTTTGGATCAGCCGGGAGCTTCACGTGAAAAATTGGGCATGGCCGCTCGTGTTTTTAGCCGCTGTTTGTATGGCGTGTTACCAGCCGCTGTTTTTCACAGCGGTTAAAGAAACGGGAATTGCAATGGGAACTGTGATTGCCATCGGCAGTGCGCCTATCATTGCCGGGACCCTCGAATGGGCTGTATTGAAGAAACGCCCGCGAAACTCTTGGTGGATTGCGACTGTGCTGGCTTTAGCGGGTTGCTGGCTTCTGTTTTCCGACAGTTCCAATGTTCGGATTGATGTGGCTGGTGTTCTTATGGCGCTTGGAGCGGGTGCTTCTTTTGCAGGCTATACGCTCATCAGTAAAGCGATGATGAAAACCCAGCCTCCGCGAGCGACCTCCGCCGTTGTATTCATGATCAGCGCCATCTTGCTGACGCCGCTATTATGGCAGTCAGATATCTCGTGGATATGGACCCCTAGAGGACTGGGAACAAGCCTTTACATCGGGTTAATTGCAACATGTGCCGCATACTTTTTGTTTGCGAAAGGGCTTACCGGGGTTCCGGCCTCGGCTGCGGTCACGCTGTCTTTAGCTGAACCGCTGACGGCTTCATTGCTTGGTGTGTTTTTCATAGGGGAAATGCTTTCGCCTTCCTCGTGGCTGGGCATTGCGCTTATGATGCTGGGGCTTTTGGTCATTTCTGCTGCGCCTCGGAAACAAAAAACGGCCGAGGCAGCTCACATGTCTTAATAGATTCACATAAGCTTGGCCTCATTTTACAAGAATAGCTGATCCGGCTGCAAAATGAGGAAATTCTCTTTTCTCAATAGAAAAGGGGATTTTGCACATGGCGAAAATCCCAAAACAGCTGCCCGTCTTGGGATTTTTCTATGTCATTCCGCTAATTTTTCTAAATTGCCGTTCCGGTCCATTTTGAAGGACGGAGAGGCATGTTCATCTTCTTCAAATAAAACTAGCTTTCTGGCTCTGTTCATAATTTTCACCAAGGTTTCATAATCTTCTTGGATTGTTTTTTGGTCTTTTTCAAGCTTTTGAACTTCTGCCTCTAGCTGCTCTGTTTTGTTTTGCAATTCCTGATTTTCTTTCTTTAAACGCTCGTTTTCCATTTTTAATGCTGATGATTGCTCGTTATTGCCTTCGTAATTCTGCAGGAAGCGGATCACATCATTCATCGTCATCTCAGGCGCAGCTGCAGGCGTTTGAGGAGACAATAAGTGTGATAGACTAGCTAACTCTTCCTTAAAGCTTTCATCAACAAAAGGCATATGTTCGCCAGACATTAAAGGTTGCTCATTTTCGACAGATGGTGTTTCCGTTTTAACCGGCTCTTCTGCAGCGGTTTCTTGAATGATTTCAGGGTCAACAGCAGGAGGCTGATATAATAATCTTTTTTTCGCGGGCTGCCCGTTTCCGAGCGCTCTCATCCGCTGTTTTCGTTGTTTCTTCGCAAGCTGAAGCGCTTTTTCATATTGATGGCGGACCACTGCGTTCCATCTGAATCCGCAGGCTGCGGATGTCCGGTTTAATTTATCGCCGACTTCTTCAAAGGCGTTCAGCTGAGTGCTGCCCTCCCTCACATGCCGAAGCACTGTTTCGGCTAAAAGCAGATCGTTTTCCTCTGACCAAGCGTCTTGTCGCTGTTTTGTCATTTATCTCAACTCCCATTTTTCTTTTCATGGTATTAGAATGTCCAGGTTGGAAAATATTTATACAAATTGGCTGAAAGAATAGGAGATACGAAGGATGGAGCGGCTTGCAGGAACAGTCGAATCCTTGTAAAATGAAAAGTGATGTGATTTTTTTTGAAACGTGATTTTAGGTTATTCACATAGATGAACATAGAAATGAAGGGAAGCGTACGTCATGGCTAATGAATTTCGAGTGTGTGATGATTGCCAAGCCACTAATATCAAAACATTGCTGCCGCGTTTGAAAGAAGTGGACCCGGACGCAAAGGTTGAGGTAGGATGCCAATCTTATTGCGGGCCCGGACGGAAAAAATCATTTGCTTTTGTGAACAATCGCCCGCTGTCAGCTCCGACAGAGGATGAGCTGATTGACAAAGTAAAAAAGAAAATAAAAAAGTAAAAACATATTTTTTCTTAGCCTCGGCCCTCAGGTCAGGCTTTTTTGCTTCACAAGATGTGTTTTTCATGAAGATGGAACAAATCGCCGGGCAAATTCAAGGATGTTTTCAAAGAATAGAGTCGATATAATAGAAACACGGCTAAAAAAAAGAGGGAATGACGATGGCGTATCCAAATGGAAAATTATCAGAAGAAAAAGTGTTTAAAGATCCGGTGCACCGCTATGTTCATGTTCGGGACAAGCTGATATGGGATTTAATCGGAACCCGTGAATTTCAGCGTCTCCGCAGAATTAAGCAGCTCGGCACGACCTATTTGACGTTCCATGGGGCTGAGCACAGCCGGTTCAACCATTCTCTCGGTGTCTATGAAATTGTCAGAAGAATGGTTGATGACGTCTTTAAAGGCCGCCCTGAATGGGATGACAGTGAGCGCGAACTCTGTTTGGCCGCGGCGCTGCTTCATGACCTCGGGCACGGGCCGTTCTCGCATTCATTTGAAAAGGTCTTTCACCTTGACCACGAGGATTTTACAAGAGGTATCATTTTGGGAGACACGGAGGTTAATCAGGTGCTCAGAAAGGTGAGCCCGGGTTTCCCTCAGGATGTTGCTGAAGTCATTGCCAAAACATATAAAAACAAGCAAGTGGTCAGCCTGATTTCGAGTCAGATTGACGCAGACCGCATGGATTACCTGCAGCGCGACGCATATTATACGGGCGTCAGCTACGGCCATTTTGATATGGAGCGGATTCTTCGGGTGATGCGGCCGCGCGAGGATCAGATCGTCATTAAAGAAAGCGGAATGCACGCTGTCGAAGACTATATCATGAGCCGTTACCAAATGTACTGGCAGGTCTACTTCCATCCTGTGACCAGAAGTGCAGAGGTCATTTTAACGAAGATTCTTCACAGGGCGAAGCAGCTGCACGATGAAGGCTATGTCTTCACTCACGCTCCGGTTCATTTCTATTCTATTTTTGAAGGGAAATTGACACTGGAGGATTATGTAAAGCTGGATGAATCTATTATTTTGTATTATTTCCAGGCCTGGGAGGATGAAGAAGACGCGATTTTATCCGACTTGTGCCGCAGATTCATTAACCGCCAGCTGTTCCAATACGTTGAATTCAATCCGAATGAAGAAATGTCGGCTTATTTTGAGCTGACTTCATTGTTCAAAGAGGCGGGAATCGATCCGAGCTATTATTTGGTCGTTGATTCTTCATCAGATCTGCCATACGATTTTTACCGACCGGGAGAGGAAGAGGAGCGTCTGCCGATCCATCTCTTGACGCAAAACGGCCAAATTAAAGAGCTGTCCAGGCAGTCGGCTATTGTGGAATCCATCTCAGGTAAACGGCGGACGGACCACAAGCTGTACTATCCAAAGGACTTGATTTGTGACGGCTCTGAACATCCGGAAGCGAAAATGAAAATCCGGCAGCTGCTGGGACTGACATAGAAATTGGAAAGAAGGAAAAAGGAGATGTCGGGAATTTGTTGAAAGAACATGCAAAACTGATGAAGGTGTTCTCGGATTCTGGAGAAATCATCGGGCGAAAGAAGCTGCAGAAAATGATTTATATCGCCAAGAAAATGCAGTTTCCTTTCTATGAGAAATATGATTTTCACTTTTACGGACCGTATTCGGAGGAACTGACGCTCCAGATTGAAGAGCTGTGCAACCTTGGATTTCTGCATGAGGTGAAGGAAAAAAAGGGCGGCTACTTTCAATACCGGTATTCGCTGACTGAGACAGGCTCCGCATTTTTAGACCATGCTGATCTGGACATGCCGGATATGAAAGGCTATATCGACAGTGTAAACAGCCGTTCATCACGGTTTTTAGAGCTGGTTTCCACGATCCTTTACTTTGACGGGCTTGAGGATGAGGAAAAGAAAGAAAAAGTCTTTACCATCAAAAGCAAGCAAAAATATACAAATGAAGAATATGACGAAGCGCTTCAATACATAGAGGAACTGAAGCAGATTTGTTAACCATACCAAGCAAAAGAAATGATCCGTTTCTTTTGCTTTTTTTATTGACAAAAGCTGCTAAGAGATTCATTATGGATAATAGTTATCCACAATGAATCAGGAGTGAATAGGATGAAAATGAAATCAGGAATGGAGCAGGCGGTTTCTGTGCTACTGTTACTTTCACGGCTGCCTGTACAGGCTTCTTTGACGTCAGAGGCTATAAGTCAGCGATTGCGCGTGTCTCCGTCTTACTTGAAGAAGCTGATGAGAACATTAGTTCAAGCCGGTTTGGCAGAATCCTTACCAGGGACGAAGGGCGGTTTTACCCTGACGAAGCCTTTGGCTGACATTACGCTTTATGATGTTTATCAAGCGGTCGAAGGCAGAGGTTCGATGTATCAGGGGAAAGGCCTGCTGCAATCTGTATTTGAGGGTGAAAGTCACTGTGTGCTGGAGACAGTCATGGGGGAAATCGAGGATAAATGGTCCAATCTTATGAGAGAAGAGTCCTTGCAGCATGTCATGGACAGAGTCGGGGAATTGTATGATCTTGAAAAAATAGATGAGTGGGTAATCAAGCAAGTGAAAGGGCAATTGTAATGAAAAATAGCGGGTCTATACAAGAATCAACATCATCAACAGGCATATCCGTGCTGATCGTGCTCGCACTTGGTTTCCTCATGGCAACTCTTGATGTGACCGTTGTGAATGTGGCGATGGCTGATATGAAAAACACTCTTTCAATGTCACTTTCAGGTGTAACGTGGGTTGTGGACGGGTACATTCTTACTTTTGCGTCGCTTCTGCTGGCGGGCGGAGCCTTGGCCGACCGTTTCGGCTCGAAGACGATCTATATCCTGGGTTTAGCTGTTTTTGTTCTCGCCTCTTGTCTATGCGCTGCATCCTTTAATGGGCAGATGCTGATTGTCGGACGCCTTATACAGGGAATTGGCGCAGCTTTGTTTATGCCAAGCTCACTCAGCCTTTTGGCTGCCTCTTACCCTGATGAGCGGGCGCGGGCGAGAATGTTTGGACTGTGGGCCGCGCTTGTTTCCGCCGCTTCAGCCCTTGGGCCTTTTATCGGGGGCGTGCTGGTACAGTTGGCGGGCTGGCAGAGTATTTTTCTGATCAATGTGCCAATAGGGGCTGCTGCGCTCATTTCAGCTTACCGAATCCTCAGCCGCGTACCGGGAAAATCCGGCCGCGTGAACATCACCGGGCATCTGCTTGGCATGATGGCTCTCGGGTTTCTTTCCTATGCTTTGATACAGGGGCCTTCAGCGGGCTGGCGCTCGCCAGTGATTCTTGTAGCATTTACTGCAGCGATTTTGGCATTTGTGCTGTTTTTGCTGCGGGAAATTTCTGCAAAAGCACCCATCCTGCCGGCGTCCTTATACAAAAACGGCCGCTTCTCAGCTGCCCAATTTATCGGGTTTTTGCTGAATTTCGCCCTTTTTGGCGGCATGTTTATGCTCAGCCTTTTTTTGCAGGAAGCAGGAGGGGCAAGTTCCTTTATGGCTGGAGTGGAGCTGCTCCCGATGATGGCGGTCTTCGTGATCGGCAATCTGCTGTTTGCCCGTCTGGCGAATCGGTTTGAAGCCGGTCAGCTTATGTTTGTATCAATGGCGGTCAGCTGTATCATTGCATTGCTGTTGTTTGTGCTGATTTCTCCGGATTTTCCTTATTGGCAGCTGGCGGTGTTGATGTCTGTTATGAACCTCTGTACCGGTATTACAGTTCCTGCCATGACAACTGTGATCATGCAGGCTGCCGGGCAAAGACATGCGAATATCGCCGGTGCGGCGTTAAATGCAAACCGGCAAATCGGAGCCTTGGTCGGCGTAGCGATAACCGGGGTGATCATTCATCTGTCCGCCACTTGGTATGCTGGTGCCGGGTTTACGTTTTTGATGATGGGAGCGTCATACAGCCTCGCTGCATTGCTTGTATGGCTGTTTCTGGCTGCCCATAACGGGACTGCCGCGTCAGAAAAAATGTAAATCACTGATTGCACTTTGTGGGAATATATAGTAAGATATAAAAAATTATTGAAACAACAGGCACTGATAAGGACACGAGATGCTTTTTACGGTTTCCAGAGAGGGAAGGACAGCTGAGATCTTCCTAACGCAGAGAAAGCAGCTTACCGCCTTTGAGCCGTATCGGGGAAAACAAGTATCTGATACCGTCATGCTGCGTTACAGCATCTTTAAGCCGATCACCATGTGTAATTGATCGGGAATTTGGGTGGAACCACGGATGATCAACACATTCGTCCCTTTTAGAGGGATGGGTGTGTTTTTTTATATGAACTACATAAATGCGTTGAAAAGGACACGAATGATAGTTACGGTTTTCAGAGAGGGAAGGAAAGGTGAGAGCTTCCCAGCTTAGGAATATCATTTACCGCCTTGGAGCAGCATTGGGGAACTGAAGTATCCAATGCCGTCTATGCTGCGTTACAGCACCGAGCCGACAATATAGTATTTGTCGGGAACTTGGGTGGAACCACGGGTTAATCACACACTCGTCCCTATCTGTGGGACGGGTGTGTTTTTTTATGAATTGAATACATGCGATGAAAAGGACATGAATGATAGTTACGGTTTTCAGAGAGGGAAGGAAAGGTGAGAGCTTCCCAGCTTAGGAATATCATTTACCGCCTTGGAGCAGCATTGGGGAACTGAAGTAACCAATGCCGTCTATGCTGCGTTATAGCACCGAGCCGACAACATAGTATTTGTCGGGAACTTGGGTGGAACCACGGGTTAATCACACACTCGTCCCTATCTGCGGGACGGGTGTGTTTTTTTATATACAACAATGAATAAGGAGTGTTTTAAAATGAGTAAACATGTAGACATTCAGCTTCCGGACGGACAGATCCAGGAATATCCGAAAGGCATCACAATCAAAGAAGCGGCTGGTTCTATCAGTTCCAGTCTGCAAAAGAAGGCGGCCGCAGGTCAGGTCAACGGCAAGCTTGTTGATCTCAGTTTCAAGCTGGAGGAGGATGCTGAGCTTTCGATTGTCACACTCGATTCACAAGAAGGCTTGCAGGTGCTTCGCCACACAACAGCGCACGTGCTGGCCCAAGCAGTAAAACGGCTGTACGGCGAAGTGTCATTGGGGGTAGGGCCTGTGATTCTAGACGGCTTCTACTATGACATGAAGCTGGGGAAAAGCTTGGCATCAGGAGACTTAGAGGCCATCGAAAAAGAAATGGAACACATAATAAATGAGAACCTTGAAATCAAACGTATAGAGGTTTCTTACGAAGAGGCTGAAGAGCTGTTTGCACAAAAAGGCGAGCGGCTTAAGCTTGAGATTTTAAAGAATATTCCGCGCGGGGAGGATATCACACTGTACCAGCAAGGGGAATTCGTTGACCTGTGCCGCGGGCCGCATCTTCCTTCTACAGGGATGATCAAGGCGTTCAAACTGACAAGAGTATCAGGCGCTTATTGGCGCGGAGACAGCAAAAATGAAGTCCTGCAGCGGGTGTACGGGGTTGCGTTTCAAAAGAAAAAAGATTTGGATGCGCACCTGCATATGCTGGAAGAAGCGGCAAAACGAGACCATCGCAAGCTCGGCAAACAGTTAGGGCTGTTTATGTTTTCTGAAGAAGCGCCGGGGATGCCGTTTTATTTGCCGAAAGGGCAGATTGTCCGCAATGAGCTGGAGCGCTTCTCGCGTGAGCTGCAAACAAATGCCGGCTACGATGAGGTGCGTACGCCGTTTATGATGAATCAGCGGTTATGGGAGCAGTCAGGCCATTGGGACCATTATCGCGACAATATGTACTTTTCAGAAGTGGATGATACAAGATTCGCAATGAAGCCGATGAATTGCCCCGGCCACATGCTCATCTTTAAAAACAGCCTGTATTCTTATCGGGATCTGCCGATTCGCATGGCGGAATTCGGACAGGTGCACCGCCATGAATACAGCGGCGCTTTAAACGGAATGCTTCGCGTTCGGACGTTCTGTCAGGATGACGCCCATATTTTCGTTCGGGAGGATCAGATTGAGAGTGAGATCAAAGAAGCGATTCGGCTGATTGATGAGGTATATCGGACATTTGGTTTCGAGTATTCAGTTGAGCTTTCGACTCGCCCGGAGGATTCATTAGGCAATGACAGCCTTTGGGAAGCGTCGGAACGTGCCTTAGCACGCGTCCTTGAGGAGCTTGGCCTCTCTTATGAGATCAATGAAGGCGATGGGGCGTTTTACGGGCCGAAAATTGATTTCCACATAAAAGATGCCCTGAAACGGAGCCACCAATGCGCGACTATTCAGCTTGATTTTCAAATGCCGGAAAAATTTGATTTAACATATATCAACGAACACAATGAAAAGGTTCGTCCCGTTGTCATCCACAGAGCGGTTTTCGGCTCAATCGACCGTTTCTTCGGCATTTTGATCGAGCATTACGGCGGGGCTTTTCCAGTCTGGCTCGCACCGCTCCAGGTTCAAATCATACCGGTTTCTCACGTTCACTTAGACTATTGCAGAAAGGTACAGGCGGAGCTGAAGCAGGCGGGGATAAGAGCCGGCATTGATGAGCGCAATGAGAAGCTGGGCTATAAAATCAGAGAATCGCAGGTGCAGAAAATCCCGTACGTGCTGGTGCTTGGAGATCATGAGGAGCAGGAGAATGCGGTAAACGTCCGCCGATTCGGACATCAGCAGAGTGAACACGTTCCTTTCCAAACTTTTAAAGATAAACTTGTCAAACAGGTGGAAAATCGAGGCATGTAGGATAAAAGCTGTGAATTCACATTTTGCTTTTTTGACTTTCCCTATTCGGAATCAGTAAAATAATAAGTAAATCATATCGTTCGTATGTTATGAATGCATCTCGAAATGGGGAAATTTACATGGACCATGACAAACTGGAAGCAAATTTGCTGGATCACGCACTTACAAAATATTTGAAAAGCACGAAGCAATTAGATGAAGCCACCGTTCCGAAACACGTGAATAATGTAAGAGGATTTATTCTGCGGATCATATACAGACATGGGAACTGCACCATAAAGGATATTTTGAAGGAGGTCACACTGTCTCCCTCTGCCACGACCACAGCTCTGAATCATTTAGAGCAGGAAGGGTTTATTGAGAGATCCAGAAATAACAATGACCGCCGCACTGTATGGATTACTCTTTCTGAATCGGGCCGGGGAGCGGCTGAACAAATGATCGAAAACCGCCAGCAGCTGATTGATGGCATGTTTGAACGTTTAACAGCCGAAGAGAAAAAGACGTTCTTGGCGATTATTGCGAAGCTGGCTCAATAGGGATAATAAAAGCCGGTGCGCGAAGCGCCGGCTTTATAGAGATTATTCCATATCGCTCAGGCGTTTGCCTGCGACGGCATAATGGTCTTTTCTCATTTCTTCTATAAAGACAACAATTTTTTCTTCAGAAGCACCGGTTGTTTCCTTTACGGCTTCTGTTACTTTCTCGACAAGATTGCGTTTTTGCTCGTCTGTACGGCCTTCGAGCATTTTGACAGTTACGTATGGCATGGGTGCTGAATCCTCCTTTATCTCGTTTCCTCTCTTTAGAAAAAGAGGCTTCTTATAGTATACTGAATAAAGTAAATTCTTGCATTTTGAGAAAGAGGGATATCTCACTTGGACCGTTTTTTATATTATCCGTTATCTTTAATGCCATACCTCGTCATCACGCTAATTGTGTCGTTTACGATGCACGAGCTTGCCCACGCTTATGTCGCATACAAATTCGGTGACGATACGGCGAAAAAACAAGGAAGACTGACGCTGAATCCCATTAAACACCTTGATCCGTTCGGAACCATTTTGATTCTGGTGGCCGGATTCGGGTGGGCGCGCCCCATTCCCGTGAATCGCCGTTTCTTTAAGAAACCCCGGCTTGCTGGTGTGCTCGTATCTATAGCCGGGCCCGTCAGTAACCTGATTCTTGCGTTTATTGGTTTCTTTTTGTTAGTGTTGATGCATGCGTACGGAATGGAAATGCTTGCGGCGTTCAGCACGGGGCTGGATCAGTTTTTTTCTATTTGGATACAGCTGAATCTTGTCTTGTTTTTATTTAATCTGCTGCCGCTTCCTCCGCTCGATGGCTATCGAATTATAGAAGATCTCGTTCCGCCGGGCGTGCGTGCCAAAATGACGCAGGCGGAGAGCTACGGCTTTATCGTGTTTTTGGTGCTGTTTGTGACACCGCTAGGATCTTACGTGCTGTGGCCGATGCTCAATGCAGGAAGAGATTCGATTTTAAAGCTGTTTTCAGCGATATTTCAACCGCTTTTGTAGGAGGTAGAACTTCATGGAAGAAAAAAAGAAAAAATCAATCGGGTTTAATATTATCAAAAGTGATCCGACAGACGGACACGGCGGTTTTGGCGTAGGGGCACTCAGCCTTGATAACATTTCTCCCGTATTCGTTGATGTAGAGGAAAAAGAAGCGTTCGTAGACATCGGCGCTATGCATGCCCGCAGCACCGTTGAAAAAGGAATTAAATTTCTCCCGAATAAAGAAGAAGTGCCGAACGGAAAACCATACTGGCTTGTGTGGGTAACGATTGACAGAAAAGAAGAGGGGCCTTATTACGCTGGTGTGACAGCCTGTGAAATGACGGTCGACAGAAGCATCAGAAGAGGCTACAAGTCGCTGCCTGAGCATGTGAATTTGATGGATAAATCCATGAAACGGAAAATCATCGTTGATAAAATGGACGACAGCTCGAAGCGTGTACTAGGCGAATTTCTGAAAAAGCATGATCAGGGCCTATGGGACCGTTCATCAGATGAGTTAAAAACGAGCCTGCTTCCGGAAGACGATTGATTTGTGAATTTTCTGTGAACTTTTAAAGTATTTGAGATATTTTTTGTAAACATTGAGTAAACTGGTGATACAGAAATAGGACATGGAAAATCCCGAGCCGAAACAAGACTCGGGGTTTTTCATTTTTAGGGGGATATGATGTACGAAACCATTCGAGTCGGCGATTGGTTGATAAAAGCCGACGTGGAAGAAACGAGAAAGCAATATGAGAAAGATATAGAGGATATGTGTGAATGCGGTAACTGTCTTAACTATTACGAGGCAGTGAATGAACTGCCAGTCCAAAAAGCACAAGTATTAGAAAGTTTCGGCCTCATTCCGTCCAAATGCACAGATATAAATTATCATGGGGTAAAAGATCATCTGCACTTTTATATAGCGAGTTATTTTATAGTAGGCCGTATTGTTGAAGGAAAACAAGAATGGAATCCGAAAAAGATTGATTTCTCGTGGCATATTTCATTTTCAGTGCCGCAACACCAAATTTACATTCCTAAGGGTTTTCCAAAACCAATTATTCAGCTCGATTGTGTTACGCTTCTTCCATGGGTCATTGACCAACCATACGAATAACCCGGCCTCCGAGGAGCCGGGTTATTTTCAATGATGTCGCCCCAGCCATTTGTCCCACCACTTTTTCTCGGAAGCGGGCTTTTCTTTGGATGGAAGCCGGTCTTTTGTTTGTTTTGCGGGTTCTGCCCCGTAGCACACGTTTGCTGGTTCTGTGCCTTTCACAAAATATGTGTAATGCTTAGCGGCGCAGCCGGGACCTGATGAGTAGCCTGTTTCCGGATCAATGTACACACCGGTTACGCCTTTTGGCGGCTTGAACGCGGTTTCTGGTTCGCCTTTGAGCGCGTCCTCCATGAAGTCCGCCCAAATGGTTTTAGCATAGCTTTTTTCTTCGACCGAGTCGATGGTGCTGTTTTTGTCATAGCCGGTCCAAACACCTGCGGCCAGCTTCGGATTGAAGCCGATCATCCAGCTGTCTGCGCTGGTGGTTCCTGATTTTCCGGCATACGTTCTTGTCAGGCGGTTGGCTATCGTTCGCCCCGTAACCGACGTATATCCATTTAAATCGGTATCAAACATGCCTGTCATCATACTCGCTGTGACAAAAGCGGCTTTTTCATCAAGCACCTGTTTATGCTGATTCGGGTTTTCGTACAGCACGTGGCCGGCTGCGTCCGTTACCCTTGAAATAAAAGTCGGTTCGATTTTCTTTCCGCCATTTGCGAGCATGGCATAGGCGTTGACCATCTCAATCGGACGTACGGGTTCGGTGCCGAGTGCCAGGGACGGCAGTGCTTGAAGATGGGCGGTAATGCCGAATTCCTTTGCCGTCTTTACAAGTTTGTTCGTGCCGAGAAAAAGATGCGTTTTCACAGCGTAAATATTGTCGGAAAGCGCCAGCGCCTGCAGAAGCGTAATCGGCTTGTTGGCATAGTATCCGTTATAGTTGCTTGGAGAATAGGTTTCTCCCTTTGCATCAATTTGAAACTCGGTTTCTTCGCTTTTCATCAAAGTGACTGGCGTAAATCCGCTCTGAATCGCTTTATAGTACAGCAACGGCTTGATCGTCGAAGCAGGCTGGCGCTTCGCCTGTGTCGTCCGGTCAAACGGGCTTTTTTGATAATCCCTGCCGCCGACAAGGGCGAGAACGTTTCCGGTGCGGGGATCAATGGCTGAAAACCCGACTTGAATGTCAGATCCCGCGTTAACCGTTTCGGTTATGGTCTCCTCGGCGATGCGCTGCATCCGTTTATCTACCGTTGTATAGACGTTTAACCCGCTCGTTTCAATTTGCTCCCTTGTCATGCCGAGCTTTTTCTCCAGCTCTCTCATCGCATTGTCATAGAAATAAGGAGCCTTTCTCTTGGAAACTTGTTTATTCAAAGGCTGATAGGAAAGAGGTTCCTTGATCAATTCATCCGCTTTCTTTTGGCTGATCATCTGCTGCTTTTCCATCATCCGCACAATCGTTTTCTGGCGTTCCTTGGCCTTCGTCTCATTGACATACGGTGAATATCCGGAAGGGCCTTTCGGGATTCCTGCCAAAAGCGCCGCCTCCGCATCCGTCAGGTTTTTGGCATGCTTGCCGAAATAAAGGCGGGAAGCTGCTTCAATGCCGTAGGCGCCGTGTCCGTAGTAAATCGTATTTAAATAGCCTTCTAATATCTCGTCCTTAGAATAGTTTTGTTCCAGACGGATCGTGTAGAACGCCTCATTCCATTTCCGTTTCCACGTTTTGTCGTGTTCAAGGTATAAATTTCTGGCATATTGCTGGGTGATGGTGCTTGCACCCTGAACCTTGGCAAATGCTTTCAGGTCAGCAAGCGCCGCGCCGGCCATGCGTTTATAATCAAAGCCGTGATGATCGTAGAAATTCTGGTCTTCAATCGCCACTGTCGCTTTTACGATCGTCGGATTCATGTCCTTTAAGGGGACCCAATAGCGCTTTTCGCCGTAGTTCGTTTCCCCGAGCTTTGAGCCGTCACTCGCATACAAAATCGTGGATTGCGGCACTTGCACCGAGGGAGCGCCCTGGTATTTGGCTATCAAAATGACAGTCATAAACACGGCAGCTGCCGCCAAGGCCGCAAAAGCCCCTAAAAAGATAAAGGCGCGAACGGTTTTCAGCGTCAGTCTCAGCCGTTTATTTGTCATTGCATCCACAACGGGTTCCCCCTTTTTTTATGTTTCTACTATTATGAGAAAAAAAGATCGTTTTTAAACATCACAGAACAGGACGCATCTTTACTTTTTCCCCGCCATCCTCTATACTTTTTCCTTAGGTGAAAATGAGATTTCAACCGAGAATAAAAGCTGATAAGACGCTTACAATAAATGAATACAGCCTCGAAAGGGAGATGACAATTGAGCGAACTTTGGTACACAGAGAAGCAGACGAAAAACTTTGGCATTACGATGAAGGTTAACAAGACGTTACATACAGAACAAACGGAGTTTCAGCATTTAGAAATGGTGGAAACAGAAGAGTTCGGCAACATGCTTTTTTTGGACGGCATGGTGATGACATCTGAAAAAGACGAATTCGTTTATCACGAAATGGTGGCGCATGTCCCATTATTCACGCACCCAAATCCGGAGCAAGTTCTCGTAGTCGGCGGCGGTGACGGCGGCGTTATCAGAGAAATCCTGAAGCACCCAAGCGTGAAAAAAGCGACACTTGTAGATATTGACGGCAAGGTTATCGAATACTCTAAAAAGTTCCTTCCTTCTATCGCAGGCAAACTGGATGATCCGCGCGTTGACGTGCAGGTAGATGACGGATTTATGCACATTGCAAAATCTGAAAATCAATATGACGTCATCATGGTAGATTCGACTGAACCAGTCGGACCGGCTGTAAACCTGTTTACAAAAGGATTCTACGCAGGAATCGCTAAAGCGCTGAAAGAAGACGGCATTTTTGTCGCACAGACGGACAACCCATGGTTTACACCGGAATTAATCACAAATGTACAGCGCGACGTGAAGGAAATCTTCCCGATTACGAAGCTGTATACGGCGAACATTCCGACATATCCGAGCGGTTTGTGGACATTTACAATTGGCTCGAAAAAATATGATCCGCTTGCAGTGGAAGACAGCCGCTTCTTCGATATTGAGACGAAATATTACACAAAAGATATTCATAAAGCGGCGTTTGTTCTGCCGAAATTTGTGAGTGACCTGATTAAATAATGAAGGTATGGCGCAGGAGCGAATCTTGCGCTTTTTTACAGGAAAGCGAGGGTATTATAGATGAGATTTGATGAAGCTTATTCAGGAAAAGTATTTATCGCGAGCCGTCCCGAGTGGGAAGAGGCGGACGCCATTCTTTACGGCATGCCGATGGACTGGACAGTCAGCTATCGCCCGGGCTCACGCTTTGGTCCAAGCAGAATCCGTGAGGTGTCAATCGGCCTTGAGGAATACAGCCCATATTTAGACCGCGATCTGGCTGACTTGAACTTCTTTGACGCCGGCGACATTCCGCTGCCGTTCGGAAATCCGCAGCGAAGCCTTGATATGATTGAGGAATACGTGGACAGCATTTTAGAAAAAGGGAAGTTCCCAATGGGTATGGGGGGAGAGCACCTCGTGTCATGGCCTGTCATTAAAGCGATGTACAAGAAATACCCAGACCTTGCGATTATCCATTTTGACGCACATACAGATCTTCGAGTTGATTATGAGGGAGAACCGCTTTCTCACTCCACGCCGATCCGTAAGGCGGCAGAATTGATCGGACCGCACAATGTGTATTCATTCGGAATCCGTTCCGGCATGAAAGAAGAGTTTGAATGGGCGAAGGAAAACGGCATGCACATCTCAAAATTTGAGGTGCTTGAACCACTGAAAGAGGTGCTTCCGAAGCTGGCGGGCCGTCCGGTTTATGTCACAATTGACATTGACGTATTAGACCCTGCACACGCACCGGGTACAGGAACGGTTGACGCCGGCGGCATCACGTCTAAAGAACTGCTTGCATCCGTCCATGAAATTGCGCGTTCAGAGGTAAACGTAAAGGGCGCTGATTTAGTGGAAGTCGCACCGGTGTATGACCACTCAGAGCAAACGGCAAACACAGCCAGCAAAATCATCCGTGAAATGCTGCTTGGGTTTGTGAAATAAGTAAACATCCAGACGATGTCTGGATGTTTTTTTATTCCCAGTCTTTACAAACATCAATCCATGCTTTTGAGAAAGAAAATTCGGATAATTCTCCTCAGTAGCGGAGTTTCTGCTGCCACATGCGAGGAAAACAGTCTCAAACCGTTTCAGCGATACATCTAGATAAACCTCAAGATCATGAGCCAACCCAAATGGGCAAACACCTCCAATTTCATGGTCTGTCTGCTCCAGCACCTCATTAGGAGAGAGCATTCTTGCTTTAAAGCCAAATGTTCGCCTGAACTTTTTGTTATTAATCTTGGCATCGCCGGCTGCCACAATCAGAATCGCCTGATCTCCTTCCCCTCTGAAGGACAGGGTCTTGGCGATTCTAGTCGGGCTTACGCCGATCGTCTCAGCTGTCTGTTCAACACTGTCGCGCTCGACGTTTCGAACTCCGTCACATCATTTTCTCGATTCCACTGTGTAAAGTGGGTTCTCACACTTTACAGAGACCTGATGCATTTCCACTCTCTTCAAGATTATTGAAAAAAATCATAGCATGAATTGGGAGATTGGGTAAAGAGGGGACAAAAAAAACCGCCGATGGACGGCGGTTTAGATCATGGCGCGTTGCGCAACATCAAAATGTTCTGTTGATGAATTTGATACTTCGACTGTGATAAATACAGCACTCACAGCTAAACAAGCGAGTAATAATTTATACCTCCATTTCATATAAATTCACCCCCCTTGAATGTGCTGTCTTGCTTCTTCAACCTTTAAAAAGTAATGAGATGCTTTTTTGTAATTTTCCTGTTGATGATAATATTTAGCAACATCAAGTGCGAAGTCCTCAATATCTGCATACATCATTTTACTTTCAAGAAAAACAAAACATTTTTCTATCCGTTCCTCATCTGGTCCAGACAAGTATAAAGATTCCAAAAATTCAAACTCCGTTAGATACACGGTATCTCCCGCAGTTGCAGAATACTCTTTTCCTTTTTTATGATATTCACAGGCGTTATCAATCTTACCTAATTTAAAATAAATTTGTGTAATTAGGAAAAAAGCTTGTGGCAGTGAAGGGAGCATTTTAGATCCTTCAAATACTTGAATAGATTTTTTTACATACTCTATCGCTGATTCAAAACTGTTTTGGTTTTGCTTGCAGAGTGCTATGTTATAAAGTGTTCTTCCCATTAATTGGGGCTGCTGCTCTGTTTTTGCAAGTGTAAAGGCTTTTTGAAAATGGGCAATTGCTTTTTCGTATTGTTTTAAATCCAAAAAGTTGGCTCCGAATAAGGACTGGCATTGAATCATTCTGATATCATATGTAGTCTGTTCACTGTATATTTCGAATGCTTGACGTGCATAGTCCATGGAGACATAAGTTTGTTTCATATAATAATAGACTTCTGACATTTTGAAAAAGAATTCAGCTTTATCGATTTTATCTTTCACAAAAACCAGCTTGCTCTCAGCTTTTTTAAAGAATTGAATGGCTAATACATATTCCCGCTGATCCAGCTCATACATGCCTCTGAAGAAATTAAAATAGTACTCAAGCAGACCAGTTAAACGAGCCTGTTTTTTATCAATCTCAAGCAGCAGATCAGACAGTCTCGGCTGTTCCTCAATCCTCATTTTTTCTAACGGTTCAAGGTACTCAAGCATCAGGTTGTGCCGAAACTCCATCAGTGAATAGTACAAATGAAGGTCTTGATCTTCTTCCATTTGATCCAGCTCTTGCTTGATTTCTCGTCGCAAATATTCTGCATCGGGTATGCTAAATCGGCGTATGTACATATACCATTCGTTAATCTTTTCTCCGATGGAAGAAGAAGATATGACACCTGTCACGTTTGCAAATCCCTCCCTTCATAATTCTATATATGTCATATTTTATCATCAACATCCTTGTGAGAAGCGCAAAAAAACCGCAATTTTTTCTTTCGTTACACCGCATGTTTGGAGATATATTTTCAAAAAGAAGCGTTTACCCTCAGCAATTTGTACAAGCAAACACGTTACACTTCCATATTCTGTTATATCTGCGTGAGCAGTGTATGTCTGAAAAGGAAGTGAAGGAATGAGAAAAAACAAGCTTTCCTTTAAAGAAAAAGCAGGAGCAGAACAAGAAGAGTGCTTATGTTTTTGTGAGGGAGAAGCAAGCCGAGAAGCCATGTTTCAAGCGCCGATTGAATTACCTGAAGGGTTTGTCGTTGATCCGGCTGAAGCTGTTGCAAACGTGACGTGGAATGCAGACAGCCTTTCTTGTGTCAGTGACCGTTGCTTAATTCAAACGGGGCCAGAGCCTGATGAGGTCGGTGTTCAATTTGCAGTGCGCCTGCAGGGAACCGTTACGCTACTCGTCAGTGTCTCACCTGTGCGAAATCAATATGGACAAGGGGACGGGGCTGTTTCCGTCATTCACAATGCAGAAATCGATCAAGTCGTCTATTATTCCGATGAACCGGATGATTGCCCGGATATCAGTGACATCACGATTGAGAACCTTGTTGTTGTTCCGCCGTTTTACGGTAGTCCTTTATCGGTGACGGGGACGATTGTGCTTGTACCGGAGCCGGAACCCGTCTACGCGTTTACAGCGAATCCAAATGATCAATCAGTTTCTGTGATTGATACAAACACCCATACTGTTGTGACAACGATTGCTCTTCCGTACAATCCGGCAGGTATTGAAATTACGCCAGATAAAAGCGCTGTGTTTGTCTTACATCCCAACAATAATGTGATTTCTGTCATCGATTATGACACATTAACTGTGACAGCAACTATATTGCTGGATCAGCCGCCTCGATTGATTAGATTTATCCCTAATCATGAGTTTGCTTATGTTTTCACCGGTACTGCGGTTTATGTGATTGGAATTGATACGTTAACTGTGGATAGGTCGATTCCTGTAGAAGGGTATGATGTTGCAATCGATCCCAATGGGTTATTCGCCTATGTTCTGAATTTTGGTATAGTGCAAAAAGTGGACCTAACTACCGGTGAAGTCACAGGAACAATTGAACGAGAGCTTATCGTATCAACCATAGAAACAAATTGGCCGGAGCGGTATGCCTATGTATTAGAACAAGAATTCTTTTTTAATTATTTGACGGTTATTGATTTAAATACGTTTACCATCAGCAGCACCCAAGAGCTAGAGTATGAAGGGGAATATCGAATGTTTACGAGTGGAGCAGAGGTGTATTTATATGACGGCTTCACTGGCAATTTATATTCTGTCAGTCCAAATGGAGCAGGCGTTATAGGAAATGTTCCGCAGTCGGCAAGAGACTTTGCGTTTACCCCGAATGGCGAGTTTCTGTATGCAACTCATGTTCTAGAACAGAGCATCACTGTTTACAACACGGATGATTACTCCGTGGAGACTGTCATATCTCTTGGGGTTTCACCGGGAGCTATTGCGATTTAATCAACTATATGTTGTGCATTTCTAAAAGGACGTGAAATCATGAAAAAGAATGATCTTTCTGCTTTACAGGAAAATTGTTTCTGTTTTTGTGATGAGGAAATTAGCCGGGAAGCGCCGTTTCAAGTGCCGATAGATATCCCTGAGGGCTTCAAGGTTGATACGGCCGAAGCGTCAGCGGCTGTTACATGGAGTACAGACAATTTGTCCTGTATCAGTGAGCCTTGCTTAATCCAGACTGGGCCGGAACCAGAAGATATCGGTGTTCGATATGCTGTGAGAGTACAAGGGACCATTACGCTTCTTGTCAGTGTGTCGCCTGTGCGAAATCAATATGGACAAGGCAATGGGGCGGTTTCTGTGATTCATACTGAAGAGATTGATCAAGTTGTTTATTATGCAGCACAGTCTGGCCGCTGTCCTGATTTCAGTCAAATAACAGTGGAAGATCTGCTCACTGTACCGCCTTTCTACGGCAGTCCGCTTACGGTGACCGGGACACTTGTTTTACCGCCATCACCAGACCCTCAATCGTATGTGTTTACTGCCAATACTGGAGACAGCACGGTTTCGGTTATTGATGCAGATTTAAACACTGTTGTAAAAACAATCTCTTTTTCTGACGTGCCAACTAATCTAGGCGTTACTTTCGATAAAGCATTCACGTATGTCCTCCATGGAAATACCAACCTTGTCTCAGTGATTGATAATAAAACATTAACCATCATAAATACCATTACTGTTGGAGGAGGGCCGAGAAAGATCGAATTTGATCCAACAGATGAGTTCGCATACGTGATGGCCGCCGGATCTATATATGTGATTAACACGGCCTCTCAATCGGTCATTGATGTCATTCCGATACCCGGCGCTTTAGACTTTGCTCTTGATCCGAATGGACAGTATGTCTATACCGCTAATGGAAGCAGTTGGTCGGTTGATAAATATGATGTAAATACTGGGCAGTTGGTAGAAAGTATCATAGATACATTTGAATTTCCCAGTTTAATTGCAACTCCTTACGCTGGAAATTTTGCGTACGTATTGAATGGTGAGCTGTGGCCGAAAGGTGTAACGGAGATTAGTTTGTCACCATTAAGCAGGGGAGGGGACTTCAGCCGTTTATTTGAAACGCTGAGGACGATTGTATTTTCTCTCGATAGCACTAGAGCTTATTTTCTAGAGCCATATAGTGAACCGTTTCTCATTAATAACTTATATGTAGTTAATACGGCCAGACAGAGGATCATTGCAAACGTGTCTCTCCCCGGCGCTTTTGACCTCGCCGTAACGCCGGACAAACAGTATATTTATGCGGCACAGCCCAACGACAATGCTGTGACCGTGTACCGCACAAGTGATTATACAGCCGTGACGGTGATTCCGGTTGGCGCGGGTCCGTCTGCGATTGCGATGTAGCTATTTTATAGATCAAGAGAAGCGGTGCTGCGATAAGAGAATCGTTTATAAATAAATGATCCGATTTGCTGAATGGTAGCCAGGATAATCAGAAACAGCAGTTCACTTATAGAGAAACTGAGCATCCACCAAATCCCGGCTGCTGCCAGCGCTCCCGCAAACACTTTTCTGAACAGGCTGCCGTGCCGGAAAAGCTGCCGCAAATAAGTTCGCATGCAAAACAATAAATACAGAATCAGTAGCATCGCAAGTCCCATTGAAAGGGCAGGGGGCGTGTGAAGGCGGAAAGGGACGGCTTTAACGATTTCGAACATGCAGCCGAATATGATGACTTGGCACAACACGGCAGCCATCACGTATGTTTGGCGGACGTTTTTATAGCTGTCACGCAGCGATTTGACGTCTTCTGCATATCGGCTGCACAAGTTGTGTTGCTGAAAGTCACAGCAGCTTTGATGAGACTGTGTGAGTTTCTGAAAAGCTGCTGTCATGTTTTTCACGGAGTGGGTGACATAATGAAGATAGAGAAAAGCAGGCAGCATCAGGAGGGCAGCGGTACAAGCCAGCAGCCCGAGCCGCACAGCATCATTGTTGATCATCTGTACATATTGGGCGGCGGCTTCGGCAACGGCCTGAACCCAGCCGAAGGAATAAGCCGCCATACCTATAAGCAGCAATAAAAGGGTAAAGACAGTGTTTTTTTTCATTGTCTGATCGCCTCTTTCTGAGAAACGTGAATGATCGCTTTGTTAGAAGATGCCATTGCATCAATGAGAGACAAGAAAACCTGCGTATCCATATCTTGAATGATGTAGTACATGTCAAGAAACGAGCAATCGCACCTGTCACACTCAGCTGCCCACTCGAAGCATTTACGCACATAATCGCTGTCATAAATGATCGCGTCTGTCAAAGAATCCTTGCCGTATTGAAGCCAGGCGGCAACCTGTTCTTTCTTCTGTGTGACATAGTATGAAGCCACATCGATATAAGCTGAAGAATGGGTCCCTTGACTGTGAAGGATCAAGAAACCGCCATCCTCATAGATATAAGTCTCGGCTGACAAACGATCGATTTCTAGGCGGTACGTTTGCTGAATCTCTTGAAAAAACGGTGAATCTAATTGAAATAGAATACGAGCCGCGATATCCCAATAAAGCTTTATCGCCAACAGATCGTTTTGCCCGGGAAGTGCGCCGATCTGTAATCCGGTCCATGTATCTTCCATCCGCTCCTCATCACCCAGCACCATTTTTTGTGAGAGGGCTGGAGGGCATGCCGGGATGATTTTTCTTTCAGCATGATAATCCGGACGCTTTTCCAGCTGGAGGTGAGGAGGCAAAAGCGTTTCTGTATTTTCTGAGCCCCCAATCAAAAACAGCGTCATCCGATGGGCTTGGTAGGCAGCCTTATAGGCTTTTTGTAAATCACTGATGTCCAGCGCCTCAATATCTTCGATTCTGCCTGCGGGGAAAACGGCAGCTGGTGAGGAGGGAGAAAGCATGCTGATCAGCTGATAATGATATGAGAGCTGATGGTTAAGGTGTGCTGTTTGAATTTCGCTTGTAATCACAGCTTTTTCCTGAGCGACAATCTTCTTGTCAAATGAGTGGTTCCATAAAGCATCAAGCAGGATGGGGATCGTTTGTCTGAGCCGATCCGGTAATGAGGTAAACATGAAATTGGTATCGGTGTAGGTAGTGAATGCGTTTAAAAGCGCGCCATGCGCAAAAAAATCACTGTACAGATTGCGGCCGTTATGCCAGAAGAGAAGATGCTCTAAAAAATGCGCTGTGCCATACGGAAGCAGTGTATCACCGGATTCTGCCCGTATACATACATCCCGGCTTCCAAAATCGATTTTTACATTGCACAGCCGCAGGTGGGCGCGGGGGAATTTCAATCTGAATATTTTTAGTCCGCTGTCTGTGTATCTGATATCGGTTCGTTCATCCAGTTGTTGAAAAAAGGCTTTCTTTTCCATCTCTTCATCCCCTTACTACATGAGCTCCGATATAATTGATGGTCGCTATGAATTGCAATACATCACGGCATGTAACCGCTGAGATGCCATCCAGCAAGGCTTCTTTCGTGCAGGAGAAGCGGCGCAGGATCCCCATATAGGCCAATAGACCTTCGGGAGAATCGAATTGCAGCAGCAATTCATTGCGTAAAAACTGCTTTGCCTGTTCTAGTTCCCGCTCATCTGTATGAAAAGCTGAGACAGCTTCCAAAACGCGCGGGGGAATGTCTATCTCATGAAGCTGATCTGTACATATTGAAACAAGCAGCAAATTGTTCATGACATCGTAACGGGTGATAACGTGATAGACTGCCAGATCCTTCTCTCTGAAGTGCTTGAATAAAGCGGAATGGCCGTACTTTCCCAGTAATCCGTCTATTAGCTGTATTTTGATATAATCGCTGGCATCTTTCATCTCTCCGCAGTCAAATCCGAGTGTCAAGACGGAAGGACCTGCAGCGCTGCGTGTCTCTGTTTCAAAAACATGCCGGTTTACGGGTATTCTTTCGGACGTTACAGCGGACGTTTGCGGGGCATGTCCCCGAACATCACATGCTTGTACTTGTCCCAATATGTTCAGCTGTTTTTGCTGGGACACTAAATCAACGATAAAGTCCGTTGCGTCGAGAAACCGTTTAGGATGAATCGCCTTTATCCTGTCTCTCCGGCCAAACATGCCTGTGCCGTACATCGGGTTTCCGAAGACCTCCTCAGCCAAGCGCGCCGCCGAGTAGGAGAAAGGATCAGTGAATTTCTTTTCGATTCTCAGCAGCAGCTCATTCCTGGCCTTTTCAACTGCTTCGAATGAAAGAGAAGAAGGGAAAGACAAGTCTGCAAAAGTTTTCAGCAGGGCGTCAACATGAAGATTCCCGTTATATAATGGGTGAATCAAACGGGTCCCGCAGGTTTTCAGCTGCTGATCAAAAAAGAGATTCGCTGAGTACATGAAACGGCTGCCGGCAGCACAACCGAAAGCGTCAATAATTTGCTCCTTCAGGTATGCGGCGGCGCCGTAAAAATAAATCGTTTCTTCCTCAGGTTCCGCCGCGCTTTCGATCGGTTTCAGAAAGCTCGCGGCGATTGAAATAGTTGAAAATTGATGAGTCTTCAGCAGGTTAACTTCCAAGCCGTTCTCTTTTGCTTGTATCAAAGAAACCACCATCCTGTTTTTGCAGGTAATAGACTATGACCAGACCGGCTATCGGAATGACCGCCAAGGATACAGCGGTGCCGGCTAATGTGGCTAAGAATAGGGGAAGACAAAACAGATAAGACCGATATTTTGAGAAACCGCTCCATAGCTGCTGCTCCGTCTGCCAGCTGAAGGAGGGCCTTTTTTCATCCGCAGTTAACCTGATAAAAGCTCCCGCCAGCAGCAACTCAATGCACTGCAAAAAAGTGAGAACTGAAATCGGACGGCCGCTGATGAAACCCACAATCATCACGACAAGGAGAAATCCGCCTGCCAATAGGCCTGAATAAAAGCGATATTTCGCCCAAAACATCGTTTTCCGCTTGATCGGAAGCGTGATAAGCAGCATCCGGTCATTTTTTTCAATCGAATACAAAAGGGCGATCGGCGAGCAGATGAGCAAAAGCGCGGAAATCACGATATAAACCACTTGCTGATTGAAGATGCCGGTATTCATCATCTGGAACGAAAAGAAGCCGCTGAACGCCGCCATTACCGCGTAATTTAACAGCATCGCTTTAGAAGAGATAAATCGGTTCCATTCTCTTTTGTAAAACGAAAATTCAGATCGCCGCATAAATGAATGCATCTTGCTCTGCTGCGGAGGCGCCTGCAGAAAGACAGGAAAGTCAATGATCACCGCCCACAGCATATGCACCGCGCAAAGCGGAAGCGTGGCGGCCGGCATCAAAGCGGCGCTGATACATACACAGGCGAATATCGCCGCATGCAGCAGAAACATCAAGTTCTTCTTTTTGACGAAGTGGTTGCTTAGCACAACTCCGAAAATAATGGAGTAAACGGTAAAAAACGAAAACCTGCCGAGCCAAAACAATGTTTGCGCCCCTGACAGCGTTCCGTTTCCAAATAAGAACAGCGGTAAAATAAAAAAGAATAAAGTTCTTCTCAAACAGGTATCGACAAACAAAACGACACTCTGGGCGAGCCAAAAGCTCCGTGAAGAAATCGGCAGCAGGCAGCTCAGTTTCATATAAGATTCCTTCCATTGAGATGTCACAGAAAGAAACACCATATATGCGTTCATTAAGAGAAGCGCGAGTATGATATACGTTTTGCGCAACACCGATTCATCAATGCCGGCCTGGCGAATCAGCCCGATTTCAAACACGGCCAGAATGACAAGGCCTGCGGCAATGCGGATGGCGTCCTTTTTCCCTTGCCGGCTGTAAAGCTGTTTGAACAGCAAAGACATGATGGGGATTATGTTATTCATGGCCGATCACCTCGAAAAATTCCCGCCGCAGATCGGTCTCCTCTCCAATCGGAATGACCTTTTGGATCTGTTTGTTGTGAAGAATAGCCGCGTAATCACAAAATCTTTGCACGACATCGAGCAGATGAGAAGAAAACAAAATGGTCCCGCCTGCTTCACAGTACTCGCGCATTTTCTGATAAAAGACCTCTATCGATTCCACATCCAAACCGACGAGCGGCTCATCCAAAATAAATAGGGGAGCGCGCAGCAATAAGCCTGTCATCAATACAACCTTTTGCCTGTTCCCCAAGGACAGCTCCGAAATTCTCCTGTTGATGTATTTCGAAAAATGAAAGGCCTCGGCCAAACTGGCAAACTGCTGCTCTGAAAAATCCTTTTGATAAAGCGAATGGACGAAAGACACATAGTCCTTCGCCGTAATTTCTGTAAATAGCAGCGGATAATCGGCGGCGAAGTAACGGTGAGTCTTCAGCTGATCTGATGTTTTCTGCGGCATGCCGGCCTCCGCTTCAATTCCGCACAGTGTAAAGCGCCCGCTGAAATTGCGGTTCACGCCTGTCAGCGTATTAATCAGTGTCGTTTTTCCGGCGCCGTTTACCCCAAGCAATCCGTAAACGGCGCCTTTTTCTAAATGTAAATCTACTTGTTCTAAGATGACGTTGTCCCGTTCATACCAAACGGATACATCGTGTATATCCAAAATGCTCATCGCGAGTCAGCCTTCCGCGCGCGCATCCCGAACAGAATGGCAATGGCAATGAAAATCAGCGTAAACAGATAATCGCTTTTGACAAAATAGACGACTGCGCCGATGACAAAGATAAATGAAAGGATATACAGTAAAATTCTTCTTTGTGCTGGTGACAAATCGTTTCCCTCCTAAATAAGCTGGACCACGTCTTCTAATTGTTCATTTTTCGCCCAAGAGCAAATGTTTTTTCGGTGATATTTGTTAGAGTTCAGCCCTTTTAAGTAACAGCCTCCGCAATAGCCGCTGAACGGGCATTTGTCTTTCATGCAATGTTCACTGAACCGCGGCGCCTGCGCTTGCCACAGTTTATGGACGAGAGGGGAGTTAAAGATGCTTTCATAGGAATCATGAAAAATATTTCCCAATGAAAATTCCTTTGGAAAGAGGGCGCAAGGACGTACTTCGCCGAACGGGCTGATCACAATGGACTTCCAGCCAGCGCCGCAATTTGCCGCGCGTTTTCTCTCATAGGGAATAATCGGAATCAGATCTTTAAACTCATCAATCACATTTTGCTCGTATTCCATAAACTTGTGGTGCTGCTCGGCGTCTTTCGTTGGATGGACAATATCCCTGCCTCTTCCGAAATCATCAACCCAATTGTAAGAGAACGCCTTCGCCCCGAGATCCCGAACCTTTTGGGCCATATCGTGGATTTCCCACATGTTTTTTTCGAAGACAGACATAGCGACTCTGACAAATATACCGTGGTCACTCAACAATTTTATCGTTTTACAAGTTTGGGCAAAAGAGCCTTTTCTCCCTCTAAAGGAGTCATGGACCTCGGAATTGACACTATCTAGAGAAATGCCGACGATGATTTTTTGCTTGTAAGTCTTCAAAAGCTCCAGGCTCTCTTTTCGCATGAGTGTTCCGTTTGTTAAGACAGCGACTTTTTTGAACTTTTTACACACATAGTCAAGAATCTCATTGGCGTTTGGATGGACAAAAATTTCTCCGCCTGTGATTTCGCATGTCAATACACCGTTATCAAACAGCATATCAGCCGTTTTTTTGAATTGCTCAATCGACACGGTGCCGAGCGCTTCAGGTGAGCTTTCCAAATAACAGTGGGCGCATTTCAAATTACAGCGGTGCGTCAGTTCAAAGGTGGCGTGCAGGGGCATCGGAAATTCATTGCTTCCGCTCGTGGTGATTGTACGGCGGCTGGCCCGGTTTCCAAGCTGGATCACCTGCTTGTTCTGGAGCATGTTGAGCATGTCGTAATACCAATCTTTATGGTCTTCCGGTGATTCATCATACACTGCACATTGCTCAGCTAAAATCTGCTCAGCTGTTTTTTGGCCATCCATGCGCATGCAGAGCTCGTAAGCCGTTTTGTTGAGATCCAAATACTCAAAGTCAGAAATGGAGACATTATCGCGCAAGTAGTCGATTTCTAACACGCCGCCCTCAGGAAGCTGGTGAACTCTTACACTTTCATTAATAAATGGAAACATCTGCTCTATAAACAAAATACCATCCCCTATACATATGATTCAAATGAAAAACGGTTGTGTATGTATATCCAAGAGGTAGATTTTAGTTAAAAATTGTAATTTACTTAAAAAGGGCATAGTAGAATGACTATGCCCTTTTGGGAGATCCTTACCCCCATAGACCGAATAGACCTGTTGCACCGGCAATTTCAAAATCAGGGATAGGACCGTCCACTAGACAAGCGGCTCCGATCGAGCATGTTGCACAACCTTTGTTTTCTACAATGACAGCTTTTTTCATAATTGAATCCTCCCTTTTTTTGTTTTTCTAGCAGATCTATGTTGTACTTTTATCTTAAAACTATCAAATTACTAATTCAATACATATATTTTGAAAAAAATGTGAAAAGGAAATGATAGATTTCGGAAAAATGTAACATTTCCTAAAGGTAATTAGTGATATGATTTTCTCTTCTATATAAGGAAATGCTTTTTATGAGGTTTATCTTCAAATCTGATGAGCAATGATGGTAAGATAGAAGCAGTTGAAGTTTACAAACCGAATGATTATACTATTCAAGTCAAAGTGGAATGATGAAAAGGACGTGTCAGAATGAAGCAAGAGACACCGATAACACTCCATGTGAAGTCTGTGATCGAGGATGACGGAAACCAAGAAGTCATCGAATTCCGCACCACCGGATTTTACTATGTAAAACAAAATAAAGTGTATCTATCTTATTATGAAGAACACGACTTAGGCAAAGTCAAAACGATTGTGAAAGTAAGCGAAGGCGAAGTCCTGGTCATGAGGTCAGGCGCTGTCAAAATGAATCAGCGTTTCGTAACGAGAGCTTCCACAATTGCTAAATATAAAATGTCATTTGGTGAGCTTGAGCTGAAAACAAGCACAAAATCGATTCAATCTGATCTCGATGAAGAAAAAGGCCGTATCAGCATCGCATATGACATGCATGTCGGAGACGAGCAGGAGCATTTACATAATATGACGATCACGTATGAGGGAGGAACTCACGCATGAACATTGCGGAACAAATGAAGGACGTGCTGAAAGAAGAAATCAAAGCGGCCGTTCTGAAAGCGGGACTGGCTGAAGAAAGCCAGATTCCCAATGTTGTTTTAGAAACACCGAAAGATAAAACACACGGCGACTACTCAACGAATATGGCGATGCAGCTGGCAAGAGTGGCAAAAAAAGCGCCGCGTCAAATCGCTGAAGAGATTGTCGCCCATTTTGATAAAGGGAAGGCTTCGATTGAAAAACTGGATATCGCCGGCCCGGGTTTTATCAATTTCTATATGAACAATCAATATTTAACAAAGCTGATTCCGTCTGTACTGGAAGCAGGGGAAGCATACGGGGAAACGAACATCGGAAACGGTGAACGAGTTCAGGTAGAATTCGTATCAGCGAATCCGACGGGAGACCTTCACCTCGGGCATGCGCGCGGGGCGGCTGTCGGCGATTCCTTGTGCAACGTGCTTTCAAAAGCGGGTTACGATGTAAGCCGCGAATACTACATTAACGATGCGGGAAACCAAATCAACAATCTGGCGCTTTCTGTTGAAGTCCGTTACTTTGAAGCACTCGGATTGGAAAAACCGATGCCGGAGGATGGCTACCGCGGTGAGGATATCATTGCGATCGGAAAGCGTCTCGCTGAGGAATACGGTGATCGTTTCGTTAACGAAGAGGAAAGTGAACGCCTCGCGTTTTTCCGTGAATACGGCCTGAAATACGAGCTGGAAAAGCTTCGCAAGGACTTGGAAAACTTCCGTGTGCCGTTTGATGTGTGGTATTCAGAAACTTCACTGTACCAAAATGGAAAAATCGACAAGGCGCTTGAAGCGCTCCGCGAAAAAGGCCATGTCTATGAAGAAGACGGCGCGACTTGGTTCCGTTCCACGACGTTCGGCGATGATAAAGACCGCGTATTGATCAAGAAGGACGGCACGTACACGTACCTGCTTCCTGATATCGCGTATCATAAGGACAAGCTTGACCGCGGCTTTGATAAGCTGATCAACGTTTGGGGCGCCGATCACCACGGCTACATCCCGCGTATGAAAGCGGCAATCGAAGCGCTGGGGTATGAAAAAGGAACGCTTGAAGTAGAAATCATTCAGCTCGTTCACCTTTACAAAAACGGCGAGAAAATGAAAATGAGCAAACGGACCGGTAAAGCCGTAACGATGCGTGACCTGATTGAAGAAGTCGGCTTGGATGCCGTGCGTTACTTCTTTGCAATGCGAAGTGCAGACACCCATATGGATTTTGACTTAGATCTTGCTGTATCAACATCTAACGAAAACCCTGTGTATTATGCACAATACGCGCATGCACGTATTTGCAGCATGCTTCGCCAAGGGGAAGAGCAGGGGCTTAAACCGGCGGCAGATCTTGATTTCAGCCATATTCAATCAGAAAAAGAATACGATCTGCTGAAAACGATCGGCGGCTTCCCAGAGGCAGTGGCGGAAGCAGCGGAAAAACGAATTCCGCACCGTGTCACTAACTATATTTATGATCTGGCTTCTGCTCTGCACAGCTTCTACAACGCAGAGAAAGTCATCGACCCTGAAAATGAAGAGAAAAGCCGCGCGCGCCTGGCTTTAATGAAGGCAACGCAAATTACGCTGAACAATGCGCTTCAGCTGATCGGCGTATCGGCTCCGGAAAAAATGTAATCACGAACAAAAGGACAAAGTCTTCGGGCTTTGTCCTTTTTTTATGAGAAAAACGTGTGATGTAATTCACAATCCTGTTTGCCGAGTTTTTGTATGATAAGACTGATTATTGAATCATTGAAAGGGGCAAGCCAAATGATCAACCGTCAACACATTCAATTATCGTTACAGTCATTAAGCTTGGTGGCAGGGTTTATGGTTTGGGTGCTGATTTCATCACTCATTTCCCAAATCACATTAGATATTCATTTAAGCAAGGGTGAGATTTCTTTAGTGACCGCGATTCCTGTGATCCTCGGGTCGCTTCTCCGCATTCCTTTAGGGTATTTAACGAACAGGTTTGGCGCGCGGCTCATGTTTATGGTCAGCTTCATCCTGCTTTTATTTCCTGTATTTTGGATCAGTATCGCGGATTCTCTGTTTGATTTAATCGCAGGCGGCTTTTTCTTAGGGATCGGGGGAGCGGTGTTTTCCATTGGGGTGACCTCCCTCCCGAAATATTATCCGAAAGAAAAGCACGGTGTCGTCAATGGGATTTACGGTGCAGGAAATATCGGGACAGCCGTTACGACATTTGCAGCGCCGGTTATCGCTCAAGCCGTCGGGTGGAAATCAACCGTGCAGATGTATTTGGTTTTGCTGGCTGTCTTTGCCTTACTGCACGTTTTGTTTGGCGACAGGCATGAGAAGAAGGTCAAAGTTTCTGTTAAGACTCAAATCAAAGCCGTTTACCGAAATCATGTGCTATGGTTTCTGAGCCTGTTTTATTTTATTACGTTCGGTGCCTTTGTCGCCTTCACTATCTATCTGCCGAACTTTCTGGTGGAGCATTTTGGGCTGAATCCTGCAGATGCCGGCTTGCGGACGGCTGGCTTTATTGCGGTTTCTACGCTGCTCAGGCCTGCGGGCGGATTCCTGGCTGATAAAATGAGCCCGCTCCGCATCTTGATGTTTGTTTTTGCCGGGCTTACATTATCAGGCATTATCCTATCGTTCTCGCCGACAATCGGCCTTTATACGTTTGGATCATTAACTGTGGCCGTCTGCTCAGGCATAGGAAACGGGACTGTTTTTAAACTGGTGCCTTTCTATTTTTCGAAGCAAGCGGGGATTGCCAATGGGATTGTGTCTGCCATGGGCGGATTAGGCGGCTTTTTTCCTCCGCTCATATTGGCGAGTGTATTTCAGGCAACAGGCCAGTACGCGATCGGGTTTATGGCGCTTTCAGAGGTGGCGTTAGCCAGCTTTGTCCTTGTCATATGGATGTATTGGCAGGAAAGAATGAAAACACACACGGAGAGAAACAGCCAGAGCATCAACTAACACTGGGGCATTCACAAGATTGTTAGTTTTTTCTCGATGGGTACAAATCAATTCACGTTACAATAAACACACAACGTGACTTTCTTCGAGGTGAGCTCATGAATTTTCTCTCTGTTCGACCATCTGATAGTGATCTTATATCCAGCGATCTGCATGAACTGCTGGAATCGATCAGCACGAAAAGAAAAATGGAAAAACACACGTATTTGTTTCGAGAAGGAATGGATGCAGAAGAGCTTTATCTGATTCAATCAGGACTCATTGAAATCGGCAAGCTGACATCTGACGGAAAAGACCTGACGCTTAGAATCTGCCAAAAGCATGATATCGTCGGAGAATTAACACTTTTCACTGAAGAACCGAGGTATATGCTCAGTGCAAAAGTGCTAGAGGATGGCGAGGTGCTCGTCATTAATAAAAATAAGCTGGAAAAAGAATTAATCCAAAACGGCGCTTTGACATTTGAGCTCATGAAATGGATGAGCACGCACCTCCGGAAGATTCAGTCCAAAATCAGGGATCTGCTTCTTCATGGCAAAAAGGGGGCGCTCTATTCCACCCTTATCCGTTTATCAAACAGCTACGGAGTGGAGCGAAGCGACGGCATTCTGATTAACATTGTCCTGACAAATCAGGATTTGGCAAAGTTTTGCGCGGCTGCACGGGAAAGCGTCAATCGTATGCTCGGAGATCTCCGCAAAAAAGGGGTTATTTCGATAGACGAATCCGGAAAAATTATTTTGCACAAGCGGGACTATTTACGATGTGAGATTGAGTGTGAAAATTGCCCGCTGGAGATTTGCAATATTGACTGAAAAAAACAAGGACAGCGGTGTCCTTGTTTTTTTACCTTGTGATAAACAGGCACATGACGGCAAGAAAGAAGCAGGCATTCACGATTTCCAGAATGCCAATCGTTTTTACGGGCCAATCCCTTCCATGAAAAAACCATGCCCGCAAGCTGCTCGGGATAAAAGCGAGAAACGCCCATCCTGCTCCGAAAAGAGCGGATAAAAAGGGGAGCAGCAGGTGATATCCCCATGACCAGTATGCAAATGCCCCGTTTTTTCTCTCGCGGATCACCGATTTCACATAAAAGGAACTCCCGATAAAAAATAAAGCAGACTGCAAGAAAATAAACCAAGCCCAGCCGTCAAGGGTTCCCATCCCCAGCCAGCAGCTCGCAAACCCGCCCGAACAAAAGAACAAGACACCTGCAACATCATTCAATAAGGCTCGTTCGTTTTTTCTGCGGGCAAAATACATATGTATGAGAAACAGCGGCAGTAAAGAAACGCCCACCCAGATGAGAGGCGGCTTATGAAAGACCGAGATCATCAAAAAGCAGCAGGCGGGAAAACCGTAATAACACATCCACTTTTGATATGGTTTGCTTTGTTTCTTTTTTAAGGCAAGCGTAACGGGATAAACCGCTAAGTATAGGAAAAGCCAACCAAGGAAGAGCGGAATATGCCAAATAACGGGGCCTCCCTTGACCATGCCGAGTAAAAATGGGATCAGCAGCATCGCCCACGCCCCGTGCTGCTTCGGAATCAGCGCCTTCATCGAAATCCTCCTTTTTTCTTTCATTATAAATGCATTCACCCTCCTGATAAGTGACATTCATCATACAGGCTGTGAAATACATCACTGCTGTACAGGCTCAGTCGAGCTACACTAAAGCTATCCTTAGCACAGGAGGTTTTCCTATGAATCAGTGTGACTATTTATTATTTCTGAAACAACTTCCTATGTTTAATGAAGTGCCTCTATCCATTGTCGAAACCTTGCTGAAAAACGGCACGTTTATCCGCGGTTCATGTGATCAGTCTCCATCTTTTCTTCATTCTCAATCTGTTTATATTGTATTAAAAGGCAGTGTCCGTTTTATGGACACAAGGCTCCCTGAAGGGTCGAAAACCGTTGCGCTGTGGGAAAAAGGCGATGTGTTTCCGATTGATGAAAAAGGCGGGCTTTATTTATCGCCCTTTATCTCAGTCAATGCCACTTCAGACATTCTGATTCTCAACATCCCATATTACATATTTAAGAAAATGATGTCTTATCATCCGCAGCTGCAAATGAACTTTTTGGCTATGCTTCAGCAAAATGTTTTTTGTTCCTATCAATTATTTTTGCGGTATTTGCATACATCACAGGATGAAAACGCTGAGCCCGGTTCTTAAATAGAGCCGGTTTTTTTTGATCTTTGAATGAAAGGCAGCTAATGACCCAAGCGTTCTGCCTGAACGCAGCCTTCCTCACATCCTGTGAAAAGCCTTCCTTCTCCTTTGTGTGAACATTTTGTGAAAAAAGCAGAGTGTGTGACATAGTTCACAAGGAAACACGCTGTCTCTGTTTATAGTGAACTTAGCATCACCTGACTCGGAAGGAGTGAACTCTCATGAAGAAAAAGAAAAGGAGTCCGTTGTTTAGGAGATTGAATTATTTCTCTCCTATCGAACACCATTCAAATAAACATAGCCAAACCACCCGCGAAGATCGCGATTGGGAGAATGTATACAGAAACAGATGGCAGTACGACAAAGTCGTTCGCTCCACCCACGGCGTTAACTGTACAGGGTCTTGCAGCTGGAATATTTATGTGAAAAACGGAATTGTCACGTGGGAAGGGCAAAATTTGAATTATCCTTCAACAGGCCCGGATATGCCTGATTTTGAACCGAGAGGCTGCCCGCGGGGGGCCAGTTTTTCATGGTATATCTACAGCCCGCTGCGTGTGAAATATCCATACGTGCGCGGTGTACTGATTAATTTATGGCGGGAGGCACTGCAAGAACATCAAAATCCATTGGAAGCCTGGAAATCGATCGTCGAAAACCCTGAAAAAGCGAAGTCCTATAAACAGGCGAGAGGGAAAGGCGGTTTTGTGCGTGCTGAATGGCCGGAGGTGCTGAAGCTGATTTCAGCCTCTCTGCTGTATACAGTGATGAAATACGGGCCTGACCGAAACGTCGGTTTTTCTCCGATTCCGGCCATGTCCATGATCAGCCATGCATCAGGCTCCCGGTTTATGTCGTTAATCGGAGGCCCTATGCTCAGTTTTTATGACTGGTATGCGGATCTTCCACCAGCATCCCCGCAAATTTGGGGTGACCAGACGGACGTTCCGGAAAGCAGTGATTGGTACAATTCCGGCTATATTATCACATGGGGCTCCAACGTTCCGTTAACGAGAACGCCTGACGCGCATTTTTTGGCGGAGGCCCGCTATAAAGGCGCTAAGGTCATTTCGATCAGTCCGGATTTTGCGGAATCCTCAAAGTTCGCGGATGACTGGCTGAGTATTCGCCAAGGGACTGACGGGGCGCTTGCGATGGCGATGGGTCACGTCATTCTGCAGGAATTTTACGTGAACCAAGAAACTGAACGTTTTATTGAGTACGCGAAGCAATACACTGATTTTCCATTTCTCGTCACCCTGTCAAAAGAAAATGGCGTATACACAGCGGGACGGTTTCTGCATGCGAAGGACATCGGGCGGAAGACAAAGCATGATCAGTGGAAGCCTGCGGTTTGGGATGAACAGACAAGTTCATTTGCCATACCCCAAGGGACAATGGGCTCGCGCTGGGACGGGCAGCAGAAATGGAACCTGCACATGATTGATGAAGAAACCGGGGAACCGATTGAACCCCGTCTCTCTGTGCTGGGAATAGAGGACGAAATCGGCACGGTGCGCATCCCGTATTTTTCAAATGACGGAAACAAAGTGCTCGAGCGGGATCTTCCTATTAAAAAAATGAACCTGAACGGTGAAGAAACGTACATCACGACCGTGTTTGACTTGATACTGGCTAACTACGGCGTGAACCGGGGTATCGGCGAACGATCGGCTGTCTCCTATGATGATCCTGAGCCGTTTACGCCTGCCTGGCAGGAACAAATGACAGGAATCAAAAAAGAAGCTGTCGTTAAGATTGCCAGAGAGTTTGCCCAAAATGCGATCGATACAGACGGCCGGTCCATGATTATCGTAGGGGCCGGCATTAACCACTGGTTCAACTCCGACACGATCTACCGAGCGGTGTTAAATCTTGTTTTACTTGTAGGCGCCCAAGGCGTAAACGGCGGAGGCTGGGCCCATTACGTGGGGCAGGAAAAGCTCCGACCTGCTGAAGGGTGGCAGACGATTGCAACTGCAAAGGACTGGGAAGGCGTGCCCAAGCTGCAAAACGGCACCTCATTTTTCTACTTTGCGACAGATCAGTGGCGTTATGAGGACCAGCCGATCAGTGATTTGGCATCGCCGATTGCTGCGTCATCCCGCTACAAGCACCACGCTGATTACAATGTGCTGGCGGCACGGCTGGGGTGGCTTCCGTCTTACCCGACTTTCAATCAAAATGGTATCGATCTGTATAAAGAAGCTGAAAAAGCAGGGGCAGCAACACCTGAAGACGTTGGTGCGTACGTGGCCTCACAGCTCCAAGAGAAAAAACTGAAATTCGCGATTGAAGATCCCGATAATGAAGTGAATTTCCCAAGAAATCTCTTCGTATGGCGGGCAAATCTGATCTCAAGCTCAGGAAAAGGGCATGAATATTTTCTCAAGCATTTGTTAGGGACGACGAACGGCTTGATGAATGACGACAGCGACAGCATCCGCCCTGAAGAAATCAAATGGCGGGAGCAGGCGCCGGAAGGAAAGCTCGACTTGTTAATCAATCTTGACTTCCGAATGGCCGGTACGGCGCTGTATTCCGATATCGTGCTGCCGGCGGCGACATGGTATGAAAAACACGATCTCAGCAGCACAGATATGCATCCGTTCATTCATCCATTTGCTCCTGCGATCTCGGCTCCGTGGGAATCGAAGTCAGACTGGGATATTTTCAAGGCGCTGTCAAAAGCCGTTTCCGATCTGGCAGAAGAAGTCGATATGGAGCCCGTGAAAGAAGTGGTTGCGACGCCGCTCCTCCACGACACCATGCAGGAATTGGCCCAGCCATTCGGCAAAATCAATGACTGGAGCAAAGGCGAATGTGAAGCCATTCCGGGAAAAACGATGCCGAACATCCAAGTCGTTGAACGGGATTACAAACACATTTTTCATAAAATGACTGCACTTGGTCCGAACGTTGCTTTAAAGCCGAGCGGAACAAAAGGGATGAGCTGGTCAATAGCCGATGAATATGAATCACTCAAACAGAGATTGGGAGAAATCACCTCGGACAGTGTCGCAAAGGGATGTCCAAATATAAGTGAAGCAAAGCAGGCTGCAGAAGCGATTTTAACCCTATCATCCACTTCGAATGGAAAGGTCGCCGTCAAAGCATGGGAATCACTTGAAAACATCACGAACCTGAAGCTGAAAGACCTGGCGGAAGAACGCGAGGAAGAATGCTTTACGTTCGAACAAATTACAGCCCAGCCGAAAACGGTGATCACGTCTCCAGCGTTTTCCGGCTCTGAAAAAGGAGGGCGCAGGTATTCGCCGTTTACAACGAATGTTGAAAAATTAATTCCGTGGCGGACGCTGACAGGCAGACAATCCTATTATGTCGATCATGAACTGATGATGGAATTCGGTGAAACGATGGCGACATTCAAACCGATCCTCCAGCATCGCCCGTTTCTGAGCAAGCGGCCTGATCAAGAGGGAAAAGAAATCGTCCTCAATTATTTGACGCCGCATAATAAATGGTCTGTCCACAGCATGTATTTTGATTCTCTGCCGATGCTGACGCTGTTCCGCGGCGGGCCGACCGTGTGGATGAATAAAGATGATGCAGAGGACACGGATATCAAAGACAACGATTGGATTGAATGCTTCAACCGAAACGGCGTTGTCGTCGCGAGAGCCGTTTTGTCTCATCGGATTCCTAAAGGAATGGCGTTTATGCACCATGCCCAGGACCGCCACATCAACGTGCCCGGCACAAAGCTGACGAATAACCGCGGAGGCACCCATAACAGCCCGACAAGGATACACGTTAAGCCGACCCAGATGATCGGGGGCTATGCCCAGCTCAGCTACGGCTTTAATTATTACGGTCCAACGGGGAATCAGCGCGACCTGAACGTCGTCATCCGCAAGCTGAAGGAGGTCGATTGGCTTGAAGATTAAAGCGCAAATCGGTATGGTCATGAACTTGGATAAATGCATCGGCTGCCACACGTGCAGCGTCACCTGCAAAAACACGTGGACAAACCGTTCCGGTGCGGAATATATGTACTTCAATAATGTAGAAACAAAGCCGGGCATCGGCTACCCGAAGCAATGGGAGGACCAGGACAAATATAAAGGCGGCTGGACATTGAAAAAAGGAAAGCTCGAGCTGAAATCGGGCTCGAAAACCAATCGGCTTGCAGGCCTTTTCTATAATCCGAATCAGCCGTCGATTGATGATTACTATGAGCCCTGGAACTATGATTATGAAACATTAACGAACAGCCCGCAGAAAAAACACCAGCCAGTAGCACGCCCGAAATCGTCCTTGACGGGGGATTTCATGAATATCGAATGGGGACCGAACTGGGAGGATGATCTCGCGGGCGGCCACATAACGGGACTTGAAGATCCCAACGTACAAAAGATGGAGGAATCGATCAAAACAGAATTCGATGAGGTCTTTATGATGTATTTGCCCCGTATTTGCGAGCACTGCATCAACCCGGCGTGCGTCTCATCCTGTCCATCCGGCGCCATGTACAAACGCGAGGAGGACGGCATTGTGCTTGTGGATCAAAACGCATGCCGTTCATGGAGATATTGCGTCTCATCCTGTCCTTATAAAAAAGTCTATTTTAACTGGCAAACGAACAAAGCGGAAAAATGCACACTCTGCTTTCCGCGTTTGGAGGCGGGACTGCCAACCATCTGCTCTGAGACGTGTGTTGGCAGAATCCGCTACCTCGGCGTCATGCTGTATGACGCGGACAAAGTGGAGGAAGCGGCATCTGTTGAAAATGAAAAGGATCTCTACCATTCCCAATTGGACGTTTTTCTTGATCCGAATGATCCTGAGGTTGCCAAGCTGGCAAAAGAACAAGGCATTCCGGCTGAATGGATAGAGGCTGCGCAGCAATCGCCGATCTATAAAATGATCATTGACTGGAAGATTGCGCTGCCGCTTCACCCAGAGTACCGCACGCTGCCAATGGTGTGGTACATTCCGCCGCTCAGTCCGATTATGAATCTCTTTGAAGGAAAAGGCAGCCGGCAATCCGCAGAAGATATTTTTCCGGCTATCGACCAAATGAGAATCCCGATTGATTATTTGGCGCAGCTGTTAACAGCCGGTGATACGGATCATATTCGGTCAACGTTAAAGAAAATGTCTGTCATGCGCCAGTATATGAGAGCGAACCAGACGAATAAATCAATCGACCCGGAACTGATCTCCAGTGTCGGCTTAACAGAACAGCAAATTGAAGATATGTATCGGCTGCTTGCGATTGCCAAATATGATGACCGCTTTGTGATACCGAGCAGTCATCGAGAAGAAGTTTCAGATTTATATGCTGAACAAGGGAGCTGCGGCTTATCATTTTCAGGCGGCCCCGGCTCCTGTTTCTAACTTTTGATAAATGAGGTGTAACAAGATGAACACCACAGACCGGCAAATTACGTTCTCCGCTCTTTCCTCTCTTCTCTCTTATCCGGATGAAGAGTGGAGAGCCGAGATTCCCGATTGGAAGGCTCTTATCCATGAAATCAGCAACCGGCAAATCCGGGAGAAGCTGCTGCACTTTTTCGAAGCGTCAGCCAGCTTTTCACCGGAAGCGCTGATTGAACACTATGTCTATACATTCGACTTTGGGAAAAAAACAAATATGTATGTCACCTACTTTAACTCGGGCGAGCAAAGGGAACGCGGCGTTGAATTGCTGCATTTAAAAAACACATACGAGCAATCCGGTTTTCTGCCGACAGAGAAAGAGCTGCCTGATTATCTGCCGCTGATGCTGGAATTTGCTGCGGCTGCAGAAATTGAAGCAGCGAGAAGCGTGTTTGAGAAATATCTGTCCAATGTGAGGGAGCTGGCATCCCGTCTCGAAAAAAATGACAGTATATACGCTGAACTGCTGCACGTGCTGCTGGCCGCGCTTGAAAACATCGGCGTACGTGAAAGCGTTGAAGGGGCTGTTCAGGCATGAGCGGGCAGATCCTCTGGGGTATTATGCCATACATTGTATTGACGATCTTTATCGGCGGCCATATTTACCGCTACCAGCATGACCAATTTGGCTGGACGGCGAAATCAAGCGAGCTGTTAGAAAAGAAAAAACTCGCCGCGGGCAGCACACTTTTTCACTGGGGACTGCTGTGCGTTGTCGGCGGGCATGTCATGGGGATTCTGATCCCGGAAGGCGTGTATGCTTCCCTTGGCATTTCAGAGCATATGTATCACAAAATGGCGATTGGCGCAGGCCTGCCGGCGGGGATTGTGGCATGTACCGGACTTTTCATCCTGACGTACAGACGGCTGTTTGACAAAAGAATCCGCAAAACCAGCTCGCCATCGGATATCCTTACGCTCCTCCTGCTGCTGTTTATGATGCTGTCAGGCGTTGCGGCCACGTTTCTCAACATTGATTCGAAAGGATTTGATTACCGGACCACAGTCGGGCCGTGGTTCAGGGAAATCGTTTTGTTCAGGCCTGACGCCTCTTTGATGGAGAGTGTCCCGCTATGGTTTAAGTTTCATATTGTGATAGGATACGTCGTTTTTATCCTGTGGCCGTTTACAAGATTGGTTCATGTGTTCAGTCTGCCGCTCAAGTATCTGACCCGCAGCTACGTTGTATATCGGAAACGCTCGTGAAAATCCCCCTTGCAAGAGGGGGTTTTTTCTGCCAAGGTAATGGCTGGGCGGCCGGGAATCCTGTTGTGTTTGTATTTGGAAATAACATCAAGAATAAAACGGATTTTACTCATTTTAAACCGGCGGAACAGCAGATTATGACTCAGCCTGACTAACTCCTTATTTTCTTTCTGATCAATATCCCGTTTTATGTATTTTCTCTCATCAGAATGGGTATCAAATTTACTCTATCCACCGTATTTACAGTCACAGCGCCGCCTCTTTTTCGGCGCGTGCCGGAGTGCTGAGCGGGTTCGGCCTGCCGTTCATGTTGTAGCATCAGGCTTCACTCGGCGTTGCCAATAGTCTTGCTTTATTTCTGCAGAAACGATGCGGATGAACCCCTTGACAGTTAGTTTTTTCTAAACCTCTCCTCCTTTGGCGGAGAGGTTTTTTGCTTACAAGGTTTATCGATTAGAAAAAAGAGGTAATACAGAGGTAATTGAATCAGATTGGAGAGAATCAGGATGCTGAAAAGGAGACTGGAATTTTTCTTTTTATATATGATGCTCATCGGGGCATATGTCATTTGGTTTTTTCCGGTTTCCAGGCTTGAGTTTTACGGAGGATTGCTTTGCTATATAAGCATTATTTTGTTCAGCATCTATTCATTAATTCTTGAAAACCGCACCTCGCAGCACACGCTGCTATGGATCCATATTCTTGTCTTTTTTCCAATCGTCGGCTACGTGTTTTATCTGTTTTCGGGACAGCTTTATGTAAAGGGAAAGCTGTTTAAGACAAAACGAATGTACAACAGGGAAAAGCTCAGGAAGCTGTTTGACAAGGAGGAAACGCCCGAAGTGACAGGGCTGAAGGACAATCAAGAGAGGTTCTTTACATATTCCATCAGGGCTGCCCATATGAATATCAATACGAAAAGCAACATCAAAGTGCTGAAAAACGGCGAAGAAACCTTCCCGGACATTTTCAAAGCAATGAGAAAAGCGGAATCTTACATACATATTGAATACTACATGTTTAAATCAGACATGCTCGGACGCGGCATGATGGATATTATGATGGAGAAAGCGCGCCAGGGTGTCGAGGTGAGGTTTTTATACGATGCGGCAGGAAGCATGAAGCTGGCAAGAAGAGATATTATGAGAATGGAACAAGCGGGGGTGGACATCGTCCCGTTTTCTCCGCTGAAATACGGGTTTTTCAACCAGAAGCTGAATTTCAGAAATCACCGAAAAATCGTGATCATCGATGGGAAAACCGGTTTTGTGGGCGGATTAAATGTTGGGAAGGAATATATCAGCAGAGATCCGTACATCGGATTTTGGAGAGATACACACCTGCGGCTTGAGGGGGAAATTGTGCAAACGCTCCACGCTATCTTTATGCTGGATTGGGAATATGTCTCCAATGAAGTGCTAATTGATCAAGAGGAGTACAATACCCCGGTTCCCGTGGAAGGAGGAGGCATTTATCAAATTGTCGCGACAGGCCCTGACATGAAGGAAAGCATGAGCGACCTTTATTATGAAATGATTTCTTCAGCGCAGAAATCAATATGGATCGCCACGCCCTATTTTGTCCCCAATGAATCCATTCGCACGGCGCTAAAAGCAGCGGCGACAAAGGGGGTAGAGGTAAGGGTTATGGTGCCGGAGAAGAACGACAGCTTTTTGACCCAATACGCGTCGAGGTCCTATTTCCCGGAGCTGCTCCTTGAGGGCATTGAAGTGTACTCCTACCAAAAAGGCTTCATGCATCAAAAAGTCATGATCATTGATGGCGATCTCGCCTCCGTCGGTACCGCGAATATGGACATGCGCAGCTTTCAGCTCAACTTTGAAGTGAATGTGTTCTTCACGGATGCCGAAGCGATCCGAACCCTTGAGGCCCATTTTGAAGAGGATATGCAGGAAAGTGAAAAGCTCAGCCCTGTCGGCTTTTATAAAAGAGGCGTGGCTGACCGGACAAAAGAGTCGTTTGCCCGCCTGTTTTCAGGTGTTCTGTAAGAAAAAAGAAATCTGATCTTTCAAAACAGCCCGTGTATAGTATAATTGAGAAATATTATCAGTTATTTATACATTGGGGAAAGATAGGGTGCTGCGGCAATTTTTTTCATACTATAAACCATATAAAACGTTGTTCTTTCTCGACTTTTTCTCAGCGATCGCGGGAGGTTTAATGGAGCTGAGTTTTCCTTTGATTGTCAATTATTTTATTGATACCTTGCTGCCGGGCAGGGACTGGGGGCTGATCATCGCGACCTCAATCGGGTTATTTGCGGTGTACGCGCTCAGCTCGGCTCTTCAGTATATCGTGACCTACTGGGGACACATGCTTGGTATCAATATTGAGACTGATATGAGAAAGTCGCTTTTTGACCATTTGCAAAAGCTCTCGTTCAAATTTTACGACAACAACAAGACGGGAACGCTGATGTCGAAGCTCACGAACGATTTAATGTATATCGGTGAAGTCGCCCATCACGGTCCGGAAGACTTATTCATTGCGGTCATGACCATTCTCGGGGCGTTCGGAGTGATGCTGTTTATTAACTGGCAGCTTGCTTTATTAACGTTTATCATTATGCCGATCGTCATTTGGCTAGCGCTTTATTTCAACAAAAAAATGACCAAAGCATTTACCACGCTGAACAAGGATATCGGAGACTTCAGCGCGCGTGTAGAAAATAACATCGGCGGCATCCGGCTTGTGCAGGCGTTCGGAAATGAAGCGTTTGAAAAAGAACGCTTCGCCGTCAACAACCAGCGTTTTCGTGTCACAAAGCTTTCTTCCTACAAAATCATGGCGAAAAACGGGTCAATCAGCTATATGCTGACCCGGTTTGTCACGCTGTTTGTCCTTTTGTGCGGGACGTGGTTTGTCATTCGCGGCTCCTTATCGTACGGGGAATTTGTGGCGTTTGTGCTCCTGACAAATGTGCTGTTCAGGCCTATTGACAAAATTAATGCCATTATCGAAATGTATCCGAGGGGGATCGCGGGTTTCAAAAGCTATATGGAGCTCATGGAGACAGAGCCGGACATTCAGGATTCACCTGATGCGAGAGATGTTTCCGGCCTGAAGGGCAATATCCGCTATAAACATGTTTCGTTTGGCTATGATGACCATCACAATGTCCTCAATGACATCAACCTATCCATTCAAGCGGGGGAAACGGTGGCGTTCGTCGGTCCGTCAGGTGCTGGGAAATCAACGCTTTGCAGTCTGCTTCCGCGTTTTTATGAAGCATCGGAGGGCGACATTACGATTGACGGCATCAGTATAAAAGACATGACGCTTTCTTCGTTGCGCGGGCAGATTGGCGTCGTGCAGCAGGACGTTTTCTTATTCTCGGGCACGCTTAGAGAAAATATCGCCTACGGCCGACTAGGCGCATCAGAAGAAGACATTTGGCAAGCTGTGAAGCAGGCGCATCTGGAAGAGCTCGTCCATAACATGCCCGATGGGTTGGATACTATGATTGGCGAACGCGGCGTGAAGCTTTCCGGCGGGCAAAAACAGCGTCTGTCAATTGCAAGGATGTTCTTGAAAAATCCGTCGATCTTGATTCTCGACGAAGCCACCTCAGCCCTTGATACAGAGACGGAAGCGGCGATCCAAAAGGCGCTTCAAGAGTTGTCTGAGGGGCGCACGACGCTTGTCATCGCCCACAGGCTGGCAACAATCAAAGACGCGGACAGAATTGTAGTCGTCACAAACAACGGTATTGAAGAACAAGGCCGTCATCAAGACCTGATCGAAGCCGGAGGCCTATACAGCAGGCTGCATCAAGCGCAATTCGGGCAAATGGTGCATCGATAGGAGGAGAACATGGAAAGAAAAACTGTGCTGTACATTGCTGTTTCATTGGACGGGATGATCGCAAAAGAAGATGGAAGCATCGATTGGCTGGATGAATTTGAAGGTGAAGGTGACAACGGCTACAGTGATTTTTATCAGACTGTTGATACAGTCATTTTAGGGCGGAGCACATATGAGCACGTTAAAGTGCTAACACCGGTTTTCCCGTATCAGGATAAAACCTGCTATGTTTTTACAGGATCGCCCGACAGTTATCAAGATGAACATGTGACGTTTATCAATGAGGGAGCCAGAGCCTTCACTGCCCGTTTGAAACAGGAAAAAGGCTCAAACATCTGGATAGCTGGCGGGGCAGAGCTTGTGAATGACTTTATGAAAGAAGATGCCATCGACGAATTCATCATCACTGTTATTCCCGTCGTTTTAGGAAGCGGCATCCCGCTGTTTCACGAACTAACAAATGAAACAAAACTGCGGTTAAAAGGGACAAAACAATTTGGACAAGCGGTTCAGCTCCATTATGTAAGAGCATAAGAAAAAGGATAGACAGATGTCTATCCTTTTTTGTATGTAAGTTAGAGCGCTTCTCTCTCAGCAGGCTCGATGAGATTTTGGAATTTTTCAATGAGCTGTGATGCTTTTGTTCCTTCAACTACGATCAGATATTCCTTTTCATTATGAGCCATGCGGAACGTTTCAAGCTCAATTAAGCTTTTGATTTTGCACATCGTTTTCTTTGAATAAATATAAACCTCGTGGCTTCCGGAATGGCACATTTTATAAAGATGAATCAAATTTCTTAAAGTAAAGGCCTGTGCGGCTACTTTCAGAGACTTGATATTTTTCATGATCTTTCTCCTCCATCGATTGTTGTCTTATATAGCCTAAATTCCCAAAGCTGACAAGTCGTAAACCTATTTTTGCACATTTATGACTTCCATTGCAGCGCACCGCCCCCGATGCGTTTGACACCGCGGATGGAGCTTAATTCATCCATCAAGCGGAGAAGCGCCTTGTCTTTCTGCTTTGCTTCAATCATGAAATCAATATTAGTTCCCCATTGCCTAAAGCGTTCCAACAGTGGCAGCAAAAAGTTGGCGTCAACATAATCGGCGTGGCTGCGTATCGCTTGCTCCGATTTTGGGGAAGACAAGTGAACCTTTGGCTGAAGGCCGATCCGCTCCCACGTTTTGATCATGCGGGGCAGTGCTACATTCAGGTCGGCGTGATCGTCTGGATTGGCGTAAAAATGATGAAAGTCAAAGACAAACGGAACATCCTCCTGCTCACAGACCTGAAGCGTTTCTTCCGTTGTATATGTTTTATCATCATTTTCAAGTGTCATCCGCTCTTTGATCTCCTGCGGCAGCTGTTTTATATTTTGATGAAATTGTGCAGTGGCGGTGTTTTTATTTCCGTAAGCGCCGCCAATATGAATGTTGATAACGGAGCGATCAGCAATGCCCATGGCCTCAAGCATGCGGTAGTGATACGCCATATCTGTTACCGCATTTTTTGTGACGGATTCCTTCGGGCTCGTAAACAGAGTGAATTGATTTGGATGAAAGCTTGTTCGCAGTTGATGGGTTTTCACAAGCTCTCCAATCTCCCGAAACTCTTTTTGAAACGGTGTTACAAAATCCCACATCACGTCGGGATGCGTAGCCAGCGGCACAATCGAACTGGAAAAACGGTACAAAGGAATGCCGTGGCCGATGATATAGTGAAGGGTTCTCATCGTATTGCGCAAATTGGCTTTTGTCACAGTCAGAAGCGCTTCTTTTCTTTCAGTCTTTGAAAGCTTTGAATAACGCGCGAATGTCAATGTTTTAGCGGGAGACGCATCCCAAAGGCTCATCGCATTTGAAACGAACCCGAATCTGAAAATCATAGGAACTCTCCTTTATAAGAAATAAGATAATGCCCTGCCGAGCCATTCCGCCGGGCGCTGCCTGAATGTGCGCTTGCTGAAATCCTCCATCGTCAGCAGCTCCGACTTTTTCATATCCTCCTCAATCGTGGCATAGACTTCACTTGTAAACGCTTCGTCATCAATTTCAACATTCACCTCTTCATTTAAGAACAGGCTTCGTTTATCGAAGTTGGCTGTTCCGATAATGCTGAGATGGTCGTCTATGATGAGGGCTTTTACATGATAAAACCCTTGATAATAACGATAAATAAGGCAGCCGGCATCCAAGAGCTCCGAATAATACGTAAAAGCTGCTTCTCGTACCAGCGGATGGTCTGATTTCATCGGTACAATGATTCTCACGGATACGCCGTTTTTTCTTGCGTTAATAAGGGCCTCTTGAAGCGGTTTTGATGGAATGTAATAAGGCGTGCAAACCGTAAGGCGATTCTTCGCTTGGGCAATGTTGGCCAAGTATATGTTTTCAAGGGAATAACCGTCGGTCGCATATATCTTGTGAGAAATAGTCCCTTGCTGAAGCTTTGGCCAAACATCCGAACCCAGTTCGATTCCGGTATTTCGTTTTAGATCAGAAGCAAAAAGCGTTTGAAGATCATGTACGCCTTCTCCGATCATGCGCAGATGATAATCCTCCCAATTGCCGAACTTCGCCTTCTTTCCAAGATATTCTTCGGCGATATTAAACCCGCCGATATAACCGATTTTTCCGTCTATCACCGTAATCTTCCGGTGATTCCGTTTTTGCATGTGAAAAAAGAAAAAAGGAAAACGGGGACGATTCATCACATGGACATGGACGCCGGCATTTTTCATCGTCTGCAGCGCCGTTTTTTTAATTGCCCGGCAGCCCGCCCAATCCAGAAGCAAATAAACGGAGACGCCAGCTTGGGCTTTTGTTTTCAGCAAGGTATACATATTGTGGCTGACCTCATCATTTTTCATAATAAAAAACATCATGTGAACAGAAGAGGCGGCCTGGCGAATATCATTCATCATCCGCTCAACGAGATCAGCGCCGCAGTGGATCAATTCGATGTCACTCTTCTTTTTTGAAAAAACAGGCTCGTACGCCTTTTTTCTGTATCCGGCACGGCCCATGAAGATATCAAGCAGAATCAAGGCAAAGAAAATAACGACAATGATCATAATCACGATAAATACCTTCATACCGGCACTCCTTTCCGTAGTAAAGGTAGTGTGCCCGAACAGCAGGAATTTAATTATTGACTGAACACTCATTCATTATTTATCATAAAGATAATCTTATACAGATTCGGGGGTAGGGGATCGCGGTCTTTATCAGTAAAAAGGGGGAATTGGAATGAGCGGCTTTCTCATCGCAAATGCATTATTATTTCTGATTGTAACCGCTTACGCTGTCTATTTGTTTGTGTACTTGGTCAAAACGAGACTGGCCTACATCAAGCTCGGCCAGAAAGAACAATTTGATCAACGGTTCAAGGAACGGCTTCACGCCATATGGGTGAATGTATTCGGACAGAAAAAACTGCTCAAGGACAAGAAAAGCGGAATCATTCACGTCATGTTTTTCTACGGATTTATATTGGTTCAGTTCGGAGCAATTGACTTTATCATCAAAGGACTGGCTCCCGGCCGGAATCTGCCGCTTGGCCCGGTCTATCCCGCCTTCACCTTTTTTCAGGAAATTGTTACGTTTCTCATTTTAATTGCTGTTGGGTGGGCATTCTACAGACGTTATATCGAAAAGCTCGTGAGGCTGAAACGCGGTTTCAAAGCCGGACTCGTTCTCATTTTTATCGGAGGATTAATGCTGACCGTTCTGCTTGGGAACGGGATGAATCTGATTTGGCATGAGCATGGGCTTTCTTGGAGCGAGCCAATTGCCTCAGGTATTGCGTTTATGCTTAGCGGTGTCGGGAAAACAGGCGCGGCGGTGATTTTCTATATCGCATGGTGGATCCATCTCCTATTTTTGCTTAGCTTTTTAGTGTACGTGCCTCAGTCGAAGCATGCCCATTTAATCGCCGGCCCGGCAAACGTCTTTTTCAATCGAATGGAATCTGCCGGAAAACTTGAAAAAATTGATTTTACCGACGAAACGAAAGAAAGCTACGGAGCGGGAAAAATTGAGGATTTCAGACAGTCTCAGCTGCTTGATCTATACGCGTGTGTCGAGTGCGGCCGCTGTACCAATATGTGTCCTGCAACAGGCACCGGAAAAATGCTGTCTCCGATGGACTTGATTTTGCGTCTCAGAGACCATCTCACGGAAAAAGGCGCTGCCGTCACCTCGCGCTCCCCATGGGTGCCCGCAGCAGCGTTTCGGCATACGAGAGGCAATCAGCTGGCTGCGGCGTCAGCGGGCAGCGGATCGCAGGAAGCCGCAGCGGCGCTTGATTACAATCCAAGCTTGATCGGCGACGTCATCACAGAGGAAGAAATTTGGGCATGCACCACTTGCCGAAACTGTGAGGATCAATGCCCGGTCATGAATGAGCACGTGGATAAAATCATCGATCTCCGCCGCTACCTCGTACTGACAGAAGGAAAAATGGACAGTGACGCCCAGCGCGCAATGACAAGTATTGAGCGGCAGGGGAATCCGTGGGGACTCAACCGCAAGGAACGTGAAAATTGGCGTGACGAGGCGCCGGATGCTGAGATTCCGACTGTAAAAGAAATGAAAAAAGAAGGAAAAGAATTTGAGTACCTTTTCTGGGTAGGCTCCATGGGGTCTTACGACAACAGAAGCCAGAAAATCGCAATTTCCTTTGCCAAGCTGCTCAATCACGCGGGCGTGTCCTTCGCGATCCTTGGCAATAAAGAAAAAAATTCAGGAGACACGCCGCGCCGCCTCGGAAATGAATTTTTGTTCCAAGAGCTGGCTGAGAAGAATATTTCTGAATTTGAAAAAAATGATGTCAAAAAAATCGTTACGATCGATCCCCATGCATACAATTTATTTAAAAATGAATATCCGGATTTCGGATTTGAAGGCGAGGTTTATCATCATACAGAAGTGCTGGCCGAGCTTGTGAAAAACGGAAAATTAAGACCTCAGCACCCGCTTCATGAGACGATTACCTTCCATGATTCGTGCTATTTGGGCCGGTACAATGAAGTCTATGATCCGCCGAGAGAGATTTTGAAAGCCATTCCGGGCGTGCAGCTTGTTGAAATGGAGAGAAACCGGGAAACCGGCATGTGCTGCGGAGCTGGCGGGGGATTAATGTGGATGGAGGAAGAAACAGGCAACAGGATTAACGTCGCCAGGACAGAGCAAGCGCTCGCAGTCAACCCATCGGTGATCAGTTCCGGCTGTCCGTACTGTCTCACAATGCTTGGGGACGGCACAAAGGCGAAGGAAGCTGAAGACCAAGTCAAAACGTATGACATAGTCGAGCTTCTGGCTCAATCCGTTTTAGGCGCTGATCTGAAAATGGGGGAGAAGCAATGAATTTTTCATTATCAGAAGAACATGAGATGATACGAAAATTGGTGCGCGATTTTGCGAAGCATGAGGTGGCCCCGACAGCGGCAGAACGGGACGAACAAGAACGCTTCGATCGCGAGCTGTTTCGGGAAATGGCAAATCTGGGGCTGACGGGAATTCCATGGCCTGAAGATTACGGCGGAATCGGAAGTGACTATTTGGCCTACGTCATCGCGGTGGAGGAGCTGTCAAAAGTGTGCGCATCCACCGGTGTGACGCTTTCCGCCCATATCTCTCTTTGCAGCTGGCCGCTGTTTGCCTTTGGGACGGAGGAGCAGAAGACAGAGTACTTAACACAGCTGGCCCTCGGAGAGAAAATCGGCGCATTCGCATTGACCGAAGCAGGGTCTGGCTCTGACGCCGGCAGCATGAAAACAACTGCTGAACGAATCGGCGATGACTATGTGTTAAATGGTTCCAAAGTGTTTATCACAAACGGCGGTGTTGCTGATATTTACATTGTTTTTGCCGTCACCGATCCCGAGAAAAAGAAAAAAGGCATTACCGCTTTTATAGTAGAAAAGGATTTTGAAGGATTTTTTACAGGCAAGAAAGAAAAGAAGCTGGGCATCCGTTCTTCACCGACAACGGAAATCATGTTCGAAGATTGTGTAGTGCCCGCATCAAAGCGTCTCGGAGAAGAAGGAGAAGGCTTCAAAATCGCGATGAAGACGCTTGACGGAGGCAGAAACGGCATAGCTGCACAAGCTGTAGGCATCGCCCAAGGAGCGCTTGATGCGGCGCTTCAATATGCAAAAGAGCGAAAGCAATTCGGAAAATCGATCGCCGAGCAGCAGGGCATCGCTTTTAAACTCGCGGATATGGCGACAATGATAGAAGCTTCAAGGCTACTGACCTATCAGGCTGCATGGTTAGAATCATCGGGCCTTCCATATGGAAAAGCTTCCGCCATGTCCAAACTGATGGCTGGGGATACGGCGATGAAGGTAACGACCGAAGCCGTGCAGATTTTCGGCGGCTACGGTTATACAAAAGATTATCCGGTAGAACGCTATATGCGTGATGCAAAAATCACGCAAATCTATGAAGGCACCCAAGAAATTCAAAGACTGGTCATCTCCAGAATGCTCGCGGATTAACGGAAAACATCTCTCAGTCGGATCACTCTTGTAAAATTATTTAAATTAACGCTGTTAAGGGTAGCATATTCTGTTTTATTTTGTTTATAATGAGAGGTATGGTTTGTATAAGAACGATACAAAATCGCTTTCATTATTGATAAAACAGATACATATAAGTAATAGAAAGGGAGTGTCCGACCTTGGGTATCAAACAATATTCACAGGAAGAGCTAAAGGAAATGGCTTTAGTTGAAATCGCTCACGAATTATTTGAAGAACATAAAAAACCAGTTCCTTTTCAGGAGCTTTTAAATGAAATCGCATCTTTGCTCGGCGTGAAAAAAGAAGAGCTTGGAGACCGCATTGCTCAATTTTATACAGATTTAAACATTGACGGCCGCTTCCTAGCGCTTTCTGACCAGACGTGGGGGCTTCGCAGCTGGTATCCGTATGATCAGCTTGATGAAGAAACTCAGCCGACAGTCAAGGCGAAAAAGAAAAAAGCGAAGAAAGCAGTCGAAGAAGATCTTGATCTTGACGAGTTTGAAGAGATCGACGAAGACGACCTTGATTTGGATGAAGTTGAGGAAGAACTCGATCTTGAAGCTGACGATTTTGACGATGAAGATCTTGATGAAGACGACGATGATCTTGAGATCGAAGAAGATATTATTGATGAAGATGATGAAGACTATGATGATGAAGAAGAGGAAATTAAATAGTATCAGATTTCATCTTCAAAACGATCTTGACTTTCATAGTCGAACTATGTAGTATGTATTTTGGGCTCTTCAAAAACGAAGAGAGAACATAGTACGTTATGCTCCCTTTCAAGAAATTGAAAGGGAGCTTTCTTATTTTCACCCCTCATTTTTCTTATAAATCATTTAAAAGGCTAAATGATTTTTTATAAAATAGTACATTTTAAAAATGTAGCTAAGAGCGAAGAGAGGAGCAAACGAAATGACGAAATATATTTTTGTAACCGGGGGAGTTGTATCCTCACTTGGAAAGGGTATTGTAGCAGCTTCATTAGGGCGTTTGCTGAAAAACCGCGGACTGAACGTGACGATTCAAAAATTCGATCCATACATCAACGTTGACCCGGGAACAATGAGCCCGTACCAGCACGGTGAAGTATTCGTAACGGATGACGGCGCTGAAACAGACTTGGACCTTGGTCACTATGAGCGTTTTATCGACATTAACCTGAATAAATTCAGCAACGTGACAACAGGTAAAATCTATTCAACAGTTCTTAAAAAAGAACGCCGCGGAGATTACCTTGGCGGAACCGTACAGGTCATTCCGCACATCACAAACGAATTGAAAGACCGTGTTTACCGCGCAGGGAAAGAGACAAACGCAGATGTTGTCATTACAGAAATCGGCGGTACTGTCGGAGACATCGAATCACTGCCATTCCTTGAAGCGATCCGCCAAATGAAGAGCGACATCGGCCGTGAAAACGTAATGTACATCCACTGTACGCTCGTACCTTACATTAAAGCTGCTGGCGAATTAAAAACAAAACCGACACAGCACAGCGTAAAAGAATTGCGCAGCTTGGGCATTCAGCCAAACATCATCGTCGTTCGTACAGAAATGCCGATTTCTCAAGATATGAAAGATAAAATCGCGCTTTTCTGCGACATCGATACAAAAGCGGTTATTGAATGTGAAGATGCGGACAACCTTTACTCCATTCCGCTGGAGCTTCAAAAACAAGGGCTTGATAAGCTTGTTTGCGAGCACATGAAATTGGCATGCAAAGAAGCGGAAATGTCCGAGTGGAAAGAGCTTGTTAACAAAGTCAGCAACCTGTCTCAAACGATTACAATCGGCCTTGTCGGCAAATACGTTGAGCTTCCTGACGCATACATTTCTGTTGTCGAGTCTCTCCGCCATGCGGGCTATGCGTTTGACACAGATGTAAAAGTGAAGTGGATCAACGCGGAAGAAGTGACAGAAAACAATATCGCAGAACTCACAAGCGGAACAGACGGCATCATTGTGCCGGGCGGATTCGGAGACCGCGGTGTTGAAGGCAAAATCGTCGCGACAAAATACGCGCGCGAAAATAACATTCCGTTCTTGGGCATTTGCTTGGGCATGCAGGTGGCGTCTATTGAATACGCACGAAACGTATTGGGCTTAAAAGGCGCCCACTCAGCGGAAATTGATCCGTCAACTCAATACCCGATCATTGATCTTCTTCCTGAACAAAAGGATGTTGAGGATCTCGGAGGAACGCTTCGTCTCGGCCTTTACCCTTGTAAGCTTGAAGAAGGCACGAAAGCCTTTGAAGTGTATCAGGATGAAGTGGTGTACGAGCGCCACCGCCACCGCTATGAGTTTAACAATGAATTCAGACAGCAAATGGAAGAGCAAGGCTTCGTATTCTCAGGCACAAGCCCTGATGGACGCCTTGTTGAAATCATCGAGCTGAAAGAACACCCTTGGTTCGTGGCTTCTCAGTTCCACCCAGAGTTCAAGTCAAGACCGACAAGACCTCAGCCTCTATTCAAAGGCTTTATCGGAGCGTCTGTCGAAGCTGCAAATCAGAAGTAATAAAAAAGACTTGCCGTTTGTCAAAAGCGGGCAAGTCTTTTTTATTTGTTTCCGGCAAGTTCCAGCATGTACAATAAGATATTATGCATACTCTTGCAGAATTTCTTTTAGTGTAAACGATAAAGCGTGATAGACATACAGTGCAGTCATTAAAGAGGGAAACCCGTAACGGGTGCCGTCTTCATCAGGAACAAGCGGCATTTTTAATTTAGAATCAATATGCACATCACAATACTGTTCTATTCCAGCACTGTCTTTGGCTGCGGGCGATACGCATACGACTCCCGCACCTTTTTCATAAAGCTCTTTTGCGAGGGCCTGTTCTTCGGCTGTGCCCGTCCCTGAGCAAAACATCAGCACCCTGTCGCTTTCTGTCACTTCCTCAGCGCTTTCTGGAAAGGCTTTGACAGATGGGAAGGGTTCTTTGCTTTCGGTGGCCTCAAAAAAGACGCCCTGAAGCTCATTTGCTCCGTATAAATAAATGGAATGCCCGCTGATCACCGCTTGAGCAAGCAGCCGCGCCCCATCTTCAATCGCGTCAGATTCCTTATCCTGAATGCGGGAAAAAATACCTGTTAACTGCGTCGTGAATATTTTCAACATAAGTGAATCCTCCTTTATAACGTACAATATCAGTATACAACAAAAGAGAAAATGCTCAGAAAATGTCGTAAAGTAGACTATTATAATTAAAGGAAATAGGAAAATCAAACAGAATACATACAATACTGCTTACTTTTGACGAAAATCATAATATTGGGGTGTAAAATGATGAATGAAAAAATTTTAATCGTTGATGATCAATACGGCATTCGTATTTTGCTAAATGAAGTGTTCAATAAAGAAGGCTACCAGACGTTTCAGGCTGCGAACGGCCTGCAGGCGCTTGACATTGTGACAAAAGAACGGCCCGACCTTGTGCTTTTGGACATGAAAATTCCCGGCATGGACGGAATCGAAATCTTAAAACGGATGAAGGTCATTGACGAAAACATCCGGGTCATTATCATGACGGCATACGGAGAGCTCGACATGATCCAGGAATCGAAGGAATTGGGCGCTCTGACGCACTTTGCCAAGCCGTTTGACATCGACGAAATCAGAGACGCCGTCAAAAAATATCTGCCCCTGAAGTCTAACTGACAAAAAGAAGAAACAAATGAATCATGTCATTATGTTGCCGATTTGTCGAAAAGTTGGTATCCTAGTTATGGAGAAAAAGCGATCTGAGTATTTACATATGACAGCAATATATGGGTCATGCTAGGGTGGAAAGCTTTTTTCGCTAGAAGACAATCAGGCTACATAAGGAGGACATTCGACATGCCTTTAGTTTCTATGACGGAAATGTTGAATACAGCTAAAGAAAAAGGGTACGCTGTAGGACAATTTAACTTAAACAACCTTGAGTTTACTCAAGCGATTTTACAAGCAGCTGAAGAAGAAAAATCTCCAGTGATCCTTGGTGTTTCCGAAGGTGCGGGACGCTACATGGGCGGCTTCAAAACAGTCGTTGCTATGGTAAAAGCACTTATGGAAGAGTACAAAGTGACAGTTCCTGTTGCGATTCACTTAGACCACGGTTCAAGCTTTGAATCTTGTGCGAAAGCGATTCATGCAGGTTTCACATCTGTAATGATCGACGCTTCTCACCATCCATTTGAAGAAAACGTAGCAACAACTGCTAAAGTTGTTGAGCTTGCTCATTTCCACGGAGTATCTGTAGAAGCTGAGCTTGGAACAGTAGGCGGACAAGAAGATGACGTTATCGCTGAAGGCGTAATCTACGCTGATCCTAAAGAGTGCCAAGAGCTTGTTGAGCGCACTGGCATCGACTGCCTTGCACCTGCATTAGGTTCTGTTCACGGCCCTTACAAAGGTGAGCCAAACCTTGGCTTCAAAGAAATGGAAGAGATCGGAAAATCAACTGGTCTTCCGCTAGTTCTTCACGGCGGTACTGGAATTCCGACTGCTGACATCAAAAAATCAATTTCACTTGGTACAGCTAAAATCAACGTGAATACTGAAAACCAAATTTCTTCTGCAAAAGCTGTTCGCGAAACATTGGCAGCTAAGCCTGACGAGTACGATCCACGTAAATACCTTGGACCAGCTCGTGAAGCGATCAAAGAAACAGTTATCGGTAAAATGCGTGAATTTGGTTCTTCAAACCAAGCTTAATTCAATTGGAACTTTTTATAGCCGCCTGACAGCTTGACAGGCGGTTTTCCGTCTATCTTTAGAAAGCGCAATCATATTCGCAGTTCAGAAAATTTCTTAATCAGGGAGGCTTTTTGAAAATGTTATTCTTTGTTGATACAGCCAATATCGATGAAATTAGAGAAGCGAATGAATTAGGAATTCTCGCCGGTGTAACGACGAATCCTAGTTTAGTAGCAAAGGAAGCTAACGTATCATTCCACGACCGTCTTCGCGAGATCACAGACGTCGTGAAAGGGTCTGTAAGCGCAGAGGTTATTTCTTTGAAAGCTGAGGAAATGATCGAGGAAGGAAAAGAACTGGCGAAGATCGCTCCGAACATTACGGTGAAAATCCCAATGACGTCTGACGGTTTAAAAGCGGTAAGAGCACTTACTGACTTAGGCATCAAAACAAACGTTACATTGATCTTCAATGCCAACCAGGCGCTTCTTGCTGCCAGAGCGGGGGCAACATATGTATCTCCATTCCTGGGACGTTTAGATGACATCGGCCACAACGGGCTTGACCTGATTTCAGAAGTTAAACAGATTTTTGACATTCACGGCCTTGACACGCAAATCATTGCAGCGTCAATCCGCCATCCGCAGCACGTGACAGAAGCTGCTCTTAGAGGGGCTCATATCGGCACAATGCCGCTGAAAGTCATTCATGCGCTCACTAAACACCCGTTAACAGACAAAGGAATCGAACAATTCCTGGCAGACTGGAACAAATAATGAAAGGGGCGGCAAACAGCTTTATGCCTGTTTGCCGCGGCCTTTGTATTTCACCGACCTGATACAGCGGATCTTCAGATGCTGACGCCGCTTTACAGAGAAGGAATCATTGGGCTGCAGAAGCTGATATCGGAATGAAGGGTATGCGTACTGCTTTTGCCGGATGACGACGATGTCTCTCGAGCCGGCGGGTCTCTGTGCATCTTTTGAAACCTGTACCCCCCAAAGCTTCGCTATTTTCTTCCTGATATTTTACAATGTGTTGTATTCTTTCTCTTCGAATTGGCTAGATTTTGGACATGAGCTTTATTTGCAGAGACAGAATAAAATGACATTTTATTTAGCTCCGCAGCTATCTTCTTATGGAAGGAGACTATCATGGAAAAGTTGAATATTGCCGGCGGTGACTCGTTAAACGGTACAGTACATATCAGCGGCGCTAAAAACAGCGCTGTTGCGTTAATACCTGCAACCATTTTGGCAAATTCCGAGGTGACAATTGAAGGGCTTCCAGAGATTTCAGATATTGAAACGCTGCGTGACCTGTTAAAGGAAATCGGCGGCAACGTGCATTTTGAGAATGGGGAAATGGTTGTTGACCCTACGTCGATGATCAGCATGCCGCTTCCTAATGGGAAAGTAAAAAAGCTTCGCGCGTCATATTATTTAATGGGGGCGATGCTTGGCCGCTTCAAGCAGGCGGTCATTGGATTGCCTGGCGGCTGTCACTTAGGGCCCCGTCCGATTGATCAGCATATCAAAGGCTTTGAAGCACTCGGAGCTGAAGTAACCAATGAACAAGGCGCCATTTATTTGCGAGCTGAAAGGCTGAGAGGCGCACGGATTTATTTAGATGTCGTAAGCGTTGGGGCAACGATTAACATTATGCTCGCCGCTGTTTTGGCAGAAGGGAAAACGATCATCGAAAACGCTGCCAAGGAGCCTGAGATCATTGACGTCGCGACATTGCTTACCAGCATGGGCGCCAAAATCAAAGGTGCGGGCACCAATGTGATTCGAATCGACGGCGTGAAGGAACTGCACGGCTGCAAGCATACGATCATTCCGGACAGAATTGAGGCCGGGACATTTATGATTGCAGGGGCTGCAATGGGCAAGGAAGTCATTATCGATAACGTCATTCCCACTCATCTAGAGTCGTTAACGGCAAAGCTGAGAGAAATGGGCTATCATATCGAAACAAGCGACGACCAGCTTCTCATTGTCGGCGGGCAGAAGAACTTAAAGCCGGTTGACGTCAAAACCCTCGTATACCCGGGGTTTCCGACTGATTTACAGCAGCCGATGACGGCGCTCCTGACAAGGGCGAAAGGGACGAGTGTCGTCACAGACACCATCTACTCGGCAAGATTCAAGCACATTGATGAGCTGAGACGAATGGGTGCCAATATGAAAGTAGAAGGCAGATCTGCCATCATCACAGGTCCTGTCGAGCTTCAAGGCGCAAAAGTGAAGGCAAGTGATCTGCGTGCCGGAGCCTGCTTGGTGGTAGCCGGACTGATGGCTGATGGCGTCACGGAAATTACGGGACTGGAGCATATTGACCGCGGATACAGCAGCCTTGAGAAGAAGCTTGAGGGGCTTGGAGCGACAATTTGGCGTGAAAGAATGACTGACGAAGAAATAGAACAGCTTCAAAATTCATAATGGTTTCTTGTGAGAGGAGATCGTGTTGAAATGGAAAGAAGTTTATCAATGGAATTGGTACGTGTGACAGAAGCTGCGGCATTGGCATCAGCAAGATGGATGGGCCGGGGAAAAAAAGATGAGGCTGATGAAGCGGCAACAAGTGCAATGAGAGACGTTTTTGATACAGTGCCGATGAAAGGGACCGTTGTAATCGGTGAAGGGGAAATGGACGAAGCGCCAATGCTGTATATCGGGGAAAAACTCGGAAACGGGTACGGACCTCGCGTTGATGTCGCAGTTGACCCTCTTGAAGGCACAAACATCTTAGCAAGCGGCGGCTGGAACGCGCTGACGGTTATCGCGGTCGCAGACCATGGCACGCTTCTGAATGCTCCTGACATGTATATGCAAAAAATCGCAGTCGGTCCGGAAGCGGTGGGCTGCATTGACATCGAAGCACCTGTCATTGACAACCTTAAAGCGGTGGCAAAAGCGAAAAACAAGGACGTTGAGGACGTCGTTGCCACAATTTTAAACCGTGAAAGACACGCAAAAATCATTTCCGAGCTTCGTGAGGCCGGCGCCAGAATCAAATTGATCAATGACGGCGATGTCGCAGGCGCCATCAACACGGCTTTCGACCACACGGGCGTTGATATCCTGTTCGGATCAGGCGGCGCTCCTGAGGGTGTGCTTTCCGCTGTTGCGCTAAAAGCACTCGGCGGAGAAATCATTGGTAAACTTCTTCCGCAAAGCGAAGAAGAAATCACTCGCTGTCACAAAATGGGCCTTGATTTAAGCAAAGTCCTTCGCATGGAAGACCTTGTGAAGGGTGATGACGCGATTTTTGCAGCTACAGGGGTTACTGACGGCGAGCTGTTAAAAGGAGTTCAATTCAAAGGCTCTGTCGGTACAACTGAAAGCTTAGTTATCCGTGCAAAATCGGGCACTGTTCGTTTCGTTGACGGCAGACACAGCTTGAAAAAGAAACCAAATCTTGTAATCCGTCCATAACAAACAGAAAAAGCGGGTGTGAGCCCGCTTTAACTTTTGCAGAAAAGCGTCAACTCTATCAATTCCGTGTCAAAACCTTATTTCAGTTGAATAATTTTTTGAAATAAGGTAAAAATAAAGAGTGCTGCGAATTTTACTGCGTAATACCTTCTTTTAAGCACTAGGAAAGTTTCAATTTCTACCGCATACAGACGATATAAGTATTGATCTTCTCATGTTTTTGTCCTCGCTTCCTTCAAAACTCATTAAGACAATCCTTTTAACAAAAGCGCCGATCATGGGTGGAAGTGTTACCGATAGAAGTTCCTTTATGTTAAAAAAAGAATGTGCTTTGGCGGATGTTGTGCAAAAGCAGCAGATGACATGTTCAGAGTAAGATATTGACTATGAAAAGCGTGGTGTTTTTATGAAAGACGTATCTATTTCCTCTTTGGAAAATATGAAATTGAAAGAGCTTTATGAACTTGCAAGACATTATAAAATCTCCTATTACAGCAAACTGACAAAAAAAGAACTCATTTTCGCCATTCTGAAAGCGAATGCAGAACAGGAAGATCTGCTGTTTATGGAAGGCGTTCTCGAGATCATCCAGTCTGAAGGTTTCGGATTCCTGAGACCGATCAACTACTCTCCAAGCTCAGAAGACATTTACATCTCAGCTTCACAAATCCGCCGTTTCGATTTGCGGAACGGAGACAAAGTATCTGGCAAGGTTCGCCCGCCAAAAGAAAATGAGCGTTACTATGGACTTTTGCACGTTGAAGCAGTAAATGGGGATGATCCCGAATCTGCAAAAGAGCGTGTGCATTTCCCGGCTCTTACGCCACTTTACCCGGATCGTCAAATGGTGCTTGAAACAAAGCCGAACTTCTTGTCTACAAGAATTATGGACATGATGGCGCCGGTTGGATTTGGGCAGCGCGGATTGATTGTTGCGCCGCCGAAAGCCGGAAAAACGATGCTGCTGAAGGAAATTGCCAACAGCATTACAGCGAACCAGCCTGAAGCTGAGCTGATCGTGCTTTTAATTGACGAAAGACCTGAGGAAGTAACCGATATCGAGCGCTCTGTAGCTGGGGATGTCGTCAGCTCAACGTTTGATGAAGTGCCGGAAAACCATATCAAAGTGGCCGAGCTTGTGCTTGAACGTGCAATGCGTCTCGTGGAACACAAAAAAGACGTCATTATCCTGATGGACAGCATCACACGGCTTGCCCGCGCCTACAACTTAGTGATTCCGCCAAGCGGAAGAACGCTTTCCGGGGGGATTGACCCAGCGGCGTTCCACCGTCCGAAACGCTTCTTCGGGGCTGCGAGAAATATCGAAGAGGGCGGCAGCTTAACCATCCTTGCTACGGCTCTGGTCGATACAGGTTCACGTATGGATGATGTCATTTATGAAGAATTCAAGGGAACAGGCAACATGGAGCTCCATCTTGACCGCTCTCTTGCCGAGCGCCGCATCTTCCCTGCCATCGATATCCGCCGTTCAGGAACGCGCAAAGAAGAGCTGCTTGTGCCTAAAGAGCATCTTGATCGTTTATGGTCTATCCGCAAAACGATGTCTGATTCACCTGATTTCGCAGAAAAGTTCATGAGAAAAATGAAAAAAACCAAAACAAACCAGGAATTTTTCGATATTCTCAATCAAGAATGGAAACAGGCAAATCTATCATCTGCAAGAAGGTAAATTGTATTTGCAAAAGAAGTAAATCACTGATATAATTTTCTCATATGCGTTTCGGACAAATGCTCCGAAATAATAACTCTGTTTCCACACGGGATTCAGGGCGGAAGGAGATGGATACAATGAAAGCAGGAATTCATCCTAATTTCAAAAAAGCAACAGTTAAATGCGCTTGCGGAAATGAATTTGAAACAGGCTCAGTAAAAGAAGAGGTACGCGTTGAGATTTGCTCTGAATGCCACCCATTCTACACTGGCCGTCAAAAATTCGCTTCTGCTGATGGTCGTGTTGATCGCTTTAACAAAAAATACGGTCTTAAGTAATAATAGATTTCTCAACAGGCAAGCAGCAGTCTTGCCTGTTTTTTATATTGTCTAAAACACAGCTGGCAGAGAGAGGGGAGCGAAGCCTATGTACATAATGAAACAAAGCGGGTGGCTTGAGCTGATTTGCGGCAGCATGTTCTCGGGGAAATCTGAAGAGCTGATCAGAAGAGTGAAGAGAGCGACTTACGCCAAGCAGGAAGTCAGGGTATTTAAGCCTGTAATTGATAACCGATACAGCGAAGCTGCTGTTGTCTCCCATAATGGAACATCGATGACGAGCTATGCCATTTCGTCTGCTGCGGACATTTGGGATCACATCAGTGAAAGTACAGATGTGGTTGCGGTTGATGAAGTGCAGTTTTTTGATCAGGAAATTGTTGAGGTTTTATCATCTCTTGCCGATAAAGGCTACCGTGTGATAGCAGCAGGCCTTGATATGGATTTTAGGGGAGAGCCGTTCGGTGTCGTCCCGAATATCATGGCGATTGCGGAAAGTGTGACAAAGCTGCAAGCCGTCTGTTCTGTTTGCGGATCACCGGCGAGCAGAACACAGCGCCTCATTGACGGCAAACCTGCTTCTTACGATGATCCGGTCATTTTGGTTGGTGCATCTGAATCATATGAAGCAAGATGCAGACATCATCACGAAGTCCCAGGTAAATCTAAAAAATAGTCCAAAACATGGGTATAAAGATAGAATGCACCGGCTAAAAACACCGGTGTTTTTTTTATATTCTGATAATATTCAATTAAAAAATTTAAATAAGTATATTAAAAAATTAAGTAATTTTCTTCTCTTGAATTTTGATTTTGACAGGCATACAATAGCTTACGTAATGTAAATAGTTTTGAGACATTGTTCGAATAATTGTCACAAAGTCGCATAAAGATCATGATCGGTCATATTTTAGATGGGTTATTACTTAACTTGGTTAACTATTTCAAGAAAGAAGGAGATTTGCTTGAATAACATAAAAAAAACGAAAGAAGGCCACTTAGAAACAACTCTTAGAGGAAAAGAAGTTTTATCTATTCCTACTTTAAATAAAGGCGTTGCTTTTTCACTAGAAGAAAGACAAGAACTCGGCTTAGAAGGGCTTCTGCCGCCAACTGTACTTTCTCTTGATCAACAAGCACAACGCGCGTACGAGCAATTCCAAGCGCAGCCTGACCGCCTTCGTCAAAATGTTTACTTAAGTGATCTTGCAAACCGTAACGAAGTTCTTTTCTATAAATTGCTGAAAAACCATCTTCGCGAAATGCTTCCTGTTGTGTACACGCCAACAGTTGGTGAAGCGATTCAGGAATACAGCCATGAATATAGAAGACCTCAAGGAATCTACTTGTCAATCGATAACATTGACGGTATTGAAAAAGCGTTTGAAAACCTTCATGCGACAGCAGGCGATATTGATCTTATCGTTGCTACTGACTCCGAAAGCATTCTCGGTATCGGTGACTGGGGTGTAGGCGGTATTAATATCGCAATCGGTAAATTGGCTGTTTACACTGCTGCAGCTGGTATTGACCCTAGCCGTGTTATCCCGGTTGTGCTTGATGTCGGTACGAACAACGAAAAACTTCTAAACGATCCTTTATATATTGGTAACAAGCATGAACGTGTTCAAGGTGAACGCTACGAAGCTTTCATTGACGCTTATGTAAAAGCTGCATTGAAATTCTTCCCTAAAGCGCTTCTTCACTGGGAAGACCTTGGCAACAAAAATGCACGCAACATCATGAAAAAATACAATCATGAAATCCTGACATTTAATGATGATATTCAAGGTACTGGCGCGATTACACTTGCAGGTGTGCTTGCCGCTATGAAGAAAACCGGCGCTTCTATTAAAGATCAGCGTGTTGTTATCTTCGGTGCTGGTTCTGCTGGTATCGGTATTGCTGACCAAATCCGTGACACAATGGTGCTAGCCGGATTATCTGAAGAAGAAGCTAACAAACGTTTCTACACACTTGATTACAGAGGCTTGCTGACTGAAGACATCGAAGGCATCCTTGATTTCCAAAAACCTTACCTTCGCAATGCGGATGAAGTGAAAGACTGGAAGCGCGATGAAAAAGGTCAAATTCCATTCGATGAAGTGGTTCGTCAAGCGAAACCAACAATCTTGATTGGTACTTCAGGGGTTTCAGGTGCATTCACAGAGGAAATTGTAAAAGAAATGGCATCTCACGTAGACCGTCCGGTTATCATGCCGATGTCTAACCCGACTCACCTTGCTGAAGCTGTTCCTGAAGATCTGTTCAAATGGACTGACGGAAAAGTGCTTATTGCAACAGGAAGCCCATTTGACAATGTAGAATACAACGGTGTTTCTTATGAAATCGGACAATCTAACAACGCATTCGCGTTCCCTGGTCTTGGACTTGGTTCAATTGTAGCTGAAGCGCGTATCATTACACCTGCTATGTTTGCTGCAACTGCTGATGCGATTGCTGAAATGGTTGATCTTGAAACACCTGGAGCAGGATTGCTTCCAAGCATTGATAAGCTTCAAGAGGTTTCTATCCAAGTTGCGATTGCCGTTGCTGAAGCAGCAATTAAAGACGGCGTGGCAAATCGTCAGCCTGAAGATGTGAAACAAGCGGTACTTGATGCAATGTGGACACCTGAATACAAAAAAGTCATCGCGAAATAATTAGCGAGTAAATTTTTCTGTCCGAGGGAAAGCTTTTTGTAAAGCTAAAGTATACGGACATAGGATTTGGAGGAGAATATTTTGAGCATCTTAGATATCTTAATCCTCCTGGCGCCGATCTTCTTTGTTATCGTGCTGGGTTGGTTTGCAGGACATTTTGGAAGTTATGATGCCAAGTCGGCAAAAGGGGTAAGTACGTTAGTAACGAAATACGCACTTCCAGCTCACTTTATCGCTGGTATTTTGACAACTTCCAGAAGTGAATTTTTATCACAAGTACCTTTAATGATTTCTTTAATTATTGGGATTGTTGGTTTCTATATCATCATTCTTTTGGTTTGCAGATTTATTTTCAAGTATGATTTAACGAACTCATCTGTATTTTCTTTGAACTCTGCACAGCCGACATTCGCATTTATGGGTATCCCGGTATTGGGAAGCTTATTCGGAGCGAATGAAGTTGCGATTCCGATCGCGGTCACAGGTATCGTGGTTAACGCGATCCTTGATCCGCTCGCGATCATTATCGCTACTGTTGGTGAGTCTTCTAAGAAAAACGAAGAGAGTGGCGACAGCTTCTGGAAGATGACAGGAAAATCAATCCTGCATGGTCTTTGTGAGCCGCTTGCAGCTGCTCCGTTAATCAGTATGATTTTAGTGCTGGTTTTCAATTTCACTCTTCCTGAGCTGGGTGTTAAAATGCTTGATCAGCTTGGAAGCACAACATCTGGTGTTGCTCTCTTTGCTGTCGGTGTTACCGTTGGTATTCGTAAAATTAAACTCAGTATGCCGGCTATCGGTATTGCGTTACTAAAAGTTGCGGTTCAGCCTGCGTTAATGTTCCTGATTGCTCTTGCTATCGGACTTCCAGCTGACCAAACAACAAAAGCAATCCTTCTTGTTGCATTCCCTGGTTCTGCCGTTGCAGCCATGATTGCGACTCGTTTCGAGAAACAAGAAGAAGAAACTGCAACTGCGTTTGTGGTCAGTGCGATTCTGTCATTGATTTCACTTCCAATCATTATCGCGCTTACTGCGTAACAAAAAAAGCTCCCTTTACGGGAGCTTTTTGCTTTAGGTTTGAAATTTGAACAGTGACAGCAGCGGTTTTTTTCTTGTTTTGGTTTTTTCAGAAGCAGCAGCAGTCTCGGGGATCGGCTGAGCGGTGAATTCTTTCATTTGTGAGGTCAGTGATTGCAGATCTGCAAGAATATCATCGATTTCTCTGCGGTGCTGAAGCAGCTGGTAAGATACACCTTCATCGGCTTTTTGTTTCAGCTGGCGTTCCAGTTCCGACATCCTTGCCATCAATTCGCTTTCGTCCTGCCTTTGCTGTAAAAGGGTGTCCAGCTTTTGTTCAAGCTGCTCGATTCTTCGTTCTGTGTCGCTACTTGTTTTTTGGACAAGGAAACCTGTGCGCTTTTTAGCGCTTTTCGGCAGATGAATATCCTGAATCGCCGTGCCTTCAGAGATTTGTTTTTGAACGGATTTTAGAACCTTCACGTCTTCTGCCGTGAACGAATAGTGTCCGAGCTCATTGCGTTCGGCCGGAAGATTCAGCTGCTTCACCCACCGCTGCACCGTTTTTGCGGAGACGCCGAGTTCACTTGCTACCATATTTGTATTCATGATCCCATACCTCCTTTTAAGCTAGGTATTCGACCATAGAATGCGGTTCCCTTCCCGTTAGACAAAACAAGAAAAGATTCGGCAAAGAAAGTGGGTATCTCCTTTTTTTCTTCAAAAACTGTTATTGTTCATACAGTTCTAATGGAAGCTGGTCAGGATCAAAAAAGAAGGTGAAACGCTTGCCGGTCAGCGGATCTGTTCTGATTGGCTCTGTTTCGATTCCTTTTTCATGAAGCTCCTGAACCGCCTTATCCAAGCTGACGACTGTAAAGGCGAGGTGACGCAGGCCTGCGGCTTCAGGCCGGGTTTGTCGTTCGGGCGGATCGGGAAACGAGAACAGCTCAATGACATACGAGCCGTTAAGCGACAAATCAAGCTTATAGGAGCCGCGCTCTTCGCGGTACGTTTCTTGAATCACCTGAAAACCAAGCTTATGTACGTAGAAAGCTTTCGACTTTTCGTAATCTGAACATATGATTGCAATATGATGTATGGATTTCAGCAACATCATCCCTCCTCGAATTCCAGTATAGCAGAGGGGGCTTTTCCAGCTGGGATTGAAATGCTTTTGACTGGGGTTAATCACTATACTATAATGAGAATGTTACGCACAGGAAAACAGAGGTGAAGACCGTGTTAGACCGTTTAAAATCAATTGAAGAACGATACGAAAAATTAAATGAGCTTTTGAGCGATCCAGAAGTAGTCAACGATCCGAAAAAGCTAAGAGAATATTCAAAAGAGCAATCTGATATACAAGAAACAGTTGACGTATATAGACAATACAGAGATGCGTCAGAACAGCTGGCTGATGCAAAAGCGATGCTTGAAGAGAAGCTGGACGCTGAGATGCGCGATATGGTGAAGGAAGAGATTTCTGAACTTCAGAAGGAAACGGAAACACTGTCAGAACGGCTGAAAGTGCTCTTGATCCCGAAAGATCCTAATGATGATAAAAACGTTATTATGGAGATCCGCGGAGCCGCGGGAGGCGAGGAAGCCGCTTTATTCGCGGGCAATCTGTACAGAATGTATTCCCGTTATGCTGAGCTTCAGGGCTGGAAAACAGAGGTCATGGAAGCGAATGTAACCGGAACGGGCGGCTACAAAGAGATCATCTTTATGATTACAGGAAGCGGCGCGTATTCTAAACTCAAATATGAAAACGGCGCCCACCGCGTACAGCGTGTTCCGGAAACAGAATCAGGCGGACGCATCCATACATCCACTGCAACAGTGGCATGTCTTCCTGAGGCAGAAGAGGTAGAGGTTGACATCCATGAGAAGGATATCCGTGTCGATACGTTTGCTTCAAGCGGACCGGGCGGACAAAGCGTTAACACAACAATGTCTGCAGTTCGTCTGACTCACTTGCCGACAGGTGTAGTTGTATCATGCCAGGATGAAAAATCTCAAATTAAGAACAAAGAAAAAGCAATGAAGGTTCTCCGTGCCAGAATCTATGATAAATTTCAGCAGGAAGCCCAGGCTGAATATGATCAAACACGGAAATCAGCAGTCGGATCTGGTGACCGCTCTGAACGTATCCGCACATACAACTTCCCGCAAAACCGTGTGACGGATCACAGAATCGGTTTGACGATTCAAAAGCTTGATCAGATTCTTGAAGGAAAACTTGACGAAGTGGTTGAAGCGCTGATTGTTGAAGATCAGGCAAGCAAGCTTCAGCAGTCGGAAGGTTAAGATGAAGACGATATTCGAAGCCCTGAAATGGGCTTCTTCTTATTTAACCGAAGCGGGAAGAGAAGAAAATGCTGCCGAGCTCCTATTGCTTTATGATACCGGAATGGAGAGAAGCAAGCTGCTCGCAAGCTTACAGGAACCGATTGGTGAAGACGAGCTGTATCGCTTTAAGCGTCACGTTGAGATGCATAAAGAGGGCGTGCCGGTTCAATACATTATAGGAAAAGAGTTTTTTTATGGACGGGAATTTATGGTGAATGATGATGTGCTGATCCCGCGGCCGGAAACTGAAGAAGTTGTCTTTCATTTGCTTGAAAAATATCGGAGTGTCTTTTCTGAAGACGGCAAGCTCGAAGTTGTTGACGTTGGTACAGGGAGCGGCGCAATAGCCGTCACGCTTGCGCTTGAAAACCAAAACTTTTCTGTGTCGGCGGTCGATATTTCGAAAGAGGCGCTGCAAGTCGCCTCTGCCAATGCAGAAAAACTCGGAGCAAATGTGCGCTTTTATCAGGGCGATCTGCTTGAGCCTTTTATTAAGGCGGGAAAAAAAGCGGATATCATTGTCTCAAACCCGCCATATATTTCAGAGGAAGAAATGGCTGATCTATCGGAAATTGTCCGTTTTCATGAGCCGCTGCACGCACTCACCGATGGCGGAGACGGGCTGAAATTTTATAAGCGGTTTATGGAAGACATTCCGCTTGTTATGAAGGATAAAGTATTTGTCGTTTTTGAAATCGGCTGGAAACAGGGAGCGGCGGTCAAAGACCTGATCCTCAAGGCGTTTAAGGGGGCGGAAGTGGAAGTGCTGAAAGATATTAATGGAAAAGACAGAACCATATGCGCTCTGATTCATAAAAATAAATAAGCAGCTTGCTGGCGAGTGAATGGATCAAGCTGTTTAACACCAGCAAAGGGGATGTAAACATGAAAAAGGCCCTGACAGCAGGAATCCTGCTCATTGCGATTGAGAGCATGATTGGCACCATTTTTCCGCAGGCTCTTTCATATGAAGCGATTTTTGGCGTTGCGTCTCTCGTTTTAGTGGGGCTCGCGATCATTACATCGGGTTTGGCTGTAAGCGGAAGCGATCAGCGGGCAAACTACCATTCAGAAACCAAAGAAGGCCGTACATCTCGCATGAAAATGGCGGCCGCTTTCTTTGTTGCGGCGATACCTTCCATTCTATGTTATTTACTGACGATTTTGTTTTAATAAAAAAGGAAGCCTCTTAGGCTTCCTTTTTTTGCAGTAAAACAGAATCCCATATCCAATAGATAAGAGCTGTTAATACAGCGAAAAGATAAAAGGCTGTATTTTGAAACAGAGATTGTCCCGAAGGCTGAAGCACGCCGAAAATGATCGCGTTGGCAATAAAAGCAGCGGCAAGGTAATACAGCAGATACAAAGGGCTGAAACGTTTCGGCTTTTTATTCATCATGATTTGAAGCGGCAGTGCGAAGATCAAATAAGGAAACAGAAAATAAAATGCCATTGTGATGAGAGCGGCAATGATAAATGAATGAATATAAATTACTGAATAAAGAACGGACATCGTGAATGCTGATAACAGCACTGTATAATTGTATTTCATCTTAAACCTCCTAAAACACTATCGTACCATAAATAAGATTAACAGCTTGCTAGATTTTTTTCACCCTGCACGTTTATCCCAGGCTCTCCTTGTCCATAATAGGGCTAGAAACAAAGCACGGAGAGGAACGGTGGGGACCGATGAAAAAAACAGTAATCATTTGTATATATATCTTTCTTTTATTATCCGGAGCGCTCGTAGGGCTGGCAAAAGAAGAGACGGCACAAAAATCGGAAAATCAGCCGGTGGTCATACCTGATCAGGCGATTCGTTTGAGAATACTGGCAAACAGCGATAGTGATCAAGACCAGCAATTAAAACGTCATATAAGAGACGCGGTGAATAAAGAAATCACAACTTGGGTAAAGGATATTACTTCTATTGAAGAAGCGCGTCGCGTGATTCGTTCAAAGCTGCCTGAAATCAAAGCAATTGCAAAGGAAACAATGGAGAAAGAAGGAGCGAATCAGTCGATATCCGTTGATTTTGACAAAATCTCGTTTCCGACAAAGCTTTACGGCAACATGGTATATCCCGCTGGTGAGTATGAAGCGATTTTGATTACGCTTGGAAACGGAGACGGCGCCAACTGGTGGTGTGTGCTGTTCCCGCCCCTCTGCTTTCTTGATTTTTCTAACGGGGAAGCCGTCAAAGAACAAGAAGATAAAGAAGCCTCAAAAAAGCAGACTGAAAAAGTGCTTGAGGACGTAACCGCTAAAGCGGAAAAAGCCAAAAAAGAAGAGAACGAAGAAAAAGAAGACGGCACAGAAGTGAAATTCTTTTTAGTCGAATGGATTTCCGACCTTTTTTCCTAATCATCTGGTCTAAAAATAGATTTGCCTCATAGATTGGAAGAAAGAACGCAAAAACGGGGTGAACGGATGTTTTATCAACTGCGGGTGGCAAGGGAAAAAGACGGAGATGTGCTCGAGGCATTTTTAAAACATGCAAAAACCAGCTATGAAGGCGTGAAAGAAGGCTTCACTCAATTTCTTATGCTGGAGGACAGTGAGAAAAACATTGCCGGATGCCTCGGTATTGAAAAAATAAGCTGTGACCAGGGGCTGCTGCGATCACTTGTCATATCGGACAAGCTTCACCAAGGCCACATCGTCACGCTTTTTCAAAGCATGGAGGTGCTGTGCGAAAAGCATCAGATCAAAACCGTGTACCTAGTAGCAAATCAGCATTCCTCTGCGGATTTTCTGACGGCCATGGGTTTTGAAAGAGCTGAGAGTGTACCGGAGGAGCTGTTTTCTTCTGATCACTTCTGTGAATCGCGGCAAACAGAAGGGGCCGTTTTGATGAAAAAAGCGTCTGGATAAGTGCAGTTTATACACATACTTATCCACTTCTTTATTAGCGTTGTCCACAATTTGTGGATAACGCTTGTTTTATTACAGGACATCTTTTATACTTTCAAAAGGATTACACGCGTAAAACAATCGTTTTATTGTTGTGAATAAGGAGTTTGGTCAGAAATGAAAACGAAAAGATGGTTTGTGGATGTAACTGACGAGTTATCCACAAATGATCCACAAATTGCACAAGCAGCCGCTTTGCTCCGAGAAAATGAGGTCGTTGCCTTTCCGACAGAAACAGTATATGGCCTAGGCGCAAACGCAAAAAATACGGATGCTGTCAAAAAAATATATGAGGCGAAAGGGCGGCCGAGCGATAATCCCCTGATTGTCCACATTGCGGATATCAGCCAGCTTGAGGATTTAACGGGCTCAGCGCCGGAAAAGGCGAAAACATTGATGAAACGGTTTTGGCCGGGAGCACTTACGCTCATTCTGCCTTGCAAACCTGGTGCGCTTTCACCTCGTGTAACGGCAGGTCTTGAAACGGTTGCCATTAGAATGCCGGATCACCCGCTTGCCCTTGCATTAATTCGCGAATCGGGACTGCCGATTGCAGCACCGAGCGCCAATCTATCAGGCAAGCCAAGTCCCACAAAAGCGGAGCATGTGGCTCACGACTTGGATGGCCGCATAGCCGGCATTATGGATGGAGGCCCTACCGGAATCGGGGTCGAATCAACCGTGCTTTCATGTGCGGACGACATCCCTGTTCTTCTGCGTCCGGGCGGCATTACGAAGGAACAAATTGAATCGGTGATCGGGCCGATCCATGTGGATAAAGGGCTCAGCGACCAAAACGAGAAGCCGATTTCTCCAGGGATGAAATATACACATTATGCGCCGACAGCGCCGCTTACCATTTGCGAAGGCAGCCCAGAGCGCATTCAGCACCTCATTCAAGAATATCAACAGGGCGGAAGACGGGTCGGCGTCCTGACGACAGAAGAAAACGCGGGCGTTTATTCCGCTGATTATGTAAAGAGCTGCGGAAGACGGGCTCAGCTTGAGACTGTTGCGGCAGGGCTGTATGATGCTTTGCGCAGCTTTGATGAGAATAAGGTGGATTTCATTATTGCGGAATCCTTTCCGGACACGGGTGTCGGTCTCGCTATTATGAACAGGCTGATGAAAGCCGCCGGAGGAAGAGTGATTCGCTGAAAGCAGTCAGATGTTCTAACCCTTTTTGGACACGCATAGGCTAAAAAAGCGGGGCGTGTCCAAGGGGGTTATTTATGTATGTCGGATTTGTTTATAGGCGAACTGATTACATTAAGCATCATGGCGTTTGCTTTAGGGATGGATGCTTTTTCTGTCGGCCTTGGAATGGGCATGGTCAAACTTAGAAAGAAGCAGATATTCTATATTGGTTTCATCATCGGCCTCTTTCACGTCATCATGCCTCTCGCAGGGATGGCGGCCGGTAACATGCTGTCAGGGCTCCTCGGCGTGTTAGCGGTTTATATCGGTGGGGCGCTGCTTTTTGTTCTTGGGGTTCAAATGCTTATGGCCTCTTTTAAACAGTCAGAAGAACGATTCATGTCACCGGCAGGGCCGGGCTTATTGCTGTTTGCCATCGGCGTCAGCCTTGACAGCTTTTCCGTCGGCTTGAGCTTGGGGATATACGGCTCGCATCCGCTCCTCACAATTACCCTGTTCGGGCTGTTCAGCATGATGTTGACATGGCTGGGCCTGCTGGTCGGAAAACAAGTGCAGTCATGGCTTGGCACATACAGCGAAGCGCTCGGGGGCATCATATTAATCGTGTTTGGATTAAAGCTGCTTTTGCCAATTTAATATACCAATAAAAGAAACGAAGTCGCCGTTTCTTTTTTCTTCATATATAATAGAGAAAAATAAGGGGTGACTGACATGGATATTATTTTTGTCTGTACTGGAAATACGTGCCGCAGCCCAATGGCTGAGGCGCTTTTTAAATCAATTGCAGAAATGGAAGGGCTGAATGTCAATGTCCGCTCGGCAGGCGTGTTTGCTTCACCTAATGGGAAAGCGACGCCTCATGCAGTCGAAGCGCTGTTTGAAAAACACATTGCCCTTAATCATGTGTCTTCTCCATTAACTGAAGAACATATGGAGTCGGCTGATTTGGTTCTGGCTATGACCCATCAGCACAAGCAGATCATTGCCAGCCAATTTGGACGTTATCGTGATAAAGTGTTTACGTTAAAAGAATATGTCACAGGCAGCCATGGTGATGTCATCGATCCGTTCGGCGGCTCAATTGACATCTATAAACAAACGCGAGATGAGCTTGAAGAGCTTCTTCGGCAGCTGGCAAAACAGCTGAAAAAAGACCGCAGATAAGTTGTCAGAAAATCTGTAAACAGGTCATTTGCAAATCCTGCGTGAAGGAGTAGAATATAGTGAAAAGCACATCATATGGTGTGAATCAAAGAGCGGACAGGCTGCGCGGTCAATAAAGCGGGCGGGCCGCATCACACACGCTGGGAGGAAAAGCAGATGAAAGTAGCCATTGCATCGGATCATGGCGGCGTTCACATTCGAAATGAAATCAAAGAGTTAATGGACGAATTGCAAATTGAATATATTGATATGGGCTGTGACTGCGGCAGCGGCTCTGTCGATTATCCGGATTATGCTTTTCCGGTGGCCGAAAAAGTGGTTAGCGGCGAAGTTGACAGAGGCATTTTAATTTGCGGGACAGGTATCGGCATGAGCATTTCCGCTAATAAAGTAAAAGGGATTCGCTGCGCGCTGGCGCACGATACCTTCAGCGCGAAGGCGACGAGGGAGCATAATGACACAAACATCCTTGCGATGGGTGAACGGGTGATCGGACCTGGTTTGGCTCGGGAAATCGCAAAAATCTGGCTGACTACTGAGTTTACCGGGGGAAGGCACCAAACGCGTATTGGAAAAATCTCAGATTATGAAGAGAAAAACCTGTAGGGGTGCTGTTTAATGAATGAGTTGAAACAAACGTGGAAGACGATGCTGTCTGAGTTTCAGGACCAAGCAGAATTGAAACAAGATCAGCTCTTCGTCCTTGGATGCAGCACGAGCGAAGTGGCCGGCAGCCGGATCGGCACATCGGGCAGTGTAGATATCGCTGAAAGCATCTACAGCGGACTTGCCGAGCTTCGGGAAAAAACGGGAATCCATCTGGCGTTCCAATGCTGCGAGCATTTGAACAGAGCGCTTGTCGTCGAAGCAGAAACAGCCAAGCTGTTCAGGCTTCCAACCGTTTCTGCCGTGCCCGTTCCAAAAGCGGGCGGAGCGATGGCGTCTTATGCGTTTAAGCAGATGAAGTCTCCTGTTCTTGTTGAAGCCATTCAGGCTGACGCCGGAATTGATATAGGCGATACGTTTATCGGCATGCATCTGAAGCCGGTGGCTGTCCCTGTGCGTGTCTCTCAAAACAGCCTCGGTTCAGCTCATGTGACATTGGCGCGTACACGGCCGAAACTAATCGGCGGAGTGCGGGCGGTTTATGAGTGCGAATGAAAGGACTGCATAGCCAGTCTTTTCTTTTATTTTAAGACAGTGAAATAAATTCCGAACTTTAAATTAAATTTAAGTTATTAATATTCGTTTTTACCAATAAAAATTTAGATTTTTTAAAAATAATCTTTTACATCGGCCTTAAAAACCATGTACAATAGTGATGGTAAAAACAAAGAACAGGATACGGATAGGAGAGGATCTCGCTGATGAAACATTTACCTGCGCAAGACGAACAAGTGTTTAACGCCATTAAAAATGAGCGTGAGCGCCAACAGACTAAGATCGAATTGATTGCTTCTGAGAACTTTGTAAGTGAAGCGGTTATGGAAGCACAAGGATCTGTTTTGACAAATAAGTACGCAGAAGGATATCCGGGCAAACGCTACTACGGCGGATGCGAGCACGTCGATGTCGTTGAAGATATCGCCCGTGACCGCGCGAAGGAAATCTTTGGAGCGGAGCATGTAAACGTTCAGCCTCATTCAGGCGCACAAGCAAACATGGCAGTGTACTTCACGATTTTGGAGCAAGGCGATACTGTACTTGGGATGAACCTCTCCCACGGCGGCCATTTAACACACGGAAGCCCAGTCAACTTCAGCGGTGTTCAATATAACTTTGTTGAGTACGGCGTAGATAAAGAAACTCAATATATTGATTACGATGACGTGCGTGAAAAAGCCCTCGCTCATAAACCGAAGCTTATCGTAGCAGGAGCAAGTGCGTATCCTCGTACAATCGACTTTAAGAAATTCCGTGAAATTGCTGATGAAGTCGGCGCTTACTTCATGGTGGATATGGCACATATCGCAGGACTTGTTGCGGCAGGCCTTCATCCAAACCCGGTTCCTTACGCTGATTTCGTTACAACAACAACACATAAAACACTTCGCGGTCCTCGAGGCGGTATGATCCTTTGCCGTGAAGAGTTTGGCAAGAAAATTGATAAATCGATCTTCCCTGGAATTCAAGGCGGCCCGCTGATGCACGTTATTGCCGCAAAAGCTGTTTCATTCGGTGAAGTATTGCAGGACGATTTCAAAACATATGCACAAAACGTCATTTCAAACGCGAAACGTCTGGCTGAAGCCTTAACGAAAGAGGGCATCCAGCTCGTTTCAGGCGGAACAGACAACCACCTTATCCTTGTTGATCTTCGTTCGCTCGGACTGACTGGTAAGGTTGCGGAGCATGTACTTGATGAAATCGGTATTACGTCTAACAAAAACGCGATTCCATATGATCCTGAAAAACCTTTCGTAACAAGCGGCATCCGTCTTGGGACAGCTGCTGTAACCAGCCGCGGTTTTGACGGAGACGCATTAGAAGAAGTCGGTGCTATCATTGCGCTTGCATTGAAAAACCACGAAGACGAAGGAAAACTTGAAGAAGCAAGACAGCGTGTAGCTGCTCTGACTGATAAATTTCCTTTATATAAAGAATTAGATTATTAAGATCCTAAAACCCGCTTGGGCTTATGCCCGGCGGGTTTTTTGACGATGTTCTTGAAACTCAATGTCTTTTTTTGTAGAATCAATAGAAGTGTGTAATTGTTGATGGGACAATAAAAAAGGAGCTGAAACACAGTATGGGAAAGGTTTATGTATTTGATCATCCTTTAATTCAGCATAAGCTGACATATATACGGAATGAAAATACAGGTACGAAGGATTTTAGAGAGTTAGTAGATGAAGTGGCTACACTCATGGCATTTGAAATTACCCGCGATCTTCCTCTGGAAGAAGTGGATATCAATACACCGGTTCAGGCTGCGAAATCGAAAGTCATCTCAGGGAAAAAACTCGGAGTGGTTCCTATCCTCAGAGCAGGATTGGGAATGGTTGACGGCATTTTAAAGCTGATTCCTGCGGCAAAAGTGGGACATGTCGGCCTTTACCGTGATCCAGAAACCTTAAAACCCGTGGAATACTATGTCAAGCTTCCTTCTGATGTGGAAGAGCGTGAATTCATCGTGGTTGACCCGATGCTCGCTACAGGCGGTTCCGCAGTTGAAGCCATTCACAGCCTTAAAAAACGCGGTGCGAAAAATATCCGTTTCATGTGTCTTGTAGCAGCGCCGGAGGGTGTGGAAGAATTGCAGAAGCATCATTCGGACGTTGATATTTACATTGCGGCGCTAGATGAAAAATTAAATGAAAAAGGATATATTGTTCCAGGTCTCGGAGATGCGGGTGACCGCATGTTTGGAACAAAATAAAAAATGAAATCCCCAAAAGGGGGTTTCATTTTTTTATCCAGTTTTTTGCTATTCGGTGAATCTGTATACAATTATAGGTGAAAATGTGAACATTCTGTGGAGACGTAAAGTATAAAAAGTTTTTTAACTTTAAACAGATTGACACATGTTAGGGGCTATTGTATGCTAAACGAGGGTATTATGAGAAGGTTTTCATAGCTTTCATTATAGTCCTCATCCTCAATGTAAATCCTCTCAGCAAACCCGTATTATGAGGATTTATTTAAGCGAATGAAACAGCATCCCTGCAAGGCTTGCGGATGAATGATTTTTTCGAACAGGCCCGTTTTGCCGGTCAAAAAAGGTCTTCTACTAAGGGTTAACCGCTGATTTTTGCCGTATCCAAGCTATACATTATTTTTTCATCAGGAGACAGATAATTGATGGACGATCCCAAGCTTACATTTAGCAGACAACGCAAATATTTATTGTTCATTTTGGCAGTGTATGTACTGGGTTATGGTTTAACAGCGTATAAAACCGTTTTTTTAGGCCTTATTCTGGGAACTGTTTTCAGTTTGTTTAATTTTTTACTGCTCGTCAGAAGAATGAATGCTTTTGACAGAGCTGTTGAGAAAGGAAAGTCCATACGATCTCTCGGGAGCGCAGCGCGGTGGTGCAATGCGATTCTTGCTGTGGCTGTTGCCTATAAAAATCCCGAATACTTTCATATGGCAAGTACAGTTATTGGATTAATGACAATATACCCTGTCATTATGATAGATTCCTTTATCCAGCTTAAACGTTCATCAATGGAAGAGAGGTGAAAACCCTTTGAATCATGGTTACAGAACTATAGAATTTCTAGGTCTTACTTTTAATCTGACAAACATTCTGATGATTACTGTGGCGAGTGTGATTGTTTTATTGATTGCTATATTGACGACAAGAACGCTTTCGATCCGTCCCGGAAAAGCCCAGAACTTTATGGAATGGATTGTTGATTTCGTCCGCAATATTATTGGCAGTACAATGGATTTAAAAACAGGGGCTAACTTCTTGGCACTTGGTGTCACATTGCTGATGTACATATTTGTGTCGAATATGCTGGGGCTGCCGTTCTCTATTACAATCGGACATGAGCTCTGGTGGAAGTCTCCGACAGCCGATCCTGCCATTACATTAACGCTAGCCGTGATGGTTGTTGCTTTAACCCACTACTATGGTGTGAAGATGAAAGGGCTCAAGGAATATTCCAAAGACTATTTAAGACCTGTTCCATTCATGCTCCCGATGAAAATCATCGAAGAGTTTGCGAATACGCTGACTCTAGGTTTGCGGCTGTATGGTAACATCTTCGCCGGTGAGATTCTTCTCGGCCTGCTTGCGGGATTAGCAACAAGCCATTATTCGCAAAGCGTGGCTCTCGGTCTTGTCGGTACAATCGGTGCCATTCTGCCGATGCTGGCATGGCAAGCATTCAGTTTATTTATTGGTGCTATCCAGGCATTTATCTTTACAATGCTGACGATGGTGTACATGTCTCATAAAATCAGTCATGATCATTAAAACATTATATCCAAACGGATAACATTTTAAAGGAGGAACTTTTTCATGAATTTAATAGCAGCTGCGATTGCAATTGGTTTAGGCGCACTTGGTGCAGGTATTGGTAACGGTTTGATTGTTTCACGTACGGTAGAGGGGATTGCCCGTCAGCCGGAAGCAGGTAAAGAACTGAGAACTCTTATGTTCATGGGTATCGCATTAGTTGAAGCCCTTCCTATTATCGCTGTCGTTATCGCATTCTTAGCGTTCTTTGGCTAAGCATAAAAGCCTTATATGAACTAAAAATGGCGAAGATCATTCCAAGAGAACCTTCGCCATTGCTTTATGTCTGATAAGCATCCCGCCTTGCCGGCTGAAAAGAGACAAGTGCGGCTGCTGGATCAGCAAAGAAAAACCTGCAGAAGGGAGTTGCCGTAGTAGATGTCTCAATTACCACTTGAACTAGGATTGTCGTTTAACGGCGGAGATATCCTGTTCCAACTGTTAGCTATGTTAATCTTATTAGCGCTTCTGAAGAAATACGCTTTAGGGCCGCTATTAAACATAATGAAACAGCGTGAAGACCACATCGCTGGAGAAATTACGTCTGCTGAAGAAAAAAATAAAGAAGCGCAGCAGCTGATTGAAGAGCAGCGCGTTCTTTTAAAAGAAGCAAGACAGGAATCCCAAACTCTTATCGAAAACGCAAAGAAACTGGGAGAGAAGCAAAAAGAAGAGATTATTCAGGCTGCACGTGCAGAATCTGAACGTCTGAAAGAAGCAGCAAGAACTGAAATCGTGAAGGAAAAAGAACAGGCGGTTTCTGCTCTCCGTGAGCAAGTAGCGTCTCTTTCTGTCATGATTGCGTCGAAAGTGATCGAAAAAGAACTGGATGAACAAGCGCAAGAGAAATTGATCCAGGACTATCTTAAAGAGGTAGGAGAAAGCCGATGAGTGGATCAGCTGTCTCTAAACGATATGCATCAGCTCTTTTTGATATAGCCAATGAGTCCGCTCAGCTGAATCAAGTAGAAGAAGAGCTAATTGTTGTAAAACAAGTATTTCAAAATGAAAAAGCGCTTAATGATGTGTTGAACCATCCGAAGGTGCCGGCTGCGAAGAAAAAAGAGCTGATTCAAAATGCATTTGGCTCTTTGTCACAGTCCGTACTCAATACGATTTTTCTTTTGATTGACCGCCATCGTGCCGCGATTGTCCCTGAGCTCACAGATGAGTTTATCAAACTCGCAAATGTGGCCCGTCAAACAGAAGACGCAATCGTATATTCAGTGAAACCGCTGACGGATGCAGAAATGTTACCATTATCACAAGTGTTTGCAAAAAAAGCCGGAGTCGCTTCACTGAGAATCAGAAATGAAGTGCAGACGGATTTAATAGGCGGCATTAAAGTCCGCATTGGAAACCGGATTTATGACGGCAGCGTAAGCGGGAAGCTTCAGCGCATCGAACGTCAATTAGCCGGGGAAAATCGATAGAAGGGGTGAAACCTAAGTGAGCATCAAAGCTGAAGAGATTAGCACGCTGATAAAACAGCAAATACAAAATTATCAATCTGATATTGAAGTTCAAGACGTAGGTACAGTCATCCAAGTCGGTGACGGTATTGCACGTGTGCACGGCCTTGACAACTGTATGGCCGGTGAACTTGTCGAATTTTCAAACGGTGTTTTGGGTATGGCTCAAAACCTTGAAGAATCAAACGTAGGTATCGTCATCTTAGGACCTTTCAGTGAGATCCGTGAGGGAGACGAAGTAAAAAGAACAGGTCGCATCATGGAGGTTCCTGTTGGTGAAGAGTTAATCGGCCGTATTGTAAACCCGCTAGGCCAGCCGGTAGACGGACTTGGCCCGATCCTTACAAGCAAAACTCGTCCGATTGAAAGCCCTGCACCAGGCGTTATGGACCGTAAATCCGTTCATGAACCGCTTCAAACCGGTATCAAAGCGATCGATGCACTGATTCCAATCGGCCGCGGCCAGCGTGAGCTGATCATCGGTGACCGTCAAACAGGTAAAACATCTGTTGCGATCGATGCGATCCTGAACCAAAAAGACCAAGACATGATCTGCGTATATGTTGCGATCGGCCAAAAAGAATCAACAGTCCGCGGCGTAGTAGAAACATTGCGTAAACACGGCGCGCTTGATTATACAATTGTTGTAACGGCGTCTGCCTCACAGCCGGCACCGCTTCTGTACCTGGCACCGTATGCTGGGGTTACAATGGCAGAAGAATTTATGTACAGCGGCAAGCACGTTCTTGTTGTATACGATGATCTTTCTAAACAAGCGGCCGCTTACCGTGAGCTGTCCTTGCTTCTTCGCCGTCCGCCAGGCCGTGAAGCGTTCCCTGGGGATGTATTCTATCTTCATTCCCGTCTGCTTGAGCGTGCAGCAAAGCTTAGCGACGCGAAAGGCGCAGGATCAATTACAGCTCTGCCGTTCGTAGAAACACAAGCCGGAGATATCTCTGCTTATATTCCGACGAACGTCATTTCCATCACCGACGGACAGATCTTCCTGCAATCTGATTTGTTCTTCTCAGGCGTACGTCCAGCGATCAATGCCGGATTGTCTGTATCCCGCGTCGGCGGCTCAGCGCAAATCAAAGCGATGAAAAAAGTATCAGGTACTTTGCGTCTTGACCTTGCGTCATACCGTGAGCTGGAAGCATTCGCTCAATTCGGTTCTGACCTCGACCAAGCGACTCAGGCAAAACTGAACCGCGGTGCGCGTACAGTTGAAGTGCTGAAGCAGGATCTGAACAAGCCGCTTCCGGTTGAAAAGCAAGTAGCCATTCTTTATGCGCTGACAAAAGGATATCTCGATGATATTCCTGTGGCGGATATCAGACGTTTTGAAGAAGAGTACTACATGTACCTTGACCAAAACCATAAAGACCTGCTTGACGGAATTGCGAAAACAGGAAACCTTCCTGCTGATGAAGACTTCAATGCTGCAATCGAAGGCTTCAAACGCACATTTGCACCAAGCAACTAACTCGAATGCTGATGAGAGAAAAAGGTTCTCTTTTTCTCTCTTTTTACGCAGATGAAGAGAAAAGGTGGTGAAATCTTTGGCCTCATTACGCGATATTAAGTCAAGGATCACGTCAACGAAAAAAACAAGTCAGATTACAAAAGCCATGCAGATGGTATCTGCGGCTAAGCTGAATCGTGCTGAAAACAATGCAAAATCATTTGTGCCATATATGGATAAAATCCAAGAGGTTGTGTCAAACGTCGGAAGAGTTTCCGGCAACGTAAAGCATCCGATGCTTCTCAGCAGAGAAGTGAAAAAAACGGCATACCTTGTCATTACGTCTGACCGCGGTCTTGCCGGCGCTTTTAACAGTTCGGTTTTACGGAGTGCTTATCAGGCCATGCAAGAACGTCATCAGTCTAAGGATGAGTATGCGGTGATTGCCATCGGAAGAGTGGGCCGTGATTTCTTTAAGAAACGGGAGATTCCGATCATTTCCGAGTTAACAGGACTTGGGGATGAAGTAACGTTTACAGAAATTAAAGATCTTGCCCGTCAAACGATCCAAATGTTTATAGACGGTGCGTTTGATGAATTGCACCTTGTTTATAACCATTTTGTCAGCGCCATTACTCAAGAAGTAACGGAGAAAAAACTTCTGCCGTTATCTGATTTGGGCAGCGGCGGCGGAAAAAGAACGGCGTCTTATGAATTTGAACCATCTGAAGAGGAGGTTCTGGAGGTTTTGCTTCCTCAATATGCAGAAAGCTTAATCTTCGGTGCGCTTCTTGACAGTAAAGCAAGTGAGCACGCTGCAAGAATGACGGCGATGAAAAATGCGACAGACAACGCGAAGGAACTTATCGATTCACTTTCGCTTTCTTACAACCGCGCTCGCCAAGCAGCGATCACACAAGAAATTACGGAAATTGTCGGCGGAGCAGCCGCTTTAGAATAGAAAGATTTTGTCAGGAGGGATAGCGATGAAGAAAGGACGCGTTAGCCAGGTATTAGGACCGGTCGTCGACGTGCGTTTTGAAGACGGTCACTTGCCTGAAATTTATAATGCGATTAAAATTTCACAGCCAGCTGCAAGTGAAAACGAAGTAGGTATTGATTTAACGCTTGAGGTCGCTCTTCATTTAGGTGATGATACAGTCCGTACAATCGCAATGGCATCTACAGATGGTGTTCAGCGCGGTATGGAAGCTGTAGATACAGGAGCGCCAATCTCAGTACCGGTTGGTGATGTAACACTTGGACGTGTATTTAACGTTCTCGGAGAAAATATTGATTTGAATGAGCCGGTTCCTGCGGATGCGAAAAAGGATCCGATTCACAGACAGGCGCCTTCATTCGATCAGCTTTCAACAGAAGTTGAAATTCTTGAAACAGGTATTAAAGTTGTTGATTTGCTTGCTCCTTACATTAAGGGCGGTAAAATCGGATTGTTCGGTGGTGCCGGTGTAGGTAAAACCGTATTAATCCAGGAATTAATCAACAACATCGCGCAAGAGCACGGCGGTATCTCTGTATTCGCCGGCGTAGGAGAGCGTACTCGTGAAGGGAACGACCTTTTCTACGAAATGAGTGACTCTGGCGTAATCAACAAAACAGCCATGGTATTCGGACAAATGAACGAGCCGCCGGGCGCACGTATGCGTGTTGCTTTGACAGGCCTTACAATGGCTGAGCACTTCCGTGATGTACAAGGACAGGACGTACTGTTCTTCATCGATAACATTTTCCGTTTCACACAAGCGGGTTCAGAGGTTTCAGCCCTTCTTGGCCGTATGCCTTCAGCGGTTGGTTATCAGCCGACGCTTGCAACTGAGATGGGTCAGCTCCAAGAGCGTATCACGTCTACGAACGTTGGATCAGTTACATCTATCCAGGCGATCTACGTGCCTGCCGATGACTACACTGACCCGGCGCCGGCGACAACGTTCGCTCACTTGGATGCGACAACAAACCTTGAGCGTAAATTAACTGAAATGGGTATTTACCCTGCGGTTGATCCGTTGGCATCTACATCACGCGCCCTTGCTCCTGAAATTGTCGGAGAAGAGCATTATGCGGTTGCGCGTGAAGTACAGTCAACGCTTCAGCGTTACAAAGAGCTTCAAGATATCATTGCGATTCTCGGTATGGATGAATTAGGCGAGGAAGACAAACTTGTCGTTCACCGCGCTCGTCGTATCCAGTTCTTCCTTTCTCAGAACTTCCACGTGGCTGAACAGTTCACTGGACAAAAAGGTTCTTACGTGCCTGTAAAAGAGACGGTACAAGGCTTCAAAGAAATCTTAGCCGGTAAATATGACCATCTTCCAGAAGATGCATTCCGTCTTGTAGGCCGTATCGAAGAAGTTGTTGAGAAAGCAAAAGAAATGGGTGTAGAAGTTTAATCTGGTCCTAGGAGGGTAAAAGCATGAAGACCGTTAAAGTCAATATCGTTACTCCCGACGGCCCAGTATACGATGCGGATATCGAAATGGTGAGTGTGAGAGCCGAAAGCGGCGATCTCGGTATTTTGCCAGGCCATATTCCAACCGTGGCTCCTCTTAAAATCGGCGCTGTCCGTCTGAAAAAAGACGGGCAGACTGAAATGGTTGCCGTCAGCGGCGGATTTGTCGAAGTCCGTCCTGATCAGGTCACCATCCTTGCCCAGGCTGCCGAGACAGCGGAAGGCATCGATAAAGAGCGCGCTGAAGCTGCACGCCAGCGGGCGCAGGAGCGTTTGAATACTCAATCAGATGATACTGACATTCGTCGGGCTGAGCTTGCGTTACAGCGGGCTTTGAACAGATTGGATGTAGCAGGGAAATAAGAAAAAATCCTTCTCTTTATGAGAAGGATTTTTTTATGAACGCACAAGAGAATCAAACAGCGATAACAGCGGGCGATCCTCTTTTGGACGCAGGTATAAACCATCACAGGCATTCATTGTATGCCACGATTTGTGATGTCTTCTAAAGCCAAGTGTATAAGCGCCGTCTTTATAGGGATAAGGTTTTACAACCCATTCAGCATCTTCATGGCGGGCAATCACGCAATCTATAAGATAAACACTGATCATTTTCTCGAATTCTTCAATAGGAAGATTCCAATCAGCAAGCAAAAGCTCTTGTATACTTTGAAAATAAAGGTTTTCAAGCTCTTCAAGGCTTTCTCTCGTATAGGTAAGAGAAATGTTAAAAAACTGACACAATTCATTCAGTTCTTCAATCTGTGACTGTCTATAATCATAATAGAATGCAATTGCTTCCCATTCCTGATCAAAAATTGGCAGGTCCTCACCATATTGCTTTTCAGGCTGAAAAAAAGAATGATTCACATTTGCCAGCTCCTTTCCAATAAAGTATACCATGTAAAAGAATCGCACTTTAAGCGGGGATTAGCCCTAGATTTGGGTGATTATTCCGTTCTGTATAAAATGTATCATCTTTATCTGTGCTTCTTATATAATAAGAAAGGGTATGAACGCAGAGAAAGGAGTGTAATAGATGAGTGTATTGGGACAGCAGGCTGCAATCGGCATTGTCGTTCACCTGATTTTTATAGCAGTGACTTGGTGGGCGTTGCAAGCCGTCAATATAGATCCGTTAATAAAAAAAGGCAAAGTCGTGCAGGCAAGACTCCTGATGATTTTGCTGACAATCGCCATTGGAACGGCCGTTGCCAATTTCTTTTTAGATTACCTCAATTATTCACAGCAGCTTCCCTATCTATTTTAATAGGTTTTGAACATTATTATCATTAAATGGTTGGGAGAAGCGGGTTGAGGCGAATAGCTCGAGTTTTGACGAAGATTTTTACGTATGGCGCCTCTTGCCTCCGGTAAAACTGGGGATAAGGGGGAGAGATGAACATGAAGAAAAAACAAGTAAGCCACTCTATTATCATTTCCGTCATGTTAAGCTTCGTCATTGCTGTTTTCCATACCATTCATGCGAGTGAATTAACGCCGTTAGCACAGATGGCAGAGGGGATGGAACGCCAAGATGTGCTAATAGATAAGTGGACATTGCATGCAAAACAAAACATGTCACTGACCGAAAAAGAATTTTATCAAAAAGTGCAACGTTTAAAATCAGAGTATCGTCAATATGATTGGACGATTGCACAGGAAGATAAAGTCGTAAAGGCAATTGGCACATATACTGACAAAAAAAATCGCACTTCTTTTAGACTGCAGCTTGTCACAACCCTCAAAAAACACAATCCAACTTCGTATTTATTATATGAGCAAATGAGTCTAGAGACACCGGATAGCTGGAATGATACATATGAACAGTTTGAACGGGAGACACTTGGGATATTCCAAGAAAAAGTAGTTATTTTTACTTGTCTAAATGGTCACTTAGATGATAATATGAATATTGTTTTGCAAAAAAAAGCAAATCAGTTATTAAATGAATTTCAAGCAAGATCAGTAGAACATGTAGTTGAGCCAAATTTCGTTTCTATTTCTGCGTTTACAGATGAGTGGGAAGAGTACATTATGACCTCGAAACATAAAATGAATTTGCAAATTGCACTTAGAAGTGCAGGAATGGGCGGAAAACATACCGTTACGGTTGGCACACCAATCGTTACGACTGAATATTAATATAGAGAATTTAGGGACGCGGAGGGGAATACCTTGGAAAAAATCATCGTCCGCGGCGGTCAGAAGTTAAACGGCACAGTCAAAGTTGAAGGCGCTAAAAATGCCGTTTTACCTGTTATCGCTGCATCTTTATTAGCAAGTGAAGAAAAAAGCGTAATTTGTGATGTACCTACGCTCTCCGATGTATATACAATTAACGAAGTGTTGCGTCATTTAGGAGCAGATGTGCATTTTGAAAATAATGAAGTGACTGTAAATGCTTCATACGCTTTGCAAACTGAAGCACCTTTTGAATATGTTCGTAAAATGCGTGCGTCTGTGCTTGTCATGGGGCCGCTTCTTGCGCGTACAGGTCATGCAAGAGTTGCACTTCCGGGCGGATGCGCAATTGGTTCCAGACCGATTGATCAGCATTTAAAAGGTTTTGAAGCAATGGGCGCAGAAATCAAAGTCGGTAATGGCTTCATTGAAGCGGAAGTAAAAGGCCGACTGCAAGGCGCAAAAATTTATCTGGACTTCCCAAGTGTAGGAGCTACAGAGAACCTGATTATGGCAGCCGCTCTAGCTGAAGGAACAACAACGCTGGAAAACGTGGCAAAAGAACCCGAAATCGTTGATTTAGCAAACTATATCAACGGCATGGGCGGAAAAATCCGCGGAGCTGGCACCGGCACCATCAAAATTGAAGGAGTCGAAAAGCTTCACGGCGTAAAACACCATATTATTCCTGACCGTATTGAAGCGGGCACATTTATGGTTGCTGCTGCAATCACTGAAGGAAACGTATTAGTAAAAGGAGCGGTTCCTGAGCACCTCACCTCTTTAATTGCAAAAATGGAAGAGATGGGTGTAACAATTAAGGATGAAGGTGAAGGCCTGCGTGTCATCGGCCCGAAAGAACTTAAACCGATTGACATCAAAACAATGCCTCACCCAGGCTTCCCGACTGATATGCAGTCACAAATGATGGCGCTTCTGCTTCGTGCAAGCGGCACAAGCATGATTACAGAAACCGTTTTTGAAAACCGTTTTATGCATGCGGAAGAATTCCGCCGTATGAATGGTGATATCAAGATTGAAGGACGTTCTGTCATCATTAACGGTCCTGTACAGCTTCAGGGAGCTGAAGTTGCAGCGACTGATTTGCGTGCAGGTGCAGCGCTGATTCTTGCGGGGTTAGTGGCTGAAGGTCACACACGTGTTACTGAATTGAAGCACTTAGACCGCGGTTACGTTGATTTCCATCAGAAGCTTGCCGCTCTGGGCGCAGACATCGAACGTGTAAATGATGAGTCTGCTTCTGAGCAAGAGAATAAAGAAGTCGTTTCTGACTTAAATGCATAAACTTACTTGAAAATCAGTATGTCACTCTGGCATACTGGTTTTTTATTTTTTGTGTATTATCATCATTATGCGCAAAATAGCAAAAAAGAATACGTAAATGACAAATAAAGTTTCTGTCCAAAACGAGAGTCATATTAGCTTGTCCCTGCCCATAGACTAGACTAGAGTCGAATCCCGAGCAGGAGGCAGCTGAATATGAAACAATTCGCAATCACACTATCCGTACTATGTGCATTGATTCTCTTGGTTCCCACACTCTTGGTTATACCATTCCAGCATAATAAGGAAGCGGGGGCCAGCGTAGAATCAGAAAAGACAGCAGTCAGCACGAAACCAGCATCGAAAGGAGCAGAAACATTGAAAGCTTCACCTGTTTCTATTCCCGTCTATCGAACCGCAAATCAATCCGTAGAAGACATTCCGCTTGAAGAGTATGTGATTGGAGTCGTCGCCTCCGAAATGCCGGCAACCTTTGAATCTGAAGCACTGAAAGCCCAGGCCCTCGCCGCCAGAACATTTATTGTCAGACTGATGGTGTCAAATTCAGCGGTTGAGGCTCCTAAAGGCTCACTGGTGGATGATACACAGATGTTCCAGGTGTATAAAAACAAAGCGGAGCTGAAAAAACAGTGGGGCACAAGCTATGAGACAAAACTGAAGAAAATCACAGCTGCGGTAGCCAGTACGCAAGGCAAAATCTTAACGTACAACAACCAGCCGATTGAAGCCTCCTTTTTCTCCACAAGCAACGGCTACACAGAGAATGCAGAAGCATATTGGACAAGTGCTATCCCATATTTAAAAAGCGTCAAAAGCCCATGGGATAAAAAGTCTCCGAAATATAAGGCAACGAAAACCTTTACAGCGGCAGAATTTCAGCAAAAGCTTGGCGTCAAGCTGGATGGATCTAGCGCAGTAGGGAAGATTACCGGCGAGACACCGGGCCACCAGGTTGCAACTGCCGTCATTAACGGCAAGACGCTGAAAGGAAGAGACATACGTGAAAAGCTGGGTCTCAACTCCGCAGATTTTGAATGGAAGCGAAATGGAGACACAATTACAGTCACGACGAGAGGATTTGGCCACGGTGTGGGGATGAGCCAATACGGAGCGAATTTTATGGCGAAAGAAGGCAAAACGGTTGATGACATTGTAAAGTATTATTACCAAGGCACACAAATTTCTGAGGCAGATTCGTTTTTGAATAAATATATGGCGAAAAAGTAGAAAAAGACGCTCATTGGGCGTCTTTTTCTGTTCCTGAATATCTTTTATCTAAGAGCAGCTGAAACGGTTTAGAGGAGCTTCTGACCGTCTTTAAGGATCAGTCCTTTTTTCCTGATTTCAGGCTTTGAGATTGTGGTAAAGTCATCCACATTTGTCGACAGACTTCGACAGACTCATATAACGAAAGCCGAAAGGCGGACAATCTTCTCTTTTCATAGGGGCGTTAGGTGGAAATCACTAATAAAAACATAGGTTTCTATGCAAAAGTAAACAACAGCAATGGGGAAGCCCGCCCTATTTATTTCTCGGTTTTTGTTGATTACGATAGATTATGTTCAGCGTTGAACATCTGCACGCAGAAACAAATTGGTAAAGGGGTACGAACATGAAGAAAAGATTTTCACTGATCATGATGACAGGATTGCTATTTGGATTAACTTCACCTGCTTTTGCAGCTGAAAAGACAGAAACGGAGGCTAAAGCGCCGGCGAACGTGGCGGTCTTGCTTGATGCCAGCGGAAGTATGGCGAAAAGAATAGACGGTGTATCTAAATTTAATTCAGCCAAAAAAGAAATTTCAAAGTTTGCGAGCTCACTGCCAGAAGGAACTCAGGTGAAAATGAGCGTGTTTGGCTCTGAAGGAAATAATAAAAATTCCGGAAAAGTTCAGTCATGCGAAGCCATTCGCAACGTATACGGCTTCCAAAGCTTTAACGAGCAAAGCTTCCTCAATTCTCTCAATACAATTGGGCCTACTGGCTGGACGCCAATTGCCAAAGCGCTGAACGAGGCGAAATCTTCTTTTGACCAGCTTGATGCAAAAGGGGAAAAAGTGGTGTATCTGTTGACAGACGGTGAGGAAACGTGCGGAGGAAACCCGATTAAAACCGCAAAGGAACTGCAAAAAGACAATATCACTGTTAATGTGATCGGCTTTGATTATAAAGAGGGATACAAAGGCCAGCTGAACGCAATTGCGAAAGTAGGCGGCGGTGAATACTTCCCGGCTTATACCCAAAAAGATGTTGAGAAAATTTTCACTCAGCAATCACTAATGTTATCTAAATAAGAAAAAAGAGGCTGGTGATGGTCAGCCTCTTTTTGTATGTAACAAAAACTTCAAAACTAATTAGCTGTCTGCCTGTAGCATAGTAGCAGATTTCCGTTTTTCTGTCATAATCAAGGCGAAAAAAGAATGAATGATCACACAAGCTGTTTATGCTTTCTGGGCGGAAATGGCTAAAAATGAACGGCATTTCAAGCGATTTTGGACAGATCGTGAAAGCAGCACAAAAGGCAGCATGTCCTATATCTTTTTGCATTTTCGTATTCTAGCATAAAGAAGAATCCAACATATAGTTGGAAAATATGAAAAAGAAAGGAAGTAATCATATGAAAAAATTGCTGGCTGCCGGTATCATTGGATTGTTGACTGTTTCCATTGCCTCCCCGTCTTTTGCCGCTGAGAAACAGGCTGATACAAATGTAGCTGTTTTGTTTGACGGAAGCGGAAGCATGGTTCAAAAAACAGGAGGAGAGCGCAAAATAGACATTGCCAAAAAATCAGTAAAATCTTTTGCCGAACTTCTTCCGAAGGATACAAATCTTATGCTTCGCGTTTTCGGGCATGCAGGGAACAATAAACTGTCCGGTAAAGCCCTTTCGTGCAGTACGACGGAAACCATTTACGGCCTTCATCCATATGAAGGGTCTCTGTTTGACAATTCATTGAGTGAGCTCAAGCCGACTGGATGGACACCGATTGCCAAAGCACTTGCAGACACAAGAAAAGAATTTGAAGCATTTGACGCAGACGGGAAAAACGTGGTGTATTTAATCACTGACGGTGAAGAAACGTGCGGCGGAGACCCTGCGGCAGAAATCGAAAAGCTCCGTGCATCAAATGTGGATACGATTGTAAACATCATTGGCTTCAACTTTGATGTCAAGGGTAATGAAGAGATGAAACAAGCAGCTGTCGCTGGCGGTGGAGAATATATTTCAGCGAACAGTGCGGATGAGTTCGAACAGGCTTGGGAAAAAGAAGCACAAAAATTTACTGAGTAAGGAACCTAAAGATCAGGCGCTCCCCCAGGCGCCTTTTTTTATTGGTTTAAAAACAATTTGGGCGGGAATCATACCCTAAAAAGGGGTTGAACATATGAAATTATTCGGAATGATTTTTCTTATAGCCACCGTTGCATTCATATTGCTTGGTGTTCTTCTAAAACTGGCAGCCTTCTTTTTTGTCAGCATTCTCACCTTGATCGCAGCTATTGTGCTGTTTACGGTTCTGAAAAAGAATCAGCATAATCAAACATAGAGTCCTTTATATAGAGGGCTCTTTTTGTGTCTCAGAATTCGACAAAATCCGAGGAGTGTGAAAAAATATAAAGGCAGGAACATTGCGGAGGGGAAGAGACATTGAACGATAAAGTAACTGCGGTCAGGGATGTATGGCGCTATGAACAAGGGGAAATAAGCAAAGTAGAAGACCGGATGGTGACGGAATTCCCTTTGACAGTAATACTGAATGGCAGTGAATTTGTGACGCTCGTTTGTACGCCTGAGCATATCGAAGAGCTTGTCATCGGATTTCTCGCATCAGAGGGTGTTATACGATTTCAAAAAGAAATTAAAAGGTTTACAATAGATGAAAGTCTCGGTTTTGTATATGTCGACCTCGTTCACCCTGAGACATTGGATCAAAAGGATTATACGAAACGGGTGATCGGCTCATGCTGCGGAAAGGGCCGTCATTTTTATTTTCAGCAGGATGTCAAAACAGCCAAGACGGCTGTCAGCCAAATCAAGATATCGCCTGAGGCATGTCTGGCGCTTATGAAAGACATGCAGCAAGGGAGCGGGACGTTTCAGGATACGGGAGGCGTCCATAATGCGGCGCTTTGCGACACAGAGAAGCTTCTGTTGATGCGCACCGATATCGGTCGGCACAACGCACTTGATAAACTATACGGACACTGCCTTCTAAACGGGATGTCCGTACGCGACAAACTGATTGTGTTCAGCGGCAGAATCTCATCAGAGGTCCTGTTAAAAGCGGCCAAAATCGGCGTGTCGATTGTCATTTCCAAATCGGCCCCGACGGAGCTTGCGATTCAAATGGCTGAAGAATTGAATATCACAGCGATTGGATTTGTCAGAAACGGATCATTTAATGTATATACACACCCTGAGAGAATCAGGGAGTAGGAAGGGGCTGTAGCTATGATTACAGAGTCGCGTCAGATGTTGGATAAAAGAAACAGACCGCTGAGAGACCTTCGCATTTCTGTTACAGACCGCTGCAACTTCCGATGCACGTACTGTATGCCCGCCGAATTATTCGGCCCGGATTATCCTTTTTTAAAGAAAGAGGAGCTGCTTTCATTTGAGGAGCTGGAACGGCTTGCGACATTGTTTGTCACAAGATTTGGCGTTGAAAAAATCCGCTTGACCGGCGGAGAGCCCCTCATGAGAAAGGATATGCCGGAATTAATCAAAAAACTGACCCGCATACCGGGTATTCGTGACATCGCGATGACGACAAACGGATCACTGCTGCCTGTTTATGCTAAGAGGCTCAAGGAGGCTGGGCTGAAAAGGGTTACGATCAGCCTTGATTCTTTAGAAGACGAGCGTTTTAAGAAGATAAACGGGCGCGGTGTTTCTGTCAGCAAGGTGCTGGAAGGCATTGAAGCGGCGAAGCAAGCGGGGCTCGGTGTTAAAATCAATATGGTCGTTCAAAAAGGCGTCAATGAAAAAGATATACTGCCTATGGCCCGTTATTTTAAAGAAAAAGGGCATATCCTGAGATTCATTGAATTTATGGACGTAGGCAACACCAACCAATGGGAAAAGAAAGACGTCATGACAAAGGCGGAAATCATAGATTTGATCAATAAACACATGCCGGTTGAGCCGATAGCGCCTAATTATATAGGCGAAGTGGCTTCCAGATTCCGCTACTTGGACGGCTCCGGAGAAATTGGCGTCATATCATCTGTATCTGATGCATTCTGCGGATCTTGCAACAGAGCCCGTCTTTCTGCGAGAGGAGAGCTGTTTACCTGCTTATTCGCTTCAAGCGGATTTGACCTCAGAGCTCCGGTTCGCCAGGAATTAAGTGATGACGAACTATCAGAAATGATCGGGACAGTATGGAAAAATCGGATCGATCAGTATTCAGTCGATCGTACGCTATCAAAAGCATCTGGCAAAAAGAAAGTGGAAATGTCTTATATTGGCGGTTAATTTGAAGTCAAAAGCTTATCGGCACTGTCCGGTAAGCTTTTTTATTAGAATCCGAGTGCAAAAAATACGTAGAAAAACCGAAATATATAAGGATAGGCATAAAGAAGGAATCATTGTAAGAAAATTTAATTCCAAAGCCATACATTATGATAAAATATAACCAATTAGAAAATAGAAAGGGTTGGAGGGGCATGGCCGCGTACGAGATCCCGTCATCTCAAGTAGGAGTGAAAATCAATAAGTGGTATAAGCACATTTTAGCATTTCAAGTGGCTGATGCCGTAAAGCTGAAAGAAGAAATTGATCTAGATATCGAACAGATGGAAGAGGATCAGCTGCTTCTCCTGTATTATCAGCTGATCAGCTACCGGCACCAAATTATGCTGGATTATGTAAAGCCTGACCTGCACGAGGAATCTCAGCTTCAATATCGTGAATTGATCAAAACGCTGGAAAGCAATCAGGACAGCATCTCCGGATTATCTGAGTATTATTTTCACTTGTTTAGAGGAATGTACGAATTTGAACAGAACAATTACATCTCGGCTATATCCTTTTATCGGAAAGCTGAGAAGATGCTTGCGTTTGTAGAAGATGAAATTGAAAGAGCGGAATTTCATTTTAAAGTGGCGGAAGTCTTTTATATTATGAAGCAGACGCACTTTTCCATGAACCATGCTGTACAGGCGCTGGAGACGTATAAGGCTCACGATTTTTACAGAGTCAGAAGAATTCAATGCCATTTCGTCATATCAGGAAACTACATTGACTACAGAAATTATGAAAAAGCGCTTGAACATTTAGATGACGCGTATCGCCTTGCTTTATTGGAAGGACAGCCCCGTTTGATCGGATCAGCCCTTTATAATATTGGTAATTGCTATGATGACAAGGGGGAGCTGGATCAGGCCGCCGAATACTTTGAAAAAGCGCTTCCTGTCTTCGAGGATTATCAGCTGGAACAGCTTCCAAAAGCGCTCTTCAGCCTGACTCGCGTTCTTTTCAAAAAACAAGATAGCGAAGCCGCGATACGGTACTATGAAAAAGGGATTGCCATTGCCCAAAAACGAAACGACTTCTTCAGTCTGGCAAAATATAAATTTCTGCAGGCATTATATGTGGAATCTGTCAATTTGAATATGATTCAAGAAGTATTTGATTATATGGAAGAAAAGGGCCTGTATGTATATATTGAAGAATTTGCTTTAGATGCTGCCTCTTATTTCAGTCATCGCGAACAATATAAAGAAGCGGTGTATTTTTATGAAAAAGCGGTCAGCATGAGAGAGATGATTCAAAGGAACGATTGTTTATATGAAGTATGAGACAAAACCATCTGCTGGCAGATGGTTTTTTTTATGCAAAAAAAGGGGAGCATCGGAACGTTTATTTCCGGGGAGAACAGGAAAAATCGCTACAGCACTGTTTTTTGAACAAAAGCCGTTTTGGGATGCAGATATGCATGTGAGGGGGAATTCAATGTTTGGTTTTAATGATATGGTGAAGTTTCTGTGGTCTTTCCTCATTGTTCTGCCGCTTGTACAGATTATACATGTTTCAGGGCACAGCTTTATGGCTTTTATTTTTGGCGGAAAGGGATCGTTGGATATAGGCATGGGAAAAACGCTGCTTAAAATTGGACCCATACGGTTCAGAACGATTTATTTTATCGATTCTTTTTGCCGGTACGGGGAGTTGAAAATTGACAATCGATTCTCAAATGCACTCGTGTATGCAGGGGGCTGCTTGTTTAACCTCATCACGATTTTTGCAATCAATCTGCTGATTATACACAGTGTATTAAAGCCGAATGTGTTTTTCTATCAGTTTGTCTATTTTTCTACGTATTATGTGTTTTTTGCCCTGCTGCCGGTCCGATATTCGGAGAAAAAGTCATCAGACGGGCTGGCGATATACAAGGTGCTCCGTTACGGAGAGCGCTACGAAATCGATAAATAACATTAGAATGTTTATTGCCTCTCAGATCGGGAAGGTAACAAGTACACACATAATTGAGAGGGGAGAATTAACATGGGTAACGATAGTGTAAAAGACAAAATGAAGGGCGGCTTCAATAAAGCCAAAGGAGAAGTGAAGGATAAAGTCGGAGATATGGCTGACAAAACGGACATGCAGGCTGAAGGCAAAAAAGATAAGGCAAAAGGCGAAATCCAAAAGGATATCGGGAAAGCCAAGGATAAATTTTCAGATAAAGATTAATCGTACGGAAGAGGCAGGAAACGAAATGTTTCTTGTCTTTTTTTGTTCGCTTTTTCTGATGTGAATAAATATAACAAAAAAAGAAGCTGATTTGGTCAATGTAACTAAATTTTTTAAATATTCTTTGAATTAATAGGCCTCTTCTATATAATAATGACATAAGTTGTAAACTTTTATAACATCATTTGAAGAAATCAAACAAAGGGGTTTTGATGACGGAATGTACTGCACCGAAGAAAGTGTCGGAAGCAACGGGAGTGCGAAAAAACAGTTGATATCGACACAAGCGGGGATTCGTTCAATGAGGGCCGGATTTCTTCACTCGTTAAGAGGAACGGTGGCGATCAGCGAATTGACCGTCCATGATGCGGAGTTAATGGCAATAGTCGGGTTCTCGGTATCGTGGAGGACGGCGCCTCAGACTGGACTCCATGCCATGCTTCCGGTTGCGGAGCAAAACAACGGGCTGCCATCAGGAATATAACGTCTGGTTATGATCAATCGATGGTTTTGCACAGCCTTAGCTTCGCCCGGGGCAGATTGTCGCTGTATTAGGCCGAAATGGAGTCGGCCATCCACTCCATAGGCCTGCTTCCGGCTAAACAGGGGGGCTATTTATTTTAATCAAACGTTTGTTCAAAGCGAAAAGGCGGCCAACAGCAGCAGCTTGCAATCGCCAGAGCGCTGATGGTAAATCTGAAAAATATTTTACTTAATAAACAATTGGAAGGAATTCAGATTTTAATTGTCGAACTAGTCAGACAAGTTATTATAGAAATTTCCAGAAAAAAAGACATTTGTTATCTTAGTCGAGCGCAGTCTGGAAAACGCGTTAATCTGTGCTGACTATCTTTCTGTAATCGACAGGGGAACGGTTGTTGACCATGGCAAGGCTGATGAAGAAACGGCATGCCGCTTTGAAAGGCATCTTTCCGTATGACCCCCATTCTCGAAGAAAGGGAGGTGATGTCCCGCCTGACTGTTCCGCAAATTCGTAGTAGCCGCATCTGCTTTATATGACAAAAGAAGGAGGACTACAGATGAAACTGACACCGGTTGAACAAGAAAAATTGCTCATTTTTGCAGCGGGGGAATTAGCCAAACAGCGAAAGGCGCGGGGCGTTCTGCTGAACTATCCTGAGGCTGCTGCTTATATCACCTGCTTTATTATGGAAGGCGCACGTGATGGGAAGGGAGTAGCAGAGCTGATGGAAGCCGGCCGCCATGTATTAACGGAAAAAGATGTGATGGAGGGGGTGCCTGAGATGCTTGACAGCATTCAGGTGGAGGCCACATTTCCGGATGGAGTAAAGCTTGTTACGGTACATCAGCCAATTTCTGCGGAGGTGAAGTCATGAAGCCGGGAGCATTTCAAATTGCTGAGGGAACCATTACGATTAATGAAGGGCGTGAGATACGGGAGGTAACGGTAAAAAACACCGGATCACGCTCCATTCAAGTCGGTTCGCATTTTCATTTTGCGGAGGCCAACGGGGCTTTATTATTTGACCGTGAGCTGGCGATCGGCATGCGTCTTGATGTTCCATCAGGCACGTCGGTCCGTTTTGAGCCTGGAGAGCAGAAAACGGTCTCACTAGTGGAAATCAGAGGACGCAAGACAATTAGAGGGCTGAACGGAATGGCCGACACGTTTATCGATGAACGCGGCAAAGAAAAAACGTTGGCCAACTTAAAACAAGCCGGCTGGATGGAGGGTGTAATCCGATGAAAATGTCACGGGAGGAATATGCGGAGCTGTTTGGCCCGACAACGGGCGATAAAATCAGATTGGGCGACACGGATTTATGGATCGAAGTCGAAAGGGATTTCACAGTATATGGTGAAGAAATGATCTTTGGCGGCGGAAAAACTATCCGCGACGGCATGGGCCAAAACGGCAGAATCACAGGGAAGGACGGCGCTTTGGATTTGGTTATCACCAACGTCGTGCTATTGGATTACACAGGCATTGTCAAAGCGGATGTCGGTGTGAAAGACGGCCGGATTGTCGGTGTCGGAAAAAGCGGAAATCCTGATATCATGGATGGAGTCGATCCGCACATGGTCATAGGAGCGGGGACAGAGGTGATTTCCGGTGAAGGCAAAATTTTAACAGCCGGGGGAGTGGACACGCACATTCATTTTATTTGTCCTCAGCAGATGGAAGTTGCGCTTTCTTCAGGTGTGACAACCCTTTTGGGAGGCGGAACAGGACCCGCTACAGGAAGCAAAGCGACAACATGTACATCCGGCGCGTGGTATATGGCAAGGATGCTGGAAGCGGCCGAGGAGTTTCCGATCAATGTCGGCTTCTTAGGGAAAGGGAATGCATCCGATAAAGCGCCGCTGATCGAGCAGGTGGAAGCAGGCGCCATCGGCCTTAAGCTTCATGAAGACTGGGGCACGACGCCAAGCGCCATTAAAACGTGTATGGAAGTCGTGGACGAGACTGATATTCAAGTTGCCATCCATACTGATACGATTAACGAAGCGGGCTTTTTGGAAAACACGCTCGACGCAATCGGGGACCGGGTCATTCATACTTATCACATTGAAGGTGCAGGCGGCGGCCATGCCCCGGATATTATGAAGCTCGCCTCTTACGCGAACATTCTGCCGTCATCTACAACGCCAACCATTCCTTATACCGTTAATACGATGGATGAGCATCTTGACATGATGATGGTCTGCCACCATTTAGATGCGAAAGTGCCTGAAGATGTGGCGTTCAGCCATTCCAGAATCAGGGCTGCGACGATTGCCGCGGAGGATATTCTCCATGATATCGGTGCGATCAGCATGACATCATCGGATTCCCAAGCGATGGGGCGGGTCGGTGAAGTGATCATCCGAACATGGCAGGTAGCCGATAAAATGAAAAAACAGCGCGGCGCTCTTGCCGGCGAAAACGGAAATGACAATGTACGCGCAAAACGGTACATTGCCAAATACACGATTAATCCGGCAATTACGCACGGGCTCAGCCATGAGGTCGGCTCGGTGGAAAAAGGGAAGCTTGCTGATCTCGTTCTGTGGGACCCGGTATTTTTCGGCGTAAAACCGGAACTGGTCTTAAAGGGCGGCATGATTGCACGTGCGCAAATGGGAGATCCGAACGCGTCCATCCCGACTCCTGAACCGGTTTTCATGCGCCAAATGTATGCGTCTTACGGAAAAGCCAACCGTTCAACCTCGATTACATTTATGTCTCAGGCAAGCATAGAGCGTGGTGTGGCGGAAAGCTTAGGGCTGGAAAAAAGGATTTCTCCAGTCAAAAATATCAGAAAGCTGAGCAAACTGGATATGAAGCTGAATTCGGCTTTGCCGAAGATTGAGATTGATCCAAAAACCTATCAGGTCTTTGCTGACGGGGAGGAATTGTCTTGCCAGCCTGTCGATTATGTCCCACTTGGACAAAGATATTTCTTATTCTGATAAGACGCGGCCGGAGTGCATCCGGCCGTTCTATTGACTAAAAACGGTGCACAAAACCCGTGTATTTAGTGTATATTAGATGTTGACAAACGAATCAAATGTAACTATTATAGTTACAACGGTGGTGAAAAAACATGATTAACAGCCGTCTTGCTGTTGCCATTCATATTTTATCCCTCATCTCGATGGATGAAAAAACATCTTCAGAAATCATTGCAGACAGTGTCAACACGAATCCGGTAGTTGTGCGAAGAATGATCAGCCTGCTGAAAAAAGCTGATATTCTCACATCACGCGCCGGGGTGCCGGGTGCAAGCCTCAAAAAAGATCCTGCTGATATTTCTCTTTTAGAAGTGTACCGGGCTGTCCAAAAGCAAGAAGAACTCTTTGCGGTTCATGAAAACCCGAATCCGAAATGTCCGGTAGGGAAAAAAATTCAGAACGCTCTGGATGAAACGTTTGAAAGTGTGCAAAGAGCGATGGAAAATGAACTGGCAAGCAAGTCATTAAAAGATGTTATGAATCATCTCTTTTAATCAAAAGGGATGACTTCTCACCGCTAACATGTAACTAAAATTGTTACAAATAAGGAGGAAATGAAAAATGAAAATTGGTATTATCGGCGCAACCGGGAAAGCGGGAAACGAGATTTTGAAAGAAGCGAAAACAAGAGGCCATGAAGTGACAGCCATCGTCAGAAACGCTTCAAAAGTGCAGGGGCAGGACGTAGCGGTTTTGGAAAAAGATGTGTTTGAACTGACTGCGGAAGACATCAAGCCTTTCGACGCAGTCGTAAACGCTTTTGGAGCAGCACCCGGCCAGGAACATCTTCATGTTGAAGCAGGAAGAGCACTCATCAACATCTTAAAGGACGCGAAGCGCACAAGATTGCTTGTTGTTGGAGGAGCGGGAAGCCTGTTTGTTGATGAAGCCAAAACAACCCGTTTAATGGATACGCCGGAATTTCCGAAAGAATATTTGCCAACTGCATCAAATCAAGGCGAGAACCTGAAAGATTTGCAGCAGACAGACTCCATTTCCTGGACGTTCCTCAGTCCTGCGGCATTTTTTGATCCGGCAGGAAAACGGACTGGCTCTTACCAAAAAGGAAAAGACAATGTCATCGTAAATGCAAAAGGCGACAGCTATATCAGCTATGCAGATTATGCCATTGCCGTGTTGGACGAGCTTGAACATCCCGAACACAAAAATGAACGCTTCACAGTGGTAAGCGAAGCGGAATAATAAAAAACCCGGAGCCAGCTCCGGGTTTTTCTCATTAATAAGTGCTGTACGTATCGCTGAAAAGGCCGTCAGCAATCCCAAGCATTAAAAAGATGAAGAAGGCGATAATCGCAAGAATGGATACAGCAATGCTTACGATCAAATAAATCCCTTGCATCTTTACGAATTTCGCGTAATTCTCCAGCATTAAGTCTTCAGACTGTCCGCTATTGTGTTCAGCCATTTGGCCTGCTTCCCTAGCTGACCTCATCAAAAAGATACCGGAAATAATTTGCAGTACGCCTGGCACGGCACCGATTAGAAAAAAGAACGCGCCTGAAAGCGCGGTAATTGCGCCCATAATAATAAATAAAATGCCTGTAGCTTTTCCCCATTTCGAAATGCTGATGAGGGTTTTGTTCATTGTTTCAGGATTCATGTATACTGGCTCCCCTTTACAAAAAAATACTCACTTTTCTTTTATACACTATTTGTGAGAAGTTTTGTATATAGAAAATAACATTTTGGGGATTGACCCTAACGTTGCGTGATTGTTTACGATAAAAAAGAGGAGGTGTTATGTATGAAATATCAAGTTAAACAAGTGGCGGAGATATCAGGTGTTAGCATTCGGACGCTCCATCACTATGACAATATTGAGCTTCTGAATCCTTCAGCGCTTACTGATGCTGGGTATCGTTTGTACAGTGACGCAGACCTGGAAAGACTGCAGCAGATTTTATTTTTCAAGGAAATCGGGTTTCGTCTGGATGAGATTAAGGAGATGCTGGATCATCCGAATTTTGACCGGAAAGCGGCACTTCAGTCGCAAAAGGAGATATTGATGAAGAAAAAACAAAGAATGGATGAGATGATTCAAACAATTGACAGGACGCTTTTGTCCGTTGATGGAGGGGAAACGATGAATAAGAGGGATTTATTTGCCGGATTAAGCATGAAAGACATTGAAGAGCATCAGCAGACATACGCTGACGAAGTCAGAAAGCTGTATGGTAAGGAAATCGCAGAAGAAACAGAGAAAAGGACATCTGCATACTCGGCAGATGATTGGCGCACGATCATGGCTGAATTTGATTCGATTTACAGACGAATTGCGGCGCGAATGAAGCATGGGCCCGATGATGCAGAGGTTCAGGCCGCAGTGGGGGCATTTCGCGATCATATTTGCCAATATCATTACGATTGCACACTCGACATTTTCAGAGGACTCGGGGAAGTGTATATCACTGACGAGCGATTTACCGATTCAATCAATCAATATGGAGAAGGTCTTGCCGCTTTTTTGCGGGAGGCGATCATCATTTACTGTGACCATCAGGAAAACCCCCGGCCGTAAAGGCCGGGGGTTTGCACATCTTATAAGATCGGCGACAACAGCCGCGAGACGGATTCTTTTATTCGAATCCACAACGGGCGCTGCAGATACTCCTCATAGGTGAATTTTCTGGATACTAGCAAATCTTCTTTAAAAGTTGAAACCAGTTTTTTAGCAATGGTGATATCGTATATAAATGCATTAACCTCAAAATTCAGCCTGAAGCTTCGGACATCAATGTTCGCTGTGCCGACTGAAGCGATTTCGTCATCCACCACGATGGTTTTCGCGTGAATAAAGCCGTTATCGTAAATATAGACAGTGGCTCCGGCTTTCAGCAGATCGCCGATATACGAAAGTGTTGCCCAGTATACAAAGGCATGATCGGGCTTGTTCGGAATCATAATGTTAACGTCAATGCCCGAAAGGCAAGCGATCCTTAAAGCATCCAGCAGGCTTGCATCTGGGATAAAATAAGGTGTTTGTATCAAAATGGAACGCTTGGCGTTCGAAATCATTTTGATGTAGCCATTTTTAATTTGTTCCCATTCCGAATCAGGGCCGCTTGTGACAATCTGCATCCCGACGTTGCCTTTTGGGCCGTAATCAGGAAAGTGATTTGGAATATATGTCAGCGTATGGTGATGAGAAGCTTGGTTCCAGTCAAGGATGAACCGTGTTTGGATGGCGTGCACGGCCGTTCCTTGCAGCCGGATATGCGTATCCCGCCAATAACCGAATTTCGGATTAAGCCCTAGATACTCATCTCCGACGTTAAAGCCTCCGACATAACCGGTCATACCGTCTATGATCACAAGCTTTCGATGGTTCCGGTAATTCAGCCGCAGGTTAATCGGCCTGAGCTTTGACGGGAAAAAGACCTCCACATGCCCGCCAGCCTCGCGAAGCTCTTTAAAAAACTTTTTTCTCAGCGTTCTGGACCCGAGTTCATCATAAAGCACTCTGACCTGAACACCTTCTTTCGCCTTTTGGATGAGAGCGTCCCGCAATTTTTTGCCTAATTCATCGCCTTTATAAATATAATACTGTAAATGGATATGATCCTTAGCCTTTGAAATGTCACTCAGCAGCCGCTGAAATTTATCCCGTCCATCTGTAATGACGTCAACTGAATTATCCTCTGTAAACACAGCATGGTTATTCATAATCAGCATATAAATTAAATCTTTGTTATCAAAGGTTGCCCGGTTGTTAAACTGAAATTGCTTGGTTTCTAAATCTTCAAGCTGATGCTTCAGCAGCCTTTCAATTCCAATCTTTTTCCGGTCTTCCCATTGAAACAAATGCTTGCGTCTGAGATTATGGCCGAATAATAAGTATAAAATAAAGCCTAAAACGGGAATAAAGAAAAGAACAAGCAGCCACGCCCAAGATGCACTGGCATCGCGCCGTTCTTTGAAGATGACAATGATGGCCAAAAGAATATTTAAAATGAAAAAAAGTGATAAAAGGATGGAAGAAATACTCACTTTGTAACCCCGCTCATTCATATTTATCAAGAAGATTGCCATTAGTATTCCATGAATAACAGTGATCTGATTCCCATTACAAATTATAACACTCACATTTTAAAAGAATAAAGAGCGGCGATCCAGATTCTTCGTGAAAAATACGGGCAGATTTCTTTAAAACCAGCTTGCACCTGCGTTAAAATAAACACATATGATAACGTTCGTGAAGCTTGAAACATCAAATAAAGGGGGAGGATTATATGAACTTTTACAGAGTCGAACAAATGCCGGGGTTCATCAAAACAGAAATGCAAAAAATTCAAAAGGCCGTACAGCCTTTCATGAAAAAAACCGTCATTTACCGTTTTCTTGCTATTCCGCTTGCTGCATTCTCTCTCTTTAATTTAGCTGCTTTTCTATTTCATGCTTCAGCTGACAGGGAGTCCCTGATCAGCGCAGGCATATTCGCTATTTTGGCGGCGCTCGGGCTCGCATTTTTTAAAGAGGCAGGCTATCAGCATAAACAAATCCAAAAAACGGTTCACATCTATATGCTGAACAGGATCAAAAAGAGCGAAATCCTTTCAGAAGAGCGGAAAAGCTCCTACGCACGACAAATAAAGGAAGAGCCTTTTGCGATGCGGAGTTTTGTTGAATTTTTGACTGAGGAAGACAGACGCAAAAAAATGTATTAAAGAAGAGATGCACCCGGATTTCTGGGATTTTCCAGACGATCCGGGTGTGTTTTTTTGCATGCAGACACCCGAAATAAAAAGTGCGGTTTCGGATTGATTCCGACTTCATCCGTTTTTTTGATATTCATTTCTGGGTAACAGCGTTGCTTTGTTGATTTCCACTACTAGAGATGTCTATTGTATGCTTGCTTCAGGATTTGGTGTTTACGCCGGCCTGCTTTGAATAGTCAAATAAAATAGGCATGGTTCCGTTTATATGGAACGCATGCCCTGTCCTGTCTCATCATTATTCAAACACCGGATCATCCTCATAATAATAGGAATCCGGATCTTCATACGAAGGCGTGTTCTCAAAAGCAGCAATGCCGATTACCACCAGCACGAAAATGGCTACAATGATCCCGATCAGGACAGTAACGATACTGGATGCTGCATAAAACAGCTGCATTTTTATAAATGTCCCGTAATTTTCAAGCATGCTTTCGCCAGCGCTGCCGGCTAGATTTCCTTCGGCTTCCGCGGCTGCTTTTGCTGAGCGCATCAAAAATACGCCTGATATAATGAGCAGCACGCCCGGGATGGCGCCAATCACTGTCATCAAAACAGACAGAGTGACAAGCGATCCCATAATGATTAACAAGATGCCAGAAATTTTGCCCCACTTGGCAATGTCGGATAGCGACTTGACAGCAGAGGCGCTCAGCTGGCGGGTCTCCTGTTCAACAGGTGCAGTCTCCTGTTCAGCGAGGCTATTTTCTTCATTATGATGTTCAATTTCGTTTTCATCTTTATCCAGACTAATCATGAAAGCTCTCTCCCTAAAATTTTTAAATCGTATCTTTTCCCGTCCATTTCGGCGATGCCGGGGAATAGTCCCCATTCTGCAAACCCGTGCTTTTCAAACAGCTTCAGGCTTGGTTTATTATGCCCGAAAATGAAGGCCATAAGTGAGCGGATGCCAAGATTCGGGGCAATGCGGAGCGCTTCTTGAAGCAAATATGATCCAACACCTTTGCCGCGGCATGCTTCGTCAATGTATATGCTGACCTCCGCTGTTTTATTATAGGCTGGCCTTCCATAAAATGTTTCAAAGCTGATCCAGGCAGCGACGTTTCCGTTTTCATCCTCGGCCACATAGAGCGGACGTGACTCTGTATGTCCCGAAAACCATTCCATCCGGTCTTCAGGAGTTACCGGTTCGGTATCGGCTGTTACCATTCGAGAAGCAATCGTTGAATTATAAATCGCCACAACAGCCTCCAAGTCTCTATGTTCAGCAAGACGCAATGTCATGTTCATACGTTTTTGGCACTCCTCTCAAAAAAATACATATTTTCGTTCAGTCTGTGCAAACTACATCTAAAAAAGTTTTTTTGGATAGGTTGTATATATTTTCAGAAAAGTGTTCAGAATGTTGCTGAGGTGATGAAACAATGAGAGAGGAAGAAAAGAAAACTTCTCAAGTCAAAAAACTTCAGCAGTTTTTTCGTAAACGCTGGGTGTTCCCTGCAATTTACTTAGTCAGTGCGGCCGTCATTTTAACAGCTGTCCTTTGGTATCAATCAGTATCAAATGATGAGGTAAAGGATCAGTTGGCTGATAACGGCGGAAACTCCGCATATGACAACAACGACGATGCAGTTGAAGTAGGAAAGTCAATGGAAAATGTCGCAATGCCGGTTGTTGATTCTGAAAACGTTTCTGTTGTGAAAAAGTTCTATGAAACCGATGCCGCAAAAGAAGAGAAAGAAGCAGCACTCGTTACCTATAATAACACGTACAGCCTAAGCAAAGGAATTGACTTAGCTGAGAAAGACGGAAAAGATTTCGATGTCTCTGCTTCTCTGAGCGGTACGGTTGTTAAAGCTGAAAAAGATCCAGTGCTGGGATATGTTGTGGAAGTAGAACATGCCGACGGTTTATCGACTGTGTATCAATCTCTTTCCGAAGTAAGCGTTGAGCAAGGTGACAAAGTAAAACAAAATCAAGTGATCGGAAAATCTGGCAAGAACCTTTACAGTGAAGACAGCGGAAACCACGTGCACTTTGAAATCCGTAAAGATGGGGTTGCAATGAATCCGTTAAACTTTATGGACAAACCAGTTTCTTCTATTGAAAAAGCAGCAGCTGCTGAAGAAAAAGCTGCCACCCAAGAAACAGAAGAATCCATTCAGCAATCTTCCGAGAAAAAGGACGGATCAACTGAAAAAGGAACAGAGGAAAAATCCGGTGAGAAAAAGGATGATTCGACTGACAAATCTGGTTCTAAAGAAAGCAGCACAACAGAAGACACTGAGCAGTCTTAATGAAGAAAACGTCTATCCTTGTGATGGGCGTTTTTTTCTGTTACTTTTTGCATAATGTCATCGTCTATGTAGTTACACATAGGCACGTTTGCTATAAAGGAGGTTATGCTGTGAATCGTCTATTGCTCGCAGGCTGGATCTTTTTTATCCTGCTTTCTGTCTGTACGGAAAGCTTCAGCGGCATGGTCGTATCGCAAACGGTGGCTTTTCATTTTCAGCCGCACCCTGATCTGTCTCAATTTTTAGTTATGGATTTTACTGAGCTTACTGTCCCTGAAGCGTTTATTCAAAAAATCGGACACGCGTTTTCCTTCTTTGTGCTGACATATTTGCTGTGGAAACAGTGGGGCAGCATAAGATCAGCTGCAGCCGGCTCATTCGCGTTTGCTTTTTTCACAGAAGTTCTTCAGCTCTTCTTCAGCAGGAATGGTTGTATCCGGGATGTGCTCATCGATGCTGTTGGAATTGGATTGTTTTATGGTTTATATGTGTTGGCGAAGCGAAGAAAACAAGAGATGTATGAGAAATATTAAAGCCGGCTGTCTTGGTTAAAGACGCCGGCTTTTGTCTTTCTTAGAAATTTTGATCGGTTGGTTTTTTCGTCAGTTTATTGATAATGGTTTCATAAATCCTTACGACCAAATCGACGAACGGGCGGAGCAGATCTGAAAATCTAAAGAAAAGGAACCCGATAATGATGGCGACAACGAGGCTGCCCAATACATCTACCGGATAGTGATGTCCCACCCAAATTCTCGAAAAGCCTGTCAAAAGCCCAAAAATGACAAGCGGCCAGCCGATTTTGCGGTTTCTGAAAAGCATCGCAATAGAAATCGCTAATGCACCTGTCGTATGGTCACTTGGAAATGAAGCATCCGCAGCATGCGGAATCAGTGTATGCACTGTATGCGCAACGAACGGGCGCGGTTCGAAATAAACAAGCGTAATCAAATAGTTGATCACAAGGCCTGCAATTCCTGTGATGCCTGCGTATAGCACATGTTTTCTGCTTTGTGTGTTCCCAAACAGCCAGATTGCCAATAGGATAAGGGCATAGGCGACAATGGCATATTCCGTGATGAAGACCATAATGGAATCGAGAACTGAATTGTGATGAGATAGTCCATGGATTGCTTTAAAAATTTCGTAGTTCAAATAATCACCTTTTACATTTTTATATTTAGTAGACTAATCTTACTCATGAAAAGTTTCAAATAAAAATAGAGATTGTCTGAAATAACGGCGCTTGAAGAGAATTCGAAGAGGAATCGCGGTTTCTGGGGGGGATTCTGTGCACAAAAAAAAGAGATCCGGAGTGTCCGAATCTCGTACCGATATTAAAGTGCTTCAGGTCCTTCTTCGCCTGTGCGGATGTTGATCGTATTGCTGATTTCATAGACAAATATTTTACCGTCACCCGGTGATCCCGTTTTCAGCACCCTTTTAGCGGTCTCAGTCACTTGATCAACAGGAACCTTGCTGACCACAATTTCTATTTTTAAACGCTCGTATACATTGCTTTCTATTTTTACCCCTCGATAGAGCTCCGTATGTGCTTTTTGAAGGCCGCAGCCGTGTACATTGGAGAAAGTCAGAGAGGTCACTCCGATTTTTCCGAGTTCCTGCTTCAGCTTTTCAAAATTTGCCGGACGCGTTACAATTTCTACCTTGAACATTTGACCGCTCATAGCGTCACTCCTCACATAGAATCTTGATATGCTTTTTCCCCGTGCATCGTTAAGTCAAGCCCAAGTGACTCTTCTTCTTCAGTTGCGCGAAGGGGAAGGAAGAGGCTTACAAATTTAATAATAACGAAAGTGACAATAAATACAAAAACATAAGTGGCGGCGATGGCGACGATTTGTTTCCAGATTAAGCTTGCATCACCGTAAAATAACCCATCTGCGCCCGCTGAGTTAACAGAGGTTGTTGCGAATAATCCTGTTGCGATTCCGCCCCATGTGCCGCCGATCCCGTGCAGGCCAAAGGCGTCAAGCGCGTCGTCGTATCCGAATTTCTTTTTAAGCGAGAATACTCCCCAGAAACAAACAGCTCCGCCGATGATGCCGATAATAATGGAAGCGAACGGTGTGACAAATCCGGCAGCCGGCGTAATGGCGACAAGCCCGGCGATTGCGCCAGATACCGCTCCGAGCATTGTCGGTTTTTTGTTAATGATCCATTCTACTAAGATCCAGCCGGCGATCCCGGCTGCAGCTGCGGTGTTTGTGTTGATGAACGCGTACATGGCTACACCATCTAAAGTCAAAGCGCTGCCGACGTTAAAGCCGAACCAGCCGAACCAAATCAAAGCTCCTCCTAAGAAGGTGTAAATGAGGTTATGCGGAGAAGACGCTGTACCGTCTTTCCGTTTGCCGAGCACAATGGCAAGAACAAGTCCTGCCACACCGGAGGAAATATGAACAACATTGCCGCCAGCAAAATCGAGCGCTCCAAGCTGGCCGATCCAGCCGCCGCCCCATACCCAGTGCGCTACGGGTGTGTAAACCAAAGAGGCCCATAAAACCGAGAATAATAGAAAAGCGCCGAATCGCATCCGCTCTGCGAAGGCCCCGGAAATAATCGCTGTAGTCAGAACGGCAAACGTCATTTGGAACATCATAAATAACGAGTGGGGGATGGTATCGCTGTAATCTCCCGGATCAAATCCGACCCCTTTGAGGCCGGCCCACTCCAGCCCGCCGATGATTGAATTGCCTGGTGCGAAGGCAAGTGTATATCCGAACAGCACCCAAACGATGGAAACGATGGCAATGGAAGAGAAACTGTGCATGGCAGTGCTCAGCACATTTTTGCTCTTTACCATTCCTCCATAAAATAACGCTAATCCCGGGGTCATCAGCCACACGAGTAAAGCGCAAAAGAACATAAAAACTGTATCGCCCATTTGCATGTCTCATTCCTCCGTATCTTTCAGAATAAAAAGCAATTATTATATTTCTTCATTATAGAGAAAAAAGAATGATAAAACATTTTCATGTAAGATTTCCTAACATGGTTTTTAAGAAATGTTATCGAGGGACGGAAAGAAAGGAGAACGACATTTTTTACGATATAAGACTTTGTATCTATAAAAGAAGCTATTCATATGAGCTGAAAAGGGAATTGACATTAATTAGAATACTATATACTGTATTAAGTGTACTATATCAAATAATACACCGAGGGGGATGTATGATGAAGAAAGACGGCAGACTGAGGAAAGCGGTACGCAAGTCGATTCCCGCGACGTTCCGATTGTTTTTAGCCTTTAATTTTTTCGTGTACGGTCTGGCGAAAGTGGTAATTGGCCAGTTTGGCGAGGTGACGCCTGAAATCGAGGCGGCTGCCGGGAAGGGGTTTACGATCGCGTGGACATTTTTCGGTTATTCTCATGTCTATGAACTGTTTATAGGTTTTGGTGAAATTCTGGCAGCTGTTTTATTACTGATTCCGCGAACGGCTGCATTAGGGGCGGTTATTTTTATGCCCATTATTGTGAACATCGTCTTGATTAACTATTGTTTTGATATTGGCGTGCAGGATCTTAGCACGATATTAATGGTTATGTGTCTTATCCTGCTTTGGATGGACCGCTGCAAATTCATGGGCATTTTCAGGCAGGAACCGATAGACAGCAGGCAGGTGATGAAGCGATGACGCCCCTTATGATTACAGTGCTTGCCGGTTTGTTCGTATGCACAACCTGTTACTACTACATAAAAGAAAAATCATGAGACAACGCTCCTTCTGAGAATTTCACAAGCATCATAAAAGAACTTAGGCAGTGTGAAGAGTAAAATATGCAATGTGAGAAACACTAACAGTATCAGGAGGAGACGTATGATGAATACACTCAACATTGATTTTCAAAAAACAGCATTGGTTATCATTGATTTACAAAAGGGGATTGTGCCGATTGATCAAAGCGGCCAGGTTGTCCCGAACGCGAGAAAGCTCGTAGATGAATTTCGGAAACATAACGGGTTCATCAGCTTTGTAAATGTAGCCTTTCATGATGGAGCGGACGCCCTGAAGCCGCAAACGGATGAGCCTGCGCAGAGAGGTTCAGGGGAAATGCCGGCGGACTGGGCCGAATTTGTTCCGGAAATCGGTGTGCAGGATGGCGATTATACTGTGACAAAACGGCAATGGGGTGCTTTTTTTGGCACAGATTTAGACTTGCAGCTGAGACGTCGCGGCATTGATACGATTGTATTGTGCGGCATCGCAACGAATATCGGGGTGGAAAGCACAGCACGGGAGGCATTTCAGCTTGGCTATCAGCAGATTTTTATTACAGATGCCATGTCCACATTTAGCGATGAAGAGCATGAAGCCACACTGCGCTTTATTTTCCCGAGAATCGGTAAATCGCGGACAACGGAAGAGTTTCTGGAACAAGTGAAATGATGTTATCGAAAAAAAGCCGGGCTGTTTTTTTAACAGCGGTGGCTTCGGGAACAATGCTGAATCCGCTGAACTCGTCTATGATCTCTCTTGCGCTCCATAGCATCCAGCATGAGTTTCACCTCTCGTTTACAACGGTTTCCTGGCTGATTTCCTCGTTTTACTTGGCGAGTGCCGTAGCGCAGCCCGTAACGGGAAAGCTCGGTGATTTGATTGGGCGGAAACGCTTGTTTTTATTCGGGCTTATTCTTGTTGCGGTTTCTGCCATCGGGGCGCCGTTTGCGCCGACGTTTATGACATTATTGGTCATGCGGCTGTTTCAATCGGTGGGGAGCAGCGCGATTTATCCGTCAGGTGTCGGCTTGATTCGGAATCATATTCATGAGCGCCAAGCTTCAGCCTTGGCTGTACTCTCTATTTTTGCGTCCGCCATGACGGCGCTGGGGCCGACAGTCGGCGGTTTTTTGATTGTATGGGGAGGCTGGCCGGCGATCTTTATCGTTAATTTGCCGTTTATTATCCTCAGCTTCTTATTGGGCCTGTATATGTTCCCGAAAGATCAGAAAAAAGGGGCAGGAATCAAAACCATTATTCAGCAGCTCGACATTCTTGGAATTGTTTTATTTGCCGGGGGAATCATTTTCCTTCTATCCTTTTTGCTGTCGTTCAGCACGTCGCCGCATGCGGTTGAAGGTGTGCTTGGCTTGCTTCTGCTCTGTGCGTTTGTCTGGCGCGAGCTGAAAACGGATAAGCCGTTTATTGATGTCCGTCTGTTTAAAACACAGCGAAACCTGTCAGCCGTGTATGTTCAGTTTATTTTATTGAATGTTTTCTTCTATTGTTTATTTTTTGGTCTGCCAAGTTACTTTCAGGATGAAATGCATCTTTCTGTTCAAACGAGCGGCCTGTTTATGCTGTTTATGTCTGGAATGAGCATCGTTGTGTCACCTTTAACCGGCAAATGGATCGACCGATCTGGTGTCGTCAAGCCGATCTTTGCGGGAGCGCTTTTGATGACGGCTGGAGCCGTGCTCTTAACCATCTTTTTTATCAATGTCGAGACCATTGGGAAAGGCCTCATTCTATCGCTCTTGGGTATAGGCTACGGACTGGGAAATGTCGCGCTTCAGGCAGCGATGCTGAAAACGAGTCCTTCCAACATGGTAGGAACGACTTCAGGCCTGTTTCAAACCTGCCGTTACCTAGGATCGATTTTGTCTTCGGTGATCCTTGGCATTCTTTTTGGTAAAGAAATCACGGCAGCCCATTTTGATATGATGGGAATCATTATGATCATAGCGGGCGGAGCAAGCCTGTTAATGGCTGTGAGATTTGCTGCATTAATGAAAACTGCATCTTGAGAAAGAGACGGGCTCTGAGGTCTGTCTCTTTTTCTTGTTTAAGCTGTTCAAATACAAACGGGAAAATTGTATATCATAGCCAGTGTTATTGTCTGACTCTTCAGTTATATTAAGTGACATCTAATGTCAAAAAACATAACATGTGACGACATATAGACAATATGGAAAGGGGAGCCGGCTATGAAATTAAAAGAGAGTCAGCAGCAATCCAACAGGCTGAGCAATGAAGATCTGGTGCCTTTGGGACAGGAAAAACGGACGTGGAAAGCAATGAACTTTGCCTCCATTTGGATGGGATGTATACATAATATACCGACATACGCGACGGTGGGAGGATTAATCGCGATCGGCCTTTCGCCTTGGCAGGTGCTGGCGATCATTATTATGGCATCGCTTATCTTATTTGGCGCTCTTGCCTTAAACGGCCATGCGGGGACAAAATACGGGCTGCCGTTTCCAGTGATCATCCGGGCTTCTTATGGGATATACGGCGCAAATATCCCGGCGCTTCTGAGGGCGTTTACAGCGATCATGTGGCTTGGCATCCAGACCTTTGCGGGCAGCACGGCACTGAACATTTTGCTTTTGAATATGTGGCCGGGCTGGGGGGAAATTGGCGGCGAGTGGAACATTCTCGGCATTCACTTGTCCGGTTTGCTTTCCTTTGTATTCTTTTGGGCCATTCATTTACTCGTATTGCATCACGGCATGGAGTCGATTAAACGTTTTGAGGTGTGGGCAGGGCCTTTAGTGTATCTGGTATTTGGCGGCATGGTATGGTGGGCCGTTGATATTGCCGGAGGATTGGGCCCGATATACTCTCAACCAGGAAAGTTTCATACGTTTTCAGAAACATTCTGGCCGTTTGCTGCCGGAGTTACTGGCATCATCGGCATCTGGGCGACATTGATCTTAAATATACCTGATTTTACACGGTTTGCTGAAACACAAAAAGAGCAAATCAAAGGACAATTTTACGGTTTGCCGGGAACATTTGCGCTGTTCGCATTCGCTAGTATTACGGTGACCTCCGGCTCGCAGGTCGCGTTCGGAGAGCCGATTTGGGATGTTGTCGATATTTTGGCGCGGTTTGATAACCCTTATGTCATCGTCTTGTCCGTGATCACGCTCTGCATCGCCACGATCTCTGTAAATGTTGCGGCGAACATCGTATCGCCCGCTTATGATATAGCGAATGCCCTGCCGAAATATATCAATTTCAAACGTGGCAGCTTTATCACAGCGTTGCTCGCTTTATTTACGGTTCCATGGAAGCTGATGGAGAGCGCGACAAGCGTGTATGCGTTTCTTGGCTTAATAGGCGGCATGCTTGGACCGGTGGCAGGCGTGATGATGGCCGACTATTTTATCATTCGCAAACGTGAGCTCTCGGTAGATGACCTGTATTCCGAAACAGGACGGTATGTGTATTGGAAGGGCTACAATTACCGTGCGTTTGCAGCCACAATGTTAGGAGCGCTGATTTCGCTGATTGGCATGTATGTTCCTGTATTGAAGAGCTTATACGATATTTCTTGGTTTGTAGGTGTGCTGATTTCCTTTCTTTTCTACATTGTTCTGATGCGTGTTCACCCGCCTGCATCATTGGCAATTGAAACAGTTGAACATGCGCAGGTCCGCCAGGCTGAATAAGATCTATTTAGACGGTATATTTTCATATTTTTGAAATGGTTTTCCATAAATAGAACATTTATAATGGTTTTAGAAATCTATTCTAAAACGAAATGGGAATCGAAAATGAGAAAATGGTATTTTATTCTTTTGGCGGGTGTTTTAACGTCTGTCATCCTCGCTTTCGTTTATGATAAGACAAAAGCGAATGAGGAAGGATCTGGGGATTATCTGTATGTTTCGCCAAATGGCAGTGATCAAAATGAAGGAACAAAAGAAAAGCCGTTTCGTACATTGGCACACGCATCTGAGAAGGCTGCTGCCGGCACAACGGTCATGATTCGGGAGGGCACGTATCATGAGACCCTTGATGTAAAGCACAGCGGTACGGACGGAAAGCCTGTCACATTCCGAAACTATGAAAATGAAAACGTCGTGATTAGCGGTGAATCCGTTGCGAACGCTGAATATGAAACACCGCTTATTCGTATTCACGATAAACATGACATTGCCATCAGCGGTTTAACAATTCAAGATCTTTCTGTTTCATCTGAGGAAGCAACTGCTATAGGGATTTATGTATCAGGGTCCAGCAGTCATATCGCCATTAAGGATAATCACATCCGGGGGATTAAGACAACAGCGGATGAAGGAAATGCTCACGGAATCGCAGTTTATGGGACTGGCAGCATGAAAGACATCCGAATCGAGGACAATACAGTTGAGAAACTGACGCTTGGAGCGAGTGAAGCAGTTGTGCTGAACGGTAATATCGACGGCTTCACAGTTGCAGGCAATGTGGTCCGCAACAATAATAACATCGGGATTGATCTAATTGGTTATGAGGGAACCGCGGATAAAAACGATTACGTGCGAAACGGAGTCGTAGAAAACAATACAGTTTATCAAAACTCGACTTACGGCAATCCTGCTTATGGAGATGAATACTCAGCGGGCGGGATTTATGTCGATGGAGGACACGATATCGAAATTAAGAACAACACAGTTTACGATAACGATATTGGGATTGAAGCAACGTCTGAACACAAAGGAAAGTATGCAAATGCCATTCAGATCACAGACAACAAAGTGTACAACAATGCGTACACCGGTATTTCAATCGGAGGATATGACAAAAAGCGGGGCGGCACCAGCAATTCTCTGATTGCCCGCAATATTATGTACCGGAATGACACAAAGGGACTGTACGGCGGACAGCTGCTGCTGCAGTACGATACGAAAAACAACACAATTGAAAAGAATATATTGACGGCCGGTGATTCCAGATTATTTATCGGAAACGATTTTACAGAAAATGAAGGAAATACGGTCAATCATAACGTGTACCACAAGGAAGCGGATCAAGACGGCATATGGATGTGGAAAAAGAAAGAATATGATTCATTTTCTTCGTATCGAAAAGCAACAAAAAACGATCAGCAATCCATTTATGCCGACCCGATGTTTCGTGATGAAGCGTCCTATGATTTTTCGTTAGATCCTGATTCACCTGCGCGGCCTGTCATTGAATAATTGCTATAAGCGGCGTTCTCTCGTTCAACCGAGAGGGCGCCGTGTTTTAATGGAAAAAAGACTGCCGGGATTTCCCGGCAGTCTGACAAGTTATTCTGCAATAGACACTTTTCCTTCAGCCTCAGCAGGTTTTTTCTGGCTCCACGTGTAGAGAAGCAGAGCAATTAAAACGAACAGCCCCGCTGTTAAATAAATGGCAGAGAAGCCGGCAGATGCTACAAACAATCCGAATACATACGATCCTACAGCAATTCCGCTGTCAAAGAAGGTAAAGAACGTTGCCGTCGCAAAACCGGAGCGGTGAGCCGGAGATTTCTGAATCGCCAATGTTTGCATGCAAGGAACGATTGATCCGTAGCCAAGACCGATAACCGCCCCTGAAAGCAGAAGCATTAAGCCGCTATGTGTGAAGGACAGCATGCAGAGTCCGACAGAGAAAATCAGGATTGATGGATAAATGACAATGCCCGGTCCGACTTTGTCGAACAATTTCCCTGTGAACGGGCGTGCAATCATCATTGTCACCGCAAAACAAACAAAGAAATATCCGCTGATATCCGAAAGGTCAACTGATTTGGCGAATACAGACAGATATGATGTGACTGTTGAATAACAGAAAGAAATAAACAAACCGACCGTCGCAATTTTGAGTGCGCCCTTTTCAAACATATCCGAGAACGCAAAACGGAATACAGTCGTACCGCTGTCCTTACTTTGCGGCACTTTTATCAAGAACGAAACAAGTAAGCCCGCAACCATAAACAGCGCAAAGGCTGTAAAGAATACAGGGAAGCTTACCACTCTCATCAAATTCAGACCAAGGAAAGGCCCGATCGCCATAGCGAGGTTCATAGACATGGCAAAGTATCCAAGCCCTTCACCGCGCCGTTTGGCTGGAATAATATCAGCGGCAATTGCACCTGTAACAGTCGTTAAAATGCTGAACCAAATTCCTTGGAAGAACCGCAATCCGAGCAGCAGGGAAAAGCTATGAATCGGCATATACAGAAAAGATGATAGGGCGAAGAGCGCCATTGATACAATCGCCATTCTTTTCTTCCCGAAACGCTCAACGATGGCTCCGGAGAAAGGCCGTGTAATGATCGCAGACAGAAGGAACAGGCTGATTAAAAGCCCGCCTTGTGATTCTGTGCCGCCAAGCTCTTGCAGCGTATAGATCGGCAATACAGTTAAAAATGTATAAAAGAACACAAACACAAATAAATTGACAAGCAGGACCATAATAAAATCCTTGGTCCATATCGCATCCGCTTTTTTCAAATGTATGTCACTTCCTTATTTTCATTGTTGTAAAAACATGCGGAATAAATGAGAAAAAGCTTCTTTATCTTCATCCCGGAAATCAGCAAGCAGCTCTTCCTCGAATTTCAGCATTTTCACATTGATTTCTTCGTATTTTTTCTCGGCTTCTTTTGTGAGGACAACAAGTTTTTCCCGTTTGTCTTCACCTTGCCGTCTCTGAACCCAGCCGTTCTCCTCCAGGCGTTTGATCGTCCGAGTCACAGTCGGCGCTTCCACATTTAAATAGGACCAAATCTCTTTTTGAGTCATTGGTCCGATCGTACGCAAACAATATAAAACTGACCATTGAGATGAATAAAGGCCGAATGGCTCTAGCTGTTCATTGGCTTTCTTGGCAATCAGGCGGGCGCTTTGGTTGATTTGATGAATGAGGTGTCTGTTGACGTAGGACATGTCGGTCTCCTTCTAAAAAACTTACCTAAGTAACTAATTGCTTATTTCATTTTACAGGAGCGATCAATAGTTGTAAAGATGAAAATTTAGTGACGCGAAATAGTTTGATGAATCTGAAAAAGTTCGTTTCACCCCTTGTCCTTATTGAGTTTTTAGCATATTCCCAAAAGAATGCTAATACACTGTTACAAACCTAACAAAGAGAGTGTTTGAGGTGAGGGATCGTGGGCATATTTCACAAACTTACTTTTAAAACCATACAACGAAGAAGCGGCATAATGAACGACTCTTTACAGAATACGGATCTCATTTCACACTTCTCACATCCATTTTAGGGAGGTCGAGTGGTGTGCACGATTACATCAAAGAGCGAACAATCAAGATAGGGAAGTACATCGTGGAGACAAAGAAAACCGTTCGTGTCATTGCGAAGGAATTTGGTGTTTCCAAAAGTACAGTACACAAGGATTTAACAGAGCGTCTGCCTGAAATTAACCCCGACTTGGCAAACGAAGTGAAAGAAATACTCGATTATCATAAATCCATCAGGCATTTAAGAGGAGGAGAAGCGACAAAGCTCAAATATAAAAAAGATGAAATTCTCGAAGGAGAGCCTGTTCAGCAATCGTAATCACCTGGCATTGCCTTCTTGAAATCGTTCATAAAACATCCGCAAAAATTTGTAAAGAACTTATTGTGCTTCCAACTTTTTTTCTATATTTTATGATAATATATATAATTAGGGCACAATGTGGATATTTACTGTGAAACAGATTTTCAAGGAGGATATAAATAGATGTTTGCAAGGGATATTGGTATTGACCTCGGTACTGCAAATGTACTGATCCATGTTAAAGGTAAAGGAATTGTTCTGAATGAACCTTCCGTTGTTGCACTTGATAAAAACAGCGGCAAAGTGCTGGCGGTTGGCGAAGAGGCAAGACGAATGGTTGGACGTACACCTGGGAATATTGTTGCGATTCGCCCGCTGAAAGACGGAGTTATTGCTGACTTTGAAGTAACAGAAGCAATGCTGAAACATTTTATTAACAAGCTGAATGTAAAAGGCCTGTTCTCAAAGCCGCGCATGCTCATTTGCTGCCCGACGAATATTACATCCGTTGAGCAAAAAGCAATCAAAGAAGCTGCAGAAAAAAGCGGCGGGAAACATGTGTACCTTGAAGAAGAACCTAAAGTTGCCGCTATCGGCGCGGGTATGGAAATATTCCAGCCAAGCGGTAACATGGTTGTAGACATCGGAGGCGGGACGACGGATATCGCGGTTATTTCAATGGGCGATATTGTCACCTCCTCTTCTATTAAAATGGCTGGGGACAAGTTTGACATGGAAATCTTAAATTATATCAAACGCGAGTACAAGCTGCTGATCGGCGAACGTACTGCGGAGGATATTAAGATTAAAGTCGCAACTGTTTTCCCAGACGCACGTCACGAGGAAATTTCCATTCGCGGACGGGACATGGTTTCCGGTCTTCCAAGAACAATTACAGTAAACAGTAAAGAAGTTGAAGAAGCCCTTCGTGAATCTGTCGCTGTTATTGTTCAGGCTGCGAAACAAGTGCTCGAAAGAACACCGCCTGAACTTTCTGCTGATATTATTGATCGCGGCGTTATTATTACCGGCGGAGGCGCGCTCTTAAACGGCCTTGACCAGCTGCTTGCTGAAGAGCTGAAGGTACCGGTCCTCGTTGCTGAAAATCCTATGGATTGCGTAGCCATCGGCACAGGTGTCATGCTTGATAATATGGACAAGCTTCCTAAACGCAAACTAAGCTGATTTCACAAACCTCATTCTGAAAAAGAATGAGGTTTTTTTATGAAAAAGCCTTCACGAAAAGATGTTAAATGACGATAATAGGATAAAATACTGAGTTTTTATTATAGAACGAACGTTCCTATATAACAACTGGAAAAAATGCCATTTTTAGAGGTGGGAAATTTGTTAAAAGGATTATATACAGCAACATCCGCAATGATTGCCCAGCAGCGAAGAACGGAAATGCTTTCAAATAATATTGCTAACGCAAATACATCAGGATATAAAGCTGATCAAGGCTCGATGCGCGCGTTCCCTGAAATGCTGCTCAGCAGAATAGAATCAAAATCTCCGGCCGGGACATCGAGGACGGAAATCGGTTCCGTGAATACCGGAGTGTATATGCAGGAGCTCAAGCCTCTCTTCACACAGGGAAGCCTGAAGTCCACAGATCAGCCTACAGACATTGCATTGATCGAAAATCAAGTTCCGATGAATGCGGAAACCAATGAAAAAGCTGCTCTTTTTTATCCGGTTCAAACAGCGGATGGAATCCGTTATTCAAAAAGCAGCACATTTTCACTAAATGAGAACAACCAGCTGACGATCAACGGACGCCCTATTTTATCGACGGGTCGCCAGCCAATCACTGTTGATAATGAGAATTTTACTGTGTCTGAAAACGGTACTGTGACAACGAACGGACGCACAGCCGGCCAGATTGATGTCAGAATGGCGGAAGATGTCCGCAATCTCAAACGGGACGGAAATGATTTGTACAGCACGGCGGACGGTAATGATCTGCCAAGCGCAGCCGGAAACAATCAGGTATCCTATTCATTAAAACAAGGCGTCTCAGAGCTTTCAAACGTGGATGTGACGAGCGCCTATACAGAAATGACTGAAGCGTACAGATCGTTTGAGGCGAATCAGAAGGTTATTCAGGCTTACGATAAAAGTATGGATAAAGCAGCGAATGAAATCGGAAAAATTTAAGATAACGGAAGAAAAAACGGGGGACATCAACTATGCTCAGGTCAATGCTAACGGCATCAACAACCTTAAACCAGCTGCAGCAGCAGATTGACACAATCAGCAGCAACCTTTCAAACAGCAACACAACCGGCTATAAGGCAAAAGATACGAATTTTTCTGAGCTTGTCAGACAGCAATTCGATCAGGTTGATGAAAAAAACGAGGAAGTGGCAAAAGCCCGAAAAACGCCGCCCGGCTTGCGCCTTGGCGTCGGAGCGATGATGAATTCACGCCTTGTCTCTGATCAAGGTAGCATTCAGAAGACGGATCGCGATCTGGATATCGCATTTACGTCTCCATACCAGTATCTTCAGGTCAATGTAAATGGAAACCGCCAGTATACGAGAGACGGAGCATTATATTTAACGCCTTCAGCCAATAATGCCAACCAGCTGCAGCTCGTCACTGGAAATGGGTATCCCGTACTTGATGAGAACGGCAATACAGTGAACATCGACAGCTCAATGAAGAATATCACCATCAATAAGAACGGCACCTTAACCGCATCTGACGGAAACGCGGTTCAGCGGTTTAATCTTGGCGTTGTCCAAGTGAATAACCCTCAAGAGCTGAAATCCGAAGGGAATAACCTTTTCTCTATTGATAATGCGGCAGCTTTTGAAGAGCTGAACGGCGCTAATAGACAAAACATCGGCATGCAGCAGGGCTCACTTGAGATGTCCAATGTCGATATTTCAGAACAAATGACAGATTTGATCACGTCCCAGCGTTCATATCAGCTGAACAGCAGAACGATCACAATGGGAGATCAAATGCTCGGTTTAATCAATTCAGTCAGATAATAAGAAAATGGGCGTTTTTCAATCAGCCGCGCATGATAAAAAAAGCGGCTTTTTCGAAATCGTCCTTTTTTTTGTAGTATTCCGTAATATCTTCTAACAGCACTTCTAAATCCACCCACGCCTCGATTTTTTCTAATTCAAGCACATATTCGAGCAGCTGCTCATAAGGGTCTTCGGCTGATGTGTAGAGGGCTTCAAGCGTTTTTAATTTTAAATAAATGGTTTGAATGTCTACCTTTTCAGATAATTCTTTTCCTTTTTGAAGGACGGCTTTAGCTTCTGTGATGTTCCCTGTTTTAAAAAGCGCTCTGACAGACTCGTACACACAATGAAGATATGAGACTGGTGAATTCATCTCAAATTCTTGATTCTTTAATACTTTCCTAAAGTAAAGAAGCGCTTCCTGGTCTTTTTTCTCGGTCGCTTTTAAAAAGCCAAGGTTATAATAAGCATGGCATAGCAGGTTTTCGTCATGTAGTTGCTGGGTTTTCTTAATGATTTCTTTGAAAAGCTGTTCAGCTTTTTCATAGCGTTCTTGATCAATATAATTCACGGCGAGCAAAAGTTTACAGGTGATTACCTTTTTGATATAGCCGAATTGGTGCAAATAGATGTGTAATGCTTTTTTGACGTATTGGACGGAAAGCGGCGGTGATTTCATCAAGTAATAGGCGCCGGCGGTTTGATAATATAAATCAGCGGCTTCAAACGTATTGTGAATGGCGGCCAGGTACTGTTCAGCTTTTTTAAAATGATGTACTGCATGTTTCGGAGCTGTTTTTACCATCTCATATAACCCAGAGAAAAAATACAGATAATATTTCAATTCATCATCCATTTTGTCTTCCAGGCCATATAGGTCATCGAACAATGAATCGAGTCCGTTCTGGTTTTCAAAAAGCAGCTGATGGCGGGCCTGAAACAATTGATAACGCATCCAAAGTTTTGTGTTCTTTTTGATCTTTGGAAGGTGCTGATCAATTTTCTCTTTCAGTGTGCAAACGTGATTCATTTTGCGTTTGCTCATTGCGGAATACCACTCGTCTAACATGTTTAGCATTCTTTTTTCAATAAACTTCGAAATCATTTTCCTACCTCTTTGCTATTGGTAAAATCTATAATTATCATATCATAACTTTTGACGGCTCTCATTGACAGTTGGTTACATTTTAGCGCGGTTGAAAAAGAGATTAATTCATAATATACTTTTCAAATGTACAGATTGGATCTTTGATGATTGCTATACATACTAATGCAGATGAAGGAGATGTCAAGACAATGCTTGATACTCAGCAAATTAAAGAAATTATTCCTCACCGTTATCCGTTTTTGCTTGTGGATCGGATTACGGAAGTTGAAGAGGGCAAACGGGCAAAAGGCTATAAAAATGTAACCGCTAATGAAGAGTTCTTTAACGGACATTTTCCTCAGTACCCGGTTATGCCCGGCGTATTAATCGTAGAAGCACTCGCTCAAGTCGGAGCTGTTGCGATGTTGATTAAAGAAGAAAACCGCGGCAGACTGGCTTTTTTTGCAGGCATTGATAACTGCCGCTTTAAAAAACAAGTCAAGCCTGGTGACCAGCTTCACCTTGAGGTTGAAATCATTCGTGCCCGCGGCACAATCGGGCGCGGAAAAGGCGTTGCCACAGTTGATGGCGAAGTCGTTTGCGAAGTAGAACTGACTTTTGCCCTCGGAGAATAATTGAAAAAAGGCAGATGGCCAGCGGCACATTTGTCTTTTTTTCTTTACAAATATAGAAAAGCAGGTGATTGTATGTGGAATGAATTTAAAGCCTTTGCCATGCGGGGGAATATCCTAGACCTTGCGATTGGTGTTGTGATAGGCGGCGCTTTCGGAAAGATCGTCACATCTCTAGTAAATGATATCATTATGCCTTTGGTCGGTTTGCTGCTGGGAGGGCTTGACTTTTCAGGCCTGTCGTTTACGTTTGGCGATGCTGTAGTGAAGTATGGCAGCTTTATACAGACGATTGTGAACTTCTTAATTATATCGTTCTCCATTTTTATCGTCATTCGGACTTTGAATGGGTTAAGGCGCAAAAAAGAAGCAGCAGAAGAAGAGGCTGCGGAGGAAGCGGTGGATGCGCAGGAGGAGCTGCTGAAAGAAATCAGAGACCTGCTGAAGCAGCAAGCAAAGACGCCGGAATAAAAAAGATGCCGTTAGAAACGGCGTCTTTTTTTATCTCAATTTTCGTTTAGGTTTGTTCTGTGTCCTTCAGTTCTTTAGGGCTTCCTGTTGTTTCAGCGAGATGAATGAGCATTGAGACAGAGGTGCCTGCATCCGGAGTGCTGCTGATCATCAACTCGCTTCCGCAAAAATGTTTCAGCCGCTGATTGATATTTTTCAATCCGACGCTGCGATCAAAATCCGTTGATAAGAGATCTATTTGTTTTTCCGGAGTTATCCCGGGACCGTTATCCTCTACTTTGATGTGATACTCATTTTTGCTTTGTTTTTTAGCTGTCAGTTTGATCCATCCTCCGCCTCTTTTCTTGCTGACACCATGAAGAACGGCATTTTCCACCAAGGGCTGAATCATTAAAGGCGGAAGGATAAAGTCAATGTCTTCATCTATATCGAAAAGAACCTCAAGCCGATTACCGAATCGCGTCTTTTCTATAGAAAGATAGGAATTGATAATCGAAAGCTCATGTCTGAAGGAACTGATGGCTGATGTATTTTGAAAGTCAAAACTCATTCTTAAATAGTTGGTAAATTCCTCTGTTACCTCCCGGGCCTTTTCAATATCCAAATGAGTGAGAGAAATAATCGTGTTTAATACATTATAAAGAAAATGAGGCTTGATTTGCGACTGGAGAAACGCCATTTCCATTCTTGTGGCTTGATTTGCTGTATGTTTCATCATGATCAGGTTTTGAATACGCGCCATAAATTCAGAGTAATGATAAGGTTTTTGCAAAATGTCATTCGCTCCGGCATGAAAAGCCTTGTATTTGTCATGGCCGATAATGGCAGCTGTAATGATCAGAACCGGAAGATCAACCATGCTGAATCGTTCACGAATTTTCATACAGACTTCGAAACCAGTCATATCCGGCATCATCAAGTCCAAAATAACCAAATCAAGGTTTGTGCAAGAGATGATTTCTAATGCTTCCTTTCCGTTCTTCGCAGCAATCACATTGTAGGGCACACCTTCAAGCATATCGCTCAAAATTTTTAAACTGTCAATGTTATCATCGACAATCAGGATGGTTGGAGCGTCAATATGCTCAGAGTAATAAGGCGTGCTAAATGAGATATCTGATAGATCTCTCTCGGATTGTAATTCAGGAAGGCGTTTTTTTGTTTCAGATACAGGTTCATTTTGGGCGATCGGCAAGGTGAAATGGAATGCCGAACCTTTTCCTTCTTCCGATTCGACCCAAATGTCTCCGTTATGGAGCTGAACCAGCTGTTTGACAATGCTGAGGCCAAGACCAGCACCATCGTCTTTATTCTTTTCGGCTTGCTGAAAAGACTCAAAGATGGTTTGCCGATCGGCTTCTGAAATGCCGCTTCCTGTATCTGCTACTGTCACTTTGATCATGTTATCGTTCAGTCTTGAAGCAGAAAGTGTGATTTGGCCCTCTGTTGTATATTTGATTGCATTGTCTACTAAATTGGTTAATATTTGGCGGAAGCGGTTTTCATCTGCGAGCACTAAAGGAAGATCGTCAGGGATATGGTTCATCATATTCAAGTTTTTATGTCTCGATAAAAGATTGTAGAAATTCATTTCCGAACAAACTAAAGTATAAATATCAACAGGAACCGGGTGGATTTGAAGCATGCCTTGCTTTATTTTTTCTAAATCCAGGATGTCATTTACCAGATTGGACAGCCTGTAGCCCATGCGGATGACGAGCTGCATGTTTTCTTTCTCTTCTTCTATCGTTCTTTTTCCTTTGCCGGCCAGCAGGGTCTGGCATATATTAATGATGCTGTTCAGCGGTGTTTTGAATTCATGTGATGTTTTGGCAATGAATTCATCCTTTAGCCGGTCACTTCTGAGCAATTTCCACGACAGCACTTCATTTTCACGGAATGCTCCGGCAAATTGCTGCGCCATCAGCAGAACGATCGCCAGTAAAGCGATAACTGTTGGCAATGAATAAATCGAATTAAAAGAAAAGGCCGTTTTGCCGCTGTAAGCTGAAATGGTGGTTAAAATGACAAAAGCACTCATTGATATAGATGCAATAGTAAGATACAGACTTCCTTCCATTTTGCGGATCGCAGCAATCGTAAAAATATATGTAATATAAACCAGAGTCGAGACGGCTAGCACAGAATGTAAGATGTACGAGGTATGGCCGATAAAACCCACGGTTAAAAAATCTGTGACTAAGACCAGCCCGGAAGAAACAGTGGCAATGCGAATAAAACGCTTTGAAACAATCCCTCTGTAAGCAAAAAAGAGATAGAGAAAAACCGCAATGCTGACGAGCACTGTAGAGATGGACCTCAGTGAATTTAGCAGTGAAAATGAAATTGACGGATAGAGGAGAAATATAATCCGCTCTTTTCCGATCATCAGAATAATGAACGAAAACAGAAGACACATAACAGAAAAAAACAACAAATGTTTATCTTTTTTTCTTTGCAGGAAAAAGCCCAGAAAATATAATCCGGTAATGAAAAAAGCTGTAATCATGATTGTATCATTAAGAAAGGAAATTTTGTTTTCCCGCACTATTTGCTCCTGGGTGCCAAAAGTAATTGGCTTTGCGATTCCCCATCCCGGCGTTTTTCCGAAGTTCGAAAATTGTACGACAAGTTCATTGTCACCCTTGTGAAGCGTAAAAAAGCTCGTATATGGGCGGTTTTGTGCCGCAAAATCAGGTTTATTTGAAGGGTTGCCGCTTTGGCCAATGAATTGTCCATTAAAATAGATGCGATTGGCACTGTAAATAAACGACGTGCTGATCCCAAAAACCTGATTGTCTTGCTTTGATCTGATGGTCAGCTTATACGTTCCGTAATCCACATTGATACCCTGCTTGGCCAGCTTCACATTGCTGGGGACATCAACGAAGAGAGGATCTTTTCCTTTTGCTGAAGCGATCTCTTTTGGTGACAGAATCTGATTTGGATACAATGTCCATTCTCCGTTCAGCTGTACATTCCCATCCTTCTGAAAATTCCACTTCTCCAGGTTCATGACCCCATGCCTTGCCGCAGGAAGCGTTGTTCCAGAAAAATGGTCAATGGCAATGAAAACCATAAAAAATGCAGCGTAACCGAAAATAATCGAAGTAAAGATGAATTTTTCTTTCATATTATAGCTCCTTTATTCAAGCAGGCTCATTCTAAATTCCTACCTTTTTATAAATATTGTAAGTGCAAAATTTCAAAAACTACAATAGAAAGAAAAAGAATCCAGATAAAGGGGTTATTTGTCATGATATAATAGAAGTTATTTACTGATATCTCGATTTTACATATAGGGTGGGATGTTTTGTGAAAGCGTTAATTGTTGATGATGAGCACTTGGCATTGCTTCATTTTAAGAAAATGCTTGAACGAACAAACGCCTTTCAATCTATTATGGCGTATCAAGATCCGGTTGAGGCCTTAGAGCATCCTGAGACTCCTGCTGTAGATGCGGTGTTTCTTGATATTGAAATGCCGGGGGTAAACGGCATTGAGCTTGCTGAGGCGATTCAATCGATGAATGAAAACATCCAAGTCGTTTTCATCACGGCTTATAATGAGTTTGCTATCAAGGCGTTTGAGCTGAATGCCATTGATTATTTGCTGAAGCCTGTCATATACAAGCGGCTTGAGACAACTGTTGAACGAATCAAAACGAATAATATGCTGAGACAAAATGCAGAAAATACCGAGGCGCATTTTTCCATCCAATGCTCTGGGAGCTTGCAGTTTCATCAAACCTTAAAGGATGTCAAAACAAGCATTCCAGTCAAGTGGAGAACGTCGAAAGCACGTGAAATATACTTATTTTTACTTCACAATCAAGGCCATGTGGTCAGTAAAGACATGCTAATCGATCTTTTTTGGCCTCATTACGATGTTTCAAAAGCAAGCACCCAACTTTACTCAACCATTTATCAAATACGAAAATTATTCAGCCAGATCCCTTTCAGCCAAACTATCGAGAAGACTGATACTGGATATATTCTTCGGCTTTCAGGCGCAAAAATCGATGTTGTGGAATGGGAAAAATCGCTAAAAGGGGCGCCGCCGCTCAATACGGCTACATTACATCTGCACATGGATATTTTCATGTCCTATCAAAATCATTACCTAATGGAGCACGGTTATCTTTGGGCAGAACCGGAAAAGACGCGTCTTTCCCAGCTTTGGCTTGGAAAGGCCTATGAACTGATCGATTATCATATTCATGATATGAACGATCATCAAGCGATGGACATTTGCCTGCAAGCGGAGAAAATTGAGCCATGCGATCATAAAATTATGCAATACAAGCTGCAGCTATTCAACAAAAACGGGAAGGTAGAAGAGGCGATAAAAGAATATCAGCGTTACAAACAAATGAAGGATCAAATTAATTAAAGAACTCCAAACCAGTATGTGTCGATTGCTTTTCGATGCACACTGGTTTTTTTGTGCACTTAAAGGGAAGGCCTTCGCCATATGTCTCCTGGGTGAAACTTCAACTCTCTCCAATTCACTTCAATCATACATGATTTCTGAGTTGTACAGAAATTGTATAGTTCCATTTCATACAATGTAGTTTGGTTCGGATGGCAAATCTTAGTTTTGAAACTCATTCGGTATTAGCAGTTCTTTTTGGGGGATGAGACATGATGTTATGGTCTCGCGGATCAATCGGCAAGTGAAAGATAGATAAGAAAGGGAGGAATGAAAAGTTGAGAACGAGGAGTTTTCCCTTAGGGCTGAAAAAAAGCGGGCGGATCGTTATGATCATAAGCCTTGCCATCTTTTTCTTCTTCAGCCAGATCGCCAGCTATACTCTTACAGCACAGGCTGTGGACGTAACGTCAAGTGACAGCCAATTCTTCGATTCGGTAACAGTTAAGGACGCAAAGAGTCAGATTGTTGACGGATCAAAAGGAAACGAACCGGCATTAACGCCGGGGGATGAAGTGACACTGACATATGAATGGTCATTGAAAAAAGATAAAGAAGCAGATAGCAAACAGGAAATCAATGTGGAGATACCTAAAAGCTTTACATTTGATAAAGGTGCAGAAGGTGAGATCAAATCTGCTGATCAGGTCATCGGCAGCTATCAAGTGCCGGCGGGCAGCAGCACCATGACAGTAAAATTAACAACTGCATCCGCGGATTCTCCTGATGCCAAGGGGACCATTACACTGCCAGCTAAGTTTTCTGCAGATGTAAAAGAAGATGAACATACAGCAGCAGCCCTTTTTCAGCTAGGCGGAGGCAAAACCCAGCAGGTGATCATTCCTGTTAAGAAAGAGGAGACACCAGATGCCGAGGCGGAAGAGCCAAAAAACGACTCTTCTGATACTGCGGGTGATCAGGAAGGGAAAGATGATAAACCTGCACCTTCAGTCAGCAAGGATCAAAAAGAGGAAGAACAGCAGCCGTCAGATGACTCTAAGAGCGGCGAAGCCTCTAAGAGTGATGATTCAAAAAAAGTGTCATCCTCAAGTCAATCAGCTTTCAAAAGCTTGCAAACTGAAGAAAAACAAATCACGCAACATATTTTAACTGGCGTGACGTTGACGGACGAAAACGGTAAGCCATATGACAAGGGCAATCGCGCCAATACGAATTCTCCGGTGAAAATTTCAATTGATTGGGCTATTCCTGACGATTTAGGAAAAACGATCAATGCCGGCGATAAATATGAATTTGATTTGCCTAAAGAATTTATTATGCATAATGACATTGTGAACCTGCCGTTAGGCGCCGGAGACACCACCTACGGGACATTTTCTATTGATACGAACGGACATGTGGTGATGACATTTAACGGCGAGGTAAAAGAAAGTTCTAATGTCAAAGGCACATTGGTTATCAATACGCAGTTCAACGAGAAAAAAATAACGGGTTCGACAACACAAAAGATTCCATTTCCTGTGAATGCCGATACTCCTGAAACAACAGTTTATTTTAAACCCAATGTGAGTAAAACCATTGATAAATCAGGTGTGCTGGATAAAGGCATCAACCCTGGTAAAGTAACATGGACGGTCGATGTCAATAAAAAGTTGGATCAAGTCAAAAATGCTAAACTCACGGAAAGCCTTCCAGATGGCGTAATCTACCGTTCAGTTAAAGTGTATGAACTCAATGTGAACATTGATGGTTCTGTCAGCAGAGGAAATGAAGTTTCTTCCGGCTACAGTGTTGATTCAAAAGGAAATGTCACATTTGACGGGACAATTGATTCAGCCTACCGCCTTGTATACGAAACCGACATTGACAATGGTGCGAAGCCGAGTGAAGGCGGAAATATAACGCTGACGAATAAGGCGGCATTCAGCGGAGACAACCTGGAACCCATTTCTGCAGAAGCCACTGTTGCAGCCAAGTATGGAAAAATGATCGCGAAATCATCGACCGGCTATGATGGAGAATCTCAAACATTCAGCTGGGCTCTTGCATACAACTACGGTGAGAAACAGATCGACCAATCCAAGGCCAGCATTAAAGATTCTTTTGGAACTGGTGATTTGCATCTTGTGAAAGATTCTTTGAAGGTTATTCCTATTACCTTTGGTCAGAATGGCAGCGAGCAAGCGGGCAGGCCTTTAAAGGAAGGCGAGGACTACACGCTCATCGATAATGGAAGCGGATTTGAAGTCAAATTTAATAAAAACGTAACGAGCGCTTACAAAATCACATATCAAACAAAGGTCAACAGCGGAGTGATCATTGATAAATCTACAACATACACCAATAGCGTTGTGACCGGAACAGGGGATTCAAAAGAAGCTTCTGGAATAGCCATTCAGCAAAATCTCATCAAAGGATATTCAAACGTTGATTATGAGAAGAAGACGGCTGATTGGACGATTACAGTTAATAAAAATAAATACTTGATGAACAATTGGACTTTGGATGATCAATTTGAAAGCGGCGGAATGGTTCTGCTTGATGAATCGTTCAAGCTTCAAGACACAACGAACAACAAAACATTACAGAAAGACAAAGACTACACGTTAACAAAAAAACCTGATCATAAAGGCTTTACTTTGGCATTGATCGGGGATTATGCAAAAACAGACAGTCAATTTAAGATCACTTATACGACAACGTTCAATGCCGATTATTCTAACGAAAGCGTTAAGAATACAGCTCAGTCGACATGGACTGATCAAAACGGCAATGAGCGCACGAATAAGGTATCAAGCGGTTTTACGCCGAATAATCAGACGACAAACAATGGTTTCAAGAACGGTTCATACAACGCGGTTTCAAAGGAAATCACGTGGAAAATCGGCGTCAATTATAATGGCGAGCCGACGAAAAACCCTTATATCAAAGATGCCATAACAGATCCTCAGCAATTTGTGCCGGGTTCCGTTGTGGTTAAGAGCTATACGATCAATAAAAACGGCTCCATCACAGAAGGAGACGCGCTTGATCCTTCCAAGTATGATGTCGAAGAGCCTTCTGCAAAAAATGAACGCACGCTGACGGTACACCTTAAAACAGGCGATTCTGTACCATATCTGATTGAGTTTAAGACATCACTCAAAGGACAGGTCATTGATCAGAATCAGTACACAAACAAGGCAACCTACTATAATGACGGTTATGCAGACCGCACACTGACGGGCTCTGTTTCAGTTACGAACGGAGGAAGTCTGGTTTTCAAAGGCGGTAAACAAAATGGAAGCTATATCGATTGGAACATCAATGTCAACTCCAGCCAATCAACGCTGGATGACGTAAAAGTTACTGATACGCCGGATGAAAATCAAATATTAGATGCGGATTCTTTTAAAGTGTATCAAGCAAAATATGATGAAAACGGAGTGGTCAAAGACAGCAGTGGAAATCTGACTGCGGGAGATGTCGAGCTTCAAAAAGACAAAGACTACACGTTAGACATCAAAACGGACAATACAACAGGTGAACAATTGTTTGTCCTGAAATTCATAGGCAGCTATAAACAAATTGACCGCGCCTATGTGATCAAATACCGGTCACTGATTAACATAGCCGGCACGAACGGCCACGTTAAAAATAAGGTGTCCATTTCAGGAACAAATGTGAAGGAGCAGACTCAAGAAAACAGCAGCTCGATCTTTGTTGCCATTTCAAGCGGCGACGGTTCCGGATCCGGAGAAAAAGGAAGCCTGACGATTTTTAAGACTGGAGAGGACGATAAAGCTCTTGAAGGAGCAGAATTCCAGTTATGGTCTGAGGACTCCAAACAGCTCCTCCGCACTGGTACGACGGATGCCGGCGGGAAGCTTACATTCGGAAATATTCGCTACGGTTCCTATGTATTAAAAGAAGTCAAAGCGCCTGACGGATATACCATCAGTGATGCTTATGCAAAAGGAGTCTCTGTTAAGATAGACAGCAACTCCTCCAAGACAGGAGCGCTGCACAAAGTCATAAATCAACAGAACAAGGTGACGCTTATCAAACAAGACGAACAAAACAATCCTTTGGCGGGTGCTGTTTTCAAGCTGGAGAAAAAATCAAATGACGGCACCTATACTCTCATACGAACAGATATAAAATCTGATAAAAACGGAAAAGTAGAAATGAACGGTTTGCCGGCGGGCTACTATCGCTTGACAGAAACACAAGCTCCTGAAGGCTTTATCGTAAATACAAAAGCGATTCACTTCTCAGTCGCAAAGAATGAAAAGAATCAAGTGTCCGACGTTAATTTAGGGAAAATGACCAACTATCAAGGAAAAGTCTCACTGACGAAGGAAAATGCTGAAGGCCAGAAACTTGAAGGCGCAGTATTCAACATTGTCGATCAAGATGGAAAGGTCGTTCAAGAGAAGCTGACTTCAGATAAAGACGGTAAAATCGAGGCTTCGGGTCTTGCGCCGGGACGCTACGCCTTTGTGGAAATAAAAGCGCCAGCCGGCTATGTGCTGAATACAAAGAAAAAAGAATTTACCATCTCAGAATCTGCAGCAGGAAAGCCTGAAGCCGCAGATGCCGGAATCGCCGTTAACGATAAAGGCTCTGTTGAGCTGACGAAGGAAGATGCCGATGGCCAGAAGCTTGAAGGAGCCGTCTTTAAGATTATCGACAAGGAAGGTAATGCGGTTCAAGAAGGACTGACCTCAGATAAAAATGGGAAAGTCGCAGCTTCAGGCCTTGCACCGGGACACTACGCTTTTGTTGAAACGAAAGCGCCAGCGGGCTATTTGCTGAATACAGAGAAAATTGAGTTTGAGATCTCTGATTCCTCTGAAGGAAAGCCTGAAGCTACAGATGCCGGGATCGCTACTAACCATAAAGGCTCCGTTGAGTTGACGAAGGAAAATGCTGAAGGCAAGAAGCTTGAAGGTGCAGTATTCAATATTGTCGACGAGGAAGGAAATACGGTTCAAGAAGAGCTGACTTCCGATAAAGATGGAAAAGTAAAGGCTTCGGGCCTTGCGCCGGGACGTTACGCCTTTGTTGAAACGAAAGCGCCAGCCGGTTATGTGCTGAACACGGAGAAAATAGAGTTTACCATCTCAGAATTTGCAGCAGGAAAGCCTGAAGCCGCAGATGCCGGGATCGCCGTGAACTATCAAGGATCGGTTCAGCTGATGAAGGAAGATCAAGATGGAAAAGGCTTGGCAGGCGCGGTATTCAAAATCACGGACAGCAATGGGAAAACAGTGAGAGACGATCTAGTCTCAAAAGAAGGCGGCAAAATTGAAGTTGACGGGTTAGCGCCGGGAAGCTATCAATTTATCGAAAAACAGGCGCCAGATGGATATCTTTTATCAGAAAAGCCAGTGTCATTCACCATTAAAGCAGAATATGGCGGCAAACCTGAGCAAGTGAAAGCAACAGCGGTTAATACGAAGAACCTTGTTGTCCTCACCAAAGTGGATCAGCATGATCAGCATAAAGTTCTGCAAGGTGCGGAGTTCAATTTGACAGATACCAACGGCAAAGTGCTGAAGTCCGGTTTGGTTACCGATGACAAAGGACAAATCACGGTGCACGGCCTTAAAGCTGGCGAATATCAGTTTGTTGAAACAAAAGCGCCTAAAGATTATGAGTTGGACCAAACTCCTATATCGTTCAAGATCACAAACACAGACACGAAAACAGTCGAAATCACCGCGGAAAACATATTGGCACCAGGTGACGTAAATGTGAAAAAAGTGGATCAAGACGATAAAAATACCGTTTTGGAGGGCGCTGAATTCAAGTTATTGGACGAAAGCGGCAAGCCTGTAAAAACTGACGGGTATGGAAAAGAGCTTTCTGAACTCTGGAAAACAGATCAAAATGGGCAGTTCACTGTAAAAGGCCTTGCGCCGGGAAGCTACCAGTTGATTGAAACGAAGGCACCCGAAGGTTACAAACTTGACGAAACACCGATTGAATTCACAATTGAAAAAGGACAGTCAAAAGCTGTTGAGATCGTTGTTTCTAATCAAAAAGTGAAAACACCAACGCCTGATAAGCATGATCATCCTGATAAACCTGCACCGGGTGGAAATGGAAAAGATGATGGAGATCATCCGAATACCAATGGTACAGATGGCAGCTCGGATGGTCAGTCGAACACAGACAAAACCCTCCCAAAAACCGGAGATACAGACAGCATGCTGACAGCAATGATCGGTATCCTGCTGCTTATGGCAGGCGGAGGCTTAGCTGTTGCCTCAAGAAAGAAACAAAGAAAAGGATAAAGTTGAAGGCACCTGATCATTGAAGAATCGATCAGGTGCTTTTTTGAAAAGTGAAAGTGACACGGAGCGTTTTTAGAAGGATGCATAAGAAAGGGTTTTTTGCATGTACAAGAAAATGATCATTACGGTGTTCATCCTTTTCGGACTGCTGCTGATCTCTTCTCCTTATATCAAAGGTGGAATTATAGCTTATCTTAGCAAAAGCCAGAGTGAATCGGCCTTAACTGTGGAGCAGCTGAAAAAAAATAATGAGAGAGAAGCGGAATTTGAATTTGATTCAATCGAGCCGCCTGAGTTGATGGATGCTGTAAAGGCCGGCTTTGATCACGATCAAAAAGCGGTTATCGGGCGGATAACAATTAAAAGTGTTGATCTGGAGCTTCCGATCGTAAAAGGCACAACCAATGAAAATCTTTTGATAGGGGCGGCAACAATGCGCCCGGATCAAAAAATGGGCGAGGGAAATTATCCGTTGGCGGGCCATCATTTGAAGCAAAAGAATCTTCTGTTCGGACCTCTGGAAAACATAAAAACAGGTGCCCAAATTGTCATCACGGATTTTAAAAAGGATTATATCTATTCTGTAACATCTAAAGACATCATATCGGAAATGGATGCAGATGTAGTTGAAGAGACAAACAAAAAAGAGATTACGTTAATCACATGTGACAAGGCGGTCAAAACTGAAGGGCGCCTTGTTGTGAAAGGGAAATTGGTTGATTCTTTTGGCCATACAAATTAAATATGCAAGAGAGAAAGCACGAAAAGAAAAGCTGCCGTTCAAAACGGCAGCTTTTTTCATGCAGAACATATCTATTCAAAATGTCTATTGTGATGCTCTTCGGTTCTGTGTCTGTTTTGGGGAACATGCCCCCTCATATTTATAATTTTTGCTTAAATGCCTCAATGAGTTTTGTTCCTGTATAGCCCTCTTTTACAAGGGACTCGAGAATGGTTTCAGTGCCCTGCTGTTTTCTTGTGACCATTTGTCCGTAGAGTAAAACCTGGATGCTTTCTTCCAGCTTGACGATATTTTTCACTGCTGCTGTCAGCTGGGCGGGGCGATTGCTTTTTTTCGTGATCGTTACAAATACTTTGGCTTCAGATTGGCTGTTTTGAAGCTGTTCAAAAAAAGACAGATGTTCTTTCTGTACAAGCGCCTCAATCAGCCAGTGATTTTCACCGTCTTCTTTATTTATAATCAGTCCGTCAATAAGGGGAAACTGTTCAATTGATTGTTCTTCCTTGTCCACTCGTTCCACATTCAGGTCAACCAGTTTAAAGGTTTTCATTTCTTCTCACCCCGATTACTTCCAAAGTTTTCTTGCCTTCCATTATAACATAAACGTTTTCGAGGAAAAAATCCTGCAATGCTGGGGCTAAAGAATTTTGTATGAGCGAAACATTTAATAATTTCTATTTTTTCATTATACTGTAACTGACTATGGATTACGGAGAGATGTGGTATGAATCAATTTCGTTTAAAAGAAATTTATATTGACGGCGCTCCTTCTGAAAGCCATTTGATTCAAAAGGAAGTAACATATATGTTAAGCCGTAAAGAAGTGTTTGAGGTTCATCTGAACAAAAAAGGAAGAATAAGTTTTTTATACGAAACACAAGATGGCATGGAGCAGTATAAAATCAAGCTGTCAATGCCGGAAAAAAAATTGAGCTTTCAGTGGTTTGCGTGGGATGGCTCTTCCTATGTGCGCATGAATACGCAAAACTGGCTGACAAAGCAAATCTTTTTCCGTTTTTTAAAAAGTACATATTTCTTCAAAGGAAAAAAGCAAAAGATGTTTTTAGCTGAAGGAAAAATGAAAACGAAAGATAAAAACAGAGGCTGAAAGCCATTTTTAAGCGTTTTTCTTTTCTTGTTGCATCATTTACAATACATACAACCGCAAGGAGAGGAGGAATCGCATGTTCAATCAGGTCATGCTTGTCGGACGTCTTACAAAAGATCCTGATCTTCGCTACACTTCCGCCGGTGCGGCAGTTGCACATGTTACGCTCGCGGTGAACCGCAGCTTCAAGAATGCTTCAGGTGAAATCGAAGCTGATTACGTCAATTGCACACTTTGGAGAAAAACAGCTGAAAACACGGCGTTGTATTGCCAAAAAGGTTCTCTCGTCGGCGTAAGCGGACGGATTCAGACAAGAAGCTATGAAAACGCGGAAGGCGTTAACGTGTATGTAACAGAAGTGTTGGCTGACACTGTTCGTTTTATGGACCCTAAACCCCGGGAAAAAGCTGCTGATTGACACCCCTGCTCCTCCCGTTATCTATCCATTCACTATTATCCGGATCTTCGCATCATCCCCTCAAAATTGACCAGTCGACCAGACTGGTTCTTTCTTTTTGCCTACTTAGGAAAAATTGGTTCTCTCGACGCATTTTTACTTAAAACCACTTATTAATGTTGAATAAAATCAAATAAAAACTTATAATTACTTATAAATGATTGCTGAGAAAAGGAATGAGGGCGTGTACCAAGAAGAAAGATTAGTAGCGATTTTGGATTTTTTAAAACAGCATAACCGAATTACAACGGAGCAGATCTGTACGCTCCTGCAAGTGTCAAGGGATACAGCGCGACGAGATCTTGTGAAACTTGAGGAACAGAATGCCATCATCCGCACAAGAGGCGGCGCCATTTTGCCGACTGTGCATCAGAAAATTCAAAGCTATTCCGGCCGCCTGAAAACAGTGTCTGAGGAAAAAAATAAGATCGGCAGGCTTGCAGCATCGCTTATTCATGATGGAGACCGGGTGATTTTAGACGCCTCTACAACTGTTCAGGCATGTGCAAAGCATTTGAATGCGGTTGATTGTACGGTAATCACCAATTCGATTAATCTTGCGGATGTGCTGTCCGATAAAGAGGGAATTGAAATTTATCTGCTGGGAGGCAAGCTGGAAAAGGAGCACCGCTTTCTGTACGGGTCCTCTGTGATTGAAAAGCTCTCAAGCTACCATGTTGATAAAGCGCTGATTGGTGTGGTCGGTATTTCCGAACATGGCATTACAATTGCGCATGAAGAGGATGGCATGGTGAAGCGGAAAATGATACAGCAGGCAAAGCAGGTCATCGCGCTTGCAGATCATTCGAAGCTGGGCAGCACCAGTTTTTATCAGTATGCGGAGCTGAATGAAATCGACCTTTTGATTACAGACAGGCTTCCGAATCAGGCATTTTGTGACTTGCTTGACCGAAACGGCGTTGAGCTTCTCGTGACAGAGCAGGATGAAGGAAAGGACTGACAAACGTGAAATTAATTGCGATTGATTTAGATGGAACCTTACTCAACAGCAAGCATCAGGTAAGCTTGGAAAATGAAAACGCACTGCGGCAGGCGCAGCTGGACGGCATTGAAGTGGTGGTGTCAACTGGGCGCGCTCATTTTGACGTCATGTCAATCTTTGAACCGCTGGGGATCAAAACATGGGTCATCAGTGCAAACGGCGCCGTCATTCACGATCCCGACGGCAGGCTTTATCATCACGAAACGATTGATAAGAAACGGGCGTATGACATTCTCTCATGGCTTGAGTCGGAAAACTATTATTATGAGGTATTCACAGGTTCAGCGATTTATACGCCGCAAAACGGCAGAGAACTTCTTGATGTTGAGCTGGACAGATTTAGAAGCGCAAACCCGGAAACAGATCTTTCTGTCCATAAGCAGGCGGCCGAGGTGCAATACAGCCAATCGGGCTTTGCTTACATTAACTCTTTTCAAGAGCTGTTTGAAGCCGATCAGCCAATCGATTTTTACAATATTCTCGGCTTTTCTTTCTTCAAAGAAAAGCTTGAGGCAGGCTGGAAAAGATATGAGCATGCCGAAGATTTGACGCTTGTCAGTTCGGCTGAGCACAACTTTGAGCTTTCTTCCCGCAAAGCTTCCAAGGGGCAGGCGCTGAAGAGGCTTGCAAAACAGCTGAATATTCCGCTCGAGGAAACCGCTGCTGTAGGTGACAGTTTAAATGACAAATCGATGCTGGAGGCTGCGGGAAAAGGTGTAGCGATGGGCAATGCCCGGGAAGACATCAAATCGATAGCCGATGCTGTCACCTTAACCAATGACGAACATGGTGTCGCACATATGATGAAACATTTGCTGTAGGTATATGTGCTGCTCCAAAAGCGCATCCTGTTGATATAACCGGCGTAACGGATTTTTTGGAGATTCGGCGTGACGGCTATGAACGGAAAAAAGCTGGCTCTATCAGAGCCAGCTTTTTTAGTCATGATCATTGCGCTGTAGCGCTTAATGTAAACAGTTCTTCAAGCTCCTGTGTGGAAAGCTCGGTAATCCAGTTTTCACTTTGGATAATTTGATCGTTCAGGGTTTGCTTGGATTCAAGCATGACATCAATTTTTTCTTCGATTGTTCCCGTCGTAATCATTTTATGAACGTGGACAAAGCGCTCCTGGCCTATGCGGTATGCACGGTCAGTCGCTTGATTTTCAACCGCCGGGTTCCACCATCTGTCATAATGGATGACGTGATTGGCGGCGGTCAAATTAAGTCCGGTGCCTCCAGCTTTGAGTGAAAGAATCAGTGTCGGATATTCTTTCCTTTGAAATTTCTCAACGAGTGTATCCCGCTCTTGCTTGGAGAGACTCCCATTTAAAAATTGCACAGGTTCCCCGAACGTTTTTTCAAGCAGCCGCTTCATCATGTTCCCCATCTGAATGTATTGCGTGAAAATCAGGCAGCTTTCGTTTTGGGAGCGGATCGCTGTCATCAGTTCCAGCAATTTTTCGAGCTTGACTGATCTGCCGGCCAGCAGCTCGGTTTGCTCTTCCTTTAAATAAAGCGCGGGATGATCGCATATTTGCTTGAGCCGTCCAAGCATGCTGAGGATCAGCGCTTTTCGCTGCATGCCGGTCAGTGATGTCATATGGTCAAAAGTGTCTTTGACGAGCTGCTCATAAAGGGATGCCTGCTCGGCTGACAGCGGGATAAATTCTTTTTCTTCCAGCTTCTCAGGAAGATTAAGCGCGACCTCTTCATCCCGTTTCGTCCGGCGGAGAAGGAATGGCCGGATTAATTGCTGAAGCTGTCCGATTCTCTTTTCGTCCCGGTCTTTTTCGATCGGCAGCACATAGCGTTTATGGAAGCCGGTCAAACTGCCGAGGTAGCCTTTATTCATGAAGTCAAAAATAGACCACAGCTCAGTCAGTCGGTTTTCCATCGGCGTGCCGCTCAGCGCGATATGGTGAAGCCCCTTCAGCTTCCTGATTGCGCGTGATTGCTTCGTATGCGCGTTTTTAATATTTTGCGCTTCATCAAGGCAGATCGTGTTCCATGTCACAGAAGAAAGCTCTTCAGTATCGGCATGTGACAGTCCATATGAAGTGAGCACCACGTCTGCGTTTTCATAATGCGCGGCGAAATCATCACCCTTTGGCCGGCGCGGCCCATAATGGAGCGCGACAGACAGATCAGGGGCAAAGGTTTGAAGCTCCCGCTGCCAGTTGCCAAGTACGGATGTCGGCGCAATAATCAAATGAGGCGTTTTTTGCCGGCCGCTTTCCTTCACGTGAAGGAAATAGGCGATCATTTGAATCGTTTTTCCAAGCCCCATATCGTCAGCCAGACAGGCGCCAAAACCGCTTTCCCGAAGAAACAGCAGCCAGTTCATGCCGTATTTCTGATAAGGGCGGAGCGTTCCTTTGAAAGAAGGACTGACTTCGTGCTCCGGCAGGTTTTCCGCGGCAGTGAGCTTTCGAATCAGTGACCTGAGCTGTTTAGACAGATCAAACTGAATGCCGGCGAAAGCGGATGTATCAATCAGATCCGAATCCTCAAGTCCGCCATCCTGCTGATCCATTAGCTCACGCGCCAGAATATCAGACATGTGGAGTCCCTCTGATTCTGCTTTTTCCATCAGGCGTTTCATCTGTTTGATAAACTGCGGATCGATTTTAACCCATTGCCCGCGGATATTAACAAGGCGCCTGTTGCTGGCGACAAGCTCATTAAATTCAGCCTCAGTCAGTTCAATTCCATTTGTCGCAAACCGCCAGTTGAAATCAAGCAGTGCATTCATGCCGACAAATGACTCGCCGCGCGGGGAGGACGACACCTTTGCTTTCAGCATCATGTTGCTGTCTCTGACAATCTGCCACCAGGACGGCAGGAGGATTTCTACCCCCATATCGACAAGCGTCTCACTTGCTTCTGACAGGAAGATCCAGGCTTCTTCCTCCGAGATCAGCGTTGTCCCGGAATCAAACGACAGCCACGGAACCGTTCTGTGAAAGCGGTCCTGCTCACGCGCGATTTTATCGCTGTACGCCTGCCACGATTTTTTGAGGCTCTTCAGTCCGTCAAAGAATTCTACAGCACCGCTCTTTTTATCGCGTAAAAACATCTCGATCTTCCATTCGTCTCCGTCAAAGTCCGGTTCATTTAAGCGCAAGCCGACAGTAAATGGAGATTGATCGTCAATCCAGCCAATGCCTTCCAGAAAATCCTCTTCATCAAGAAAATGGCCGCGGAATGTCGTAACCGCAGGCGATTTCTCCTTGATATGTTCCCATTTCTCCCGCAGGTCATCGTCGTACTGGATGTAATCCTGTACGGCAGCGGAAAACCATTCCGCAGTAAAGCCCTCCAGTATATTGTCGCGGTCCTTCCAGCGAAAAACACCGTTTGTCCATGCTTCATAGTCAGGCATAAAATCGCCGTCTGCGATAAATTCATAGATGGTCGATGCCGCCTCGATCAGCGGCTCCGTTTCTTCTGTAAGCTGCACGGAGCTGAATGAGTTGAACGAGTTTTTGCCGAGAAGCTCTACAGTCATCCATGGCGATAGCAGGACAGCAGTCGTCCCGATGAAGCTGACATCCTCTAGAAAGGTCCCGTAAAATGAGGATTCATGCCATTGGAACAAATGCTTTTTCATATGGCTGTAGGGAAGAGGCTGCTCATTTTCATCAAAGGCTGAGAGCGTAAATGACCCATCTTCCATTTGTTCGACGTGGATGAGAATTTCTTTAAGACTCGCCATCAATCAACTTTCCTTTCTGCAGTTCTTCTTGAAGCGCACGCAGGCGCTTGTAATGCGAGCTCAGCAGCTGAATATACCGCTCCCACACCTTCTGCTTTTTCGCTTTTTTGTACAGGGTGCGCAATTTTTTCAAATACCGGGCGGCTTCCTTGTACGAGCTGCGGTTCTTCTGATCAATGAAAAAAGCCACTTCTCTATGGTAAGCCGGTATAAGCGCCTCAGGGTCGCTCGCTGCAATTTCCTTGAGCATCATTTTATCCATTTCATTGATGGAAAAGCCGACAAGGCTATGAATTTCAATCCACTCGGCATAGCGTTTTTTTTCATATAAATGATGGCTGTATTCTGTGAACGTATACGGCAGACAGCCCGCGGCAAAGCGCTCAAACAGCGCTTGATCATTGGTTTGCTGCACATAGGCATTCAACAGAAGGAACAGCTCGCCGATCACATCGCGAATCTCTTTAAACGGCTTATCCAGCTTCGTATAACCCATCGCAATTGGCTCAATTTGCTGGTACCATGTTTTAAGCCGTTTCCAGTCCTTCTTGGCAGTCATTTCACTCAGCCATTGGAACGTATAAGGGAGCGCTTCCGGCGGGAATTGATCCGCTTCCGCAAAAATAACGTCATCATTCTTTTGCAGGAATTCCAAATGCAGGCGCCCGAATTGCAATTCGGGAGAAAAACGCCGTCCAGCTTCTTTTTTCAATATCTCCTGTTCGCGTGCCACCCATTTTGGCCGCGACAGCAGCGCACTCCAAATTTCACCGAAGACGCGGATGCGTTCATATTGGAAAATTTCTTCTTTCAACAGCAAAGGTCGGATAACATCCGGTGTTTTATCCAAAAACGGATCAAGCGCAAAAGACAGCGCGTACGTTTTTAATTTGTCAATAGAGCTGTAGATTGTATCCATCAGCTGTTCAACGTACGGATTGAGGGAATAAAAATCTTGTTCGGGGTTCAGCTTGCCCGCTTCAATCAATGTGAACATGCGAAGCCAAACCGCAATCGCGGAATGAATCTGATACAGGCTTTTCAGCTCCGGCTTGTTCGGCGCATGTTTTTTTAATGCGGACAGGTAGCCGTAATAGAGGCCCTGCATGTTTTGGCTGCCTTCTGGCGTACGTGCCTGCCAGAGAGAAAACTCTGAATCAAAAAAAGCAAGCCAGCTTGAAAGCGATTCTTCATTAGGCAGCACCTTTTCCTGAAACTGGCGGCGGACGAGCTCTTTGCTTTCCTCAAGCTTTTCCTTCTCGAGCCAATACTCTGTAAAAGTACCCACTCGCTCGAACATTGCATATACATATAAAAACACAGCCAGCATATGGCGGCAGATTCTTCCGGACGGACATGAACAGCCGCTTTTGACTATGACAAACAAGTTCAATGTGACCCGCACAGGCACAACATCCTGCACGTAAGCCGTAACTTCCGTCGGACTCACTGCTTGTAAACGATAGACTGAATCCTGCCGATATAAAATAAGGGCTTTTTTGATCAGCTGAACATTTTCCTCATTGTAAGGAAGAAGTTCTTTTAACTGTTCAGCAGATGCCAGCACATCGTCTTTGGAAATCATATTCTGAAGCATGATTATCGCTCCTAACCGAGTCACGTAATAAAAAGATCCAATTTCTCTATTATATCGCAACACATCGGCCTTAAAAAGTTTTTCCTAAAAAAGGACATAAAAAATGGGATGTGTCGAATGATGTATTAGAGATTGCAAATTGATAACCAGCATCATATAATAATCGTGTTTTCAACTTAATGGAAGCTGAAAGGAAAAAAAGATGAGTGAAAAGAAATTGAATCAAGAAGAATTTCTGAAAATTTTGATGCATGCACATGAAATTGGTGAGCAGTCATCTGAGATGACGACGAAGGAAATGCTTGAAAATTTGATTTCTCATATTAAAAATGGATATGCAACATAAAAATCCCGCACGCCTTTAGCGGGATTTTTTTATGCGAGAGAACGTGACTGCCCGAATAAGAGAAAATGAGACAGCACTGTCAACACAGTAAATATAGCGCTTACATAAAAAGTACTAACATAACGCATTGTAAAAAAATGTCGAATTATGTCACGTGAAAAGCTGGAGTAATGCGGTTTCAACGTTGTATAATCGTAGATGGAAAAGGATGTTATAAGAGATTTGGAGGTATCATGGGAGAATCTACAAGCTTAAAAGAGATATTATCAACGTTAACAAAACGCATACTTTTGATTATGATTGTAACCGCGGCTGCCACTGCTGCCGGCGGACTCATTAGTTTCTTCGCACTTACACCCATCTATGAAAATTCAACTCAGATTCTGGTCAACCAATCGAAAAATGAACGAAAAGAAGTCCAATTTAACGATGTCCAAACCAATCTTCAGTTAATCAATACGTACAATGTCATCATTAAGAGCCCTGCCATCTTAGATGAAGTCATTAAAGAAATGGGCCTGTCGATGACATCCCAAGAACTGAATGACAAAATTACCGTATCCAGCGAACAGGACTCCCAAGTGGTCAACATATCAGTCAGGGATGAAAACGCGGAAACAGCGGCTCATATTGCCAATACTATAGCATCTGTTTTTCAAGACAAAATCACATCCATTATGAATGTTGACAATGTCAGCATTCTGTCAAAAGCCGAGGTTTCAGAACATCCGTCCCCTGTATCGCCAAAGCCGCTACTAAACATTGCCATCGCGTTTGCGGCCGGATTGGCGGGAAGCATCGGACTGGCCTTCCTGCTTGAGCATTTGGATAATACGATCAAATCGGAAGAGCAGCTCGAATCCTTGCTGGACATACCTGTTTTAGGGACAGTTTCCACCATTGCGAATGAGCAGAAAACAGCAAAGACCTTACAGGGTTTCCAATCTGAAAAAACGGGGAGTGGACATTTTGGCGCTTAGAAAAAACAGAGACTCGTGGATGCGGAGAAATGTCATTGCAATGACAGAGCCGAAATCCTTGAACTCTGAACAATATCGGACGATTCGCACGAATATAGAATTTGCTTCAGTGGACCGGCAAATGAAATCAGTCATGATTACATCGGCTTGTCCAGGGGAAGGAAAATCAACAACGGCCGCCAACCTGGCTGTCGTATTCGCCCAACAGGGAAAAAAAGTGCTCCTGATTGATGCTGATTTGCGAAAACCAACAGTACATACGGCTTTTTTTCTTGAAAATACGGTTGGCTTAACATCTGTTTTATTAAAGAAAAGCTCTATGGAGCAGGCTGTACAAGCATCGAATGAAAAACATCTTGACGTGCTGACGAGCGGCCCGATCCCGCCAAACCCGGCCGAGCTTCTCTCCTCGAAGTGGATGAAGGAGCTTGCATACGAAGCGTGTGCGGCATATGATATGGTCATTTTTGATACGCCGCCTATTCTTGCCGTAGCAGATGCACAGATTTTAGGCAACGTGGCAGACGGTTCTGTTCTGGTTATTTCAAGCGGGAAAACAGAAAAAGAACAAGCCGCAAAAGCGAAAGAGGCGCTTGAAACGTGCAAAAGCAAGCTTCTTGGGGCGATTATGAACGGCAAAAAGCTTTCGAAGCACTCTGAATACGGATATTACGGAAACAAGGACAATTTCATGCAAAATAAATAACGTGCATCGTGCCCGTTATTTATTTTTGCGAAAAAAGGGGGCTAGGACATGATCGATATTCACTGTCACATTCTTCCCGCAATGGATGACGGGGCAGGTGATTCGGCCGACAGCATAGAAATGGCAAGAGCCGCTGTTCGTCAGGGAATCCGGACGATCATTGCGACACCTCATCATAACAACGGTGTGTATAAAAACGAGCCAGCCGCAGTCAGAGAAGCAGCAGATCAGTTAAACAAACGTTTAATCAAAGAAGACATTCCTTTACATGTGCTTCCGGGACAGGAAATCAGAATCTACGGCGAGGTGGAACAAGACCTTGCCAAACAGCAGCTGCTTTCGCTGAATGATACAAAACACATCTTGATTGAGTTTCCGTTTGATCACGTTCCCCGATATGCGGAGCAGCTTTTTTATGATTTGCAGCTGAAAGGATATATTCCGGTTATCGCCCATCCTGAACGCAACAGGGAAATTCGCGAAAACCCGTCCTTGCTGTATCATCTTGTGGAAAAAGGAGCAGCATCTCAGATTACTTCAGGAAGTCTTGCGGGGACCTTCGGCAAGCAGCTGAAAGCATTTTCTCTCCGGCTGGTTGAAGCCAATTTGATCCATTTCGTAGCCTCAGATGCCCATAATGTGAAAACGAGAAACTTTCACACTCAAGAGGCTCTTTATGTTCTAGAGAAAGAATTCGGCTCGGAACTTCCTTATATGCTGACGGAAAATGCAGAGCTTCTCCTGCGGAATCAGACCATCTTCAGACAGCCTCCGCAGCCGGTCAAAAGAAGAAAATTGTTTGGTCTTTTTTAACAGCCGATTCTCATTTCACCACTTTCTTTTTGAGAGCGATATAATAGTGTATTGTATGGTTGAATCACATTTCAGAAATCTGTACAGGCTGTACCCGACAGGCTATGCGGGAGATCATTCGCATTCATGATAGGATGTTCTCATACGATATTACGGAAGCTGCAAAGCAGCAATTTAACTGTTGGAGGGAAACAATGAATATAACAGTCATCGGAACAGGCTATGTCGGTCTTGTGACAGGTGTTTCTCTTTCTGAGATTGGACATCATGTAACCTGCATTGATATTGACGCTCACAAGATTGATGAAATGAGAAAGGGCATTTCCCCCATATTTGAACCAGGTCTTGAAGAGCTGATGAGAAAAAATACAGCTGATGGACGGCTGAACTTTGAAACGAGCTATGAGAAAGGCTTGGCACAGGCAGACATCATTTTTATAGCGGTCGGCACACCGCAGAAAAGCGACGGGCACGCCAATCTGGAGCAAATTACAGATGCGGCCAAACGCATCGCAAAGCATGTCAAACGAGATACAGTCGTGGTAACGAAAAGCACAGTGCCCGTTGGGACAAACGATTTGATTAATGGACTGATTACTGAACATCTAGCGGAGCCTGTCAGTATTTCGGTCGCCTCCAATCCGGAATTTTTGCGTGAGGGGTCGGCGATCTATGATACCTTTCATGGTGACAGGATCGTGATCGGGACGGCCGATGAGAAAACAGCAAATACGCTGGAGGAGCTCTTCCGTCCGTTTCAAATCCCGATTTACCAAACGGATATCAGAAGCGCCGAGATGATCAAATATGCCTCAAATGCTTTTCTAGCCACTAAGATCAGTTTTATAAACGAAATTTCGAATATATGTGAAAAGGTCGGCGCCGATATTGAAGCAGTCGCGTACGGGATGGGACAGGATAAGCGGATCGGGAGCCAGTTTTTAAAAGCGGGCATAGGCTACGGCGGCTCTTGTTTCCCAAAAGACACAAACGCCCTCGTGCAAATTGCCGGCAATGTCGAGCATGATTTTGAACTGCTGAAATCGGTTATCAAAGTCAACAACAATCAGCAGGCGATGCTGGTTGATAAAGCGCTGAACAGGCTCGGCGGGGTGACGGGAAAAACGATTGCCCTTTTAGGCCTGTCATTTAAACCGAATACCGACGATATGAGAGAAGCGCCGTCAATTGTTATTGCAGACCGTCTCGCTGCGCTCGACGCCCGTATCAGAGCCTACGATCCCATTGCAGTTAGCCATGCAAAGCATGTTCTCCCGCAAGCTGTTGAATATAAAGAGACGATCGAGGAAGCTGTCAAAGGTTCTGACGCCGTCATGATTTTAACCGACTGGGCTGACATTAAACAATTTCCGTTAGCGGCTTATCGGGATTTGATGGAATCGCCGCTCATATTTGACGGTAGAAACTGCTACACATTGGATGAAGCTGCGGCTTCAGGAGTGGAGTATTATTCTGTCGGTCGGAAGGCGGTTGTTCCGTCAGGTGCAATTCAATAGATGAAAAAGAAAGGCTGGTTGCGCACCAGTCTTTTTTTCATCTATTGTGGGGTGCTGAATACATTTGCTACTATTTAACTATTGTTTGGAAAATTATACAGAAGTAGGGTTTCTTTAAACATTCGTTTGAAAAACATTAGAAGAAAACCAGAAAATAAAACCTTGGAGATGCCGGAAAAGGAGAGAATCTGATGAATCATCTGCCCGAAAAAATGAGACCGTACCGCGACTTGCTGGAGAAATCAGCGAAAGAATACGTGAAACTGAATGTCCAAAAAGGGAAAACAGGACGATATGACAGCAAAATTGCCGGTGATCCCTATTTCCCCAAGCATGAAACATACCCGACTGATGAAAATGGACAGCCGATGAAGCTTCTGGCACAGATTAATTTCTCGCACATTCCCCAGCTTGACGGCTACCCTTCTTCAGGTATCCTGCAGTTCTACATTTCTGTTCATGATGACGTCTATGGATTGAATTTTGACGATCGATGTGAACAAAAGAATTTCAGAGTGATCTATTTTGAAAATATCATAGAAAACGAAGACGAGCTTGTTTCTGATTTTTCATTTATCGGCACAGGCGAATGTGATTTTCCGATTTTATCAGAAGCGGCAGTCGAGCCTGTGAAATCTTCGGAATGGGTGCTGCCTACAGATTTTCAATTTGAGCAGTATACGGGCATGGAAACAATGGAGTTCTTTGGTCAGTTCGGCGAGGATGAAGAAGACATTTATAATGAACTGGCTGAAAACGGATTTGGCCATAAAATCGGCGGATACGCTTCTTTTACCCAGCATGATCCACGGGAATACGCATATAAAGAACACACCATCATGCTTTTACAAATTGATTCAGACGATGATATCGATTCAATGTGGGGAGACGTCGGCATCGCCAATTTTTTCATCACACCTGACGATCTAAGGAAAAAAGACTTTTCAAACGTTCTGTACAACTGGGACTGCAGCTAATACAAGCTTTTGATCCAAAGGGTCAGAAGCGGGGAATAATAGAAGCCAAATGACAAAATCAGACGTGGCCGACCAGATGAAGAACATAAACATGAACAATAAGCTCAGCGCCGAAAGAGGCAGATCAACCACATCTGCCTCTTTCAAGTGCCTTTATAACTATGACATTAGGTGATTTCATTTTATAAAACGCTTTTATTAGCTGTATAACGAACAAAAACAAGATCAAATACCTACATTTCAAGAGCGTTATATGCCTAAATTAAGCCATTTACCCTATTTAAGCCGCCTTCTGGCTATTTTAAAATATAATATATGGAAATAAAGTATGGAAAAGTCTATCTTCATCAGCCCCTCCATACGACTTTTTGAGTATTAAGAGGTGATTCAGATGGGTTATGAAAGTATGCTAGCGGATATCAAAAGTTCGCTCAACGGAAAAATTTCCGACGTGGAAGACAAGATCGAAAAGCTGAAAAAAGCAAAAAAGGACATAGACACGCTGCAAGAAGAGGCAATCACTGAAATCAAAGAAATTGTAAAACCGGAATTGGGCAAGCATTGGACGGGAACAAAAGCCGATGATTTCGACAAGGGAAGAGAAGAGGCGAAATCGGAAGCATCTAAGATTGTGAATGATAAATATAACGAGTATATGGCTTCGATTCAAAGCAAAATATTCTGGCTTGAGACAGAGAAATTTGAGCTTAATTTGACAAAAAGTGCAGCGAATGCCGCAGGCGACCTTCTTGCTAAAGGAGAAGATTTCGTAGAAGAAGCAGGAAGACAAATTAGTAAACTAAAATGGTGGTGATCTTTTTTTATGTCAGAAATTAAGCTGAAGTACGACACAGTCATCAAAACATTGGATTCTGTCAAAGATGCGCTTGCTGACGTATCAATCGGCGCCGCGGGGTCCAATGGAAAAAATAAACTCGATTATACGAAAAAATATCATGAGCGTGAGGAGAACATCAAAACCATGCTCGGAGATTACAAAAAAGCGGTACAGAAAAATATCGAGGATACAAAGGATAACGTAGATTCACTCAAAGAGCAGGACGAGGCGATAGCGGTAAAATAGAACAGAAAGGGCAGTGCGATGAGTAAAGTATTTGAATCAAAATCTTTAATCGAAGAAGCGAAGAGCAGAAAAAAGCAATATGAGACGCTTGAAGAGCAGCTGAATACGCTGAAAAAAGCGTTTCAGGGAGTTGCAGATTTAGGCGACAATTTTAAAGGAAAAGGCGCGGACAATATTAAAGATTTTTTTCAGGGGCAGGCGGAAATCGTAGACAGCTGGCTGACGCTTGTCTCTGCTCAAATTGCGTTTTTAAACGGCATTTCAGGAGATATTAAAGATCAAGAACTCAATGATTCATATGTGGAAACTTCATTTTTGGATCATGAGCTGCCCAATGGAGACCTGAAAGCCTCAGAGATAGTCTCCGCTCATAAAGAAGAAATCGATTCTATTTTGTCAGGCATCAGCGATATTATTGATCTCGACATGTACACGCTTGACGAGTATGCAGATAAGATGGGCGATGCCCAAAAAGTCAGACGTGACACGATCACAGCTGTCGATAAGCTTGATGAATCCCTGACCACTGAATATCAAAATTTAGAATCTCTGGACAACGCAGTGCTCACCAAATATTCTGTTCTCATGCAGGCCACCAGCAATGGGAAGAGCGCATCCCCTATGTACTATGACAAAAAAGCCTTCCACAGCAATGAAGTCTACAAAAGCGTGATTGAAGTAGAAAATCAAGGAACAACCTATATTGATGCAAAAGCCCAGCAAGCAGAAGCAAGACGTCTCCAGGAAAAAGCCGAGGAAGAAGCAAACAAACCATGGTACGAAAAAACATGGGATGGAGTTTGCAACTTTACTGGAGAAGTCACTGGCTATTATGATTATAAAAGAGCAACTGAAGGCGTTGACCCGGTTACCGGAGAAAAACTCTCCACCGCAGAACGTGTGACAGCAGGAGCTATGGCCGCAGCCGGATTTATACCAGTCGTCGGCTGGGCAGGCCGCGCCTTCAAAGGCGGAAAAGCCATCTACAAAACCGGAAAAGCTGCTATCGCGGCTGAACACGCTTTAGATGCCTACAAAACAGGCAAATCCTTAGACATTCTCAAAATGACAGAAATGGGCGCATACGGCCTTGTTGCGTCAAACGGATTCTCAGAAGCCGTCACGGGACGGGATATGTTTGGAAACAAAGTGTCTGAGGAGAAGCGGAAGCAGGGGGCGCTGGAAGCTGTGCTGAGTTTGGTTGGAGCCGGTGCACTGGCGAAACATATTGATAAAGGCATCCCGCTTGCAACCCATTCAAAAGTCCAAAAAGCAAACAAAACACTAGAGAAAGTAAAACAATTCAAAGTCCCAACAAACGTCCGCGTGTACGCAGAACGCCCTGTAACTCCGGATGGCTTTACATTCGGAATCCCGACAGTACGTGTCGATGTGGAAAAGACGGCTGTTAAGGATCTTGGGATTGTGAAGATGGTTAGTGATGGCGGTCGTAAGGGAAGCTCTCATAGTCCTAACATTTCTAAAAATCACGATAAAGTAGCGCACGATGGATATTATGGTCGTAAAGAATTTAGAACGATGCTTAATAATGCTTCGTTTACTCCGCATGGCCATAAACATGTTAAAGCTAAAACACCTGAAGAAGCAAAACGTTTTAGTATGACAGGTAAAAAAGCTGCTCAGTACTTACCAGATGTGAATAACAAAGCTTTAGAAAAAGAGGCACTTCTAAAAGGTCATATTATTGATAATGGAAATAACAACTATTATTTCATTTATGATGCAGGAAAAACAGTCGGTTATGATCTAGGTACACCAACAAGCTGGATTAGAGCGGAGTTTTCTGGTGGTGAATATCATGGTCATCCGATTGCTGGAAGTCGATTAGATAAGTATTTAAAACAACTTGGTATTGATAAGTAATAGGAGGCTTTTATGAGAAAGATAAAAAAAATGCCAGAAATAAGTTTACAACCCTTAAGAATTCCAAAAGGATGGACCATAAATCAAAACAGTTTTAGAGAAATTGATCCGAAAAACCTAGCACCAGACGATGAAAAATGGTTGTTTTTTTCACAAGATTTAATGCAATTAACATACTCTCGTAAAAATTACTTACTTGATTTAGGTTGGTATCCAGATGCGGATGCTAATGGATTTTATCAACTAGTTATGATGCAAAATGAGGATTGGGATCAACCCATATATGAATTTCAGACAAATAGCCATATTGAAATAGTTAAAAATATAGAATTTATATTAAACAAAGTTACGAATAATGAAATGTAGTTAAACATTTAATTAGAACTATTAATAAAGTTTGCAGAACCTGGAGTTGTAAGTTTTCAAAGTAAAAATGAATACAAAGAAAAACAGACACTAGTTAACAGGAGGTAGGATTGATTTTAGATGCATGTTAAACAAATACATTCTTTCAACCTAAACAGAGAAGAATTTGTAAAAACACAACAATCCCTTATCCATAAAATCAACCTATCCACCTCCATCAACCTAGACTCCATCAACACCTGCGCAGGCGTCGATCTCGCCTATTGGGAGCAGAACGGAGAACCATACGGAGTGTGCAGTATTATCGTGATTGACGCTGATACAAAAGAAGTCATTGAAAAAGTGCATAGCATGGGGAAAATCAGCGTACCGTATGTTTCCGGTTTTCTTGCGTTTCGCGAGCTGCCTTTGATCATCGAGGCGGCGAAAAAGCTGGAGACGGAGCCGGATGTCTTCTTGTTTGATGGCAACGGATATCTGCATTACAATCATATGGGCGTTGCCACCCATGCGGCTTTTTTTCTGGGCAAGCCGACGATTGGGATTGCGAAAACCTATCTCAAAATCAAAGGCTATGATTTCGTGATGCCTGAAAATGAAGTCGGTGCATACACCGATATTCTCATTGACGGCGAGGTATATGGCCGGGCGCTGCGAACGCGGGGGGACGTGAAGCCTATTTTCTTGTCTTGCGGTAATTATATTGATTTAGACAGCAGCTATCAGATCACGATGAGCTTGATCAATCAAGAAAGCAGGCTGCCGATCCCTGTCCGCCTGGCTGACCTTGAAACGCATGTTTTGCGAACGTTTTATCAGAAAAATCACATGTAACACTTGGGGCTCTAAGTCATCAAGTGTTTTTTTGTATGTGTGTGCTTTCCTGGTCTCAAAAACCTTGTCGTCCTTGTGGAGAGGTTTTATTTGAATGTTTTCCGTGTCAAATCGATAAAAGCCTTTAATGGCGCAGACATCCATTTGTCCTTATGCCATGCTAATTGAGTGAAAACGGGGCAATCACTCTGCCAATTGAGTTCTTTCATCCGGCCTGCTGCAATATCATCTTTTACTGTCATTTCAGGCAAGATTCCAATCCCAAGTCCGGCCATCACGCATTGTTTGATGGCTTCTATGCTGACGAATTCCAATTTGTTAGGATAGACACCGGAGTCATGCAAATTGTTCTCAAAGAGCGTGCGGTACGAGCAGCCGTCCTCTGTCAGCAGAAGAGTTTCGTTTTGAAGATCCTTCAATGTTACTGGTAAATCCGCAGGAAAAGGATGGTCATTAGCAGCCACCATTTTGATCTCATCCTGAATCAAAGATTCAACGTGCAGTGCGTCTTCCATCCGGTTTACATCCAAGATGAAGGTGATATCAAGCTGGCCCTGTAAGAGCTGTTCTTTCGCTTGTTCATTGGAGATATATGGTTTGAATATGAGCTTTACTTGGGGAAAAGCCTGTTTAAATTCTTTTATGATAGGGGGCAGGCGGTATGTGCACTGGCTTTCTGTCGCCCCGATTTTTAAGGTTCCGGTTGTTTCTCTTACTTGATTTGCGGCCATTTTCGCTTCTTCTGTTAACGCAATGATCTTCTGTGCATAAGATTTGAACGTTTTTCCTGCTTCTGTCAAGATAAGCCGCTTGCCGAGCCGTTCAAATAAAGGCGTCCCAATTTCTTCTTCAAGTGATTTGATCTGAGAGGTAACGCTTGATTGTGCATAATTAAGCATTTTGGCGGTTAGGGTGAAGTTTACATGTTCTGCCGCCGTAATAAAGGTGATCAGCTGCTTCAATTCCACTTGTTCTCTTCCTTTCTAAATCGGTTTTAGCGATTGGATTAATCGAAATAATCATCTGTATTGATTGATGAATCCATTATAAGATGAAGAAAATCATTCGTAAACAAAGGAGCAGATGCATCATGAAAATTGCGGTTATTAACGGCGGAACTCGGTCTGGCGGAAATACGGATGTTCTTGCGGAGAAGGCTGTTCAAGGATTCGATGCGGAGCACATTTATTTGCAGAAATATCGAATTCGGCCAATTGAAGATCTGCGTCACGCCCAAGGCGGCTTTCGTCCTGTTCAAGATGACTACGATTCTATCATTGAACGGATATTGCAGTGCCATATTCTTGTATTCGCCACCCCAATTTATTGGTTTGGCATGTCAGGGACATTAAAGCTGTTTATTGATCGCTGGTCACAGACATTGAGAGATCCGAGATTTCCTGATTTTAAACAGCAAATGTCAGTGAAACAGGCATATGTAATAGCAGTGGGCGGAGACAATCCAAAAATAAAAGGGCTGCCGCTGATTCAGCAATTCGAACATATTTTTCATTTTATGGGAATGCCCTTTAAAGGTTATGTGCTGGGAGAAGGCAATCGTCCAGGCGATATTCTTCGTGATCATCAGGCGCTATCCGCTGCGAGCCGCTTACTGAAAAGAAGCGATGCGATATGAAGTTTTTGCTGTCGATCGTTGCTGGCATGCTGATTCTTGCATTCTTTTTATTTTGGAAGGTCCAGCCTCCTGTTTGGATACAAGTTGAAACCAATTCGTCCCAGTTGAAGCAATATGTGAGAATGGCAGGAACCACGCTGCAAGTCAAGCACATCATCAAGAGTGACGCAGGAGAAGAAACAGCTGTCATATCAAACGGCATTTCTGGGCCAAAATAAATAAAGCACCTGTCAAGGTGCTTTTTTCTATAAATGAGGGATCACAAGGCCCCCATATAAAAACGCCGCGATAATCAAAAATGCCGGATGCATTTTGAATTTTGTCATGGCAAGGAGCGAAATTCCCGCAATCACGATCGATTGGATCCAGCCGATCGCTTTGATGCCGTCTGCGCTGATTTGCCAGGTAAGAATGAGCATCATGACCGCGATGACAGGCTGGACGGACAGCGTCATGCCTTTGATGACAGGTGATTGGCGGAAGCGCTGGATGATGCGCAGCAGGACGATCAATGCGAGCGCCGACGGTACGACGGTTGCGATCAGGGCAATTAGGAAGCCGGGCCACCCGCCTGCGCTGTAGCCGACATACGCAGCGATTTTCGTGGCGATCGGGCCCGGCAATGCGTTCGCAAGTGCGAGCATATTTGAGAATTGATCGTTTGAGAGCCAGCTGTATCTGTTTACGACTTCTTCAAACATTAGCGGGATAGACGCAGGTCCGCCGCCATATCCCAGTAGGTTTGCGATAAAAAACGCCATAAATAAATAGATCGATATCATGAGGCTGACATTCCTTTATCTTTTGAATGTTTATTTGTGATTTTGTCTTTCAGTTTAAAATGAAACGCCCCGTACGCTAAGAAAATGATAATGACAAGGCCGGGATTAATTTGTAAAGTTTGCAGGCCGATAAAAGCGATGATAAAAAACAGGATGCCGGTGACCCAGCCGAAACCTTTTAGCGCTTTTTGGCCAAACTCGTACGCCATGATTCCGAGCATGACCGCAATTACCGGCGTGACGGCACCAATCATACCTGCAACAATTGCTGAATGGCTTAACACATTTACAGCCGCAAACAAGCCCACCATCGCAAGACATGTAGGCAGAATGTGGGCGAGGATCGCCACAATTGCACCTAATGTGCCTTTTAGCTTAAAGCCCAGATAAGCAGCCATTTTGGTGGCAATCGGTCCGGGAAGCGCATTAGCGATTGCTAATATTTCTCCGAATTCATCATCGTCAATCCATTTATATTTATTGACCGCTTCATGGCGGATCAGCGGAATCACGGAAGGTCCGCCGCCGAACCCTAATATGCCGGTGCGAACCATTGCGGCCGTCATATCCCGATAAGGATGGTTTTTCATTCGTTTCTCTCCTTTACAGCTTCATTCCCATACGGCTTTTGTATCGTTTGATCAGCATCTGGCAATCAACACTGACGACGCCTCGCAATGGATACAGCCGTTTTGTTAAGAATTCTTCCATTTCTTGATCGTTGGCAAAGATCCCATGCATATGCAGCTTGCTCGGGCCTGTCATGTGATAAAGGCTGGTGACCGCAGGCTCTTCCTCAAGCTTAAGAGCGACCTCTTCTAAAAATTGCGGTTCTACCTCGACATTGAAAAACACGGAAACATGGATGCCGATTTTAGCGGGATTGATGACAGCGGTGAATTTTTCAATAACACCGGCTTCAATTAATTGGTTGATACGGGCCTGAACGGCGACTCGTGACAAATCGACTCTTTTGCCAAGATCCGTATAAGAAATTCTGCCTTCTTCATGCAAAATCGTGAGAATTTGTTTATCAGTCTCATCAAGTACAAGGTTGGGGATTTGATATTCATGACTCAATTGCTCCACCTGCTTTCGTAGCCTTTTAGCAATCATTTTATCATAAAAGTTACGTATAGAAATAATAATTTTTCATTTGTTTTCGAAATGAATGCGAAAATATCTTATTATTTGCGAAAAGAAGAAAGTTCGTCAGTTTTTCTGCCGGATCAGTAGATGTGAAAAATCAGGCTCCCTATACTGAAGAAAATTTCTTAAAAAAGGGGACTTGTGATAAACAAATCTGTCATCGGTACAAAGCAAATGGTCGTCAGTCCGCATTATCTCGCTTCTCAAGCCGGAAACCGCATACTGGATAAGGGAGGCAACGCGTTTGACGCCGCTGTTGCGGTGAGTGCTTGTCTTGCGGTTGTGTACCCGCATATGACCGGACTTGGCGGGGATTCCTTTTGGCTGACCTTTCACCAGGAAACAAAGGCAGTAAAAGTCTACAATGGCAGCGGCCGTTCAGGAAAAAACGTAACGAGAGATGTATATAAGGGAAAAAGCGCGATTCCGCTGCGGGGAATTGACAGTGCTATTACCGTGCCGGGAATGGTTGATAGCTGGGATGCGGTCCTGAAGGAGTACGGGCGTCTGTCTCTTGCAGATGTATTGGAGCCCGCACGCGATTATGCCCAAAATGGGTTTCCTGTATCAGCTGATCAGTGTCGTCACACAGAAAAGAATATTGAACTGCTGGCTTCCACGCCTTACACGGCTGACATCTTCACGAGAAGGGGCAAAGCACCTGTCCCGGGAGAGCGGTTTGTGCAAAAAGAGCTTGCAGACAGTCTGAACTTGATTGCTGAAAAAGGAAGAAGCGCATTTTATGAAGGAGATCTCGCTCAGCGGATTGTCTCACATTTACAGAATAACGGCAGTTACATGACAATCGATGATTTTAAAGCGCATCGGGGTGAGTGGGCAGCGCCTGTATCAAGTGATTATCGAGGATACAGTGTGTATCAGGCGCCGCCGAATTCTCAGGGATTTACCGGTTTATTAACACTGAACATTTTGGAAAACTATGATTTCACCCAAATCGAACACAGTTCATTTGAGTATTATCATGTGCTTGTGGAGGCGCTGAAAAAGAGTTTTGTAGATCGGAATGCCTTTTTGACTGACCCTGCGTTTGCTGACATTCCGCTTGAAAGGCTTTTGGATAAAAATTATGCGAAACGATTGGCGGGAGAAATCGGCATTCTGGCAGAACCGGCAGAAAGCAGGCCGGTGGGAAGTGATACGGCATATGCGGCCGTAATTGATGCGGATGGCAACGCGGTGTCATTCATTCAAAGCCTGTACTTTGAATTTGGCTCGGCAGTCACTGCCGGTGATACAGGCATATTACTGCAAAACCGCGGATCGTTTTTCTCACTGGATGAAAATCATGTCAACACGCTTGAACCGAGAAAGCGCACCTTCCATACGTTGATGCCGGCTATGGTCTGTAAAGGCGGAAAGCCAAAAATTCTGTACGGCACACAAGGCGGCGAAGGCCAGCCGCAGACTCAGACGGCCATCATTACCCGAATGCTGGACTACGGAATGCATCCACAGCAGGCAATCAGCGAACCGCGCTGGGTATGGGGCAGAACGTGGGGAGAGGAATACGAAGGTCTCAGAGTCGAGGGCAGATTCACAGACAAAACAATCCAAAAACTGAAAGACAGCGGGCATCTCGTGGAGGTTGTCGGTGACTATGATCCGCTGATGGGACAAGCGGCTGCAATCAAAGTTGATGAAGAAGGCTTTCTCCAAGGCGGAGCCGATCCTCGGGGAGACGGAGCGGCTGTGGGGATTTAAATAACTATAGGGTACAAATATAAATCAAAAGCATAAACATAAGGGAGACCTCTACAATGTGGTACATATACTGTTTATCTTCAGGTCTATAATGCCACTCCATAAAAATTCGTATTGAGTCAATCACAATAAAAAATAAAAGAAGCAAATATTCAACTGGAAAAAAGGAGAGTGAAAACACAAACAAAATAAGTAAAGTGATTTCGATCCATTTGTGTGTATTGCTGACATGCTTATATCGCCAGCCTGATTTATCAATACCGTATTTTTTCTTTATAAAAAATTGAGAGGCGAGACTGATGGTAATAGCGATCAGCATTAAAATCCAAAAGTTTGTCATTCCAATTCCTCCTAATCTACCTTTATACGAAGAAAAAGGAAAAACGTTTCATAAAAGAACACCCCGAGCTTACTCTGGGTGTTCTTTTTTTGATATTTTTTCAGTTATTTACAGGCGATATTTTGTAATCATAAGGTCTTTTTGACTAGTTTCTTCTATTTAAATAGTCCTTCTCTTCAGCTGGGACGAATCAGTGTGAATTCTTCTCCCAGCTTGGCATAGTGATTTCCCGCCAATCGTGAGGCAGGCTTTAATTCATCCGTTAAAATATATCCCTTTTCTGCATCATACACCTTTTCATCTAGGTGGAAGCAGACAACTCTTCCGATGAGCAGATCTGCTGTAGTGATGCCTTGATCATTGTCAAAGGTAATATGCCGCTCTAATTTGCACTCAAAGCGAACGCGGGCTTCCTTAATGCCGGGAACTGAAACAGCTTTGCTTTCAACAGGATGAAGCGAGGTGCGTGTAAGCTCGCTTTCATCCGGCCTTAAGCTTGCAGCTGTTTCATTGATATCTTCAATGATGGCTTCATCACTGACATGAACGACAAATTCTCCGTTCTCCACTGCGTTTCGCGCTGTATCTTTTTGGCGTCCTTCCGTCCTGTTAACAGAAATACTGAGAAGCGGAGGATCTGAGCTGACGACGTTATAAAAACTGAAAGGCGCGGCATTGACCGCTCCTCCTGAAGAAAGTGTTGTCACAAATGCAATGGGGCGGGGAATAACGGTACCTGACAATAGCTTGTATGTGTCTTTGGCACTAAGCTGATCAGCTTGAAATATGTACATAGCAACAACCGCCTTTATCGTTAGGATACCTTGATTATAACGAAATGGTTTAAAGGAAACCAAATGATGCGGGTTGCATATGTTATGTCATGACATATATCTAATACAGGGCAAATAAAAAAATAGGCTTCCGTACCTCCGCCGGCAGCCTATTGAAACAATGAAAACTTAGATTATTTGTATTTCTTTTTGACTACCCAGCAATTGCCGTCTTTCCAGTATTCTTTTTTGCTGTCATAATCATCGTGTCTTTTGTAGTCGTCGCAGTGGTGGTGCGGTTTTTTGTAGTATTTCTTATGGGAACGATAAGATTTTTTGTGTGTGCGGCATGACTTTTTATAGCTGCGAGATTTTTTCTTGTGAGAACAGTATGACTTTTTGTAGCTGCGAGATTTTTTGTAAGAACGGCAAGATTTTTTATAGCTGCGAGATTTTTTGTAAGAACGGTAAGATTTTTTATAGCTGCGAGATTTTTTGTGAGAACGGTACGATTTTTTGTGGCTGCGAGATTTCTTGTGAGAGCAGTATGATTTTTTGTGGCTGCGAGATTTTTTGTGAGAACAGAATGATTTTTTGTGACTGCGAGATTTTTTGTGAGAGCAGTATGATTTTTTATGGCTGCGAGATTTTTTGTGAGTGCGGTGCGACTTTTTATGACTGCGTTTTTTTCCATGAGGCTCTTGGTATAAATAATCCTTTAAACCTTCTTTTTTTGCGGATTTCACCGCTTCTTCGATGTCAGAATGGGAATAGTGGCCCAATTTGAAATCCTCCTTTTAAAAATATGTTAAGGATGAAGATCCTTACTACCCTCATAGTACGCGCGGTTTTAAAAAGTGTATAAGTGTTCCGCTGAGATCTTATAAAAATAAAAGCCTAAAATTTGTAAGGAGGATTATGGATGAAGAATCAATCCAATTTACCGCTTTATCAGCTGTTTGTTCATCCAAAAGACTTGCGTGAATTAAAAAAGGATATATGGGACGATGATCCGGTGCCAGCTGTGATGAAGGTAAATCAAAAAAGGCTGGATATTGATATCGCTTATCGGGGATCACATATCAGAGACTTCAAAAAGAAGTCATACCATATTTCCTTTTATCAGCCGAAAACATTCCGCGGCGCGCGAGAGATTCACTTAAATGCGGAGTATAAAGACCCTTCCTTGATGAGAAACAAATTGTCTCTGGATTTTTTCTCGGAGCTAGGGACACTGTCTCCAAAGGCAGAGTTTGTGTTTGTAAAGATGAATGGGAAGAATGAAGGGGTTTATCTTGAACTTGAATCCGTAGATGAATATTATTTGGCGAAAAGGAAGCTGGCTGATGGCGCGATTTTTTATGCGGTGGATGATGATGCCAACTTTTCTCTGATGAGCGATTTAGAAAGGGAAACGAAAACATCGCTGGAGCTTGGATATGAAAAGAAAACAGGGACTGAGGAGGATGATTTTTATTTACAGGATATGATTTTTAAAATTAATACGGTCCCTAAAGCTCAGTTTAAGTCAGAAGTGACAAAACACGTGGATGTCGATAAGTATTTGCGCTGGCTTGCTGGTATTGTATTCACCTCGAACTATGACGGGTTTGTCCACAACTACGCATTATACAGAAGCGGGGAAACCGGATTATTTGAGGTGATTCCTTGGGATTATGATGCGACTTGGGGCAGGGATATCCATGGAGAGCGGATGGCTGCCGATTATGTAAGAATTCAAGGATTTAATACACTAACCGCCCGGATATTGGATGAATCCGAGTTTCGCAAGTCCTACAAGCGCCTGTTAGAAAAAACGCTCCAATCTCTTTTTACAATAGAATATATGGAACCGAAAATCATGGCGATGTATGAACGGATTAGGCCGTTTGTCCTCATGGACCCGTATAAAAAGAATGATATTGAGCGTTTTGACCGTGAGCCGGATGTGATCTGCGAGTATATTAAAAACCGTTCACAATACCTCAAAGATCATTTAAGTATTTTATGAATGCGTGAAAATGGGTATTCGCGGAAAAAGCGACAATTAGGCTATTGAATTAGTTCAACAAATAAATGTGACACGTATATATGCAGTATGTTTATCATCTATGTATAAGTGACTAGGAGGAATTTGAATGAGCAAGAGGAGAATGAAATATCATTCAAATAATGAAATATCGTATTATAACTTTTTGCACTCAATGAAAGATAAAATTGTTACTGTATATCGTGGAGGTCCGGAATCTAAAAAAGGAAAATTAACAGCTGTAAAATCAGATTATATAGCTTTACAAGCTGAAAAAAAAATAATTTATTATCAGTTGGAGCATGTGAAAAGTATTACTGAGGATACCAATAATAGCACCACAACAATTGAGACTGAGGAAATGCTCGATGCTGATGATTTTCATAGCTTAATCGGACATTTAATAAACCAATCAGTTCAATTTAACCAAGGGGGTCCGGAATCTAAAAAAGGAAGATTGGTCTGGCTGGGAGATGATTACGCTGCGTTAAACACAAATGAGGATGGGGTAGTGTATTTTAATATCCATCACATCAAAAGTATAAGTAAACACGAGCCTGATTTGAAAATAGAAGAGCAGACGCCAGTTGGAGTTTTGGAAGCTGATGATTTAAGCGAGGTTTTTAAGAGTCTGACTCATAAATGGGTTTCAATTAATCGTGGAGGTCCGGAAGCCATTGAGGGTATCCTTGTAGATAATGCCGACGGCCATTATACTATAGTGAAAAATCAAGAGGTGCTTCGCATCTATCCTTTTCACATAAAAAGCATCAGCTTAGGTCCAAAAGGGTCGTACAAAAAAGAGGATCAAAAAAATGAACAAAGCCAGGAAGACAATAATGATAAGGACAGCAATTCGTTCATTTCTTCAAAATCATATAGCTCATCAAAATCATCTAAACGATCACTAAAATCTTCAGATGATCAATCATCCAAATCTGGTCGTTCGTCACGTTCAAAAAGTTCTTCAAAATCATCTAAACGATCACTAAAATCTTCGGATTATCAATCATCCAAATCTGGCCGTTCGTCACGTTCAAAAAGTTCTTCAAAATCATCTAAACGATCATTAAAATCTTCAGATTATCAATCATCAAAATCATCTAAACGATCACCAAGATCATCAGATTATCAATCATCAAGATCACCAGGTTATTCAAGTTCAATAAAAAGTTCAGGAAAACAAAAGGAAGATTATAGCTATGAAACGATTGTCAGAACGATAGACTATCACTGGAAACGTAAATTTTAATAGATAATGGAGGAGCATCAGATAAAGTGATGCCCTTTTTCAGTTAAAGGAGGAGAATCGTGAAAGGTTTGAATCAATTCCTTAACACAGATGTTGAGGTTGTCATTTCAGGAGATACAAGGTTTGTCGGCACCCTCATAGATATCGGACAGGATATTTTTGTTATTTTTGATGGCTGCAATTATCTTTATATTCCCTTGTTGCATCTTCATCAAATAAACAAGGCGAAAATAGTGACCAGTACTGAGAAGCCATTTTTGATCAATCCGGAAGATCCAATGATAGAGGCAGAAACTCAAGCTTTTTCATATAGAAATACATTAAACAAGGTCAAAGGCCAGTTTATTGAAGTTTATGTAACTGGGGGTCGATCGATCCATGGATATGTTACAAATGTTTTAAACGATTATATTGTATTTTTCTCACCCGTATTTAAAATACTTTTTATATCTATGCATCATTTAAAATGGTTTACCCCTTATTCAACTGAACAAACACCGTATACTCTTGACAACTCACAATTGCCGGTCGTGCCTTCCAAAGTTCCTCTTGTGCGTAATTTTGAGGAGCAGATCAAAAAAAATATTGGTGAATTGGTCATATTTGATATGGGAGAGGTGCCAGAAAAAGTCGGACTATTAAAGGGTGTCTCTAATAATATCATTGAGCTTATTAACGCAAGTGGAGAGCCAGTCATTTGGAAGTTAAATCATCTAAAGACAATGCATCTTCCCTAGTGTATACAAAACTGCCCTCTTGAAAAGCAGAAGGCAGTTTTTCGTTTCATACTGTGCTAAAGAAATAACCAACTGATCCAAAAATATAAACATGTTAACGTAAAAAGAACAGTCAGCGGAATGATGATAATGGTCGTTTTTATATATTCGCCCCATGAAATACTTTCATCATGCTGTTTTAATATATGCATCCAAATAAGCGTTGCTAAGGTTCCCATAGGTAATAATAATGAACCGATATCACTGCCGATAATATTTGCCAAGTAGATGATTTTTGTTGTTGAAGGATTCAGGGTCATTTCAGTTAAGGTAAAAGTACTGATCATTAAAGCTGGATGGTTGTTAAAGAGATTAGAAAAAACTGAAGTAGAGATACCTGATGCGAAAGTTGCATGGGCGAGGCTTCCAGAAACCACAGGTTCAAAATAACTCACAAGTAACTCTGTGAATCCAATATTATGCAGACCATAAATTAAGACATACATAGTAAAAGCGAATATAAAAATGTGCCAAGGCGATTTATATAACAAGTCTCTTGGGGAGGTTTTGAAATAAATCCATCTCCAGCTCAACAGGATAAAAGATCCGATGACAGCGACTAGAGGAACAGAAATACCGGTATATGATGCTGCAAATAGACTCATTCTGACGAGAAAAACAAATGCAAGCACAAACAACATGATTTTTGTTTGATTTCGTTCTGGTAAAGGAGCTGATGGCGAATGAAGAGGATGGTACCTTCTATGCCGCAGAGACTGAAAATGGCCCGGTATATCTGGCAGGCTTTTGGGAAGACGTTTATAAAAGAACATAAACAGTAGACAAGTCATAAAAATGAGTCCCATCATACTAGGGACAAACATCATGGCGGTGTGAAGATATAGATCCATTCCAATGATTTTGAGAGAAATTAAATTAACAATATTACTTACGCCAATCGGTGCGCTAGAGGCTGTGGCTATTAAAACACCGCTTAATAAATATGGGGCTTTTTGATGTTTTTTTAAACCTAAATATTTTAGTACAAGCAAAAGGATTGGAGTTGTGATCAAAATGCTCCCATCATTATTCAGGAAAATGGTCATGAGAAAGCAGAGCAAATTGGTTAGCCAAAAAAGCTTGATGCCTGAACCCTTGGATTGTTGGAGCAGTTTTGCAGCCACCCAATAAAAGAAACCAAAGCTTTCTAGTGCAATGGCCATAATCATAGTGGCAAGGATTGTAACCGATGCACCCGTGACTTTTGTTCCGATTTCCCCTAAGTCTGCCAATGACACACTTCCGCACAATAAAACCATTAAAGCGCCAAATGTGGCGGGGATAGCTTCATTTAGTCCTTTTGGTCTCCAGAAAATAAAAATCATTGTTACGAAAAAAGCGAGCAATGTGAATATGCCGGTGAACTCAATAATTTACTTCACCTCTCTATCTTTCATTTTTAAAATCAAACTAATGTCCTGCGCTTACTGATGTCCTTGCCAACTATTTGTACTGTATGTATACGTATACTGATATAAAGTTGTACTAAGCGATTATATTAAATTAATAAAAATTCCATAAGAATCCCAAAAGAAAAAAGAGATTGCAAGTATCGTTCATGTACCTGCATCACTCTCTTTAGTTCTTGTCTGCTGACAATTTGAAATATGAATAAAATGCTTTATAAGCGGATTATGATTGTCTTTGCGGTAAGCGATAACCCATTCTGCATTAAGCTGTATTTGGTCCATTTTTCGATAAGTAACATCCAAATTAAATAATTTTTTGGCTGAGGAAGGAACAAATGTCATACCAATTCCGGCACTGACTAAACCAATCACCATTTGATATTCTGTGGCTTCCTGGACAATGTTGGGTCTGAAGCCCGCTTGTTCACAGAACTGAATAAAATCCATGTATAGAGTAGGCCATGCTTCTTTAGCAACAGTAATAATTGGTTCATCTCTTAAATCCTCAATCGTAATTGATTCCTTAGAAGTCAATGGGTGTTGCTTAGGCAAAGCTAAAACACAAGGGCTGCTTTGGGCGGTTTCGATATGTAAAGCTGTATGCTGTAAGGGAGGATGAAGTATACCAATATCAATGTTGCCCTTTAGTAGCTCCTCCTGCTGCCTAGACGAGGATATTTCACGCAGTTCTATTTTCACAGATGGGAATTTTTTACGATATTCCCGGACAATCGGCGGCAGAAATTCATATGTAGCTGATCCGACAAAACCGATTACGAGAAGGCCTTGCTCGCCGCGGGCCGTCCGCTGTGCCAGTTCAATTCCTTGTCCGATTTGCATCAATGCCATGCGGCAATGATTTAAAAAGATTTCTCCTGCTGCGGTAAGCTCGACAAATCGTTTTGTCCTTTTCAGAAGCGTAACTCCGACTTCTTCCTCCAGCTGTTTGATCTGCTGGCTGAGAGGAGGCTGCGTCATGTTCAGCCGCCGGGCAGCCTTTCCGAAATGAAGCTCTTCGGCTACTGCGATAAAGTATTGAAGATGGCGAAGCTCCATTCAATATGCATTCCTTTCCATAGGTTAATAATTCGTATTACATATTAATCATAAGGCGAATCGATATTGGAGGTCAATTTCCAAAGAGTGTATAGTGAAACTTATCACAAGATATTTAAAATTTTACGTTTAAAATGCATAATAAGGAGTGAGGGTGTTGACAAAAGCAACAAAAGAACAAAAATCCCTTGTGAAAAACAGAGGGGCGGAGCTTGTTGTTGATTGCTTAGTGGAGCAAGGTGTCACACATGTATTTGGCATTCCAGGTGCAAAAATTGATGCGGTATTTGACGCTTTACAAGATAAAGGACCTGAAATTATCGTTGCCCGGCACGAACAAAACGCAGCATTCATGGCCCAAGCAGTCGGCCGTTTAACTGGAAAACCGGGAGTCGTGTTAGTCACATCAGGACCGGGTGCCTCTAACTTGGCAACAGGCCTGCTGACAGCGAACACTGAAGGAGACCCTGTCGTTGCGCTTGCTGGAAACGTGATCCGTGCAGATCGTTTAAAACGGACACATCAATCTTTGGATAATGCGGCGCTATTCCAGCCGATTACAAAATACAGTGTAGAAGTTCAAGATGTAAAAAATATACCGGAAGCTGTTACAAATGCATTTAGGATAGCGTCAGCAGGGCAGGCTGGGGCCGCTTTTGTGAGCTTTCCGCAAGATGTTGTGAATGAAGTCACAAATACGAAAAACGTGCGTGCTGTTGCAGCGCCAAAACTCGGTCCTGCAGCAGATGATGCAATCAGTGCGGCCATAGCAAAAATCCAAACAGCAAAACTTCCTGTCGTTTTGGTCGGCATGAAAGGCGGAAGACCGGAAGCAATTAAAGCGGTTCGCAAGCTTTTGAAAAAGGTTCAGCTTCCATTTGTTGAAACATATCAAGCTGCCGGTACCCTTTCTAGAGATTTAGAGGATCAGTATTTTGGCCGTATCGGTTTGTTCCGCAACCAGCCTGGCGATTTACTGCTAGAGCAGGCAGATGTTGTTCTGACGATCGGCTATGACCCGATTGAATATGATCCGAAATTCTGGAATGTCAATGGAGACCGGACAATTATCCATTTAGACGAGATTATCGCTGACATTGATCATGCTTACCAGCCTGATCTTGAATTGATCGGTGACATTCCGTCCACGATCAATCATATCGAACACGATGCTGTGAAAGTGGAATTTGCAGAGCGTGAGCAGAAAATCCTTTCTGATTTAAAACAATATATGCATGAAGGTGAGCAGGTGCCTGCAGATTGGAAATCAGACAGAGCGCACCCTCTTGAAATCGTTAAAGAGTTGCGTAATGTAGTCGATGATCATGTTACAGTAACTTGTGATATCGGTTCGCACGCCATTTGGATGTCACGTTATTTCCGCAGCTACGAGCCGTTAACATTAATGATCAGTAACGGTATGCAAACACTCGGCGTTGCGCTTCCTTGGGCAATCGGCGCTTCATTGGTGAAACCGGGAGAAAAAGTGGTTTCTGTCTCTGGTGACGGCGGTTTCTTATTCTCAGCAATGGAATTAGAGACAGCAGTTCGACTAAAAGCACCAATTGTACACATTGTATGGAACGACAGCACATATGACATGGTTGCATTCCAGCAATTGAAAAAATATAACCGTACATCTGCGGTCGATTTCGGAAATATCGATATCGTGAAATATGCGGAAAGCTTCGGAGCAACTGGCTTGCGCGTGGAATCACCAGACCAGCTGGCAGATGTTCTGCGTCAAGGCATGAACGCTGAAGGTCCTGTCATCATCGATGTCCCGGTTGACTACAGTGATAACATTAATTTAGCAAGTGACAAGCTTCCGAAAGAATTCGGGGAACTCATGAAAACGAAAGCTCTCTAGCACTCTGCGCATCACGACACTGTTTTATGAACAGCACTAAATAAAAGGAGTGAAGGGAAATATGAAACGAGAAAGCAACATTCAAGTGCTCAGCCGCGGTCAAAAAGATCAGCCTGTGAGCCAGATTTATCAAGTATCAACAATGACTTCTCTATTAGACGGAGTATATGACGGAGATTTTGAACTGTCAGAGATTCCGAAATATGGAGACTTCGGTATCGGAACCTTTAACAAGCTTGACGGAGAGCTGATTGGGTTTGACGGCGAATTTTACCGTCTTCGCTCAGACGGAACTGCGACACCGGTCCAAAAAGGAGACCGTTCACCGTTCTGTTCATTTACGTTCTTTACACCGGACATGACGCACAAAATTGATGCGAAAATGACACGCGAAGACTTTGAAAAAGAGATCAACAGCATGCTGCCAAGCAGAAACTTATTTTATGCAATTCGTATTGACGGATTGTTTAAAAAGGTGCAGACAAGAACGGTAGAACTTCAAGAAAAACCTTACGTGCCAATGGTTGAAGCGGTCAAAACACAGCCGATTTTCAACTTCGACAACGTGAGAGGAACAATCGTAGGTTTCTTGACACCAGCTTATGCAAACGGAATCGCCGTTTCTGGCTATCACCTGCACTTCATTGACGAAGGACGCAATTCAGGCGGACACGTTTTTGACTATGTGCTTGAGGATTGCACGGTTACGATTTCTCAAAAAATGAACATGAATCTCAGACTTCCGAACACAGCGGATTTCTTTAATGCGAATCTGGATAACCCTGATTTTGCGAAAGATATCGAAACAACTGAAGGAAGCCCTGAATAAAAGAAAAAAAGAAAGCCCCTTTTAGCAGGGCTTTCTTTTTATTTGGCTCTTTTCCTGATTTTAGATAAAATAACATCAAAACAGTAAAGGTGTGGTCTGATGAAAATATTGGTTTTGGCAGTGCATCCTCATATGGAGACCTCAGTTGTTAATAAGGCGTGGGCTGAGGAATTGAGTAAACATGACAATATCACAGTACGGGATCTTTATAAGGAATACCCGGATGAAGCGATAGATGTTGCGAAGGAACAGCAGCTGTGCGAGGAATACGATCGGATTGTCTTTCAATTCCCGCTATATTGGTACAGCTCTCCGCCGCTCTTGAAAAAATGGCAGGATCTTGTGCTGACTTATGGCTGGGCTTTTGGTTCAGAAGGAAATGCCTTGCATGGCAAGGAGCTGATGCTGGCTGTATCAACAGGGAGCGAAGCGGAAAAATATCAAGCGGGCGGAGCAAATCATTACTCGATTAGTGAGCTATTGAAACCATTTCAGGCCACGAGTAATCTGATCGGCATGAAGTATCTGCCTCCATATGTGTTCTATGGCGTGAATTATGCAGCTGCAGGGGATATTTCTCACAGTGCAAAACGGTTAGCCGAATACATCCAGCAGCCTTTTGTTTAAAATACAGCCCTGTCGAACATACGGCAGGGCTGTATTTGTTTAAAAATCCGGCAGCTCAGACAGGTTATTTTCCTTGATGCCGTCCGGTTCACTTCGCAAAATGTCACGCCCGTATTTATGGAAGACATCAACATGAGCGAGTTTTCCTGATTTTGCTTCTGACAGCGCAGTAGGGTAGTCGAGCTCTCTTCCTGTATTGGTTTTCACTGCGATAATATTGTCTTCCTCATTTCTTCTAACCGCAATAATTTCTTCTTTTCCAGATGGAACATTTTCTTGATCGACAGTTGTTTGCCGGGCTTTATACGATTCATATGCTGCTTCAAATTGATCCATATTTACACCTCCGCTTTTTAGCGTGAACAAAAATGTCGATGATCATGTAAGGTTTCGACACAGCATACGACAATATTTCCTGAGAAATATCTTGGGAATGTGACAAATCAATTCATAATAAAAGGGATTCCGCATAAATGCGGAATCCCTCTCAGTTATTTTGTCATGTGTAAATCCTTTGTTTTCATATAACCTGTCGCACCGCCGTAATCAACGAATACCCAATCAAAATCAAAACCGCCTTTATTCGTTTTACTCCAGCCTAAAAAAGAAACGCTTGTGTCTGCTGGAAGAGTCTTAATGCTCTTTCCATCAGCGGAAGTATATACTTTTGTTTTTGTTTTGGTTTTTACCGTTGTCGCTGCTTTTACAATGTAATGAGTGGAGACAAATCCTATTTTTCCGTTTTTATACTGAACCTTTGCCCAGTCAGCATTTGAGAAGGAAATCAGCTTTAGGCTATCTCCTAGGTGCAGCGTATCGGCTTTCTGGCTTGATGCGGAAGGCTTCGTTCTGACATTTAGAGCCTCTGCTGATACCAAATAAGAATCAATCGGATAACTGTATAAATCATCAATGCTTACCGTTGTTTCTGGCTGTTGGGCATGGATCGTTCCAGCGCCGCCAGCAGCCGCCGCAGTCATTCCAGCCGCAAGTGCTAATGTTGAAAATAGTTTTGTTGGTTTGTTCATGCCGTTCCTCTCCTCACGTAAGAGAAATAATTCGTTCTATATCTCTATTCACGTTATCGCAGGTTCCTAAACATCAGACAATTATTTTTGTGTTTCTAGTTTGAGAGGCGCGGATATTGTTTTTTGCACTTTTTTTCCGTGCAAAATATCATCTGCTGCTTCTGTAGCCAATTTACCGATTAATTCAGGCTGCTGAGCGACGGTGGCTGACAGCTTTCCGTCTTTAATGGAAGCGAGCGCATCTTTATTGCCGTCAAAACCGATCACCAATATGTCTTTCCCCGAGCTGTTAATTGCCTCGAGAGCACCGAGCGCCATTTCATCGTTGTGAGCAAAAACAGCTTGGATATCAGGATGTCCCTGCAGCAGGTTTTCCATGACAGTCAGGCCTTTCGTGCGGTCAAAGTCAGCTGATTGTTTTGTGACAACATGGAGCTTTTGGTCTGCGATGTTATGGAATCCTGAGCCGCGTTCCCGTGTGGCAGATGCGCCAGGGACGCCTTCAAGCTCTGCCACCTTTGCTCCTTTTCCAAGTTTGTCGGCAATAAACGCCGCGGCCATTTCACCGCCTTTTACATTATCGGAAGCAACGAGGGTTTCAACTTTTCCTTGTTCGGCAGATCGATCGATTGTTACGACGGGCACACCGACTGCGTTTGCAGATTCTACTGCCGTTGAGATCGCCGAAGAATCAGTCGGGTTGATTAATAATGCATCAACACCTTGCTGAATTAAATCTTCCACGTCACTCGTCTGTTTCGATGAATCATTTTGTGCATCAACAATGATTACTTTCATTCCCCGTTTTTTAGCTTCTTTTTCGATACCCTTTTTTAATGAGACAAAAAAAGGATTATTAAGCGTTGAGACGGACAAGCCAATGGTGAATTCCTTTTTGTTCCCCGAGTTTGACGGCTTTGCCCATTGGGGAGGCTCAAGCGAACAGGCGGTTAACAAAAATAATGATAACGTTAAAATGACGGATACAGCCTTTTTCATGTGAAAACCCTCCTAAGCTGACTTCTTGCGGTCTAACAATACCGCAATTAAGATAACAATCCCTTTGACAACCAGCTGATAAAATGATGAGACGCCAAGCAGATTAAGTCCGTTATTAAGTGTGCCGATGATCAGCACCCCGATTAACGTGCCGACAATGCGTCCTCGGCCGCCAGAAAGACTTGTTCCTCCTAAGACGACTGCCGCGATAGCATCAAGTTCGTACGATTCCCCCGCAGTCGGCTGGGCCGAATGCAGGCGGGAAGTCAATATGGCACCTGCAAGAGCGGATAAAAGCCCGGCTAAAGAATAGATCATCACTTTCACGCGCGTCACTTTGATGCCTGAAATGAGCGCGGCTTTTTCGTTGCCGCCGATAGCGTACGTTCGGCGTCCGAATGGTGTTTTATGAAGAAGCACCCAAAGGATGACAAAGGCAAGAACCATCGTAATTGCCGGTACAGGAATGCCTAAAAAGTAACCGCGTCCGAACATCTGAAAAGCGTAGTTTGTGCCAAGTCCGGTAATCGGATTTCCATCTGTATACACTAGCGTCAGTCCGCGAAACACAGTCATGGTCGCAAGCGTGGCGATAAAGGGCGCCATTTTTCCTTTAGTAATCAATAATCCGTTGATCATGCCTAGTACGGCACCAATGATACAGCCAAGGATGATCGCGAGAACCGGATCGACACCGGACACAATCACCCCCGCAACTAAAGCACTGGACAGGGCAAGAATAGCGCCAACAGAAAGATCAATGCCGCCTGTCAAAATGACAAAGGTCATCCCGAACGCGATTAATCCGTTAATGGCGACCTGGCGAAGCAGGTTTAAAATATTCAGCGGTTCAAGAAAGCTTGGATTTAAAATAGATACAATGATAACGAGAATAAATAAACCAAGAAACGGGCCGAGTTTTTGCATGACTCCGTCGAAGTGAATCCGTTTTTGTTCTGTTTGCAGTTGTTCCGTTTTCATATTACCGCCCTCCCGTGGCAAGTGTCATAATTCGTTCTTGTGTTGCTTCTCGCGCATGGATCTCTCCGCTGATTCTGCCTTCATGGACAACGATAATCCGATCGCTCATTCCCAGAATTTCAGGAAGCTCTGATGACACCATGATGATAGCGACGCCGCGTTCGGTCAGCTCATTCATCAGCGTATAAATCTCTCGTTTGGCGCCAACATCCACACCTCTGGTTGGCTCATCCAAGATAAGCACTTTCGGTCCGATGCCGATCCACTTGGCTATCACCACTTTTTGCTGGTTTCCTCCTGATAAATGGCGTGCGTGCGTTTCCGGTGATGCTGTTTTGATAGTGAGGCGTTTGATTAACAGATCGACAAATTCAGCCTCCCGCTTATGATCAATGAGACCCTTTGGTGAGAAGCTGGACAGATTGGGCAGGGCAATATTTTCGCGGATCGAGGTGTCGAGCAGGAGCCCTTCATCCTTGCGATTCTCTGTAATAAAGCCGAGACCTTTTTTCACGGCTTCCTGCGGGTTCTTAATAGCCGTTTTTTTCCCAGCGATCCATATCTCACCCGTGTCCAGCCTGTCAACGCCGAACAGCGCTCTCATCATTTCTGTCCGGCCGGCTCCCATCAATCCTGAAACACCGACGATTTCACCGGAACGAACATAAAAGCTGACGTCCTCAAAACTCCCTTTTACGGAAGCATTTTTCACCTCGAATACTTTGTCACCGAGAGAAGGAGTGCGTTTTGGATATCGTTCAGTCAGCTCCCGGCCGACCATTTTTTTGACGACTTCATCAAAATCAGTTTCTGAGATGTTTGTTGTATCTACCGTTTTTCCGTCACGCATGATGGTAATTCTGTCGCAAATCGCAAAAATTTCTTCCATGCGATGCGAAATATAGACAATGGAGACGCCGTTCTTTTTTAACGCTGTAATGACCTCGAAGAGCTTGCTGATTTCACGTTCAGTCAACGCTGCGGTCGGTTCATCCATAATGATGACCTCGGCATTTGTCATAAGCGCTTTTGCGATTTCGATCATTTGCTGCTGTCCGACGGAACATTCGCCGGCTTCTTGATCAAGAGAAAGAGAGACGGAGAGTTTGTCAAATTGCTCTTTTGCTAGCGCTTTCATTTTTCTTGTTTGTAAGACGCCCAGCTTGGAGGATATCTCTTTACCGATAAATAGATTCTCAAGAACGGTCATTTCCGGCCAGATATTCAATTCCTGATGGATAAAGGCTATTCCATGCTGTTCCGCTTCTTTTGGATTGGAAAAATACGTTTCGTTTCCGTTTATGCTGATTTGACCTTTATCTGCTTTGTGCAGGCCTGTCAAAATGTTCATAAGCGTGGACTTGCCGGCGCCGTTTTCTCCCATTAATGCGTGAACCTCGCCAGGCATGAGCTGAAAGGAAACACCTGACAGCACCTGGTTTTTTCCAAATGCTTTATGAATGTCTTTCATTTCAATCTGCATGTTTCATCCTCCTTTCTAGAAAAGCACACCCGCCTGCAGAATGCAGTTGGCATATGGTGTGAATTCTCCTGTTCTTATGACTGCCTTTGCTTCTTTTGTCAGCAGCTTAAACTCCTCGTGAGAAAGGTATTCAATCTCTTGTTCAGAGAAAAGATTTTCTAGAAATTTCGCATTCTCCTGATTGGATGCTTTTATTTCAGCTGCAGCAATGACTTTTTCGATGACCATCTCGTCAGCGAGCACTGCCGCTGTATCTTGGAAAGCCGGAAGGCCCGGCTTCAGTGAAAGATCAATTTTCAAAACGCCGTCAGGAACCGGCAGTCCGGCATCCGCGATGACAATTTTATCAGTGTGGCCAAGGTCGGCTAAAATCTTGGCAAGATGGCTGTTCAGTATACCGTGTTTTTTCATGACAGCAGCTCCTCTACTTTATTTCTTGTCGGCATTCCGCCTTGGGCACCGAAGGAGCAGACAGAAAGGGAAGCGGCACGATTGGCAAACCGCAATGCGGCTTCAATGTCTTTTCCCTCAGCCAGGGCCACGGCAAATGCTGCGTTAAACGTATCACCGGCTCCGGTTGTATCAACGGGCTCTACAGGGAAGGACGGGATGAGCACCTCTTTGCTGCCAGCCGAATAGCGGACGCCTTGTTTTCCTTCCGTAATAAAGAGCTTTGCCGGATAAAGCGCCAGAGCTTCAGAAATGGTAAGCTCAGGGAATAAAATCGAAGCCTCGTGTTCATTCGGTGTCAGATAGGTAGCGTGATCAATTGTTTCCTGCTTGAGCGGGCGGGCCGGTGCCGGGTTTAGCATGATCGGGATATCGTGAGAATGGCAGTATTTGCACACCTCATCAACCGTTTCTTCTGGGATTTCCTGCTGAATCAGCACCATATCGACCTTTTCAATCTGTTCGAGCGCGTTTAATGCATACGCTGGGGTGATGTCATCGTTCGCGCCTTTGACAACGACAATGCTGTTGTCGCCTTCAGCAAGCACAATATGAGCGGTTCCGCTTTCCGTATGTGTAACCGGTTCCATATAGTCAGTGCAAACGCCGTTAGCTTTGAGATTATTCAAAATAGCTGTTCCATAATGATCGTCTCCGACCTTGCCGACCATAAACACTTGCGCCCCAAGTCTGGCTGCGGCAACGGCCTGATTTGCTCCTTTGCCGCCCGGCACAGTCTGAAATGACGTGCCAAGAACCGTTTCACCGGCTTTTGGGCGTTTGTCCGAGGTGACCACTAAATCCATAGAACAGCTACCAATCACACAAATATTACGCATCTTAATCTTCCTTTCTTGTCGTCTTTCTTCCTATATAGGTGACAGGCATTTGAATTGCCGTTTCTGCCAGCGGCTGTTTTTTGATGATACCCAAAAGCAGTTTGGCAGCTTCTTTCCCCATATCATATGCGGGCTGTTTAATTGTAGAAAGTGGCGGGAACAGAAGTCCGCTTTGCGGAATGTCATCATAGCCGATAATTTGAATGTCCTCCGGCACGTTTTTTCCGCGCCGCAATGCTTCATGTAAAACGGCAGCGGCTTGAATATCATTACTCGCGATCACACCATCTGTCGCTGGATAAGCGGCAAACAGCTCCTTCGCCATTGATTGTGCATCTTTAATTGAAAATGAAGCCGTCTCAATGACCTGAAAATCAACTTCAGCCTGCTTTAAGATTTCCAAAGCGCCGTTAAAGCGGTCTTGAGCGGTCGGCAGGTGAGCGGGTCCTCTCAAGAGCGTAATGCGCTGGCTTTTTCCGTGAATGATAGCCTGGGCGGCTAACTTTCCTCCTGTATAGCCGTCACTGGACACAGAAGGAGCCCCTTCAAGTGTTCTGTCCAGAAAAACAACTGGATAATTCATGCCGCTGTATTCCTCGAGATCCGGGTAATTCGTTGCGGCAATAATGCCTGCGACATGATTTTGCTTAAAGGTTTGAAGGTATTCAAGTTCTTTTTTCAATTCCTCGTCACTGTTGCCGAAAATAAGGCGATAGCCTTCCCGGTTCAATTCATCCTCCGCACCGCGGGCAAGCTGAGGGAAGAAAGGGTTTGTGATATCCGGGAGCAAAAGTCCGATCAGTCGGGATTCTCTTTTATATAGAGATCTGGCGACTTCATTCGGGTAATAGTTCAGCTTCGCCATCGCCGCTATGACACGCGTTCGCGTTTCTTCGTGTACATAGCCATTATCATTCAGGACGCGGGAAACCGTCGCAACTGAAACGCCCGCCGCTCCGGCGACATCTTTAATTGTAGCCAAAACAGCTCCTCCTTGTTTATGTAACCGTTTACATAGATAGATTATCATGAACAATCCGAAGTTAGCAATAAAAATATCAAAAGAAATCTACTTGTAAATTGTATATATAATTGAAAAATTTAAGGTTTTCACTCTTTTTTTGACAAAGTCTTCACAAATATGGATGAAGATTTCTTGAACAAATATTAAGTTTTATTAAAATTGTTTCAAAGTCATGCGTTTAGACCTGTAAATGGTGAGAAACAGAAAAGACTATCATCCCAGAAAATGTTTAATTATGTTAGAGAATTCGGACTCGTATGTTTAGCGTTTTCATCTCGAACCTCCTTAGTCATTTTGGAATGGGCCTCATATTGCTTATTCCATGCAGAAAGGATGACATTATGACCTTGTCCTTAAGAAACAGGATAAAACTATTTTGTGTTCATAAGAACCGGAAACACGCATGATCGCAGGAGATGCTTGATAACACAGGCTGAAAAAAAGATTGATTTGAAATGCATATTAAACACAAACAGCAAGGTGTGACTATACGTCCAGAAGGATATCAGGGGAGAAATGAAAGCGCATTCTCTTCGATTTTTTAAAAAAGTGATAAGGTATAAGTCCTGCTGTTTTCCAAAAATAGAAAACAGTTTGTAGGTATAAAATCTCTTTCAAAAGAGAAGTTTGGCTTAGTCGATTAGGGAAGATTATGTTACATAATGCCGATTGAGAATTCATAGTGATTCTATATACTGATGAATGAATTTACAACAATATAGAAGGAGATGTCGAAAAGCAATGTGGTTACTCATTATAGCCTGTGCTGTCATACTGGTCATCGGAATATTAGAAAAACGACGACATCAGAAAAACATTGATGCCCTCCCTGTTCGGGTGAATATTAACGGCATCCGCGGAAAATCGACTGTGACAAGGCTGACAACCGGAATATTAATAGAAGCCGGTTACAAGACTGTTGGAAAAACAACAGGAACAGATGCAAGAATGATTTACTGGGACACACCGGAGGAAAAGCCGATTAAACGGAAACCTCAGGGGCCGAATATCGGAGAGCAAAAAGAAGTCATGAGAGAAACAGTAGAAAGAGGGGCTAACGCGATTGTCAGTGAATGCATGGCTGTTAACCCAGATTATCAAATCATCTTTCAGGAAGAACTTCTGCAGGCCAATATCGGCGTCATTGTGAATGTTTTAGAAGACCATATGGATGTCATGGGGCCGACGCTTGATGAAATTGCAGAAGCGTTTACCGCTACAATTCCTTATAATGGCCATCTTGTCATTACAGATAGTGAATATACCGAGTTCTTTAAACAAAAAGCAAAAGAACGAAACACAAAAGTCATCATTGCTGATAACTCAAAAATTACAGATGAGTATTTACGTAAATTTGAATACATGGTATTCCCTGATAACGCTTCTCTGGCGCTGGGTGTGGCTCAAGCACTCGGCATTGACGAAGAAACAGCATTTAAGGGAATGCTGAATGCGCCGCCAGATCCGGGAGCAATGAGAATTCTTCCGCTGATCAGTCCGAGCGAGCCTGGGCACTTTGTTAATGGGTTTGCCGCAAACGACGCTTCTTCTACTTTGAATATATGGAAACGTGTAAAAGAAATCGGTTACCCGACCGATGATCCGATCATCATCATGAACTGCCGCGCAGACCGTGTCGATCGGACACAGCAATTCGCAAATGACGTATTGCCTTATATTGAAGCAAGTGAACTGATCTTAATCGGTGAAACAACAGAACCGATCGTAAAAGCCTACGAAGAAGGCAAAATTCCTGCAGACAAACTGCATGATCTAGAGTATAAGTCAACAGATGAAATTATGGAATTGTTAAAGAAAAGAATGCACAACCGTGTCATATATGGCGTCGGCAATATTCATGGTGCCGCAGAGCCTTTAATTGAAAAAATCCACGAATACAAGGTTAAGCAGCTCGTAAGCTAGGGGGAAATGCAAACATGTTCGGATCAGATTTATACATCGCACTAATTTTAGGTGTACTACTCAGTTTAATTTTTGCGGAAAAAACAGGGATCGTGCCGGCAGGACTTGTTGTACCGGGATATTTAGGACTTGTGTTTAATCAGCCGGTCTTTATTTTACTTGTTTTGCTAGTGAGCTTGCTCACTTATGTTATCGTGAAATACGGTTTATCCAAATTTATGATTTTGTACGGACGCAGAAAATTCGCTGCCATGCTGATAACAGGGATCGTCCTAAAAATCGCGTTTGATTTTCTATACCCGATTGTACCATTTGAAATCGCAGAATTTCGAGGAATCGGCATCATCGTGCCAGGTTTAATTGCCAATACCATTCAGAAACAAGGTTTAACCATTACGTTCGGAAGCACGCTGCTATTGAGCGGAGCGACCTTTGCTATCATGTTTGTTTACTACTTAATTTAATGTAAGGTGTGTCAAACGATGAAAAAAGAACTGAGCTTTCATGAAAAGCTGCTAAAGCTGACAAAACAGCAAAAAAAGAAAACCAATAAGCACGTATTTATTGCCATTCCGATCGTTTTTGTCCTTATGTTCGCTTTCATGTGGGCGGGAAAAGCGGAAACGCCGAAGGTCAAAACGTATTCTGACGACGTACTCTCAGCCTCATTTGTAGGCGATATTATGATGGGACGCTATGTTGAAAAAGTAACGGAGCAAAAAGGGGCAGACAGTATTTTTCAATATGTTGAACCGATCTTTAGAGCTTCGGATTATGTAGCAGGAAACTTTGAAAACCCGGTAACCTATCAAAAGAATTATAAACAAGCAGATAAAGAGATTCATCTGCAGACGAATAAGGAATCAGTGAAAGTCTTGAAGGATATGAATTTCACGGTTCTCAACAGCGCAAACAACCACGCAATGGATTACGGCGTTCAGGGCATGAAAGATACGCTTGGAGAATTTGCGAAGCAAAACCTTGATATCGTTGGAGCGGGATACAGCTTAAGTGATGCGAAAAAGAAAATTTCGTACCAGAAAGTCAACGGGGTAACGATTGCGACGCTTGGCTTTACCGATGTGTCCGGGAAAGGTTTCGCAGCTAAAAAGAATACGCCGGGCGTGCTGCCCGCAGATCCTGAAATCTTCATCCCTATGATTTCAGAAGCGAAAAAACATGCGGACATCGTTGTTGTGCAGTCACACTGGGGCCAAGAGTATGACAATGATCCAAACGACCGCCAGCGCCAGCTTGCAAGAGCCATGTCTGATGCGGGAGCTGACATCATCGTCGGCCATCACCCGCACGTCTTAGAACCGATTGAAGTATATAACGGAACCGTCATTTTCTACAGCCTCGGCAACTTTGTCTTTGACCAGGGCTGGACGAGAACAAGAGACAGTGCACTGGTTCAGTATCACCTGAAGAAAAATGGAACAGGACGCTTTGAAGTGACACCGATCGATATCCATGAAGCGACACCTGCACCTGTGAAAAAAGACAGCCTTAAACAGAAAACCATTATTCGCGAACTGACGAAAGACTCTAATTTCGCTTGGAAAGTAGAAGACGGAAAACTGACGTTTGATATTGATCATAGTGACAAACTAAAATCTAAATAAACGGAGTGATAAAGATGAAATTTGTCAAAGCCATCTGGCCGTTTGTTGCCGTAGCTATCGTGTTCATGTTTATGTCAGCTTTTAAATTCAATGATCAGCTGACAGATCAGGAAAAACAGAAGATTGATATGGAAATGAATAAAATCCAGCAGCAGGAAGAACCGGTAAACGCCAATAAATAATTCAAAAAAGAGAGTGTCTGATGAGACACTCTCTTTTTATTTGCCCAGCATATTCATTCTGTAAAAATATTAAAAAGTCTCTTAACATATTCAAAAAAATACCGATGTTAAAACTGCAAAAAGAGGAGGAGATAATAAAAGTGAACACACTGGCAAACTGGAAGAAGTTTTTGCTTGTGGCGGTTATCATTTGTTTTTTGGTTCCAATTATGACAAAAGCGGAGATTGCGGAAGCTGATACATCATCAGAATTGATTGTCAGCGAAGCAAAAAACCTGCTTGGATATCAGTATAAATATGGCGGGGAAACGCCGAAAGAGGGTTTCGATCCATCAGGATTGATACAATATGTGTTCAGTAAGGCTGATATTCATCTGCCGAGATCTGTAAACGACCAGTATAAAATCGGAACAGCTGTAAAGCCGGAAAACCTGAAGCCGGGTGATATTTTGTTTTTCAAGAAAGAGGGAAGCACCGGCACTGTTCCGACACATGACGCCCTTTATATCGGAGACGGCCAAATGGTTCACAGTACACAGTCAAAAGGGGTTATCATCACCAATTACAAACAAAGCAGCTATTGGAGCGGAACTTATATCGGGGCGAGACGAATCGCTGCCGATCCGGCAACGGCTGATGTTCCTGTCGTTCAGGAGGCCGAAAAATATATCGGTGTCCCATATGTGTTTGGCGGAAGCACGCCGTCAGAGGGCTTTGATTGCTCGGGGCTTGTGCAATATGTGTTTCAACAGGCACTCGGCATTTATCTGCCGCGATCAGCCGAACAGCAGTGGGCAGTGGGCGAGAAGGTAGCCCCTCAGAACATAAAGCCTGGTGATGTCGTCTATTTCAGCAATACGTATAAAACGGGAATTTCACATGCAGGCATTTATGCGGGCGCAGGCAGGTTCATCCAGGCGAGCCGGTCAGAAAAAGTAACCATTTCCTATTTGTCAGAGGATTACTGGAAATCGAAGATGACGGGTATTCGCCGATTTGACAACCTGACAATCCCGAAAGAAAATCCGATTGTTTCCGAAGCGACGCTTTATGTCGGAGAAGTGCCTTACAAACAGAGCGGAGTAACACCTGAGACAGGATTTGATACAGCTGGATTTGTCCAATATGTCTACCAGAAAGCAGCCGGTATTTCCCTGCCTCGATACGCAACAAGCCAGTACAATGCCGGAACTAAGATTGAGAAGGCGGACCTGAAGCCGGGAGACATTGTGTTCTTTCAATCAACAAGCTTAAATCCCTCCATCTATATCGGAAACGGACAAGTTGTTCATGTCACATTATCAAACGGCGTGACCATCACCAATATGAACACGAGCACATATTGGAAGGATAAATACGCAGGAAGTATACGGGTGCAATAAAAGAAAAAGACTCCAATCTCTGGAGTCTTTTCTTTATGCATATTGTCCTGAAAGAAGCTGGTCTATAAAGTAGGCCACACCATTTTCGTCATTGCTTTTTGTGACAAAGGTGCTTTTTTCTTTTAATTCATCAATCGCATTTTCCATGGCGATACGGTGTCCGGCGACTTCAAACATGGACAAATCGTTTGGACTATCGCCGATCGCATAGATATCCTGTGTTTCAATTCCGTATATGTCCGCCAGCTTTGTTAACGCGCGTCCTTTTCCTGACGAGGCCGGCAGGATTTCGATAATATGTTTTCCTGAAGAGGTTTGCGCCAGTTTTTTATGATGCTTCAGTTCTTCCTTCGCTTGTTTCAGCTTGTCCATATCAAAGGAGAAGCAAAGAAGCTTATAAATGTTTTCACTCCCGTCAAAAACCGATTCGATATGAGGGATTGGTTTAATGCCAAACTGTTTGAATTGAGTCATGGCTCCTTGCCACAATTCATCCGTCTGCTCGTTTGGGTTTGCGCTCTTTAGAATGTCAAGCTCCGCGTGCAGCTTAGCTTCGCCGTCAAAAGGAGAAAGCAGATGGTCATCTGTATATACCTCAAAGTAAATGTTTTTTGAAAGTAAGTAATCAGCAATCGCTTTACCGGCTTCCTGATCCATTAATGTCCGGCTGATCAAACGGTAACCCGTGTCGTGGATCGTGCCGCCATTAGCTGCAATGATAGGGATGTCCAAGTCATCCAGCAGCGCTTTTACATCAAATGTCGCTCTTCCCGTGCAAATGGTGACGAGGATGCCGGCATCAACGGCCCGCTTGATCGCCTCTCTGTTTTCCGCAGAAATGACGCTTTCTTTATTCAGTAATGTTCCGTCTAGATCAATCGCAATACATTTCATATGTAGGGGAACCTCCTTAAAAATGAAGCTGCTTCGTGTAGTATGTTCAGCTTGCCTGTGAAACATAATCCATTTAAATTAAGGCTAAACGTTACTTTGATAATTTTCAACAAGGAAATATGTAAAACGGGATGGCGTAATCGCCATCCCGTTCATTATACACCTAAATCGTTTTGCAGCTCTTTTTTAACTTCCTGCAGCTTTTGCTGATTCAATTTGAAATAATAGACTCCGGCAGGTTCATAATCATAACCCGTCAGCTGAATAGACTCAACTGATTTCAATGAAGTGATGAACGGGAACAGGCCGATGGCATCTTTAAGAGATAAGTTCATTTTTAAATTTTGCCCCATCGTATCCACAATATCATCATAAGCCGGAATTGAGCTCAATGATTTTGATTTATCTATAATGGCGCTCAGCACTTCCATTTGTCTTTGCCCGCGTAAAAGGTCACTGTCCGCTTTACGTGTTCTTACGTAAGCGAGCGCTTCTTCCCCATCAAGCGTATGTGTTCCTTTTTGAAGAACGACTTTACCTTTTGTATCTTTTTTGATTTGCTGAATGACTTTATCGCTTTTTACAGTTACTTTGACGCCATTTAACTCGTTTACGACGTCTTCAAAAGCCGTGAAATTGCTTTCTACGACATAATCGACGGGAATATCCAGCATTTCTTCAACTGTTTTCACAGTCAAGTCAACGCCGCCGTAAGCGTGAGCATGTGTGAATTTATCATACCCGTGGCCTGGGATGTTTACATAGGCGTCACGCGGAATGCTCAGCATTTTAGCTGTTTTTTCTTTCCGATTAAATGTAACCAGCACATTCGCGTCACTTCTTGCCTGATCGACGGTCTCGCCGTTTTTCTCCCTGGCATCAATTCCTAAGAGCAATACAGAAAAAGAATCTTTTCCAGGATCAAATTCTTTGATCCGTTTTACAGATTGTTCTCCGCGTGCAAGGCTGACGTGAGCTTCCTTAGAAGCATTGTTCAGCTTTACAAAAGCATAGGCGCCGACAGAGCCTGCCGCAATGATTAAAAAAGCCATTAATCCGGCAACAACTTTCACCCATTTTTTTAGTTTTCTTTTTTTCTTTCTGCGCTGTGATCGTTCTTCCATATATCAATACCTCACGTTTCTTTAATATTTGAAGCGTACCATTCTATTTGCCATGGGGCAACTACTCGAAAGACATTTTTCGATAAATATTCCTATATTTATAAGTTCTTGTTTTTGAAAATTGATAACGATGATGTAATGAAACACCTTATATTGGACGCCGCAGCAGGTAAAATGTTTCGGCGACATTGAAAAAAATACAAGTAAATGATTGGAAAACTTATGATCAGCAAAATAAAAAGGTTTAATGGCCGGAAAAAGAGGCTAAAAGATTTCTAAAAAAATCCCACAGACAATGTCATTGCAGCTGATGGAGAAAGGGAGTCATCTTTATGAAAAAGCAGTCAAATATATGGCTTTATTTTTTCGGAGCTCTTGGAGGCGCGTTATATGGCTATGATACCGGAGTGATTTCCGGAGCTATTTTATTTATGAAAAAGGAGTTAGGCTTAAACGCGTTTACAGAAGGTCTTGTTGTCAGCTCCTTGCTGGTTGGGGCGATATTGGGCTCAGGAGCGGCCGGCAAGCTGACTGACCGTTTCGGAAGAAAAAAAGCAATTATGGCAGCCGCGCTGCTGTTTTGTATAGGCGGTCTTGGTGTGGCACTGGCCCCAAATACAGGAGTCATGGTGCTGTTTCGCATCATTTTGGGACTTGCAGTCGGAACATCGACGACAATCGTGCCCCTTTATTTATCTGAACTGGCGCCAAAACATAAACGCGGGGCGCTGTCATCACTGAATCAGCTGATGATCACGGTCGGCATCCTTCTTTCTTACATTGTCAATTACATATTTGCCGATGCCGAAGCGTGGCGCTGGATGCTTGGATTGGCTGCTGTGCCGTCATTGCTCTTGCTTATTGGCATTTTGTTTATGCCGGAGAGCCCGCGCTGGCTGTTCACGAATGGCGAAGAAAGCAAAGCGAAGAAAATTCTTGAAAAATTGCGTGGCACAAAAGATATTGATCAGGAAATACATGATATAAAAGAAGCGGAAAAGCAGGATGAAGGCGGTCTGAAGGAGCTGTTCGATCCATGGGTGCGCCCAGCGCTTATTGCAGGTTTGGGACTCGCTTTTTTGCAGCAATTTATCGGAACGAATACGATCATCTACTATGCGCCAAAGACCTTTACAAACGTCGGATTCGGAAACTCCGCTTCGATTTTAGGCACGGTCGGAATCGGCACAGTCAATGTTCTCATGACATTAGTAGCGATTAAAATTATCGACAAGATTGGAAGAAAGCCGTTACTGCTATTCGGGAATGCGGGCATGGTGATCAGCTTGATCGTTCTCGCTTTAGTAAATCTCTTTTTCGATAACACTCCGGCTGCCTCATGGACGACCGTCATTTGTTTAGGCGTGTTTATCGTTGTCTTTGCGGTCAGCTGGGGACCGGTTGTGTGGGTGATGCTTCCTGAATTGTTCCCGCTTCACGTCAGAGGAATCGGGACCGGTGTTTCGACCTTAATGTTGCACGTTGGGACACTGATTGTTTCATTAACCTATCCAATATTAATGGAAGCGATCGGAATCAGTTATTTATTCCTGATTTATGCCGCGATCGGTATCATGGCGTTCTTATTTGTCCGATTTAAAGTGACAGAGACAAAGGGAAGAAGCCTTGAAGAAATTGAGCAGGATTTACGGGACAAAAACGGACAGGGAGGAGCGGCCGGAAAACAGCAGACTGTCGGAACATAAAAAAGGGTGCGCGATCATGCGCACCCTTTTGATTGCTTACTTTCCCACCGTGCCAAAGTTAATGATTTTAAAAGAAATATCGTACTTAAAATCAGTCTCAGAAAATATTTCATCCCAATGCCCTTTTACTTTATTCCAGTAGTCAGGGTGTTGAATCCTTATGTGGTCTGATAAAAAGACCGGATCGGTTTTATACTCGTGCTGCAGTTTATCCATCACCTGCTTTACATCTCGTTCAAGCTTTTTTTCAAAAATGTTTTCCAGCCTGTGCAAATAACTTTTGCTAAAGGAGTTTTCATTCGGGTTTTGGTCTTCTGTCAGGATGCCCTTCGTTTTAACAGAAATATGAAAGACAGGCTTTCCGTTTTCAATGACGGGCTTAATTTTGGTTTTCGACTTTTTAATTTCAAACGTAATCGGATGTCCTTTATCTGTCGTCGGCATGACACCGCCTTGGATCGTCCCCATGACCCATGACAGTGTTTGGGTTTCATCAGCTGAAAGAAACCCAACGAGTTTATTGCTGCCCCTTTTGATAATGCCTGCTCCGTCATACTTGGCTTTTCCCTTTTCGTTTTTCACGGCTTGAATAAGATAACTGTACCCGTTCTGAGAGTAGACAGAAGCTCTTCCGATGCGCAGCGGTATCATAATCTTACCGTTATATCCGCTGTGAGTTGTCAAATCAATCAGTTTTTCGGAGGGCATCGGCTGCTGCTGATTGGGGTTTCCTTTTGTGAAAACATCAGCTGCATTCCCTCTGGCTGCCATCAAATAGCTGCTTCGCCGCAGCTCATCATCCCGGATAAAGTGGTTGAGGACTTGGTCTACATTTTGATTCCTCATCAGTTTTTCTCCCAGAAGGATCACTTTTAAATGATCGCTATAAACAGGAGGGTCCTTGATGGATACATCACTGACTGCTTCCAGAATCGTTTTCCCGTGGGACGTTACATTAACAAATTCGGGTTTTCCGGATGCTTGGCTGTCTTCGCTTTGGGGAAGAAGATTTTGATACGTCAGTTTGTACTGGTGATCATTTGTCTCATCGATCGCCAGCCCTCTGGCGAAGGATAGTTGCTCGATATCTTTGACATCCCAGCAGCCGCAGAGGGCCAGCAGCATAAAAAACATGACGGAGAATTTTGATGCTGTTTTCATTGCAGCTGCCCCCTCCCTATTTTTTTCTGTATCCAGCTTAAAAACCAGACGAAGAATGGAATTGTAATCACAATTAAGAAAGCATATCCAAGAAGCGTCCCGTAATAAAACACGTCATTCAAGTCCTTGGGATACATCGTTATGAAAAACGTCGCAGCCAGCATTGCAGTCAGCAGCCATGCATTGTTTTTATTTTTTAGATGAAAGATTTCCGTTAACCCGATATGGGCGCCTTTAAAGGATCCGAGCATACAGGCAAATTGCTGGGCTGTCCAGGTCAGCTGTAAGAACAAATCAAATCGTTCAATAAAAATACCCGGAACCTCTAATGCGTGAATAAGGGAAATGGTCGGCCATGTCACCGTTTTTGCCTCAGCCACAGTCATACAGCCAATCACAATGAGCAAAGTAATGCTGTAGAACAATGTGGAAGTCGCGATGCCCAGAGCAACAGCCTTTTTCACTTGCTTTGGATCTCTCATAAAGGGGACCAGGTAAAAAATGATTTCAAATCCGGAGAAATATAAAAGTGTTTTTGGGAATAAAGAGAAAAAACTTTGATAGCCTCCTTCAAAAACAGGCCGGATAAAATCGAACTGGAACAAGCGAAAGCTGAACATCAAAAGCATCATAAAAATAATAAGGGTTATAGGGAAAATATAAGCGTATACCTTTGCAATTGAATAAACGCCTCCGCCTACATGATAGATGGCAACTGCAAGAAATATAAACACCACAACTGCCATTGGCGTATTTTTCAACAAAAAGAATCCGACAACCTCTCCCAAAATCCGAGCTTGAAAGCAAACAATCCCAATGAAATATAGACAGATATATAAATTCAATAGAAAGCCGATGAATTTTCCAGCTACAATGCTGTTGAGCTTAAAAAGAGTTTTTCCGCTGTTTTTTTGAAGAAAAGGCAAAAAAAGCAGAACGATGATAATAAAAATAACGCCCTGGAGCAGTATCATTAGCCATCCGCTCGGACTGCCGGTTTCGGCGGCTGAGCGGGGAAGGGTCAGCACCCCGGCACCAATCAATGTGCTGCTGATCATAATGAGCGTCTGCATAAATGTCAGTTTATGCTCTGATTTCCTCATAGCCATCACCTTTGTCTGATGTTATCTTCGGGATCGTTTCGTGTCGGTCTTCTTTTTAAAAACATCGTGGGAATACGGATGACTGTGTCTTTCAAATCCTGTCCAGGCTGCGCCATGATCGGGATAATGTAATCCTGTCCAAAGCTTTTCAGGCGCATGAGATGGCCGATCACAAACAGATAAACCATTATAACGCCATACATGCCAAGCGCTGTTGCACTTATCATAACCCCGATCCGAATGATCCGCAGCGGAAAGTTATAGGCGTATGAAGGAACGGTAAAGGATGCCAGTGCTGTGACAGAAACGACAATGACCATAAGCGCACTGACAATTTGCGCCTGAACAGCTGCCTGTCCGATGACAACGCCGCCGATAAGGCCAATTGTCTGTCCAATCGGCTTAGGCAGCCTTAATCCGGCTTCTCGAATCAATTCGATCGTAAAGATCATGATAAAGGCCTCTACAAAAGGCGGGAATGGTACGTTAAGCCTGCTGCCTGCAATGGAAATGGCCATTCTAGTCGGCAATAGCCCGGTGTGAAAAGAAACGAGAGAAATATACAGACCGGGCAAATAAATGGTGATCAGGATGCTGGAATAACGAAGAAGGCGTACAAGTGACATTGGGATCCAGCGCTGGCTGTAATCATCGGGCGAATGAATAAATTCGTCAACCGTAGCCGGTACAATCAAAGCAAACGGCGTACCATCCACTAATATGGACACTCGCCCTTCTAATAGAGAACTTTCGACCCGGTCCGGTCGTTCTGTGCTTAATATTGTGGGGAAAATTGAAAATGGTTCGTCTTCAATCAGCTGTTCAAGCGTCCCCGATTCCGGCAAATTATCTATATTGACTGATTTCAGCCTTTTAAACACTTCTTTGACGACATAATCTGGGGCGATATCCTGAATATAAGCGACAGCGATTTTCTTTTTGGTCCTTTTTCCGAGTGTCATTTCTTTGATGACGAGATTAGGATCACTCGTCCGTTCACGCAAAAGCGCCGTGTTTGTCCGCAGCTTTTCAATAAATCCTATTTTAGGGCCGCGTTCCACGACTTCGGAGGAGGGTTCATCAAGACTGCGTGTTGCGACTGACTTTGTGTCGAAAGCTAATCCTCCGCGATAGCCATCAGCGAGCAAAATGGCTTGCCCTGAAAAAACGAGCTGCTCTATTTCTTTCATTGTAGAAACAACGCTGTGGTGAAAGCCGAAAAAAAAGGCGGATAAGTCTTCAATCGAGCATTCCTTATGGGCCAACGCCTCTTTTTGTAAAGGAGAAATGACGTATTGCGCCAGCATTTTATTCTCTGTCAGACCGTCAATATACAGTAAACACGCCTTTTGTCTGCTATCTCCGAAAGCAAATGTATAAAACATCATATCGTCGTTTTGTCCCAATGTTTTTTTCAGTGTGTCTAAATTGTTCTGGAGATCAGAGTCGATTTGCATAGTTTCTCTCCTTCGTAAACAGATTGACGGTTTTTATTAATTTGTATCAAAAAAGGAGAATTATTCTTATCGAGGAAAAGGCTGAAACAAAGCTTCTTTTCGACGTGATATAATAGATAGGAAGCGTTTTCTTTGAAGGGGTAATGAAAAGATGATGCTTTGTACATATGTTGTCATCGGAAAAAGGCAGCTTATACGGGCGTTTGTAAGAGGGGCGCACCGGGAAAATGATGATCAGTTATTTACAGGGGAGGGGTACGGATCATGACGCAATCACCGATTTTTCTAACGCCTGTGTTTAAAGAAAAAATCTGGGGCGGAACCGCTTTACGAGATAGATTTGGATACAGTATTCCTTCAGAATCAACGGGGGAATACTGGGTCATTTCCGCTCATCCAAAAGGACCGAGCACTGTTGCAAATGGCCCGTATAAAGGAAAGACATTGATCGAGCTTTGGGAAGAGCACCGTGAAGTATTCGGCGGCATAGAGGGGGATCGGTTTCCGCTTCTGACAAAGCTGCTGGATGTGAAGGAAGATACGTCAATTAAAGTTCACCCTGATGATTACTATGCCGGAGAAAACGAAGAGGGAGAACTCGGCAAGACGGAATGCTGGTACATTATCGACTGTAAGGAAAACGCAGAAATCATTTACGGGCATACGGCCCGCTCAAAAACCGAACTTGTCACAATGATCAACAGCGGTGACTGGGAGGGCCTGCTGCGAAGAATCAAAATTAAACCGGGTGATTTCTATTATGTGCCGAGCGGAACGCTGCACGCATTGTGCAAGGGGGCCCTTGTTTTAGAGACTCAGCAAAATTCAGATGCCACATACCGGGTGTACGATTATGACCGTCTTGATAGCAACGGAAGTCCGAGAGAGCTTCATTTTGCCAAAGCGGTCAATGCCGCCACGGTTCCCCATGTGGACGGGTATATAGATGAATCGACCGAATCAAGAAAAGGCATAACCATTAAAACGTTTGTTCAAGGGGAATATTTTTCGGTGTATAAATGGGACATCAATGGCGAAGCTGAAATGGCTCAGGATGAATCCTTTCTGATTTGCAGCGTGATAGAAGGAAGCGGTTTGCTCAAGTATGAGGACAAAACATGTCCGCTCAAAAAAGGTGATCACTTTATTTTGCCGGCTCAAATGCCCGATTTTACGATAAAAGGAACTTGTACCCTTATCGTGTCTCATATTTAAACTTAATCTCACTTCGAGATTAAGTTTTTTTTATTAGAAAATGGAAGTGATTCACCTATAAATGAAGCATGCGCGTGCCGATAAATAAACTAGTTTTATATACTCATAGAATAAGAAAGAGGAGAAGGAATGAAAAAGAGACTAATCGCACCTATGCTTCTATCCGCCGCGTCCCTTGCCTTTTTTGCCATATCTGGTTCTGCCCAGGCAGCCGCGTATACCGACTACTCACTATATAAAGTAGAGCCGTCGAATACGTTCAGTACAGAAAGCCAAGCCTCACAAGCTGTCGCCAAACTGGAAAAAGATACTGGCTGGGATGCATCCTATCAGGCTTCAGGCACAACAACGACCTACCAAATTTCCGCCTCAGGCATTCATAGCGAATCAGAAGCGAAAGCAATACTGAGCGGACTCGCCAAACAGACATCGATTACAGGAACGTCAAGTCCTGTTGGAAGCAAACAGCCATATGTCACCATCTCGTCAGGTGCCATCTCCGGAGAAAAACAGGCCAACACTACCCTAGCAAAGCTGAAACAGGAGACGGGAGTGGCTGGCGCTGTAAAAGCTTACGGAGCAGCTCGGCCCTATATGAACGTCATGACATCAGACATTGCTGATGAGACAAAAGTCAAGGCGCTTATCCAGAGCCTGGCTAAGCAAACAGGGATTAAAAGCTCGTATCAGCCCATCACACACACGGTGTCTGTCACAACCATTCAGTCTGGCACAATCGTGGGAGACAGCAGAGCAGCGCAGATCAAAAACGCCTTCCAAAAGGAATCCGGGCTGCATGCATCATTAAAGGAAACGGTGAAAGGACAAGCCTATTATACGTTCACAACTGCCGCTATTTCAGGTGAAGCGAATGCCAAAACTCTATTGCAGCAGCTGAAACAGAGCACTGGCATCACAGGCAGCTACAAGTCCATCAATCAAAAAACAACCGTTGAGTCATACAATGTCCAATCAGCTTATTTCAAAGGGCTGAATACAGTAAAGGACGCCATCAGCCAAATCAAGAAAAACACTGGCGTATCCGGCAGTTATCAACAGGTTGGAAAAAGCACATCATATACCGTGAATATGAAGGGTATAACAAAACAGCAGCTCCAAAAAATAGACACTTTCTTTAAAAAGAAAAAATGGCATTACACGTCATCCAGCGTCAAAAAAACGACAACGTCTGCAGCTTATCAAATCACGACGGCAAAGATTTTAGGCGAGCAGCAAGCAAACAAAGCAGCAGCCTTCTTTGCTCAGAAAAAAGTAAAAGCTGCAAAAACAGCAGCTGGATCAACAGCAGAAAATCAATATCAGCTCATCTCAGAAGAAACATCAGATCAAGCAAAAGTCACAAAGGGCTTGAACATATTAAAGAAAAATCAGCTGAGTGCTTCTGCGAAATCCGTCAAAAAACAAATAGCTGACACGTTTAAAATCACAACCGAATCTCTGCTTGATCAAACGAAAGTCAATCAGGCACTCACGTTTTTCAAATCGAATCATATATCAGCAGCAAGCCAGAAAACCGGTCAGACAGCTGCGAGCAGCTATCAAATCACAACTGAAGCTATCATCAGCCAAGAAGAGATTGACCGCGTTTTAACATTTTTCAAACAAAATAAAATCGCAGTCACAACATCAAAAACAGGCCAGACTGCATATACACAATACAAAATCGTGACAACACAGCTCAGCAGCAAAACAGCATTGAACAATGGGTTAACCTATCTTAAATCGAAAAGTGTAACCCCCAGCTACACATCGAAAAGCAATACGCTTTATAAAATCAGCGTAAATGAGCAGTTCACAGGCAATGATACAGCTGCTGCGGCATCATTGAAGCTAAAACAATTATACGGATGGACATCATCTATCGTGAAGATCAAAAACGGCCCGCAAATCATGAAAACAAACTACAATCTCTCGCTTCGTGATATGGTCCAAAAACAAATGACAGTAAGTCCGCAAACAGACGGAGCGGCTTACGTATCGCTCACGTACATTAATACAGCAACATCAACCGTTACGGCTGATGTACTAAATATCCGGTCAACGCCGGAAGTCAGCCCGACAAACGTGATCGGCCAGTTTAAAAAAGGCGATAAAGTGAAAGTCATCGGACAGATAAACGGCTGGGCTAAGATCAATTTGGGCTGGCGAAACGCAAGCAGTGATGAAGTAGTTCAATACGTGGATCCGAATAACTTTTCCAGAGACAGCAAATACTACTTCCAATTTCTCAAGCTGTCACAGACAGCGGGTCTCAGCGTTACTGAGGTCAATCAGAAAGTGCTTGCGGGTAAAGGCATCCTGACAGGGAGAGCAAAGGCATTTATCGATGCCGCCAATCAATATAGCATCAACGAACTGTATTTAATCTCACACGCTCTTCTGGAAACAGGAAACGGGACATCCGCTTTAGCCAATGGATTAACCTATAACGGAAAAACCGTATACAACATGTATGGAATTGGAGCATACGACAGCAATCCGAATTACTACGGAGCCAAATATGCGTACGAGCAGGGCTGGTTCACACCAGAAGCGGCCATTATCGGCGGAGCTAAATTCATAGGCTCATCGTATATCCACAACACAGCTTACAATCAGGACACACTGTACAAAATGAGATGGTCAGCTACAGCGACACATCAATACGCAACAGACATCGGCTGGGCGTACAAACAAGTAAACCGCATGTACAGCCTGTATTCATTGCTGGACGGCTATACACTTTACTTTGATGTTCCGGAATATCAATAAAAAAAACACCTTTTGCGGCTGCAAAAGGTGTTTTTGATTTATCTTTTAAGAACTTTATCCTCTGATGGCTCTTCTTCCTGAGGGAAAACAATTTGATCGACGACTCGCTCACTTGCTTTTCCATCAAGATCATCGAAGAAATAATGAACAAATGAATCAATTTGCTCAAAGTTATACTTCTCTTCTTTAATGATCGAAATCATTTGCTCAGACGTTTTCGCAAGAGGGCCAGGAATAAAGTCAAAGTAATCGTAATAGAAATCACGTTTGCGAATATAATCATCTACATCATAGCTGAAGAAGATCATTGGTTTATTTAATAAAGCATACTCAAAGCAAACAGAAGAGTAATCCGTTATCAGAATATCTGTTACGAGCAATAGCTCATTAATTTCTCTGAACGAAGAGAAATCATAAAAGAAATCGCTGTACTGATAAGGTATATTGGCATCGTTTCGTACGAATGGATGAATTTTGAATAAGAAGATATATTCATCCTTTAACTCTCGATACAGACGGTCAAAATCAAGCACTTCAAAAGGATAATGAGCTGATTGCTGACCGTTTCCGCGGAAGGTTGGAGCAAAAAGAATGACCTTTTTGTCCTTTAGAAACGGATATTCCGTGTAAAGGCGTTCTTTTACAAATGCCTTCTTCGCTTCATCAAAGAAAAAGTCTGTTCGCGGTACGCCCGTAGCAATGACGTTCTCAATGTCTACCCCAAAGCCCTCTGCGTAGTGCTTCCGTATATTTTCAGAGCTGACAATAACCTTCGTGTAGTTTCTATGGTTTTTCGAATGCGGTGACGGTCCTCCTGGCAGACCGATTCGGCTGTAGCCGAATGTCTTAAAGGCGCCGACAGCATGCCACAGCTGGACAAGGTCCGCATTTTTACGGATTTTTAACGGATAAATAATCGGATAAAAATCATCTATAAAAATGATTTTGCTTGTCGCAAAATGATAAGCCATCGACATCAGTTCAGACAGGCTTTTTCTATCTCGAATGCTGCTCTTTAAGAAAAATTTGAAATCAAAATTTTCTTCACGTTTCAGCAGCTCTTCATAAACAAATTCGAAGTTTCCTGTCATATCAAGCCGGCTGTCAGAAGCAAAGACAATTTTATTAGACTTAATTGGAAGCAGGCGGAATACATCATAAGCAAAATGGAATAAGCTTGTATTCAGCTTGCGCAAAAAGCGGTTTGCCTCTTTTCCAGTATCCAGCTCCAAAAGGCTCGGATCAATTTCCTGCAGTTTGTTGCAAGACAAATTAATCGTCTTTTCGCCCTCATCATAATTAACGATTAAATTGAACTTCATCAGCTTTTTAGCAGAATGAAATTCCATTTTTGTGGCATACACATCATTAGAAAGGAAATTACTTACATTTCCGACTGTATGCACTTCCTGATGTTTTACATTTTGGTCATCTACAGCTTCAATCTCGAGAAACAGCTTATACTCGCCTTGCGGAAGAGGTTTGTCATTCATCAGCTTAGAAAAGTTAATCTGCTGTGAAAATCCTGCCCACTTATAGGCTCCTGGCACATTTGAAGTATCAATTGACAGCTTATCTACCGGAACATCCCGCAGTGAAACAGCTGTAAATAAAACACCGTTGTTCACCAATAATAAACGTTTTCGAACCTGATCCTCTTTTTGAAGCGGCAGGCCCTTGATATACATATAACCCGCAATTTTTAGAATTGACCCATTCCAAGAAAACTCAGAAATCTTTCTGACAGGGACTTGCTGGTTTTCTTCAATTCGCTTCGTTTTATCAAATAGAGAAAAAACCCTGTTATCAGCTGGATGGACAATGACAGCTGCATTTTCTTTTTGCGTTTTCTTTTTTGATCTGAAAAGTCTGTTCTTAATCTTTCTTGCCAGCTTCACTTTGTACCTCACTTTCTCCTAATCGGCACCAGATGTTAAAAATGATGAAATAAAATCGGCTACCCGCTCTGAAGATTTGCCGTCCTGATGGGTGATAAATGCCTGTGAAAAATCTTCAATACGTTTCGTATCAGCCTCGTGATCACTCTCGATATCGTGTACAAGCGATGGAACGTCTTTCGAAATCGGCCCGGGTACAAACGATTCAAACGGGTAGTAGAAATCACGTTCTTCCAAGTAGTCTTCTAAATCCGGGCAGTAAAAATACATCGGACGTTTCAGCAGGCTGTACTCGAAAATAACTGAAGAATAATCGGTTATCAGCCCATCAGAGATTGCCATCAAATCGTACAAAGAGTACGAATCAGTTAAATCCAGCACAAAATCATCCTCTTCCGTGTGCGCATGTTTGCGCATATACGGATGAAGATGGAGGATCACGACATAATCTTTATGGTTTAGCGCCGATTTTAATTGTAGCAGATCAAGCGGTATAGCGTCACCCTCTTGATGATGTCCGCTGCCTCGAAAAGTAGGAGCATACAAAAGCTTTTTTTTATGCTTCAGTTCAGGATAAACCCGATGAAACTCATCCAGTACAGTGCGAATATGTTCCTTATGATAAAAATAATCCGTTCTTGGAATGCCGAGCGGCAAAATCTGCTTTTGCTCCATTTGAAAGGCTTCGGCGAAATGCGGAACGGCAGCGGGTGCACTGACAATGGCATAATCATAGTTTGAATGCACGGGAACAATCTTCAAATAATCAGAAGAAGGGCCGAACGGCTTGTTCACAATGCTATAGCCAAATTTTTTAAACGCGCCGCAAGCATGCCAAAGCTGGATGGCAACAGTTTCCTTTCGTTTTGGCACAACATACAAAGGAAAATAATAATCATCCAACAAAAGCACGCGGCATGTTGCAAGGTGATATAACGAGCTGAAAAGATGAAGCAAATATGCAGCTCGTCCGATCAGCCCCTTATCCATCTTGCGGAACAGCAGGGTGATGCGAAGAGACGGGTCTTGCTTCAGCTTTTCATAGACACCTTTAAAATTATCACTTAAATGATCCTCACGATAGGAAGCTATGACAATTTTGTTGTGCTGTACTGGTAATAAAGCGCTCAATAGTTTATAAGCAGTGCCGAATACTCCTTTTACAATTCGCGTAAGGAATGTTTTCACTGTTTAAATTTCCCATTCAATAACAGTTTTTCCCCAAGATGAAGTCAAATCTGCTTCAAACGCGTTTGTAATTTCCTCAATACTGCGTACCGGGAAGCGTCCGCCAACTAATGTTTCTAAATAATCAACGACTTCAGGGTATTGAGCTAAAAAGTCTACAGTACGGGCAAAATCCTCGCGTCCGCTCCGGCTGCTGCCGATCAGCGTAATCCCTTTTTCAAGCACCATTCTTGTTTCAATTTCAACAGGGTATTCAGACACGCCTAGGAGCGCTACACACGCTTCAGGATGGACATGGGCAATGATCTGTTCAATTGCGCTTTCACTGCCGCGTCCGCCCACGCATTCAAAGGCATGATCGATTCTGACATCTTCAGGAATGTCGTTAATTTGATAAGCTGCATCAACAAAAGAAAAATGATCAAGCTTGTAAGGTGTTTTTCCGAAAATAAACACCTTGCTGTCTGGATATTTTTTCTTCAGTAGAAGCGTCATGATAAATCCGAGATTTCCGTCCCCCCAGACACCGAATGTGTCACGCTTCTTATGCGCCATGCGCTCAAAGCGGGAAAGCGCGTGAACTGCAATTGTAATAAGCTCAGTGAAGGCTGCGACATGCGGATTAATGCTGTCTGGAAGCTCAACAAGCCGATCAGGCGCCATGAACATATAATCCTGCATAAATCCATCATAACCGCTTGAACGGAATCTGCTGGACCGCAGGTAATTCTCCGCGATGACTTCATGCTCTTCAACCGGTGTATTTGGCACCATAACAACCCGGGTTCCAACTTTAAATGTGCCTGTCGGATCAAACATGACTTTTCCGATCCCTTCATGGATCAGAGCCATCGGCAGCTTTTTGTCCATCGCTTCTTTGCCGCGTGAGCCAGTATAATAACGCTGGTCTGCAGCACAGATGGATAAATGGGTAGGACGGACGACGACCTTATCTGAATGGACAACTTTATCTTTATATGTCACTTCAAATTGTCGGGCAGAAACTAAACGATATGTTTGATTAATCATTGTGAAATTCGCTCCTGTAAAATGGCATTAGCCACTTTTAAGTCATATGGTGTCGTTACTTTAATGTTAAAGACTTCACCGCGGACCAGCTTCACTTTTTCACCTGCTAACGAGCAGATCTTGCAAGCGTCAGTAAGGACAGCTTTTTGCTCATCGGACAGTTGATTATAAAGCTCGACCAATTTGCTGATCCGGAAGCTTTGCGGTGTTTGCCCCTGATACATGTTATCGCGGACAGGGATATCAGAAATAAATTCCTGGTCTTCTGAAGCAATAATTGTATCAATGGCTGAGATAACAGTATCAACCGCGCCGTATTGAAGAACAGCATCAATGTTTTCATCGATAATGCGATGAGTGAGAAACGGACGCACAGAATCGTGAGTGATGATCACGTCATCATCCTGAATACCGAATTCTTTTTCAATATAGCGGATGCCGCTCATAATAGATTCATTACGGTCGCTGCCGCCTTCAACGACAATCAGGCGATCATCCTGCCCGATGAATTTCTTTAAAATGTCTTTTGTATGGTTAATCCACTCTTTAGGGGAGACGATTAAAATCTTATCGAAACGGTCATTTAATAAAAACTTTTCAACCGTATGAATGATAATTGGGCGTTTATTTAACGGCAAAAACTGTTTTGGCATATTGACGTTCCCCATGCGGGAACCTTTTCCACCGGCTAGAATCTCAGCATAAATCATAAAATGACTCCTTCCTTACTACAACTCATAATGTTTTATAAAAGGTTTTCATATTATTTGCAATACCGATCTCTATTATATATAAAGATCAGTTTGATTTCTCATTTACATAGCTTAAAAGCAGCTTGCTGGCATTCCCTCTTGAGTACAGATTCCATTCACGTGAAAAGCGCTCCACTTCAGTTTGAAGCCTGTTCATATCTTTCAGCTGGTCCAAGAGCATTCCTGAATCACGGCAAGGAACCCCGGGGATTACCTCTGTATAATGGCGGATTAAACCGCGGGTTCTGTTGTAAGCCTCCATATCATACGTATAAAACAAAATGGGTTTGTCCAGCAAAGCAAATTCAAAAGGGACAGAAGAATAATCTGATATTAACAGATCACTCATTTTTAAAAGGTCTGCAAGAGGGAGATCTGATACGTCTTTTATCCACGCACTATCCCCATGCAATTGAGCAGATTGCTTCATAACAGGATGAAGTTTTACTGCAAGTAAATATTCTCCTTTTAAATCATGCTGCAGCTGTTTTTCTGAAAATGGCAGTGAAAAGCTTTCAAACTGATGATCCCTAAAGGTTGGCGCATACAGGATGATTTTTTTCTCTGCCGGCAGGTGATATTTGCTTTTAAGGTCACTGCTGTTTTCCTTCACCTCATAGTAAGCATCGGTTAAAGGCACGCCAAACCGAAGAAATTTATCACCTTTTATATCGAAGAATTCCTTGAATATGTCAGCCATATGTTCAGAACCGACGACAATCCGGTCAAATGAAGCATACACTTTGCGAAAGCGTCTCACGTCAGCCCGCGAACGATTCTGTGTGTTGATATCCTTTAACCCAAATCGTTTAAACGCTCCATTCGCATGCCAAACTTGGATACACTCGATATCAGGTCTGCAGGTCAAAACGGTTGTCAAAACAAAATAGTTATCAACAATCACAGCTTTACTGCTCAGCATAGAAAAGACCGCTTTATATATATGAAGCGGGTGTTTTTCGTTAATAACTGAAACAGTAAGCTCAGGAAATTCTGTTTCCAGCGATTTGGCATGCTGGGTCAGAAGTACATGAATGGGAAATGAGTAGTGTCCCATCTGATATTCTTTTAATATTGCCCGGGCATTATCAGGAAAGGAAACAAGAAGGGTCACTTGACTTCCCGGTTTGACCCAAAACAGCAATGCGCCGATGACTTTGATGAACACATAGTAAAAAAACGCAAACCAGGATTTCAATCTGTCATCAGCTCAAAACGGCTGCCACGGATTGTCGGCAGGCACAGTGAAAGATTCATGCATTTCATTACATACCATAGCTCCTTTAAGGCCCATTACAGATGGCGTGATTGATCTTTGACCTGTCCCGTATATTGCGGCTTTGCTGAAGTTCGTTCATGTTTCAGCACGGCTGTAACATACTTAGGAATGCTAAGCATTCTTCTCCAGCGCGCAGGGTTTGTGATCAGCCTGTACATCCATTCAAGGTGAAAACGGATAAAAAATGAGGGCGCTCTTTTGACATTGCCGCTGAACACATCAAAGCTTCCGCCCAGCCCTACAGAAACAGCCTGAGGGAATAGATGTCGGTATTTATGGATAAAGAACTCCTGATTAGGATAACCTAAAGCAACAAATACCATGTCAGGATTTGAGGCTGCGATCTTGTCTGCCACCTCATGTTGATTCTTCACATAACCGTCAGAATATCCGGCAATTTCAATCCCAGGATAATCACGTTCGACTCGCTCGATTGTCTGAGCAATCACATGCTTAGCTGCACCGTAAAAGAAAACCCGTTTTTTCTTTTGATCAGCCTTCTCAAGCAAAGATGTAAACAAATCATAACCGGCGATTCTGGATTGAAGCGGCTTACCAATTAGCTTGGAAACCAACACAACACCAATGCCATCCGGCAAAATAAAATCAGCAGATGAAAGAACCGCTTCATAACGCGGATTTTGCATCGCTTCAAATCCGATTTCAGGATTCGCTGTTACGATGAACGCACCTTTATTCTGGTCCAAAAATGACGTTTCTAAATGTGATACAAATGAAGTCAGTTCACCGTCTACAAAATCTAATTGATTAATGGGTTTCGTTTGCATCGTATCAACCCTCCTTTTCATCTATATGTCTATAAAAAACACGTGTCATTCGTATAGTTTGATTAAAGACTCTTTGTCTGAAAACATTTTACTCTATCTTACCACAAAAATCTTTAGGAACTTTTAACATTCACATTACAATTCCTTCACGTTTTGACGATGAATTAATATGAGGAGGGGCGTACAAAATAAATGACGCAGCAGAAAGAAAATCGTTTCACTTAAAAACGCGACAAAAGATTCGATTTTTTCGAAAAAGAAAACTTGTTATAATGGGTATAGATAAGGCATTAGACCTGTAAAAATTATACATCAATACAACGATGATACCAAAAAATGCTGGTGATTGACATTTTTAAAGAGCCTTAACTTTTATAGGAACTTATGCTATTATTGTTCAATATTAATGGTACGTAAAAAATGTGTCGAAATTATAAACAATCTGTTAAGGTTTGTGGTTTTTTTCTGGTACTCTCAGTTGAAAACGGTTGGAAGGTGATGTTATCTGATGAAGAAAGTGATAACGTACGGAACATTTGATTTATTTCATTATGGACACATGAAGCTGCTGCAAAGAGCAAAAAATCTGGGTGATTACTTAATCGTGGGATTATCTACAGATGAATTTAATCTTCAAAAACAAAAAAAATCGCATCATTCCTATGAACATCGAAAATTCATTTTAGAAACAATTGATTTTGTGGATGAAGTGATTCCCGAAAAAAACTGGGAACAAAAAATCTCAGATATTCAAAAGTACGATATAGATACATTTGTGATCGGCGATGATTGGAAAGGGAAATTTGACTTCTTAAAGGAATATTGTGAGGTCATTTACCTTCCGAGAACAGAAGGCATTTCAACTACCCAAATCAAAAAAGACATGGCTAGTTTATAGAAGCACTAACTTAAAGAGGCTTGAAGTAATTCAGTTGCTTCTTTTTTTCTTGTTTGCGCAAATATAAATTTTTTACTCTTTAAGGAGTTCATTATGAAATCTTTTATTTTACAAAAATGCAGAAGTTTATTAGTCAGGGCCTATTCAGTTCTTTTTAAGATTTTTGCTCTTCTGCCAAGAAACAATAAATTAATTTTATTTGAAAGCTACTCAGGAAAACAGTTTAGCTGCAATCCCCGAGCAATCTATGAATATTTACAGGAAAATAAAGATCAATATGATTATAAAATGATATGGAGCATTGATAAACGATATTTGTCGGCATTAGACGGCGTAGATGCAGCATATATAAAAAGGTTTTCTTTTAAGTGGATTTGGTACATGGCTACAGCGAAATATTGGATTACAAACAGCCGGCTCCCATTATGGATTCCAAAACCAAAAAACACATTGTATGTACAGACGTGGCACGGCACTCCGCTAAAAAAACTTGCTAATGATATGGATGAAGTGCATATGCCCGGAACCACAACCGAAAAATATAAACAGAATTTTCTGCAGGAAGCAAGCAAATGGGATTATTTGATTTCTCCTAATGCTTATTCGACTGAAATTTTTAAACGGGCATTTCAATTTAAAAAACAAATTTTAGAAACAGGTTATCCGCGAAATGACATTCTATATTCACCAAATAAAGAATCATTAATAAATAGGGTAAAACAAGAGTTAGAAATTAGCGAAGATAAAAAAATAATTTTATATGCACCAACTTGGAGAGACAATGAGTTTAAGAAAGTTGGTCAGTATAAATTTAAACTTCAATTTGATTTAGAGGAAATGAAGAGGAAGCTTGGGGACTCTGTGGTTATTCTTTTAAGAATGCATTATCTAGTTTCAGAACAATTTAATTTAGGGAAATATAAAGATTTTGTGAAAGATGTTTCCTTATATAAAGATATTCGAGATTTATATTTAATTAGTGATTTATTGATTACGGATTATTCTTCTGTCTTTTTTGATTATATGAATTTAAAAAAACCCATCGTATTTTTTGTGTATGATCTCCCGGCTTATCGAGACTCTATCAGAGGTTTTTATTTTAATTTTCAGCAAAAAACGCCAGGAAACTTGGTTCAAACAAGTGAAGAACTTATAGATACGGTAATAGAGTTGTTACATAATCCTTATATAGATCATAACTATGAGGATTTTTATAATGAATTTTGTAATTTAGAAGATGGCAAGGCTTCTAAAAGAGTAATTGAAACGATCCTTTAACTTCTAAATAAAGAGGTACAAACATGTTTTCTATAATTATGCCAATATATAATTCTGAGAATTATTTAAGGTACTCAATAGAGAGTGTCATTAACCAGTCAATAGGATTTAAGGAAAATATAGAACTGATATTAATAGATGATGGCAGTGTTGATAGCAGTCCTCAAATTTGTGAGTCCTTTAAAAATCTATATCCTAATAATATTAAAATCATGAAAATTGAAAACTCTGGACCCTCTGCTGCAAGAAATTGTGGATTATCAAATGTAAGCGAAAAATCTAAATTTATTGGTTTTCTTGATTCTGACGATGCATTGTCTCATAATGCACTGCAAAGTGTTTATGATTTTTTTTGTGATTCCGAAGATGTAAATATCGCGGTATTACCTGTTTATTACACAGGTGAAAAAGAAGGCGAACATAAATTAAATAATAGATTTGAAAAAGGAACAAGAGTTATAAATATTCTCAACGATTATAAAGCTATTCACTTTTATATTGGCGGCACTTTTTACAGAAGACATACACTAAATCGTACCGTCCAGTTTGATGAATCTATAAAGTTTTGGGAAGACGCTATCTTTTTTAATCAGTTATTACTGAAAGAAAAAAGATACGGAGCAGTTGCAGAAGGAAAGTATTTTTATAGAAAACGGAAAGAACAGAACTCGTTAGTTGATCGTTCGTGGTTTAACAAAAAAAGGTACACATATTTGTTGAATGAATGTTACATGACTTTGTTGATGGATTCAATAGAAAAATATGATATAGTTTTGCCTTATCTGCAATTTTTAATTGTATATCATATGAAATTGTTTTTATATCCGAACTATAGAGATGTTTATAAGTCTGTTTTAGATCAACAAGAACAAAAAGTTTTTGTTGATAATTTTATAAAAGTTTTAAAATTTATTGATCCGCAATTTATAAAAGAACAAGATATGCCGATGTACTATAAAGAATTTATGTTTCACTTATTAAAAGAAAATACAGAAGCTCTTGAAAATATAAAAAAAGAAAGAGTACTGCTTAGTTCATGTACTGTTACTTCGACAAAAATAAAAGGGTTTAGGCTTGAATTAACAGGGCACTTTATTAACCAGTATTATGAGATGAAAGAAAATGACAGATTATATATAAAATATTTTAATAGATTAAAAGTATGTAAACGAAAAGAACTGAAAAAAACAATTGAAGTATGGGGATATAAATTAAGAGATTTTAGACATGCTGGTTTTGTTGTAGAAATACCGATTTGGGCCCTTGCATTTGACTTTGTCCTAAAAACACCAAATGATGCTTTAGAACTTAACCATGTAAACGTATTTAAAAGTTTTCTTACAAAGACTTTAAAAAACAGGTAAGGAATCCTTTTTATACATTTTACTAAATTAATTATGTGTTTTCAAAAATTTAGCACTCTAATTGTTTTTACTTTTATTTACCCGGATTCTTATTCATATAAACATTTTGTTAGGAGTAATCTTTTATGAACGAAAAGAGTTTTAACTATGATTTCAGTGTTATAATGCCGATTTATAATGTCGAGTTATATCTAACTGATGCAATAGAAAGCGTTATTAACCAGACTTTAGGATTCGAGAATATTCAGTTAATACTTGTGAATGATGAAAGCCCTGATAAAAGTGAAATGATTTGTAAAGAATATGCTCAAAAATATCCAAAAAATATTGTATATGTAAAGAAACAGAATGGCGGAGTGAGCAGTGCCCGAAATTATGGTTTAAAGTATGCTGAAGGCAGATATATTCAATTTTTGGATCCGGATGATTTAGTTTCAGAAGAAACATTCGAAAATGTTTTAAACTTCTTTAACCAACATAAAAATGAAATTGATATTGTAGCAATCCCAATATTTTTTGAGGAAGGAAGAACTGGAGAACATAATCTAAATAATAAGTTTTCTGCAACGAGAATATTGGATGTGGAAAAAGAACCACATCATATATTAACTCATTGCTGTTCTACATTTATAAAAAATGATGCCTTGAAAAATATCAGGTTTGATGAAAATTGTAAAATAGGTGAAGATGCTAAGCTAGTTAATTTAATTATATCGCAAAAGAAAAAGTATGGTCTTGTTAAGGAGGCAAAATATCATTATAGAGTTAGAGAAGATGGATCGTCTGCCATGCAGACTGCTAAAGCAAATAAGAATTGGTTTAACCATTCACTTATCACTTTCTCCAAGAATTTAATCGATATCACCAAAAATAATGAACAAAAAATACCTTTGTTTCTTCAATACATGGTTATGCATGATTTGAAGTGGAAATTATTGATTAAGGATATTAGTGAAACACCTTTAGACGAAAATGAATACCGCGAATTTTTAACATTGATACGAGAAGTATTATCGTATATTGACGACGATGTCATTATTAATACAAAAAGTGTCAGCCATTTCTATCTATATCATGCTTTAAAAATAAAACACGGTGAAAATTATAGTAAGTATGTATATGAAAAAGAAACTGAACAAGATTATTATTTATTCAGAGAAGATAAAATTGTTTCGAAGTTATCGAATCAAACTCTAACTATTGAGATTTTAGAAGAAAATGAGGATTCTATTCATATTGAAGGATTTTGGAGCTCTCTTTTTAATTCTAAAGGCTTTAATTTTTATGCTAAAATTGGAGAAATTAAAATAAAAGCTAAGAAAATAAAAAGAAGTCATAACGATTATATAAGTTTAGGAGAGGTAATAAAAAAATATCCTGGTTTTTCTATAGATATACCGAAAAGCTATCTTGCTGGAAATCACCATATTGAATTTTTTATAGCAAAAGGTAAAAAAAGAAAAATGGCAAAGCTTCGGTTCTTTAAGTATTCAGGTTTGTCAAATGACCTATTTAATGCTTATGCAGCTAAAAAGGATTATATCTTTTATTATAATTATAAAAAATTAATGTTCGAAAAAAACAATGTTAAAAATAGATTTATAAAAGAGTTTCGTTTCTTGAAATCCCTTCATAAATCAGGGGGGAAATCAAAAAAAAGAAAATCAGCGATTAAGAAGGCACTTGTGGCAAGAATAGCACACCATGTTTTCACTATTTTTAATAGAAAACCAGTATGGTTATTCATAGACAGACAAGACAAAGCTGATGATAATGCCGAGCACCTCTTTAAATATGCAATCAACCAGAATGATGGGGCAAAAAAATACTTTATAATAAAAAAAGATAGCAAGGATTACGACAGGATTAAAAAATATGGAAAGGTTATACCATACAGATCTTTTAGACATAAAATTTTAACCTTATCCTCTTCCAAAGTAATATCGACACATGCAGATATATGGGTTGTAAATCCATTTTTTAATATGGAGATTTATTTTAGAGATTTATTTAATTTTGAGTTTGTCTTTTTGCAGCATGGAATAACAATGGCAGATCATTCTGAATGGTTAAATAAATACAGTAAGAATATCAAATTATTAGTCACTTCTGCCAAACCTGAATATCGGTCTATTGTGAAAGGGAATTACAACTATAAAAAAGAGAATATTTTGTTGGGTGGATTTCCGAGATACGATAATCTTAAGAAGAGTGAAGGAGAAAAGCAGCTTCTAATAATGCCGACTTGGAGAAAAGATATTGTATTACCGAAAGATCAGGCAAAAGGAGTAAGACCGTACAACCCGAAATTTAAAGATAGTGAATACTTTTCTAGGTATAATGCTTTGATTAATGATGAACGGCTAATCGAATTTGCTAAGAAAAATAATTATAAAATAACTTTTTTTCCGCACCCAGATATTCAGCAACAGATTGTAGACTTTGAAAAGCATGAGTATGTGGAGTTTGCCGACTATAACAGCAGCTATCAAATGCTATTTAATTCTTCTAATATAATGATTACTGATTTTTCATCTGTAGCGTTTGATTTTGCATATGAGAAAAAACCTGTTATCTATTATCAATACGAAAAATCATACCATTTTAAACTTGATTATTATGATTATAAAAAAATGGGGTTTGGTGATGTAATAGAAGATCATAATAGCTTAGTTGATAAAGTTATCTATTATATGAAAAACAATAGTCATATGGAAGATAAGTATAGAAAAAGAGTAGATAACTTTTTTGCATATACTGATAAAAATAATAGGAATCGTATTTATAATGCTATTTTGGAATTAGATAATAATAAAGTTGCTAAATGAGGTTGGTTTGTTTTATATTGACACTTCAAAATGTTAGGAGAAGTTCTGAGGGACTTCTCTTTACTTTTTAAAAGTGAAAAAAACCTCAACATCTGTTACAATATTCACCGGTGCTTTCAAATTTCTTTAACCGAAAGATCCAAAAAATCATTTAAGTCTAAGGAAGATAAACAATGAATGCATTAGTAAGAATCGTAAAAGAGCAAGTGACATCGTTTCCTTTAATTTTGCGCTTAGCTTCGTATGAGACAAAGTCTCAGTATCAGATGAATTATCTTGGCGTATTATGGCAGTTTCTCAATCCTCTCATTCAAATGCTGGCGTATTGGTTTGTATTTGGTATGGGGATTCGTAACAGCAAGCCAGTCATAACAGGTATTGGAGAAGTTCCTTTTATTGTTTGGATGTTGGCTGGTTTGATCCCGTGGTTTTTTATTAGCCCGACGATTTTGGATGGATCAAACAGTGTATTTAAACGGATCAATATGGTTGCGAAAATGAATTTTCCGATTAGTTCACTGCCTTCTGTAGTGATTGCTTCAAATTTATTTAGTTATTTTGTAATGATGGGTGTTTATGTCATTGTCCTTTTAGCAAGCGGTGTTTACCCTAGCTTGCATTGGATACAATATATTTACTATTTAATCTGCATGATTGTGTTTATGTTTTCATTTAGCTTGTTTAACTCTACAATCAGTGTGCTTGTCAGAGATTATCAATTTCTGCTGCAGGCCGTAACCAGATTATTGTTCTTTTTACTTCCGATTTTTTGGAATATCTCAGAGCAGCTCGGGAAAAATCACCCGAATCTTCTGCCTGTGCTTAAGCTGAATCCGATTTTTTATCTGATAGAAGGATTTAGGAACAGCTTCTTAGACGGAAAATGGTTTTTCCAAGACATGAAGTACACGCTGTATTTCTGGCTGTTCACATTCCTTTTATTGTTAGTGGGTTCTATTCTGCATATGAAATTCAGAGACAAGTTTGTTGACTTTCTTTAATACGTAAGGAGATTGTACGATGAAACTAAAAGTTTCGTTTCGAAATGTTTCAAAGCAATATCATTTGTATAAAAAACAATCGGACAAGATAAAAGGATTGTTTTTTCCGGCTAAGGATAATGGTTTTTTTGCTGTGCGGAATGTCTCCTTTGACGTGTATGAGGGAGAGACAATCGGCTTTGTAGGGATAAATGGATCAGGGAAATCAACCATGTCTAACCTGCTGGCTAAAATTATTCCACCGACCAGCGGTGAAATTGAAATGAACGGCCAGCCGTCGCTGATTGCGATTGCTGCCGGTTTAAATAACCAATTAACGGGCCGGGACAATGTCCGGCTCAAGTGTTTGATGATGGGGTTAACCAATAAAGAAATTGATGATATGTATGACAGCATCGTTGAATTTGCTGAGATTGGCGATTTTATTAATCAGCCGGTTAAAAACTATTCCAGCGGGATGAAATCGCGTCTCGGTTTTGCGATTTCCGTGCATATTGACCCTGACATTTTAATTATTGACGAAGCGCTTTCTGTAGGGGACCAAACGTTTTATCAGAAGTGTGTAGACAGAATAAATGATTTTAAAAAGCAAGGGAAAACGATTTTCTTTGTCAGCCACTCGATCGGCCAGATTGAAAAGATGTGTGACCGCGTCGCTTGGATGCACTATGGTGAGCTTCGTATGTTTGATGAAACAAAAACGGTTGTCAAAGAGTATAAAGCGTTTATTGACTGGTTTAATAAGCTGTCTAAAAAAGAAAAAGAGACATATAAAAAAGAGCAGACGGAAGAGAGGAAGAAAGAAGATCCTGAAGCGTTTGCCCGTTTCCGCCAAAAGAAGAAAAAGCCGAAATCATTGGCTAATGCGGTTCAAATTGCTATTTTGTCTATTCTGACTGTATTCATGGCAGGAACGATGTTCTTTAATGCCCCGCTTCGTACAATTGCTTCGTTTGGCGCTATCCCGCAAAATGAAGTGGAGAATCATCATGGCAATGCAAAGGGCAAGTCAGAGGAACGCTTAACCGCAGTCAATAAGCAAGGGTTTATAGCAAATGAAAAAGCGGCTGCTTATAAGGATCAGGGTTTGAAACAGAAGGCTGACGTTACACTGCCATTCGGTACAAAAGTGACGGTAGCTGCAAAAGGCAAACAAGCAGCGAAAATAAAGTTTGACGGGCACTCTTATTATGTGAAACAGAGCGCTGTTGCAGCTAACATGAAACATGCTGAATTGCATGCCGCTGCATTTACGTCTTATGTCTCGCAAAACGCAGCATCTTCCTATGAATACTTTCTGAAATTCCTGGGAGACAGCAGAACCAGCATTCAATCCAAATTGAATGGATATACTGAAGGGGATACGGCTGACGGCAGAAAAACATTAGATTTTGATTATGAAAAAATCAGCTATGTGCTGGAGAATGATAAAGCAACAGAGCTTATTTTTCATAACATTTCTCCTATCACCCCGGCGTCACTATCCTTAAGTGATAGCGATGTATTGTATGACAGCAGCAAGAAGCGTTTTCTTGTGAATACAGCTGATCAGGTTTTTGCAGTTGATAATGAAGAGCATACACTGACTTTGATGTTGAAATAAAAAAAGGCTATTGGATGAATGTCCAATAGCCTTTTTGTTTAGATTTCTTCTTTGTTTAGTAAACCTTCCATAAATGGAACGAGCTGATCGCGAAGCTCTTTATCCTGCATCGCAAATTCTAGAGTTGTTGTGATAAAGCCGAGCTTTTCACCAACATCATAACGCTTGCCTTCAAAATCGTAAGCAAACACTCTTTGAATTTCATTCAGCTTTTGAATGGCGTCTGTGAGCTGAATTTCTCCGCCGGCGCCAACCTGCTGCTCCTCTAAATACATGAAGATCTCAGGAGTGAATACGTAACGGCCTAAGATGGCAAGATTAGAAGGTGCTGTGCCTTTAGGCGGTTTTTCAACGAAGTTTTTCACCTGATAACGGCGGCCTTCACTTGTCAGCGGGTCAATAATGCCGTAGCGGTGTGTTTCTTCTTCAGGCACCTGCTGAACACCGATAATAGAAGAAAGTGTTTTTTCATATTCATCCATTAATTGGCGCAACCCTGGTGTTTCAGCCTGAACAATATCGTCTCCAAGCAGTACCGCAAACGGCTCATCGCCGATAAAGTTGCGCGCGCACCAGACAGCATGTCCGAGACCTTTAGGTTCTTTTTGGCGGATATAGTGAATGTCAGCCAGATTAGAAGCCTTTTTCACTTTTTCAAGCAGCTCAGTTTTTCCTTTTTCTTCTAGGTTTCTTTCAAGCTCAGGAGAGTAATCAAAATGATCCTCAATCGCACGCTTGCTTTTTCCTGTTACGATAATAATATCTTCAATACCGGCTTCAACAGCTTCTTCAATTATGTATTGAATGGTAGGTTTATCAACGATAGGAAGCATTTCTTTCGGCATTGCTTTCGTAGCCGGCAAGAATCTCGTTCCGAGACCTGCGGCAGGGATTATGGCTTTACGTACTTTTTTCAATTTCAAAGCACCTTCCTTAAGAACAGATTTAGGGTCACTCTTTTGAATGCAGAGTATTTAAAATGTTTGAGTTTCTTTTCTCATCAATACCCTATTTTCATTCTGTTAAACACATTTAATCATATAAGAAAAACCAATATTAAACAAGAGTCAATTCAGTGACTTTGGGGTCGAGGAAATACAAAAAAATATCATTAATTGATAGATAAAACAGTTTCACCTGATCCGGTATTTCAAGAAATATAACAGCTTCTTCATCTCTAGAGCCTGCTCAGCAAAAGTGATATAATGTAGTTCTGAAAATGTGACTGTACGAATTTATTCGAAAGGTAATAAATAGATGATGACGATTAAGGTTTCTACTCCAAAATTAGCATTTGTTTGTCAAGAGCTGAATGCTGCACAAAAGTTTAGTATCAATACGATCGATTGGAATTATCCAATGGAAATTGTCACTTTACATCATGAGCCCAATGGGCCTTCTTCTTTTAAAGATACTGCTGTTATTAATATGTACAGCTACTTTAAAGGTTCTGAACCTCAGAAAGATAAAATCAAGCATCCGATTGAACAAGAAGGTTTAACATATATTCAAGAACCAAATAAGCCAATTTATCGTTATTACAATAATGGACGTTATATCAAATATCAAAGGTTTACAGCATCAGGAGAACTTGCTGTCATTGATTACTTTAATGAAAGCAGGCAAAGATTTAAAAGGGAAGAATATGATTTGTCTGGATATGTACACAGCTTAATGTACATGGATCTGGACACTAACAAACCGAAGCAGCATCTTTATTTAAGGGCAGATGGCACTTGTTATATGACAAAATGGTATAAGAATGATGGAACAACTGAAAAAATTGTCATTTTTGACGAAAAAGAGAATATAGTCAGTGTATTGTATTCAGAAAATGAACTTGCCCGTTATTTTCTGAGCCGCTTGATAAAGGAAGCGGATTATTTATTTATGACTTCTGAAGTTGAGTTATATACTACATTAAAATCTCTTTCAGTTGAATATTCTTCCATGTATCTAGGTTTTATAGAGACGAATGAGATGTTGGAAAACCCTGAAAAGGAAATAGGCCACCTTGATGCTTTTGTGGTTCCTTCCTTGAAGAGATATCATGACATAATTAAAAATACGGGGCCTCGCACAAATATTTATTACGTTTCTGAAGAGCCGTTTACCCGCAAGCGTTTTGTGGACAAACTAATAGATCAGGTGCCATTTAATAATCAATTGAAGGATATGAATGTTGAGCTGTTAATGGCAGAATGGCAATCAAAATCCGATTTATATCTGTCAGCCAAGGTTGAATTTAAAGGCTGCATTCCTCCCCATTCTGTTGGCCGCCATAAAATGTATTGGAAGTTAAAAAATAAAAAGAGCGGCACTGAAAGCACGTTTAACGCAAAAGTAAACAGCGAGGAAGAACTAATATTTACCGTAAGCGGTACACTTCGTGTTCACTCTGTGTTAGATCAGTTGTCCACCATTGAATTGTATCTCTGTTCCGAGTGGGATAATAGCTTCTTTGCATCAGGTGTGCGAATAACCGATTCAAAGGAAATTCCATTATCAAAACAAAGTATTTCAGGCTGGCAAGTTACTTTAGAAAAAGAAAATAATTATTTGCGTGTTCAGACTGCCGAGGGATTTCGGAGAAAATTAATGAAACGGCTGTTTGTGAAAAAATAGCAGACAAGGTTTTACCAGAAGAAGGAGCTTGAAGATGAGAAGGATCTTTTCACTAATATATGAAATAGACATTGAAAAAGGCGGCATTACAAGCTCTATGATGTCAAGATCTTTTACATTTGCGGAGCGCGGCCATAAAATCGATTTGGTTACACTTGATTATAAGGACAATTATGATCAGATTGAGCAAGTGCTGAAGAGCGCTGGAAGGCTGCATGCTGATGTAAATATCCTCAATATTTATGATGACTATAAAAATCAGCATAAGCATATAAAAATTGGGGAAGTGCAGCAAAGTTACTATGATCAAAATCGTAATCGCTTTGAAGAACCATATGCTGCGTATCATAATGAGGAAAAATTAGAAACGGAATACTTCAAGAATGGCTTATATATTAAAAAGAAAAAATGGGATGAGTCGGATAATCTTTTATATGTAGATCATTTCAATGAAAATATGCAAATGACAAAGCGAGAATTCTTTCATGGCGGTTATGTAAATAAAACTGTGATATTCGATACAAGAAGCGGAAAAATCAATCAAATTCACTACACAGCACCCGACGGTTTCTGTTATTTAACAGAATGGTACCATTTTAAAACAGGAGCCAGTCAAGGAGTTATGCTGTTTGGCCGTGATGAAAAGGAAGCTGTATTTTTCAAAAACAAGCACCAGTTTCATACACATTGGCTTGAAACGTTATGTGAGAAAGAAAAGGACCCTATTATCATCTGTGATGGAGTCGGAAGTGCTTCAAAAGTAAATGAAATGCGTGCAGGATTGGCAAAACGATTTTACTGTGTTCACTCAAATCATTTAGATTATCCTTATACGTTAGGCAGCAAAGTTCGAACCAATCATCAATATGCGATGGAGCATATTAAGGATTATGACGGGCTGATCGTATTAACGAATGAACAAAAAGAAGATATCATGAAGGATTTTGAGTCGAACAATAATATTTTTGTTATTCCTCATGCACCAAGAAGGCTTGAAAAATTACAAACGTATGAAAAGAAGAAAAACGAATTTGTCATGGTGGCCAGATATCATGAGGAAAAAGGGATCGATAAGGTCATAAAAGCAATGGGAATCGTAAAAAAATCCCGGCCGGATATTGTCCTGAATATATATGGCAGCGGTCCCGGCCATGAGGAATACCAGCAATTGATCGATGATCTTAAGTTAGATAATGTACATTTAAAAGGATATGTCGCAAATCCCGCTCCATTTTATCAGCAGGCGCTTGCCACATTATTAACATCAAAATTTGAGGGGTTTAGTCTCGCGATTTGTGAATCGTTTTCGTGCGCAACCCCTGTTATCAGTTTTGATGTGAAATACAGCCCGAGGGAGCTCATAAAAGAACACGAAACGGGAATGCTTGTAGAACCTGATAATATTGACATGCTTGCTGAAAGTATCATTTATTTGTACGACAACCCTGAGAGAGCCATTCAATATGGAAAAAACGCAAAGAACTTAATGGATACTGAATATAGTGAAGCCCGATTATTTGAAAGATGGGAAGAAGTATTTGAAATAACGAAATAGTACGTTTTTGCACCATTTTTGTTCATTATATGAGCTTTTGCGAATGAAATAGAAGCGGATAAGGATAGAGGTGTCATGGTGAAAATCACTGCAGCAGTACCCACATACAACTCAGAACATTTTATCTCCCGCTGCCTGGATAGTCTGGTTCAACAAACCATGCCGAATAATGAGTACGAAATTATTTGTGTAGATGATTGTTCACAGGATGGCACGGTTTCAATATTAAAAAAGTACAGTGAACAGTATTCTAATATAACGGTTATAGAACGAGAAAAAAATTCGGGAGGGCCGGGGGAGCCGCGAAACCAAGCGATACGTGCTGCGAACGGTGAATACATTTTTTTTATTGATTCCGATGATTATGTAGGAATCGAAGCGTTCGAGAGAATGTATCAATTTGCAAAACAGCATGATTCAGATATTGTGCTTGGGAAAATGGTCGGTGTAAACGGCAGATCGGTCCCGCAAGCTATTTTTAAGGAAACGAAACCTGAGGCGGATCTTGTAAAATCTCCGCTTGTTTACTCAATAGGACCGACAAAACTTTTTAAAGTCTCACTGCTTAGAATGCATGACATATATTTCCCCTCTAATATACAGGCTACAGAGGATCAGGTATTTGTCATGCAGGCTTATTTAGAAGCGGACAAAATTTCTGTCTTGGCCGATTATGATTATTACTATGCTGTACAGCATGATGGCGAGCATATGACGTTTGCATACGTTGCGCCTCAAAGCTACTATGGCGCAATGAAGGTAATCATAGATATGATTCGTAATAGCCGTCTTTCACATAATCGCAAAATGAAGTTTATGGCGAAGTTTTTAAATCGTCATTTTGATTTTTCCAGAACAACGGACTTTACCGTAACAATCGAGGACGAACGGGAGCAGCAAACATGGATGACAGAGCTGCATCATTTTGTTGAACAAAATATACCACGGGAAATTGATAAGCTTGTTCATTCTCATACGCGGTTAAAATTACACTTTGTACGCCATAATGACCTAAAGGGCTTAAAGCAGTTTGAATCTGATAAAGAAAATATAGCCCAATATACGTCAGTTAAAAATGGTCATATCATAGCAAACTATCCCAGCCTTATCTCATATCATTTGGCAGAGAATGAACGGATTGTTGATGACAGAAACAAAATCAGTCATTACGTGAGCGAATTTCAAATGAAGGACAACACTTTCACATTAAGAGGGTCGGTTACCCACACGGCTTTACAACCAGAGCATCAAGCTATGCAAACTTTATACGGCATTTGGGTGCACCGTAATAGAAAAACTGAAAAAATCATTTCTCCAGTGTATTCCAAGGACGGAGAATTTGAATTTCTCACGAAGTTTACTGATTTGGCTATTCATGAAGAAGATATTGGTGTTTGGGATTTCTTTATTGAATCGGGGATAGACGGCTATAAAAAACGCGTCCGAATTGGCAGCAGCAGAGAACCGTATCCTTATTCAAAACATGCTAAATATATTGGGAATAACGGGGAATATGCTTTCAGCGCACGGCCGTACTTTACTAAAACCTATGATAATTTGTCGGTGGATATCAGAAAGCAGGAAGTTCTGAAAGTCGAATTCAGAGATAATGATTCGGACCAGCATTTAACGTTCATATTTCCTGGAAGCCAATTGTTTTTTCCGAAGCAATCTTTATTATTGCTCGAATGCAATAACCAAGAGTTTTTAATACCAATAAAAAATCAAATCAGTTCAGCTGATGGGACAGTGATACAGGTTGATCGGAATCTCGTTCAGCAAAAGTTTGCTCCGGCTTATTTACAAAACACCAATATTGTTTTATCCATTAATTCTTATAAAACCACATTGGTTCCGAAAAAGGATGTCAGTGTGTACTTTTGCAGTAAAAATATTGAAAAAAAGCTATGGTGCTTTAAAATAAAGAAGAAAGTAGATCTATTTATACAATCGGACCAATCGAAATTCTATCTAACAGCCCGTTAAACAAAGAAACCAGGTGACAAATATGAAAAAACTAAAAGTTATGACTGTTTTCGGGACCAGGCCTGAAGCGATCAAGATGGCACCGCTTGTGCTTGAATTGAAAAAATATCCTGAAATAGATTCCTATGTAACGGTAACTGCACAGCACAGACAGATGCTCGATCAGGTGTTAGATGCGTTTCACATCAAGCCTGACTTCGATTTGAACATTATGAAGGAGCGGCAGACACTGGCAGAGATTACGTCTAACGCACTTGTAAAATTGGATGAGTTGTTTAAAGATATCAAACCCGATATTGTGCTTGTCCATGGTGATACGACGACGACGTTTGCCGGAAGCCTAGCCGCTTTTTACCATCAAATTGCTGTCGGTCATGTGGAGGCGGGGCTCCGTACAGGGAATAAGTATTCCCCGTTTCCGGAAGAGCTCAATCGACAGATGACAGGGGCGATTGCTGATTTGCATTTTGCTCCGACAGGCCAGGCGAAAGACAATTTATTAAAAGAAAACAAAAAGGCCGACTCTATTTTTGTAACGGGCAATACAGCGATTGACGCACTCAACACAACGGTTAGGGATGGTTACTCACATCCTGTTCTCGATCAGGTGGGTGAGGATAAAATGATTCTCTTGACCGCTCACCGCCGGGAGAATTTGGGTGAGCCAATGGAAAATATGTTCAAGGCTATCCGCAGAATTGTAGGGGAATTTGAAGATGTACAAGTCGTTTACCCTGTGCACCTGAATCCTGTTGTCCGGGAAGCGGCTCATAAGCATTTTGGTGATTCTGGCAGAGTACATCTAATTGAACCTTTAGAGGTGATTGATTTCCATAACTTTGCAGCGAAATCGCATTTTATATTGACAGATTCGGGCGGCGTGCAGGAGGAAGCCCCATCTCTCGGGAAACCGGTGCTTGTTCTGCGTGATACGACGGAACGGCCTGAAGGAGTGGAAGCGGGAACGCTGAAACTTGCAGGGACGGATGAGGAAAACATTTATCAGCTGGCAAAACAGCTGTTAACTGATCCTGATGAGTACAAGAAAATGTCCCAGGCTTCTAATCCGTATGGAGATGGAGAGGCTTCCCGCCGGATTGTGGAAGAATTGCTGTTTCATTACGGGTACCGGAAAGAACAACCGGATTCATTTACAGGCAAATAAAAAAGAAGCTTTGCACATTGTGCGAAGCTTCTTTTTGTTTTACTTTTCGAGGCTTTCCTTCAGCTCTTTTGTAATATCGGAAAGGGCGCTTTCATCAGCTTGGTAGTAGTAAATTCCATTGATTTTCGTGCCTGTACCTTTTAGTTCGTGCTGTTTAATATGTTTCCGCGCACCTTTGTAATCGGACTGGATATCCCACATGTTATCGAAGGTCAAGTTCGTTTTCACATTATCTTCAACAACTTTAAACATATCTCCGAATTTCGTGATGGAAGAAATATTAGCGCCTTTATTAATAATACCTTGGATGACTTGGCGCTGGCGGTCCTGGCGTCCGAAGTCGCCTCTCGGATCTTCTTTTCTCATCCGGGTATAAGCGAGCGCTTCTTTTCCGTTCAGCGTGATTTCTCCTTTGCCGAACGAATAACCGTCATAACTGAACGCGAATGTGCTGTTAACTGTAATGCCGCCAAGTGTATCAACAACGTCTCTAAAGCTTTCCATGTTCACTTTCACAAAATAATCAACCGGAACATCGAGGAAGTTCTCAACAGTGTCTACCGTCATCTGCGTGCCGCCGAAAGCGTATGAATGGTTGATTTTATCCATTGTGCCTTTTCCGATAATTTTTGTATACGTGTCACGCGGAATGCTGACCATGTCGGTTGTATTCGTTTTTGGGTTAACGGTCATATAAATGAGCGTATCGGCACGGCCCTTATCGCCGTCGCGTTCATCCACACCCATGATTAAGACGGAAAAAGGATCTTTTTTATTGATACTGACCTCTTTATCCCTCTTTTTCGATTTATCAATGCTTTCATGAATACTTGCCACGGTTGATGCTGCTTTATGCCATAAGTAGTATGCATAGCCGCCAGTTCCGAGTACAAATACGGCCACAATGGCTAAAATGACAAGTAATGCCTTTCTTTTTTTCTTTCTTTTTTCAGCTCTCATAATAAAGTCCTCGCTTTTTTGTAATCTAGTACGATTATAAGTTTCTTAATATTTGAAAACAACTAAAATTTGTCTGATTCTTTACAATAGACGGCTCCTTGTAACAAATGTTTCGGTATTTTAAGAAAATCCGCAAAAATTTTTCGTTGTTTTGAAAGAAATCTTAAAATAAGCTTAAAATTGTCGATAAAAAGTGGAGAGGTGATATAGGAATGAAAAAAATTGCTATTTTAATGTTCTCAATGCTGCTTCTTTTGTCTGCGTGCGGCACAGCTCAGAACACATCAGGAGCAGAAACAAATTCAGACAGCCAGGATGCAGCTGCAGAAGAGACAGTAACGAAGGAAGGCACTTTTGCGGGTTTGGCGGACAGCCATACAATTGCAGTCACTATTGATGATAAAGAGACGTCGATTCAGGTTGGTTCAGACCTTCAGGACAAAATGAACAGCATTTCAGAAGGGCAAAAAGTTGTTGTCAAATATACAAAAGATTCAAATGGCGCTTTAATGCTTAAGGATCTTGAGACAAAGTAATAAAAAACTCTTAGGGGGTTCCATGTTTTGAAAAAAATGAAGCTCTTGCTTCTATCGTCAGTCACTGCGGCGGCTGTAGCATGTCCGGCGTTTATGCAGACTGCGAAAGCCGCTGATAAAACCATTTCGGTTAAGCTGAGTAATTATGTAGGCAGCAAATCAAGTTTGGATGTCGATATCACAGGCGGATATGAAATTCCCGGCTCAAGAATTGCGGATACGGAGCGATATGGAGGAGCAACCCGTTTTGATGTTGCCAATAATGTCGCCTCTGCCGGATGGACAAATCCAACGACTGTGGTCATTGTAAATCGGGATGCTTTTGCCGATGCGCTCTCAGCAACCCCGCTTGCCAAAAAGTACGATGCACCGATTTTATTAACAGACGCAGATTCGCTAACACCAAAAACAGAAAGCGAAATTGCAAAATTAAATCCTGACAATATTCTCATCATTGGCGGGACAATCAGTGTTTCTAAAAATGTAGAAAATACATTAAAAAAATATGGTTCTATCGATCGGATTGGCGGAGCAACCCGTTACGAGGTTTCTAAAAACATAGCCGATCGGATGGGGAATTACAGCCAGGCAGTAGTGGCCACAGGCATGGTCTTTACGGATGCCCTGTCAATCGCGCCATATGCTGCAATGAACGGTTATCCGATTTTACTTGCGGGAGACAATAACATCCGCAGTGATTACAAAATTCCAAGCAAGGTTACAATTGTCGGCGGTCCGTTGAGTGTCAGCACTGGTGTGGAAGCTGCATTAAAAAAGAAGGCAACTGTGAAACGGATTGGCGGCGTTTCACGATATGAGGTATCTGCCAATATCGTTAAAGAATTAAATATGAAAGCAACAAAGGTATTTATGTCAAACGGCCAAACATTCGCGGATGCATTAACGGGATCTGTGCTTGCAGCAAAGCAGGGAAGCCCTTTACTGCTGGTTGAATCAGGCAGCCTGCCGTCACCAGTCGCTGATGTAGTAGCGTCAAAAGGAACTCAGTCATTTGCGCTGCTTGGAGGAAGCATTTCCATCAGTGATACGCTAAAGAACAAACTGGCAGATACTTTTGCAGGAACTGGATATACAGTCAAGTTAACCGGCGGAAACCTAGTGCTTTATAAAAACAGTACTGCAATCAAGACGCTTGGAACGTCTTTTACAGCACAGCCTAAAAAATATGCAACTACAAATTCTATCAGTCTGAACGGAACGCCATATCTCGGAAACATGAAATTTACAATAGAGTCAGGCAAATATGTTCGGCCAATCAATGTGAATATCCCCTTTGAAGATTATTTAAAGGGTGTTGTTCCTCATGAAATGCCGGCCAGCTGGCAGAAAGAAGCGCTTAAAGCCCAAGCTGTCGCAGCGAGAACTTATTCCATCAGTTCGGCCGGAAAAGAAGTACAAGACACCACCGCTTTTCAGGTATATGGCGGATATGACTGGAATTCAAAAACTTCAGAAGTGGTCGAAGCTACAAAAGGAAAAGTTTTGAAATACAATGGGAATTTGATTTCAGCTACGTATTCCTCAAGCAACGGCGGCTACACAGAAGCGAGCGGTGAGGTGTGGAGCAGCCAGCTTCCTTATTTAATCGCCAAAAAAGATACGTACGACCCGCAAATTAGCTGGTCTCTGTCTTTAAATAAAACCCAGCTTGATAAGAGCAGTCTGAATCTGAAAAGCCCGGGTTCATGGTGGAGCTCTAAAAATGAAACAAACTTATCATATTTGAGCGGTTTGAAAAGCTGGTTTATTAAAAATAAATACAGCAATGCCGAGTCTATCAAAATCACGAAAATATCCAGTGTGAAATTCAGCACGGAGAAAACTGCCGGTCAGCGGCCGAAAACAGCAAGCGTCACATTCTCATATTTCGTGAAAGAAAAATCAAATGGCTATATCCTGTCAAATGGAAGCCTCAGTGAAAAAACAGCAACAATTACTGTACCTGCAACAGAGCTGAGAACGATGCTTGGCGCTTCCAATATGAAGAGTACATATGCTTCTGTCTCAAGCAATACAAACGCCTTTCTCATTAGCGGTAAAGGATACGGACACGGCATAGGCATGAGTCAGTACGGAGCCAATGCCAGAGCAGCTGCCGGACAATCTTATACAACAATTTTAAGTTTTTACTATCCGGGAACAACTCTATCAAGCTATTAAAAGATTGTTAGAGTCAAAGGAGGCGAGATGCCTCCTTTGTTCGTTATTTGATTTATGAATCATTATGAATCTTTGGAGGGACTATCTTTGCGGATCTTTCTTAAAAGCATACCTATGCTGATACTAGGAGTCGTGTTATTTGTACCAAATGCGTTTGCGGCAAACTCTGTTACAAGGCTGGATGGAGCAAGCAGATATGAGGTTGCTGTGAATGTTTCAAAACAAGGGTGGAGCAGTGCGAGCACGGTTGTTGTGGCAAACGGAACAGCGTATGCAGATGTATTAACTGCTGCTCCTTTGGCTTATAAATACAATGCCCCGATTTTATTGACGGAATCATCTAAACTGACTGCACCGACTAAAGACAGAATCAGCCAGCTTAAACCGAGCAAGGTCATCGTCATTGGCGGAACGATCAGTGTTTCTAACAACGTTGTAAGCGACATTAAAAAATTGGGTATTTCCAATGTGGAACGGATCGGCGGAAGAAGCCGCTATGAAGTTGCTCAAAATATTTCTAAAAAATTGTCTTCAAATTCAAAAGCAGTAATCGCAAATGGAACGGCATATGCTGACAGTCTGGCAATCGGTTCTTATGCTGCCCGTAACGGTATTCCAATTCTACTGACGACTGCAAGCTCTATTCCCGAACCAACGAAAAATGCGATGAACAGCAAAGGAACAACATCGACTATTGTGGTCGGGGGAGAAATCAGTGTCTCAAAAAGCGTTTACAGCCAGTTGCCATCACCAACAAGAATCGGCGGGAACAGCCGTTTTGAAGTGGCTGCCAACATAGCGAAAAAGTATTATTCTTCATCAAAAGCTGCATTTGTCAGCAATGGCTATCAATATGCAGATGCTTTAGCGGGTTCTGTGCTGGCGGCGAAGCAAAATCGCCCAATGCTATTTACTGACGCCGGTTCATTGCCGACTGCGACAAGAACAGTCATCGGATCAAATAGCAAGAATACCTTCACAGTTCTTGGGGGAACTATTTCAGTGAAAACAAATGTCGTGAACCAGCTTAAAAATGTAATTGTAGGCAAAAAGGTATTTGTGGATGCAGGACACGGTGGTTATGACAGCGGCGCGGTCGGTAATGGTTTAAAAGAGAAAGATGTTAACCTTGCTGTTGCTAAGCTTGTAAACAGCAAACTTTCCAATGGTGGAGCCATTCCGATTATGGCCAGATCTACAGATGTTTTCTTAGAGCTTTCAGAGCGGGTTGCAAAAGCAAAAAGCAATAATGCAAACCTGTTTGTGAGTATTCACGCCAATTCAGCGAGCCCAGCAGCAACCGGTACTGAAACCTACTATTATACAAAATATGAGTCAGAAAACAGCAAACGGCTTGCGACAGAAATACAAAACAGACTCTATAAAGCACTCAATACTCAAAACCGCGGCGTGAAAATCGGGAATTTCCATGTCATCAGAGAATCAACGATGCCGAGCAGCTTAGCGGAGCTGGCGTTCATTTCAAATGCGAACGACGCAAGTAAGTTAAAGAGTGCTTTGTATCAAGAAAAAGCAGCTCAAGCAATATATGAAGGAATCATTGGATATTATTAGGGGATTAAATTAGTAGACATCAATAGCGGCTTGCCGGCAGAACCCATCAGGAATTGCCGGCAAGCTTTTTTATACGATAAAATGAGAAAAATTTTAAACCACATATGCTATGTAAAAGTTTAACAAAATTTAAGGTTAGGCCTATTCTTATTGACAGATGTTTTTGATATAATTATCAGGCAAAAATATAACCGATCCATTAGGGTAGTGAGGTAATCGATGAAAATAAGCATTGTTATCCCTGTATATAATTCAGAAGATCTTATTTCCGAATGTCTTGATAGCTTAGTTAACCAAACGATGCCAAAAGAGGATTATGAGATTATATGTGTCGATGATAAATCTACGGATTCATCTTTAGACATTTTGAATCGATATAAAAAGAAATATGACAATATTGTTGTTGTTGAAAGAACCGTAAATTCAGGCGGTCCAGGTGCGCCGCGGAATGATGCAATAAAAATTGCCAAAGGTGAATACATCCTGTTTGTTGATTCCGATGACTATCTAGGCAATGAAGCATTGTTAAGATGGTACAATTTCTCAAAAGAGAATGATTCAGATATTACTTTAGGTAAGTTAAAAGGGATAAACGGCCGAGGTGTTCCCAAATCAATGTTTAAGGAAACAAACCCAGATGTTGATTTGGTTGATTCCAAAATTGTTTTCACATTGGGACCCCAAAAACTGTTTAAAGCCTCACTTTTAAAAGAAAATCAAATCATCTTCCCTACTCACATAAAAGCAGCGGAAGATCAAGTCTTCACAATGAACGCTTATTTAAAAGCAAAGAAGATTTCTGTTTCAGCTGACTATGATTATTACTATCTGGTCAAAAGAGACGGTGAGCATATGAGTGTCGCTTATGTTCCCCCAGAGAACTTTTATGGAGCAATGGAAGATATTATCTCTGCTATCAAGGCTAGTGATCTGGAAGAAGCAAGAAAAACGAAACTGATGGCAGTATTTTTAAACAGGCATTTCGATTTTTCGCGGACAAAAAATGTCACAATAAAAATGAAGACAGATGAAGAAAGAGCTGAATGGTTTAAATATTTGTCCTCATTTATTCATGCAGTACCTGAAGAGGCTGACCAATTTGTCCTTCCGCATATCAAATTGCGGCTGCTGTTTATTCGGAATAATGATTTGCAGGGGTTAACCCAGTATGAGCGTGAAGAACAAGACATTAAAAAGTTCTGTGTTGTAAATAACGGGGATTTAATTGCACGTTATCCGAGCTTAGAACGCTATCCAATTTCTGAAGAGTTATTAAAAGTAAATTATAAAAATAAGCTTGAACATTATCTGCAGAATATTGAATTTAGCGATCACAGCCTCAGCATTCAAGGAACCATTAAACACAAATTGTTGGATGATGAAACGAATCAAAATCAATCTCTGACAGGAGTATTTGTTCATCGCGATACAAAGGCGGAAAAATACATTGCGCCGGCTAAGTATGAAAATTCAACATTTACATTTGAGTGCAAGTTTGATGAACTGGCATCTGCAGAAGAAGATTTAGGCGTTTGGGATTTCTTTATTGAATCGTCAATAGATGGCTATAAATTAAGGGCGAGAATCGGAAACAAGCGTGCTGCGTATAAGTATTCAACAAACACGATGTATTTAGGGCATAATGCGTTGTTTGTCTTCAGTGCAAGACCATATTTCACAATGAACTACGATAATCTTTCGATTGATATAAAGAAACATGCCTATACAGAAGCAGAACTTTCATATGAAACTGAATCAAAAGATTTATCATTTATTTTTAAAGATAAGCAAATCTGTTTGCCAAATCATTCAAAAATGATTGTGAATACCGGACAGTCTGAAATCTCATTACCGGTAAAACGTATAGAGTTAGAGCCTAATTGCACAAAATTGACGGTAAACGTGCAGAGTTTGCTTGAACAGCTAGCTCATGTAAAGAAAGAGCGATTAATTGAATTTGCGATAAACACTTCTCAAAATAAAATCAGTGCAAAAGTGGATAACCAAGCAATTGTCCTGGACACAAGGAATGTGGAACGAAAATCCATGTTATTCTTTAGTAAAATGGTTGAGGTTCAATACAAGCTGTTAACCTCTAAATCAAAGTTTTATTTTCAATATTAAATGCTTCACAACGAAAAGAGACAAATCAGTAAAATGATTTGTCTCTTTTTTTAAACAATATGCTTAATTTTTAAAAAAAGTGTCTAAAACAATAAAAAGTTTACGGATAAATGTCAGAAAAAATAACAAATTCACACTTCTTAACATACCATTTACATCCAATTAACATCCGTCTGCTAAACTGACTGGCATAGGTCATCATAACATCCCAAACAAATCGTGAGGTGTGTGTCAGTGAGTGCAGAGAAAAGCATGAATGTGAGTCGTGAATTCTCAGTTCAGCAAATACATTCTTTTACATTATCTGAAAAGACGGCTCGTTATTTGGCAATAAAGCGCGTAATGGATATTTGGTTTGCGCTCATTGGGTTGGCGATTGCGCTGCCAATGATTGCGGTATTTTCAATTTTGATTTGTTTGGAGACGCCGGGGCCTGCCATTTATACGCAGGAACGCGTAGGGAAAGGCGGGAAGCCATTTAAGCTTTATAAGCTTCGTTCCATGAAAATAGATGCCGAGAAGTCTGGGGCGGTTTGGGCACAGAAGCAAGATCCGCGGGTGACAAGGATCGGAGCTTTTATCAGAAGAACGAGAATTGACGAGCTTCCTCAGCTGTTTAATGTGCTGAAAGGCGATATGAGTATGATTGGCCCTCGTCCGGAACGGCCCGTATTTACGGAAAAATTCCAGAATGAGATTCCAGGCTTTACACAGCGTCTGGCTGTTAAACCAGGATTGAGCGGCTGGGCTCAGGTGAACGGCGGTTACGATATGACGCCGAAGGAAAAGCTGATATTTGATTTATATTACATTCGCAATCTGACTTTCACTTTAGAATTAAAAATTATGTTAAAAACTTGTAAAGTAGTTTGGACGGGTGATGGTGCAAGATAAAACGGAATGCCATTATTCACCATCAATCTGAGCTTAAAAAGAAGTAGGGAATATGATGCCAAGTATTACAAAACAAATCATGAGCGGTGCAAAGTGGACAAGTATTTCAACCATGTGTATTACAATCATACAAATTGTTCAGTTTGCCCTGCTTGGAAATATGATGACCTTAACAGAATTTGGGCTTGTCGGCATGATCACAACGGTTACAGTTTTCGCCCAGATTGTGCTCGATATGGGTTTTGGCGCAGCATTAATTCAGAGAGACGACGCGACGGAGCGCCAGCTGTCAACATTGTATTGGCTTAACATTATGACGGGCGTTTTGCTGTTTGTTCTTTTATATGTGAGCAGTCCTGTCATTGCGGGATTTTATCAAAGAGAAGAGCTGGTGTTTCTGGTTCGGATTCTGGCGATTATGTTTTTGATCGCGCCAATTGGACAGCAATATCAGTATATGCTGCAAAAGCAACTGCATTTTAATACGTTAAGCAAAATAGAGATTTTTTCAAATGTATTGTCATTCGGATATTTAGCGATAGCGGTTTTTATGATGGATGCGATTTTGGCGTACGTGATTTCTCAAGTCCTGCTGCAGTCCAGTAAAGGGATTTTATATTGGGCTGTATACCGAAAAAAGTGGCATCCTGCTTTTGTTTTTGATTTGAGAGGCATGAAGGATTTCTTTTCTTTTGGAGCCTTTCAGCTTTCATCCCGTCTTGTGAACAGGCTGGGAGCAAATATCGACATGATTTTGATCGGCCGGTTTATTGGTGCTGAAGCATTGGGGATTTATAACCTCGCTTATCAGATTGTCACTATTCCGGTTTTGAAGATCAATCCGATTGTCACACGGGTGGCATTCCCTGTTTTCGCAAAAAACAAATATGAAAACAGCGCGATCAGAGAAGGCTTTCTGAATATGACAAAAATGCTGGCGCTTGTTTCGTTTCCGCTGTTAATCGGGCTCGTGTCTGTGTCAGACGCCTTTATCACAGCGGTTTTCGGAGAAAAGTGGCTTGCTGCTGTTCCGATCCTAAATGTTCTGGCGATTGTCGGAATACTAAGAGTGCTTATGAATCCAAATGGATCTGTGTTGCTGGCTAAAGGAAGAGCTGACTTAGCGTTTTATTGGGATTCCGGCGTGCTGCTGCTGTACGGATTATCACTGTTTGCAGCTGTACAGACGGGAAGCCTGCTGACAGTCGCATGGGTGTATGCCATTATCAGCGTTGTTAATTTCCTGATCGGGCGCTGGCTTTTGGCATATGTCATCAAGCTTAACCTTTCAGCTTATTTCCAGTCGATTATGAAGCCATTTCTGATTACTGCGGCGATGGGCATCATCGCGTTTGGTGTAAGCCTCAGTACCGAACACTTCAGTATGCAGGCAGAAATGCGGCTGGCCATTTCAGTTGCGGCCGGGGCGCTGTGCTATCTCTTTCTTTTGGTAAAAGCGTACCCTCAAACGAAAAGCAAACTACTAAGAAAAGGACGTTTGTCATGAAGATTTTGTGGATCACAAGCGTATATCCGAGCAGTATGAAACCCGGTGAGGGTGTGTTTCATGAGACACAGGTGCAAGAGCTGCAAAAACTCGGGCTTGATATCACTGTGATATGCCCACGGCCTTTTCATTCAGCGCCTGTCCGCATGCTGAAAAAGACATATCGAAAAAAGGATGCCAGACCGGAGTATGAGATTAGAAAGGGAATACCGGTTTACCGGCCTTTCTATCGGGCAGTTCCCGGACAGCTGAAGTGGGCGCAGCCTCATCGGAGAATCGCATCAGCCGTTTTAAAAACCATGAAACAATGTGACCTATATCCGGATCTGATCCATGCGCATTTTGCCATGCCATCGGGCGGGGCTGCGGCAGTCGTGTCAGAGTCCGCGCAAATTCCTTATGTCCTGACCTTGCATGGCAGTGATGTGAATGTCTATCCGCATTACAGCAAAGGAGCGTTTAAAGCCTTCAAGCGTGCCGTAGGTTCTGCATCAGTTGTTTTAGCAGTCAGCCACAAGCTTCAGGAAGAAGCCAAAAAGCTTTCGGGCTTTGACAGCTCGGTTTTGCCAATCGGCATACAGCTCAGCCGTTTTCAGGAGAATGAGGAGACGAAAGAGGAAATCAGAAAAAGACTCGGACTCCCGCTCGATCAGCGTCTGGCTGTCTATGTCGGCCGGCTGGTCAGAGAGAAAGGCATTTTTGAACTGTCTGAAGCGATCGAATCGCTGCAGGACTCTCCTAAGGCAGTCTTTGTCGGGGATGGTCCCGCAAAATCGATGCTGACACAGAAGGGGCATATTGTCACAGGCCAAGTCCCGAATCATCAGGTAAGAGACTATTTACTTGCGGCAGATCTATTCGTGCTTCCTTCTTACAGTGAGGGGATGCCGACTGTTGTGATTGAGGCCCTGGCGCTAAGGGTTCCTGTTATTTGTACGGATGTTGGCGGAGTGTCGTCTTTATTCGGAAAGCACCAACATCTGCTGATTAAACCGAAATCCGCTCAAGCCTTGGCAGAAGCGATCACTCGGTACGAACATGAGCAAATATGGAAGCCGGAAGTAGCAGATGACTTGTATGAAACCGTGCAGGCTCAATTTGACGCAGGAAAAAACGCCAAGGCCTTGCATCATCAGTATCAGACGGTCACGAAAACGTCCGTTTAATCGTAAGAAACTGCGACCAATATAAATAGGAAGATCATTTTACAGGAGAGGGATGAGCGCTGTGAAAAAAATAGCTGTCATTGGAACAGGTTATGTAGGACTCGTATCAGGCACTTGCTTTGCGGAGATCGGCAATAAAGTTGTTTGCTGTGATATCGATGAATCAAAAATCAGAAGTCTGAAAAATGGGGTAATCCCAATCTATGAACCAGGGCTTGCAGACTTAGTTGAAAAAAATGTGCTGGATCAGCGCCTGACCTTTACGAACGATATCCCGTCCGCCATTCGGGCCTCAGATATTATTTATATTGCAGTCGGAACGCCTATGTCCAAAACAGGTGAAGCTGATTTAACGTACGTCAAAGCGGCAGCGAAAACAATCGGTGAGCATCTTAACGGCTACAAAGTGATCGTAAATAAAAGCACAGTCCCGGTTGGAACAGGGAAACTGGTGCAATCTATCGTTCAAAAAGCCTCAAAGGGGAGATACTCATTTGATGTTGTATCTAACCCTGAATTCCTTCGGGAAGGGTCAGCGATTCATGACACGATGAATATGGAGCGTGCCGTGATTGGTTCAACAAGTCATAAAGCCGCTGCCATCATTGAGGAACTTCATCAGCCATTCCATGCTCCTGTCATTAAAACAAACCTAGAAAGTGCAGAAATGATTAAATACGCCGCGAATGCATTTCTGGCGACAAAGATTTCCTTTATCAACGATATCGCAAACATTTGTGAGCGAGTCGGCGCAGACGTTTCAAAAGTTGCTGATGGTGTTGGTCTTGACAGCCGTATCGGCAGAAAGTTCCTTAAAGCGGGTATTGGATTCGGCGGTTCATGTTTTCCAAAGGATACAACCGCGCTGCTTCAAATCGCAAAATCGGCAGGCTATCCATTCAAGCTCATCGAAGCTGTCATTGAAACGAACGAAAAGCAGCGTGTTCATATTGTAGATAAACTTTTGACTGTTATGGGAAGCGTCAAAGGGAGAACCATTTCAGTCCTGGGATTAGCCTTCAAACCGAATACGAACGATGTGAGATCCGCTCCAGCGCTTGATATTATCCCAATGCTGCAGCAGCTGGGCGCCCATGTAAAAGCATACGATCCGATTGCTATTCCTGAAGCTTCAGCGATCCTTGGCGAACAGGTCGAGTATTACACAGATGTGTATGCTGCGATTGAAGACACTGATGCATGCCTGATTTTAACGGATTGGCCGGAAGTAAAAGAAATGGAGCTTGTAAAAGTAAAAAACCTCTTAAAACAGCCAGTCATCATCGACGGCAGAAATTTATTTTCACTTGAAGAGATGCAGGCAGCTGGATACATTTATCACTCTATCGGCCGTCCCGCTGTTCGGGGAACGGAACCCTCTGACAAGTATTTTCCGGGCTTGCCGCTTGAAGAATTGGCTAAAGACTTGGGAAGCGTCAATTTATAAAAAGAAAAAGTGTTACTTGGTTGAAGCTGCCGGCTGCTAGGCTCGGCCGCCGGCTCCTGAAACATCAGGAAAGGGGTTAAACATGTGAGTATCAAACGATCAGCGGTCCATACGCTAGCGTTACTGGCCGCTGCTATATTTGGAGTCGTCCTATTGCTGGGAGCCATCCATAAAGATATAGGTTTCATGCAGATGGCTGTTGTGCTTGCGGTGTTGGCAATTGGCATGTTTTTACTGACGCTTGCAACCGCATTTACAACAAAAGAACGGCTCTTTATGGCTGTAATCTATATTTTGATCGCCTGCACTTTTTTAAATAATGCATTTTTCGCTATTCATCTTGGATTTTTCAGTTTGTTCCTTTACCGGCTTCTGCTCATTGCAGCGGGTTGCCTTCATATTTTCGGCATGGTTCGGAATCGAACCCATATTGAAAGATGGCATGGGCTGCAAGTAAAAGGGATATTGCTCTTTTTCGCCTTTTGGTTTATATATGGCCTTGTTTCTCTGCTGTGGGCCAAGTCGGTAACAGTTGGCCTCAAGTATTTAGCCTTATTGGCAATGGGAATCTTCTTCATTTATCTTATTGTCATGTACGTGCAAAAAATGGAGCGGCTGATGATTGTTTATGCCATTTGGCTGGTGATGACGGTATTTCTGATGATCATTGGTTTTTACAATCATATCACCCACCATCATCTTGCGAGTTCCACATTGTACAGCGGACCGGAGTATAAGCAGCATTATCCGACATCGGTCTTTTTTAATCAAAATGACTTTGCGACCTTTTTATCCATCAGCTTCTTTTTTTACATCACGATGATGAAAAACATTAAGAATGGATACATCAAGGCAATTGGCCTTGTGCTCTCGCTCTGTGCGTTGTATTTAATTTTTGCCACTGGTTCAAGAGCCAGCCTTCTGGGGATTTTTGCAGGTATTGCTGTCTACATCTTCATTGTATTGCCGCCTGTTTTAAAGAAAATGGCTATATGGCTGTCGGCGGCGGGAATTGCTCTTTTCGCAGTTCTTTTCGCCAGCAAAATCTATTCAAAGTTTTGGGAGCTGTTTCTGGCCCCGCAGACGCTGCATTCATTTCATGACAGGCTTCCATCAAATGTGGCTCGGGCAAATCTGCTGAAAAACGCTTGGCATTTTTTCCTTGATTCATACGGATTCGGAGTCGGAGCAGGAAATGTATCCTATTATCTTGAGCATTATGCTGTATATGATACTGACAATGTGGCAGAGGTGCATAACTGGCTTGTTGAAATTCTTGCTAATTTTGGCTTGTTCATCATGCTGGGATATCTGTCCGTTTATGCCTACCTCATATGGGTGCTTTACAAGTTTTATGAAAGAAAATTAGAAAATCAGTCAAAACTGATCACAGAAGGACTTATTACCGCTATGGTCAGTTTCCTGGTATCAAGTATCAGCCCAAGCTCTGTTTCAAATTTATTTTTCCATTGGGTGTTTATGGCGCTCGTCATCGCCGCCGTGAATGTGTTAAGGCGATCCAGACAAATGCCTGAGCCGATGTACAGATAAACAGACTACAAAAAGCAGGGAGACTTATATGAACGATATATTGATAAGAATAGCCCGTCGCATAAAAAAAAATATCATTTGGATCATAGCGGTGCCAATTATATTAGGTGCGGCGGGGTATATCCTGCCGTCACAGATCGCTGATCAAAAGAGCTATACAGCTGAAGATACTTTGGCTGTGGGGAGCTATGATCATCCGGTTTATAACAGCACAGAAGAGATTCCGCTTCTATTAAAGAGCGACTCCTTTTTGAAGGAGGCGCTTCCTGATGAAAAGGATGAAGATGTAGCAGAGATCAAAGAGAAGCTTACCATCAAAACGGAATCCAAATCGTTACTGACTTTAAGCTATAGCGACGAGGATAAGGATAAAACGGAATCTGTCTTAAAAGCCATTTCCTCCACCTTCCTCAAAAACGATCAAAAGCTGTATGCAGAAAGAGAAGCCGTCATCCGCAGCAGCATAGACGCGCTTGAAGGCGAGTCGGTGAGCGAGGATTCCAAAGTGGATAAAGAGAGATTTTTGTATGAGCTCAAAAACACACAGCTTAACCTGAAAGCGGCAAGTGTTACTGATTCCGAAACCGTAAGTGAGACAGCAGGCGGCGGAATGTCTCCGAAAAAGAAAGCAGTTCTCGGCGTTATGATTGGCCTTACGATTGCCTTTATGTTCGTTGTCATTCCTGAATTTTTCAGAGAATCCTTTTAAAATCATACGATGGAGATGTGATCATGACCAATTGGAAACCTCTCGTATCTGTCATTACACCTTCCTATAATGCGCGTGACTATATTGAAGACACGGTTCATTCGGTATTAGATCAGAGCCATCCTCATTGGGAAATGATTATCGTGGATGATTGCTCAACGGATGGGACCCGCGACATTTTACAGCAGTATGAAAAAATAGACGAAAGAATTCATGTGGTGTATCTGGAAGAGAACTCTGGAGCTGCGGTTGCTCGCAACAAAGCGTTGGAACGCGCTCAAGGGCGCTACGTAGCATTTTTGGACAGTGATGACAAATGGAAAAAAGACAAACTGGAAAAGCAGCTTGAGTTTATGATGGAGCGCTCCTGTGCGTTTTCTTTCACGGGCTACAGCTTAATGGCGCAGGACGGGACCCCACTCGATAAATTTATTCATGCGCCGGAAAGCCTGACGTACGATGACGCCCTGAAAAATACAATTATCGGCTGCTTGACGGTGATGATTGACAGGGAGCAAACGGGACAGATCCAAATGCCGAATATCAGAACGAGACAGGACTTAGCCACATGGCTGTCTCTTTTAAAAAAAGGATTTACTGCCTATGGAATGAATGAATGCCTGGCTGAATATCGGCTTGTCAATAACTCAATTTCCAGCAACAAATGGAAGGCTGCGAAAAAAACGTGGTTTGTCTACAGGGAGATCGAACGGCTTCATTTTATGAAAGCAACATGGTGTTTTGTTCAATATGCAAAAAACGCGGTGAAAAAAAGATTATAGCCGCAAACAGAGAGAAAAGGTGATGAAGGTGGAAACAAAAGAAGCAATCATTCATGTCATCGTTGCCACTGCTGAATGGGGAAAAGACCAATTGAGATACAGAAGGCACCGGCTGGCAGAATTTTTAGCTGCTCAGGAGGAAACGAAGGAAGTTATTTGGGTATGTCCGGCTCCGCGTGCCCAAGGGAAAGAGTTTCAGGAAGTCCATTCTGGCATCAGGCAATTCGCTGTCAAAGACCTGCTGCAGAAAAAAATGTTTCGTTTCGGACGATATACAGATGTCTTTTACAGACATAAGCTCTCCCCATTACTCGATGAGCTTACACCTGCTTCTGCAAACGGTGAACGTTGCTGTTTATGGTACACGTTTCCCGGATTCCCGCTGCTGTCTTCGCTGTATCCTTGGGATCAGGTCATTTATGACTGCAGTGACTTATGGGCGGCGCCGATCAGCGGCCGATCAAATCTGCTGTCTGAATTCCGGCGAAAAGTCATTAAATCGGCAGAGCTGAGAATTATACAACGAGCAGATTCAATAACCTGTTCATCAGATTATCTTCACAAGGAAGTAGACAAAAAACTGACTGCAGGACGAGAAAAGGTTCATACAGTGGAAAACGGTGTGGAGTATGAGCTGTTTTCTGCAAATAAACAAGCTCCCGATCGCAGTATACTGCAGGGGAGAGAAGGAACAGTGTTAGGTTTTATCGGCGGAATTAAACCGAAGCTCGATTTTAAAATGATTGAAGAAGCCGCCCTGCAAAAGCCTGATTGGACATTTTTATTGGTTGGCCCGGATGCCACCAATGGTGATGTTTCGTTTCAAGAGCTGCTGAGGCTTCCCAATGTCATATGGACCGGTCCGGCAGATCCAAAAGAAGTGCCTCATTATATGGAGCTTATCGACATTGGCATTATGCCATATAAACAATCACCGTATAATCAAGCTGTGTTTCCGCTGAAACTATTTGAATTTTTAGCGGCAGGAAAACCTGTTGTAGGCACTAATCTTCCGTCAACCTCAAAAATGCAAAAGCCGTATGTATACGAATATGTAGAGGGCGATCATCCGATTGATTTTATAGCCGCTTGTGAAAAAGTTCTCGGTCAAAACGGAGACGAGACCTATAAAGAAATGCGCCGAAACATCGCCCGGACACAAGATTGGAATTGCTTATTTAGACAAATTATGAAATATACAGGGATTCAAAAACATGCGTAGTCCTATAAATTGGGATGCGCGTTTTTTGATTATACGTGTTTCTTTTTGATGAAGCTTGTTATAATAACTAAGGAGAAGGTATAATGGAAGGAACGGTTCTCTATATAAATAAAGACTTCATTTAATTCCAAAGGAGACTTCTTTATGCTTGACGAACGCATGATTCGCATTGTTGTTGCGTTTATTGTCTCGCTGCTGACAGTTTTAATCATAACCCCAATCGTAAAAAGGATTGCGATTAAAATAGGTGCAGTTGACCAGCCCAGCAATCGAAAAGTACATGACAAAATCATGCCCCGCATGGGCGGGCTGGCCATATTTATCGGGGTGGTTGCAGGCGTGCTTGCATCCGGTATTTACACAGAAACAAGGATGACGGCAATTACAGTCGGAGCATTCATCATTATTGTGTTAGGTATTCTTGACGATAAATATCAATTAAGTGCAAAAGTTAAGTTTTTGATTCAATTAGGTGTAGCCATTATGATTGTAAGCACTGGCTTAAAAATGGACTTTTTCTCAGTACCTTTTTTAACAGAACGATTTGAGTTAGGATGGATGGCTTATCCGCTGACGGTATTATGGATTGTCGGCATCACGAACGCAATTAACCTGATTGATGGATTGGATGGCCTTGCTGCCGGTCTTTCTGTTATCGGCCTGTCAACGATTGCTGTCATGGCGCTATCCGGCGGAAAAGTGCTCATTCTGTCACTCTCATTAGTCGTTATTGCCAGCACGCTGGGGTTTTTGTTTTACAACTTCCATCCGGCAAAAATCTTTATGGGAGATACAGGATCACTTTTTTTAGGGTATAGTATTTCGATTCTTTCATTATTAGGCCTGTATAAAAGTGTCACATTGTTCAGTATCGTTATCCCGATTATTATATTAGGCGTACCGATTTTTGATACAACATTTGCTATCATCAGAAGAATATTAAACAAACAGCCGATTTCAGCGCCGGATAAGTCGCATATTCACCATAGACTGATGGCCTTTGGCCTTTCACATCGGATGTCGGTCTTAGTTATTTATTTAATTGGATTTATTTTCAGTATCAGTGCGATTGTACTTAAAAGTGCCACAATTTGGCTTTCTTTGTTTATTATCTTCATTTTAATTATTTTTATGCAAATCATAGCAGAAGTGACAGGACTCGTGAATGAAAAATTTAAGCCGTTTACAAAGTTTTATAAACGGCTGGTGAAAAGGAATTAAAAACTCCGGCTTATGTTCCGGAGTTTTTTTCTGCGCAAAAATGCCCGATCCTTTAAAAGGACCGGGCATTTTTTAATAGGATGAATCAGTTGTTGAATTCGTTGTACTGTTGTTTGAGCTTGTGCTGCTGTCATTCGAATAGCTGTTTCCGCTCGTCGTCCCGTCAGTTGTTGTGCCAGTGCTGCCAGAACTGCTTGAGCTGTCAGTCCCGTCTGTGGCATTTCCGGTACCGGAAATGCCAGTGCTTGTATCAGGAGTATAATCTAAATGCTCTTGAAGCGTTTTTCTGACTTTCTCGAGATTTGTAGCATCAGGTTCAAAGTAATATGTGTTGTTAGGCCCTAAATACAAATCAGAACCTGTAATGCTCAATGTGTCGATTTTTTTGCTGGTAAAGCCGCTGTAAATCTGCTGAAGCGCTAAACCTTCAGTAATGCGAATATTGGTTTCAACGTTTTCGCTGGCTTTTTCAGCGATTTTATCAATTTTAGCAATGTTGCTTGCACTTGACATGCGGTCAATCAGCGCGTTTAAGATTTGTTTTTGTCTGTCATTACGGCCAAAGTCTCCGCGTTTATCCTGTTTTCTCATCCGGGCATATGCTAAGGCTTCTTCGCCGTTCAAATGCATCTCGCCTTTTTTGAAGTAAATCCGTTTGCTTTCGTCTACATCACTTTTTTCATCGAAATCGAAAGGCACGTCTACATCAATACCGCCGACTTCATTAATCACATCTTTAAATCCGTCAAAATCAACTGTGACATATTTATCAATCGGGATTTGCAAGAAGTTTTCAACAGTTTCAACTGTCTCATCTTTACCGCCTTTGCTGTAAGCGGCATTGATCTTCGTCTTGCTTCCCGTTGTGTCACCAGCTAATTGCACACGTGTGTCACGCGGAATGCTCAGCATTTTCATGGTTTTATTTTTGGGATCCAGGGTAACAACAATAAGAGAGTCTGATCTCCCTTTTTGTCCTTTAGTCGCGTAATCCTCTATTCCCATAAATAAAATAGAAAACGGTTTTTTCTTCATGTCGACAACTTCGTTGCGAAGATTTGATTTATTCCCGCGGGATAGGGCATCGTACGATTCATCCGCAGCGTTAATGGTTTTATAAAGTTTATACCCGCCAAGCCCTACAACTACCAATAGTGCAAGGGCGAACAATAACATAATTCTTTTTAAAATTTTCCTGCGTTTGCTCTTTTTCTTTTTTCGCACACGCACTCTAACGCGTTCAGCCATTATTCAGTCTCCTTTATGTGATTGACGGCTTTTTCAAGATACGTCAACTCTCCCTCTTTAATATCACTCTTTCCATTTGTCAGTTCTGTCATCCATTCAGAAAAAGCGTTTGTTTCTTTTTCTTCGACGTATGTTTCGAATTCAACATTTTCTGAATAATGGATTTCCTTTAACAGAAATTGTGACTCCCTTAATTCATTTTCAATCTTGCCAAGCCATGTGTAATCTGCAGAAGTATGCATGATTCGCATAAGCTTCCGTTCTACAACACCTATATGATTTAATCCTTCAGACACTGATTTCCCATAAGCGCGAATTAATCCGCCAGCACCAAGCTTAATGCCTCCGAAGTAGCGTGTAACGACGGCGCAAGTATCCTTCAGTCTGCGTTTTTTTAAAACCTCGAGCATCGGCACTCCCGCTGTACCGCTTGGTTCCCCGTCATCATTGGCTTTTTGGATATGATCATTCTCGCCAATAACATAAGCCGAGCAATTATGAGTCGCATTCCAGTGCTGTTTCTTTATTTTCTGTATAAATTCCTGTGCCTCTTGTTCGGTAGAAACACGGCTTAAATGACAGATAAAACGCGATTTTTCTATAACAATCTCGTGTTCTCCTGCTTCTTTCACAGTAAAATAGCTGTGCAGCATGCTAGCTGACCCTCCTGCTAAGCATAAAAGACTGCCTATACAAATTCGTACAGTCTTTAGAATTTTTGTGCGTATTTTGGTATCATAAAGAGTAGAGAGTATATAAAAATGTTTTTTTCTAGAATATACGCATTCTTTCATTATAATTCGACATAATTTGCAGATCAATTACATTTATAATAAAAATATATGACAACGCCGTGACGGAGGGAAATTATGAATAAAACAAAGATGGATTCCAAAGTGCTGGATTCTATTTTGATGAAGATGCTGAAAACCGTTGACGGGAGCAAGGACGAAGTTTTTCAAATCGGGGAGCAGTCACGCCAGCAGTATGAACAGCTGGTCGAAGAACTGAAACAAATTAAACAGCAGGTGTATGAAGTGATTGAGCTTGGCGATAAACTTGAAGTGCAAACTCGCCATGCGAGAAACCGTTTATCCGAGGTCAGCCGTAATTTTCATAGATTCAGTGAAGAGGAAATCCGCAATGCTTATGAAAAAGCCCATAAGCTGCAGGTAGAATTGACGATGATCCAGCAGCGTGAGAAGCAATTGCGCGAACGGCGGGACGATTTGGAGCGCAGATTGCTAGGGCTTCAGGAAATCATTGAGCGGTCAGAATCATTAGTAAGCCAAATTACAGTTGTGCTCAACTACTTGAATCAGGATTTGCGCGAAGTTGGACTGCTTCTTGCTGATGCTCAGGCAAAACAGGATTTCGGCTTAAGAATCATTGAGGCGCAGGAAGAAGAGCGAAAAAGAGTCTCAAGAGAAATCCATGACGGACCCGCTCAAATGCTGGCGAATGTTATGATGAGATCGGAATTAATCGAGCGGATTTTCCGTGACCGGGGCGCAGAGGACGGATTCCAAGAAATTAAAAATCTACGCCAAAATGTTCGGAATGCCCTTTACGAAGTGAGAAGGATTATATATGATTTAAGACCGATGGCCCTTGATGACCTAGGCCTGATTCCAACTTTAAGAAAATATCTATATACAACCGAGGAATATAACGGGAAGGTCAAAATACATTTTCAGTGCATTGGAGAAACAGAGGATCAGAGGCTAGCGCCTCAGTTTGAGGTTGCGCTCTTCAGGCTCGCACAGGAAGCTGTGTCTAATGCGCTAAAGCATTCTGAATCTGAAGAAATTACAGTCAAAGTTGAGATCACAAAGGATTTTGTGATTTTAATGATAAAAGATAACGGTAAAGGGTTCGACCTGAAGGAAGCGAAAGAGAAGAAAAACAAATCATTCGGCTTGCTGGGCATGAAAGAAAGAGTAGATTTATTGGAAGGAACGATGACAATAGATTCGAAAATAGGTCTTGGGACATTTATTATGATTAAGGTTCCGTTATCTCTTTGACTATGATTTGTAAAATAGAGCCAAAAGGCATATTGACCGAATGCTAGAGTATATAGAACAATAATACAAGGAGGCGTGGCTTGTGACTAAAGTAAACATTGTTATTATCGACGACCATCAGTTATTTCGTGAAGGTGTTAAACGGATATTGGATTTTGAACCTACCTTTGAAGTGGTAGCCGAAGGTGATGACGGGGACGAAGCGGCTCGTATTGTTGAGCACTATCATCCTGATGTTGTGATCATGGATATCAATATGCCAAACGTAAATGGTGTGGAAGCTACAAAACAGCTTGTAGAGCTGTATCCTGAATCTAAAGTAATTATTCTATCAATTCACGATGACGAAAATTATGTAACACATGCCCTGAAAACAGGTGCAAGAGGTTATCTGCTGAAAGAGATGGATGCTGATACATTAATTGAAGCGGTTAAAGTAGTGGCTGAGGGCGGATCTTACCTCCATCCGAAGGTTACTCACAACCTCGTTAACGAATTCCGCCGCCTTGCAACAAGCGGAGTTTCTGCACACCCTCAACATGAGGTTTACCCTGAAATCCGCAGACCATTACATATTTTAACTAGGCGGGAATGTGAAGTGCTGCAGATGCTTGCAGACGGAAAAAGCAACCGCGGAATTGGTGAATCATTGTTTATCAGTGAGAAAACCGTTAAAAACCATGTCAGCAATATTTTACAAAAAATGAATGTAAACGACCGGACGCAAGCCGTTGTGGTCGCCATTAAAAATGGCTGGGTAGAAATGAGATAGTATAATAGGAGACTTGCCTTTTTCTAGGCAGGTCTTTTTTTAGGCTGCCGTTTCCCTTACAATAGAGTTATAAAGCAATAAGGCAGGTATCGAAGCTATGAATATTGCAGTCGTAACAGACAGCACGGCATATATTCCGAAAGAAATGCGTGAACAACATCAGATACATATGATCCCTCTCCAGGTTGTTTTTAGGGAGGAGACTTACCGTGAAGAAATTGAGTTGGACTGGAAAAGCTTTTACGAAGAAGTGAAAAAACATAATGAGCTCCCGACGACTTCTCAGCCGCCAATCGGCGAGCTGGTTGCGTTGTATGAAGAGCTTGGCAAGTCTTATGATGCGGTTATCAGTATCCATCTTTCCAGCGGGATCAGCGGAACATTCAGCAGTGCAGCAGCGGCTGATTCGATGGTCGACAATATTGATGTGTATCCATTTGACTCAGAGATCAGCTGCTTGGCTCAAGGCTTTTATGCCCTTAAAGCTGCTGAATTAATCAAAAACGGAGCATCATCGCCGGAAGATATTATAAAAGAACTGGAAGAAATGAAAAAAACAGTTCGAGCTTATTTTATGGTAGATGACTTAGCTCATCTTCAGCGCGGCGGGCGATTAAGCAGCGCCCAAGCCTTCATTGGTAGTCTTCTAAAGGTAAAGCCTATCCTTCATTTTGACAATAAGGTAATTGTGCCTTTTGAGAAGATTCGCACACGTAAAAAAGCAATTTCGCGAATTTATGAGCTTTTAGACGAAGATGCGAGTAAAGGGTTGCCTATGCGAGCTGCTGTTATCCACGCTAATCGAGAGGAAGAAGCAGCGAAAATCATTGAAGAGCTTTCTGCAAAATATCCTCATGTTGAATTTTATAACAGCTATTTTGGCGCGGTAATCGGCACTCATTTGGGTGAAGGTGCGTTAGGAATTTGCTGGTGTTTTAAATAAGGCCAAATCTCCGTTTTTAGAGCGGAGATTTTTTTATATTCTTATTTTAATTGTTGGACAGAAAATATTCATTCAGGCATACTGTCTCGAAAGGAGGCGTGCTATGTGAATGTGCCAGTTGAAAAAAACAGTTCCTTTTCTAGAGAATTGCAGCAGACGCTTCGAAGCCGTCATTTGCTCAGGACTGAGCTCTCATTTTCCGATGAGATGATTGAATGGCATATCAAGAATGGATATATCACTGCTGAAAATTCTATATCCATAAATAAACGGGGATATAGATGTAATAGGTGCGGCCAAACTGATCAGCGGTATTATTCTTTTTATCACTCATCTGGAAAGAATAAGCTGTATTGCCGTTCCTGTGTCATGATGGGCAGAGTGAGTGAGGAGGTTCCTTTATATTCATGGGAAGAGGAAAATGAACCAAACTGGCAGTCAATTAAACTGACATGGGACGGCAAGCTTTCAAGCGGACAGCAAAAAGCCGCCAATGTTTTAATTGAAGCAATATCAAAAAAAGAAGAGCTCCTCATCTGGGCGGTTTGCGGCGCTGGCAAAACAGAAATGCTGTTTCCTGGTATAGAATCAGCGTTAAATCAAGGACTGCGTGTATGTATTGCAACACCTCGCACCGATGTTGTATTAGAGCTTGCTCCAAGGCTCAAGGCTGCCTTTCAGGGTGCTGAAATTTCAGCGCTTTACGGAGGAAGCGATGACAAAGGGCGGCTATCTCCGCTTATGATTTCCACTACGCATCAGCTTTTGCGATATAAAGATGCAATCGATGTTATGATCATTGATGAAGTTGACGCTTTTCCATATTCTGCTGATCAAACCCTTCAATTCGCTGTTCAAAAAGCAAGAAAGAAAAACAGCACCCTCGTTTATTTAAGTGCAACACCTCCTAAAGAATTAAAAAGAAAAGCACTGAACGGACAGTTACATTCAGTTCGCATCCCCGCAAGACACCACCGGAAACCTTTACCCGAACCGCGCTTTGTATGGTGTGGAAACTGGAAGAAGAAATTAAACCGAAATAAAATTCCGCCAGCGGTGAAAAGATGGATAGAGTTTCATGTAAAAGAAGGGAGGCCTGTTTTTTTATTCGTTCCTTCCGTTTCTATTCTGGAAAAGGCTGCTGCGTGCTTTAGAGGGGTTCATTGCCGAACCGCATCTGTGCACGCGGAAGACAAGCATAGAAAGGAGAAAGTGCAGCAATTCAGAGATGGTCAGCTCGATCTATTAATCACAACAACAATACTGGAAAGAGGCGTCACAGTCCCCAAGGTGCAAACGGGTGTACTAGGAGCGGAATCACCTATCTTTACGGAAAGCGCACTTGTTCAAATTGCAGGAAGAACCGGCCGGCATAAAGAATATGCGGACGGCGATGTCATTTTCTTTCACTTCGGCAAAACAAAGAGTATGCTCGATGCAAGAAAGCATATAAAAGAAATGAATGAATTGGCAGCAAAAGTTGAATGTACAGACTAGCCATTATTTGAAAACGTGGTACAGTATACTCATATAACCGATGATGAGGAGCTGTAAAAATGCTTGTCAATTCAAAAGAAATTGTAATGAAAGAACTGCTCGACCGATATATGGACCAGCTTCATATGGCCTGTACTTGCCAAGTATGCCAGAACGATGTATTGGCACTTTCTTTAAACAAAGTGAGTCCATCCTACGTTACTGATCTTAAAAAGATCGCATATACGAAAGCTGAGCTGGTAGATAAACAAAAAAACACAGCAATGCTTGTCATTTTGGCTGAATCTGCTGCAGTAGTTTCAGAGAGTCCAAGCGATTTATGTCACACGAAGCAGGAGGAGGCATTCATAAACTGATCTGTTTATTATGTGATTCGCAATTTTCTCAAGATGTTACATGGAGAGCCCTTTTTTTACTAAAGCCTGATGAAAAGGTTTGTTATTCTTGCAGAAGCAAATTAAAGAAAATCACAGGACATATCTGCCCCCTGTGCGGCAGACCTCAATCTGTTCATGCCGTATGCAGGGATTGCGAGGTGTGGAGAACAAGGATCAGAGACAGTTTGCTATTGCGTCAGAACCGTTCAGTTTACACATATAATGATATGATGAAAGAAACGCTCTCCCGTTTTAAATTTAGAGGAGATGCAGAAATCATAAATGCATTTAAAAGTGATTTTTCTTCAACCTTTTCTAAGGTTTACCCCGATAAGCATTTTGTTCTTGTACCTATTCCGCTGAGCAAGGAACGGGAAGAAGAGCGCGGATTTAACCAGGCACAGCTCTTGGCAGAATGTTTAGACCGGCCTTCCCACCATCCCCGCATTCGCCTGAATAATGAGAAACAGTCAAAGAAAAAGAAAACAGAACGCCTGCTGTCAGAGCGCATTTTTGATACAAAAAATAATTCAGCAGAAGGTATGAATATCATTTTAATAGACGATCTTTATACAACAGGCGCCACCTTGCACTTCGCAGCCCGCTGCTTATTAGAAAAAGGAAAAGCCGCTTCAGTGTCATCTTTTACCTTGATCAGAAGCTAAATGATTCTGTTTTTATGCCGATATAATCACTAGAAATTGACACAGGCATATTATCTAATAAGGAGAAAAAAGATGGGAGAACTGGCTAATTGTCCGAAATGCAATGCTTTATTTTTAAAAACAAAGCTGCAAACTGTATGTCAGGCGTGTATTAAGGAAGAAGAAAAATCATTTGAGACTGTCTATAAATTTTTAAGAAAACAGGAAAACCGGCAATCAACTTTGAGCCGGATAACTGAGGAAACAGGTGTGGAAGAAGAGCTGATATTGAAATTCATCAGGCAGAAGCGAATTCAGATCACTCATCTTCCTAATTTGGCATACCCTTGTGAAAGGTGCGGGACATCGATTAGAGAAGGCAAGTTCTGCAAGGCTTGCCAGTCCGATATTAAGGATCAAATGGATCATTTGAACCACGAGGATGCTCTGAAAATCGAGAAAGAAAATAGTAAAAAAGACACATACTATGCCTATAATACCAAAAACAGCTGATTCCCTAAACTAACTGAAAACGCAGTCGATAAAAGGGTTAAGATTGTTTAAAGACTGCAACGGAAAGCGAGAGGAATCCTATGAAAATCAATCAATTTGGAACACAATCCGTTAATCCATATCAAAAAAATTATGATAAGCAAGCGGTGCAAAAAACTGCTGCACAGCCTCAAGATAAAATTGAAATTTCATCACAGGCTAAAGAAATGCAACATGCATCCGACGCAGTCACTGGTTCACGACAGGAAAAAATTGCGCAGCTTAAAGCGCAAATTGAAAATGGGTCATACAAAGTAGACGCAAATCATATCGCGAAAAATATGATTAATTTTTATAAAAAGCAATAAAAAAGGAGAAAGCCCATGTCAGCGAAGGCAATTATTGAACATTTGAAGCGACTTTGCGTTCTGCATGAGCACCTGCTCACGCTGTCTGAAGAAAAGACGGAAGCGCTCAAAGCCGGCAAAACAAAAGAGCTTTCTAACATTTTGACAAAAGAGCAAAAATATATTCAAGCAATCACGCAGACAGAAGATGACCGGATCAAAACAACTTCGGCCTTTCTCGGATATAGCGAAAATAATACTATTTCCGCATGTATCGCCAAAACCTCAGGCAGTGAAAAGGAAGAGCTGGAACAACTATACGAATCTCTTTCTCAAGTTCTCGGACGTCTGAAAAAGGTAAATGAGATGAATAGGCAGCTGACAAGAGACGCGCTGCAATTCATCTCTATTTCGTACGATATGCTGGTTCCTAAGGAAAATAACTTCAATTACAGCAAATCAATTAAAGCTGAGCTGCCGAAAAGCAGCCAAATGAAATTGTTTGATTCAAAAGCTTAGCAGAAAGGAATTCAGAAAATGACATCTACCTTTATGGGGCTTGAAACTGCAAGGCGGGCGTTAAGCGCTCAGCAGGCAGCTTTAAGCACTACTGCAAATAACGTGGCAAATGCCAATACTGATGGTTATACAAGGCAGCGGGTCTCATTGGAGGCAACGGACTATTTCCCTGCTGTATCTAAAAACGCAGAAAAAACAGCGGGACAAATGGGTACGGGCGTTCAAGGAAAATCAGTTGAGAGAATAAGAGATATCTTTCTTGACTACCAATACCGTCTTCAAAACAACAGTGCCGGATACTATGACACGAAGGCCAAAGCGCTGTCCCAAATGGAAGGCGTTTTAAATGAAACGGATGACAGCGGCTTGAACAGTGTGCTCAATTCGTTTTGGAATTCCCTGCAGGAATTATCGAATAATACAAATGAAGAAAGTGCACGTTCTGTTGTTGCTCGAAAAGGACAAGCTGTAGCTGAAACGTTTAATTATATTTCTGAATCACTTACAAATGTCCAATCGAATTTAAAAGCAGAGCTAAATACAACTGTGTTGGATGTCAATTCTCTGCTTTCTCAGTTAAACAGTTTAAATAAGCAAATTGCACAAGTAGAGCCGGTCGGGCTTCTTCCGAATGGCTTATATGACCAGCGAGATTTGCTGATCGATAAATTATCCTCAATGGTTGATATCAAAGTCAGCTACAACAAATCAGGCGGGAATGCACTTGCATCTGCTGAAGGAACTGTATCAATTGAAATCCTTGATAAAAATAAACAGTCGCTAGGAACTGTTTTGGACGGTAAAAATTACGAGGTTTCAGAACTTGCAGCCAACTATGATAATGAAACTGGGTTAGTATCAAGTATTTCAATCGGGGATACAGCTGTGCAGGCGGAGTCCTTTAGCAGCAAGGGATCCCTTTTAGGATTTATAGAGTCTTATGGGTATATAACAGCAGATGGCCAAGAAAAGGGAGTATACCCGGAAATGCTTTCTGATCTTGACAATATGGCGCTTGAATTCGCGAAAGCTTTCAATGAAGTGCACAGAAATGGTGTGACCAAGAGCGGTGAACAAGGCGGAGACTTTTTTGATTTTACTGGCGGTGAAACTGAACCTGCCAAGGGCGCGGCGGGCAAGATCAAAGTGGCTGACAGCATAATAGATTCAAAAGGCGCAAACATTGCTTTCTCACTGACTGGTGCAGCCAACGATAACGCAAATGCTACAAAATTAGCAAATGTTTTAACCGGTAAAATAACCATTAACGGTAAAGAAACTAGTGTTTTAGATTATTATGCGGGTCTGATTGGCGAGCTAGGGATCGAAGCTCAAGAGGCTAATCGACTGGCGTCTAATACAGAAACACAGCTAAATGATGCTGACATAAACCGTCAGCAAATGAGCGCAGTTTCTTTAGACGAAGAAATGACGAATATGATTCAATTTCAACACGCATACAATGCAGCTGCAAGAATGGTGACTTTACAAGATGAATTACTTGATAAAGTGATCAACGGCATGGGTGTTGGAGGAAGGTAGGTAGAGTCACATGAGAGTAACACAAGGCATGATACAGCAAAACTCACTGAGATATATCGGTTCGAGCTACTCGAAGCTGGATAAACTCCAGTCGCAGATTTCTTCAGGGAAAAAAATCTCAAAAGCTTCCGACGATCCTGTAGTAGCAATGAAAAGCTTAAAGTATAATACGCAACTGTCTCAAGTGCAGCAGTACAAAAGCAATGCTTCTCAAGCCTTTACCTGGCTCGAAAACACAGAAACAAACATTACAGAAGGAATTGACATCCTGTCAAAGGTCAGAGAATTAGCGGTTGAAGCTCAAAATGATACAAACGGCGAGTCGGAGCGGCAAGCGATTGGCGTAGAGGTAAAGCAGTTAAAGGAACAGCTTTTAAATATTGCGAATACACAAGTGAACGGCAGATATATCTTTAATGGCACAAATTCAGATAAGCCTCCGGTTACAGATAACGGAGACGGAACTTATACAATTTCTGATACAGCTGATGTCGTAGTCAATATATCAAATAATATGTCATTGAAAGTGAATTCAGATCCAAAGTCAGCTTTTGGAGGCACTTCTGAAAGCGGGCAGAATGTATTTGAAATGCTTGATTCTTTTGAGAAAGCACTAAATTCTGGTTCGCTAGATGGCATGGACAGTGTTTTAGATGATATTGATCATTTTTCTGACGGCATGAGCGCTGAACGATCTGATCTTGGAGCGAGATATAATCGTCTTGAACTGGTTAATACAAGACTGTCAGCGCAAGAAGAAACAGCTACCAAAGTGTTATCAGACAATGAAGATGTAGAACTGGAAGAAGTAATAACTGAATTTATTGCGCAGCAAAGTGTGCACAGGGCTACTCTGGCCGTTAATGCGCAAATTGTTCAGCCTACATTGATTGACTTTTTAAAGTAAGCGGCTCTTAGGAGTTCGCTTTTTTTATAGTTCAGGAGGTAGAGTGATGCAGATTCCCAGATTGATTATGCATAGTGTTCAAGGAAAAATTGGTTTAACAACGACGCCTGCCAGCTTAAAAATGGAGCAGCCTCAAGCTGATCTAGAGATCGAACAGCCGAGTGCGGAAATGGAAATATCGGTGACACCTGGAAAACTCACGATTGACCAGACACAAGCATGGGAAGAATTAGACAGAAAGCATGTTTTCAAGAGAATTGAAGAAGCCGCACAACAAGGGCATGAGGATGTAATGGAGGGAATAGCGCGTACTGCAGAAGAAGGCGACGAGCTTATGAGGATTGAAAATAAGGGGAACCCAATCGCTTCACAAGCAAGGAGGAACTCTGAAATGCACCAAATTCAATTAGGCGAAAATTATGCTCCTTCTCTATCTAGGGTGAAAATACAATATACTCCGTCACAGCTTGATGTTCAGATTACGCCGCGAAAGCCTGTTATTCAGGCTGAGCCGCATAAGCCAATTGTTGAATATACGCCAGGAAATGTTAAGGTTGACATGCTCCAATACCCTGATTTAAATATAGATGTAGAATACCCGAAAGAATCACCCGAAAAGTAAAAAGAAAAGGATCGTGAACAATGATCATTCATACGAAGTACCATGGCCAAATGAACATAAAAGAAGAACAAATCATTCTTTTTGAAAGCGGGATTCCAGGCTTTTTAGAAGAAAAACAATTTGTCATACTTCCGCTTTCAGAAGACTCTCCATTCGTGGCACTGCAGTCCGTCACTTCAGAAAATCTTGCGTTTATCGTCGTAAGTCCGTTTATCTTTTTTAAGAATTATGAATTTGATCTTGATGAATCAACTGCTGAACTTTTGGATATCGATAATATTCAAGACGTAGAAGTCATGACAATATTGACTATGGCAGAGCCATTTGAAAAGTCTACTGCGAATTTATTGGCTCCCATTATTGTGAATCGCAAGAACATGATGGCTAAGCAAGTCGTTTTACACGACTCCTCATATACGACAAAGCATCCGATTGGAGGAGAATCATGCTAGTTTTATCGCGGAAAATAAGCGAAGCGATTCAAATAGGTGCTGATATTGAAGTAAAAGTGATTGCGGTTGAGGGGGATCAAGTGAAGCTTGGAATTGACGCCCCAAAGCATATTGATATTCACAGGAAAGAAATTTACTTGACCATTCAGGAAGAAAATAACCGTGCAGCAGCGTTATCCAGCGATGTGATCTCCGCATTATCCTCACAAAAAAAGTGAGGATTTTTTTATTTTTGTATTAACAAAATCAGAGACAATCCGATATTAATGATGTAGCAGGGAGGAGGTGCAAAAGACTCCGCCAGTTACAAAATAAGGGCACAAGGACGTGCCTTAACAACATATTCAGGGAGGAACAAAACAATGAGAATTAACCACAATATCGCAGCACTTAACACACTGAACCGTTTGTCTTCAAACAACGGTGCATCACAAAAAAACATGGAGAAACTTTCTTCAGGTCTTCGCATTAACCGTGCGGGAGATGACGCAGCAGGTCTTGCGATCTCTGAAAAAATGAGAGGACAAATCAGAGGTCTTGAAATGGCTTCTAAAAACTCTCAAGACGGAATCTCTCTTATCCAAACAGCTGAGGGTGCATTGACTGAAACTCATGCGATTCTTCAACGTATGCGTGAACTTACTGTTCAAGCAGGAAACACAGGTACACAACAAGCAGAAGATCTTGGTGCAATTAAAGATGAAATGGATGCGCTTATTGAGGAAGTTGATGGCATTTCCGATCGCACTGAATTTAACGGTAAAAAGTTATTAGACGGATCTTCCGCTACTACTGGATTTACATTCCAAATTGGTGCAAATGCAGGCCAACAGCTTAACGTTAAAATCGCTGACATGGGAGCAGCTGCTCTAGGTACTACTGTTACAGTTGATAAACTTGACGTAACAGATTTTGCTACTACTTCTTTTGACAATCAACTAAAAGGTATTGATGAGGCTATTAACGCAGTATCAACTCAACGTGCTAAACTTGGTGCGGTACAAAACCGTCTAGAGCACACAATCAACAACTTAAGCGCTTCTGGTGAAAACCTGACTGCTGCTGAGTCTCGTATCCGTGACGTTGACATGGCTAAAGAAATGAGTGAGTTCACAAAGAACAACATTCTTTCTCAAGCTTCTCAAGCGATGCTTGCTCAAGCAAACCAACAGCCGCAAAACGTACTTCAATTGTTACGTTAATTTTAAAAAAGACCTTGGCAACGCCAAGGTCTTTTATTTAATATTTCTAGCTCCGAATACTTCCCCCTTGCTGTCACTAACTCATGATATAATAACCGGATTCTCCACTAACTTTTTATAAATGTATTTCCAAACAAGAAATCTAAAACAGAAGATTTTTTTCCAAAAATATGTGTAATCTTATCTCCATTTAGTCGATATAAACGATAGATTGGGGCATAGGGGATGATCAATTGAACATTGAAAGGCTCACTACGTTACAACCTGTTTGGGATCGTTATGATACTCAAATACATAATCAGAAAGATAATGATAACGAGGTTCCTGTTCATCAAGTTTCAGATACCAATCTTGCTGAAATGGTGGGGGAAATGAACAAGCTTTTGGAACCTTCGCAAGTTCATCTGAAGTTCGAGCTTCATGACAAGTTAAATGAATACTATGTAAAGGTAATAGAGGACTCTACAAATGAAGTGATCCGCGAAATTCCACCAAAACGGTGGCTTGATTTTTATGCGGCTATGACTGAATTTCTCGGGTTATTTGTAGATGAAAAAAAGTAGAATAGGAGTGGTTTGAGATGGTCACAAGAATAACAGGACTGGCGTCAGGAATGGATATAGATGATATCGTATCAAAGCTGATGCAGACAGAAAGAGCCCCGCTTGATAAGCTGAAGCAAAAAAAGCAGACTCTTGAATGGCAGCGTGACAGCTATCGTGAAGTCAATACAAAAATAAAAGAATTGCAAGATTATATGTCTAAAAATACGTTGACATATCCTAGCACGTATCAGAGCAAAACTGTGACAAGCTCTAATGAGTCTGTGTTAACTGCTACAGGAAGCGCAAGTGCACCAAACTCTTCTTCTACTGTTGAAGTGGCGAGCTTGGCAACCGCAGCAACGTATAAGGCAAACAATTATACGGGATACACTCAAGGCGATTACAATTTGGCATTTAACGTTGTTGCGCCTGGCGAAACAACGGCAAAAACAGTGAACATTAGTGTGACGAGCGCCGATACGATTGATAATGTGATTTCTAAACTTAACAGCTCAGATCTAGGAGTATCAGCATTTAAAGATAAAATTTGGAATGGTACAGAGTACGTAGAAACAATTGCGTTTTCTTCTAAAGCAACAGGTGCAGGGGGCAGTATACAGGCAGCAGACTCTGCTACAGCTGACTTTATGTCCGGTCAGCTTGGTTTTTCTTTGGATGCTGATAATAAGCTCACTGCTTACAAAGAAGGCACAAATGCCAAAGTCACAATCAACGGCTTTGAAATGGAGAAGCTGACAAACAATTTCACGGTGAATGGTGTTACTTACTCGATTAAAAATACAACTGCAGCCACAGGCCCTGTTACCACATCTGTTTCTACTGATGTTGACGGGATTTATAACCAAATCAAAGAGTTTGTAGATAAATACAATGAAATGGTTGACAGCCTGAATGAAAAGCTGAAAGAAGAAAAATACCGAGACTATACTCCGTTGACAAGTGAACAAAAAGAAGCCATGTCCGATAAAGAGGTAGAGCTCTGGGAGGAGAAGGCGAAAAGCGGATTGCTTAGAAATGATTCCAGCATCAGCACCGGCACGAACCAAATGCGGACTGACTTTTATACTCAAGTTAATGCGGATGGGAAAACCTATCAATTGACAGAATTCGGCATAACAACCTCAAGTGCTTACCAAATGCGGGGGCATTTAGAGATTAATGAAGACAAACTGAAAGCCAAAATACAAGAAGATCCGCAAAGCGTTGCCGCTTTATTTACAAGTGGGTCGAACAGCAGCGCCTATAGTGATAAAGGGATTATGAAACGCATCGGTGACACCCTGAAAAGTACGGTGAAGAGCATTGAAGCAAAAGCCGGCAACTCGACAATGGGAACCAATGATTATTCAATCGGTAAAAATTTAAACACGATCAGCACTGATATTACCAAAATGCAGGACCGGTTGACCACAATAGAAAACCGCTATTATTCAAAATTCAGTGCAATGGATTCTGCGATTCAAAAAATGAACGAACAAGCGTCCTATTTATCACAGCTTCTTGTACAATAAATGTAATTTGGAGGATGACACATGGCGATCCAAAATCCATATACAGCCTATCAGCAAAATTCAGTGAATACGGCTACACCCGGGGAGCTGACGCTTATGCTGTATAATGGCTGTTTGAAATTTATAAGACTTGCCGCTCAGGCCATTGAGAATGATGATATGGAACGTAAAAATGAAAATCTGATTAAAGCGCAAAATATTATTCAGGAATTAAATTTTACACTTAACCGTAACATAGAGCTTTCCGCTTCCATGGGTGCGATGTACGATTATATGTATCGCAGATTGGTACAGGCAAATATCAAAAATGATACGGGCATGCTGGCTGAGGTTGAAGGCTATGTAACAGATTTTCGCGATGCTTGGAAACAAGCCATTCAAAGTGAGCGGAAGGACCGGCACGGATCAGGCGGGATCGCATGAATAATATAGATCAACTATACACTGAGACGAAGAGTATGCTGTCACACATACAAAATACGCCGGAAAGCGATGAACTTTTAAAGCAAATTGAAGACTTTGTGGCTACACGGTCTGAACTGATTCAGGAGATATCTCTGCCGCTTTCAGAAGAAGAGCGAAAGCAGATGAAGCTTGTGCTGACATGGGATCAGCTTATTGTGAAGGAAATGGAACGACTGAAGCAGTCAATCGCAGCAGAACTTCAGCAGATGAAAAGAAAACGTGTGATGCATACGACGTATTTAAATCCTTATAACAACATTACGATTGACGGCACATATTATGACAAGCGTAAATAGGTGAGTGCCTTGAAGAGCATTGAAGATTATACGCTTTTATCAGCTTATTATCATCTTCTTTTTACCATTGAAGAAGGGCTGTGTTATTTGATAGAGGCTGAAGAGAATTTATCAAAAACAGAAGGGGATCGGATCTACCAAGATCTGATCCAAGCCTTTTTTTATTTGGATTCAACACATTCAACACTTCTCTTCATTATGGATTCACGGTGTGCTGAAATTTGTGTGAAAGCATTTGACCAAATTTTTGCGGAGTTTGATCAATTGGTCTCTTTCTCTTTTCCCTCTCATGAGTTCTGTGAGTATTTAAAGGAATATTTTCTGATTCATTATAGAAAATGGATGCTGTCTATTCATCAATGTATGGAACCCTTTTTAATCAATTAGGCGTGTTTGAGGTATTTGTTTCGTTCAATCAGCATATACATATACCTCCGAACCGCCAATAACAGAGCAAATACAAACAAAATTCGACAAAGTTCACTGAATTTTCACAAAAGATTTATGTTTCAGCAGGAATTGTAAAGGGTAAAAGAGAAATAGATACATATCCTTAATAAAAGGGAGGCGTTCTTTGATGAACTATAACATCAGAGGAGAAAATATTGAAGTGACACCCGCGTTAAAGGATCATGTCGAGAGGAAGATCGGCAAGCTGGAGCGCTATTTTGACCATAGCGTGGATGCCGATGTGAACGTCAACTTGAAGTTTTACAATGACAAGGAGTCTAAGGTTGAGGTTACGATTCCGATGACAGATCTGGCGCTTCGGTCCGAGGTGCATAACGAGGATATGTACAACGCAATTGATCTCGCAACAAACAAACTGGAACGTCAAATCCGTAAGCATAAAACGAAAGTAAACCGTAAATTCCGTGAGCAGGGCTCTCCAAAATATTTATTGGCAAACGGTCTTGGCTCTGATACAGATATTGCGGTTCAGGATGACATAGAAGAGGAGGAGAGCTTGGACATTGTCCGTCAGAAACGCTTTAATTTAAAGCCGATGGATAGTGAAGAAGCGATCTTGCAAATGAATATGCTTGGCCATAATTTCTTTGTTTTCACAAATGCGGAAACAAACCTTACAAATGTCGTGTACCGCAGAAATGACGGGAAATATGGCTTAATTGAACCGACTGAATAATGAAGAGAAGCCTTCCGTGATGTCCGCGGAAGGTTTTTGTTTTTCTTATTTGCAAATTCTTTGGAAATAACAAAAGGTATGATATGATAATGAGAGGTATACATGGACTAGTAAATTATTTATACATGCCTTTAAAATAGGCATGTGATGATAGAGGAGCGTTATAAATGCTTGGAATTTTAAATAAAATGTTTGATCCAACAAAACGTACGCTGAATAGATACGAAAAAATTGCTAACGATATTGATGCGATTCGCGGAGACTATGAAAATCTCTCTGACGACGCGTTGAAACATAAAACAATTGAATTTAAAGAGCGCCTTGAAAAAGGGGCGACAACGGATGATCTTCTTGTTGAAGCTTTCGCTGTTGTTCGAGAAGCTTCACGCCGCGTAACAGGCATGTTTCCGTTTAAAGTCCAGCTCATGGGGGGCGTGGCGCTTCATGACGGAAATATCGCGGAAATGAAAACAGGGGAAGGGAAAACATTAACGTCTACTCTGCCTGTTTATTTAAATGCGTTAACAGGTAAAGGCGTACACATCGTGACTGTCAACGAATACTTGGCAAGCCGTGACGCTGAGCAAATGGGGAAAATTTTTGAGTTTCTCGGTTTGACTGTCGGCTTGAATTTAAACTCAATGTCAAAAGACGAAAAACGGGAAGCTTATGCCGCTGATATTACTTACTCCACAAACAATGAGCTTGGCTTCGACTATTTGCGTGACAATATGGTTCTTTATAAAGAGCAGATGGTTCAGCGCCCGCTTCATTTTGCGGTAATTGATGAAGTTGACTCTATTTTAATTGATGAAGCGAGAACACCGCTTATCATTTCTGGACAAGCTGCAAAATCCACTAAGCTGTACGTACAGGCAAATGCTTTTGTCCGTACGTTAAAAGCGGAGAAGGATTACACGTACGATATCAAAACAAAAGCTGTACAGCTTACTGAAGAAGGAATGACGAAGGCGGAAAAAGCGTTCGGCATCGATAACCTCTTTGATGTGAAGCATGTCGCGCTCAACCACCATATCAACCAGGCCTTAAAAGCTCACGTTGCGATGCAAAAGGACGTTGACTATGTAGTGGAAGACGGACAGGTTGTTATTGTTGATTCCTTCACGGGACGTCTGATGAAAGGCCGCCGCTACAGTGAGGGGCTTCACCAAGCGATTGAAGCAAAGGAAGGGCTTGAGATTCAAAACGAAAGCATGACCTTGGCGACGATTACGTTCCAAAACTACTTCCGAATGTACGAAAAACTTGCCGGTATGACGGGTACAGCTAAGACAGAGGAAGAAGAATTCCGCAACATCTACAACATGCAGGTTGTCACGATCCCTACCAACAGGCCTGTTGTCCGTGATGACCGCCCGGATTTAATTTACCGCACGATGGAAGGAAAGTTTAAGGCAGTTGCGGAGGATGTCGCACAGCGTTACATGACGGGACAGCCTGTTCTAGTCGGTACGGTTGCCGTTGAAACATCTGAATTGATTTCTAAGCTGCTTAAAAACAAAGGAATTCCGCATCAAGTGTTAAATGCCAAAAACCATGAACGTGAAGCGCAGATCATTGAAGAGGCCGGCCAAAAAGGCGCAGTTACGATTGCGACTAACATGGCGGGGCGCGGAACGGACATTAAGCTTGGCGAAGGTGTAAAAGAGCTTGGCGGGCTCGCTGTAGTCGGAACAGAACGACATGAATCACGCCGGATTGACAATCAGCTTCGAGGTCGTTCCGGACGTCAGGGAGACCCGGGGATTACTCAATTTTATCTTTCTATGGAAGATGAATTGATGCGCAGATTCGGAGCTGAGCGGACAATGGCGATGCTTGACCGCTTCGGCATGGACGACTCTACTCCAATCCAAAGCAAAATGGTATCTCGCGCGGTTGAATCGTCTCAAAAACGCGTCGAAGGCAATAACTTCGATTCGCGTAAACAGCTTCTGCAATATGATGATGTTCTCCGCCAGCAGCGTGAGGTCATTTATAAGCAGCGCTTTGAAGTCATTGACTCTGAAAACCTGCGTGAAATCGTTGAAAATATGATCAAGTCTTCTCTCGAACGCGCAATTGCAGCCTATACGCCAAGAGAAGAGCTTCCTGAGGAGTGGAAGCTTGACGGTCTAGTTGATCTTATCAACACAACTTATCTTGATGAAGGTGCACTTGAGAAGAGCGATATCTTCGGCAAAGAACCGGATGAAATGCTTGAGCTCATTATGGATCGCATCATCACAAAATATAATGAGAAGGAAGAGCAATTCGGCAAAGAGCAAATGCGCGAATTCGAAAAAGTTATCGTTCTTCGTGCCGTTGATTCTAAATGGATGGATCATATTGATGCGATGGATCAGCTCCGCCAAGGGATTCACCTTCGTGCTTACGCGCAGACGAACCCGCTTCGTGAGTATCAAATGGAAGGTTTTGCGATGTTTGAGCATATGATTGAATCAATTGAGGACGAAGTCGCAAAATTTGTGATGAAAGCTGAGATTGAAAACAATCTGGAGCGTGAAGAGGTTGTACAAGGTCAAACAACAGCTCATCAGCCGCAAGAAGGCGACGATAACAAAAAAGCAAAGAAAGCACCGGTTCGCAAAGTGGTTGATATCGGACGAAATGCCCCATGCCACTGCGGAAGCGGGAAAAAATATAAAAATTGCTGCGGCCGTACTGAATAGTTCGCCCCGGCAAGTTTACTGACCGCGGCGCCTGCAGGCGCCTGCGGATCTTTTAATGAGGTGAATGAAATGGAATTATCAGAAATTAGAGCAGAGCTCGAAAATATGGCTTCTCGTTTAGCGGACTTTAGGGGGTCTCTTTGACCTCGAATCAAAGGAGGCCCGCATTGCTGAGCTAGATGAACAAATGGCTGATCCGGAATTCTGGAATGATCAGCAAAAAGCTCAAACGGTTATAAATGAAGCAAACGGTTTAAAGGATTATGTCAATTCGTATAAAAAATTGAATGAATCCCACGAAGAATTACAAATGACTCATGATCTTTTGAAAGAAGAGCCGGACACTGATCTCCAGCTTGAGCTTGAAAAAGAACTAAAATCATTAACAAAAGAGTTCAATGAGTTTGAGCTTCAGCTTCTTCTCAGCGAGCCGTATGATAAAAATAACGCGATTTTAGAACTGCACCCTGGTGCTGGCGGTACAGAGTCACAGGACTGGGGCTCTATGCTTCTTAGAATGTATACAAGATGGGGAGAGCGCCGCGGCTTTAAAGTAGAAACACTCGATTACCTTCCAGGTGACGAGGCGGGAATCAAGTCAGTGACATTGCTCATCAAAGGACACAACGCTTACGGGTATCTCAAAGCAGAAAAAGGTGTCCATCGTCTTGTGCGGATCTCACCATTTGACTCATCAGGCCGCCGCCACACATCTTTCGTTTCATGTGAAGTCATGCCTGAATTTAACGATGAAATTGATATTGATATTCGTACGGAGGATATTAAAGTTGACACGTACCGTGCAAGCGGCGCGGGCGGACAGCACGTCAATACGACGGATTCAGCCGTTCGGATTACTCACTTGCCGACGAACGTAGTTGTGACATGCCAAACGGAGCGCTCACAAATTAAAAACCGTGAAAGAGCCATGAAAATGCTGAAGGCCAAGCTGTATCAGCGCAGAATTGAAGAGCAGCAGGCAGAGCTGGATGAAATTCGCGGTGAACAAAAAGAAATCGGCTGGGGCAGCCAAATCCGTTCTTATGTATTCCATCCGTATTCCATGGTAAAAGACCATCGGACCAATACAGAAATGGGGAACGTTCAAGCTGTAATGGATGGTGACATTGATACGTTTATTGATGCCTACCTGCGTTCTAAGCTTTCATAAGCTGAAAAAACACACCTGATGCATACGGGTGTGTTTTTTTATTTCTTATATCCTTGATTTCACTGCTGCTTTAGCATATTACCACTGTATTTGGGTGTTATTTACATCTAATCAGGGAAGGATTAAAATGCTATCGGAGAGCATTGGAAGAAACGGAGGATATATGATGGACGTACGGAATAAAACATTGTGGATTTTGCGGGATTATGTATACATATTGATAGGAGCAGCGATTACGGCCGTGTCCTTTAATGTATTTTTGCTTCCGAACAAGATTGCCGCCGGCGGTGTCAGCGGGATCAGTACGATTTTACAATCATATGGTTTTGAAGCAGCGTATGTACAGTGGATTATTAATATCCCTTTATTTATTGCTGGCGTCATTTTGCTCGGCGGGAAATTTGGACTAAAGACGCTTGCAGGTTCTGTGTTTTTGCCGCTAGTAGTGTTTCTGACAAGGGATATTCAGCCCGCCACTCATCATGAACTCTTGGCGGCGATTTTTGGCGGTGTCGGGATAGGTATCGGAATTGGTATTGTGTACTTAGGGAAAGGATCGACGGGAGGAACAGCCTTGGCTGCACAGATCATTCATAAGTACTCCGGTCTGTCATTGGGGAAGTGTCTCGCCATCATTGACGGAATGATCGTTGTTACGGCTATGATTGTATTTAATATTGAGCAAGGCTTATATGCCATGCTTGGCGTCTATGTGTCCAGCAAAACCATTGATGTTGTGCAAGTCGGCTTTAATCGTTCAAAAATGGCGCTCATCATTACAAAGCAGGAGCAGGCTGTCAAGGAGGCTGTCTTACAGAAGATTGACAGAGGCGTGACAAAAATTTCTGCAGTCGGCGGATATACTGACGATGACCGTCCGATTTTAATGTGCGTGGTTGGGCAAACTGAATTCACCAAATTGAAACAAATCGTCAAACAGATTGATGAGTCAGCTTTTGTAATTGTAGCAGACGCGAGCGAGGTGCTGGGCGAGGGTTTCAAACGCGCTTAAACGAGGTTATAATATGGAAGAGATCGTAAAGGAGTTGTGCTTCTCAACATGAAATCAAAGTTATCGATACTAATGATTGGATTTGCGCTTTCTGTTCTGTTGGCTGCCTGCGGATCAAACGATGCAAAAGAAGAGAAGACAGACACTGGCAGCAAGACGGAAGCCACTGCATCTGAAGGGGAAGAATTATATCAGCAAAGCTGCGTAGGCTGCCACGGCAAGGATTTAGAAGGTGTGTCAGGGCCTAATCTCCAAGAGGTCGGAGGCAAATACGATGAACACAAAATTGAAAGCATTATTAAAAACGGCCGCGGCAATATGCCAAAGGGGCTTGTAGATGATAACGAAGCCGCTGTTATTGCCAAATGGCTGTCAGAAAAAAAGTAAGATAAAAACATCCTTGTCGAGTGCCGGCAAGGATGTTTTTATGCCTTGACAATATGAATGAAAAGAAACTGTAATAGTATTATGTCTAAATTTGACGTATAATGAAGTGTATTGAAAAAGGGAACTTTCAGATTTTTCATCTTTTTACAAATGAATGGGTCATAAATTGTCGAATGCATTCGAAGAGTATGACCGTGTGATAGATAAAATGATATAAAAGATTAGGTGATTTCATGATAGAGATGAAGGAAGTATATAAAGCCTATCCGAACGGCGTAAAAGCGCTCAATGGGATTTCTGTTACCATTCATCCCGGCGAGTTTGTGTATGTTGTTGGTCCGAGCGGAGCAGGTAAATCTACTTTTATTAAAATGATTTACAGAGAAGAAAAACCGACAAAAGGACAAATTTTAATCAATCATAAAGATCTCGCGACAATTAAAGAAAAAGAGATTCCTTTCGTGCGCCGAAAAATAGGCGTTGTCTTTCAAGATTTCAAGCTTCTTCCGAAACTTACTGTTTTTGAAAATGTGGCATTTGCCCTTGAAGTGATTGGAGAACAGCCGTCTGTCATTAAGAAACGGGTGCTTGAAGTGCTTGATCTTGTGCAGCTGAAGCATAAAGCGCGACAATTTCCTGACCAGCTTTCAGGCGGGGAGCAGCAGCGTGTATCTATTGCAAGATCAATTGTGAACAACCCTGATGTTGTCATTGCTGATGAACCGACAGGAAACCTTGATCCGGATACGTCTTGGGAAGTCATGAAGACGCTGGAGGAAATTAACAACCGCGGGACAACAGTCGTGATGGCGACACATAATAAAGAAATCGTAAACACCATGAAGAAACGTGTCATTGCAATCGAAGATGGTATCATTGTGCGTGATGAGTCAAGAGGGGAGTATGGTTCATATGATTAAAATTCTCGGGCGCCACTTGCGTGAGAGTTTTAAATCTCTCGGGAGAAACACATGGATGACATTTGCATCCATTAGTGCTGTAACCGTTACGCTGATTTTAGTCGGCGTGTTTTTAGTGATTATGCTGAATTTGAATAACATGGCCACGAATGCAGAAAAACAAGTCGAAATCAAAGTGCTGGTTGATCTGACTGCAGATCAGAAGGCACAGGACAAGCTTCAGAACGATATTAAGGAACTGAAGGGCATTCAGAGTGTCACTTTTTCATCTAAAGAAAAAGAGCTTGACCAGCTGGTTGACAGTTTTGGTGACAGCGGAAAATCCCTGACAATGAAGGATCAGGAAAACCCGCTTAATGATGCGTTTGTCGTCAAAACGACAGATCCGCATGATACGCCGAACGTGGCGAAAAAGATCGAAAAAATGGATCATGTTTATAAAGTCACTTATGGAAAAGAAGAGGTCAGCCGTTTGTTTAAAGTGGTCGGCGTTTCCCGCAACATCGGAATCGCGTTAATTATCGGCCTGGTATTTACGGCGATGTTCTTAATTTCCAACACCATTAAAATTACAATTTTCGCAAGAAGAAAAGAAATTGAAATCATGAAGCTTGTCGGCGCGACAAACTGGTTTATCCGCTGGCCGTTTTTCCTTGAAGGATTGCTGCTAGGCGTATTCGGTTCTGTGATTCCGATTGCACTGGTGCTGAGCACTTACCAATACGTCATCGGATGGGTCGTTCCAAAGGTTCAAGGATCATTTGTCTCTCTTCTTCCTTATAATCCATTTGTATTCCAAGTTTCGCTAGTGCTGATTGCAATCGGCGCAGTAATTGGAGTATGGGGAAGTCTGACTTCCATCCGCAAGTTTTTGCGAGTATAAAGTGAAAAAGCCGTTCCGTTTTCGGGACGGCTTTTCATTTGCCTTCTTTTTCTTCTATGATTACATGAAATCTCCATCCTTTACATATACTATCTCTAGGTTTTGGTAAAGACAGTCTGGCATACAGGAGGAGTAAAGGATGAATCAAAAAATAATGGCTGTGATAGCAGCAGGGAGCATGCTGTTCGGAGGCGCCGGTGTATATGCGGGAATCAACCTGCTTGAGATGGATAAGCCCCAGACTGCAGCAGTTCCCGCGACGGCACAAGCTGACTCTGAACGGGATAAAGAAATGGACAAAATCGAAAAAGCGTATGAGTTAATTTCGAATGAGTACGTAGAAAAAGTAGATAGAGAAAAGCTGCTCGAGGGAGCCATCCAGGGAATGCTGTCTACGCTAAATGATCCTTATTCTGTTTACATGGACAAGCAGACAGCTAAGCAATTTTCTGATTCTCTTGATTCCTCATTTGAAGGCATCGGGGCTGAGGTTGGAATGGAAGACGGCAAAATTATTATTGTTTCTCCATTCAAGAAATCGCCAGCGGAAAAAGCCGGGTTGAAGCCTAATGATGAAATTATCAGCATCAATGGAGAATCGATGGCCGGCAAGGATTTAAACCACGCTGTGTTAAAAATAAGAGGAAAAAAAGGGTCCAGCGTTTCAATGAAGATTCAGCGGCCTGGAACGAAGAAGCAGCTGTCATTCCGGATCAAGAGAGCTGAGATTCCGCTCGAAACGGTTTTTGCATCAGAGAAAAAAGTACAGGGGCATTCTGTCGGATATATCGCCATCTCTACTTTTTCTGAGCACACCGCAGAGGATTTTGCAAAAGCGCTGAGGGAGCTTGAGAAAAAAGAAATAGAAGGACTTGTCATTGATGTACGCGGCAACCCGGGCGGATATCTTCAAAGTGTGGAAGAAATTCTTAAGCATTTCGTTACAAAGGACCAGCCGTATATTCAGATTGCTGAACGCAATGGAGATAAAAAACGTTATTTTTCAACATTGACCCATAAAAAAGCGTACCCTGTCAATGTGATTACGGATAAAGGAAGTGCCTCTGCATCAGAAATTCTTGCCGGCGCATTAAAGGAAGCTGGCCATTATGATGTTGTAGGCGATACGTCTTTTGGAAAGGGAACGGTTCAACAGGCTGTGCCAATGGGGGACGGCAGCAACATCAAATTAACGCTTTACAAGTGGCTGACGCCAAATGGAAATTGGATTCATAAGAAAGGAATTGAACCGACCATTGCGATTAAGCAGCCCGATTATTTTTCTGCCGGGCCCTTACAGCTGAAAGAGCCGCTTAAAGTGGACATGAACAATGAAGACGTCAAGCATGCGCAGGTATTGTTAAAAGGTCTCAGCTTTGATCCGGGACGTGAGGATGGCTATTTCAGCAAAGACATGAAAAAAGCGGTTATGGCTTTTCAGGATCAAAACAAGCTGAATAAAACCGGTGTGATCGACACTCGCACTGCAGAGACATTAAATCAGCAGATAGAAAAGAAAAAATCAGATGAAAAAAATGATTTGCAGCTTCAAACAGCATTGAAATCATTATTTGTCAATTAAAGGAGATGGTATTCCATCTCCTGTTTCTTTGTGCTTAAAGAGATTATGGATCATAAGTCACATAAAAAATGAGTTTTTGACAAGAAATTAAAAAAATTTTCACAAATAAACATTTATAAAGGACTGTTATTACCCGATATCAATATATGAGAGAGACTTTCTAACGAGTTAATATGCATTTAAAATGAAACTTTTGCAAGTTGCCTAGTCTTTGTTTACTTCATACAATATAAGAAGGTTCTAAAAAGAACAGTAATCAGGTTAATGGCAGCTGAACGACAGGTATTTAAAGAGTAACGTTAGCGAGAATGCTTGTTAGCACTCCAGTACTGCTGCTTATACTGGCCCGTGCTTATCTGTATAAAGAAAATGGGGGTTCACAATTGAAGAGGGCAAGTATTGTGCGTGAAAAAAAATATTATGAATTAGTGGAACAATTAAAAGACAGAACACAAGACGTAACATTTTCAGCTACAAAAGCACTAAGTCTTCTTATGCTGTTCAGCAGATATTTGGTCAATTACACCAATGTCGAATCAGTAAATGACATTAATGAGGAATGCGCCAAACATTATTTTAACTACTTAATGAAAAACCATAAGCGATTAGGAATTAATCTGACAGATATAAAAAGGTCGATGCATCTAATCAGCGGGTTATTGGATGTGGATGTAAACCACTATTTAAAGGATTTTTCACTATCGAATGTCACGCTGTGGATGACGCAAGAGAGATAAACTCTCCTGAGGATATCCAAGCCATTTAATATTTGATAGAATATGAGTAACATGTTTGGCTTGAGGCGGTGAGAGAGAGTGTCTGTTCAATGGGGAATTGAACTGTTAAAAAGCGCGGGCTTGTTCTTCTTACACCCGCTTTTCTGGTTTTTTATCATCATAACCCTGGCTTTCGGCTATGTAAGAATCAAACGGGAACGAAAAACCTTTCATACAAGAATAGCAGATATTTATGATGATCTGAAATTTACATATACAAAGGGACTGATTCCAGGTCTTCTTTTGTCAGTTATTTTAGGTGGACTCGGAATATCGATTCCTCTCGGTTTACTTGCGATTATTGCCGTTATCACTGCAGCGGCAGCGTTCACTCTTCGCGCAAACTGGATGTCTGCTGCATATATCGTCAGTGTGAGTATGCTGATAGGTTTTGGACTGCAAATATATCAGGCGGAGCCCTTTCTAGAGAGATTTCCGCAAGGATTTGCAGTTGTTTGGCCGGCTGTGGCTGTGTTTCTAGGTTTGCTGATTATCACTGAAGGAGCGGTTGCTTATCGTTCTGCGCATGTGAGAACATCACCGGCACTTGTCGTAAGCAGCCGCGGTTTGCCGATCGGACAGCAGCTGGCAAACCGGGTTTGGCTTTTGCCGCTGTTCCTTCTCGTGCCCGGCAATGGTTTAGAATCGCACCTTAGCTGGTGGCCCGTGTTTACTGTTCCCGGCGGCTCATTTCATTTTCTATGGATTCCTTACTTTGTCGGATTTGGACAAAGGGTACAGGGATCGCTGCCTGAAACGAGTATAAGGATCACAGCGAAACGCGTTTGTATTCTCGGTCTTGCCGTCGCAGTTCTCGGTGCAGCGAGCTTACTGTGGACGCCGCTTGCGGGTGCAGCGGTCTGTACTGCTTTGTTAGGGCGCATTTTTTTGTCCATAAAGCAAAGAGTGAATGATAACGCGGCTCCGTTTTATTTCTCGAAAAGGGATCAGGGCTTAATGGTGCTTGGGATTATCCCCAATACGCCGGCTGAGGATCTGGAATTGAAAATCGGGGAAATCATAACGAAAGTCAATGGCATACCGGTTAAGAACGTTTCTGATTTCTATGAAGCGCTTCAGCATAACCGTGCATATGTAAAGCTTGAAATTATCGGTTTGAATGGAGAAATCCGTTTTGACCAGCGAGCTTCTTATGAAGGAGAACATCATGAATTGGGCATCCTCTTCGTAAAGGATGACCGTGAAGACGAAGCAGCCGCTTCTGGATCATAAAAGGCAGCCCGGCACCGCAGGAAGATGCGATGCCGGGCTGTTTTGCGTTACGCTGAGTTTTTTTCTATCCGTGCCGTTTCATCAGATTTGATGCCCAATGAAACAAAAACGCCGATGATGGATACAGCAAAGAGAATCATAAATAGGATGTGATATCCCGAAATCAGGCCAATTAAGGCTGATGAAATGATGCTTCCGAAATAACGGAAGGTCGAGAAAATCCCAGATGCCACTCCTGACATACCGGGGTCTACTGTGGCAAGGGATGAAACCTGCATGCTGGTCAGACCGACTCCGGAAGCGAGCCCGCCAAGGATAAGAGAGAGCATGAGGAACAAGACAGAATGCGAGCTGCTTAACAGCAAAAATAATAGATTCGCACCAGCCATCATGGCAAATGAAAGAAAAATGATTTTTTTGGCTCCCCATTTGTGATGGAGCTGCGCGCCCACCCAGTTGCTGGCTGACATGAAGATCGAAAATACAGAAAGCGCCATCCCGCTGTTAGATGTATTAAGCCCAAATTGGTTCGTCATAAATAACGGCATAATCAATAAGACGGCATACATCATCAAATTGCTTAACAAGACTGATAAATTCGCATTTGTAAAGGTTGAGCTTTTAAACAGTGCAAAGTCAATGATAGGGTGCTTGGTACGTTTTTCTCTTCTGAAAAAAAGCGGAACAAAAAGAAGTATCAATACACTGTATACCGCATATCCCCATGGAGCCTCATTTTTCGTCAGCAGGATAATGGAAACGATGCTGCCTGCAAGCAAGAGAGAGCCGATGATATCCAGCGGCGCGTCAGATTTATTTTCTTTATATTGAGGAAACATCGTTAATGCCGTAAATAAAGCAATAGCGAGGAACGGGATGTTGACCCAAAAAATCGAATGCCAGCTGAAGCTGTCAATCAGTATAGAGCCGATAAAAGGCCCGAGTGCTGCACCAAGTCCCGCACCCAGTCCGAAAAATCCAAACACTTTCGGTAGGCGTTTTTCAGAAACAACATGCCGGATAATGGCAATGCTGTTTGGCGTAAGCAATGCCCCGCCGACAGCCTGCAATGCCCGAAAAACAATTAACAGGAGCAGACTCGGTGAAAGGGCGCAGCCTAGAGATGCGATTAGAAAAAGGCCGACTCCCCATAAGTACATTGTTTTATTGCCGTACATGTCACCGAGCTTTCCTGCAATCGGCTGTGTGACTGCCATCACGATTAAATAAACGGTAACCACCCAAGTGATGCTTGCGATGGACTCGTTATACGTATGGGAAATAGATGAGAGCGCGACCGCGATCATCGTTGAATTAATGGGAGCCAGAATGGCCCCCAATAATAGCGAGACGATCAGCGCCCATTCTTTTCTTGAGCTCATTGGGATCCTCCTTTTTATTATGCCAAGGAGTTAATCAGCAGAAATTCCTTTGACAAATAGAGCTGTGCTGTGCTCCAGCATTTTTTCCTGGGGCATTGATATGACCCGGTCTCCTAAGTGGAGACGGTGAATGAAATAACCGAAGATAATCGACATGAACACGTCGGCATGCTCCGCTTCATTTCCTGTCTGAATAACCCCTTTCTCACCCATTGTTTTGAGATAATCAACCAATAGCTGTTTCATAGATTGGGGATATTCAGTGACGTGGTTAATGACATCCTGAAACATGGCCGGTTCACGAAAGCTGATTTTAATGATATCTTTTCTATGTTCGAGCTCCTCCAAGAGACAGGTTCCGATATGAAGCAGGTCTTTGTACAAATCCCCTTCTGTTTGTTCCAAAATGCTGCCTCTGTTTGAAGAATGCTGAGAAAGCAAAGCCTCAACTAGTCCTTGTTTGTTTTTAAAGTTCCTGAAAATCGTCGCTTCACTTACATTTGCTTTTTCTGCAATTTCTTTTGTAGTTGTTGCGCGATATCCTTTTTTGACGAGCAGCTGCATGGCAGCGTCAAGGATTCTCTTGTTTGTCGGTCTCAATACGTTTCACCTCACGAGTATACTGGCAGGACAAGTATACACCCGCCCCGCTTGTATAAGAAAGAGGGGGACGCATCAGGACCGGCTGACAACTGTGATTTTGCCGCTGCTTCCGTCAACAGTGATGATGTCACCGTCTCGCAGTCTTTCGGTTGCCGTGCGTGTGCCGAGAACGGCTGGAATGCCGTATTCACGGGCAATAATCGCAGCGTGAGACAAAATGCCGCCTGTGTCTGTAATAATCGCTTTGGCGTCTTGAAACAGGCTGGTCCATAGCGGTGTGGTCATCTTGCAAACGAGTACGTCCCCAGGCGCGAATTGAGAAAATTCATTGGCGTCCCGAATGATTTTCACCGGACCTGTCGCAATGCCGCTTGATGCCGCAATGCCAAAAATATGATTCTCTGTGTTTTTTTCATCCTCTATCACAGCGCCGACAATTTCTTCAGCTGCTTTGAGCTGTTCTTTTGTCGGGGTGCCGAGGTAGGCAGGGGCTTGGGCCAGCTCATACTCATGAAAAATCTGTCTGCGTTTTTCAGCCTTTTCTTGCAGGGATACAGGGTGAAGAAGCGCTTGTTCCACTTCGTCGTCATATAAAAACCAAAGGTCCTCACGATCTTGAATGACACCGTTTTCCGCCAGCAATTCACCTATCTTCAGCAGAAAGATTCTCGCCTTGGCATCCAGCATGGCGTCAATATAAAAGTGGTGATCATCTTTTATATTTGCAGAGTTCAGTGTCCATTGATAATAGCGGTCAAATTCGGTGCGCAAACCGGGATCTTCTATGCTTTCCAAGAATTCATTGTATAATTTCTCTCGTTTTTCTTTCGTTTTCTGAAATTCATTGTCAAAATGATAGCCATTACGGACATAATTTTGAATATTAGCCAGAGCGAAATACGGATTTTCCACCCAGATTTGTTCAATCAGATCATGACTTTTAACAGATCTCCATCCGTATTCTTGCAAGAATTCATGGACGTTCTTCAGGAAGTGTCTCCCCTCATCTGTTTGTTCCAATTTCTCCTGGAGCTGTTCAGGCTTGTTGTTTTCAAAAATGGTCAGAAGGTTCGGGTTCTCCTGAACTTCCATAGAAAATAGCCATAAGCAACGGTCCGTTTCCAGTGATTTGTTCATTTTTCCTGTCAGCATCTCGTAAAAATGAGCGTTTTCGGACTCTCCTTGAATGTCCTGATACATCGCTTGCAGTTTGTTTGTTAAAAGGATTTGCGGGAAAACGATATTAAAGTGCTCTTCATAAGCCGTGAGATAAAAGGCCTTTAGTTTTTGAAAAGCTTCCAGTGCGCTTTCTGCGGTATGCTCAGTTTGTGCGAGCTGGTCCAGTGTCCGGTAAAAAGGGAGGTATGTGTGATTGATGATGTCATACATATGCTCCGATAAAATCGGGAAAAGCTCTTTGCCACAGTCTTCAGAAGGAGGCTGCTGTCCGCCTTGGTTTTTGGAATAAATATGTCCGCGATAAAGTTTTACTTCATCAACAACTACACCAATCGGAAACTTTTGCATGCTCTTCTTCAAGCCATATTCCAATGCCGGCACGATGAAGGATGAAAATAACGGACTCACCGGACCTTCAATATTAGACTCCATGTTAAGCCAGAAATCATTCATATCAGTGTCGGTAATCATGAAGCTGCGTTTTTCTTCTGCCGCTTTTTTGTCCTGATCAATGGTTGTAATCGGGCGAGCTTGCAGAAGGTATATTTGATGATCAGCAATTCCAAATTCTATATCAACAGGATATCCGTACAGGTCTTCGGTTTTTTTTGTGATTTCAGCCAATTCAATCACTTGTTCATCTGTAAGGCAAAAACGGCTGCGCATGTCTTCACTCGTTTCTTTTTCAGCAATTCCTTCTGCCGCAGACTCCATGTAGATTTCCTTTGCACCTATTTCTTTCTGAATCTCAAACGAAGATTTATTAACAATGAACGTGTCTGGGGTAACACTTCCTGAAACAACAGCTTCACCCAACCCGTAGCTGGCGCTGATTAAAAGCTCTCTATCATCATGGGTAACAGGGTTGCGGCTGAAGATAACACCTGACATTTCTGAATCGATCAGCCCCTGAACGACTATTCCCATTAACGGCTCTGCGATTTGATTGTTCATTTTTTTCTTATAGCTGCTGACCCGCCCAGAAAAAAATGAGGCCCAGCATTCTTTCACTTTAGCCAGAAACTCTTCCTCTGTTTTGATATTTAAGTAGGTTTCATATTGACCCGCGAATGAGGCGCCTTCTAAATCTTCCGAAGCAGACGAAGAACGCACGGCTACGGATCGATATGATTCTCTAAGCTTATAAAAGGAACTAGTCAGCTCATCTTTCAGCTCATCCGAAAATGTTCCGGAAATGATCCCGCCTTCGACGTTTTCACTAGTCTCTTGAAGCTGGTTGTCCTCCATAAAACGTGCGAGCGCATTCGTTTGAATAATAAACCCGTCCGGAACAGGAAGACCGTGTTTGGTCAATTTAATCAAATTCATTCCTTTTGCTCCAGCCAGTTGGCTGGACTCTTCTGCCTGGCGAAATAAAACAGAATACATATTTGAAACCCCTCTTTTCTTCATTCATTTTGTTTTTCTCTCTAGTCTTATTATTGCGGAGCCTGTGTTTTAAAAAATGATAGTAAACACTATCATTCAATTGTAGGTTTTCAGGAAAATGCTGTCAAACGCAGAAAGTCCTAAATAAAATGAATAGTTAAGTTAGTTAGATTATCATGAAAAATGCGGCCGTACTGGTACTGTATGCCTATTTTCTTTTATTCTCGGAATCTGGCGGCGGACTTGATGATGTAATAAAAAAAGTGCCGCTGATTAGAACAGCGGCACCATGGAATAAGTTTTGACCGGCACCAAAATGCAAATATGGTGATTGATTTTGGCTGAAAAGGGGTATGGTGTAGTAGAGGGAGCGAATGCACGATTGTCCGATTCTTCATTTTTTACTATAATCAGATCAGATGAAGAATCCCTGAGGAGGGTTTTTGTTGATTACAAAAGCCGTTTTTGCATTGTTTTTCCCTTTTATGCTTGTTGTTCTATTTACTAGAGTCACCTTTAATCATTATGTGGCGATCGCTTTAACAGCTGCATTGCTGTTTGCCTCTTATTTAAAAGGCTATACAGAAACGTATTTTATTGTAGGATTGGATGTTGTGTCTCTTGTGGCTGGCGGACTGTATATGGCCAAAAAAGCTGCAGAGAAAAAAGAAGAATAAATCGGACATAATGAATATAAAGACCGAATACCTGCTTTTACGTTTTAAAAGCAGGTTTTTTATACACAAAAACAGCTGGAAATAAAAAACCACCGAACTTTAGTTCGTATTTTTAGTGATTTTGCTTTCCATTGTGTTACTATATCTATAGGAAGATTTCGTTAAAGAAACGGAGGCTTATTTTTGTGAAAGATCGCTTTGAGTTAGTCTCGAAATATCAGCCCCAGGGAGATCAGCCGAAAGCCATTGAAAAGCTTGTGAAAGGAATTCAGGAGGGCAAGAAGCATCAGACTCTGCTGGGTGCAACAGGAACTGGGAAAACATTTACGGTGTCTAATTTGATTAAAGAAGTCAATAAGCCGACTCTCGTGATTGCCCATAACAAAACCCTTGCTGGACAGCTTTACAGTGAGTTCAAGGAATTTTTTCCGAACAATGCTGTCGAGTATTTTGTCAGCTACTATGATTATTATCAGCCGGAGGCGTATGTGCCTCAAACGGATACATTTATAGAGAAAGACGCTAGTATTAATGATGAAATTGATAAACTGAGACACTCCGCCACATCAGCTTTGTTTGAGCGCAGAGATGTCATTATTATTGCGAGTGTGTCTTGTATATACGGCCTCGGTTCGCCTGAGGAATACCGGGAAATGGTCGTGTCACTGCGGACTGAAATGGAAATTGAGCGCAACGAGCTGCTCAGAAAACTTGTAGACATCCAATATGCCCGCAACGATATCGACTTTCAGCGCGGTACATTTCGTGTGCGCGGGGATGTAGTGGAAATCTTTCCGGCATCCCGTGATGAGCATTGTGTCAGAGTTGAATTTTTCGGTGACGAAATCGAACGGATTCGGGAAGTGGATGCGCTGACAGGAGAAATTCTCGGCGACCGAGATCATGTTGCGATTTTCCCGGCATCCCACTTCGTAACGCGGGCCGAGAAAATGGAGAAGGCGATTCAAAATATCGAGAAGGAGCTTGAGGAGCAGCTAAAGGTCATGCATGAAAACGGAAAGCTCCTTGAAGCGCAGCGTTTAGAACAGCGGACAAGATATGATCTTGAAATGATGCGTGAAATGGGTTTCTGCTCCGGCATCGAGAACTATTCAAGACATTTGACGCTGCGGCCTCCAGGTTCAACGCCGTATACGCTTCTTGATTATTTCCCAGACGATTTTATGATCGTGGTGGATGAGTCGCATGTGACAATTCCTCAGGTGCGCGGCATGTTTAACGGAGACCAGGCGCGGAAACAGGTGCTCGTGGATCACGGCTTCCGGCTTCCATCAGCGCTTGATAACCGTCCGCTTCGTTTTGAGGAATTTGAAAAGCATATGCACAATATCGTGTATGTATCAGCAACACCAGGGCCGTACGAGATTGAACATACAGATGAAATGGTTGAACAGATCATTCGTCCGACGGGGCTTCTTGACCCGCTTATTGACGTCCGTCCAATCGAAGGTCAGATTGACGACTTGATCGGCGAAATTCAAGCTAGAATCGAGCGGAATGAACGGGTGCTTGTGACAACTTTGACGAAGAAGATGTCAGAGGATCTGACCGATTATTTAAAGGAAATCGGCATTAAAGTAAACTATCTGCATTCTGAGATCAAGACGCTTGAACGGATTGAAATTATCCGCGACCTGCGCCTTGGCAAGTACGATGTGCTTGTCGGCATCAACCTGCTAAGGGAAGGTTTGGACATTCCCGAAGTATCCCTTGTTGCGATTTTGGATGCGGATAAGGAAGGTTTCCTTCGTTCGGAGCGGTCGCTGATCCAGACCATCGGACGGGCAGCGAGAAATGCGGAAGGCCGCGTCATTATGTACGCCGATAAAATAACGAAGTCTATGGAAATTGCGATTAATGAAACAAAACGCCGCCGCGAGCAGCAGGAGCGGTTTAACGAAGAGCACGGCATTACGCCGAAAACGATAAATAAAGAAATTCGCGATGTCATTCGTGCCACAGTAGCAGCTGAGGATAAAGCGGAATACAAAACAAAAGCCGCGCCGAAGCTGTCGAAAATGACGAAGAAAGAACGCCAGAAAGTCGTTGAACAGATGGAGCATGAAATGAAGGAAGCCGCCAAGGCGCTTGACTTTGAAAGAGCCGCGGAGCTTCGCGATTTACTTTTAGAGCTAAAAGCGGAAGGATGATGAACAAATGGCTATGGATCGGATAGAGGTGAAGGGAGCCAGGGCGCATAACCTGAAAAATATAGATGTAACGATTCCGAGAGATCAGCTTGTCGTTGTCACGGGTTTGTCCGGATCAGGTAAATCCTCCCTTGCCTTTGACACGATATATGCTGAAGGACAGAGACGGTATGTCGAGTCGCTGTCTGCTTATGCCCGCCAGTTTTTAGGGCAAATGGATAAGCCTGATGTGGATGCAATTGAGGGGCTCTCTCCCGCCATCAGCATTGATCAGAAAACAACGAGCCGCAATCCGAGGTCTACTGTCGGTACGGTAACTGAGATTTATGATTATCTGCGTCTTTTATATGCGAGAGTAGGGAAGCCTCATTGTCCGGAGCACGGAATTGAGATTACATCCCAGACCATCGAGCAAATGGTGGACAGAATTCTGGAATACCCGGAACGGACGAAGCTTCAGGTGCTGGCGCCGATTGTCTCGGGCCGAAAAGGCGCTCATGTCAAAGTGCTTGAACAGATTAGGAAACAAGGCTATGTCAGAGTCAGAATTGACGGCGAGATGGCTGAGCTTTCCGACGATATCGAATTAGAAAAGAACAAGAAGCATTCTATTGAGGTAGTCATTGACCGGATTGTCGTGAAAGAAGGCGTGGCAGCCCGGCTGTCAGATTCATTGGAAACGGCGCTTCGTTTAGGTGAAGGACGGGTTATGATCGATGTCATCGGTGAGGAAGAGCTGATGTTCAGCGAGCATCATGCCTGTCCGCACTGCGGATTTTCAATTGGTGAGCTTGAGCCGCGTCTGTTTTCGTTTAACAGTCCGTTCGGGGCGTGTCCGACGTGTGACGGTCTCGGAATGAAGCTTGAAGTGGATGCCGATCTTGTCATCCCCAATCAAGATTTGTCATTGAAGGAGAATGCGGTCGCCCCTTGGACACCGATCAGCTCACAATATTATCCTCAGCTGCTTGAGGCAGTCTGCACCCACTACGGGATTGATATGGATGTGCCGGTCAAAGATTTGCCGAAGCATCAACTGGATAAAGTGCTGTACGGCAGCGGGGATGACCTGATTTATTTCCGATATGAAAATGATTTTGGACAAATACGCGAAGGTGAAATTCAATTTGAAGGCGTATTGCGCAACATTGAAAGACGCTATAAGGAGACAGGCTCTGATTTCATCCGTGAGCAAATGGAGCAGTATATGTCTCAGAAATCTTGTCCGACGTGCAAAGGCTATCGGTTAAAGAAAGAGGCGCTTGCCGTACTGATTGACGGCCGCCACATTGGAAAAATTACCGAGCTGTCTGTCGCCGACGCACTTGCCTTCTTTAAAGACCTTACCCTTTCTGAGAAGGATATGCAGATCGCCAATTTGATTTTGCGCGAAATTGTGGAGCGCTTAAGCTTTCTGGACAAAGTCGGCCTCGATTACCTGACATTGAGCAGGGCAGCGGGTACATTGTCCGGGGGAGAGGCGCAGCGCATCAGGCTGGCGACTCAAATTGGCTCGCGCTTATCCGGTGTGCTTTATATTTTAGATGAGCCGTCTATCGGTCTGCATCAGCGTGATAACGACCGCTTGATCAGCGCTCTGAAAAATATGAGAGAACTCGGGAACACGCTGATTGTTGTCGAACATGATGAGGACACGATGATGGCAGCAGATTATTTAATAGATATTGGACCGGGAGCCGGCATTCACGGCGGACAGGTGATATCTGCGGGTACACCGGAAGAAGTGATGGAAGATCCAAACTCATTAACGGGCAGCTATTTATCAGGGAAAAAGTTTATCCCATTACCTCCTGAAAGAAGAAAGCCGGACGGACGTTACATTGAAATTAAAGGTGCTTCAGAAAACAACCTGAAAAAAGTGAATGCCAAGTTCCCGCTTGGGACGTTTACAGCAGTTACAGGTGTTTCCGGTTCAGGAAAGAGTACACTCGTTAATGAAATTTTGCATAAGGCGCTGGCGCAAAAGCTTCATAAAGCGAAAGCGAAGCCCGGCAGCCATAAAGAGATTAAAGGTTTGGATCATTTAGATAAAGTCATTGACATTGACCAGGCGCCAATCGGAAGAACGCCGAGATCCAACCCTGCGACATACACCGGTGTATTTGATGACATTCGTGATGTATTCGCGCAGACAAATGAAGCGAAGGTCCGCGGCTATAAAAAAGGCCGTTTCAGCTTCAACGTGAAGGGCGGACGATGTGAAGCCTGCCGCGGAGACGGGATTATTAAAATTGAAATGCACTTCCTTCCTGACGTATACGTTCCATGCGAGGTGTGTCACGGCAAACGCTATAACCGTGAAACGCTTGAAGTGACGTACAAAGGAAAAAGCATCTCTGATGTGCTTGATATGACGGTTGAAGATGCTCTTTCTTTCTTTGAAAATATCCCGAAAATCAAACGCAAGCTCCAAACCCTTTATGATGTTGGTTTAGGTTATATTACGCTCGGCCAGCCGGCGACGACCTTGTCAGGCGGAGAAGCGCAGCGCGTGAAGCTCGCGTCAGAGCTGCACAAACGCTCAACCGGACGCACGCTCTACATTTTAGATGAGCCGACGACAGGTTTGCATGTCGACGATATCGCCAGGCTTCTTGTCGTGCTGCAACGGTTGGTAGACAACGGAGACACTGTACTGGTTATTGAGCACAACCTTGATATCATTAAGACGGCCGATTACATTGTGGATTTGGGACCGGAAGGCGGAGCCGGGGGCGGAACCATTGTCGCGTCAGGAACGCCTGAGGAAATCACTGAAGTGGAAGAATCGTATACAGGCCGTTATTTGAAGCCTGTTATCGAACGTGACAAAACACGCATGAAATCGCTCTTGAAAGCGAAAGAAACAGCTACATCTTAAAACCCTCTGTTAAGAGGGGACAGCTTGTCAGCAAGTCCATCCTTGGGCTTAGCAGGCAAGCTTTTTCTTTACGGCATAATAGGTTTAGAATCGTCTTTGGGTAAAATTTCTTTGGGAAAACGCCTAAACATTTACAAATTGCTGTCGATATATGAATTGAAAGGCGAATGATGATTTCCAAATTAAGCAGACAAACCCTATTAAGGGGCTTAAAGGCATCCTTAAGCAATAACTGAATCTACATAGGTTAGAAGCTTTATTGGAATCTGATACGCCAGAAATCAAAGAAAAGGAAGTCTTTGATTTCAAAAACATATACACATGGAGGTATTTTTCACATGAGAATCAACCACAATATTGCAGCGCTTAACACACTAAACCGTTTGTCTTCAAACAACAGTGCGAGCTCAAAAAACATGGAGAAACTTTCTTCTGGTCTTCGCATCAACCGTGCGGGAGATGACGCAGCGGGTCTTGCGATTTCTGAAAAAATGAGAGGACAAATCAGAGGTCTTGAAATGGCTTCTAAAAACTCTCAAGACGGAATCTCTCTTATCCAAACAGCTGAGGGTGCATTGACTGAAACTCATGCCATCCTTCAACGTATGCGTGAACTTACTGTTCAAGCAGGAAACACAGGTACACAGCAAGATGAAGATCTTGGTGCGATTAAAGATGAAATGGATGCGCTTATTGAGGAAGTTGACGGTATTTCAAATCGTACTCAATTCAACGGAAAGCAATTGTTAGATGGAACTGAAACTAATGGTTTCACATTCCAAATTGGTGCGAATGCTGGTCAACAGCTTAACGTTAAAATTGATAGCATGGCAGCAAAAGACTTAGGTAGTGATACTGTTAAATTGAATACTCTTGATGTAACAAAATTTGATACTACTTCTTTTGATGATCAGCTTAAAGGCATTGATGCAGCCATCAATCAAGTTTCTACTCAACGTGCTAAACTTGGTGCGGTACAAAACCGTCTAGAGCACACAATCAACAACTTAAGCGCTTCTGGTGAAAACCTGACAGCTGCTGAGTCCCGTATCCGTGACGTTGACATGGCGAAAGAAATGAGCGAGTTCACAAAGAACAACATTCTTTCTCAAGCTTCTCAAGCGATGCTTGCTCAAGCAAACCAACAGCCGCAAAACGTGCTTCAATTGTTACGTTAATTTTGAACGGCTATCTCTTTCTGATAGTTACAGCTTGCCGACAGAGTCCATTAACTGGATGTGCCGGCAGGCTTTTTTTGTTACAATCATTTTGTGACAGCCAGGGAATCACTTGTTTTTTCAAAACAAAAAAGGCAAGATATTGTCATCTAACCTTTAACTTTGTTTCAGTTATAATGAATGATATGTTTTCCGCAATTACAAAGTCTTCTTATACAGCTGCTTACTTACACTCATTAAATCTTGAACAATATGCGTGTTGCTGCTGTCGAGCAGCACTTTTATATATTGGATATCGTGAGAGATCGGGAAGGGTCCGTGAATCTGCTCAAGCTCGGCGATCATTTCACGATTCATTCTTTTTTGTTCATGAATCAGCTTTAACACTGATTCTTGTGTTACTGTATAGTCACTGGGATCTTTCTCCATTGCTTGTCCAGCCTCCTTGGTTGCCGTAAGCTTTTTACATATTGTAATCGGTATAGCCGGAAGATTCTACTTCTAAAACTTTTTAAAATCCAATTTCCGTAAATCGGAGCATGTCTAAAGAATGAATTTGAAACCTGAAGAGATTTTAAACGTATAAATAAGTAAAACGTCCCTGATCTTTTGTCATGGACAATTCACAATAGGAGTGTGGAATGAATTGAACCGTAATCAAGCTATTATTGCATCACTTTGTTATTTCAGTGTGTTCATTGCGCCAATCATTGTGCCGATTGTCGCATATTTTGTTGTAAATGAGAAAGAAACAAAACGCCATGCGATACGCTCTCTTATTTCTCACATTGTTCCGTTTGTCGGCTGGCTGTTCCTTTTTATTGCTTTACTTGGCGGAGCCGTTGCGATTGATGGAGACAGCTTGCTTCCTGTATTTGTAATCATCGGGGGAGCGGTTATTTATTTCTTAGTTGTCATTGGCATTATCATTTGGAATGTGATTCAGGGCATTAAGGTCCTGCGTGCAGCATAAGTAGACAATGGGGAGGAGATCGTAATGAAGCAAGAAAAGGAACGAATCCTTAAGCTTGTTGAGGAAGGAAAGCTTACAGCACAAGAAGCTTTGACACTGATTGAAAAGCTTGACAGCGACTACAAGGAAAAAGAAGAGAAAATCACAGCGCTCTCAGTTCACGTTCATGACGAGGAAGAGCCATTTACAACGGCAAAAAAAGAAAGCGGCAAACCGTCTTTAGGAGCCAAGCTGTTTGACTGGATTGATTCTGCTGTGAAAAAGGTCAAGGAAGTTGACCTTGATTTAAACTTTGGCCATGCGTATGATGTTCAGCACATTTTTCAATTTAAAGATACTGACTTTTCCAGTGTTGAGCTGCAAATTGCCAATGGCAGCGTAAATATCGTCCCTTGGGAAGATGACGATATCAGAGCGGAATGCCAGGCGAAGGTATATCGCGCTGACAGCCAGGATGCGGCGAGACACGCATTTCTTCAGCATATTGAATGTGAAATCAAAGGTAATAAGTTTTTTATCCGTACTGAGAAAAAGACGATGAAAACGAATGTCACTTTGTATATTCCTCAGAAGGAGTATGATAAGATTCGGGTGAAGCTGTTTAACGGTCCGGTCAGAGGGGAACATTTACATGTAAAAGAGTTCTCAGCGAAAACGACAAACGGCGTGCTGTCGTTCTCGTATTTAACAGCCGAAAAAGCCATAGCTGAAACGGCCAACGGGCAAATTAAGCTCGCAAGCCACAGCTGCGGTACGATAGAAGCGGAAACCATTAACGGATTGATCGATCTCCGAGGGAAAAGCGAATCCATTGACGTTCAAAGCTTTAACGGAAATATTGCGATTAACGTAACAGAATCAGACTGCCGCTCCATTTATGCAAAAACAACGACTGGAAATGTAGAGCTTGCAATTCCGGACGATCTGGCAGTGAAGGCGGAACTCAAAAGCAATCTGGGTTCGCTGTCCCATGAATTAATGGATGTTGAGATGCTGAAGGAAAAAAATGATACCATTCAAAAAGAAATGATGTTCACTTCAAATCAGGCACATGATCAAAACATCACCGTCTTCTCAGAATCACTAACAGGCGCCATCAAACTAAAGTACTCACAGAGGTGATCGAATGAATAAGCTTTATCGCTCAGAAAAAAATAAGAAAATCGCCGGTGTTATCGGAGGTCTCGCGGAATATTTCAATTGGGACGCATCACTCCTCAGAGTCATAACTGTCATCTTAGCCATTATGACAAGTGTCTTCCCGGTTTTGCTCATTTATATCATTTGGATTTTTATCGTCCCGTCAGAAAGGGATATGAAATGACATGGTAAAATGGGCAGTCAGCATTTTAGTCAATGCATTGTTATTAATCGTCATTGATGGATATATTGACTCCATCCATATCAGCAGCATTGGGGCAGCGATTATCGCCAGCCTCATTTTATCGATCTTAAACGTGCTGATTAAACCGCTTTTAATTATCTTTACACTGCCGGTCACCATGGTGACGCTTGGGCTCTTCTTGTTTGTGATTAACGCCATCACGCTTATGATGACCGCATCCATTATGGGTGACAGCTTTCAAATCGACGGCTTCGGCACAGCGATATGGGCATCCGTTATCCTGTCGGTCTTCCATTTGCTAATTCAAAAAGGCATTTTAGAGCCGCTTAGAAAAAAATAAAAAAAGCTGCCCGCAAAGGCAGCTTTTTTACATGTGGTGCTTTTTTTGTTTCGTGCGCTTCTGCGGCGAAAACATTGGCGGAAGAAGGCAAAAGCTCAATGCGGCAAATCCAAGGCCTAGGAGGCTAAAGGACATGGCAGACGGCATCATTGTGAGCAAGTAGGCAGATACCATCGGACCTGCTGCCATGCCTGTATATCGGATAAAGTTAAACATTCCGATTGCACTCCCTCTGTTGTGCTCAAATTCATTAGTAATCATTGTAGAGTACAAGGGAGGAATAACCCCCATCGAGATGCCAAACAGTGCCAGCGTCAGAGCCATGAGAACGAGAGAAACGGAATGTGTAACAGCAAATAAAATGATGCTGCAGGCGGCAATCACATTGCTTCCGATAAACAAGGTGTGCAGCCCGATTTTTGCCTGTATTCTTTTAAACAGAAACGTACCTGCAATCGTGCTCAGCGCCAGCGGCAAATATAACAGTCCTGCTATACCCACATCTATATGGTAATGCTCTGTCAGCAATATTGGGAGGTAGACAATTACTGCAAAATAAATGAAAAAGAGAACAAAACTTAAAGTCAAAATGACGTTCCCTGTTCGATTTGTAAATATTGATTTATAATGAGCGAACACATTGCCTTTGGCTTGCTGCATAGATTCAGTTGGAGAATCTTTAGGAAAGGTGATGCTGTTTGTCACCAGCAAAACGATCGAGATGGCCGCAAGTATCCAAAAAATCCCTTCGTATCCGGCTGCTCCGCCTATGAATCCTCCTAGAACTGGGGCAATAGCCGGTGCGACAGACAGGAGCATTTGATACGTTCCCATTGCACTCCCGCGTTCATTGCCTGTAAACAGCTGTCCGATCGTTGTGGCAGCAATAAGAGGCAGTGCTGCGGAACCGGCTGCCTGTATCATTCTGAATATCAGAAACAAAGTAAAGTCAGTAGTCACCGCACAGCCGATGCTGGCTGCTGCCGTTGCCAGAATACCGGTAATCAAGACGATCCGAGCGCCTTTAAAATCAATGATCGCTCCTAATATAATTTGCATTATTGCTGTCACAATCATAAAAACTGAGACTGACAGGTTCACCATAGCTGTGGAAACATGGAATGATTCTTTAATGATCGGAAGAATAGGTGAATAAATGTTCTGGCTTAAAGATGCAAAAAATGCACTGAAGCAAACAGTGTATAAGATCAATACTGCCTTTGATTTTGTATGAGCCAAAGTGTACACCGCCTTTTTGTTTACTTTACAGGTTTGTCCGGAGTCCCATCGGTTTGTTCTGCTTCAAGTGTTGACGTCAACTGCTCTAGAAACTTCAATACAGCCTTTTGTTCTTCTTGTGAAAATGAATCAAGGAATTGGTAAAAAGCCAGCTCCTTTTTTTTATGCAGTTTCTCATGTAAGTCGAAAATCCGTCTGCCTTTACGGGTTAATTTAAAATAAACTTCTTTTTTGTTATCTGTCAGCTGATAGCTGTTAATGAATTCTTCCTTGATCAGTTTTGTGCTGATTTTCGTTACATTCGCTTTCGATAAGTTCATTTTTCTGGCAATTCCGGCATTATTAATGGGTTCATGCTGGCCGATACAGTCAATGACATGTATGCTTGTCATGTTTTTAGGGATATCAATCACATCCTCTTCTGCGGCCTCCTTAAAAAATTGCTGAAGTGAAGTATTCGCTTTTTGTTCATTAAGGTGCAGCAGTCTCACGTATATGTCGTATATCATCTGTTTTGTCAAATCAGACATAGGCTACCTTCTTTCTTAGTAATAATAGTTTACGATGAAACAATAAAACAAATCGTTTACTGGTGAACAATTTCATTTTATCTTTTCTTGTTTTCGTTGTCAATTGTTGGTGTTTAGACTATTTGTTGATCTGTCATGCTGAATATGCGTGTAAAAAGTGTGTGGAAAATGTGATGTTTACATTTATTTTCAAATATTTGGGCGCAGATCATATTGACGTTTGGAAGGAAAAGGGATAAAATGACTAATGTTTACTAGTAAACATTTATCATGATATGTGAAATGGAAATAGTTATTAAAATTTTAAAAAACATTTGGAAACTTTAAGTGCTGCCTGCCATTCGTCTTGTTCAGTTGTTCTAGCTATTCCATCTTGTATTTGAGGGTGATGACTTAAAGCGGGATAAGTTTTAGGGGTGAATGAGATGACCGGAATGGTAACGGAAAGAAGGTCTGTGCATTTTATTGCTGAGGCATTAACAGAAAACTGCAGAGAAATATTTGAACGGCGCAGGCATGTTTTGGTGGGGATCAGCCCATTTAACAGCAGGTTTTCAGAGGATTATATTTACAGATTAATTGGATGGGCGAAAGCTCAATTTAAAAGCGTTTCAGTTTTACTTGCAGGGCATGAGGCGGCTAATCTTCTAGAAGCGCTTGGAACTCCGAGAGGAAAGGCTGAACGAAAAGTAAGGAAAGAGGTATCACGAAACAGGAGATTTGCAGAAAGAGCCCTTGTGGCTCATGGCGGGGATCCGAAGGCGATTCATACATTTTCTGATTTTATAGATAACAAAGCCTACCAGCTGTTGAGACAAGAAGTTGAACATGCATTTTTTGAGCAGCCTCATTTTCGACATGCTTGTTTGGACATGTCTCGTGAAGCGATAATCGGGCGTGCGCGGGGCGTCAGTTTGATGATGGAAGAAGTCAGTGAGGATATGCTGAATTTGGCTGTGGAATATGTCATAGCTGAGCTGCCGTTTTTTATCGGAGCTCCGGATATTTTAGAGGTGGAAGAGACACTCCTTGCTTATCATCGTCCGTGGAAGCTGGGTGAGAAGATCAGTAACCATGAATTTTCTATTTGTATGCGGCCGAATCAAGGGTATCTCATTGTACAGGAAATGGCGCAGATGCTTTCTGAGAAACGGATCACATCTGAAGGATGATAGGGGGAGTAAAACATGAGCCAATCGATTAAATTGTTTAGTGTGCTTTCTGATCAATTTCAAAACAATCCATATGCTTATTTTTCACAACTGCGGGAGGAAGATCCGGTTCATTATGAAGAGTCGATAGACAGTTATTTTATCAGCCGCTATCATGATGTCCGCTATATCCTTCAGCATCCGGATATTTTCACGACGAAATCACTTGTTGAGCGTGCCGAACCAGTCATGCGAGGCCCTGTGCTGGCCCAAATGCATGGAAAAGAACACTCTGCCAAAAGAAGAATTGTAGTGAGAAGCTTCATCGGTGACGCACTGGATCATCTGTCTCCATTGATTAAACAAAATGCAGAAAACTTGTTAGCGCCTTATCTTGAAAGAGGGAAAATTGATCTCGTCAATGATTTTGGAAAGACGTTTGCGGTGTGCGTCACGATGGACATGCTCGGGCTGGATAAAAGAGACCATGAAAAAATCTCTGAGTGGCACAGCGGAGTTGCCGATTTTATCACGAGTATCTCTCAATCTCCTGAAGCGCGGGCACATTCGTTATGGTGCAGCGAACAGCTTTCCCAATACTTGATGCCGGTCATTAAAGAACGTCGCGTCAATCCGGGATCAGATTTAATTTCCATCCTATGTACTTCTGAATATGAAGGCATGGCGATGTCGGACAAGGATATACTCGCACTGATTCTTAATGTGCTGTTAGCCGCAACGGAACCGGCTGATAAGACGCTGGCACTGATGATCTACCATTTGCTCAACAATCCTGAGCAGATGAATGATGTTTTGGCTGACCGTTCGTTAGTTCCGAGAGCCATTGCGGAGACATTGCGTTATAAACCGCCGGTTCAGCTGATTCCGCGGCAGCTGTCCCAAGATACAGTGGTCGGCGGTATGGAAATCAAAAAAGATACGATTGTTTTTTGTATGATCGGTGCGGCTAACCGGGACCCTGAAGCATTTGAACAGCCTGACGTGTTTAATATTCATCGGGAAGATATTGGCATCAAGAGCGCTTTTAGCGGCGCCGCCCGGCATCTCGCTTTCGGATCCGGCATTCATAACTGTGTAGGAGCAGCTTTTGCCAAAAACGAAATCGAAATTGTAGCTAATATTGTGCTGGATAAGATGCGGAATATCAGATTAGAGGAAGATTTTTGTTATGCTGAGTCCGGTCTGTATACACGCGGGCCTGTTTCACTTCTCGTTGCGTTTGACGGGGCATAATAGAATTCCAAAGGTCTCTCCCATGCGGGTGAGACTCTTTTTACATATATTTGATCCACAAGTTGAAAAACGCAGTCACTGTTTTTAAATCATCAATTGAAAATTCATTGAAAAGCTGTTTATATTGCTCCTTTGCTTTCTCATGAAGCTGTTCATGTAATACCGCCAATTTTCTGCTGCTATCAGTTAGCGTATAAAAAATTTCTTTTTTGTTGCCAGGCTTTTTTGTCACTGTAATGATATTGTGTTTCAACAAAGCATGAACCGCTTTTGAAACAGCGGCTTTTGAGATGTGTAAACGGGATGCTAAGAAGCTGTTGTTCACATTTTGGCTGGTATGTATGCAGGAAACAATGTGAAGCTGGGTCAAAGTCCAGTCTTTTTTGAGGTGATCGTGATGTTGTGAGGATATGCCAATGGATGGTATCTGCACCTTTTGCCAGACGCGTTTATCCCTTTTTAATGCGAATTGTTGTATAGCTTGAAATAATTCATCATGAATGCTGTTGTCCATCAATTTGCCTCTCTGATTTAATTGTTAACTGGTTAACTATCCTTAGTTTACTGGGTAATAGTGGAATTTTCAAGAGACAGACGTTTTTTTGTTCTTTATGCACAAAAATGAACTCATAAGCTTCCCTGTTCAGACGCAAAATACATGAAAAGGGAGGTGCTTTGATGAGGAAATACACGGTTATTGCTTCTATATTATTGTCTTTTCTTTCCGTTTTGTCTGGCGGCCATCATGAATCGAAAGCTTTTCCTGTTGTTCAGCAGGAACCATTTCAGACGCCTCATTACATACCCTTGCTTGAAAATCCTCCTCAAATTGATGTGAAAGCTGAAATGAGAAGCAATCTAATGATTGAGGCTCAAGTTCGCGATAATTCGTATCAAGCATTTTCCGCCTTTCTTTTTTATAAACAAAGTAATGAGCTGGGCTACAAAATGGTGCCGATGGACCCGACCCCCGGAGCGGTCCGCAAGTTTTTGGCACAAATTCCGAAACGTTTGATTTGGAACAGCGAGCTTGAGTATTACATTGTGATGTCGAATGGGAAGCAGCGGGTTGAGTCGGAGACGAAGAAACTGAAGCTTGAAGGATACCAGGCTGACCTTGCCCATATTCCGGAGCTTCTGATCACAGAGCTGGCGGTTGATACGAAGAATATAGGACGCGCAGACGGTTATGAATTTATTGAGATTTTTAATACGACTGACAGAACGATTGATTTTAAAGACTACCATATCCGTTACCGCTACCCAAAAGAAGGGCCTGACTCCGATCTGATTTGGAGACCTGATGAAAGGATCTTGATACCATCCGGCGAAACGTTTGTCGTCTGGCTGAAGCCTGCCGGGCATCCAGAATTGACGGCGGAGGATTTCAATCGATATTACCAGACACAATTAACGGAAGGAAAAAATCTCGCGGTGATAGACGAGACAGAGGGTATGGCCAATACGAGGCCGCGGGCCGTTGTGATATCAACGAATACAGGAAAGGACATTTCGGTTGCGCATTATCGGAAACATGCGCTGCGCCGGCTGTCATCAGTGCTTTATAAGTATCCGTTGAACGGAACCGCAGAACTTCTGAACATTTCAATCGGAGAAAAGAATCCGTCTCCCGGAACCGTATTACAGGCACAGGTGCCCGAGCAGAAACGGAAAATCAAGCTCGATAAAGAAAAGCCGGTCATTGAGGATTTGACTGACCGCAAGCCTGTCCGCCCTGCTGAAAGCATTGAGCTGCGGGCTGACATACGGGACCGAAGCCTAGTGAAAACAGCGGCCTTTTACTACCGGACGGATGAGAACAAACCGTTTAAGCGAATTCTTGCTGAAAAAGACCGTAACGATAATCTCTTCCATTATATTGTGTATTCGCCTGAATTGATCGGGAAGGATCAGCTAGAGTATTATGTGGCGGCCGGGGACGGGATCAATGAAGCGAGAACGCCGGTCAAAATGATTGATATTAAACAAACAAGCAAGGCGCACGGTCTGCGGATGAATATTGAAAACAGAGACACGCTGTCGGGAACTCAATTTCTCAAAGCCACGACAGAAGGGCGAGCTGACAGCATTAAGCTGTGGATTGACGGGAAAAAACAAGTGACAGAGCCCGCGATGGAAAAAGAAGTATATTTTGCATTCGATACGAGGAAAACGAACCTTTATTTTAAAAACGCGGTAACGATGGAAGGCAAAGTGCTGAAGGTGTTCGATGATACAACAAATAAATACCGCACCTATTCTGTTCCATTGCCAGAGACACTGCTTCGGAAAGGGAAGCAGCTGCAGCGTATTACGATACGATCGGGTTCGAAGGTGTCCCCGTTTGATACGGCTGAAAACCGTGATGACTTCTTAGTCAAAAACGCCCGATTGGTGTTATCGGATGGAACGGTGATCAGGGATCAGAGGGTGTCCCCTGAGAAGGAACTCTTTATTGGCGATAATCAGCGCTCAAATAAAAGCTGGCAATTTCAGTTCAATCTGCCTGACGGACTATTTACATCACAGCTGCTGGAGTGGGATACATCAAAGCTTTCTGAAGGCGCTCACCATATTCAAGCAAGCGACGGGAAGGAAAATGTCAGCCTGGTTGTACGGGTAGATAATTCAGGACCTCACATTGAGCCGAATATCACCGAGGGGCAAACGTATAAAGGAAACCTTATCCTGCAGGCGGATATGTATGATAAATGGAGCAGAATTGAGGAAGCGGAGGCGTCGTTAGATGGAGAAAGCATTACACTCCCATATCATACGTCATCTTCTGACCTTTTGCCGGGAAAACATTCTCTAAAAGTGACAGCAACGGATCTCGCGGGCAATAAAACAGTGATTGAGAGGATATTTAAAACCGAACGAGAGCATCCGGACCAGCCGGAGGTTATAGACAGCGAAGCCGACACGCATAAGGCCAAGCTTTCTGTACGGGTGAAAGATCCGACGAATGATGCCATGGATGTTGGTTTTTATAGGGGATTTCAATATACAGCGCGCAATCATGTGAAAATATTTAAACACGCGTCACTGACTGAACCGCCGAAAAGCTTTGTGCCGGAAAGGGAGACCCCATTTACGAATAAAGAATTGGAGCGGGTATCAGCTGCTGATGGAAAAACAGTATCGACAGAAAACAAAGAGCTTTTCCCTTATCATCGCTTTGAAGTGACGGTTGATCCATCAATTGATGAGAATGATCTGGCAGAAGCAGTCTGGAAGGGCAGTTCTTTGCCGGGGAGAAAGGTGACGATGTATGCTTGGAATTATCGGACAAACGAATGGCAGCCTGTTGACAGCTTCGTAGCGAAGGATGACAAACCGTTTACGCTGAAAGCGTCTGTGATTGCCGCCGATTTTGTACGGGAGTCGAAAATGAATGTGATTGTACAGGATGAAATTCCTCCTGCGAAGGATATGTACACATTTGTCTGGATGTCTGATACACAGTATTACGCCGAAAGCTATCCGCATATTTTTGATAAACAGACCGAATGGATAAAAGATAATCAAAAGCAGCTCAATATCAAATATGTGTTCCACACGGGTGATATTGTAGATGATTCCGCCGATATCAGACAGTGGAAAAACGCTGATCGGTCAATGTCCGTTCTGGATAAGAGCGGAATTCCTTACGGCGTGCTGGCCGGCAATCACGATGTCGGACATAAGGACGGCTCCTACAGGGCGTTTGGCAAATATTTTGGCAGCGATCGTTTTGATAAAAAATTGCATTATGGCGGTTCCTATAAAAACAACCGCGGACATTATGACCTGATTTCTAGCAACGGCAATGATTATATCATGCTGTACATGGGATGGGGCATTACGGATGAAGACATCGCGTGGATGAATCAGGTGCTGAAGAAACACCCTGACCGGATGGCCATTTTAGCTTTTCATGAGTATTTGCTGGTCAGCGGAAACAGAAGCCCGATCGGAGAGAAAATATTCAAAGAAATCGTAAAGCCGAACCCGAATGTCGTGATGGTATTGAGCGGGCATTATCATAGTGCGATGAGAAAAACAGATGAGCTGGATGATGATGGTGATGGGAAGCCGGATCGTCTTGTGCATCAAATGCTGGCCGATTATCAGGGCGGGCCAGAAGGCGGTCAAGGGTATTTGCGTTTGCTTCAATTTGACCAGGCCAATGACATGGTGCACGTATCGACGTATTCTCCGTATGTAAAGGATAAGAATTACTATGATACGGATACCTATGGCAACAAGGATGAATTTTCCCTTTCGCTTGATTTGAAGCCAAGAATCAAAAAGGTGGAAACCGATTATTTTGAATGTAACGTATATACCAATGAAGAGCTCGGAAAACGGGAGCAAGTGAAGAGCGGGGATACAGCTGAATTCCGCTGGGATCATCTTGAACCGCAGTCTGTTTATTATTGGTACATTATAGTGGAAGACAGTTTTAACGGCAAAACGAAATCACCGATCTGGAAGTTCAAGACGAAAAAAGAAACATATCGTCCGGCACCAGACCAGTTTGATTTTCGCCATGTCTCCAATCCTTAAAAAGGGTTGGAGGCTTTTTTTATGAAAGACGATCCATATAGTGGACAAATGTATAACGGTCGCCTCTGTATACGGATTTTGCATGCTCAAAAGCAGTTCCGTTCTGCAGATATGTTGTTCGTTTAATTAATAGGACTGGCGCTCCCTTTTGAATACCAAGAATGTTCGCTTCTTCCGTGGTGGCAGCGCTTGGCTCAAGCTCCTGTTTTGCACGGGAAATCGGTATGCTGTTGTACCTTTCAATATGATCATAGATCGACGACTGAAAATGCGATTCGTTCAATTCACCCGCAAGCTCAAACGGAATATGTGAGGACTCAATCGCCATCGGAATATCATTTGCCAGCCGCACCCGAGTGATTTTATGGATAGAGTAGGGGTGCCCGCAGCCTAATATAGCCGCGAGCTCCTCAGTCGAATCAATAAGCTGATAATCAATGAGCCTGCTGCCCGGTGTCATCCCGCGGCTTTTCATATCCTCGGTAAAGCTTGTCAGCCCTTGAAGTGCTTGTTCCATTTTTGGCTTGCTGACAAAGGTGCCCCGCCCCTTCAGGCGATAGAGCAAGCCTTCATTAACTAAATTAGAAAGCGCCTGGCGAACTGTCATCCGGCTGATCCCGAATTGTTCGGCATATTCGCGCTCAGAAGGAAGAGGCATATCCGGCTGCAGCTCTCCGCTCTTAATTTGGTTTTTTAATTGCTCCATAATCTGGTAATAAATCGGAATAGGCGATTGTTTATTGATATTCATAAGTCAGCATGTTCCTTTCAAGGTCTTAATGACGCGGCTTCACGATCAATCAAAACCGTAACATCGGAATGCAGGTGCAAAGCAGATGCGGGAAAATCTTCGCTTATGTTTCCTTCTAACAGCTTACGAACAGCTTCCGCTTTGCTTTTTCCAGAAATGAGCAGCAGAATACGCTTGCTTGAGAGTATCGTTTGAATTCCCATTGTGAGTGCTTTTTTCGGCACGCTGTCTATGGAAGGAAAATATCTGGCATTCGCCTGGCGGGTTTGCTCATTTAATGTCACAACATGAGTTCGCGACTTGAAAGACGTTCCCGGTTCGTTAAAGCCGATGTGTCCGTTTCGGCCGATGCCGAGAAGCTGAATGTCAGTGCCGCCGAGGGAATCGACTAGCTGTTCATACCGTCTGCATTCGGCCTCCAAATCGTCTGCATTTCCATTCGGAATAAAATGCCGGCTAGGCTTGCTGTCGATATGCTGAAAAAAACGGTCGTTCATATAGAAGTGATAGCTGTTCGGGTCGTCGCTTGAAAGTCTGGCGTACTCATCCAAATTAACTGTAGTGACGTTTTGAAATGAGAGATTCTCAGTTTGGTGCAGGCGGATCAGCTCGCGATACGTGCCTTCCGGTGTGCCGCCTGTCGCTAACCCGAGAACGGCATCAGGTTTTTCCTTGATTGTATCTGCCGTTATTCTGGCTGCTTTTTGGCTTAGCTCTTCATACGTTTGACATTCCATTACTTTCATATCTGGTCAGCCTCCTTGGATATAAATGCAATGTTTCCGCGGCAAATGGTGAGAATCACCTCGCAATCACTGTTGACAATCACCAAATCTGCATCTTTTCCCACAGTTACACTGCCTTTTCGGTCAAAGATGCCCAGCTGTTTGGCCGCGTTTGCAGAAGTTATATTAGCTATATCCGTCCAAGAGCAATTTGTAAACTCACGCATATGCCGTGCGCCTTCGTTCATTTTGAGGATCGAACCGGCAAGGGTTCCGTCTGAAAGAAGAGCTGTTCGTCCTCTTACCGTCACACTTTGGCCGCCGAACTCATAAACGCCGTCTTTCAGGCCTTTTGCCCTCATGGAATCGGTAATTAAAATGAGCTTGCTGCTGCCTTTCGCCAAAAAAGCAAGCTTAGCCGCTAAAGGATGGGAGTGGATGCCATCGGCTATTAGCTCTGTCACAAACCCATCATGGGCCAGCGCCGTTCCGATCACTCCGGGCTCTCGGTGATGAAACGGGCTCATCGCGTTGTACAGATGGGTCATATGGCTCGCCCCTGCTTTTGCGGCATCCGACAGCAATTCGGAATCGGCATCCGTGTGCCCCATGGACGCGATAATCGATTCGTCTTTCAAATGGCGGATCAGTTCAAAATGCTGATCCTCCTCCGGCGCAAGTGTAACAATTTTGATCAGTCCGCCCGCCTCCTGCTGCCACTTTCTGAAAAGCACAACATCCGAAGGCCTAATCCACTCCTTTGGCTGCGCTCCGGCTCTTTTAGGCGAAACAAAGGGGCCCTCTAAATGAATGCCGAGCAGTTCTGCACCTAATAAAGAGGACTCTTCAGCCGCTTTCCACTCTCTTGCGTTCACCAAAGCTTGAGAAATGTTCCCATGCTCTTGGGTAATCGTTGTGGCTAAAAAGCTCGTCGTGCCTTCTTCGGGAAGTCTTGACGACATGATGTCGAGCGCAGAAAAGCTTGCATCCATCGTATCTGCGCCATAGCCGCCGTGGATATGAATGTCAATCATGCCGGGAAGCAAAACGGAATTCGCAGGTGCTTGAATCTCTTTTGAATATGACTCCTTGGGCAGTTCTGTTGAGACTGTGCTGATTTTTCCGTCATTGATTCCGACATAGCCGTTTTTGATTACTTCATTTTCTGTCACGATCGCAATGTCTTTGATAAGAAGACTCTCTGCCATAGATGATCCGCCTTTCTGGAATTTGAATACCTTTATTTTACTCTTTTTCAGACTAGTGATCTAGACCAGCTGAGGTGTTTTCCCGCCTTTTATAAAATCTGTTTTAGGTTCAAGCCTGAAAGTGATAAAATGAAAGTATTGTGAGCAAGCTCGGGGCAGCCCGGAACAGGAGGAACATATCGTGGCAAAGGTTCGCACAAAAGACGTAATGGAACAGTTCAATTTGGAATTAATCAGCGGAGAAGAAGGAATTAACCGCCCGATTACAATGAGTGACCTATCAAGACCAGGCATTGAAATTGCCGGATATTTTACATATTACCCGAGAGAGCGCGTGCAGCTTCTCGGAAAAACAGAGCTTTCTTTCTTTGAACAGCTTCCTGAAGAGGAGAAAAAACAGCGAATGGATTCTCTGTGCACTGATGTAACACCAGCTATTATTCTTTCTAGAGATATGCCCATCCCGCAGGAGCTGATTGACGCCTCCGAGAAAAATGGGGTGCCTGTCCTCAGATCGCCGCTGAAAACGACAAGACTGTCAAGCCGTTTAACCAACTTCCTTGAGAGCAGGCTGGCGCCTACCACAGCAATTCATGGCGTTCTTGTCGATATATATGGTGTCGGCGTGCTGATCACAGGAAAGAGCGGCGTCGGAAAAAGCGAAACAGCGCTGGAGCTTGTGAAAAGAGGGCATCGCCTTGTTGCCGATGATTGCGTTGAAATACGGCAGGAGGATCAGGATACTCTTGTGGGAAACGCTCCGGAATTAATTGAGCACCTTCTTGAGATCAGGGGCCTTGGCATTATCAATGTGATGACGCTATTTGGCGCTGGCGCGGTCAGAAGCAATAAACGAATCACGATTGTCATGAATCTTGAACTCTGGGAGCAGGGCAAGCAATACGACCGGCTCGGACTTGAGGAAGAGACCATGAAAATCATTGATACAGAAATTACAAAACTGACGATTCCCGTCCGCCCAGGCCGAAATCTTGCAGTCATTATCGAAGTGGCAGCAATGAACTTCAGATTGAAGCGGATGGGGCTGAATGCCGCTGAACAATTTACCAACAAGCTGGCGGACGTCATTGAAGACGGTGAACAAGAAGAATAGGAGTTGGCGTTAAATGAATGAAGCGATAGAACCACTCAATCCGATAGCATTTCAGCTGGGGCCGTTAGCTGTCCATTGGTACGGAATCATTATCGGTCTCGGTGCTTTGCTCGGGCTGTGGATTGCGATGAGGGAAAGTGAAAAACGGGGGCTGCAGAAAGATACGTTTATTGATCTTGTCCTGTTTGCCATTCCAATTGCGATTATTTGCGCACGAATTTATTACGTTGCCTTTGAATGGGACTATTATGCGGTACATCCGGGAGAAATCATTAAGATTTGGAAGGGCGGCATTGCCATTCATGGCGGATTAATCGGCGCCATTTTAACGGGTTATGTGTTTTCGAGAGTGAAAAACCTTTCGTTCTGGAAGCTTGCGGATATTGCCGCGCCCAGCATTTTGCTCGGCCAGGCGATCGGGCGCTGGGGGAACTTCATGAATCAGGAAGCGCACGGCGAGGCTGTCAGCAGAGCCTTTTTAGAAAACCTGCACCTGCCTGAATTTATTATCAATCAAATGTATATCAATGGGCAATATTATCATCCTACTTTTTTATATGAATCACTATGGAGTTTTGTCGGCGTCATTGTTTTACTGCTGCTTCGCAGAGCGAATTTGCGTAGAGGCGAGATGTTCTTGATCTATATCATTTGGTATTCAATCGGAAGATACTTTATTGAAGGAATGCGGACTGACAGCTTAATGCTTACTGATTCACTTCGCATCGCTCAGGTGATTTCAATCGTATTGATTGTTTTGGCTGTGGCAGCCATCATCTTCAGACGCGTCAAGGGATATTCGAAGGAGCGGTACGCGGAGTAGACGTCAACAAAGGGGGATGAGGGATGAAGAAGATCCTTCTTGCCGGTCTTGCAGCAGGTTTTCAAACAACATGGACGCTGGGTAAAGTGATTTTCCCGGTAACGCTATTGGTCACTTTGATTCAGCATACCCCTGTCATGGATTGGCTTGTACGGCTGATCACACCGGTAATGGGTCTCTTCGGGCTTTCTGGTGAAGCGGCCATTCCGCTTGTACTGGGAAATATGCTGAATCTGTATGCGGGAATTGCCGGGATTTTAACATTGGATTTATCTGTGAAAGAAGTCTTTATTTTAGCTGTTATGCTTTCTTTCTGTCATAACTTGATTATCGAATCGACAGTTGCCGCAAAGGTTGGTATCAGAATTGGCGTCATATTGGCCGTGCGCATCGGTTTGGCCGCTGTGTCAGCCATCGTCATCAACCTCATTTGGCATGGCGGAAAGGAAACGGCGCAGTACGGTTTTATCGCTGCGAAGAGCGCGGCGCCAGACAGCTGGCTGGCAATGCTGACAGAAGCCTTAACGAAAGCCGGACTTGGTGTTTTGCAGCTGGCGGCAATTGTCATACCTCTGATGATCATCATCCAGTTTTTAAGAGATTTAGGCTGGCTGCATCGGTTCTCCAGGTGGCTGTCTCCGTTTACGCAGCTGCTTGGCATGAATAAAAATACGTCTATGACAATGGTGGCGGGACTGACGATTGGTCTGGCCTACGGAGCGGGTGTCATGATCAAAGCTGTCGAGGATGACGGCGTGAGCAAGCGGGACATGACATTGGCATTTATATTTCTCGTTGCCTGCCACGCGGTCGTGGAAGATACACTTGTCTTTATTCCGCTTGGCATACCGGTCTGGCCGCTTCTTTTGATTCGTGTCACCACAGCAGTTCTGCTGACAATGGCTATTGCGCACACGTGGAAAAAATGGAAACCCTCAGCGGTTGGAAAGGAAGCAATATGAGTGACAAACAAGTAACGACGATTCTGTTTGATTTAGACGGAACGCTTATTAATACGAATGAATTAATTATCGCGTCCTTTTTGCATACCCTGGAGCATTATTATCCGAGCAAGTATAAACGAGAAGATGTCCTTGCATTTATCGGGCCGTCTCTTTTTGAAACGTTCTCTTCGATGGACCCTGATAAATGCGAGGATATGATCGCTATGTACAGAGCGTACAATCATGACATGCATGATTCTCTCGTGACTGAATATGAAACGGTATATGAGACCCTGGATGCATTAAAAAAAGCCGGCTTTACATTAGGGATTGTGACAACAAAATTAAGAGATACTGTCAATATGGGCCTCAAGCTCACGGGAATCGGCGAATTCTTTGAAACGGTTGTTACCCTTGATGATGTGACAAATGCAAAGCCTGATCCCGAGCCTGTGCTTTTAGCGCTGAAACAGTTAGGAAGCAAGCCCGAGGAAGCCATTATGGTCGGTGATAATTACCACGATGTGCTAGCTGGGAAAAACGCCGGCACAAAAACGGCAGGAGTCGCATGGACGATTAAAGGGCCGGAAACGCTGGCGAAGCATGAGCCGGATTTTATGCTTGAGAAAATGAGTGATCTATTACAAATCGTTGGAGTGAAGTAATCTGTGAGAAAAACAGATCGTCATCCGGTCTCGGGGGCCAACTCACTGTGGCATGTCTATCAAACGGTACCTTTTTTAAAGGTCGTCAAAAATTTCATTGTCATTCAAATTGCGAGATATACGCCGTTTATAGGGATGAAAAACTGGCTGTACCGCACATTTCTGCGGATGAAGGTTGGAAAACAGACATCCTTTGCCCTCATGGTGATGCCAGATATCATGTTTCCGGAAAAGATCTCAGTCGGAACAAATACAATCATCGGGTACAATACGACCATTCTGGCCCATGAGTATTTGATTCACGAATACCGGATCGGCAAAGTTCTGATCGGGGACGAAGTGATGATTGGTGCCAACACGACCATTCTGCCCGGGGTGAAAATAGGAGATGGCGCAGTTGTGTCCGCCGGAACGCTTGTCCATAAGGATGTGCCTGACGGGGCATTTGTCGGCGGAAATCCGATGAGGATCATCTATACGAAGGAAGAAATGCAAGAAAGATTGAAAAAGTCCGCTGAATAACATCAGCGGACTTTTTTTGTTAAAATTGAGTGTTGTTGTTTTCGTAAATATGCTGAACACCAATCCATTTTTGACCGACATTAGAGTAGCGTGTATTTGTCATTCTGACCGTGCTTGTTTTGCTGTCCGTCCGGAATATCGCTTCCTTCATGTTTGTGATGGTGCACTTGTCGATGATCACATCAACGTGGAAGGTTGAACCGCCAAGCTGTCTAATGAACTTCCCGCCATTGTCCGCCGTGAAATTTTTCACTGTGAAGGTACTGGCTTTATTGATTTGGAATATCTTATCTGACGCTTTTTGAGCAGAACCGCCGTCGATCGTCACTTTTCCTTCCTTCTTCACCGTTAACGCATCCTCACCAACATCTTCCCATTTCACATTCTGAATGTTAACGTTTCCATAAGTGTGCACGCCATCAGCTGCAGGTGCACCAAGCACCACGTTTTTCAGGGTTGCTCCATCCTCCACACGAAAAACAGGGTCTTGGTTTTCTGACTGGCTTCCGTCGCCTAATTCTTTCCCTGCCACAAACCGCTGTCCTTTCCCGTCATATGTTGTATTTTTTGGTACGATAATTGTTTCGTGCACCACTTTGTCAGCTGCAAAAACGGTTGATGGCTGAAACTGGCTGAAACCCATAACCAAACCGAACATAAATAGGATAGACACGATTTTTTTCAATGATAAATCCTCCCCGGATATCTTTCATTTTTTGCAAGAGAAGCGTCAGCGACTTGCACCGGCTTCTCTCGCATAGATCGGGGCAAGGCTGAATCTGCTTTAATCATAAAAACAGACAGCCTGAAAGTAAAGATAATTTTGGGTGAAAAATGGAAAATGAATCGATCTTACCGATTGATACAAAAAGCATGAATATTGTCGTATTTGCTCAGGATAGAGCATAGTGAGGCTTCAGGTGTTTACTTTTGAATAACCACGGCCTGGCTGCCCATTTGTTTCCACGCTTTTTCAAAGCTTGTTCTATCGGTTTTTCTGTTTTTATAGCCATACGGATCATTGAGATACACATATTTATCATCATATCCCGTAACGGCGACGCTGTGTTCGCTGTACGTAATCTCTATCGTTCCGTTTGGCGTTTTCCATGTCTGCATGTTGTCAACTGGCGTAAAGTTGGCTGTCGTAATAACCCAAACTGGATTGCCTTTTTCAAGCTGTTCATAAACAGCAGAAATGCTTTTTCCAGTCAGGTCAAACACTTTGTCTCCCGCATAGGTTTTCGCCAGCTGATAGATCGGTCGATGGTAGACACCGAGACCAGGGCCATTCGCCATATCCCCGACAAATCCGTCATTCGGATCACCCTTTAATCCGCTGCTGTATGTCAAAGGCACTGTGGCAACCTGATTTGCCAGGGTGTTTTTTGTCACGTCGTATCCCGCGTAATTCAGCACCATTGCAAGGCTTGTTACTTCACAGCCGTTATAGAGCCGGGGTGCGTCCATTTGATTGTAAAGGATGACATCCAGCGGTTTTGCGCTTCCCTTCAGCTCCTTTTTGCTATTCGCAGCTGAGTCTGTATCGCTATCAGAAACCACTTTTTTAAGGCTGTTCAAAAAAGGAATATCTATATCTTTTGCATCTATTTTAAGTCCGAAAAAAATAACGCCTGAAAGAATCATCAGGACACATAGAGTTCGCAGTGTTTTCATCTTTATCTCCTTGTTCTCTATTTGATTTGTATTATAGCATGCCAAACATAAAGAATTTGAGATATTACGTACCTTTAATACATTATTCATGATTTTTTCATAATGAGGAGAAGGATATTTGAACTAAAAATATCCTTACTGAAGTTAAGCGTTGATTTTCATTCTTTCATCTGCTAACATATTATCATATTAGCGAACTAAAGGATTCGGAATTTTCCTTCATAAGATAACAGCGGAGGTGCTCGGGTTGATGTTTATGTTTGAAAAACCGCACGGCATGAGAGATACACTGCCCGGTTTATACGAAACGAAAAAAAAGGTGAGACGATCGTTAACCGATTTGATTGATAAATGGGGATACCAATTTATGGAAACGCCGACACTGGAGTTTTACGATACGGTTGGCGTCCAGTCAGCAATTGAAGAGCAACAGCTGTTTAAGCTACTTGATCAGGACGGCAAGACATTGGTGCTTCGCCCGGATATGACGGGGCCGATTGCAAGGGTAGCGGCATCGAAGCTTCTGAAACACGGTCATCCGCTAAGAGTCGGCTATGCGGCAAATGTATTCAGGGCTCAGGAGCGTGAAGGCGGACGTCCGGCTGAGTTCGAGCAGGTCGGAGTGGAGTTAATCGGTGACGGCACGACGAGCGCGGATGCGGAGGTCATTGCTTTAGTCGTCGGGGCATTAAAAAACGCTGGGCTGGCATCCTTTAAAATTGCCATCGGCCATGCCGGCATTGCGGATGCTTTGTTTGTTGAGGTGCTCGGAAACGTTGAACGAGCTGATGTGCTGCGGAGGTTCTTATATGAAAAGAACTACGTCGGCTACAGAGAGCATGTCAAGTCTCTCCCGCTTTCCTCCATTGATAAAAGCAGACTGCTTGAGCTCCTCGAATTGCGGGGCGGCATAGAAGTATGCGGACGTGCCGAGGAAATCGTCGATTCTGCGCAAGGAAAAAGCGTGGTTGATGAGCTGAAGGCGCTGTGGGGCATTCTTGAGGATTACGGATGTACGGAAAATGTCCGCCTGGATCTGAATATGGTCAGCCACATGAGCTATTACACAGGGATTTTATTTGAAGTGTACGCCGAGAATGTCGGTTTTGTCATTGGAAGCGGCGGCCGTTACAACAAGCTGCTGGGCCATTTTGATTCACCTGCACCGGCAACAGGCTTCGGGCTTCGGATCGACCGGCTGATTGAAGCCCTTCATATGAAAGAAGAACCTTGTGATATAGACGCTGTTATTTTCAGCAAAGAGCAGCGGGCGCAAGCCATCGCTTATGCGAATGAAGAACGCATGAAAGGGAACAAAGTGGTTCTTCAAGATTTATCGGGAATAGAAAATATCGACCAGATGACAAAATCTTTTGCAAACGTCACTTATTTTATCGGTGCCAGAAAGGAAGAGCAAAATGGGTAAGTTACTCACAATGGCGATGCCAAAGGGCCGGATATTTGAAGAAGCGGCAGGGCTGCTGAGGCAGGCAGGCTACAGGCTCCCTGAGGAGTTTGAAGATTCGAGAAAACTGATCATCGATGTGCCGGAGGAAAATCTTCGTTTCATATTAGCGAAGCCGATGGACGTAACTACGTATGTGGAGCATGGCGTGGCAGACGTCGGAATTGCGGGCAAGGATGTCATGCTGGAGGAGGAATGCGATGTGTATGAGGTACTGGATTTAAAAATCAGCAAATGCCACTTAGCTGTCGCCGGATTTCCGAATACAGACTGGAGCGGAGTGGCGCCAAGAATCGCGACAAAGTATCCGAATGTGGCTTCCAGTTATTTCAGAGAGCAGGGAGAACAAGTCGAGATCATTAAGCTCAACGGTTCAATTGAACTGGCTCCGCTCATTGGGCTTGCAGATCGGATAGTGGACATTGTTTCCACAGGACAGACGCTGAAAGAAAATGGGCTTGTTGAAACGGAGCACATTTGTGACATTACCTCTCGCTTTATTGTCAACCCGGTAAGCTATCGCATGAAAGACGATGTGATTGACGAAATGGCATCCCGCCTATCTCTCGTTGTGGAAGGAGAGACGGCAAAATGAAGATCAAAACCATCAGCGGAGCGGAACGGCTTTCTCTCAAGCGTTCCATCGATGCCGGAACGGAAGAGCAAAGAAAGACGGTCCGGTCCATTATTGAAGATGTTAAAGCAAACGGTGATCAGGCGGTTCGCAGCTACACGGCGAAATTTGACGGCATCGAAATAGACAGTCCGCTGGTCACAAAAGAAGAATTTGAGGAGGCATACACCTCACTGGATTCACGTCTTCTTCAGGTGATTAGGCAGGCAATCGAAAATATTAGGGAATATCACGAAAGACAGCTGCAATCCTCCTGGTTTTATCACAGAAAGGACGGCACAATGCTGGGGCAGAAAGTGACGGCGCTGGATTCCGCCGGTGTATATGTGCCGGGGGGAACGGCCGCATATCCTTCATCTGTTTTGATGAATGTGATTCCGGCGCTCGTAGCGGGCGTTGAAAGAATCGTTCTCGTCACGCCTCCGGGAAAAGACGGTCTGCTGTCTCCTGGAGTTTTGGTTGCAGCAGCCGAGCTGGGCATAAAAGATATTTACAAAATGGGCGGCGCTCAGGCGATTGCGGCGTTAGCATACGGAACAGAAACCATTGAGCCGGTGGATAAAATCACGGGTCCGGGCAACATTTATGTCGCGCTTGCCAAACGAGAAGTGTTCGGCGATGTCGATATCGATATGATTGCCGGACCTAGTGAAATCGTCGTGCTGGCTGATGAAACAGCGATTCCGAGCGAAATTGCAGCCGATCTGCTGTCACAGGCGGAACACGATAAGCTCAGCTCATGTGTGTTTGTCACAGATTCCATGGCGCTGGCCGAGGCGGTTTCAGCCGAGGTGAGTAAGCAGCTGAAAACCTTGCCGCGAAGAGAAATAGCGGAAGCTTCAGTGAGAGATTACGGTTGTATATATGTGGCGGAAACAATGGTGGAAGCGATTAATACTGTCAATACACTCGCGCCAGAGCATTTAGAAATCATAACACAGTCTCCGGAAGCTTTGCTTGGCAGTATCAAACATGCGGGTGCAATTTTCTTAGGCAGATACAGCCCTGAGCCTGTCGGTGATTATTTTGCCGGACCGAACCATGTGCTTCCGACAAACGGAACAGCCAGATTTTCAAGTCCATTAAACGTAACTGATTTTCAAAAGAAATCGAGCATTATTTCTTACAGTCAATCAGCCTTTGAAGAACATGCCGAAAGCATCGCGGCTTTTGCCAGACTGGAAGGGTTAGAAGCCCATGCCAGATCAATTGATGCGAGAGAACGGAGGATTTCTAAATGAGAAAAGCGGAACGCGTCAGGAAAACAAACGAAACAGATATTGAACTGGCATTTACAATAGACGGCGGGGGACAAGCGGATATCAAAACAGATGTGCCGTTTATGACACATATGTTGGATTTATTCACGAAACACGGCCAATTCGATCTTTCCATTAACGCAAAAGGCGATGTTGATATAGATGATCACCACACGACTGAAGATATCGGCATCTGCTTAGGGCAGGCGCTGCTCAAAGCGTTGGGCGATAAAAAAGGAATCAAACGCTACGGATCGGCGTTTGTGCCGATGGATGAGGCACTTGCTCAAGTTGTGATTGATTTAAGCAACCGGCCGCACTTAGAAATGCGCGCTGATTTCCCGGCTGCTAAAGTCGGAACTTTCGATACGGAGCTTGTACATGAATTTTTGTGGAAGCTGGCGCTCGAAGCCCGAATGAACCTGCACGTCATCGTTCATTATGGCACAAACACCCACCACATGATTGAAGCCGTTTTTAAAGCACTGGGACGTGCGCTTGATGAAGCGACAACGATCGATCCGCGAGTTAAAGGAATACCGTCAACGAAAGGGATGCTGTAAATGATCGGCGTGATAGATTACGGAATGGGGAATTTATACAGTGTCTCAAAGGCGCTTGAACGTGTCGGCGTGCCGCATTTTGTTTCTGAAAAGCCGGAGGAGCTGAAAGAAGCTGATGCCTTCATTTTGCCGGGAGTCGGTTCATTTGGAGACGCGATGGACAATTTGCGCTACACGAAGCTTGATCAATTGATTTACGATATGGTCTCAGAGGGAAGGCTGCTTCTCGGGATCTGCCTCGGCATGCAGCTTTTATTTGAAGAAAGCGAAGAAAACGGCACCGCTTCAGGACTCGGGCTGTTAAAAGGAAAAGCAGTCAGGCTGAAAGCAGAAGATGAAAAAGGAAACAAGCTGAAGGTTCCGCATATGGGCTGGAATCGTCTTTCCTTTCATAATGAATCTCCGCTGCTGACTAAAACAGAACAGGGCTACGCTTATTTCGTTCATTCCTATTACATTGACGGGATGGAGGAGAACGCGCTTCTGGCAAGCGCCGATTATGGTGTACGAGTGCCTGCTGTAGTCGGAAAAAGAAACGTCTTCGGCGCCCAATTTCATCCGGAAAAAAGCAGCACGGTCGGAATGTCTATTTTAACTCAATTTACGAAAATGGCAGCAGAACAGAAGGTGAAAAAATGAGTGCTTTTACATTATATCCGGCAATTGATATGAGAAACGGCAAATGTGTCCGCCTTGTTCAAGGGGATTATAATAAGGAAACGATATATGGCGATTCACCGTACGACATGGCTGCGTTATTTGCGAAAGAGGGTGCCGAATGGATCCATCTCGTTGATCTCGACGGGGCCAAAGAAGGGAAAAGAGTGAATGACCGCCATGTGATTGAGATTACGCAAAAGCTGAACCTGAAAGTCGAAATCGGTGGCGGGATCCGTTCCGAAAATGACGTCTATGAATATTTATCAGCAGGAGTCGATCGGGTGATCCTGGGAAGCTCAGCAGTTTCTAACCCTCCGTTTGTCAAAAAAATGCTGAAACAATATGGCGAGAAAATTGCAATCGGACTGGATGCGAGAAACGGTTTTGTTTCAACAGAGGGATGGCTTGAAACATCAACCCTTAAGGCAACTGAACTGGGCAAAGAGCTAGCCAATGAAGGTGCGGAAGTCTTTATTTTTACTGACATCGCGACAGACGGAATGCTGTCAGGCCCCAATGTTAAAAGCACGGTCGAGCTTGCTAAGGAAACGGGGAAATCGGTGATCGCTTCCGGCGGAGTCAGCTCCGTCGCGGATCTCGAAGCTCTCGCCCGCTATGAGGCGGACGGCGTCTCTGGAGCGATCATCGGAAAAGCGCTGTATACCAATCAGTTTACGCTGAGTGAGGCGCTTGAAAAGGTGAAGCGCAAATGATCACAAAACGGATTATTCCATGCCTTGATGTCAAAGAAGGACGCGTTGTCAAAGGAATTCAATTTCTCGAATTGAAGGATGCCGGTGACCCAGTTGAACTCGCCGAAGTGTACGACCGGGAAGGTGCGGATGAACTTGTTTTTCTTGATATCTCCGCCTCGCACGAAGGACGAAAGACGATGGTTGACGTTGTGGAGCAGGTTGCCGCGAAGCTTGCCATTCCGTTTACAGTCGGCGGCGGCATCAATCAGCTCAGCGATATGAAAACGATACTGCGTGCCGGAGCGGACAAAGTGTCGGTGAACACGGCAGCTGTTCTCCGCCCTGAGCTGATTGCAGAAGGAGCCGAGTTTTTCGGTTCTCAATGCATCGTTCTTGCCATTGATGCCAAGTATGACAAAGAATCTGACACATATAAGGTCTACACGCACGGCGGCAGAAAGAAAACAGATTGGGAGGTCACCGCGTGGGCAAAAGAGGGCGTCAAACGCGGGGCAGGAGAAATATTGCTGACAAGCATGGACTCCGACGGTGAGAAAAAAGGCTTCGACCACACGCTGACAAAGCTTGTTTCCGAAGCTGTCCCCGTCCCTGTTATCGCTTCGGGAGGCGCGGGAAACGCACAGCATATGCTTGAGGCTTTTACAAAAGGAGAAGCCGACGCCGCGCTGGCCGCCTCAATTTTTCATTATAAAGAAACATCGATTAAAGAAGTGAAATCATACTTGAAAGAATACGGGGTGAATGTGAGATGAAACAGGCAGATGAACTGCGTTTTAACGAGGACGGATTAATCCCTGCCATCGTGCAGGATGCGGCAAGCAAAGAAGTGCTGACACTTGCGTATATGAACAAGGAATCGTACGAAAAAACGCTGGAAACGAAGGAAACATGGTTTTACAGCCGCTCACGCCAAGCGTTATGGCATAAAGGAGAAACCTCAGGGAACACGCAAGCCGTCAAAGGTATCCGGTATGACTGCGACCAGGACGCATTGATCGTATTTGTAGAGCCGTCCGGCCCGGCATGCCACACTGGCAGCTACAGCTGTTTTACGAAGGAACAAACAGAAGAACAGGCCGCAGGCCGATTCGACATCGTGAACGAACTGGAGCGCGTGATCGCGGAACGCCAAGCGGAGATGCCTGAAGGAGCTTACACCACTTACCTTTTCCGTGAAGGCGTCGATAAGATTTTGAAAAAAGTAGGAGAAGAAGCATCCGAAGTCATCATCGCCGCGAAAAACCGGGATCATGAGGAACTCAAATGGGAAGCGGCAGACCTGCTGTATCACCTGCTTGTCCTGCTCAGAGAACAATCCCTGCCGCTGGATGATGTGCTTGACGTATTGAAAAAACGCCATTCTGAGAAATAAAAGGATTGGAGCTGCTCATATGTCAGCTCCTTTTTTATGTATTTGTTTCAGCTGAACCATTTGTCTTGTCCTAATAGAAGAAATAAAAAAACCAATCGAATTTCCTATTTAACAAAAATTTCCCATGATGTAACATGACTTAGAATGAAAATCTCAAATGGATATCAGGTCTTTAGGATTATTTTATACAAACCGGTCAGGATAGTGAGGAAAAGACATAGTATGAAAAAGCGGCTGCTAATTATTCGAAAAATGAGGAGAGAATGGTGAACGAAAAAATTGATGAACTGAACAAAAGAGTTGGACGTTTAGAACAAGAACTGGAAAGTGTCAAAAGGGAGATCGCAAATCTCGCTGCTGGCAAGAAAGAACAAACAGTAGTCAAAACGGATGAGCACCCAAAAATCAACAAGGAAACCGAAGTTCCACAAAAGACGCCGGCTCCGCGAAAAGAGAACCGTACTTTAGAAAACATGGCGGGAAATTGGCTTCCGAAGATCTTTATTTTTGTTTTTCTTCTTGGTATGATTTGGGCATTTGTGGCAGCTGCAGAAAAAGGCTGGATCAACGCATATATGAGGGTAGGGGCAGGACTTATTGTCTCTATTGTGCTATATGTTCTCGGTAGCAGGTCACATAAGAAAAATGCCAGTGTATTGGGCAGTTCATTATTGGCGGGCAGTAATATTGTCTATATTGTTTCTTTGTTTGCGGGTAACATGCTGTACCAGATTATACCGACGCCGCTTACAATGATCCTTCTTGCTGCAGGCGTTGCGGGCGGTGTGTACATATCAAGGAAATACCGATCACAAACACTGATTGCGATTATCGTCGCAGGTGTTTACTTGTATCCTTTTTTATTTGGCGGGAAACAAGGAAATGAATACATCTTTTATGTATATGAGTCATTGGTTTTCGCAGGCTTAATATATGAGACAGTTAAACAAAAGTACAGCGTAGCATGGAATATAGCAAACTATGCTTTCATATTAGCGATTTTTGCTTTCTTATCATTTACAGATGCGCAGGTGACGGGTTGGACACTTGCTGTATTTATCCTACAGCAGGCGATTACGATCCTATCAGCCTTACGATCGAACAGCCAATTTAAAAAAGCTTTCTATCTTACAGCTGTTACAATCGGAGCTTTTGTCGTTTTCATCACAGGGGTTGTCCTGTACATGAAAAACGATACAGCCTTATACGTCTTTTATACTGCTGCATTTGTGTTTTACCTGTTGTTAAGCTTATGGAAAAGTAAAGAACTTGCCGAAATCAAACATACGTTTTTATTCATTTCTATGATTTATTTTAATGTATTGGCAGCGGATGCATTAGCTGAAAATGTGATCTTGCTGTACATCATATTCACCTTACAAGGAATCATGATGTGTTACGTGTCATACCGCAAAAAAAGCTGGTTGATCGGCATTGCCGGAGTGATTGTATTATTACAGGCAGCCTGCGGCCTCATACAATACCCGGCACGTTCATTACACGTTCTCAGCATTGTCTCTTGGCTGCTGCTGATCAGCTCACTTTTTGGCGGCTATCTGTATTCGAAGAAAATACATTATAAACAAGTCACAACTGTTGTTTCGTCCGCTGTTTCATTGTTGCTGCTTGTATTCTTCAGCAAATTATCCATATGGATGTCGGATAGGATTGACGGCGTATCAGTAAACGTCGGAGTATCCCTGTCATGGTTTATATTTGTCATTGTGATGTATGCTGTTTATTACGCAACCAAAGACAAGACATGGAACCGAATTGGGCTGATCTTTTTATTCATTACACTTGCCAAAATAATTTTAATAGATTCTGCTTCGATTGATATTGTTTGGAGAGCGGTCTTATTCATCTTGTTAGGAGTCATTGGCCTGTTTATATCCAGAGTATTTTATTCGAAAAAAGAGTAACAATCATGTCTGGTCAAGACTGCCGATAGAACGCGGCGGTCTTTTTTCAGTATGATTCTATATTGTAATACGGATAGAACTAAATAATCATGTTGTAACAATCTATCAGTTAAACGCGTGGAGGTTTGTCATGAAAAAAATCATCTTGCTTTGCTTCTGCTTATTACTTACTCTGACAGGCGGATGCAGTATGAACACCAATGAAAAAAACAACACAAAAGACAATAACACAGAAGCCTTAAAACCAAAAGATATGGATCCAAAAGACCTGCCGCAAGTTCCGGCATTTCAAGATGAGAAGACGAGAGAGTACATGGTGTCAACGAAGGAAGAGGAGCCGGGGTATTATTTGCTGGAGTCTAGGCTGAAAGGGTTTAGGATGTTGTTTCCGGAGGATGGCGAGTATCTTCCTAATTATTCCACATCAAATGGAAAGAATAGCGAATCGATAGGATTTCAAAGCTATAATGAAAAATCAAATATACTCTTAGATGCACAAATTAGCTACTATAACAAATCTTCTTTTATTAATAATCCAGAGACAATGTTGCGCCAAATTAGTAATGAGAATGGTTACAAAGGTGAATTTAAGAAAGAAAAAACTGACGGGAAAATAGTATATACTGCATCAAAAAAAAGCACTTTTAAAAACAGTGATCGTAAATACAATTATTCCTTTCGTTATTTTGGATATATAAAATCTAGTGATGAAGAGTACTTGGGAATAGTATATTCTTTTATAGTTCGTTGTAAAAAGGTTGATCAACCCTGTGCTTTGAATGGAGATCAAGCAAGAGAAAGAACTGATACTCTCATTCATTCTATTATCTTTTATAAGAAGAGGAGTAGAGATGGACAATAAGAATGTTTTCATGAACGAAAATATAAAGCTCTTTATAATTAACTCAGAGTATGACTATAAAGAAAAGTTTACACAGAATCACTTTTCAATTGGATCAGTAATATTGATTAGTTAAACCTATTGGAGGTTCGTCGTGAAAAAGACCATCTTGCTTTGCTTCAGCTTATTACTTGCCCTGACAGGCGGATGCAGTATGAGCGTCAGTGATAAATACACCACAAAATACAATAAAACAGAAGCCGTAAAACCAAAAGACATGGATCCAAAAGACCTGCCGCAGGTTCCGGCGTTTCAGGACGAGAAAACGAGAGAGTACATGGTGTCAACGAAAGAAGAGCAGCCGGGGTATTATTTGCTTGAATCTAGCTGCAAGGGTTTAGGATGTTGTTTCCGGAGGATGCGGAGTATTCCGACTCAGAAACTTCAAAGACAAACGAGTCACTATTTTTTGATAGTTTTAATAAAAAAACGAATATAGTAATGAATGCTTCAGTTAAGTTTTATCAAAATGAATCGTTTATAAACGAACCGGAGAATATGTTGGATATTATTAGCGGTAAAAATGAATACAAAGGTGATTTTGAGAAATTAGAAACGAAGGATAAAGATATTTACTTTGCCTCAAGACAAGAAAACTTTGACAAAGAAGAGACACCATCTTATATCTTCCTTGGTTATATAAAATCGAAAAAACAAGATTATTTAGGGATGGAATATTCTTTTATGTTTAGCTGCTCCGCCAATGCAAATACATGTAAACAAAACCCGAAAGACAATGAAGAAAAAGTTAAAAAAATAATAAACTCTACTACCTTTGGCGATATGTAAAGGAAAATACGAAGAAAGAGAGATATCTGCTCAAAGAAAAAGGCTTTTGATGATATAGAGGGAAAGAATAGTTTTTCTTATAGAGAATTAAGGGAAATAGAGTATTCGTTTCGATTCACCTACTATAAAGATGAAGAGGTTAAGTAAGAGCCGTATGATAAACGATTTTATGAAAAAAGAAATAGGTATTTTGATGTGTTTGTGGTGTTTTGCTTGATTTGTTAGTGAAAGGAGATCAAAACCAAGTCGGATTTCCTATTTATCCAAATTCCACCATGATGTAACATAGAAAAGGATAAAATAATCACGTATTAACCAGGTCAATAGGATTATTTTCGGTATGAAAATAGAATTCTATTCTCACAAAACCCGTGGAGGTTCGTAATGAAAAAGATCATATGTATTTGCTTTAGCTTATTACTTGCCCTGACAGGAGGATGCAGTATGCAAGACAATGATAAAAACACCACAAATGACAATAAAACAGAAGCCGTAAAACCAAAAGACATGGATCCAAAAGACCTGCCGCAAGTTCCGGCGTTTCAAGATGAAAAAACGAGAGAGTACATGGTGTCAACGAAAGAAGAGGAGCCAGGGTATTATTTGCTTGAATCTAAGCTGAAAGGGTTTAGGATGTTGTTTCCGGAGGATGGGGAGTATGTACCTGATCTTTCAAGTAAAGGTGAAAATGAGGAAACAATAGTATTTGATAGTTTCAATAAAAAAACTAACATTCAATATGACGGGCAATTAGATTATCATCAAGAAAAAAGTTTTGCGAATGACAAGGATACAATGCTTGACATTGTAAGCGGCAGAAATAGCTATAAAGGAAAATACGAAGAAAGAGAGCTATCTGATAAAATTGTATATTCTGCTCAAAAGAAAAGCAGTTTTGATGATGTGGATGAAAAGAATAATTTTTCTTATAGATTTTTTGGTTATGTTAAATCTAAAAAAGAGGAATATTTAGGAATAGAGTATTCTTTTCGTTTTTCTTGCTATAAGGGTAAAGAGGTTTGTTCATTAAAGAAAGAAGAAGCAGAAAAAAAAGTTCGAAAAATAATTGATTCTATTACCTTTTTAAAAGTTAAAAAGGAGAAATAGAGAAAATGGAAAATAAGAATATATTTGAAAATGAAAATGTAAAGCTGCGTTTAATTGACTTGGAGTACGATTATAAAGAAAAATTTGCTTCTAATATTGAAAGTGAAATAAAGAGAGCTAAAACAGATTTTGAAGTCGAGGTGCGTCGAATATACAAAGAAGAAACACATCGAGATCTTCCAAAAAATCTGGAAATATACACATCTAATGAACTTATTAAAAAAAATTCGAAAATAGATACATCAATAAGAGAGTCCGGATATGATGGTACAGCTATTTATATTAAGGATGATAAACAACACGTTAATCAACTTCATATTATTTCAGAGGGGAGTGCTGATAACGAAGACTGGTCATACAATTTCTTTGGTCTCTTTTTAGGGATAGATGACAGCCAGTACCAAGCGACAAAAGAGTTTGTAAGAAATGCCAAAAGAGAAACAGAGAATTCTCATGATTTAAAGACCTTTGCTATGGGCCACTCACTGGCAAATAATAATCAGGTGATGGTTCAATTAATTGACGGAGAATTTGATGAGGTTTATGGGGTTAACGGAGCTCAAATAAGCGTTGACCACCTGCTAGCAACTGATTTGAATTTGAGAGATAGGCTAATGCATAAATTTCATATTAGACGCTTAAAAGATATAAATGATATCCCACCAGATAAGCTAAAAAAAGAAATCCAAAAATATTATGAAGACAAAGGCGTAACAGCAAACATCACCCAACGCATCTCAAAAGATGACCCGCTGTATGGAGTCAGCGGCAAGGCCGATTTCATTACATTCGGTGATGTGAAGATGGCAGATACAAATACAAGTGTAAAAGGCATCCGAAATATTATGGATGGGGTTCCTGACGAAGATGTGAGGTCAATTCAAAAATTCCTTCAAAAATATAAGGATGACTATGAAAAAGACGGCTTGAACGGTTTTATAAAGGCAGCCAGCGGGATAGACATAGACCTGATTGAAAAAGTGAAAAACACAGACGGCGCTTTAAAGAAAGTAAGTGTCCTATATGAGCATTTTGATGATGTTAAGCAAATGTATGGCCGAATAAAAGAGGAACTGCCGTCGTTTTTAGGTTTTCTTCATACCTTGTTGAGAAACAGCGGACCGGTCGTAGATCAGTTAGCTGAAAACGGTTATATTGATGAAACGCAAAAGAAAGTCATCAAAAAAGAATTAACGAATATTAATGCGAGTATGCGAGGCATAGAATTACGGTACGAACATTTCATTGACCATTTAAAGCATGGCCAATTTATGCAAGCTTTGAAAGACGTTGGTGAAATAGTGGACTATGTAAAATCAATTCTATCCTCATTGAAAACACTCGACACAGAAACAAAAGACGCACTAAAACTTATCGTCGACGGCCACAGCATCGTTCAAATGCTCAACGCCTTGTCAAAGGAAAAAGGCTTCAGCTATAAAGGCTCCGATATTTATTTTACAGGGAAGAGCGGCTCGGGAGAAACGATTCAAGTCAATCTCTCATCCGCTGTCAGAATCTATCAAAACGGTATGAAAATCGTTGAAGATATGGAAGATGCGATTTCTAAGTACCAGAAGGTTTACAGTCAGGAAATCGATGAAGATTTCATAGACAAAAAGCAGGCGATCATCACGGCTATTCATCATATGGAAGAAAACCCTTCGCATTATGCCTTCGATCTTCAATTCCGGCTTGCAGCTGGTTTCAGCCACACATTCGATAAATTGGAGAAAATCTCTGTTCATGAATCATTCCACACAGGTGCGCTTCCTGCAAATGATGGAATTGTTGCTGAATTAAAAAAACAGACAACAGAAAAAAGAGATTTTATCAAAAATATCCGCGAGAGTATTGAAAAGCTGTTTGAAAAAGAAGAAATGATTTCTCAGTTATTTGATTTTCAGCCTTAGGAGGAATATGAAGAGTGACTTCCTTATTTTCAGAAAGTGAAACAGAAATTGTATCAACGACCTATATGTTTCTTACCCAAGATGAAATGAAGGGGAAAGCGGGCACCCTCAATCAACCGATCAACGACTTTCTCAGCCTGACAAAGAAATTTGAGTCTTCATTAAAAGAGGAAATCAAAGGGCAAAAAGGGTTGATTGTAAAAAAAATAAAAAAAGAGCTTGAGTCTAAAAGCGAAAAACGAAAAGCTGCCCTTGAGATGATAAAAGAAGAACATACCGCAAAAGTTGATCGGTACAAAATGATCATTGAAGACTTGCGGCAGCAGGATGTAACATTGACTTACAGAAAAAAGAAGCCTGTGAAAGATGTCTAACATAAAAATCTCCTATTCAAACAATGAGTGGGAGATTTTTATTTTGATCACGGCAAAAATATACTGAAAAAGTCTTTCTCCATTGATATGATTGAGAAGAGTAAAAATCATCCTTTTGCTATGACATTTCACCTTTCTGAACGCTGAAACAGGAGGAAAAATATATGCCAACCCACAAACAAAAATCTAAAAGTAAATTGAAACCTTTTTTTGCATTAGTAAGACGGACCAATCCTTCTTATGGAAAGCTTGCATTTGCGCTTGCCCTCAGTGTTGTAACCACGCTGGTCAGCCTGCTCATTCCATTATTAACGAAGCAGCTTGTCGATGGTTTTTCTATGTCAAATCTGTCAGGCACGCAAATCGGTTTGATCGCGCTGGTGTTTTTCGTTCAGGCGGGTTTAAGCGCTTATGCCACCTATGCGCTTAACTATAATGGACAAAAAATCATTTCCGGGCTGCGGGATTTATTATGGAAGAAATTAATTAAGCTGCCTGTCTCTTATTTCGATACAAATGCTTCCGGAGAAACAGTCAGCCGTGTAACGAACGATACGATGGTTGTCAAAGAATTGATTACAACCCATATCAGCGGATTTATTACAGGCATCATTTCTGTCATTGGATCATTGACAATCTTGTTTATTATGAACTGGAAGCTGACACTGCTTGTGTTAGTGGTCGTTCCGCTGGCCGCTCTTATTTTGGTGCCGATTGGACGGAAAATGTTCTCCATTTCACGGGAAACACAAGATGAAACAGCCCGTTTTACAGGCCTGCTTAATCAAATTCTCCCGGAAATCAGACTTGTCAAAGCTTCAAATGCGGAGGATGTCGAATACGGGCGCGGGAAGATGGGGATTTCCTCATTATTTAAGCTTGGCGTTCGTGAAGCCAAGGTTCAATCGCTTGTCGGCCCGCTTATCTCACTCGTGTTAATGGCAGCCCTTGTCGCAGTCATCGGATATGGCGGCATGCAGGTATCTTCAGGCGAGCTCACGGCCGGAGCTCTCGTGGCTTTTATTTTATATTTGTTCCAAATTATTATGCCGATGGGCCAAATTACAACATTCTTTACACAGCTGCAAAAATCAATCGGTGCAACAGAACGAATGATTGAGATTTTGGCAGAGGAAGAGGAAGATACAGTGACAGGAAAACAAATTGAAAATGCGCATCTCCCTATCCAGCTGGATTGCGTGTCTTTTGGATATAAGCCTGATCAGCTGATCTTAAAAGAGATCAGCGCCGTCATTGAAGCAGGGAAAGTCACAGCGATTGTCGGTCCGAGCGGCGGGGGAAAAACGACGCTGTTTAAGCTGCTTGAACGCTTTTATTCTCCGACTGCAGGGACCATTCGGCTGGGGGACGAGCCGGTCGATACTTACTCGCTTGAATCGTGGAGGGAGCATATCGGGTATGTATCACAGGAAAGCCCGTTAATGTCCGGGACAATCAGAGAAAATATTTGCTACGGGTTAGAACGAGATGTGACGGATGCTGAGATCGAAAAAGCCGCGGAGATGGCATATGCGCTCAATTTTATAAAGGAGCTGCCGAATCAGTTTGATACAGAAGTGGGCGAACGCGGCATTATGCTGTCAGGCGGACAAAGGCAAAGAATCGCGATTGCGAGAGCGCTTCTCCGTAACCCAAGCATTCTTATGCTCGATGAAGCTACCTCAAGTCTCGACAGCCAATCTGAAAAATCAGTTCAGCAGGCGCTGGAGGTGCTGATGGAGGGCCGCACAACGATTGTTATCGCTCACCGCCTATCTACCGTTGTAGATGCGGACCAGCTTTTGTTTGTTGAAAAAGGGGAAATTACCGGTCGTGGAACACACCATGAGTTAATGGCTTCCCATGGTCTTTATAGGGATTTTGCTGAACAGCAGCTGAAAATGAATGCAGACTTAGAAAACAAAGCCGGGTAAATTTTGGTCGAATCAGCCAATAAAAAAGAGGAGGGATTTTCCCAATCCTTCCTTTTGAACTATTGAGGGGCTTACGATTTATGGTATACTACTGACGGTAATATTGTATAAAACGGAGGGTAGTTGTGGGAAAACACACTTCTGAACATAAAAATCACGCACAAATTGTCCAGCTGCTTCAAGATGGACAATATTTTTTTCATAAAGGCTTGAAAGCGTATAAAGAGCGCAATCTAAAACGGGCAAGCAAACTGATTCAGCGCGCGGTTCATTTGGAGCCGGAGGATTCAGAGATGCTTTCACAGCTTGCGGTCATTTATTCGGAAATGGGCCAGTATCAAGAGTCGAACGATCTTCTTGACTATATCATGGCAAATCTGGAGGCCGAAATGCCGGAGTGCCATTACTTTAAAGCGAATAACTTTGCCCATCTGGGGCTCTTCCAGGAAGCTTATAAAGAAGCGGCCGCTTATTCTGATGCGGACCCGGATGGTGAATTCGCCGAAGAAAACGATAGTCTGCTTGATTTGCTCGATTTAGGAGACGACGGCATTGAGGATTCGTTGTATGATCAGGATGAACTGCTGGTGAAACAGGATCGGGCAAAGTCATTGCTGGAAAGCGGCCAGCTTGCTGAAGCGGTTGCGGCGCTTGAGGAAATCACAACTGAATATCCGGAGCTTTGGTCAGCATACAACAATCTCGCGCTTGCCTATTTCTATTCAGGAAACGTTGTAAAAGCGAAGCAAACCGCTTATGAAGTGCTTTCTCATAATGAAGGAAATCTTCACGCCTTATGCAATCTTCTCGTTTTCTACTATTATGAAAGAGAAGACGAAAAAGTGGCGGAATTGAGTGATCAGCTCTCCAATGTCTATCCGATGCTATTGGAGCAGCGTTATAAATTGGGTGCTACTTTGGCGCTTGTCGGCCGCTACGAGATCGGATATAAATGGCTCAAATCATTATATAAAACCGGCTTTGAAGGTGACGACACCTTCTTTTACTGGCTTTCCTGCTCTGCTTATTTTACGGGACATACCGACTTTGCCGAGACGATCTGGAGAAAAGTCGAGTCGCAATATCCCGGCGAAGACCGCCCGGCGCCTTGGATTGAGCGGAGGGAAGCTCTTCCTTCATCTGTGGAGCAGCGTCTCGCAGCCTATTATATCAGCAGCACAAAGGGAGAAACAGAGCATCTTGAAGCGGTGATACGCTCAAAGAGAATTACCGCTCCTTTTGAAACTCATTTTGTAAAGCTGCTTCTGAATGGAGATTCTGCTGCTGCTGACGTTTCAGAGGATGCACTTTTCGCTTATCAAACGGTCAAATTATTAGAGCAAGCTGAAAAAGAAGAGATGAAAACAGAAGTCATGAGCTGCTGGGTTTTCCATGTCATCCAGCAAATTCGTGCAGCTGCTCCGTTGAAGAATGAGAAAGGCTGGGCAGCAGCCATCTGTTATATTTGGAAAGAAGCCCATGGCAAGCAAGACACGAAAAAAGACACAGCGGCCCGATTCGGCATCTCTCCGGCAACTTTGACGAAATATATGAAATATATTGATGATATTCTAGAATAGTAAATTTTAAAGAGTCGATTTATTTAATCGACTCTTTTTTTGTTTGATAGATTATATTGAGAAAATAATATCGACAGTTTTTTTACACGCTTAAGAAAAATGACAAATGATGTGTGACTTGACATCTGTTTGAAACATAAATGTAATAAAATTTATCGCTAATTTGTCGAAACTTGATGGTATAATGATTCTCGTACATAAGGAATTAGTGTTTTTTACATATGATGTGAAATAAACGCTATACAACCAGAATAAGAGATGCACAGAATAATTAACCATAAACAACCATCATTCCTCGTAGAGTATGAGGAACGAAACTTGATGTTCAAAATACGATTCCAAATGAGGACAGGTTCACAGTAAAAGGGAGGATATAAAAAGTGAGAAAGAGTTTATTGACACTTGGTTTGGCTTCCGTCATCGGGACAAGCAGTTTTTTGATCCCATTTACAAGTAAAACTGCATCGGCGGAAACATTAGATGAAAAGAAACAAAAAATCGAAAGCAAGCAATCTGAGGTTGCTTCCAGCATTGAAGCGAAGGAAAAAGAATTAACTGAGCTTCAGGAAAATCAATCAAAGATTGAAAAAGAACTGAAAGACATTAACGCTAAGGCGCTTGATACAAGCAACAAGATCGAAGATAAAAAAGAAGAAAATGATAAAACAAAAGAAGAAATCAAAAAACTGAAAAAAGAGATTAAAGAAACTGAAGCACGCATCGAAAAACGCAATGAAATCCTGAAAAAGCGCGTTCGTTCTTTACAGGAAAGCGGCGGATCTCAAGGATACATAGATGTTCTTTTAGGATCAACAAGCTTTGGTGACTTTATCTCTCGTGCGACTGCGGTTTCATCTATTGTGGACGCAGACAAAGATTTAATCAAACAGCAAGAGCAGGATAAAGCGAAGCTCGAAGATTCTGAAGCGGATTTGAATGACAAGCTGAAAGAAGTTCAAGCTGCATTGGCTAAATTAGAAACAATGCAAAAAGACCTTGATAAACAGCTTAATGAAAAAGACAAGCTTTTCGACGAAGCAAAAGCAAGCCAAAAGAAAACGGCTAAAGCGATTTCTGAATTAAAATCAGAGGCGTCTGAACTTGCAAATCAAAAAGCAAATACTGAAGCTGAACAAGCACGCATCAAAAAAGAACAAGAAGCAGCGGCTGCTTTGATCAAAAAGCAGGAAGAAGCACAAAAAGCATCTGATGAAACACAAACAGATGACAGTCAAACGGCGACAACTGAATCAGCAAAAGCAAGCTCATCTGATGATTCTTCAGACAATTCTTCTAACGGTTCATCAAACAGCTCGTCAAACGGCTCATCTTCTAAGAAGAGCAGCGGCTCAAACAGCAATTCAGGCGGCACTGTTATCAGCAACTCTGGCGGAATTGAAGGCGCGATCAGCGTTGGTTCAAGCATTGTAGGACAATCTCCGTACAAGTTTGGCGGCGGACGCAGCCAATCTGATATCAACAACCGTATTTTTGACTGCTCATCATTCGTACGCTGGGCATACGCTTCTGCAGGTGTTAACCTTGGACCTGTAGGCGGGACAACTACTGATACGTTAGTTGGCAGAGGACAAGCTGTCAGCGCGTCTGAAATGAAACGCGGAGACCTTGTGTTCTTTGACACTTACAAAACAAATGGACACGTAGGAATCTACTTAGGAAACGGTACTTTCCTAAACGACAATACATCTCATGGCGTATCTGTTGACTCTATGAGCAATCCTTACTGGAAAAAAGCATTTAAAGGCGTTGTAAGACGTGTTGTTCAATAATAAATATGACAAGGGCCTTCTAAAACAGAAGGCTCTTTCTTTATTAACATATACCCTTTTCGAATACATTTAATCGTGTTGAGCAAAAAAATAGCGTATCACCATGAGATTTTATAGGATATGGGTAAGGAATACGTTTGATGGGGATTCTTATCTTATAAGAAAGAGCCCAAACTTGAAAAGATGGTTTAAGGAGTGAATAGTGTGTCAGAAGAAAAAATTTATGACGTGATTATAATCGGCGCGGGCCCTGCTGGGATGACGGCCGCTGTATACACATCAAGAGCGAATTTATCGACATTAATGATTGAAAGAGGAATTCCTGGCGGACAAATGGCCAATACGGAAGATGTAGAAAACTATCCTGGATTCGAAAGTATCCTTGGGCCTGAGCTTTCTAACAAAATGTTTGAACACGCGAAAAAATTCGGCGCTGAATACGCTTATGGCGATATTAAAGAAGTCGTTGACGGCAAAGAGTACAAAGTAGTCAAAGCTGGTTCAAAGGAATATAAAGCACGTGCTGTCATCATTGCTGCTGGTGCGGAATATAAAAAAATCGGCGTGCCTGGCGAAAAAGAATTGGGCGGCCGCGGTGTATCTTATTGTGCAGTATGTGACGGCGCTTTCTTTAAAGGCAAAGAACTAGTCGTTGTTGGCGGCGGAGATTCCGCGGTTGAAGAAGGCGTATATCTGACTCGTTTCGCTTCAAAAGTAACGATTGTTCACAGACGTGATAAACTCCGTGCTCAAAGTATTCTTCAAGCGAGAGCATTTGATAATGAAAAAGTTGACTTCCTATGGAACAAAACCGTGAAGGAAATTCATGAGGAAAACGGCAAAGTCGGTAACGTAACGCTTGTCGATACGGTAACCGGTGAAGAAAGTGAATTCAAAACAGACGGCGTATTCATTTACATTGGCATGCTTCCTCTGTCTAAACCGTTTGAGAATCTGGGCATTACGAATGAAGAAGGCTACATCGAAACAAACGACCGCATGGAGACAAAGGTTGAAGGAATTTTCGCTGCCGGAGACATTCGCGAAAAATCACTGCGCCAAATCGTAACGGCTACAGGAGACGGAAGCATTGCGGCGCAAAGCGTACAGCATTATGTTGAAGAGCTTCAAGAAACGCTGAAAACCTTAAAATAAAAAGGGCTGTCATACGAGTTTCACATTACGTTACTGGGTTTTAATTCCGCTGTAACACATGTGTAATGCTTTTCGGTTATGATTAATAAAGTAATTGACCCCCTTTTTATAATGAATACACTTTTTTGGCACGGATTCTCCAGTTATCCGTGTCCTTTTTTTGTCCATAAATAAAAGAGAATTCCAGTTACAGCAAAATCATCTGAATTAAGGAATGAATATGCTGTAAAATAGAAGAAAAGATTGTCAATGTCTCTTCATTGTGGGAGGCATCTTGAAGCGGTATAATAAAGAGACGATGACAGGACGAAGGTTAGGTGACGTACTTGCAAAGAGTGACAAATTGTGTGCTTCAGACGGATGACAAAGTTCTTCTGCTTCAAAAGCCGAGACGCGGATGGTGGGTCGCGCCGGGAGGCAAGATGGAGAGCGGAGAATCAGTCAGAGACTCCGTCATCAGAGAGTACAGAGAAGAGACTGGTATCTATATCATAAATCCTCAATTAAAAGGCGTTTTTACCTTTATTATTAAAGACGGTGACCACATTGTCTCCGAGTGGATGATGTTTACGTTTGTCGCTGATTCATATACAGGACAAAATGTATCAGAATCAGAGGAAGGCAAACTACAGTGGCACGATGTCAATGACATTCAGAACCTGCCTATGGCCCCTGGAGACGGCCATATCCTTGATTTTATGATGAAGGGACAAGGGCTGCTGCACGGCACATTTACGTATACACCGGAATTTGAGCTGCTCAGTTATCGTTTAGACCCGCAGCACATCAAATAGAAAGACAAGTCAGGGGGGAGAAAGATGAGTGTTAGTGAATCACATGATATTCAGCTTGTCATTATAACTGGAATGTCGGGAGCGGGGAAAACTGTCGCGATCCAAAGCTTTGAAGATCTCGGCTATTTCTGCGTCGATAATCTTCCGCCTTCATTGCTTCCGAAGTTTTTAGAGCTGATGAAGGAATCAAATTCGAAAATGAGCAAAGTTGCGCTCGTGATGGATTTGCGCGGCCGCGAATTTTTTGACCGGCTGATTGAAGCGCTGGATGAAATGGCCGAAAATCCGTGGATCACACCGCGAATTTTATTCCTGGACGCGAAGGATTCCATTCTCGTCACAAGATATAAAGAAACGAGACGCTCGCATCCGCTGGCAGCGACTGGCCTGCCGCTTGAAGGCATCGCGCTAGAACGAGAGCTGCTTGAGGAATTAAAAGGCCGCTCTCAAATCATTTACGATACGTCTGACATGAAGCCGCGTGATTTGCGTGAAAAAATCGTGAAGCACTTTGCGACAAACCAAGGAGAGACATTTACCGTAAATGTGATGTCATTTGGTTTTAAATACGGTATTCCAATTGATGCAGATCTCGTCTTTGATGTCAGATTTTTGCCGAATCCGTACTATATCGAAAGCATGCGGCCGCTGACTGGCAAGGATAAAGAGGTTTCCTCTTACGTCATGAAGTGGAATGAAACGCAAAAGTTCAATGAGAAATTAATTGATCTGCTGAGCTTTATGCTTCCATCTTACAAAAGAGAAGGAAAAAGCCAGGTTGTCATTGCGATCGGCTGCACAGGGGGCCAGCACCGCTCTGTGACATTAGCCGAGAATTTAGCTGATTATTTCAAAAAGGATTACTATACTCATGTTACTCACCGGGACATTGAAAAGAGAAGCCGGAAATAAGATGGGACAAAAGCCGAAAATCGCAATCTTTGGCGGCGGTACAGGTCTTTCTGTATTGCTTCGGGGCCTAAAGCATAAACCCGTTGACATCACGGCCATTGTAACAGTTGCCGATGATGGGGGGAGCTCTGGCCGTCTGCGGAATGAACTGAAAATTCCGCCTCCCGGAGACATCAGAAATGTGCTTGCCGCTTTATCCGATGTGGAGCCGCTTGTTGAAGATCTTTTTCAGCACCGCTTCAATAAAGGGAATGACTTAACAGGCCATTCTCTCGGGAATTTGATTTTGGCAGCGATGACAAATATAACCGGTGATTTTTTTCACGCTGTCACAGAAATGAGCAAGGTGCTGAATGTAAGAGGAAAGGTTTTGCCGGCTGCCAATGCCAGTGTCGTTTTGCATGCTGAGATGGAAGACGGCCGCGTGGTCTCAGGCGAGTCAACGATCCCGGAATACGGACAGCGTATTAAGCGTGTTTTTCTCACGCCTGAACAGATTGATCCGCTGCCGGAAACAATAGACGTGATCAGGGAAGCGGATTTGATTATTATCGGCCCGGGAAGCCTCTATACAAGCATTCTTCCCAATTTGCTCGTCCCAAAAATCGGGGAAGAAGTGATAAAGGCGCCGGCGAAAAAAGTATACATTTGCAACGTGATGACTCAGCCCGGCGAAACGCTCCATTACACCGCTGCTGATCATGTGAAAGCGCTCAATCAGCATATGGGCTGTGGTTTTATTGATACGATATTAGTAAACAGTGAAGACATTCCCGACGAAATAAAGCGTAAGTACGAAATGGAATCGGCGCGTCCTGTTGATTTTGATATTGAAGAGCTGAAAGCGATGGGGCTTGAAGTCATCAGAGATCAAATTGTAACGTATAAAAATGACGTAATACGTCACGATACACATAAAGTGGCCTCTCTTCTTGTTGATTTACTGAAAGAATGAAGCCTTGAAATGAGGTGGCTATATGTCATTTGCATCAGAAACAAAAAAAGAATTAACGAATCTGGAAGTGAAGGACTGCTGCATTAATGCCGAGCTGTCTGCACTCATTCGGATGAATGGAGCTTTATCATTTACAAACCGCCATCTCGTACTCGATGTTCAAACCGAAAACGCGGCGATTGCCCGCCGCATCTATACATTGCTGAAAAAACAATATGATGTGTCGGTCGAGCTGCTGGTCAGAAAGAAAATGCGGCTGAAAAAGAATAACGTTTATATTGTGCGTTTTTCAGAAAATGCAAAAGCGATCTTAGAGGATTTAAAAATACTCGGGGAGAATTTTGTGTTTGAACGAAGTATTTCGAAAGAGCTGGTCAAAAAGAGATGCTGCAAGCGTTCTTATATGAGAGGAGCATTTTTGGCAGGAGGTTCGGTCAATAATCCGGAAACCTCCTCGTATCATTTAGAAATCTTCTCTCTTTATAAGGAGCATAACGATTCATTATGTGACCTGTTAAATGAGTTTCAGTTAAACAGCAAAACGCTTGAACGGAAAAAAGGCTATATTACCTATTTAAAAGAGGCTGAAAAGATTACAGAGTTTCTGAACGTAATTGGCGCTCACAATTCGCTTCTGCGATTTGAGGATGTCAGAATCGTTCGGGACATGAGAAATTCGGTCAACCGCCTCGTCAATTGTGAAACAGCCAACTTAAACAAAACGATCGGCGCATCACTGAGACAGGTGGAAAATATTAAATACATCGATGAAAGAATCGGCCTGGAGGCGCTGCCTGAAAAACTTCGGGAAATTGCGCAGCTGCGGATTGATTATCAGGAAGTGACGCTGAAAGAGCTAGGGGAAATGGTAGCAAGCGGGAAAATCAGCAAATCAGGGATCAATCACAGGCTGAGAAAACTTGACGAAATCGCAGAACAGCTGCGGACAGGGCAAACCGTCACTTTAAAATAACCGTAAAGAAAAGGGGAGATCTTATGGTTCAACAGAAAGTGGAAGTTCGATTAAAGACAGGACTGCAAGCACGTCCTGCTGCTTTGTTTGTACAAGAAGCAAACCGGTTTACGTCAGATGTGTTTCTTGAGAAGGATGGGAAAAAAGTAAACGCCAAAAGCATCATGGGGCTGATGAGCCTTGCGGTAAGCACAGGCACTGAGGTTACCTTGATTGCCCAGGGAGAAGATGAACAAGAGGCGCTGGAGAAGCTGGCTGCTTACGTTCAAGAAGAAGTTTAGGTGATAAAAATGAGTGACTTTCTAAAAGACTGCTTTCAGAAAATCGGCTGGGAGAAAGACCATGTCAGCTTCGGCGATCTTCCCCTTTTTCTTAAAGCAATGGCATACCGTTTTCCATTCGAAAACCGTGCCGTACTTGCAAAAGAGAATTATAAGATCACAAAAGAAGAGCTATGGCGACGTCTGCTCAAAGATCAGCACGGCGGCCTATGCTACGATTTAAATGGTTTTCTTTATTTTGTCTTGCGTGAGGCTGGGTTTCATGTGAAGCTCATTCGAGGAACGGTTTATGCAGGCGATCAAGAGGGATGGGCACTAGAAGGGACGCATGCTGCTGTATGGCTGTCTGCGGAAAACGGCGATTACCTCGTTGATATCGGCTTCGGCATCAACCTGGCGCTCCAGCCGATACCGCTTTCCGGAGAAACGGTACAGTCACCAGTCGGGTCATTCCGAATCAAAAGAGAAGAGACAGAAAAGGGCAGCCATGTTCTGCTGATGGACAAGGGAGAAGGCTGGCAAATCGGGTACGCCTTTACTCTTGAAGAGAGTGATCTCGGTGATTTAGATAACATGAAGGACATCATTCACTCTCATGAAAAATCTCCTTTTAACAAATCCCCGCTTGCCTCAAAGCTGACGCCGAGCGGAAGGATGGTCATGTCAGAGCGCCATTTTACGATTCATGAAAACGGCAGTGACATTCAAAAAAGTGACATTGGCCCTTCAGAATTTGAAGAGAAATTAAATACTCATTTTTTGTAACGTGAAAAGCTTGCAGGTTATCTGCAAGCTTTTTCTTATGAACAAGTGTAGATTGCTGTATCAAATGCATCTTCTGGGATATACAGTTTTCCCTTTTCGTATTTATAAGGAATTTCATTCTCTTTAAAACACTCTTTTTCATATTCAGTTAGTGTATCCCCAATTTCTATGTATTTCCCGGTATAGTTGGGCTGACATGCTGAAAGAATTGACGTCATTGCCAGAAACAGCATGATTTTCTTCATCACGACACCTGCCTATTATGAAAATTTTACCTTTGTCATTCTATTATAACAAAAAGAAAAAGTCCGATTTACTATTCCGCACATGCTATAATAATTTTGGAATCTTCTAGAAAAATCATCGTGATGTACATATAAGGGGGATCAACGTGTATCGGATTTTGCTTGTGGAAGATGATGAGCGGATCGCTTCTTTGCTGGGCGGTCATCTTCAAAAATACGGATATGAAGTGAAAATTGCTGAACAGCTGAATGATATAAAATTGGAATTTGCAGAAATGAAGCCTGATCTTGTGCTGCTTGATATCAACCTGCCTTTTTTTGACGGGTTTTATTGGTGCAGGCAAATCCGTACCATTTCCAATGCGCCGATTATCTTTATATCGGCACGGACCGATGAGCTGAATCAGGTAATGGCGATTGAAAATGGCGGCGATGATTATATCACAAAGCCGTTCCATCTAGAGGTAGTGATGGCCAAAATCAAAAGCGTCCTGCGCCGCACATATGGTGAATATTCGCCCTCTTTGCCGCAGGAATCTAGAATAGTGGAGCTTGGCGGGCTGACGATTTATCCTGATCAGAATGAGGCCGAATGGAACAGCGTCCGGATTTTGTTTTCCCAAAAAGAATTCCAGCTTCTCTCGATTTTTGTGAGGGAGCATAAAAAAATTGTCTCTCGTGATGAACTATTGGAGGCGTTATGGGATGACGTTGATTTTGTCGATGACAATACGTTAACGGTCAATGTCAATCGGCTGCGGAGAAAACTGGAGAATGCAGGACTGACAGATTGCATTTCCACAATCAGAGGACAAGGCTATCAATTTCAAGTCAATCGGAAGGATGAAGCGGAATGTTAAAGACTTATCTCATCGACCGCTTAGCCATTATTCTATTTTCATTATTAGGGATAGGGTCCGCCATGCTGATTGCGTATTTAAGCATTGTAGAGAGCGGCGCAGAACCTTCCAAAGAAAATATGATGTACATATGGATTTTGCCCGGTACTCTTTTAGCCGCAGGTTTTGCTGCTGATTATGTTCGGCAATTTTCCTTTCTCACATATGTTAAAAAGCTTGCAGAACAAGCCTCTTCTTCGAATGACATCGGACAGTCTTTGAAAGCCAGAAAGCCAAGAACAGGAGAGCAAGCGCTTTGGACGAAGATGATCAACGCACTCGGGCAGCAATACGAAAGCAGGCTCTCACAATATATCAATCAGCAAAAACAGCATTACACCTTCACCAACCAATGGGTCCACCATATGAAAACACCGGTATCCGTCATATCCTTAATGATTCAGGAAGGAAAAAACGGAACCTCATCCTCTTTTCCGACGTTTTTAGAGGAGCTGGAGGATGAGAATGAGAGATTTCGCCACGGTCTTGATATGATGCTGCAAACGGCCCGGCTGGAGGAATTTGCATTTGATGTAAAGCCGCAAACCTTTGATTTGGCAGAAATGGTTCGTTCACTGATCAATCAGGAAAAACGTCAGTTTATTAAACGGCGCCTTTTTCCAACATTACATGTGCCGCCAAATGCCATTCAGATTTCCAGTGATCAAAAGTGGCTTTCCTTTGTTGTTGAGCAAATCCTTTTCAACGCCTTAAAATATTCCAAGCAAGGTGTGGGAGACCCTATTACAATCCGTATTGAAACGCAGGGACATGAGACGCGATTGTCGGTTGCCGACGAAGGAATCGGCATACCGCCGCAGGATCTGCCGCGGATTTTTGACGCGTTTTTTACCGGAGAAAACGGACGAACCATGAAAGAGGCAACTGGAATGGGCCTTTATTTAGCAAAACAGGTGTGCAGTCGTCTCGGCCATAAGCTATATGCGGAATCAAAAGAAGGGGCTGGCACTGTGATGACCATCGTGTTTTCAAGTGACACCCTCGTGAATGTGACAGCATTGTAAGGTTGGGGAGCGGAATTGCAAGAAAGTTCGATGGGAGGATGCTGACTTCCTTTTTATAATAAAGAAAAAGGAGGAGCAGAACATGAACGTGTTGCAAACAACGAACCTATCGAAAACGTACTATTCAAATAAAGGAACAATATCATACCAAGCGCTCAGCGCCTTTGATCTTAGTGTGTCAAAAGGGGAATTTGTCGGGATTATGGGGCCGTCGGGAAGCGGAAAAACCACGCTTTTGAATTTGCTGGCTACCATTGATAAGCCGACCCAGGGCGAGATGATGATCAACGGCATTCAGCCGAAAACGTTAAAGGACCAAGAGCTGGCTTTGTTTCGCAGAAGAGAACTCGGCTTCGTCTTTCAGGATTTTAATCTGCTTGATACGCTGACGATTCGTGAAAATATTCTCTTGCCGCTCGCATTGGATAAGGTAAAGCTGAGAGAAATGGAAGCCCGATTGGATGAACTGGCGGATACGCTGCAAATCAAGCACATTCTCGATCATCGCACATATGAGGTTTCGGGCGGACAGCAGCAGCGGGCAGCCTGTGCCAGAGCGATTATTCACAATCCGGCGCTCATCCTTGCCGATGAACCGACAGGAAACCTCGACTCAAAATCGGCAAAGCAAGTGATGAACACACTGGCTCAGCTGAATGAGGAAAAGGAAGCGACGATTCTGTTGGTTACGCATGATGCCACAGCAGCAAGTTTCTGTAAACGAATTGTTTTTATTAAAGACGGACGTTTCTTTTCAGAGATTCACAGAGGAACAAACAGGCAGGTGTTTTATCAAAGTATATTGGATACCTTGAGTGTGTTGGGAGGCGATTTTCATGAATTTGAGAACTATCGCCCGTAAAAACATTCTTGGGAATCTGCAACGGTATGTGGCCTACTTTTTAAGCTGTGTGTTTGCCGTTTCGGTGTTTTTTGTCTTCACATCATTTATTTTTCATCCTGATGTCAATGAAGACAATATATATGGAGGAAGCCTTGTCAAAACATGCTTGAGCGCAGCTCTTGTCGTCATCATTGTGTTTTGTATATTTTTCATCACATATTCCAATTCAGCGTTTTTGCAGGCAAGAAAGAAAGAGTTTGGGCTGCTGACACTGTTTGGCACATCAAAGCAGCAGCTTCGCAAGATGATTTATTATGAGCAGTCACTTATTTCTCTTGCGGCGATTGCGGCCGGCATTGGAGCAGGCCTGTTATTTTCAAAACTGTTTTTTATGATCATGACATGGATGCTCAGCGTGAAGGTGCCGATTTCGTTTGCCATTGTGCCGAAAGCGTTTGTGATGACAATTGCCGGCTTTCTCATCCTGTTTCAGACGCTGCTCATTTTATCACTGGGCCGGATTCGGAAGCTGGAAATCATTGAACTGATTAAATCGGCCAAAAAGCCGAAAAGTTTGCCGGTTTATTCGAAATGGCTCACTGTATTGTCTTTGCTATGTCTTGGCAGCGGTTATTATCTATCTGCAACAGCCAATGCCATTGACATGATGTTTCGGGTATTTCCAATTTTGATTTTAGTGTTAATTGGCACGTATTTCTTTTTTACACAAAGCAGTGTGGCGTTTTTCCGCATGCTTTACCGGAAGAAACACAGCTTCTACAAAGGCACGAATATCATTGTGCGTTCCAACATGATATTCAGGCTGAAGGATCATGCACGCATGCTGTTTTTAACCTCTGTCATTACAGCGGTCATACTAACAGCTACAGGTGTCATCTATATGTTTTATTCCGATTTACAAAGGCAGGAGGAGCAAAGCATTCCTCAGTCTGTTTCCTGGGTGGAAAAGGATGCTTCCCGCTTTCAGGTCATGAAGCCTGAGACAGCTGAGAATACATTGAAAAAAGCTCATGCTGTTATCAAGTATAAGGTGGATGCCACAGGGATTCCTGTCACTTTTCAGTCAGACTTGCCGTATGGAAATAAGAAGATGGAAGCGGAAGCTTTGCTGATTTCAGAAAAAGTCTATAATCAAGTCGCAAAGGAAAAAGGGTTCCCAGTTATTCATTTACAAGAAAATGAAGCATTTATTAATGTTTCTTTTCAAATGATGGTGAAAGACACATTTGGAGAAGGGGAAACAGCAGCATTTCATATGAAGTCAGGAAAAACCCTTTCCTATGTCATGAAAAAGCAGCAAAACAAAGGGATATTGATGTCTGTCGATGGAGTCAGCCGTTTATTGGTTGTCAGCGAAAAGAGCTTTGACAGTCTGTCACAGGATGTGCCGCTGAAGGAACAGATGAGAATGGTAGGTTATGAGCTTGAGCATTGGCAGGAGACGGTGGATGTCTCTGAAAAGCTTGAAAACATGGTGCCGAAAGAACATACATCTGATTTTCAAACACGTGCTCCTAGTTATCAAATTGTGAAGCAGGGAGTTGCATTAATGCTGTTTATTGGTCTGTTTGTCAGCGTGCTGTTTTTTATCGTGCAAGGAAGCATGCTGTATTTGCGGATGTTTACGGAAATAGAAGATACGAGAGTGCAGGTGTTAGCGTTAAAGAGGATAGGGGTTACGGACAAAGAGATTCACTCGATCCTTGGAAAGCAAATAGGATTTTTATTCTTCATCCCATTTATCGCAGGTACGATTCACGCGGGCTTTGCGTATGCAGCGTTAAGTAATATGCTGAATTCCAATTTATTTCTTGAGGCCGTAATTGTCATCTTCATTTATTTTGTATTCCAGGCTCTTTATTATATCGTCACCCGTCATATTTATAAGCGTGCTGTTCTTCAGCGTATGTAATATGAAATCCGGTCTGTTATCAGACCGGATTTTTGATTTATTGAAATTCTCTTGTAAGATTTTTCGGTGTTTGCCCTTGGATCGCTGCGAGCATATTTTCGGCGGCCTGTTTGCACATGTTGAAGCGCACTTTAGCTGTTGCTGAACCGATATGAGGAAGCAGCGTGACATTATCCAGCTGCAGGAGCGGATTATCTTGGGTGACAGGCTCTTTTTCGTATACATCTAAGCCGGCTCCCCTGATCCAGCCTTCCTGAAGAGCGCGAATCAGTGCTTTTTCATCAACTGTCTTTCCCCGGGAAATATTGACGAAAATTGCTGAATTCTTCATCAACTTAAATTCGCGTTCTCCTATCATGTGATAGGTTTCATCAGTCAGCGGCGTAATGAGAAGAATAAAATCAGATTGCTCCAGCAATGTATCAAGCTCTGCATACTTAACGCCGATGCTGTCTTCTGTTTCTTGTTTGCGATGTCGGTTATGATAAAGCACTTCCATATCAAAACCAAATTTGGCGCGTCTCGCTGCTTGTTCTCCAATTCTGCCCATGCCGATAATGCCTAGCGTTTGATGATGAACATCAATTCCGAAAAGCGCTTCCTCTTCCACGGTTCCCCATTTTCCTGCTCTGACAAAACGGTCCAGTTCGGCAACACGTCTGGCGGAAGACAGAATCAGTGAAAAAGCCAGATCTGCAACTGTGTCATCCAGTGTATAAGGTGTATGAGTCCCGACGACTCCTCTTTCTTTCATTGCTTCTATATCGAAGTTATCGTAGCCTACTGATTGGTTGCTGACCACTTTGAGCTTAGGCGCGTGTTCCAGCAACTCACGATTGATTGACGGTCCGGACGTCCCTGATGTTAAAAGCCCCTCCGCTTCTTTTAATTTTTCAAATAGCACGTCACTCGGAAGCGTATCCTCCTGCCATACTTCATAACGGCAATGTTCACCGATGAATGCTTCAATCTCTTCAGGAATCGGTTTTGTGATAAATACAAATGGTTTCAACAAGGCTCCCCCTTTATGGCTGTTGTCTAATTCATTATATCGAAAATAAATAGATGTTAAAAATATAGCTGCGTTTTTTTAATTTCTGGTTCTTTCGAACTTAAAATGAAGATCGAACAGCTAAATCTGCTTAAAAAAGTTTTTTAATTATCAGAATTCACCCATATTTTTTGTCAGACAAATCATCGATATACGAACTGCAGCCGGATTATAGGATGCATTAAATATAAATTTTATTATCTTTGAAAGATATAAATGTTTATGTTTTGATTCTACAGTCCAATTATAGTGTCTTTTTTTGAAAACCTTTTCTTGGCTTATTCCTATGCTATAATTCCTTACTGTAAGCTGGGTAAGAAGGCTTGCAAAATCATATGGATGGGAGATGAATCAAATGGTTTCTTTAACATCAATTTTGGAACACAATCAGCGGTTTGTCAGTGAGAAGAAGTATGAACCGTACAAAACGACAAAGTTTCCTTCGAAAAAGCTCGTCATTGTCACCTGTATGGATACAAGGCTTACAGAACTTCTTCCGCAAGCAATGGGGCTTAAAAACGGTGATGCTAAAATTGTAAAAAACGCGGGAGCCATCGTTTCTCACCCATTTGGAAGCGTGATGCGAAGCATACTGGTCGCGATTTATGAATTGCAGGCTGAAGAGGTATGCATTGTCGGCCATCATGAATGCGGAATGTCAGGGCTGAATGCGTCCTCGATTCTTGAGAAAGCAAAGGAACGCGGGGTGGAGGATAGCTGCCTGAATTTGCTGACGAGTGCCGGACTCGATTTGAAAACGTGGCTGACTGGTTTTCACAGCGTGGAAGAAAGCGTTTCCCACAGTGTGAACATGATTAAGAACCATCCGCTGCTTCCGAAAAAAGTGCCGGTTCACGGACTTGTCATTCATCCTGAAACAGGAAAACTTGATGTGGTCATTAACGGTTATGAAACTGAGCTAATAAACAATCACTCATAAGGGAGGTTATAACAAAATATGCGATTCTCAGGGAGATTCAAGGGATACAATTTACAGAAATTTCAGAAAGACTTAATTGCAGGTATCGTAGTAGGTGTCGTGGCAATTCCTTTAGGAATGGCGTTTGCCATTGCCTCGGGAGTCGAGCCCGAATACGGGCTGTACACTGTTGTTATAGCGGGGATTTGTATCTCTTTGTTCGGAGGATCTAAATATCAAATTGGCGGTCCGACAGGCGCCTTTGTCCCGATACTGTTCGGCATTATCATGCAGTACGGATTAGAGAATCTGCTGATTGCGGGGTTTATGGCAGGGGTAATGCTGGTGCTGTTTGGGCTGTTTAAGCTCGGAAAAATAATGAAATTTGTGCCTAAACCCGTTATCGTCGGTTTTACAGCAGGAATTGCCGTGTTAATCTTTACGGAACAAATCGCTAATTTTCTCGGATTGAGAAATGTTGAAAAACATGAGAACTTTCACCACAACATGTTTGAAATTGTGCAGCAGCTCGGCACCTTTAACGTGTATGCCATTTTGACAGCTGTGATCGGGCTCGTCATTTTGCTTGTATCCGCCAAGGTGATGCCTAAAGTGCCGGGCGCTTTGTTGGCGCTTCTTATTTCCACAGTGGTCGCGGTTGTCTTTTTCCCTGACCGCATGGCAACGATCGGGTCAACTTATGGAGAAATCCCCCGCCATTTGCCGGAATTTCAGTTTCCTGAGCTTACTTTGGATAAAATGGTTATGCTGTTTCCGGCTGCGCTTGTCATCGCGCTTCTTGGAGGACTTGAGTCGATTTTGTCCGCAATGGTCGCCGATAACATGAAGGGCTCAAAGCATGACAGCAACAAGGAGCTTGTCGGCCAGGGAATTGCGAATATGGCAGCGCCCCTGTTTGGCGGAATCCCGGCTACAGGAGCGATTGCGAGAACGGCGACCAATATAAAAAACGGAGCGGTTTCCCCTGTTTCCGGCGTCGTTCACGGCGTAGTCGTTCTCCTTGTCCTGCTTGTATTTGCGCCTTATGCGTCCCATGTGCCGCTCGCCAGTATGGCACCGATTCTCATGGTGGTCGCATGGAATATGAGTGAGCGCAAGGAAGTCGCAAACATGCTGAGACTGAAAAATGCTGATTCCTTTATTTTGGCGGCGACCTTCGCCCTTACGGTTCTGTTTGACTTAATCATCGGTGTGGCAACCGGATTGCTGCTTGCATTCGTGTTCTTTATCAGAAGAATGAGCGAAGCGACCCGCATCCACAATCAGGAAACGCATCCTGTTCTGGCGAAGAGAGAAGATCCATCTGTCAGCATGTATGCCATAGAAGGGCCGCTGTTTTTCGGATCAATTGATTCCCTTGAATCGTCATTGCTGGAGCATGTACAGAAAAAACCGAAAACCCTTATTCTGCTCATGAATAAGGTGCACTATATGGATACGTCAGCTGAAGCGGTGCTTGGGAACATTATGAATCGAATTAAGCGCCACAATGGAAAGCTGATGATTGTAGGATTGCAATCGCAGCCAAAGGAGCTGCTGCATAAAACAGGCCTTTTTCACAAAATAGGAAAGCAGCATTTCTTTGATCATCATGATGAAATCACAGGTTAAAAAAAGCGGCCATCGCGGCCGCTTTTTTATGCATGCTCAAATCGTTTTGTCAGTTTTTCTTGGTGTGCCTTCATGATGTCTTCTAAAGAGACACCATACATATCAGCAAGAATGGCGATATTTCCGATGACATCTCCCATTTCTTCAATCAATTCTTGTTTTTGCTCAGCGCGTGACGATTCTTTCTCATCCGGCCGGTCTCTGCCGATTTCATACGCCCTGACAGCCCGGGCCAGTTCTCCGGCTTCCTCCATTAAAAAGCCGACGCGAATAAAAGGTCCGTATTCTGTCCAGCCTCTTTTTTCGTAAAACTCTTTCATCCATTTTTCTGCATCAGCCAGCTCCAACCTCATCACTCCTGCATTCTTTATGTATTTCATATTGATATTATCACATGAAGATGGGACAATATATAGTGTGTTTTTGAATGTTTAACACGATATATAGATGCGGAGATGACAAGATGAAAACCATTTGTGTATTTGCGGGATCAAACCCTGGGGGAAATGAAGCGTATAAAAGAAAAGCGGCAGAGCTTGGCGTGTATATGGCTGAGCAGGGAATCGGCCTTGTCTATGGGGGCTCCCGCGTAGGCTTGATGGGCACGATTGCCGACGCGATTATGGAAAACGGCGGAACTGCAATCGGGGTCATGCCGAGCGGTTTGTTCAGCGGGGAGGTTGTCCATCAGAATCTGACTGAGCTGATTGAAGTAAACGGGATGCATGAACGAAAGGCTAAAATGAGCGAGCTGGCGGACGGCTTTATCTCGATGCCGGGCGGCTTCGGTACATATGAAGAATTATTTGAAGTGCTGTGCTGGGCACAGATCGGCATCCACCAAAAGCCAATCGGACTGTACAATGTAAACGGATATTTTGAACCAATGATGAAAATGGTGAAATACAGCATTCAAGAAGGGTTTTCTAACGAATCGCACTTAAAACTGATTCACAGCTCGTCACGGCCGGATGAGTTAATTGAGCAAATGCAAAATTATTCTTATCCGATTTTAGAAAAAAAGTGGACAGAAATTTAAAAAAGAGATTTTCTCATGGAAGTGGAGAGAATGAGTCAGCAACCTAGCGTATGAATCCATGAAAAATCGTGTTTTTAACAAAGTGAGGTTTCCTTAAGGAAATCTCTTTTTTATTTCTCTTTTGCCTGCATCGTATATTTAGCAGTAATAGAGGACTTTATCACTAGTTTGGATAATAAGCACAGATAAGGAGGGGATGAAAATGGCAACATTGTCAGATGTGGCAAAAAAAGCAAATGTTTCGAAGATGACGGTATCACGAGTGATCAATCACCCTGAGACGGTGACAGATGAATTGAAAAAGCTTGTTCATTCTGCGATGAAAGAGCTGAATTACATCCCTAATTATGCGGCGAGAGCGCTCGTGCAAAACAGAACACAGGTTGTGAAACTATTGATACTTGAGGAAATGGATACGACAGAACCATATTACATGAACCTGCTGACAGGAATCAGCAGGGAGCTGGATCGCAATCACTATGCTCTCCAGCTTGTGACAAGAAATTCTCTTAATATTGGCCAATGTGACGGCATTATTGCCACCGGCTTGAGAAAGACCGATTTTGAAGGTGTAATAAAAGCTTTTGAGAAGCCGCTCGTCGTATTTGGACAAAATGAAATGGGCTATGACTTTATCGATGTGAATAACGAGAAAGGCACTTTTATGGCAACCCGCCATGTTATGGGGCTGGGGGAGCGGGAAGTTGTCTTTTTTGGCATTGATTTAGATGAGCCTTTCGAACGTGCAAGAGAACAGGGGTATATACGGGCGATGAATAAAAGCTTTAAAAAATCGAATATGTTTCGGATCGACAACAGTTCTAAGAAAAGTGAAGGCCTTGCAAGAGAACTGCTGAAATCCATGGACAATCAGGCCGCATTTGTCTGCGCATCTGATCGAATCGCGCTCGGCGTCATTCGTGCGGCGCAATCCCTTGGAAAGCGAATTCCAGAAGACGTTGCGGTTACCGGGAATGACGGTGTGTTTCTTGATCGCATCTCCTCGCCGCGCTTGACTACGGTCAGACAGCCTGTTGTTGAAATGGGGGAAGCCTGTGCGAAAATGTTGCTGAAAAAAATGAATGAAGACGGTGCTGCACAAGGAAGTCTATTTTTTGAACCAGAGTTAATTGTACGAGAATCAACGCTGTAAGCGCCTTATTCTGTTATCGGTAACAGGGTGAAAAGGATTGTTCCCACAATTTCATCATGATACTTTCAAACTATGAGCCGGCCTCAATAAAACGGAAATCAAAGGGGGAAACATGATGGAATATGCAGCGATTCATCACCAGCCATTCAGCACAGATGCTTATTCTTATGATGGGCGGACTGTGCATATCAAGATTCGGACGAAAAAAGGTAATGCAGATCACATTCGATTCATTTGGGGTGATCCCTATGAGTACAACGACGGCAAATGGTCGGCAAACGAGCAGCCGATGAGGAAAATTGCTGCTACAGAAATGCATGACTATTGGTTTGCTGAAGTGGTGCCGCCATTTAGGCGTTTACAATATGCGTTTGTTGTAACAGACGATCATGAAGACATCTTTTTCGGAAGTTCGGGTGTATGCCCTTATAACAAAAAAACACTGGAAACGATTCATTATTACTTTAAATTTCCGTTTGTTCACGAGGCTGATACATTTCAAGCGCCTGAATGGGTCAAGTCAACGGTTTGGTATCAAATTTTTCCGGAGCGTTTTGCAAATGGAAGAGAAGACTTGTCACCGAAGAATGCATTGCCGTGGGGGAGCAAGGACCCGGACGTCAATGATTTTTTTGGAGGGGATTTACAAGGAATTGTTGACAAGCTTGATTATTTAGAGGATTTGGGGGTGAACGGCATTTATCTGACGCCGATCTTTTCCGCGCCTTCTAATCATAAATATGACACGCTGGATTACTTTTCTATTGATCCGCATTTCGGGGATCCTGAGCTTTTTCGTACATTGGTCAGCCAGCTGCATCAGCGGGGGATGAGAATTATGCTTGATGCGGTTTTTAACCATATAGGAAGCGCGTCTCCGCAATGGCAGGATGTCGTCAAAAACGGAGATCAATCCCGCTATAAGGACTGGTTCCATATTCACTCTTTTCCCGTCACAGACGACAATTATGACAGATTTGCTTTTACAGCTGATATGCCGAAGCTAAACACGGCTAATCCCGAGGTGCAGAAATATTTGCTTGATATTGCTTTGTACTGGATTCGGGAATTTGACATTGACGGCTGGCGTTTGGATGTCGCAAATGAAGTGGATCACGTGTTTTGGAAGACATTCAGGCAGGCTGTATCAGCAGAAAAGCCTGATGTTTATATTTTAGGTGAGATCTGGCATTCTGCCGAACCCTGGCTTAGAGGGGATGAATTTCATGCGGCGATGAATTACCCTTTTACAGAGCCTATGATTGAATACTTTGCTGACCAGACGATCTCAGCTTCACGTATGGCTCACCGTGTCAATGCACATTTGATGAATGGGATGAAGCAGGCCAATGAGGTGATGTTTAATTTACTGGATAGCCATGATACAAAGCGCCTTTTGACCAGATGCCGCAATGATGAGAAGAAAGCACGCGCGTTGCTGGCCTTTATGTTTGCTCAGGCAGGTTCTCCCTGCATTTATTACGGAACAGAAATCGGGCTGGACGGCGAAAATGATCCATTATGCCGGAAATGTATGGTTTGGGAAAAGGAGAAGCAAAACCAAGACATGCTGCAATTTATGAAACGGTTAATTGCTTTACGCAAGCAGGAAAACACTTTATTGACTGAAGGACATCTTGAGTGGAATCGGCTGGACGACAAAAATGATTTCATTAGCTTTTCGCGGACTCTTGATGAAAAAATACTGATTTATTTCTTTAATCAAGGGAATGTGGTTCAACACGTCAGTTTACGAGAGTTGAATATTGATAGGAATAAGAAAATCTGTGATGCATGGACAGAGCAGCCGCTTCATCATCACGATGTCATTACCGTTCAGTCGGGAGAATTTTTGATTTTGAGTGCTGCCGCCCCTGTATAACATTCTGTTATCGGTAACAAATCGAAAGTTGTTGTAACCGCTTTCTACAGGACAATACAATTGTTATAGTTTCGTAAATAGAAGGGGGAAAAGAGATGGTTCTTTTTAAAAAGGGGTTCGCCATATTGGCGGCATCATTTCTGGCAATCGGCCTTGCCGCCTGCTCAAGTTCAAAAAATCCAGCAAGCGCTGATGGCAAAAAGGTGCTGACTGTGTCTGTCGAAGAAACGTATAAAGAATACATTGAAAGCATAAAAACAAAGTTCGAAAAAGAGAATGATGTCACAGTAAAAATTGTTGAAAAGCAAATGTTCGAACAGTTGGAGGCGCTTCCTCTTGATGGCCCGGCGGGTAATGCGCCTGATGTTATGCTTGCTGCATATGACCGGATCGGCGGTTTGGGACAGCAAGGACATTTACTTGACATTAAGCCATCTCATACAAAAAGCTTTGGTGATAAAGAAATGCAGCAGGTGACAGTTGACGGCAAAGTGTACGGAATGCCGCTAGTCATTGAGACACTTATTTTGTATTACAACAAAGATCTTTTAAAAACAGTGCCAAAAACATTTAAAGACCTTGAAAAGTTAACGGAAGATCCTCGATTCGCGTTTGCTTCGGAAAAAGGAAAATCAACCGGATTTTTAGCAAAATGGACTGACTTTTATATGTCGTACGGCTTATTGGCTGGATACGGCGGATATGTGTTTGGAAAAAACGGCACAGATTCCGGGGACATCGGCCTGAACAATAAAGGAGCTGTAGAAGCGGTGAAATATGCGGAGAAATGGTTTGAAACATATTGGCCGAAAGGAATGCAAGACAATTCAAGCGCAGACGACTTTATTCAGCAGATGTTTTTAGAAGGCAAAGCGGCTGCGATCATTGGCGGTCCTTGGTCAGCTGCCAATTATAAAGTGGCTAAATTGAACTACGGAGCGGCTCCCATTCCGACATTGCCCAATGGAGAAGAATATGCCCCTTTTGCGGGCGGGAAGGGCTGGGTAGCTTCAAAATATACAAAAGAGCCCGAGCTGGCTGAAAAATGGCTTGAGTATGCTGCAAATGATGCCAATGCTTACGCTTTTTATGAGGATACAAACGAAGTTCCGGCCAACACGGCTGCAAGGAAGAAAGCCGATGAGCAAAAGAATGAGCTGACGTCGGCTGTGATTAAACAATATGAAACAGCGACGCCGACTCCAAATATTCCGGAAATGGCTGAAGTATGGACAGGAGCGGAAAGTTTGATTTTTGATGCAGCTTCAGGAAAAAAATCGACACAAACATCAGCGAATGATGCTGTAAACGTCATAAAGGAAAATATTAAAGAAAAGTATGTGAAATAAAACGGCGGGATAGCGTCCGGAAGAATAGAGGGCGGAAAAAAATGAATAAACATCACACACTTGCAAAGCAAAAACGAAAGGCAGGGCTTTTATCGATCATTCCAGGACTTGGGCAGATTGCGAATCAGCAATTGTCAAAGGGGCTCTTATTTCTTGCCATCACAGGCTTGTTTGCTTTTGAATTATGCGTTTTCGGTATACAGGCGCTAACCGGATTGATGACATTGGGAAGTGTTCCCGGTGAAGATCACTCGCTGTTTATGCTGATTGAAGGCACGCTGCAATTGATCGTGACAATGATTTTCCTCATGTTCTATATCTTTAATATTCATGATTCGCGTAAGACCGCCGCAATGAAAGCGGCGGGTTTGGAAGTCAATACAACAGCCAAGGATATGATCTGTCATGCGGGCGATAAAGGGTTTCCATATCTATTTACACTTCCGGCATATATCATGATGGTGTTTGTGATTATTTTTCCGGTTTTGGTGACTCTGTTTGTTGCATTAACAAACTATGATTTTTATCATATTCCCCCTAATCGTCTGATTGACTGGGTCGGGTTTAAAAATTTCTTAAATATTTTTTTCCTTGGCTCCTATCGTGAAACATTTGTGAATGTACTGGGCTGGACGGTTATCTGGACAATCTGTGCAACAACGCTGCAAATCATTTTAGGTATTGTGACGGCACTTTTCGTCAATCAGGATTTTATAAAAGGCAAGCGGATATTTCGAATGATTTTCTTATTTCCATGGGCTGTTCCGGCGTTTATTACAATCATGAGTTTTTCCAACATGTTTAACGACAGCATAGGAGCGGTGAATGCACAGGTGATACCATTATTCAATCACCTGCCGTTTGTCGAGCTGCCTGCGATCGCGTGGAAGACCGATCCTTTCTGGACAAAGACAGCCCTCATTATGATTCAAACGTGGCTCGGCTTTCCATATATATATGTCATGGTAACGGGAGTGCTTCAGGCGATTCCAGGTGAATTGTATGAAGCGGCAAAGATTGACGGGGCCACTTTTATTCAGCGTTTTCGGCATATTACATTCCCGATGATTTTATTTGCCACAGCACCCGTGATGATTACTCAGTATACGTTTAATTTCAATAATTTCTCGATCATCTATTTATTTAATGAGGGAGGGCCAGGCAGTGCGGGAGCCGGGGCCGGGTCGACCGATATCTTAATTTCGTGGATTTATAAACTGACAACAGGCACATCACCCCAATATTCCGTTGCGGCGGCTGTGACACTGTTAATTTCTTTCATTGTCATTGGAATTTCACTGATTGCTTTCAAAAAATCGAATGCTTTTGGCAATGAGGAGGTTATGTAGGTGAACGCGAGCACTGCCAGAATGCTTAATAAAATCTGTACGTATTTATTTTTGACGCTTTTAAGTATTGTCATTATATATCCGTTGCTGATTACGGCATCATCAGCCTTCCGTGTGGGGAATTCGGCGGCTTTTCAGCTCGATTTTTCGGGTTCTTGGACATTGGATCATTTTAAGCGGCTATTTGACGAAACGCTTTATCTCAATTGGTACAGCAATACACTTGTCATCGCGCTATCGGTCATGGTTTTGCAGGTTACGATTGTGACACTTGCCGGGTACTCGTACAGCCGCTATCGGTTTGCAGGCAGAAAAAAGAGCCTGATATTCTTTTTAATCATTCAAATGGTGCCAACAATGGCGGCGCTGACTGCTTTTTATGTCTTGGCGATGCTGATAGGCGCACTCGATCAATACTGGTTTTTAACAGCGATCTATATCGGCGGCGGAATTCCGATGAACACGTGGCTGATGAAAGGTTATTTTGATACTGTGCCGAGAGAAATTGATGAAGCCGCGCGAATTGACGGAGCGGGACATCTGAGGATTTTCGCTTCAATTGTTCTGCCGCTTGTTAAGCCAATGCTCGCGGTGCAAGCGCTTTGGGCGTTTATGGCACCGTTTGGCGACTATTTGCTGGCGAAATTTCTGCTTCGCTCACCGGAAAGGCTGACCATCGCTGTAGGATTACAATCCTTTATTTCTAATCCGCAGCAGCAAAAAGTAGCTCTATTTGCAGCCGGTGCCATCCTTGCCGCACTGCCGATATGCGTTCTATTCTTTTTTCTCCAAAAGAACTTTGTGTCCGGTTTGACGGCCGGCGGAACAAAGGGGTAATTCAATGAAGAATCTGGAGAATAAAAGCTTTATCATCCGCTGCCTGAAAGCGGCTGCATCTCCATCAGGTGTTTGCCGCTATGGGAATACTTTCAGCTGGCTGCAGCTCTCTTTTCTCTTTATGTTTTTAACGGCCTGCTTAATGGCGCCGTTAACGATTTCGTTTGTGAAAATGGATCGCTTCAGCGTTGCATCTTTCATGCCGTCAGCGATTCAAGGGGTTAATGATCAATTTGCTGATCAATTACAGGGTTTACAAATCAGGAACGGAAAACTAATAGGCGGGAAGAGCTCTGAGAGGATTGAAGATGGGCAGAATGTGATGGCAGTCGATATGAAGCATGAATATGATACAAGCGATGAAAATGGGCGATTGAAAGTAACTGGATTTGAAAACGCCATCATATTTCAACCTGATCAACTGGTGATCACCGATCAAAACGAAACGGGGTTTTCTGTTGGCTATGCGAAAATGGACGTTAAGCTCGAGAAACCAAACGTCCATGATGTAGAGGTTTTGATCGATACATTATGGTTGGCACAGTATAAGCCGATGATCATGATGCTGGCATATGCGGTAATCTTTATGATCCAGCTTTTGTTAACGTTTGTTCTTGCAGGTGGCCTCCAGATCACAAAAATATCAAACATGATCTCTATTGCGTCATTCAAGGAAGCAGTATCTACGGCGATTTGCGCCTCGGCACTGCCGGCATTTGCGGCAGCTGCTATCGGCATGGTTCATTTTGATTTGATTACTGTATTGATGATCCATTCGTGTGGCGTTACTTTGATGATTTCTTTTGCATTTAGATATTTGACCAAAACCCGCCGTGATAATGGAAACTTACATTCGGGAGGAAATGATGATAAATCAGCGGTTATTTGAGATTGATGAATGGAAAATCAAAACAAATACATTTAATAAGGAGCATACACGGCTGCTGGAAAGCCTGACGTCTCTTGCCAATGGCTATATGGGGGTCAGAGGAAATTTTGAAGAAGGCTATTCAGGCGACAGTCACCAAGGCACATATATTGCAGGCGTGTGGTTCCCCGACAAAACGCGAGTAGGCTGGTGGAAAAACGGGTATCCAGAATATTTCGGAAAAGTGATCAATGCGATGAACTTTATGGGCATAGGCCTATATGTTGACGGTGAAAAAATCGATCTCCATCAAAACCCAATCGAATCATTTGAGGTAGAACTCAATATGAAAGAGGGGATTCTGCGGCGAAAAGCTGTTGTCCGCATTCAAGATAAAACCGTCAGAATCAGGTCAGAGCGGTTTCTTAGCCTTGCTGTAAAAGAACTCTGTGCGATTCATTATGAAGCGGAGTGCCTGACGGGAGATGCTGTCATTACGCTTGTTCCTTACCTGGATGGAAATGTGGCAAATGAAGATTCTAACTACCAAGAACAGTTTTGGCAGGAGGAAGCGAAAGGTGCTGATTCTCACAGCGGCCATTTAGCGGCAAAAACAATCGAAAATCCATTTGGAACACCGCGCTTCACGGTTTTAGCCGCAATGGCAAACGAGACGGAGGGTTTTGTCAATGAAAGCTTTAAAACGACTGAAATGTATGTCGAGAATCGCTACAGTTATCAAACGAAGGCATCATTGAAAAAGTTTGTGATTGTCACGACTTCACGTGATTTTCGTGAGGAAGAGCTTTTATCGAAAGCCAAGGAGCTTTTGGCGGATGTGGTTGAGTACGGCTATGAAAAAGCAAAACGGAGGCACACTGATCGATGGAAGGAAAGATGGGCAAAAGCGGACATTGAGATTAAAGGAGATGAGGAGCTACAACAAGGAATCCGCTACAATATCTTTCAGTTATTCTCGACATATTACGGGGGCGATGCCCGTTTGAATATCGGGCCGAAAGGATTTACTGGCGAGAAATATGGAGGTGCCGCATATTGGGATACTGAGGCGTACGCCGTTCCGATGTATTTGGCGACAGCCGAGCCGGAGGTGACGAAAAACCTGCTTTTGTATCGCTTTCATCAGTTGGAGGCTGCCAAACGAAACGCTGCAAAATTGGGGATGAAGGGGGCACTTTATCCGATGGTGACGTTCACCGGTGATGAATGCCACAACGAATGGGAAATCACCTTTGAAGAAATTCACCGCAATGGCGCGATCTGTTATGCGATCTACAATTATATCAATTATACAGGCGACCGAGACTATATGGAAGAATACGGGATAGACGTACTTGTGGCAGTCAGCAGATTTTGGGCCGACCGTGTTCACTTCTCGAAACGAAAAAATAAGTATATGATCCATGGCGTCACTGGGCCGAATGAATACGAAAACAACGTTAACAACAATTGGTATACGAATGTCATTGCGGCTTGGACGTTGGAGTATACTCTACAAAGTCTCGAAAGTATCTCAGCGGAGAAACGCCGCCTTCTGGATGTGCAGGAAGAAGAATTGAAAGTCTGGAGAGAAATCATCCAGCACATGTACTATCCGTATAGTGAAGAACTGCAAATTTTCGTTCAGCATGACACGTTCTTGGACAAAGACCTGCAAGCAGTAGATGAATTAGATCCAGCGGAGCGGCCTCTTTATCAGAATTGGTCATGGGACAAGATTCTCCGCTCCAATTTTATTAAGCAGGCAGATGTTCTCCAGGGCATTTATCTTTTTAATGACCGTTTTACAATGGAAGAAAAACGGCGAAACTTTGAATTTTATGAGCCGATGACTGTTCATGAATCAAGCCTATCGCCCTCTGTCCATGCGATTCTCGCAGCCGAACTCAAGCTGGAAAAGAAAGCGCTCGAATTATATAAGCGCACAGCAAGGCTTGATCTTGATAATTACAATCATGATACGGAAGAAGGCTTGCATATTACTTCAATGACGGGGAGCTGGCTGGCAATCGTTCATGGCTTTGCAGGCATGCGCACCGCGAATGAGACGCTGTCATTTGCTCCGTTTTTGCCGAAAGAATGGGACGAATATTCATTCAACATCAATTATCGAAATCGATTAATCAATGTGACGGTTGACGAAAAGCGCGTTATTTTTGAGCTTGTAAAAGGCGAGCCGCTGCACATGAACGTTTATGAGGAACGAGTTGTCCTACAGGGACGATGTGAAAGGAGAACGCCTAATGAGTGAATGGTGGAAAGAAGCTGTCGTTTATCAAATTTACCCGCGCAGTTTTTATGATGCCAATGGAGATGGATTCGGGGATTTGCAAGGTGTGATTCAAAAGCTGGATTACATCAAAAATCTCGGGGCGGATGTCATCTGGCTCTCCCCGGTATTTGATTCCCCGCAGGATGACAACGGATATGATATCAGCGATTACAAAAACATGTACGAAAAGTTTGGGACAAATGAAGATATGTTTCAGCTGATTGATGAAGTCCATAAACGCGGAATGAAAATCGTCATGGATTTGGTCGTGAACCACACGTCGGATGAGCATGCTTGGTTTGCTGAAAGCCGCAAGTCGAAGGACAATCCTCACCGGGATTATTATTTTTGGAAAGATCCTAAATCGGACGGCTCAGAGCCGAATAATTGGGGATCGATCTTTTCAGGCTCAGCGTGGACATACGATGAAGGAACAGGGCAGTATTATTTGCACTACTTTTCGAAAAAACAGCCTGATTTAAATTGGGAAAACGAAGCCGTTCGCCGGGAAGTTTATGATGTAATGAGATTCTGGATGGATAGAGGCGTTGACGGCTGGCGGATGGATGTGATCGGCTCTATTTCTAAATACACCGATTTTCCGGACTACGAAACGGATCACAGCCGCAGCTATATTGTTGGCCGTTATCACTCTAACGGCCCACGTCTTCATGAGTTTATTCAAGAGATGAACAGGGAAGTGCTTTCTCATTACGACTGCATGACAGTCGGAGAGGCAAACGGCTCTGATATTGAAGAGGCGAAAAAGTACACAGATGCAAGCAGGCAAGAGCTGAATATGATCTTTACATTTGAACATATGGATATTGATACAGAACAAAACTCGCCAAATGGGAAATGGCAGATCAAGCCGTTTGATTTGATTGCTTTAAAAAAGACGATGACAAGGTGGCAGACCGGGTTAATGAATGTCGGCTGGAATACCCTGTATTTTGAGAACCATGACCAGCCGAGGGTTATTTCCCGCTGGGGCAATGATGGGAAGCTGCGTAAAGAATGTGCGAAGGCATTTGCAACGGTTCTGCACGGCATGAAAGGAACGCCGTTTATTTACCAGGGAGAAGAAATCGGCATGGTCAACAGCGATATGCCGCTGGAGATGTATGATGATCTTGAAATAAAGAATGCATATCGTGAACTAGTCGTCGAAAACAAAACGATGTCAGAAAAAGAGTTTGTCAAAGCCGTGATGATAAAAGGAAGGGATCATGCGAGAACACCGATGCAGTGGGATGCCGGAAAACATGCGGGATTCACAGCCGGAGACCCGTGGATACCGGTAAATTTCCGCTATCAAGATATCAATGTGAAAGAGTCTTTGGAAGATCAAGATTCGATTTTCTTTTACTATCAGAAGCTCATTCAATTACGAAAGCAATATAAGATTATGATATATGGCGATTATCAGCTGTTGCAGGAGAATGATCCGCAGGTCTTTTCTTACCTTCGAGAATATCGAGGGGAAAAGCTTCTTGTCGTTGTGAATTTATCGGAAGAAAAGGCTCTGTTCGAAGCGCCTCCAGAACTGATTCATGAGCGTTGGAAAGTGCTGATTTCAAACTATCCGCAGGAGCGGGCTGACTTAAAGAGTATTAGCCTCAAACCTTATGAAGCTGTGATGGGCATTAGTATATGAAAGCGGTCATTTTTGATTTAGACGGAGTGATAACAGATACTGCTGAATATCATTTTCTCGCTTGGAAGCACATCGCAGAACAAATCAATATCCCTTTTGACAGAGACATGAATGAAAGGCTAAAAGGAATCAGCAGAGAAGAGTCACTTGAAAGCATATTGATCTTTGGCGGTGCGGAAACAAAGTATACAAATGCGGAGAAACAAGAGCTTATGCATCGGAAAAATCGCGATTATCAAATGCTGATCAGCAAATTGACGCCGGAAGATCTTTTACCGGGGATTGGCAGGCTCCTATGTCAATTGAAAAACGAAAATATAAAAATCGGGTTAGCATCTTCAAGCCGCAATGCTCCTAAGATTTTAAGACGCTTGGCAATTATCGATGATTTTGATGCCATTGTTGATCCGACGGCTCTTGCGAAGGGGAAGCCTGATCCTGACATCTTTTTAACAGCTGCAGCGATGCTCGATGTTTCCCCTGCTGATTGCGCGGCAATAGAAGACGCAGAAGCAGGCATTTCCGCAATCAAATCTGCCGGGATGTTTGCGGTTGGTGTCGGTCAAGGACAGCCGATGCTTGGTGCTGATCTAGTTGTGAGGCAGACGAATGATTTGACACTTGAGCTGTTACATGAGGAATGGGAGCAGTATAGAATAAAAAGTGTTTAAGGGAGTCAATTCTTTGAAATGAAAAAACCTGCAAGAGACGCAGCTCTTGCAGGTTGTGTTATTACTTTTTGTCTTCTGTGTGAGTCAAAATTTTGTCAATCAGGCCGTATTCAAGCGCTTCTTCAGCAGACTTGAAGTTATCACGGTCTGTGTCACGTTCGATCACTTCAAGCGGCTGGCCAGTACGTTCAGCTAGGACTTTGTTTAATTTGTCACGAAGCAAGAGAATGCGTTTCGCAGCAATTTCAATTTCTGTCGCTTGACCTTGCGCACCGCCAAGTGGCTGGTGAATCATGACTTCACTGTTTGGAAGCGCATAGCGTTTGCCTTTTTCGCCGGCTGCAAGCAGGAACGCGCCCATTGACGCAGCCATACCGATACAAATTGTAGATACCTTCGGCTTAATAAACTGCATGGTATCATAGATCGCCATACCGGCTGTAATAGAGCCGCCCGGGCTGTTGATGTAAAGAGAAATTTCTTTTTCAGGGTCTTCTGCTGCTAAGAATAAAAGCTGTGACACGATGGAGTTCGCAACGTTGTCATCAATCGCAGATCCAAGCATGATGATACGATCCTTTAATAGACGAGAATAAATGTCATACGCTCTTTCCCCGCGGTTCGTTTGTTCAATGACTGTAGGTATTAAATTCATAATGCTCCTCCTTCACCTTTTAGGTAAGTATGTAGTTACATGATACATTTTTGGTCAATAAAGGTCAAACAAAAAGCTGGCCTGATATGCAAAGTCGTCTCTTTTTCCCATTTTCCCCAAAAATACAGGGGTTCAAACCATCGTATGTCAGATTGCCAATTAAGATGCTTTGTCTATTTAAAAAACGGCCTCTCGAAATAGAGGGTTGTTATTTGAAAGGAATTATCGTATAATTAGTTGTGCTGACGTTCTCATAACGCAGTCATTCTGCGCTCGTAGCTCAGTTGGATAGAGCGGTGGTTTCCGGTACCACGTCTGTCGGGGGTTCGAATCCCTCCGAGCGCGTCCAATAGAACAACAGGAAAGACAAGGGTTTGGCGATTTGCCGCTCTTGTCTTTTTTGTGTGAAAAAGGGAATTGCATACCTTAGAGTAACATTTCAATTATATTCTTTAGTTTGAACCCTCACTTTCAAAAGAAGAAGTATGAATTGAGTTTTTCATTCATCTTATTAGCTTGTGATTAACAAACCTTTAAAAAAATCCGGTTCTACCCATTGCCTGTATTTATTTTGAGAATCTTCTCTTGGACAAAATTGGATAAGCGAGAATAGTTTTAAAATAAAAATTTATTTGCTTCCCCAGTTCTTCTCTATAAATTGAATTGCAGGCTGTAAGTTGGTTTTGTTCGCAATTTCAATGACAGCGGGAACGACGGCAGGGTCCGTTTTGGAGAAGTTCGGAATCCGCGGATCTAACCGGAAAAAACGATCTCCCAGAAGATTCGCACTGACCATGGATTCATAGTACCCATTACCGCCAGCAATCATCTGAAGAAATGGCAGTAAAGGTTCATTAGGCGACCTGTCCAAAAGGACTCCCCAATTTGGAGGAAGGTTCTTCAGATTTTCGGGACGTATGTTATCTGCACTTACCATTCCCCATCCCCTCGTATCTCTTCTTAACCGAGTCGGGGCTTCACCTGTTCCGATGGACAATACCGCAATTTGATCCAATGGCACGTTGGCTTTACCAACTGCAAACGCGATACTGGCTGTACTAGGGTTCGTTGCTACTACATACCCATCCACATAGTTTTGATAGGCGCGTTGCGTCGCGGGAGCACCGCTGCTCCGCAGTATGACATCACTCACTTTTTCATTTAAATAGGGAGAGCCGGGAAAATTGTGAAATAAGACAGGAGTCCAACGGTCCAGTTTTTGAGAGTATAATTTGAATGATGGGACAACAATTCGTTTTCTTAAATCTATAAGTTGAAGATCTGCTGGGAAAAAATTTCTTACCGCTTTAATAAAACCGGAATAGGGTAATTGTTGGTTGAAAACAGGTCCGCCTGGCCGGGAAATGCTGAATGCGGGTAGGATTTCATCCTCAAAATACTGAAGTGTTTCCCTCGGAGATCTTCCGCTTGCTAATGCAAGGGCAGTAAATGAACCGATTGAATTTCCCGAAAATACATGGGTTCGACTAATTAACTTCGGGTTTTGCCTAGCCAATCTGTTTAATAGTTGTAAACTTAAAGCACCTAAGGTACCGCCGCCGTCAAAGGTCATAATCCGATATTTTGCCAAAGCTGATGTCTCCTTTCTACATACATTCAGTATATGATGATCTAGAGTCTGTTGTATGGATGTATACCTCTGGTACTAAACACTTCTTCATCTCTCTTTTCTTTTGGCCTAAACGAATATTCACTCCGAAAAAAACTGGACACTGCTCCTAAAAACGATAAGAAAAAACGCTTGTTGGAGGATTGGACAGGAAGTTTGCTCAAAATTGTTTGAAAAATGTTTCTCAGCAGACCTCACCGACGAAAAAGGCCTTAGCGTATTATATTTATAGTTCGTAGATCATTTGTCTATGCGATTATCCAGCTCCTGCATATTTTAGTATCTGAATCGAATTTCTTTGGGAGTGAAATAATATATGGGATCAACACAGTTGACAGGGCGTGTAATCTTCAAAGGAGACCCCGGCTATACAGAGGCTATTAAGAATTGGAACCCTTATGTGGATGTCTATCCTCTTGTCTTTGTTTTTGCGCAAAATTCATACGATGTAAGTAATGCCATTAAATGGGCTCGTGAGAATAAAGTGCCCTTACGTGTCAGAAGCGGTCGCCATGCTTTAGATAAGAACCTTTCAGTAGTAAGTGGAGGAATTGTTATTGATGTGAGTGACATGAATAAAGTTTTCTTAGATGAAGAAAACGCTATTGCAACCGTTCAAACTGGTATTCCCGTTGGCCCGCTTGTAAAGGGATTAGCTCGAGACGGTTTTATGGCTCCGTTTGGAGATAGCCCAACAGTTGGAATCGGGGGAATTACGATGGGCGGCGGATTTGGTGTACTCTCACGATCGATTGGCCTTATAAGTGATAACCTTCTCGCGCTGAAAACGGTAGATGCAAAAGGAAGGATTATTCACGCAGATCAATCTCACAATGAGGATTTGCTATGGGCTTCTAGAGGCGGAGGAGGAGGTAACTTTGGATATAATACCCAATATACATTCAAAGTTCATCGTGCCCCTAAAACTGCAACCGTCTTCAATATTATCTGGCCGTGGGAACAATTAGAAACGGTATTTAAAGCTTGGCAGAAATGGGCTCCGTTTGTAGATGAACGATTAGGATGCTACCTTGAAATTTACAGCAAAATAAATGGTTTGTGTCATGCAGAAGGAATTTTCCTCGGTTCGAAAACTGAATTGATTCGATTATTAAAACCTTTATTACATGCGGGAACTCCAACAGAAGCAGATATCAAAACATTATACTATCCAGATGCTATAGATTTCTTAGACCCTGACGAACCCATCCCTGGCAGAAATGATCAGAGTGTTAAATTCTCCTCGGCATGGGGTCATGATTTTTGGTCTGACGAACCCATTTCAATCATGAGAAAATTTTTGGAAGATGCTACTGGAACAGAAGCCAATTTCTTTTTTATCAATTGGGGTGGTGCTATAAGCAGAGTCCCTAAAGACGAAACTGCCTTTTTTTGGCGCCATCCATTATTTTATACGGAATGGACGGCTAGTTGGAAAAATAAATCACAAGAAGATTCAAATCTTGCATCAGTTGAAAGAGTGCGTCAGCTGATGCAACCATATGTAGCAGGTTCATATGTTAATGTTCCAGATCAAAACATTGAAAACTTCGGAAAAGAATATTATGGCGCAAACTTTGCGCGGCTTCGAGAAATAAAGGCGAAATATGACCCCGAAAATGTATTTCGTTTTCCGCAAAGCATCCCGCCATCTCGTTAAAGTTTATTAAAGACAGAATCAATGACTCATACTAAAAAGCACTTGAATGGTTTCCGGTATCTTGTCTGTCGGGGTGCGAATCCCTTCAGTGCGTCCAATCAAACAACAGGAAAGACAATGGTTTGGCAACTTGCCGCTCTTGTCTTTTTTGTTTTGTTTCATTTCATAAATCTTTTCCGCTGAAACATAAATGTTCCTCCGCTTGGGCACGTTATGAAATGTGCAATATTGAATATGGGAGGAGGATGAACATGGGTATTTTAAGCGGAAATCCGCAGGATGAACCGATGCATTACGGTGAGGTATTCGGCTTGTGGAGTTATGTGATGGCGGGCAATAAAATGGTCGGCAATTACCAAATGCTATTGAATCATGTCGGTGATGACGACCTGAAGAAGCTGCTTCGTGAGTCTATTGAGAAATGCCAAGATGAAATCAAACAGGTCAGCACGATCCTGAAAGAAAACGGGGTGGCGCTGCCGCCGGCTTCTCCTGAACCGCCGACAGCAGATCTTAACGACATTCCGCCTGGCGCACGGTTTCTCGATCCGGATGTGGCGGCCTCCGCGGCAGCAGAAAATGCTGCAGGTCTTGTGACATGCAGCAAAATGATGGGGCAATCGATTCGTGAGGATATTGCCATGATGTTTGGGCAATTTCATATGTCGAAAGCGGCAACAGGCGCAAAATACTTAAGGCTGCTAAAAAACAAAGGCTGGCTCATCCCGCCGCCGCTTCATCTTCAAAAACATCACGAAGCTTAATGGCAAAGGCATATACAGCTGTATATGCCTTGATTTTATGAAGATGACGTAAGACGCAGGCCGATGACGCCAGCTAGGATAAGGCAAAGTGAAATCACCTGTGAAAGCTGAAACCGCTCCTTAAACCAGATGAGCCCGACCGCCGAAACACCAATGCTTCCAATGCCAGTCCAGACGGCATATGCAACTCCGGCAGGCAGGACGATCATCGCTTGGGAAAGGCAGTAAAAGGATAAGCCGAATCCAACAGTCATCACAATGATTGGCCATTTTTTTCTTGTTCCGTCTATATATTTCATGGCAATGGCAGCTATAATTTCTTCTATGCCGGCAATCACTAATAAAAACCATGCCATTATTGTTCACCTCCCGGCTGAGATTTGCTTTCTTTCGTAAATAATTTCATTCCTAAAATGCCAGCCAGCAATAAAGCTAAAAAGAACATTTGGGCTGCTGAGAAGGATTCGCCCAGAACAATTCCAGTCAGATATGTTCCGACGGTTCCGATTCCCACAAACACAGTGTACGCCGCGGCCATCGGGATTTTTTGATAAGAGCGGATCAACAGGATAAAGCTGACCGCGATTAAGATAAAAATGATGATCCAATCCAAAAGCGAATCGGCATGTTTGAGGGAAGAGGCCCAAACAACCTCTAAAAGCCCTGCAATAAAAACAAGAACCCAATTCAAATGAAACACCTCTCTATTTTTATGAATGAACGTCAGTCATTTTTAGAACATTAAAAAATGAGCGGTGTTACCCAGTCATTTTTTAAGCAGTACCTAAGCTCCGTTTTAAGAAAGTGAAAATTTCCTTTTTATACACTTCAACATTTTCATCTTGTTCAAATCCGATATAGAATCGTTCCGCAGTATTCTCGACCAAGTTGATAATCGTTCTGGCCGTCCATTTTGAATTGATTCCTTCCGTTACCTCATGGTTTGCAATGGCCTTGTTGATGATTTGTTCAAGCCAGGAATAATAAGGCTGATAGATCGTCTCCCATTTTTCCATGGAGTGGTCGATCGCAAGCCCGGAATAACAGAGGACAATAATATCCTTATGGCGTTCTGTAATGAGAAATGTCTCATCAATTAATATATCTAAAACGGTCCAAAAATCTTCGTCCCCATGCAGCCTACCTTTGATTTGATCAAGTGTATGGGTGAGAAGATTTTCTGCAATGGCCGGTATGAGGGCATTTTTAGATGAAAAATACAAATAGAATGTTCCTTGGGCAGTGCCGGCCTTTTTGACAATATCAGAAATAGAAGCCTTGTCGAGGCCTTTTTCAGAAATGACTTCTATGGCAGCCTGCAGAATTTTTTCATATTTGCCCGATGTTTGTTTTGGCATGAGGAACACCTCCAATAATGACTGACTCTCATTCATTTTATCGCGTGTATGTTTGTTTGTAAAGAATAAAGAAGCAAGAAAACCTCTTGCTTCTTTATTTATCGTAATCAATGGCGGCTTTTGGGAGACCGGTATACTTTGCCCAGTAATAAATCGCAAGTGAGCCGATCGCGACTAAAATGAGGTCGACGGGATTGCTGATAATCCCTAAACCATGTCCGAAAGAACCGATGTAGGAAAAGATCAGCATCATAATATAAAACCCGATAAGCCACCAGGCTGATTTCAGCTGCTGAGCAAGGCTGACATCTTCTTTAGGCGTATATTTGCTGAAACAGAGATAGATCAAAAACATCACGAGTTGTGAACCGAGCAGCCAGGAGACTGTTTTCCATCCTGACCAGTACACGATAAACGCTGTAAATATAAAGGAAAGCGGCCCGATAATGCTCATTCCCTTTAAATAAAACGGCCTGTTTAAGTCCTTCGCGTTGACCCTCAGCGCAGCTGAAGAAATGGGTGCAATCGCATATGAAAGAATGAGCGCGACTGAACAGACATTGACGAGCGCGTTCCACGAAGGAAAGGGAAGTGTCCAGAAAATGGACAGGGCAAACGAAAGCCAAAGCGAAGCGCGGGGTGTCCCCGTATCTTTATTGACCTTTGAGAATATGCCAAATAATGTGCCGTTACGCGCCCAGGCGTAAACAAGGCGGGATGTCGTATTCATAAAGATATTCCCGTTTCCTCCGGGAGACAGAATGGCGTCTAAAATGACAAGCGTTGCAAGCCAGCCTAACCCGAGCATGACCGCAATATCCTTAAACGGCAATGAGAACTCCCGGCCAATTGCCGGCCAGCCATGTTTCAGTGTTTCTGTCGGGATTGCACCAATAAAGGTGACCTGCAAAACAGTATAAATGATGGTTGAAACGATGATGCAAATGATTAAAGCGATCGGGATATTGCGTTTTGGATTTTGGACTTCACCTGCTACAGATACAATCGGATGCAGGCCGAGATACGCAAACATCACGCCGCCTGTCGAGATGGCAGCCTGAATACCTGTAAATCCAAACGGTGCAAATCCTTCAACAGATAAATTCTCCGGCTGAAAATGAAAGATCAGCACAATAATGATGGTAATCGGCACAATATATTTAAAAATCGATATGATGAAATTCGCCTTAGCGAAGGTTTTGACGCTCCAATAATTCAGCAGGAAAAACAAGCATAATAGGGCAAACTGCAAGATCCAGCCGGAAATGGTCGGCGAATCAGACCCTTTAATGGTCAGGCCGGGAAACCAATAGGCCACATACTGGCGCACAGCTGTCACTTCAATTGAAATCAAGCTTGTATAAGCGACAATCGTGACAAACGAAATTAAGTAGCCGACAAGGTGGCCATGTGAATAAACGGGGTATCGAATGATGCCTCCGGTACGGGGCAGAGCGGCTCCGAGCTCCGCATATACAAGCCCGATTAACAAAATAATGGCTCCTCCGAGGATCCAGGAAAAAGCGCCGGAGGGCCCTGCTTTTGAAGCGACATTACTGACAGCGAACAGCCACGCTGATCCAAAGATGGCTCCCATCCCAATCAAAATCAGATCAAACAGCGACATTGATTTTTGAAAATTTCCTTGTTTAGACATTCGCTTCCTCCTTTGAAACCAGCCTTATATTCCTTACAATGCCCAATATGTAACAGAGAATACCGCTCCTAATAAAAAAACAGGGGCAGCCTGCGCCGCCCCTGTTTTTATTCATGAATCGAATCAAAGTGTTTCACTGTTATATTTTTGAAGGAGGCTGTGCCGCCGTCAGAATAAAGGGTAATTCCTTTATCTTCAGGCTTTGGGAAGACTTCATTTGAAAAAACGGTTTTCCCGTCGCCAACAAATACTTCTATCGTTGTTTTATCGACAAGTATTTTCAAATGCACCTTACGTTTGCTTACATCATAAGGAGCTTTGCTTTCGACATAGGTATTGCTTTTGTCAGGCTGATTTGTGGCTGCTCTATTGACATAAGCATAGCCGCCTTCAGCGAAAATACCGACATCAATATGGCGTTTTTGGTCTTCTGATTCTCTGAGCCTGACGCCTGCATTCTTTAGCTCTGACCAAGAAAGGTCCGTATCAAGCTGGTACGTATCACCTGTTATCGACAATGTTTTTGATCCGTTCACATCCTGATCCTCTATTTCGTCAGTTGAAACAGTCAGCTGCTCCAAAGCTTCAATCGGCTGTGAGACGAGGCTGTATGTTCCATCCTGCTCCTTCAGCCGGATTTCGCGTATGACAGAATCTGTGCCGTTAAAGCCGTTCTTCATTGTCGGGGTGTTGTTGGCATAATCCCAATTGTTCATCCAGGCAAGCGCATACCGCTTTTCTAATGGATCTGTGCTTTTGCTGTCTTCGAACGTCACACCGCCATACCAGTCGAAGCCATAGTCAAGCCATTGGGCTTCAGTCTGATCCGCTTTGAATTCTTTTCCGTCGAAGCTTCCGGTCCAGTAGGCGTACGTATTTGGTTTGCCCCACGGTTTGCCATTCGCGCTGGCACCGAGAACCCACTTATTCGTTCCGTCGCTTGCCCGCATCATGTAGAGGTCGGGACATTCCACCATTCCCGTCTGTTCTGGGAAGAATCCGCTTGTGTAATGCCAGTCCTTAAGATTATCGGATTCATAAAAGCCGATTTTTGATCCTTCAGCCATGACCATGACCCATTTGTTATCCTGGTCATCCCATATGACTTTCGGATCTCTGAAATCGTCTGTACCCGGATTAGGCATAACGGGGTTGCCACTGTAGAATTTGAATGATTTTCCTTTGTCTGTGCTGTACCACAAATATTGCTCCTGTTTTTTGTCTTTGGCTGAGGGCTGTGTCACAATCGCGACAAGCGCATTTTTCCCGAAGCCGGCTGTGTTCTCTTTATCCACCACGACGGAACCGGTCCAAATATCACCGTCCGGGTTTGTATATTTCGGAATCGCCACGCCTTCATCTGTCCAGTGCACCAAATCGTCTGAGACGGCATGGCGCCATTCTGTGCCGTTGCCTTTTGGATAATCCCGGTTATATAGATAGAAATAATGATACTTGCCATCAAAATAGATCGGTTTTTGAGGGTCATTTTTCCATTTATCCGGCGTCGTAAAATGATATGCCGCCCGGTAGTCCGGCTTCTGTTTTGATTTTGTTTTTTGGTCATGTCCTTCTTTTGGAAATAAGTCGATAAACAGCAATATTCCTAAAAAGGTTAGGAATACGGTTAGCCATTTGCCTGCTTTTATATAGTTCATATGGGATTCACCTTTATGTTGATAAGAAATAAAAGAAAATGCCAATAGGATATCGGCATTTTCTTTTGCGTTTTTATTTGTTAACTGTTAATTGTCCTTGTTCAAGGATGCTGTCTTTGACAACAGATGTTTTCTTGCCTTTGATGTTCAGCAGGAAGCTTGGCGCAAACGTTGATTGTTTGTCTGCGTAGAATCCTCTGTTTGTCATATAGCTTGTAATCACGACATTGTTTCCTTTCGCTTGAGGTACAGCGAAGTGTGAGTAAGTAAAGGTTACATCGTTAGGATCAAGATCCATTTTTAACACAAGGCCAGTTTTGTTCAGCGGCTTGTATGGGCCAGTTAAAGAATTAGAAACATAGCCAAGCATGTAAATATCGTTAGACGTGATGCCGTCAATCGTCATTTTTGACCCGCGAGAGTCAGTGAACAGGTACCATTTGCCGTTCATTTTAAAGACGTTCGCGCGTTCAATTTCATCTGTTACTGTGTTAGATGCAATCAGCGGTTTCATCACTTTTTTCAGTGTGTAATCATCGTTTAGCTCAATCATGCCGAGAGCGCCGTTAGCTAATTCAGCAGTGCGTTTTTTATCACTTTGCAGAAGCTTTTGACTTTCTTGACGGAAGAATGATGTGCTTTTGCCATAGTATGCTTTGTTAAATAAAGATTCTTCGCCTTGGTAGCCATCTTCAGTTCCAGTGTTTGCTTCAAATACTAAGTATTTGTGGCCTTTATCTTCTACGTAGTGAGGATCTCTCAGCGTATGGTTGTCGCCTGAGCTGTAGTTGCCTTCATCGATGAACTGCTGTACATTTTGATACGTTTTGCCGTCACCGTCAAAGATTGATTTATAATCCTCTACACCGTTGATGTTCAGAGAGCTGTCTGATGCTGATACGTTAACCTGTGCAGTTGTCAGTGTTTGTTTGCCGTAATGTTTACCGGAGAAATCAGTGTAGAATAAACGGATTTTTCCGTCAGATGTAAATGTAGCTGAACCTGACCATTCTTGCGTTTGGTCTTTTAGGATAGAATCATTTGCATCGAATTTGTCGCTGTCTTTAAAGACGCGGCCAGCGTTTTTCCAGCTGTCAATAGAAGTTTCGCCGACTTTTTGATAGAACATGTAAATCGATGTGTCATCCGCATTTTTAGGATCACCGGCTAATGCAAAGACGATGTGGTAGCCGTGATAGTTTGCGACTGTGCCGTCAGCGTTTTGTAATGGCCAGCTGTCCCAAACGTCCAGGCCTTTTGCAGAAGAGATATTTTTAATTGTGGACGAATCGAATTCAGGCACTTGATATTTTTCATTTTTTTGCTGTTCAGGGATTTGCAGCATATCATGGCGTGTAATATGGGAAATGCCGTATGTTTCCTTATATGGCTTTTGGTTCGTTTCTTTCGCAAACGCTTGAGTTGCGCCTCCTGCCAGCAGTGCGGTAGTAAAGGTTAATACTGTTGCTTGTTTTGCAAACTTTTTGATGTTCATCGTTCATGTCTCCTTTTTTATGTACTGTGTTAGCGGTCTGCTTCTTCCAGCCCTCCTGTTTGAAGATGGCAAGTTAGTTACGCACAATAAAAAAAAACCTAAAATATGTAAGGGGTGACGCCAAAGTATACACTTTGCCCTTTACACATTTTAGGTCTTGCCTGCTTTATCAGTAACAAACCCGCTCGATTTACTTTTCGACCTCATTCTATTAGACTCTCGTTTGGATTGCAACTGGTCTATTTTCCTCTTTTGTTTGATAGAAAATCATAAAAGTATTTACGGTCTACGGGCCTAAAGAACTAAAAAATCTATCTGTTTCTTTTCATTCTCTGTATTTTTTATAGCTTCTGTTGCATGGGCATAAAGTTGCCTTTTTAATCATAATTCAGAAAATATCATAATATCTCATTTCACTAAATAGTAGTGAACGACAGGTATACGTGATGGGTTAAAAAGGATCTCTAACTGAAGGGTTTTTCAAAATATTTGAAACGTTAGTAGGTTAGTAACGTACAGAGATATGGGAGGTGGAGGAATGAAGCAGAATAAAAGAAAGCATCTTCAGACGTTATTTGAGACATTAGGCGAAAAACATCAGTTTAACGGGACGGTTCTGGCTGCGGAGGGTGGCGATATTTTATATCACCACTCTTTTGGCTATGCGGAAATGACGGAAAAACGCCCGTTGAAAACCAACTCTTTGTTTGAGTTAGCGTCTTTGTCAAAGCCTTTTACAGCATTGGGAATCATCTTGCTGGAGGAGAAGGGGATTCTTGGCTATGAGGATAAAGTGGATCGCTGGCTGCCCGGTTTTCCGTATCAGGGCGTAACGATTCGGCATTTATTGAACCATACGTCAGGGCTTCCTGATTATATGGGATGGTTTTTTGCCAATTGGGATTCACACAAGATTGCGGTGAATCAGGATATTGTCGATATGCTGATGAATGAGGGGCTATCTGGTTATTTTGAACCGAATGAAGGCTGGATGTACAGCAATACGGGGTATGTGCTGCTGGCGGTTATCATTGAAAAAGCATCTGGCATGAGCTATGCGGATTTTATGAAAACAAGTATTTTTTTACCGGCAGGCATGAATGAAACAAGAGTGTATAACAGGAGGCTTTCGCCTGAGCGAATTGATCATTATGCATATGGATATGTGTATGATGTACATTCCGAAACATACGTCCTCCCTGATGAGCTGGAGGAAACGAACTATGTTGTGTATCTCGATGGCATACAGGGGGATGGGACCGTGAACTCTGTCACAAGCGATTTGTTTCGATTTGATCAGGCTTTATATCAGGACGATTTCATCAGCAAGGCTTCTAAGGAATCTGCGTTTTCTCCAGTGCGCCTCAACAATGGAGAAACAATTGATTATGGCTTTGGCTGGGTACTGCAAAATAGTCCTAAAAAAGGGCGGATTGTCAGCCACAGCGGAGGATGGCCCGGCTATTCGACGTTGATGATCCGATATATCGATCATCGTAAAACGCTGATCTATTTGAGTAATAAGGAAGAGGATACTGAATATGAACAAGCGATTCTGAAGGCGGCGGAACATATTCTATTTGGCCAGCCATATGAGGTCCCGGAACGTCCTGCTGATAAAAAGAAAAAAGCAATTGATACGGCGATATACAGCCGCTATGTTGGCAGCTACCTGTTGCAGGATGGAACGGCTGCACAGGTGACAGCCGAGAATGAACGGCTTTATTTGGAGATCACCGGACAGCTGAGACTGGAGTTATTTCCTTCCTCGGAAACCCGTTTCTTTCTGCGAGCATTGTCTGTTGAAGTCGAGTTTATGTTAGGCGGGGATGCTGCGAAAAGCTTTATCCTCTATGAGGATGGCTCAGAAGAAGAAGCGGTCCGTACAAATTAGAAAGGAATGAATTTGATGATCGGAATATTAGCCGGAATGGGGCCGAAATCGACCTCGCCGTTTATTGATAAGGTGATTGATTACTGTCAGAAGCTGTATGGGGCTTCAAACGATATTGACTACCCGCACATGATGATCTATTCATGCCCGACGCCCTTCTATGCAGATCGTCCAATTGACCATGACGAGATGAAAAAAGCGATTATCGACGGAGCGGTAAAGCTCGAGAAAACAGGCGTGGATTTCATTGCGCTGCCTTGTAATACGGCGCATGTCTACTATGAAGAGATTCAGCAGGCATTGTCGGTTCCTATGTTGCATATCGTTGAGGAAACGATAAAAGAGATTCCGCATCCTGCAAAAAAAGCGGTGGTTTTAGGAACAGAGCCAACCATCCAATCCGCCATCTACCAAAAAGTTCTGAAGGCAAATGGACAAGAAGTTGTTCACAAGGACCATTGGCAGCAGGCTGTGAACCAGCTTATCGCCGCAATCAAACAGCCAAATCATATGCAGCATTCAAAAGCATTGTGGCAGACGCTATATGAAGAAATCAGTCAGCATGCAGACATCATCATTTCAGCCTGCACGGATTTAAATGCGGTGTTAGATCATACTCAAAGTGAGATTCCGATTATAGATTCCTCTGCCTGTCTTGCCAAAAGCACTGTCAGCACATATCTTGCTTATCAAAGCTAGCTTCAGACAAGGACTGTCTTCAAACAGTCCTTGTTTTTTTATGTTCCTATTGTTTGACAGTTAACTGCAATGATGTTAAAGTAAACATGTAAATAGTTACATGATTTTTTCTGAAGGTGAGGTGGTTCTCGTGAAGAAGCCGGTTTTAAAACCATTCGCCTCTTTAGAAATCAAGGTTGATCCGCCTATCACGATTGGTGAGACAAGCCTGGGACTGAGACGATTCATTCCGATTCGCAAATGATTCGCGCTGACGGCAGAACCGATTTATCTGCCAGGTATGTGATCGAAACAGCAGATCATGAACTGATTTACATTGAAAACAATGGAATACGGCAAGTCAGCGAGCCGTTTCAAAAACAAGCGGCAGCCGGGGAAATCATTGATCCGGAGCATGTTTATTTTCGTACGGTACCGACGTTTGAAACAGGCAGTAAAGTCTATCAATGGCTCCATGACCGCTTGTTTATCGGTTCCGCAGAAAGAACCCCTGATTACGTTCGACTAGACATTTATGAAGTGCAGTAAAAGACTAAGGAGAGTGTGAAAAATGGAAAACTTTATCGGAAGCCACATGATTTATACGTATGAAAACGGCTGGGAATACGAGATTTATATTAAAAATGACCATACAATTGATTATAGAATTCATAGCGGAATGGTTGCCGGACGCTGGGTTCGGGATCAGGAAGTGAATATTGTCAAACTGACAGAAGGCGTATATAAAGTGTCTTGGACAGAGCCGACTGGCACGGATGTTTCATTAAACTTTATGCCAAATGAAAAACGCATGCACGGCATTATTTTCTTCCCGAAATGGGTGCATGAACATCCTGAAATTACGGTTTGCTACCAAAATGACCACATTGATTTGATGGAAGAATCCCGCGAAAAATATGAAACGTATCCAAAATACGTTGTACCTGAATTTGCGGAAATTACATTTCTGAAAAATGAAGGAGTCGACAACGAAGAAGTGATTTCGAAGGCTCCTTATGAGGGAATGACAGACGATATTCGCGCGGGAAGATTATAATAAACATAAAAACCCGGAAAAGAGAATTACTTCTCTTTTCCGGGTTTTCTTTTTGCTGAGTATGCGGGAACCATCACAATTCCCGCGAAAAACAGTATGATGCCAGTCCAGCGCATAGGCTGGTAATAGACTGTGTCCCGTAAACATACCACGGCCGACAAAATAATGATACAAGCTGCCACAACAATGGCAGCACCAATGTATCCTGTTTTCCCCATATTTATTCTCCTTTTGAAGGGAATAGCTTCTGCCTTTTTTCAGATTCGGGATCGTTTTCGATCGTAATCTCTGAGTCTAAAATCAGCGTCTCTCTCGTTTCTTCCTGATACGCAGGCCAATTCACAGCTTCGGTGCTTGGGTTTCCTGTTTTAGCGAACGTGATCCACGCTGATTGTATCGTGTGAGAAAGCTGTTTCACCTCATCCGTAATCTCCGTTTTTGCCATTCGTTCCAATCCGTCCAGATTTCCAAAGACAAAAGGAAGCTCTAATGCGTGAAACGCTTTATTGTACGGCAGCTTCTCCGGGTGCCAATCGAACCTGTACATCCAGACAGGGGCGTAATGAGACTGTGCGGATGCATAGGCGACGGCAGGGCGCCAAAATAATAAATCAGTCATCATATGAATTTGGCTTTCCAGAGAACGCGGATACAAATCGGCAGCTTTCTCTGCCAGCGGCTTCCCTAGTAAATACTCGAGTGCTGCATCAAGCGTTTCCTGAGAATGAACGTCTGAATCCGGGGTGAAAAATAAATATCCTTCATCACGGGTTGTTCCAATCAATAGCGGAATGCCGGAAGCAGCCCCTTCTGCGATCGCTTTTTCTGGTTCTTCAGGCAGCGTTTTCGGATCAAGGGCGGGCTGGAAGAACAGCTGAAAGATATTTTCTTTTTCTGCAATCCGAAGCTGATCAGCCGCTTTTAGCAAATCTTCCGCAGAAACCGTATGCAATTTATCCAGTTGGCCCTCGTCAATCCCAAGGACCTGTAAAAAGGCTGCCGAGGTGCTCGCCGCTTGTTCTTTCGTCATCGTTCGAGAAGCGCCGCTTTCCATGATTGCTTTCTGGAACAGGCCTTTTGCCGCAGGCATAGCGAGAAGCGCGGCAATGCTCATCCCGCCGGCGGATTCTCCAAATACTGTTACGTTATCGGGATCACCGCCAAACGCTGAAATATTCTCCCGCACCCATTTCAGTGCGGCGGCTTGGTCTAAAAGCCCAAGGTTATCGGAATACGCCTCATCAAACGAAGACAAGTGCAAAAAGCCAAACGGCCCCAGCCGATAGTTCAATGTAACGACAATGACTTCTCCCTGTGCCGCAAGTTTTGATCCGTCATACAATGGCTCACTGCCCGCTCCAAGATAAAAAGCGCCTCCGTGAATCCACACCATGACAGGAAGATTTTGACTTGGAGTGTCAGGCGCAAATACATTGACATACAAGCAATCCTCGGACTGGCGGGGCAGCTCTGTATACGACAGTGAGAGCAAATCAGACGGCTGCGGGCAAATAGGGCCGTACGCTGTGGCATCAAGGACATCTTCCCACACTTCAGGCGGCTCAGGTGCTTTAAAACGCCATTGTCCGACAGGCGGCTTGGCATAGGGGATGCCTTTCCACTTATGTACGCCGTTTTCCGTTGTGCCTTTTACTTTGCCGTATTGAGTCGTTACTATTTGATGAGTCATTGTGTTCTCTCCCTTTTTCCCCCATTATAAACAGATTTACCCCTATAGATGCGAACGTTAGCCCTTAACCGATCATCATCTTCCCATTGTTTTTAAAAAGGATTTGACTTCATGGACAGTCAGACCGATTTCTCTTGCTTCCGCCATCAGCGCTTTCCATTCTTCTATATTGGATTCCGTCAGTTTGCGGTTGCGGTAAGAGGCAGTTTCAGGCTGTTCTTTCTTTAGCCTGTTCGTAAAAGTGAACAATTCTTCCTTTTCCATCCCGGCTTGTACGGCTTGCACTAAATGTACGCGCCATTCTTCTTCACCGCCGCTGATTTTTTCATACATCATTGTTTCTGCGTCAAATAATTCTGTTAATTCAACTTCCAGTGTGGCAGAAACTTTTTTTAAAAATTGAACGGACGGATTCGTGTGAACGCCTCTTTCAATCTTGCTTAAATAGGATTTGGATACGCCTGACTCAACAGCCAGCTGATTAATAGAATAGCCTTTTCTTTTACGGTACAAACGGATAATTCTTCCAATCATAATATGAAATTCTCCTCTATTCCTGTCGTTATTTTGTTCATTATAAGGAATTTTTCGTTCTTTATAAAATTTAAAATAATAAGGGAAGTGCAGTAAATTAGAGGAAAATCATGATTTTGTTCTCTAAAGAGAACTTATTGGCTTATTTTGCAATTTTTAAATAATAACGTTTTCTTTTATAATCCAATCATTAACAGAAAGGGGCGCGGGAAGCCAGCCGCGGGAAGGCTGAAGGCTATGAATACATGAATGAGAATATGAGTTTCAAAGAATTATATGCGATTGTCAGACACAGATTCGTGCTGATTCTGCTCATCACAATCGGCGTCACCCTTATTATGGGTTTTGTGCAATTTAAGGTCATTTCACCGACCTACCAGGCGTCGACACAGGTGCTGGTTCATGAATCAGACGGTGAAGAAAACTCGAATCTCAGTGACATCCAGCGAAATCTTCAGTATAGCAGCACGTTCCAATCGATTATGAAAAGCACTGCCTTGATGGAAGAAGTTAAGGCGGAATTGCACCTATCTGAATCGGCTTCCTCGCTGAAAGGAAAAGTGGTTACCAGCAGTGAAAATGAATCAGAAATAATCAACGTTGCCGTTCAGGATCACGATCCGGCGAAAGCAGCTGAGATTGCGAACACGTTAGTGAACAAGTTTGAAAAAGAAGTAGATGAAAGAATGAATGTACAAGGCGTACATATATTATCAGAGGCGAAGGCTTCTGAAAGCCCGATGATCAAGCCAGCCAGGCTGCGAAATATGGTCATGGCTTTTGGCGCTGCTGTCATGGGCGGCATTACACTGGCATTTTTTCTGCATTTTCTCGATGATACTTGCAAAAGCGCACGGCAGCTCAGCGAGAGAACCGGATTGCCATGCTTAGGCTCCGTTCCTGATGTCCACAAAGGGCGGAATCGCGGGATAAAACATTTCGGGGAGTGAAGCGAGTGATCTTTAGAAAAAAGAAAGCAAGGCGAGGTTTGGCTCAAATATCTGTTTTACACAATAAATCAGTTGTTGCGGAACAATATCGCACCATTCGGACAAACATTGAGTTCTCATCTGTCCAGACCAACTTGCGATCTATCCTCGTCACCTCCTCTGTGCCTGGTGAAGGTAAATCGTTCAGTGCAGCGAATCTTGCGGCTGTCTTTGCGCAGCAGCAGGAAAAGAAAGTACTGCTGGTGGATGCCGATTTAAGAAAGCCGACCATCAACCAGACGTTTCAGGTTGATAATGTAACCGGGCTGACAAATGTGCTGGTCGGCAATGCTTCACTCAGTGAGACGGTGCAAAAGACGCCGATCGATAACTTATATGTACTGACAAGCGGGCCGACCCCGCCAAACCCGGCAGAACTGCTGTCTTCAAAAGCAATGGGAGATTTAATATCTGAGATCTATGAACAATTCAGCCTCGTCATCTTTGATTCCCCTCCGCTTTTGGCTGTTGCAGATGCTCAGATTCTAGCAAATCAAACAGACGGCAGCGTGCTCGTCGTTTTAAGCGGAAAAACAAAAACCGATACCGTTCTGAAAGCAAAAGATGCACTGGAACAATCCAATGCGAAGCTGTTAGGCGCTCTTTTAAACAAAAAGAAAATGAAAAAATCGGAACACTATTCCTACTAGTTTTTGTAAAGGTGATGTCTCCTGACCTGTATCAATGGAGGCACTCGGCTCTGCTGTGGGCAGCTGAAGTTGCTGCCTTAGATGCTGGTCGTCGCTGGCGGGGCGTGAGGATGGGTTAAATGCCCACTTATCTGATATATACATAGGACGTGTTGTCGGTTTAGCTGCTGCCGATTTTTTGGAGAGACGAAAACCGCCGCAGCTAAACCGATAAAAGAATTAGGGGGGAAAAGGTTGAGTTACCGGAGAAGACTGTCAATGATTATTGCGCTGGATACTTACCTCGTTTTAAATTCAGTTATTGCAGGATATCAATTTTTAAAAGATTCCTATCAATTTTATGACTCCGGAGCATTACTGCTTACCGCTGTCAGCTTGCTCCTCAGCTATCATGTGTGTGCTTTCCTGTTCAATCAGTATAAACAGGTGTGGACATACACCGGACTTGGCGAGCTGATTGTCCTGCTTAAGGGCATTACGCTTTCCGCCGCTGTGACCGGCGTCATTCAGTATGCTGTGTATCACACGATGTTCTTCCGTCTGTTAACCGCGTGCTGGGTGCTTCAGCTTTTGTCTATTGGAGGGACCCGTATTTTATCCAGAGTATTAAACGAAAGCATCAGGAAAAAACGCTGCGCCTCGTCCCGCGCGCTGATTATCGGGGCGGGCTCAGGTGGGACTCTGATGGTCAGGCAGCTGCTTTCGAAAGATGAACCTGATATCATACCTGTCGCTTTTATTGATGACGACCAAACGAAGCATAAATTAGAAATTATGGGGCTGCCCGTAATCGGCGGAAAAGAAAGTATCATGCCTGCGGTGCAAAAGCTCAAAATTAATTATATTATTATTGCCATTCCTTCACTCCGCACCCATGAGCTTCAGGTGTTATATAAAGAATGTGTGCGAACCGGAGTAAGCATTAAAATTATGCCTCATTTTGATGAAATGCTGCTTGGCACACGAACTGCCGGACAAATCAGAGATGTAAAAGCTGAGGACTTGCTCGGCAGAAAGCCGGTAACCCTCGACACTAGCGAAATTTCGAACCGCATCAAAGGAAAAACAGTTCTCGTCACGGGAGCGGGCGGATCAATCGGCTCGGAAATCTGCCGTCAGATCAGCGCGTTTCAGCCTAAGGAAATCATTCTGCTCGGCCATGGGGAAAACAGCATTCATTCGATTTATACAGAGCTGAACGGACGATTCGGCAAACACATTGTGCTCCATACGGAAATCGCTGATGTGCAGGACCGCGATAAAATGTTTACCTTGATGAAAAAATACGAGCCGCATGTTGTCTATCATGCAGCTGCCCATAAGCATGTGCCTTTAATGGAACACAATCCAGAAGAGGCGGTCAAAAACAATATTATCGGAACAAAAAATGTCGCGGAAGCAGCCGATATGTCGGGAACAGAGACATTCGTGCTGATTTCATCGGACAAAGCGGTGAACCCAGCCAACGTAATGGGGGCGACAAAACGATTCGCAGAGATGATTATTATGAATCTTGGGAAAGTCAGCAGAACCAAATTTGTCGCTGTTCGCTTCGGCAATGTACTCGGGAGCCGCGGCAGCGTCATTCCAATTTTCAAAAAACAGATTGAAAAAGGCGGCCCGGTGACAGTAACACATCCGGCAATGACCCGCTATTTCATGACGATTCCCGAGGCATCAAGGCTTGTGATTCAGGCTGGGGCACTGGCGAAAGGGCGTCAGATTTTCGTTCTCGATATGGGAGAGCCCGTAAAGATTGTGGATCTTGCCAAAAACCTCATTCATTTGTCCGGCTACACGACTGAGCAGGTTCCAATCGAATTCACAGGCATTCGTCCGGGCGAAAAAATGTATGAAGAATTGCTGAACAAAAATGAAGTCCATGCTGAACAAATCTTTCCAAAAATTCACATCGGTAAAGCGGTGGACGGCGATTGGCCGGTGCTGATGCGCTTTATCGAGGATTTTCATGAGCTGCCGGAAGCCGACCTGAGAGCGAGGCTGTTTGCGGCAATCAATACATCAGAAGAAATGACGGCTGCCAGCGTTCATTAGGGGGAGTGAAAATGACGAAAAAGATATTGTTTTGCGCGACTGTTGATTATCATTTTAAGGCCTTTCACCTCCCTTATTTTAAATGGTTCAAGCAAATGGGCTGGGAGGTTCATGTCGCTGCGAACGGACAAACCAAGCTGCCGTATGTGGATGAGAAATTCTCCATCCCGATTCGCAGGTCACCTTTTGATCCTCAGAACCTGGCCGTTTATAGGCAGCTGAAGAAAGTGATTGACACCTATGAATACGACATTGTCCATTGCCATACACCGGTCGGCGGCGTTCTCGCCAGACTGGCGGCGAGGCAGGCACGGCGGCACGGAACAAAGGTGCTGTACACAGCGCACGGCTTTCACTTCTGCAAAGGGGCACCGATGAAAAATTGGCTTCTTTACTATCCGGTTGAGAAATGGCTTTCAGCATATACAGACTGCCTGATTACGATTAATGAAGAGGATTACATACGGGCGAAAGGACTTCAAAGGCCGGGCGGAAGGACGCAGAAAATTCACGGCATTGGCGTCAATACCGAGCGTTTCCGGCCTGTCAGTCCGATAGAGCAGCAAAGACTCAGAGAAAAGCACGGGTTCCGTGAAGATGATTTTATATTGGTTTATCCGGCTGAGCTCAATCTGAACAAAAACCAGAAGCAGTTAATTGAAGCCGCAGCCTTGCTAAAAGAAAAAATTCCTTCGCTTCGCCTTGTGTTTGCCGGGGAAGGGGCAATGGAACAAACGTATCAAACGTTAGCTGAAAAGCTTGGCGCCTCCGCCAATGTCTGTTTTTACGGCTTTTGCAGCGACATACATGAGCTGATTCAGCTTGCGGATGTATCTGTCGCATCCAGCATTAGAGAGGGCCTCGGCATGAATGTGCTTGAGGGAATGGCGGCAGAAAAACCGGCGATCGCCACAGATAATCGCGGGCATCGGGAAATCATCCGCGACGGAGAAAACGGTTTTCTGATCAAAATCGGTGACAGTGCTGCTTTTGCCCGCCGGATTGAACAGCTTTACCATAAGCCGGAGCTCTGCCGAAAGCTGGGACAGGAAGGCCGAAAAACAGCCTTGCGCTTCTCGGAGGCGCGAACGGTGGAAGAAATGGCAGATATTTATTCCGCGTACATGGATATGGATACAAAGGAGAAAAGCGTATGAACTCAGGACCGAAAGTTTCTGTCATTATGGGCATTTATAATTGCGAACGCACATTGGCAGAAAGCATAGAATCCATACTCAGCCAATCCTATAAAAATTGGGAGCTGATTTTGTGCGATGATGCGTCAACAGACGGCACGCTCCGCATCGCGAAGCAGTATGCCGCTCATTACAGCGACCGCATCAAACTGATTCAAAACAAAACAAATAAGCGGCTTGCCGCATCATTAAATCATTGTCTTTCGCATGCGACAGGCGATTATATCGCACGTCAGGATGGAGATGACCTTTCGTTTCCGCGCCGTCTGGAAAAGCAGGTCGCGTTTTTAGAAAAGCACCGACATTATCAGGTGGTTGGCACCGGCATGCTTGTGTTTGATGAATTTGGCGTAAGAGGCGCCCGCATTCTGCCTTCTGTTCCGGAGCCGGGCATCATGGCAAAAGGGACCCCATTTTGCCACGGCACGATTATGATGAGAGCGAGTGCCTACCGTACGCTGAAAGGCTACCGGTCGGTGCGGCGGACGAGACGAATGGAAGATATTGATTTGTGGCTTCGCTTTTTTGAAGAGGGCTTCAGGGGCTATAATCTTCAGGAAGCCTTGTATAAAGTGAGGGAAGACAGCGATGCATTCAAACGGCGGTCATTTACGTATTCAATTGACAATGCCATCCTTGTCTATCAGGCGTGCAGACGCTTGAAGCTTCCTTTATCTGATTACATATATATCGCAAAACCGTTAATCCGCGCCTTTATGCCTCCAGCCGTGATGAATCGCTACCATAAAAAAAGAGTGATGAACCAAAAGGAAGGGCTTGTCAAGCATGAATAGCAGCCAAAAGCGCGTGCTCCATGTTCTCAGCGGCATGAACAGGGGCGGCGCGGAAACCATGGTAATGAATTTATATCGGAAGATGGACAAAAGCAAAGTGCAATTTGACTTTTTAACGTATCGAAATGATCCGTGCGCTTATGATGAAGAGATTTTATCTTTAGGCGGGCGGCTTTTTTATGTCCCGAGCATTGGGCAAAGCAATCCCCTTACATTTGTGAGGAATGTGAGAAACGCGATAAAAGAAAACGGGCCGTTCAGCGCCGTTCATGCGCACACGGATTTCCAAACGGGTTTTATCGCCCTTGCGGCAAGGCTCGCCGGAGTGCCGGTCAGGGTATGCCATTCCCACAATACGTCTTGGAAGACCGGCTTCAATTGGAAGGATCGCTTGCAGTTGATGGTGTTCAGGCGGCTCATTTTGGCAAATGCGACAGCGCTGTGTGCCTGCGGAGAGGATGCGGGCAGGTTTTTATTTGGACAGTCCAATATGGAGCGTGTTCACCTTCTTCCTAACGGGATTGACCTTGAGTTGTTCGCCCCAAATGGGCAGGCGGCTGATGAAGAAAAAGCAGCACGCGGCATTGCAGCCGACCGGCTCATCATCGGCCATGTGGCCCGGTTTCATGAAGTGAAAAACCACGCGTTCCTGCTGAAGCTTGCCGCACATCTCAAGGAAAGAGGCGTTCGCTTGCAGCTCGTTCTGGCGGGAGACGGGCCGTTGCGCGGGGAGATAGAGGAGGAGGCGCGGCAGCAGAATTTACTATCAGACGTCCTCTTTTTAGGCACGGAAGAACGGATCCATGAACTGATGCGAACATTCGATGTATTTGTCATGCCGTCTCTGTACGAAGGCTTGCCGGTTGTGCTTGTGGAAGCGCAGGCATCGGGGCTTCCATGCATCATTTCAGACAGCATTACAGAAAAAGTCGACGCCGGTCTCGGGCTTGTCACAAGATTAAGTCTTTCTGAGCCGATCAGCGTCTGGGCTGAAACCATTGCAAGGGCGGCCGCCGCAGGCAGGCCGAAGCGTGAGCTCATCAAGGAAACACTCGCCCAACTTGGCTACGATGCACAGCAAAATGTAGGAGCGCTGCTGAATGTATACAACATCAGCACGGAAAAGGACCATAACCGATGATTGTATATGCCGTCAATATGGGGATTGTATTTATTTGGTCTTGGTTCGCTAAAATGTGCGGCGGCCGGGACGATTCGCTTGCCACGGGGTATCGGCCGAATAAGCTTTTGATCTGGATTCCGCTCGCTTCACTTGTGCTCGTGTCAGGTCTCCGCTATCGAGTCGGCACGGATTTTCAGACGTACACGCTGCTGTACGAATTGGCGGGCGATTATCAAAATGTGTGGCAGATATTCGGTTTCGGCACAGCGAAAACAGCGACCGATCCGGGGTTTACCGCACTCCTTTGGCTGATGAATTTCATCACGGAAGATCCTCAAATCATGTATTTTACGGTGGCGGTCGTGACCTACAGCTTTATTATGAAGACACTCGCCGACTATGGCAGGCCGTTTGAGCTGAGTGTCTTTTTGTTTTTGGGAACCTTTCATTACTACGCGTCTTTTAACGGCATCAGGCAATACATGGTCGCAGCTGCTTTGTTTTGGGCGATCCGTTATATCATCAGCGGGAACTGGAAGCGATATTTCCTGATTGTGCTGGTCAGCTCGCTCTTTCATTCGTCGGCGCTGATTATGATTCCGGTGTACTTTATTGTCAGAAGAAAAGCCTGGTCACCGGCGATATTCGGCCTATCCGCTTTATTTCTCGGCATGACATTTTTATATCAAAAATTTATTTCTGTGTTTGTCGTTGTACTTGAAAACAGCTCATACAGCCATTATGAAAAATGGCTCATGACGAACACAAATGGAATGAATGTGATCAAAATCGCTGTTTTGGTTCTGCCGCTGTTCCTTGCATTTTGCTATAAAGAACGATTGCGGAGTCTGTGGCCGCAAATCGATATTGTCGTCAATTTGTGCCTGCTTGGTTTTTTGTTCGGCCTTTTGGCCACAAAGGACGTGATTTTTGCCAGATTCAATATTTATTTCGGTCTGTATCAAATGATCTTAGTCCCTTATTTTGTCAGGATATTTGATGAAAAATCGAACGCCCTTATCTATATCGCTATCGTTGTTTGTTATTTTCTTTACAGTTATTTGCTTATGCCGGTTGATTCATCGGTTCTGCCTTACAGAACGATTTTTTCCCGGTAATTTATGCACGAGGAGCCGGTCATTATGGAAACACCTGCGGTTAGTCTGTTAGTCGCTGTTTATAACACAGAAACATATATCAGAACGTGTCTCGAATCACTGCGGAACCAGACAGTGGACAATATTGAAATCATCATTGTCAATGACTGTTCAGCTGACGCCAGCCCGGATATCGCAGAAGAATACGCCAAAATGGACAACAGGTTCAAGGTGATTCATCAGGAAAACCAGGGACTCGGTGCGGTTCGGAATAAAGGCATTGAGGCGGCACGCGGCGAATTTATCGCGTTTATCGATTCAGACGATTGGATTGAGCCTGATTATTGCGAGCAGATGCTCCGGGCAGCAGGCGATGAAACTGATCTGGTCATTTGCAATTACGCCGCAGAGTTTGAGGACACTGGCAAAACCATGGACTCTGACATTGCCCAAACCTATCAGGATCAGCCGAAGGAGCACTATATCAAGGCGTTATTCGAAGGGAAGGTCAGAGGGTTTTCATGGAACAAACTGTACAGAAGAAGCATGATTGAAGCCCATCGGCTATCGTTTCCGCTCCGAGGCGAGCTGGAGCATGTCGAGGATCAGTTTTTCAGCTTCAGGGCTCATTTTTTCGCCCGCTCAGTAGCCTACGTAAAAACGCCGCTCTATCATTACCGAATTCACCTTTCCTCCATTGTGCAGCGCTATCAGAAAAAATTGTTTGAATCAGGACTTGCGCTGTATGAGGCGAATGCGGCGTTTTTACAGGAGAACAACAAACTGGAGGAGTATCGCAAGGAGCTTGATACCTTTATCGTTCTTCACAGCAGCATCTGCATGCTGAATGAATGGAAAACGAGCGGCAGCCGCCGACTGTTTGAAAAGCTTAGAAATGTTGGCGTGATATGCGCGGACCCGGTGTTTCAAGAAAGTCTTTCAAAAACGGGTACTGCTCCTTTTGACGCAAAACGGTCATGCCTGCTTCTGATGGCGAAATACAGAATGATTCCGTTCGTCGCGATGGCATCGGCTGTGTATCAGCGGGTGATCGAGTACAAAATGAGAAACAGAGGGTGAGGACATGTCGTTACAATCGTTGAAAATCAATTTTGCAGAATGGCTGCTGCTAAAGGTCAAATACCCGTCCCAATATTGGCTGGGAGCGGCAGATCAACCGGTAAAGGCCGCAGCACATCAGAAAAAAATCATACTGACCCTGCTGCCGTCCCATGACAATTTGGGAGATCACGCAATTGCTTATGCCAGCAAGGCATTTCTTGAGCAAGAATACCCGGACTTTGACATCGTCGAGGTTGATATGAAGGACATTTACAAATCAGCAAAAAGCCTGATCCGCTCGCGCCATCCGGAGGATATGGTCTTTATCATCGGCGGCGGAAACATGGGGGATTTATACCGTTATGAGGAGTGGACGCGCCGCTTCATCATTAAAACATTCCGTGACTATCGGGTTGTCCAGCTTCCGGCAACGGCTCATTTTTCTGACACGAAAAAAGGGCGCAAAGAGCTGAAACGGGCACAGAAAATTTATAATGCGCACCCCGGCCTGTTGCTGATGGCGCGGGATGAAACAACGTATCAATTTATGAAACAGCATTTTCAAGAAAAAACAATTTTGAAGCAGCCGGACATGGTGCTGTATTTAGATAGAAGCAAGACCCCCGCAGAACGCGAAGGGGTTTATATGTGTTTGCGCGAGGATCAGGAAAGCGTGCTTCAGGAGGACCAGAGGAACCGGGTCAAGGCTGCGCTATGTGAGGAATTCGGCGAGATCAAATCCTTTACGACAACGATCGGCCGCCGGGTCAGCCGCGATACACGCGAACAAGAACTTGAAGCACTGTGGTCTAAGCTGCAAAGCGCAGAAGCCGTCGTCACTGACAGGCTTCATGGCATGATTTTTTGCGCGCTGACAGGAACGCCGTGTGTTGTCATTCGCTCCTTTGACCATAAGGTGATGGAGGGCTATCAATGGCTTAAAGACATCCCGTTCATGAAGCTGATAGAACATCCGGAGCCAGAGCGCGTAACAGCCGCAGTCAATGAGCTTTTAACAAAAGAAACATCCCGTGCAGGCTTTCCGAGAGATGTGTATTTTAAAGGTCTGCGTGACAAAATTAGCGGTGAAGCGCAATGACCCCGCTCGTCAGCATTATTGTCCCGATGTATAATGTTGAACCATTTATAGGGGAGTGCATTGACTCTTTGCTTTGCCAAACGCTTTCGGATATTGAAATCATCCTCGTGAATGACGGAACACCGGATCGTTCAGGCGAAATTGCAGAGGACTATGCAAAACGGGATGCGAGAATCCGGGTCATTCATCAGGCAAACGGCGGGCTTAGTTCAGCGCGAAATACGGGAATAAAGGCCGCGCGGGGCACTTACATCGGCTTTGTAGACGGAGACGATTATGTATCATCCGCCATGTTCCAGAGGCTGACTGAAGAAGCGGAGCAAAATCAGCTTGACATCGTCGGATGCGGTTTTTACAAGCAGTCATCGGACAGGCGGACATATGTGCCACCGCAGCTTGAGGCAAACCGCGTGCTGACGAAACCAGAAATGACTGAACAGCTTAAACATGCTCACGAAACGAGATTTATCTGGTATGTATGGCGTTATCTTTACCGTCGTGAGCTTTTTGAAAGGGCGAATCTGTTGTTTGATGAAGACATCCGTTTTGCTGAAGACTCTCCCTTTAATTTGTCCGCTTTTCGCGAAGCGGAGCGGGTGAAAATGCTTGATGAAGGATTGTACATTTATCGTGAAAACCCGAACAGCCTGACAGAAATCCCTTATAAGCCGGCGATGGATGAACATCTTCAAAAACAATATCAGGCTAAAATCGCATTCTACAATCACTACGGCTTAGCAGGCGCATGTAAAGAAGATTTGAATGTGTACATTTGCAGGCACCAGCTTCCGATGCTTTTGGCAAATGCCTGTGCTTCTCCGAATTCGCCGAAAGACATCAAAAAGAAGATCAGACAGATTTTATCCTATGACATGGTGCGGCAGGCTGTCAGACATACACCGTTTCAGCATGAGAAATTATTAAGAGGAGAGCGTTTGGTATTAGCACTGTGTAAATGGCGGCTCACTTTTCTCATCAAGCTGTTTTTCGAGCAGCGGGGGACAATGAAAGGCAGTGCGAAGCAGGCATGAAATTCACGATAAATTTCAGCGCGAATCTCACGGCTTTTCTCTTGTCTGTTTTCCTATCGGTTTGGATGACGCCTTTTATTGTCAAAACGCTCGGTGTCGAAGCGTTTGGCTTTGTTCACTTGACACAAAATGTGATTAATTACTTTTCGGTTATTACCGTGGCGCTCAGCTCGGTTGTCGTTCGGTTCTTTTCTGTTGCTGCCCACAGGGGAGAGCGGGAGAAAGCAAATGCGTATATCAGCAATTATTTAGCGGCCTCTGTTTTGATTTCATTGCTGCTCTTGCTGCCGCTTGCGGGTTCGGCTTTTTTTATTGACCGCGTCATGAATGTGCCGCAAGCGCTTTTGGCAGATGTGCGTTTGTCGATTTTAATCGGCAGTGTGCTGTTTATTTTAACGTTTCTGATGGCGGGTTTCGGTGCTGCACCATTTTATGCCAACCGCCTTTATATCACCAGTTCCATTCAGGCGGTGCAAATGCTTATACGGGTGCTGTCTGTGCTGCTCCTGTTTGCATGCTTTGCGCCGAAAATCTGGCAGATCCAGCTTGCAGCTTTAGCTGGTGCTGTCATTGCGTCTGTGCTGTCTTTCTATTTCTTCAAAAAGCTGATTCCGTGGTTTTCGTTTCGTATGAAGGATCTTTCATTCCGCACAAGCAAGGAGCTGTTTCAAGCGGGCGCATGGAGCTCCGTCAATCAAATCGGCGTCCTGCTTTTTTTGCAGATTGATCTGTTAACCGCCAATTTGATGCTGGGGGCGTCCGCATCCGGGAAATACGCGGCGATTATCCAGTTTCCGCTGCTTTTGCGCAGCTTGGCCGGAACGGTCGCATCCCTGTTTGCGCCCATCATGACTTCATATTATTCAAAAGGCGATATGGAAGGGTTGATGAATTACGCCAATAAGGCAGTAAGGCTCAATGGTCTTTTGCTTGCACTTCCTGCTGCCTTATTGGGCGGATTGGCGGGACCTTTTTTGACAATCTGGCTCGGACCGTCCTTTTCAACGATAGCACCGCTTTTATTTATTCATGCCGGATACTTGGTTGTCAGCCTCGCCTTTATGCCGCTGTTTTATATATGGACCGCTTTTAATCAACAAAAAACACCGGCGATTGTTACCCTGCTGTTAGGTGCGGTGAATGTGGTGCTGGCGGTCACGCTGAGCGGGCCGGCTCATCTCGGTCTGTACGGCATAACGTTGGCAGGGGCCATTTCTCTTATTTTAAAAAATGCCATCTTTACGCCGCTTTATGTATCCCGCATTACAGGCTACAAAAAGCACGTTTTCTTTAAAGGCATAATCGGGCCTCTATCAGCCGCTGTGTTTGCCTGGACGGTCTGTAAGGCAATTCAGTTCGTTGTGAAGGTTGACGGATGGCCGTCACTGATAGCGACGGGAGTGACAGTCAGCTTTTGCTACGCTGTTTTCGCTTTTATGCTCGTTTGTACAAAAGAGGAAAGACAGCTGGTACTAAAACGGTTTCGAAAAACGAAAGGAGCTGTGAATCTTTGATCCTGAAACGACTTTTTGATCTGACGGCCGCCATTTTTTTGTTGTGCTGTACGAGTGTGATCATTCTGTTCACCATCGCCGTTGTCAGGCTGAAAATAGGATCACCTGTCTTCTTTAAGCAAGTAAGGCCAGGCCTGCACGGCAAACCGTTCACCCTATACAAGTTCCGGACAATGACGGATGAACGGGACAGTGAGGGAAATCTGCTGCCCGATGAAGTCCGGCTGACGAAAACGGGCAGGCTGATCAGAAAGCTAAGCATTGATGAGCTTCCGCAGCTCCTGAATGTCCTGAAGGGCGATCTTAGCCTTGTCGGGCCGCGGCCGCTTTTGATGGACTATCTGCCTCTTTATACAGAAAAACAGGCACGGCGCCATGAGGTGAAGCCGGGTATCACAGGCTGGGCGCAAATCAATGGCAGAAACGCGATTTCCTGGGAAAAGAAATTTGAATTAGATGTTTGGTACGTTGACAACCGGTCATTTTTTCTCGATTTGAAAATTTTATGTTTGACGGTGCGAAAGGTCCTTGTTTCAGAAGGGATTCAGCAAACCAATCATGTGACCGCGGAACGGTTTACCGGAAGCGGAGATGTGTCCTCATGAAAAACGTGGCCATTGTGGGTGACGGCGGTCATGGAAAGGTGATCAGGGAGCTGATAAACGCCCGCTCAGATACGCGCTTAGCCGCGGTGCTGGATGATAAATTCAAAACATTCGAAGGCGGAAAAGAATGGTACACAGGACCGCCGGAAGCCGTTACTGAACTGCGCAGGCTCATTCCTGATGTGCTGTTTCTGATTGCTGTTGGGAATAACAGTGTCAGAAAACAGCTGGCGGAGCGACTGGGTCTGGGGAAAGATGATTTTATTACATTGATTCACCCGTCAGCCATCGTCAGCAGGTCGGCTGTCATTGGGGAAGGGACAGTGATTATGGCGGGCGCGATCATTCAGGCGGATGTGCGCATCGGCGCCCACTGCATCATCAATACGGGTGCAGTGGCAGAGCACGACAATCAAATCAGCGATTACGTTCATCTGTCCCCGCGTGCCACGCTGTCAGGAGCGGTTTCCGTTCAGGAAGGCGCTCACGTCGGAACCGGTGCATCCGTCATACCGCAGATCACAATCGGGGCTTGGAGCATTGTCGGAGCCGGCTCCGCGGTGATCCGTTCCATACCGGACAGGGTAACGGCGGCCGGTGCTCCGGCACGCATCATTTCTTCCATTCAAACATCAAACAAAGGATGATTCTATGCATAAAAAAATCTACTTATCTCCCCCTCATATGAGCGGCAGGGAGCAGCACTATATTTCAGAAGCCTTTCGCTCAAACTGGATTGCGCCGCTTGGGCCGCTCGTGAATTCATTTGAAGAACAGCTGGCAGAACGAGTCGATGTAAAAGCAGCAGCTGCGGTCAGCTCAGGAACGGCGGCGATTCATCTCGCGCTGCGTTTACTTGAGGTAAAAGAAGGTGACAGCGTGTTTTGCCAGTCCTTCACATTTGTAGCAACCGCCAATCCGATTCTATATGAAAAAGCGGTGCCCGTCTTTATCGATTCTGAGCCTGATACGTGGAATATGTCGCCGACAGCCCTTGAAAGAGCATTGGAGGAAGCGAAAAGAAATGGAACACTGCCAAAAGCGGTGATTGCCGTCAATCTATATGGGCAGAGCGCGAAAATGGATGAAATCGTAAGCCTGTGTGATGCATACGGAGTTCCTGTCATTGAGGACGCAGCCGAATCTCTCGGCACAGTCTATAAAGGGAAGCAAAGCGGAACTTTCGGGCGCTTCGGCATTTTTTCATTTAACGGGAACAAAATCATTACCACATCAGGGGGAGGGATGCTTGTTTCAAATGATGAAGCAGCAATTGAAAAAGCAAGATTTCTCGCTTCGCAGGCACGAGAGCCGGCTGTTCATTATCAGCACAGTGAAATTGGTCATAATTACAGGCTGAGCAATATCTTAGCCGGCGTCGGCATTGCCCAGCTTGAGGTGCTGGATGAGCGAGTGGAGAAAAGAAGGACCATTTTCACGAGATACAAAAATGCGCTCGGTCACATAGCCGGCGTCCGCTTTATGCCGGAGTACGCAGCAGGCGTATCCAATCGCTGGCTCACCACGCTCACACTTGATAACGGGCTCAGCCCATATGACGTAGTTCAACGTCTTGCTGAAGAAAACATTGAAGCCCGTCCGCTGTGGAAGCCGCTCCATACCCAGCCGCTGTTCGATCCGGCTTTATTTTATTCTCATGAAGATACAGGAAGCGTATGCGAAGATTTGTTCAAGCGAGGAATCTGTCTCCCATCGGGGTCCAATATGACAGAAGATGAGCAAGGCCGGGTCATTGAAGTGCTACTGCACTTATTCCAAACTGCCGAGGTGAAGAAATGGACAGCAAGCATTCGATGATCAGCCTGAAACAGAAACTGTCCGGGCTGCTCGACGTCATACCGAAACAATCAGAGATTATATATGCTGACTATCCTCTATATGGGAATGTAGGGGATTTATTTATTATGAAAGGAACAGAAGCCTTCTTTAAAGAACACGGGATTCGGGTCAGAAAACGCTGGAATCCTGACAATTTTCCAGTCGGGCGAAAGCTGGATCCTCATCTCATCATCGTCTGCCAGGGAGGCGGAAACTTCGGGGATCTGTATCCGTATTATCAAGGCTTTAGAGAGAAAATCGTCCAAACCTATCCGAACCACAAAATTGTGATCCTGCCGCAATCGATTTATTTTCAAAATAAAGACAACCTCAAACGGACGGCAGAGATATTTTCTAAGCATGCGAACCTTCACATCATGACAAGGGAAAAAGCCTCCTATGCTACGGCGCAGGCTTATTTTTCAGGAAATCACATTCAGCTTCTGCCTGATATGGCTCATCAGCTGTTTCCCGTCATTCCCACGCAGCAGCCGTCCAATCAAAAGCTGAGATTTATCCGAACAGATCATGAAGCAAACCAGGCGCTTCAGGAACACGCAGAAGCGGAAAGCTACGACTGGCGCACGGTGCTGTCAGCTTCAGACCGCCGGACGATTGCTTTTCTCCAAACGCTGAACGTCCTGAATAAAAAAGCAGGCAACCCTTTGCCCATTGCGTATATATGGGGAAAATACTCGGATTATATCGTCCAAAAAGCCATTCGGTTTTTCAGCCGTTACGAATCGGTGGAAACATCAAGGCTGCACGGCCACATCTTGTCTTCTCTTCTTCAAAAAGAAAACACGGTCATTGATAATTCCTATGGGAAAAACGCCAATTACTTTCATACCTGGATGGAAGGAGTGCCGAGCACCCGGCTCATCCAGAACGCCTCAAAGAAGGAAAACCTTCCTGCTCACATGTGAGCGGAAGGTTTATTTTGATTCTCCACGTTTGACTTTGTTGTATGCTTCATCTAAATGCTGAATCCGTTTCAGGACAACTGCGTTTTTCGTCAGCTGGTCCTGCACTAGTGTTGAGACGACGGAACGGTAGTAGCTGTTCATCGCGTGGATTTTATCCTCAGACTGATTCATTTCAATATGCTGTTTTAAATTCTCAATAAAATAAGGGACGGAAAAAAGTTCAGACATTTCTTTGGCAGCTCCTTTTTCATAAATGTATACGGTGTGATCTCAATCATGTACAATGAAGAAAGGGGAGTGAGCAAGATGGATATGAAACTTCAGCAAGTACAAGTATTAAAGCCTCAACTGACACAGGAGCTCAGGCAGGCCATCACGCTGCTTGGCTATCATTCGGCAGAACTCGCCGAGTACATTGATGAGCTCTCACTGGAAAACCCTCTTATTGAACGAAAGGAAACAGACACACCGCCACTATCTTACCATAAAACAAACAAAAACAGGATGAATGCACAGGAAGCGGGCCTTCAATTAAGTAATCCGCAAAAAACATTGCAGGATGCGTTAAAACAGCAGTCACTCGATATGAATCTGACAAACACTGAAAAAAAGATTTTTAATTATCTGATTCATTCGCTTGATTCAAACGGGTACTTGGAAGAAGATATAGAGGAGGCAGCACGGCGATTATCTGTATCGGCCAAGGAAGCGGAGGCTGTTTTGGCAAAACTCCAGTCATTAGAACCGGCTGGAATTGGCGCGAGATCTTTGCAGGAATGCATCCTTCTTCAATTACAGCGGCTGCCGAACAGAAATGAACAAGCGGAAATGCTGGTTTCAGCTCATTTTGATGCTTTTGCGCAAAAAAAATGGAAAGCGCTTTCAGTGGAGGCAGGAATTCCGCTTCATACTATTCAAGATATCTCAGATGATATCGCGGCTCTTCATCCTAGACCTGGCCTTCTGTTTGCCCGGCCAGAGCAAGATGTGTATATTGAGCCTGACATTTTTATCACTGTAAAAAACGGGCACATCGCAGCGGAACTGAATACCCGCTCGTTTCCCGAGATCGATCTGCATCCGCAGTACAGAACGCTTTTATCATCCGGCTCCTGTCAGGATACTGTCTCCTATTTATCTGCGAAATATCAGGAGTGGCGCTGGCTGAGCCGCGCGCTGAGGCAGCGAAAACAGACAATCACGAGAATTATCAATGAACTGATCACACGCCAAAAGGATTTCTTTCTGAAAGGGCGAAGCGCAATGAAGCCGCTGACTCTGAGAGAGGTGGCGGACTGTCTAAGCCTTCATGAATCAACTGTGAGCCGGGCCATTAAAGGGAAAACAATACAAACGCCTTACGGGCTGTTTGAGATGAAGCTCTTTTTCTCAGCAAAAGCCGAGGCTTCAGGAGAGGGAGATGCGTCGAATTATGCAGTCAAAATGCATCTTGAAGACCTGATCAATCAAGAGGACAAAACAAAACCGCTTTCAGATCAAAAGCTTGTCGATTTGCTGTATGAACAACACGGCATCCAAATCTCGAGACGCACCGTGGCAAAATATCGCGATCAAATGAATATTCCGTCATCGGCAGCGAGAAAGCGATATAAATAAAATCCTCCCTAGACGGGAGGATTTTTTTAAGGAATCATCCAGCTGAATACGTGATGCTGCAAAAAGGTGATGATACAAACGAGCAGCAGCAAAAACAGACTGTGTTTAATGGTAAAGCGGAAAAGATCTGACTCCTTTCCGGCGAGTCCTACCGCGGCGCACGCCACCGCTATCGACTGCGGTGAAATCATTTTTCCTGTGACACCGCCTGAAGAGTTGGCGGCCACAGACAGAACGGGGTCCATGCCGACTGATAATGCGGTGACTTTCTGCAGGTTGCCGAACAGCAGGTTGGCGGAAGTATCCGAGCCGGTAATGAAGACGCCGAGCCAGCCGAGAACGGGCGCAAAGAAGGTAAACATCGAACCTGTCAGCGCGAGTGTCATCCCGAGTGTCGTGCTCATTCCCGAGGAGTTGGTGACATAGGCAAAACCAACGACAGAAGCAATGGTCAAAATCGGAAGCTTCAATTCTTGGACTGTTTCTTTAAAAACGGTTCCCCAGTCTTTCCATGAAATCGCCGTGATGAACTTTGACAGCACTGCGGCAATCAAAATCGCGGTGCCGGCCGAACCAAGCACCTCCAACTTGTAAACCGCTTCAATCGGTGTACCGTCAGCATTGACAATCTGATTGTTCAAAAAAGGCACACCTGGGGAAAAAGTCAGTTTTTCTCCAACAGCATTCAGCCACTTCAAGAACACCGCAGAGCCTTCATAATGCCCGGTCAGCGCGGATTTGACAGATGGAATGCCCCATACGGAAATCATCGCCGTCAGCAGCAGAAATGGCGACCAAGCCTTAAAAATCTGTCCGCCGCTGTACGCAGGCGCCGCCGGATTTGTGCGCGCCGTTTCAATTGAGGCGGCCGACTCTTGTTCACCGGCAAACCGGAATGTTGTTTTCGGCGTCCACCATCTCAAAAACACAGCAAGCGCAGCCATTGAAACAAGAGCTGACAAAACATCGGGCAGCTCAGGCCCTAAAAAATTGGAACTGAGATATTGAACAACGGCAAAGGAAACACCAGATACGAGAATCGCCGGCCAGATCTCCAAGGCTTTCCTGAACCCGCTCATGATGATGATTAAATAAAGAGGAATAAATACGGATAAAAACGGCAGCTGCCGCCCGACCATTTGCGAAATCTCCATCGCCGGAATCCCTGTCGGCCCTTCTACGGCTGTAATTGGAATCCCAATTGCCCCAAAGGCAACCGGCGCCGTATTGGCGATCAAACAGATCCCCGCAGCATAAAGAGGATTAAAGCCGAGACCGACCAGCAGCGCGGCAGAAATGGCGACCGGCGCTCCGAAGCCTGCTGCCCCTTCTAAAAAAGCCCCGAATGAAAAAGCGATCAAGAGAGCTTGAAGCCGTCGGTCATCAGTAATTGAGAGAACAGAGCTGCGAATGATATCAAACTGTCCCGTTTTCACAGTGATTTTATACAAAAAAACAGACGTCACAATGATCCAGCCGATCGGCAACAATCCGTATACGGCTCCTTGTGTCGCGGACATCAGCGCTTTTTCCGCCGGCATCCGATAAACCAATACAGCAATGATAAGGGCGATCCCCAATGTGGCCAAGCCTGCTGTATACCCCTTCATCCGTTTAATCGCGAGTGCCCAAAAAAAGAAAATAATCGGTACAAGTGCGGCAAGCGCTGATAATAGCAAATTTCCCCCTATAGGCGTATATGCCTGTGTCCATTGCATCCCAAACCCCTCCTTGAAACATAAACTGGCGCCATATGTAAGCGGTTTCTATAGATGATATGATCATCTGATGACTGGGTAATAAGACCAGTTACCTAGCATTATATTTTGAAAAAAATCAAAGTACAAGACTTTTTGACAAAATAGTCAAAATCTTTTGGCGGCCCACAAAACAGAGTATAATAGATCGTAAACAGCCAGACCTACAAGTTACGGGGTGAATTGCATTGAAATACAAACAGATTAAAACAAAAAAAATATATGAAGAAGTAGCGGATGCACTATTAGATATGATCAAAAACGGCGAATTGAAGCCGGGGGATAAACTGGACTCTGTTCAGGCGCTTGCTGAGAGCTTTCAAGTCAGCCGTTCAGCGGTTCGCGAGGCACTTTCTGCGCTAAAAGCGATGGGGCTTGTCGAAATGAAACAGGGAGAAGGCACGTACCTGAAGGAATTTGAGCTCAATCAAATTTCTCAGCCGCTCTCAGCCGCCCTTCTGATGAAAAAAGAGGACGTCAAGCAGCTGCTCGAGGTCAGAAAACTGCTTGAAATCGGAGTGGCTTCACTAGCGGCTGAAAAAAGGACAGAAGCAGATCTCGAAAGAATTCAGGATGCACTAAAGGAAATGGGCAGCATTGAAGCGGACGGGGAGCTGGGAGAGAAAGCAGACTTCGCATTTCATCTTGCGCTTGCGGACGCTTCTCAAAATGAACTTCTTAAACACTTGATGAATCACGTGTCATCATTGCTGCTGGAAACAATGAGGGAAACGAGGAAAATCTGGCTGTTTTCCAAGAAGACCTCCGTTCAGCGGCTGTATGAGGAGCACGAACGGATTTACAATGCTGTGGCTGCCGGGAACGGTGCAGAGGCGGAAGCCGCAATGCTGGCGCATTTGACGAATGTGGAAGATGTGCTTTCGGGATATTTCGAGGAAAATGTGCAATAACCAACTCATTTCCCGGGCAATTCCGTCGGTTCCGACTGATACGAACAACTGAGACTGAGCCGCGAATGGTTCAGTCTTTTTTACATGAGGCAGCCAGAGGGCTTTGTGCACTTGACATTTGCGAAAAAGAAAGTAGAATATTTTACTAAAACAATGCAAGCTGAATAATGGAGGCAGATGCAATGGCGACAATTAAAGATATCGCGCAGGAAGCGGGATTTTCAATCTCAACCGTTTCCCGCGTTTTAAATAACGATGAAAGCCTTTCTGTTCCTGATGAAACACGGGAGAAAATCTATGAAGCGGCGGAAAAGCTCAATTACCGCAAAAAAACAGTAAGACCGCTGGTGAAACATATTGCGTTTTTATATTGGCTGACAGATAAAGAAGAATTAGAAGATGTCTATTTTAAAACGATGAGATTAGAAGTAGAGAAACTGGCGAAAGCATTCAATGTCGATATGACCACTTATAAAATAGCGGATGGAATCGAGAGCATTCCTGAACATACGGAAGGGTTTATTGCCGTTGGCACATTTTCAGATGAAGAGCTGGCTTTCCTCAGAAATCTCACTGAAAATGGCGTGTTCATCGATTCAACTCCTGATCCCGATCATTTTGACTCGGTAAGGCCCGATTTGGCACAAATGACAAGGAAGACAGTAAACATCCTGGCTGAGAAGGGGCATAAGAGCATCGGTTTTATCGGCGGCACATACAAAAATCCGAATACCAATCAGGATGAAATGGACATCCGTGAACAAACCTTCAGATCCTATATGAGGGAAAAAGCCATGCTGGACGAGCGCTATATTTTCTGTCATCGCGGATTCTCTGTAGAAAACGGCTACCGCCTGATGTCAGCAGCGATCGACACATTAGGCGATCAGCTTCCGACTGCTTTTATGATTGCAGCGGACCCGATAGCAGTGGGCTGTCTGCAAGCCCTGAACGAAAAAGGAATTGCTATACCAAACAGGGTAAGCATTGTGAGTATCAACAACATCAGCTTCGCGAAGTATGTCTCGCCTCCTCTGACGACGTTTCATATTGATATACATGAATTATGTAAAAATGCTGTTCAATTACTGCTTGAACAAGTGCAGGACAAGAGAAGAACGGTAAAAACATTATATGTGGGCGCAGAATTAATCGTCAGGAAGAGTATGAATTAAGGATGACTTAGGACACTAAGTCATTTTTTATTTAGGTAAAAAAATTTACTCTATGAAGTAAATAGTTTGTTTACACATTTTCTCAGGCGTGCTATATTATCTTTAAAGCGCTTTCATTCCTACCGAAAGGGTGACAATCAATGAAAATGGCAAAAAAGTGTTCCGTATTCATGCTCTGCGCAGCTGTCAGTTTATCCTTGGCGGCTTGCGGCCCAAAGGAAAGCAGCAGCGCCAAATCGAGTTCAAAAGGGTCAGAGCTTGTTGTATGGGAGGATAAAGAAAAGAGCAACGGCATTAAAGACGCTGTGGCTGCATTTGAAAAAGAGCATGATGTGAAGGTCAAAGTCGTTGAAAAACCGTATGCCAAGCAGATTGAAGATTTGCGAATGGATGGACCGGCCGGCACAGGCCCTGACGTGTTAACAATGCCAGGGGACCAAATCGGAACCGCTGTCACGGAAGGATTACTCAAGGAATTACATGTCAAAAAAGACGTTCAATCACTTTATACTGACGCTTCCATTCAGTCTCAAATGGTAGATCAAAAGCTTTATGGACTGCCAAAAGCGGTCGAAACGACTGTGCTTTTTTACAACAAAGATCTCATCACAGAAAAGGAATTGCCCAAAACGCTGGAAGAGTGGTACGACTATTCCAAAAAGACTGCTGACGGCAGCAAATTTGGCTTTTTAGCCCTATTCGATCAAATTTATTATGCAGAAAGTGTGATGAGCGGATATGGCGGATACATTTTTGGAAAGGCCAAAGATGGGAGCTATAACCCGTCAGACATTGGAATCAATAATGAAGGAGCTGTCAAAGGTGCGGCGCTGATTCAGAAGTTTTACAAAGATGGCCTGTTCCCGGCTGGCATTATTGGAGAACAAGGGATTAACGTGTTGGAATCGCTGTTCACAGAAGGAAAAGCCGCCGCAATTATTTCTGGTCCATGGAATGTAGAAGCCTTTTCGAATGCAGGAATCAATTATGGCATTACGAAACTGCCGAAGCTGGAAAATGGGAAAAACATGAGCTCCTTTATCGGCGTCAAAAGCTACAACGTCAGTGCATTTTCAAAGAATGCAGAGCTGGCGCAAGAATTAGCCGTTTTCCTGGCAAATGAAAAAAATTCTAAAACACGATATGAAGAGACGAAAGAAGTTCCTGCTGTGAAATCCCTAGCCAATGACCCGGCTATTATGAAAAGCGAGGCGGCACGGGCAGTTACTGAACAATCCCGTTTCTCAGAGCCAACACCAAATATTCCGGAAATGAATGAAATATGGACGCCGGCTGATTCAGCATTACAGACGGTTGCCACAGGGAAGGCGGATCCGAAACAAGCATTGGATCAAGCCGCTGAAACCGCCAAAGGACAAATTAAGGCAAAGCACAGCGGAAAATAAAGAGAAAGCTAGATTTGTATTGTAAGAGAGGTGAAAACGGTGCAGCATCGTCAAGTCGCTTTGTTGCTTTCTATCATTCCGGGACTCGGGCAATTTTATAACAAGCAATGGATAAAAGGTATTGTCTTTCTTTTCTTAGGCGCATCGTTTTTTGCGGTCTTTGGAGATCTGCTCAATATGGGGTTTTGGGGAATCTTTACACTGGGAACAGAAGTGCCGCGGGATAATTCCGTTTTTCTGCTGGCGGAAGGAATTATTGCTGTCATCGTGACCTGCTTTGGCCTTGCGGTGTATTATGTAAATCTTCGCGATGCGTTCCAAAGCGGAAAACAGCGTGATGAAAACAAGCCATTAAGTTCGTTAAAGGAACAATACCAGCATATCATTTCTGAGGGCTATCCTTATGTCGTCAGCGGCCCATCTTTGTTTATTTTAATTTTCGCCGTGATCTTTCCTATCTTATTCAGCTTTGCATTAGCGTTTACAAACTATGATTTGTATCATTCTCCTCCTGCAAAATTAATTGATTGGGTCGGTTTTCAAACGTTCGCAAATATTTTCACAGTTGATATTTGGAGGTCGACTTTTTTTGATGTACTGGCTTGGACGGTGGTTTGGACACTTGCTGCATCCACACTGCAAGTCAGCTTGGGGATTTTTCTCGCGATCATTGTTAACCAGAAAGACCTTCGGTTTAAACGTTTTTTTCGGACCATTCTGATTTTGCCATGGGCCGTTCCCGGTTTTGTGACGATTTTAATTTTTGCGGGACTGTTTAATGATAGCTTCGGTGCGATGAATCACGACATCTTGGCTTTCTTTGGGATAGATCCGCTTCCGTGGATGACAGATGCCAATTGGTCGAGGCTTGCGTTGATTCTCATGCAGGGCTGGCTCGGATTTCCGTACATCTTTCTCGTCTCAACAGGCGTATTGCAATCCATCCCGGACGATCTGTATGAAGCAGCTACGATTGATGGCGCTTCTGTCTTTTCAAAGCTGAGATACATCACGCTTCCGATGGTGTTCATTGCAATGGCTCCGATTATCATTACTCAGTTTACGTTTAACTTTAATAACTTTAATATTATCTATCTATTCAATGGCGGAGGTCCGGCTGTAACCGGATCAACAGCCGGCGGGACAGATATCCTCGTTTCATGGATTTATAAATTGACAATGCAGTCAAGCCAATATTCACTTGCTGCGGCTTTAACCATTTTATTATCTGTATTTGTTATCTCCATCGCATTGTGGCAGTTCAGACAGACAAAGTCTTTTAAAGAGGAGGCATAAGGCATGCTGGCAGATATGAAGGTCAGAAAATATATCCGTCTCCTTTTCTCTTACTTGTTGCTAGCCTTTATGGCGGTCATCATTGTTTATCCTCTCCTTTGGACAGCAGGCGCAAGCTTTAACCCTGGCAACAGCTTAATCAGTACATCCATCATTCCGAAGCATCCGACATTCGACCATTACAAAGAATTATTTGCGGGCAAAGAAAGCCTTCAATATGTGCAGTGGTATGTCAACTCAATGAAGATCAGCCTGTTTACAATGGCAGGGTCTTTGCTCTGTGTGACGTTTACAGCCTATGCGTTTTCGCGCTTTCGCTTCAAAGGCAGAAAATACGCTTTAACGCTCTTTTTATTGCTGCAGATGATTCCTCAGTTTTCAGCTTTAATTGCCTTGTTTGTGCTGGCGCAAATCTTGGGAATGATCAATAGCCACTGGCTGCTAATCTTGCTTTATATCGGCGGCTTGATCCCGATGAATACGTATTTGATGAAGGGGTACATGGATTCCATTCCGATGGATTTAGACGAAAGCGCCAAGATTGACGGAGCCAGCAGCACCAGAATCTTCTTCCAGATCATTCTGCCATTATCAAAACCGATGGCGGCAGTCGTGGCCATGAACGGCTTTACCGGTCCGCTCGGAGATTTTGTGCTGTCCTCAACCATATTGAGAACGCCTGAATCATATACATTGCCCGTCGGTCTATTCAATTTAGTGAATGATGTCATGGGGGCCAGCTATACGACATTTGCGGCCGGAGCCCTGCTTATCAGCATACCGGTGGCCATCATCTTTATCATGCTGCAAAAGAATTTTGTATCCGGATTAACCGCAGGCGGAACGAAGGGCTAAGAGAACAAGGAGGAGAATGTGATGTCAAAGCTTGAAAAAACGCACGTAACAGAAGCGAAATTTATGCTCCATGGGGGAGACTACAACCCCGATCAGTGGCTGGATCGGCCCGATATTTTAGCTGACGATATCAAACTGATGAAGCTTTCTCATACGAATACGTTTTCTGTCGGCATTTTTGCATGGAGCGCACTTGAGCCGGAGGAGGGCGTATATCAATTTGAATGGCTGGATGATATTTTTGAGCGGATTCACAGTATAGGCGGTCGGGTCATATTAGCAACGCCGAGCGGAGCCCGTCCGGCCTGGCTGTCGCAAACCTATCCGGAAGTTTTGCGCGTCAATGCCTCCCGCGTCAAACAGCTGCACGGCGGAAGGCACAACCACTGCCTCACATCTAAAGTCTACCGAGAAAAAACACGGCACATCAACCGCTTATTAGCAGAACGATACGGACATCACCCGGCGCTGTTAATGTGGCACATTTCAAACGAATACGGGGGAGATTGCCACTGTGATCTATGCCAGCATGCTTTCCGGGAGTGGCTGAAATCGAAATATGACAACAGCCTCAAGACATTGAACCATGCGTGGTGGACTCCTTTTTGGAGCCATACGTTCAATGACTGGTCACAAATTGAAAGCCCTTCGCCGATCGGTGAAAATGGCTTGCATGGCCTGAATTTAGATTGGCGCCGGTTCGTCACCGATCAAACGATTTCGTTTTATAAAAATGAAATCATTCCGCTGAAAGAATTGACGCCTGATATCCCTATCACAACGAATTTTATGGCTGACACAGCGGATTTGATCCCGTATCAGGGCCTCGACTACAGCAAATTTGCAAAGCATGTCGATGTCATCAGCTGGGACGCTTATCCTGTCTGGCACAATGACTGGGAAAGCACAGCTGATTTGGCGATGAAGGTCGGTTTTATCAACGACCTGTACCGAAGCTTGAAGCAGCAGCCTTTCTTATTAATGGAGTGTACGCCAAGCGCGGTCAATTGGCATAACGTCAACAAGGCGAAGCGCCCGGGCATGAATCTGCTGTCATCTATGCAAATGATAGCCCACGGCTCGGACAGCGTTCTCTATTTCCAATACCGCAAATCACGCGGGTCATCAGAAAAATTACACGGAGCGGTTGTGGATCATGACAATAGCCCGAAGAACCGCGTCTTTCAAGAAGTGGCCAAGGTAGGCGAGACATTGGAACGGCTGTCGGAAGTTGTCGGAACAAAGAGGCCGGCTCAAACCGCGATTTTATATGACTGGGAAAATCATTGGGCGCTCGAGGATGCTCAGGGGTTTGCGAAGGCGACAAAACGTTATCCGCAAACGCTTCAGCAGCATTACCGCACATTCTGGGAACACGATATCCCTGTCGACGTCATCACGAAAGAACAAGACTTTTCACCATATAAACTGCTGATCGTCCCGATGCTGTATTTAATCAGCGAGGACACCATTTCCCGTTTAAAAGCATTTACGGCTGACGGCGGCACCTTAGTCATGACGTATATCAGCGGGATTGTGAATGAGCATGACTTAACATACACAGGCGGATGGCATCCGGATCTTCAAGCTATATTTGGAGTTGAGCCTCTTGAAACGGACACCCTGTATCCGAAGGATCGAAACGCTGTCAGCTACCGTAGCCAAATATATGAAATGAAGGATTATGCAACTGTGATTGATGTAAAGACTGCTTCAGTGGAAGCGGTGTATCAAGAAGATTTTTATGCGCGCACGCCAGCGGTCACAAGCCATGAGTACCAGCAGGGCAAGGCGTATTTTATCGGCGCGCGTATGGAGGATCAATTTCAGCGTGATTTCTATGAGGGTCTGATCACAGACCTGTCTCTTTCTCCAGTTTTTCCGGTTCGGCACGGAAAAGGCGTCTCCGTACAAGCGAGGCAGGATCAGGACAATGATTATATTTTTGTGATGAACTTTACGGAAGAAAAACAGCTGGTCACGTTTGATCAGAGTGTGAAGGACATAATGACAGGAGACATATTGTCAGGCGACCTGACGATGGAAAAGTATGAAGTGAGAATTATCGTAAACACACATTAGGCTGATGCTCCGCTCGATATGGGCGGATTCTTTTTTCTATAGAATGAAACCGCTTACTAAGTCTTGGGGGGATGAAATCATGAAAAGCAAAGTGAAAATGTTCTTTGCGGCTGCCATCGTGTGGAGTGCATGTAGTTCAACAGGATATGCCGCTGCCATTGAGAAGGAGAAGCACGTGTCAGAGCTTCGGACAGAGGATGAGGATCTTTTTGTTAAAAAAGTAGAGGGGATGAACAAGGATTTTATCAAAGGGGCAGATGTGTCCAGCGTTATTGCTTTGGAAAACAGCGGTGTCACCTTTTATAATACAAGCGGAAAACGTCAGGACATCTTTACAACCTTAAAACAGGCTGGGGTCAACTATGTTCGCGTCCGCATCTGGAATAACCCGTATGATTCAAATGGCAACGGGTATGGCGGGGGAAACAATGATGTTCAAAAAGCAATCGAAATCGGAAAAAGAGCGACAGCGAACGGAATGAAGGTGCTGGCCGACTTTCACTACTCTGATTTCTGGGCCGATCCAGCGAAACAAAAGGTGCCCAAAGCCTGGGCGAATCTCAGCTTTGAAGCAAAAAAAGCAAAGCTCTATGAGTATACGAAACAAAGCCTGCAAAAGATGATCAAGGAAGGCGTTGACATCGGCATGGTTCAGGTCGGAAATGAAACAACAGGAGGATTTGCCGGTGAGACTGATTGGACGAAGATGTGCCAATTATTTAATGAAGGAAGCCGAGCGGTCAGGGAGACAAATTCAAATATTTTGGTCGCCCTGCATTTTACCAATCCTGAAACGGCTGGAAGGTATTCATTTATTGCGGAAACACTCAGCAAAAACAAAGTGGATTATGATGTGTTTGCGAGCTCCTATTATCCTTTCTGGCATGGGACATTACAAAATTTGACCTCCGTGCTGAAGGCTGTTGCCAATACGTACGGCAAAAAAGTCATGGTGGCGGAAACATCGTACACCTATACCGCTGAGGATGGCGATGGGCATGGAAATACAGCGCCAAAAAGCGGGCAGACGCTGCCATATCCAATTTCTGTTCAAGGCCAGGCAACTGCAGTAAGAGATGTAATGGAGGCAGTGGCGAATACGGGCAAAGCAGGACTCGGTGTTTTCTACTGGGAGCCGGCGTGGATTCCAGTCGGGCCGAAGACACAGATAGAGAAAAACAAAGTGTTATGGGAAACATACGGGTCAGGGTGGGCGTCCAGCTATGCTGCTGAATACGACCCTGAAGACGCCGGGAAGTGGTATGGGGGAAGTGCTGTAGATAATCAAGCTTTATTTGATTTTAATGGACACCCGCTGCCTTCTTTGCAGGTGTTTCAATATGCGGAGTCAGGACATATTCCAAAGAAACGCTGAAACAAAAAAATCCATGAGATGTAACAAATCATTGTTATGTCTCATGGATCATTTTATTTTACATCAACTAATATAAAACATTCGTCATCACTCTTATGATGAGCTTCCTTTTGATGCTGCAGTGATGTAAGGATGTTCTCCTTCAGGTCAGCGATCGGCGAATCAGGATGATCCTTTAGTAAATCAAATAAATAACATGAAGCCGTAGGATCCATCACGCCATCCGTATACAGAAGCAATCTTCCGTCCTCCGTGTATGAAAGGCTGCTTGACTGAAACTCTAAGTCTTCAAACATCCCGATCGGAGGCGAGGTCGCGTGAAGCAGATGTTGAGTTCCGCTATCGTCCTGCCAAAGTGCCGGCGGATGCCCTGCGTTGACATAATCAATTCTTTGCCGTGCTATATCAATCTCGAGATAAATAGCAGTGCAATAATGTCTTGCTTCCTCATCATTTTGAAACAAGCTGTGAAGGTGCCGGTCCAATTCCTTCATAACTTTAACGGGGCTGAGACCTTGCGTGATCTGGCGCTGGAACAAAGGATGAAGAGACATCGTAATCAATGCAGATGAAATTCCGTGCCCCATCACATCAAGGATAATAATGCCGTAACGGTGTTCATCGATTTGATAATATCCGTAAAGATCACCTGACAATTCACTCGATGCGTTGTAATAAGAGTCAATCTGAACCTGATCGTTTACAATCGGTTCAGTCAACGAGTTTTTCTGGATCTTTCTGGCGAGTTCAAGCTCTCTTTTGGTGTTTAATTTAAATTGTTGATTTTGTTTATTGATCTCAAGAAGTTCTTCTTGTTTTGCTTTAAGCGTTTCCAAGGCAATTTTTAACTCCGCATTGGCTTTCTGTTTGGCAAGCAAAGCTTCCTGAGCCTCATTTCTGGCTATCAGCAGCTCATTTTCATATTCATTTCGCTTTCGCATTGGAATAAGAACACAATCAAAGACAGAAGCCTCGCTATCGTGTCTCGCAATAGCATTGATAAGGACGGGAATTTCTTCTCCATCTCTTGCTTTCAAGGAAATGTATATTTCTTCGATGTGATGCTCCAATTTCAAAAGCGGAAAAAAATAAAGCTGGCAGAAAAGCTGTGCGGGAATGGTCAACATCATATTCATGTGCTGGCCGATAACCTGCTCCGGTTCATAATCCAGAATCTTGATAAGGGTGCGGTTGGCAGCTATGATCGACCCCTCTTCTGACAAAGCGAGGAAACCGCATGGTGCATCATTCAATTGTTTGTCCATCTAAGAGGGTCACCTCTATCCCTTTCGTTCCTATATCACACGTGTGCTTTTAAATAATCGCCGATCAGCTGTATCGTCTCATCTGGATGGCTCATATGAGGGCAATGTCCGCGAGCCTCCATTTGTTTCAGACTGCTATAAGGCAGATGCTGATGCATATACTTACCTACTGTTGCAGGTGCGATGATATCATCTGCACATTGGAGAATAAGAGAGGGAACCGTTACCTTCGAAAGATCCTCTCGGTGATCAGAAAAAAACGCCGCTTTCGCGAATTGGCGGGCAATGACAGGATCAGTAGAACAAAAACGGCTTTCAAGCTCTTCCTTAATTTCAGGCCGATCTGGCTGATTCAGAACGGTTGCCGCAAATACAGTCGCCCAGCCGATATAATTTTTCTCCATCATCTCCAGCAAGCCAAGGAGCTGCTCCTCTTCAAATCCTCCGTAATACTCAGGCGGATCATTCAAATAGCAAGGAGAAGGCCCCACCATCACCAGATGGGAAAAAAGCTCCGGGCGGCGGATGGATGCAAGCATCCCAATCAAGGCCCCGACGGAGTGACCCACAAACACGGTTTCCTTCAGATCTAAAGCTTCACAAACATCAAGAACATCCTGGGCATAGCCGTCAAGTGTCTGGTAACGATTCAGGTCATATGCGCGCAAATCTGAATGTCCCGAACCGACGTAATCAAATAAAATCACCCGATGATCTTCTTCAAAGGCAGGTGCCACGGCATTCCACACGCTTTGATCGCATCCAAAACCAGGTGCGAACATGATAGATGCTTTGCCGCTGCCTTTCACCTTCACATGATTTCTAGACAAAATCGCTTCGTTCATGATTGGCTCCTTTCAGCCGGAAAGTAATATAAAGTTCAATAGATCTATCATAACACTCGGATGGTTTGAAGAGTGTATCTTTCTATGAATGTCACAGCAGTTTAAAAGAAAGAGGACATGGGAGATAAAAAAGGTGGATGAATTGGAAGATGCAGGAGGAGGATTGCCTAGATACCGGGGTGAGTAAGAAAATGACATTTGTCACTTCATCATCATGACACCCCATACTAACATCGTCTTCTCCGTCATTTTACAATCAATGTAAACGATCAGGAGGTGCTCATGTGATGAAAGAAGCAGTAACAGTAAGCAACGTGACAAAACATTTCCATCGAAAAACCGCTGTAAACCACATCAGCTTCAGTATTGAAAAAGGAGAAATTGCAGCCATTCTCGGGCCAAATGGGGCAGGGAAGACGACCGTCATCTCGATGATATTAGGACTGCTGAAACCGAGTGAGGGAGAAATCAAACTATTTAACCGGGTTCCCGATGATCAACAGGTTCGTGAAAAAATAGGTGTAATGCTTCAGGAAGTAAGTGTCATGCCGGGCCTTAAGGTGGATGAAATCCTTGAACTCTTCCGGAGCTATTATCCGAATCCATTGTCCATGAAAGAACTCGTTTCGTTAACAGCACTCACCAAAGAAGATTTGAAAACAAGAGCAGAAAAATTATCCGGCGGACAAAAACGCCGTTTGAGCTTTGCTTTGGCTCTTGCCGGGAACCCGGAGCTGCTTATACTTGATGAACCGACAGTCGGCATGGATACTTCATCAAGACATCGATTCTGGCAGACAATTCACAGACTGTCGGACCAAGGAAAAACAATTATTTTTTCAACTCATTATTTACAGGAAGCAGACGATGCCGCACAGCGAATCCTATTTTTTACTGAAGGACAGCTTGTTGCAGACGGCTCACCAATGCAAATCCGCTCAAGAATTCAAAAACAGTCTGTTTCCTTTACGCTTCATTCAAGTGAATCAGTGGAAAGACTGTCTTGTCACCCGGAAGTCGAGAGAGTGATCCACGAGCATGAGAGAACCATCATCCAGACATCAAATACAGACAAAGTGTTGGCGCTGATCTTTCAAGAAAACATCCCAGCACGAAATATTCGAATTGAGCAAGCAACGCTCGATGAGGCATTTCGCCAGCTGGCTGACGGCAACAGGGAGGCGATGTGAGTGAACGTGCTGCAAAAGCAAAGCATCGCTGAAATGAAAAGGGTGCTTAGGAACAAGTACTTTGTGCTTTGGTCTCTGATCATGCCGATTGCCTTTTATTATTTCTTTACAAATGTAGTGAATACCAACGTCCCTGATCAACGTGCATGGGAAGCCCATTACCTGATGTCGATGACAGTCTTCAGCGTGATGGGTTCCTCTATCATGACGCTTGGCATCCGAATGGTACAAGAACGGTCACAAGGCTGGGCCGCCTTTATCCGCCTTACGCCTCTTCCGGATCATATCTATTTATCAGCTCAGATGATCGGCCAAAGTGTCATTCACATTTTATCAATTACCGTCATATTTCTGTTCGGCGCAATCATCAATGATATTGCCTTGTCACCGTTTGAATGGATGATGAGCGGACTGTGGATTTTGTTTGGCGCATTGCCTTTTTTAGCATTAGGCACACTAATCGGCCTCATGAGAAAAGTAGAAACAGCGGCCGGAATCAGTAATGTGCTTTATATGCTGCTGGCTTTAGGCGGAGGGATGTGGATGCCGTTTGAGGTCATGCCTGACATGATGCAGAGCATTGGCCAGTGGCTTCCGTCTTATCATTTCGGGAGCGGAGCGTGGGAACTTGTCCAGGGTGGGAGTCCGACTTGGAAAAATATTCTGATATTAATCGCTTATATGATGCTCTTCATGCTACTATCTAAATATATAAGAAGAAAACAAGAAGCGGTGTAATACATGAAAAAGGCAATATCTATTTTCCCGAAGGAATTCGGGTTTTTCCCTTATATCTTTCTGGTGTATACGATTATGCCGTTCCTCTCTTTATTAAAAGAATCAGGGGTCAAACAGGGGATCGGATATGGCATGCTGCTCCTTTTTGTAGCGGCATATCGCCAGTTATTCTGCAGCGTGGGCAAAGCTTCGTTTACATATTGGCTTATCGTGCAAATGGCGGTTATTTTGATGTATAGTGTGTTTTACAATATCACCTATATATACTTAGGTTTTTTCCCGGCAAACTTTGTTGGCTATTTCAAAGAGAAAACGAATTTTAACCGTGCGTTCTGTGCTTTAATCTTTATACTGCTTTTTCCATGCCTATACCAATTTATCGCGAATTCGGTCTCGCTCCGGGAGCTTTTTTCTGTTCTCCCGTTTCTCGTCATTATGCTCATTTCTCCATTCGGCATTCGTTCTATGTTTCGGAGAATTGAGCTTGAAAATAAGCTTGCACAAGCCAACGAACAGATAAAAGAACTCTCTAAAAGAGAGGAGCGTGTTCGAATCGCCCGTGATCTTCACGATACTCTTGGCCACACCCTGTCGCTGCTTACATTAAAAAGCCAGCTCATTCAGCGGCTGGCTGCATCTGATCCAGAACGGACCAAGCTTGAGGCAAAAGAAATGGAAACCAGCTCACGCTCCGCACTCAAGCAAGTTCGAGAGCTGGTTTCTGATATGAGGACGGTCACGATAACAGAGGAGCTCGTAAACATTCAGCACATATTAAGAGCGGGGAACATTACCTTTCAATACGAAGGAGCCGACGACTTTTCAGCGATATCTCCCGTCACTCAAAATATTATCAGTATGTGTATGCGGGAAGCCGTGACTAACATTATCAAGCACAGCAAAGCAACCCACTGTGCCATCACCATTTCTCAGTTTGCTGACAAAATGAGGATCGTGATACGGGATGACGGAAAGGGAGCGCCGAAGGAGAAAATGTTTGGGAATGGCCTGCGGGGAATGGAAGAACGGCTCATGCTCATTGAAGGGGGATTAACGGTTTCAGATCATAACGGAACGGTTGTGGCACTGACGATTCCGCTTATTAAAAAAGCAGAATGATTGGAGGACGAAAAGAATGATTCGTCTGTTTATTGCTGAGGACCAGCGAATGCTTTTAGGCGCTTTGGGATCTTTGCTTGATTTAGAAGAGGATATGACAGTCAGCGGACAAGCATTAAACGGGGAAGAGGCGCTACATGCTATTTTGAAGCTGGAGCCGGATGTATGCATTATGGACATTGAAATGCCGGTTCGAAGCGGGCTGGATGTGGCAGAGGAATTAATGAAAAAAGGCTGCGTCAGCAAGGTCATTATTTTAACCACCTTTGCTCGCCCCGGATATTTTGAACGCGCCGTAAAGGCCGGTGCACATGGCTATCTGCTGAAAGACGGCGAAATTGACGATCTGGCCGATGCCATTCGAAAATGTGTAAAGGGAAAACGTGTCTTCAGCCCTGAGCTGACGTTTAATATGATGCGAGACGAAAATCCGCTAACCGTTAGAGAGCAAGAAATTCTGAGGCTTGCGGCTTTAGGCAAGACAACAAAAGACATTACGCTGGAGCTCTATTTATCTCAAGGCACAGTTCGAAACTATATCTCAGAAATCATCCAAAAGCTTAATGCGAAAAATCGGACAGAAGCCGCCAGCATTGCTGAGGAAAAGGGCTGGATTTAACCATATACTGCACTCCTGGGAGATCGGGAGTGTTTTTGATATGCCACAAATGAAAATATCCCTAGAAAACCCTTCCCTTCTATTATCAGAATAGTGTACGATATTCATATAGTTATTTTAACTCAGGTCATCAGATGACCTGATCATATATTGGGGATGAGAGAGGGGTTCATCATGAAAGTCTCACTTTTTGTCACTTGTCTTGTTGATATGTTTCAAACAAATGTCGGAAAAGCAACGGTTGAGCTGCTGGAGCGGCTTGGGTGTGAGGTTGATTTTCCGGAAGGGCAGATTTGCTGCGGGCAGCCGGCTTACAACAGCGGCTATGTACATGACGCCAAAAAAGCAATGAAACGGATGATCGAAACGTTTCAGGATTCCGAATATGTTGTCAGTCCTTCCGGTTCCTGCACAACGATGTTCCGGGAGTATCCGCACCTGTTTCAGGATGATCCGAAATGGGCCGATAAAGCGCAAAAGCTGGCGGATAAAACGTATGAACTGACAGATTTTATTGTGAACGTACTTGGAGTAGAGGATGTCGGCGCTACCCTTCATACAAAAGCGACCTTACATACGTCGTGCCATATGACAAGGCTGCTGGGTGTTCGGGAGGAGCCGATGAAGCTGTTGAGCCATGTGAAGGGCCTGCAGTTTACAGAGCTTCCGGGCAAACATAACTGCTGCGGATTCGGAGGAACGTTCTCCGTCAAGATGGCGCAGATTTCTGAGCAGATGGTCGATGAAAAAGTCGAATGTGTGGAGGAAACGGGAGCAGAGGTGCTGATCGGTGCTGACTGCGGCTGTTTGATGAATATCGGGGGACGGCTTGACCGAAAAGATAAGAATGTCAAAGTGATGCACATCGCCGAAGTGCTCAACAGCAGATAAAACTGGATTCAGAGGGGGAAAGGATCATGGCGATGAAAATCGGTACTGACGCTTTTAAAGAGCGGGTATCACAGGGGATTGATAATGAATTTATGAGAGGTGCTGTTTCGGGTGCACAGGAGCGTCTGCGGACGCGGCGCCTAGAGGCAGCAGAAGAACTGGGAAACTGGGAGGAGTGGCGCTCATTATCAGAGGAAATCAGGCAGCATGTCCTTGAAAACCTTGATTTCTATCTCGGACAGCTTGCCGAAAATGTGGCGAAAAGAGGCGGACATGTCTATTTCGCGGAAACAGCGGAAGAGGCGTCTTCCTATATTCGGGATGTCATTCAAAAGAAGAACGGGAAGAAAATTGTGAAATCTAAATCAATGGTCACAGAGGAAATCAATCTGAATGAGGTGCTGGAGAAGGAAGGCTGTGAAGTCGTAGAAACCGATCTCGGCGAGTATATTTTGCAGATTGATGATCACGATCCGCCGTCACATATCGTAGCGCCCGCCCTTCATAAAAATAAAGAGCAGATACGCGATGTGTTTAAAGAAAGACTGGACTATCAACATACAGAAAAACCGGAAGAGCTGGTGATGCATGCGCGCGCCATTCTCCGGAAAAAGTTTCTGGAAGCGGATATCGGCATTACCGGCTGTAACTTCGCCATCGCTGACACGGGTTCCGTCAGCCTTGTGACCAATGAAGGAAATGGACGGCTTGTGAGCACCTTGCCGAAAACACAAATTACCGTCATGGGAATGGAGCGGATTGTCCCGTCATTTTCTGAATTTGAAGTGCTAGTCAGCATGCTGACAAGAAGTGCTGTCGGACAGCGGCTGACAAGCTATATTACAGCTTTGACGGGTCCGAAGCTGGAAGGTGAAGTGGACGGTCCGGAAGAATTCCATCTTGTCATCGTTGACAATGGACGATCCAATATCCTTGGAACGGAATTCCAGTCTGTGCTGCAATGTATCCGCTGTGCCGCCTGTATCAATGTCTGTCCTGTGTACCGCCATGTCGGCGGACATTCATACGGCTCAATCTACTCGGGGCCGATCGGAGCGGTTTTATCACCGTTGCTCGGCGGTTATGACGATTATAAGGAGCTGCCGTACGCATCTTCACTGTGCGCTGCTTGTTCAGAAGCCTGCCCGGTCAAAATCCCGCTTCATGAGCTGCTACTCAAGCATCGTCAGAATATCGTCGAAAAAGAAGGCAGGGCGCCGATCAGTGAAAAGCTTGCAATGAAAGCATTCGGACTTGGCGCATCCTCCTTATCGCTTTACAAAATGGGCTCAAAATGGGCGCCGGCCGCCATGACGCCTTTTACAGAGGACGAAAAAATTTCGAAAGGGCCCGGCCCGCTTAAAAATTGGACCCAGATCCGCGACTTCCCGGCACCGCATAAATCGAGATTCAGAGACTGGTTTGCGGACAGAGAAACAAGTGAACGCACGAAGGAGGAGCAGTGATGACGAAGGGAACCATTCAGAATCAAGAGAGCTTTTTAAACCGAATCGCATCCAGCCTGGGCCGTGAAAGAAGAACAGGAGGCGTGGCAGCCCCTGAATGGGCGCATCAGCCGCAATATAAAACACTTGAAGGATATTCAGCTGATGACTTAGTCACAGTGCTCAAAAACCATTGTGTCAAAATCCATACAGAGCTGATTGAAACGGATTCAACCGGCCTTTACGATGCCCTGCGCGAGCAAGTCAGCCGCTTTTACGGAGGCCCTGTCATCATTCCGAAGGACCCCCGCTTTGAAGAATACGGGCTGAAAAGCCTGCTCACCAAGGACTGGCCGAGTGAAGGAACGCCGGTCTGGGAGTGGGATGCTGACAAAGGCGAGGAAAATATCAAAAAAGCGGAGCAAGCCAATGTAGGGATTACATTCAGTGAAATTACATTGGCTGAGTCGGGGACGGTTGTCCTCTTCTCCTCAAAAGACATCGGCCGCTCTGTCAGCCTTCTGCCGACGACTTATATTGCGATCGTGCCGAAATCAAGCATTGTACCGAGAATGACACAAGCCAGTGATATCATCCGCCAAAACATTGCGAACGGTGTCACTGTTCCTTCATGTATCAACTACATTACCGGACCGAGCAACTCAGCAGACATTGAAATGGATTTAGTTGTGGGAGTGCACGGACCTGTAAAGGCAGCATATATTCTCGTCTCTGACCGCTGAACTCAGGAAGCCCGGCAGGCATATGCCGGGCTTTTTGCTTGTAAAAACTTCAACTTCCAATTTTTTGGCCGATGAGAAGAGTATGACTTGAAATAGGAGGAAATGCGATGAAAAAATGGCTGATCATAGCGGTTTCACTGGCGATTGCGATTGTTCTATTTATGTATACAAAAACAGAAGCGAAGGCAGCCGGTATGACAGTAGGCTACACGACTGGGGATACGGCTTCATACAATGCTCTTACGAAATATCATACATACATGAATGCCATCGCAACCGATACATTTGCGTTTGAAAAAAACGGACAAATCATTGGCGATGCCCCAACTAAGCAGCTGACATATGCGAAAAAGAAAAAAATCAAGACATGGGCTGTCATTTCAAACTATAATGATGCCATTTATGATTTTGACGGAGATTTAGCGAGTCGGGTCATGAGCAATAAAACAGCGAAAAAACGATTCACAGATCAGTTAATTACACTGGCCAAAAAGCACTCATATTACGGAATCAATATCGATTTTGAAGCAGTAAATCCAGAAGACCGCGCTGCATACTCGAACTTCATTCAATATGTCTCACAGGCTTTGAATAAGAAACATATTAAAACAATGGTATCCGTTCCGGCCAAAAGCGCCGATGATAAAAATGATGACTGGAGCTGGCCGTATGATTATGCGAAAATCGGCAAATATGCCGACTTCGTACAAGTCATGACCTACGATGAACACGGCATTTGGGGTGAGCCGGGGTCAGTGGCAAGCACAAACTGGATCAAAAGCTCTCTGCAGTTTTCAGTCAAAAAGATCAAAGCCAATAAAGTCATCATGGGAATCCCTGCGTACGGCTATGACTGGGATGTAAAAGACGGAAGTACCAGCACAATAAGGGAATGGAATGAGCTCAAATCCCTCATCAAAAAACAAAAAGCAAAGCCGGCATTCAACAAAAAATCAGGCTCGATGACGTTTTCTTATGTTGACAAAAAGAAGCATAAACATGTCGTGTGGTATGAAAACGAAAAAACCGTTCAAACGAAAAGCCATCTGGCAAAGCAATATAAAATAGCAGGTGTTTCAGTTTACGCATTAGGAAACGAGTCAGAATCCTTTTGGAAAGCCATTCGAAAAGGGACAAAATAACAGTTTCTTTTTTCTCTGAAGTTATTGACAGTTAAAAGAGAAGCACGTATATTATGTTAATATATTCAGATCATAAAATTTGAGTTTTTCAGAAAACTAAAACACATAGATTGGGAGCAGTAAAAGAAAGTGATCAGAACAGAGAGCTGCGGGGTGGTGCGACGCAGCCTGATTCTTCTTTGAACTCGCCCGGGAGTGGTAAGACGGAACGGAATAGATTGAATATTCCCTATGTTTTAACGGCTAACCTTCGTTACAGGTCAAAAGCAGGATTCTTCATGAAGAATCAACAAGAGTGGTACCGCGGTCAGCCGAAGGCTCGTCGTCTCTTTATCTATTAGATTAGGTAGGAGACGGCGGGCTTTTTTGTTTTTGAAAACGAGAAGGAGAGGTAGAAGAGGATGAAAAACGACAATCAAACGTTAAAACGCACGATGACGTCCCGCCATATTATGATGATGGCGCTGGGCGGAGCAATCGGCGCAGGTTTATTTAAGGGGAGCAGCTCAGCGATCGATGTGGCAGGGCCATCTGTCATTATCGCATACCTGCTCGGCGGGATTATTTTGCTGTTTATTATGCAGGGGCTGGCGGAAATGGCTGTTCGAAACCGTAACGCCAGAACCTTCCGTGATCTTGTCCAGCAGGTATTGGGAAATTACGCTGCTTACTTTTTGGACTGGATCTACTGGAAAATGTGGGTGCTTAACATTGCGGCTGAAGCTGTTGTAGCTGCGATTTTCATTCAATATTGGCTGCCGGGCTGCCCGATCTGGGTGTTGGCATTAGGAATTTCTCTTATCGTCACGATTGTAAACTTGCTTTCTGTTAAAATCTTCGCCGAAACTGAATATTGGCTGGCAATGATCAAGATTACCGTTATTATTATCTTTATTATTCTGGGATTGCTGCTCTTATTTGTATCATTCGGTGATCATACAGCATCCGGATTTTCCAACCTGACAGACCACGGCGGATTTTTCCCGCACGGCGGCACAGGGCTGATCACGGCGATGCTTGTCGTCATCTACTCTTACGGCGGTACAGAAATTATCGGTGTAACGCTTGCAGAGACAAAAAATCCGGAAAAGGTTGTCCCGAAAGCTGTCCGCAGCACACTGACACGGATTGTCGCGTTTTACCTGCTGCCGTTTTTCATCATCGTCAGCCTGATTCCATGGAACCAAGTCAATTCCGTTCCGGAAAGTCCTTTCGTGATGGTCTTTAAAATGGTAGGCATTCCGGGCGCGGATCATATCATGAATGCAGTCATCCTGCTGGCGATCATTTCTTCTATGAATTCAGGTTTATACGGATCATCACGCATTTTGTATACACAGGCAAGTGACGGAAGGCTTCCAAAGGTCTTCTCGAAGCTTTCATCGAAAAACGTACCGATGTTTGCGATTCTGATGTGCACTTCTTCTCTCTATATTGGCGTATTGATTTCTCTGTTCGCAGGAAGCCAAACATTTAATTATTTAATGGGATCATTGGGATATACCGTTTTATTCATTTGGCTGATCATCGGATTCGCTCATTTAAAATCGAGAAAACAGCAAACGGAAACACCGGCCTATTATGTAAAATGGTTCCCGTACACGACATGGTTTGCGATTGTGGCATTACTCGCCATTCTGATCGGGGTCATCATGACAACATCAATTGTCATTACCGGTATTACTGCGGCGATCTACCTTTTGATTACAGTTGCATATTTGGTCAAAGGACGCAAGCATCAGTAAATAAGAAACCCTCTTGCCGCATCCGGCAAGAGGGTTTTTATTATTGTGCAGCCTTCTCGTTTATACCAATCGCCGCAGCTTTCTGCGCTTTTGATTTTGTATTCACGAGACAGATGCTCGTGACAATCAGCAGCAGCCCTGCCAAGAGGCTAAGGGTGAGCGGTTCATGCAGGAAAATGGAGCTGGCCACGATTGATATGAGCGGAATCAAAAAAGTATAAGATGCGACCTTGCTTGCTTCTCCTGAACCGACAAGCGTAAAAAAGACAAGCCAGCCGAGCGCGATAACGAATACGGAGATGAACAGCAGGCTCGTGATAAACGGAGCTGTCCATTGGATCGCCGAAAAGCTTTCTGTCCAAAAGCCGGATATAAGCAGAAACACGCTTCCGATCGTCAGCTGCAGAGCGACCATCCAGATGGAATCGACGCGGCTGCCTGTTTTTTTCATATATACCGTCCCGAGCGCCCAGCTGACTGCGGAGCCGAGAGCCAGCAGAACCCCAATGACAGAAATATGCCCGCCAAAGCCCGCAGCACTAATGACGGCTACTCCCGCAAAACCGAGGATGAGGCCGATCACTTTCATTACAAACATGGATTCGCCGAGCCACAGCCAAGAAAATACACCCATCAGAACAGGCTGGAAGAAGACGATTGCAGAAAACAGGCCGGCCGGAAGATAATTCAGCCCGATCGTTTGCAGGCCGTAGAATAACGTAATATTTAAAAGAGCAGAAACAAGATAAATCGGCCACGTTTCTTTTAAGCGTAATTTATGAATACGCGGCAGTGCGACAATGACTAATAAAAGCCCGCCGATCAGCGTTCGGATGCCCGCGAACAATAATGGCGGAGAATAGGCGAGCGCGGCTTTGGACAGCGGCCAATTGACGCCCCACATGATGACGAGAAATGCGAGCAGGAGAGCTGTCCGCGTTTTTGAGAGCTGCTTCATTGTTCATTCACTCCTTGTAGAACTTTTCCATCATATGATACGGTAGAACATAAGATAAATAAAATGAATCTTTTTTATAAGGAGCATAAGTAAATTGTTATGACCATTACACAATTAAAGGTTTTTGTGAAAATAGCTGAAACGGGAAGCTTTACAAAAGCGGGTCAGGCGCTGAACATGACACAGCCGGCTGTCAGCCATGCGATTTCTGCGATCGAAGCTGAGCTTGATGTAAAGCTGATCATTCGTGACCGCCGCAATGGCCTGATGCTGACGGATACGGGAAAACAGATCTTAGTACACATTAGAGAAGTCTTAAAAGGCATTGAAAAAGTTGAGCAGGTAGCAGCAGCGGAAAAAGGGCTTGAACTGGGAACGATTCATATCGGCACATTCTCAACTGCCTCGGCTTATTTTATGCCAAAGCTGATCAGTGAATTTAAACAAAAATATCCGAAACTTGAGCTCGTGCTGCACGAGGGAACTGTAAATGAAGTCAAGGAGTGGCTTCATACGCGGATGATAGATGTTGGGATTCTTCTGTATCCAACAGAGGAGATGGAGTACATTCGTTTGAAAAAAGACAAAATGGCTGTCGTGCTCAGGGACGATCACCCGCTTGCCAGTCATTCGGCCATTACGCTGAAAGATCTTGACCATGAACCGATGATCGTCTGTGACGGAGGCTATGAATCACCATTTGTCGATATGTTCAGGCAGGCGGGCGCTACGCTGCACCCAGCTTTCACGGTCTATAACATCAACACCTCGATCAGTATGATCAGAGAAGGCCTGGGCCTGGCCATTTTATCAGAAATGTCCATGTCGGGGATGCCGCTGCCAGAGCATGTGGTGACCCGGGAATTGGACCCGCAGGTATACCGTGATGTGCAGCTTGCTGTTCCGTCGCTAAAGGAGGCTTCTCTGGCGGCTAAGCTCTTTATTGAGATGGCTAAGGAGCTGTTTGGAGCAGAATAATGTTTCAAACCGTTCGTTTTATATTGTTCGAATTTCATCGAATCAAATTCTTTTATTCCTGAATGCAGTTGTGTTATGGTGTGATAGAAGTTCTTTCAATCATGACCTGACAGCTTTGGGCTGTTTACTGATAACACATTTGCAAAGGAGAACAATATGTCTAACAACCAACGCAAAGATACCTTGCTTTCTGTCTTGAATTTATCTCCGGTTGTTCAGGGAGGAACGATTGCAGAATCATTCCGAAACAGCATGGACTTGGCGCGCCGGGCAGAGGAATGGGGCTATCACCGTTACTGGCTTGCTGAACATCATAATATAGAAGGTGTTGCAAGCTCTGCCACCGCAGTTTTGATTGGCCATATTGCCGGAGGCACGAAGAAAATCCGCGTCGGTTCCGGCGGCATTATGCTCCCGAACCACTCTTCATTAGTCATTGCTGAACAATTCGGCACACTGGAAACACTGTATCCCGGGCGGATTGATCTGGGGCTTGGACGTGCGCCGGGAACAGACCAATTGACAGCCAGAGCGCTCCGCAGAAACATCAACAGCGGGGAGGATTTTCCAGAACAATTAGAGGAACTGCGCAATTACTTTAAACCGAAGGGAAATGTGCGCAATCAAGTCCGCGCTATTCCGGGAGAGGGCATAGATGTGCCGATTTGGCTGCTGGGCTCAAGCGGCTTCAGCGCCCGTCTGGCTGGCGAACTTGGTCTTCCGTTTGCGTTCGCGGCCCATTTCTCACCGGCGAATACGGTTCCCGCTTTGGAGCTGTACCGCAATTCCTTCACGCCGTCAGACGTGCTCGACGAACCGTATGCGATGGTCGGTGTCACCATTATCGCGGCAGATACAAACGAGAAAGCGCAGCACCTTGCGACTTCGCATTATCAAAGGTTTCTTGATCTTGTCCGCGGTACGCCGAACCAGCTTAAACCGCCTGTTGAGGATATGGATCAAATCTGGAGCCCGTATGAAAAAGCGATGGTCAATGAGCAGCTGAGCTCCACGATTGTCGGAGGTCCGGAAGAAGTGAAGGCGAAGCTTGAAGATTTCGTCAAAATGACACAGGCTGACGAAATTATGGTTAACTCAGAAACCTTTGAACACGCAGACAGAATGCGTTCGTTTGAAATCATCGCTGACGTTTGGAACAACAGATAACAGCTATAAAAAAAGCAATGTAGCGGGGAGACCCATACATTGCTTTTTTTATTCATTCAGTTTTCGTGCGGACTGGCGAATGATCAACTCAGGCTCAAATATGACATCCTCTTGCTTCGGCTTTTTATGCTCTAAGCAGTCAATGACATATTTGGCGGCTGCTTTTCCAAGCACTGATTTCGGATGTTTGACAGAGGTTAGTTTCACTTCTGAGATTTGGGCGAAATGTGAATCATCGTACCCGACAATAGACATATCCTCCGGCACTTTAAGATCCATCTCCCTCAGCATATCAATCACCTTCAGCGCAATTTCATCGTTATAACAAAGAATGGCTGTCGGCATGTGCTTGCTGTTTTTCTCCAGTGTGGCTTTTACTTTCTCCAGAAGTTTTGATTCTTTTTCTTCCGTTGTAAATGTCACGATCATATCCGGAGAAGGAAACAACTCACGCTCCCGGTGCGCCTGTATAAATCCGTTCATCCGTTTCACGCCTTGTGTGTCATCAGCTTTAAAAATACCCATCATATGCGTGTGGCCGAGAGAAAGCAAATGCTCCGCCGCCATCATCCCGCCTTTCACATCATCCAAGGTAAAACTTGGCGCGGCAAGCTCGGCATATGACGCGTTAATCATCGCAAAAGGAATGCCGTTTTTCTCCAAGTTCAGATAATAGCCGATGTTTGGGGTTTGAAGGGCGCTTTTTGTCGGTTCTACGATGAGTCCGTCAATATGCTGGGACAGCAGGTTTTCTAAGCCTCTTCTTTCATTGTCCGGGTTGTTGTTTGTGCTTGTCAAAAGCATAGAATACCCCTGCTCGCTTAAATAGGACTCGATTCCTCTGATGATGCTCGGAAAAATATAGTCTGATATGTAGGTTGTCAAAACACCGATCGTTTTATTGGAATGCAGCGCTGACTTAGCAGAGCGTGAAGCGACAAAGGTGCCTCCGCCTTGCACGCTGTACAGCAGACCTTGTGATACGAGGTCTCCGATCGCTTTACGGATGGTATGCCGGCTGACGCCGAATTGCTGCATTAATTCGTTTTCGGTAGGGATTTTTTGATCGGGCAGTATTTTGCCTTGATTAATCCAAGAACTGATTTCTTCTTTTACTTGCGCGTATTTTGGTAACATATCCATTCCTCCAAAATGTATACGGACAAATTTCAGTATATCACAGCGTTCTTTGTAAGAAAACATTGACAGAAAATGCAAACAAGATTATTCTATATTTGTACGTACTAATTATATGTAATTTTCGTTAAATTTTAATATAAGTACGTACAATTGAAAAGTGGAATGTAAACGCTTTATTCAACATTCGGGAGGGCAGGGAAATGAAGAATACTCCAACTCAATTAGAACCAAATGTTCCTGTAACAAGAAGCCATTCAATGGGATTTGTCATTTTGATCTCATGTGCGGCGGGGCTTGGCGGCTTATTGTATGGCTATGACACGGCAGTGATTTCTGGCGCCATCGGTTTTCTGAAAGATTTATACAGCCTGAGTCCGTTTATGGAGGGACTTGTCATTTCAAGCATTATGATTGGAGGAGTTGTGGGCGTCGGGATATCCGGATTTTTAAGTGACAGATTCGGCCGGAGAAAAATTTTAATGACAGCCGCTTTGTTATTTGCGATATCAGCAATCGTTTCAGCACTTTCTCAAGACGTGTCCACCTTAATCATTGCAAGGATTATCGGGGGGCTGGGAATCGGGATGGGCTCATCGCTCTCTGTTACGTATATTACAGAAGCGGCACCGCCCGCCATACGCGGAAGTTTATCTTCGTTATATCAGCTCTTTACGATACTGGGTATTTCCGCAACATACTTTATTAATCTAGCTGTGCAGCGGTCCGGAACATACGAATGGGGCGTGCACACCGGCTGGAGATGGATGCTTGCTTACGGAATGGTGCCGTCCGTCATCTTTTTCCTTGTCCTGCTCGTCGTCCCGGAAAGTCCGAGATGGCTGGCGAAAGCGGGCAAAACAAATGAAGCTTTAAAGATCCTGACACGTATTAATGGAGAAACTGTTGCAAAAGAAGAATTAAAGAACATTGAGAACTCTTTAAAAATAGAACAAATGGGGTCGCTCTCCCAGCTGTTTAAGCCGGGTCTCAGAAAGGCGCTTGTCATTGGAATCCTGCTGGCGCTGTTTAACCAAGTCATCGGCATGAACGCCATTACTTACTACGGGCCGGAAATCTTTAAAATGATGGGATTCGGGCAAAACGCCGGATTTGTGACAACTTGTATCGTCGGTGTTGTAGAAGTCATCTTTACCGTTATTGCGGTGTTGCTGATTGATAAAGTCGGACGAAAAAAACTGATGTCCATCGGTTCTGCTTTTATGGCTATTTTTATGATTTTAATCGGGACGTCGTTTTATTTTGAGTTAACAAGCGGGATCATGATGATCGTCCTTATATTAGGTTTTGTCGCTGCTTTCTGTGTCTCGGTCGGACCGATCACATGGATTATGATTTCTGAAATCTTCCCGAACCATCTGCGTGCGCGGGCCGCGGGCATTGCGACCATCTTTTTATGGGGAGCAAACTGGGCGATCGGACAGTTTGTGCCAATGATGATCGATTCTTTCGGGCTCGCCTATACATTTTGGATCTTTGCGGTGATTAACATCCTTTGTTTCCTGTTTGTCGTTACGATCTGTCCGGAAACGAAGAACAAATCGCTCGAGGAAATTGAAAAGCTTTGGATAAAATGAAAACGCTTTAATGAAACAGCCCTTTCTACGGGAAGGGCTGTTTATATTGGGATGCACCATTTGGCGCTTTCTGTATAAGATAAAGATATATAGGATAAAATATTGCTGGATAAAACGACGCGGCATGAAAACTCTGCGAATATTGTCGATGAATTGGCTCTTAACAGTTGAATAAACAATTCCACCCTGTTAAAATAATTAAAGAAAGCAGAAATGATTTTTTTTGGCTATGACGGGACGTTTTTTGTCATAGCGGGACATATAATGTCCAGCGAAAAAGGAAGGAACGTTTGAGTCATGAACCAGTTAATACAAGCTCAAAAAAAATTATTGCCTGATCTTCTGCTCGTTATGCAAAAGAGGTTTGAAATCTTGCAGTATATCAGGCTGACAGAACCCATCGGGCGAAGAAGCCTGTCTGCCAGTCTCGGAATCAGCGAGCGTGTGCTGAGGGGCGAGGTTCAGTTTTTAAAGGAACAGAACCTGGTCGATATTAAGACAAACGGCATGACATTGACAGAAGAGGGCTATGAACTGCTTTCTGTTTTGGAAGATACGATGAAAGATGTTTTAGGTTTGACTCTTTTGGAAAAGACATTAAAAGAACGTTTAAATCTAAAGGATGCCATTATCGTATCCGGAGACAGCGATCAATCCCCATGGGTCAAAAAAGAAATGGGAAGAGCGGCTGTCGCATGTATGAAAAAAAGATTTTCAGGCAAAAATATCGTCGCTGTAACTGGCGGTACGACAATTGAAGCTGTCGCCGAAATGATGACGCCGGATTCTAAAAACCGCGAGCTTTTGTTTGTGCCTGCAAGAGGCGGTTTAGGCGAAGATGTGAAAAACCAGGCGAACACCATATGCGCGCATATGGCGGAGAAGGCTTCAGGCACTTACCGGCTTTTGTTTGTTCCGGGACAGCTGTCACAAGGCGCCTATTCATCTATTATTGAAGAGCCTTCTGTCAAAGAGGTGCTGAACACCATTAAATCAGCGAGTATGCTGGTTCATGGAATCGGCGAAGCTAAAACTATGGCTCAGCGCAGAAACACGCCTTTAGAAGACTTAAAGAAAATAGATGATAACGACGCGGTGACGGAAGCGTTCGGCTACTATTTTAACGCGGACGGCGAAGTGGTTCACAAAGTGCATTCTGTCGGAATGCAGCTGGATGACATAGACGCCATCCCCGATATTATTGCGGTAGCGGGCGGATCATCAAAAGCCGAGGCGATCGAGGCTTACTTTAAAAAGCCACGCAACACGGTTCTCGTCACAGACGAAGGAGCCGCAAAGAAGTTATTAAGGGATGAATAATCCCTCAATATAAATATCTCTCACTTATTTAAAGGAGGAAACAATCATGGCAGTAAAAGTCGGTATTAACGGTTTTGGTCGTATTGGACGTAACGTATTCCGCGCAGCATTAAACAATCCTGAAGTTGAGGTAGTAGCGGTTAACGATTTAACAGATGCTAACATGCTGGCTCACCTTTTACAATATGATTCTGTACACGGAAAATTAGACGCTGAAGTTTCAGTTGACGGTAACAACCTTGTTGTTAACGGCAAAACAATTGAAGTTTCTGCAGAACGCGATCCTGCTAAACTTAGCTGGGGCAAACAAGGCGTTGAAATCGTAGTTGAATCTACTGGTTTCTTCACAAAACGCGCAGACGCTGCGAAACACTTAGAAGCTGGCGCGAAAAAAGTAATCATCTCTGCTCCTGCTAACGAAGAAGATATCACAATCGTTATGGGTGTTAACGAAGATAAATACGATGCGGCTAACCACGATGTTATCTCTAACGCATCTTGCACAACAAACTGCCTTGCGCCGTTTGCAAAAGTACTTAACGATAAATTCGGCATCAAACGCGGTATGATGACAACTGTTCACTCTTACACAAACGATCAGCAAATCCTTGATCTTCCGCACAAAGACTACCGTCGTGCGCGTGCAGCAGCTGAAAACATCATCCCAACATCAACTGGTGCTGCTAAAGCAGTTTCTCTAGTTCTTCCTGAACTAAAAGGCAAACTGAACGGTGGAGCAATGCGTGTTCCAACTCCAAACGTTTCTCTAGTTGACTTGGTTGCTGAACTGAACCAAGAAGTAACAGCTGAAGAAGTAAACGCAGCTCTTAAAGAAGCGGCTGAAGGCGACCTTAAAGGAATCCTTGGCTACAGCGAAGAGCCATTAGTTTCTGGCGACTACAACGGAAACAAAAACTCTTCTACAATCGATGCTCTTTCTACAATGGTTATGGAAGGCAGCATGGTAAAAGTAATCTCTTGGTACGATAACGAAAGCGGCTACTCTAACCGCGTTGTTGACCTTGCAGCTTACATCGCAAAAAAAGGTCTTTAATTTATAGCTGAAAAAGGACCTGACTTGGTTCTTTCGAATAGAAGCGCTATAATGAAAGCGGACAAGGGAAGGGGACGGACTCCCTTTCCCTTTTTCCATGAAGACCGGCTTTCAGAAAACGCTCTGTGATAGAGAAACGACCGCGTTTTAAGCAGCTTTGCCGGCGCTTTCGCCTAAGGCCGCTGCCCTGGCTTTTAGACGAACTGCCCTGTGCCGAAAAAGACTGCGATCTGCCCTAGCGGAGTTATCGCTTGAACAGACGGTTTCACGTTTTTCGTGCTGTATGCAAACCATTTTGAAGGAGGATCTCCTAGGCATGAATAAAAAAACTCTCAAAGACATCGACGTAAAAGGCAAAGTTGTATTCTGCCGCGTTGACTTTAACGTTCCAATGAAAGACGGGGAAGTAACAGACGATACACGTATCCGTGCTGCGCTTCCAACAATCAAACACCTTGCAGACCAAGGCGCAAAAGTCCTTCTTGCGAGCCACCTAGGCCGCCCGAAAGGCGAAGTGGTTGAGGAGCTTCGTTTAACTCCTGTCGCTGCACGTCTCGGCGAACTGCTTGGCAAAGAAGTGAAAAAAGCGGATGAAGCATACGGCGATGCTGTAAAAGCACAAATTTCCGAGATGAAGGACGGAGACGTTCTTGTATTGGAAAACGTACGTTTCTATCCTGGTGAAGAGAAAAATGACCCTGAGCTTGCAAAAGCATTTGCTGAGCTTGCAGATGTATATGTAAATGACGCATTCGGTGCTGCCCACCGTGCTCACGCATCTACAGCTGGAATTGCCGAGCATCTGCCAGCAGTTGCAGGTTTCTTAATGGAAAAAGAGCTTGATGTACTTGGAAAAGCGGTTTCCAACCCTGACCGCCCGTTCACAGCGATCATCGGCGGAGCGAAAGTAAAAGACAAAATCGGTGTAATCGAAAGTCTTCTTGATAAAGTAGACAACCTGATCATCGGCGGAGGTCTTGCTTATACTTTCGTAAAAGCGCTTGGCTATGAAGTCGGTAAATCTCTTCTTGAAGAGGATAAAATCGAGCTTGCGAAATCATTTATGGACCGCGCTAAAGAAAAAGGCGTTAACTTCTACATGCCTGAAGATGTACTCGTTGCAGATGATTTCTCTAACGATGCAAACGTGAAAATTGTGCCGATCTCTGAAATCCCTAGTGATTTAGAAGCAATCGACATTGGTACGAAAACACGCGAAACGTATGCTGACGTCATCAAAAACAGCAAACTTGTCGTGTGGAACGGACCAATGGGCGTATTCGAAATCGACTTGTTCGCTCAAGGAACAAAAGCGGTTGCGGAAGCATTGGCAGAGGCGAAAGATACATACTCTGTCATCGGCGGAGGAGACTCTGCGGCAGCGGTTGAAAAATTCGGCCTTGCTGACAAAATGAGCCACATCTCAACAGGCGGCGGCGCATCCCTTGAGTTTATGGAAGGCAAAGAGCTTCCAGGGGTAGCTGCACTGAACGATAAATAATCTCAAAACTGCTATAAGGAAGTGGAACAGATGAGAAAACCAATTATCGCCGGTAACTGGAAAATGAACAAAACACTCGGCGAAGCTGTCAGCTTCGTTGAAGAAGTGAAATCTTCCATTCCAGCAGCAGACAAAGCTGAAGCTGTTGTTTGCGCGCCAGCGCTTTTCTTAGAAAAGCTTGCTTCTGCTGTGAAAGGCACTGACCTAAAAGTCGGCGCTCAAAACATGCACTTCGAAGAAAGCGGCGCGTTCACAGGCGAAATCAGCCCGGTTGCTCTGAAAGACCTTGGCGTTGACTACTGCGTCATCGGCCACTCTGAGCGCCGTGAAATGTTCGCTGAAACTGATGAAACAGTTAACAAAAAAGCACACGCAGCTTTCAAACACGGCATTGTGCCGATCATCTGTGTAGGTGAAACGCTTGAAGAGCGTGAAGCTGGCAAAACAAATGATCTTGTTGCTGACCAAGTGAAAAAAGGCCTTGCTGGTCTTTCTGAAGAACAAGTTGCTGCTTCTGTTATTGCGTATGAGCCAATCTGGGCAATCGGAACAGGCAAATCTTCTACAGCGAAAGATGCGAATGACGTGTGTGCGCATATCCGTAAAACCGTCGCTGAAAGCTTCAGCCAAGAAGCTGCAGACAAGCTTCGCATCCAATACGGCGGAAGCGTAAAGCCTGCAAACATTAAAGAATATATGGCAGAGTCCGATATTGACGGTGCTTTGGTCGGCGGCGCGAGCCTTGAGCCACAGTCATTCGTTCAATTATTGGAGGAAGGTCAATATGAGTAAAAAACCAGCTGCACTCATCATTCTTGATGGGTTCGGATTACGTAACGAAACAGTAGGGAACGCAGTCGCTTTAGCGAAAAAACCGAATTTTGACCGCTACTGGAACCAGTATCCTCATCAAACATTGACTGCTTCAGGCGAGGCTGTAGGTCTTCCTGAAGGGCAAATGGGGAACTCCGAAGTAGGTCACTTAAATATTGGTGCGGGACGTATTGTGTACCAAAGCTTAACACGCGTAAATGTTGCCATTCGCGAAGGAGAGTTCGAACGCAATCAAACATTCCTTGACGCGATCAGCAACGCGAAAGAAAACAACAAAGCCTTGCACCTGTTCGGTCTTTTATCTGACGGAGGCGTGCACAGCCATATCAACCATTTATTCGCACTGTTAAAGCTTGCGAAAAAAGAAGGGCTGACAAAGGTTTATATCCATGGCTTCCTTGACGGCCGTGATGTAGGTCCGCAGACAGCGAAAACGTACATCAACCAGCTGAACGATCAAATCAAGGAAATCGGTGTGGGTGAAATCGCCAGCATTTCCGGACGTTACTACTCTATGGACCGCGACAAACGCTGGGACCGTGTAGAAAAAGCGTACCGCGCAATGGCGTACGGCGAAGGCCCATCTTACCGCAGCGCCCTGGATGTTGTTGATGATTCATATGCAAATGGTATCTACGATGAATTCGTGATTCCATCTGTCATCACAAAAGAAAACGGTGAGCCTGTTGCGAAAATCCAAGACGGCGATTCTGTGATTTTCTATAATTTCAGACCGGACCGCGCCATCCAGATTTCCAACACGTTCACAAACAAAGACTTCCGTGACTTCGACCGCGGCGAGAATTATCCAAAGAACCTGTATTTCGTCTGCCTGACTCACTTCAGTGAAACAGTTGACGGCTATGTAGCGTTTAAACCGATAAATCTTGATAACACAGTCGGAGAAGTATTATCTCAGCACGGGTTAAAACAGCTTCGAATTGCAGAAACTGAAAAGTATCCGCACGTCACGTTCTTTATGAGCGGCGGCCGTGAAGCTGAATTCCCGGGTGAAGAGCGTATTCTCATCAACTCGCCTAAAGTTGCAACGTATGACTTGAAGCCTGAGATGAGTGCGTATGAAGTGAAAGACGCGCTTGTCAAAGAAATTGAAGCTGACAAGCATGACGCGATCATTCTTAACTTCGCAAACCCTGATATGGTCGGCCACTCCGGAATGGTTGAACCAACAATTAAAGCAATTGAAGCAGTGGACGAATGCTTGGGCGAAGTCGTTGACGCGATCCTTGCTAAAGGCGGACACGCTATCATTACCGCTGATCACGGTAATGCTGACATTCTGATTACAGAATCAGGCGAACCGCACACTGCGCATACAACAAACCCAGTCCCTGTGATTGTAACGAAAGAAGGCATTACGCTGCGTGAAGGCGGAATCCTAGGCGACCTTGCACCAACGTTATTAGACCTTCTTGGTGTTGAAAAACCGAAAGAAATGACAGGAACATCTTTAATTCAAAAATAATTTGAAAATCAAAAGGAGAGACAAAACTCATGCCATACATTGTTGATGTTTATGCACGCGAAGTATTAGACTCCCGCGGCAACCCAACAGTTGAAGTTGAAGTATATACAGAAACAGGAGCTTTCGGCCGCGCATTAGTGCCAAGCGGAGCTTCTACAGGTGAATACGAAGCGGTTGAGCTTCGTGACGGCGACAAAGACCGTTACCTTGGAAAAGGCGTGTTAACAGCTGTTAACAACGTAAACGAAATCATTGCTCCAGAGCTTCTTGGCTTTGATGTAACTGAACAAAACGCAATCGATCAGCTTTTAATCGAGCTTGACGGTACTGAAAACAAAGGTAAACTTGGTGCGAACGCAATCCTTGGCGTATCTATGGCTTGTGCGCGTGCTGCTGCTGATTTCTTACAGATTCCTCTTTACCAATACCTTGGAGGATTCAACTCAAAAACGCTTCCTGTACCGATGATGAACATCGTAAACGGCGGAGAGCATGCTGATAACAACGTGGATATTCAAGAATTCATGATCATGCCTGTAGGTGCTCCTAACTTCCGTGAAGCACTTCGCATGGGCGCTCAAATCTTCCACAGCCTGAAATCAGTATTAAGCGCAAAAGGCTTAAACACTGCTGTAGGTGACGAAGGCGGATTCGCTCCAAACCTTGGTTCTAACGAAGAAGCGCTTCAAACAATCGTTGAAGCAATCGAAAAAGCCGGCTTCAAACCTGGCGAAGAAGTTAAACTTGCTATGGATGCTGCATCTTCTGAGTTCTACAACAAAGAAGACGGCAAATACCATCTGTCTGGCGAAGGCGTTGTGAAAACATCTGCTGAAATGGTTGACTGGTATGAAGAGCTTGTTTCTAAATACCCAATCATCTCTATCGAAGACGGACTTGACGAAAACGACTGGGAAGGCCACAAGCTTCTTACTGAGCGTCTTGGCAAAAAAGTTCAGCTTGTTGGTGACGACCTCTTCGTTACAAACACGAAAAAACTTTCTGAAGGTATTAAAAACGGCGTAGGCAACTCTATCCTGATCAAAGTAAACCAAATCGGTACATTGACTGAAACATTCGATGCGATCGAAATGGCGAAACGCGCAGGCTACACAGCTGTTATCTCTCACCGTTCTGGTGAAACTGAAGACAGCACAATCGCTGACATCGCTGTGGCAACAAACGCAGGACAAATCAAAACAGGTGCTCCGTCTCGTACGGACCGTGTTGCGAAATACAACCAGCTTCTTCGCATCGAAGATCAGTTGGCTGAAACTGCTCAATACCACGGTATCAACTCTTTCTACAACTTAAACAAGTAATAAAAAGACCGCCGGGATTTTCTCTCGGCGGCTTTTTTATGCTTTCAGAGATCCAAATAAAGCCTTACCATATCGCGGCATTGAATCCCGTTTTCAAAAATGTCCTCATCATAATGTCTGAGAAAGAAATCGTGGTCGATCGCCTGAATGCGGAATCCGCATTTTTGATAGAGGGAAAGCTGATGAATGCTCGAATTCCCCGTTCCGATTTCAATCGTGTCCGCCCCCAACTCCTTCGCTTTTTCAATGGCGTCAAGTACAAGCTGTTTGCCAAAGCCCTTCTTCTGAAGAGATTCTTTTACCGCAATATTTACAATTTCAACTGTTTGCGGCCTTGTTTTTAGCAATACATAAACACCTGCAAGCTCATCACCGGCCCAAGCTGTGTAACATTCTCCCCTCTCAAGATATTCATCTACAATGTCTTTCGATGGATCGGCGAGCAGCAATAGATCATATAATTCGTCATTTGTTTCTTCTCCTAATTCAATCCTGAGCTTTTGCATATTCGTACCACCTTTTTAGTCTGATAGACATTTAATTTTTTCATTCGTTCCCAATTTCATTCTGTTTTATTATAAAATATGAAAAGCAGTAAATGTTATCAAATTAGTAGAATAGGAGGAAAGTCATGTTTTTTTGTAAGAATTGCGGCTCCCAGAATAATGAAGGAGCCAAGTTTTGTAAACAATGCGGCACCCCGATCGGAGGGGGTAGCAAACAGGCAAATCAAGAAACAGCTAGCACTGCAGAAACGAGGCAGGCTCCGCGAAAACCGATCCCTAAGAAAACCATCATTTTATGGAGCAGCATTGCCGCGGCGTGCGTTATATTATTCGCCGCATATAAAACCGGAGCGTATTTTACTTCAAAGGATAGGTTAGTAGACAAGTTTGAACAGGCCGTAAATGATGGGGATCAGGACCAAATCGCGACTCTGCTTACACCGGTAAATGACAATCTTAAACTCACTAAAAATAATGTAAAACCGTTTCTTACATATTTGAAGGATCATCCAGACAAAAAAGATGAACTTTTTGCATCGCTGCGGGATGAAACAGCCCAGAAGGATATCGTATATGCAGAAAAAGACGGGAAAAGCCTGCTGGTATTTGACCATTATGACTTAAAGGTAGCACCTGTTTATTTTGAAGTGAGCAGCAATTATAAAAATACCGATCTATATGTCAATAAAGAGGAAGCCGGATCTGTAAAGAAAGCAGATCAAGCACAAACCCTTGGTCCGTACATTCCCGGCGAATATACAGTCTCAGCCAAACTGAAAAACGATGTCGTTGACCTTGTGAAAAAGGAAGACATTCAGGCGATTGGCGATAGCAGCTTTCGTGTTGATCTCTCATTGGAAGCAGACGATGTGACATTCAGCTTAGCGGATGACATCAAGAGCGGGAAGGGAGATTTGCTGATTAACGGTAAATCAATTCATAAAGATCCGTTCAAATCCGTAACATATGGTCCGCTGCTGACAGATGGATCAATGACAGCTTCAGTCGAGGCAGAATTTCCGTGGGGAAAAACAAAAACTGCCGGCGTTCCGATCGATGATAAAGAAATGGAGTTAACGTTAATTCCTGATCAAGATACACAGGAACAGATTATGAACACAATTGTCAAAACAACAAAACAATACTCCAAAGCTCTATCTGATGGGAATACAGCCCAGATGACAGAGGCAAGTGCCAATTGGAAGGCGGAGACGAAGGACACCGTCGATTCTATGAAAAGCGCGGATTCATACTTAAAAGATAGATACTTGGAAACTGATTTTGACCTGGACACATTTGCCCTCTCTCAGAAAAACGACGGAACGTGGCAGGTATCGGTAACAGGAAAAGAACTTCACCAGTCTTCTTCGTATAACGACTATACAAAATCTGAAATGACTGACGACAGTCCGAGTTATGAATATCTTCTTTCATATGATAAAAAACAGAAAAAGTGGATTTTCGAAGATGCAGAATCAACATTCGAATCTGCAGGTACAAATATAAAGAAAATCAAAAATGATAAACCAGAGACATACACTTCCGCCTGGGCTGGCTCGAAAAACAAAGGCAGTGAAAGCTCTGCAAGCGGCGATGTTACGGATGAACAAGTGACATTATTTATGGGCAGTTATCTGCAAAGTCAGGCAGATGCCGTGAATCAAAATAATTTCTCACTGATGGAAGACAGCCTTGAAAAAGGCAGTTCCCTTTATTCCGACCAGCAGCATCTCGTGTCGAAATTAAATAAAGAGGGGACAACAGAAGACTTTAATAACTATGAAGTGAAAAGCTGGAGCCAAAATGGGTCGGCTATCACGATTAAGACGTATGAAGAATTCTATATCACAAAATCAGGCGGCAGTCCAAAGCTCAGAACATATAACTGGACCTACACCGGCGTAGTGAAGAACGGAAGAATTTACTTAACGTCTATTCAATAAAACAACCCCATCACCAGCAGGTGATGGGGTTGTTTTTAAAAGAGCATATAACGGAAAATTTCTTTGACATAGTGTTCGATAATAAGCTGAAATGTAACGCAGATGATCAGATAAATCACAATCGTTGAGTAAATGACATCAATTTTCCCTTTATATGAATGCTGGTAACTGCCCAGCATCGCAGGAGGAATGGCGAAGAATGCACCGATTAAACCAACGGCTAATATGGTAAAGCAAATGTCTGTATGTAATAAAAAGAAGAAAAGGGCAAGAATCAAAATAGCCGTAAACGGTATGAGAAACGCTCCGAATCTTGAGAATGAATCCTTGAAAGATACTTGGTTTCCCGCGATTTTCAGGGCGAAAAAGATGCATGCATGCAGGCCAAATAGAAATAAAATAAAATAAATGGTTGGCTCTAAGAAGATTGCTGTAAAGCTTACGCTTCCGGGACCGTCTGAAAAAAGAATATAAAACATCAAAGGGGTCAGCAAACTGAAAAGAACCAGCGTAATCACCGCGCTGATCAACTGCTCTCCGCCTGTTGCTTTACATTCCTGATAAGGGCGTTTCAGGACGGATAAGACAAATGAACCGAACTGTTTTGCTGCTTGCTTTGCAGCGGCTCCAGTTTGAGCTGGATGCTGGTGGCCTGATTGACCGGGGAGCGGTGATCCGCATTTCTCACAAAAATTTCCGCCATCTGTTTGATGGCCGCATTGAGGACAATACATAAAATAACTCCTTTACATGTAATATAGGGAAAATAGACTAATAGTTTTATTATAAAAGAAAAAATTTGTAAAGTAATCAATATTCATACAAAAAAAGACACGAGCCCGATAGCAGCTGTGTCTTTTTTTATCTAGTTATTCATATATTTCTCAAATACATCCCCAAAATCCTTGATATGATACTGTGAGCGAACGGATGTCAGCCAAGTGAATCCGAATTCGGTCAGCTCTTTGTATTGCGTTTCAATATTAACGTGCTCAGGGCGGGTATGGTGAAGAATCGTCACTGCTTTATCTAAGCTTTGCTCCGCTTGATTGATTAAAATGTCATTTTCATAGGTTGTTTCAGCGATGCGAAGCAGTGCTTTATAAAGGTCTTTTAACTTTTCAATCTGGTCTTTGTGGACATCAATGTCGAATTGTTCACCGCCCAGCTTGAACTTAATTTCAACATCCAAATCCACTTTTCCGGCAGTTTCAAGAAAAACGTCAGAGATTTTATATTGCGAATAAGGATAGCGTTTCAACGTTCGTTTCGAGGAAGTGGCGCGTTCGCCGTCTACATGGATCAGGGCCAGGTTCGTAAAGCAATACTCGTCTGCTTTTGTTTTAATCAAGAAATAAATTTTCTCATTATCTTCATGCATGACATAATCATCTGCGTCTGTTTTGTCATAGTCCTGAGGTTCGATAATTTTTCCGATATCAGATAAGCCCAAGGCATCTGCCGCAATTTTTTTGAACATCTGTATACGTCCTTCCTATTCAATTTGTCACTTCATTGTAGCATGGCGCGTTTCTGACAGGCTATAAAGGTTTACCGGGAAATCGCCTCCGGGTAAAAGGGTGGAGAATAATTCTATTTCCTGTGCAGAGACTATCAACAAGGAGGTATATGATGTTCTCATTCATCGTTCACGTCTTCATTTCTTTATTCGCAGTATCGAATCCGATCGGAAACGTACCGATATTTCTGACGCTGACAGAAGGCTATACTGCAGCGGAAAGAAAAGCGATTGCCAGGAAGGCAGCTGTTTTATCCTTTTTTATTCTCGTGGCTTTTTTGGTTTTCGGCCATCTTATCTTTAAACTGTTTGATATCAACATTCACGCGCTCCGAGTGGCGGGCGGCATATTCATTTTCGGCATTGCCTATAATCTATTGAATGCGAAAGAATCACACGTGCAATCTCTTCACCATGATGAACATAAGGAAAGCAAGGAAAAAGCGGATATATCAGTCACACCTTTATCCATTCCGATTATTGCTGGGCCCGGAACGATTGCAACAGTAATGAGCCTTTCCGCCGGTCATAGCGGCATTGGTCATTATGCGGCTGTCATGATCGGCATAGCCGCCGTTATTGCCCTGACCTTTCTCTTTTTCCACTATTCTGCTTTTATCAGCAGCAAACTCGGAAAAACCGAGATGAATGTGATTACCAGACTGATGGGATTAATCTTAGCCGTGGTTGCGGTCGGGATGATTGGTGCCGGGCTGAAAGGCATGTTTCCGGTCTTAACCTCATGATGCAAAAAGCAGCTCTCTTATTTTAGAGAGCTGCTTTCTTTTGTTTTCGGCACATACCGAAAGACTTCCTCACTCTCAAAAAATTCAATCAACCTGCTCAGCCAATCATAGTAATGAAGCCATTCTTTTAATTCATTCAGCAGCTGATTGACTTTCTCTTCCGCTTCCGGGGTAAGCCCGTCCCTTTGTAAAAGATCACTCAGCTCCCGGTTTAATTTTTTATACAGCACTTTGTTTTTGCTCACGACCTTTGTCCAATTCGCCGCGAATAAAGAAATGAAGGTTTGATAATAATCCTGCTCGACGTCATAAAGGTCTTTTCGTACGCCTTTTTCAAACACCTTTTCGGCGATATTGGCATCGATCATTTCCCGGACAACCTGGCTCATCCGTGTTTTGCTCATGCCCGTTGCCTCAGAGAGCTCGCTTAAGGTCATTGGTTTTCGATTCATATAAATAATTCCGAGCACACGTCCGACAGTTGAAGGCATTCCAAACGTATGCATATTCTCGGCAATCTTCTCAATGAGATGCTCTTCAGCATGTTCAATGATGTCGAGAGCGGTTTTTTTCACAGCTGATCATCCCTTCAAATGGCAATTGATGGTGTCAATATATCATATTTCTTCCTGGTGTTGAAAATAGCTGAATGCAGAGGAAGTGGGAGGTATCCGGCGTAATTGTAAGAACACCCTTTCCGTCTCGGTCATAACAATAAATAATCTATAAATAACATATAATTTCAACACATTGTAAACTTTTTATTTTACAAAGTTCAAACTATAATAAGGATTATACTTTTCAGAAAATTTAAAGGAAACCTGCGGAGGTGCACGGATTGCTGAAATTGGAACAAGTGTCAAAAGTATATAAAGGCGGCAAAAAAGCTGTGAACAGCATTGATTTAGTTATTGCCAAAGGTGAATTTATCTGTTTTATCGGCCCGAGCGGCTGTGGAAAAACGACGACGATGAAGATGATCAACAGACTGATAGAACCATCGTCTGGAAGGATCTTTATCGACGGAGAAAATATTATGGAACAGGACCCGGTTGAGCTGAGGAGAAAAATCGGCTATGTGATTCAGCAGATTGGTTTGTTCCCCCATATGACCATCCAGCAGAACATCTCACTCGTACCAAAGCTGCTGAAATGGCCTGAGGAAAAACGGAAAGAACGGGCGCGCGAGCTGTTAAAGCTTGTGGATATGGGCCCAGAGTATTTAGACCGTTATCCGCATGAGCTCAGCGGCGGACAGCAGCAGAGAATCGGCGTGCTGCGCGCCCTGGCAGCGGAACCCCCTCTCATTTTAATGGATGAACCGTTCGGAGCGCTTGATCCGATTACGCGTGATTCCCTTCAGGAAGAATTCAAAAAACTGCAGAGAACCTTAAACAAAACGATTGTGTTTGTAACCCACGATATGGATGAAGCGATTAAGCTTGCTGACAGGATTGTGATATTAAAAGCGGGAGAAATCGTTCAAGTCGGCACACCTGATGAGATTCTTCGAAACCCGGCAAATGAGTTTGTTGAAGAATTTATCGGGAAAGAGCGCCTGATTCAGTCAAGACCGGATATCGAGCGGGTAGAGCAAATGATGAACAGAACGCCGGTGACGGTATCTGCGGACAAAACGCTTTCTCAGGCGATTCAGCTGATGAGAGAAAAACGTGTTGACTCGCTGCTCGTTGTGGACCGGCAAAACGTGCTGAAGGGCTATGTTGATGTGGAAATGATTGATCAAAACCGCAAAAAAGCGAGCATCGTTGGCGACGTATACCGTTCAGATATATATACCGTTCAAAAAGGGGCGCTTCTTCGCGATACAGTCCGAAAAATTTTGAAGCAGGGGATCAAGTATGTTCCGGTGGTCGATGAACAGAACCATTTAGCAGGGATTGTGACAAGAGCGAGCCTCGTTGATATCGTATACGATTCCATTTGGGGCGACGAGGAAAACCAGCTCATGACGATCTGACCAGGGGAGGAGCTCTTTTAAGATGAATCAAATGATGACTTTTTTGCAAACGAACGGCGGAGAGCTGCTGTATAAAACAGGAGAGCATTTATATATTTCACTCATAGCCGTTGTATTGGGCATTATCGTTGCAGTGCCGCTCGGCGTTGCTCTTACCAGAATGAAAAAAGGCGCAGGTGCGGTAATCGGTTTCGTAAACATTGTGCAAACCCTGCCGAGTCTGGCGATTTTAGCCTTTTTTATTCCGCTTCTCGGCGTAGGAAAAGTGCCTGCGATTGTCGCTTTATTTTTCTATTCGGTGCTGCCGATCCTGCGCAATACGTATACCGGCATTAAAGGTGTAAATAAAAACCTCCTGGAATCGGGGAAAGGGATTGGCATGACCGGCTGGGAGCAGATTCGGCTCGTTGAAATCCCGCTGGCGATTCCCATCATCATGGCGGGGATCCGCACATCAACGATCTACCTAATTGGCTGGGCGACACTTGCGTCGTTTATCGGGGGAGGCGGCCTCGGGGACTATATTTTTATCGGACTGAACCTATACCAGCCTGAATATATCATTGGCGGTGCCGTGCCTGTCACAATTCTGGCAATTATTATTGATTATGTGCTGGCTGTGACAGAACGAAAGGTGACGCCGAAAGGCTTGCAAGGGATGAAGGAAGTTTCGTAAGGAGTTGGCACTGTTGAAAATGACAAAAATCAAATGGCTTGGCGCGTTTGCTCTCGTCTTTGTCATGCTGCTAGGCGGCTGCTCTCTGCCGGGTCTCGGCGGCGCTTCTGACGACACGATCAAAATCGGGGCGCAAAGCATGACAGAATCAGAAATTGTAGCGAATATGATCGCGCAGCTTATTGAACATGATACAGATTTGAATACCGCTTTAGTGAAAAACCTCGGCTCAAACTATGTTCAGCACCAAGCGATGCTGGGCGGTGACATTGATATTTCAGCCACGCGCTATTCCGGAACAGATTTAACAAGCACCCTCGGCAAGGAAGCGGAGAAAGATCCGAAAAAAGCGCTGAACATTGTGCAGAACGAGTTTCAAAAGCGCTTTTCCTATAAATGGTTTGATTCCTACGGCTTTGATAACACATATGCCTTCACCGTAACAAAAAAGTTTGCGGAAAAGGAGCATATTAACACCGTGTCTGACCTGAAGAAAAATGCCTCCCAATATAAATTAGGCGTCGACAATGCTTGGCTGAAACGAAAAGGCGACGGGTATAAAGGCTTTGTCAGCACATATGGCTTTGAGTTCGGCACAACTTATCCAATGCAGATCGGGCTAGTCTATGACGCAGTCAAAAACGGGAAAATGGATGCGGTTTTGGCTTATTCAACGGATGGACGGATTAAAGCATATGATCTGAAAATCTTAAAAGACGATAAGCGTTTCTTTCCGCCGTATGACTGTTCACCGGTGATTCCGGAAAAGGTGCTTAAGGAGCATCCGGAACTTGAAGGTGTGATCAATAAGCTGATTGGGCAAATCGACACGGAAACGATGCAGGAACTTAATTATGAGGTGGATGGCAAGCTGAAGGAGCCGTCTGTCGTAGCAAAGGAATTTTTAGAGAAACATCATTATTTTGACTAAGAAAAGAGGTGGATCATATGGAAGTACTACAGCAGCTTGGCACATACTATTCGCAAAACGGCGGTTATGTGCTGCAGGAGTTTTACCGCCATTTTCTGATGTCGGTATACGGCGTTTTATTTGCCGCCATTGTTGGAATTCCGCTCGGCATCCTGATAGCCAGATACAGAAGATTAAGCGGATGGGTTTTTGCGGTCACGAACGTCATTCAGACGATCCCGGCTCTCGCCATGCTCGCCGTGCTGATGCTTGTCATGGGGCTGGGCGCTAATACGGTGATATTGTCATTATTTCTGTATTCTCTTCTGCCGATTATCAGAAATACGTATACTGGGATTATCAGTATTGAGCACGCCTATCTTGAATCCGGAAAAGCAATGGGGATGACAAAATTTCAAGTGCTGCGGATGGTCGAGCTTCCGCTTGCGCTTTCTGTCATAATGGCCGGCCTGCGCACCGCGCTTGTCATTGCCATCGGCATTACGGCCATCGGGACATTTGTCGGTGCTGGCGGTCTCGGGGACATCATCGTCAGAGGATCAAACGCCACAAACGGAACCGCGATTATATTAGCGGGAGCGATCCCCACAGCTCTGATGGCGGTGATTGCCGATTTGGTCATGGGCTGGCTTGAACGAGCATTAAGCCCGATTAAAAAGAGAAAGAAGAAAAATCTGGCAGGTGCCGCATAAGAAAAAACGCCTTGTAATGACAGGGCGTTTTTTACGGCTTCGGCACATATTTAAAAATGTCTTCGCTCTCAAAAAACTCAATCAAACGGCTGAGCCAATTATAATAATCGAGCCATTCCTTTAATTCCTTCAGCAGCTCATTCACTTTTTCTTCCGCTTCAGGAGTAAGCTCTTCATCCAACACGCTAAGCAGCTCCCGATTGAGTTTTTTATGCATCATTTTGTTTTTGCTGACGACTTTGCTCCAGGTGGCTGAAAACAGCGTGATAAATGTTTGATAGTAGTCCTGCTCAACCTCATATAAATCTTTTCGCACGCCTTTTTCGAATACCTTCTCGGCAATGTTGGCATCAAGCATTTCCCGCACTACCTGGCTCATACGTGTTTTACTCATGCCGGTGGCCTCAGATAATTCCGTAAGCGTCATCGGTTTTCGATTCATATAAATAATGCCCAGCACTCGTCCGACGGTAGAGGGCATTCCAAATGCATGCATGTTTTCCGCGATTCTTTCTATAAAATGGTCCTCGGCTTGTTCAATGATCGTTAACGGATCTTTCTCCAACGGTTTCATCCTTTCAGCTAACAATTCCGATGTCAATATACCACATTTTTGATACGGCGAAAATGCTGTCAAAAGAGAATTTGGCAGGAAATTGGAGCAATAAGGAGATCAACACACGTCAATGCGGGTAAATCAGCGTTTACACATACTTTATAAATAATATGAACAAATTGTAAACTTTTTATTTTATAAACTTTATTCTATAATGGGAAGCATTCAATTGTCTGAAAAATTAAATTTAAACTGAACAAATTGAATAAACTTAATTTTGGAGGTGCGATGTTTGCTGACATTAGAAAATGTCTCGAAAACATACAAGGGCGGCAAAAAAGCCGTGAACAACGTAAATCTTAAGATTGCAAAAGGCGAATTTATCTGCTTTATCGGGCCGAGCGGCTGCGGAAAAACGACAACAATGAAAATGATTAACCGATTAATTGAGCCTTCCGCCGGGAAGATTTTCATTGACGGCGAAAACATCATGGACCAGGATCCTGTAGAGCTCAGGCGCAAAATTGGCTATGTGATTCAGCAGATCGGCCTGTTTCCCCATATGACCATTCAGCAGAATATCTCACTCGTCCCAAAACTGCTGAAATGGCCGGAGCAGCAGCGGAAAGAGCGGGCGCGTGAGCTTTTAAAATTGGTCGATATGGGGCCAGAATATGTAGACCGTTACCCTCATGAATTAAGCGGGGGGCAGCAGCAGCGAATTGGTGTATTACGGGCACTTGCCGCGGAGCCACCGCTTATCTTAATGGATGAACCGTTTGGGGCACTCGACCCGATTACGAGGGATTCCCTCCAGGAAGAATTTAAAAAACTGCAAAAAACCTTACATAAAACCATCGTATTTGTTACCCATGATATGGATGAAGCGATTAAGCTGGCAGACCGGATTGTGATTTTAAAAGCGGGAGAAATCGTTCAAGTAGGAACGCCCGATGACATTTTAAGAAATCCGGCAGACGAATTTGTTGAGGAATTTATCGGCAAGGAGCGGCTGATTCAGTCATCCAGCCCGGATGTTGAACGGGTTGACCAGATTATGAACACACAGCCTGTAACGATCACCGCGGATAAAACGCTTTCTGAGGCCATTCAGCTGATGAGGCAGGAACGGGTCGATTCATTGCTGGTCGTCGATGACGAGCGCGTTCTGCAAGGCTATGTCGATGTTGAAATCATTGATCAATGCCGGAAAAAGGCCAATCTCGTCAGTGAAGTTTTACATGAAGATATATACACAGTACTGGGTGGCACACTGCTGCGCGACACGGTCCGCAAAATTTTAAAACGGGGTGTCAAATATGTTCCCGTTGTGGATGAAGACCGACGCCTGATCGGAATTGTGACGAGGGCAAGTCTGGTCGACATCGTGTATGACTCCCTCTGGGGAGAAGAAAAGCAGCTCGCAGCATTGTCATAGGGAGGGGCGATAAGTCATGCATCATATTGTTCAATTTTTGCAAACCAATGGGGGCGAGCTTCTTTATAAAACATACGAGCATATTACGATATCGCTCATTGCTGTGATCTTAGGTGTGCTGGTTGCCGTCCCCCTCGGAGTTGTGCTTACCAGAATGAAAAAAGGAGCCGGCACCATTATCGGCATTGTCAATATCATTCAGACGCTGCCGAGTCTGGCCATCCTCGCTTTTTTTATTCCGCTCCTTGGTGTAGGGAAGGTTCCGGCCATTGTGGCTTTGTTTTTCTATTCCGTATTGCCGATTCTTCGCAACACGTATACCGGCATTCGCGGCGTCAACAAAAATCTGCTCGAGTCTGGTAAAGGAATCGGAATGACGCCGGCTGAACAAGTCCGCTTGGTGGAGCTGCCGCTTGCCGCGCCAGTAATCATGGCGGGAATCAGAACATCGACGATTTACTTAATCGGCTGGGCCACGCTTGCTTCCTTTATCGGAGGCGGCGGATTGGGTGATTACATTTTTATCGGACTGAATTTATATCAGCCGGAATATATCATCGGGGGCGCGGTACCTGTCACGATATTGGCAATTGTGATTGATTATGTGCTGGCAGTTGCTGAACGAAAACTGACACCTGCCGGCATGCAGAGATTGAAGGAATTGTCATAAGGAGGCGGCTCATGAAAAGAAAATATCTCAAATTAATGATAGGTTTAGTACTTGCGGCAACGCTGACGCTGAGCGGCTGTTCGCTTCCTGGTCTCAGCGCTGCTGCAGACCAGACCATTAAAATCGGCGCGCAAAGCATGAGCGAATCAGAAATCATCGCCAGCATGCTTGGCCAGTTGATCGAACACCATACTGATCTCAAAACAACAACGATTAAAAATCTTGGCTCCAACGCGGTGCAGCAGCAGGCTTTAATGAACGGGGAAATCGACATTGCGGCCACAAGATATACGGGAGACGCGCTGACAGGCACGTTGAGAATGGAACCTGAAAAAGATCCGGACAAAGCGCTGGCGCTTACTCAGCGGGAGTTTAAAAAAAGATATGATTTAAAGTGGTATGACTCCTACGGGTTTGATAATACATATGCCTTTACAGTCAGCAAGGAGCTGGCCGACCAATACCATTTAGAGACCGTATCAGACGTTAAAAAATGGGCGCCGCAATTAAAGCTGGGCGTTGATAACTATTGGATGAAGCTCAAAGGAAACGGCTATCAGGATTTTACGAAAACCTACGGCATGACATTCGGCGGCACGTATCCGATGCAGATCGGCCTTGTGTACGACGCGGTGAAAAGCGGAAAAATGGACATTGTGCTTGCGTATTCAACCGATGGAAGAATCAAGTCCTATGGTCTCAAAATGCTAAAGGATGATAAACAATTTTTCCCGCCGTACGACTGCTCTCCGGTTGTTCCGGAAAAGGTGCTCAAAGAACATCCTGAGCTTGAAGGCATAATCAAGAAAATGCTCGGAAAAATCGACACAGCCACGATGCAGGAGCTTAACTATGAAGTCGACGGCAATCTCAAAGAACCGTCTGTCGTTGCCAAGGAATATTTAGAAAAACATCGCTATTTCGAATCGTGAAAGGGGGAAGAGGTCAATGAACGTGCTTGAACAGTTAATGACGTATTACGCGCAGAATGGCAGTTACGTCATGGATGAATTCGGCCGCCACTTTCTCATGTCGGCTTACGGCGTATTGTGTGCCGCTGTCGTCGGGGTTCCGGCCGGAATCCTCATCGCGCATTTTCGCCGTTTGTCAGCCTGGGTGTTTGCCGTAACAAACGTTATTCAAACAATCCCGGCGCTCGCTATGCTGGCCGTCTTAATGCTTGTTATGGGGCTCGGCGCAAATACCGTGATTCTATCATTATTTCTGTATTCCCTGCTGCCGATTATTCGAAACACGTACACAGGCATTATCAGTATTGAACATGCCTACTTAGAATCGGGAAAAGCAATGGGCATGACGAAATTCCAAGTACTCAGAATGGTTGAGCTCCCGCTCGCACTTTCTGTCATTATGGCGGGCCTTCGCACGGCTCTCGTCATTGCCATCGGAATTACAGCGATCGGCACATTTGTCGGTGCCGGAGGCCTTGGGGACATGATTGTCCGCGGCTCAAACGCAACAAACGGAACTGCGATTATTCTAGCCGGAGCGATACCAACTGCGGTGATGGCGGTAGGGGCGGATTTGCTCATGGCTTGGCTGGAGCGGGCATTAAGTCCGGTGAAGAAAAAAAGAACCGGGGCGAAACATGTTCAATCAGCTGCATAGAATAGAAAAAGAGGCTGGAGTCCAGCCTCTTTTTTCTATTTAAATCGTAAACTGACCCATCTTCTCATTAAGCTCATTGGCCAGCTGCTCAAGCTCTTCAGCATTTAGAAGCACTTGATCCATCGAATGGGCGGATTGCTCAGTTATTGAAAATGTTTCTTCAATGCCGGCGGCCGACTCTTCGGATACAGAAGCGATATTTTCAATCGATTGATTGATAGTAATCGATTGGTTTGTTAACTGCTTCAGGCCATCCGTTACTTCCTTAATGCTGTCTGCAACATGAGTGACGGATTGCTTGATATGCCGCATAGCCTGCCCGGTGTCTGTCAGGTTTTCCGTTCCTTTTTCGACTTCTGTAAAGCTGCTTTCCAAGTACGTAATGACAGTGTGGATCTCCTCCTGTGTCCCGCCTACAATCCGGGTAATATCCTGCACGGAATCAGAAACGCCGTCAGCCAGCTTTCTGACCTCCTCTGCCACAACGGCGAAGCCTTTGCCGCTTTCTCCTGCGCGGGCAGCTTCAATCGCGGCGTTAAGGGACAGCAAATTCGTTTGCTCGGCAATTCCGTTGATGACTTGAACGAGCTTGTTGATATCCTGAGAATGCTGTTCCAGTGATCTCACTTTATGCACGGCTTCTTCAACAATATGATGGATGGTTTTCATTTGCTGTAATGACGTAGCCATATTTTCGTTTCCGCTTACCGCGAGTTCGAGAACGTTTTGAGACGTATCGCTGATGGTGATGCCGTGATTATAGGCTTTATCAATGCTTTCAGTGAACTCATTCATCGATTCGGCAATCGTCACGGCGTCTTGGGCCTGCTGTTCAGAGCCCTCAGCCATTTCGTTCATCGTCTCGGTAATATGTTTGCTGCCGGATCTTGTTTCATTCGTTGCGGTTGCAAGCACCTGTGAAGAAGAAAGAACCCGGCTTGATATGTCTTTAGAATATCCGACAATATCTCTCAGATTCCCTACCATTTTTTGCAGCGCTTCATTCAGATCACCCAGCTCGTCTTTTGAGTTGAGCGGCTCCATATCGTTCGACAGATCGCCTTCGGCAATATGATTGGCAGATTCCTTCATGCGAATGATAGGCTTTACAATGTTTCGCGTGATATAAAGCCAGATGAAAATGCTGATGAGGATCGAAGCTGCCACAAGCAAAGCAGTGTAAATGAGCCCTTTATGATAGACGGCCTTCGTTTCTTTTACCGCTGTGTTGCTGCCTTCTTGATTTAAGTCAACAAGCTGAGTGATTGTTTTTTTCATATCCTCAAAGCTGGCCTCAGTCTGAACCAATAAACCTCTTGCTTTGTCCATGTCATTCGTGCGGCCGCTTTCGATAATTTGCGCATGAATATCCATATAGGTATTCACTTCAGTTTGAAGCTGCTCGAACAGTTTCTGCTCTTTATCAGTGGAGATCGTTTTTTCGTAGTTATCGAGCTTTTGGTTAATGTCTTCCATGATTTGATTCATTTCTTGATCAAGTGTATCCATTTTGCTTTTGTCTGTATAAATCAGAAAGTCCTTTTCTTTAGAAGACAGGTGCTCGGTTACATAATTAATTGAAGTGATTCCTTTGATGCCGTCAATCCATTTTGTGTTGATTTCATCTGTTTTTTGAATGATATGCTGCATATTAAGAACGCCTATTCCGCCTACAAGTAAATTGATCAGGATCAGTGTCAAAAATACCAGGCTGAATTTGCGGGAAATCGTCAGTCGCATATAGTGGTCTCCTTTAAAAACGTAATGTGTGGATGTACTATATATCGGCTGAGAAATCGTTTTTTCACCTGGGAAAAAATAAAAAACGGCTCTTTTCTCATCTTTGAGATCAGAGCCGTTTTAGCAATTAGTCAAGAAAGGAAGGGTCAATCCATTCAGTCGCCCATTTAGAAATTTCACCTAAAATGGGGGCCAGTGCCTTTCCTTTATCAGTCAATGAATATTCGATGCGAACCGGAGTTTCCGGGATGACATCCCGCTTCACTACTCCTTCAAGCTCAAGTTCTTTCAGCCGTTCTGACAGAACTCTGCCGCTTAGATTTGGAAGTGCTGCTTCAATTTCGCTAAATCGCTGAGACCCGTTCAAGAGCTGAAATACGATTAAAGCGACCCAGCGTTTACTTAAGATGTCGACTGCTTTTTCAAATCTAGGACACATTTCTGATTGGTTCATACTTTTCACCTCGTCTGTCACTATTATAACGCAAATAACGAGGGAGGGTATGCAAGCGTGATTGATAAAATATAGAAAGAGAAACAGGGGATTATGAGGAAGAGGCGCGTTTTTTTGCTTCTGAAGACAAAAAATCGAAGTATTTGCTGAGATTTTCAATATCCTGCTTTGAGAGATGTTCCCATTTTTGACTATTGAAAATCGGGAGGTGCTCCGCTCCGCGAGTGACAGCCGTCTGGTAAATTTCATAAACGGATTGATAGCTTTCAGATGCTTCGCGGATTTCTTCAGGAAAGGCCTGAATATGGCCTGCGGCGGCCATTAGGTTTTCGTACGGCACTTTCAGGACGGCTGCCAGTTTTTTAATCGTGGCGGGTTTTGGCGTCCCGCGTTTGCCGTTTTCAATTTTTGAAATGGTGGCCGAGCTGATGCCTGAGTATACCGCAAGCTGATTCACTGTCAGTTTGCGGGCGCGGCGCAGCTCCCGTAATTGCTGTCCGAACGGTGACATGGTCTATCGCCTCACATTTCCATCAAGAGTCAGTCATCAGCAGACCGTTTTTTGGCTTCGTCTGAAATAAACGAAAAATAATGATCCAGCATGAGCAAATCTTCTTTATTGAGATATTGCCACTTTTCGTTCTCAAGAAGCGCAAGGTTTTTCAGGTCATAGGCCTCCGCTTTTTCAAGCAGCTTGCACTTCGTTTCGTAAGGGGCCCTGGCTTCATGCACTTCTTCGATGTAACCAGCCTTGTACATAAGCCCCTCATAAGGAATTTTTAAGGCCTCTGCCAGTTTTTTGATGGTGGCAGGTTTGGGAACGCCCCGTTTTCCGTTTTCGATTCTGGAGATGCCGGCCGCGCTTACGCCTGAATAAGTCGCCAGCTGGTTGACTGTTAACTTTCTCTCTTCACGCAATGCCCGTAATTGTTCGCCAAAGCTTTCCATATATCTCACCCCGTCCCTCACTGTTACTCATATTTTAGTATGTTTATTGACTAAAGGGAATAGGTAGACTGGAAATGTATTGACAAAAGTTAACATAAGCCGTAATGTAAAAGTATAGAAAAAAGTTTTTCAGGAATGGAAGGTGAGGAAAGTGCCAGTAGAAAAGATACAGATTAGACGTGATTATGTCTTGCAGTATATGGTTAATAACGATTATTCCCTTAATCAGCTTGCGCTGGAAATCGGAGTCTCACCCGCCACACTGAGCCGCGTGCTGAATGGAGAAAGACGGCCGGGGCAGCTTGTGATCGGTAAAATGCTTCACTATTTTAATTTGAAATTTGAGGATCTTTTTTACTATGATTTTGTTGACAAAAGTCAATAAAATATAGAAAACGCAAGGAGATCCAAGCGTTTTCTATATTGAATGATGTGTCAGCACAAACCCTGTCACCAGCTCATTGCACGTTTTCCATTGTTTTGTCGGCAATTGATGTCCCTGATATTCCAATCTGAAAAATTCGGCATGTCTGCACGATCTTCGGTAATAGCCTGCGTTTGTAAAGGTCCAGTCCCGCAGGCCGCCATACATAAACAGCATTGGCATGTCTAGGCGGGGCAGCTGTTCAATGCAGTTGTAGCCAAGCGAATCCAGATAATACTGATGCCAATGGGCCAGGTCTGCTTTTTTCATATGGTCTGTTAATATGCTGCGAAGCTGTCTGTCTTTTGTGTGGCTGCCAGCGAGGATTTTCATGAGCAAACCGGGGTTTTTTTCAAGCAGATACATTCCCAGTTTGTGCAGCTTCTGGCCGATTACGTTATGAACAGCGGGGTAGGCGCCGGACAGAATAAGGTGTGACACTTTGTCCGGGCGGGTGAAGCCGATATGCTGCGCGATTAAGCCTCCGGCAGAATACCCGAATAACACAGCTTTATCAATGTGCAAAGCGTCCATGAATTGCGCGATCTCGTTTGCGTAATAGGAAATAGACGCTGGCTGATCGATATGATCACTATCACCGTGGCCGCTTAAATCGAGAAAAATCACCCTGAAATGCTTGGATAGAAGGCGCTGATAATAAAAAACCTTGCGTCCCATGCCCGGCGGGTGGATAAAAATGATAGGGATTCCCTGTCCATATTCTTCATAAAAAAGATGTTTCCTGCTGTCTATGCTGATAAGCGGCATCGCTTTTCTCCTTTGACCTTTTCATATGAATAGGGTAACCAAGATAAAACGTCTTATCCGGCCTTTTGGCGTCTGATACAGCGTGACATGCCAACCCTTTTCATGTAAAATAGAAGTAATGTAGCCAGTGAGTCTGGAGGTGTATGGGATGCACGCAGTTTTGATTACCTTGTTGGTTATCGTCAGCATTGCACTTATTATTGTCGTTTTGCTTCAATCCAGTAAAAGCGCCGGATTATCTGGTGCGATTTCAGGCGGAGCGGAGCAGCTCTTCGGGAAACAAAAAGCAAGAGGTCTTGATTTAATTTTGCACCGCATTACGGTAGTGCTGGCAGTCTTGTTTTTCGTGTTAACGATTGCGCTTGCTTATATCCTATAGGGCAATGTTTGTATAAGGTCTGATGTGAAGTCAGGCCTTTTTCACGTTTCTGGATGATATTCAAAACGTTTTTTTCTGATTAAACTGTGGAAAACTAAAATGATCGTGCAGATAGAAAGGGAGACATGAGCATGAAAGTTGTGACACCAAAACCATTTACATTTAAAGGCGGAGACAAAGCGGTGCTTTTGCTGCACGGCTTTACAGGCAATACAGCGGATGTAAGGATGCTGGGACGATATTTGAATGAACGCGGCTATACGTGCCACGCGCCTCAATATGAAGGACATGGCGTCCCGCCTGAAGAACTTGTACATACGGGGCCCGAAGACTGGTGGAAAAACGTAATGGATGGCTATGAATACTTAAAATCTGAAGGCTATGAGAGCATTGCTGCCTGCGGACTGTCGCTTGGCGGGGTTTTTTCGCTGAAATTGGGTTACACTGTACCCATAAAGGGAATTGTCCCAATGTGCGCACCGATGCATATTAAGAGTGAAGAGGTCATGTATCAAGGCGTTCTTTCATACGCTCGCAATTACAAAAAGTTTGAGGGGAAAAGCCCGGAGCAAATTGAAGAGGAAATGAAGGAATTCGAAAAAACGCCGATGAATACCCTCAAGGCGCTGCAAGACTTAATTGCTGATGTGCGGAATAATGTCGATATGATTTATTCACCGACATTTGTGGTGCAGGCCCGTCATGACCACATGATAAATACCGAAAGCGCCAATATTATTTACAACGAAGTGGAAACTGATGATAAACAGCTGAAATGGTACGAGGAATCAGGGCATGTCATTACACTCGACAAAGAACGTGATCTCGTCCATCAGGATGTGTATGAATTTTTAGAGAAGCTCGATTGGTAATCAACAGGAGGTCGGATAATGGAAAAAGAAGCATTTATGGAAAAGCTTCTCTCGTTTATGAAGGAAGAGGCGTACAAACCTCTGACCGTTCAGGAACTTGAGGAGATGTTAAATATTACGGAAGCCGAGGAGTTTAAAGAGCTCGTCAAAGCGTTAGTCGCCTTGGAAGAAAAAGGGCTTATCGTACGGACGAGAAGCGACCGCTACGGCATTCCGGAGAAGATGAACTTAATAAAAGGAAAGATTTCAGCCCATGCGAAAGGATTCGCCTTTTTGCTGCCTGAGGATACGTCGTTAAGTGATGTGTTTATTCCGCCTAATGAGCTAAATACGGCAATGAACGGCGATATCGTCATGGTGCGTCTGAATTCACAGTCAAGCGGCTCCAGGCAGGAAGGAACCGTCATACGGATTTTAGAAAGAGCGATTCAGCGGGTTGTCGGCACGTATACAGAAACGAGAAACTTCGGCTTTGTCATTCCGGACGACAAAAAAATCACGAGTGACATCTTCATTCCGAAAAATGGGAAAAATGGAGCTGCGGAAGGGCATAAGGTTGTTGTCAAGCTGACGAGCTATCCTGAAGGCCGCATGAACGCAGAGGGTGAGGTTGAAACCATTCTCGGCCACAAAAACGACCCGGGCATTGATATTTTATCGGTCATTCATAAGCACGGCCTGCCGGGAGAATTTCCAGCTGACGCGATGGAACAGGCATCAAGTACGCCTGACACGATTGATGAAAAAGATCTAAAAGACCGCCGTGATCTCCGTGACCAGGTGATTGTCACCATTGATGGTGCGGATGCGAAGGATTTGGATGATGCAGTTACCGTGACGAAACTTGATGATGGAAGCTACAAGCTTGGCGTTCACATAGCTGATGTCAGCCATTACGTAACCGAAAACTCGCCGATTGACAAAGAAGCGCTTGAAAGAGGGACAAGTGTGTATCTGGTTGACCGTGTCATCCCGATGATTCCGCACAGATTGTCAAACGGCATCTGCTCCTTAAATCCAAAGGTTGACCGCCTGACGCTTTCTTGTGAAATGACAATTAACAGTCAGGGACAGGTGACAGAGCACGAGATCTTCCAAAGTGTCATCAAAACAACGGAAAGAATGACATATTCAGATGTGAATAAAATTCTTGTTGACGATGATGAAGAGCTGAAGCAAAAATACGAGCCTCTTGTTCCGATGTTCAAAGACATGGAGCGCCTGGCTCAAATTCTTCGCGATAAGCGGATGGACCGCGGCGCCGTTGACTTTGATTTCAAAGAAGCAAAGGTGCTTGTTGATGACGAAGGAGCGGTTAAAGACGTTGTGATCAGAGAACGCTCTGTCGCCGAGAAGCTGATTGAAGAATTTATGCTTGTAGCAAACGAAACAGTGGCAGAGCATTTCCATTGGATGAACGTCCCGTTTATATACCGGATTCACGAAGAGCCGAATGCTGAAAAGCTGCAAAAGTTTTTAGAATTTGTGACGACATTTGGCTATGTGGTGAAAGGAACGGCGGGGAATATTCATCCGCGCGCGCTGCAAAGCATTCTGGACGCTGTGCGTGACAGACCAGAGGAAACGGTTATATCTACTGTTATGCTCCGTTCGATGAAACAGGCGAAATACGACCCGCAAAGCTTGGGGCATTTCGGTCTGTCAACGGAATTCTATACGCATTTCACATCGCCGATCCGCCGTTACCCGGACTTAATCGTTCACCGTCTGATCCGAACGTATTTGATCAACGGCAAAGTCGATGAAGCGACACAGGAAAAGTGGGCTGAACGCCTGCCGGATATCGCCGAACATACATCATCTATGGAGCGCCGTGCAGTTGACGCCGAGCGTGAGACGGATGATCTGAAAAAAGCGGAATACATGCTTGATAAAATCGGTGAAGAGTTTGACGGCATGATCAGCTCTGTGACAAACTTCGGAATGTTCGTCGAGCTGCCGAATACAATTGAAGGACTCGTCCATGTCAGCTTTATGACAGATGACTACTACCGCTTTGACGAACAGCATTTCGCAATGATTGGCGAGCGGACAGGCAACGTCTTCCGCATCGGGGATGAAATCACAGTCAAGGTTGTCGATGTCAATAAAGATGAGCGCAATATCGACTTTGAAATTGTCGGCATGAAGGGCACTCCGCGGCGTCCGAGAGAATTGGACAGCAGCCGGAGCAGAAAACGCGGAAAGCCTGCCAGAAAACGTGTTCAAAGCACCAATACGCCTGTTTCTCCAGCTCCGTCTGAGGAAAAAGGGGAGTGGTTCACTAAGCCGAAGAAGAAAAAGAAAAAACGCGGCTTCCAGAATGCTCCGAAACAGAAACGGAAAAAGAAGAAATAGCAGCTCAACCAGCAAATAGGGCCGCAGCGCTCTATTTGCTTTCTTTCGGAAACAGCTTTTCATTGTAGCGGTACGTGACATTTGGTAAAATAGAGCGTATCGCAAAAGGTGGACAGTTTTTCCTTAGAGAGAGGAGGTTCTGGCATGCCAAAAGGGTCAGGAAAAGTATTATCTCAAAATAAGAAAGCCAACCACGATTATTTTATAGAAGAAACCTATGAAACAGGCATCGTTCTGCAAGGAACCGAAATCAAATCGATTCGCGCCGGCCGCGTAAACCTTAAGGATTCCTTCGCCAAAATCGAACGGGGAGAAGTGTTTCTCCACAATATGCACGTCAGCCCATATGAGCAGGGAAACCGCTATAACCACGATCCGCTCCGGACAAGAAAGCTGTTAATGCACCGCAAGGAGATTAATAAGCTGATCGGGTTAACAAAGGAAAAAGGCTATTCTCTCGTTCCGCTGAAGCTGTATTTAAAAAACGGCTTTGCCAAAGTGCTTCTCGGCCTTGGAAAAGGGAAGAAGAACTATGACAAACGGGAAGATCTGAAGCGCAAGGACGCGAAGCGGGAAATCGAAAGAGCGTTCAGAGACAGTCAAAAAGGCTTCTAAAGGCATAGTGCTTGATTCGAAAATCAGGCCTGTGCTATACTGTGTTCACGATCAGATCACGACGCCATTCATTTGAAGGATTTGACAATTGAAAAGAGCCGTGATCATGTTATAATAAGACTATAGCCAGTTTGAGTGAGAGCTTGATATTTTCTCCCGTATTTCCCTTATACCAAGGGGACGTTACGGATTCGACAGGGATGGATCGAGCTTGAGCTGCGAGCCGAGAGGCGATCTCGTAAACACGCACTTAAATATAACTGGCAAAACTAACAGTTTTAACCAAAACGTAGCATTAGCTGCCTAATAAGCGCAGCGAGCTCTTCCTGACATTGCCTATGTGTCTGTGAAGAGCACATCCAAGTAGGCTACGCTTGCGTTCCCGTCTGAGAACGTAAGAAGAGATGAACAGACTAGCTCTCGGAAGGCCCGCCCGCAGGCAAGAAGATGAGTGAAACCATAAATATGCAGGCTACGCTCGTAGACGCTTAAGTAATCGATGTTTCTGGACGTGGGTTCGACTCCCACCGTCTCCATACATACTGACAATAAAGCAGAACCTCTTAAGAGGTTCTGCTTTATTTTTTCTCCAAACCACAGGCACCAAAAAGTGCGTACTTCCATTTCAATCCCAGCTGTTTCATACTGATTGCAGAGCAGATGTTTCACCAATCAGATTTCTGTCAATAAATAAGAGGAATCAAAAACGGAGGGATGAATAATGAAGCTGAATTTACAAGGAAAAACCGCATTGGTGACCGGTTCGACATCAGGGATCGGAAAAGCTATTGCCTCTTCATTAGCTGAAGAAGGTGCGGCAGTGATCATTAACGGACGCCGGGAAGAGAAAGTGAATCAGACGATAGATGAACTGAAAACACAACATGCTGAAGCGGTTCTTTATCCGGCCGCATTTGATTTGGGAACTGAAGAAGGCTGCAATAAGCTGTTTCAGGCATATCCAGAGGTTGATATTTTGGTCAACAATTTAGGGATTTTTGAACCGGCGGAGTACTTTGATATTCCCGATAATGAATGGTTTCGTTTTTTTGAAGTGAATATTATGAGCGGTGTAAGGCTGACACGCAGGTATTTGCATAACATGATAGAGAAAAAAGAAGGGCGTGTGATTTTCATTGCCAGTGAAGCGGCGATTATGCCGTCACAGGAAATGGCCCATTACAGTGCGACAAAAACGATGCAGCTGTCCATTTCCCGCAGTTTGGCGGAGCTGGCAACCGGCACGAATGTCACAGTCAACACCGTCATGCCGGGCTCTACCTTAACAGAGGGTGTGGAAACTATGCTGAACTCGCTGTATCCTGGTGAAAACCTGACTGTTCAAGAAGCTGAGGCACGTTTTATGAAAGAAAACCGGCCGACATCTATTATTCAAAGACTGATCCGTCCGGAAGAAATCGCCCACTTCGTTACATTTTTAAGCAGCCCGCTTTCCTCTGCGATCAATGGCGCGGCACTTCGGGCAGACGGCGGTTTGGTCCGCAGTGTCTTTTAAACCTCTCCCAACAGGAGAGGTTTTTTATATATTGTTGATTTCCATAAATTTCTGACGTATAATATTGGTACTGAAATAGTTTTCTTGGTACCGAAAGCGGGGGATTAATATGGATAAAAGAATTCTGGCGGAAACCTTCCGGCTGATCAAGCAGAAAGGATTTTCATTTACGATGAATGATTTGGCGGCAGCGCTGGGAACGAGCAAGCGGACGCTCTATGCATATTATTCATCTAAAGATCAGCTTGTTGAGGCGGTTGTCGAACAATTTATAGCTGAAATGAAGCAAATAGAAAGAGACATCTATGAAAATGAACGTTTAAATGTGCTCGAAAAGGTGAAACAAATGCTGATCAGCCTTCCGCAGGGGATGGAACTGCTGAACATGGGATTATTAAATGAACTAAAGAAATACCATTACGATGCGTGGCTTACATTAGACGCGTTTATTAAGGAAGAATGGGCGATTGTCCTAGCATTATTAAACGAGTGCAAACAGCAAAAGAGAATCAGAAACATCAATCCGGACCTGTTTGTTCACATGTATATAGGGAGCATCAATCAAGTGTATGACCCTGAATATCCGCTGAAACATCAGTTCACGACAGGAGAGGTGCTTGAATCAATTGTAGATGTTTTGTTTAACGGTATAACAGCTGATGAGGAGGCTGATGCGACATGAATTGGGTGTTTCTATGCTCGGCGATTTTGTTTGAGGTTGCGGGAACGGTCAGCATGAAGCTATCGTCCGGTTTTACAAAGCTTATTCCCAGTTTGCTGTTGATTTTCTTTTATGGAGGGAGTCTTTTCTTTCTGACGCTTACGCTTAAATCCATTGATGTATCTGTTGCTTATGCTGTATGGTCAGGGATGGGAATTGTCCTGATTACAGTCGTTGGTTTTTTGTTTTTTCAAGAACATGTGAGTGTCATGAAAGTCATTTCAATTGGATTGATTATTGCCGGTGTTGTGTCTTTAAACCTGATCGAGCATGCTGCGGTGTCTGAGCCGGTACATAAAAGCGGGCAGTACAAATGAGATATATGAAGCTGTTTTTTCTCGTGACTGATATCGGTTTTATCTTGTACTGGCTGTCAGCCGGATTTTCGCTCATACCGGAAAGCTGGGCTTTTAAACATCATGACCATCCGTTTATGATCGCTTGGAACTGGTCTTTTTTTCCGCTGGATATCCTGATTTCTGTCACAGGGTTGTACAGCTTGTACCTACAGCGGGTGAATCGTGCTGACTGGAAGCTGATGGCGCTGATTTCTCTTGTGCTGACCTGTTGTTCAGGTCTGCAGGCGCTATCATTCTGGACATTCAGCAGTGACTTTGATCTTGTGTGGTGGCTGTTTAATGGGTATCTATTGATTTATCCTTTATTTTTTATTCACCTGCTCTTGAAGGAAGGCAGAAGGACAAAACAGTCCTGACAGGTGCCGCTTTTATAATAAACTGATGTAATGAAGCAGAGACGGTATAAGTCTCTGTTTTTTTATCGGGCGCACCAATTGAGAAGCTAACCGCGTTTTTGGGCATACTAAAGCGAAGAAACGGGAAAAGTTCTACACATTCATTGAAAAGGATTTTGTCAAATGAACAAAACTGCTGCGAACAATCAAAGAATCATGCCTATCGTGAAGGATGCCTTTCGCATTCATGCAAATCCATTTCCTTGGAAAAAGGCTATCGGATCAGGTTTCGCTTCAGGGTTTCCTGTGCTGGTCGGTGCATTGGCAGGTCACACGGATTACGGATTAACTGCAAGTATCGGAGGCTTTGTTTATTTATATGCGGGCGGTGAATCGTACAAAAAGCGCGCCTTGAAGCTGCTCTTGGTTTCTATTGGGATCGCCCTCTCATTTGGTTTAGGGACGCTTTTGTCCGGGATGCTTTGGATGATGGCGGCTGTTTTGGGGCTGATCGGTGCAGCGGCGATGTTTATTTTTAGCGCGCTCGGCATTCAAGGCCCTGCGCCGATGTTTTTTGTCCTTGCCTTTTTAGTCAGTTCCGGGCTGCCGGCCGATCCTTCACAAGCGCTGTTCAGAGCGGGACTGACGTTTCTCGGCGGCATTTTCGCCATGGGTATCGCTTTAATCGGCTGGTTATGGAACAAACATGGACCGGAGGGAGCGGTGCTGCAAAAAACATATCATCAGCTGGCTGCATGTCTTTCAGCCGTCGGAACGCCAGGTTTTCATAACGCACAGCATCAGACGGTGCTCATGCTTAGAACAGCCCGCCAAACGGTTCTTGGGAAAGGGAACAGACGGAAAAAATCGCGGCATGATGAACGATTTTTTCGCCTCCTTGAGAAAGCTGACGACATATTTATTGCCATTATTCATTTTTCAGCTGAAACGCCGGACAGAGAGACCGCGCAGATTGAAAAGGCACTTCGCCAAACCGGAGATATGCTTGCGAATGCACGGGTTTTCAATACGTTTCAGATTAATGAAAATGAATCTGAGCCTAGGCGGAAGCTGTTTGAAGAAATCAATGAGGTTTTGTATATCGCTTCAGGACGTTTTGATAAGCAGCTTGACGGGGAACCAAGCCGCCTGCCATCCTCTTTTTACTTTTTGAGAAATGCCTTTGACTGGAAGTCTCCAGTTTTGATTAGAGCGTTAAAGTACGGAATTGTTCTGTTTGCCGCCGATATGTTTGCCCTCGCATTCGGCTTTGCACGCTCCTATTGGATTCCGCTTTCGGCAGCAGCGGTCATGCTTGGCACTACTGTTGTTTTTACGCTTCACAGGGCTATTCAGCGTTCGGCCGGAACGGTGATCGGTGTTATACTGGCAGGCGCAATCCTGTTTTTTAAGCCGGGCGGTGTTTATATTGCGTTTTGTATTGCAGCGCTGCAATGTCTTCTTGAGATGCTGATCGTCCGCAATTATGCGCTGGCTGTTCCCTTTTTAACCGCAAATGCGCTTGTTATCACAGAAAGTATGCATGGCGGGGCGGGCGCCGGTTATTTTATGAAAGCGAGGCTGACTGATGTAGCTGTCGGCAGCGTGATCGGGCTGTTGGGAACAATACTTTTGTGGCGGCGGTTTTCAACGAAGCGACTGCCTGAACTGATGGGGAACGTCATCCGGCTGGAAGGGCAGTTTATGGAGAAACTGTTAACCGGGCAGAATGCCGACGAACACAAGTTAAGGGTGAGTCTTGTCAGGCTTCGGGATGCGTATGACAAGGCCCTTGGAGAGTTTCCTCATGCGAATGCGGAGGCGCTCTGGCCTGCCATTTCCGGTGCTCAGCACTTAGGGTACTATTTGCTCTCGGCGCAAGCTCACCGCCGTCCGCCTGCTCCGTTTTCTGATGAAGAGATCAACCAGCTGCGGGCGTTTTTTGAACGGGCTGAGCAATCCTTTATCATGAAAAGGATGCCTGCGGATATTCAAGTGCCGCATGTCCCTCATTATCCTCGAATCAGTAAAGAATTGTCTGCGCTGTATTCCGGCTTGAGAACAGCTTTTGAAAAGTAAGCTGTTTGGGAAAGTTAAATAATCTTTAATTCGAGATGTTTTACTTGAAAGTAAATTTCTTTGTCTCTATAATAAAGTCTAAGAGAGACAGAATAATCATTATGCATCTGTATGATAATAATTGATGTGTGATTTTTAAAAACGAAAGGGCTGGTAAAAATGGCAAAAGTATTATATATCACTGCTCATCCGCATGACGAAGCAACTTCGTACAGTATGGCAACAGGTAAAGCATTTATCGAATCTTACAAAGAAGCGAATCCAAATGATGAAGTTGTACATATCGATTTGTACAAAGAAAACATCCCGCATATTGACGCAGATGTATTTAGCGGATGGGGAAAGCTTCAGTCAGGTACAGGCTTTGAAGAGCTTTCTGAAAGCGAAAAAGCGAAAGTAGGCCGTTTGGGAGAGCTTAGCGATCAATTTGCATCAGCTGATAAGTACGTATTTGTTACTCCTTTATGGAACTTCTCATTCCCGCCAGTGATGAAAGCGTATCTCGATTCTGTTGCTGTTGCAGGAAAATCATTCAAATACACAGAACAAGGCCCTATTGGCTTGTTGACTGATAAAAAAGCAATTCATATCCAAGCGCGCGGCGGCTACTATTCAGAAGGCCCTGCGGCTGAGATGGAAATGGGGCACCGCTACATCGGCATCATGATGAACTTCTTCGGGGTACCATCATTCGATGGCATTTTCGTAGAGGGACATAATGCGGAGCCTGATAAAGCACAGCAAATCAAAGAAGACGCGATTGCGCGTGCGAAAGAAGCAGGAAAAACATTCTAATGAAAAAGCCTCCCCTTATTTGGGGAGGCTTTTGTTTTAGTGCTCCAGCATAATGGTTCGTTTCTCTTTACTGCTTTCCATCGCGGCTTCAATGATGCGGATGACATTAATACCTTCCTCAGCAGTGACTGGCAACGCAGCACCTTCCCATATGCTTTCCGCTATTTTACGGTAATAAGTAAGGTAGGAGCCATTTACTGATGGAATCGTTTCTGTTTTTTTGCCGGAGCCACGAATGGTTGTAAGCTGTCCGTAAAACTCCGGATCATCTGCACCCCAGCTGTCATCCTCTGGTTTTCTTCCCGCTCTGAGTGCGTCTTCCTGTCCGTCAATTCCGTATTTGATAAAGCTGGAATCTTTTCCATGGATTTGATAACGAGGTCCGTTTGCCGGAACGATTGATCCTCCGTATAGAATGGCTTGAAGCTTGCCATAATCCAGGGTTAAATGAAAATAGTCAACCGTTTCGGCATTTTCCCGCTGGGCCATCACGTTTGCAGTCACGGCTTTAGGCATCCCAAACAAATGCAGGGTTTGGTCTATGATGTGGGAGCCGAGATCATACAGCGTACCAGTGGCAATGCCTTCTTTTTCCCGCCACCGCGCTTGAACTTCAGGTCTGTAGCGGTCATAGGAAACTTGATATGTATTGATATCTTCAAGGGATCCCTCAGAGATCAGCTTTTTAATCGTTAAAAAATCGTTATCCCAGCGTCGGTTATGATATACGCTTAATAATACGCCTTTTTCATCGGCAGCCCTTTTTAATGTTTCCCCCTCTTCGGCCGTTGCTGTCATTGGTTTTTCCATCACAACATGTTTTCCGGCCTGTATGCATGCCATAGCATGCTCGTAATGAAGGCCGCTCGGGGTGGTGACAATGACAAGCTCAATGGCAGGGTCATTTGTGATTTCCTCAAGCTCATGTACAACCTCAGCATCTGGAAAATCCCGTTTCACTTCTTCTGTCCGAGATGTCATGATTTTGCTGATTTGATATTCATCCAGAACATCCAGCAGCGGCCCGTGAAAAACAGAACCGGACAATCCGTATCCTAATATTCCAACCTTGATCGTATCCACTTTTCTTCTCCCCTTTAAAAGCGTTATCAACAGAAGTATATACCCTCCTGATCAAATGGTAAAACCTAACTGATTCATTTTTTGGATCGGCATGCTTAGACAACCGTTTGGACAATCAGTATAATGGGAATTAATATCATTAAACAGAGGTGTACGCATGGAAAAGCATAACGAACATAAAACATTAAACCATAAAAGCTCGAAAGAAAAGGATCAGATTACAAACCGGCTTAAGCGGATTGAGGGTCAAGTCAGAGGCATTCAAAACATGGTGGAAAACGACAGATATTGTGTAGATATTCTTGTGCAAATTTCAGCTGTTCAGGCGGCAATGAAAAATGTGGCGCTTCATTTGCTTGAGGATCATGCCCATCATTGTGTAGCAGATGCCATCAAAAGCGGAGACGGGGAACAGGCCATTTCTGAGCTTTTGGACGTATTTAAAAAGTTCACAAAATCATAAAGCGTTTTTTATTGTTATACCCTACGGGGGTATGGTAGGATAAAAATACAAAGAATAAACAGGAGGAATTGATATGGAACAAAAAACATTGCAAGTTGAAGGAATGTCCTGTCAGCACTGTGTCAAAGCAGTAGAAACAAGCGTAGGAGAACTGGACGGCGTCAGTGCCGTTCATGTCAATCTGGAAGCGGGTAAAGTCGATGTTTCGTTTGATGCTGACAAAGTATCAGTCAAAGATATTGCGGATGCGATAGAAGATCAGGGCTATGACGTAGCTGAGTGATTCAAGGTATCGCGCCTTTAGGGAGGCGCGATATTTCTTTCATTTTTATATACCCCCCAGGTGTATATAAAGGAGTGAGTATGTTGAGTGAACAAAAGGAAATCGCGATGCAGGTCTCTGGTATGACCTGTGCGGCATGTGCTGCCAGAATTGAAAAAGGACTGAAGCGGATGCCCGGTGTCACGGATGCAAATGTTAATCTGGCGACGGAAACATCAAATGTAATCTACGATCCTGCTGAAACAGGGACTGCAGCGATTCAAGAAAAAATAGAAAAGCTGGGCTATCACGTCGTTACAGAAAAAGCTGAATTCGATATTGAAGGCATGACCTGTGCGGCTTGCGCCAATCGGATAGAAAAACGGCTTAACAAAATAGAAGGCGTCGCAAACGCTCCAGTAAACTTCGCTTTAGAAACGGTTACGGTCGAGTACAATCCGAAAGAAGCGTCTGTCGGCGATTTAAAAGAAGCGGTAGATAAGCTTGGATATAAGCTAAAGTTGAAGGGTGAACAGGACAGTGAGGCTGCTGCTGCTAAAAAGAAAGAAGAACGGAAGCAAACGGCGAGACTGATTTTTTCAGCTGTCCTGTCATTTCCATTGCTTTGGGCGATGGTGAGCCATTTTACATTTACATCATTCATTTGGGTACCGGATATATTTCTCAATCCGTGGATGCAATTTGCGCTGGCGACACCAGTCCAGTTTCTGATCGGCTGGCCGTTTTATGTGGGTGCGTATAAGGCGCTCAGAAATAAAAGCGCCAATATGGATGTATTGGTCGCCCTCGGTACGACGGCTGCTTACGCTTATAGTCTTTATCTTACTTTTCAAAGCCTTGGCTCTCACGGGCATACAGACGGCCTTTACTATGAAACAAGCGCGATTTTGCTGACGCTGATTTTATTAGGCAAGTTGTTTGAAACAAAAGCAAAAGGCCGTTCCTCTGATGCGATTAAAAAGCTGATGAAGCTTCAAGCGAAAACAGCTACTGTTGTAAGAGACGGACAGGAGCAAATCATCCCGATCGACGAAGTGCTTGTTAATGACATTGTTTACGTCAAACCTGGCGAACGAATTCCTGTCGACGGAGAAGTGGTTGAAGGCCGTTCAGCGGTTGACGAATCGATGATTACAGGAGAAAGTCTTCCTGTTGACAAAAATCCTGGTGACAGCGTGACAGGTTCAACCGTTAACGCAAACGGTTTCCTGAAAATTAAAGCTGTCAACGTCGGAAAGGATACTGCGCTTTCTCATATCATCAAAATTGTTGAGGAAGCACAAGGGTCAAAAGCGCCGATCCAGCGTCTCGCTGACCAGATTTCAGGCATTTTTGTGCCCATTGTATTGGGGATTGCCGTTCTCACTTTTCTCATTTGGTACCTTTGGGCGGCTCCTGGCGATTTTGCCGAAGCGATCAGCAAGTTCATTGCGGTTCTTGTCATTGCCTGCCCTTGCGCCCTCGGTCTTGCCACTCCGACGAGCATAATGGCTGGATCTGGACGCGCTGCTGAATTCGGGATTTTATTTAAAGGCGGCGAGCATTTAGAAAAAACACATCGTCTCGATACCATTGTTCTTGATAAAACCGGAACCGTGACAAACGGGAAGCCGCGTCTGACGGATGCCATTCCATTCGGCCGTTTTGAAGAAAAAGATTTGCTTCAATTTGCAGCGGCAGCCGAAACGGGATCAGAGCATCCGCTTGGCGAAGCGATTATTGCTGGCGTGAAAGATAAAGGGCTTGAGATACCGAAGCTTACCCGCTTTGAAGCAAAAGTCGGCGCAGGCATTTTGGCTGAAGCCGGAGGAAAAAGCATTCTCGTCGGCACAAGAAAATTAATGGAGAGCGAACAGGTTGAGCATGGGGCTCTTCTCGCCAAAATGGAAGAGCTAGAGGCCGAAGGGAAAACAGTTATGCTTGTATCCATTGATGGAGAAGCAGCGGGGCTAGTAGCGGTTGCAGATACGATTAAGGATACGTCACGGAAGGCTGTTGCCCGTCTGAAAGAGTTGGGCCTTGATGTCATCATGATGACAGGAGACAATCGCAGAACCGCAGAAGCTATCGCGAAGGAAGCGGGAATTACGAATATCATTGCGGAAGTCCTTCCAGAACAAAAGGCAGCAGAAATTGCCCGCCTACAAAAAGAGGGCCGCCAGACGGCAATGGTAGGCGACGGAATTAACGATGCGCCGGCGCTTGCCACAGCTGACATCGGCATGGCGATTGGAACTGGCACGGACATTGCCATGGAAACAGCAGACATTACACTGATTCGCGGCGATCTGAACAGTATTGCCGACGCAATCCGCATGAGCAGATTGACAATGAAAAACATTAAACAAAATTTATTCTGGGCGCTTGGCTATAACAGCCTCGGCATCCCAATCGCAGCACTTGGATTTTTAGCACCGTGGATAGCAGGAGCAGCAATGGCATTCAGCTCCGTTTCCGTTGTTCTGAATGCTCTTCGTCTGCAAAAAGTAAAATGAAAAACCGGCTATATGCCGGTTTTTGTTTTTCATTGACACTTTCTTGGAAAACAACATATAATAGGTGTAACTTATATATGAGTATATGCTCATATATATTAAAATGAATGCAATACTCATTGATACGCTTTGAAAAGGGAACCCTAAATCGGAAGGTAAGGTGAGACTAGTGAAACAGGAATACGTTCTGGACGGTTTGGATTGCAGCAATTGTGCCCAAAAAATCGAAAATGGAGTCAAAGGCATAAAAGGCATTGACGGATGCGCGGTAAATTTTGCGGCAAGCACCTTAACTGTCTCAGCCGATGGGAAAGAAGAGCAATGGGTCACGAATAAAGTAGAGAAAAAAGTGAAATCAATTGATCCGCATGTAACGGTTCGCCAAAAGCATATAAAGAAATCAGCTGATGATGGCTATCGTAATCGAATGGTCAATATGCTGATCAGAATGGCGGCGGCTGTCATTCTCGGCGCAGCGGCATATTTGGTTCATTCGGGAACCATTGAACTTTTCCTTTTCCTCGCTGCTTATTTGATCATCGGCGGTGACATTATGATCCGCGCAGTCAAAAACATCATCCGCGGTCAGGTGTTTGATGAGCATTTCTTAATGGCTCTTGCTACAATCGGCGCCTTTCTGATTCAGCAATACCCTGAGGGCGTCGCCGTTATGCTGTTTTATCAAATCGGTGAGCTTTTTCAAGGTGCCGCGGTCAGCCGTTCCAGAAAATCAATTAGTGCGTTAATGGACATACGGCCTGATTACGCCAATCTCAAAACAAAGAACGGCATCGAACAGGTTTCCCCGGAGGATGTTCAGACAGGAGACATCATTGTGGTTAATCCGGGAGAAAGCATACCCCTGGACGGTAAGGTCGTGCAAGGGTCAGCGATGGTTGATACATCTGCTTTAACAGGTGAGTCCGTTCCGAGAAAAGCTGCGGAAGGACAAGATGTAATGTCAGGCTTTATCAATCAAAACGGCGTTCTGCATATTGAAGTCACAAAGGGCTATCAGGAATCAGCAGTATCAAAAATATTAGACTTGGTTCAGAATGCGAGCAGCCGTAAAGCCCGGACAGAAAACTTTATCACGAAGTTTGCCAAGTATTATACACCTGCTGTTGTGATCATCGCGGTATTGCTGGCCTTTGTTCCGCCGCTTGTTCTTTCTGGCGCCGCGCTTTCCGATTGGGTGTACCGCGCGCTTATCTTTTTAGTGATTTCTTGTCCTTGTGCGCTTGTTGTCTCCATTCCGCTCGGTTTCTTCGGCGGAATCGGAGCGTCCTCAAAGGCCGGAGTGCTTGTAAAGGGAAGCAATTATTTAGAAGCCTTGAATCAAGTCAAATACGCGGTGTTTGATAAAACGGGAACACTAACAAAAGGCAGCTTTGAAGTGACAGAAATCAAACCCGCGGAAGGTTTTACAAAGGATAGATTACTTGAAGCGGCGGCATACGCTGAGCTTCATTCACAGCATCCAATTGCTGAATCTGTGCGTAAAGCTTACGGGAAAATGCTTTCCTCCGATGAGATTGAGTCATACGAAGAAATCTCCGGTCACGGCATTTTTGCAAAGGTAAATGGAACTGAGATCCTTGCCGGGAATAAAAAGCTCATGGAAAGAGAACAAATTGAGGATGTCCCGGATGAAAATGCTGGAACAATCGTACACGTTGCTGTTGATCACCGCTATGCCGGAGCAATCATCATAGCGGATGAGATAAAGGAAGACGCAGCACAGGCGGTTGCTGATCTGAAGTCGCTTGGGATCAAACAGACAGCTATGCTGACGGGTGATTCGAAACAAACGGGAGAAGCCGTCGGAAAACAGCTTGGGATTGGTGAGGTATATGCAGAGCTGCTGCCGCAAGATAAAGTCGCGCAGGTCGAGGCATTAGAAGCTAAGCTTTTGCCTAATGAAAAACTCATTTTTGTCGGTGACGGTATCAATGATACACCAGTGCTTGCCCGCGCAGATATAGGGATCGCGATGGGAGGCCTTGGCTCAGATGCCGCGGTAGAAGCCGCAGACATCGTGCTAATGACAGATCAGCCGTCAAAAATTGCGGAAGCGATTCGGATTGCGAAACGGACACGGCGTATCGTGTGGCAAAACATCGGATTTGCTTTAGGTGTGAAAGCGATCTTTCTCATTCTTGGTGCATTTGGAATTGCGACCATGTGGGAAGCGGTTTTCTCAGATGTCGGCGTTACACTGCTTGCTGTGGCGAACGCCATGCGCGTCATGCGTCTCAAAAACAAATAAATTGTCGGAGAGAATTCATTTTTTCGGGGTTTTCTTATCGGCGCTTGTCTTGTTAAAATAAAGAAGTGGGTCAATTGCGATCCGCTTCTTTTTTAATTTTAAAACGATGAGGTGTCGGAGTGAAAAAGAAACAGCAGTCTTCTGCGAAATTCGCGGTCATCCTTACGGTTGTGGTTGTTGTATTGCTAGCAGCCATTGTCATCATTAATAACAAAACGGAACAAGGCAATGATGCGGTTTCCGGACAGCCGTCTATCAAAGGGCAGCCTGTGCTTGGCAAGGACGATGCACCGGTAACTGTAGTAGAATTCGGAGATTACAAATGTCCGTCTTGCAAGGTGTTTAACAGTGACATCTTTCCAAAAATACAAAAAGACTTTATTGATAAGGGCGATGTGAAATTTTCTTTCGTGAACGTCATGTTCCATGGAAAAGGTTCAAGGTTAGCGGCTCTTGCATCTGAAGAAGTATGGAAGGAAGACCCTGACTCTTTCTGGGATTTCCATGAAAAGCTGTTCGAAAAACAGCCGGATACGGAACAGGAATGGGTAACCCCAGGCCTCCTTGGTGATCTTGCAAAAAGCACCACAAAGATAAAACCTGAGACGCTCAAGGAAAATCTTGATAAGGAAACATTCGCTTCTCAAGTGGAAAAGGATTCTGACCTTAATCAAAAAATGAACATACAGGCAACACCGACGATTTATGTCAATGATAAAGTGATCAAAAATTTTGCGGATTATGATGAAATCAAAGAGACAATAGAAAAAGAGCTGAAAGGGAAGTAACAATATGAAAAATAGAATCGTATTTTTATATGCTTCCTGGGTTGTGGCTCTTATCGCTATGCTGGGCAGCCTGTATTTCAGTGAAATCAGAAAGTTTATTCCATGTGAACTGTGCTGGTACCAGCGTATCCTCATGTATCCGCTCGTCCTGATTTTAGGCATCGCCACCTTTCAAGGGGACACACGAGTGAAAAAATATGTGCTCCCGATGGCGATTATTGGGGCATTCATTTCGATCATGCATTACTTAGAGCAAAAAGTGCCCGGCTTTAGCGGCATTAAGCCATGTGTCAGCGGCGTGCCGTGCTCGGGCCAATATATTAACTGGTTTGGTTTTATTACGATTCCATTCCTGGCCCTGATTGCTTTTATCCTGATTATCATTTTTATGTGCCTGCTGAAAGGCGAAAAATCTGAATAACAAAAAAAGCGCCCGCGTATGCCGGGCGCTTTTTTAATTTCGCAAACTCATGTCCATCAGCAATAGCCGTATTCCCTCTAAATTTATCTTTTTTTCTCATAAAAATGTTATTGATTTTACGCTTGAGCGATTATAAAATCTAGAGGTCGTCAGAAAATTTAACAAACATAAAAGGGAGTCATCAGAATGGCTTGGGAGCTGCTCAGTGTGATTGGCATCATTGCGTTTGCAGTCAGCGGCGCAATTGTTGCGATGGAAGAGGAATATGATATTTTAGGAGTTTATATATTAGGGATTGTCACCGCTTTTGGAGGAGGAGCGATCCGCAATTTGCTGATCGGTGTTCCGGTGTCAGCGCTATGGGAGCAGGGAGCGTACTTTCAAATCGCGCTTTTATCTATTACAATTGTGTTTCTGTTTCCGAAGCTGCTGCTGAAGCATTGGAATAAGTGGGGCAATTTATCAGATGCGATCGGCCTCGCTGCCTTTGCTATCCAAGGCGCACTGTATGCCGTCAAAATGGGCCATCCGCTTAGTGCCGTGATCGTGGCTGCGGTGCTGACGGGAAGCGGGGGCGGGATCATCCGCGACCTTCTTGCCGGGCGCAAACCGCTTGTGCTGAAGGCAGAAATTTATGCAGTCTGGGCGGCTCTCGGCGGTTTAATCGTCGGCTTGGGCTGGCTGGGGAACTCGTTCGGCTTATACGTTCTGTTTTTCGTGCTCGTTGTTTGCCGGGTTTGTTCCTATATGTTTAATTGGAAGCTGCCAAACCGTTCTTTTCGCTTAGATAGTCAGTAAAATAAAAGAAACCTCTCCATGACGGAGAGGTTTCTTTTATGGTAGCCTGCCGGGATCAAATAAAAAGTCCTTTTCGAATGCTGACCGCGCAGAGCAAAGCTATTTGAAATTAATAGGTAGCCCAAAAGGTATAGCTGATGGTTTTTTTAGTTCCTGTGTTAGTGAATTTGAATCTGTATTTTGTTTTGTAGCTTTTAGAAGCTTGTTTGTAACTTAAATTTGTAGAGCCTTTTTTCGTTGCGTAAAAAGTTTTAACATTTTTCCAGCCTTTATTTGTCTTTTGTTGCAGAGTTGCTGTAATTTTCCCGCTGCCTGATCCATTTGATGTCATGTTGGCCCAAGTTCCTCGTCCTGGATAATAAATATGAAAAGTTGGCGAGTAAGTATAGTTTTTAAATGAGCCCGAATGGTAATGAGTACTCCATATTTGACCTTTTTTAACCCAATCTTTAGCTTCCGCTTTGTTGTTTACTAGGTCAATTGACGTAAAACTTGTTACGGCTACGACGAATGCCAGCAACAACATAGATAGCTTTTTCTTCACTGAGTATTTCCTCCTAACTAATTCTGGTTCTTTCTTCATGTTCATATCATAAACCGAGAGAAATAATGTAACATCGTCCTATTCTCCCAAATGAAAAACTTTAATTTGTTGAAATGTGTCGAAAATGGGTGAAAAATGACTATTTTACTGCGACTATAGATACGATAGCAGAGATGTAGTTGCTTTATGGAAGATGACAATAACAGCCAGTTTAGTCATTCTTCACGTTAGATGAACAGACAAATACGGTAAAGCTCTGCGGTGTTTTTAAAATGAAAAAGATATATTATATCGAAGATTGAAAGGAATAAGGAATCGATACTGATGAAAGAGAAGATTCGCAACCTAAGAAAAGCACGTCCAACAGTGATCAATGTGAAATCATAAGAGAAAAAACCCAAACCTTGATTGGTATTGGGTGAATGTGCTATTATAAATTGTATTTGCCAGTTTACATCATATATTTAATATATGTATCCAATTATATTTTACAGTATTTCATCTATGTTTGTCAACTATTTTCTGGAGGTGCCGTTCATGAATCAGCAGGATAAGGAATGGAAGGAAGAGCAGTCGAGAATAGATGAGGTGCTGAAGGAGCTCGAAAAAAAAGAGCGGTTTCTGGAAACGTCTGCGGGCGGGTTGAAGCATGATATCATCGGATTAAGAAAAAGCTTTTGGGAGGATGTTAAGGTTAATTTTGATGATGCCCATGAAGCGATTGAAACGATGGCAAGCATTAAGCAGCAGGCAGAGCTGCTGTCTGATCGGGAACAGAATCATCGGCGCATGGATCAGCAGCTCAAACGAATTCATCGATTGAAAAAATCGCCTTATTTCGGCCGGATTGATTTTATTGAAAACGGCGAGGCGGAGGCAGAGCGAATTTATATCGGTTTAGCTTCCTGTTTGGATGAGAAGGAGGAACACTTTCTAATCTATGACTGGAGGGCGCCGATATCAAGTTTGTACTACAATTATTCTCCAGGAAAAGCGGAGTACGAGGTGCCCGGTGAAACGATAGAAGGGGAAATGGTGCTGAAACGCCAGTTTATGATCAAAAACGGCGATCTCAAGGCGATGTTTAATACCGATATGACGATTGGCGATGAAATGCTGCAAGAGGTATTAAGCCATCACTCCGATACCCAAATGAAAAACATCGTGTCTACGATTCAGAAAGAACAAAATCAGATTATCCGTAATGAAAAAAGCAAGATCCTGATCGTGCAGGGAGCGGCTGGCAGCGGGAAAACATCGGCTGCGCTTCAGCGTGTCGCTTATTTGTTATACAGGCACCGCGGCGTCATTGATGCCGGACAAATCGTTTTGTTTTCTCCCAACTTCTTATTTAACAGCTATGTCTCCTCTGTTTTGCCGGAGTTAGGAGAAGAGAATATGGAGCAGGCGACGTTTCAGGAATATATCGAGCATCGTCTTGGCCGCAAGTTCAAATGTGAAAGCCCCTTTGATCAGCTCGAATATTGCCTGACCGAAACAAAGGGAGGCGATTTTCCAACAAGGCTTGCGGGAATCATATGGAAGGCGGGTTTATCCTTTCAGCAATTCATTAATGAATACGTCACACGGCTTTCCTCTGAAGGGATGATTTTTAAAAATATTATATTCCGCGGACAAAAGCTGATCACAAAGGAGCAAATTCAATCCTATTTTTACTCATTGGATCAAAATCACTCCATTCCGAATCGGATGGAGCAAACCGCGAAGTGGCTGCTGAGTGAGCTTAACAAGCTTGAGAAAAAGGAACGGCGAAAGGATTGGGTTGTTCATGAAGCTGAGCTGCTTGACAAAGAGGACTACCTGGACGTGTACAAAAAACTGCAGGAAAGGAAACGGTTCAGCGAGAGTACGTTTAACGATTATCAAAGAGAGCAGCAGCTGCTTGCCGCCATCATTGTGAAAAAAGCTTTCAAACCGCTCAAGCAGGCGGTCAGACTCCTTGCATTTCTTGATGTTACACAGCTGTATTTGCAATTGTTTTCTGGCTGGGGAGGAAAATTTCAGCATGAGAAGATGGATGCGATAGGTCAGCTGACCCGTTCGGCATTTACGGATAATAAATTGCTCTATGAGGACGCGGCACCGTTTCTTTATATGCAGGATCTGATTGAGAGCAGAAAGAAAAATACGAAGATCAAACATCTATTTATTGACGAAGCACAGGACTATTCACCGTTTCAGATGGCTTACATGAGAAGCATTTTTCCGGCTGCCAGCATGACAGTGCTCGGTGATATCAATCAGTCCATCTACGCGCATACCATACACGGGGATCAGCGTATGGATGCGTGCTTTGAGGATGAGCCTGCTGAGTATGTTCGTTTAAAGAGAACATACAGATCAACAAGGCAGATTGTCGAGTTTACCAAAGCGATGCTTCAAGATGGAGCGGATATTGAGCCGTTTAATAGAAGCGGGGAAATGCCGCTCGTTGTCAAAACTGAAGGACATGAGAGCCTTTGCCAAAAGCTCGCGCAAGAAATTGGACGGCTCAAGAAAAAAGGGCACGAAACAATAGCCGTCATCTGCAAGACTGCGCAGCAATGCATACAGGCGCACGCCCACATGAGTGAATATACAGATGTTCGCCTGATTCATAAAGAAAATCAACCATTCCAAAAGGGTGTTTGCGTGATTCCGGTGTATTTAGCAAAGGGAATTGAATTTGACGCAGTGCTTGTCTATGATGCATCTGAAGAACACTATCATACAGAGCACGACCGCAGGCTTTTATATACTGCGTGCACCCGTGCGATGCACATGCTGGCGGTATTTTATACAGGTGAAGCCAGTCCGTTTGTAACCGCTGTGCCGCCTCGCTTATATCAGATTGCTGAATGAAGAGAAGGGAGTCCTTCTCTTTTTTCTATTTACATGAAGCATAGCCGTTTTATCATTAGGATTCTTAATAGTTATCATCATGTAAATATATTTTACTTAAGCCTAGTATTCCGGTAAAGTTCAATTAGATGCAATTTTCGATCAGTTTATAACTTTGTGAGGTGGATACGTTGCAACTTCAGGTAATGAACAGTCCGTTTAATCAGGAGCAGGCAGAGCTCCTTAACCGCCTTCTGCCGACCTTGACCGAATCCCAGAAAATCTGGCTGAGCGGATATTTATCCGCTCAATCTGTTTCCGCCCAAGAAGCTGCGGGTGCGCCGGCGGCAGCTGTGTCTGCGGAAGCGGCGGCACCAGCCGTTTCAAAAGAAGTGACCGTTCTTTATGGTTCACAGACGGGAAACGCACAGGGGCTTGCAGAAAATGCCGGCAAGCAGCTTGAACAGAGCGGTTTTCAAGTGACCGTCTCATCCATGAGCGATTTTAAGCCGAATCAGCTGAAGAAGGTAAACAATCTTTTAATCGTCGTCAGTACGCATGGAGAAGGTGAGCCGCCTGATAACGCGCTTTCGTTTCACGAATTTCTGCACGGAAGACGGGCGCCTAAGCTTGAAGACCTGCGCTTTTCTGTTTTGGCGCTTGGTGACAGTTCGTACGAATTTTTCTGCCAGACAGGGAAAGAATTTGATCAGCGCTTAGAAGAACTCGGCGGAAAACGGATTTCTCCGCGCGTTGATTGCGATCTTGACTATGATGAACCGGCAGCCGAATGGCTTGAGGGTGTATTGAAGGGATTAAATGAAGCTGGGGGCGGAACCGCCGCACCTGCGCCGGCGGCTGCGTCTCAAACCGGTGAGTCTTCGTATTCCAGAACAAACCCGTTTCGGGCTGAAGTGTTAGAAAATTTAAATTTAAACGGCAGAGGATCAAATAAAGAAACACGCCATGTGGAGCTGTCTCTTGAAGGATCAGGCCTGACTTACGAGCCTGGTGACAGCCTCGGCGTCTATCCAGAAAATGATCCGGAACTTGTCGAGCTGCTCCTTAAGGAAATGAATTGGGACCCGGAAGAAATTGTGACGCTTAATAAGCAAGGTGATGTCCGTCCGCTGAAAGAAGCGCTGATTTCTCACTATGAGATTACCGTTCTCACAAAACCGCTTCTTGAACAGGCAGCCCAGCTGACAGGGAACGATGAGCTTAGAGAGCTTTTAGCCCCGGGAAATGAGGAGAATGTAAAAGCCTATATTGAAGGGCGCGATTTGCTTGATCTCGTCCGTGACTATGGCCCATTTAGTGTATCTGCGCAGGAGTTTGTCTCGATTTTGCGAAAAATGCCTGCCCGCCTTTATTCGATTGCAAGCAGTTTATCCGCAAATCCGGATGAAGTGCATTTAACAATCGGCGCAGTCCGCTACGATGCGCACGGCCGTGAACGAAAAGGCGTCTGCTCGATTTTGTGCGCGGAACGTCTGCAGCCAGGAGACACACTGCCGGTTTATGTACAGCACAATCAAAACTTTAAGCTTCCAAAAGACCCTGAAACACCGATTATCATGGTGGGCCCTGGGACAGGCGTCGCACCTTTCCGTTCCTTTATGCAGGAGCGTGAGGAGACGGGAGCGGAAGGAAAGGCATGGATGTTCTTTGGCGATCAGCACTTTGTCACGGATTTCCTTTACCAGACAGAGTGGCAGAATTGGCTCAAAGACGGTGTGCTGACAAAAATGGATGTGGCGTTCTCACGTGATACGGAAGAAAAAGTATATGTGCAGCACCGCATGCTTGAACATAGCGCAGAATTGTTTGAATGGCTTCAAGAAGGAGCGGCTGTTTACATTTGCGGAGATGAAAAGCATATGGCGCATGACGTCCATAACACATTACTTGAAATTATCGAAAAAGAAGGCAATATGAGCCGCGAAGAATCGGAGGCTTATCTTGCCGATATGCAGCAGCAAAAACGCTATCAGCGTGATGTATATTGATTTGACTTGAAAGGAGTTTTTCAACATGGTGACCAAAATTCTAAAAGCACCGGACGGCTCTCCAAGTGATGTTGAACGCATTAAAAAAGAAAGTGATTATTTGCGCGGCACGCTGAAAGAAGTGATGCTCGATCGAATCAGTGCCGGAATTCCGGATGATGACAACCGCCTGATGAAACATCACGGCAGTTATTTGCAGGATGACCGCGACCTCCGAAATGAACGCCAAAAGCAGAAGCTTGAGCCCGCATATCAGTTCATGCTGCGCGTGCGTATGCCAGGGGGCGTCTCGACGCCTGAACAATGGCTTGTCATGGATGACCTGTCCCAGAAATACGGGAACGGCACATTAAAATTGACGACACGTGAAACATTCCAAATGCACGGAATTCTGAAATGGAACATGAAGAAAACCATTCAGACGATCCACTCAGCACTTTTGGATACGATCGCAGCCTGCGGAGACGTAAACCGTAACGTCATGTGTGCATCAAACCCTTATCAATCTGAAATCCACTCAGAGGTATACGAGTGGTCTAAAAAATTAAGTGATGATCTGCTGCCGCGGACGAGAGCATATCATGAAATTTGGCTTGATGAGGAAAGAGTTGCCGGCACGCCGGAGGAAGAAGTCGAGCCAATGTACGGACCGCTCTATCTGCCGCGGAAGTTTAAAATCGGTATTGCCGTTCCGCCGTCTAATGATATTGACGTCTTTTCACAAGATCTGGGATTCATTGCGATTGTCGAGGATGGCAAGCTGATCGGTTTTAACGTGGCAATCGGCGGCGGTATGGGAATGACGCATGGCGATACTGCGACATATCCGCAATTAGCCAAGGTGATCGGTTTCTGCCGGCCTGAGCAAATGTATGACGTTGCTGAAAAAACGATTACGATTCAGCGTGATTACGGCAACCGTTCTGTCCGTAAAAATGCGCGGTTCAAATACACAGTTGACCGCCTCGGTTTAGAAAACGTAAAAGAAGAATTGGAAAACCGTCTCGGCTGGAGCCTGGAAGAAGCGAAGCCGTATCATTTCGATCATAACGGCGACCGCTATGGCTGGGTGGAAGGCATCGAGGATAAATGGCATTTCACGCTGTTTGTCGAAGGCGGCCGTATAACGGATTACGATGATTATAAGCTGATGACTGGCTTGCGGGAAATCGCCAAAGTTCATACAGGTGAGTTCCGGCTGACAGCCAATCAGAACTTAATGATTGCGAACGTTTCAAGCGATAAAAAAGAAGAAATCAGTGCTTTAATTGAACAGTACGGACTAACTGACGGCAAGCACTATTCAGCGCTTCGCCGCAGCTCGATGGCGTGCGTCGCTCTTCCGACCTGCGGATTGGCAATGGCTGAAGCAGAACGTTATTTGCCGACCCTGTTAGATAAGATTGAAGAGATTATTGACGAAAACGGCCTTCGTGATCAGGAAATCACCATTCGCATGACAGGATGCCCGAACGGCTGTGCACGTCATGCACTCGGTGAGATCGGATTTATCGGAAAGGCGCCGGGCAAATATAATATGTATCTTGGCGCTGCGTTTGACGGAAGCCGTTTAAGCAAAATGTACCGTGAAAACATCGGTGAAGCAGACATTTTAAGCGAACTGCGCATCCTTCTTTCCCGCTATGCGAAAGAACGCGAGGAAGGCGAGCATTTCGGTGACTTTGTCATTCGCGCGGGCATTATTAAAGCAACAACTGACGGTACGAATTTTCATGATTGAGAAAGAAAGACGAGAGACAGGGAGTAGCTTCCTGTCTCTTTTTTCTATAATTTGCTCTTCTGCAAAAAAGTTCACTGTGAGCATATCATGAGAAAAAATACCCTAAAAAGGGTACTATAAAAGAAGACAAGTGTGGAGAGAACTCCTGCGAAACCACATAGCGGATGCAAGGCCACCCTAGCTCAAGGGCTTTTAGACAAACAGATTTTTTGGCTCATCATGCCGACACACAACAGACGAAGGAGGTCATGCATTTGGACATATTTTTAGTTGTGCTCGTATTATTAACGATTATTGCGATTTCTAATATCGTGAACCGGTTTATTCCGTTTATTCCGGTGCCGCTGATTCAAGTGGCTCTTGGGATTCTTGCCGCCTCATTTCCACAGGGACTTCATTTTGAATTAAACACCGAATTGTTTTTTGTTCTTTTTATCGCGCCTCTGCTATTTAATGATGGAAAGAGGACACCGCGGGCAGAGCTTTGGAATTTAAGGGCTCCGATTTTATTGCTTGCACTCGGCCTTGTATTTGCGACTGTGATTGTAGGCGGCTACACGATTCACTGGATGATTCCTGCTATTCCGCTGGCAGCGGCCTTTGGACTTGCGGCCATTCTTTCACCGACTGATGTCGTCGCTGTCAGCGCATTATCAGGAAGAGTGAAAATGCCAAAAGGAATTCTTCGCCTGCTGGAAGGTGAGGGGCTGATGAATGACGCATCAGGTCTGGTGGCCTTTAAGTTTGCGATTGCAGCGGCAGTGACTGGTGCATTTTCATTAGCACAAGCGGCTGTCAGCTTTGTCTTTATTTCTCTCGGAGGCTTGCTGTGCGGGGTTGTCATTTCATTTTTGATTATTCGTTTTCGCCTATTTCTGCGCCGCCTTGGCATGCAGGATGTCACGATGCATATGCTGATTCAAATTCTGACGCCGTTTGTGATTTATTTGGCAGCTGAAGAAATCGGCGTTTCCGGCATTTTAGCTGTTGTGGCTGGCGGTATTACCCATGCGGTTGAACAGGATCGTCTGGAATCAACGATGATCAAGCTGCAAATTGTCTCCTCAAGTACGTGGAACATTATTTTATTTATTTTGAACGGCCTGGTCTTCGTTATTCTCGGCACGCAAATCCCTGATGTTATTTCTGTTATCTTTAACGACACTGCCATCAGCAACATGAAGGTGATCGGCTATATCCTAGTCATCACATTTACGTTAATGCTCCTGAGATTCCTGTGGGTGCTGTTCTTCTGGAACGGCAAATGGTTCTTTAATAAAGATCAGAACATCTATAAACCGGGTCTTCGTTCGACGCTGTTAATTTCGATTTCCGGTGTGCGTGGAGCAGTAACGCTTGCAGGTTCTTTTTCCATTCCGTATTTCCTGGAGGACGGCACGCCGTTTCCGGAAAGAAATCTGATTCTCTTTTTAGCAGCCGGCGTCATTTTATGCACGCTTGTCATTGCTACCGTTGTGCTGCCGATTCTGACTGAAAAAGAAGAAGAGGACGAGGAACGAAACAAGAAGCTGCTGACGGCGAGACGCAAATTGATCAAAACAGCCCTTCAAACGATTAAAGAGGACATGAATGAGACAAACAAAACGGCCTCTCTTGCGGTGATAGCTGAATACAATGAGAAAATGAAAAATCTTCGTTTTCAGCAGTATACATCGTCTAATCGCATCAAAAAGCACGAGCGTAAAGTCCGTGCCCAAGGGGTTAAGGCAGAGCAAGAGGCGCTGATGAAAATGCTGGAGCGGGGAGACATCCCGGAAGAAACAGCAAATGTGCTGCAAGAACGATTTAACGAGTTGGAAATTTTGTATGCGAACCCGTTTAAAGTCGGATTATCAAAAACAAGGCTCAAGAGGCTGATGTATTGGATTTTCTTCGGTGAACATAAAAAGCCGGAGATGTCGATTTTAAATGAAGCGGGATTGATACGGGCAACAAGAGTGAAAACGGCAAAAGCAGCGATAGAATATCTGGAAAAACACAAGACGGAAGAGCATAAAGAAGTGTTTTTATCTGTCATTACATTCTATAAACAGTTAATTTTCAGGCTGGAGCACAGCCATCATGAGCTGAAATCAAGCGCCCATTTTGAAAATCAGAAGCTGGAAGTGAAGCTGAAGGCTGTACAGGCGATCAGAAATGAAATTCAAACGCTCTTTGAGGAGAGGGAAATTTCCCGGGACATTTCCCATGAGCTTCGCCAATACATTAATGATGTCGAAGCCGCCATGCTTGAAGGCGGCGAATAAATGCAGCAAAAAAGCTGGCGTTAGAGCGCCAGCTTTTTTTATATTAAGGGCGATGAAATGCGACAGTGCTGCCATCCCGGTCGAACCAGCCTCTGAAGGCCCAGTTGATCCAGCCGCCATCGCCTTTGTTTGTAAAGGTTCCGTCTTCAAATACCCAAATGCCATACGTAATGCCGTCGTAAACGGCTGAGCCGTAAAATTGCACACCGTTCAAATGATCTTCATATTCCTGGCTTAAATTAAAGACCATGACGTTATATTTTTGGCCGGACGCGTAGAAGGAAGACTCCATGAGGTTTTTCACAAAGCCATCCCTATTCTGTGCGGATTTGATGGCATCAGCGATCTGGTTGGCAATTCCAAGTACATCCAGGTTGACGTTTAAACCTACATCAGCGGCAGTTGTTCCAGCAGTAGTTGTCTGCGACATCTTCGGAGCAGGATTTTCTTCAGCGGAAGCAAAGGACAAAGGGGCAATTGTCAAAGCGGCACCAAGAGCAAGTGTCATTGGGATACGAATACGTTTCAAGTTGTTTCCTCCTTTGTTTTCATTTGGTTACACTACACGCATACCCTGCTCAATGTATTTGTAATCTCAATATTGTTAAAATAGGAAAAAAATAGTGTTTGAATTTGCCTGTGCTGTGAAAAAAGAAGCAAAAAGAAGGTCTTAAGCGTATTATTGGTATCGGCTGAGAGGAATGTGAGATAATATAGACGCTTACATTTCAGTGAAAGGGTGGAGGTTCAAGTGCCAACAAGTTTAAAAGATACTGTAAAGTTACATAACGGAGTTGAAATGCCTTGGTTCGGTCTGGGCGTTTTTAAAGTAGAAAATGGTAATGAAGCGACTGAATCAGTGAAAGCGGCAATTAAAAATGGCTATCGCAGTATTGATACAGCAGCGATCTACAAAAATGAAGAAGGCGTTGGCATCGGGATTAAAGAATCAGGTGTGGCAAGAGAAGAGCTCTTCATCACATCAAAAGTGTGGAATGAAGATCAAGGCTATGAAACAACTCTTGCTGCCTTTGAAAAGAGTCTGGAAAGACTGCAGCTTGATTACTTAGATTTATATTTAATCCATTGGCCTGGCAAAGATAAATATAAAGATACATGGCGCGCGCTTGAAAAGCTGTACAAAGACGGCAAAATTCGCGCGATCGGCGTCAGCAACTTCCAAGTTCATCATTTAGAAGAGCTGTTGAAAGATGCTGAAATCAAACCGATGGTGAACCAAGTTGAATTTCACCCTCGCTTGACGCAAAAAGAATTAAGAGATTACTGCAAAGCGCAAGGCATTCAGCTGGAAGCGTGGTCTCCGCTCATGCAGGGACAGCTTTTGGATAACGAAGTGCTGACACAGATTGCTGAAAAACACAATAAATCTGTGGCTCAAGTGATTTTGCGCTGGGATCTGCAGCATGAAGTTGTAACCATTCCAAAATCCATTAAAGAACACCGTATCATCGAAAACGCTGATATTTTTGATTTCGAATTGTCTCAAGAAGACATGGACAAAATTGACGCATTAAATAAAGATGAGCGTGTCGGCCCAAATCCTGATGAGCTTCTGTTTTAATCAAAAAACTCCCCGTTACGGGGAGTTTTTTAGTGCGTTTTTTTCTGTTGAATGAAAAACAGCATCAAAAAGGAAATGACAACAATACAGACGACCCACGCCCAAGCCAGAGTATTGTTGCCGGAATCCAATGCGACATATATCGCCGTCGGCAGTGTTTGCGTAACACCGGAGATGTTTCCTGCAAACATGAGTGTTGCGCCAAATTCTCCGAGCGCCCGCGCAAGGCAGAGGATGCTTCCGGTCAGTAACGAAGGATAGGCAAGCGGGACGGAGATATGGATAAACACTTTCCATCTGCTAGCGCCGTCTACCATTGCCGCACCTTGTATATCGGGATCAATGTCAGCAAATCCGGTTTTGGCTGATTGATACATAAGCGGAAAGGCTACAACAGCCGAGGCGATCACAGCGGCCCACCAGGTGAAAATGACAGGCTGCTGGAAAATCCACTCGATGGCTTGTCCGATGAAGCTGTGCTTTCCGAAAATGACGATCAGAATAAAACCGACAACAGTAGGCGGAAGAACGAGCGGAAGCATAAAACATGTTTCGAGTGCCGTTTTTCCGAAAAATGATGCCCGTGACATCCATGCTCCAGCAAGTGTTCCGAGAATAATGACAGCAATTCCGGCAACTGCCGCCACCTGAAAGGAAAGCACAACGGGTGTGAAAAATTCTGAAGCGCTTATGCTACTTGGCAGTAAAGCCATATTTCTCAAATACTTTCATTGCTTCATCAGATTGCAGGTATTCGTAAAATTCCTTCGCTTCCTTACGGTGTTTTGTATCTTTTACGATTCCTAACGGATAGACAATTGGGCTGTGTGTATCTGCTTTTGCCTCGTCAATAATGTTGACCTTTTTCGAGACGAGGGCATCTGTTTTATAAACAACACCTGCGTCTACATTGCCGGTTTCAACATAAGAAAGAACTTGGCGAACGTCTTTTCCATACACAATTTTATCCTTCACTTTGTCCCATAAAGACAGCTTTGTCAGTGATTCTTTCCCATAAGCTCCTGCCGGTACGGATTCCGGAGTGCCAAGAGCGATTTTTTCTGATTCAGCCAGATTGCTGAAGCTTGTCACAGGTGAATCTCCGTTTTTCGGTACGACCAGCACAATTTCATTACCGACTAATTCAGTGCTGTCTTTTTTTGCGATATCTCCATCATCCACCAGCTTTTTAAATTTATCCTCAGCAGCTGAGAAGAACAGATCGGCTCCTGCTCCTTGAGAAATCTGTTTTTGCAAGGCGCCGGATGAGCCATAGTTATCTTGGATGGTAATATTTTGATGCTCTTTTTCATAATTTTTTTGGATTTCCTCAAGTGCATCCTGCGCGCTGGCGGCAGCTGAGATGGTTAACGTTACTTTTTTCTCGCTGTCCGTTGAAGACTGGTTTGAAGAACAGCCTGCTGCAAGCAGAAAAGCAGTTAAGGCTGCGATGAAAATAGAATACTTCTTAAACATGATTGCACCCCTTATCATTAGATATAACTAATTATAACTGATTATGTTTGGTTTATGTGGGTTTTTTTACATTCGGCGAAAAGGTATAATAAAATAGGAGAGTGATGATGATGAATGAAACCTCTTCCTATACGATAGAAGAAGTTGCAGGTCTGCTGAAGGTATCAAAGCTGACCGTTTATGACTTGATTAAAAAAGGCGTGCTGCCTGCTTACCGTGTCGGAAGGCAGATGCGTGTGGATGAAGAAGATTTAAAGCAATATAAAACGAATATGAGAATGTCTCAGCCCATCGCTGCAAAAGAAGCGCCGAAACAGGTGCAGGAGGCTGAGCCGGACGGCAGACCAAATGTCATGATCAGCGGACAGGACATTTCGATGGATATCCTCAGCAAGCATTTGGAGAATGCCATTCAGGAGACGCCGCTCCGTAAATACAAAGGAAGCTTAAACAGCCTGATTGATATGTATCAAGGCAAGTGTGACATTGTCAGCCTCCATTTGTACGATGCAGAAACGGGCCAGTATAACGCGCCTTATGTAAAACGGATTTTGACAGGTGAACCGTTTTGTCTCATCAATGTCGTTCTCCGCAAAGCAGGACTGTATGTGCAAAAAGGGAATCCGAAAAACATTCAAGGCTGGAAAGACTTGAAAAGAGCCGATATCCGGATCATCAACAGGGAAAAGGGTTCTGGCGCAAGGGTGCTCCTTGATGAACAGCTTGGCTTGCTTGGTGTGAATCCGGCTGATGTAGTGGGATATGGCGATATCGTGACTGATCATTACGCTGTCGCTTCACAAGTTTCAAGCGGACAGGCTGACGCGGGAATCGGGGCGCAGCACGCGGCACATATGGGCAGTGTTGATTTTATCCCGCTCATCGACGAACAATATGATATTGTCGTTTTGAAAAAACATGAGCAGCTGCTTAAGGCCGTGAAGGAGATTTTGAATTCTGAGGAATACAAGGCGAATTTGTCTCAATTAAACGGCTATGAAACGAAGCTGACTGGCAAGGTGATATTGGAAACGTAAAAAATCCCTCTTGATAGAGGGATTTTTTTCATTCGGAAAACCTGAGCAGGTCACCATTTAAAATTTTATCAGAGAAAGACAGTTCTTCGTTTACTTTCTCCTTATAAGGGAGGCACGCATCCTGATCTTCCAGCACTTCACCTGTTTTTTGGCTATAGCACGTGTTCTTTGTGTATATATAATCGTTCGTAATAAAGCTGCCGTTTCGCAGAACGGCGAATGGGGTGCGGTCGCCCGACAGCAAATCATTGCCGAATTGGATATCGCCTTTTGTCTCAACGCCGAGCAAATGCATCAGCGTCGGCCTGACGTCGACCTGTCCCCCGGCATCAGGGATGGTTTCCGGCTTTTGATCGGTGATTCCCGGGATATGTATGATAAACGGCACCCGCTGGAGCTGAACGTTGTCATACGGTGTGATTTCGTCTTTCCCTAAAAACTCAGCCATTGCCTCGTTATGGGCTTCAGAAATGCCGTAATGATCTCCCATAAATACGATCATCGAATTTTCGTATAAGCCTTCGTCCTTCAGTTTTTTGATAAAATGCTTCAATGCTTCATCCTCATAGCGAACCGTGGTCACATAGCGGTTTAACAGATCACTGCTTGAATCGAATTCATCTATCAGCTGATCCTTTTCATCAATCTCAAACGGAAAATGATTCGTTAACGTGATAAAACTGCTGTAGAACGGCTGTGGCAGGCTTTTCAGCTTTTCGGCGGACTGCTCTAAAAATTCTTTGTCTTTTAAGCCCCAGCTTGTCGATGTCCCGGGAGTGACATGAAAATCATCAACATCAAAAAAGCGGTCAATGCCAAATGTATCGTACATGACATCTCTGTTCCAAAATGTTTTATGGTTAGCGTGAAAGACGGCTGAATAATAATCGTGCTGTTTCAGCGATTTATACATCGTATGAAATTGATGGTCGCTTTTCGTGAAAAAGACGGCGCCGCTAAGGGAAGGATACAGTGAGTTAGCGACGATAAATTCTGAATCTGATGTTTTTCCTTGTTCTGTTTGCTGATAGAAATGATCAAAGGAATAGCTTTTTTTAATGAGATCATTCATAAAAGGGGTAATTTCTTTTCCATTTACTTTTTCATTCAGAACAAAGCTTTGGGTCGATTCAAGTGTTACAAAGATAACATTGCGCCCCTTTGCAAGGCCGAATTTGCTTTGATCAGGCTTGCTGTAATCAGCCTCTGTGTAGTTTTTAATGGCAGTTATACTGTCTTCATCGGCAAAAGCTTTCGCGCTGATATTAACAGTCTGAGAAATTGTATCGTAAATATGGAACTGAAACAGACCGATGCTTTTGACGAGCATTTCCCGGTCAAAAGAATGTGCCAAAAGCTTCGGCTGCTGTACTTCTGCAAGTGCCAGTGTGCATAAAAGCATGCCGCAGGAAGCTGCATAGTACCGTTTGATCGTGCGGGGAGCGGCTTTTGTCTGTGGGTGTTTGGTTTTTCTGGCGAACAGCAGCAGAAAAACCAAATCCACAAACAGGGCGATAAACAGAGGATGGAACAGTTCTTTTACACTGCTGCCCATATCGCTCATGTTGCTGGCCTGAAATAAAACCGGAATGGTAATAAAATCGATATAAAAGCCGTAAAAAATCGTATTAGAGATCAAGATAACAGTCAGAACCAAATTGGCAATCAGCAAAAAGGCCCGCTGCTTGTTTTCTTTTAGAAGCAGGCCGATCCCGAATAAAGGAAGAATAAAGCTGAGCGGGTTGACCAGCAGCATTAGCTCCTCCAACAGAGTATCGATTTGCAAATCAAAGCCGAGTTTATATATCACATACGTTTTGATCCACATAAATAAGATCGAAAAAAATAAAAACCGCTGATTGTGAAAAAAGGTTCCTTTCATCAATATGACTCCTCACGTGTTCTTGATCATCTGCATGAAATGCTTCTTAAGTAAAACCTACTAAAAACAGCCGGTTCAGACAAGTCTCAGCACTCATGTTTAAAACATGCGGCCATGAAACAGCATATAAAAGTAGTAACATGAAGCAAGGGTCAGGCCGGCTAGCACGAGCTGCTCAGAAAAACTGCCTGTCTTCATATATAATGGAAGCCGAACGCGGATCGTGGAAGGGAATAATAATTTGATTCCGTTCACCGTCCAAGCGTCAAGAATCAAGTGGCTCGCCATTCCGATCATCAGGCCGGCTGATATGTTTTTATCTGGAATGTATGTAGAAGTGATAAAAAACATGATGAGCATAAACAGCAGGCTGTGTGTAAAGGTGCGATGGCCAAAAACGGAGCTGACCACTTTCGATAAAATAGGAAATTTTCTCCCGATTTTGCTTTGTGTGTGGCAGATATCGGGTATTAATGCTCCAACCGCGCCTGACGCAGCCATAAGCACTGGATCAAATCCATAATAATAAGCCGCTGCCGTACAAGAAGCGATGCCTCCCATGATGTGTGTTTTTCCTGTCATTTGCCGCTTCTCCTTTTATCTTTTGCAAAAAATCTCTGAATTACAAATATATCAAGAGAATGTATGTTTGATCAACAGGACTTTGGACGATAAAAAATATCCCGCATAATTTTTCAGGAAAGAGGCATCTTAAACATGTACCTATTTTTTAAAAGAGGTGATACGAATGGGTTTCTTTAATAAAGATAAAGGAAAACGTTCCGAAAAAGAAAAAAACGTAATCCAAGGAGCTCTTGAAGATGCTGGTTCAGCTCTAAAAGATGATCCGCTTCAAGAAGCTGTGCAAAAAAAGAAAAATAATCGATAACCACATGCGGATAGGGCTTGGCTCTATCCGTATTTTCCATCTGTTCCCTTTGACAGATCATCCTTTCTTTGATAACCTTCTGGGAGTAACTGAATAATTAAATCCTCACTCTTTCTCAGTGAGGTAGAGGTTGCGCGGATGATGAGTCACACATGCTAGGCTGACAGGGGCTGTTAAACATGTGTAAAAGGCATCAGCGCCGAAGTGTGGAGAAAGCCGATCCTTCTCTATGCTGGGACTGTATCTGAATAAGTGCAGGACTGCCGCGTGCTTTTTCGCGGAGGGCTATCCGGAGATCAAGGGTGTGTGTTTCTTTAAGCATGGACTTTTGTTCAGGCTTTTTTTGCGTTTATATGATCTCGGGGTCTGGTCCGTACAAAGAATCATGGAGGTACTGGAATGGAACAGACAAAAAAATGGGGTTTTTGGTTATTAACGGCGTTTGTCGTTGGAAATATGGTTGGATCAGGAATTTTCTCCTTGCCGAGCTCGCTTGCTTCAATTGCGAGTCCGTTTGGAGCTACGTCCGCCTGGCTTTTGACAGGTGCCGGCGTGCTGATGATTGCACTTGTGTTCGGACACTTGTCCATTCGCAAGCCTGAACTGACAGCGGGACCGCAAAGTTATGCAAGAGCGCTGTTTTCTGACCCGAAAAAAGGCAACGCTGCCGGTTTCACAATGGTGTGGGGCTACTGGGTGGCGAGCTGGATCAGCAACGTGGCGATCATCACAAGTCTCGCCGGTTACTTGACTTCGTTCTTCCCGATCTTGGTTGATAAACGTGAGATGTTTTCGATCGGCGGGCAAGAGGTGACACTCGGCCAATTACTGACGTTTGCCGTATGTACGATCTTGTTATGGGGAACGCACGCGATTCTTGTTGCCAGCATTAACGGCGCAAGTAAATTAAACTTTGTCACAACGCTTTCTAAAGTATTAGGTTTTGTCTTCTTTATCGTTGCCGGTTTGTTTGTGTTTCAAACGACATTATTCGGTCATTTTTATTTCCCGGTTCAAGGAGAAAACGGCACAAGCATTGGAATTGGCGGCCAGGTTCATAACGCCGCGATTTCTACACTGTGGGCGTTTGTCGGAATTGAATCCGCGGTGATCCTGTCCGGCCGTGCGCGCTCTCAGCGTGATGTGAAACGTGCGACAATTACCGGCTTGCTGATTGCCTTGAGCATATATATTATTGTGACTTTAATTACGATGGGTGTTCTGCCGCATGATAAGCTTGTCGGCTCTGAAAAACCATTTGTTGATGTACTCTATGCGATTGTTGGAAACGCGGGAAGCGTGATTATGGCGCTTTTGGCTATCCTTTGTTTATTCGGAACGATGCTCGGCTGGATTTTGCTTGGCTCTGAGGTGCCATACCAAGCCGCTAAAGCAGGAGATTTCCCGGCATTTTTTGCAAAAACGAATAAAAAGGGAAGTCCGGTCATTGCACTCATTATTACAAACGTCATGTCACAGGTCTTCATTTTCTCGGTTATTTCCCGGACAATAAGTGACGCATTTACATTTTTAACGACAGCGGCTACACTCGCATATTTAATTCCGTATCTGGTATCTGCAATCTACAGCTTGAAGGTAGTCATCAAAGGTGAAACGTATGACCAGCTGAAAGGCTCCCGTGTAAGAGACGGATTGATCGCGATACTGGCGTGTGCATACTCCGTGTTTGTTATCGTAACAGGCACAGCAGATTTAACGACATTTATACTCGGCATCGGTTTATTCTTTGTCGGCTTAATCGTTTATCCATTTGTGAGTAAAAAGTTCCAGAAAGAAAAACAAGCATAATGAAAAGACACCTGATTTGCTCAGGTGTCTTTTTTATAAAATCACAATTTCTCCTGTTAGGAATCCGTTCGTTAAATATGCAAAAAACGTTTTTCAGTCTCTCCAGCATAAAAAAACTGATCGTGATGAGGATGCAGCTTAATATGAATGGCTCAAAGAAAATATCCGATATGATTCAAATTGAGCCGTTCCTTATAAATAAGCAAAAGAGCCGCGGGCAGGCGGCTCTTTTGTTTATTTAGTCAAGCTTTCCGTAATAAACTCCAGTTGTCCTTCTAATGAAATCGGGTCTGTGAAATAGAATCCGATCGGATCCATCTTGTATACATGGCCATTTTTAACGGCATTCAGGTTCTTCCAAATGGAGCTTTCAAAAACGCCGCCATCATCACCGCCTGATTGCCATGAGCCCGCGAAAATGTAATCTCCGGCGAAGTCAGGGAGCTTCTCTAATGAAATACTTGTATAACCTGGCCCCTGGTCAATGGCTTTTTCTTTTGTCAGCTTTGTAGCCTGCAGGCCGAGGTCTTTGTAAATGATGCTTCCGCCTCTTCCAAAGTCTTTACCAAATACGTAAATGTCTTTTCCGTTCGTTTGCATAATGGAAATGGTTTTGTCACCGACCGCTTTTTTGATTTTTGTTTTAGCGGCCGCAACTTTTTTATCCCACTTGGCCAGCCATTTTTCAGCTTTATCTTCAGTTCCCGTCATTTTTGCAAATTCTTTCAGCTGTTCGATGTTGTCGAGCTTATCGTATTTTACTGCGACAGTCGGCGCAATTTTTTCAAGCTTTTTAATATCAGCGCCCTGTGTTGTCCAGACGATAATCAGGTCAGGGTTCAAATCAATGACCTTTTCAACCGAAGTGCCGTCTCCGATGTTTTCGACGCCGTCGGTTTTTCCTTTGTAGTAAGGGTTTTTAAATACATTCTCAGGCGCACCGACAACGTTGATGCCGAGTGTTTTGAAGTAGCCGTAATAGCCGTCTGCCATGACAACCACCCGTTTAGGATGCTTCGGGATTTTTACATTTCCGTTTTCAGCCTTGTATGTAAAGGTTTCTGCGCCTTTTGAATCAGAGGCAGAACCTTTGCTTTCTGAGTTATTCCCGCAGGCTGCCAGCGCTGCAATCAATAACAGGGCAAAAAACGCGGCTCCGAGTTTCTTGTATATATGGGTCATATCTCATACCTTCTTTCTAAAAGATAGATGAAAAAGAGAATCATTATCATCTGTGATTATACCACTGCAAGTGCCGGTTGACACGATATTTTTGCAAATGCATTTTCATTTTTGTTCAAAACACTCTATTAAATCAGCTGAAAAAAGTGATATACTGAAACAGCAATTGATAATCATTATCAGTAACAGAAAGGAAGTACGGCAGTTGAGTCAACATAAAAATATACGGACTGCATCAGAAGAAATCCAATGGACGTCAAGGACATATGGCGCGGTCATCGTCCTTATCGCAGGTCTATGCCTGCTTTGCCTTGGCGCATTTTTATCCATATCCCTAGGTGCAGCGGATATTCATTTGCGCACTGTATGGGAGGCCATTTTTCATTATCAGCCGACAAAGACATCTCACCAAATTATACATGATCTTCGACTGCCGAGAACGGCGGCTGCCGCGCTTGTAGGCGCATTGTTGGCAGTGTCGGGAGCAATCATGCAGGGGATGACGAGAAACCCTTTGGCAGAGCCTTCGATTATGGGTGTGACATCAGGCTCTGCGTTTGCGGTTTCGATTGCGTTTGCCTTTTTTCCCGGACTTTCTGCAATGGGGCTTGTGCTATGGTCCTTTGCGGGAGCGGGGATGGGGGCATCGACGGTAATGGGCATAGGCATGTTTTCAAGGGGCGGACTTACGCCTGTAAAGCTTGCTCTGGCGGGTACGGCAGTTACTTATTTCTTTACCGGCATTTCAACTGCCATTGCAATCCGCTTTGATGTCGCTCAGGATATCAGCTTTTGGTACGCAGGCGGGGTAGCGGGTGTGAAATGGTCGGGGGTCCAGCTTTTGCTTATTGCAGGGGCTGTCGGTTTAACGCTCGCGTTTTTCATCGCCCGGTCTGTTACAGTGTTAAGTCTCGGTGACGATCTGGCAAAAGGGCTTGGACAATATACATCAGCGGTGAAACTGGTTGGCATGCTTATTGTAGTAATTCTGACCGGAGCTGCGGTTTCCATTGCCGGCACCATTGCATTTATCGGGCTGATCATTCCGCATATTACCCGTTTTTTGGTCGGTGTGGATTATCGGTGGATCATTCCTTGCTCGGCGGTGCTCGGTGCTGTTTTGCTTGTTTTTGCTGACATAGCGGCCAGACTCGTAAATGCGCCCTTTGAAACGCCTGTCGGCGCGCTGACTTCTCTGATCGGCGTTCCCTTTTTCTTTTATTTGGCACGTCGTGAAAGGAGAGGGCTGTAATGAAAATAAAAACAAACAAACCGCTTATTGTAATGGCTGTGACCTTTTTGCTTATCGTGGTGGTCTTTTTTATCAGTCTCAATTTGGGCGTTATCAAAATTGCACCGCTTAAAACGCTTCAGGTCTTTTTCGGCCAAGGAACGGCGCGTGATGAACTTGTCTTATTTGAGTTCAGGCTGCCTCGGATCATCCTTTCTTTGCTTGTTGGAGCAGGGATCTCCGTAGCTGGAGCCATTTTGCAAAGCGTGTCTCAAAATGAACTTGCCGAGCCTGGTATTCTCGGAATTAACGCCGGCGGTTCACTTGCTGTAGTGCTTTTTATATACTTTTTTCAAGGGTCAGCTTCAGATCTCAGCTTTTTCGGAACATTTATGCTGCCATTCAGTGCTTTGGCAGGAGCAATCCTCGCTGCGTTTCTCATTTATATTCTGGCATGGAAAAAAGGCGTGACACCGATTCGGCTGATTTTAGTCGGCATAGGGGTGAATGCCGGATTCAACGCCCTGTTGCTGATTTTTCAGCTCAAGATGGACCCTCATGATTTTATGCAAGCCGCGGTTTGGATATCCGGCTCAATATGGGGGGCGAACTGGAATATGATCTGGGCGATTCTCCCTTGGATTGTGATCTTGCTTCTGTTTACTTTATATAAGGCACGCTATTTGAACATTATGCAGCTCGGAGACCAATTGGCGACCGGACTGGGCACCGCTGTTGAAAAGGAAAGACGGATTCTTCTTCTGGCAGCGGTCACTCTTGCCGCTTCATGCGTGGCAGCTGCGGGGGGCATTGCGTTTCTCGGATTGATCGCGCCGCATGTGGCTAGAAGGCTGACCGGTCCACGTCACCAGACGCTGATACCGGTCTCCGCCTTCATCGGCTCATTCCTGTTTTTGCTTGCTGATACGCTGGCGAGAAATGTATTGGCACCATCAGAAATTCCGGTCGGACTTGTCATTTCCGTGCTAGGTGCGCCTTACTTTATTTATTTATTGATGAAAGCGAATTAGAGGAGGGGGCCGAATATGAATTCATTATCAACGGAACAGCTTGGAATCGGTTATGGCGACAGGGTGATTGTAGAGGATTTAAATATATCGATTCCTAAAGGGAAAATTACCACCTTAATTGGCCCGAACGGCTGCGGGAAATCAACGATTTTAAAAACAATGTCCAGAATTATGCGTTCACATGCAGGTGCCGTCTATTTAAACGGCAAAGCGATTCATAAAATGTCTACAAAGGACATTGCAAAAGATATGGCGATTCTTCCACAGACACCTGAAGCGCCGAGCGGCCTAACAGTGCACGAATTGGTGTCGTACGGCAGGTTTCCGCATCAATCAGGATTCGGCAGATTAAATGACGAAGACCGCCGGATTATCAAATGGGCGCTTGAAGAAACAGGCCTGGCTGAATATGCTGAACGGCCGATTGAGGCATTGTCAGGCGGACAGCGTCAACGCGTGTGGATTGCCATGGCGCTTGCGCAAGGGACGGAACTGCTTCTGCTGGATGAACCTACAACGTATCTTGATCTTGCACATCAGCTTGAAATTCTGCAGCTGCTTGACAGACTCAACAAAGAGCAAGGGCGGACGATTTTAATGGTCATTCATGACCTTAACCATGCAGCTCGTTTTTCTCATTATATGATCGCGCTCAAAAAAGGCACGGTCATCAAGGAAGGAACTGCACTGGAGGTCATGACACCGGACATTTTGAAGCAGGTATTTCAGATTGATGCCGAAATCGTGACTGATCCCCGTACAAATAAACCTGTATGCTTGACATATGACTTGATTAAAAATGAAAAAGAGCTAGTTACTGTATGAAAAAATCCCGGTTTGAAGCCGGGATTTTTTTTATTCGGCTTTGAAAATACAATTTTTCTATTTGATTCCGTCATTTCAATAAAAGGATTGCAAGTCTTTTTGAATTAATAGATAATATTGGTTAGAATGTTTCGAAAATATTACATAGTTTACAGAAAGAGGAGATCGTTGTGTCCAAGAAGAAAAAATGGCTTATTGGCGGTGCGATATGTGCCGGTGTGCTTGTATTGGCTGGGATCGGCGCTGGCGGTTTTTACTTTTTTACTCACATGAACCAAGTTGCCGTATCATCGGAGCCCTATGCTGAATCGGTCGCGGTATACATGGGAGGAGATTCAGAATCAGGCCAAACGTTTTCTGGAAAGGTTGAACCTGAGAAACAGCAGAAAGTATACATAGATTCAGAAAAAGGCAGCATTAAAAAAACATACGTCAAAGAAGGCGATCAGGTTAAAAAGGGCGATAAGCTTTTTGAGTATGAGGGCGAGGATCATTCTGATGAAGTGGAGCAAGCCAATTTGCAAATTGAAATGACAAATCTGCAAATCAACCGTTTGCAAAAATCAATAACGGAAACGGAAAAGAAGCTGAAAGTTGCAGGGAAAGAAGAGAAAACCCAGCTTCAAGATGAACTTGACCAAGCCAATTTCGATTTGAAAACAAGCCAGCTTGAACTGAAGCAGCATCAAAAAGAACTGGCTGGCCTGACGAAAAACAAAGGTTCCAATGTCATTACAAGCAAGCATGACGGAATCGTTCAAAGCGTCAATCAGGATATCGCTGACGGTGCAACAGGCGACCAGGCAGCAGGCCCGTATATCCAGATTGTTTCGACAGGCAAATATCTGGTCAAAAGCCAAATCAATGAGCTGTTAATGGACACGATCAAAAAAGGCAGCAAAGTCAGGGTCACGCTGAAAACAGGCGGTGAGGGCGAGTGGAAAGGAAAGGTCACCTCGATCGGCAAGCTTCCAGCGGGAGCAGGCGAGGGTGAAGAATCAGAAAGCTTTGCTGATGAAGAAATGAATCCCCAGTCCTCTAACTATCCTTTCACCATTTTATTAGACAGCCATAAAGGTCTTGAAGTCGGCTATCATGTCAATATCGAAGTGATGAGTGATAATGCTGATGCGGATACGATCAAGCTGCCGTCCGACATGGTCATTCAGGATGACGGCGAACCGTATGTGTGGAAAGCTGATGAGAATCAGAAAGCGGTTAAGCAGCCTGTTGAAATCGGAGAGACTGATGAAAATGACATGGTGGAAATTAAGAGCGGCCTGACGCCGGAAGATTATGTGATCTATCCTGATCCCGCGGTCAAGGAAGGAAAGCAGGTTACAGTCAATGCTGACACTGAATAATATTTCGAAGTCGTACAAGCTGGGAAAAGAAGAAGTTCCAATCTTGAAACATATCAATCTGACTGTTCAGGCGGGGGAGTTTTTAGCTATTATGGGGCCTTCCGGTTCTGGAAAGTCAACGCTAATGAATATTATCGGCTGTTTGGACAGGCCAACCTCAGGAACCTATACGCTTGACCAGATCGATATATTGAAAGGGAAAGACGGGGCTTTAGCTGAAATTCGCAATGAATCAATCGGGTTTGTGTTTCAAACTTTTCATTTGCTGCCGCGTCTCACCGCGCTGCAAAATGTCGAGCTGCCGATGATCTACAATAAAGTGAAGAAAAAAGAGAGAAGGCAACGGGCATATGAAGCGCTGGAAAAGGTCGGATTAAAAGACAGGGTCTCCTACAAACCGCCTAAGCTGTCCGGCGGCCAAAAGCAGCGGGTGGCGATAGCGAGGGCCCTTGTCAATCAGCCGAGGTTTATTTTAGCTGATGAACCGACCGGGGCGCTTGATACCAAATCAAGTGAACAAATTTTGTCACTGTTTTCTGAACTGCATCGGGAAGGTAAGACCATTATTATGATAACCCACGACCCGGACGTCGCCAAAAAAGCTGACAGAACCGTTTTTATCAGAGACGGAGAGCTGGTATTAGATGAGAGAGGGGATATCAGCCATGCTTGAACATATTCGAATCTCCTTTCAATCCATTTTCTCTCATAAATTAAGATCGATTCTGACAATGCTCGGCGTGATTATCGGCATAGCGGCAATCATCGCGATTGTTTCAATGCTGAAGGGCCAAAGTGAGCAATTAAAGCAAAGTATGATCGGCATGGGAAACAACGCGATCAACGTTGTCTACCAGCCGTCTGGCGGAGAAGAGGAGAGCGGCGGCCCTCAGGTGTCGTATGCGTCCGCGCCGCCTGTAGCGGAAGAAACAGTAAAGGCGATCAAATCAGATCCGATGGTTAAAGGATTATCCTTATATTACTTGTCAGAAGGCGCGAGCGTTTTTCATTTAACAAACGTTTCGTATCCCCAAGTGTATGGAGTGGACGATGATTACTTCGACATGTTTCCAATCCGAATAACCGAAGGGAGAAAGCTGACGGAAAACGATTTAAACAGCACACACCAAGTAGTGATGATCAATGAAGCTGTCAGAGATGAACTGTTTCCAGACGGAGAAGCTCTGCATAAAAGCATTGAGATGAATGGGGTGCCGTTTAAGGTCGTGGGTGTTTTTAAAGAAAAAAATCAACAGGAAAGCATGTTTGAAGGCGACTATGCGAACCCGGTTTTGTACGTGCCGAAAAAAGTGTGGCCGCTTATTGAAGGGTTTGACGCGCCGACGCAGATTGCCGTGCAGGCTGATTCTTCTGAGCATATCCAAGAAGCGGGTGTAATGGCTGCAGATCTTTTAAATCAGGGACTGTCAGAAGCTGAGCTGGAAAAAGCAGAGTACAGTGTAATGGATCTTCAGGAGATCGCGCAGGAAGTGGAGTCCTTTAATCAGTCATTTGCATTGCTGCTTGGCGGAATCGCCAGTATTTCACTTTTGGTGGGCGGTATCGGCGTCATGAACATTATGCTCGTTTCCGTAACGGAGCGCACGAGGGAAATCGGGATTAAGAAAGCGCTCGGTGCTAAGCGGCGTGTGATTTTATTTCAATTTTTAACCGAGGCTGTCGTGCTGACAAGCATTGGCGGAATACTCGGTGTGCTGGCGGGCTTCGGCATCGCCAAGCTGCTGACGGTCATTTTTCCTATGCCTTTTATCGTCTCCATTCCAGCTGTTGTCGGAGCACTCATCTTTTCAATGGCAGTCGGCATTATCTTCGGCTTGCTTCCGTCTATCAAGGCTTCGAAGCTTCAGCCTGTAGACGCGCTTCGCTATGAATAAAAAGAACGCATCCAATTGGAATGCGTTCTTTTTTTAGCTGGGAAGAGCCGAGTTGCATTTGTCTAAAATCAAAAAAACGGCTGCGACAATCATTTCTTCTGTGGTGGACAGCCAGATGTCGCTGATCAATTGGTCTGTTGTATGAGCAGTCATCCACAAAAACAGCAGCTGTACGATGCCGGCAAGGAGAATGAATAGACGTTTTCCTGTCTTGAAAAATGTAAAGCTATGTATCATCAGCCTTTCAAATGGTTCAAAGCATAATCCGAGAACAAGGAATACCACGGCAAAAAGCAGGACATGAGCTGCTGAGCGGTAGCTCGTTCCCGCTAAAGAAAACAATATATAGATGACAGCAAAATAGGTCAACACCACTGCTGCTGCTGCCAGCAAGTACTTTATGGAGAGCCGCAATAAGCGTTTTGAAGGGTTTTGATGTTTCACTGGTTCAGCTCCTTATGAAGGCTTGCAGAGAACGAGTGCTCTCTGCAAGCCGCAAGTCTTTTATTTACTGCATTTCTTTTTCACTACTGGGTGCTTTTCTTTTGAAAGCACATCAGTAAAGTCTTTGCCCAAGTCAAGGTGCGCTTGAACAAATGTTTCAGGAAGCATGGCAAGCCATTGGTTTAAAGATACATCAGCATAATGGTCGTCTTTGAAGATTTCTAAAAAGACAAGCGGTTCATCCCCGATGTTTTCAACGTAATGACCCATTGCAAATGGTACATATCCGACATCACCGGCTTGGTAATTAAACGTTCTGGCATGGCCGTCAGATGCAAAAACGGTCATTCTAGCTTTACCGGAGATGTAGTATTGCCATTCGTGGGTATTCGGGTGCCAGTGCAGTTCTCTCATGGCGCCGGGTTCTACTGTTACGAGCGCTGATGCGATGGTTTTAGACACTTTGAAGTTTGTCGAATCTGCAATGTATACTTTTCCTCCCTCAGATTCGATCGGCTCTTGTTCAAGAAGGCGGTAAGTAAATGGATAAGGCACTTCGCCATTCGGCCCTTCCACAATATCATCTTTTAAACTGCCAGGAAGTTGGTTTTCAAATATATATTTTTCTTTGCCAGGCAAATTGGAAATCTCTTCTTTTGTCACGCCGAAGTTCGCAGCAATGACTTCTTTTGGAGTGTGGGCAAGCCAATCTGTCAGCTGGAACGTGCTGTTTTCAGAGAATGATCCATCGTCAAACACGAGCAGGAACTCAGCTCCCTCATCCAGCGCTTGGATGGAGTGCGGAAGGCCTGACGGGAAGTACCAAAGGTCTCCTTCACCTACATCGTCAATAAAGCTGCGCCCTTTTTCATCTACAATTGTGACTCTTGCACTTCCGTAAATCATATAAGCCCATTCAGCTTCTTTATGCCAGTGAAGCTCGCGAATCGCGCCTGGCTTCAGCCGCATATTTACGGATGCAAGGTTTTCTGAAATCGGCAATTCACGTACTGTCACTTCACGGGCATATCCGCCTTTTTCTAATCGGTTATGAGTATCAGAGAACGAAAACTTCATATTGCTGACGGTGCCATGATCGGTTTCAGGCGGAACGAGCATATCAGGGTTTTGCCGGTCTCTTTCAATATTGCGCGGGATTTTTACCGTTGCTCCTTTGTCTCCTCTAATTGGCTGCGGAATGTCATTTTGTTTTTTCATGAAATGTTTCCTCCTTACATTTAAATGTGATAGCAGAAAGAGAAGGTGAAAGGCCTTTCGTTTTCCCTTCTGTTTTGTTAAGTGAAAAAAACCAGTGAAAAGTCAACTTCGATTGAAAAATTATTTTTTTGCATGATCTTTCAGTTCTGTCATTAGTTCTATTAGTTGATCAAACTTCTTTTCGAATCGGGTCAGCAGATACATTGCAATCAGCGCGGGAAACCCCAAATTGCCGATCTGTTTTACGACTTCCTCTATAAAAACCTGATCCATAGGAAAATACCTCCCTTCTTTTTCTGCAGTCATGTATGTAAGTGAAGGAAAACCGATAAAACGTAAACTGCTGCAATGTATTTTGGAAGACACTAGGCGGAAAGTAGTAGTTTACTTTTTTTTGCTTTCCTTCATTTAATTTAGTAGGGAGGCGGTTTGATGGACTATCAAAGTCTTTTACGGTCAAAATGTAAGGAGATAATGAAGCATCCCATCGTGAAGCATTTTTTGAGCAATCCTCAGCATTACCGTTTGTTCAAAAACGTAATGGAAAGCCCTAACGAAAAAGATGCAAAATCATTGGACGAGCTATTTAAGCAATTTTATAAAGAAATCCGTATCGTCAAGTATATGAATTCAATGATTCGCATCTTTTCTATTGATTTTGATAAGCGGGTTCGCAAAAATCAAAAACGGTATCCGCTGACGGTAGATCATCCGGAGGCGGGAGATCGGCTTCCTTCCGAAACAGGAAGCGATGCATTTGAAGAATTTTTAGACAGGCAGGATGATTTGAGCCAGCATGTTCAGGATTATCAGCTCTACCAAGCGATTCAGAATCTGACTGACAAACAAAAAAGTGTGCTGACGAAAGTGTATCTTCACGGTGCCACGATGCAGGAGATTGCAGATTCATTAGGGGAGTCCCGACAAAACATCTCCAACATTCATAAAAAGGGGCTAGAGAATATCAGAAAGCAGCTAGCGGCGCAAAAAAAGGGGGAAAAGTAAGCTGTGGACGGCCAGTTTGAACAAAAAAAGAAACAAAAAGACGAGACTTATGACATTGAGCACCTGATTGCATGCTTTTCACCGATGATCAGAAAAAAGCTCAGCAATACGTCCTATCAAGAAAGAGAAGATTTAGAGCAAGAGCTGAAGATCAAAATGTTTGAAAAGGCTGATATGCTTTTGTGTCAGGATGTACCGGGGTTTTGGGAGTTTATTTTGTACATGGTAGATGAGAACTCATAATATTTTCATATGAAAAAACATCAAAAGGGAGCGCTTGTTTGCTCCTTTTTTGCTGTTTTGATTTGCCAAGCTCCAATGTATTCAAAAATGTACCATAAATAAACGATATAATGATAAGATGAAAAAAACAGTGACAGAAAGGAACATAAAAGTGGAAAATGCGTCAATTTTAATCGTAGACGATGAGAAAGCGATTGTGGACATGATCAAACGCGTTCTCGAAAAAGAAGGTTATCGAAATATACTGGATGCGGCAAGCGCAGAAGAAGCGATTCCCGTTGTGAAGGCCAATAAGGTTGACTTGATTGTGCTGGATGTCATGATGGGCGGAATGTCCGGTTTTGAAGCCTGCACATTGATCAGAGAGTATTCAGACGCTCCGATTTTTTTCCTGACGGCAAGATCATCCGACGCGGACAAATTATCAGGCTTTGCGGTTGGAGCTGATGACTATATCACAAAACCATTTAATCCGCTGGAATTAGCGGCGCGGATCAGAGCGCATCTCAAGCGTACATATCAATCAAAAGAAACAAGTTCAAATCAAACCTACACATATGATTATTTTACTTTTTCTCCGCAAAATGCCGAGCTGATCGTAGGCGGGGAAGCCGTTGCCTGTTCAGCCCAGCTTCTGCAGCTTTTGCAGTATTTTTGTGAACACCCTAACGTGGTGCTTTCCAAAGATCAAATATATGAAAAAGTATGGGGCTATCCTTCCTACGGTGACAACAACACCGTCATGGTTCATATTCGCAAGCTTAGGGAGAAGATTGAGCGCGATCCGAGCAATCCGGAGTATATTGTAACCGTTCGAGGTCTCGGCTATCGTTTTATCCCAAATCCTGAAGGCAAGCGGTCATGAGGTTAAGATGGAAGTTTTTGTTTCACTTTTTCGGCCAGATGCTGATTGTGATCCTGCTGCTTACGGTTATGCTTGTTGCGTCGTTTTTCTATTTAGACGCTCGTTTTAGCGATGCGGAATCCAATTCAGGGCTGACGAAGGCAACGACCGACACACTTGAGGCATATCTCGATGTAAACGAAGACGGGACATGGGAAGTGGATAATTTCCTGAAGAAATCTGTTGATAAACAGCACGGCTGGATGCAAATCATTGATTCGGAAGGAAACACTGATTATTCCTACGGCGTGCCAAAAGACGTGCCGGGCACCTATACCAAGAAAGAGCTTTTGTCTATTTATAAAACCAAAAAGCTTCATAACTATAAACTGAATTATTGGGCCATCAATATAGAAGATAAGTCGTATCTTCTATTGTCCGGCTGGAAATCAAAAAGTGAACAGCTCCTGACTTCCGTTGAAAAGCGCGAACAAAAGATAGACTCACTAGCGCACTATAAGTCTAGTACCATCGACTATATTAAACGGAAAAAAGGCGCCATTTACCTGTTAGACAGCAATGGAAAGATTCTCGACAGCATCAACAGCACAAAAAGCGAAAGAAAAACGATGAACCAGCTGGAGCTGCTTAAATACAGCTCTAAGCCTTGGAACTATAAGCGGGAAATTTCCGTTAAGATCCTCAATAAAGACAGATGGATGGTCGCTACGGTGCCAAACCCAGTCTATGTAACCGATCAGGAGTTTAACAAATCATTCCTGAAGGTTGTATTAAAAGCGATGTTTCTCGTGATGGCCGTTTTGTTCATGTATATCATTTGGATGACCGTTTGGTATATGTTCCGATTCGGGCTGCCGATTTTTCACACGATTAGATGGCTGGTCAATCTGTCAAAAGGGAAGCTTGAGGAACCCAGAAACCGGGAAGGCCGTCCTGTCAGCAAAAATAAAAAGGGAAAAATCAAACAGCCGTACCGCTTCTTCGGTGAGATATTTGAATCAATGGATCAGCTGACTGAAACGCTGAGAAGGGATAAAAGAAACAGAGAAAAAATCCAGGCGACAAGGGAAGAATGGATTGCCGGTTTGTCACATGACTTAAAAACACCGCTCAGCAGCATTTACGGCTACAGCATGATGCTCGAGTCGAAGCAGTATGACTGGTCGCCGGAAGAAGTGAAAGAAATGGGGCAGGTTGTCAGAGAAAAATCTGAATACATGTCCAAGCTGATTGAAGACTTAAATTTAACGTATCGCCTGAAAAATGATGCTCTTCCTATTGAGAGAAATCTCACTAGCCTTATCCCGTTTTTTAAAAATGTCATTGAGGATTTTAAGAAAAATCCGTTTTCTGAAGGCTATGATATCTCGTTTGTATCCAAAGAAGAGCATATTGAATTTGCCCTTGATGAAGCGTGGTTCAGGCGCATATTAGAAAACCTCCTTGGGAATGCCGTGAAGCACAACGACAAAGGAACAGAGATTCAAGTCATTCTGGAGCAAACAAAAAATCATATTTCTTTAAAGGTGAAGGACAATGGGAAAGGAATGGATGAAGAAACGATTACCCATTTGTTTAACCGTTACTACAGAGGGACGAACACAAAAGATTCAACTGCCGGAACGGGTCTCGGGCTCGCGATTGCCAAGGAGCTTGTCCATCTCCATAACGGAACGATCCATGTGAACAGCAGAATGAACATTGGAACGGTCATTACCATCCTTTTTAAAAAACATTAAACATCAAGTGGTTTGGACACCTCTTTGCCGGGAATAACAATATATAGACTGAAGCTAAAGAGGTGTAACACATGGATGCAGTATTGGAAGCAGACACTCGGGCAGTGATTGGAGAAGGCCCGTTATGGGATGAAGAAAACGGCCGCTTATATTGGGTTGATATCCTGGGGAGCGAGCTCCATATCTTTGACCCTGAAGAAAAAATCAACCGATCAATCAAATTCAAATCCTTTGTGACGGCGCTTGCGAAATATTCAAAGGATGAACTGATTATGACGATGAAGGACGGGTTTTACCTGTATCATCTTCGGGATGACAGCTTGGAAAAAATTAAACAGCCGAAGGACATGCATGAGAGCCTGAGATTTAATGATGCTAAATGTGACCCGTACGGAAGGCTTTGGGCGGGGACGACGAGCATGGAAGGCGAGCAAAAACAGGCGTCGCTGTACCGTTTGAATCTAGACGGCAGTCTTGTCAAAATCAAGGATCAAGTCTCCACCTCAAACGGTTTGGATTGGGACCGCGAGCGGAATTTGATGTATTACATCGACACGCCGACGCAGGAGATTGTGCGTTACAGCTATGATCCTCAAAGCGGAGATGTTTCGAATCCAGAACCTGTCTATCGTTTTGATCAGTCAGACGGATTACCGGACGGCATGACAATTGACCAAAATGGCATGCTGTGGGTGGCGCTGTTTGGCGGCAGCCGCGTTGTTCACATTGACCCGTTTCAGAAAAAAGAAATCAATTCAATCAGCGTGCCGGCTAAATATGTCACGTGCTGCGCGTTCGGCGGCAGAGACTTAAAAACCCTTTACATTACAACGGCAACAGAACAAATGACAGAAAAAGAGAGATACGAGCAGCCTCACGCTGGAGGGTTGTTTTCAGCACAACTGGAAACAGGCGGATATCAGCCGGTACCATTTGCTGGAGACGTATAAAAAAAACGCATCCGAAACACGGATGCGTTTTTTTATACTACAGAGAACGGATAATGCCGCCTTCCACACGCTGTGCCGTGCCGTTAATGGCGGATGCGGCGTCAGACGCGAGGAATACGATTGTGTTAGCGACTTCTTCTGCTGTCGCGTATCGCTGAATAAGTGAGGTTGGCTCATTGACCTTGAAATAGTCTTTGATAAATGTGTCTGTATCCTGGCCGGCTGCTTGTGCGGCACCTTCCATATAGGATGCCACGCCCTCTGTCCAAGTAGGTCCCGGGAGCACTGAGTTAACCGTCACATTTGTGCCTTTTGTCATTTCAGCCATTCCTCTTGAAAGGCTGATCAGCGCCGTTTTTGTCATTGAGTATGGAATCATCGTTGGCAGCGGTTTGACGCCTGCTTCACTTGCAATATTTAAAATGCGGCCGCTGTTTTTGGCAAGCATTTTTGGAAGGAAGTGACGGCTTGTCCGAACGGCGCTCATCACGTTCACTTCGAAATATTGATTCCACTCTTCATCTGTCACATCTGCAAAGTCTTTTACCTCGAAGAAACCAAGGTTGTTGACAAGGATATCGATATCACCGATTTCATTTACTTTTTCGATAAAAGCCGCTGCTTCATCTGTTTTTGACAAATCGGCAGCAGCACCGTGCACTGTTCCATAGCCAGAAAGCTCTTCAATGGTGCGATCGACAGTCTCCTGTTTGCGTCCGTTGACAATGACTGCCGCACCCTCTTGCAGAAAGCTTTTTGCGGCGGCTTTCCCGATACCGGACGTCGAGCCGGTGATTAAGACGAGTTTGTCTTTTAGCTGTAAATCCATAAGAATCATTCCTTTTGATTGATGTGGTATTAAGTATACAAGATCAAATTTAGTGTTTACGAGGATTTTGCTCCCATACACAATACGGGGAAAAGTCATTCAGGACACATATACAAGCCTGTCAGTCATATAGTATAATTACTCCGAAAAAAGGATACGAATGTCAAATAGGTGCCGGTCCGTGAACAACAGCCGGCTTAAAAGGGAAACCGGTAAAAGCCGGTGCGGTCCCGCCACTGTAATTGGCCAAGCGCCAAGAGCCAGGATACCTGCCTGTTTGATCAGCACGAATTCTGCGAGGACAGATGATGTGTAAACAATAGGCTTTTTTGTGTTGTTTACAGCATCTTTACCGTCGTAGAGATGCTTTTTTAGTTCGTTTAGGAGGAAAAGATTATGAAAAAACGAGCCGGGATATGGACTGCGCTCCTGTTGGCTGCTGTTATGCTGGCAGGCTGCGGCAATCCTGCGGATCAGAAGGATTCAAAGGCAAAACAAAAAACAGAAGCGTTTCCTGTCACCATTGATGATGCGTCAAACCAAGATGTAACCATCAAAAAAGAGCCAAAAAAGATTGTTTCATTAATGCCGAGCAACACAGAAATTACATACGCACTCGGCCTTGGTGACAAAGTGGTCGGTGTCACCACAAACGATACCTATCCAAAGGAAGTCAAAAAGGTTGAGAAAGTCGGAGATATGAATGTAAACGTTGAAAAAGTCATTTCTTTAAAACCAGATCTCGTTCTGGCCCATGAGTCTTCCATGTCAGCATCAGCAGATGCCATCAAACAGCTGAAGGACGCGGGCATTACAGTGCTGACTGTCAATGATGCACAATCATTCTCCGAGGTGTACAAATCAATCGAAATGATCGGAGAAGCTGGCGGGGCGGAGAAAAAAGCTGATCAGCTCGTGAAACGCATGAAATCAGATCTAAAGGATATTCAAGAAAAAGCGAAAACCATTTCAAAAGACGAGGAGAAAAGCGTATTTATCGAGGTTTCTCCTGATCCTGACATTTATACAACCGGAAAAGATACATTTATGAATGAAATGCTGAATGTCATCCATGCTAAAAACGCAACTGCGGATCAGACAGGATGGGTGCAAATGACAGACGAGGCGATCGTAAAACTCAATCCTGATGCAATTGTTACAACGGACGGTGTGAAAGCGAAAGCTGTGGAAAAACGCGATGGCTGGAGCGAAATCAATGCTGTGAAACATCATCGTGTATATGATGTGGACCCTGATCTTGTGACACGTTCCGGTCCCCGTCTGATCGAAGGGGTCGAAGAACTTGCGGAAAGCATTTACCCGGATACGTTTAAGGAATAATCGTTATGCCGCATATATCATTGGTTTCTCATTTTTAGCCGTGAGCATCATCTTAGGAATTTCTTGCGGCAGCCTGCATATTCCTATTCCCGCTGTTTTTCGTGTCTTTTGGCATCAAGGTTTCGGGGGCTCTATCGGTTCTGATGATCCGATGTACACTAATATTATGATGAATATCAGACTGCCGAGAGTTGTGCTGGCCGCCCTTGTGGGGGCGGCTCTTTCTATTGCAGGGGCCGCTTTTCAAGGATTATTGAAAAATCCACTTGCTGATCCCTATACGCTAGGTGTGTCATCCGGTGCTTCAGTCGGAGCTGTTGTGACTCTGTTCTTAGGTCTGCACCTTCCTGTCATCGGAGAGTTTACACTCCCGGTTGTGAGTGTTGCCGCGGCACTTGCCACGATGGCGGCGGTCCTTTTCTTCAGCCGCCTCGTTCATGCTTCGATGTCTGTTTCCACCCTCATTTTGACCGGTGTCATCACTAACTCTTTTTTGGGCGCATTTATTTCTCTTATCATCGCTTTGACAGGAGACAACCTGCTTCCGATTGTGCATTGGCTGCTTGGCAGCGTCTCAATGAGGGGCTGGAGCTATGTTATTTTGTTTCTCCCGTTTTTTCTTTTGGGAACCATTTTATTGATTTTAAACGGTAGGGAATTGAACGTGATGACATATGGAGAAGATAAAGCAAAGCTTCTTGGAGTCAGCGTTCAGCAGAGGAAGATGATGATTCTAATAGCCGGATCTCTTTTGACGGGAAGCGCTGTGGCAGTATCGGGTACGATTAGCTTTGTCGGCCTTGTGATTCCGCATATCACAAGGCTTTTGTGGGGAACGGACCATCGGCATTTACTGCCGCTGTCCGCCTTGCTCGGGGCAGGATTTCTCGTTTTAGCCGATCTGCTTTCCAGAACGATCATTGAGCCGATTGAACTGCCGATCGGGATCATTACGTCCTTGGCGGGAGCGCCTGTGTTCGCTCTTATTTTAATTCGGCAGCACCGCGGGAGGAGAAGCTTATGATGAAGGCAGAAGGGCTGTCGGGAGGATACGGTGACAGCCGCCTAATCAACAATGTCAGCTTAACAGTGGAGAAGGGAGAATTTCTCGGAATTCTTGGCCCTAATGGAAGCGGAAAAACCACGCTTTTGCACTTGCTGACAGGCACGCTGCCGGCCAAGGAAGGCAGCGTTTATCTGGCCGGAAAACTGCTGGCGGACTATAAACCGAAGGAACTGGCGCAAATCATGGCCGTCCTGCCGCAAAAAACGGATCAAGCCTTCACCTTTACCGTCGAAGAAACTGTAGCCTTTGGCAGATATCCATTCCAAACGGGGCTGTTCAGACAGCAGACTGAAAAGGATGAAGCCATTGTACAGGAAGCAATGGAGCAAACAGGAGTGGCCGATTTTGCGCAAAAGCCGATTCGCGAACTAAGCGGAGGGGAACAGCAGCGGGTGTATTTGGCACAAGCTTTGGCGCAGCAGCCGCGTATTTTATTTTTGGACGAGCCGACTAATTTTCTCGATCTGGCTTATCAAAAAGACCTGCTTGATCTGATCAAACGCCTGACGAGAGAAAGCGGATTGGCAACTGTCAGTGTTTTTCATGATCTGAACACCGCAAGCCTGTACTGTGATGAGCTCATGTTTATGAAAAACGGTACCGCCGGGCCTAAGCAAAAACCGGAATATGCTGTTACAGAACAAAGCATAAAGGCGGTGTACGATACAGATGTCACCGCCTTGGCTCATCAAAGCTCACCTAAACCGATGATTGTGATTCAGCCTGAAAAAGATAGCGCGAAGCGGCAGTCTATCCTATTTGAAGCATTGCTCCAAGCGGGGCGTGATAACATTCTTCTGCAAACGGAAATCCCGCTTCGAACATTGTCCTCGACGCCTATCGGTGCAGGGTTTTCGTGGAGCAGGACGCTGATCCATAAACGGCTGCCAGATCAGCCAGATCCGATAGAAGGACTTACGGCCTGTCTTTCAGAAAGCGGTTTTCAACTGCAGGAGACGTGTGCGATGGCTTCTTCAGAAAGACTTGACCGTTTCGTGTATCGAACGTATGAAGACAGAGAGTTATCCGTTTTCATATGCGTTCAGACCGGCTTTTCGATTTGGATTTTGATAAACGGCTATGCGGCAGATCAATTCTTCATCAAAGCTCTTATGGCTGCCGAAGCAGAACGGACGAAAGTGCTGGGAGACGGAGGAGGCACAGGTGATATTCTCATCGCCGCGACTCAAACTCAGCAATCCGAAAACATAGAACAGCGGCTGAATCAATTGATAAAGAAAGGGACAGCTGAATGTGTAAAAGAGGCTGCTGAGTTGTTTGAATAAGTCTGTAAAGGAGATTCAGGGTATGAAACTATATACAAAAACAGGCGATAAGGGACAAACGGGCTTAGTCGGGGGCAGAACGGACAAGGACAGCCTACGCGTCGAAAGCTACGGCACGATTGACGAGCTTAACAGCTTTATCGGGCTTACTTTGGCAGAGCTTTCCGGGCAGCCCGGCTTTGAAGATCTGACAGCCGAGCTGCTGACCATCCAGCATGAGCTGTTTGACTGCGGAGGCGATCTGGCAATCGTCACAGAAAGAAAAGACTACAAACTAACGGAAGAATCTGTTTCCTTTTTAGAAACGCGCATTGATGCCTATACAGCAGAAGCGCCGGAACTGAAGAAATTTATTCTTCCAGGCGGATCAAAGGGTGCTTCGCTTCTCCATATCGCCCGCACCATTACAAGGCGGGCAGAACGAAGAGTGGTGGCGCTGATGAAATCGGAGGAGATTCATGAAACAGTGCTGCGTTATCTCAATCGTCTGTCCGATTATTTCTTTGCCGCCGCACGGGTTGTGAATGCAAGAAGCGGTATTGGCGATGTAGAATATGAAAGAAGTGCCATTGTGTTTCGGGACCGAGACAGCAGTGAATCATAAAAAGTGAAAACGAAAGCCGGCGTGTTCAAATACATGCCGGCTTTTTTGTTTTTCACTCTGTCAATTTCCCATTTTACGACAAAAAATGAACCTTATGAATTATTGACTGAAAAATGGAAAAATGAGATATTGTAATAAATAGATGTAAAAAATAGGCAGTGGGGGGCTCTGATGGATGGTGAATTTAATTGAAAGTGATAGCATCTGGAAGAGAAATTTCAATTATCTGTTTTTCTCAAGAATAGTCAAGATATCCGGCGATATGTTCGCATTTAATTCAATATTATGGTTTTTAATTTATGACGGCAAAGGTGCGATCGGCACTGCTTTATTGATTGCTGTCACGTTTTTGCCGGAAGCCGTTCTGGCGCCTGTGACGGGGCCTTTTATGAAACAGACCACGCTGAAATTTTGGATGTACTTTTCAGATCTGACAAGGGCGGCGATTGTTTTGATTATCCCTCTATGTCATTTTGCGGGCTTCTCTCCGCTGTGGTTTGTCATGACGCTTATGATTGTGCATTCAGCTACTGGAGCTGCCTACAATCCCGCCTCTATCGCTTTGATTCCTCAAATCGTCAATGAACAGGGCATTCAAAAAGCAAACGCTGTGCTTCAATCCTCCGCTCAAATTGTCCGGCTTGGGGCTGTCACATTATGCGGCGCTTTTCTTACATTTATCAGTCCTTCTTATACCATGCTTATCGCACTTGTGCTCTATTTGGTGTCAGGTTTTCTCGTTCTTTTTATTAAGTACACTGCGGTTGAATCTCAATCAGAGTCTGCGGTTGTTACACAGAGAGGCACATATATCGGAAGACTGAAACGCGGCTTTAGGCTCGTCAGAAAACACCAGATTTTATATCCGCTCGCCATTTACTGTATCTTTATGAATTTCGCGGCTGCCCCATGGGAAGCGCTCTCTGCCGTATACGTTGCGGAAGATTTAAACGGCCAGCCGATCGTATACTCGCTTTTAAAGGCCACCACCGCCGCGGGCGCGTTTTTATTAGGGTTTGTGCTGGCGAAAGTCAAGGTAAACAGGTACGGCTTGTTATTCGTCACTGCCGGCATTATTGAAGGATTTGCTTTCTTTATTACCGGGATGAATACCTTTTTGCCGCTCGTCTTTTTCGCTGCTTTTACCTTTGGTGCCGCAGTCAGTGCTGTTAATGTTCCTGAGTACACGATTATCCAGACGTCTGTGGATAGTGAGGATCAGCCGCAGGTTTACGCCGTTATACATATGATCTCAAATATTTCGATCCCTGCCGGAGCTGTCATTTGCGGGTATGCCGCTAATGCTTTCGGCTCAGGAACAGTGATTGCTGCCGGCGGGATTGTCGAAATTATTGCGGGTATCGGAATCTTGCTGTTTACAAAACTGGCCAAAGCAGAAAGGTCCGACCTGATTAAAGAAAGGGAAGCAAGTGTTCATCTGTAAAGGGTTTTAAAACGCCATGCCTCGTGCATGGCGTTTTTTGTGCCGATGGGTCCGGTGCCAGATACGACTCCGGTCTTATATAAAAATCAATCTCTGATTCGTTTTGCATATCTTCCAACTTGTATAAGATGAAGACAAGGAAAACGAAAGGAGGATCTGCATGAAGATCAACAAGAAAACAATAGGCGGATTCTTATTAATTGTATTTGGGATCTCTGTCTTTTTTGGAGGAGGAAGCTTCGGCTTTATCATCCCGCTCGCCATCGGGAGCTTGATGACATACGCAGGAATCAAAAGGTTTGCCGCGGGAAAAACCATCACGGGAATCATCGTGGGCGGTATCGGAGCCATTATGCTCATCTGCTCACTTCCGTTTGTCGTCGGAATCGCATTGGCGGCCGCTATGGTGTATTACGGCTGGAAGCTGATGAAAAACGGATCAGCTGATAACGGTGTATCATCTTTTGATCCTGAACCGGCTTCTGCTGCCTACCAATCTCACTTTGATGACGAATGGGAAGAATTTTTGAAGAAAAAATAATATCAATATATTAGGAGGAATTAGGTATGGTATTAAAAAGAATCAGAGACATGTTTGTTGCGTCAGTTCATGAAGGACTTGATAAAATGGAGAATCCAAAGGTGATGCTGAATCAATATGTACGCGATATGGAAAGCGACATCGCAAAAGCAAAGCAAACAATTGTGAAACAGCACACGATTGCCTATCAATTTAAGAAAAAATATGAAGAAGCCGCTGAAGTGGCTGGCAAACGGAAAAATCAGGCACAGCTCGCATTTGACGCAGGTGAAGAAGAACTGGCGAAAAAGGCGCTGACTGAAATGAAGTATTTAGAAGGAAAGGCGGCTGAGCATAAAGCTTCCTATGAACAGGCAAACAGTCAGCTGGCCGATCTGAAAGAGCAGCTGGCTGCACTTGAAACAAAGCTTCAGGACGTAAAGGATAAAAAACAGGCGCTGATTGCGCGGGCAAATGCGGCGAAAGCTAAAGAGCATATGAATACGACATTTGACAAAATTGACAGTGAAAGCGCGTATCGTGAATTTTTGCGTATTGAAAATCGTATTGAAGAAATGGAAATCCGCGCGAATTATTCAAAGTCAGCGGAAGCCGGCGCAGAACTTACACGTAAAGAATTTGCAGACGATGTGGAAGCAGAGATTGAAAAAATGCGGACACTTTCACTGCAAAAATCAGACCAGACACAAGCGGCAAATGAATAAGCGGAACGGGGAAGGATTTGCGGTCAAGTCCTTCCCTTCCGCACGTATCAATTCGCAAGCTTTTCCTTTATAATAGAATGAATGAGAAGGATGAAACCGAATGAAAAAAATGCTTGGCAAACTGTTGATCACTGCCGGTATTCTGGTTTTTTTCGCTGTTGTCGTAAAAGATGTGTTTGCTGCAGGCCTGGGTTTCATAAATGGCACAGAAGCCGATTCAGCCAGCGCATCGCCGCGGGACATTGACAGCATGGTCATTGAGTCGGATAGCAAGGATGTCCGGATTATAGCGGAAGAACGAAGTGACATATCGGCAGGCATTTCAGGAGACTCAGGAAAGTTATTTGTTACTGAAAACAAAAGAAAACTGGAGCTGACCGTAAAGGAAAAAGAATTTCAATTTTTGAATGGGTTTAACCGTTCAACTCTTATCGTCAGGCTTCCGTATGATTATAAAGGTGATCTGGCAGTACGAACCTCAAGCGGTGACGTGTCTGTGGCCGGGAATGACCATCTTGCGCTTTCCGGGCTGAACGCAGTATCTGCGAGCGGAAATACGAGCGTGACGGACGTCCGCCTTCAAGACCTGAAAGTGAAGGCATCATCGGGGGATGTTTCCATTTCAAATACCGTCTCCAAAACAGCCGGCATTGATTTAGCTTCAGGGGACGCAAATCTGGTTCATGTATCAGGCTCTCTTGATGTGAAAATGACTTCAGGAGATTTTAATGCTGTATTGAAAAAGGTAACCGGTCCCGTATCTGTCACGCTGACAAGCGGTGATGCTAATTTAAGCCTTCCCCAAAACGGCAGCTTTGCAGTCAATGCTTTATCAGCAAGCGGTGACGTCAGTTTGCCGTATTCATTTGCTGACAAAGCACATAAAGAACAGCATCACATCACAGGCACGCAAGGAAGCGGCCGGCATCCAATCGACATCAAAACGGACAGCGGGGATCTAACGATACGGTAGCACCAGGCAGAAGAAAGGAGGCGGACACCAGGAATGACAAAAAAACAGCTTCTCGGATTGATCATTGCTTTATTCGGCATCAGTATGTTTTTGCAAATTATCGGAATAGGCGATCTGCTGTTTTGGCCGCTCTTTTTTCTGATTGCCGGCTATTTCCTTAAAAAATATTCCCGTGATTGGCTTGGCTCCGTCATGTATATCTTTGCCGCGTTTCTATTTTTGAAAAACCTCTTCAGCATCACCTTTAATTTATTCGGCTATGCGTTTGCTGCATTTCTGATTTACGCCGGCTACAGGCTTATCAAAGGGAAGCCGATATTTGAACCGAATGAGAAACAGGTCAATCTCAATAAAAAAGAACATCATGATCCGCCAAAAGATGTAAAACATCCCGACATGCGCAGCTTTTTTATCGGTGAGCTGCAAATGATGAAGCAGCCGTTTGACCTGAATGATTTAAATGTCTCTGGTTTTATCGGTGATATCAAAATCGATTTATCTAAAGCGATGATTCCCGAGGGAGAAAGTACAATCGTCATTAGCGGAGTCATTGGTAACGTTGATATTTATGTACCATCGGACCTTGAAGTGGCTGTCAGCTCAGCTGTTTTTATAGGTGACATCAATCTGATCGGCTCGAAGAAAAGCGGATTAAGCACGAAGGTATATGCCGCGTCAACCGATTTCAGCGAGTCAAAGCGCCGTGTCAAAGTGTCCGTTTCCTTATTTATCGGTGATGTGGATGTGAAGTACGTATGAGAAAAAAAATGCTTGCCAGCCTCCAATGGCGCGCCATCCGCATGACAACGGGAATCAGCCTGCTCCTTTTTGCCTGCCTGATTTCCTTTATGATGTTTTACTATCGGCTCGATCCGCTTGTTTTGCTGTCATCAAGCTGGTTCGGAATTCCGTTTATCCTGATTTTGCTTCTAATCAGCGTGACCGTCGGTTTCGCCTCAGGGTATATGTACGGCAACCGGTTGAAGACAAGGATTGATACATTAATTGAATCCATTTTAACCTTTGAAAACGGCAATTTCGCTTATCGGATACCTCCGCTCGGTGATGATGAAATCGGCCTGGCCGCCGATCAGCTGAACGAAATGGCGAAGCGCGTGGAGCTTCAAGTCGCATCCCTGCAGAAACTTTCCAATGAACGTGCGGAATGGCAGGCGCAAATGAAGAAGTCGGTTATCTCAGAAGAACGCCAGCGATTGGCTAGAGATCTTCATGATGCGGTCAGCCAGCAGCTCTTTGCCATATCGATGATGACATCAGCCGTGCTGGAACATGTCAAGGATGCTGATGACAAAACAGTCAAGCGGATCAGGATGGTCGAGCATATGGCAGGCGAAGCCCAAAATGAGATGAGGGCGCTGCTGCTCCATTTACGGCCTGTTACCCTTGAAGGAAAAGGGCTGAAGGAGGGCCTTACGGAGCTTTTGGACGAGTTCCGAAAAAAGCAGCCGATTGATATTGAGTGGGATATACAGGACACAGCGATATCCAAGGGTGTTGAAGACCACTTGTTCAGAATCGTGCAGGAGGCCCTTTCAAACGTATTTAGACATTCAAAAGCGTCAAAAGTAACCGTGATTCTGGGCATAAAGAACAGCCAGCTCCGTCTGAAGGTGATTGATAATGGAAAAGGCTTCAAAATGGACCAGGTGAAAGCATCCTCATACGGATTGAATTCTATGAAAGAACGTGCAAGTGAAATCGGCGGGGTCGCCGAAGTGATTTCAGTAGAAGGAAAAGGCACCCAAATCGAAGTGAAGGTCCCGATTTTCCCGGAAGAAAAAGGAGAGAACGAACGTGATTCGAGTATTATTGATTGATGATCATGAAATGGTCAGAATGGGGCTCGCGGCTTTTTTGGAGGCGCAGCCCGATATTGAAGTCATCGGCGAAGCATCGGACGGCAGCGAAGGTGTTCGGCTTGCTGCGGAACTGTCGCCTGATGTCATTTTAATGGACCTTGTCATGGAGGGCATGGATGGCATTGAAGCTACAAAGCAAATTTGCCGGGAGCTTTCCGACCCGAAAATTATTGTGCTCACTAGCTTCATTGATGATGACAAAGTGTACCCGGTTATTGAAGCTGGCGCGCTCAGCTATCTGTTGAAAACCTCAAAAGCGGCAGAAATCGCCGATGCCATCCGCGCCGCAAGCAAGGGAGAGCCGAAGCTGGAGTCAAAAGTGGCGGGAAAAGTATTATCCAGGCTGCGCCACTCAGGTGAAAACGCGCTCCCTCATGAATCGCTTACGAAACGGGAGCTCGAAATACTCTGCCTGATCGCAGAAGGAAAGACAAACAAAGAAATAGGCGAGGAACTGTTTATTACGATTAAAACAGTCAAAACACATATTACGAATATTTTATCAAAGCTGGATGTCAGTGACCGGACGCAGGCGGCGGTGTACGCACACCGAAATCATCTCGTGAATTAGGCGGCTGTTATTTGTTTGCGCCTTTCGTTCCGAAGTCTCTGACAATCACATTGACCCGGTAGTCTATTTCCGCATTGCTGAAATAATCATCATCCCATTTTCTTGAGATCTTTTTCCACTTTTGAGGATAATGAATTCTGACTTGGTTTCCCAATCCGGTCACATCCGCTTTGATCTCTTTCTGCAGCTTCTCTGTAATAAATGTCGTTACTGTTTTGTGTACTTGTTTTTCGACTGTCTTTTCAATGCTTTTAATATATGAATCCTTAAACGAATCTTCACTAGGATTCCAGTCCTCAGATAGACGACCTTCAATAGTGCGGGTGACGGTGAATTTGAACTTTCCGTCCTTATAGGCCGTCTTGATCTTCCGATTGCTTGAATATACTTCATAAGAAAAGAGATGGCCATCGCGCTTCAAGTCAATGACGCCTCCCTCGACAGTGCCTGAAAATAAGTTGATATTTTGAACCTCAATCGGGGTGAGATCGCCGTGCCATAATTTATTTTTTATGATAGAGGCTCCGTTTATCGCGAGCTTTCCGTTTTCCTTACCGACATGAGGGATGAGGAATGAATCGTCAGAGGTTAAGTGTTCTGAGATCTCCCCCAATGTAACTGGCTCCATCATTCTGATCGTCACCTTATTATTCTCTGTCAGATCATATATCACGTTGGATGCGGGTTCGCCTTCATCATTCATTTTAAATATATCCTTAGTTCGGCAGTTGGTGATAAAGACGTAGGAACTCCTCCTTGTTCCGTTGTCTCTGACAAACTGGTTAATGATCGCGTCCATTCCAATTTGATCCGCAATCACGCTTTTGGAAAGCAGAATGAGACGCAAATGCTGTGAAAACGTAGGATTATGCTTTAATGCAGAGGTTCTCATCATTTGATGGACAGTTTCACCCTTTGTGATAGAAAGCTGTGTCGGATCAGATGAAGAGCCCTCCTTGGCGCTGATTTTTTTCGGCACGAGAATTTGCTGTGTCAGCTCTAAATTTTCATCGTCAGGCTTGTCTAGCCCTACTCCGATCACTAAGCTTAATTCCTCGATATTCTCACTGTCCCAGCATCCGGACAGCAATAGGGTGCATATAAACATACATAAAATCCGGATTTTCATTTTGCTGTAATCCTCCTCTTGAGAGCTACAATGAAAAAGAGAATGAACGGAAGCAGAAACAGGGAGACAAAAATATAGCCAAGATAATCGCTATACATCATGACTTGATTGGCGTCATCCGGCCAGAGAGAAAAATAAAAGACCGTTATGCCGATAATCACCATGCTTGTTTTAGTCGATAATCCAAATGTCTTCTTTAGCCCGTTAGCGGCAAAGTATCCGTAAATGACAAATGTGGTGAAAAACTGGATGATCCAGACCACCAGTAAAAACGATTCAAACCGTTCAATAAATATGCCTTTAAGCTCGAAGGACTGAAAGAGAGAAATAGTCGGCCAAATCAGCGTTTTTACCTCGGGAGCGGTCAAAGCTCCGACAACAATAATATACGTAAGGATATATAAGATAATCGGAATCAGAAATCCTAAAGACGCATATCTGAACGTGTATTTCTTTTTCTTCATATGTTCAGGAAGAAACAGCATCACTTCCATTCCTAAAAAAGAGATGGAAACGACGGTAAGGGAGTTTGCAATGGGTCCAAGGCCTTCGCCTAAAACAGGACGCAAATTATTGATATCAAAAATTTTAAAACTGATCCCGAACACAATCAGCAAAATAATAATGGTTACCGTTAAATAAAAGGGAAACAGCCGCGACACATCACTTAAGCCCCCAACGATTAAATAAATACCGCAGCAAATAAACGTCAAAATAATGACTTGAATTGGGGTTCTCTCCAACAGGAAAAACTTCACCATTTCAGCCATTGCCCGGGTCTCGAAGCTGGCTACGCCGAGGAAATAGCCGCAGATCAAAAGGCCGATGATGCTGCCGATCCATTTCCCAAGCCCTTCCTTCAAATATTCAAAGAGTGAAGGGTATTGATGTTTTTTCTGAATGAGCGTGTTTAAATAAATGAAGAAAATAAAAATGAAACCTTCTAATATCAGCGTGATCCAGCCGTCAGGCGTATTAGCCTTAGTGGTCAGCGCTCGCGGCAATGTTAAAAGTCCGGCCCCAAGCATTGTATTTGCAACAATAGAAATACCTTGAAAGGTATTAAGTTTCAGTGGAGTCTGTTTTTGGCTCATTTGGATTATTCGCCTCTTTTGGTTTGTTTTTAATTGGGAGACGGATAATGGAGTCATCCGTATTTTTCAGGCTAAAGAATCCGTTTGGCGAAAAATACGGAGACCCAAAGCTCGTTTGTCTCGTTAAGTGCGTATAAACGACAAGCATAAATAAAATAATGCCGTACAGCCCTAAAATAGCGGCGGAAAACATCGAAATAAAACGCAGCACCCGGAAAGACAGACCCATTCCGTATTGAGGAACGGTAAAGGATGCCAGGGCAATGACACTGACGACAATGACCATAATCGAACTGACGAGATTCGCTTCTACAGCAGCCTGTCCGATGACTACGCCCCCAACGAGGCCGATCGTCTGTCCGAGCGGATTGGGGAGTCGCAGTCCGGCTTCCCTTAGCAGCTCGATGGTGACTTCCATCAGCAGGGCTTCAAATATCGGAGGGAACGGCACGTTTTCCCTGTTCGCCGAAATCGTGACGGCGAGTGCGGTCGGCAGCAGCCCCTGATGGAAGGAAACGAGTGCAATATAAATCGATGACAAAAACAAGGTGATGAAGATAGACGCAAAGCGCAGCGACCGGATAAGAGATGCTGAAATCCAGCGTTCATAGTAGTCATCCGGGGATTGCATCAGGATGCCGAGAGAAACCGGCACCAGCAGCACAAATGGTGAACTGTCGACCAAAATTGCCACACGGCCGTTAAACAGGGCTGAAGATACTTTGTCAGGTCTTTCCGTATTTTGAATCTGCGGAAATGGTGAATATTTATTATCTTCAATGAGCTCCTCGAGCGTTCCGCTGTCCTGGATATCTTCCAGCTGGATATTTTTAAGCCGCGCCTTCACTTCTTTTATGACGGACTTTTTTGCTTTGCCCTCAATGTACATAATGGCTGCGGGCTTCAGCTTGTTTTCGCCGATCATGATTTTTTTGGTGATCAATTTCGGATGAGAGGTTCTTTGTCTGATCAGAGCGAGATTTGTATCAATATCCTCTACAAACGCAACTTTTGGGCCGCGTACCACTTTTTCAGTTGTCGGCTCTGTCAGGCTTCTTGTTTTTTTCTTTCCTGTGGTCAGAATATAGGCTTTATCCAATCCGTTGATAAACACAGCACAATTGCCGTTGAGAATCGATTCAATCGTTTTTTTTGCGGTTTCAATAGGTCTTGCGTCAAGCTGGTCAAGGCGTTTTTTGACCTGGTCAAGCGTTAAGGTCTCCTCATCTTTAATTAAAGTTTTAATGGCTTCTGACACCTTATTCTCATCAGTCAGTTCACTGAAATAGAGATAGTAAAAAACCAGTCCGTTCGCAAGCATTTTTTTGTTTTTCACCAGATCATCGTTTTCTTTTAATTTTGGCAGCACCAATGCTAAATTATCGTGTATATATTCCTTAAACTCTGTTTGTTCCAATGAGGTCACCTCTTATCCAAAACCTTAGTAGAGGTTATCTTTTCCTGTTAAAAAAATGATATACTGTGTTAGAGTATTTCATGGAGTAAGTTTTTTTATGAAAGCGGAGGAGACGAAGTGGCACAGGTAAGGCTAGCTGGAAAACAAGAAGAAATTGAACAGCTCATTAGATCATTTGAACAGCATTATGATGTCTCTTATACATCAAAGGAGTACGGCAGGACGAATCCAAAATACAAATATTCAAAGGATTCCCGCGTATATCTTGAATTAAAATTAAAATCTGCCAAGATCGAAAAATAAAAAGGATTTTTTGTGTCATTGGCGAATTATGATCTATTGAAGCAACCGTTATGGAGGGATACATAAATGGAATACAGAATTGAACGAGACACCATGGGAGAAGTAAAAGTTCCTGCTGATAAATTTTGGGGCGCCCAAACACAGCGAAGCAAGGAGAACTTTAAGATCGGTTCTGAAAAAATGCCGATGCGTGTTGTGAAGGCGTTTGCAATTTTAAAACGAAGCACTGCTCTAGCTAATAAACGCCTTGGCAATCTTGATGCTGAAAAAGCAGAAGCGATTGCAGCAGTTTGTGATGATGTGCTCAAAGGCAAGTACGATGACAACTTCCCGCTTGTCGTATGGCAGACCGGAAGCGGCACACAAAGCAATATGAACATGAACGAAGTGGTAGCCAACCGTGCGACTGCTTTATTAAAAGAGAAGAACTCTGATCAAACGATTCATCCAAATGATGACGTGAACCGAAGCCAAAGCTCAAACGACACATTCCCGACTGCGATGCATGTTGCCGCTGTTTTGGCTGTTTACGAGCAGCTTGTGCCGGCGCTTGATCAGCTTCGCAATACACTGGATGAAAAAGCAAAAGCATACAATGATATTGTCAAAATCGGACGCACGCATCTTCAGGATGCTACGCCACTGACCCTCGGACAGGAAATCAGCGGATGGGTTCACATGCTGGACCGTTCGAAGGAAATGATTTTGGAAGCGACAGATAAAATGCGTGCGCTTGCAATTGGTGGAACGGCTGTCGGAACGGGTATCAACGCCCACCCAGAGTTTGGAGAGCTTGTCTCAGAAGAGATCACTAAGCTGACCGGCCAAACGTTCAGCAGCTCGCCGAATAAATTCCACGCGCTGACAAGCCATGACGAAATTACTTATGCGCATGGCGCATTAAAAGCGCTTGCTGCTGACTTAATGAAAATCGCGAACGATGTCAGATGGCTCGCAAGCGGACCCCGCTGCGGCATCGGGGAGATCGTCATTCCTGAAAATGAGCCGGGAAGCTCCATTATGCCTGGTAAAGTCAACCCGACACAAAGCGAAGCGTTAACAATGATCGCAGCGCAAATCATGGGGAACGATGCGACAATCGGCTTTGCGGCGAGTCAGGGGAACTTTGAACTGAACGTGTTTAAGCCTGTTATTATTTACAACTTCCTGCAATCTGTGCAGCTGCTCAGTGACGGCATGAATTCATTCCATGATAAATGTGCTGTCGGTATTGAGCCTAATAAAGAAACCATTCAGGAAAACCTGTCAAATTCATTAATGCTTGTTACGGCGCTGAACCCGCATATCGGTTATGAAAACGCGGCGAAAATCGCCAAGCTTGCCCATAAAGAGGGATTGACGCTCAAAGAAGCAGCTTTGAAGCTTGAATTGCTGACAGAGGAGCAATTTAACGAAATGGTTAAGCCGGAAGACATGGTAAAACCAAAGGCGTAATAGAAAGAAAGAACGGCTGCTTTTTAAGCAGCCGTTCTTCTAAATATGTTGCTGTTTTAATAAATATTTAAGCTGTTCCGCATCTTTGGCGAGAGCTTCAGACTCCGTCAGATTATGAATCATTCCTTTTATGATCGCCAGCTTCGGTGTTTTTTTCTTCATTTCTGCTTCAAGTATGTCCAAGCTCTCCGATAATTCAAGAGAGGAGTTTGTGTTTAAGCTGTTAATTTTGTCACGTAGGCTTTTCACAATTGATTCAGTCAGCGGGTCAGGCCGTCCGTGCGTAAGAGGCCCGAATAAAGAGCTCGCCTCTTCCAATGTGATGAAAGGCTTATCGTTTCGTTCAGACATGCCTTTTACCATATCATCAATTCGATTCATAATGATATCAGCTAATTGAGACGGCTTCACAGTGTACCCGAGCAAAATCATGCATTCCAGGTAAATCTGGCTGATGCCCTCTATTAAAAAACAAAGCTCAGCAGTGTAGGGTTCCGCTTTTTTTCCATAGATGTTCAGCAGGCTGTCGATATGAAATTGAAGTGAGGACTGGCGGATTTTTTTTGCGCATTGCTCCACTTCTTCTGTGTAAGGCAGAGAACCCTCCTTCAACTGCATGCTGATAAAATCTTTGTGTTCAAGAATGTTTTCATAGAGGACGGTCAGCTGTTTACGGTAAGCCGTTCTGGGGCTGTCGCCCTTCGTTTTAATATTTAAAATTCGGGTAAACGTTTTATCATAATAGTAGTTCAGCATAGAGAGAAGAAGCGCTTCTTTCGAAGGAAAATAAATATAAAAAGCGCCTTTAGATATTTTGCATTCTTTTGCGATTTCCTGGACTGATGTTGAGTTGTATCCTTTTTGGGCAAATAGTTTTAAGGCTGTTTCAATAATCAGTTTTTCTTTTTCCTTCAATGGTTCCACCCTTTCGGAGCCCGGAGGCCTGCTAGGATATGACCATATAGTCACACCGTCTGTTATAAAATTAACCTTATTGTAACTTGTTTTTTTATCATGTATTATTTATATTATAAATTGAGATGACCGAATGGTCAAAGCTCAAGCGAAAGGGTGAATCTAGAATGAGAGAATTGGACGAAATGATCAGCCGCTTGCGAAACAGAGGAATCAAAGTGGAGAAAGTCAAATATCCGAAGCAGACCTTGTCAGAGAAAAAATGGGTTCATCAATGCAAACAGCCGCTCAAAACAAATTACAGAGATTTTAACGGCTATTCTTTCACATAAAAAAATAGACTGCAAAACATCTACAGTCTATTTTGGTACTGCTATGCGGTATGTTACACCCGTTTTGTCATTTTCAATTGAGATAGATGCCTTATGAAGAGTTAAAATTCGTTTTACGATGCTTAGACCAATGCCGAATTCGCCTTTCTTCCCTTTATTAAAAGGCTCATAGAGGCTGGAGAGCATCTCATCTTCAATATGCGGACCGTCATTTTTAATGGTGATCACGATATTTCGATCATCTTGTTTCATGCTGATTTCTATTTTTGTCTCAGCATAGCGGATTTGATTTTCCAAAATGTTTTCGAGGAGTTTGTTCCATTGCTCCGGATCGCCCGGCATCAAAATATCCTCTTCTACATCAATTTCCCACGATAGTTCTTTCCGCGCCCACTTCAATCGTTCGATGACTTCTTCTGTCACTTCCACAATACTGAACATGTCGTGCTGCACTTTTTGCTTCGCTAAATAATCCAGCTTCGTTAAATATAATAAATCCTTTATTTTTTTCTCCAGCTTAAGAGCTTCGCATTCAATAACATCTACAGTGTTTTCAAGGTCTCCTTTGGGAAAAATCCCGTCTTTAATTGATTGTGTATAGCCTCTGATGACCATGACCGGCGTTTTTAAATCATGAGAGATATTTTGCAATAGAGTTCTTTCTGTTTCATCCTTTTGCACAAGCTTTTGGCGCATCTCTTCGATGGTATGGCCCAATTTGCCGATTTCATCTTTCCGGTCCACTTTTACTGGGTCATCCCAATCCTGTTCAGAAATCCGTTTGACGTGTTTTTCAAATGATACAAGAGGCCTTGATAAATACTTTGCAAGCCAAATAGCCGGAATCCAGCTTAATAAAATGACGACAGCTATAATAAACAGAAGCTGTTTGAACAAGGTATAGGCCAAATCGTCCCGATAAGAATCAAGCGCGTAAGAGAGCATCATCGCTGATTGTCCATTGACGGAAAGTCCCTTTTTAATGACAAAAAACACTTTCTCTCCATTGACGTCGGCGCTGTAACGTTTCTTTTTAGCTTCCTGCTTATCAGCCAGCTTGTACACCTTGTGGATAAATGAAGATGACAGAATGCTTAAATCCTTGTCTGAAGAAGCCTCTTCATTTTCAGGAAGGAGCACGTGCTGGACGGAGCGGACAGTTGTCGGCGCCGTCGCTTCCTCGCTGTAATAGCGCCTTTCAATCGAACCTGGCAGGCGGTACTCTGTCAGAACATGCTGCTCATTTTCAATCGTCGTATACGTTTCATTAGTGAAAAAATCTCGCAGCGTGTTTGAAAATAACACAAGCAGTAAAATCGATATCGCTAACAGGATGCCGGATATGACAACCCATATCTGAAACGCGAGCGGCTTGTTTTTCATGATGACATCATCCTGTAGCCGAAACCGTAAATCGTCTCCACCTTCAATTCAGGCATCTTTCTGCGCAGTCTCCGGACGAGATCATCAACGACCCGGTCTGTTCCGAAGTAGTCATGTCCCCACACTTTTAGGAGGATATCCTCACGAGAGTATGGATGCCCTTTATGATGGATAAATAATAGCAGCAGATCAAATTCCTTTGACGTCAAATTGATGATATTCCCGTTTTCGTCATAGACCTCGCGGGCGTCTTCAGCGACCCGATACGAGGAGACGGCAATTTCATTTTTTTGGACAGGAGGAGCTTCCTTATATACGAGCTGCAGCAGCTTTTGCACACGGATAATCAGCTCCCGCGGCAGAAACGGCTTTGAAATGTAGTCATTGCTGCCAAGCTCTAAGCCAAGCACTCTGTCAATATCCGCATCACGGGCGGAAATAAAAATGACCGGCACGTCAGGATCTTTCGCCTTGATTTCTTTTATTAATGTATAGCCGTCGGTATCCGGCAGCATGATATCGAGAATCCATAGGTGGGGAGACGGTGTCATTTTCTTTCTGGCGTCTTCACCTTTCGTAAAAGATGTAATGTTCCAGCCCTCATTCTCTAAATACTTCGTCAGCAGTTCATTCAGGTTATCCTCATCTTCAACTAGATAAATGGTGTATGACAAGGCTCTTCACATCCTTTCAACGTCATTATAAACTAGTTTTAACATACGGCAGGCAATTTTCATAATTTCACATATTCTTTTCATTTTTATCCCACAATGTTTGTTTATGATATGTATAAGGGAAGAAAGGAAGAGAAAAAGAGCGAGGAAGATGTAGGATGATCAAACATATTCTATTTTGGTGCTTTGCTTTTCTCCTCATTATTGGGACAATTGAACTTGTACATGCGATGAATATGTAACGATAAATGAATAACCGTTAAAGGAGTGTAAGAACATGGATTATCGACGTGATGGCCAAAACGATCAACATCAAACTGAACCTTCACATACAGAACAGCAGAATACAGAAAACCAGAAGCTGATTGGACATTCTGAACAAGAATTGCTTGACGCGCCTGTGTCATATGAAGCGGGACGGCAGGAAACGGCTTCTGCACTAGAAATGGAAAAGCAAGAAACGGCTGTGAAAAAAGAAAAGAAACGGAGAGCCGCATGGCTGAGCCCGATTTTAGGCGGTATTATCGGCGGGGGCCTCATGCTTGGCATCGCGCCTTATCTGCCGTCAGACCAAAATCAGGCGACCGAATCCGCTTCCGCAAATAAACAGGTGCAGTCTGATAATTTTACAACGGCGCCGATAACGAACGCATCAAACATCGCTGATATGGTAGAGGATTTAGAGCCTACGATTGTCGGAATCTCAAATATCCAAACCTCTCAAAATAACACATTCGGCACGGGAGGAGGCTCCAGCTCAGAAAGTGAAAGCGGAACCGGGTCAGGTGTTATTTTCAAAAAAGACAGCGATAAAGCGTATATCATTACAAACAACCATGTCGTTGAAGGCGCGAACAAGCTGACTGTTACGCTATACAACGGAGAAACGGAAACTGCCAAGCTTGTCGGCAGCGATACCATTACTGATTTGGCAGTTTTGGAAATCAGCGGCAAGAATGTAAAAAAAGTGGCGAGCTTTGGTGACTCTTCACAGCTGCGCACTGGCGAAAAGGTAATCGCTATCGGTAACCCGCTCGGACAGCAGTTTTCCGGTACAGTGACACAAGGTATCATTAGCGGACTGAACCGGACAATTGATGTGGATACAACACAGGGGACGGTGGAAATGAACGTGCTGCAAACCGATGCAGCGATCAATCCGGGGAACAGCGGAGGCCCATTAATCAATGCAAGCGGCCAGGTCATCGGCATCAACAGCTTGAAGGTGAGCGAAAGCGGCGTGGAATCACTTGGATTTGCGATCCCAAGCAATGATGTCGAGCCGATTGTTGACCAGCTGCTGCAAAACGGGAAGGTGGACCGTCCGTTTTTAGGCGTGCAGATGATTGACATGTCACAAGTTCCTGAAACCTATCAGGAAAATACGCTCGGCCTGTTTGGAGATCAATTGGGCAAAGGTGTTTATGTAAAAGAAGTTCAAGCAAATTCGCCGGCAGAAAAAGCAGGTATTAAATCTGAGGATGTCATTGTCAAACTAAACGGTAAAGACGTGGAAAGCAGTGCGGATATCCGTCAGATCCTTTACAAAGACTTAAAAGTCGGAGATAAAACAACAATCCAAGTGCTGCGAAAGGGAAAAACGAAAACGTTGAACGCAACACTGACCAAGCAGACAGAAAGCAGTTCAAGCTAAGAAAAAACAAAAAGCTGAACCCGATTAAGGTTCAGCTTTTTTGTTACCCTAAATAAGAGGAAAGCATCCACACTTGTTTTTCAACTTCTTCAATTAATCCGACAAACAAGTCCGCTGTCGCATTGTCTTGATTTTCTTCAGCCAGGCCGATCACGAATTTAGATTCGCTGCTGATTTGTTTGTAGTCGTTTACCAATGCTTGTACCATTTCTGATGCTGATGCTTCGTTTCCGCCGTCTGTGATAGATGCATGCTCAGTGTATTCTTTCACTGTGGCAACAGGCTGTCCGCCAATCGCCAGCAGGCGCTCAGCGATGGTATCCACTGTTTCAGCCGCATGGTCATAAAGTTCTTCAAATTTCTCGTGCAATGTAAAGAAATGAGGCCCTTTCACATACCAATGGAAACGGTGGAGCTTAGAGTATAAAAGAAACCAGTTTGATAATTGTGTGTTCATTGAATTCTCAACTAATGTTTGATTTGTTTTTGCGTTTTCAGTTTTCATAAGATAACGTCCTCCTTGTGATCTGTTGACTTAATTATATCATATACTAAATAAAAATCAATACTAAATTATAATAATTATAATTTAGATCAGCTGTATAGCTTTTTCTTCAGGATAGACTCCCACGCAGACCAAGGAAAAAACGATCGGAACAGCAGGGTGAGCTTGATGCCCTTTCCGATCGGGTATCGCAATTTCTTGATATGCTGTTTTGTTGCCAATTGATAAATGAGGTCGGCAACCTCTTGGGGATCTCCGCTTTCTTCTCCGTTTTTTTCAACGTAGGAAAGGATCTTTTTATAGTATTGATGATAGGCTGAATCGTCAGCAGGCACCGACATAAAATTTGATAATGACGTTGTCCAGATCGATGTCTTATATGAGCCCGGCTCGATCAAAGCGGTTTCGATACCGAACGGAAGCAGCTCGATACGCAGGCTTTCAGAAAAACCTTCCAATGCATGCTTGGAAGAAACATATGGCGACAGCGCTGGGAATCCGGTCAGTCCGCTGATGCTGCTCACGTTTATAATCTTTGCGCCACCATGCTTTCTTATGTAAGGCAGAACGGTTTTTGTCACATGGATCACACCGAAGACATTCGTTTCAAATTGTTGTCTGAAATGTTCCATCGGCACATCCTCGACAAAACCTCCATAAGCCGTTCCGGCGTTGTTAACGAGTAAGTCGATCGGGGCGTAAGCACTAACGGCTTTTCCGAATGAGACTATAGATTGTTCATCGGTGACATCGAGAGCTGTAATGAGAATGGAATCAGACACATTGTGTGCTGCAGCCAATTCCCGAAGCTGTTCCGCTTTTTCAGGCTGTCTTGATGTGGCTATCACGAAAAATGATCGGGCAAGCTTTACAGCTGCCAGCAGACCGAAGCCGCTGGACGCTCCTGTTACGATGGCTATTTTTTTATTCATCCTATACCTCCTATTAAACTGCTATAGCTATTGTACAATCCTGAACAGGAAATGACGTCTGAAAAAAGAAATTTTTATACAACAATTCAGAATTGTTCTATAATAGAACGAAAGAAGGAAAGGGGTTTTGTGATATGGCGCTGCAAGGGGTAGGCCAAAGATGGGATCTTGATTCATTTTTTAAGGGCGGGAGCCAATCGGAAGAATTCAAAGGATATATTGAGAAGCTGTCACAAAGTCTGCGTGCATTTCAAGACAGGACTGATGCGTTTCAGGTGCCTGAATCGCCTGAAGAGGCTGAAGGGCTGACCGCGTTGCTTGATTTATTCGAACAGACATCCGTCAAACTTCAGCAGGCCGGCGCTTTTGTTGCCTGCCTCCAGGCCCAGAATATCAATGATCAAAAGGCTATAGAGCATCAGGCACTCATGAACCGGCTTTCCGCAGATTTTCAATCGTCGCTCGTTACATTAGATCATAAACTAATGGACATTGATCAAGACGTGTGGAATGAATTGTTAACAAAACCGGGATTGCGCGATGTTTCTTACATATTAAATGAAAGAAGACAGAGGGTTGCCGAAAAGCTTAGCCCCGGTAAAGAAAAACTGATCGGGAATCTTGCCGTGGACGGATATCACGCTTGGAGTGACTTATACAATATGGTTGTCGGGAAAATGACGATCCCGTATGAGGAAAACGGTGAAAACAAGCAATTGTCTGTCGGTCAGGCGGAGAATATGATGGACCATCAAGACCGTACTGTCAGAAAAACAGTATATGAACGTTTCCGCCAAGCTTGGGAGAGCAAGCAAGATATTTTCAGCAGCACGCTGAATCATTTGGCGGGATTCCGGCTTGAAACCTATAAAGCGCGCGGCTGGGAGAATGTCCTGAAGGAACCGCTGCAAATTAACAGGATGAAAAAAGAAACACTTGATACGATGTGGCAGGTCATCACTGAAAACAAGCAGCCGTTCGTTCAGTTTTTGAACCGGAAAGCATCCATGCTCGGCCTTGAAAAGCTTAGCTGGTACGATGTTGAGGCGCCGATCGGTTCTAACGGAAAGGCCTATTCGTATGATGAAGCCGCAAATATCATTACCAGCCAGTTTTCAACGTTTGGCAAAAAGCTGTCCTCATTCACTGAAAAAGCGTTTCGGGACGGCTGGATTGAGGCGGAAGACAGGAGTGGAAAAAGAGTCGGCGGCTTTTGCACCAGTTTTCCTGACAGCGGGGAATCCCGGATTTTCATGACATTTTCGGGCAGCGCCTCAAATGTCTCTACTCTTGCGCATGAACTCGGGCACGCGTTCCATCAGGAAGCAATGCTCGACGTCAGGCCGTTAAACCGCTCCTATGCCATGAATGTTGCAGAAACAGCTTCAACGTTTGCAGAGATGATAGTCGCGGACGCGACTGTCCAGCAGGCCGAGACGAGGGAAGAAAAGCTTGTTCTTCTGGAGGATAAAGTGCAAAGAAGTGTTGCGTTCTTCATGAACATTCACGCAAGATTTCTATTTGAAACGAGATTCTACGAGGAACGAAAGCGGGGAGTGGTACCGGCCAGCCGCTTGAATGAGCTGATGGAAGAGGCGCAAAGAGAGGCATACTGCAATGCGTTAGAAGAATATCATCCGCTTTTTTGGGCATCAAAGCTTCATTTTCACATCACGAGGGTGCCGTTTTACAATTTCCCTTATACATTCGGCTACCTGTTTTCTCTTGGCATTTACGCGCTGGCGCTTGAAGAAAAAAATGCATTCGAAGAGAAGTATATGGCGCTATTGCGCGATACGGCTTCTATGACAGTGGAGGATTTGGCGATGAAGCATTTGGGCGCTGACATCACAAAGCGCGATTTCTGGGAGAATGCCATCAAGCTGGCTGTGCGTGACGCCGAAACCTTTTTACAAATGACCGAATCTTAAAGAAAAAGCCGTGGCGTTAAATGCCCCGGCTTTTTCAATTCTTCTCTGAATGAGGATTTCATTCTCTGGATATACCTAAAATAAATGGAATCCTACAGGGGGGAAACATATGCATTTGATCAGAGCAGCCGGGGCTGTATGTCTCGCAGTGGTTCTGATTGCGGGCTGCCGTTTCAATGAAGACCAGCAGCAGGCAGAAGGAGAAAATACAGCCGTCACCCAGCTGAAGTCCGTTCCCTACAGTAATTTTTCGCTTCGTGTGAGCTACGGGGATGGTGAGCATAACCGTTATGAAGGAATCTATACAAAGAACGGGACTCAGGAAAAAGCGGAAATACAGGATAAGCTCTCCGGTGTCGATCAGGAGGGAGAAGAAGCACTGGATGAGATGAAAATGATTTTGAGCGAGCTTTCCGTGACAGACCAAATGGCTGAAACAGAAGTGATACACAGTGTGCTGGCAGCATTTAATCTGGACAGTCATTATGATCATATCGATTTAAAATTGAAACTGAAGGACGGCTCCATCAGAGAAATCAAGAAGTAATCTTGTGATAAAAAACCCATAAACGTCAATTATGTCCATAAAACTAATTGAAAATGATTTTCAAAGTCAGTGTTTTCTGCTACAATGAGGGATATATGACCATATCAAATGGCTGAATATCGGAATCACTTGCATTGATGACAATTGACTTAAAAGCATGTATATAGAAAACGTGCAATACATAGTGCTGCTAAAAGCCAGCAAAAAGGAGCGGTTATGGGTATGAGTGCAATTTCTACAGAAACGCTGAGCTTAGGATACGGGGATGCCGTTATTATTGATGAGTTGAATTTAACAATTCCCAAAGGTGAAATTACCGTATTTATTGGCAGCAATGGCTGCGGAAAATCGACACTTTTACGTTCATTAGCGCGCCTGATGAAGCCGAGAGGCGGTTCAGTGCTGCTGGAAGGAAGAGCCATTGCCAAGCTTCCGACGAAGGAAGTCGCAAAAGAGCTCGCAATCCTGCCCCAAGGTCCTTCGGCTCCAGAGGGGCTGACGGTGCATCAGCTGGTGAAGCAAGGAAGATATCCTTACCAAAACTGGCTGAAGCAGTGGTCAAAAGAGGATGAGGAAGCAGTTGAGAGAGCGCTTAAAGCAACAAAGCTTGAGGACATGGCTGACCGTGCCGTTGATTCTTTGTCAGGCGGACAGCGCCAGCGGGCTTGGATTGCGATGACGCTTGCCCAGGAAACGGATATCATCCTTCTTGACGAGCCGACGACGTATTTAGACATGACGCATCAAATTGAAATTCTTGATTTGCTGTTTGAGCTGAATGAAAAGGAAGACCGGACGATTGTTATGGTTCTCCATGACTTAAACTTGGCGTGCCGCTATGCGCATCATCTTGTGGCCATAAAAGATAAACGGATTTATGCAGAAGGCCGTCCGGAAGAGGTCATCACTTGTGATCTTGTGCAAAATGTGTTTTCTATGAACTGTCAGGTTACACAGGACCCGCTCTTCGGAACGCCTCTTTGCATTCCTCATGGCAGGGGCAGATGCATTGTCCAGGAAGCGGCTTTCACATCACATGGATAAATAACGCAGCGAAGGAGCTTTCAATTGAGAAAGCTCCTTGCTGTTTTTTCGAAAGGAAGATGGCAAATGGAACAAAAACTTCAGGAGCAGCTGGATGGATTGCTGGAGAAGTATACTGAGCTTCTGCTTGGTGAGACAAACGATGAGCTAAAAGAAGAAGTGAAGCAATGGATTTTGTACACGCATATAGCCAAGAGCATGCCACCGCTCGCTAAGCATTGGAATGCGACATACCCCGACGCAAAGCAGGGCATTAAAGAGATCATTCAGCATATTAAGGAATTAAATGAAGCGCATCGAAACAAACAATAGCCAAAAAGCAGTCTGTACATTATAGCAGACTGCTTTTTTGTGATTCAGCCGTTTTATCTGGCGTAAAGGAATCCATAAAGGTTCTCAGCGCGCTGCTGATAAACGAATCTTTTCGAACAATAAACTCTGTTTTCATCTGGCTGAGCGCTTCAGGCAGCGGGTACAATCGAATTGATCCTTCTGCTTCATGTTTCTGCACAACCGTTCTTGGCAGCAACGAGATGCCAAGACCTGCTGTAACCCCGCCGATAATTGCTTCAAGCGTCCCAAATTCCATAATGACCGGCTGTGTGACACCGACGGAGCGCAGCCATTTTTCAAGTGTTTCTCGATACGAACAGCCTGTGCTGTAAACGAGAATCGGCTTTGTGATGGCTTCCTCAACATCGGGCACGGAGGCAGCCGAAACAACTACTGGTTCTTCCTCAAACGCAGGATAGGATTCGAGCTCAGGATGATGGCATTCGCATCCGATAAACGCGCCATCCAATTCATAACGAAGAACTTTATCAAGGAGAAATTGCGTATGTCCTGTTGTTAAAGATAGCTGGACGTTTGGATGTTCTTCATAATAAGATGCCAGGAGCTTTGGAAGCCTTACCGCGGCGGTTGTCTGAGTGGAGCCGATCATAAGCGGCCCGCTTGGTTCTGCGGAGGATGAGAGCGCTTTAGACGCTTCATCAAGCAGGCCGATAATTTTATTTGCGTAGTCCAGCAGCAATTTTCCGCTTGCAGAAAGTGTCATGCCCCGATTATGGCGCAAAAACAGTGTGGTACCCAGCTCAGCTTCCAATTGCTGAATTCTGGCCGTGACATTCGATTGTACATAGCCAAGCTGCAGGGCTGCTTTCGTAATGGTTCCTTCACGAGCTACCATTTGAAACACACGTAAATCTCCGCTTTCCATTTTGAACTCCTCCGTTCGTTTGCTATCAATCTAAGTGATATCTAGTATCTTTAACAATCATTATACGTAACATCAAAGCTGGATTACAATGGAATCAGAAATATACTTTAGTCAACAGCAAGGAGTGGCGGCAATGAATGTCTTGAACAAAATAGCTCTCGTAACGGGGGGCGGCACAGGAATCGGAAAAGCAGCCAGTATGGAATTGGCAAAGCGCGGGGCGATTGTGGCGGTGAATTATTCACGCTCGCAATCAGAAGCGGAGGAAACAGTGGAAAAGATTCGAAAAGCTGGCGGGCAAGCCTTCGCCATCCAAGCAGATGTATCCAAAAACAGCGACGTGCAGGATATGGTTCAAACAATCGTGAAAACATACGGCCCGATTGATGTTTTAGTCAACAATGCCAGCATTACACGGCATATTCTAATGGATAATCTTGAGGCTGCGACAGAAGACATATGGGATGAGCTGTATGCCGTCAATGTGAAAGGGATGTTTTTTTGCGCGAGAGCAGTGGTTCCGTTCATGAAGAAAAGCAAGGCCGGGGCGATCGTAAACGTCGGCAGCATCGCAGGGATAACTGGTGTCGGCTCATCTATGCCTTACGCAGTATCAAAATCAGCGGTGCACGGTTTAACGAAATCATTGGCCCACGCCTTAGCGCCTGAAATCAGAGTGAGCGGTGTAGCACCAGGAGCTGTGGCAACGAGATGGTGGGCCGGACGGGAAGAAAAAATGAAAAGCATGATCGGCTCTTTGCCGCTGCAGTGTATTGCTGAACCAGATGATGTTGCCAAATTGATTTGTTCACTAATTGAACAGGAATCACTCACAGGCCAAATTATCACAATTGACAGCGGACAGACGCTGTAAAGAAAGGGATGCGGGGAGATGCCATTTGTACAGATTCATTTACGGTCGGGAAGAAGCGAAGCGTGGCTTCAAAAACTGAGCAGGACTATCCACCAATCGATGATTGAAGAAATCAATGTGCCGGAAGATGACTATTTCCAAGTCATCAGACAATATGAAAAAAGCGAATTTTTTTATGATCCATTTTATCTCCAAGTCGAGCGTACTGATGAACTGATATACATTCATTTTACACTGAAACAGTCAAGAACAACTGAACAGAAAAAAGCACTTTACCGCTCAATCGCGAGCCGGATTCATTCCGAGCTTGGTGTAAGAAAAGAAGATGTGTTTATCATGCTGGCCGGAAATCAGGCTGAGGATTGGTCTTTCGGAAATGGAAGAGCCCAGATGATTGAATAAAAAACCCCGCGGATTGATACCCGCGGGGTGCTCTATTAATGGGAAGGTGATTCAACGGCTTTTGCCGCCTTCTCTTTTTCTTGTTGGTCTTCCGTTTTCTTATTTGATAGCTTGATAGGTTTTAAGAACAAGGTGAATACGGCTCCGACTGCGATAAAGATCAGGCCCGTATAAAACACGCTGTGGAGCGAATCCATCAACGATGTTTTTAAAATCGGCACAATATGGGATGAGAAAGCCGCAGGGATTTGTTTGACCGCGTCCGGACTGAACAGTGATTGCAGCAGCCCTTGCGGATTTGTATCAATCATACCCTTTAGCTGGGCGGCAAACGAGCTTGCCTGTGCCGGAAGAGAGTCTAAATATGGAACCAATTTATCTGTTAATAGATTTCCTGATCTCGCATTCATTACGGCTCCCAGCATGGTAATGCCGAATGTTCCGCCGATAGAACGGAAGAATTGGCTGGATGAAGTGACAACTCCCAGCTCCTCCTTCGAAAAGCTTTCCTGTAAAGCCAATGTCAGAATCGGCATAACAAGACCCATTCCCAGACCAATAATCGCCATAAAAGATGTAGCGACAAGCTTACTCGTGTCGAGATCCAAGGTCGTTAACAGCAGGAATCCGCCGGCCATAACCAGCATGCCTGCAATGATTTGCGGTTTAATCCCGATTTTATAAACAAGCTGTCCGCCGATGATACTTGTAATAATCATAGAAATCATCATCGGTGTCATAATTGTACCCGATTCAGACGCACTTACACCGACAATTCCCTGCATAAAGAAAGGAACAAACGTAATGGCGCCAAACATACCGATACTCATAAAGAAGCCGATCAAGTTTAGAAATGTAAATGTTCTGTTTTTAAATAAATACATTGGCAGGATTGGCTCTTTTGCTTTTGATTCTACGATGATAAAGCTGACAATGCCGATCAGTGCGAGAGCGAACAACCCAAGAATCTGCCATGAATCCCATGCATAATCTTTTCCGCCAAAGCTTAAGGCGAGCAGGAGGCTGACCACACCGACAATCATTGTGAAAATACCAGCGATATCGAAGTTGATCGGACCAGTCTGCTGGCGTCCCTGTAATCCTCTGGCAATAAAAATAACCGCAATAATTCCGACTGGCAGGTTAATATAGAAAACCCATTTCCAGTTTAACGAGTCTACAATCCAGCCGCCGATTTGCGGCCCAATCACTGAAGCCAGCCCGTAAATTGCGCCAAAGACACCTTGGAATTTAGCACGCTGTTTTCCTGTGAACAAGTCACCGATGACAATCATCGCCATCGGCATCATGATGCCTCCGCCGATGCCCTGCAGTCCACGGAAGATAATCAATTCCGTCATGTTGTTGGCCATTCCGCACAAAGCAGAAGCGGCCATAAAAATAATCAAACCTGATACATAGACAATGCGGCGTCCCAATAAATCAGCCAGTTTACCGGCAATTGGAACAATGGTTGTTGATGTTAACAAATATGCAGTTGTCAGCCAGGTCATCATGCTCAAACCGCCCAGATCACCGACAATTTTCGGCATGGCCGTTCCGACAATGGTACCGTCAAGGGCTGAAAAAAACATGGCAATAATTAAGCCTGTTATTAATAACGTTCGTTTTGATTGTTTGCCTTCTTTACTCATTTTCATCCGTTTCCTCTTTTCATGTTTTGCTTTTCATCCGTTTCTGCTGCTTGTGCGAGCTTTGCTGTAATATGCGCCGCCTGCAGCATCTCCTCCTCCGTCAAAAAGGAAAGATAGCGCGCCATAATGGCCTTTCTGCCTGCCAAAACCTCCTCGAACTTTCTGTCTCCTTCGTCAGTAAGACTGAGATCAATCACTCGCCTGTCTTTTGTGTTGTGTGTTCTGGCGATAAGATTTTTTTGTTCAAGGCGATCTGCCATCAGCGTCACCGCGCTTGGCTTCACCTCCATACGCTCGGCAATTTCAGAAACTTTGAGGCTGCCGTGTTTCTTTAGGCTGGCCAGCACAAACAGCTGCGCTGGGGTGACACCTTGTTTCTCCATGCTTTCCAGCATTTCAGGCTGTATCTTTTGAAAGAGCGCCTGAAGCGATAATTGAATATCGGACATTAACTGATCCGCACTCTTCATATTCATTTCCCCTCTGTTACATACACTGTATATATATTTAAATGACAAAATAGTTAATGCTTATTAAATATAAATAAGCGTAAATGAAAAGTCAACTGATTTTACACAAAAAAAGGATAGATGCCCGAAAGAACATCGTATCCTTTTTACTAATGTTGTTATTGCTGATAAGGAGACTGCTGCTGAATGGTCTGCTGGAATTTTTGATAGGACTGCTGCAGCTTTTGTGAATCCTCCGCTTCAACAGAATACCATCCATATTGGAACATGAGATCATATAGTTTTCTTTGCGCTTTTTGTGACTCATCAAAAATGGATTGAATATCCTGATAAAGAGACTCGTGGCTGAATTCGTGCAAGGCAGTGCAATAAGCTGTTGTCATGTATTTTTCGGTTGTCAGCAATTCGTTGACGAAATCTCTGTCATTCATTTCCGATGTTGTCGGTACAGGTGTCTGCGGGTTGCTGATTTTTTGATTTTGCTGATTCATTCTGGCGCCTCCTTATTGGATGTAGCCGGACTGCTGCTGGCCTGGCTGCAGGTGCTTTAATATTCTTTGATAGTGATCATGATGCATGTGTCCGACGCGGTCGAGTTCTTGCTTTAACGTTTGATCCTGGCACTGCTGCGCCATGAAATGCGCTTTTTTCATCGCGAGCAAATTCCAGTTCAGCATGTCATTGAGATACAAATGATCCTTTGTCGAAATAACGGAAGGCGGCATTTGAGATTGCTGCTGATTATCCATTGTGATCCTCCTTTGGTTTCTGTTCATTTTATAGTTTCCTTCAGACTGGGAGTTATATACAGGTGTTTTGAAGATGACGGCGGGAGGGAGTCGGATGTTGAGACATGTGTTTTTATTCTTATCTCAAAATAAAACACTTACCAAGTTCGCAAAAGCATACGGAACGCGGCTTGGAGCACGAAGGTTTGTCGCAGGGGATACGATTGAATCGGCGGTTAAGACCGTCAAAAGGCTAAACAGATCCGGTTTGTGTGCAACAATTGATTATTTAGGCGAGTATGCAGCTTCGGAAAAAGAAGCAAACCAAGTCGCAGAGGAATGCAAGAAAGCCATTCAAGCCATTGCCGAACATCAATTGAATTCAGAGCTTTCACTTAAGCTGACCTCAATCGGGCTCGATCTTTCAGAAGAACTTGCTCTTACTCATTTGCGCGCCATTCTTTCCGTTGCGAAGCAATATGATGTTGCTGTGACCATTGATATGGAAGACTATTCTCATTATGAACAGACACTTTCTATTTACAGGCAATGCAAACAGGAATTTGAGAAGCTCGGCACGGTCATTCAGGCGTATTTGTACCGGGCGGCAGAAGATATCAGAAAGATGCGGGACTTAAAGCCGAATCTCAGACTTGTAAAAGGCGCTTATAAAGAATCTGCGGCTGTAGCGTTTCCCGACAAAAGAGGCACGGACCTTCATTTTCAGAGCTTAATAAAGCTGCAGTTGTTAAGCGGGAACTACACGGCTGTCGCCACACATGACGATGACATCATTGAATTTACGAAACAGCTCGTCGCCGAACATCAAATCCCCGCGTCGCAATTTGAGTTTCAAATGCTATACGGCATCAGGCCGGAGCGTCAAAAGGAACTCGCCAAGGAAGGCTACAGAATGCGTGTGTATGTCCCATATGGAACGGACTGGTTCAGCTACTTTATGAGAAGAATTGCCGAACGGCCTGCCAATGCAGCGTTTGTGTTAAAAGGAATTTTGAAAAAGTGAAAGCAGCCGCGGGAAGCAGCTGCATTATGATTGTTCCATGTTATGTTTTTTATACTGCTGATTTTGACTTGTCCGTTTTCCGCCACCGTAATGCTGAGTCGGACCGGCATCTCCCTTTACGCTCGCCGCGCTGACTGCCGCTGAAGACGGATTTTTTTTCTCTCGTACCATTCCCTTCACCTCCAGGCTTAAGTTGCCCGACTTTTATAGGCTTCATACAAAAAAATAACAAATTAGCTATTGAAGTCGAACCGGAAATCTTTTAAGATGAAAGAAGAAACGGGTTTCATTTTTTTTAGCCAAAAAATGAATGACTATTCATTCAATGTTCAAGGAGGATATCTCATGCACAAACACATTCGGAAGGCAGCCGTTTTAGGATCGGGGGTAATGGGTTCCGGGATAGCGGCGCATTTGGCTAACATCGGAATTCCTGTCCTGCTGCTAGATATTGTGCCGAACGATTTGACAAAGGAAGAGGAAAAAAAGGGGCTGACGAAGGACAGTCCGGAGGTGCGCAGCAGGCTGAGCCGGCAGGCGATGAAAAAACTGCTGAAACAAAAGCCCGCTCCCCTCACATCAGCGAAAAATACCTCCTATATTACACCTGGCAATCTGGAGGATGATGCAGAAAAACTGAAAGAAGCAGATTGGATTATTGAGGTCGTTGTCGAAAACCTTGAAGTCAAAAAGAAAATTTTCGCTCTTGTGGATGAACATCGAAAGACTGGAAGCATCGTCTCAAGCAACACATCCGGCATATCAGTGCAGGAAATGGCTGAAGGCCGGTCGGATGATTTTAAAGCCCATTTTCTCGGAACGCATTTTTTTAATCCCGCACGCTATTTAAAGCTGCTGGAGATCATTCCGATTAAGGAAACGGATCCTGATATTTTAAAGTTTATGACAGCTTTCGGAGAAAATGTCCTCGGGAAAGGCGTTGTTACAGCAAAGGACACACCGAACTTTATCGCAAACCGCATCGGGACTTACGGGCTTCTCGTGACAGTCCAAGAAATGCTGAAAGGCGGCTATCAGGTCGGGGAGGTTGATTCGATCACAGGACCGCTGATCGGCAGGCCGAAAAGCGCTACCTTTAGAACGCTTGATGTGGTCGGTCTCGATACATTCGCCCACGTTGCCCGAAATGTGTATGACAAAGCTGATGGCGATGAAAAAGAAGTGTTTCGCCTTCCAAGCTTCATGAACGATATGCTGGAAAAAGGGTGGATCGGAAGTAAGGCCGGCCAAGGCTTTTATAAAAAAGAAGGAAAAACGATTTATGAGCTTGACCCAGTGACGCTTACTTACGGCGAGCGGACAAAAATGAAAACACCGGCACTTGAAGCGGCAAAACAGGCAAAAGGGACAAAAGCCAAAATGAAAGCGCTTATTTATTCGGATGACAGAGCCGGCCGATTGCTGTGGAATATCACATCTCAAACCCTGCTTTACTCAGCCGAGCTGCTTGGCGAGATTGCCGATGATATTCATGCGATTGACCAAGCCATGAAGTGGGGATTCGGCTGGGAACTGGGACCTTTTGAGATGTGGGACGCCATCGGCCTCAAGCAGTCAGCGGAAAAGCTTGAGCAGCTTGGAGCAGATATGCCTGGCTGGATAAAAGAGATGCTGGACAAAGGAAATGAAACCTTCTACATCAAAGAGAACGGAACGGTATTTTATTATGACCGCGGCGAATACAGAGCCGTGAAAGAAAACAAAAAACGAATTCATTTACAAGCACTTAAAGAAACAAAAGGCGTGATTGCGAAAAACAGCGGAGCAAGCTTAATTGACCTTGGAGATGATGTGGCCCTTCTTGAATTTCATTCGAAAAGCAATGCGATCGGCCTTGATATCATTCAAATGATCCACAAAGGATTAGAGGAAACAGAACGGAATTACAAGGGGCTTGTCATCGGCAATCAAGGGAAAAATTTCTGCGTCGGCGCGAATCTCGCCATGATCTTAATGGAAGTCCAAGATGACAACTTTTTGGAAGTTGATTTTGTGATCCGCCGTTTTCAGGAGACGATGATGAAGATCAAATACAGTGCGAAACCGGTCGTCGCCGCGCCTTTTGGCATGACGCTCGGCGGAGGAACGGAAGCATGCCTGCCGGCGGCGCGCATTCAAGCGGCAAGCGAAGCCTATATGGGACTTGTGGAATCCGGTGTCGGCCTCATCCCTGGCGGAGGAGGTAACAAAGAGCTGTACATCAACCATCTTCGCCGCGGCCATGATCCGATGAATGCGGCAATGAAAACATTTGAAACAATCGCGATGGCGAAAGTGTCCGCTTCCGCTCAAGAGGCTCGTGAGATGAACATCTTAAAAGAAACGGATCAGATCAGCGTGAATCAAGACCACCTGTTATACGATGCGAAGCAGCTGGCCGCATCTTTATACGATACCGGCTGGCGGCCGCCTGTAAAAGAAAAGGTCAAGGTGCCGGGAGAAACCGGTTATGCGGCACTCTTGCTTGGCGCTGAGCAGATGAAGCTGTCCGGCTATATATCTGAGCATGATTTCAAGATCGCGAAAAAACTCGCTTTTGTCATTGCGGGCGGAAAAGTGCCGTTCGGTACAGAGGTTGATGAAGAGTATTTATTGGAGATCGAAAGAGAAGCGTTTTTGAGTTTGGCGGGAGAGGCAAAATCTCAAGCGAGAATGCAGCATATGCTTGTGAAAGGTAAACCTTTACGGAATTAGGAGGGAGCTTATGAAAGAGGCAGTCATTGTGTCAGGTGCAAGAACACCGGTTGGAAAAGCAAAAAAAGGATCGTTGGCCACCGTTCGCCCGGATGATTTGGGAGCGATTTGTGTAAAAGAGACACTGAAACGGGCAGGCGGCTACGAAGGCAATATTGACGATTTGATTATTGGCTGTGCAACGCCTGAAGCGGAGCAGGGGCTTAATATGGCGAGAAATATCGGTGCGCTCGCGGGCCTGCCGTACACGGTTCCGGCGATTACAGTTAACCGTTATTGCTCTTCAGGCCTTCAGTCTATTGCATATGCAGCAGAAAAAATTATGCTGGGCGCCTACGATACAGCGATCGCCGGCGGAGCAGAATCCATGTCGCAAGTTCCGATGATGGGGCATGTTACCCGTCCGAACCTTGCTTTGGCAGAAAAGGCACCGGAATATTATATGAGCATGGGCCACACAGCCGAGCAAGTCGCGAAAAAATACGGCGTCTCCCGTGAGGATCAAGACGCGTTTGCCGTTCGCAGCCACCAAAACGCTGCTAAAGCCCTTGCAGAAGGAAAATTTAAAGATGAAATTGTACCCGTAGAAGTGACGGTGACAGAAATCGGAGAAGACCATAAGCCTATGGAAAAACAGTTTGTGTTTTCTCAGGATGAAGGTGTTCGCCCGCAAACGACTGCAGACATCTTATCGACATTGCGCCCGGCCTTTTCCGTTGACGGGACGGTGACTGCGGGCAATTCCTCGCAGACAAGTGACGGAGCGGCGGCTGTCATGCTGATGGACCGGGAAAAAGCCGATGCTCTTGGCCTGGCCCCGCTTGTGAAATTCCGTTCCTTTGCAGTAGGCGGCGTGCCGCCGGAAGTCATGGGAATCGGACCGGTGGAAGCGATTCCGCGCGCTTTGAAGCTTGCCGGACTTCAGCTGCAGGACATCGGCTTGTTTGAACTGAATGAAGCTTTTGCCTCACAGGCCATTCAAGTAATCAGGGAATTGGGAATTGATGAAGAAAAAGTGAATGTCAACGGGGGCGCAATCGCGCTTGGACACCCGCTTGGCTGTACGGGCACAAAGCTTACACTCTCACTCATCCATGAAATGAAACGGAGAAACGAGCAATTTGGAGTCGTGACCATGTGTATCGGCGGCGGAATGGGAGCGGCCGGTGTATTTGAATTATGCTAAAGGGGGAAAAACAAATGGCAAAAAAAGCGGCTGACGTACAAAAAGGCGGCGGATTTTTAATCGAGGATGTCACATACGATCAAATGTATACACCGGAGGATTTCACTGACGAGCATAAAATGATTGCGAAAACAACAGAGGATTACATCGAGCAAGATGTTCTCCCTCATATAGATGATATCGAAAACCATCAATTCGAGCATTCTGTCAGACTGTTGAAGAAAGCGGGCGAACTAGGGCTGCTTGGCGCCGATGTGCCGGAAGAATACGGCGGGCTCGGCCTTGATAAAATCAGCTCGGCACTCATCACTGAGAAATTTTCGCGTGCGGGAAGCTTTTCTCTTTCTTATGGCGCGCATGTCGGTATCGGTTCCTTGCCGATCGTCTTTTTCGGGTCAGAAGAACAAAAGAAAAAATATTTGCCTGGACTCGCTTCAGGCGAAAAGATCGCCGCTTATGCTCTGACTGAGCCTGGCTCTGGGTCTGATGCACTTGGAGCAAAAACAACAGCTGTGCTGAATGAAGCAGGAACCCATTATGTATTAACAGGGGAAAAACAGTGGATTACCAACTCTGCTTTTGCCGATGTATTTGTGGTTTACGCCAAGGTAGACGGCGACAAGTTTTCAGCCTTTATTGTAGAAAAAGAGTTCCCGGGTGTCTCCACGGGACCGGAAGAAAAGAAAATGGGAATCAAGGGATCATCGACAAGAACCCTCATTCTGGATCAAGCTGAAGTGCCAAAGGAAAACCTGCTCGGAGAAATCGGCAAAGGGCATGTCATCGCCTTTAATATTTTAAACATCGGCCGTTACAAACTGGCGGTTGGCACAATCGGCGCATCTAAACGCGTCATCGAGCTGTCTGCGGCATACGCAAATCAGCGCCGCCAATTTAAAACGCCGATTGCTGGTTTTTCATTGACACAGGAAAAAATCGGGACAATGGCCTCCAGGCTGTATGCGATGGAAAGCTCTGTATACAGAACCGTCGGGCTGTTTGAAGACAATATGAGCCAGTTCACGGCCGAAGATCTCAAGGACGGCCGGCAAATCGCCAAATCGATTGCGGAATACGCCATCGAATGCTCTCTGAATAAGGTATTCGGCTCTGAAACGCTTGATTATATCGTTGATGAAGGCGTGCAGATTCATGGAGGCTACGGTTTTATGCAGGAGTACGAAGTAGAAAGGGCCTATAGGGATTCAAGGATCAATCGGATTTTTGAAGGCACAAACGAAATCAACCGGTTAATCGTGCCAAGCACCTTCCTGAAAAAAGCGCTTAAAGGCGAGCTGCCTTTATTCGAAAAAGCGCAGTCGCTGCAGGAAGAACTCATGATGCTTATGCCTGAAGAGCCTGGAAGCGGCGTCTTAGAGCAGGAGAAATATATCGTCAAGCAAGCCAAAAAAATTGCGTTGTTTGCTGCCGGCCTAGCCGCGCAAAAATACGGAAAAGCGATCGATCGTGAGCAAGAAATTCTCGTGAACGTAGCGGATATCGTCAGCAATGTATACGCAATGGAATCAGCCGTGCTCAGAACGGAAAAGGCCATTGCAGCACAAGGCGCTGAAAAAGCCGCGCAAAAGGTGCTGTACACAGAAATTTTCGTTCAAGAGGCCTTTAACGAAATTGAAGCGCATGCGAAGGAATCCCTTATCGCAATGGAAGAAGGAGATTCACTCCGCATGATGCTTTCCGCTCTGCGCAAGCTGACACGCGTAACGCCTAAAAACGTGATTCAGAAAAAACGCGAGGCGGCGGCAGGCATTTTTGAGGCTGAGAAATATACTGTCTGATTGGCCATGAGCTCCGCATGCGCGGAGCTCTTTTTTAAGAAGCACTGTTTTAGGTTTTTAAAACAAACTGTGTTAAAATAACCTCGATTATTTTATTGAGGGGGAAGAAGATGTCGTTAACTTTTTACTGGTACCCTAAATGCGGAACGTGCCGCAAAGCAAAGAAGTGGCTTGAAGAGAATGGGAAAGAAATAAACGAAATACATATTGCTGAGCAGCCGCCAAGCAAAGAAGAATTAAAAGCGCTTTATGAAAAAAGCGGGCTGGATCTCAAGAAATTTTTCAACACGAGCGGCATGAAATACCGCGAGCTCAATCTCAAGGAAAAGCTGTATCACATGTCAGAGGACGAACAGCTCGAACTGCTGGCTTCAGATGGTATGCTAATTAAACGCCCGCTTACAACAGACGGCGAAAAAGTGACTGTCGGATTTAAAGAAGACCAATTTGAAGAAAACTGGGCTTAATGTAAATTTTTTTTGAAAAGTGTGGTATCTTCTTATTGTAGTGCTGTAAAAAATGGAGGGATTCAATTGAGCATACCAAAAGATTTGCGTTACTCAGGAGAACACGAGTGGGTAAAAGTTGAAGGAGAAAAAGCCAGAATCGGAATTACGCATTTTGCCCAGTCCGAACTAGGCGACATCGTGTTTGTCGAACTTCCTGAAGTGGGCGCTGAAATCAAAGCGGACGAGCCATTCGGCAGTGTTGAATCCGTTAAAACGGTATCTGAGCTTTATGCACCGATTAACGGAACGGTTGTGGAAGTAAACGAAGATCTTGATGACAGTCCGGAATTCGTCAACGAATCTCCGTACGAAAAAGCATGGATGATCGTCGTTGAGCCATCTGACGCTTCTGAAATTGAAAAACTGATGACAGCAGAGCAATACGAAGAGATGACACAAGAAGACTAAAACAGGATAGCCGTAAAAGCAATTGGACACGCTAACGTTATGGGAGGTGTCCAATATGGCTTTCGACAAACAAAAGCTCGATGTCACCAATGACGTGACAGGCCGCTTTCAAAATGGCCGGCTCTCGTTATATCATGATAATGAGATGATCGGCCAAATGACAAGCATGAATGAATATGAGCTTAAGTCCGGTTATTCCTTTGAAAATGAGAAATTTTATAAGACAGCCGATGTGGTCTCTGGAGACGACGCAAAATATGTAGATTGTGACTACGAAAACGGCTGGTGTTAATGTTGGCGGTGAATTTCACTGCCTTCTTTTACAATCTGAACGTTTCAAATTTGACGCGGCAGGTGAACAAGATGAAGATGGATGAGCTGGAAAAGGTTATGATTGTCGAGGGGAAATCAGATAAAGAGAAAATCGAAAGCGTCCTGAATGAACCGGTGCGCATTATCTGCACAAACGGAACAATCAGCCAGCTGAGGCTCGAGGAATTGGCTGACGAGCTTTATGATAAAGACGTCTATATATTAGTTGATGCTGATGAATCAGGTGAGAAATTGAGAAAACAGCTGAAGCGTGAATTTAATGAAGCCTGCCATCTCCATATCGACAGAGCCTATAAGGAAGTAGCGGCTGCGCCCAGGCACCATGTCGCTTCTGTATTACTGCGTGCGAATCTGAATGTCCATACTATTTTTCTTGAAAGAAAGTCCCGAGGTGTATAGCATGAAAGAACTCCAAGAACACGAACTTGATCACATTGAAGATGATGTGTACCTTCTATATTTATATACTCCGTTTTGCGGCACCTGCCAGCTTGCAAGCAAAATGCTGACAGTGGTGAAAGAAATGCTGCCGGATGTCGCCTTCTATCAAAACAATGTCAATTACTCTCCGACATTCGCAAAAGCGTATCAAATTGAAAGCGTCCCTTGTTTTCTGCTGTTTAAAGGCGGAAAGATGGTCGAAAGAGGATATGCATTTCATTCCGTTTCTTATTTATATGAGCTGATCAAACAAAAATCATCTTCCGCATCCCATTTATGACATATTTCTCAGCATATCCAATGAAATTGTCGTTCGTTTTATAAAGGGGTTCTTGCGACAAAGAGAGAAATGTGTATGTATGACCAACAAATAGGAGGTTGTACATATGGAGAAAGCGGAAGTTTTAGAGGATGAGTATCAGCATCTGTTTTTAAAACCCCTTTTGAATGCCTCAACATTGCTCATTACCTTCCAAGGAGAAGCAGAAGCCTTAACCGTCTCAATAAACGAACAGGGAGAAATGAAAAAAGTTTCTCCGCCCCAAACGTCCAACCTGACCTTTTACGGAAACCAAACGGAAATTATTGATTTATTGCACGGAGACATTTCCCTTCAGCACCTTATTCAGAGCGGAAGCCTCAAAGTAAAGGGGTCATTCAGGGCCCTGTTAAAGCTGGAAGCCATTCTCTGGCTGACAAATGGATTTTTTCAGAGGATTTTAAAAAATTAAAAAATAATAAATTATTATAATAGTAAAAGTTGACATCATTTATTTTATTGACATTTAATCATTCGCCGTGCTATTCTACATTAAGAATTTCCGGACGAAAAAGACTATATATTTCTCTTATCAAGAGAGGTGGAGGGAAGTGCCCTATGAAGCCCGGCAACCATCAACACTGTTGAAATGGTGCCAATTCACACGAAGCGTTCAGCTTTGAAAGATGAGAGAAAGGCATTTTATATAAGCCTTTCTGCTCAAGTGTGCAGAAAGGCTTTTCTTTTGCAGAAAAAACCGGAAGATTTCTTAGAATAGTGTTAAGGCAGGTGATTGCTTTGATCAATCTTCAGGATGTTTCAAAAGTTTACAAGTCGAAACATGGAGATGTCAATGCTGTCCAAAACGTCTCGCTTTCCATTAAAAAAGGTGAGATTTTTGGAATTATAGGATATAGCGGAGCTGGTAAGAGTTCCTTAATCCGTCTGCTGAACGGCCTTGAGAAACCAACCTCAGGAACCGTGGAAGTGGCGGGAACCAAGATTAATGAAGTAAATGGACGCGGTTTAAGAAAAGCACGCCATGAGATCAGTATGATTTTCCAGCATTTCAATTTGCTTTGGTCGCGGACTGTCAGAGATAATATCATGTTTCCTTTAGAAATTGCCGGAGTGAAAAAGAGCGAGCGGATCAAGCGCGCCAATGAACTGATTAAACTGGTAGGTTTAGAAGGAAAAGAAAAATCATATCCGTCTCAGCTGAGCGGCGGGCAGAAGCAGCGTGTCGGAATTGCCAGAGCGCTTGCAAACAATCCGAAGGTTCTTCTTTGTGACGAAGCGACATCAGCATTAGATCCGCAAACGACAGATTCAATTCTGGATCTATTGTCCGATATTAATGAAAGACTCGGTTTGACGATTGTGCTGATTACGCACGAAATGCATGTCATCCGCAAAATCTGCAACAGAGTCGCCGTCATGGAAAACGGCAAGGTGGTCGAAGAAGGCGAGGTTCTCGATGTCTTCAAAAATCCAAAGGAACAAATGACAAAACGATTTGTTCAGCAGGTGACAGAGCCGGAAGAAACGAAAGAGACGCTTCAGCACCTTCTTGATGATACAGCATCAGGAAAAATGGTTCAGCTCACATTTGTCGGTGAGTCAGCTGAACAGCCTCTGATTACAGAGATGATCAGAAACTTCAATGTCAGCGTCAATATTCTGCAAGGGAAAATTTCGCAGACGAAGGATGGGGCTTACGGTTCACTGTTCATCCACATTGACGGGGACGAGGAAGAAGTGCAAAACGTGATCCGATTCATTAATGACAAACAGGTGAAAGCAGAGGTGATCACGAATGTTTGAAAAATACTTCCCGAACGTTGATTTAACTGAATTATGGAACGCGACATATGAAACACTTTATATGACGCTGATTTCTTTACTGTTTGCTTTTGTCATCGGGGTCATCCTCGGCTTGCTGCTCTTTCTGACGAGCAAAGGAAGCCTCTGGCAGAATAAAGCGGTCAACTCTGTGATTGCGGCCGTTGTTAACATATTCAGATCGATTCCGTTCCTTATTTTAATTATTTTACTATTAGGTTTTACGAAATTTTTAGTCGGCACGATCTTAGGGCCAAACGCCGCATTGCCGGCGCTGGTAATCGGCTCGGCACCATTTTACGCGCGCCTTGTTGAAATCGCGCTGCGTGAGGTGGATAAAGGTGTGATTGAAGCCGCTAAATCAATGGGCGCGAAAACGTCTACGATTATTTTCAAAGTGCTGATTCCGGAATCAATGCCTGCTCTTATTTCTGGCATTACGGTTACTGCCATCGCTTTGATCGGCTCAACGGCAATTGCCGGAGCCATTGGTTCAGGAGGCCTTGGAAACCTTGCGTACGTAGAAGGATATCAGTCTAATAACGCTGATGTTACCTTCGTTGCTACTGTGTTTATTTTAATCATCGTGTTTATTATTCAAATCATCGGTGATCTAATAACAAATATTATAGACAAACGATAAGGGAGGATTTACATTGAAAAAGCTATTTTTGGGTGCATTACTGCTTGTATTTGCAGGAGTTATGGCTGCCTGCGGTTCGAATAACGGCGCTGAATCTGGCAAGAAAGAAATTGTCGTTGCGGCAACAAAAACACCGCATGCGGAAATTTTAAAAGAAGCTGAACCATTGCTGAAAGAAAAAGGCTATACGCTGAAAGTGAAAGTGCTTAGTGATTACAAAATGTACAATAAAGCTTTAGCTGATAAAGAAGTGGACGCGAACTACTTCCAGCACATTCCTTACCTTGAGCAAGAAATGAAAGAAAACACAGATTACAAACTTGTGAATGCCGGCGCTGTTCACTTAGAGCCATTCGGTATTTACTCTAAAACATACAAATCACTGAAAGACCTTCCAGACGGTGCGACAATCATTCTGACAAACAACGTTGCTGAACAAGGACGTATGCTTGCAATGCTTGAAAACGCTGGATTAATCACTCTTGATTCTAAGGTAGAAACAATTGACGCAACATTGAAAGACATTAAGAAAAACCCGAAAAACCTTGAATTCAAAAAAGTGGCGCCTGAATTAACGGCAAAAGCATATGAAAACAAAGAAGGAGACGCGGCCTTCATCAATGTAAACTATGCGATCCAAAATAAATTAAATCCTAAAAAAGATGCAATTGAAGTAGAATCAACGAAAAACAACCCATACGCTAACATCATCGCAGTAAGAAAAGGCGAAGAAGATTCTGCAAAAATCAAAGCGCTGATGGAAGTTCTTCACTCTAAAAAGATCAAAGACTTCATCGAGAAAAAATACGACGGAGCTGTGCTTCCTGTATCTGAATAAGACTGAAACCCCGGATGAGAAATCCGGGGTTTTTTTCGCGTATTTTCCTAAAAGCTGTTCATAATAAAAAGGAATGTTAAACAGATGGAGGGATTTTCTTTGAATCAAGACAGAGGAAGCATGCAGGACGCGTTAAAACAATATAAACATGGTTTAGGTACATTTGAACAAAAGATGCCGCTGATGGGAAGAAAATTTAACGAATTTACTGAACAGTGCTTTGCCGGGAATTCTCTGACTGAAAGAGAAAAACAGCTGATCGCCCTCGGAATTGCCATCAATGCTCAGGACGAATATTGCATGATCTATCATACAAAAGGCTGTCTCGATCAGGGAGCGACAGAAGAAAACATTCTCGAAGCCGTCAGTGTGGCAGCGGCATTTGGAGGCGGCGCAGCTTTCAGCCAAGGCGTGACAGTCGTTCAACAGTGCATTGAGGAATTCGGAAACACCACGCATTAAGAGAAGGAATATTCCGAAAAACCATTCTCATTTGTTCTGAAAGGATGCTTTCGTCTCATCTGCCGCTATTTCACGCCAAATCGTTTTTGCGGCATCCAACGCAGCACTGGTACAATAAAAAGCAAATATATGAAGGGATTGGTTCATTATTTGCAGCAGCCAGGACAGACTGAACCTCGATTATACGTCAGAAATGGAAAAAGCGATGCAGCTGTCACACGGAATTGGATACGAGGAATATGGACGCCGGCTGGAAACAAGAATGAAAGTAGAGCGGCAGAGAGAGCTTGATTACGAAAAAAGCAAGCGGATTTCTGCGGGAGCTTATTGAGAAAATCAATCTTTTAAAAAAGGGTGGGAATCCACTCTTTTTCTTTTTCAATCGCTTTAATAAAGTGCTGATCTTTGTTAAACTTGAGGAATGTGCTAGGCACGATAAAAAGTTGTATTTACTTTTCATTTGTTATAAAATTAGAATGAGAATAAAATGAGAATAATGATTATATATTTTTGGAGGTATAGATATGGCTGCTTCAACATTAACGATCAAAGATCTTCACGTTGAAATCGAAGGGAAAGAGATCTTAAAGGGTGTAAACCTTGAAATAAAAGGTGGAGAATTCCACGCAGTAATGGGCCCGAACGGAACTGGTAAATCCACTTTATCAGCTGCTATTATGGGGCATCCTAAATATGAAGTAACAAAAGGCAGCATCACGCTTGACGGCAAAGATGTACTGGAGATGGAAGTGGACGAGCGTGCGCAGGCAGGCTTATTCCTTGCAATGCAGTACCCAAGTGAAATCAGCGGTGTGACAAATGCCGACTTCCTTCGCTCAGCAATCAACGCGCGCAGAGAAGAAGGCGATGAAATTTCTCTCATGAAATTCATCCGCAAAATGGACGAAAACATGGAGTTCCTTGAAATGGACCCTGAAATGGCTCAGCGCTATCTTAACGAAGGCTTCTCAGGCGGGGAGAAAAAACGCAACGAAATCCTTCAATTAATGATGATTGAACCGAAAATCGCCATCCTTGATGAAATTGACTCAGGTCTTGATATTGACGCTTTGAAAGTTGTATCAAAAGGGATCAACAAAATGCGCAGCGAAAGCTTCGGCTGCCTGATGATCACTCACTATCAGCGCCTGTTAAACTACATCACTCCGGATGTTGTTCACGTTATGATGCAAGGCCGCGTTGTAAAATCCGGCGGTGCAGAGCTTGCACAGCGTCTTGAAGCAGAAGGTTATGACTGGATCAAACAAGAACTTGGCATTGAAGACGAAACTGTTGGCCAAGAAGCGTAAGCGTTAGGGGGATTAATATGACACTAGGTACAAAACTATCCGTAGATCAGGAGTATCTCAAAAGCTTTTCCGAAAAGCACCAAGAACCTGCCTGGCTGAAGAACCTGCGCTTACAGGCTCTTGAACAAGCTGAGGATCTGCCGATGCCGAAACCTGACAAAACAAAAATCACAAACTGGAACTTCACGAATTTCGCGAAGCATACAGTGGATAACGAACCGCTTTCTTCATTAGAAGATTTGACTGATGAAGTAAAAGCGCTGATCGACATTGAAAACGAAGATAAAACATTATACGTACAGCGTGACCAGACGCCGGCACATCTTTCTCTTTCTCAAGAATTGAAAGACAAAGGCGTCATCTTCACTGATATTCTGACTGCTGCACGTGAGCACAGCGACTTGGTGGAGAAATACTTTATGAAGGACGGCGTGAAAGTTGACGAACATAAGTTAACTGCACTTCACGCGGCTCTTGTTAACGGAGGAGCATTCCTTTATGTTCCGAAAAATGTTCAGGTGGAGACGCCGGTTCAGGCTGTTTATGTCCACGAAAGCAATGATACAGCTCTATTCAACCACGTGCTGATTGTGGCTGAAGACCACAGTTCTGTAACATATGTAGAAAACTACATCAGCACTGTAAACCCGAAAGACGCTGTCTTCAATATTATCAGTGAGGTCATCACAGGTGATAATGCCAGCGTAACATACGGTGCGGTGGATAATCTGTCAAGCGGTGTGACAACTTATGTGAACCGCCGCGGTGCTGCGCGCGGACGCGACAGCAAAATCGAGTGGGCTCTTGGCCTGATGAACGACGGCGACACGATTTCCGAAAATACAACAAACCTTTACGGTGACGGCACATACGGCGATACGAAAACGGTTGTTGTCGGAAGAGGAGAGCAAACAGAAAACTTCACAACACAAATCATCCATTTCGGTAAAGCTTCTGAAGGCTATATCTTGAAGCACGGTGTGATGAAGGATTCCGCTTCTTCTATCTTTAACGGAATCGGCAAAATCGAACATGGCGCTTCTAAAGCGAATGCGGAGCAAGAATCACGCGTGCTGATGCTTAGCGAAAAAGCACGCGGAGACGCAAACCCTATTCTTTTAATTGACGAAGACGATGTAACTGCAGGACATGCGGCATCTGTCGGCCGTGTGGACCCTATTCAGCTTTACTACCTGATGAGCCGCGGAATTCCGAAAGAAGAAGCAGAACGCTTAGTCATTTACGGATTCCTTGCACCGGTAGTAAATGAACTTCCGATTGAAGGCGTTAAGAAACAATTAGTTTCTGTTATCGAAAGGAAAGTGAAGTAATGAATATCACAGATATTCGTGAACAGTTCCCGATCCTTCATCAGCAAGTGAACGGACATGATCTCGTTTATCTCGACAGCGCGGCGACTTCCCAGAAGCCGCGTGCTGTCATTGAAACACTGGATAAGTATTATAACCAATACAATTCCAATGTTCACCGGGGCGTCCATACACTTGGAACCAGAGCGACAGATGGTTATGAAGGAGCGCGTGAAAAAGTCCGCAAGTTTATTAACGCGAAGTCAATGGCTGAGATTATTTTCACAAAAGGCACGACCACATCACTGAATATGGTGGCGTTAAGCTATGCACGCGCCAACCTGGAACCTGGTGATGAAGTGGTCATCACCTACATGGAGCATCATGCGAATATCATTCCGTGGCAGCAGGCTGTAAAAGCAACTGGCGCCACATTAAAATATATTCCGCTGCAGGAAGACGGAACGATTTCTTTAGAAGACGTCAGAGAAACGGTCACAAGCAACACAAAAATTGTTGCGGTGTCTCATGTATCTAATGTTCTCGGCACGGTCAACCCGATTAAAGAAATGGCGAAAATCGCTCATGACAATGGGGCTGTCATTGTGGTGGACGGTGCACAAAGCACGCCTCACATGAAAATTGACGTGCAGGATCTCGATTGCGACTTCTTTGCGCTTTCTTCCCATAAAATGTGCGGACCTACCGGTGTTGGTGTGCTGTACGGAAAGAAAGCCCTGCTGGAAAACATGGAGCCTGCCGAATTCGGCGGTGAAATGATCGACTTTGTCGGGCTTTATGAATCAACTTGGAAAGAGCTTCCGTGGAAATTCGAAGCGGGTACGCCGATTATTGCAGGAGCAATCGGCCTCGGTGCCGCCATTGATTTTCTCGAAGAAATCGGTCTTGATGAGATTTCCCGCCATGAGCACAAGCTTGCAGCTTATGCGCTTGAACGCTTCCGCCAGCTTGACGGCGTAACGGTTTACGGGCCGGAAGAGCGTGCCGGGCTTGTCACATTTAACCTTGATGATGTTCATCCGCACGATGTGGCGACTGTGCTTGATGCGGAGGGAATTGCAGTCAGAGCCGGCCACCATTGTGCGCAGCCGCTGATGAAATGGCTGGATGTAACTGCTACTGCAAGAGCAAGCTTTTATCTGTATAATACAGAGGAAGAGATTGATAAGCTTGTGGAAGCTCTTCAAAAGACAAAGGAGTATTTTACAAATGTCTTTTAATGCAAACTTAGATACATTGTACAGACAGGTGATTATGGATCATTACAAAAACCCGCGAAATAAAGGGGTTTTAAATGACAGCATTGTCGTGGATATGAACAATCCGACATGCGGCGACCGCATCAGACTGACAATGAAGCTTGACGGAGACATCGTGGAAGATGCGAAGTTTGAAGGGGAAGGCTGTTCCATTTCAATGGCATCCGCTTCGATGATGACTCAGGCGATTAAAGGGAAAGATATTGAAACTGCCCTTTCCATGTCTAAGATTTTCTCGGATATGATGCAAGGGAAAGAGTATGATGATTCTATAGATCTCGGGGATATTGAAGCCCTTCAAGGCGTTTCAAAATTCCCTGCCCGTATCAAATGTGCAACCCTGTCATGGAAAGCACTTGAAAAAGGAGTCGCGAAAGAAGAAGGCGGCAATTAAAAGGATTGGAGTGAAAATGGATGGCTAAAAAAATGCCTGATATTGGTGAATACAAGTATGGTTTTCACGACAAGGACGTTTCCATTTTCCGTTCAGAGCGCGGATTGACAAAAGAAATCGTAGAAGAAATTTCTCGCATGAAAGAAGAGCCTCAATGGATGCTTGACTTCCGCTTGAAATCACTTGAGCATTTCTACAATATGCCGATGCCTCAATGGGGCGGAGATTTAAACTCACTGAACTTTGACGAAATTACGTACTACGTAAAACCGTCTGAGCGTTCAGAGCGTTCTTGGGATGAAGTTCCTGAAGAAATTAAACAAACATTCGACAAGCTCGGTATTCCTGAAGCTGAACAAAAATACCTTGCGGGTGTTTCTGCTCAGTACGAATCTGAGGTTGTATACCACAACATGAAAGAAGATCTTGAAGCACAAGGCATCGTCTTTAAAGACACTGACAGCGCGCTGAAAGAGAATGAAGATATTTTCCGTGAGCACTGGGCAAAAGTAATCCCGCCGACTGATAACAAGTTTGCGGCGCTTAACTCAGCTGTTTGGTCCGGCGGTTCTTTCATCTACGTGCCTAAAGGCGTGAAGGTTGAAACACCGCTACAAGCTTACTTCCGTATCAACTCTGAGAACATGGGTCAGTTCGAACGTACACTGATCATTGTTGACGAAGAAGCAAGCGTTCATTATGTTGAAGGCTGTACTGCGCCTGTTTACACAACAAACTCACTTCACAGTGCGGTCGTTGAGATCATCGTGAAAAAAGGCGGCTACTGCCGTTATACAACGATCCAAAACTGGGCGAACAACGTTTACAACCTTGTAACAAAGCGTACAGTCTGTGAAGAAAACGCAACAATGGAATGGATCGACGGCAACATCGGTTCTAAGCTGACAATGAAATATCCGGCTTGTATCCTAAAAGGCGAAGGCGCGCGCGGTATGACGCTTTCTATCGCTCTTGCGGGTAAAGGCCAGCATCAGGATGCAGGTGCGAAAATGATTCACCTTGCACCAAACACATCATCTACAATCGTATCAAAATCGATTTCAAAACAGGGCGGAAAAGTAACGTACCGCGGAATCGTCCACTTCGGACGCAAAGCGGAAGGCGCCCGCTCTAACATCGAGTGCGATACGCTCATTATGGATAACAAATCAACTTCAGACACAATTCCTTACAATGAAATCTTAAATGATAACATTTCATTGGAGCACGAAGCGAAAGTGTCTAAAGTATCTGAAGAGCAGCTCTTCTACTTGATGAGCCGCGGTATTTCTGAAGAAGAAGCAACTGAAATGATCGTAATGGGCTTCATCGAGCCATTCACAAAAGAGCTTCCAATGGAATACGCAGTTGAAATGAACCGTTTGATTAAGTTCGAAATGGAAGGTTCTATCGGTTAATGATGAAAACCCCTTTGTTTATCAAGGGGTTTAGAGATAGTTATTAATTTTAAAATGGCCGGCGTGCCGAATTTGATTGTAGAAGACGAACTTTTGAAGTTCGTCTTCTTTTATTTTTCAGAGACATATCCACTGTTATTTTGATGGTTTTAAGTCCTTATCGATTAGAATATTTCAGACCTGCGTCGGATAGGTTCAGTTCCTATATCACGCAACCATACAGTTGCTTATACTTGACATGCAACTAATGAGTTGCTTATACTCAATATATGAATTGGAACAAAGACGCTATATTCAAAGCACTCGGCGATTCGACTCGTCGGCTTATATTAGACGAATTATCTGAACGCAACGAGCTGACGTTGTATGAACTTACGATACGTCTTATTACAAAGTACGACCTTTCTATTACGCGACAGGCGATAGCTAAACATCTTTCTGTACTGGAGGATGCAGGACTCGTAACATCAAAACGAAAGGGAAAATATCGAGTACTTATATTCAACAACGAACCGCTTAAAAATTTGCTCAAAGGATGGATAGAATAATTTTATAAAATCAGAACAGGGCCTCTGATAAATGTGTGGGTTGTTTTGCTTGTAGCCAGATTGTTAGCATAGTACCATGCTTCATTCATATCGAAGGAGGGAAAAACAGTATGAAAATCGTTGTTACCAGTATATTTGTACAAGATCAAGACAAGGCACTGAAGTTCTATACAGAAAAACTGGGGTTTGTAAAAAAGGAGGATGTTCCCATGGGGAAATTCAGGTGGATAACGCTTGTTTCTCCAGATGATCAAGACGGAACCGAGCTTTTACTCGAACCGAATGAACATCCTGCCGCCAAGGAGTATCAAAAGAAGATATTCTCCGAAGGCCTCCCGGCCACAATGTTTGGCGTTGCAGATATTCAAAAAGAGTACAACCGATTAAAGGAAAAAGGCGTGATGTTTACGACGGAACCGACAAAAATGGGCGAAGTCACAATAGCTGTCTTCGACGATACAAGCGGTAACCTTATTCAAATTGTACAGAAGTAACCGATTCAGTCGCGTCCTTTTTGTATGCAGAAGAAAAACCGCTGGCCACAGGGGCCGCGGTTTTTTACTCTTCTTCTGTCTCCTGATTGATAATTTGCTTTACAGATGATCTGCTGTTATTTTCTCTGTTCATCTCTCGCAATTGAGTATAAGCCATATCGAATTCCTCTTTTGTCATCTGCTTTGCGGCTAATGCAGAGCATAATATAGCAAAAGCAATTGGCATTGTATCAATGTGAATGTCGATATGGACCTCTGAGTTGCCGCTGTTTTTGATAACAGATTCAGTAGTGGGTATCTCTTGAGTATGTCTGTTGAGAGGAATGATGTTTTCGTTCATTAGTCTTCTCCGTCTTGTGACTGCGCCTGTGCCTGATCCTGATCTGTATTCACGCTGACCACGACTTTTGCATTACCGCTGTTTTGGACTTTTGCGACTGCCGCATCGCGTCTGTTTTCTTCATTTTCATGACGATTTTCGCTCATGGTATCATCCTTTCTCTATTGATAGTGACAGGATATTCGATAGGAGAGTAAAGAGATTGGACGAACTTCGCGGTTTTTCCACATTAGGGCAAAAGGTCGAAGGAAAGCATTCTATTTGGTAAAATGAATAGACATTATAATAGAAAAGGTGTTTGCATATGAAATCGTACATCATCGTCGGCGCAGGGATTCTGGGCGCGTCGACGGCTTATCATCTCGCAAAATCAGGCGCTCGCGTTACTGTCATTGATCGGAAAGAGCCGGGACAAGCGACTGATGCGGCGGCGGGGATCGTCTGTCCATGGCTCTCGCAACGCCGTAATCAGGATTGGTACCAGCTTGCTAAGGGGGGAGCGCGGTACTATAAGGATTTAATCCATCAATTGGAAAAAGACGGTGAATCGGATACAGGATACAAACGTGTCGGTGCCATCAGCATTCATACTGACGCGTCTAAACTCGATAAAATGGAGGAAAGGGCGTATAAGAGACGGGAGGATGCGCCGGAAATCGGCGACATTACCCGCTTGTCTGCAAGTGAAACGAAAAAGCTGTTTCCGATTTTAGCTGACGGCTATGAATCGGTTCATATCAGCGGTGCCGCCCGTGTGAACGGAAGAGCGCTGTGCCGGTCGCTTTTAAGCGCTGCAGAGAAACGCGGCGCAACGGTCATCAAAGGAAATGCGTCCTTGCTTTTTGAAAACGGAACAGTCACCGGCGTGCAAACAGATACAAAGCAGTTTGCGGCTGACGCGGTCATTGTGACGGCGGGAGCATGGGCCAATGAGATATTGAAGCCTCTTGGCATTCATTTTCAAGTGTCATTTCAAAAAGCGCAGATTATGCATTTTGAAATGACAGATGCAGATATAGGATCGTGGCCGGTTGTAATGCCGCCGAGTGATCAGTACATTCTGTCGTTTGATAACGGCAGAATTGTAGCCGGCGCCACACACGAAAACGATGCCGGTCTTGATGATCTTCGTGTGACAGCCGGAGGCCAGCACGAAGTATTGAGCAAAGCGTTAGCCGTTGCACCGGGTCTTGCTGATGCGGCTGCTGTTGAAACAAGAGTGGGCTTCAGGCCGTTTACACCGGGTTTTCTGCCGGTCATAGGGGCAGTGCCGAATGTTCAAGGCCTGTACGCTGCTAACGGTTTGGGCGCTTCTGGACTGACGATGGGGCCGTTCTTAGGTGCAGAGCTCGCAAAGCTAGTTCTCGGAAAGCAGACAGAATTAGACCTTAGTCCTTATGATCCAGCCGGAGCACTTGCATAATAAGCAAGAGCATAACAAACAAATATAATAAAGCTGTTCTAGCTTTTCTTTTCTGTATGTGTTAGCATTTATCTTTAATGAAAAAGAGGACGTGAACTGATTTTGATAAAAATTGATATACCCGCACCGAATGTCACCATCACTGAACGACAGCAGTCAGCTAATGATAACGAGCCGAAGATAAAACCGATTCACGGATTCATCGACTTTCACCAGATCCCAAGGGACAAAGGCGGCATTTTTATGTTTTACAACATTCATGACGAGCTGCTGTTTGTCGGTAAAGCCAGAAAGTTAAGACAGAGAATTAAGAAGCATTTCGAAGACACTGTTTCACCGATCAAACATCACAGAGATGAAGTCTATAAAATCGAGGTATGTGTAGTTGATGATCCAATGGAAAGAGAGATTTACGAAACATATATCATCAATACACAGCACTCAAAGTACAATATAGACAAGGTATTTTTTAAATAAGACGTCAGTCTGCGGATTGAACAGCGAAGCCAGAGCTTAAGTCAAGTTCTGGCTTTTGATTTGGGCATTTTTTCGCATATAGACCATTTGTCTGTCATTCGAATAAATTATTGAGAAATTTCAGAAAATAATATTGACAATCCTACCCGCGGACTTTAATATAACAATATATAATGTTATATAACGTTATATAATAAAAACGGGGAGTGAAGGATTTGAGTCAGGCCACAGCAAAAGTAAATCGTGAGGTTCAAGCTTTCTTGCAGGATTTGAAAGGGAAAACCATTGATCATGTATTCTTTGTCGCATGCGGAGGGTCTTCTGCCATTATGTATCCGAGTAAGTATGTGTTTGACAGAGAGTCAAAATCAATAAACTCCGACCTCTACAGCGCCAACGAATTTATTCAGCGCAACCCTGTTCAGCTTGGTGAAAAGTCTCTTGTTATTTTGTGCTCGCATTCGGGAAATACCCCGGAGACAGTCAAAGCTGCTGCGTTTGCAAGGGGCAAGGGTGCACTTACGATTGCGATGACATTTAAACCGGAGTCTCCTTTAGCGCAGGAAGCGCAATATGTTGCCCAGTACGATTGGGGTGATGAGGCGCTTGCGATCAATACAAACTATGGCGTTTTGTATCAAATCGTTTTTGGCACCCTGCAAGTATTAGAAAACAATACGAAATTTGAGCAAGCAATTGAAGGCTTAGATCAATTGCAGGCTGTATATGAAAAAGCCCTTAAGCAGGAAGCTGACAACGCCAAGCAATTTGCAAAAGCCCATGAAAAAGAAAGCATTATTTATACCATGGCAAGCGGTGCAAACTACGGTGTCGCTTACTCCTACAGCATCTGCATTCTCATGGAAATGCAATGGATTCATTCCCACGCCATTCATGCCGGAGAATATTTTCACGGACCGTTTGAAATTATTGATGAATCCGTGCCGTTTATCATCCTGCTCGGTTTAGATGAAACAAGACCTCTTGAAGAGCGGGCGCTTACCTTCTCGAAAAAGTATGGCAAAAAGCTCACTGTGCTTGATGCTGCATCTTACGACTTCACTGCAATTGACGATTCAGTTAAAGGCTATCTTGCTCCGCTCGTTCTCAATCGTGTGCTGAGAAGCTATGCAGACGAGCTGGCAGAGGCGAGAAATCATCCTTTATCTCATAGAAGATACATGTGGAAAGTTGAGTATTGATCTGAAAATGAGGAACCATTATGCATTAGACTATAATGTTATATAACATTATAGTCTAATGTCCAGAGGAGGCCAACCCTTTGAAGAAAATGTTGTTGTTCTTGATCATTGCAGCTGTCAGTATGCTCACCATTGCAGGCTGTTCGAGCCAAAGCAGTTCAGCGGACGGAAAGGTGACATTGAAATTTTTCCACAGATGGCCGAAGGAGCCGGAAAAAAGTTATTTTGAAGAGGTTGTTAAGGGATTTGAAAAAGAACACCCAGATATCGATATTCAAATTGAAGCCGTTTTAAATGACTCCTATAAAGATAAAATTAAGGTCATGCTGGGAACCACCAGCCCTCCTGACATTTACTTCTCTTGGAGCGATGAGTTTGCTTTTAAATTTATCAGAGGCAATAAAGCACTTGATCTCTCGTCCTACTACAAAAATGACACCGATTGGTCATCACAGCTCGTTCAATCGCAAATTACACCATTTACTTATGAAAACAAGCAATATGGCGTGCCGTGGCAAATGGACGCTAAATCATTCTTCTATAATAAAGACATTTTCCAAAAGCTGAATCTTGATCCCCCGAAGACGTGGGATGAATTAATCGATGTGTCAAAAAAGCTGAAAGAACATGGCTACACACCGATCAGCTTCGGAACAAAGGCGACTTGGACAATCTCGCACTATATCGGCACGCTTAATCAGCGGATGGTCGATGAAAAAACGCGAGACAAGGACTATAACGCCAAAACGGGTGAATTTACTGATGAAGGCTACGTAAAAGCACTTGAAAAGCTTCAAGAGCTGATGCCTTACTTTAATAAACATGTAAACTCCGTCGACCACGAATATGTGAGACAGCAATTTAAGAGCGGAAAGTCGGCGATGATATATGCGGAAACAGCGGAAATCAAGCTGGTTGAACCGGTTAATCTCGGGATGTTCCCATTTCCTGAAATCAGCGGGCAGAAAGGATCTTCAGAAGCGTTAACGGGAGCGCCGGAAGGATTCATGATTTCCTCAAGAACAAAACATCCGAAGGAAGCAATGGAATTTTTGCAGTTCTTGACGTCGAAAAAAATGGGCGAAAAGCTCGTGAAAGATGTCGGGAAATACAGTGCAGTGCAAGGTACGGCTACTGAAGAAAATGCAACAGCTATTCAGCGTGAAGCCGTTCAGCATATTGTTGATGCCAAATCAATGGTTCCATGGTTTGATATGGATGTCGATGTTGAAGTCGCAGATGCGTACCTAACAGGCGTCCAGCAAATGCTTGGCGGCGACATGACACCGCAGCAGGTGATGAAAGCCGTTCAAAAGGCAGCAAAGCAGGTGAGGGCGTCAGCTGAATAAATCAAAGAAAAGGTGAAGCTTCGCACCTTTTCTTTTTATAAAGGAGATGAGATACCCTTGGTCAATCAGAATAAAATAATCCCCTATTTGTTTTTGGTGCCCGCTCTCGTTTTTTTACTTTTCGTTTATATCCCGATTTTTGAGAATGTATTCCTCAGCCTGTTTCAGTGGAGCTCATTTTCTCCGGAAAAAACGTTTATCGGCTTAAAAAACTATGTTGAATTATTTCATGATCCTGTCTTCTATCAGGCACTTACCAATAATGTGCTTTATGCAGTGATCTCAATTGTATGCCAGGTATTTGGCGGTTTGATTTTGGCGGCGGTGCTTGAGGATAAGCTGGTCAGAAAATGGTCGCCGTTTTTTCGTACCGTTTTCTTTTTGCCGGTTGTCATCTCAATGACGGTGATCGCGCTTTTGTTTGATTTTATTTACAATCCGGAGACAGGGCTTTTGAATCAGCTGCTTCAGGCCATCGGTCTTGATCAGCTGACGAGGGCCTGGCTCGGGGATGACAGCACAGCTATGCTTTCTGTCATTTTTGTGTCCCAGTGGCAATCTGTCGGTTATATTGCGATGCTGTACATCGTGTCGATTCAAAAAATACCGGATGAACTGTATGAAGCGGCCCGGCTTGACGGCGCGGGTAAAATTCAGCAGTTTTTTCATATTACTGTTCCCCAGACGAAAGAGATGTCTTTTGTTGCGGTGGTCATGACGCTGACCGGGGCCTTTACGGTCTTTAATGAGCCGTACATTTTGACAGGCGGCGGGCCGGGAAACGCGTCAGAAGTCTTGAGCACGTTTTTATATAAAAGCGCCTTTACAAAGGATATGATGGGCTACGCCTCAGCGATTGCCACTGTCGTGTTAATCATTACGCTTGCATTATCGCTCATGCAAATGAAGTTCTTTAAAACCGGAAAGGAGGAGTAACTGATGCTGCCTCAGAAGAAGACAGATTCGTTCAGATTGGAGCCGGTGCCTGACCAGCACATTGAGGTGAAAAGAAAGCCTAGACGAAAATGGTATATCGGAGAAACGTCTGTGTGGGTTTTTCTGTTTCTTTATCTGATTGCGATTGCCTATCCGCTTCTCTGGATGGTGATGAGCGCCTTTAAAAACTCTGACGATATTTTTGAGCACAGCTGGTCGCTGCCGTCTTCGTGGCATCCGGAAAATTTTGTTTCCGCCTGGAATCAGGGGATTTCTTCTTATTTTATGAACAGTGTCATCGTTACGGCGCTGACGTGTGTGATCACTGTCTTTATCAGTGCATGGGCAGCGTATGGCCTTTCCCGGTTTGAGTTTAAAGGAAAAGGATTCTTTTTGGTGCTATGTCTTGGCGGATTGATGCTGACGCCGCAGGTCAGTCTTGTGCCGCTTTATTCTATTATTCAGTCGCTGGGCCTGTACAATACGTATTGGGCGTTAATCCTGCCGTATGCGGCTTATCGGATCCCATTCACCATCATTTTGATCCGCTCTTATTTTCTTTCTATTTCAAAAGAATTGGAGGAGGCGGCCTATTTGGATGGGTGTACAAGTTTTGGAGTATTTTTCAGAATTTTCTTACCAATGAGCGTGCCGATTTTGGTGACATCCGGCATTTTGACGGCTTACCATACATGGAATGAGTTTATGTTTGCGATTATTTTCATAGATGATGAGAATTTACGGACCATTCCAGCCGGGCTGATGCAGTTCAGAGACGCGCTGCAGACAGACTGGGGCGTCCTGCTGGCGGGGTTAACGATTTCAGCCGCGCCGATTATTATTCTATTTTTATTGATGCAGAAATATTTTGTCCGCGGAATTGCAAGCGGCAGTGTAAAAGGATAAAGGAGGAAGCGCTATGAAATTGATTGCGGTTGGAGATAATGTTGTAGATTATTACCAGGATCAAGAAACATTCTACCCGGGAGGAAATGCCTTAAACGTTGCTGTGCTTGCCAAGCGGCTCGGGCATGAGTCTTCCTATATCGGAATCGTCGGCAATGACGAAGCCGCGGCACATCTGTTGAACGTTCTCAAGCTGGAGCAGGTCAATGCAGATTATATCCGCCAGGCGCACGGAGAAAACGGGATGGCGATTGTCACCCTTGATGAACAGGGGGACCGCATTTTTGTCAGATCAAATAAAGGCGGCATTCAGTCCCGGCTTCGCCTCGCGTTTCAGGAGAAAGATGTATCTTTTATCAGCGGGCATGATCTGCTGCATACGAGCGTGTACAGCAGGCTTGAGAACGATCTTCCGCAGCTGTGCGGGCTGGTCCCTGTCTCATTTGATTTTTCAACCAATCGGGAGGATGATTATTTGAGGAGGGTCTGTCCTTATGTGACGTATGCGTTTTTTTCAGGAAGCGATTTGAGTGAGTCGGAATGCGGTGAGCTTGCCAAAACAGCTCATGGGTACGGAGCCAAAATGGTTTGTATGACCCGAGGGGGCCAAGGAGCAATCCTGTCTGCGGGTGATCGAGTCTATCATCAGCCGATTGTGGAAGCTGATATAATAGATACACTTGGAGCGGGAGATTCTTTTATAGCAGGCTTTTTGACTGCCTTTTGCGTGAAGCAGGATATAACGTATGCTTTGCGCCAGGCTGCTGAAACGGCTGCGAAAACATGCGGTGTGTATGGAGCTTTCGGCTATGGCTATCCTTATCGCTTGGAGGACGGGGGAAGCAGTGAAAAAACGAGAATACTATAAGCAGTGTCTCGTTTTTTATGCCTGTTATGTGTAGGGGCTGTTGATGGTAAAAGTGACACGGTTTGTGTGCATCAAAAACAATGAGCAATAGATTGGCTGGTCGTTTGATGTAAAAGCCGTTTTATCAATTTCAAACAGCGCATCCCCGATATCACAATCCAGGTATTTGCTTTCCTCCAGTTGGGCATATACAACGTTTAATAGCTTCGTATTGTGCGTGGGTACAACTTTGTATTGCTGTTTCAAAATATCATGCATGGATACGCCGTCAGCAATAAAGGTATCAATGCCGGGAAACAAATCAAGCGGATAATGCGTCACTTCAAAGGTGAGAGGCTGATCATCATTATATAAAATCCGTTTTAATTCAACCACAGGGCTCTCGGGTTGGATTTGAAGCTTTTCGGCGATGGGTTTTGACGCTGGAATGATGTCATGGGACAGCACATGATGCTTCGGTTTTTTGCCGGTTGATTCCATAAATTCCGAGTAGCCGTTTACAGCGATCAGCTCTCGTTTTAATTTAGGGCTTTTAACGAACGTTCCCTTTCCCTGCTGCCTGATCAGATAGCCTTCTTCGACTAAATCGAGAATGGCTTTCCTGACGGTGATGCGGCTGACGTTATACTTGGTGCAAAGCTCGTTTTCGGTAGGCAGCTTGGCGGTTGGGGAATACACGCCCTTTTTGATGTCATCAGTGATGATTTGTTTTAGCTGAATGTATAAAGGTGTAGAACTTCCGTTGTTTAACAAAGGGTAGCCTCCTTTTAACCTATTATTTATATTATAATGTATTATGACGTTATAATACAAATTTACATTTTTTATTTTAGAAATATAGCAAAAATGGGAATCGATTACTCTAAAAATAACAGAAAGACCAAGTTGTTTCCAGTGACGAAATAACGGGTCAAAAGATAGGGGGACTTTTCTGATGGCTTCATTAACATTTGAACACGTCAAAAAATCATATCACTCACAATTAACCGTGAAGGACTTTGATTTAGATGTAAAGGATAAGGAGCTTTTGGTGCTGGTGGGGCCGTCAGGATGCGGAAAATCAACAACGCTGCGGATGGTGGCTGGATTAGAAAGCATTTCTGAAGGAAATCTTCTTATTGATGGGGAGCGGGTCAATGATCTTCCGCCGAAAGAACGTGATATTGCGATGGTATTCCAAAACTATGCGCTTTATCCGCATATGACGGTTTTTGATAATATGGCGTTTGGATTAAAGCTCAGAAAGATGGCGAAACAGGAAATTGCCGAGCGGGTTCATGCGGCAGCCAGAATTTTAGAAATTGAACATTTGCTGAAGAGAAAACCGAAGGCGCTCTCCGGCGGGCAGCGGCAAAGGGTGGCGCTTGGCAGGTCGATTGTGAGGGAGCCGAAGGTCTTTTTAATGGACGAGCCGCTTTCTAATCTGGATGCAAAACTAAGAGTGACGATGCGGACAGAAATCAGCAAGCTGCACCAGCGATTAGAGGCAACGATCATTTATGTCACGCATGACCAGACCGAAGCAATGACTATGGGAGATCGGATTGTCGTCATGAATGAAGGGGAAATCCAGCAAGTGGCGAAACCTCATGACATTTATCATTACCCGGCCAATTTGTTTGTCGCAGGCTTCATTGGCTCTCCTGGGATGAACTTTTTGAAAGGCATCATAGAACAGCAGCATGGCGAGCTGTTTTTCACAAATTCTTCGATCCGGCTTCATATTCCTGAAGAAAAAGCAAAGCGGCTGAAGGAAAAGGGATATACCGGAGAACAGATGATTGCCGGTGTACGGCCGGAGCACATCACACAAATGACAGGAAATGACCAGTTGTTTGATTCAGTGTTTCAAGCGAAGGTGGAAGTGAATGAAAATCTGGGCTCGGAGCTCATAGTGCATGTCATGGCTGGGGACGAGCGGCTCAAGGTCCGCCTGGACGGAAACACGCGAATCGATGCAGGCGATTCAATCCAGCTTTCAGTGAAAATGGACCACGTCGTCTTTTTCGATGCGGAAACGGAAGAGGCTGTGTATTAGAAAAAGGTGCTCCTCAAAAGGAGCACCTTTTTCTTACGGCCAAATCTCATCCGCCCATTCAGGGTGGTCGATAAATGGATTGCGGTTGTGCTGATATTTTTCATAAATGATTTCATTTCTTTTCCGCTCGCGGTCGTCAACCGGATCCTGCTTATTCCATTCGAGCAGGACAGATTGTTTGCCATGATAAGGAGCTGAGCCGTTGCCTGTCTTATCATTAAGCTCAAGATCAGGATAGCCGTCATCACCCTCGTAACGGACAGCCATGTAAAACAGCATGCGGGCAACATCGCCTTTCACATCATCGCGGGGCTCCCATGAATCGCCGTCATAATAATTTCCGGGTGCCTTCGCATATTCAGTGCCGCCATTGTCAAAATCCATATTTCCTCTTGCGCTGTTAACTTGAACATCAGCCGGGCGCAAATGATGAATATCAGTACCAGGTCCCTTGCTCGTACCAAAATCGCCATGGGATTTCGCCCAGACATGCTCGCGGTTCCAATCGCCGACATTGCCGCCGTTCAGGTTTTTGGACCGCGATTCATTCGTATAGAGCAGGATGACGTTATTCGGATTTCTCGGATCTTCATCCGTTTCTTTCAGCGCGTTCCACACTTCGCTGTAGGACAGCATCGTGTGTCCGCTAATAATACGGTGCAGGGTGCTTTTTAGCGAGTCTCCTGTTTTACCTTCAGCCCCTTCATAATAGGTATCTGTGTCAGCATAGGGTGCAGCGGGGGCGGCTAATGAGAGAAGGCTTCCTGTTCCTGAAGGGGAAGACGCCAATCGGTCATTGAGGCTTAATGCGGTTTGCGCGCTTGCTGAAGCTGCCGGCGCAAGCCATCCGGAAATCAGTAATACACAGACGAGCGGCAGAAACCATGCTTTTTTTGTCATCACTTGCCCTCCTTTTATCAGATCATGTCTATTATCTAAAATTCAAATAAAGGATAGAAGTGTCATTTTGTATATTTTTCATTAAAATTGTAAATTAGTCCCTTTGGAGGAGGCGGAAATCTTCTGTTCCCATATCTTTAGGTCCTGTTTTTGCGAGCTGCCGGCATTTCCGTTTTCATCCGTTCCGCAAACATCGCCTCTCTGGCAAGCTGAGCTTGTTCATATGAAAGGCATTTTGACCCTCTCTTTCACTCTTGCTGGCTCTCTTCCTTACCGTGTTTTCTTTTGACCTTTACACTAAAATAGTTGTGACATGTAGGGTGAATCTGGTTGCTGGATAGATACTGTGACTAAAAAATAAACGTTTTTTTGGTTAATCTGTCAATGAACTATCATGTTCCTCCTTCTATAATGAAGTCACCATAGCGGCCAGAGGGGGGAGTACATGGAAAAGCAGAAGCTTTCAGTAAAAAACAGCATCACAGATTATATTGAATGGCTCGCCCAATACGGTGCGTCTGCGGATGGCGGCGTAACGAGGCTTTTATACACAAAAGAGTGGATGGACGCACAGCTTGCTGTGAAAACGGAAATGTCTTCTTTCGGGCTTGACACAAGATTCGACGATGTCGGCAATGTGTTTGGAAGGCTTTCGGGCACCCAGTCTCCGGATGAAGTCATTGTAACCGGTTCACATATCGATACTGTCATCAATGGGGGAAAATACGACGGCGCCTATGGTATTCTGGCGGCAATGCTTGCGATAAAGAGGCTCAAAGAGACATATGGAGCGCCGAAAAAAACACTCGAGGCGGTATCCTTATGTGAGGAGGAGGGCAGCCGTTTTCCAATGACCTATTGGGGATCAGGGAATATGACGGGTGTTTTTTCATTACAGGATGGAGCAGAGCCAAGAGACGAATCAGGAGTCTCGCTGCAACATGCGATGCATGAGAACGGTTTTGGCAAAGGTGTGTTTCAGGCAGCATATCGGACAGATATCAGCGCTTTTGTTGAGCTCCATATTGAACAGGGACAGACATTGGAAATGTCAGGACGGGATCTCGGGATTGTGACAAGCATTGCGGGGCAGAGGCGATATCTCGTCACGCTGGAGGGGGAATGCAATCATGCGGGAACCACCTCCATGAAATGGCGCAAGGACCCGCTCGCAGCCAGCAGCCGTATCATTCATGAGCTGTTACTGCGGTCGGAGGAGCTGCCGGATGAGCTCCGTCTGACATGCGGAAAAATAACGGCAGAGCCCAATGTAGCCAATGTCATACCGGGCCGCGTCCAGTTTTCAATCGATATTCGCCATCAGCATCAGCATGTGCTGGAGCAGTTTCATCAAGACATGGTTGCTTTGATCAACGGCATTTGCCTACAAAAAGGAATTCGCGCCGTGATTGATGAATATATGCGGATAGAGCCTGTGCCGATGGACGAAAGGCTGAAGGCTGCGGCTTTTGAAACAGCATTAGAAAACGGCTTCAGCTGTGAGGAAATGGTGAGCGGAGCAGGGCATGACGCGCAAATGATCGGAAGGCGCTATCCTGCTTGTATGCTGTTTGTGCCGAGCCGAGGCGGCGTCAGCCACTCACCGAAGGAATATACGTCAGCCAGACAGCTCGAGATCGGCGTCCGCGCACTGACTGATTTATTATACAAACTGGCTTACTGATAAAGGAGGAATGGCTGTGTCAGGCAGAAGAGAATTATGCACCCCGTTAAGAACGATTATGACGCCGGGGCCTGTTGAGGTTGATCCGCGTGTATTAAGAGTAATGAGCACCCCGGTTGTCGGCCAATTTGATCCGGCGTTTACAGGCATTATGAATGAAACGATGGAGATGCTTCGGGAGCTGTTCCAAACAAAAAACCGCTGGGCATACCCGATTGACGGCACTTCACGGGCGGGAATTGAAGCAGTGCTGGCTAGTGTGATAGAGCCGGAAGATGATGTGCTCATTCCCATTTACGGCCGTTTCGGTTATTTGCTGACTGAAATCGCCGAGCGGTACGGGGCAAATGTTCATATGCTGGAGTGCGAATGGGGAACGGTTTTTGACCCGGAGGACATCATACGGGAGATAAAAAAAGTGAAGCCGAAAATTGTGGCCATGGTGCATGGAGAAACATCGACAGGACGGATTCACCCGCTGAAAGCCATCGGCGAAGCCTGCCGCACCGAGGATGCATTGTTTATCGTCGATGCAGTCGCAACGATTGGGGGCTGCGAGGTTAAAGTCGATGAATGGAAGATTGATGCTGCCATCGGCGGAACGCAAAAGTGTTTGTCTGTGCCCTCAGGAATGGCGCCGATTACATATAATGAGCGGGTGGCGGACGTGATTGCAGCTCGTAAAAAGGTGGAGCGGGGGATTGCGTCACAAGCTGACAGGGAAGCGCTTTCGGGAAATCGGCCAATCACAAGCAACTACTTTGATTTGAGCCAGCTTGAGGATTATTGGAGCGAAAGACGGCTCAATCATCATACAGAAGCGACGACGATGCTGTACGCCTTACGTGAGGGAGTCAGACTGGTGCTTGAAGAAGGCCTTGAGGCGCGTTTTGAGCGGCATCGGCACCATGAAGCCGCATTAGCAGCAGGGATAAAGGCAATGGGGCTAAGATTGTTTGGAGATGACAGCTGCAAAATGCCTGTTGTCACCTGTGTCGAAATTCCCGGCGGCATTGACGGCGAGTCTGTCCGTGGCATGCTGCTGGCACAATTCGGCATTGAAATCGCCAGCTCATTCGGCCCGCTCGCAGGGAAGATCTGGAGAATCGGCACGATGGGGTACAGCTGCAGAAAAGAAAACGTGCTATTCGTGCTTGCCGGGTTAGAGGCTGTGCTTCTCAGACATAACGCAGGAATCGAAGCAGGAAAAGCGCCCCAAGCAGCGCTGGATGTGTATGAAAACGCTGGCCGCCAGGCAGCGGTGTAAAGAAAAGCTTGCGGAACTCCGCAAGCTTTTTAGATATGATTTCGTGTTTTCTCCAATCTGATTTTCTTCGTTTGACTCTTTTTACAAATCCTCTTTCTATGTGTTTCATTTTCTGACAAATCATGAGTCATTTTTTCTTCCATCGTCTATTCTTTATACAAGTTACCTATAAAATCATGCTGAACTAGTTGTTTCTCACGGCAATTTTCGAGAGGAGGATGCAGCATTGGGGAATTTTCACAAGATGTTAGATGCGCTCCTGGAAGACCAGGAGGAGGCTGTACTGGCGACAATTGTTCAAGTGGAAGGCTCCGCGTATCGAAAAGCAGGCGCCTCTATGCTCTTTAAGAAAAATGGCAGACGGATTGGCTTGCTGAGCGGCGGGTGTGTGGAAGAAGATGTATTCCAAAGAATCAGTGCGCTGGGCGATCAGCTCACACCGACGCTGATTCCCTACGACATGAGGTCAGAGGACGATCTTTCTTGGGGCATGGGAGCCGGGTGCAATGGCATTATTCATGTTCATGTGGAGCGAATCACTCAGGAAAAAAGGCGGCACTATGAGAAAGTGAGGGACTGCCTTCATTCAGGCAAAGCTGTCACTTCTGTTATAAAGATTGGATCCTCACATTATTTATTTCTGACGGAGAACGGGCATTTTGGCAACTGGCCGGACGCCCCTCTGCAAGCTATTCAACGTACTGTTTCAACGCTTCATTTACCGCATTTCGATCCACCCACTAACATGTTTATTCAGCGAATTGAACCGAAGCCGCGCCTCATTCTGTTTGGGGCGGGACCGGATACTGTACCGCTGGCCAATTTGGCGGCTGACACAGGGTTTTCTGTTATCGTGACGGATTGGCGGCCCGCTTATTGTACATCCTCTCTTTTTCCAAAAGCGGATCAGCTGATCACCGCTTTTCCGGAACAAATGCTTAGCGAATTTCAATTTTTTCCGCATGATGCAGCTGTTGTGGCAACCCATCATTATCAGCACGATCAAACGATCATCAACTTCTTATTTTCTCAAAACCTCCATTATATTGGACTGTTGGGTTCAGCAAACCGCACGAAACGGCTGCTGAACGGAAAGCATCCTCCGTCTCACTTTTACAGTCCGGTCGGGCTGAAAATCGGTGCGGAAGGTCCCGAGGAAATTGCGGTAAGTGTAGTTGCAGAAATTATTCAAACAAGAAAACGGCTGGCGGTTGTATGAGAAACCCCTATCTGATCGGCGTGTTTCTCGCTGCCGGCAAAAGCAGAAGAATGGGTCAAAACAAGCTGGCTTTGCCGCTAAAAGGAGAAAACATAGGCTCACTTTCCTTGAAAACTGCTCTGTCGTCCCGCCTTGATCACGTGCTGGTCGTCGAGCGGACAGAACATGCTTCCCTTGAGTGGATAGGGGCGCCGTATCACGCTCCGCCTTTTCAAAAACGCTGGAGCCTGCACGTTTGCCAAGACGCAGAAAAGGGTCAGGGGCATTCAGTCAGCAGCGGGGTGAGAAAAGCAGAAAGCATGGGGGCGGACGGCGTTGTCATTTTGTTAGCCGACCAGCCTCAGCTTTCCGTCGATCATCTCAATGCCCTTGTGGCACTGGCCCCTGAGTCATTTGCCGTGTCATCGTTTTTAGGGGCGTTCACCCCGCCAATCTACTTCTCGTCGGCTTGTTTTCCTTATGTAAAGGGATTAACGGGAGATGAAGGGGCTCGCAGGCTCCTGAAAAGCGGACAGCTTGGAGCAGGAGCGGTTTTGGAGGCAAAGGATAGCGGTGAGTTGGACGATATTGATACACCCGAGGAATATGACATGGTAAGGAGGGCGATGTCTTGAACGGCCAAGTGACAAAAGCAAGGATGAATATTCAATTATGGAGACCGACAGCGCTTGATGAGGCCTATTCGCTTTTAGAGAAGATTGCTCCGGATGTGTATGCCGCATCGGGAAGCACGCTGCTTCAGCTTCAGTGGGACAAAGGAACTCTACCGAAACAGCACCTTGTCAGCCTTGAAGGGATTGACGAGATGCGAGGGATCAGCGCCAGTGACACCCACGTGTCGATCGGGGCGCTCACATCACTGAATGAATGCAGAAAGAACCCTTTGATCAAGAGCGCGCTTGGCTGTTTCAGTGACGCTGCTTCCGCTGTCGCTGCACCGGGGATTCGCAGCCGTGCCACGATTGGCGGCAACATAGCGAGTAAAATCGGTGATTTCATTCCGCTTCTGCTTGTGCTTGGTGCTGAGCTTATCGTATATCAAAAGGAGCTAATCAGGCTGCCGCTTGGCGCTTGGCTCAGTGAGGAAGACTTTAGAACGGCTATCGTCACGCGTGTCATCATCCCGCGGGCGGAGGGAGAGCGTGTATTTTATCACAAGCTTGGAAGGCGCCAGGCTTTTACCGGAGCGGCTGCTGTTGCAGCTGGACGTTTTTTGAAAGACGGCGGCATTCGCCTCGCCGCTGGCCATGCCGATATCACTCCTAGGAGATTATTGGACAGCGAAGCGAAATGGATGGCACCAGGAGGGGACTCGCATGAGCTGTACAAAACACTTATCCATGAGCTGCCGTTTTCCTCAGATGCTTTTATGTCAGCGGCATACAGAAAAAAAGCCGCTGCCAACGTCATCATGGCAGAGCTGATGGCTGAGGGAGGGGAATAAATGATCATCAACAAACCGTCAAGAGTCAGGCCGGATGGAAGGGGTAAGGTCACAGGGGAATTGAAATATATGACCGATCTCAGCTTTCCAGGAATGCTGTATGGCAAGGTGCTGAGAAGTGCTTATCCTCATGCAGAGATTGTGTCGATTTGCACCATAAAAGCTGAGAAAATGGAAGGCGTACAAGCCGTCGTCACACATAAAGACGTTCCCGGCTTAAACCGATTTGGCATTGTCATCCCTGATCAGCCGGTTTTATGTGAGGACAGGGTGCGGTATGTTGGGGATGCGATCGCCGCAGTTGCTGCGGAAACGGAGGAAATCGCGGAAGCGGCGCTGGAGCTGATTCGAGTTGAGTATAAAGAGCTGGAAGTCATGGATTCACCAGAAAAAGCGCTTCGGCCAAATGCGCAAAGACTGCATGAGGACGGGAATATCCTGCACCGCGCGTTTTTTTCAAACGGCGATGTGGAAGAAGGGTTTCAAGCATCTGACACAGTCCTTGAAGAAACCTATGAGCTGCCGCGGCAGATGCATACGTATATGGAAACGGAGGGAGGCGTAGCCGTTCCAGAAGACGACGGGGGTTTTACGATGTATGCAGGAACCCAGCACGGCTATAAAGACCGTTTCCAGCTTGCCCGTATTTTTGATATTCCTGAAGAGAAGATCAGAATTGTGTCAAGTCCGATGGGCGGCTCGTTCGGAGGGAAGGATGAGCTGAATATTCAGCCGTATGCCGCGCTTTTGTCACTGAAAAGCGGACGTCCTGTCAAAATCCATCAGACACGAAAGGAATCTGTACGTTCTGGCATTAAGCGCCATCCGATGAAGATTACGATAAAAACGGGTGCGGATCATTCGGGAAATCTATTGGCGCATGACGTGAAAATTGTGGCGGACACAGGCGCATATGCTACGCTCGGACCGGCTGTTCTTGATTTTTCTGTCGAGCATGCCGCGGGGCCGTACCGTATTCCGAATATCCGGACTGAAGGAATATCAGTATTTACGAACAACGGGGTGGCGGGAGAATTTCGTGGCTTTGGCGGCAACCAAATCACATTTGCACTCGAAACCCATCTCGATCGTCTCAGCGGCATGCTCGGCATCGACCCGCTCGAGCTGAGAAGAAAAAATATCAGAAAACCGCATGACTTGGGGCCACTTGAGCATCGAATTGCACCAACTGACGGAGCGGCACAGGTGTTGAATGCCATATCTAAATCTCCCATTCTTACAAGAACCAGCCGGAACTGTGGGTATCTGCAAAGAGGCACGGGAGCGGCAATTACAATGCACGGCGGCGGGCTGGGGTTTGGCCGAATGGATGCGGCAGGAGGCCGTTTGTCCCTTTCGAGTGAAGGCAAAATCACTGCTTCGTTTGGATTTGAAGAATGCGGACAGGGGATTCTAGCAGCGATTGAACAGATTGTCATGGAGGAGTTAGGTTGTGCCGCAGAGGATATTTCCATTGTTATTGGGGATACCGCAAAAGTGCCGAAGTCAGGCTCCTCCACAGCATCCCGCGGCACAAGCATGGTGTGGCACGCGATCCAGCGTTTGAAGAAGCCGTTTCTAGCTCAGTTGAAAAAACGGGCGGCAGAATGGAGCGGCTGTTCAGCGGAAAATCTTATTCCCGGCGCTGCAGGCTTGCGTGACAAAAACACAAAGGCGCTCGTGGTGACGTATAAGGAGCTGGCTGAAAAAGGCCCTTTGGCAGAGGAAACGGCATTTGACTTTCCAACAACGCCTGATCCTGTGGTGGGCGGCCATTTCCTCTACTCATTTGGAGCGGCTGCCGTTGAGGTGGAGGTAGATCTGTTAACAGGCGATGTCAAATTGATAGATTGTGAGCACGCTATTGCGGCAGGTCCGGTTATCAGTCCGCAGGGATATCGAGGTCAAATTGAAGGCGGCGCTGCCATGGCACTCGGCTACACACTGATGGAGGAAGCGAAAATGACGGATGGCCGTTATGCTGCGGAAAATCTCGATCACTATTTGATTCCCGGAATCAAAGATGTTCCTGACATGAAGGTGATTGCAATAGAAGACTTAATGAAGGGAGACGTATATGGACCGCGCGGTGTTGGCGAAATCGGAACAATCGCCATCACTCCGGCGATTGTAAAGGCAGTACATGATGCGGTCGGATGCTGGATAAACAAGCTGCCAATTTCAAGAGAAGAGCTGCTTGAAGCGATCGACAGAAAGGGGCTGAAGCAATGGACGTAAAAGAGGCCGGGCCATTTCCTGTAAAAAAGGAACAGTTCCGGATGACCGTGAATGGGCAGGAGTGGGAGGTTGCTGCCGTTCCTACGACACATCTGAGTGACCTGCTTAGAAAGGAATTTCAGCTGACCGGGACAAAGGTGTCCTGCGGAATCGGCCGCTGCGGAGCCTGCTCTATTTTAATCGACGGAAAGCTGGCCAATGCGTGTATGACGATGGCTTATCAAGTGGACGGCCATTCCATTACAACAATCGAGGGCGTACAACAAGAGGAACTGGATATCTGCCAAACCGCTTTTCTGGAAGAAGGAGGCTTCCAATGCGGCTACTGTACCCCAGGAATGATAATTGCGCTTAAAGCACTGTTTCGGGAAACCCCTCAACCTTCTGACGAAGATATAGAAGAAGGGCTGGCGGGGAATTTGTGCCGGTGTACCGGGTACGGCGGGATTATGCGGTCAGCTTGCAGGATTAGAAGAGAGTTGAACGGAGGGAGACGGGAGTCCGGCTTTTAAAAGCCGGACTTTTTTAGCCTCAGTCAGACAGCGCGATCAAGACGCAGAAGCGTTGTGGGAAAACACACGATAAATCTCGTAGAACTTGACAGCTTCTGAATTACAAAAAGATTAGTGAGCACATAGCAAAGACGCCATAAAAACTTCTTATGGCGTCTGTCGGACAGGGAGGTGTTGGATACGGCGGAGGCAAGGAAAGTTAAACTTAATAATTAAAGATAGCTGCTCCAACAATGATCAACAAAATGAATAGCACCACGATCAAAGCGAAGGAGCTCCCGAAACCGTTTGAGTAACCAGAGTTTCCACTGTATCCACCAGAATTGTAGAATCCCATAATGTCACCTCCTTTAGTGGAGATAGTATAAGATATGCCAACGATCATTTTCGACATAGATTTAAGTCTAAAAAAGAAAAAATGAATATTTTGTCTAAAGGTGTAAGAGAGAACGCGTTATCAAAACTATTAAAAACGCAGCAATTGTCTTCAGAGTATTTTTTCGAGAAAAAACGCGGTCTGTTTATAGGATTGGAGAAGGGAGCTCGGCTGCTAAGAGCTGACTTATTAGTTTGAAACCTCGATTTATAAATGAAAGGACTACAGGATATTTTTCTCATAGGCAATTATCCTGAAAAATATAGGTGAATGTTTATTCTAGCTGTTGTTTCACTAAGTGTGGGGATCACTTCAAGTACTGTCCTAGGATCAAAAGTTTATTGAAGTGCAAAAAGAAGCCCGCCGGTGAGGCGGGCTTCCTTCTTAACTCCCCCTATACACCTGATAACCAAACGGCGACAGCAAGAGCGGGATATGATAATGTGCATCTGGATCTGCAAGCTGAAAACGGACGGTGACGATGGTTAAAAACGGCTGGTCGATCGTATTCACGTTTTTATTCGCAAAATAGTCTCCTGCATGAAATTCCATCACATACTCTCCGGACACCAGCTCTTCACCAGCCAGCAGAGGGACATTGGCTCTGCCGTCATTGTTAGTGTAAACCTCTTTCAAAATACTTTCGCCCAGCCGCTTCAATTCAATTTTTACGTTCGCCGCTGGTTTGCCGCTGGTTAAATCTAAAATATGGGTTGTCAGTTTTCCCATCAGGCTTTCAGGCTCCGACATTTTTCAGCGGCTTTCTGTTTTTCTTTCTCGGCGTCTTCTCTTGTCACGGTAAAATGTTGGAAACCGTATGGCGGGCGCGGTTCGGTGTAGACTTTTCCTTTTGAGCCCGGGATTTCTTCGACAACCGTATCCCACGTGTGATTTTGAGATTGGAAGCTGACATCAGTGAGCTGCGGGAACCTCGCTAATATTCTGCAGCCGATATGATAGATTAGGTTTTGGATTGAAGGGGTTTCGAGCTCGTGAAAAACGGTGCTCGCCAAGTCGCGGACTTGTTCAGCCGCAACGTAGCGGGCTGGATCAGAAGCGTATGCGTCATTTGTATTTTCATATTGCCAGCTGATGTTTAAATAGACAAACAGCGGGCGGTTGCCGTCTTCGGGGAGAGTCGTATATTCGTCCCGGATGAAGCCGACGAAGGAGTTGCCGCTCACCTTGACGAGCTGAAGATCCATGATTTCGCTGTATTGCTCTGTAATCGTTATGGTATTCCCGCTTCGTTCTGCTTTCAGCACAGAGCGGCTTCGTTCATTACGCGATCTTCTGAAGACGAGGCGGCTTGTGCTGAGCTCTTTCTCCTCGTATGCAGGCATTGCTTCAAACGGAATGTCTTCGCCAGTCAGAGTGATCTTGTCCATATGAGAATAGGTATCTAAAAATCGGTGAGCTACATAGTGTAGGAACCCCTCGGTTGTCGTTCCTTCATAGGATGCGAGATGGCGCTGGATAAAGTTTTTCATTGAATCCGTTGCCACGATGAGAGTGTTGTCTCCGTCTGTAAATGATGGCAGGAAGGCTTCTCCGCCAATTTCGCATGTCACATCAACGCCGACAACGGTATTGCTTCTCCCGGCAAAAGATGATTCTGGGATTTGCTTCACTCCAGTGAGCGGTTTTAAAAACGTTCGGTATGCAAATACATTTCCTTTGCCATAAGACATGGTTCTTTTCATTTGCGTCTCTCCTTTTTCAGTAATGATGTCAGCCAGACGAAAGCGGGCAATTCGGTAAATTTCTATAAGGGCCTGCTGGAACTCCGTTTCTCGTTCGCTCTCAAGCCTTGCCAGCAGGGCTTGGTGAATGTCCTGTTTCGTCTTTCCCTTCACCGCTAAAATAAAAGGAAAGCCGAAGCGATCATAATAGTGTTCATTCAGCATGAGAAACTCCTCGTATTCCTGCTGTTCTAATTTGCTGAGCCCCGCGTTCTGCTGCTCTCTTACCGAGTCACTGCTCATTGTTTTCTTTGTTCCAAGCCGAGGGTGCTTTTTGATTAAATCAAGCTGTGTCTCGCGGTCCGCGGCTTTTACAATGCCAGTCATTTTGCGGTGAAGATCAGAAAGGGACGAAAACGGCCGTAGTGCTGCGGATCTCTCCGCAATCCATGAAGAGTGTTCAAAAATAGAGCCAAGTGTGTCTGTCAGTGTTTGTGTGTCCATTTGGTTCAGGTCATCCATTGTGAACATTGGCATCTTCCTTTACGTTTTTATGTCTGCGCTATTCGGCTGTTTGGTTTGAAAACAAGCGTGCAGTGCAATGGCCGTCAAACTGCCGATCACAATTCCGCTTCCTGCCAAGACAGAGGCCGCGCCCGAAAGAGATGAAAACAACGCGGGAACTGTTGTAGCGCCAAGCCCCAAGCTGACGGAAGAGGCGATAATCAGCAGGTTGCCTTGCGAATCAAGGTCAACGCTGGATAGCATTTTGATCCCGTAAGAAATGACTATGCCGAACATGACGATCATTGCGCCGCCGAGAACTGGATTAGGGATTACTGTTGTCAGTGCTGCGGCTTTTGGAACAAGCCCGATCGCCATCAGCATGATTCCTGTAATGGCGATGACGTTGACACTTTTCATCTTTGAGAGCTGAACGATGCCGACATTCTGCGAGAAAGCTGTATAGGGAAACGCGTTAAATAAGCCGCCCAGCAAAATCGCAAGGCCTTCTGCCCGGTAGCCCTTTTCCAGATCCTTCTCCGATAGCCTGCGGTTTGTGATATCGGCAAGCGCAAAGTAAACACCTGTCGATTCAACGAGGCTGACAATCACAACGAGAAGCATCGTGACAACAGCCGGCAGCTCAAAGGTTGGCGGTCCGAAATAAAACAGAGATGGAACATGAAGCCAAGACGCCTCCAAGACCTCAGAAAAATCGACCTTTCCCATGAAATATGCAGCCGCTGTTCCTGCGATAAGACCGAGCAAAATCGCTATGGAGCGGATAAAGCCTTTAAAGAAATAAAACAGCAATAAGATAAAAGCTGTGACGCCAAACCCGAGGAGCACGTTGTCGAGTGAGCCGAATTCTTTGCTTCCTTCACCTCCGGCCAGGTTATTCATTGCCGTTGGAATCAGGCTGATGCCGATGATCATGACGACTGATCCGGTTACGACAGGCGGAAAAAAACGGACAAGCTTCCCGAAGAAGCCCGCGGCTAAGACGACAATCAGTCCTGCGGCGATAATGGCACCATATATCGCTGGGACACCGTAAGTGCTTCCGATGGAAATCATCGGGCCGACTGCGGTAAACGTGCATCCGAGCACAACGGGAAGGCCGATGCCGAAATATCGGTTTCTCCAGAGCTGCAAAAGAGTTGCCGCCCCGCACATAAACAAATCAATCGCGATTAAATACGTCAGCTGCCCCGCATTCAGCCCGATCGCTGCTCCGACGATCAACGGAACGAGAATGGCTCCCGCATACATGGCAAGCATGTGCTGAAGCCCCAGCATCATTAGCTGTAAGGCATTGTGCTGTTCCTTCATCTTTTTTACACCTCTTTTTCTAATGCGAGTGTATGTTCTAATACCGGAAGTTCTGTTTGCTGTGCTGTTAATTCTTTTTTGTCGCGCAAGCTGAAAAATAGATTCAAAAAGATGGCGGTCAGGCTGCCAGTGATGGTGCCGTCACTGACCAGAATTCTAATCGGAGCGGGGAATTCAGCAAAAATCCCGGGGGCCGTGCTGGCGCCGATGCCGAGTGCGATTGAGCATGCGATGGTCAGGAGGTGGTATTGATTTTTGAGATCCGCTGTGCTGAGCATTTTGACGCCGGAGGCAATCACCATGCCGAACATGACGACGGTCGCGCCGCCAAGTACAGCAGCAGGAACGGCAGATGCAAGGGCGGCAATCTTCGGAATCAGTCCGAGACAGACAAGGATACAGCCTGCGGTAACGACGATGTTTCTTGTTTTCACTTTGGTCAGCTGCAATAAGCCGGCGTTTTGCGCAAAGGTATTATAAGGAAAGGCATTGAACAGCCCGCCGATGAGAATGGCGATTCCTTCCGCTCGATAGCCTTTGACGAGATCTTTTTCAGTTAAAGGTCTGCCGCATATCTTTCCGATTGCGTAAAAAACGCCGGTTGATTCCACAATAATGACGATTCCGACGATCAGCATCGTTAAGATCGGACCGATTTCAAACGTGGGGGCTCCGAAGTAAAAAGGCTTCGGGATTTGGAAGAACGGTGCTTCTGTAACAGAAGAAAAGCTGACTTTGCCCATGATCGCTGCTGCCGCTGTTCCGGCGGCGATGCCGATCAGAACGGACAGTGTTCGGGCAAATCCTTTGAGAAAGCGGTTGAGGACTAAGATCAGAACAAGGACACCGACAGAGAGAAGAAGGTTTTCGAGCGAACCGTATTCGGGGTTGGCGCTGCCGTTTATTTTTTCGCCGCCAGCCATATTTTTCACACCTGTCGGAACAAGTGAAAGGCCGATCAAGGTCACAACGGTACCTGTTACGACAGGAGGAAATAACACAGTCAGCTTGCCGAAAAAACGCGCAAACAAAAAGATGAACACACCGGCCGCGATGATGGAACCGTAAATTGCGTGAATGCCGTAATTGCTGCCGATTGCAATCATCGGGGTGACGGCCACAAATGAACTGCCAAGCATGACGGGAAGCCCGATGCCGATGTATGCTCCGCGCAAGGTTTGCAAAAGCGTCGCGACGCCGCACGTTAACAGGTCAATCGCCAATAGGTAGGACAGCTGTACAGTTGTTACATTCAGCGCCCTGCCGACAAGCAGGGGCACCAAAATCGCACCTGCATACATGGCGAGCACATGCTGCAGGCCAAGCGTAAACACCTTAAACGATCTTTTTTTCACCATAGTCCCTCCCTGTATGTGAACTTTAGTAACATGATATCGTGCCGGCCGAGGGGTGTCATTGGATACAGTAGCTGAAAAAGGCAGGTGTGATTGCTGAAAGTGACGAAAAATGATTCATTTTGTAAGAAAATGTGACAAACGTTAGCTGATCAGCCGCTGCATACGTAAGGCAAGCCGCAAACGCATCGTTGTTTCAGGATCTTTTAAGCTTTTACCCAGAAGCTCTTCGCATTTTTCAAGGCGGTATATGACCGTATTGCGATGAACGTACAGACGCTTTGCCGTCTCTGAAATTTGGCAGTGTGTCTCTAAATAGACGGAAAGCGTATGAAGCAGGCTTTGATCCTCCTGCTGTTTTTCAGCGAGGCTCTGAAGCGTGGAGTTGTAAAATTTCTTCAAATCCTCAACCGGGAGCAAGCGCAGAAGCTCAGGCACATCTTTGGCGTGATACACCTGGATAAATGCGGTGCTTCTCGACAAATGCCCCGATTGCAGAGCATCAGAAGCTTCTGTGAAAGCGTCGGGAACATCAATGAGCTTTTGGCAGATATTGCTGATGCCAAAGGACACGGTTCGTTTAAATTGAGCGCTGACCTGTGTTTGGAACTGTTCTAAAAAGCTGATCACCGAGGCGTGCATTTCACTCCAGCTGTCTGTCGCCTCGATTAGAATAATGCCGACATTTCCTTTCATAAAGAAGTGAGGCGGAAACGGGAAGGCTGATAATTCACCTTCAAGAAATTCGAATACGCTGTCGGAAGCGAGCTGATTTTCTGTAAAGCTGATTGATTCGTCATTGCGATCGAGTTTGCCGGCAATGCACATGTATTTTTGATCCCAGCGCAGCTTGAATTCTTTCGCCCGGTTTTTGATTTCGTCATCTGAAGAAAAGGACCGCTCAATAAAATTGTTGAAAAACTCATTGCGAGCCCGCCGGCTGAACTGCTTCAGCGCATTTTCCTTCAGCAGTTCAAAGGAAATGACGTTGGCCGCTTGTTCAATCGTGAGGATCAATCCTTTATCGCCGGCCTGCACCATGTCCGGTATCAGCAGGTAGCCGCAGTTTTTTTCGTGATTATAAATAGGCAGGACAGAATATGTTTTCTGATCTGAGATTGTAGAGAAACAAGTGAAAAATGGCCCGGATACGGTATTCAGGGTGCCTTTCAGCTTTTCGGTCTCAACTGAAATCTGATGAGACGCAGACAGCATTTTGGCATGCTGGTCAAGCAGCAGCACGGGAAGCTGAAGGAGGTCTGACACCTTTTTGAGGAGGGATTGCAGCCCCTTGCCGCTCATAATGTGGTTTGTGAATTTTTTGTGCGCGTAAATGGCTTGCTGCAGCTCGTTAGAACGCATATCGAGAATATGGCTGAGTGTGGCATTCACAATATCGCCGAGTCGGATGTGTTCCGGAAGCTCAATGATCGGAAACGCATATGAATCGGCCAGTTCGATGATTTCCTTCGGGATATCTTCCAGATAGCGCTTTGTTTTAATGCCGAGGCCCGCGCAGCCGCGTTTTGCCATTTGCCGAATCAGTTCAGATAATTGATGCGGGTGATCCTTCAGGTGATAGGCGGTGGTGACGAGCAATTCATTCTTATGCAAAAAGTCTGCGATATCCGGAGCGTCCATCATATTGACATGCTGAACCTCTCTTTCCCCTCCTGCTTTTCCAGCGATTAAATTGGCGTTTTCAAAAGCCGGTATTTTCATCACATCAAAAATATTCATAGCGCATTCTCCTTTTCTATAAAAACATTGGTTAAGGTGAATAATTTTCAATAGGAATTCTAGCGGTTTTGCTGATGTAATACGATCATAGTAGCAGTAAACTGTTGAAAATAGAACTGGTTGTGTTACATAAACTGACATGAAAAATCGTCATCCTTACATGGGGGGATCAATATGGCTTACGATATGGTGATAAAAGGTGCGAAGGCAGTTACGCCAGATGGCGTTATAGAAGCTGATATTGCAGTTCAAAACGGTGTCATTGCCGAGATAGGTTCTGACATTGAAGCAAGCGGGACGGAAATCATCCAGGCAGACGGGAAATACGTGTTTCCTGGTGTGATAGATTGCCATGTTCATTTTAATGAACCGGGCAGGGAGGATTGGGAGGGGTTTGAAACAGGTTCTCAAATGATGGCCGCAGGCGGTTGCACCACCTATTTTGATATGCCGCTCAACTGTATTCCATCAACCGTGACGGCAGAGCATCTTCTCGCAAAAGCTGAGCTAGGCAGGCAAAAATCTGCCGTGGATTTTGCGCTATGGGGCGGCCTTGTGCCAGGCCATATCGAGGACATCCGTCCGATGGCTGAAGCGGGAGCGATCGGGTTTAAAGCGTTTTTATCAAAGTCAGGCACTGATGAGTTCCGCTCTGTTGATGAACGGACATTGCTCAAAGGCATGGCAGAAATCGCGGCTGCAGGAAAAATCCTCGCTCTCCACGCGGAAAGCGATGCGATCACAAGCTACTTGCAGATGGTTTTGGCCAATAAAGGAAAGGTGGACGCGGATGCGTACGCCGCCTCCCGCCCGGAGGAAGCAGAAGTTGAAGCGGTGTATCGCACGATTCAGTATGCGAAGGTGACAGGCTGTCCGGTTCATTTTGTCCATATCAGCACGGCGAAAGCGGTCCGGCTGATCAGAGAGGCGAAACAGGAAGGTCTTGATGTTTCGGTCGAGACATGCCCGCATTATGTCTTGTTCAGCCATGACGATTTACGGCAAAGGGGCTCTGTCGCAAAATGCGCGCCTCCGCTCCGGTCGCTGCAATCAAAAGAGACGCTGATCGAAACGCTCATTGCCGGGGACATTGACATGGTTTCCTCAGACCATTCCCCCTGCCGTCCATCCTTGAAGCGGGAGGATAACATGTTTTTATCATGGGGCGGAATCAGCGGCGGGCAGTTCACTTTATTAGGAATGCTGGAACTGGCGCTTGAGCATCAGATTCCGTTTGAAACCATCGCAGAATGGACAGCGGCGGCCCCTGCAAAACGATTCGGCCTTCAGAAAAAAGGGCGGCTTGAGGCGGGGTGTGATGCAGATTTCGTGCTCGTCAGCATGGAGCCGTACACTGTTACAAGAGAATCGATGTTTGCAAAGCATAAAAAAAGCATTTACGAAGGACATACATTTCCCTGCAGCATTTGGGCCACTTACAGCAAAGGCCGATGCGTGTACAATGATGGGGAAAAGGTCACTGAAATTGACGGAGCTCTGGTCGTTCCTTCGTAAGCCCGGCGGATTTTACCGCCGGGTTTTTTGATTTCCTCCGTTCTAGTTTTTAAAATCTCATCAACGTGGTATCTTTTTTTAAAGGAGGCGGAGGCAATGGAGCATGTCAAATACATACTTAAGCAATCCTGGTCGCGCCATTCGAGCTCTAAATGGACGGAAGAATGCCCGTCATGCGGCCAATGCGGCGTGACGGCATTGGTGATTCAAGACCATTTCGGCGGCACGATTTTCAAAACAAAAGTCGGTGAGAGCTGGTATTTTTACAACAGCATCAATGGTGTGATGTACGATTTTACGAGTGAGCAGTTTCAGGCGCCTATTGAATATCAGCATATTCCTTCCTCAAGAGAAGAGGCGTTTTTAGATACGAATGAGGAACAATATCAGCATCTTCGTTCTGCATTTTCCCGCCATATGAACAGCATTTCCGAGGAAACCTGAAAACACGTGTGATAAACTGGAAGAGAGGTGAATGAGTGTGATTTATATCGGACTGACGGGGTGGGGGGATCATGACAGCATCTATCCGCCGAAAACGGCCAGCCAGAAAAAATTGCAGGCCTATTCCTCCCATTTTCCGATCGTGGAATTAGACGCGAGCTTTTACGCGATTCAGCCGGCGCGCAATAATGAAAAGTGGGTGAAGGAAACGCCCGAAACCTTCCAATTTATCGTGAAAGCATATCAGGGCATGACAGGGCATCAGCGCGGCGAAATTCCCTTTGACTCAAAAGAGGAGATGTTTGATGCGTTTAAGGTGTCTCTAACGCCATATTTACATAGCAATAAGCTCGCCATGGTGCTGTTTCAATTTCCGCCGTGGTTTGACTGCAAGAAGGAGAATGTCGCCTATTTGAGATGGTGCAAGCACCAAATGGGAGATATTCCTTGCGCGCTTGAATTCAGAAACCGTTCCTGGTTCTCGCCGCCATTTTATGAGCAGACGCTTTCATTTATGAAAGCGGAAGGCTGGATTCACAGTGTCTGTGATGAACCGCAAATCGGAGAAGGCAGCGTTCCTACTGTGCTGCGCGCGACCGATGAAAACAAAACGCTCGTCAGGTTTCACGGACGCAACAAGCAGGGCTGGATGAAGCCTGATGGCGGGAAAAACTGGCGGGAGGTCAGGTACTTATACCGCTACAACCAACAGGAGCTGGAGGATTGGAAAAAGCACCTGAATGAATTGCAGCAGCAATGTAAGGATGTTTTTGTTCTGTTCAACAACAATTCCGGCGGTGACGCTGCGGATAATGGCAAGCAGATGCTTGAACTGCTTGATATCGAGTACAGCGGACTTGCTCCGAGACAGCTCGATTTATTTTAGAAAAGAGGTTTTTATTGATGTCGTTTGTGATTTTGGTCGTACTGGGATTAATCGCAGGTACGGTAGGAAGTCTGATCGGGCTTGGCGGCGGAATTGTCATTGTGCCGTCTCTGATGTTTTTAAGCACAGTGACGCAGCTGTTTCAGGATGTGACGCCGCAGGTTGCGATTGGAACTTCGCTTTTGGTCATTATTTTTACGGGCCTTTCTTCAACTTTGGCTTATATTAAATATAAAACAGTTGATTATAAGAGCGGACTCATTTTCTTTATCGGTTCGGGTCCCGGCAGCATGATCGGGGCTTACGTGTCAAAGCTGTTCAATTCAAACTCGTTTTCCGTTTGGTTTGGCATTTTTATGATTCTGATTTCATTATCCTTAATGCTGAAAGCGAAAGCCCGGCCAATCAACAAAGCGCACAAAGGAATTATCCGGACATTTCAGGATGATGCCGGTGAGCCTTATACGTACTCATATCAGGCCTCTGTCGGTATTGCCATTGCCTTTGTTGTCGGTTTTTTAGGCGGACTTTTCGGTATAGGCGGCGGATCACTGATGGTTCCGGCGATGATGCTGTTATTTCTGTTTCCGCCGAAGGTTGCGGTGGCAACGTCCATGTTTATTATTTTCCTGTCTTCTATGACAGGGTCTGTTTCACATATGATTTCCGGGCACGTCAATTGGCTGTACGCCCTCGCGCTTGTGCCCGGCGCTTGGTTCGGCGGAAAGCTTGGCGCCGCCATCAACAGAAAAATGCAGACGAAAACGATCGTTATGATCATGCGGATCGTATTGATTTTGATCGGCTGCCAGCTCATTTATGAAGGCATTTTCAGCTGAACGATTAGGGAGAGATATTATGAAGGAGAAGCTCCGCTTATATCATACAAATGATTTGCACAGCCATTTTGAAAACTGGCCGAAAATTGTAGATTATATCGAGCAGAAAAGAAAAGAGCATCAGTCAGACGGCGAAGAGACGCTCGTTTTTGATATTGGCGATCATCTTGATCGTTTTCAATTCGTGACAGAGGCAACATTCGGAAAAGCGAATGTCGATCTCTTAAACCGCCTTCACATTGATGGAGCGGCGATCGGAAATAACGAAGGGATTACGCTTCCGCATGAAGAGCTTGCTGCCTTATATGATCATGCTGAATTTCCTGTCATCGTCTCTAATCTGTTTGATAAAAATGGAAACCGTCCGTCCTGGGCGGTGCCTTACCATATCAAATCATTGAAAAACGATATGTCCATCGCTTTCTTAGGTGTAACTGTGCCGTATTATCCTGTATATGACAAGCTGGGATGGACAGTAACGGATGCTCTTGAAAGCATAAAGGAAACCATTCGGGAAGTGAAAGGGCAGGCTGATATTATCGTTCTGCTGTCACATTTAGGCATTCTTGATGATCAGGCAGTGGCTGAAGCGGTGCCTGAGATTGATGTAATCCTCGAATCACATACCCATCATTTGCTTGAAGATGGACAAGTGGTGAATGGGGTACTGCTGGCCAGCGCCGAGAAATACGGGCATTATGTCGGCTGTGTAGAAATCACGGTGGACAGCGTACAGCAAAGCATCATCAGCAAAACGGCTTCTGTGCAGAACATGGCGGAATGGACAGGAGAATCCGCAGAAACAAAAGCGTTTCTCAATGAAAAAGAACGTGAAGCCGAGGAGAAACTGTCCGATGCCGTTGCAGAGCTTGCACAAGATGCTGAGGTGAAGTGGTTTGAAGAATCAGAGCTGCCTTTGCTTTTGGCATACGCCTTAAAGGAATGGTGCGAGACGGACATCAGTATGGTCAATTCAGGTGTCATTCTCGGTCCGCTAAAAGCAGGTCCTGTGACAAAGCTGGATCTGCACCGCATCTGTCCGCATCCGATCAACCCGGTGGCTGTCCGCCTGACGGGAGAAGAATTGAAGGAAACCATTGTCCATGCCGCTTCCGAACAAATGGAGCAGCTCCGGATCAAAGGACTTGGCTTCCGCGGAGAAGTGATGGGGAAAATGGTGTATGCCGGCGTGGAGGTAGAAACGAAACGGCTCGATGACGGGATCACCCACGTCACCCGGATCACACTGAACGGGGAAGATATTAAAAAACATAAACAATACTCCGTTGCGGTGCTTGATATGTTTACGCTCGGCAAACTGTTTCCGTTGATTCGCGACGCTGCAGAAAAAGAATATTTTATGCCGGAATTTTTGCGGGATCTGCTTGCTTGGAAGCTTGCGCAATAAGGCAGTCAGCCCACAACAAGCTGTGCCCTTCATCATAAAGTGATGAATGAAGGGAGTGGTTGACGTGGTAAACCTGACACCGATCATGATAGAAGGACAGCCTTTTACAGCTGTGACAGTAAAGCTTCCCAAAACGAATTTTATGGCCGTCGCCAATGATCACGGATATATTATGTGCGGTGCGCTGGATGTGGCGCTGCTGAATGAAAAATTAAAGGAGCGCGGCATTGTGGCGGGACGCGCAGTTGGTGTCCGCACCATTGACCAGCTGTTAGACGCACCTTTAGAATCCGTCACGTACGCCGCGGAAGATCTTGGCATTCAAGTCGGCATGAGCGGCAGAGAAGCGCTTTTAAAAATGGTGAAATAAAATAAATTGGCCCCGGCTATTACTATGTCCCCTCTTACAAGCATACATTGTGATATGTAAGGGGGGATTTTCTTGCCAAGATATCGCGGCCCTTTTCGCAAGAGAGGACCTTTGCCTTTCCGTTACGTGATGCTCCTGTCCGTTGTCTTTTTTATCCTGTCAACAACGGTCAGCCTTTGGATGATCAATGGCTCGATCAAACCTGTTTTAATGGACATCGGCGAGATGGAAACGAAGCGTATAGCGACAGAGGTGATCCAGGATTCGATTGAGGACTATATGTCTGACAGTGAAAATATGAAAGATATGTTTCAAATGAATTCTGATGAAAACGGAAACTTAACGACAATCGATTTTAATACACAGGTTGTAAACAGTGTGAAAACAAAAGTGACAAAGCAGCTTCAGGCTCATTTGAAAGAGATGGAAACCCATACCGGACACAGCGGCGCCAGTGAAAACATTATGATCAACATTCCGCTGGGACAGGTAACCGGCAACAGCCTTCTTGGAAACCTCGGGCCGAAAATCCCGGTCCGGTTCAATTTAATCGGTGACGCTTTTACAGATGTCAAAACCAAAATCAAGCCGTATGGCATAAATAACGCACTTATTGATATCAGCATCTTTGTCGAAATTAAAGTGAAGGTCATCATTCCATTTGCCAGCAAAACCGCTGTCGTCACAAATAATGTTCCTGTATCGATTAAAGCAGTGCAGGGCGAAGTGCCGCAGTTTTATAATGGAAGCGGCGGCTCGGGTGTCACGCCTTCTGTCCAGCTTCCGAGCAGCAAAGAAGACGGTGCCGATTCAAAAAAAGAAAAAAGCAGCAAATAAGCCGCCTGTTGAAGAGGCGGCTTTTTGTTACTTCTTTTTTTGGTATTCATATCGCTCCCACGCCCTCAAATGCGGGTATGGATCAAATGACCATTCGGTTCTTCCGTTATCTTTGTACATGCCATAGTGCAAATGCGGCGGGAACTTCCCGGCGGTTCCCGGCGGGCCGTATCCGGAGCTGCCGACTGATCCGATCACTTGGCCAGGCTCAACGATTTGTCCTGTTTTAATCCCTTTGGCAAACCCATTGAGATGGGCAAAATAATGATACGTATTGTTAATGTCCCTGATGCCGATTCTCCATCCTCCGAAGCGGTTCCAGCCCTTCATTTCAACTACGCCGTAACATGTGGATTTGACAGGAAGGCCGTAATGGGCAAAGATATCCGTACCTTCATGAATCCGCCTTCCACCGAAGCCGCGGGCATCTCCCCACGTGCTTCGGTAGCTGTAATCGGTTCTGATCGGAAGCGGGAATGCATGCTCGCCCAGATCAATATGGCCGTAGGCTTTAAACAGCTTCATGAATTCAGATATGATCCCCACTGTCTGATCACGCCGGTAATAATTCCAAAGCCCGATCCGGATGTTGTCTTCATCTGTGCCATACGACAGTAGGTATTGGCTGAACGTATACAAAATATCTTCATCGTTGCTGACCTCGGCTTTCCCGTCTCCATCGCCATCCATTCCGATTCCGTCAAACACTTTAATGCTTAACGGCGCATCATCTTTCGGATTCGGGTTTTCAGGCCCGCTCCAGATATCATCGGGTATATAGATGCTGATGATTCCCGCCTTGTCAGGCAGATCTTTCCGGTTGCTCCGCACGTTTTCTTCGTATTGATCAACAGCGGCGAGCGCATACCAAGGGATCTGCGTCACAGCTTCGATTTTATGATATAATTCCATCCGTTTCGACAGCACTGGATCTGAAAGTTTTTTTCCAGACGCAGAAGGCTCAAATGCAAACAAAAGGAGAAGAATAGCGGATAACAAAACTTTCACAAAATAATCTCCTTTCATATTGAATACACATAGTTTGCGGCAACCCGGCTTAAAAATGTCAGTAATCATCTTCCCTTGTCGAGAAATTTTTCCTATGTTAAAGTGTCTAAAGAAAAGACTTTCTTTAGTTAGAAAAACATTATTTTTGTTGCAGAACTAAAATCTGCACCTTTCTCGTTTTCAGAATGTTTCGTGTCAGAAATTGAGTATATTGGATATTGGAGATGATGGGAATTGGCAAAGAAAGACGAACACCTCAGAAAGCCCGAATGGCTTAAAATTAAATTAAATACAAATGAAAACTATACAGGGCTCAAAAAACTCATGCGGGAAAACAACCTTCATACCGTATGTGAAGAAGCAAAATGTCCGAATATTCATGAATGCTGGGCTGTCAGACGTACAGCGACATTTATGATTTTAGGTTCTGTTTGTACAAGAGCATGCCGTTTCTGTGCTGTCAAAACAGGCCTTCCAACTGAGCTTGACCTGCAAGAGCCGGAACGCGTAGCGGATTCAGTCGCGCTTATGAATCTGAAGCACGCGGTTATTACGGCTGTTGCGCGTGACGATCAGAAAGATGGAGGGGCAGGCATTTTCGCGGAAACTGTCCGTGCGATCCGCAGAAAAAGCCCGTTCACAACAATTGAGGTGCTGCCGTCTGATATGGGCGGAAACTACGATAACCTAAAAACCTTAATGGATACACGCCCAGACATCCTGAATCACAATATCGAAACGGTTCGCCGCCTGACGCCAAGAGTCCGTGCGCGTGCGACGTACGACCGTTCATTGGAATTTTTGCGCCGTGCGAAGGAAATGCAGCCTGACATTCCGACAAAATCAAGTATCATGATCGGGCTCGGCGAAACAAAAGAAGAGATTATTGAAGTAATGGACGACCTCTTGGCGAACAACGTGGATATTATGGCAATCGGCCAATATCTGCAGCCGACGAAGAAACACTTGAAAGTCCAAAAATACTACCATCCTGATGAATTTGCAGAATTAAAAGAAATCGCGATGCAAAAAGGCTTCAGCCATTGTGAAGCCGGTCCGCTTGTCCGTTCCTCTTACCATGCGGATGAACAAGTAAACGAAGCATCTAAAAAGCGTCAAGCACAAGCATAATGCCAAAACGCCAGATTATCTGGCGTTTTTGTCATTCCTATCGATTTTCATGTCCTGACGCGTTTCTCCATTGGCATTTTCATTCTCTGAGACAGGGCTTCCTTGCGGGGAGGTTTTCATTTCTTGAATCGTCCCCGACATGATCTCTCTGATATCCCTTGAACCAGAGCCGAGATTGCTGTAATTTTCGACGGATTGCATATGGTTTGGATTATCGGAAATATACACGTGATAGTATCGCGGTATCACGGAGGCCGCTGTTTTTTTCACCTGATCGGCGGTCAGCTCCCGGTTTTTAGAATCGGTTTTGTATACGACAAGCGCTTCTCGGTCAGTCACCAATGTCGCAGCATCTTGAATATGGGGGAGCTGAACCGTTAAACTTGATATCATGTGAGCGGTTTCTTCCCGGTTCATCACCGGCGTTTTCTGCTGGTCTCCGTCAAATTGTTCTCTTTGATAGCGGACATAGCCAAATTGTTCGTTCTCATTATGCCTGTTAAAAGCCTCGTTGCGGTCCGACACATGAATGGGTTTGGTTTGATTCTGCGTCTGATTCCGGACATTTTGGGCATTATCCAATCCTGCGCCTCCGCACCCGGATAATAGTCCGGTTAGCAGGAAGAGGCTGACAGCGGTTCGTTTCATTTATCAATCCCTCCTCATGTGTAGGGTAGCCAAATCGCATGATTTATTCTTTAGCAATTGATGGGGACGGGGCAATGAATTATGATAGGAATGAGTGAAAAAGAGGTGAGATCATGATTCTTATTCAAAATGCCGAATTTGAATTGGTGCACAATTTCAAAGACGGCTTCAACGAAGAGGCTTTTAAAGCCCGCTACTCCGATATATTAAATAAATACGATTATATTGTGGGAGACTGGGGATACGGTCAGTTAAGGCTCAAGGGCTTCTTTGACGACCAGAATCAAAAGGCAACCTTCGAAACGAAAATCAGCACATTAGATGAATATATTTACGAATACTGCAATTTCGGCTGTGCGTATTTTGTCTTGAAACGGATCAGAAAATAAATATACACAAAGGGGATGCTGTCATGTATTTTGTTGACAGAAGCAAAATCGAGAAAACACTAGGGTTCTTCGAGCACCAGCTGGCGCTATTTGACTCACAAACAGACTGGCAGTCTGAAATCGGGGAATTGGCACTTCAGCGTATAGGCCATCTGTTAATCGAATGCATTTTGGATACAGGCAATGACATGATTGACGGCTTTATTATGCGGGACCCGGGCAGCTATGACGACATTATGGATATACTTGTTGATGAGAAAGTTGTCACGGAAAAAGAGGGTGATGAGCTCAAAAAATTGATCGCCTACCGCAAAACGTTGGTTCAACAGTATCTGCTCGCTGACAGCGGCGAGCTTTACAGGCTGATCAAGGCGCATCAAACAGCTCTTCAGGACTTCCCGAAACGGATCAGAAGCTATTTGGAAACAGAGCTAGGACCTGTTTCCGCGTTTAAATAACAACTGGAAAGCCACAGGAGTGTTGGATATGAAAACATATAAAGGGTATTTAATTGATTTAGACGGAACAATGTACAATGGCACGGAAAAAATCGAGGAGGCGTGTGAATTTGTCAGAACGCTGAAAGATCGCGGCGTTCCTTATCTTTTCGTGACAAACAACTCTTCGCGCACACCGAAGCAGGTAGCGGACAAGCTCGTGTCTTTTGATATTCCGGCAACAGAAGAGCAGGTCTTCACGACCAGCATGGCAACTGCCCAGCACATTGCACAGCAGAAAAAAGACGCGTCTGTGTATGTGATTGGGGAGGAAGGAATCCGCCAGGCGATTGAAGAAAACGGCCTGACATTTGGCGGAGAAAACGCGGATTTTGTCGTTGTTGGCATCGACCGTTCCATTACATACGAAAAATTTGCTGTCGGCTGCCTGGCAATCAGAAATGGCGCCCGCTTTATTTCCACTAACGGAGATATTGCGATTCCGACTGAAAGAGGGCTCCTGCCGGGAAACGGCTCACTGACATCGGTGTTAACCGTATCTACAGGTGTACAGCCTGTATTTATCGGCAAGCCGGAATCAATTATTATGGAGCAGGCGATGCGCGTTCTCGGCACAGATGTGTCTGAAACACTCATGGTCGGCGACAACTACGCCACTGATATTATGGCCGGCATTAATGCGGGTATGGATACGCTGCTCGTTCACACAGGCGTAACGAAAAGAGAACATATGACAGACGATATGGAAAAACCGACTCACGCCATTGACTCTCTGACTGAATGGATTCCATACATTTGAAAAAAGGGCGCCCTAAAAGGGTGCCCTTATTCTGTATGCCGCGCGCGGTGAGCAAGTCTGCTTGAAGCCGCGGCGGAAATCGCTCCGACGATGTCATCTAAAAAGGTATGGCATTCACCGGTTGATTTATCATTCAATCGTTTAAGGATTCCGGGTTTTTCTTTGTCGATGTAACCGTAGTTCGTAAACCCGATCGATCCGTAAATGTTCACAATGGAAAATGCCAGAACTTCATCTACTCCATATAGGCTTTCATCTATTTCCAGCATCGTTTGCAGCGGTTCAGACAGTTTTTTCTGCTCAGCAAGAACATCCAATTCAATGCCCGTTAAAATCGCGTTTTGCACCTCGCGTTTTGCGAGAACACGATTGACGTTCAGCGTGCATTCATCAATGGTTAAATCCGGATGATATTTTTTCTGCAGAAAAAAGACAAGCTCGGCAATGTCTGATACCTCAACGCCGCGCTCCTTCATCCGTGCTCTTGCTTTAGCTTCCATCTGACTGAATTGTTCGTTTTCTGACATCAGCTTCACCCAATCTTTTTTACTAGTTTATACAAAATGCTTGAGAAGTTTACGACTTTTTCTTGCGCCTTCTTCGGATTAAAATATGTATTCATAATTCCGGCTGTGTATGACTACGATGTGATGAGCCCTAATTCAACAGGCAGGTGATCATGGTGAAAGGTACAATAAAAGAAAAATACGGCATTCACATCAGGCAGCTTTCCATGTACCAGCACACATATCAATGCTTTCAGACGCCTAATTCATACTTTCTGATTGTCCCCGTTTCCCAATTCTCAGAAACAGAGCTGGCGGAGCTTTATTACATGAGTCAGTATTTACAAGAACAAAGTGACCCATACGTTTCGGTTTTTATCTTTACAAAAGAAGGTGAACTGACATTTGAACATGAGGGAAAAACGTACGCTCTGCTGAAGGCGGCCCCCCCTTATTCAAACAGGGCGTTCTCCATTGGAGCGGAGCTTGCGGAATTTCACCGAAAAGGCCGAGGATATCCATATGAGGTGAAGGCGGCCGGAAGAATCGGCCAGTGGAAGGATCTGTGGGGAAAACGAATTGATCAGCTGGAAGCATTTTGGCAGAGAAAGGTTCAGACCCCTCCGCATGAGCCATTCGATAAAAAAATGATCGAATCATTTCCATATTATTTAGGACTGTCAGAAAACGCGATACAATATTTAGTGGACACTGAGCTGGATGACAAGCCCCAAGCCGCTGATTCAGGAACGATATGCCATCAGCGGATGGAAAGGCATACATGGTCACCGGAATCATTGATCAGGATTCCGGCGGATTGGGTGTTTGACCACGCTTCCCGTGATTTGGCTGAATATATGAGGCATACGTTTTTGCATCACAGACAAGATTTTAATCAGCAGGGCTTTCTCTTTTTACAGGAATACGAGCAAGTCACACCGCTGTCTTCATTTTCGAAACGCCTTTTATACAGCCGTCTGCTTTTCCCGCTTCATTATTTTGAAATCGTAGAAAGCTATTACATGTCATCAGAATCAGAAAAGCATTATTTTGAAGAACAGCTTAACTTCATTCTTAATGACTGTGGGCGTTATGAACAATTTCTCAATACAGCGCAGGAATTCATGAATATGCGGGCGCAGAAGCTGTTTGTTCCACGCGTCAGCTGGCTCGGCAAAGGCAGCTCAGGGTGAGGAGAAAATCTGACAAAAATAATTAGAAAATAAAGAATCTTGTCATATCAATGCGTTAAGCGTTTACATTCGCAAAATTCAGCCTAATGCTGTCTTGTCAAAACAGGTGCGGGCTTATATAATGTTTGTAACTTATATGTCTGTGTTGAGTTAACAATTGTCTTTTTCAAGAGGACAATCAAAAGAAAGGTGGAGTTTTTTTGAAAGCGATTCGTGTAGGGCTTTTAGGTTTAGGTACCGTCGGAAGCGGTGTCGTTAAAATTATTCAAGACCATCAGGATAAGCTTATGCATCAGGTCGGCTGTCCGGTTACGATAAAAAAAGTGCTTGTAAAAGATTTAGAGAAAAAGAGAGAAGTAGATTTGCCGAAGGAAGTGCTCACGACAGAAGTGTATGATGTCATTGATGATCCAGATGTTGATGTCGTCATCGAGGTGATCGGCGGCGTTGAACAGACAAAACAATATTTGGTCGACGCGCTGAGATCGAAAAAGCATGTTGTCACAGCAAACAAGGACTTAATGGCTGTGTACGGCTCCGAGCTGCTTGCCGAAGCGAAGGAAAATGGATGCGATATCTACTTTGAAGCCAGTGTTGCCGGCGGGATTCCGATTCTGCGCACGTTAGAGGAAGGCCTCTCATCAGATCGAATTACAAAAATGATGGGAATTGTGAACGGCACAACAAACTTTATCTTAACCAAAATGATCAAAGAGAAAAGCCCATACGAGGAAGTGCTCAAGGAAGCGCAGGATCTCGGTTTTGCCGAAGCTGATCCGACTTCTGACGTGGAAGGGCTTGACGCCGCACGGAAAATGGCGATATTGGCGCGCCTCGGCTTCTCGATGAACGTGGATCTGGAAGACGTCAAAGTAAAGGGGATCTCCCAAATTACAGACGAGGACATCAGCTTCAGCAAACGCCTCGGCTATACAATGAAGCTGATCGGGATTGCTCAGCGTGACGGCAGCAAAATCGAGGTCAGCGTACAGCCGACACTGCTTCCTGACCATCATCCGCTTTCTGCTGTTCATAATGAGTTTAACGCTGTTTATGTATACGGCGAGGCTGTCGGTGAGACGATGTTCTACGGGCCGGGAGCCGGAAGCATGCCGACAGCGACATCCGTTGTTTCTGACCTCGTCGCTGTCATGAAAAATATGCGCCTAGGTGTAACCGGCAACAGCTTTGTCGGACCGCAATATGAGAAAAACATGAAATCGCCGTCTGACATTTATGCACAGCAGTTTTTAAGAATTCATGTAAAAGATGAGGTTGGTTCATTCTCGAAAATTACATCTGTGTTCTCAGAGCGGGGCGTGAGCTTTGAAAAAATCCTTCAGCTGCCAATTAAAGGCCATGATGAGTTAGCTGAAATCGTAATTGTCACACATCATACATCAGAAGCTGATTTCAGTGATATCCTGCAAAACCTAAATGATTTGGAAGTCGTTCAAGAAGTCAAAAGCACATATCGTGTAGAAGGGAACGGTTGGAGCTAATGTGGAAAGGACTTATCCATCAATATAAAGAATTTTTACCTGTAACAGATCAAACACCAGCGCTAACTTTACATGAAGGAAACACACCTCTTATTCACCTGCCGAAGCTGTCTGAGCAGCTCGGAATTGAGCTTCATGTCAAAACGGAAGGCGTCAATCCTACGGGATCATTTAAAGATCGCGGAATGGTTATGGCTGTGGCAAAGGCAAAAGAAGAAGGCAATGACACGATTATGTGCGCGTCAACAGGTAACACTTCCGCTGCTGCGGCAGCATATGCAGCCCGTGCTAACATGAAATGCATTGTCATCATCCCGAACGGAAAAATTGCATTTGGAAAACTCGCTCAAGCTGTCATGTACGGAGCCGAGATTATCGCAATTGACGGAAACTTTGACGATGCGCTTAAAATTGTCCGTTCCATCTGTGAGAAATCACCGATTGCCCTTGTCAACTCAGTCAATCCTTACCGCATTGAAGGCCAAAAAACTGCTGCCTTCGAAGTGTGCGAACAGCTGGGGGAAGCGCCTGATGTTTTAGCGATCCCGGTCGGAAATGCTGGAAACATCACTGCGTACTGGAAGGGCTTCAAGGAATATCATGAGAAAAACGGCACAGGCCTTCCGAAAATGCGCGGCTTTGAAGCTGAGGGTGCGGCGGCAATCGTGCGCAATGAAGTGATTGAAAATCCGGAAACAATAGCGACAGCCATTCGTATCGGAAACCCGGCAAGCTGGGACAAAGCTGTAAAGGCAGCCGAGGAATCCAATGGGAAAATTGACGAAGTCACTGATGATGAAATCCTTCACGCATATCAGCTGATCGCCCGTGTAGAAGGCGTGTTTGCAGAACCAGGTTCTTGCGCGTCTATCGCAGGAGTGCTGAAACAGGTGAAATCCGGAGAAATTCCGAAAGGCAGCAAGGTCGTAGCTGTGTTAACAGGAAACGGACTGAAAGATCCGAACACAGCGGTCGACATTTCAGAAATCAAGCCTGTCACATTGCCGACTGATGAAGACAGCATCCTTGAATATGTAAAAGGAGCGGCCCGTGTATGAACGAAGCCGACATGCTGTTCTCTGTCACTGTTCCCGGAAGCACAGCTAACCTAGGCCCCGGCTTTGATTCAGTCGGAATGGCGCTCAGCAGATATTTGAAGCTGACCGTCTTTGAAAGCGACAAATGGTCTTTTGAGGCTGAAACAGAAACAGTCGCCGGAATTCCGGCGGGTACAGATAACCTGATCTATCAAGTGGCTAAACGGACCGCAGATTTGTACGGAAAAGAAATGCCTCCTGTCCATGTGAAGGTGTGGAGCGACATCCCGCTTGCACGCGGCCTTGGCAGCAGCGCCGCGGCGATTGTAGCGGCCATTGAACTGGCTGATGAATTATGCGGCTTAAAGCTGTCTGAAGCGGACAAGCTGCATTTAGCCAGTCTAGAAGAAGGACACCCGGACAATGCTGGCGCTTCTCTCGTCGGCGGACTTGTGATCGGCCTGCATGAGGATGACGAGACCCAAATGATCCGCGTCCCGAATGCTGACATTGACGTAGTCGTTGTCATTCCTTTTTACGAAGTGCTGACAAGAGACGCGAGAGACGTGCTTCCGAAGGAGTTTCCATATGCCGACGCCGTAAAAGCAAGTGCTGTCAGCAATATACTCATTGCTGCGATCATGTCCAAGGATTGGCCGCTTGTCGGGAAAATCATGAAGAAGGATATGTTCCATCAGCCGTACCGGGCGATGCTTGTGCCTGAGCTGTCAAAAGTAGAGCACGTCGCCGAGATGAAGGGCGCATATGGAACGGCTCTCAGCGGAGCAGGCCCGACGATTCTCGTCATGACCGAAAAAGGAAAGGGAGAAGAGCTAAAAGAACAGCTCGCGCTTCATTTCCCTCATTGTGAAGTAGACGCTTTGACCGTCCCGAAAGAGGGAAGTATAATAGAGCGAAATCCTTTATATCAAGTAAAAAGTGTATAGATCATGCCAAGCGTTCCTCAGCGTCAGCGGAGGGCGCTTTTTTTGCTGGAGATAAAGGAGTTTTTATTTAGAAAAACGAAATACATGTAAAAAGGAGGAGATGAATATGAAAAAGCTGATAACCGCAGACGACATCACAGCGATTGTCTCTGTGACCGATCCTCAATACGCCCCAGACGGCACCCGTGCCGCATATGTAAAATCACAAGTGAATCAAGAGAAAGATTCGTATACATCAAATATATGGATCTATGAAACGAAAACGGGCGGGTCTGTTCCTTGGACACATGGAGAAAAGCGAAGCACCGACCCAAGATGGTCTCCGGACGGGTGCACGCTTGCCTTTATTTCTGATCGAGAAGGCGATGCGGCACAGCTGTATATGATGAGCGCTGAAGGCGGAGAAGCGAGAAAACTGACTGATATCCCGTATGGCGTGTCAAAGCCAATATGGTCCCCGGATGGCGAATCGATTCTGGTCACTGTCAGTTTGGGAGAGGGAGAAAACATTGATGACCGAGAAAAAACAGAGCAGGACAGCTATGAACCTGTTGAAGTGCAAGGCCTCTCCTACAAACGGGACGGCAAAGGGCTGACGAGAGGTGCGTATGCCCAGCTTGTGCTTGTCAGCGTAAAGTCGGGTGAGATGAAAGAGCTGACAAGTCACAAAGCTGATCATGGTGATCCTGCTTTTTCTCCTGACGGCAAATGGCTTGTTTTCTCAGCTAATTTAACTGAAACAGATGATGCCAGCAAGCCGCATGATGTTTACATAATGTCACTGGAGTCTGGAGATCTTAAGCAGGTTACACCTCATCGCGGCTCATTCGGATCAAGCTCATTTTCACCAGACGGAAGGTATCTTGCTTTGCTTGGAAATGAAAAGGAATATAAGAATGCTACGCTCTCAAAGGCGTGGCTCTATGATATCGAACAAGGCCGCCTCACATGTCTTACTGAGATGCTGGACGTTCATTTAGCGGATGCGCTGATTGGAGATTCATTGATCGGTGGTGCTGAACAGCGCCCGATTTGGACAAAGGACAGCCAAGGGTTTTATGTCATCGGCACAGATCAAGGCAGTACGGGCATCTATTATATTTCGATTGAAGGCCTTGTGTATCCGATTCGTCTGGAAAAAGAGTACATCAATAGCTTTTCTCTTTCACCTGATGAACAGCACTTTATTGCCAGTGTGACAAAGCCGGACAGACCGAGTGAGCTTTACAGTATCCCGCTTGGACAGGAAGAGAAACAGCTGACTGGCGCGAATGACAAGTTTGTCAGGGAGCATACGATATCAATACCTGAAGAGATTCAATATGCTACAGAAGACGGCGTGATGGTGAACGGCTGGCTGATGAGGCCTGCACAAATGGAAGGTGAGACAACATATCCACTTATTCTTAACATACACGGCGGTCCGCATATGATGTACGGACATACATATTTTCATGAGTTTCAGGTGCTGGCGGCGAAAGGATACGCGGTCGTTTATATCAATCCGAGAGGAAGCCACGGCTACGGGCAGGAATTTGTGAATGCGGTCAGAGGAGATTATGGGGGAAAGGATTATGACGATGTGATGCAGGCTGTGGATGAGGCTATCAAACGAGATCCGCATATTGATCCTAAGCGGCTCGGTGTCACGGGCGGAAGCTACGGAGGTTTTATGACCAACTGGATCGTCGGGCAGACGAACCGCTTTAAAGCTGCCGTCACCCAGCGCTCGATTTCAAACTGGATCAGCTTTCACGGCGTCAGTGATATCGGCTATTTCTTTACAGACTGGCAGCTTGAGCATGACATGTTTGAGGACACAGAAAAGCTCTGGGACCGGTCTCCTTTAAAATACGCAGCAAACGTGGAGACACCGCTTTTGATTCTGCATGGCGAGCGGGATGACCGATGCCCGATCGAGCAGGCGGAGCAGCTGTTTATCGCTCTGAAAAAAATGGGCAAGGAAACCAAGCTTGTCCGTTTTCCGAATGCATCGCACAATTTATCACGCACCGGACACCCAAGACAGCGGATCAAGCGCCTGAATTATATCAGCTCATGGTTTGATCAACATCTCTAATAAAAAAGCCAGGCTGATCAAATATCAGCCTGGCTGCTTTATTAAAAGACTTGTTCTACTTCAACGACACCCGGCACTTCTTCAAGAAGAGCGCGCTCAATTCCGGCTTTCAACGTAATTGTTGAACTTGGGCAGCTGCCGCATGCGCCTAGAAGACGAAGCTTAACGATACCTTCATCTACGTCTACAAGCTCACAGTCACCGCCGTCACGAAGTAAAAACGGACGAAGTTTGTCCAGTACTTCCTGCACCTGTTCTTTCATTTCAACTTCAGTCATGACATTCGCTCCTTTCGTCGTCATAAAACCATTATATTCAGTGTAACAATAAAAATCTATTGTTTGGTTTGCAAAGTTGCTTTCCCTATTATAGCACATTCAGACTTCAACACAAAAACGGTTTTTTTCTATAAAAACGCCCTTAGGCTCTGTATACTTAAAAGAAAGGACTTACATAGGAGAAGGGGGCGTCTACAAGTGATGAAACCAGTCATGCTAAGCGTGTACGGGGCAGAAAACGTTTGTGCGAGCTGTGTAAATATGCCGACAGCCAAGGATACATACGAGTGGCTTGAGGCTGCGCTGAAAAGAAAATATCCAAATCAGCCTTTTGAGATGCAGTACATCGATATTCATGAGCCGCCTGACAATGAACATGCGAAAGAGCTTGCGGAAAAAATCAGAAATGACGAGTATTTTTATCCGCTTGTGCTTGTAGAAGACAAAATTGTCGGTGAAGGCAATCCAAAATTAAAAGACGTTTATGAGGAAATGGAGAAGCATGGGTATACAGAAAACCGCTGACTTGATCAGCGGTTCTTCTCTATCATTAACCGTTATGGTGTTTATACATCCACAGCAAGCCGGATTTCAGCATACGCGGAACACGGCCGATCAGCGGACGGTCAGCAACAAGCCCGAAGCCGGCTTTTTTTCCGAGTGAACCGAGGACGCCTTTCAGCTTAAACTGCGGCATTGATTCAGGCAGGGCTTCTCCATTCCAGCGTTTTTGCAAGATTTGGACAATCTGCTCTGCTTGAGCCTCTGCCAGCTGGGCGCTCGGTGCATGAGGAAGGCTGGCGCAATCGCCGACAACGTACAGATGTTCATCACCTGGAAGATTATGATGAGGCGTTAATACAATACGCCCTTGTGCGTCCTTCTCCACATCCAAGTCTCTGACGACTTTGTTTGGCTGGATGCCGGCTGTCCACACGATGGCGTCTGCAGAAATCGGATCATCGTGGTTATACACAACGCCTTCTTCTACTTTTGTGATATTTGCCCTGTTAATAATGCGGACACCGTGCTCTTCGAACCATTTTTGCACATATTTGCTTAAACGCTCGGGAAAGCTTGATAAAATGAGATTACCGCGGTCGAACAAAATAATGTTCAGGTCATCACGGCTTTCTCTCAATTCACTTGCAAGCTCAACGCCGCTTAAGCCCGCTCCGACAATGGCGACGGTGGCATTAGCGCTCAGATTATTCAGCTTTTGGTAGGTTTCGCGGGACTGATCGATGGTTTGAATACTGTAGGTGAATTCAGGCGCTCCCGGCACGTTGTGATATTTATCCTCACAGCCGAGCCCGATTACGGCGTCATCGTAAGAAATCGGTTCACGATCTTGGAACAGCACTTGTTTTTGTACAATATCAATTGATGTGATATCACCGTATTGGACATCCAGGCGAGGGTGCTCTGGGAATGACACTCTGATATGATGGTCAGAAATTGTGCCTGCGGCAAGGGCATAATATTCTGTTTTCAAGCAGTGATAAGGATTTCTGTCAATTAACGTGATTGAAACATCATCAGGCAGCTGGTTTGGCAATAAGCGATGAAGAACGCGCATGTTCCCGTAACCTCCGCCGATCAAGACCAATTTTTTCATTTGAATTCCCCTTTAATCCGAAGAGTATGATAGATACATTGAAGAAAATACGAACTATGTAAAATAACATCTAGAATTATATCGAATTTGATCTAAAATCACAATAATAGTTTCAAAATAACCTACAATTTAGCCTGAAAACACAAATTAGTAAAACGTTATTTGAGAAATAATATGTTACGATAATAAATTTTGAATCATCCGTTGTCTTTGACGAATAGTGAAAAATTCGCGATAATGGACATATGTGAGGTGAAACCGCATGAATCCAATGATTGAATTTTGTGTCAGCAATCTGGCTCACGGCTCTCAGGAAGCCCGGGCGATTTTGGAGAAGGATCCCAACCTTGATGTCCTTGAATATGGCTGCTTAAGCTACTGCGGGACATGCATGGAATCGCTTTTCGCTCTGGTAAACGGAGAAGTCGTCATGGGTGAAACGCCTGCTGAGCTTGTTGAGAATATATATACCTTTATTGAAGAAAATCCAATGTTTTAAAGAAAAGGGCCTGGACAGGCCCTTTTTTATTTTGCCGTACAAAAGAACTAAAAAAATGTGTAGACATCAAAAAATATTATTGTTATCGTATAAAAGATATTTTTTTAAATAAAATTTAAGAGGTGTACGAGTATTCATGAATGTTCTGTGGGGGCTGCTGGGCGCAGTTGCGATCATTGCTATCGCGTTTTTATTTTCAGAAAAGAAAAGCAATATTAAGATAAGAACCGTCATCGTTGGTGTATGCACACAGGTGGCGTTTGGATACATCGTGTTGAAATGGGAAGCGGGACGCGCTGTTTTTTTATGGTTTTCAAGCCGTGTACAGCTTCTGATTGACTATGCGAATGAAGGCATCAGTTTTATTTTTGGACCGCTTCTAAAGGTCGGAGACAGTCCGGCATTTGCATTAAGTGTACTGCCCGTTATCATTTTCTTCTCAGCACTGATTGCAGTTTTATATCATTTGAAAATCATGCAGCTCGTTTTCCGTGTCATTGGCGGCGGATTGTCGAAGCTCCTTGGAACAAGCAAAACGGAATCTCTGGCGGCTGCTGCCAATATTTTTGTAGGACAATCAGAATCTCCGTTAGTGATCAAACCCCTGATTGCCGGGCTGACGCGCTCTGAGTTGTTTACGATTATGACGAGCGGTCTATCGGCAGTAGCGGGATCTACCTTGTTTGGGTACGCGCTTCTCGGTATTCCGATTGAGTACTTGCTGGCGGCCAGCTTTATGGCTGCTCCAGCTGGACTAGTCTTTGGTAAATTGATTATACCCGAAACGGAAAAAACGCAAACCGTAAAAAGCGATTTCAAAATGGATGAAGGCGAAGGCGCAGCCAATGTCATTGACGCAGCTGCAAAGGGAGCGTCAACAGGACTGCAAATTGCGTTAAATGTTGGGGCGATGCTGCTTGCGTTTGTTGCGTTAATCGCTGTAGTAAACGGTATTCTCGGCGGGGCTTTCGGCTTGTTCGGTTTAAAAGGCGTAACATTAGAATCCATTCTCGGCTATGTGTTTTCTCCTATCGCCTTTTTGATTGGCGTGCCTTGGCATGAAGCATTGCAGGCGGGAAGCTATATCGGCCAGAAATTGGTGCTGAATGAGTTTGTCGCTTATTCTAACTTCGGTCCGCACATCGGCGAGTTTTCTAAGAAAACTGCTACCATTATCAGTTTCGCGTTATGCGGATTCGCCAATTTTTCATCAATTGCGATTATGCTTGGTACGCTTGGCGGTTTAGCGCCCAGCCGCCGTTCAGATATCGCACGTCTCGGCCTGAAGGCTGTTCTTGCAGGAACATTAGCCAATCTGCTCAGCGCAGCCATTGCCGGCATGTTTATATAAACGATAAAAGCTCCTTGCGTCAGTGCAAGGAGCTTTTATGTATGAAAAACGGGGGATAATTGTATTGTGTCCGCTTATAATAGCTTTTATACTAAGAAAAAGAAAAAAAGTTGGAGGCACCTATGAACTCATTTCGATTTACCAAAATGCACGGCCTGGGAAACAGTTATATTTATGTGAATCAATTTGAAGAACAGCTTCCAGAAGAAAAACTGTCAGAGATTGCAATTCAGGTTTCTTCTGTTTATACAGGGATCGGATCCGACGGAATGATCCTGATATGCCCATCAGACCAAGCGCCTGTTAAAATGCGGATTTTTAATAATGACGGGTCTGAAGGGAAAAACTGCGGCAACGGCCTGCGCTGCGTCGCAAAATACGCATATGAGCATAAGCTGGTTGAGGAAACATCTTTTCTGATTGAAACTCTTTCCGGGCTTGTGAAAGCGGAGGTTCAAGTCGAAAACGGAAAAGTGAATGTGGTCACTGTCGATATGGGCGAACCTCGCTTGACAAAATCCGAGCTCCCGATGCTTGACGGCGGGGAAGAGCACACAATCAATGAAACGATGGCATTTGGTGAAGTAGAACTAACAGGCACTGCCGTTTCAATGGGAAATCCGCATATCGTTTTTCCGATCGCAGACATTGAACAGGCACCCTTAACGACACTGGGGCCGGTGATTGAGAAAGATCCGAGATTTCCGGAAGGCATCAATGTGGAATTCGTTGAAACCGTGAATGAACAAGAATTGCATTTCCGCGTCTGGGAACGGGGATCAGGGATTACTCAGGCATGCGGGACAGGAGCATGTGCAGCGGCGGTCGCATCTGTATTAAACGGCGTATCAAAGCGAAATCAAGACATCACGGTGCATTTAGCAGGCGGGGATTTGGTGATAAACTGGAAAGATAACGGCCATGTAATGATGACAGGGCCGGCTGAAACCGTTTGTGAGGGTGTCTATTTCTTGTAAAACACCTTGTTTGAGAATTGGAACGATCATGTTTATAATAAAAGACAGCAACCGGTTTTTAAAAGGAGGTTCACAATGATGAGCAACCCGGTAACAATTACAGAAGCAGCAGCTTTGCATATAAAAGATATGATGAAAGAGCATGAAGAAGAAAACGCGTTTCTGCGTGTAGGCGTCAAAGGCGGCGGCTGCAGCGGACTTTCTTACGGCATGGGCTTTGAGCATGAAAAGAGTGAATCAGACAGTGTGTTTGATCAGCACGGCATCACTGTTCTAGTTGACAAAGAAAGCCTTGACATCATGAACGGCACCGTGATTGATTATAAACAATCCATGCTCGGCGGCGGCTTCACCATCGACAATCCAAACGCCATCGCTTCATGCGGCTGCGGTTCTTCGTTCAGAACAGCAACGAATGCAGGCAAGCCTGAAGAGTGCTAAGCACTAAAAACGGATAGCAACTATTACTGACGCTTTTCTTAGCGATAAATCATCGTTAAGGGAGGCGTTTTTATTATGGGGAAATGATGCAGAGAGTTCCGGGGACTTTGGCAAGAGAAACGCTGCATTGTTGTTTGATTTTTGTTGTAAATACAGCAAAGTTACGCTATATTTAATGCGGAGTATATTTTATTGCATTTACAACAAAATCACGATAGGGGGTTGATGATGAAGAAGATTTTTGGAATGGTAACAAGGTCAGTACCTGTTCCGTGTTTAAATATATTAAAAAGGGACACAAGACAATTGAATTTTAAATAAAGGGGCTGAATCCGAACAATGAGTGTAAAAATGAAAAAATGCAGCCGGGAAGATTTACAAACACTTCAACAATTGAGTATTGAAACATTCAATGACACTTTTAAAGAACAGAACTCACCTGAAAATATGAAAGCCTATTTAGAAAGCGCATTTAACACTGAGCAGCTGGAAAAAGAGTTATCCAATATGTCTTCGCAATTCTTTTTTATTTACTTTGATCATGAAATCGCTGGATATATAAAGGTCAATATCGATGATGCTCAGTCTGAAGAAATGGGTGCTGAATCACTTGAAATCGAGAGAATTTATATAAAGAACAGCTTTCAAAAACATGGGCTTGGCAAACATCTGTTGAATAAAGCGATAGAAATTGCGCTGGAACGTAATAAAACGAACATTTGGCTAGGTGTGTGGGAAAAAAATGAAAATGCCATTGCCTTTTATAAGAAAATGGGGTTTGTTCAGACCGGCGCCCACTCTTTTTATATGGGTGATGAAGAACAAACGGATTTAATCATGGCTAAAACACTCATATAATATTTTTCGAAGGGTGGATGATGATGTATATTCCAAAATATTTTAAAGTCACAAATGCTGAAGAAATTTGGAATTTTGTACAAGAAAACTCCTTTGGTACGGTTGTCACAACAGAACAAGGAAAACCAATTGCCACACATTTGCCGTTAGGATTCAATAAAAAAGATGATCATTACTATATTACGGGGCATTTCGCTTATGGAAATCCTCAGTGGAGAACGTTTGAAGCCTGTGAAGATGTGCTTGTGATGTTTCAGGGACCGCACGCTTATATTTCTTCTTCCTGGTATTCGCGCGAAAATGTTCCGACGTGGAATTATCAGGCTGTCCACATGTATGGAAAAGCAAGTATGTTAGAGAAAGATGAATTAGCAGAAGAATTAACAATCATGCTGGAGAAATACGAAAAACATCGTGACAATCCTGTTTTATGGGATAAGCTTTCTCCAAAACTCTTAGAACGTGAATTGAAAGGTATCGTTGGATTTAAGATTAAGGTGGAAGACATTCAAGCGGCATATAAATTAAGCCAGAACCGAAATGAAACGGATTATATGAACATCATTGAACAGTTGCAAAATGAAGAAAATCCAAATGCAAAACAAATGGCAGAACTGATGGAAAATAAATTCAAAAAGCAAATATAAGCTTACTTTGCTGAAGAAGTAGCAGAAAACGCCAACTCAAGCGGAGAACCGCTGACTTGGCGTTTTTTTATAATTAATATTTATCCCCATTAAAAATGGAATTCTTCACGATCACATAATCCACATTGCGGATGGCGTCAAGCTTTGTTCCGCCTGCATAAGAAATAGAAGATTGAAGATCCTGCTCCATTTCAATCAGTGTATCCTTGATTGAGCCTTTATGCGCCACGTGCATTTTTTTGCCTTCGACATTTTTCTTTTCGCCTTTTTGGAATTCAGAGGCTGAGCCGAAGTACTCCTTGTAAAGCTTTCCGTCTTTTTCGATCGTTTGGCCTGGCGATTCTTCGTGTCCGGCAAATAGTGAACCGATCATGACCATCGTTGCGCCGAATCTGATTGATTTTGCAATGTCGCCATGGGTGCGGATGCCGCCATCCGCGATAATCGGTTTGCTGGCAGCCTTGGCACACCAGCGCAGCGCTGCTAATTGCCAGCCGCCTGTGCCGAAGCCGGTTTTGATTTTCGTAATACATACTTTTCCCGGTCCGATGCCGACTTTAGTGGCATCCGCTCCCGCATTTTCAAGCTCTCTGACTGCTTCTGGCGTTCCGACGTTGCCAGCAATAACAAAGCTGTCCGGCAAATGTTTTTTAAGGTGCTGGATCATTTCAATGACAGCATTTGAGTGCCCGTGAGCAATGTCAATTGTCACGTATTCAGGAGTCAGGTTTTCTTCTGCCAGCTGGCGGACAAATTCATACTCCTCATCTTTGACGCCCACGCTGATAGAAGAGAATAACCCGCGTGCGTTCATATCTTTAATAAAATCAATTCGTGTCTCAGGCTCAAATCGGTGCATGACATAAAAGTAGCCATTTTCGGCTAATTGAATCGCTAGCTTCTCATCTATAATCGTCTGCATATTGGCAGGAACGACGGGTAATTTAAATGTACGTCCGCCTAAACGTACGGATGTATCACATTCTGAACGGCTATTTACAATGCATTTTGCAGGAATTAGCTGAATATCTTCGTAATCAAATACGTTTTCCATGGTTTTCACTCCTAAAAACGAATATTTAAAAGTATAATATATGAAATGTTCGCCTTCTATAATGTACTCTGTTTTATTTAGGATGTCAAACATTATGATTTGCTGGCAGGTGTGGTGCAAGTGCCGAAGCTTGTCATGCAGGGTGAGTTTAGGTATCATAGTTTTAACGAATGGTCTTAGAGAGCGGATCAAAACGCGAATGATATACGTTCAGCAAAGCTTGGTCGTTCAGCACCAGGCTTTCTTTATGGCATGGACATGGGAAAGGAGCGAATAAGATGGCCCAAAACGAAGAAAAAACACCGAAGTCCCAAAAGATTCAGGACCGCATTATTATGGCAATGATCTGGGTAGTCGCAGCCCTTGTGATTGCGCTGGTTGTAGGAACTGCATTGAATTATATAAATATCTTCAAATAAAAAAGGAGCTGTGTCGCAGACACAAGCTCCTTTTTTTATTATTTATTTTCAAAAAGACTTGTTGAGTGAAGAGGCTGTACGCGGGCTTTCGGGTCCATGTAAGCCTTGGCGTTGTTCACTGCTGTCGGTGCCTCGCCGAAGCCGCTGGCAATCAGGTTGACTTTTCCTTCGTATGTACAAATGTCACCTGCTGCAAAGAAGCCTTCGATATTTGTTTCCATTGTTGATTTTACGACAATGGAATTTTTCTCGATGTCCAGGCCCCAGTTTTTGATCGGTCCAAGAGATGAAACGAAACCGTAGTTGACGATTAAGTCATCAATTTCTAAAATCTCTTTGCGGTCGCCTTTCACTTCTTCAAGCACTAGCTGTTCGATTTTGCCTTCGCCGATCAGCTCCGCAGGTACGAATGGTGTCAGGACATTAACCTTCGACGCATGAAGGTTTTCCACACTGTGCTCGTGCGCACGGAACTTGTCGCGGCGGTGAATGATCGATACTTCTTTTGCGATTGGCTCAAGCATAAGCGCCCAGTCAACCGCGGAATCTCCACCGCCAAGGATCGCAACGCGTCTGCCGGCGAATTTTTGCAGATCATCAACGAAGTAATGGAGGTTTTTGCCTTCATACTGCTCGGCATTTTCAAGTTCCAGCTTTCTCGGTTTGAATGCGCCGTTTCCTGCAGTGATGATGACCGTTTTAGAGTAGTGGGTTTCTTCATTTGTTACAAGCTTAAACACGCCGTCCGCTTGTTTCTCAACAGATTCAACCGCTTGCTCCAGACAAATGGTTTGGTCGAATTTTGCCATTTGCTCTTTTAGGTTATTGATAAGCTCTTGGGCGCGGATTTTCGGGAATCCCGCTACATCATATATATACTTCTCAGGGTATAGGGCGCTAAGCTGTCCGCCGAGCTGAGGCAGGCTTTCGATAATTTTGACGCTTGCCTGTCTCATCCCGCCGTAAAAAGCGGTGAATAAGCCGACCGGTCCCCCGCCTATAATTGTAATATCATAAACCTTTGTATCCTCTCGCATACGAAAATTGCCTCCTAAATGAAAATTGTTATTAATTATACCATATTGCCGTTCAAATTGACGAGTCAGCAGAAAAAATCGTAAGGATCTAACGTGCCCATCCGTTCTTGAAAATATTTCCGCAGGCCGCTACGATAATAACCAAATGAAATGATCTTTTTCTGAATGTTTCTTGGGCCAGCCGGATAAACATGATAATAGTGCTACGGGTAAGGACTTCACAAAAAACTTTTCAATATATTTCATAAAATCCCGCCAATAAGCTGAAGCTAACACAAATGATGATTTTATTATGGGTCTAACAAAAGCAAAAAAAGAGAAGGTGGATGTGATGGCATTGAATAAGCCCAAAATCGTGATTTTAGGTGCAGGATATGGCGGATTGATGACGGTGACAAGGCTGACGAAGTATGTCGGGCCGAATGATGCTGACATTACGCTTGTAAATAAACACAATTATCATTATGAAACGACATGGATGCATGAAGCGAGCGCGGGTACGCTCCATCATGACCGCTGCCGTTATCAGATAAAAGATGTAATCAACCAGTCACGGGTGAATTTTGTACAGGATACCGTAAAGGCAATCAAAATTGATGATAAAAAAGTTGTGCTTGCGAATGGAGAACTGCAGTACGATTATTTAGTCATCGGGCTCGGCGCCGTGCCTGAAACGTTCGGCATTAAAGGCTTAAAAGAATATGCGTTTCCGATTGCCAACATCAACACGTCGCGCCTGCTGCGGGAACATATTGAGCTGCAGTTTGCGACTTACAATACGGAAGCGGAAAAACGGCCGGACAGGTTAACGATCGTTGTTGGCGGTGCCGGATTTACGGGAATTGAATTTCTTGGCGAACTGGCTGCTCGCGTGCCGGAGCTCTGTAAGGAATATGACGTTGACAGAAGCCTTGTCCGCATCATTTGTGTGGAAGCAGCGCCGACCGTTTTGCCGGGCTTTGATCCGGAACTTGTTGATTACGCCGTACATTATCTTGAGGAAAACGGAGTTGAGTTCAAGATCGGAACGGCTGTACAAGAATGTACACCAGAAGGAGTCAGAGTCGGCAAAAAAGATGAAGAACCAGAGCAGATCAAATCGCAAACCGTTGTATGGGCGGCAGGTGTCCGCGGCCATCCGATTGTGGAGGAAGCCGGTTTTGAGAATATGCGCGGCCGAGTCAAAGTCAACCCTGATCTCCGCGCCCCGGGACATGACAATGTCTTTATTCTCGGCGACAGCTCGCTGTTTATGAATGAAGATACAGAGCGCCCGTATCCGCCGACTGCGCAAATTGCAATGCAGCAGGGCATAACGGTCGCTAAAAACCTTGGCAGGCTTATTAAAGGCGGAGAGCTTGAGGAATTCAAGCCGGACATTAAGGGAACAGTGGCTTCTCTTGGCGAGCATAACGCGGTTGGGGTTGTTTATGGCAGAAAGCTGAAAGGCACGCCGGCTTCGTTTATGAAAAAAGTCATTGATAACCGCTCGCTGTTTATGATTGGCGGACTCGGATTGACACTGAAAAAAGGCAAGTTCAAGTTTTTCTAAAAACCCGCGGAAGCGGGTTTTCTTTATTAAAAAACGCCAAAATAAAAAGAGAATGAGAGGAAAATAAGTATGTTTCCGCTTACATCAAAAGATTTGTCACATGATCTGACTTTATTGTTGACAGCTTGATATGGTATATTATCAGAAAATTAAGAAAAAGGGTGATGATTAGATGAAAACTGCAACGACAACCGCTTCACATGCATGCCCATTTTGTTCAGGGAAAGGATATTTTCAATTGATTCTCGGCGGTTCAGAGACTTGTCCGTCTTGCCAGGGGACAGGAAAAGACAGTCATTCTTTTTCCAGCCGTTGACTTTATTTCAGCCCCCGCGTTACACTAAAAACAACGCAGGGGGGTGGAATAGGTTGATTAGTCTGCCAGTCGTAATCATCTCAATTGTTTTATTTTTTGTCTTGTTTTTTGGAATCGGTTTCTTATTAAACATGCTGCTGAGAATGTCTTGGATTATGGCTGTGATTTATCCGATTGTATGCCTTTTCATTATCAGCAAAGAAAAGCTGATCAGCTATGTCCAGTCGCCGGGAGAATCCTTTGCCAGCCTGTTTCATCGTGTCTTATCATTAGCGGCTGCCGATGTGCTGATTTTAGCCAGCGGTTTGGCCGGCGCCATCGTGTCCGGTATAGCGATCAACATGCTCAGAAAAAGAGGATATCAAATGTTTTAAATGCCGCTTTCTTCTAAAGAAAGCTTTTTTTATGCGTTCAGCTCATTCATCATTTTGAATAATGCTCTCTCCACTTGGGAACAATGATTCGGAGGAGAGGTGAATGATGTTGAATATGATCAGACGTTTGCTGATGACCTGTTTATTTCTGCTTGCATTTGGCACGACATTTTTATCAGTGTCAGGAATTGAAGCGAAGGACTTGTCAAAATGGGTGCAGGAACATCAGGAAAAGCACTTGAAGCATGCAGGACTGACATTAAAAGCATTGCAGCAGAAACAAACACAAACCACGTCCGCGGCTGAGGATAAAACAAAACCGTTAGAAGAGGCATTTGATTGGGATGAATATCCAGTCCAAAGAGTAACAGCAACAGGCTACACAGCAGGAGCTGAGTCGACGGGCAAAAATCCCGGTGATCCATTATACGGGCTTACATATTCAGGTGTGAAAGTGAAACGGGATTTATATTCCACGGTTGCTGCTGACCCGTCCGTTTTCCCGATCGGAACAATTTTATTCATTCCGAACTACGGTCTCGGAGTTGTGGCCGACACAGGATCAGCTATTAAGGGAAACCGCCTTGATCTGTACTTTGAGACAGTCAAAGATGTATACAATGAATGGGGCAAAAAAACCCTTGATGTATATGTGATTAAAAAGGGAACGGGAAAGATTACCGAGGATGAGCTTGAGAAGCTCAATGAAACAAAATCCTTGCAAGTGTTCAGAAATCAATATAAAACTGTGAAAGAATAAAACGCTCCAGCGAAAGCAGGAGCGTTTTTTTACATGAAAAAGTAAGCGAGTGCCAATGTCAGTAAAATACCTGTTAATCCTCCGAAAAAGACTTCGATCGGCTGATGTCCGAGAAGCTCTTTCAGCTTTTTTTGCTTTTCTTTCTCTGCAGCCTTAGGGAAGTCCTTCGCTTCATTTACGAAACGGTTAAAATCAATAACAAGCTTATTAATGACTGTTGCCTGCTCACCGGCGTGACGTCTGACGCCAGTGGCGTCAAACATGGTTATGACGGCGAAAATGGCAGAAACCGCAAAGAGTGAGGAGTCTAATCCATGCTCCAAGGCTACGCCTGTAGAAAGCGCAGTGACCGCTGCGGAGTGAGAGCTGGGCATGCCGCCTGTGCTTGTGACCAGCGACCAGTCCAGTTTTCTGGACACGATAAACTGTATGGGCACTTTGATGACCTGAGCAAAAATAATTGCGGCCAGGCTTGATAATAAAGGAAAATTCGTTAAAAGTTCCATCGGCGACATCCTTTCTATTTGAAAAATCCTTCGTGTTTCAAAAGAAAAAAGCAAGTCTTAGACTGTTGTTTGTTAAAATAAGTATAGTGGAAAGAATGTTTTTCCTATTATACCATTGTTCATTACAAATACCCATTACGTTAGGAGTGTAAGCCTCATGTTTTATGCGGTTCAACAATCAGAGCATACAGAAACCCTTGTGGTCGGGCTTTTTCAAAAAAGCCAGCTGACAGGAAAAGCGTTGGAAATTGATGAAATGCTCGAAGGCCATCTGACACAGCTTTTAAAAGAGGGTGATGTCTCTGCGAAACCGAATCAAGTATCAAAAGTATTCCCTCCATCTTCTGCGGGTATGAAACGGATTTATTTCGTTGGTCTGGGGAGAGAAGCTAATTATTCGTTTGAACAGGCGAAGGAACGTTTTGCTCATGTTTTTCAAGCCATTCATAAAGATCGAAAACAAGAAACTGCTGTCCTGCTTGATACGTTTATTTCGGAAGACGTGCCTCCAGCCGATGCCGCTCATGCTTTAGCTGAGAGCTGCCTGCTTGCTTCCTATGAGGTGCAGGATTATAAGCACAAATCAAATGAGCCTGACAAACAAATTGAAGCCGTGTATGTTGTAACAGATGAAGATACACAGGAAGTGCAGGCCGGGCTTCGCGTCGGCCAGGCATACGGACAAGGGACAAATTCGGCTAGAACGCTTGTGAATATGCCGGGAAACATGCTGACAGCGACTGACCTCGCTTCGTATGCTGAAGAGCTTGCGGCGAAATATGATTTTGAGTGTGAGATATTGGAGAAATCAGAGATGGAAGAGCTCGGTATGGGCGGAATACTTGCGGTAAACCAAGGCTCCACCGAACCGCCGAAAATGATTGTGTTGAAATATCAGGGCAAAAAGGAATGGGAAGACGTCGTCGGACTAGTCGGGAAAGGAATTACCTTTGACACAGGCGGCTACTCCATTAAAACGAAATCTGGAATTGTTGGCATGAAATCAGATATGGGAGGAGCAGCTGCGGTTCTCGGGGCTATGGAAACGATCGGAGAGCTTCGTCCTGAACAAAACGTGCTGTGCGTTATTCCATCAACCGATAATATGATCTCCGGCGGGGCCATGAAGCCGGATGACGTGATCGTATCTTTAAGCGGAAAAACAATAGAAATCCTTAATACGGATGCTGAAGGAAGGCTAGTGCTTGCAGATGGCATTACATACGCGAAACAGCATGGCGCATCAGTTCTTGTCGATGTAGCTACGCTTACCGGCGGCGTCGTTGTGGCATTAGGAACAGAAACAACCGGTGCAATGACAAATGATCAAAGCTTTTACCAGCAGGTAGCTGATGCTGCACAAGAGTGCGGCGAGGCGATCTGGCAGCTGCCGATAACAGAGAAGGATAAAAAACGCGTGAAAAGCAGCCAAATGGCGGATCTCAACAATTCACCGGGACGCGAGGGACATGCGATTATGGCAGGAACGTTTCTTGGTGAATTCGCTGAGTCAACACCTTGGGTTCACCTTGATATTGCAGGAACAGCGACTGCCAATAAAGCAACCTGCTTCGGGCCGGCCGGGGCTACTGGCGTTATGGCAAGAACACTAGCTACACTTGCGGAGCGATTTACATTGGAAGAAGATAAAAACGAGTAATGAAAAATCCCTGCTGTATGATGCGGCAGGGATTTTTTCTTCCGAAATCTTTAGTTGACTAAAGTGGATCGGTTATGATACGATACGTTCGTACTTTATTTATCTACTACATTAGCAAACTAAAGGATTTTTGGAGGGGTATCATCATGAATGCAGTCGTCATCGCAGTCCTGCTTATGCTTGTATTAAGCCTGCTGCGTGTCAATATTGTTATCGCATTAATTATAGGCGCCTTGGCCGGCGGGTTAACAGGCGGGCTCGGTCTTGGCGAAACGGTTAAAGCTTTCACAGACGGTCTCGGCGGAAATGCCACCGTTGCAGTTAGCTATGCCATGCTTGGCGCGTTTGCCGCCGCTTTGACGAAAACGGGTCTTCCGGACGCAATGGTGGAAGCCTCCGTTAAATTAATCGGAAATAAAGAAGATTCTCGAAAAAAAGCACTGTCTAAGGTGCTGATTGTGCTGATTATTTTAATTGTATCTTGTTTTTCGCAAAACGTCGTTCCGGTTCACATCGCGTTTATCCCGGTGCTGATTCCGCCGCTTTTGAAAATCTTTAATGAACTTGAAATGGACCGCCGTCTGATCGCGTGTGTAATTACATTTGGCTTAACGGCTCCTTATATTTTGCTTCCGGTCGGTTTCGGCCAAATCTTCCAAGGCATGCTGAAGGACAATATGGCGGATGCCGGGTTAAACGTTCCGCTTGCTGATATTCCGTACGCACTGATTATTCCAGTTGCAGGTATGGTTGTCGGCCTTATTTTATCAGTGATCGTATACCGTAAACCGAAACAATATGAAACAAAAGACATTTCAGGTGCAGAAGCATCGCCATATACGAGAAAAAGTATTGGTATCGCGGTTCTAGCCATTGTTGTGTCACTCGGCGTCCAGCTTTACTTATCTCAGACTTTGGGAGTAGAAGGAATGATTATGGGGGCGCTCGCTGGTCTGATTGTTCTGTTTGTCAGCGGTGTGATGAAGCGTGATGAAGCGGACTCACTGATTACTGATGGAATGGTTTTAATGGCCTTTATCGGCTTTGTCATGCTTGTTGCAGCCGGGTTTTCAAACGTATTGACGAAAACCGGAGATGTCGAGTCACTGGTCAAAACGTCAGCTGGTTTTATCGGACACAGTCAGTCCTTGGGCGCATTGCTGATGCTCATTGTCGGCTTATTAATTACAATGGGGATCGGATCTTCTTTTGCGACGATTCCTGTTATCACAACCATTTTCGTGCCTCTATGCATGCAGCTTGGATTCAGCCCGATGGCAACGATTGCGATTATCGGGGCTGCTGCTGCGCTTGGCGATGCCGGTTCACCTGCCAGTGACAGTACGCTTGGGCCGACTTCAGGTTTGAGTGCGGACGGCCAGCATCACCACATTTGGGATACTTGTGTGCCGACATTTATATTTTATAATATTCCGCTTGTCATCTTTGGCTGGATTGCAGCGCTTGTTTTATAGGAAAAAGGCTCCCCTTTACTGGGGAGCCTTTTCTCGTTATGATAAAAAAACCGTCCAATAGAACGGTTTTACATGGACGATATGTGATTTCTGTTAAAGCCGGTTGCTTTATGAATAGAGCGGTAGATTGCTGGTGCGATAAACGACAGTATCACAGCCAGCGCTGTATCTTTTACCATAAACCAAATCATAAAGCCCCAAGCCGTGCCGTAGCTCACTGGCGTATGAATCCACAGCTTCAGTGCAAGATACATATAGGTAGTGCCGATGAGATACATGATCGCCGTTCCGATAAGTGAAGCAATGAGAAATCGAATTTTACTTGGCTGAATGTTTCGTTCTAAAAACCAACCCGCTGCAAATGCTGCCGGGATGTATGAGATAATAAACCCGCCGCTTTTCCCTGCAAACGGTGCGAAGCCTGCTGAAAATTGAGCAAACACAGGCGCTCCGGCCAATCCGACAAGTACATATACAATCATGGCAATCGCTGCCCGTTTGCTGCCAAGAAGCAAAGCTGCCAAGAGACAGAAAAACGGCTGCATCGAAAGCGGAATGCCGGCTACTTGTAAAAAGGGTGCTACTGATGTAATGTTGGCCCCGACAGCCATAAGTGCGGTGAACATGCCAATCAGCGCCATATCTCCCGCACGAAGTTTACGTTGTTTCATCGTTGTTCCCCCTTAGGTTGACATACACAATCATAGAGTAATAAAGAACAAAAAGATTGTCAACATGATTTTAATTTAGGTTAACAAAAAGGAGGCCCATATGTATTTCGGAAAAACAAGACAGTCCGATCAATCTGGAAGAGTGCCGCCAAATCAAAACGTCACCACTTCATTTCCTGTGCTTCATACCGGAGATGTCCCATATTACGAAGATATGACGAAATGGAATCTTCAAGTATACGGTTTGGTTGACCATCCGATGCTGCTAAGCTTTGAAGATGTCAAAGCCTTTCCAAGGTATGAATCGAAAAACGACATTCATTGCGTCACGGGATGGTCAAGGCTTGATAATGTGTGGCAAGGCGTGCGGGCTTGTGATATAGCGGAAAAAGCGGGTGTAAAAGAAGAAGCGGGCTACGTCATTTTACATGCTGAAGAGGGCTGGACGACCAATCTGCCGCTTGATGATTTCTTAGCGGAAACTTCCCTTCTGGCTTATGCGCATAATGGCGAACCTTTAACCCCTGAACACGGCTTTCCGCTGCGGGGTGTATTTCCGCATCTGTATTTTTGGAAAAGCGCCAAGTGGCTGCGCGGCATCCAATTTACGAAAGAAAATCACCCTGGCTTTTGGGAGCGGAATGGCTATCACATGAGAGGCGATCCTTGGCAAAATCAAAGGTTTACATGGGATTAAGGTTCTATTTCAAATAGGACAATCCGCATCTTTATTGGGTTTTTACTTCCATATTGATAGTCTGCAGGTACCTTATTTGATCAAGGTGCCTTTTTTATTCGGGAAAAAGTTGACTTTCTTTGGAAGAAAACCTATTATTTGAGGTGTCTAGTTGATAGTGAAAATCATTATCATACATTGCGGTTTAGTTTAAGGAGAGGAATGTCGTACTGCATGAAAGAGCAAACAACAGACCGGACAAATGGCGGGACATCAAACGCATTTACGATTCCTGGTACGGAAGTGCGTATGATGTCTTCACGCAATGAAAACCGTACCTATCACATTTTTATCTCGAAACCTAGTACGCCGCCGCCACCCGCTGGTTATCCTGTGATTTATCTGCTGGATGCCAATTCTGTCTTCGGAACGATGACGGAAGCCGTTCGAATACAGGGACGCCGACCCGAAAAAACCGGGGTGATCCCTGCAGTGATCGTCGGCATTGGCTATGAGACAGCGGAGCCGTTCTCCTCAGCACGCCACCGGGATTTTACAATGCCAACAGCCCAATCGAAGCTGCCGGAAAGGCCCGACGGCAGAGAATGGCCGGAGCATGGCGGAGCGGAGGGCTTTTTCAGATTTATTGAAGAGGATTTAAAACCGGAGATAGAACGAGATTACCAGATTGATAAAAAAAGACAAACAATCTTTGGCCATTCGCTCGGAGGGCTTTTCGTGCTGCAGATGCTGCTAACAAAGCCCGATGCGTTTCAAACGTATATCGCAGGAAGTCCGTCAATTCATTGGAATAAACCGTTTATTCTCGAGAAAACGGACCATTTCGTCTCTCTCACCAAGAAAAACAATCAGCCTATCAATATCCTGCTTGCCGCAGGAGAATTAGAGCAGCATCATAAAAGCCGGATGAATGATAATGCAAGGGAGCTTTATGAGCGGCTGGCCGTTTTATCTGAACAAGGCATACGGGCAGAATTTTGCGAGTTTTCAGGAGAAGGACATATTTCAGTTCTTCCTGTTTTGGTCAGCCGGGCGCTGCGTTTTGCGCTTCACCCTGACGGACCGCATCTTTCAATGGGCTGAGACATACTCAGCCTTGCCTTTAAAAAAATATTTGTCACTGAAATTATATTTGACTGTCACATGACATTTGGATATGATTATTTTTATAATTGATAATGATAATCATTATCAATAGATTGCGTTTTTCAAGGCGCAGCAGTCTTTTTCGCTGGATGTCTGTTCGGCATTTAGAGCGAAGAAAGGAATTGATGATATGAATGCAAAGAGTATAGAGGGAAACATTGCTTTTATAACAGGGGCTGCCCAAGGAATAGGCGAAGCTGTTGCGCGGACGCTTGCCAGTCAAGGCGCACATATTGCGGCAGTTGATTATAATCCTGAAAAGCTGGAAAAGGTTGTGAGCAGCCTCAAAGCAGAAGGCCGCCATGCAGAAGCTTTTCCTGCGGATGTGAGAGACAGCGCGGCGATTGATGAGATCACGGCGCGCATCGAACGTGAAATGGGGCCGATTGATATTTTAGTGAATGTAGCGGGTGTCCTTCGCCCGGGACTGATCCATTCGCTTAGCGATGAGGAATGGGAGGCGACGTTCTCAGTGAATTCGACTGGCGTATTTAACGCCTCGCGTTCAGTAAGCAAATATATGATGGACCGAAGATCGGGTTCGATTGTAACAGTCGGATCGAATGCTGCCGGTGTACCAAGAACATCTATGGCGGCATATGCGTCTTCAAAGGCTGCGGCTGTGATGTTTACGAAATGCCTTGGCCTTGAGCTTGCAGAATACAATATTCGCTGCAACATTGTATCTCCCGGATCAACGGAAACAGACATGCAGTGGTCATTATGGGCCGACGAGAATGGAGCGGAGCAAGTCATAAAAGGATCACTTGAGACATTTAAAACAGGGATTCCGCTCAAAAAACTAGCCAAGCCTTCGGATATTGCGGATGCGGTGCTCTTTTTGGTTTCTGGCCAGGCAGGGCATATTACGATGCATAACTTATGCGTAGATGGCGGCGCGACCTTAGGCGTGTAACTGAATTTAAAGGAGGTTCATGAGAATGTTGGATCAAAACGTTATAACAGAAACAAAAGCGGAGCATTTGCTTCATGAATATCAGCCGGGCGCCTTTTTCTTAGCGTCTCCTCATCGTGTACTGTTAGCGAAAGGCATATGTGAAATCGTACCGAAGGCAGACGGGCAAAACCAAATGGAAACCCTTTCTGGCCGAATTGCAGAGGCGTTACGTCAGGCAAAACAATCAGGGCAAAGCCGGCCGCTTGTTGTCGGGGCCGTTCCTTTTGATCAAGTAAAAGCAGCGCGGCTCGTTGTACCTGAAGAAGTGCGCTGGTCAGGACCGCTTCAATTTGATCATGAGGAAAAGGAACAGCAGGCTGGGCATACATACCACATAAAGCCTGTTCCTGAACCTGAGGATTATAAAAATGGTGTTGAACAAGGGCTGACACGCATTGCCGATGGAACACTCAGCAAAATCGTCCTGTCCAGATCGCTGCATTTGACATCGCCTGAACCGATTCAGACGGATGAATTGCTTCGCCATCTGGCTCAGCATAACTCGCATGGCTACACGTTTGCCGCAGACGTGTCCAGTCAGGAGGAAACGTCTCCCCGCCGAACATTGCTCGGAGCAAGTCCGGAGCTTCTCGTTTCAAGGATGGGAACACAGGTCGTTTCCAACCCATTAGCCGGCTCAAGGCCGCGCAGTAATGATCCTGTTGAAGACCAGCGCCGGGCAGCTGAATTGCTTTCTTCCGCAAAGGATCTTCATGAGCACGCGGTTGTCGCTGACGCGGTTGCGGCAGCGCTGAGACCTTTCTGCCGGACGCTGGAGGTTCCGGAGAAGCCTTCACTGATCAAAACGGAAACGATGTGGCACCTGTCCAGCGTGATTAAGGGAGAGCTTTCCGACCCGTCTGTAACCGCACTTGAATTGGCGGCGGCTCTCCACCCGACGCCAGCAGTCTGCGGAACACCGACTGATCTTGCAAGAGAAGCGATTCTCAGCATTGAACCATTTGACCGCGGTTTCTTTACCGGCATGGTCGGATGGTGTGACGATGCCGGTGACGGAGAATGGATCGTGACCATCCGTTGTGCAGAAGCAGAAGAACGCTCACTCCGCCTGTATGCTGGAGCTGGTGTTGTGGCCGGTTCAAAGCCTGAGGACGAGCTTCAGGAGACGTCCGCAAAGTTTCGGACAATGCTGCGGGCAATGGGCGTGGATCACATATGAACAGAATGAATTGCTGGAGGGATACAACATGCTGAAAGGATTTACGCCTTGGCCTGATGAGTTAGCTGAGACCTATCGAAAGAACGGCTGCTGGGCCGGTGAGACGTTTGGAGATTTGTTAAGGGACCGGGCAGCCAAATATGGTGATCGCATTGCCATTACATACGGAAACACCCATTGGAGCTATCGAGAGCTTGACACAAGAGCTGATCGCCTGGCTGCCGGATTTCAAAAGCTCGGCATTCAACAGATGGATCGTGTTGTGGTGCAGCTGCCAAATATCAAAGAGTTTTTTGAAGTCATTTTCGCGCTTTTCCGTCTGGGGGCGCTTCCAGTCTTCGCACTGCCTTCTCATCGAAGCAGTGAAATTACATATTTTTGCGAGTTTGCTGAAGCGGCTGCATATATCATTCCCGACGCTTATTCCGGTTTTGACTACCGTACGCTTGCCAGACAGGTTCAAAGCAAGCTGCCGACTTTGAAAAACATCATTGTCGCAGGTGAGGCAGAGGAATTTTTACCGCTGGAGGATTTGCATGCAGAACCTGTAAAACTGCCTGAAGTCAAATCATCGGATGTGGCGTTCCTCCAGCTTTCTGGCGGGAGCACCGGGCTATCGAAACTGATTCCGAGGACCCACGATGACTACATATACAGCCTGAAGCGGAGTGTGGAGGTCTGCTGGCTCGACCACAGCACGGTGTACTTGGCCGCGCTGCCGATGGCACACAATTATCCGCTGAGCTCACCCGGCGTTCTCGGCGTATTATACGCTGGAGGAAGAGTGGTATTATCTCCTTCTCCAAGTCCAGATGACGCATTTCCTTTAATTGAACGGGAAAAGGTCACGATAACCGCTCTTGTTCCGCCTCTTGCGATGGTATGGATGGATGCGGCATCCTCACGCCGTGATGATTTATCCAGCCTTCAAGTGCTGCAGGTCGGCGGTGCCAAGTTTAGTGCTGAAGCCGCGCGCAGGGTAAAAGCTGTTTTCGGCTGCACGCTGCAGCAGGTGTTCGGAATGGCAGAGGGTCTCGTCAATTATACGAGATTGGATGATCCTGAGGAGATCATTGTCAACACCCAAGGAAAACCGATGTCTCCATATGATGAAGTGCGTGTTTGGGATGATCATGATCGCGACGTAAAACCTGGTGAAACAGGCCATCTGCTGACGCGGGGGCCGTATACAATTCGAGGTTACTATAAGGCAGAAGAGCATAACGCCGCTTCATTTACTGAGGACGGTTTTTACCGTACGGGTGATATCGTCAGGCTGACACGAGACGGCTATATTGTCGTTGAAGGCCGGGCGAAGGATCAAATTAACCGTGGAGGAGAAAAGGTTGCGGCTGAAGAGGTAGAAAATCATCTGCTGGCGCATCCGGCTGTCCATGATGCGGCAATGGTCTCCATGCCTGATCAATTTCTTGGCGAAAGATCTTGTGTGTTCATTATTCCCCGGGATGAAGCCCCAAAAGCCGCAGAGCTTAAAGCATTTTTGAGAGAGCGCGGACTGGCGGCATATAAAATCCCTGATCGAGTTGAATTTGTCGAATCCTTCCCGCAGACAGGGGTAGGAAAGGTAAGCAAAAAGGCTCTTCGTGAAGCCATTTCCGAGAAACTTCTTGCAGGGTCAAGAAAATAAATCAACAATTTGAGAGGAAGTGTTCATATGGCTATACCTGCCATTCAGCCGTATCAAATGCCGACAGCATCTGATATGCCGCAAAACAAAGTATCATGGGTGCCTGATCCGAATCGGGCTGTCTTGTTAATACACGATATGCAAAACTATTTTGTTGATGCTTTCACAGCGGGAGCGTCTCCGGTAACAGAGCTTTCAGCGAATATACGAAAGCTGAAGAATCAATGTGTTCAGCTTGGGATTCCTGTTGTCTATACCGCACAGCCGGGAAGCCAAAATCCGGATGACCGTGCGCTGCTGACAGACTTTTGGGGCCCGGGATTAAACAGCGGTCCTTATGAGGAGAAAATTATAACCGAGCTGGCACCAGAGGATGATGATCTTGTGCTGACAAAATGGAGATACAGCGCGTTTAAGAGAACGAATCTGCTTGAAATGATGCGCAAAGAGGGACGCGATCAGCTGATCATTACAGGAATTTACGCCCATATCGGCTGTCTTGTTACAGCATGTGAAGCATTTATGGAGGATATTAAAGCCTTTTTTGTGGGAGATGCAGTTGCTGATTTTTCATTAGAAAAACATCAAATGGCGCTGGACTATGCCGCTGGACGCTGTGCGTATACCGTGATGACTGACAGTCTTCTTGATCAGCTGCAGAATGCGCCGGCAGACGTTCAAAAAACGTCAGCAAACACTGGCAAAAAGAATGTGTTTACATGTGAGAATATCCGTAAACAAATTGCTGAGCTTCTGCAAGAAACACCGGAAGACATCACAGATCAAGAGGATTTGCTCGATCGTGGTCTTGATTCGGTAAGGATCATGACATTGGTGGAACAATGGCGCCGTGAAGGGGCAGAGGTGACTTTCGTGGAATTGGCTGAACGCCCAACGATCGAAGAATGGCAGAAATTGCTCACAACCCGCAGCCAGCAAGTGCTGCCAAACGCGGATTATTTATAAAAGGAGGGTAAACAAACGGATGCCTGATACAAAAGATCTTCAATATTCTTTGACCGGGGCGCAAACTGGCATATGGTTTGCTCAGCAGCTTGATCCGGACAATCCAATCTACAATACAGCGGAATATATAGAAATCAATGGACCAATCAATATTGCTCTTTTTGAAGAAGCTTTGCGGCACGTGATCAAGGAAGCGGAATCGCTGCATGTCCGCTTCGGTGAAAATATGGACGGGCCTTGGCAGATGATAAACCCCTCTCCGGATGTACAGCTGCACGTCATTGACGTCAGCTCTGAGCCTGATCCGGAAAAAACAGCATTAAACTGGATGAAAGCTGATTTAGCAAAGCCGGTTGATTTAGGGTATGACCCTTTGTTCAATGAAGCTCTGTTTATTGCCGGGCCTGATCGTTTCTTTTGGTATCAGCGCATTCATCATATAGCGATCGACGGCTTCGGTTTTTCCCTGATAGCCCAGCGTGTGGCAAGTACATATACTGCGCTTATAAAAGGACAAACAGCTAAAGGCCGTTCCTTTGGGTCTCTCCAGGCCATTTTGGAGGAGGATACAGATTATCGCGGATCAGAGCAGTATGAGAAGGATCGTCAATTCTGGCTGGACCGTTTTGCAGATGCACCTGAAGTTGTGAGCTTGGCTGATCGGGCGCCAAGAACATCTAACAGTTTTCTTCGTCATACGGCATATCTGCCTCCGTCTGATGTAAACGCGTTAAAAGAAGCGGCGCGCTATTTCTCAGGAAGCTGGCATGAAGTCATGATTGCGGTGTCAGCTGTTTATGTGCACCGTATGACCGGCTCTGAGGATGTTGTGCTCGGCCTGCCCATGATGGGTCGGATAGGGTCCGTATCACTGAATGTACCGGCTATGGTGATGAACCTTCTCCCGCTCCGGCTGACGGTAAGCTCTTCGATGAGCTTTTCTGAACTGATTCAGCAAATTTCCCGGGAAATCCGCAGTATTCGGCGACATCATAAGTATCGCCATGAAGAGCTTAGGCGCGATCTGAAATTGATAGGAGAAAATCATAGGTTATTTGGCCCTCAAATCAATCTCATGCCGTTTGATTACGGTCTCGACTTTGCCGGTGCACGGGGCACAACGCATAATCTTTCAGCCGGTCCTGTTGATGATCTATCAATCAATGTATATGACAGAACAGACGGCAGCGGGCTGCGAATTGATGTTGATGCGAATCCCGAGGTATACAGTGAATCTGATATTAAGCTTCATCAGCAGCGTATCTTGCAGCTGCTGCAAACGGCTTCTGCCGGAGAGGACATGCTGATTGGGCAAATGGAGCTTCTGTTGCCAGAGGAGAAAGAAAAAGTCATTTTTAAATGGAATGAGACGGCAAAATCCGAGAAGCTGGTCAGCCTTCAGGACATGTTCGAAAAGCAGGCAGTTCTTACGCCAGAACGTATCGCTCTCATGTGTGATGACATTCAAGTCAACTATCGAAAGCTCAATGAAGAGGCAAACCGCCTCGCGCGTCTGTTGATCGAAAAAGGGATTGGTTCGGAGCAGTTTGTCGCTTTGGCGCTGCCGCGTTCCCCTGAGATGGTGGCCTCAATGCTTGGTGTGCTCAAGACTGGTGCGGCGTATCTCCCCCTTGATCCGGAGTTTCCAGCCGACCGCATTTCTTACATGCTGGAGGATGCGAAACCTTCATGCATCATAACGACTGAGGAAATAGCAGCCAGTCTGCCTGATGACCTGGCTGTACCGGAGCTTGTGCTTGATCAGGCTGTTACACAGGAGATTATAAAACGCTATTCGCCGGAAAATCCGGATGTATCGGTTTCTCTTGACCATCCTGCGTATATCATCTATACCTCAGGATCAACAGGAAGACCGAAGGGAGTCGTTGTGACACAGAAAAGCTTAAGCAATTTTCTGTTGTCCATGCAGGAGGCGTTTTCTCTAGGAGAAGAAGACAGGCTGTTGGCTGTGACGACTGTCGCTTTTGATATTTCAGCATTAGAGTTATATCTTCCGCTGATTAGCGGAGCGCAAATCGTGATCGCAAAGAAAGAAACGATCCGTGAGCCGCAGACATTAGCTCAAATGATTGAAAATTTCGATATTAATATCATGCAGGCGACACCGACACTGTGGCACGCTTTGGTAACGAGTGAACCTGAGAAACTTCGGGGGCTTAGAGTGCTTGTAGGAGGCGAGGCGCTGCCGAGCGGTCTTTTGCAGGCGCTTCAAGACCTTCATTGTTCAGTCACGAACTTATACGGTCCCACTGAAACAACGATTTGGTCTGCCGCAGCTTTTCTTGAAGAAGGGTTGCAGGGCGTTCCTCCGATTGGGAAACCGATTTGGAACACGCAGGTGTATGTGCTTGATAATGGATTGCAGCCGGTGCCGCCGGGCGTTGTCGGAGAGCTTTATATTGCAGGCACCGGCTTGGCCAGAGGTTATTTCCATCGCCCTGATTTAACGGCGGAGCGCTTCGTTGCAGATCCATACGGACCGCCGGGAACTAGGATGTATCGGACCGGAGACCAGGCCCGCTGGCGTGCCGATGGGTCTTTGGATTATATCGGGCGGGCGGATCATCAAATCAAAATTCGCGGATTCCGAATTGAACTTGGAGAAATTGATGCCGTGCTTGCCAATCACCCGCACATTGAACAGGCCGCGGTTGTCGTACGGGAAGATCAGCCGGGAGACAAACGATTGGCGGCTTATGTAGTCGCTGATGCTGCTATTGATACTGCAGAGCTTCGTCGTTATATGGGGGCTAGTCTTCCTGATTATATGGTACCGTCGGCGTTTGTGGAGATGGACGAGCTGCCGTTAACACCTAATGGCAAGCTTGACCGGAAAGCACTGCCGGCACCAGACTTCAGCACATCTGTCAGTGATCGGGCCCCGCGGACTCCTCAGGAAGAGATATTGTGTGACTTGTTTGCAGAGGTTCTCGGTTTGGCACGCGTCGGTATCGATGACAGTTTCTTCGAGCTTGGGGGCCATTCTCTTCTTGCAGCCCGTCTGATGAGCCGCATTCGCGAGGTAATGGGAGCCGAACTTGGTATCGCCAAGCTCTTTGACGAACCGACAGTAGCCGGACTCGCTGCCCATCTTGATTTGGCGCAGAGTGCACGTCCCGCTTTGCAGAGAGCTGAGCGGCCTGAAAAGATCCCGCTCTCATTTGCCCAGCGCCGGCTATGGTTCCTGCATTGTCTGGAAGGACCGAGTCCTACTTATAATATTCCGGTTGCTGTCCGTTTGTCAGGTGAGTTGGATCAAGGATTGCTGAAAGCGGCACTTTATGACCTCGTCCGCCGTCATGAAAGTCTTCGGACGATCTTCCCTGAATCACAGGGGACATCCTATCAGCATATTTTAGATGCCGATCGAGCCTGTCCCGAGTTACATGTTACTGAAATTGCTGAGAAGGAGCTTTCTGATCGGCTTGCCGAAGCTGTACGCTACAGCTTTGATCTTGCAGCTGAACCTGCTTTTCGTGCCGAGCTTTTTGTGATCGGTCCTGACGAGTACGTGCTGCTTCTTCTCGTCCATCATATTGTCGGGGACGGCTGGTCCTTAACACCGCTGACCAGAGACCTTGGGACAGCTTATGCGGCTCGCTGCCACGGACGATCTCCCGAATGGGCGCCTCTTGCTGTGCAGTATGCAGACTATGCGCTTTGGCAGCAAGAACTGCTTGGAAACGAGGATGATCCAAATAGCTTGATTGCCGGACAGCTTGCTTTTTGGAAAGAAACCTTGAAAAACCTGCCTGATCAGCTTGAACTGCCAACCGATTATTCACGTCCGGCTGAGCCGAGTCATGATGGAGATACGATTCATTTTCGTATTGAGCCCGAGTTTCACAAGCGATTGCAGGAGCTGGCTCGCGCAAATAGGGTGAGCCTGTTTATGGTGCTTCAATCCGGTCTCGCCGCTTTATTGACAAGGCTCGGGGCGGGCACCGACATTCCGATCGGCAGTCCGATCGCGGGACGGAATGATGATGCGCTGGGCGATCTTGTAGGGCTGTTCATTAATACATTGGTGCTCAGAACTGATACGTCCGGTGACCCAAGCTTTCGTGAGCTTCTAGACAGAGTACGGGAAGTGAATCTGGCTGCCTATGACAATCAGGATCTGCCGTTTGAGAGACTTGTAGAGGTGCTCAATCCGGCTCGTTCGCGTGCGACGCATCCTTTATTCCAAATCATGCTTGCGTTCCAAAACACACCGGACGCTGAACTGCATCTTCCTGATATGGAGAGCAGCCTGCGAATCAACAGTGTCGGTTCTGCCAAGTTTGATTTGACGCTGGAAATTAGTGAAGATCGCCTTGCTGACGGGACACCAAACGGAATGGAAGGACTGCTTGAATACAGCACTGATCTTTTCAAGCGGGAAACTGCTCAGGCTCTTGCTGACCGATTGATGCGCCTGTTGGAGGCTGCCGAGTCTGATCCTGACGAGCAAATCGGAAATCTGGATATTCTTGCGCCAGAGGAACACAGCAGCATGGTGACTGATTGGCAAAGTGTATCTGAAAAGATTCCGCACGCATGTTTGCCAGAGCAATTTGAGAAGCAGGCTGCTTTACGTCCTGATGCCATTGCCGTTGTATATGAAAATCAGGAACTGAGCTATGCAGAGCTGAATGAAAGAGCAAACCGGCTTGCCCGAATGATGATTAGTGAAGGTGTCGGGCCGGAGCAATTTGTGGCATTGGCACTGCCCCGATCGTTGGAAATGGCTGTCGGCCTATTGGCGGTGCTAAAGGCCGGGGCAGCCTATCTCCCTCTTGATCCGGATTATCCGGCTGATCGAATTGCTTTTATGCTAAAAGATGCACAGCCTGCGTTTATCATGACGAACACTAAAGCTGCAAATCACATTCCGCCAGTTGAAAACGTGCCGAAAATCGTGCTGGATGATCCCGAGCTGGCAGAGAAACTAAACACGTACCCTGCAGGTAATCCAAAAAATAAGGATAGGACTCAGCCGCTTTCCCCTTTGAATACGGCATATGTCATTTATACATCCGGCTCAACAGGTGTTCCAAAAGGTGTGATGATTCCTCACCAAAATGTAACACGTTTATTTGCAGCGACCGAGCACTGGTTCCGTTTCAGCTCAGATGATATCTGGACCATGTTCCATTCCTATGCGTTTGATTTTTCGGTGTGGGAGATCTGGGGTCCTCTGCTGCATGGCGGACGTCTTGTAATCGTGCCTCACCACGTCAGCAGATCGCCAGAAGCGTTTCTGCGCCTGCTTGTCAAAGAGGGGGTGACTGTTCTGAACCAGACACCGTCTGCTTTCTATCAGTTTATGCAGGCGGAACGGGAACAGCCGGATCTCGGACAGGCACTCAGTCTGCGCTATGTCATTTTTGGCGGAGAAGCGCTTGAACTCAGCCGTTTAGAGGATTGGTACAACCGCCACCCTGAAAATAGACCGCAGCTTATCAATATGTATGGTATTACAGAAACGACGGTGCATGTGAGCTATATCGAATTAGACCGAAGCATGGCAGCTTTACGGGCAAACAGCTTGATCGGCTGCGGCATTCCCGATCTTGGTGTATACGTGCTGGATGAACGCCTGCAGCCGGTCCCGCCGGGTGTTGCCGGAGAGCTGTATGTATCAGGAGCGGGGTTAGCACGAGGTTATCTAGGCCGGCCTGGTTTAACATCTGAACGCTTCATAGCTGATCCGTTCGGTCCTCCAGGCACCCGGATGTACCGCACTGGGGATGTGGCCCGCCTCCGCGCTGACGGTTCTCTCGACTATGTCGGCCGTGCAGACCATCAAGTGAAAATTCGGGGATTCCGGATTGAATTGGGAGAAATTGAAGCCGCGCTTGTTCAGCATCCGCAGCTTGAAGATGCGGCAGTGATCGTTCGTGAGGATCAGCCGGGAGATAAACGGTTAGCAGCTTATGTCATCCCTTCGGAAGAAACATTTGATACGGCGGAACTGCGCAGATATGCTGCTGAGAGACTGCCGGATTACATGGTGCCTGCTGCCTTTGTGACGATGAAAGAATTGCCGCTGACACCGAATGGAAAGCTTGATCGTAAAGCGCTGCCAGCTCCGGATTTCGCAGCGGCAGTGACAGGACGAGGACCGAGAACGCCGCAGGAAGAAATTCTCTGTGACCTCTTTATGGAGGTGCTTCACTTGCCACGTGTCGGCATTGATGACCGTTTCTTTGATTTAGGCGGACATTCCTTGCTTGCTGTACAGCTCATGAGCCGCATTCGTGAAGCGCTCGGCGTTGAACTCAGCATCGGCAACTTGTTCGAAGCACCTACTGTAGCCGGGCTCGCTGAAAGACTTGAAATGGGATCAAGCCAAAGCGCTCTTGACGTTCTGCTGCCGCTCCGAACAAGCGGAGACAAGCCTCCTTTATTCTGTGTTCATCCGGCAGGGGGGCTCAGCTGGTGCTATGCCGGTTTGATGACCAATATAGGAACAGATTATCCAATCTACGGCTTGCAGGCACGGGGAATCGGGCAGCGCGAGGAGCTTCCGAAAACACTTGATGACATGGCTGCCGATTACATTAAACAAATCCGAACGGTCCAGCCAAAAGGCCCGTACCATCTGCTGGGCTGGTCCCTGGGCGGGAATGTCGTTCAAGCGATGGCTACCCAGCTGCAAAATCAAGGAGAAGAAGTATCCCTGTTGGTGATGCTGGACGCCTATCCGAACCACTTCCTTCCTATAAAAGAGGCACCGGATGATGAGGAAGCGCTTATTGCCCTTCTGGCGTTAGGCGGGTACGATCCAGACAGCTTAGGGGACAAACCGCTAGATTTTGAAGCGGCGATTGAGATTCTTCGCCGTGACGGCAGTGCGCTTGCGAGCCTGGATGAAACGGTCATTTTAAATTTGAAGAATACGTATGTCAATTCTGTCGGCATTTTAGGCTCCTATAAGCCGAAAACCTTCCGTGGAAATGTTTTGTTTTTCAGATCAACAATCATTCCTGAATGGTTTGATCCGATTGAACCTGACTCTTGGAAGCCTTATATTAACGGACAGATTGAACAAATCGACATCGACTGCCGTCATAAAGATTTATGTCAGCCGGAACCTCTGGCTCAAATCGGCAAGGTTCTCGCTGTCAAATTGGAAGAGTTGAATAAATAAGGGAGGAGAAATAGAATGGCAAATCCTTTTGAAAATGCGGATGGCACATATTTGGTGCTGGTCAATGAAGAAGGCCAATATTCCCTATGGCCGGGTTTTATAGATGTGCCGAGCGGCTGGACAGTCGTTCATGAGGAAAAAGGGCGTGAAGCTTGTTTGGACTATATCCAATCGCATTGGAGCGATATGAGGCCAAACAGCCTAAAGACTGTTGAAAATGTGTAATCGTATCAAAAAGAGACTGCTCGCCGCAGTCTCTTTTTCTAATCTTACGCAGACGTTTGGGTATGATCACAATCTCTGACCGGGTTTCCGTTTTCATCGGTACACCAAGATTGGGATAAAAACGCTAAAAACACAGCGGCCCACTGATCTGCAAACTGAATCAGAATACCCCCGTCATGCCAAGAGCCGTTGTCTTTTTTCCAGCGCGTATCCATTGCATTCCCTTGATTCATATGGATATTGTGCATTCCGTTAGTCGGGGTAAAGCCGAATATTTTATCTGCAGCCTGTTCAGGGCCGAATTTTGAACCGAATATATAAACCGGCGCTTTCTCATCTTGTGCTTTCTTCATATAGGTTTCAATAAAATCATTTAAATCATTATCAGGTCCTGTGATTTCATGAGGCAAAGGCTTCATTTCCCGCGGGTCAAACAAATTGCCCCGCACATAATCCAGTGCCACTTCACGGTTTGCTTCATTGATCCTTGTATATCCATACGGCATGTTCGGAAGGATGGTAATTGAGCCCGAATCAAACTGATCGTCAGCCAAATACAATACTTCAGATTCCTCAGAACTGGACATCACATTGATGGCGCACCTGTAATACGTATTCTCTTCACCGAGCATTTTGACTTGGAAATGAGGACTGTCATCATCTGTTTCCCGCTTCATGTCTAAGACTATGCCTTTTAACACGCCATATTGCTGAACAGCCATATGAATCCTCCTTTATGATCAACTTCATAGTCATAATTCGTGAAATGGTCTCTTTTTTCCTTTTAAAAAATAAAAAAGCCTGCAGAAATCTTTCTGCAAGCTCATTGTGAATTAAGCACCCGCTACAGATGATTCATCCTGTAAAGCTTTCTCGGCAGGAACATACTCATAGCCTAGATCTCTTGCTACAGCTTCATAGGTCACGTGTCCGTTTGCGGTGTTTAAACCCGCTCTCAGTGCCGCATTGTCTGCGAGCGCTTTTACTGCCCCTTTGTTCGCGATTTGCAGCGCGTATGGAACAGTAACGTTAGTCAGGGCGATTGTTGACGTACGAGGGACTGCGCCCGGCATGTTCGCTACAGCATAATGCACAACCCCGTGTTTTTCATATGTTGGCTGATCATGTGTTGTGATATGGTCGACAGTTTCGACGATGCCGCCTTGGTCGATCGCTACATCAACAATGACTGAACCAGGTTTCATTTGTTTTACCATTTCCTCAGTGACAAGAGTCGGAGCTTTAGCACCCGGAATTAATACCGCGCAAATGAGGAGATCCGCTTCCGCTACAGCATCAGCAATATTGACCGGATTAGAAATTAACGTTTTAATCTGATGGCCGAAGATGTCATCAAGCTGGCGCAAGCGGTCTGCGTTTAAGTCAATGATCGTCACATCTGCACCGAGTCCGACAGCCATTTTCGCCGCGTTTGTCCCGACAACGCCTCCTCCGATAATCGTTACTTTTCCGCGAGAAACGCCCGGCACCCCGGCAAGCAGAATGCCTTTTCCGCCTTTAGGCTTTTCTAAGAATTGAGCGCCGATTTGCGCTGCCATTCTGCCCGCAACCTCTGACATTGGCGTCAGAAGAGGCAATGTCCGGCCTTCACTGACCGTTTCATATGCGATGGCAGTTACTCCTTTATCCTTCAAGGCCTGTGCAAGCTCAGGCTCAGCTGCTAAATGAAGGTACGTAAACAGCACAAGTCCTTTGCGGAAATAAACATATTCTTCCGGCAGCGGTTCTTTTACCTTCATGACCATTTCGGCGTCCCAGACCTGTTTCGGATCAGCAATGATTTCCGCTCCTGCTGACTCATAGGCTTCATTTTCAAATCCGCTTCCAAGGCCCGCGCCTGTTTCAACCAGCACCCGGTGGCCGTTTGAAATGAGCTGAGAAACGCCCCCGGGTGTTAATGCGACACGGTTTTCATTGTTTTTTATCTCTTTAGGAACCCCTATGATCATATCTGTCTCCTCCTGTATCTGTGATATTTTTAGTGTAGCTTGATATTTTGGAAAATTCTTTGTTTGATTAAGAAAATAAAAAAACATGGATTTGTGAAATTTCACAAATCCATGTGCCGAAGTTTGATATCTAAATAGATGGTGAATTTTTGATTCACATTTTTCAAATCAATTTCAGCGATCTGGCTGATCCGCTTGAGTCGGTAATTCAACGTATTAACGTGTATATTTAACAGCTTGGAAGCCGTATTCACGTTGCTGTCTGCTTCAATAAAGCGCTCTAGTGTTTCTACCATATTTGACTGGTGATCCCGGTCATATTGTTCCAGTTTGGAAAGCGAGTAATTATAATGGCCCGCCTGTTTCCGTTTTTCATTTAAAACATCTAAGTATTGATAAATGCCTAACTCAGAAAAGCTGAAAAGATGTTTGGTCTCTTCAGCGAACCGTTCCTTCGTTTTTAAGACGGACAATGCTTCCTGATAGGAGCGGGAGACAAAAGAAATAGAGTTGTATATTCCGCCAAAAGCGATAGAAACGTCTTCTATTTTATACCGCTCCTTCAGCTGTTTTTGCGTACTTAAAGCAAACTGTTTTAAATCTTGAAAAGGATGATCTGTTTTGGGTGAGGTTAATATAATAAGTTCATTGGAATCTACGGTCGCCAGCAGCACGTAAACCTGCTGGGTCGTTTCCTGTAAATATTGCAGCTGCTGTTCGATTTTTTCAGTCAGCTCACCATTTATGCGGATGATCATAACGGAAAACTCTGAAGGAGCGGCCATTCCAAGCTTATGGAACCCATCCGCCATATCATCCTCCTGATGGATGTGTCCGGTCAGCATTTTCCAGAAAAATTCTTGGCTGCGTTCTTCATTTTTCGTTTTTCTGATTTGAAGTTTGAGAAGCTTGTTTTTCACTGCTTTTGCTGCCATTTGCAATGTCAGCAGATCTTCATCGGACAATGTTTTTTGGATCTCAAGCGCCCATATGAAGCCAAGCACTTGATTGTTTTTCCAAATCGAAATAGCGACGCGATTGCTCAGCCCGACTTCATCAATTTGCTTGACTCTGATCGGCTGGTCCGTTTTTAAGAGAGCTGGAATTGTCCCATCTTTCCACAACTTGTTAATCACCTTCTCCGGTACCCTTCTGCCAATAATGGTAGACGTCCGGGCAGGGTCTGTGCAGTCGCTGTGTGTACTGTAGGCAAGCAGCTTGTGGTTAACATCCTCTATGGTGATCGGGCACCGCAGAACGTCGCTGATATGATCAGCCACATCTTCAAGTCTGTCAAAACTATATTTAAACGGATCATTCGGCATGGTCATAAATCTCCCTACTTTTCGTGCTTGATTTCTCTTTGACATCTCATCCCCTTCCTTTTATTATGATTGTTGTTGTTTGTGAAAATCAACAACAAAGAACAGAAGCAAAAAAACAATTTCATGAGAGAAACGTTCTATATACATTTGGCGGTGTAATCGCCTTTTTGCAGGACAGTTGTATGCCTCATATAATACGACAGCTTATCCTATTAATCTTCTAAGAAAGTCATCGGAGGCAAGACTAATTAAGGAAAGAAAAAACTGAACCTTTCAGAAATGGTGCTGTAGCATCAAATTTTCTGAAAGGTTTTTTTTGGGAGTTGGAGAGTTATTTGGGTCTTTTGGATTATTCGGAGAATGAAGAGAAGATTAAGAAAATAAACCTATTTACTTTACATTATATGTCATTTTTAAGTGATTCGGGGTAAACCATTGGACTCATTTTGTAAAATTAAAACATATTTGTTTGACTATGCCGAAAAACTGTTTTTATAATAATGACGTTCTAAAAATAAGTGAATTAGCCCATATTTAGGCTGATGGCACAGGAGGTAATGAGGAATATGGCAGGATTAATTCGTGTCACACCCGAAGAGCTAAGAGCGATGGCGAAGCAATACGGCGTTGAAAGCCAAGAAGTATTAAATCAGGTTGATCGTTTAAACCGAATGATCTCTGATTTGAAAAGCATGTGGGAAGGTGCTTCAAGCGAAGCGTTCGCAGATCAATACGAGCAGCTCAAACCTTCATTTATCAAAATGTCAGATTTGCTTCAAGATGTGAATCAGCAGCTTGATCAAACAGCAAATACACTTGAGTCTACTGACCAAGACATCGCAAATCAAATCCGCGGATAACAGTATGAAAGGGAAGGAGCGCCTGATTCAAAAGAAGACGGCGCTCTTTCTATGTAAGGGTGATCCTAAATGTATATTGATATTACAATAGATTTGAAACATTATAACGGCAGTGTCTTTGATCTCAGATTGTCAGATTACCACCCGGTGAAAAAAGTAATTGATATTGCTTGGCAGGCCCAAAGCGTATCTATGCCTCCGCGCGAAGGGCACTGGATCAGAGTGGTGAACAAGGATAAGGTGTTTTCCGGAGAATGCAAGCTGTCTGATTGCGGCATTACAAACGGAGACCGGCTTGAAATATTATGAAAGGATCTGGTTGAATGTCAGGTGAACAAAAATCATATTTAGAAAACCAATTAGAAGCTGTTGCCGAGAAAACAGATGCCGGCTATACATTTACCTTTCAACGGGAAAAAATAAAGCTTCTCGACGGTCTTGAAGCTAATGTGATCAAAGATATAAATCCATTTTTTCATAAAGAAATCGATGTGACGGATGATGAAGTAATCATCACAATCCAACCTCCCTCCTCCTATAAAGCATTCCGCTTCATGAAAGCTAAGGATAAAAAAAGTAAATGGCAGTTTGCCTATCAGCTTGTTCAAGCCGTACAGCAGCACAATCTGTCGAGGCTGAATTTGATTGTCGCTCCTGAAAACATTGTATTCGATAAAGGGCTTACGCCTTATTTTCTCCATTATGGAGTAAAAGAAAGCATTCCTCCTTACGAGCGTGATGAGGAAAGAGTATGGCAGGAGCTGAAAGCGGCAGCGGCTTTGGCAGTTGACGGCGCTTTTGCGTTTGAAGACTACCTGAAATTCAATGAAACGCTGACGTTCTCCGCAGAGACAAAGGCGATATTAGATGCTGAATCCTATGATGATTTGCTCGAGCTGATTCAAACCCATATTGATGAGCTCGAAGCCAAAGCAAAAACATACATACATATCCCGAGAAAGAAGTGGAACATCCAGCGATATATCGGCCTGGGGCTCATTGTTTTGCTTGTACCGGCACTTATTTATTCGATGTACGCCTTATTTTTCGCGCAGCCAAAGCACCAGGCGATAGTGGACAGCAACCGTGCGTTCTTAAACAAGCAGTACAGTGAAGTCATCAGCACACTGTCCAAGTACGATGCGGAAAGCCTGCCTGAATCGGTGCAGTATCAGCTGGCGACGTCCTATGTTGAGGTCGAAAACCTGGGGAGTGCAAAAACCAAAAATATAGAAAATAATTTAGTTACTCTTCAATCAGACCCTCAGCATTTCTTATATTGGATTGATTATGGTAGAGGAGAATACAAAGAAGCGATCAGTATCGGCCGTAAGCTTGAATACAATGATTATATTTACTTTGCCCTAGCTAAATATAAACAGCAGCTTTTATCTGAGGATACAAATGATGAAGACATACAAAAAGAACTTGACTCAGTAAATAGTGAGCTTGAAAAAGCGCAAAAAGAACGTCAAGAAAATAAACAGTCTAATTCTGAAACATCGTTAGTCGATACAAGCGAAGAACAGACACAAACAGACGAAGAAAAACAACAAGCAGAAGAGAAAGCGGCAGAAGAAAAAGCCGCAGCCGAGGAAAAAGCGAAAAAAGAAGAACAGAAGAAAAAAGAAGACGAGAAAAAAGAAACAGAAAAGAAAGATGAGAAAAAAGATGACAAATAACGTGAGACATGAAGCACAGGTCATCGCATGCTGCCATTCGGCCGTAAGGGGGTTCGCCATTTGAGTCTATTATGGGTTTTTTACCAAAATAACGTTCAAAAATTAAATCTGTCTAACCTCCCGTCGTCTCATCCGGTGACCATAGGGCCTGATGTGAAGGATTCTGTTACGATCAGCACCATTCCATTTAATAGCGGCGTGGTTTCTCTTAAAAGAAAGGAATCCGGCGGCCAATACGAAGTTTTCCTGGGAAATGATTGTCTCGGCACGATTGAGACGGATATATCATTTACTCTCCAAACGGATCAGCAGGATATACGCTTGATATTGACGGGCAGTGAACCTGAGAAATCCGTTTATTTTACGGGAAATCGGGATGAAATTGTATGTTCCTCAGAAAAAACGAATGCAGATATTTATCTGAATCCGCAAGATTTTGCATTTGCAGAACAAAGCACGTTTTCTTTGCTTCGTTCAGGCGGCAGCTGGTCGGTCCGCCCTGAAAACGGGTCTATCTTCTTGAACGGAGAGAAAATCAACGTCAATACGCCGCTTAAGCCGGGGGACGAAATATTCTGGAACTTCACGCAAATGAGGGTGACGGAACAAGACCTGTTAGAAATTGTTCATTATGCCCAGTTTGAAACAGCGTTAACAGAAACGGTCAAACCGAGTACAGAGATGCAGAAAAAATATCCGCAGTACAGAAGAACGCCGCGGATGGTATACGATCTGCCGGATGACCGCGTTTCTTTCAGTTTTCCCTCTCAGGAGAGCGATCAAACCAACAGAGGGCTGTGGCTCGTCATCCTGCCTCCGCTTGTGATGCTGATCGTGATGGGCGTAGTTGCCATCATCCAGCCGCGCGGCATATTTATACTCGTTTCTTTGGCGATGTTTATGATGACTCTCATTACCTCGACAGTGCAATATTTCCGGGATAAAAACCAGCGGAAAAAACGCGAGGAAAAACGGGAGCGTGTATATAAGCTTTACTTAGACAATAAGCGGAAAGAGCTTCAGGCACTTGCTGAAAAGCAAAAGCAGGTTCTTGAATTTCACTTTCCTTCATTTGAACAAATGAAATACTTAACAAGTGAAATAAGTGACCGGATCTGGGAAAAATCACTTGAAAGCAAGGATTATCTCCAGCTGCGGCTTGGGACGGGAACAGTTCCGTCAAGCTATGAAATCAATATGAGCGGCGGAGACTTGGCGAATCGTGATATCGATGACCTCATGGAGAAATCGCAGCACATGCAGCGCGTCTATAAAGATATCCGCAATGCGCCGGTGACGGTCGATTTGGCAGAAGGTCCGATGGGGCTTGTCGGTAAATCGCAAATTGTGAAAAATGAGATTCACCAGCTAATCGGACAGCTGTCGTTCTTTAACAGCTATCACGATTTGCGTTTTGTATTTATTTTTCATGAAGAAGAGTATAAAGACTGGGAGTGGATGAAGTGGCTTCCGCAATTTCAAATGCCCCATATTTATGCAAAAGGATTTATTTATAATGAGCAAACCCGAGATCAGCTCCTGTCTTCACTTTACGAATTGATCAGAGAGCGTGATCTCGAAGATGACAAAGAAAAACTGCAGTTCAAACCGCATTTTGTATTTGTCATCACGAATCAGCAGCTGATCTCTGAGCATGTCATTCTCGAATATTTAGAAGGACAGCATGAGCATCTGGGCATCTCGACAATTGTCGCGGCGGAAACAAAGGAAAGCTTGTCGGAAAACATTACAACTCTTGTCCGCTACATTAATGAGCATGAAGGCGACATTTTAATACAAAAGAAAAAAGCGGTAAGAATTCCGTTCCGTCTCGATCATCATCAGCGTGAGGACAACGAACGGTTCTCACGCACGCTGCGGACGCTGAACCACCAGGTCGGCATTACGAATTCCATTCCGGAAACGGTATCGTTCCTGGAGCTTTTTCATGCGAAGGAAGTAAAAGAAATCGGCATTCAGCAAAGATGGCTGACAAGTGAATCGTCGAAGTCGCTGTCAGTGCCGATCGGCTATAAAGGGAAAGATGACATTGTGTATCTGAACCTTCACGAAAAAGCACACGGTCCGCACGGCTTGCTTGCGGGGACAACGGGATCAGGGAAAAGTGAATTTCTCCAGACCTACATCTTGTCACTTGCAGTGCATTTTCATCCGCATGAAGCGGCTTTCTTACTAATTGACTATAAAGGCGGAGGAATGGCGCAGCCGTTCCGCAACATTCCCCACCTCCTCGGCACGATCACAAATATTGAAGGAAGCAAAAACTTCAGTATGCGTGCGCTTGCTTCCATTAAAAGCGAGCTGAAAAAAAGGCAGCGCCTGTTTGACCAGTATCAAGTCAATCACATCAATGACTATACAAAGCTATACAAGCAAGGGAAAGCAGAAGTGGCGATGCCTCACTTGTTCTTAATTTCTGATGAGTTTGCCGAGCTGAAAAGCGAGGAGCCTGATTTTATCAGGGAGCTTGTCAGCGCCGCGCGTATCGGACGAAGCCTCGGCGTTCATTTGATTTTGGCGACACAGAAGCCAGGCGGCATCATCGACGACCAGATCTGGAGTAACTCGCGCTTTAAAGTAGCGCTCAAGGTCCAGGATGCCACCGACAGTAAAGAAATTTTGAAAAACAGCGATGCCGCAAACATTACCGTAACAGGCCGCGGCTATTTGCAGGTCGGAAACAATGAAGTGTATGAGCTTTTCCAATCTGCATGGAGCGGGGCGCCTTACTTAGAGGAAGTCTACGGTACCGAGGATGAAATCGCGATCGTTACAGATACGGGTCTGATCCCGCTTTCTGAGGTTGATACCGAAGATATCGCGAAAAAAGACGTTCAAACCGAAATCGAAGCTGTAGTTGACGAAATTGAACGCATCCAAGATGAAATGGGAATTGAGAAGCTGCCAAGCCCTTGGCTGCCGCCGCTTGCGGAACGTATTCCGCGCACTCTTTTCCCTTCAAACGAAAAAGACCATTTCCACTTTGCGTATGTAGATGAACCTGATCTGCAAAGACAGGCGCCAATTGCTTATAAGATGATGGAAGATGGAAATATCGGCATCTTCGGCTCTTCGGGCTACGGAAAATCGATTGCAGCCGCAACGTTCCTGATGAGTTTTGCGGACGTATACACACCTGAAGAGCTTCATGTCTATATCTTTGATTTCGGAAACGGAACGCTGCTGCCATTAGCGAAGCTCCCGCATACCGCGGATTACTTCCTGATGGACCAGTCAAGGAAAATTGAAAAGTTCATGATTCGCATCAAAGAAGAAATTGACCGCCGTAAACGTTTGTTCCGGGAAAAAGAAATCAGCCACATCAAAATGTACAATGCGCTGAGCGAAGAAGAGCTTCCATTCATTTTTATCACCATTGACAACTTTGACATTGTCAAGGATGAGATGCATGAGCTTGAATCGGAATTTGTCCAGCTTTCCAGAGACGGACAAAGCTTGGGTATCTACTTTATGCTGACAGCAACGCGGGTGAATGCTGTCCGCCAGTCATTGTTAAATAACTTGAAAACAAAGGTTGTCCATTATCTCATGGATCAATCAGAAGGATATTCCATTTACGGCCGTCCGAAATTCAATCTTGAGCCGATTCCGGGACGCGTCATCATTCAAAAGGAAGAGCTTTATTTCGCGCAAATGTTCCTGCCTGTTGACGCCGATGATGATATCGGCATGTTCAACGAGCTGAAATCAGACGTACAGAAACTTCAAGGGCGATTTGCTTCATTGGAGCAGCCGGCACCGATTCCGATGCTGCCTGAGAGCCTGACAACGAGAGAATTTTCTCTCCGCTTCAAGCTGGAACGCAAGCCTTTATCTGTACCGATCGGGCTTCATGAAGAAACAGTCAGCCCAGTCTATTTTGATTTAGGCAAGCATAAGCACTGCCTGATTTTAGGCCAGACTCAGCGCGGGAAAACAAACGTCTTAAAAGTCATGCTCGAACATCTGATTGATGATGAAACTGAAATGATCGGCCTGTTTGACTCGATTGACCGCGGCTTATCTCATTATGCGAAGGAATCAGATGTTTCATATTTGGAAACGAAAGAAGATATTGAGCAGTGGATTGAAACAGCAGAAGACATTTTCAAAACTAGAGAGGCCATGTATGTGGAAGCCGTCCGCCAAGGAGACGCGCAAAATCTGCGATTCTCACAAGTGGTGCTGATGATTGACGGGATAACGAGATTCCAGCAGACGATTGATACGAGAATACAAGATCGTCTCGCTAACTTCATGAAATCATACGCTCATCTTGGGTTCAGCTTTATCCCGGGCGGAAACCACAGCGAATTCTCAAAAGGCTATGACTCCTTGACGACTGAGATGAAGCAAATCCGCCACGCGATTCTGCTGATGAAAAAGTCTGAGCAAAATGTCATTCCTCTCCCGTACCAAAGACAGGAGCCTGAGATTCAGCCGGGCTTCGGATATGTTGTGGAAAACGGGAAGGAGCAAAAAGTTCAAATTCCTTTATGTTCTGCTGAAAGGGAGAGTGCTAGATGACAGAACAACGAAAAAGCTTGATCAAGTTAATATCCGCCGTCATCATCATTTTGCTGCTGCCGGTGTTGTTTTTCCGATTTATCGGAGACGACCCGACGAAAAAAGCAGTCAATTCCACCCGGCAAATCGCGGTGGTGAATGAAGACACTGGCGTATTGAGTGATGAGGTAAAGTCTGATGAAGAGGACAAATCCGCCCAGTTCGGCAAGGAAGTAGCGGCTGTTCTGGGTGAACGTCCTGATTATTCGTGGACGGTCGTAAACCGTAGCGCGGCTGAGACCGGTCTCGCGTCAAAAAAATACGATGCGATCGTCTACATTCCCTCAGACTTCTCAAAAAACATTTTGAGCTATGACAAAGACCATCCACAAAAAGCAACGCTTGAATTCAGCATTCAAGATAACCTGAATGCGGTCAACAAAGAAAAAGTTCAGCGTGAGCTTGAGGATGCCCAAAAGACAATGAACAAAAAAATGTCAGCCTTATACTGGAACTTTGTGTCGCAAAAAGTGGACAACATCAGAGGAGAATTTGACAAAATCGTCAATAAAGAATCTGAATTCCAGAATGTCATGTACAACTTTTACAAACCAAGCTCTAATGATTTAGCAGGTGAAATCAAACAGCAAAAAGACTTAATCGATGAGCTGAAGAAATCAATGAATGAAGCGCAAGGCACGACAAAAGAAAAAGCTTCTACAGCGGAGGAAGCCAAAAACACGCTGAAAGAATTCATTGATACAGTTGAAAGATACAAGGAATATCAAGAAAATCAGAAAAAGCTGCTTTTGGCAGCCCAGGATTCAACACAGCAGCAAATCCGGACAGGTCTGGATGCCATCCAGGCACAGCAAAAGGCGAATCAGTTCAGCGAACGCATGAGCGGATTGGCAACCGGGATCGGCCAAGCGAAGTCACAGCTCGGACAAACCAGTAATGTGCTGGCAAACGCCCAGCAAATTAGGGAAGGGCAAGTGTCCCAGCAGGAACTTGGCATGGCAAAAATCCAAAGTAATTTAATCGAACAATATCAGGCCGCATCAAGACAGGCTGCACTAAATCAGGTGTACCAATTGCTTGTCCCGGCACGTCAGGCATTGACAGTTGCGAAAGGGGACGACCCAGTCATAGACGATGGTTCTGACAACAATGATAAAGATAAAGACCCTAAAGAAGAAAATCCTGAAGAACTCAAAATTGATCTTGAAAAACAGCGTGAAGAACTGAAAAATATCGCTGCTGATATTCAGGATATTTCAGACAATCTGAAGGAGCCTGAAAAAGAGGATCCAACACCGGAGGACCCGGGTACTGAACCAGACGATCCGTCCACTGATAATCCAGAAAAACCTGATGACGGGGGCAGTACAAATCCCGATGATACACAGGGCGACACAGGGAACGACAATAACAGCAGTGATACCGGTAATGACGGACAAACGGACGGCAGTACTCAGGATCAAGACCAGCAGAAGGGAACAGACGGTCAGGAGCAGCCCAGCGATGCGTCAGACAGCGGAAAAACTGAAACGGGCACATCTGCCGAACAGACTGCTTCATCTGACTCAGCCCTTCAATTTATCAAGCTGGCAAATGAAGACGGTACCGGAGATTCAGGAGATACCGGCAGCGGCGGAGATACGATGGAGCCTGGGGACCAAGATCAACCAGGAAACGGCGACATTTCTGATATCGCCAAAGCAAAGGAACAGCTCAGCAAAGCATCTGAGCGAATCAAGCAAATTGAAGAAGAGCTCAAAGAAAAAGAAACTGCCCATAATGAAGAGCTGAAAAAGAAGTTAGAGGAAATAAAAGTACAAATGGAAGGTCTTAATGATGAAATTGAAGACCTGAAAGACAAAGTGAAAAAGCTCGAAGGTAAGCTTGAAAATCTCGAAGCGAAACGGAAGCGGGAGTTTGAAGGGATTTACAGTGCGATTCGCGAGCTTGAAAATAAAGATCAGCTTCAATTTTCAGGAGAAATCAATACAGAAAGCATCTCCGCTTTAATGAGATACTATAAATATTTGTCTGTTTATGACTCTGTATTATCCGGTACGATTGACAGTGCTGCAAAAGCCGGCGCTATTGACGGCCAGCAGGGCAACGTCAAATCAGTCCTGGCTCTCACACCTGAAGAATCAGCCAGCTGGGAAGCTCTCAAAAACAACACGATGCAAACAGATGAGGATATTAACAGCTTCATCGACGGCATGACCAAATTTGCGGACGACTACAGCGGCTTTATCCGTGACTCTCAAGCAGGTGTTCTCGACGAACTGACGAAAATCTCTGAAAGTGCCGCAAAAGCGACAGAACAGCTGGTAACAGGCGCAACACAGGAATCTGCGACGTTCAGCAACGACGGGCTGTCTGGCACCATGGCACTGAGTGTCCAAGATACGGTCGGCCAGGAAGTGCTGCAAATGTCAGACATGATGGGTTCATTGTCTGATCGCCAGTCAGGCATCATTGATTACACAACCAACATGCAGCAAAGCGTCAATGATGTTCAAGCGAAAGCCGACACCTTAAACAACAACTGGGGGAAAAATGTCGCCTCCACGAAACTCGTGCGCAATGACGTATACGGCATACTCGGAAATACATTAGTAGACGGGCAAAACAATGGCTATGTATATGATTACTTAGCGAATCCGCTTAAAATCAGCGGAGAGGTTCCGGAAGAAAAAATTCAGACGGTACCTCCGGTTGTCATCCTTGTCATTGTGTTGATCAGCAGTCTGTTAATAGGCTATTTCAGCTCGTATTACCAAAACGCACCGCTTCTCGTTAAAGGAGCGTTATTCGGAATTCTGAATATCCTTGTCGGACTTATGATCAGCTTGTTCGGCTTGAATATTTATTCACTGCCGGACGATCAGACGATTAAGTGGTCGGTGTTTACGATTCTATTGCTGGTCGCAAGCTCTGCCTTCATCCGGACGGCATTCAGATTCGGATCAATCCCTGGCTGGGTTGCTTCAGCGGCAATGATTCTATTCTATGTCGCACCGCTTATTGATTTGATCATGCCGAACTTTACATTTGAAGATCCGGTTTCGAAAGTATATATCGACATCCAGTACGGTACTGGGCACTTGTTTACAATGGGAATAACAGTTCTGCTGATCATTACGGTGATTGCCGCGGCTCTGCCGCTGATTATCCGGCTGATGGCTGAACACACAGCAGAAAGCGATGAAACGTATGAAGCGTGATCGCAGCATGGAAAAGGGGATCATGATTTGTATGCTCTCCTTTTCCCTTTTCATACCCTCTGCAGCTGCTGCCCAAACTGAAGAAAATACAGATGTCTTGCCAAACCAGTATGAGAAAAAAGACATCGAAATCGATACGAATTATTTGCATGAAGATACCTACTATGAAGAAAAAACAGAACTGCCTGAGGAACAAAAGGATATCACTTTTGATAAACCGAAGGACAAGGACGCCGAGCTGATAAAAGATTTGTTTACATCAACAAATGCCGAGGATTCCAACACGATTGCGGCCCAGTCGAAACAGCTTGGAATTACTTTTGCTGAAAAACCAATGACAAAGACATCATCAACGGAAACAGAAGATGAACAAGAAACATCATCATTGCTGCTGCCGATGATCTATGTCGTACTGATCCTGTTCGGAATTGCAGGCATCGTGTTCCTCATCCCAAAAGTCACAGCGCAGGAAAACAAGAAGGCGTAGGCCGCGTGCTTGTGTTGTGTAAAAGCGGTGCCGTACAATAATAACGGAAAAGGAGGTTTCCAATGGAACTTTATATCATCACCGGAGCGTCAAAAGGGCTGGGTCAAGCCATTGCATTACAGGCTTTAGAAAAGGGGCATGAAGTCCATGCCTTATCCAGAACGAAAACGGATGTCTCTCATGAAAAACTAACGCAGCATCAAATAGACCTCATCAATCTCGAAGAAGCTGAACAGCAATTTGAAACATTGCTCTCATCCATCGATCCAGATCGTTATTCTGGTATTACCCTGGTCAATAACGCCGGAATGGTAACGCCGATCAAACGTGCCGGCGAAGCGTCTCTTGACGAGCTTCAGCGCCATTATCAGCTGAACCTGACTGCGCCCGTGCTTTTGAGTCAGCTGTTTACAAAACGGTTTGCTTCATACAGCGGCAAAAAGACGGTTGTCAACATTACTTCAGGAGCCGCCAAAAATCCATATAAGGGATGGAGCGCGTATTGCAGTTCAAAAGCCGGGCTCGACATGTTTACGAGGACATTCGGATTTGAACAGGAGGATGAAGAGCTTCCGGTGAACATGATTTCGTTCTCACCTGGAGTGATGGACACTGAGATGCAGGCCGTCATCCGTTCTTCATCGAAAAAGGATTTCCACCACATTGAACGATTCCGGAAATTAAATGAAACAGGAAGCCTTCGCAGTCCGGACTTTATCGCCGGCACGCTGCTTTCTTTACTAGAAAAATGGACGGAAAACGGCCGCATTTATGATATTAAAGAGTTTTTGTAGAGCAGATATTTTCTGCTCTTTTTTTTATACAAAGGCTACAGCCAGCGCATTTTATTGAACAGCCGCATATACTGACTGAAACGCTGCTTTTAGGGTATAACAATGATGATAAGAAGATCAAAATGATGTGACATAAGAATTGAGTTTCTCTGCAAATTATGTTAGGATTCTAAAAATATCTAAAGGAGGGGTTTCCATGAGAAAGGTTACATTAATGGATGTTTTCACCCATCCAATTGCACAAAAATATCTTCAGCGTTCCGGCGTGGCACATGCGATTGCCTGCGCTTATCATGCATACAGGCTGTCTGTGAAGGCTGACATTAATCCTGATTTAGCAGCAAAAGCGGCACTGCTTCATGACATCGGCCATTATGAATGGTATACAGACGGAAAGTGGGATTATGAGAAATACAAAAGAAATGACATTCATGCCATTAAAGGGGCGGAACGCGCGCATAAGCTTCTGATTCGGCTTGGCGAGGAACCGAAAGCGGCAAAAGAGATTGCACTAGCCATTTTGCTTCATACAGATTCCTATTTGCCTGAAGGCGAATTAGATAAAAACACGCTGCAGCAGATTGTCAAAAAAGCGGACGAACTGGATGAAGAGCCGGGCGGCCACCATCATTACCGCCAAATTGATCCTTCAACCGCACGAAAAAAAATAGAAAAGCTGGACCAATTAATCGATCAAGCCCAGACATCCGTGATAAAGCCTGTATAAGTACGGAACAGCGCCCAGCTTTCTTCGCTGTCTCCGCTTCATCGATACTTCCTTTACACCCGCTTCCAAACGTATTCTCCTAAAATCTCCGCACCCCTTTGTTTTATCAGGTAAGCCTGTGTCATTATCCATAAGCGCGGCATAAGCTGAGATAAAACACACAAAGGGGATAAAAGTATGGTCAACCAAGGTAGTCCGCAACTGGTCTCTTTAGTCGATCCTTATGTCTATCAGACCATTAAAAAGCTCATCGGCTCAAGGTTCGTTATACAGACAGTACGAGATACGGTCAGAGGCAGACTGATCGATGTAAAACCTGACCATATCACAATTGAAGGAGCCCGAAATTCTGTTTGTTTGATCAGAATCCAGCACATGATTTCCGTCACCCCAGATTACAGTGAGCGGGTCTAACAGTGCTTGCGCATGAAAAATAGGCGTACACTAGGACGTCCTATTTTTCAGTTAAGCGCTGTAAAAACGCACTATGATACATTGTTCCATCAAGGTCAAAGCCGGCAAATTCCTGATAGTCACCATCTGAAAAACAGAAAGTGACACCGTACACCGTATAGCAGGAACGGACTGAAGCATGCTGGCAGACCCGAAAATGATAACCGTCTGAATCTTTTACATATAGCCGGGATTTCCCGGCAAATGGGGCACAGAGGTGTGCTGCCTCACCAAAACCTTCGAATCCGGCGATTTTGCCGTCTTGGCTGATATCCAGCAGGAGACAATCATTGACTCTGAGCTCCTCAGTCCGTACATTCCTGTTCTTTTTCGGAGGAAGAACATAGATATAAGCCAGTTCTGAATCTGTATCGTATGTCACGGCCTTCATCACCAACACTCCTTTCATTATATTAAGAGTTCTGATATGAGTTCATTTTTGTTACAATGATGGGGTATAAGTTCTTTTATCTGACAGACAAAGAAAAACTAGGAGGAACAAAGCTTGTTGAAATCAAAAGTCCATTTTTGGACATTGCAGATTTTATTTGTTTTGCTGATTATTTTTGTAGCAACAAAAGTTTCATTTGTATTTCAGCCGTTTATTGTTTTTATCTCGACATTGTTTTTCCCGATGCTGATTGCGGGAATTTTGTATTTCATATTTAATCCGGTGGTCCGCCTGCTTGAGAAAAAAATTCCGCGGACATTATCCATTCTATTGATCTATTTACTGTTTATCGGTTTGCTTGCCTTTATTTCAGCGTCAGTCGGACCTATCATCACCTCACAGGTGACAGGGCTGTTTAACAACCTTCCTGATTATATAAAACAGATTCAGGCGCTGACAAAGGATTTGTCCCATTCTCAATGGTTTACCTGGATGATGAACCAGGATTATGTATCGATATCAAAAATTGAACAGTCATTGACAAGCTTTCTCCAAAACCTGCCGCAAAATATCACGTCCAGTTTATCTGCGGTGTTTGGTGTCGTGACAAACATCACGCTTGTTATTATTACTGTTCCATTTATCCTTTTTTACATGCTGAAAGACGGACACCGCTTTCCACATTTGGCAGTAAAAATTCTACCGTCTTCTTATCGGACAGAAGGCTTAAAGATTTTTAAAGATTTATCCGATACGCTTGCGGCATATTTCCAGGGGCAGCTGTTAATCTGTCTTTTTGTCGGAACAGCGTGTTTTATCGGCTATTTAATTGCCGGACTGCCGTATGCCCTGATTCTTGGGATTGTCATGGCGATTACCAATATCATTCCCTATGTCGGGCCTTTTCTCGGTGCCGCGCCGGCTGTCATTGTCGGTTTTATGGACTCGCCGGCCAAAGCGCTGTTTGCGATTATTGTGGTCGTCATCGTTCAGCAGCTGGACGGAAACCTGCTGTCTCCTCTTGTGATTGGAAAGCGGCTGAATACCCATCCGCTTACGATTATTTTGCTGTTAATCGGAGCGGGAAGCTTCGGCGGAATTCTCGGCATGATTTTAGCGGTGCCGGTTTATGCGGTAGTGAAGGCGTTCTTCCTGAATATTGTCCGCTTGATCAAGCTGCGCCAGCGGTCACGACTCGAGGAAAACGCAAAGCCAGCTGAATAGGCGGGCACCATTAGCGGCTCTTTGCATATGATGCTGTAAATCAATGCGGAGGTGGGGAAATGCCTGCAATTGTGGGGCCGATTTATATCATGTCAGTTACGGGTAATGCCGCGGCAAGCTTTGGAGACGTATTTGCGATTTCGCCCAAAAGCGTCGCTCATTCAGGGGCGGGGTCAGGCGCTTTTCAGCTTGGTGATTTTGTGAAGATTAACAACCAAACGAGTAAAACTCTTTTCAAAGATGCCGATATCACTGATGAAACAGTTTCGTTTAACGGGTAACAGCCTTTTCACAAGAGGCTGTTGCTTTTTTATTGTATAATATGGGTAGTCTTTGAATAGAGAGGTCATGTTATGAAAATCAGAAAAGCAAATATCAATACGCAAACCGGAATGATCACGGACGTGTATCTGCATGAAAACAGAAAAGAACTGCGCACGCTTGTAGCGGTACCGCAGCTGGAGTGGAGCACGATCATTTCCTATGAAGAAGATAAAGCAACTCTGCCTGAACGGCTGGAAGCGTCGTTGCGCCGGCATACAGAGGAAACCCCTGCTGGTGAGCTGGCCAAAAAAATCATTCATTGGGTAACAGAAATGTAAACGGCGCTTGAAAGTTTAGCTCCTGCCTGATCAGGTGATAATGAAGACAAACAAGACGGGAGGACAGGCTTTTGAGTGAAGACAAAATGGATCTCTATTTGCAGCAAGGAATGTATGGGCCTTTGGAGACAAAGCCTGACGAGCGCCATTTGTTTTTAGGCTCTTTAAGAGAAAGAGTCGTTTTGGCACTGACGAAAGGACAGGTGCTTAGAAGCAAACCGTATAAAGAGGCGGAGCACGAGCTGAAAAACAGCCATAACGTCACCCTTTTGGTTAATGGAGAGCTTCAGTATCAGTCTTACTCTCCTTATATCCAAATGGCGAACCGGTACGGAGTGCCCTTCAAGATTGTATCTGATCTTCAGTTTCATACGCCTTTAGGCCTCGTTATTGCGGCTGACATCGCTGTGAATCGTGAATTGATATATATTCAGGACGACATTTATAATCGGTCAGTGCTGAAATCTTAAGAGACAAACGGACCGTTTGTCTTTTTGTTCATGGCAATTCACTTACAACTGGAGATAAGATATAATGTTCTCATACTGATGGCGGGGAGGCCGGCTATGAAAAAAGCACTTATTTGTATTGATTATACGAATGATTTTGTGGCGAGTGACGGAAAATTGACCTGCGGGGAGCCCGGCAGAATGATTGAAGAGGCGATCGTTAATTTAACTGAAGAATTCATCACAAACGGTGATTACGTCGTATTAGCAGTAGATTCTCATGATGAAGGGGATCAATATCACCCTGAAACCCGTCTTTTTCCTCCGCATAATATAAAAGGCACGGAAGGAAAAGATCTGTACGGAAAGCTTTTGCCTCTATATCAGAAACATGAACATGAGCCTAATGTTTACTACATGGAAAAAACGAGATATTCTGCTTTTGCGGGAACTGATTTAGAGCTCAAACTCAGAGAGCGGCAGATTGGCGAACTGCACCTTGCCGGTGTCTGCACAGATATTTGTGTGTTGCATACAGCTGTTGACGCATATAACAAAGGTTTTCGGATTGTTGTGCATAAACAAGCTGTTGCCAGCTTTAATCAGGAGGGGCACGCATGGGCTCTTTCCCATTTTGCAAACAGCATCGGAGCGCAAGTGGCAGAGTAAGGAAGGGGAAAAACAGTGTTAGAGTACGGATTTAAAGATGACAGCCTGTCATTACATACAGACCTTTATCAGATCAATATGGCGGAAACGTACTGGAGAGACGGCATTCATGAAAAGAAAGCGATTTTTGAGCTGTTTTTCAGAAGGCTTCCGTTTGAAAATGGCTATGCCGTATTTGCGGGCTTGGAAAAAGCCATTGAATACTTGGAAAATTTCAAGTTTACGGATAGCGATTTGAGTTATTTACAGGATGAACTCGGGTATCATGAAGATTTTATTGAATATTTGCGCGGCTTATCTTTTACAGGTTCACTTTACTCCATGAAAGAAGGAGAGCTCGTTTTTAACAATGAGCCGATTATGAGGGTGGAGGCACCCCTGGTAGAAGCGCAGCTGATTGAAACAGCTTTGCTCAACATTGTGAACTATCAAACATTAATCGCAACAAAGGCTGCCCGGATTAAAGGCGTCATTGGTGATGAAGTTGCGCTTGAATTCGGAACAAGACGGGCGCACGAAATGGATGCGGCCATGTGGGGAGCAAGAGCAGCCTTAATCGGCGGCTTTAGCGCGACAAGCAATGTAAGAGCCGGAAAGCGCTTTAATATCCCGGTTTCCGGCACACATGCGCATGCGCTTGTGCAGGCTTACCGCGATGAATATACAGCTTTCAAAAAATACGCGGAAACACATAAGGATTGCGTTTTCTTAGTTGACACGTATGACACGCTTCGTTCAGGCATGCCGAACGCGATTAGGGTTGCCAAGGAATTCGGCGACCGCATTAATTTCATTGGCATCCGTCTGGACAGCGGCGATTTGGCGTACCTGTCAAAAAAAGCCCGGAAAATGCTTGATGAAGCAGGATTTACAGATGCGAAGGTGATTGCTTCAAGCGATTTGGATGAGCACACCATTATGAATTTAAAGGCTCAGGGAGCGCGCATTGATGTCTGGGGTGTCGGTACGAAGCTGATCACTGCCTATGACCAGCCGGCTCTCGGCGCAGTTTATAAACTCGTTGCCATTGAAGAAGATGGGAAAATGGTTGACACGATCAAAATTTCGTCCAATCCTGAAAAAGTGACGACACCGGGCAGAAAGAAAGTCTACCGCATTATTAATCAGTCCAACCATCATTCTGAAGGCGACTATATTGCGCTTTATGATGAGCAGGTGAATGATCAGAAGCGGCTCAGAATGTTCCACCCGGTTCATACATTCATCAGCAAATTTGTCACGAATTTTTATGCGAAGGATCTTCATGAGCTGATTTTTGAGAAGGGTATTCTTTGCTACCAAAACCCTGAGATTTCAGACATACAGCAGTATGTGCAGGATAACCTCAGCCTGCTTTGGGAGGAATATAAGAGAATCAGCAAGCCGGAGGAATACCCGGTTGATTTAAGCGAGGACTGCTGGAGCAATAAAATGCAGCGGATCCACGAAGTGAAAAGCAGAATTGAAGAAGAGCTTGAGGAAGAATAAAGAAAAACTGGCCTTTCGTTCGCGAGGGGCCAGTTTTCTTTATGTATATATTATTTTTCATGTTTAGACAATTTTCGTCAAATTATTTGATATACTTAGGGGTGAAAGCCGCGCGTATTGTAAGGGGGATAAATCAATGAGGGTGTTTGTTGCAAGACAGCCTATTTTTAATAGAAAAGAACAGGTTGTTGCTTATGAACTGCTGTATAGAGAAAGCGAAGAGAACGTGTATAGCGCTAAAGACGGCGATCAGGCAACAACAGATTTGGTGATCAACAGCTTTTTAAACATCGGAATTGAGAAGCTGACGGAAGGGAAACGCTGTTTTGTTAATTTTACGGAAAGCCTGATGTTTTCGAATCTTCCCACCTCCTTCAATCCGAAACAGCTTGTCATTGAAATCCTTGAAGATATACCGATCACGCCGGCCCTCATTTCTAGATGCAAAGAATTAAAAAAAATGGGGTATATGCTGGCGCTTGATGATTTTTATGCAATAAACCCGCAAGATGAGGACTTACTGGAAAAACTCATGAGCTATATTGATATATTGAAAATTGATTTTCTCAAAACAACACGAATGGAACGCAGAACAATTTTGCAAACCTACGGCTGCCGCGGCCTGATTTTTTTAGCGGAAAAAGTAGAGACCCGAAAAGAATATAAACAGGCGGTCCAAGACGGCTTTCAATTATTCCAAGGCTACTTTTTCAGCGAGCCGCGCATCATCAGCGGGCATGACCTATCGACTCATTTCTATTCTTACTATGAACTGCTTAACGAACTGAGTAAAGAGCAGCCTAACATAAAGCGTGTGACAGAGTACATAGAGCGGGATTTATCACTGTCCTATCAGATTTTAAAATTTTTAAACTCATCCCACAGCCGTTTGAGCCAGAAAATTGAAAGCATTCAACAGGCCATTATGCTGCTGGGATTTAATGAAATCAAACGGTGGATATATATTCTTTCCTTTAAGGATTTAAGCAGGAAAGGGCATTCCAGCAAGCACGAAATCATTAAGATTTCTTTGATAAGAGCAAAGCTTTGCGAACTGCTGGCGAGAAAGACATCCCGGCCGCAGCCTGCTTCTTATATGCTGATCGGAATGTTTTCTCTCATAGACACCCTCCTGCATAGAGAAATAGAGGAAATTGTTCAAGAATTGCCTTTAAAAGATGAAGTCGGGCAAGCATTATTAGGCCATCAAAACGACTACTACCAAATGCTTGAGCTTGTGAAATTAATTGAAAGCAACAACTGGGACACTTGCTCGGAATTAGGCAATCAACTCGACAAAGAAGAAGCGTATGAATGTTATCTTGAGGCTCTGGAATGGTGTCATAATCTTATGGACGCAAAATGATTGCGGTCCTCTGACCACCGCAAAGCAAGAATCATTCGGCTTTGCGTTCCGATAAGGCTGATATAGATGCCGTCGGGATTAAAGACCGTATCCACTTCATGCCGGACGCCCATTTGTTTGATCAGGCGCTTGATGGTTTGTTTATCGGACTGCTCGGCTGCGGTCAGAATGCGGCGCGAGAGCTCCCGCGAGCCCGCAATGCGGCCGAGAACGAGCTGGGCATCCGCAAATATCCCTGCGGCCTGCTTCGCTGAACGGATAAAGGTATCAATATTGTTGGCAGGAGCGGGCGGACGGCGTACCTCATACGGATACACGTAAAACCAGGGATAACGATATCTCATGGGAGCACCTCACAAAAAAAAGGATGTTTCTATATGTATAGATCCCTAATTGCCGAATATGACAAAGCGAAAAGGCCACAACTTTAGCGTTGCGGTCTTTTTCGGTGTTTGTCGGTCAGGAAACGCCAATAATCGCATATTCAATTTTGAAAATACGGTATGAAGGACTATAGTCTTACTTAGTAAAAATGCGAAACACGTTAAAATCAAGGGAATTAAGAATCTTTCTCAATTTCAGCACATATAAACGCTCTTTCGCATAGAAAGATAGTCCCGTTCTTGTTGTGATTCCTTTGAGTATAAGGACCTATTGAGATTTGCGGTGTCACGCAGGACTTTTTTGCATACTTTTCGGTGAAAAATGAGCCGAAAGCAGATACACTATTAGTAACAGATCAAATACCTAGGACTCGTTCACCATACACAATTCATTGATCTTTCAAAAAAAGGAGTGTGGAAACGATGGAAAAGAAACTTGAAGAAGTAAAACAATTGTTATTCCGACTCGAACTTGATATTAAAGAAACGACAGATTCATTACGAAACATTAACAAAAGCATTGATCAACTCGATAAATACAATTATGCAATGAAAATTTCGTGAAAAAGACTTGGAAACAAGTCTTTTTTTTCGTTCTACCGATACAATAAATGGATAAAGTATTATATGATTGTTAAAAAACGAAAAACCTGCTGTCCTTTAAATGTCCCATTTAGTAAAATGGAATGGGAGGGGGGAAGTCGTTATTGAGCAGATATGTTTAGATTCTGTCCGGATCAAGGAGAAAATGAAGGAGATTGTAAGCCAAAAAATAATGAATCAGGACTTGGAACGATATCTTCAGAATTTTATTGAGTCTAAGGATACGTTTGAGTTTGCCGATTTGGCTCTTCATCATTATTTAGCTTTTAACGGTCAGGACCAAAAAGCAATCGAATTGCTAGCTGCCGGAATTGAATTGCTTATACTCTCATTCGATATTTATGATGACTTAGAGGATCAAGATAATGGAAGTGCTGTCTGGATGAAGATTGACTCGTCAATCGCTTTAAATGCAGTTACAGCTCTTTACACCCTAAGTATACAAGTGATGTGTCAAGCTAGTCATGAACCAGAATTTTCACAAGAGATATTGAATTTTGCGTTACAATCAATTCAAGGCCAGCATGATGATATTGTGAATGCGCCGCAAACTGAAGAAGCCTGTCTTGAAATGATCAAAAATAAATCAGGAGCGCTAACGGCATTGCCCTGTGTAATGGGAGTAATGCTGGCAACAGGCAAATACCATCCCATTGTAGCTTCTTATTCTTATGAACTTGGGATTATTGCACAAATCGAAAATGATTACCGAGGTTTATATTATCTAAATAACGATTTTATTCAGAAGAAAAACACATTGGCATACTTATACTTAAATAAACAATTTAACGATGCTTCAGCGGAGCTACTAAGTTTATATCAAAAACCAGAGGAATTTGTTTCTATTAATACTAAGGCTTTGAAGCGAAAATTGACAGAAGCAGGCGTTATACAATATTTACTGGTGATGAAACATTTATCTCTCCAAAAAATAAAAAATGAAATGTCACAATTAAAACTAGAAGAAGATAAAACTGAAAAATTATTGTCTGTTATGATTAAATAAGGAGGGGATTTATTATGCAAGAAATGGTAGGATACTTAATTAAATACCCAAATGTTTTAAGGGAAGTAATGGAAGGGAATGCTTGTTTATTGGGTGTTGATAAAGATCAATCTGAATGTATCATAAATGGTTTTAAAGGGTTAGAAATTTATTCAATGATGGATTGGCACTATTGAGGGTTAAATGAAGTCTAGAACCAATAAAATTTCTGTATTGTTAGTTGTAATAAGTCTGTTATATGTTATTTATTTGACCTATATAAGCAATAATAATTTGTTAGTTGGAGCAACTGTTTCGAAAGGGAAGAACGGAGACGTTGTAATTACCAATGTAGATGAATATTCAATGGCATCATACAGTGGAATAGAAAAAGGGGATATCGTAAAGCGTATTAATAATCAAAAGATAAACACTAAAGAAATAAAAATGAATAAGCTTAAAAATGTGAGCTCAATGGTTGTTGAGAGAAATGGCAAGGATGTTGAGCTAAAGCTGACTTTATTTAATGATAAAAATTTTTCTACTTACTTAATACCGTTAATGTTTTATATTGTTTGTTTATTTTGTTGCCTATTTATAATAAAAATAAATGAATCAAAGGATTTACCATCTGCTTTAGTTTTAATTATATTTCTGTTATCCGCTTCTATTGCTTATATAAGTGCAGGAGTTTCTGTTAAAGGCGATATACTATGCAGATGTATTATGGTGGTAACATTAATATCTGTACCGCTAAACTACCTTCTCTTTCTTTATCATTATTTTAGAGAGTTAGGCACTACCTTATTTGATAAAAAAGTTTTCATTTTATATTTGGTACCGATCATAAATGTAGTGTGTGAAATGTTCCGTTCACACCTTTTCTTTCGTGATTATGTGCCTAAATTAAGTTTACTATCCTTTTTCTTTTTATTTATCATAGTAGGGATATATTTCTGTATCATTTTAATTAAAAATAAAGATACTGAACAAGCGCATATTATTAAGGTTCTCACTATTATTAATATCTTTTCTTTCTCACCTTTTTTGTGTTTATATTTGATACCGTATGTCTTTTTAAATGCGCACTATGTTTCATCCTTTTTAGCAGCTTCATTTATGATGCTAATACCTTTCTCCTTAGTATTTCAATTCATGACAAATAAAATCTATAATGTAGATTTTATTTTAAGCAGATTAAGGTACTATGGCTTTTTAGCTCTAACGCCAACAATTATTCTAATCTCTACAATTGAATTGATTAGTAGTCCTGATAGTGATTTTTATAGTGTTAAACTAACCTTTTTAATTTATATTATCATGTTGGCGGTCTTTTATTATAAAGAAGTACTTGATTTCAGATTTAGATTAAAAAGGGTCTCGGAAAAATTCAATTATCAAGACAGTATATATAAATTCACGCAGATGATAAGAGACTCTACTTCCCTGTCTCAAGTATTTGAAGAACTGAAAAATACTATACTTGAGGTTTCTCTTGTTAGCCGAGCACATGTATATGAAGTTTCAGCTGACGGAAATATTAAACTATATGATGCTGAGAACGTAAATTCATTTGAAAAAGTCTATGAAAAAGAATTTAGAAAAGTAACATCCGAAATAGGGAAAATCGTTGAATTTAATAAAGGTTTTGTCATGAAGATTGGTGAACGCGGTGGTAAATCATTTGTGATCCTTTGTTTATCTAAAATGAATACGCCTCGTCTCACACTCGAAGAACTTTCTTGGCTGAAAACTTTGGCTTTTTATACAAATGTATCGATCGAAAACGTCATGAAAATCGAAGAACTGATGAGTCATTTAGAAGAAATAAAACAACAAGAATCCAACCCCGTATGGCTCAAAAAACTCATGTATACGATCGAGGAAAAACAACGCTCTGATCTCGCCCGCGATCTCCACGATTCGGTTCTTCAGGATTTGATTTCCTTAAAACGCCAGTGTGAGCTGTTTTTGGGTGATTTCAAGAAGGATGATAATCCGTGCCGTGAAGAGGTGCAGGACAAGCTTGTACAGATGAATGAGCAGATGTCTGATGTGATTTCGATGACGAGGGAGACGTGTCATGAGCTGCGGCCGCAGCTTCTGTATGATCTTGGGCTGGTCAAGGCGCTGTCGAAGCTGGTGGCGCAGCAGCAGGAGCGGGTTCCGTTTCATATCCGTTTAAATACCGGGAGATTTACGGCTTCCCTTGATCTGGATTCGCAGCTGAATTTGTACCGGATCATTCAAGAGTTTCTGTCTAATGCGGTCAAGCACTCTCAGGCGACGGATGTGCTGATTATGCTCATCAGTATTCAAAACAAAATCGTTCTTCATTATGAGGACGATGGCGTTGGGTTTGATCAGGAAAAGAATACTGAGCATTCCATGAGCATGGGGCTTTCTGGCATTAAGGAGAGAGTCAGGGCTTTAGATGGGCGCCTTCGGATTGAAACAAGTGAAGGAAAGGGCTTTAAGGCTGATATTGAAATCGAATTGTAATGGATTTATAACGGAAACGACTTGGCACAGGCCAAGTCTTTTTTATAAAATGGAAAAGAGTGAGTAAAAGGGAGGAAAACATGAAAAAGATACTAGTGATTGATGACCATCCGGCTGTCATGGAAGGCACCAAGACAATTTTGGAAACGGATTCGAATTTGTCTGTTGATTGTCTCAGTCCTGAACCGAGCGAACAGTTTATCAAGCAGCATGATTTCTCGTCATATGATCTCATTTTAATGGATCTGAATCTAGGCGGCGAGGTCAATGGGATGGAGCTTTCTAAACAGATTTTACAAGAGAATCCTCATTGTAAAATTATCGTGTATACCGGTTATGAGGTCGAGGATTATTTCGAGGAAGCGATTCGTGCGGGTCTGCACGGTGCCATCAGCAAAACGGAATCTAAAGAAAAGATCACCCAATACATATACCACGTACTCAACGGAGAAATTTTAGTCGATTTTGCTTACTTTAAACAGCTGATGACTCAGCAAAAAACAAAGCCGGCTCCTTCCTCTCAAAAAGAACAAGATGTGCTCACACCTAGAGAATGCCTGATTCTGCAAGAAGTTGAAAAAGGATTTACAAACCAAGAAATCGCAGATGCCCTTCATTTAAGCAAGCGGTCCATTGAATACAGCTTGACATCGATTTTCAATAAGCTGAATGTCGGTTCACGGACGGAAGCGGTTTTGATTGCGAAATCAGACGGTGTACTTTAAATGTTGGGGGGTGTAGAGATGGATATGAAGCACACATTGCTTGAAGCGCTTGGTATTGAGATTGTTGAAAACACAGCGGAACGATGCGTTGCGGTCATGCCGGTGGATCATCGGACGGTACAGCCGTTCGGATATTTGCATGGAGGCGCTTCAGTGGCCCTGGCGGAAACCGCGGCGAGCGCAGGTGCACAGAACCTGATTGATCATACAACGCAAGCTTGTGTTGGTTTGGAGATTAACGCCAACCATTTAAAATCTGTAAAGGAAGGAACGGTAAAGGCGATAGCCGAGCCCGTTCATATAGGCAGAACGACGATTGTCTATCATATTCACATATATGACGAGCAAGAGAGGCTGATCTGTATATCCAGATGCACGCTGGCTGTCATCAAGAAATAAAAAAACAGCCGGAACTCTGCCTGTCCGGCTGCTTATTTTTATAAATAAGAATCCTCTTTTCGTTTAATCACAAAGTTTCTGATTCCGTTATAGTCATCTTGCACACTTCTCTCATCAAGCTTGACGCCGGAGTTATACGCAGCACGGCAGATCAAGTGCCCGCCGATAGGCGACGTAATAAAGATAAAGAGAATCCCAAGCAGGATTTTAGCGGAGAGCTCCCCCGCCACAAACCACAAATAGAAGAAGACACCGAGCAGAATCATATTGACACCTAATGTTGAGCCTTTAGAAGCAGCATGAGCGCGTGTAAACACATCGGGAAGGCGAAGTACGCCAAATGAAGCAATGAGGCATATAAGAGCACCCAGCAAAATGAATACAGCCACAACAACCTTAGCGATTTCGATCATTTTCGATAATCTCTCCTTTCTCCAGGAACTTGGAAAATGCGATCGTTCCGATAAACGATAAAATCCCCAGCAGCAAAATAATATCCAAAAACGCACTTGTTTTCAGCAAAATGGAGACAAGCGCCGTGATTGCGATCAGATTGATGCCGATTGCATCCAGAGCCACCACCCGGTCAGGCACAGTCGGCCCTTTAATGACACGAATGACATACAAAAAGGTAGACACTGCCATAATGCCGAGCGCGATTTGCAGGATCAGCGTAAACATCACCGGCTCACCTCCTGTATGGCTTTTTCAAATGACTCCCGAATGTCAAAAATCGCTTTTTCCGCATCCTCGATATCCATTGCATGAATATAAAGTATTGTTCTGTCATCTGAAATATCCATCACCAAGGTTCCCGGCGTTAATGTAATGAGCAGAGAAAGCAGGGTGATTTCCCAGTCCTTCGTCAGTTCAGTTTTAAAAGCAAAAATACCCGGTCTGATATTCAGTTTTGGAGATAAGACTGATTTCATCACACTGACATTAGCAAGGTACAGTTCCTTTATAAAAATGAAACAGAGCTTGATAATAGAAATCAATTTCCATAGATAAAACTGGCGAGTGAAAAAGCGCCGGAAGAAAAAGAGAGAGAGCATTCCCAGAATATAGCCTGTAATGAATCCTGCGGCGCTTGGACTGTTGCTTAAGAACATCCAGCAAAAAGCGAGAAACACATTTAATAAAATTTGAAATGCCATGCGATCTACTCCTTCAGAACAGCTTCGATATATTTTTCCGGATTCAGCAGCGTCTCGGCCGCTTGATCAACGTAAGGCGACACCCATTCTGTACCCAATCCGAAGAGAAGGGACAGCAAGAGAAAAATAGCTGCCGGATAAAGAAGTCCTTTAGCTGTTCGATGATTTGGTTTTGGCGTTTCTTTTTCTTCGCCCCAAAACGCATGTATAAAGATCCTCAGCACAGAGTACAGTACGAGCAGACTTGAAAGCAGAATCAGCATGGATATCGTAAATTCACCTTCTGCGAAGCCGCCCTCCGCAATTTTAAATTTGCCGACAAATCCGCTCAGTGGCGGAATGCCTGCAAGAGAAATAGCGGAAATGAAAAACATCCATCCAAGAACAGGATAGCGTTTGATCAGCCCGCCCATTTTATGCAGGCTCGCGGTTCCAGTCAATGCGATCAGCGTACCTGCCAGCATAAACAAAGCGCCCTTAATCAGCATATCGTGAATCAGATAGTAGATCGCGCCCTGAATAGATGCGGGGGTGTGTACTGCAACACCGAACAAAATCACGCCGACAGCGGTAATAATGTTATAGATCACAATTTTCATGACATTCGAATAAGCGAGTGAACCGATGACACCAAAAATCACAGTCAGCGCCGCCAGCCAAATCATCAGCTGATGGGTAAAGGCTGTATCGTGAATAAAAATCAATGTGAAAACCCTCGCAATCGCATATAACCCGACTTTTGTCAGCAAAGCGCCGAACAACGCGGAGATTGCTGCCGGTGGCGCGTAATAAGAGCCTGGAAGCCAAAAGTAGAGGGGGAAGATTCCGCCCTTCATGCCAAATACCAAAAGCAGCAGGACACCAATCACAGTGATCAGCCCGGTTTGTCCTGATTCGCTGATTTTCACGCTAAGATCCGCCATGTTTAACGTGCCGGTTACAGCGTATAAAAAGCCGACCCCTATGACAAACAGGGCAGACGATACGATATTAAACACAATATATTTAAGGGATTCCCGCAGCTGAATTTTTGTGCCGCCTAATACAATCAGCATATAGGAAGCAATAAGCAGAAGCTCAAAAAATACGTACATATTAAATAAATCGCCTGTTAAAAACGCTCCGCTGACGCCGGCAAGCAAGAACTGAACGCCGGAGTAGTAAAAGGAGCGCTCCCGTTTTTCACCGACAGAACGGAAGGAATAAAGCCCAACCAATAAACCGATGATCGCTGTTGTGAGAACGAGAAGGCTGGCGAATTGGTCTGCGGCAAGCACAATGCCGTACGGCGCTTTCCATCCTCCTAGGCTGAGTGTCTGGATGCCTTTTGTGAAGACAGTCTGTACAAGTATGCCGCTAATCACAATCCCGATGGCCGATGCCGCCGTGCTGAAGATTCTCATGAGCATAAGATTCTTCGTCATGAAAATCAGAAGAATAGCCGACAAAAGCGGGATCAGGATTGGCAAAATAACAAAATTATTCATGTTGATCATTTCCCCTCATTTGATCCATATCGTCCGATTTCAATTCCTGATAAGCGCGAAAGGCCATGACGAGGATGAATGATGTAACGCCAAAAGAAATGACAATTGCGGTCAAAATCAGGGCTTGCGGAAGCGGATCGACAAATGATTTGGCATGCTCGCTCAAAATCGGAGCGGCGCCTTTCTTTAACCCTCCCATAGTCAAAAGCATTAAATGAACGCCATGGCTTAACAGTGCTGTTCCGATAATGACGCGAAGCAGGCTTTTAGACAGCAGCAAATACGTAGCAGCCATAAAAATAATACCGGCTAATACAGCCATTAAGATTTCCATTATTCTTCCTCTCCAATCGTTTGAATAATGGTCATCGTTATGCCTACGACAACAAGATAAACGCCTAAATCAAATATCGTCGCTGTGGCGAGCTCCGTTTTCCCAAGGATCGGCAGCTGAAAGTATCCGAATGTGTGGGTTAAAAAAGGAGCCCCGAAGACAAAGGAGCCAACGCCTGTTAATACAGCGAGCAGAAGGCCGGCTCCCGCGACATAAATGAAATTGACCGGCAAAAGGGAACGCACGGTTTTTAAATCATACGCCAAGAGCAAGAGAACGATGGAAGAGGACGTGATCAGTCCGCCGACAAAGCCTCCTCCGGGCGCGTTATGCCCTGATAAAAATAAATAGAAAGAGAAAAGCAAAATGATAAAGGATACAAGCTTTGTCGCGGTTTGAAGAATCAAGTCATTTGTTTTTTGTTCATTCACCGCTTTTCCCCTCCTCTTTTACTTTTGTTTTAATCATGCTGTAAATGCCGAGAGCGGCTATCGTTAATACCGTAATTTCAAACATTGTATCAAATCCCCTGAAATCAACGAGAATGACATTGACGACATTATCCCCTCCGCCGAGATCGTGGCTGTGTTTGACAAAGAAGGACGCAATGCTGTCTTTTGTCCGCTGGCTTGAGGATGCGATGCCGAGCAGAGTAACGATAACACCGACGCCTAAAGAAATGATAAAATTCGTCATCCGGAACGTTCTCGTTTTTGTTTTCAGCCTCAGTTTCGGCAAATGGTAGAAGCAAAGCAGAAACAGTGCCACAGAAATCGTTTCAATGACGAGCTGAGTCAATGCCAAGTCCGGCGCTCTGAAAATGACAAAAAACAATGCAAGCGTATAACCGACAACACCGAGTGCAATGATCGCCGTCAGTCTTGACCTAGCAAAAACAGTCGCCACTGTGGCGCTGATCATGACAAGCGTCAAAATGATTTCGTATACACCGATTTTAGCCATGCCTTCCGTTTTAAATGAAAATCCGCCTTTAATGGCAAAAGCTCCGCCTATCAGAATGATGAAACCAGCGAAGATATACAGCAAATAATCTCTTAAAAACCCGGTCATATATTGTTTTGTGACCCGGTAAGAGCCTTTCTCCATCAGAGTCAAAAGCTTATCATATAACCGGTTGAGTGTGAGTTTCGAAGGAAACAGTTTATAGATTCCCTTCCACTTATTCAGCGACAAATAACCAATTGTTCCGATCACAACAATACCCGCAGTCATGAGCAATTCCGTTGTAACCCCATGCCACTGTGAAATGTGAACGTGGAATTTCTCATGGCCGGCAAGCAGTGTCGGATAGATTGAGTTCATCGCAGGCTCTATCAGGCTGTACGACAATATATTCGGGAAAAAGAAGAGACTGACAGCCAAAGCGACAAGAATGACCGGTGGTACGAGCATGCCGACAGGCGCCTCGTGAGCCGGTTTTTCAAGCTGCTCAGGCTGGTAATTTCCTCTGAATGTTTTAAACAGCAATTTCATGCTGTAGATAAACGTAAATACACTTCCGATCCAGGCGAAAAGAGGGAACAGAACGCCCCATGTCTGCACGTTGAACAGGTCAAAATGTGTCACGCGAAGCATGCTTGTGAAAAACATTTCTTTACTCAAAAATCCGTTAAACGGCGGTAAGCCGGCCATTGAAAATGTCCCGATTAAGGAAATGGTAAATGTAATCGGCATAATCGCCATCAGGCCGCCTAGCTTCCGGATATCCCGTGTGCCTGTTTCGTGATCGATAATCCCGACTGCCATAAACAAGCTTCCTTTAAAGGTTGCGTGGTTGATTAAATGGAAAATGGCAGCCATAGCGGCAACTGTATAATATTCTGTATGGCCGTAATGAAGGGCCGCAGCACTGACACCGAGCATGGAGATGATCATGCCGAGCTGGCTGACGGTTGAAAACGCCAAAATCGATTTTAAATCAGTTTGTTTCACGGCATGGAATGAACCCCAAACCATCGTAAAGAGGCCAACGAGGGACACGATCCAAAACCACTGAGCTGAAAAGGCGAAAATAGGACTGAATCTCGCAATCACATAAATGCCGGCTTTTACCATAGTAGCTGAATGGAGATAAGCGCTGACAGGCGTCGGAGCTTCCATTGCGTCAGGGAGCCAGATGTAAAAAGGAAATTGCGCTGATTTTGTAAAAGCCCCTAATAAAATGAGAATCATAGCCGGGATAAACAATTCGTGGCCGGCAATTAATTGAACTTGATGAACCATCTCTCTAATACTGAAGGAATCCGTTATCAAATAAAGGAGAATAAATCCGCCGAGCATGCACAGCCCGCCGCTGACCGTAATCAAAAGTGATTTGGCTGCGCCATAGCGCGACTTTTCCCGCTTATACCAATAGCCGATCAGCAAAAAGGATGAAAGGCTTGTAAGCTCCCAGAACATGTAGAGAACCATGACATTGTCTACTAGAACGACGCCGAGCATGGCGCCCATGAACATCAATAAGTAGACATAAAAGGGCCCAAGCTGTTCTTTTTCTTTCGATAAATAAAAAATGCTGTAAAGAGTGACCAAAGAGCCAATGCCTGTGATCAGTAAAGCGAATAATAACCCGAGGCCGTCTATATAAACGGTAAAGTTAATGCCGAGTGACGGAATCCACTCTAATACCGATCGAAGTGTTTCTCCAGATTGCGTCATCCTGATCATTGGGAGAAAGTATATAAACAGCAAGACGGGCAGGATCAACACAAACCAGCCCGTATGCACTCTTTTTGCGTATTTTGCCAAGAAGGGAATGATAAAAGCAAATAAAAAAGGCGATAAAATAGCAAGATGTAAGAGCTGCAAAGATAAGACCTCCTTTTCTCGTTCTCAATTGAAAAATGCGCTATGTATGAAATATACGGTCAAACGACCTAGTCCAAATTATATCGCACTTTTCTGCAAGCTGCCACGCTTCGAACTGCTGTAATGGGTTTTTATGAGTTCTTTTGACCTCAAAATAAGTCTAACAAAAAAGAGGTTATTTGTATATTTAAAATCAATCCTGATCAAGCTGAAGGAAAGGAGCTGGTCATGTGAAAAGAAAAGTCGTGATGTGCTCAGGTTTATTCTGCTCAGTATTTGCAGGGGCATTCATGTTGAATCAATATGACGGGCGCAGCGGTGTGGCGGCTAGTGATGAGTGGGAGCTGTATTTACTGGAGCACCACCTGTCAGCCAGAATGAGTGAGATGGAATCAAAGGATCTGCCGTTTGGTCCCCGAGAGTATATTCGGATTGTGAATAAATAAAAAAAGAGTTCCGCATAAAACGGAACTCTTTCTGTTTATGAAGTGAAAAAACGAAGCAGCACTGTCGCGCAAATAACTGTGCCTGCACCGCCGAGACGGGTTGAAATTTGGGCAAACGGCATAAGGCCCATTCTTCCTGATGCCGATAAAATGGCAACATCACCCGTTCCGCCGAGGCCGCTGTGGCAGCAGGTAACGATTGCGGATTCAACCGGATACATGTTCATCAGCTTGCCTACGAAATATCCAGAACCAATCATCGCGATAACAACTGAAATACAGATGATGACAAACGGTATAGAAATCACAGACGCTACGTCATCCAACGGAATAAAGAGGATGCCGAGACCGACCATCAGCGGCCATGTAAAGCTTGAAGAAATAAACTTATAAAGCTGGTAAGCGCCTTCTTCCATTTTTTTCGGAAGAATATTTGCATACTTGACAGCCGCAGCTGAAATAATCATTAAGATCGCGCCCGGGATGAAGATGAATTTCTCCAATAACCCGCCAAAAATAAAGAATGTACACGCGAGCAGAACTCCTGCTCCCATTAGTTTAAAATCAATTTTTGCTTCGGCTTCTTTTTGATTGAAAATCTCATTTGCTTTTTTAGATTTTACGAGACGTCCGTTCCCATTTAGATCTGGACGCTTGTCGCCAAGCTTTTTCATTAAGGCTGCACATATGATAGCAAAAACGTTTCCTATAATTGCGGCTGGCACCAGCTGAGACACAAATACATCGGCGGATGAGCCCAGTATTTGTGAATAGGCGATTGAAAGCGGCAAAATCCCTTCACCTATTCCCCCGGCAATAATCGGGACAACAACAAAGAAAAAGGAATCATAGGCGCTATAGCCAAAAATAAATCCGACAAGGATGCCGGCTGCAACGGCCGCGATCGTTCCTGCAACCAGTGGAACGAACATTCTGATAAACCCCTGTATTAAAACAATTCTGTTCATACCGAGGATACTTCCCACAACAAGGCACGCGATATAGAAATAAAGGAAGTTAGACGTTTTCATCAAGTTGGTTACAGCGTCTAAAGATGTTGAATTCAGTACATTGTAAAAGACTAAAAATGAAGGAACAAACAAAGATAAAATAGCAGGGCCGCCTATATCCTTCAATATCGGTATGCGTTGGCCTATGTCTCCGAGAAACACACCAAGAATCATAATGATGGCAAACCCGCCAAGCATATTTGCCGGCAGCTCATTGTAATAGGCTGCAAGAATAATAATAACAGCTAATACTGTGTATAATGGCAAAGGAATCACACCGATTTCCCAAGACCAAATTTTTTGAAACAGGTTTTTCTCCTGTGAGTCTTTTTGCTCAGGTGAAATTGTCCCCGTTTTTGGAATTGCTCCCATGTCATACACCCCCATGTATTGTTTGTTACAGTCTACAAGAAAGCGTTAACACTTCATATTTTTTTAAGTTAAAAAACTAATAAACAATTAAATTAAGAGGGTCTTTTGAATTAGAAAAAAACCCCTGAGAATCGTCTTCCCAGGGGAGAATGTTTATCTTTTTCCTTTAATATAAGGCACGCCATTGGCTTTTGGCGCATCTGCCCGCCCGATAAAGCCGGTTAAAGCGAGAATCGTTAAGACATAAGGAGCCATCAGCATATACACATTTGGTATGTCTTTAAAAAGAGGGAGCAGCGATCCAATGATGCTTAAGCTTTGGGCGAATCCGAAAAACAGGGCGGCCCCCAGTGCTCCGATCGGATGCCATTTTCCGAATACAAGCGCTGCCAGGGCGATAAAGCCTTGCCCGGAGATGGTAGAGTGCGTGAAATCAAGCGCAATTGTGGAGGCGTATACGCCGCCGCCGAGACCGCCGAACAATCCGCTGATCATCACACCGATGTAGCGCATTTTATATACGTTGATTCCCATCGTATCGGCCGCCATCGGATGCTCGCCGACAGAACGGATACGAAGGCCGAACGGCGTTTTGAACAAGATAAACCAGGAAATAAAGGCAAGTGCTATTGCAAGAATAGACGTATAATAGACATCCGAAAAGAAGATCTTTCCCAAGACGGGAATATCGCCCAAACCGGGGATTTTCGTCTTATAAAAAGGCTCTGGAATTTTGTCTGTCTGCGCTTTGCCGTAGATCAGTTTGACGATAAATAAAGTTGCCCCAAGCGCCAGCATGTTAATGGCGACACCGCTGACTGTCTGGTCGGCGCGAAACGAAATCGCCGCTGCCGCGTGAATCAGTGAAAACAGGGCGCCTGCTGCCATGGCGGCAAGGAGCGAAAGCCAAGGTGCGGCGGCACCTAATTCCGGACCAAAAAATAAATTAAATAGCACGCTGGTGAACGCCCCGATAATCATGAGGCCTTCTAAGCCGATATTCACCACACCTGATCTCTCGGAAAACACGCCGCCGAGAGCAGTTAAAATAAGCGGGGCCGCATAGACGAGTGTGGCAGGGACAATGATAGATAAAATCTGCACAATGTCCACTTAGTTCGCCCCCTTTTTCTTCAATTTGCCCATGACGAAACGAATCGCATAGCTTGAAGCCACAAATAGAATAATAATGGCAATCACAATATCAACGACCTCTGATGGAACGCCTGATTCAATCGGCATATTTAATGCGCCGATTTTTAGCCCGCCAAGCAGGCATGCTGCCAGTACAACGCCTACGGCTGTGTTTCCCCCGAGAAGAGCGACAGCGATACCGTCAAAGCCTACGCCGGTAAATGCGCCTTTCACTGCTGCGTATTCGAATGTCCCTAGGCCCTCCATGGCTCCGGCAAGGCCTGCAAAAGCGCCGGAGATAAGCATGGAGGTCATGATATTCTTCCGCACGCTCATGCCGGCATACTGGGAAGCGTGCTGGTTAAACCCGACCGCCCGGAGCTCAAATCCTTTTGTAGTTTTGTTGATGATAAACCACATGATAACTGCTGCGAGAAGGGCAACGATGATTCCCAAATGCAGCCGTGAGTAATCGGTGATCTGTTCAAGAAAAGGAGAGCGGAGGGAGGCGGATTCGTGAATTTTCCCCGTCTTGTCCTGATGATCTGTCAAGACGTTTGAAATGATGTAATTGGTCATGTGCAGCGCGATATAATTCATCATAATGGTGACAATGACTTCATGAACGTAAAATCGCGCTTTCAAAATGCCGGGAATAAACCCCCATAATCCTCCTGCAGCTGCCGCTGTAATCAATGCGAGCGGCAAGTGAATATATGCCGGTCCGTCAAACGCCGTACCGACCCAAACCGCTGCTGTCCAGCCGACGAGCAGCTGGCCCTCGACGCCGATATTAAAGAGTCCGGTTCGGAATGCAAACGCGACAGCCAATCCGGATAAAATATAAGGCGTAATTTGCCGGATGGTTTCTCCGACATAATAGATTTCACCGAATATCCCATTCCACAAAGCCGAATATCCGCTGGCCACACTGTAGCCGCTCACAAGCATAATCAACGCGCCGGCCGCAAGACCAAGGATGATTGCGATGAGCGGCACGAGTAAATGAGAGAGTCGTTTAACCATTTGCTTTCCCCGCTTCCTTTTGCGTGCTTCCTGCCATCAAGAGACCAAGCTCCTGTTCAGTGGTGTCCTGCGGATTAACGCTGGCGATAATGCGTCCTTCAAAAATAACGGCGATTCTGTCACTGAGATTCATAATTTCTTCAAGCTCAAACGAGAGGAGAAGAACGGCTTTCCCGGCATCACGCTGCTCAATGAGCTTTTTATGGACAAATTCAATCGCTCCGACATCAAGGCCGCGAGTCGGCTGGGCGGCAATTAATAAATCAGGATTTCTGTCTACTTCCCGCCCGATAATCGCTTTTTGCTGGTTTCCGCCTGACAATGCCCGAGCGTGTGTATATTCATCCGGCGTTCTGACATCGTACTCAGTGATCAGGCTGCGTGCTTTTTTGTACATTTCGCCTTTATGTAAAACGCCCAATGCTGAATACGGCTTTTTGTAATAGCTTTGCAGCAGGATATTCTCTCCGATTGGAAAATCAAGGACGAGACCGTGTTTATGGCGATCCTGAGGGATATGGCCGATCCCGGATTCAGTGATTTTTCTTGGCGTCAGGTTTTGGATCTGTTTTCCGTTTAAGGTGATTGTTCCTGAATCTGTTTTGCGGAGTCCTGTCACCGCTTCGATCAGCTCAGATTGCCCGTTTCCGTCGACGCCTGCTATGCCGACTATTTCTCCCGCTTTGACAGAAAGAGACAAATCTCTGACTGTCTCTATTCCGCGGGTATCCTTTACAGTTATGCCGTCAATCGCAAGCACTTCCGCTCCCGGCTGAGCAGCTCTCTTTTCAGTTTTGAACGATACCTCGCGGCCGACCATTAGACTGGCGAGTTCGTCTTGGTTTGTATCACGGACATCAAGGGTTTTGATGCCTTTTCCTTTACGGATAACCGTAACGCGGTCACAAATCTCCATAATCTCTTTCAGCTTATGGGTGATTAAGATGATGGACTTCCCTTCTTTGACCAGGTTCTTCATAATTTGCATCAGTTCCTTAATTTCATGAGGCGTCAAAACAGCCGTCGGTTCATCAAAAATCAGAATATCGGCACCGCGGTAGAGGGTTTTTAATATTTCTGCGCGCTGCTGCATACCGACTGATATGTCAGCTGCTTTTGCTTCAGGATGGATATGCAGGCCGTATCGATCGGAAATGTCCTGCACCTCTTGGCCAGCACGCTTCCGGTCAATTCTGCCAAACTTCTTTGGCTCCTTCCCGAGAATAATATTTTCAGCAACTGTAAAGGTGTCAACAAGCATAAAGTGCTGGTGCACCATTCCAATTCCAAGGTCATTCGCTTTGTTCGGGCTGTTGATGTGCACCTTCTCGCCGCGCACCCGAATTTCACCCCGCTCCGGCTGATACAGCCCGAAAAGGACATTCATCAATGTTGATTTCCCCGCTCCGTTTTCACCGAGCAACGCGTGTATTTCGCCTTTTTTGACTTGAAGATTGATATTGTCATTGGCGATGATACCTGGAAACTCCTTGCGGATATTGAGCATTTCAATGACATATTCCATTGATTGACCGCTCCTTTATTTCAAAATAAAAGAAAAACAAGGGATAAGGGCTCGACCTCCTTATCCCTGCGATTCTTATTCAGCTTTGAAGGTTTTGAGCTCTTTCTCAGTTGCCGGGACTTCCAATCCGTCGATGATTTTTTTCTTCCATTTATCGACCGCTTTGATCACATCATCCGATAGATTTTGTTTAGATGGAGAAATGCCGACTCCGTCTTGATCAAGCCCGTAGGTAAGTGTTTCGCCGCCCGGGAACTTTCCGTCACTCGCTTTTTTCGTTACATCTTCAACGACTGTATCTACTTTTTTCACCATGGAAGTGAGGGTGACGTTATCATCTGTTCCTTCTACCTGGCCTTCTGCGTATTGGTCTTTATCGACACCGATGACCCAGACATCGCGTTTTGGATCTTCTTTTTTCAGGTTTTTCGCTTCAGTAAAGACGCCTGTGCCAGTGGCGCCCGCAGAGTGATAAATAACATCTACGCCTGATTTATACATGCTTTCGGCGGTTGCTTTGCCGACATCGGCTTTATCGAAACCCCCTGCGTATTTCACTTCTACAACGGCTTTAGGGTTAACTGCTTGCACGCCGGCACGGAAGCCGACCTCGAATTTTTTGATTAACTCTGATTCCATGCCGCCTACAAAGCCGATTTTTCCTGATTTGCTTGATAGGGCTGCGGCCACTCCGACGAGAAATGAGCCTTCCTGCTCTTTAAACGTAATACTTGCGACGTTGTCTTTATCGACAACAGCATCTATAATCGCAAAGTTTGTATTTTTGCGCTGGTCAGCAATTTCGCTGATTGAATCCTCCATTAAGTAGCCGACGCCGTAAATTAAGTCAAAATTCTCACGCGCCAATTTATTTAAGTTCGTTGTATAGTCTGCATCTGATTTGGATTGAAGATAGTCGTAACCGTTTTTGCCTTTTTTCAGCCCATTCTCTTTCCCAAAGGCTTGGATGCCTTCCCAGGCTGATTGGTTGAAGGATTTGTCATCCACTCCGCCTACGTCAGTAACCATCGCCACACTGAATTTGTTTTTGCCTTCGCCTGAGCCGCTGCTTTTTTCGCTGTTTCCGCATGCTCCTAATATGGTGCCTGCTGCGATCACAAGTGACATCGCCAATCCGATTTTTCGTTTATTCAAGATATAACCCCCCAGAAAAATTTGGTTCAAAGCTGATCCGGCCAGTCATGTGATGGGCTGTCCTGAACAATTTCTTAGAATCGATAAAATTTTCTGATAATAACAAATGAAATGCGCTGAGACAGTTCTATTCTTCCCTGAATAAGCGTGGTGTGAGTATTTCCTTCGAAAGGCGGGGAAGAGAAGGATGCGGAAGGCGTTCCGGGCGGAAAACCGTGACATCGTTTTCTGAAGTAAGACTTATGACTTAGTTTTTCGGGATCAACTTACCAATCATAATTTATCATTTAACTAATAAGAAATAAATAGAATTTCGCATAATTTTTTAAAAAGTATCTATTTTTAGAATTGTTTGCTTAAAAATGTGAAAGGCCCTTTGTTATTCTTGTATAACTTATCAACAATAGAATCAAGCATCTTGGCAAGAGATATGACAGAAAAACGCACTGCTCAAAGCAAGCAGTGCGTTTTCTTATAGATATTGCTTTATTCCGTTAAGGTTACTGTTGTTGACGTTGTACTGAAACACAGGTCTTCCGATCGTTCCGTACGCCATTTCTACATTCAGAACCTGTATATCTTCAAGAAACTTTAAGTATTTTCGTATGGATACTTGAGAGATTTCTGTGTGCTTTGCCAAGTCTTCTGTCGTAAAAGATTCATTTTCAAATGACTGGATACTGGACCAGATCAGCTTCAGCGTGCTTTTTGTCAGGCCTTTAGGAAGCTGCACTTTTTCTGTTGCTTCTTTCTTTTGAAAAAGCTCGGCGTCCAGTTCTTTTTGGCTCATGTTGCGATGGGTTGAATACACCTTTTGTTTTCGTCTGTAATCAGACAGAGCCGTTTGGAAACGTTCAAATTCAAACGGTTTGATTAAATAATCAACAGCTCCGTACCGAAGTGTTTTCTTGATTACGTCAAGCTCGCTGGCCGCTGAGATGACAATCACGTCAACCGCTTCATTTTGGGCTCTCAATTCCGTCAGCAGTTCCAGCCCGTTTTTTCCCGGCATATAAATATCAAGCAAAATGAGGTCGATATGGTGCTCGCCTAAAATATGCAGAGCGCTTTGAAAGGAAGAAGCGATGCCTTTCAGCTGAAAGCCATCTATTTGGCTTAAGTATCGTTTATTTAATTCACCCACCATGGGGTCATCTTCAACTATTAGTACATTAATCATGATTTTCCTCCTTCGGTTCGTACGGGATGCGAATACTGAATGTCGTTCCTTCATTCTTTTCGCTTGTGAGGATCATTTGGCCTTTTAAATTTTCGATGCTTTGCTGTGTGAAATAAAGGCCGAATCCCCGGTTTTTGCCCTTTGTTGAATAGCCTTGTTCAAATACTTTGGCTTGGTCTTCTTCAGACATGCCTGCTCCAGTATCGGTAATTTCAATATCAAGTATGCTGTTATGGAAGCGCATGGACATGGTGATTTGTTTTTTCGGCATATCGGCAACGGCGTCTAAGCCATTGTTGATGAGATTTCCGATGATTGTAATAAGTTCATGGATGACAGAAGGGTCTGCCGCGTTCGGGATGACACCGTTGCATTCAATATCAAGATTTGCGCCCTGCTCACGTATAAAGCTTTGCTTTCCGAGCAGAAAACCGGCCAGTACGGAGCTTTTGACATCATTTATAATTTCACTTGTTTCTGATTTTTGCTGTATGGCTATATCTTTAATATAATCTCCAAGATCATCATACTCTTTCAGCTGGACGAGACCTAATATCACATGCAGTTTGTTCATAAATTCATGAGACTGCGCTCTCAGTGCGTTTGCATACATTTTAACACCGGAAAGCTGTTCAGCTAAATGTTTTACCTCGGTCTTGTCGCGGAATGTTGCAATCGCTCCGACAGTTTGTCCTTTCAGCTGGATAGGAACTTCATTAAACACAAGCTCCAGCCCGTTAATGCGGACGTCTCTGTCTTGAAGAGGTTTTTTTGTCTCAATGACCTTTTTCAAGCGGCTTTTCGGCAAGATGTCATCTACATCCTGATCAATGGGATTTGTGTTGATGCCCATTTTGACGAATAGGCGTTTTGCTTCCGCGTTGGCAAGTTTAATTTTGCCATGTTCATCGACAGCGAGTATTCCTTCCTTCGTCGATTCCAGCATCGCGCTCCGTTCTTCAAGCAGAGTCGCAATTTCATAAGGTTCAAGTCCGTACATGATATTTTTCACTGTACGGGCGACGATAACGGCTCCGATCACACCGACGAAGATGCTGACGCAAATAATAAAGTAAAGCGGCCGTAAGCTATGGCTGATCACTTCATCAATTTCATTTACGGTGATGCCGACCGCGACTGCACCGACCTGTTTTCCATTCTCTGCGTAGACAGGGACGAACGCTCTCTGCGATTTCCCGAGCGTGCCAGAGGCTGTGCTGATATGGACATGCCCTTTTAATACCTCGGACTCATCACCGCCCCTGAATTTTTTTCCGATTTTGCTCGGGTCAGGATGAGTTTTGCGGATACCGTTCATATCCATGACGACAACAAATTCCGTGCCGGTGATTTTCTGAACCCGCTTTGTGTAGCTCTGCAGTTCCTTTTGTTTTTTTCCGCTTTCTAAAGCAGCGGCTGTCATCGGCGCCTCAGCTACCATTTCAGCAGTCTGCAGCGCAGTGGCCTTTTCCTGATCTCTAATTCGTTTGGTGGTTTGGGCACCGACTGTAAAAAACGTAATGAGCAATGCGATTAATACAACGATACAAACAAATATGGTGAGTCTGGTTTGCAGTTTTAATGTTTTTTTCATATAAAACTTCCTTACGTTTTATGATTCCTGCGTACTACTTTACTCTCAAAATGCTGCTTTGTGAAGATTTGGGACCGTAATTCGTAAAAAGGAGAAAAAATGGAATAATTTATCTTGTCAATGTGTTTTAAGTCCTCCATAATAAATGAGGTAGATTATAGAAAGGGACTTTTTTATATGAAAAATACTTATTTGACAGGATATTTTCCGCTGATTGCGATCCTGCTTTTTAGTTCGTCCTTATCCATCTCAACTTCACTTTATGCGTTGAAGATGCTGTCTTCATTTGGAATGTATGATGGAATGCTCGATTATTTTTCAGAGAAAGGAATCAGGCTTGCGTTATTTGCTGCCTTTGCACTTTTATATTTTATGGTTCTGTCCGCTCTGAAATTAATTGCAAATACCGTGACCGAGCTGTCATTGCTGTTTTTTGCTAATGATCCGGAAGGGAACAGCCTGAAAAAACTCAGAATGGGTTCCATGATTTATTTGGGCGGCGGGATTTTATCCTTTGTGCTCTTGCAAAATGTCATTTGGATTGTGATCTGGTTTGCGGTCGTCACGCTCGCTTACTTTGTGTTTACCGTGTACCGGATTTATTCGACGCTTTCTCTCATGTCATTAGTCGGATTCATTCTATTGGAACTGCTGTTTTGGTTTACCTTTGTTATCGGTATTCTGTTCATATTTATCAAGCTTTATAATAGCATAATGGCTAGCTTACCTGTGTAGCTAGCCATTTCAGCGTTTGGTGGTCAGATTTGCGCTTCGTGCTCTGTACGCAATGAAACGGCGGCTAGATTCTCAGGTTTCCGCCGTTTCACAACTTCAAAAGTTTTCAATCACGCTGAATAGATGACAAAATCCTAAAACGAAGCCGTTTTAGGATTTTGTCAACAATCTGTGATGGCTAGCTTCCTAGCCATTTTTTATTTACGGTAAAAATCTTTTTTTAATAGAAGGGGAGGGGAGCATACATTCATTTTTTTTGCCAAACCACTTATAGCGGTTGTTGGCAATGAAAGAATAGACCATATCTCTGACAGGCTTCGGCACTGCGAAAAACAGGACAAAGAGCCGCCATGGGCCTCGCAGATGCCTGAAAACCTTAATGGCTGCAGTTGACTTTGTGTACACTTGGCCGTCTTCAATAAAGACAAAGCTGTCAAATCGATCAGTCGGAAGCCCGCTTTTTTTCAGCAGGCTCTGTCCTGTTTCCGACTGCAGCGATGTGAAAGAAATCAATCCGTCCGGATCACGTTTAATGATAAACTGCACGGCGCCATTGCATAAATTGCAGACACCGTCAAACAGCAAAACGCGATTTGGAATTTGTTCTGAAGTCACCCCATATCCCCTCCGATCCTTTAATAAGCCGCTTGCAGCGTTCCTTTCCAGATGGAAAGCTGAGGGCTGATGCTGTGAAGATATTCAACGCTGGTCGGTGTGTCCTTTCCGACCCAGACACCCATTGTATACGTATCAGTCAGGCCGACAAACCACATATCGTGATAATCATTTGATGTTCCGGTTTTACCGCCGATGTAAGGCGCATTGAAATATGCTTTTTTCCCTGTTCCGCTTTTCACAACGGAAGACATCAGTTTTTTCAGCTGCATGTTCGTGCGGACGCTGAATATTTGAGTCGCTTTATCATTCCATTTATAAAGTGTTTCTCCTTTAAGGTCTGTCACCTTTGTAATCGCATGGCTCGGCGTATAGCTTCCGCTGTTGCCGAATGTCGTATAAGCCTTTGTCATCTCAAGAGGCGTCATGCCGTTTGTAAATCCGCCAAGCGCCGCCGGAAGAAGATAGTCACTGTCGACAAGTTTGGCAAAATGATACGGCTCAATATAACTGAATGCCTTTTGGATGCCGACGCGGTCGAGCATTCTAATAGCCGGGGTATTATATGAATTTTTAAACGCCGTATCAAGCGTCACTGTGCCGTAAGTGCGGTTATTGTAGTTTTGCGGACAGTAGTCTTTGCTGCAAAACTTGCTGGCATCAATGGTGCTGCTTGTTGTCGCGCCGGTCTGTTCAATATAAGGGCCGTAATCAAGAAGCGGCTTAATGGATGAACCCGGCTGCCTGTACGCCTGGTAGGCGCGGTTAAAGTCATATTTTTGATAGTTTTTCCCGCCGGATAGAGCGATGATTTGATGCGTCTGGTGATTAATCACAGCCGCTCCGCCCTGTACGTCCGCATACGGGAGCTTGGAATTCATTTGTGCCACAACTTGATTTTGCATGTACGGATCAAGTGCAGTATAAATTTTCACGCCGTCTTTCATCAGAGTGCTGACTCTTGCGGACAGCTCGTTCTCGATCTTTTCTTTTTGTTTTCCTGATGCTTTTTGAAGGCGTTTATCAAAGCCTTCTGATTCAGACACCAGCTGAGTGAATTCATCATTGACGTAGGAAACGTAGTCAGGATATTTGTCTTCTCTTTTTTCAACATCCAGTTTGATTTTTTGTTTTACGGCTTTTTTCAGCTCTTTGTCCGTAATGACCCCGGCATCTTTTAGCCCTTTAAGCAAACGTTCTTGACGGCTTTTCGTGTAGTCAAAATGCTTGAGAGGATCATATAATGTAGGGTTATTAGGTATAGCACAGATAAAAGCCATTTCTCCCACTGTGAGAGATTTCAGCGGTTTGCTGAAATAGAATTGAGCTGCTGAACCGACGCCATAAACACCATTGTTAAAATAAATGGTATTTAAGTAAGCTTCAAGAATTTCATTTTTCGTATATTTTTTCTCCAGCTGATAGGAATACGCGAGCTCTGTCAGCTTGCGGCTGAAGGAGCGTTCGTGGCTCAAATATAAGTTTCTTGAAAGCTGCTGTGTGATGGTGCTGGCACCCTGGTCAATTTTCTTGTCTTTTACGTTAGAAGCAGTAGCCCGCACCATTCCCATAAAGTCAAAGCCTTTATGCTCGTAAAAATGGCGGTCCTCAGATGTTAAGAAAATCTGTTTGACTTCCTCGGGAATCTTGTTAAATGGAACGAGCACACGGTTTTCGTGGTCGCTGACGATTTCCGAGACAAGGGAGCCGTCCCTGTCATACATGTAGCTGTTCTGAACAAGGCTGATATCTTTCAGATTAATATTTTTATCAAGCACCTGATCCAGGGACTTCATTTGTTTTACTTCTTTTCCGGAAGCGATAACTGTAAATGCAAACAATGGGATTATGCAAAGGAGCAAAATCCATCCGATTATTTTTCGTAACATGGTCACTCTCTTTTCTCCTAAATTCTAGCCATATCGTACCATTCTTTTGAGATTACGAGAAGGTTAAATTTAGAAGATTCCTCAGTTTTTTCTCGGAATCAGCTTGCTTTGGCATAAGAATCTTTCCGAAGTTTCTGCATGATCCAAAGCATGCAGGCGCCGGCGAAAAAGAGAAACGCCGTGACGTAAAAGGTGGCCGAAATGGTAAAGTGGCTCGATATGATTCCGCCGAGCAGAGGCCCGAGCACGTTTCCTAAAAAGCGAAAGCTGACATTGTAGCCGAGAACTTCACCTTGAATGCTGCCGGGAGCCTGAACGCGGATCGCTGCCGTAATGCATGGCAGCAAACCGCCCATCGCCATTCCGAATAAAAATCTGAAAACAAGGAGCACGCTGAGTGAGGACGCGAGCGCCTGCGGAATAAAAAAGAAAGAGGCGGCGAGCAAAAGTCCGATTAAAATGCGGCGGTGGCCGTAGCGGTCGCCCAGATCACCCCATTTTCTAGCCAGCAGCAAACTTCCGAGCCCCGTTGCTGAAAATGCCATGCCGGAGAAAAAGGCAAGATTGACAGGTCCGTGCAGCTCATTTACATATAAAGCGAGCAGGGGCTGGATACTGAAATTGCCTGTTTGAATCAGCATGGTTAACAGCATCATGACCCACAGCGCCGGATGGTGAAAAATATAGGAGAGCACTTCTTTTCTCGAGTAAGACGTACGTTTGGCTGTTTTCTCTGCAAGAGGCTTTTCTTTGACACCAAATAACACGAGAAGAACAGACGAGAAAATCACAAAGGATGTGATAAAAAAGGTATACGTAAAGCCGAAACGATCAGCAAGCATGCCTCCCAAAAGCGGGCCGAACAAGCTTCCGGACACTTGCCCCATTTGCAGCGTGCCGAGTGTTTTGCCAGCTGAGCTCTTCGGAGTCTGTGCCGAAATCATCGCAAGAGATGTCGGGATGAATCCGGTTACAAGACCCATTGCCATACGCAGAAAAAACAATTGGTACACCGATGTAACAAAGCCCATGAAGAAAATGCTGAGGGCAATGCCTGTTCCGGTTGCCATAAGGATTTTCTTGTATCCGCGTTTGTCTCCGAACCGTCCCCAAAACGGGGATACCAAAAACGCCATGAGAAATGTAATGCCGAACACATAGCCGCTCCACCTTTGCACAAAGCCGTTTGAAAAAGAGCTGAGCGTCTCAATGTATAAGGAGAGAAAAGGAACGATCATCGTTGTGCTAGCGGAGACAAAAAAGTTCGCCAGCCACACAATGACAAAGTTTTTCTTACGGATAGAAATAACATCACCTTCTTATTATTTCGGGTTCCTTACTAATTATAAAGAAACGATTCACAATTTAAAAGAAACGAAGCGGCTGGGAAAATTCATTATTTTTAGAAAATGAAGAAATGTCGAGAAGGGGAATTGATATACTATAAAGATAGCATTTTCTGATCGGAGGAAAGGCAGGTGTAAAAAGGTGACGACAAACAGCTTACTCATTATTGATTTCGAATTTACAATGCCTGATGGAAAGTACAGTCCTCAAAACTTCTTCCCGGAAATCATTGAAGCCGGAATTGTAAAGTCGATTGATGATGAAGTGGTTGAGACGTTTTCTAGCTATGTTAGACCGAAAAAGTTCCCGAAGCTTACGAAACGCTGCAAATCATTTTTAAAAATAACCCAAAAACAGGTAGACGAAGGAATGAGATTCGAGGATTTCATCCGTAAACTAAACGAGCTGGATCCTGAGAAAAACAGCACAATTATTACGTGGGGAAACATGGATATGAAAGTGCTGAAGCAAAACTGTATGTTTAACCATATCCCTTTCCCGTTTAAGGGAGAAATGAGAGATTTATCGCTTGAATACAAAAACTTTTTTGGAGACCGGACATTGACGGGTTTATGGAAAGCTGCCGAAGAGTATGGAGATTCCGGAACCGGCACCCATCATAAAGCGCTTGATGATGCCCTTACAGCATATAAACTTTTTAAGCTTGTTGAGCAGGATAAGCAGTATCTCGAAAAGCCAAAACCGCCCACAATCGGTGAAAGAATCGATTTAACCGAACTGTTGAAGCGCGCGACGTGAAAAACCCAATCTTTTGTCAGACTGGGTTATGGCAGGTTAAAATATTCTTTTTCTAAAATGTCCAGATTATGAAGGGAGCGCTTTGCCCACTCCGAACCATCCTCATTCAATTTGGATCTCAGCTGTGCTGTCGCCTCCCGCAGAGATTCGGTATAATCCGGCACTTCACCGTCATAAGGCTTCACCATATGGTGGGGGATATTGGTCTGTTCACCATGTGCGAGCGCTTTTCTCTCATGAAAAAATGGCACATCCGCCTGTTTTGGATGATGAAGGTCTCCTTGAGCGGGATGGGTAAGAACCGCTTTCACTTTCACTAAATAATGCTGCGGCCTGCAAGCCGTAATTTCTCCTATGTATACACCTGTTTTGTAAAATCCTTTAACGATAGAGCCTGTCTCAAACGTGCTCATCTGTCATCACCTCGCATTTATTCTATTAAAGTTCCAATCGATTTGCTAGTGAGGAAGATCAGCGGGAAGCTTAATGGTCACCGTAGTGCCTTTTTGGAAGCTGCTGTTAAATGAAATGGTCCCGTGATGATGTTCAATAATGGAAAAGGTTACGGTGAGGCCGAGTCCCGTTCCGTTCGTTTTTAAGGAATAATAAGGTTCGCCGAGTTTTTGCATTTGATGGTCTGTCATCCCGACCCCATTGTCTGTGATGTTAATCATGATCGTATGGCCGTTTCTTTTGGCTGATATGTGGATCATCCCCTTCCCGTGAGGAACCGCTTCAATGCTGTTTTTCATCAGGTTGATGACAGCCTGCTTCAGCTTTGTTGCGTCTCCGTATATCAAAAGGTCCGGTTCTGTTTCAGCCTCGACGGTTACTGACTTGTAATTGGCGTACGACACCATAAGGGAGCTTGTCTCTTTGATAAGGGCAGATAGGTCAAAAACCTCTTTTTCGTATAATTGCTGTTTGGCCATATCGAGATAGTTTGTAATAATGCCTTGCGCCCGGTCAAGCTCTGACAGTACAAGCTTTTTGTAATCTGCACTCGACTTGTTTTGTAAGGTTTCATCATTAAAAAGCAGCTGGACAAACCCGCGGACAACTGTCAGCGGATTCCTGACCTCATGAGCGACGCTCGCTGCCAGTTCACTCACAATCGTCATTTTTTCAGAATGGATAAGCTGTGAGCGCAGGGCGATATTTTCGGCGATGCTTTCGATAATATAGATGCTTAATAGAAGAACACTGGAGCGGAAAAGCCCTGAGACTGCCGCCTCGTAAACGAAAATTCCTGATTTTTGAAAATTTAAAATATTCAAGGCGGAAAGAATCCAGCTTGAGGCGAAAAATAGGAAAATCTCCACGCAGCTGATCAATAAAGACAGCAGCAGTTTTTTCGCTTTGGACATGAATGGCCATTTTTTCTGAAATAAGATTGGGATAATGATAAGAAAAGGCAGCAAAGTGAAAACAAACATTGCGGAAGGTTCGTAAAAAAGCAGTTCAAAACATAGGACAGATGCGGCGACTGTAAGTCCGGAAGCGGTACTAATGTAAAATAAACAAATGATAACGGGAATCATCTGAAGGCCGTATTGTATGTAGTCCATTTCATGAATCGGGAAAATAATGCATAAAACGGAGGCGCCGCAGGCGAAGAGCGTGACCAAACCGCTGTTTATTTTTGGCACAAGAATCGCAGGTTTTCCAAGCCAAAACACTTGGTAAAGAAGAATAGGAAACAAAATAAAGCAGATGTGCAGAAGATAGTCTTTTAGAATTTCCATTCGTGTGAAATCCTTTCGTATAAAATATGAATCTATTATAACACTAAATATTAGAAGTAAAATATAAAATTCCTTTATTAAGAACGCCTTTACAAATGAAGACGTAAAGGCGTTTAACAGCTATATTTACGATAATGCGGCTTTGATGCGGCGCAGGCCGTCCTGCAGGGTTGCAAGAGAGCATCCTGCGTTCAGGCGCATAAATCCTTCTCCGCCAGGCCCGTATTTCGTCCCGGGCTCTAAAATAACTTTTCCTTTTTTTAGCATTCTTTGCTGAAGCTCTGCATCGGACAAGCCGTAAGCGCTGAAGTCGAGCCAAATCAAGTATGATGCATCCGGCTTCATCATTTTGACCTTTGGCAGCTCGGTGCTCAAAAAGGCTTCCGCTTCGTTCATGTTTCTCTCAATGTAAGAGATCAATCCATCAAGCCACGGTCCCCCTTTTGAATACGCGGCTTCGATTGCAGTGACGGCAAACGCGTTCAGTCCGCCTAAACCATTGCGCTGAAGGCTTGCGGAAAACTTGGCGCGCTTCAGGCGATCCGGAATAATGATTGCTGAAGCCTGCAATCCGGCGATATTAAATGTTTTGCTTGGAGCAGCACATGTCACAGAAATATCAGCGAAATCGTCAGAGAGCGAAGCGAACGGCGTGTGTATGTGTCCGTACAGCATTAAATCAGAATGGATTTCATCCGATACAACTGTGACGCCATGCTCAAGGCACAATTCGCCTAGCTTCAGTAAGTCTTCCCGGCCCCATGAACGCCCAGAAGGGTTATGAGGATTGCATAAAATAAACAATGTAACACTTGGGTCACTAAGCTTCGTCTCCAAATCTTCAAAATCCATTGCATATGCGCCGTCTTTTTCTAGCAGCGGATTATGTAAAATGTGCCGGCCGTTTTTCTCCACCATATGGTAAAAAGGCGTATAAACTGGAGGCTGAACAACTACTTGATCGCCCGGCTCCGTAAAAGCTTGTACCGCCATGCTCAAAGCCGTTACAACGCCGGGGCTGAATGTGATGCTTTCCGGATTCACCTTCCAGCCGTGCCTGTTTTGCATCCATCCGCACACAGCATCCCTCGTTTTTTGATCTGGAGTTGTATAACCAAAAATACCGTGGTCAAGACGCTCTTTTAACGCTTCAGTTATCGCTTCTGGGGCGCGAAAATCCATATCCGCCACCCACATCGGGAGTGCGTCTGTCACGCCAAATAATTCGCCTGTTTTGTCCCATTTGACCGATTGGGTGCCAAGGCGTTCTTCTCGTTTATCAAAGTTCATTCTGTTACCCCCTCATGTATGTTTATTCTTCTAAGCTTCACTATGATAAGATAGAACTGCAAATTTTATTATAAGCGGTGATGAATATGGAAGAAAGTCAAGCGGTCAGGGAAATGATTAAGATCATTGCCAAATGGGACCCGTTTAAATATGGAGAAGAGTTTTACGAAACGGAGGCTGTTGATGTCGTGCAGGCAGTCTATGATGAAGACGATCCCGACGTGCTGGCGAAAAGCATTCAGCAAATATTTGAAACTTCTTTTGAACAAACGCTGCCGATCGCCAGCTGCCGGGAAGTGGCTGGCCAGCTTTTATTCATTAAAAACAGCAGCTCCTGCACGCCTTAAAAAAACCGGTTCAGCACCGGTTTTTTTAATTGATAAAATCAGCAATGTGTTCAGAAACAAGTTCAGGCCGTTCTTCAGGCACCAGATGTCCGGTCTGGCCAAGTGAGTACAGCACGGAATTAGGCAAATCTGCGTGCAGCCGTTTACCGATCTCCATTGGGACAATTCGATCCTCCTCGCCCCAAATCAATAGAGCAGGCTTGTTCATTTTCTTCAATTGCTCGGGTTCTAAATCTCCTTCTCTGTGGCGGATAAACCTTGTCATGGCTTTGAAAATCTGCTCGTCCTGAAACGGTCTGCCATAGCCGTCGATCATCTCCTCATCAATCAGCGATTTGTCATGCACCACATTTAATAAATTTTTCATCACGCCTTCTTTCGAGAGCCAGCGTTTGATGTAAAGATGAAAATACGGGATATGGGTCCCGAAAATGATCGTCGGGTGTGAACGTTTTAAATACCCTGAACTGCAAAGCAGCACAACCTTTGAAAAAAGCTCAGGTTTTTGGAGAGCAGCAGACAGCGATATCTGCCCGCCCATAGAATGCCCGACAAGCACAGCCTGTTTCACTTGCAAGTGCTCCAAAATCCCAATGACAAGCTTAGCAAGGTTTTGATAGGTATAGATAAACGTTCTTGATTTTTCAGATTGGCCGAAAGGAGGCAAATCAAGCGCGATGATGTCGTACTTGTCCCGAAGGAGAGGAATTACTTTTCTGAAGCTGAATGCAGATGATAAAAAACCGTGTACGCAGACCAGCGTTTGCCTGCCGGGATTTTGATAATGTTCGTAGTATACATTGACTCCATCGACCATAAACCGCCTTATTGGTGAAACCGCCTCCATTCTGTGTCACTCCCTTTTTTTGATGGTTGTATTATGCCCTGAAATTGTAAATTCTAGCGGAAGTTTCTCCTCGTTTTTTCTTAGCATTCGTCAAAAAACGTGATATAATGTCATGAGATTTCTTGACATTGCAAAGGTGTGAATCAAATGAAATTGACAGAAAAAGAAACAGAAATATTAGAAATTTTAGACGAAAACAGCCGCGCCGATTTAGAAACAATCGCAAAGATGGCGGGCATCCCTGTAAATGAAGTAAAAACAATTATTGACAAACTGGAGAAAGAAAAGGTTATTATCGATTATTCCGCTATGATTGATTGGCGAAAAGTAGACGGACATGAGGGCGTTACGGCCATGATCGACGTCAAAGTAACGCCGAAGCGGGGCGTCGGTTTTGATGAAGTGGCGGAACGGATTTACCGATTCCAAGAGGTTGAATCAGTTTACCTGATGTCAGGCGTATACGATTTGTCTGTCGTGATTCGCGGCAATTCGATGTCTGACGTAGCGCGTTTTGTTTCGGATAAACTGTCAACGCTTGATTCAGTTGTATCTACGACAACCCATTTTATCCTGAAAAAATACAAGCATGACGGCAAAGTGTTTGAAACAGGAGACGACGACAAAAGAATCGTGGTGTCACCGTAAATGACTTCGTATTTATCAGACTATGTACAACAAATAAAACCATCCGGCATCCGCAAATTCTTTGATTTGGCGGCAACGATGGAAGGCGTCATTTCTTTAGGCGTCGGCGAGCCTGATTTTGTTACCGCGTGGAATGTCCGCGAAGCAAGCATTCTCTCTCTTGAACAAGGATATACGTCATACACGGCCAATGCGGGTTTATACTCATTGCGGGAGGAAATCAGCCGTTATTTGAGCAACAGGTTTGATCTTAGCTACTCGCCAGATAATGAGCTGATTGTGACAGTGGGGGCAAGTCAGGCTTTGGATATTGCGATCCGCGCCATTGTGAATCCAGGTGAGGAAGTCATCATTCCTGAGCCGTGTTTTGTGGCGTATGATGCGCTTGTTTCTTTGGCAGGCGGTATCCCGGTTCACGTTCATACAACGGCAGACAAAGGATTTAAAGCAACGGCTGCTGATTTTGAAGCGGCAGTCACTGAAAAAACAAAGGCCATTCTCATCTGCTCACCATCGAATCCGACAGGTTCGGTTTATTCGAAGGAAGAGCTGAATGAGATTGCTGAGTTTGCCAAAAAACATGATGTCATCGTCTTAGCCGACGAGATCTACGCGGAGCTGACATATGATGAGGAATTTACAAGTATAGCGGCATTACCGGGAATGAAGGAACGGACGGTAGTCATCTCAGGCTTTTCAAAAGCATTTGCAATGACGGGCTGGAGGCTCGGTTTTGCCGCGGCACCATCCTTGCTTCGGGATGCCATGCTTAAAATTCATCAATATGCGATGATGTGTGCGCCCGCAATGGCGCAGTTTGCCGCCCTTGAAGGCCTGAAGAACGGCATGGAAGACGTAGAAAAAATGAAAAAAAGCTATCGAAGAAGACGGAATCTGTTTGTAGAATCGCTCAATGAAATCGGTCTCAGCTGTCATCATCCGGGCGGCGCTTTCTATGCTTTTCCATCTATTAAAAGCACGGGAATGAGTTCAGAACAGTTTGCCGAGGAGCTACTGACGCAGGAAAAAGTGGCAGTTGTTCCTGGAAGTGTGTTTGGTCCGAGCGGTGAGGGATATATCCGTTGTTCATACGCAACCTCGATTGAACAGCTTCAAGAAGCGTTAGTCAGAATGAAACGCTTCCTGCACAAAACAACATAAAAAAAGATACGAACCTTTTGTTCGCATCCAATAAAAGGGGGGAATACTAGAAAGCCTTTGGTATTTTCAGTTTACCCCCTTTTTGCTGTGTATAAACCTGATTTTTTATAAAAAGTTTTCTTTGCGGAAATAAGACATGTGTGATATAATTTTAAATTGCGTATAAACAGATATTTAATTTAACTTAGGAGTTGTTATGAATGGCAGCAAAATTTGAAGTGGGCAGTGTTTACACTGGTAAAGTTACAGGATTACAAGCGTATGGTGCGTTTGTTGCATTAGATGAAGAAACTCAAGGTTTAGTACACATTTCTGAAGTGACTCATGGTTTCGTAAAAGATATCAACGAGCACCTTTCAGTTGGCGACGAAGTACAAGTAAAAGTACTTGCTGTTGATGAAGAAAAAGGCAAAATCAGCCTTTCAATTCGTGCGACACAAGCTGCGCCTGAGAAAAAAGAAAGCAAACCAAGAAAACCTAAAGCTGCTCAAGTAAGCGAAGAAGCTTCTACACCACAAGGTTTCAACACATTAAAAGATAAGCTTGAAGAGTGGATCGAAATGTCCAACCGCAAAGACCTTATCAAAAAATAAGCATGAAAAAAGCACCGGACAGGAATGTTCGGTGCTTTTGATTTCATGCAAAATCCTATTTCAGCGTGATTGATATCCTATCGCATTTCAGGATTTGCTGCTTCTTCACGTGATCTTTCCTCGTTTGGCTTAAATAGCAGACCGAGGTTGATTAAGCCGGCGATTCCGACAAGTCCGTAAATGATTCGGGAAAGAGCTGACCCTTGGCCGCCGAAGATAGCCGCTACTAAGTCAAATTGGAAAAATCCGATCAGTCCCCAGTTAATGGCGCCAATGATGGTTAATACAAGACAAATTCTTTGAATGGTACTCATGTTTTGCAACCTCCTCCATGAATTATTAAAACAGTTATAGATTGTGACATATTGGAGAATCTATACATGCATTCTCCATATGAGGGAAGCTGGCCTGCCCTCGCTTATATCAGTTTCTTTCCCAGCGACATGCAAAATAAAACCATCTGGTATGCTGACCGGTGAGAGCTGATTGCTTTACATGTGGTGAGGACATTCTGCATAATAAAAAATCTAAGGAGGAGATGTCATGCAAAACTTTACATACTGGAATCCGACCAGATTAATTTTCGGGCGCGGCGAAGTGGAAAGACTTCCAGAGGAACTCAAACCTTACGGAAAAAACGTATTGCTTGTGTACGGAGGCGGCAGCATTAAACGCAGCGGCCTGTATGATCAAGTGATTGAACAGCTGAATAAAGCCGGAGCGACCGTGCATGAATTAGCAGGTGTGGAACCGAATCCTCGTGTGTCGACTGTTAATAAAGGTGTTGCCATCTGTAAAGAACAAAACATTGATTTCTTGCTGGCTGTCGGAGGCGGAAGCGTAATCGACTGTACAAAAGCGATTGCCGCAGGAGCGAAGTATGATGGTGATGCGTGGGATATCGTTACGAAAAAGCATCAGCCAAAAGATGCTTTGCCATTCGGAACGGTATTGACTCTCGCTGCGACTGGTTCAGAAATGAACTCAGGATCTGTTATTACAAACTGGGAAACAAAAGAAAAATACGGCTGGGGCAGCCCGCTCGTATTCCCTAAATTCTCGATTCTTGATCCGGTGAATACATTCACCGTACCTAAAAACCACACGATCTACGGGATGGTTGACATGATGAGCCACGTATTCGAACAATACTTCCATCATGTATCAAACACGCCGTATCAGGACCGCATGTGTGAATCACTTTTGCGTACAGTCATTGAAACAGCGCCTAAGCTGATCAATGATCTCGAAAATTACGAATTGCGTGAGACGATCCTGTACACAGGAACAATCGCATTAAACGGCATGCTTTCTATGGGGGCAAGAGGGGATTGGGCTACTCATAATATTGAACATGCAGTATCAGCCGTTTATGATATTCCGCATGCCGGCGGACTGGCGATTCTGTTCCCGAACTGGATGAGACACACATTGTCTGAAAACCCTGCCCGCATGAAACAGCTTGCAGTTCGCGTGTTTGATGTTGAAGAAGCAGGTAAAACGGATGAAGAAATTGCCCTTGAAGGTATCGATAAGCTGTCCGCATTCTGGACAAGCCTTGGCGCTCCGAACCGTCTTGCTGATTATGATATTAATGATGAGCAGCTTGACACAATTGCTGACAAGGCAATGGCTAACGGTACATTCGGCCAATTTAAATCACTCAACAAAGAAGACGTGCTGTCAATTTTGAAAGCATCACTATAAAAAAGGGGAAATAGCCGTTTGGCTGCTTCCCTTTTTCTTTTTGTCAACTTATGTTACAATGGAAAATCTGTTTTTACCAGCATCATTTGGAGGTTTTACTATGGAAAATTTCACTTATTATAATCCGACAAAGCTGATTTTTGGAAAAGGTCAGCTTGAACAATTAAGAAAAGAATTCAAACGATACGGCAAGAATGTACTGCTTGTTTACGGGGGCGGCAGCATTAAACGCAACGGCCTTTATGATCAAGTCACAGGCATTTTAAAAGAAGAGGGCGCTGTTGTTCATGAGCTGTCAGGTGTAGAGCCGAACCCGCGTCTTGCAACAGTGGAAAAAGGCATAGGCCTTTGCAGAGAGCATAACATTGATTTTCTGCTTGCTGTCGGCGGAGGCAGTGTGATTGACTGTACAAAGGCAATTGCAGCTGGCGTCAAATACGATGGCGACGCTTGGGATATTTTCAGCAAAAAAGTAACAGCGGAGGATGCGCTGCCGTTTGGCACTGTTTTAACGCTTGCTGCGACAGGCTCTGAAATGAACCCTGATTCCGTGATTACAAACTGGGAAACAAACGAGAAATTTGTATGGGGCAGCAATGTGACTCATCCGCGTTTCTCTATTTTAGACCCTGAAAATACGTTCACGGTTCCGGAAAATCAAACAGTATACGGCATGGTTGACATGATGAGCCACGTATTCGAACAATACTTCCACAATGTTGAAAACACGCCGCTTCAGGATAGAATGTGCTTTGCTGTTTTGCAGACGGTCATCGAAACAGCTCCTAAGCTTCTTGAAGATCTGGAAAACTACGAGCTTCGTGAAACGATTTTGTATGCTGGTACAATCGCTTTAAACGGCACGCTCCAAATGGGCTACTTTGGTGACTGGGCTTCTCATACAATGGAACACGCCGTTTCAGCTGTGTATGATATTCCGCACGCGGGCGGTTTGGCGATACTGTTCCCAAACTGGATGAGATACACGCTTGATACAAATGTAGGTCGTTTTAAAAACCTAATGCTCAACATGTTTGACATTGATACTGAAGGCAAAACAGATAAAGAAATTGCGCTTGAAGGAATCGATAAACTGTCTGCGTTCTGGACAAGCCTCGGTGCACCTTCTCGTCTTGCTGATTACAATATTGGAGAAGAAAAGCTTGAGCTGATTGCTGATATCGCAGCCAAGGAAATGGAACACGGCGGCTTCGGCAACTTCCAAAAACTGAACAAAGATGACGTGCTTGCCATCCTTCGCGCGTCTCTATAAACCCAAAGGGCGGAATCCAGTCATTCCGCCCTTTCTTCTTGACTTGATTTCACAGATAAGTTCATATAAAGTGAAAGATGAAAACATTATACCGTTATGGAGGGACAAGCAATGACGCATGTACGCTTTGACTACTCAAAAGCGTTGACTTTCTTCAACGAACATGAACTTACATATCTGCGGGACTTTGTAAAAACAGCACACCATAATATCCATGAAAAAACAGGCGCGGGCAGCGATTTTCTAGGCTGGGTGGACCTCCCTGAACATTATGATAAAGAAGAATTCGCGCGCATCAAAAAAAGCGCGGAAAAAATCAAATCTGACTCTGATGTCTTGCTTGTTGTCGGCATTGGCGGTTCTTATCTTGGAGCGCGGGCAGCGATTGAAGCGCTGAATCACGCGTTTTACAACACTTTGCCAAAAGCAAAACGCGGCAATCCGCAAGTCATTTTTATCGGAAACAACATCAGTTCATCTTATATGAGAGACGTCATGGATCTTCTTGAAGATGTTGACTTCTCTATTAATGTGATTTCTAAATCAGGTACGACAACTGAACCTGCAATCGCTTTCCGTATTTTCCGCAAGCTTCTTGAAGAGAAATACGGTAAAGAAGAAGCGAAAGCGCGGATTTATGCAACAACTGATAAAGAGCGCGGCGCATTAAAAACGCTTTCTAACGAAGAAGGCTTCGAATCATTCGTTATTCCTGACGATGTCGGCGGCCGTTATTCAGTTTTAACAGCTGTAGGCCTCTTGCCGATTGCTGTCAGCGGCGTCAACATTGATGACATGATGAAAGGCGCCCTGGATGCGAGCAAAGATTTTGCAACATCTGAACTGGAAGATAACCCAGCATACCAATATGCGGTTGTTCGCAATGTCCTTTATAATAAGGGCAAAACAATTGAAATGCTCATCAACTACGAACCGGCGCTTCAATACTTTGCGGAATGGTGGAAGCAGCTGTTCGGAGAAAGCGAAGGGAAAGATGAGAAGGGCATTTATCCTTCTTCAGCGAACTATTCAACAGACCTTCATTCTTTAGGCCAGTATGTACAAGAAGGCCGCAGAGATTTATTCGAAACGGTCCTGAACGTAGAGAAACCTAAACATGAACTGACAATTGAGGAAGCGGATAACGATCTTGACGGCTTGAACTATTTAGCCGGTAAAACTGTTGATTTCGTTAACAAAAAAGCATTCCAAGGTACAATGCTTGCCCATACAGACGGAAATGTTCCGAACTTAATCGTTAACATTCCTGAGCTGAATGCATATACTTTTGGATACCTTGTATATTTCTTCGAAAAAGCCTGCGCGATGAGCGGTTACCTCCTTGGCGTCAATCCGTTTGACCAGCCTGGTGTAGAAGCGTATAAAGTCAATATGTTTGCGTTACTCGGCAAACCTGGCTTTGAAGAGAAAAAAGCAGAGCTTGAAAAACGTCTGGAAGATTAATGTGAGAAAGCTGACTGGCATTTGCCGGTCGGCTTTTTATAAAATCAGAAAGGTGCTGATGTTCATGAAACAATTGGTTAAACATCTCATCATTGCCGGTTTTTCTGCAGCTATTTTAAGTTTCCTTATCTCCTTTGATGCCGTGTATACAGAGTTTTCTTCAAGCTTTGGCGGCACGCTGTCACATTTTTTCATCCACGCCTTTCTTCTCATTGGTTTGCCGCTTGCCCTTTTTACCGATGCGGTACATCGGATTTTGCATTTAAAACGAACCCATACTCTTTTCACTAAATTAGGACTCTATGCAACGGTTGTTTATGTGTCTTGGGATTCAGCTGTATGGCTTGCAGCGGCAATGACTGTTTACTTCTTAATTGAATGCGCTTTCTTTTCTGTTGGCCGCGCGAAAGAAACAACGATTTCCATGTAGGCGCCTCTGAATGAAGTCTTGTTCGGCGGGACAGGATAAGTGAAAAAAGGGGCATTCTGATGATACCAATACCTTCCGTGATAGATGGGCAGTCTTTTCTGCTTCAAGAACTGGAACAAGTGATGAAGCCGCTCGGTTATGTGATAAACGGCGGCTGGGAATACGATCATGGCTACTTTGATTATAAAATTGATGATAGAGACGGCTATTTATTTTTAAGAATTCCCGTCAATGCGGTACAGGGCAGTCTCGATGAACGAGGGGCGGCCGTCCGGATCGGAACGCCGTTTATGCTGAGACAGGTGTTTCAGGCGGATGTTGACGATCACGCCGAGGGAGGGCCTTTCCAATCACTGTTTAATCAATTTTCCGAACCGGAAAGGCGGGACGCGGAAATTGATCCGGCATTTTTGGATATCGGCGCCTCTCTCGTGAAAGAATTGGAGGATGTTCTGTTACACTAGATGGCAAGGAATTGATCTGTTTCGAGCACCTTGTATGTAAGAGGAGGGGAAATCATCGGCCCCTCCTCTTTTTGTACGCCTATAATTGTTGTGTTGTGATCAAGGAAATAGAGAACACAGGTTTTGTAAGCCGCTCCCTTTAGTTCGTCAGGAACAGCAAGAAGCTCCACATGCTGATCAAGTGTCAGCTTGATTCCGTTCTGCTGTTTAGACGGCCGTAACTTGACTTGGTAATGCTGCAGCATCGCCCGGCTGATAAATTCTGAAGTTCCGATGATTTGGTTTGCGCCTGCCCGCTCCGCATTGGTGACAAAACGGTCAGTCAAAATTTCGACGATGCAGTAAGCAAGGGGATTAAGCCCTTTAACAGATAAAAGAGTCAGCACTGACAGCATATCAGCATCAGTTTCACTTTTATACTGATCGGCAGTAATCATCACTGATTCCGCTTCAGTAATATTGGCCCGTTTCAGTGTCCCATCATCGGCAGCGTGCCCGCGTATGAAATGAACGTTTTCAATAAGCGGGCCTTCTGTTAAGGATTCATCGATTAGTACGACTGTTTTGGAAGGGGCGGCAAGCTGAAGGTCCTTCAAAAGCCGGTTTGTTTTTTCATTCCACCCGATCAGAATGATGTGGTCCCGGCCTTTGTAAGCAACTTTTCCTTCGATGTAGCGATGCTGTCTGCTGAATGCGGCCGCTGATAACGTAGCGAAATATGCTGTGACAAAGCTTGCTCCGCTCAAAATCAGCAGTATTCCGGCTGCCTGTCCCAGCGGCGTGTGCGGCACATAGTCTCCATAACCGACTGTCGAAACTGTAACGACAGCCCACCAAATGCCTTCGAATACCGAAGTGAACTGCTTAGGCTCAAGAATATAAATGATTTGGCCGAACAAAAGAATCAGACATAAAATAATAACCCCGATTCGGATAAATAACGGCCACCTGAGCCATGAAATAAATATCCGATTTGATTTCATTCTTTTTCTCCTTCTTCAGATACTGAGATGGATAAAATCTGTTTAATAATTGTATTTAATTTCTCATTTAGCTTTTCCTGGCCGTACTTATCTCGGGCCTGCTTCATTAACTCGGCTGTATCATCATCAAGCTGAATAAGCGGTTCATCAATTTCCGATTCATTATACAGCTGGATAAACGCGTCCAGTCCTTCATTCATTCGGTCGATTGCTGTGCTCAGCTGTTCCTTTTCCTCACTCGTCACTTTCATAGCTTCCATCACACCCGTGCTTTTTTCTAACAGTATGTCCCACTTCCGGTGATGTTTTTCAAAAAATGTACAAAACATATAAAACCGGATTTCTCCATAAACTAAAACAAAAAGGATGAAAAAGATGACGATCTTTCAAAGAACGATCGTGGTTTTGATCGGTACGCAGCTGGCGGCATCCGCGGTGATTTTGTTTATTTTCGATTTGAATTCATATAATCACTTTTCCGGAAGCTTCTCCTGGCTTCATTTTCTGAAAGAACTGGCCGGCAGTTTCGCCTTTTATTTGTTTTCAGCAGGCCTGTTCTTTTTGCTGATTGGATTGTGTGCTCCAAGCCGGAAGAAAAAGCGCATTTCTGTACACGGGAAAGAAAACTCATTAAAATAATCGTAATAGAGAAATGATCATGGAAAAAGGATGATGAAAAAATGCTGTTTATATTTTTAACAATAGCCGCATTGGGATTGTCGTTTTGGGCACAATTTAAAGTAAAGAGCAACTTTGAAAAATATTCAAAAGTGGAAGCCTCAAGCGGACGTACAGGGGCAGAAACGGCAAGACGGATTTTAGATATAAACGGTCTTTACGACGTGCCGGTCGAACCGGTAAGAGGCACTTTAACAGACCATTACGACCCGACAAGACGGGTGGTGCGTTTATCTGAGCCGGTCTATTACGGCCGCTCAATTTCCGCCATATCCGTAGCTTCCCATGAAGTCGGACATGCCTTGCAGCATCAGGAGTCATATGGTGCGCTTGTGCTGAGACATAAAATCTTCCCAGTCGTGAATTTTGCATCCGGTGTAGCTCCTTTGCTTTTCTTAGGAGGCATGCTTCTCGGCAGCCTGAATTTGATCGGGCTTGGCATCATACTGTTTTCAGCGGCAGTCTTTTTCCAGCTGATTACATTGCCTGTCGAATTCAATGCAAGTTCACGTGCGAAGCAGATTATTGTGTCAGAAGGATTCATCCGAAACAATGAAGAAAATGGGGTAAATAAAGTGCTGAGTGCTGCTGCCTTAACGTATGTGGCCGCCGCCCTGGTTTCCCTGTTTGAACTACTTCGTTTTGTGATGATTTTCTTAAACGGTCGTGATGAGAATTAACGTTAAGGAGGTGGCCCCTTACCATTTATGGTAAGGGCTTTTTTTGCTTATTTTACAATTGATCGCCATTTTTGTTTTGATTGGCATTACGGCTGTTTTCGTTGCAGCGGAATTTGCGATCGTCAAAATTAGAGGTTCAAAAATCAATCAGCTCATCGAAAGCGGTGACAGCCGAGCACTAGCCGCACATAAAATCATCTCCAATCTTGACGAGTATTTATCAGCCTGCCAGCTCGGGATTACGATTACAGCCCTCGGCCTTGGGTGGCTTGGTGAACCTACATTTGAACGTTTTCTTCATCCCTTATTTACAATGACAGGCATGCCGGAACCGTTTAACCACATTGTCACATTTGTAGTTGCATTTATCATCGTCACTTTTTTGCATGTGGTGATGGGGGAGCTTGCCCCGAAAACGGTTTCTATTCAAAAAGCTGAAGCTGTAAGCTTATGGATTGCAAAGCCGCTGATCTGGTTTTATAAAATCACGTACCCGTTTATTAAAGCATTAAACGGCTCTGCAAGTTTTCTTGTGAAATTGTTTGGCTTTCATTCAGTAAAGGAGCATCAGGTTGTCATCAGCGAGGAGGAACTAAGACTGATCCTTTCAGAAAGCTATGAAAAGGGAGAAATCAATCAGTCTGAATTCCGTTATGTAAATAAGATTTTTGAATTTGACAACCGGGTAGCGAGAGAGATTATGATTCCGCGGACAGAAATTGCGGTTATCTCTCTGGAGCAGTCGCTTGAAGAGGCAATTCATCACATCATTAATGAACGGTATACACGCTACCCTGTCATCAAAGATGACAAGGATCATATTTTAGGGATCATCAACAGCAAAGATATGTTTAAAGCTTATTTTCTCGGCCAGCCGATAAAGCTGGAGCAAATCATGAGGCCCGTTATCAGGGTCATTGAAAGCATTCCTGTTCAACAGCTTTTAATCCGCATGCAGAAGGAGCGGATTCACATGGCGATTCTCGTCGATGAATACGGGGGAACGGCGGGGCTTGTCACTGTAGAGGATATTATAGAGGAAATCGTCGGGGAAATCCGCGATGAGTATGATCAGGATGAAACACCGCACATCCTGAAAAAGGGCGAGCACCATTATGTGATGGATGGAAAAGCGCTAATAGACGAAGTGAATGACCTTCTCGACATTGCGATTGAAAATGAAGAAATTGATACGATTGCAGGTTGGCTTCTAACGCAAAAAATGGAGCTGAAAGCAGGAGATGTGATACACGCGGAGGGCTGTGAATTTAAAATCCTCGACGCCGAAGATCATCACATCCGTTTTGTAGAAATAAAAAAAACTGATTTTTGATAAAAAACAGCCGGGGAACAAACGGCTGTTTTTTGTGTCATCAAGTCATTTCTTAAAAAGCAATGCTGTGAAGCCTTTTTTCTACATAGGATATATAAGACCGGTACACTGGAAAGGAGTGGCTGTATGAAAAAGGCTTGGTGGAAGGAAGCCGTTGTTTACCAAATTTACCCCCGCAGTTTTAAAGATTCAAATGGCGACGGAATCGGGGATATTCAAGGAATCAGATCCAAGCTTTCTTACATAAAAGAGCTGGGCGCTGACGTCATATGGATTTGCCCGCTGTATGACTCACCGAATGCTGATAATGGCTATGATATCCGGGATTATCAAAACATATTAAGCGAGTTTGGCACGATGGAAGATTTTGATGAACTGCTTGGTGACATTCATGATCTGGGGATGAAGCTGATTATGGATCTCGTTGTGAACCACACAAGCGACGAACATCCATGGTTCATAGAATCCCGTTCATCCATACACTCGGAAAAGCGCGACTGGTATATTTGGAAAGACGGCAAAAACGGAAAAACGCCCAACAATTGGGAAAGCATTTTCGGCGGGCCGGCTTGGGAGTATGATCAAAAGACAAGCCAGTATTATCTGCACCTTTTTGATAAAAAACAGCCTGATTTGAATTGGGAAAATGAAAAGGTGAGGAATGCCGTTTATGACATGATCAATTGGTGGCTTGATAAAGGAATTGACGGATTTCGGGTGGATGCCATTACGCATATTAAGAAAAAAGAAGGGTTTCCTGACATGCCGAATCCAAAGGGACTGGACTATGTCCCTTCCTTTCCTTATCATATGAATGCTGACGGCATTATGGATTTGTTAACAGAACTGAAGGAAAACACGTTTTCCCGCTATCCGATTATGACAGTTGGTGAAGCGAACGGCGTCGCTGCAAAAGAAGCAGCTGATTGGGCTGGAGAAAAAAACGGCATATTCAGCATGATTTTTCAATTTGAGCATCTCGGCCTGTGGGATGTAGAGATCAATGAAAGTATTGATATCGTTGCATTTAAACGAATTTTAACTGACTGGCAGGACAGTCTGGAAGGGATCGGCTGGAATGCTTTGTTTATGGAGAATCACGACCAGCCCCGTTCAGTTTCTGTGTGGGGAGACGACGGAGTGTACCTGAAAGAAAGTGCAAAAGCGCTTTCCGCTGTTTATTTTCTCATGAAAGGCACACCGTTTATTTATCAGGGACAGGAACTCGGGATGACGAACGTGGCTTTTCCCTCTATTGAGGACTATGATGATGTCGCAATGAAACGCCTGTATGAAACAAAAACAGCGAAAGGCACATCACACGAGGATGTGATGAAGATTGTCTGGAAAAAGGGAAGAGACAATTCGCGAACGCCGATGCAATGGAATGCTGGTCCATACGCCGGATTTTCTGAGGCCAAACCGTGGATCGGAATCAATGAGAATTACAAATGGCTGAATGCCGAGGCGCAAAAAAACGATAAAACATCCGTTTACCATTTTTACAAAAGCTTGATCAAGCTGCGCCAAACATATGATGTTTTTATTAACGGGACATACGAGCTCATTTTACCGGAAGATCAGCAAATCTTTGCATATCTTCGGAAAAATGAGAGCCATACTGCACTGATTGCGGCCAATCTGACAGGAACACCGGCGTTGTTCAAGCACTCTGGATTGCCATTGTCATCAGATGCACTCGTCTTGTCAAATATTGAAGCAGAGCCGCACCAGCATATGACATCAGTACTCTTAAAGCCGTATGAAGCAAGAATATATCTATGGTGCTAAACTCCAGCCTTAGACTGGAGTTTTTTTGTTTTAACGGGTTTATGAGAGCGGTTTAACAGGAAAAAAAAGAACACAGAACGAATTAAGCGATGAGAGCGGACAAACGAAAGGAGAAACAAATGCTGAAAACACTGCAAATCAAAACAACCAAACGAGATGAAATGATTGATATCACCCGGGAGGTGGAAGCGTTTCTTCAAGAAACAGGTATAACGAGCGGCGCAGCGCTGATTTACTGTCCGCATACGACTGCGGGCATTACAATTAATGAAAATGCCGATCCGGACGTCAAAAAAGATATGCTCAGAAGGTTTGATGAGGTATATCCGTGGGAACATGAGCTGGACCGCCATATGGAGGGCAATACAGCTGCACACATGAAGTCGAGTACAATCGGAGCTTCACAGCATGTCATTGTGGAAAACGGCCGGCTTATTCTTGGAACGTGGCAGGGCATTTATTTCTGCGAATTTGACGGCCCTCGCACCCGGACATGCTATATCAAAATGATGGGATAATAGGCTGTTTTTTTGACAAAAGCATGATCGCTGAACAAACGCCGATAGCCGGAGGGCTTGTCACACCCGACCCGGCTGCCGCTTTATCGAATGAAGGCGCGCTTGGCATTCGGCTATCTCAGTCACGACCTGCTCGAAAAGCTAATCCATATGCGAAATAAAAAGCGCGGGAAAGAGACACGCGCCTCATCCTTTGTTTTCAGGAAAGCCTGCATGAGGGATAGTCAATCAATGGATGTGAACGTACCGAGCTTTGCCGAACGTAACTTGATAAACTGAGGTGACAGATATGAACATTATTCAATATTCTTATAAAAAAAGAGGGAAAATTGAGTTTGTATTTGAAGGCTGGCCTCACTCAAAAGTTACAATGGCTCCTATCAAAGGCTACTATTTTGTCCGCTTTATCAAATGGAGCAGCCAGGATCCAATCGTGACAAGAAATGACCTTGAAAAAATGGAGTGGGCTGCGAACCAATATTTCGGCACAGCCCCCTTCTATCGAAAACGAAAGGCATTTGAAACCCCATCGTCCGGAAAATAGGCGATGGGGCTTTTTAGCGGACGATGCGGAAAAGAGACGGAACATCCAGTCTGGTCGCCTGAGACAGAAGGTAGGCTGACTGTAAGGCTCCTTTTTTCCTAAAAGAATTCAGCTTATCAATAATTTGCTTTCCGTTTAAGATTCCAAGACCATGGGCAAAATATTTATCTTCCCCCAGTAAAATCACATTTTCGCCTCTCCATTGCGCCTTTTGCGGATCAAATTCAGGATTCTTAAAATACAAACAATCTCCAAGGAAAAAGTGGTGTCCTGTTTCCGTATAGATCGGCAATTTCTCATAATGCCAGTCATATAAAATAATTCTGTCAAAGCTGGCATTGAATTTATCTTCTCCGATTGTATCGATTAAGGCCAAGTAATAAATGATAACGATTGCTGTTGCGCATTCAAACGCATAAAACGGGCCGTTCTCAGCAATGTCCCGAATCGCTTTTGAAGGCGGCATTCTGTATTTCAGCTCCAAGGCGCCCTCCGGTGAAACTCTCCAATACGTTGTATTCCCGTATGTTTTTAAAAAAGTGGCAAACTTCGCCCCGCTTTTGTGCAGCGTCTTTGCCGCTGCTACAATATTCATCCGCAGTTTAAGCTCAAACATCAGTTCAGCAATTGAATGATAATCAAACTGAACAGGTGTCTCAATCATCTCTTTTAACAGCGGATTCAGATTTTGATCAATCTGCCAATTTTCAATATCCTGGGGACGGAGCAATTGTCCTGATACAATAATCATGTTTAGCCCCCCTTTTTTTTTATAAGATATGCAAAGGGCTTGGGCAATGAAAGCTAAAAAGACAGAAGACAGCCAAAAAGAACTTCTTCCATTTTTTATTTTAAAACTTTTTTAAGCAGCCGATATATACTGTATCAAACCTGAAGGAGCAAGTGACATGAAGACTTTTATCAATTGGCTGAAGAAACCGTCTATTTCAAAGAAATTAATCGTCTCATTTATTGCGATTCTCATTATCCCTATTCTTATATTAGAATTTAGCTCTTACCGAAGCGCCAGCGGAAAGCTGGATCAGGAAATTATGGGAAATGCGAAAAACAGTGTCGATACATTTAATACAACTGTTACAAATAATCTGGGAGAAAAAGCGAAAGCAGTCACCTTTTTCAGTGAATCTCTTAAAAGATCCGCATTCAAAGGGAAATCGAATCAAGAAGAGATCAAAGCTAAATTTTCACAATATGTATCTATTAATCAAGGAGTAGCCAGAATTTATGGGGGCGCAGATAACGGCACTTACGTACAAGCGCCAAAAGAGAAATTGCCGGACGGATACGACCCGAGACAACGCCCTTGGTACCAGGATGCGATGAAGGCCGGCGGTGAAATTGTCGTGACAGATCCTTACGTGGCTGCGAGTGACGGAAGCATGGTCATTACCATTGCACAGGAGCTGAAGGACGGATCTGGCGTTGTCGCCATGGATATTACCATTGATAAATTGTTAGAACAAATGAAACAAATCAAGGTCGGAAAAGAAGGTTATGCTTTCATTGCAACAAAAAACAAAACCTATGTCGCCCACAAGAACCATAAGGCTGGAGAAAAGCTTTCAGGCGACTGGGTAGCCAAAATGTATGCGAATGACAGCGGTGAACTCCAGTATACTCTTAATAACGAAGATAAAAAGATGACCTATACTACAAACGAACTGACTGGTTGGAAAATAGCCGGCACAATGTATATGGATGAAATTAAGGATGCCTCAAAGTCTGTGCTGACAACAGGAATGATCGTGCTGATTGCTTCCATTGTGGCAGGCGGAATTTTAATTCTGTTTATCGTTCGTTCGATTACAAAACCGTTAAAACGTCTTGTTCAATCATCGAAAACGATCAGCAGGGGGGATCTGACCGAAACGATCGAAATCCATTCAAAGGATGAGCTTGGGGAGCTTGGGGAAAGCTTCAATGAAATGGGACAATCTCTCCGCTCTCTGATCAGCGCTATTCAGGACTCGGTGAACAATGTGGCCGCATCTTCCGAACAGCTTACCGCATCTGCCGGGCAGACGAGTAAAGCCACCGAGCATATTACGATGGCGATTGAGCAGTTCTCAAACGGAAACGAGGAGCAAAGCGAAAAGGTTGAATCCAGCTCTCATCAGCTGAACTTAATGAATGAAGGACTCCAGCAAGTCTCACAAACATCGTCAGATATTACAAAGGCATCTATCCAATCAACGGAAATCGCCGGAACGGGTGAGAAGTTTGTGCAGCAGACAGTCGGACAAATGAACTCGATTAATCAATCTGTTCAGCAGGCTGAAGCTGTTGTCAAAGGCTTAGAAGGAAAATCAAAAGACATCACAAGCATTTTGAGAGTCATCAACGGAATCGCTGACCAAACAAATCTGCTTGCACTAAATGCAGCCATTGAAGCGGCGCGTGCCGGAGAGTCAGGACGCGGCTTCTCTGTCGTAGCGGAGGAGGTGCGCAAGCTGGCTGTCCAATCAGCCGATTCAGCGAAAGAAATCGAAAAGCTGATCCAAGAAATCGTCGCAGAAATCGACACCTCTCTTCACATGTTTAAAGAGGTCAATCAGGAAGTACAGTCCGGACTTGTTGTCACAGACAATACAAAAGAAAGCTTCCAGAGCATTTTCAGCATGACAAACGAAATCGCAGGCAAGCTGCAAACGATGAATTCCACCGTCGAGCAGCTGTCAGACCGTTCACAGCATGTTTCAGCAGCAGTCAGCGGCATTGCAGACGTGTCGAAAGAAAGCTCGGCAAGCATCCAGGACATTGCCGCATCAGCTGAAGAACAGCTTGCTTCCATGGAAGAAATCAGTTCCTCAGCGACGACTCTTGCGCAGATGGCAGAAGAGCTTCGCGATCTGACGAAACAATTTAAAATCGAGTAAAAGCCGAAAAACAGCGCTATCAAAGCGCTGTTTTTTTATATGGTAAACAATAATAAAGTCCTAGTTTAACCGGTGAATTTAGAACTATTTTTCATTTTTACCTTCATTTTCAATGTAATTTAAAGGAAGATCCGCCGATATAATTTGTAAATTATTGAAAGAAGGTTCAAAAGGAAATGAAAAAAACACTCACCACTATTCGCAGATCATCAATTGCAAGGAGACTTATTATTTCTTTCCTGCTGATCTTAATTGTTCCGATAACCGCCCTTTCGGTTAGCGCTTATCAATCAGCAGTTGCCTCACTTGATGTACAGATGACGCAAAGCGCAAAGGAAAATGTTCAGATATTAGATCACATCATTGATGATAAAATCAGTACGACTGAAAAAAGCCTCGCGTATTTCAGCGATTGGGCTACAGCAGAAAAATTTCAGGATAAAAAGAAAACAGAGCTGAAACAGGAATTTAAACAATTTATCCAAATGAATGATAATGTCGCTGCGGTATTTTCAAGCGGCAAAGACGGGGAATTCACACGTTATCCGTACGCTGACATGCCAAGTGACTTTAATGCTTTGGAACGAGATTGGTACAAAGAAGCAATGGCCAATAAAGGCAAAACAATTGTCACTGAGCCTTATGAATCGATTTCATCAGGAAAAATGGTCGTCACCATCGCCCGTCAAACGGTGGATGGATCAGGCGTTGTCGCCATTGATATGAAAATTGATGACTTAGTCACTACCGCGAAAGGAATCAATATCGGAAAAGAAGGCTATGCTTTTATCTTGAGCCAAAACAAGAAAGTCATCGCCTACTCCGGAGAAAAAGCGGGAACAGAGCTAAAAGGGGACTGGGTTGATAAGCTCTACAAGGATAAAAGCGGGGACTTTGAATATACGTACAAAGGCAAAAAGAAAAAAATGGCATTTGCAACAAGCGAAACAACAGGCTGGAAAATCAGCGGCACGATGTATGCAAACGAGATTCACGATGCTGCAAGCAGGGTTCTGATCATGGCTTCAATCGTTCTGGCGATTGCCATCGCAGCTGGAATGACGGCGATTTATTTTGTGATTCGATCCATCACAAAGCCATTGAGACGCATTGTCGCATCCGCTGAAAAAATTAGTGAAGGCGATCTAACCGAAACGATTGAAATCAATTCAAAAGATGAACTCGGCGTTCTGAGCGAGAGCTTCAATCATATGGCACACTCGCTTCGCTCGCTCATTCACGGGATCAAAGACTCAGTAGAACACGTTGCCTCATCGTCTGAAGAGCTGACTGCATCGGCAGACCAGACAAGCAGAGCCACTGAGCACATTACGATGGCTATCGAGCAATTTTCAAACGGCAGTGAAAGCCAAAGCGAGAAAATAGAAACGACAACCGAACAAATTAATGAAATGAATGACGGATTGGCAGAGCTGGCGCGGGCTGCAGCAGTGATTACAGAAACATCCGCAGATTCAACAGAAGTGTCAAGTAAAGGGGAGACACTCGTCCAGAAAACAGCCGGCCAAATGAACACAATTGACCATTCCGTAAAAGCAGCGGAACATGTGGTGAAAGGGCTGGAGATCAAATCAAAGGATATCACGAATATTTTGCGTGTCATCAACGGTATTGCGGATCAAACCAATCTTTTGGCTTTAAATGCCGCCATTGAAGCGGCCAGAGCGGGTGAATACGGACGGGGCTTCTCAGTCGTCGCTGAGGAAGTGAGAAAGCTCGCGGTACAGTCGGCTGACTCGGCAAAAGAAATTGAATCGCTGATCAGTGAAATCGTAAAGGAAATTCACACATCACTGAACGTGCTTCAGTCCGTAAACAAAGAAGTTGAAATAGGGCTTGTCATGACGGATGAAACTAAACAGAGCTTCAAACATATATCGCAAATGACCAATCAAATTGCTTCCGAGCTGCAAAACATGAATGCGACGGTTGAGGAGCTGTCCGCGGGAGCTCAAGAAATTTCCGCAGCTTCAAATGATATCACTGCCATTTCTAAGGAAAGCTCGGATGGCATCCAAGATATCGCCGCTTCAGCTGAGGAACAGCTGGCATCCATGGAGGAGATTAGTTCATCTGCACTGACGCTTGAAAGAATGTCTGAAGAACTCCGTGATCTGACAAAACAATTTAAAGTAGATAAATAATAGGTCTAAAATACTATTTATTTATGGGAAATTAGTTACTTTTGTTAAATTTCTTCTTTTTTGCTGTATATATTTACCCATTTCCAGCCGATATGAAGGGTAGCATAAAAAAGGAGAAATGAATGATGAAAAAAATACTCCAACTCATAAAACAAAGATCAATTACACGGAAGCTTCTCGTTTCCTTTCTGTCGATCCTCATCATACCGGTTGTTATATTGGCGATCTTTGCCTATCAATCGGCTAGCAGCTCACTCGACAGACAGATGATGGGGAGCGCATTGGAAAATGTACAGCAATTAAACGAAATCATTAACACCAGCATCGGCGAAAAAGAAAACAGTGCTGATTATTTCAGCGAATGGCTGACAAAAGAGAAATACAATGCAAAAAGCAATGCAAGCATTGCAGAGAAATTCTCACAATATATCAGCATTAACAAGGATGTAGAATCCATTTATACAAGTGACACAAAAGGGCACTTTACCCGCTATCCGGATCTTCCGATGCCAAGTGGCTATAATCCGGTTGAACGCGACTGGTACAAAAAAGCGGTTGCAAATAAAGGGAAAGTCGTGATCACAGACCCTTATAAAACCGCGTCGACAAATACGATGGTTGTGACAATCGCCCAGCAGACAAAAGATGGTTCAGGCGTTATCGCAATCAACATGACGATTGAAAATCTGCTGAAAACAACCAAAAAAGTCAACATCGGCACACAAGGCTACGCATTTATCATGACGAAGGACAAAAAAGTTGTCGCACACCCGAATGAAAAATCAGGAACTGAATTAAAAGGCGACTGGCTCGATAAGATGTTGAGTGCTGATAAAGGCGATTTTCAATACACCATGGATGGCGATAAGAAAAAAATGGCCTTTGACACAAACAAGTTGACAGGATGGAAGATCGGCGGCACCATGTATTTGGATGAAATCCATGAGGCAGCCCAGCCTGTCCTACACCTTGCTTTAATTGTCTTGGCCGCAGCTATTATCATAGGGATTATCGTCATGACTTTGATCATTCGGTCGATTACAACACCGCTGAAACAGCTTGTCGGTTCCTCTAAGCGGATCAGCGAGGGAGATTTGACGGAAACCATTGATATCCGTTCAAAAGATGAATTGGGCGAGCTTGGCAAAAGCTTTAACAATATGGCGTCGTCACTTCGTTCTCTCATACACGCCATCCAGGATTCCGTAGATAATGTTGCCGCTTCCTCTGAGGAGCTCACTGCATCAGCTGCGCAAACGAGCAAGGCAACAGAGCACATTACATTGGCGATTGAACAATTTTCTAACGGCAATGAAAAACAAAACGAAAACATTGAAACGGCAGCAGAGCACATTTATCAAATGAATGACGGGTTGACGAATATGGCTCAAGCTTCTGAAGTGATCACTGATTCATCTGTTCAATCGACAGAAATTGCAAGTGAAGGCGGCAAGCTTGTTCATCAAACCGTCGGCCAAATGAATGTCATTGACAAGTCCGTTAAAGAAGCGGAGCAAGTCGTACGCGGATTGGAAACGAAATCGAAAGATATTACAAACATTTTGCGTGTGATCAACGGCATCGCAGACCAGACGAACCTGCTTGCCTTAAACGCAGCAATTGAAGCAGCGCGCGCAGGCGAGTACGGCCGCGGCTTCTCCGTTGTAGCGGAAGAAGTAAGAAAACTGGCAGTACAGTCAGCAGATTCAGCAAAAGAGATTGAAGGATTAATCATCGAAATTGTGAAGGAAATCAATACATCACTCGGCATGTTCCAATCTGTCAATCAAGAGGTGCAGACAGGACTTGACATCACAGATAAAACAGAAATGAGCTTCAAACGCATTTCTGAAATGACGAACCAAATCGCCGGCGAACTGCAAAATATGAGTGCGACGGTTCAGCAGCTTTCTGCCAGCTCCGAAGAAGTTTCGGGAGCGTCTGAGCACATTGCATCGATTTCAAAAGAAAGCTCAGCGCATATACAAGATATCGCGGCGTCAGCCGAAGAGCAGCTTGCTTCCATGGAAGAAATCAGCTCGTCTGCAGAGACCCTTTCCTCTATGGCGGAAGAGCTTCGCGATATGACCAAACGATTCAAAATCGAATAGTAAGCCTTAACACCCAAGCTTGTTGCGCTTGGGTGTTTTTTTTAGTTTTTTTATTAAACCTTTTATCCTAGTTTGACGATATTAGATTTATCTTAAAGGAGGAGTCAACGAGAATGGGAAAATTCATACAATGGATCAAACAGCCATCGATCAGCAAACCGCTAATCGCTGCGTTTCTGGCAGTGCTTATTTTGCCGGTTGGGGTTTTAGCATATTTCAGTTATCAATCAGCTTGGAACGCGTTAGACAGAGAGCTCATAAGCAGTGCGAAGGGAAATGTTGAAGAACTAAACAGTACGCTGCAAAATAAATTGGAAGATAAAGTAAAGGCAATAGATTATTATAGTGAGACAGTCGATAAAGACATATTGCTAGGCAAAAACAAAACATTACTGAAAGAGAAATTTAAGCAGTACACGACACTTAACGACGATGTAGGCGCAATCTATGCTGCTTCAGAAGATAAGAAGCTTTATAAATATCCGGATAGCGGTGTTCCGAAAGGTTTCGATCCGACAGGACGTGACTGGTACAAACAGGCGGTTGTGGAAAAAGGACAAGCTGTTTTCTCAGAACCGTATACCGATGAAGCGACAGGAGATATTGTTGTCACAATTTCAAAACAATTAAAAGACGGTTCAGGGGTTATAGCGCTGGATTTAAACCTGGATGAAGTGCTTACTGCATCAAAAAGAATCAAAATCGGTAAAGAAGGCTTTGCATTTATTACGACAGGCAACAAAAAATATATCGCCCATCCGACCATTAAGCCGGGGACAACTGGTTCCGGCGATTGGACAAACCAAGTATATTCCAAAAAAGAAGGCTCATTTGAATATACATTCGAAGGCAAAGAAAAGAAAATGGCCTTTACGACAAATAAACTGACTGGCTGGAAAATCGCGGGCACATATTTTGTCAGTGAATTGCAAGATGCTTCAAGCCCGGTGCTGAACACTGCGGTTATCATTCTATGCGTGTCAATAGTAATCGGCGGCATACTCATACTCTATATTATCCGTGCCATCACCAAGCCGTTAAGAAAACTTGTCTCAACGTCTGCAAAAATCAGCAGCGGAGATCTCACAGAAGTCATTGACATTCACTCGAAAAACGAGTTTGGCCAGCTTGGCGAAAGCTTTAATGAAATGTCTGCATCATTGCGTTCTGTAATCGGCGTTATTCAAACGTCTGTAGAAAACGTCGCTTCATCCTCTGAGGAGCTGACAGCAAGCGCAGCCCAAACAAGCAAGGCAACTGAACATATTACACTTGCCATCGAACAGTTCTCAGATGGCAACGAGGCACAAAGCGAGAAACTGGAAACAAGCTCAAATCATCTTTCTCAAATGAACGAGGGGATTTCAAAAGTGGCTCAGGCCTCTTCAACCATTACGAAATCATCGATTCAGTCCTCTGAGGCAGCGGGCAGCGGAGAAAAGCTGGTGGAGCATACAGTCGGCCAGATGAAAACAATTGACCAATCCGTTCAAAAAGCGGAAGCAGTTGTGAAGGGTCTTGAAACAAAATCGCAAGACATCACAAGCATCTTGAATGTGATTAATGGCATTGCTGATCAAACCAACCTGCTTGCATTAAATGCTGCGATTGAGGCGGCAAGAGCGGGAGAATACGGAAGAGGTTTCTCAGTAGTTGCAGAAGAGGTTAGAAAACTTGCTGTACAATCAGCAGACTCCGCCAAGGAAATTGAAGGATTAATTCAAGAGATTGTCAGGGAAATCAGCACCTCACTTTCAATGTTCCAATCCGTGAATCATGAAGTGAAAGAAGGCTTGCAGATTACGGATCAAACAGCAGAAAGCTTTAAACAAATCTATGAGATGACAACCCAAATTTCCGGCGAATTGCAAAACTTGAACGCGACGGTTGAACAACTGTCAGCCGGATCACAGGAAGTGTCAAGTGCTGTTGAAGATATTTCTGCAGTGGCGAAAGAAAGCTCAGCAGGCATTCAGGATATCGCAGCTTCGGCGGAAGAACAGCTTGCGTCCATGGAAGAAATCAGCTCTTCAGCGGAAACGTTGGCAAACATGGCGGAAGAACTTCAGGACATTACGAAGAAATTTAAAATAGAATCATAATGAAACGAGAAAGCGGCATATCTGCTGCTTTCTTTTTTTGTTAAAAAGCAAAAATAAACAAAAACGATTCAAAAACAAACAGAAATCATATATAATGAAAACGGATACAAATAAAAGGGGATGGAGGAATATCAAATATGGCGAAACATATATGGGATTCAGAGCGAGCTGCACGGCTGCCTAAAGGTGTAGAGGAATTGGTGTACAGGTCCAATCTGATCGGGTCAGACCGCACTGTCTGCAACTGGGGCGGGGGGAATACATCTATGAAAACAACGGAAAAGGATTTTAGAGGCCGTGAAATAGAAGTCATGTGGGTAAAAGGAAGCGGTTCGGATTTGGCAACAATGAAAGCGCATAACTTTACCGGTTTGAAATTAGATGATATCCGCCCGCTGATTAAAAGGGACCAAATGCCCGATGAAGAAATGGTAGACTACCTGTCTCATTGTATGATAGACAGCAAACATCCCCGCCCTTCAATTGAAACGCTATTACACGCTTTTCTGCCATACAAACATGTTGACCATACCCATCCAGATGCGATTATCAGCATATGCTGTGCGGATAATGGAAAACAAATCGCTGAAGACATTTACGGAAATCGGTTTGTATGGGTGCCATACGTCCGCCCTGGATTTACTTTGTCTAAAATGATCGCTGAAGGCGTAGCAAACAATCCCCACGCCGAGCTTGTATTAATGGAGAAACACGGCTTAGTCACTTGGGGAGAGACGTCTGAAACATGTTATCAAAAAACGATATCCATCATTCAAGAAGCCGAGCAGTATATTAACGATCGTATCAATCAGCATGAGGTATTCGGAGGCAAAAGGTATCAGCCGCTGCCGGAGGATAAAAGAAAACAAATCTTGGCAGGCATCATGCCTGTGATCAGAGGAGCAGTCAGTGAAGAAAAGAAAATGATCCTTTCCTATGATGATCATGACGATGTCTTGGAATTTGTAAACAGTGTCCAATTGCCAGCACTTTCGCAAATCGGTGCGGCATGCCCGGATCACCTTGTTCACACAAAACGGGTTCCGCTGTACATTGATTGGAATCCGGAAACTCAAGATGTGCACAAGCTTGCGGATCTGATCAAGTCAGGAGTCGAGACCTATACATCAGAGTATCAGGCTTACTTTACACGCAATCAGCAGGATGGGGATCAAATCTTTGAATCCGCCCCGCGGGTGATATTGATTCCTGGAATCGGAATGGTGAATACAGGAAAAAGTTATGCCATGTCTAAAGTAAGCGGGGCTTTATATCGGAGGGCCATCGCCGTGATGAAAGGAGCAACCGCTCTGGGGCAATTTGTTTCTTTACATGAAAATGAATCCTACCATGTCGAATATTGGCCGCTCGAACTATATAAACTCACGCTGGCCCCGCCGGAAGCAGAATTTTCCCGAAAAGTAGCGTTGATAACTGGAGGAGCCGGCGGAATCGGCAGTGCAGCATGCCGTCGATTTGCAGCTGAGGGAGGGCACGTGATCGTAGCTGATCTGAATATAGAAGGCGCACAGAAAATTGCCGGGGAAATAAACGATGCATACGGAGAAGGACGGGCAATGGCTGTCAAAATGGATGTGACAAAGGAGGAAGACGTACAATCAGCTTTTGAACGAGCGGCGCTTGCTTATGGCGGCATTGATATCGTCATCAATAATGCCGGGCTGGCCACATCAAGCCCATTTGACGAAACAAGTCTAAAAGAATGGAATCTTAATATGAATGTTTTAGGAACAGGCTATTTCCTTGTAGCCCGTGAAGCGTTTAAACAGATGAAACACCAAAATAGAGGCGGAAGCATGGTATTTGTCGGATCGAAAAATTCGGTTTATGCGGGCAAAAACGCCTCTGCCTACAGCTCGGTTAAGGCGCTTGAAACCCATTTAGCAAGATGCATCGCAGCAGAAGGCGGAGAATTCGGCATTAGGGTCAACTCCGTTTTGCCTGATGCGGTTCTTCAAGGATCGGCAATCTGGGGTTCAAGCTGGCGGGAGGAACGAGCCGCGGCGTACGGGATTGAACCAGATCAGCTAGAGGAACATTACCGGAAACGGACAGCATTGCTCGTCAATATTTACCCGGAGGATATTGCTGAAGCCATTGCATTCTTCGCTTCTTCTAAAGCCGAAAAAACAACGGGCTGCATGATCACGGTAGACGGCGGCGTCCCTGCTGCTTTTACGCGTTAGAAATATGCTATGATAAAAAATATAAGACGGACTACGATATGAGGAAGGGCGTTACCGATGCTAGTAGCAGAACGGCAGCAAAAAATAGTGGAAATAGTAAATAAGCGTTCAAGCATCCGCGTTTCCGAATTAAGTGACATATTTTCAGTCACAGAGGAAACCATTCGGCGTGATCTTGAAAAGCTTGAAAAAGAACATAAACTGAGCCGGAGCCACGGAGGAGCGGTCAGTATTCAGCAGAAGGAATCAGAAATTCATTTTTCTGAACGGGAAATCACGAATGTCATCGAAAAAAAAGCCATCGCTCACGAAGCGGCCAAATATGTAAAAAGCGGAGACCGAATCATTCTCGATGCAAGTACAACCGCTTGGTACATGGCAAAAATACTCCCTGACATTGAGCTCACCGTGATTACAAACTCAATGAAAGCAGCTATTGAACTCAGCAATAAAGAAAACATATCAGTCATTTCAACAGGCGGCATTTTGCTGGAAAAATCATTATCGTTTGCCGGCCCGTTAGCAGAGCGTTCACTTGAGACCTATCATGTCAATAAAACCTTTCTGTCATGTAAGGGATTTGACGTACACAACGGGATGAGTGATTCAAATGAGTGGCAGGCGCTGCTCAAAAAACGGATGATCGAAAGGTCGGACCAGACCATTTTGATGGCCGATTCAAGCAAATGGGGGAACCGCGAGTTTTCACATATTGCCTCGCTGCAAGATGTCAGCCGCCTTATTACGGATTCTGGACTTGATCCGGCATCGGTAAAAGCTCTTGAGGACACAAAGGTGAAGGTGACAGCTGTTCCTCTTTCGAAGAGAGGGTGAAAGGATGATTTATACTGCCATTGATATAGGCGCATCAAGCGGGAGAATCATGGTAGGTGAACTGAATGAAGGGAAGCTTGACATACAAGAGATTCACAGGTTCGCTAACGGTTTCAGTCAAAGAGACGGGCATTGCTTTTGGGATATTGATCATTTGCTAAAACAAATCCTGCAAGGACTGCAAAAAGTAAAGACGCTTGGGTATGAACACTGCACCGTAGGCATTGATACATGGGCAGTTGATTATGTCTTACTGGACGAAAAAGGCGATCGGTTGCGGGAAGCAATCTCCTACCGTGATAGAAGAACAGATCACACAATAGACAAACTGGAACATACCCTCTCAAAAGCCGCAATTTATCAAAAAACAGGAATACAATTTCAGCCTTTCAACACGATCTATCAATTGTATGAGGAAGACCGTGAGCTGCTGATAAAGACAGACAAAATTATGATGATTCCTGATTATTTAGGCTATTGTTTAACCGGAAAAGCTGTAACGGAAATCACAAATGCGTCCACAACACAGCTTTTAAACGCCTCAACGGGAAATCTTGATCCTGAATTGCTTGAAGCCGTGTCCGTTCAGGAACAGCAATTTGCCCCGCTGACTGAACCGGGGTGTGAGCTCGGGAAGCTAAGAAATGAGTGGTTCCCGGATTATGATCTCCCGGCGTGCAAGGTGATGACAGTCGCAACACATGATACGGCCTCGGCCGTCATTGCAGCGCCAGGAATAAATGATGGCTGGGCGTATATCAGCAGCGGAACATGGTCGTTAATCGGGGTTGAAAACAAAACACCGATAATAACTGATCTTGCTTTAGAAAACAACTATACAAATGAACGCGGCGCAAACAACACCATTCGCTTTCTCAAAAACATTATCGGCATGTGGGTGATACAAGAAGTCAGACAGCAGTTACAAGCAGATTACTCCTTCCAGCAGCTTGCAGAAGAAGCCAAAAAAACAGAACCATTCCAGCAATTTATAAACTTAAATGATAAACGTTTCCTGAATCCAGAAAACATGATAAAGGAAATACAACATTATTGCAGACAAACCCGCCAAAAGACTCCTCGCACTGCAGGCGAACTTGCCTGCTGCATCTACAGCAATTTAGCCATCATCTATGCGATAGCCATCAAAGAGCTCGAAACAATCACAGAAAAACCGATCGAGCAATTTCATATCATCGGCGGCGGAGCCCGGAATGATTTCTTAAATCAATTAACGGCAGACATGAGTGGAAAAGCGGTATATGCAGGGCCGATAGAGGCAACTGCCACCGGAAATCTTTTGATGCAAATGATTGCTGCCAAAGAAGTCAAAGACATAAAAGAAGCCCGGCAAGTCGTCAGAAATTCCTTTCCGATCAAAGTGTTTACACCTAAAGACATTGACAGAAGCACGATCATTCAGTCATTTCAGCAAACTGTTTTGAAAGCGCTATCTAAATGATGAAGAGGTGAAAAGGTTTGAAAAGAAAAGCCAGTATCATGTTTGTCCATCAAGACAAGTACGAAGAATACAAACAGCGGCATGATGACATTTGGCCTGAGATGGCAGAAGCACTCAAAGCTCATGGAGCACACCATTATTCCATTTTTCTAGACGAGGAAACAGGCAGGCTTTTTGCATATTTAGAAATAGAGGATGAAGAGAAATGGAGAAAGATGGCGGACACGGAAGTTTGCCGAAGATGGTGGAAATCGATGGCGCCATTAATGAAAACAAATTCGGATTTCAGTCCTGTTTCGATAGATCTAAAGGAAGTTTTTTATTTGGATTAAAAAACTGATAAAGGGAGAGAGCCGTATGACCATAAAAGCCAATTATGACAGTGCAAAACAGGCATATGAAAAATGGGGAATTGATGTTGAAGAGGCGCTTCGGCAATTAGAGCAAGTGCCCATTTCGATCCATTGCTGGCAGGGTGACGACATTGAAGGCTTTGAAGTAAATAAGGGCGAGCTTTCAGGCGGAATTGACGTGACTGGCAATTATCCCGGAAAAGCGCAAACTCCTGAAGAATTAAGAAGAGATTTGGAGAAGGCTCTTTCTCTCATTCCTGGAAAGCACCGCGTAAACCTGCATGCGATATACGCAGAAACAAACAGGGAAGCGGTAGAACGTGACGAATTGAAGCCGCAGCATTTTGAAAACTGGGTGAAATGGGCAAAAAACCTTGGTCTCGGTTTAGATTTTAATCCAACCTTGTTTTCGCATGAGAAAGCGGCTGACGGACTCACCCTTTCACACCCTGATCCGGATATCAGAGAATTTTGGATCAGGCATTGCATCGCTTGCCGCCGTATCGGGGAATACTTCGGGAAAGAATTAGGAACACCTTGCTTGACGAATATTTGGATTCCCGACGGCTATAAGGATATCCCGAGTGATAGGCTGACACCGCGTAAAAGACTAAAAGAATCACTGGATCGGATCTTCGCAGAGGAGATCAGTGAACAACACAATCTTGATTCAATCGAGAGCAAGCTGTTCGGGCTTGGCTCCGAATCATATGTTGTCGGATCTCATGAATTTTATTTAGCTTATGCTTTGACGAACCATAAGCTTTGTTTACTTGATACAGGCCATTTCCATCCGACTGAGACGGTATCGAACAAAATCTCGTCCATGCTGCTTTACACAGACAAGCTTGCCTTGCACGTATCGCGGCCTGTTCGTTGGGATAGCGACCATGTAGTGGTTTTGGATGATGAATTGAGAGAAATCGCTCTTGAAATTGTACGAAATCATGCTCTTGAGAAGGTCGCCATCGGTCTGGATTTTTTCGATGCCAGCATTAACCGTGTAGCCGCCTGGACTATCGGAACGAGAAATATGATCAAAGCTTTATTGTATGCCCTGCTTCTCCCGAACGGATATTTAAAACAATTGCAGGAAGAGGGCCGCTATACAGAAAGGCTGGCCCTGATGGAGGAATTCAAAACATATCCTTTCGGAGCCATCTGGGATTTCTACTGTGAGCAAATGGGCGTTCCGGTAAAAGAAGCATGGCTTCATGACATCAAAGAATATGAACAACAGGTGCTTTTAAAAAGGAAGGCATCTTCTCCGATTGTCTAATAAAAAATCCGCCGCGGCATTTGCGCGCGTGCGGATTTTTTTAAGCTTGATCAGCAGGGTATACAATCCCCATTTGCTTTCTTGCTTCTTCCATAATTTTTGCGGTGGTCAAAGACCGTTCAAATGTATTTTCTTCAGATTCCAGCTTATTCTCTTTTATGAGCGTGACAAATTCTTCTGCTTCATAGAACATCGCTGGTTTAGGATCAGGGATCGCGATGTTTTCAAGGCGGCCGTCCCGGTAGCGGATTTCAACACGTTCAGGCCGGTGAATCGTATCGATTACAATCGTCCCGTCTTCACCCTGGATTTCAGCCGGGGCATAGGAAGTAGAGATTTTGGAATGCATCAGAACAGCTTCGAACCCGTCGTAAGACAGAATGACAGTTCCTTCTCCGTCCACTCCGGAGGATAAAGCATATCCGTTTGCTTTTACATCCTTCGGCGCGCCAAACAACACAACAGCCGGATAAATACAATAGACGCCAATATCCATTAATGACCCATTGGAAAGCTCAGGCTGAAACGCATTCAAAACAGTTCCGCTTCTGAACGCGTCATACCGTGAGGAATACTGGCAGTAGCTTGCGGTAAATCTGCGGACAGTGCCGATTTTATGCAGGTGTTTTTTCAGCTCTTTGAAATTCGGCAGGAAAGTGGTCTTCATTGCTTCCATGAGAACAACGCCGTTTGCCTTAGCCGCTGAGATCATCTCTTCTGTTTCTTTTGTATTCGAAGCAAACGGCTTCTCACAAAGCACATGCTTGCCATGGTTCATAAAGAGAACGGCTTGTTCCTTGTGAAGAGCGTTCGGGCTCGCTATGTATACGGCATCAAAGCAATCGCTCGCCGCCATTTCCTGAAGGTCTGAGAAGGCATGCGCAGCGTTGTGTTTAGCAGCAAACTCGCCAGCGCGTTCAGCCGATCTTGAATAAACAGCAGTCAGCTGAAAATCTTCGATATCCGCTGCTGACTCAAGAAAGCGGTCTGTAATCCAGTTGGTTCCTATTATTGCAAAACGTATCACTCGTATCGCTCCTTTTGCATGATATAGCTAAATTATAGCTTAAAAAGAACAAAATCACATGATAGATATAAATAGAATGTTAAAACCGTGAAAGCTTTTCCAGCAATTAACGGTTTTTATTTTTCATTATAGGGACGATAGTGTACAATTTAATTAAACTATGTATGACGGAGGAACGATAGTGGAGACGTTGCAAACATGGAGCGGCAGATTCAAGCGATTCTTCTTGGACAATAAGTTTGTTTTATTTTTGCTTGTGCTGCTGCTGATTGGTTTAAATATTCTAGTATTTACAAAAACATCATTTATTTTCACCCCGATTATTGTTTTGCTCAAAACGATATCACTTCCGATTATTTTGACAGGCATTGTTTTTTATCTGTTAAACCCGGTCGTCGATTTCCTTGAGAGAAGAAGAATAAGAAGAATCTATTCTATATTGCTGCTATATCTATTGGTTATCGGGCTGATCACGATCACAATCGTGTCGATCATTCCCTTCTTAAAAGAACAAATTATGAGTTTAATCGACAACATCCCAAGATATGTGGATATCGTTGAAAATCAGACGAAACAGCTGATCGGCAGCAACTTCGTCAATCAGGCCCAGCAAACGACGAACATCAATATATCTGATCTCGCAACAAAGGTTTCAGATCAGGCAGCGACAATTGTGAACAGTACCTTTACCGGCGTTGGGAATTTTATCGGCGCCCTGACTGAGATTATCATTTCAATCGTTACGGTTCCGTTTATCCTTTTCTATTTGTTAAAGGACGGAAAAAAATTGCCGGTCTACATACTGAAGTTTGTTCCGACGCAATTGAAAGAACAGACATACACAGTCTTAAGCGAAATGAATCATCGGTTAAGCTCTTATATCAGAGGCCAGATCATTGTCAGCTTCTGTATCGGGTTTTTGCTGTTTATCGGTTATTTGATTATCGGGCTGGATTATGCTTCATTGCTTGCAGTCATTGCGGCTTGCACAAGCATCGTTCCATATTTAGGGCCAACGATTGCCATTACGCCTGCGATTATCATTGCCATAGTGACATCGCCGCTCATGCTGCTTAAGCTGGTGATTGTTTGGACGATTGTTCAGCTGATTGAAGGGAAGCTGATCTCTCCGCAAATTATGGGAAAAAACCTTCACATCCATCCGATTACGATTATTTTTCTGCTGTTAACAGCCGGCAAGCTGTTCGGCGTTGTTGGAATCATTCTTGCGATTCCCGGCTATGCGGTTGCCAAAGTCATTACGACACATTTATTTGACTGGTTTAAAATGCGGTCACATTTATACGATGAAGAAAAAAATGAAAATACGCCGGGGCATAAAGTGTGATTTTCGTTTATAGTTATATAAGACGGGCTTTCCATTTATGGGAAGCTCCCGTTATGTAAAAAAATAAATGTCTAATGGGGAGAATCAAAATCATGACTCTATGGGAAGTGTTTGTAGCCGCCATTTTAGGAATCGTAGAAGGATTAACAGAGTACGCGCCGGTTTCTTCGACAGGACATATGATTATAGTAGACGACATCTGGCTTAAATCAAGTAATCTGATGTCAGAAGAAGCTGCTAACTCATTCAAGGTGGTTATTCAGCTAGGCTCCATTTTAGCAGTAGCTATCGTGTTTAAAGACCGAATTTTAAATTTACTGGGCTTGAAAAAAAATATTACAAGCGACCAGGAGCAGGGACATAAATTAAGCATTGCCCAAATTGCCGTCGGACTCGTGCCTGCAGCTGTTCTCGGCTTTTTGTTTGAAGATTACATTGATGAATATTTATTTTCCGTTAAAACTGTGGCCATCGGTTTAATTGCCGGGGCAATCCTCATGCTTTTTGCTGACTGGGTCAATAAACGGAAAACAGCGACAGACACACTCGACCGCATTTCCTATAAACAGGCGATAGCCGTCGGCTTATTCCAATGTCTTGCCCTTTGGCCGGGTTTCTCGCGTTCGGGTTCAACCATTTCCGGCGGTGTTATTCTCGGATTAAACCACCGAGCTGCAGCCGACTTTACGTTTATTATGGCGATGCCGATCATGATGGGAGCCAGCTTTCTAAGCCTCGTGAAGCATTGGGACAGCTTAAGCTCGGATCTGATGCCATTTTTCATCGTCGGCTTTATCTGTGCCTTTGTTGTCGCACTGTTTGTCGTCCGTTTCTTCTTAAGGCTGATTAACAAAATCAAACTTGTCCCATTTGCAATCTATCGAATTATTCTCGGTGTGATTTTACTTTTGATCATGATGTAAGTCGAAAATAAGGCTCTTTTACGAGCCTTATTTTTTCTGTCAATTCAAGAGGAAACAGCTTGTTTTTCAAAATAAAATCATCTATAATAAACATGACATTACATACGGGGCCATAGCTCAGCTGGGAGAGCGCTACGCTGGCAGCGTAGAGGTCAGGGGTTCGAGCCCCCTTGGCTCCATACCTTTAAACCCTTATTCTATAAGGGTTTTTTTGTTTTGAGGAAAAGATTCATTCTCTGAATCCTCCAGTTGAGCGAAGTCAAAGTGAGCAGTTTATCTGTCAATCATGAATTTTCCAATACCTCCTTTTGTTCCTCAAAGACCGTCATGTCTTCCAAAGGAGGGGAGTAGACATGAAGAGACACCATTCGTTCGGATGTGGGATTGGACATTTTGTGAATTAAACCTTTGGTTGAAATAAGGCATTCTCCTTCGTGGACAAAGTATGAATTGGAGAGTTCTGCGTGTTCGCCGGCTGAGCGATAAATAGAATTAAGAAGCTTTCCTTCTAACACCATTGCACAACCAATGGATTGACCATGATCGTGGACTGTTGTCTCCTTGTTTGGCGGAATGTTAATCACGATAATTTCCAATTCATTATTTCGATAGATGGCATTTCGGCCGTAAGCGTACTGGTCTGGTTCCTTAATATACGGTTGACTCAATTTTGCTGCGTTTGGAATTTGTTTTAAAGACGTTGCTAAATCTTTAACCGATGGATTTTTCAAGCCGCCAAAAATGTCTTGGATACACTCATACAGTTCCATTCGTTTTTGCCTCCCGGAATATTTAAAATTTCCTTACATTGGTATTTCATAGGTTAATTCATGGTATTTACCCATATACAATTTAGAGGCGGCAAACGCCCAGTGAACACAAAAAAATGTGCGGCCAAAATGTTGTCTTATCACCAACTTATTCGAGTTTATTAGTTGGAATAGTGGATTGAAAGGGTTAAAACGGCCTGCTTTAATTCGCTTGAGGGAACGAGCAGGGCTCCATAAGTGCAGTTCTAGGCCCCTTGGCTCCAAAACACAATATCGGGGAAAAGCTTTCAGACTTTTTATGTTGTGCTTGAAATTTACTCCATTGACAAAACACAATCGATTTGAAATAATATTTGATTATATGCTCATTCATTCACATAATTATAATAAAATAATATCATTTCCCCTGAAAGGGAGAATATTAGACTGAAAGCTAATGGTATGCAAAATCTATTAGCTTCTTTTGGTTTCAAAAAATGATGTGTTTCGCATGTATTCATATAGGAAGGAATGACAACATGAAGACAAAACACTATTGGGTGATTTCTTTGCTCGCCGTCTTAGCGGTCGGGCCGGGATTGATGTCTAACACGGCATTGTCGTCAGTTCAAGGCCTTGTTCAGAAAGCGGTTGGAACAAGTGGCTTCACATCAGTAAATCCAATATTGATCGGCAATATGGCCTTTGCCTTATTAGTTCCGGCAGGACCGCTGCTGAGGAAAAAATTCGGTGCTCGTCCCGTCTATCTGGCTTCATTACCTGTCTTTATACTAGGTTCACTGCTCATCGCATGTTCAAGCGATGTTGCATGGATGGCGGCAGGACGCTTTTTACAGGGAGCGGCAACAGGTGTCATGCTGATGATTATGATTCCAATGCTTGTACTGTCATTCCCGATTGAACGCAGGAATTATGCACTGCTTGTGCTGATCGGGGGATTCTATGGTTCTGTTATCATCGGCACAATCCTGGGAACCATTGCAACAAGCTGCGGGCATTGGAGATGGCTGTTTTTCATCTTTGGCACCTTGTCCCTGATCGGTGTCGCGGTGAGCTATTTCTTTCTCCATGACGAACATCACGGAGCGGCGGATCAAGAACAGCCGCTTGATCGTGCGGGAATTCTTTTATCTGTTTTCCTTGCCGCAGCCTCAGCGGTTTCATTCATTTTTCTGCAAAAATGGGGGCTGTCATCGGGTTATGTATGGATTGGTTTCGGGGTGACGTTATGTTTGCTCATTGGTCTATTGATTGTGGAATATAAAGTGAAAAACCCATTCATATCTATTAAACTGATGCTGCTGCCAAAACCGGTGCTTGGCTTATTGATCATAGCTGCAGGGACGATAACGGTAGCTGTCAGCCTGTCTGCTTTTCAAGGCTTGCTCCGTCAAATGTATGATATTTCTCAGGAGCATCTCATTCTTTTAAACTTGACTCTTTTAATCGGAGTGGCGATCGCGGCCATTTTGAGCGCTCTGTTTTATGATAAAGTCGGACCAGGGATGCTCGGTATTATCGGCGGACTCATTCTCGTCTTTGTGAATTTTCAATGGCTGCATATGCAGGATCGATCATCTCTTTATATGTTCGCGGCACTGTTTATCATGCTTGCAGCGGGAACAGGCCTGACAGTCGCCGCAGGGCTGATGGGAGCTGCCATGGGAGGCCCGCTGCCTGATTTGGTCAAGAGAATGACAGCTGTTCAGTTTTTAAGATTGTTTGTCTATATGGGAGTTCCTATTCTCATCGGCTTTTTCACGAAAAAAGATGCTGCCAGACAAAGCGGTTCGGTACAGGATTCTATGATGACTGCTTATCATGATCTCTTCTTCATTTCTTTTATCCTTAGCGTGCTGCTCGTCTGCCTGTCATTTTGTATGAATGCCACTGGAATGGGGCACAAGCTGGCACATAAACCACATGATAAAGCGAAAACAGCTCCGGAAAAACCGGCCGTTTCAGCAGAAGGTTTGTCGAAGGCAACTGTCAAATCATATAAAGTAATAAATGATACGGAATATCGGAATGCACTCAGAAATTTACAAAAATAGAAACATGGTAAAAACCTTTTCATTGAGCGAAAAGGTTTTTATTTTGCAATCTTTTCCCAACTTTATCCCTAAAGAATTGAAAAATATTAGAAGTGCAAGTAAAATTCTAAAAGGTAGATTCTTTTACATTCGTAATCTTTTAATTCGAAGGAAGGTTTTCATGGCCCGTAAAAAACTTAAAAAACGTAAACTCTTGATTTCACTATTTTTCCTTGTATCGATTCCGCTAGCTCTGTTTGTTTTAGCGACAACTTTATCAAAACCGATTGAAATATCCAAAGAAACTGAAGAAATCGATGAACAGCAAGTATTTATAGACAGTCTGTCCGGACATGCCCAAATTTTGTATGAAAAATACCATGTTCTCCCCAGCATCACAATTGCTCAGGCCATTCTCGAATCGGACTGGGGGAACAGTGAACTGGCTGCTAAGGCCAACAACCTTTTTGGCGTAAAAGGGAATTATAAAGGCCATCATGTCACGATGGAAACGGACGAAGTTGAAAAAGGGAAAAGAAAAACCATTCGCGCGAAGTTTCGAAAATACAGCACGTTTTTTGAATCTATGGATGATCACGCCCAATTGTTCGTCCGTGGCACATCTTGGAATAAAAAGAAGTATAAACCGGTGCTTGAGGCAGGGAATTATAAGGAAGCGGCAACCGCCCTGCAAACATCAGGATATGCTACAGATCCTGACTATGCTGACAAAATCAGCGCTATTGTGGAAAAATACGATTTAGATGAGTACGATGAGGTAAATCCATCCCTCAAATCTGTGGATTTAAACGCCTCTATTAAAGACAGTGCCGTTCAAGACGTATGGTCCAAGCCTTCTACTGATGATCGGTCCATAAGGCTTACCTCTGCCCAATCTTACGTCGGCAAAGACATAAAGGTTGTGTCTAAAAAACAGAAAGGCCAGTCTGTATGGTACCAATTCCAAATCAATGATAAACTTATCGGCTGGATTGATGATTCAGCTGTTGAAATAAAGGAGGCAACCTAAGCCCTTTTTACTGGTATTTTTAATTCTTTGTTCCATTACGGGGAATTTGAGGTATAATATTCCACGGAAGTTATCACTTTTTAACTATGCTTTCGGGAGGGAACAAAGGTGCAGAAATATAGACGCAGAAACACGGTTGCCTTTACAGTATTAGCTTATTTTACTTTTTTTGCGGGAGTATTTTTGTTTAGTATCGGACTCTATAATGCTGATAACCTGGAACTCAATGAAAAAGGTTATTACATCGCTGTTATGATACTTGTAGCAGTTGGTGCGATTCTTACACAAAAAGTAACCCGTGATAACGCGGAGGATAATGAAATCATCGCGGAACAGGAAAAAAGACAAAATCAATCTCATATTGAATCATAAAAAATCCGGCGACTGCACGTCGGATTTTTTTGATATCACCCTGTAAACACTTCGCCATCAGGATAACGGATATTTGATTGCTCTGTTTTTGCGAATGAAAACACGAACGTTAAAGGGCCAATTCTTCCGATAAACATGATGACAATGATGATACACTTGCCAGCTGTTGTCAGTTCAGGAGTAAGCCCCATCGTAAGGCCGACAGTTCCGAATGCGGAAAAGGTTTCAAACACAATTTGAAGAAATGGCGCTTGTTCTGTGATCGTCAGGGCAAAAATCCCTAAAAACACGATGAACAAACTGGTGACGCTCACAGCTAAAGCTTTAATGATAATCGGATATTTGATGGAACGGCGGAAAATAACCGTTTCTTTTTTACCTCTCAAGTAAGCAATAACAGATGTTAAAATCACGATGAACGTAGTCAGCTTAATGCCGCTCGCCGTTGATGCGCTTCCTGCTCCGATAAACATCAATAATAAAGTAAATACAATTGTTCCTTCTCTCATGCTTCCAAAATCTAGAGAATTGAAGCCTGCGGTTCTCGGCGTCACTGCCTGAAAATAGGACGCCCACAGTTTATCCACTATATGCAGGTGGCCGAGCGTGCCGGGGTTGCTGTATTCTAAAATAAAGACCGTAAGCATAGCAATCGCATTCAACATCAGCGTTCCTGTAAGCATGAGCTTTGTATGTAAAGAAAAAGCTTTAAAACGCCGATTTTTCATCACATCAAACAGAACCGTAAATCCGATCCCTCCTGTGATAAATAAGAAAGTAATCACGAGGTTTACTGTAGGATCGCCAACGTAGCTCATCAAATTATCAGGCCACAGCGAAAACCCGGCATTGTTAAAAGCAGAAATTGCGTGAAACAAACTTGCAAACAAGCCGGATGACCAGCCGTACTGAGGTACAAGCCGGATGGATAAAATGAGTGCTGCTATCAATTCAATACTGATCGAAAACAGAAACAGGACTTTGACAAGGCCAATGACACCGCCGATTGTCGGCTGGTTTAAGGCTTCCTGGACGAGCATTCGTTCTTTTAAGCCGATTTTTTTTCCTAATATCATGACGATCAAGACCGCAAATGTCATAAATCCAAGCCCGCCAATCTGAATCAGCCCCATAATAACTGTTTGCCCGAATACCGTAAATTGAGTACCGGTATCGACAACAGCAAGCCCTGTAACAGTTGTAGCGGAAGCCGCAGTAAAAAGGGCATCTATCCATGACAATGGCTTCGTAGTGGAAATCGGAAGCATTAATAGGACAGCCCCGATGATAATGGTAAGGAAAAAACCAATGGCAAGCACTTGAGGCGGTGTAAACCGAACCCATTTGATCACTTTATCCCTTTGAAGTGTCACTTTTGTCTACATCCCTTCGTTTTCAAAACGTTTAATATCCTTTTTGTGGCCCATGATCACCAGGCAATCTTGCTCGTGAATGATGTCTTCAGGCGCGGGGGAAAGACAGATATCTCCATGATGTTTAATGGCCAGGATCGTGCAGCCGTACTTTGCTCTTACATTCAGGTCAATAATCGATTTTGAATCAAGCTTGCGCGTAGCCAGCAGCTCGACAATACTGTATTCATCAGATAGATCAATGTAATTCAAAACATTTTCGTCTGAAAGGCTTTGTGCGATTTTAACTCCCATATCTTTTTCAGGATGAATAATGCGGTCAGCGCCTATTTTTTCAAGCACCTTGTGATGATAATAGTTTTGAGCCTTCACCCAAATATTTGGAACATCAAGCTCCTTTAATAATAGGGTGGTCAGCGTACTCGCTTGAATATTTGCTCCGATGGCAACAATCACATATTCAAAATTGCGTATTCCTAATGAAAGCAATTCGTTTTCTTCGGTGGCGTTGGCAATTACCGCATGAGTGGCGTAAGAAGCATATGCATTGACCTTTTCTTCGTTGATATCAACCGCAAGGACCTCATGCCCCATTCTATGAAGTTCTTTACAAATGCTGCCGCCAAATCGGCCCAGCCCGATCACGGCAAATTGCTTATTTTTAATTCTTCCCAATGTTCATATCTCCCTTAGTGAATTAACGTTTTTGAAGCAAAAAAGACCATTGCAAAGAATGGCCGATAATAGACCTCCTCTCTGTATACGCCTACGAGGTTAGCTGTCGGATTAGGGATTCAGAGTACCCCCTCTTACTTAGTAAGATTCACCCCAAGGCTGTTAATAAAACAGCCAATCGTTGGTTCCCCCGTTCGTGTTTGATTAAGCGGTAAAAGAGACTGTATGAAATTGAACACTCAAGAATTTACTCCTGTTTCTAGTGTTTGTCAATTTAAATTTTAAACCAGAAAAAAGATAACGGGAATTAGAGAAAAAGGGGAGGGTAAAACGCAAAAAAGACCGGCGTTAACCGGTCTTTTACATTAGTTGCAACCGCAAGGCTGAGTCGGAGGAGTGCTGCGCTTAGCCACGTCAATGCTGGCTTCTGCGTAAAATTTATTTCCGATGCTTAATGATTTATTCTCTGCACGGAAAGTATATGTACCTGCGGCAGGAAGTGTTTTGTTATTCAGTTTTAATTTAAATTCGCCAGCTCCTAACAAATCAAGTGCCAAAGGAACTCTTACTGTTTTCCCGTTATTGAGGATCTGTGTTGTACGCAAGGCATTTCCGTTCAATGTGTCTTTCGTGTTTGCAGTAAATCCGCTTGGCAATGTAAACTCCATAACGCCAAGGCTGAGAAGCGTGTTTGGACGGTAAGTCAATTCGATATCTGAGAAAGACCATTCCGTTTTGCTGGCGCCAGTGATTGTTGCGAACAATGAAGCTGTAGACTGTGTTCTCATAGTAGATTCAGTATGAGCTTTAGTTGATGTAGATTCAGCCGCGAAAGAAGCTGTAGGTGCAGAAACGAGTAACCCGAGACTTAATGCACTAATTGCCAAAGAAGATAATAATTTGCGTTTCATAACAAAATTCCCCCTAAAAAATGATAAATTAAACAGGCCTGCCCGCTTTTCACCTCCTCTGAAAGGCCAAATACAAATTTTACCTACATAAAATTACCATCAAATATTTTGGAAGTAAATGGGGTGTTTTTCCCGTATTTTTCAAATTTGTAGTAGTTACATCAAAAAAACGCCTGGTTTCCCAGGCGTTTTCTGCTTTACTTTGTTTCGATCGGTATAAATTTAAAAATTTCTCCGGTCTGCACCGATTCAGCAAGCCGTTTCAGCCAGTCATAGTAAGCTTTAGAGCTTTCCAGCTGATCATATAACTGCAGTGCTTCATTTTTGATATCCTCATCGAGATCTTCCTTGCATAAAACCTTTTGTAAATCAGCTTGAGCTTCCTCGATCGCTGCTACATTCACTTGAACCTCCCGCTCCCATTTAGGCGGAAAGAAATTTGTGAAAAATTTAAAGAAATCCTTCTCAGCCACAAATGTATGCTTACGGATGCCCCGGTGAAATGTTTTTTTCACTACATTTAAGTCTTGAAGCTTTTTGACGCCTGTGCTCATGCTTGGTTTGCTCATTTGCAGCTCCTCACGCATTTCGTCAAGCGTCATCTCATCCCTCATATACATCGTCCCATATAAAATCCCGACACTGCGGGTAATTCCGTAAAGATCCATCGTTTCAGCAATGGAGTCAATAACAAGATCCCGAGCCTGTTCTATAGCTGCAAATTCTGGATTTTCATCCATACTGACCCTCTTTTCCTTTAGAAAATTAAATTCGTTAAGTTATTTCTTTATGTTCTTTATCTTAACCAAACATGAGGAAAAGTCAAAAAGAAAAATCGAAATGGGACTTTGACAGTTTAAAAACCATGTGTTAGATTAAGGTTGTTAAAAACATTAAATTTTTATTTAACAAACTTTATTTACGTCAAGGAGGCTTATATGAGTCAAACATTATTCATTGACGGAGAATGGATCAGTGCCGAAAAAGAACAGATCCGCAGTATTATCAACCCATTTAATCAAGAAGAAATTGCAACTGTAAGCGAGGGAGGGCGAGAGGACGCCATCAAAGCAATCGCAGCCGCACGCAGAGCATTTGACAAAGGAGAATGGTCTGCGCTATCCGGGCTTGAACGCGGGAAAATTGTTCTGAAAATTGCGGAATTAATCAGACGCGATCTTGAGGAGCTGGCTGAGCTTGAATCTCTTGATACAGGAAAAACACTCGAAGAAAGCAAGGCCGATATGGACGATATCGCCAATGTTTTTCAATATTACGCCGGCTTGGCAGACAAAGATGGCGGAGAGATCATTTCATCTCCGATTCCTGATTCAGAAAGCAAAATTATTAGGGAGCCAATCGGGGTTTGCGGCCAGATCACTCCATGGAATTATCCGCTCCTTCAAGCGAGCTGGAAAATCGCCCCTGCACTGGCCGCAGGAAACACAATCGTCATGAAGCCGAGTGAGATTACGCCGCTGACGACAATCAAAGTCTTTAAGCTGATGGAAGAAGCCGGTGTTCCAAAAGGTGTCGCAAATCTTGTTCTTGGACCGGGAGCCACAGTGGGCGACGAGCTTGCCGTAAACAAAGACGTCGATTTGATTTCATTTACGGGCGGAATTGAAACAGGCAAAAAAATCATGCGGGCGGCAAGCGGAAACGTCAAAAAAATCGCCCTTGAACTTGGCGGGAAAAACCCAAATATTGTTTTCAAGGACGCGGATTTAGAAGTTGCGGTTGATCAGGCCTTAAATGCTGTATTTTTCCACGCCGGCCAAGTATGCTCTGCAGGTTCCCGCTTGCTTGTTGAGGATGCCATTCATGATCAATTTTTGGCGGAGCTGGTCAAACGGGCAAAACGCATAAAACTCGGAAACGGTTTTCATGCTGAGACAGAAAGCGGTCCGCTTATTTCGGCTGAGCACAGGGCAAAGGTAGAAAAATATGTAGAGATCGGAATAGAGGAAGGCGCGAAGCTGGAGACAGGAGGCAAACGCCCGGAAGATCCTGCGCTTCAAAACGGCTTTTTCTATGAACCTACTATTTTCTCAAACTGTAATTCTGACATGAGAATCGTTCAGGAAGAGGTTTTCGGTCCTGTATTGACAGTCGAAACCTTCAGCTCTGAAGAAGAGGTAATCGAGCTTGCGAATGATACCATCTATGGCTTGGCTGGAGCGGTATGGTCAAAAGACATTGAAAAGTGCGAACGGGTAGCAGCCCGCTTGAGAATGGGAACCGTTTGGATCAACGATTTTCATCCGTACTTTGCACAAGCGCCATGGGGCGGATATAAGCAATCCGGGTTCGGACGCGAGCTTGGAAAGATAGGCCTTGAAGAATACACAGAAGTCAAACATGTATACCGCAATACAAAACCGGCAGCGGTTAACTGGTTTAATTCATAAGAGGGGGAGATTGATGATGACATTAAATATGAAGGTAGAAAGCATGCAGAAATTCCACACATTTGAAATTCCGACTGTGATTAAGCATGGAATCGGAGCCATCAAGCATACGGGTGAGGAAGTAGCTGCACTGGGCGTATCAAAAGCGCTCCTTGTCACAGACCCAGGGATTTATAAAGCCGGTGTTGCTGATCCTGTAATCGAATCACTTAAAGAAGCAGGCATTGAAGTGGTGCTCTTTAATAAAGTTGAGCCAAACCCGCCTGTCCGTCTGGTGAATGAAGGATCTGAGCTTTACAAAAAAGAGAACTGTAATGGTTTGGTGGCAGTCGGAGGCGGAAGCTCCATGGATACAGCAAAAGCAATCGGAGTAGAAGCGACTCACGAAGGAAGCGTGCTTGATTATGAAGCGGCAGATGGGAAAAAACCGCTGGAAAACCGCATTCCTCCGCTGACGACAATTCCCACTACAGCTGGAACAGGATCAGAAGTAACCCAATGGGCGGTTATCACAGATGAAGAAAGAGAATTCAAATTCAACACGGGCGGTCCGCTGATTGCAGCGCACTTGACCATCATTGATCCTGAGCTTCATGTTTCAATGCCTCCGCATGTAACAGCTATGACGGGAATTGATGCGCTCGCCCATGCCATTGAGTGCTATACAATGAAATTTGCACAGCCAATCACGGATGCGGTTGCCCTAATGGCGATTGAGTATGCCGCTCATTACATTAAGAGGGCATTTGCTGACGGAGAGGATCTGGAAGCGAGGTACGGAATGGCGCAGGCAGCGATGCTTGCCGGTCTTTCTTACGGAAGTGAATCAGCGGGCGCGGCTCATGCGATGAGCCAAACGCTTGGCGGTATTATCCCAGTCGCTCACGGCCAATGTGTAGCGGCGATGATGGGCCCTGTCATGGAATACAACTGGAAGGGCTATCCTGAGAAGTTTGCGCGTATTGCGAAAGCGTTCGGTATTGATACAAGCAAGATGACAACAGAAGAAGCTGCGAAAGCATCTGTCAATTGGATGTATGATCTGGTCGAAGATTTAGAAGTGCCGACTTTAGAAGAGCAGGGAGTATCACCTGATATGATCGAACGCTTGTCTAAAGAAGCAATGAAAGATCCGCAAACCTTCGGAAACCCTAGAGATTTAAATGAAAAAGCATACAACTGGATCTACAAGCGCTGCTTTAACCTTACGCCTAAAACGGTATAATCAAAATCCCGCTCCTTTACAGAGCGGGATTTTTTGGGATAATGAAGCATAGGTGGAAATTTTAGATAAGAAGGAAGGTGCCAGCTGATGTGGAAGCGTATGACTGCAAAAGCGGAAGGCTTATATATCGCAGATACAAAAAGCTTCGTAACAAAGCAAATGGACAAGCTTGATTTTGATTATGGCGGCATCCCCGGCGACTTGCATTTTGGCCTGACCAAAAAAGCGGGAGCCAGAGAACCAATGTTTTCAAGAGGGACTGAAATTTTCAACCGCAGACAAATTTCAATTGTTTCAATAGAGGAATGCAACGAAATCGCTTTAAAAATGGGAGTGCCGAGAATTTTGCCGGAATGGCTCGGGGCGAATGTGGCAGTCAGCGGTATGCCAGATCTTACTTCATTAAAAGAAGGAAGCCGGATTATTTTTCCGAGCGGAGCGGCTCTGCTGTGTGAGGGCGAAAATGATCCGTGTATCCAGCCGGGAGAAGTCATTCAGTCTTATTATCCGGACCAACCGAAGCTGGCGCCGGCTTTCGTCCGCCACGCACTGGGCATTAGAGGGATTGTCTGTATTGTGGAGAGACCTGGTGCTGTTTACACAGGTGATGAAATAGAAGTTCATTCCTATCAGCGAAAAGTCAAACGAAAAGCAGAAAGGGTCTGATTAAATCAGGCCCTTTCTATCTTTTCTTTAATTTCTTTCATTTGGCTGAGGTGCCGTTTTTCATGATGGCCGATAAAATCGATCCACTGTCTGACAGTCAGCTCTTGAAACACGGGATGCGGAAGCACTCTTTCAAAATCTTCTTCTTTCAGAGAGGCAATCGCAGCAGTCAGCTGCTCTCTTACCACATCAAGCTCACGTTTCATTTGGCTGCCTGAAATAAAATCATGCGCAGGCTCAAGATGACTCGGGGCTTTCCGTTTATTATTTCTGTCCTGTGCTACCTCAAGCGGTTTTTCTTCAATTTCTTTAATCGGAGCGTCCTTTACACGTTCCTTCAACATTTTTTGTGCGGTCATATCGATTTTTTTCAAATGGTCAAGAACTTCCCGTATGCTCCATTCTTCAGCAGAAGGCTTTTGGTTCAGCTTTTCGTCAGAAAGTCCTTTCAATTCGTTCCACGTTTCTAATCTGGCTTCATTAAAGATACTCATCATATCTCCTCCTAAAATGACATTACCATATATATAAGCAATTATCATTTATAAAGCACTTCAAACGGATTATTTGTCTTAAAATTTTGAAACTTTTCCCGGGGTGTCTCGTATAAATGGTAACGGCAGCCGTTCATCAATGCATTGATGAAGAAAGGATGAGGAAATTGGAGTTATTTGGAGTACCTATACAAACAATGTATCTTTATACGCTTATTATTGCGGGCAGCCTTACGCTGTTATTCCTGTTTTTCGGAGATGTATTTGCAGGGCTGCCAGAAGGCATTCCGTTTCTTAATCCGACATTAGTGCTCTCATTTTTCACATGTTTTTCAGCGGGCGGATATATAGGTGAACTCGTATTGCCTCTGTCGAGCTTGCTGATTGCGCTTTTATCTTGCATCCTTTCAATCATGCTGGTGGTATTGCTTCACATCTTTGTACTGGTACCATTATCATCTGCAGAAGAATCATTGGCATATAGAGAAGATGATCTCAGAGGAAGACTCGGTAAAGTGATTACAGCTGTGCCGGTTGACGGGTTTGGTGAAGTGGTCATAGAAGGGATAGGCGGGACCATTTCAAAGTCAGCGGTCAGTTTTGATAATCAGCAGATCAGTTACGGGACAACGGTGTTAGTCGTAGATATTAACAACGGAGTTCTTTCGGTTACTCCGCATGAACCCATTTAACATACAAGGAGGAATTTGATATGACAATGCCGATTATAATGATCATCGGAGTTGTATTCTTTTTATTAATTGCACTAATAGCTGTGTTTATTACGAAGTATCGTACAGCAGGGCCTGATGAAGCGTTAATTGTAACAGGGAGCTATCTGGGCAATAAAAATGTTCATGTCGATGAAGGCGGCAACCGTATTAAAATCGTCCGCGGCGGAGGAACCTTTGTCCTTCCCGTCTTCCAGCAGGCAGAGCCGCTAAGCTTATTATCAAGCAAACTCGATGTTTCGACACCTGAAGTCTATACAGAACAAGGAGTGCCAGTAATGGCCGATGGAACTGCGATTATTAAAATCGGCGGTTCTATAGGAGAAATCGCTACAGCGGCCGAACAATTTTTAGGGAAATCAAAAGACGACCGTGAGCAGGAAGCGCGGGAGGTTTTAGAAGGCCACCTTCGTTCCATTCTCGGCTCAATGACAGTAGAAGAAATCTATAAAAACAGAGAAAAATTCTCTCAAGAGGTGCAGCGTGTCGCTTCACAGGATCTCGCGAAAATGGGGCTTGTAATCGTCTCGTTTACCATTAAAGATGTTCGTGATAAAAACGGTTATCTTGAATCATTAGGGAAACCGAGAATTGCCCAAGTAAAACGCGATGCTGATATCGCAACAGCAGAGGCTGATAAAGAAACCCGAATTAAGCGGGCAGAAGCCGATAAAGACGCAAAAAAATCAGAACTTGAACGGGCGACGGAAATCGCTGAAGCTGAAAAACTCAATCAGCTCAAAATGGCTGAATTCCGCAGAGAACAAGATACGGCAAAAGCGAATGCCGACCAAGCATATGATTTAGAGACTGCCCGAGCGCGCCAGCAAGTCACAGAGCAGGAAATGCAGGTTAAAATTATCGAACGCCAAAAACAAATAGAGCTAGAAGAAAAAGAAATTCTTCGCCGTGAACGTCAATACGACTCAGAGGTAAAGAAAAAAGCCGATGCAGACCGTTATTCTGTTGAGCAGTCCGCAGCAGCTGAGAAAGCCAAACAGCTCGCGGAAGCCGATGCCAAGAAGTACAGTATTGAAGCAATGGCAAAGGCTGAGGCGGAAAAAGTAAGAATTGACGGGCTAGCAAAAGCAGAAGCGGAAAAAGCGAAAGGAGAGACAGAAGCAGAGGTTATCCGCCTGAAAGGTCTTGCAGAAGCGGAAGCAAAAGAGAAAATTGCGGCCGCCTTTGAACAGTACGGGCAGGCGGCGATTTTCGATATGATTGTCAAAATGCTTCCGGAATACGCGAAACAAGCAGCGGCACCTCTTTCAAATATTGATAAAATCACCGTTGTCGATACAGGAGGAAGCGGTGAATCAAGCGGAGCAAACAAAGTAACCAGCTATGCGACGAACTTAATGTCAAGTTTGCAAGAAAGTTTAAAAGCATCCTCAGGAATTGATGTAAAAGAAATGCTTGAGAACTTTTCAGGAAAAGGAAACGTAAAACAAAGCATTAATGAATTAACAAATGAAATCAAAGAAGCCAAAACGATCCAAAAATCAGAGTAAGGAAAGGGCAGAACCGTATGGTAACTGTACGTGAAGCGAAGTTAGAGGATATAAAGGACATTGCAAAAGTGCATGTAGACAGCTGGAGGACAACATACCACGAAACTATCCCGATTGATTATTTAAACAGCCTGAACTATAAGGAATTTGAAGACAAATGGAAAAGTCGCTCGTTAAAGGGAGTATTTGTTGCTCAGGACGAAATGGATTCAGTATTCGGCTTTGCTTCATTTGGACCTATTCGCTCTGAACAAGAAGGCTATGACGGCGAGTTATACGCTATTTATCTTCTGGAAGAGCGCCAGCGGCAAGGTGCAGGCAGGGCGCTCTTAGCAAAAGGAGCGGAGTTTTTGCTTCAACATGGATTTTCAAGTATGTTTGTTTGGGTTATTGAGCAGAATCCCTCAATTATATTTTATCAGGCCTATTCACCTGAAAGAGTAGCGGAGGACAACTTTGAAATTGCCGGAGTAAGGCTGAAAGAAGTAGGTCTTGGCTGGCCGGATCTTTCAGCTTTAAAAACACTTCTTAACAGATAACGAACAATCCCCCAGCGGAATTCGCTGGGGGATTGTTACTTTTACGCTTTGTCACTTTTAAGCAAACGGGGTGCTGTCATAAATAATAAACATAGGACAATTGCACAAATAATGAATGAAGGAACCATGTAAGTCGCATTATAAGTTAAAGAATAAATCCATACCGGCGTTCCTTTTGGAGCAAAGCTGCCGAAAAACACAGCTCCTGAAATGACATGCGCGGCATAGCGCAGCAAACTGCCGATAAAAACTGCGCTTACCACTGAAACAATCAATTTCCCTTTTGTTTTTGATACAGCAGCATTACGGACAGAAGAAGCGAAACAGCCGCTTATGCCGATTGCTGCGAAAGCGACAATGTAATCTAACAATAGCTGTACAGGATGTTGAGCAAACAAGTTTCCGATTGCTATTTGTACTAGACCTGTCAACAAACCTGTAGTAAGACCTGCTTTGACACCCCAGCGAAACGAAATTAAAAAGATCGGAATCATCATGATGGAGACCGAGCCTCCTTGAGGCATGCTAAGAAACATTCCTGAGACAATGTCTAAAATAACGGCTGCCGCTGTCATAATGGCAATTTCAATAAGGCGAACCAGTTGCTTAGATTGATTCATATCTATCTCCTTCCATTGACAGACAACCAAAAGGACAACAAAAAAGCAGCACGCGGAAGGATGAGAAAAGTTCCACGCACTGCTTTACGATCTGCAATTCATTTGACTTTGCCACATCCCTACGCCAGCGTTAACTAACAGGTTCAAAGGGTCAGAACGAAACCGCTCACTCTCAGCTTTAATGCTCCCCTTGTGGTCATCAGTATTTAGTTCGTTTCTACTATACAAGAAAACGAAAAAAACAACAAGATCACATGACTGATGTATATGTTCTTTTAAGAAACTTATATGATACACACGCTTTAGAAATCATGGCGAGGATTATAGTTTATTTGTTTTATAGATTTTTTTAAAAAAACTATTGCAATAAATAAATACAGGTGTTATATTATTAAACGTCGCTGATGCACAGCGGACACAAACTAGATGCTTCAAAACAACTTGAAAAAAAAGTTGTTGACAAAAAAGAAGCTGAATGTTATATTAGTAAAGCTGCTTCATTGAGAAGTAACGAAATGATCTTTGAAAACTAAACAAGACAAAACGTACCTGTTAATTCAGTTTTTAAAAATCGCACAGCGATGTGCGTAGTCAGTCAAACTAGGGCCTGCACGACGCAGGTCACACAGGTGTCGCCGCAGGATGCGGTGAACTTAACCTGTGATCCATTTATCGGAGAGTTTGATCCTGGCTCAGGACGAACGCTGGCGGCGTGCCTAATACATGCAAGTCGAGCGGACAGATGGGAGCTTGCTCCCTGATGTTAGCGGCGGACGGGTGAGTAACACGTGGGTAACCTGCCTGTAAGACTGGGATAACTCCGGGAAACCGGGGCTAATACCGGATGGTTGTTTGAACCGCATGGTTCAAACATAAAAGGTGGCTTCGGCTACCACTTACAGATGGACCCGCGGCGCATTAGCTAGTTGGTGAGGTAACGGCTCACCAAGGCAACGATGCGTAGCCGACCTGAGAGGGTGATCGGCCACACTGGGACTGAGACACGGCCCAGACTCCTACGGGAGGCAGCAGTAGGGAATCTTCCGCAATGGACGAAAGTCTGACGGAGCAACGCCGCGTGAGTGATGAAGGTTTTCGGATCGTAAAGCTCTGTTGTTAGGGAAGAACAAGTACCGTTCGAATAGGGCGGTACCTTGACGGTACCTAACCAGAAAGCCACGGCTAACTACGTGCCAGCAGCCGCGGTAATACGTAGGTGGCAAGCGTTGTCCGGAATTATTGGGCGTAAAGGGCTCGCAGGCGGTTTCTTAAGTCTGATGTGAAAGCCCCCGGCTCAACCGGGGAGGGTCATTGGAAACTGGGGAACTTGAGTGCAGAAGAGGAGAGTGGAATTCCACGTGTAGCGGTGAAATGCGTAGAGATGTGGAGGAACACCAGTGGCGAAGGCGACTCTCTGGTCTGTAACTGACGCTGAGGAGCGAAAGCGTGGGGAGCGAACAGGATTAGATACCCTGGTAGTCCACGCCGTAAACGATGAGTGCTAAGTGTTAGGGGGTTTCCGCCCCTTAGTGCTGCAGCTAACGCATTAAGCACTCCGCCTGGGGAGTACGGTCGCAAGACTGAAACTCAAAGGAATTGACGGGGGCCCGCACAAGCGGTGGAGCATGTGGTTTAATTCGAAGCAACGCGAAGAACCTTACCAGGTCTTGACATCCTCTGACAATCCTAGAGATAGGACGTCCCCTTCGGGGGCAGAGTGACAGGTGGTGCATGGTTGTCGTCAGCTCGTGTCGTGAGATGTTGGGTTAAGTCCCGCAACGAGCGCAACCCTTGATCTTAGTTGCCAGCATTCAGTTGGGCACTCTAAGGTGACTGCCGGTGACAAACCGGAGGAAGGTGGGGATGACGTCAAATCATCATGCCCCTTATGACCTGGGCTACACACGTGCTACAATGGACAGAACAAAGGGCAGCGAAACCGCGAGGTTAAGCCAATCCCACAAATCTGTTCTCAGTTCGGATCGCAGTCTGCAACTCGACTGCGTGAAGCTGGAATCGCTAGTAATCGCGGATCAGCATGCCGCGGTGAATACGTTCCCGGGCCTTGTACACACCGCCCGTCACACCACGAGAGTTTGTAACACCCGAAGTCGGTGAGGTAACCTTTTAGGAGCCAGCCGCCGAAGGTGGGACAGATGATTGGGGTGAAGTCGTAACAAGGTAGCCGTATCGGAAGGTGCGGCTGGATCACCTCCTTTCTAAGGATATTATACGGAATATAAGACCTTGGGTCTTATAAACAGAACGTTCCCTGTCTTGTTTAGTTTTGAAGGATCATTCCTTCGAAACGTGTTCTTTGAAAACTAGATAACAGTAGACATCACATTCAATTAGTAATACAAGATATCACATAGTGATTCTTTTTAACGGTTAAGTTAGAAAGGGCGCACGGTGGATGCCTTGGCACTAGGAGCCGATGAAGGACGGGACGAACACCGATATGCTTCGGGGAGCTGTAAGCAAGCTTTGATCCGGAGATTTCCGAATGGGGAAACCCACCACTCGTAATGGAGTGGTATCCATATCTGAATTCATAGGATATGAGAAGGCAGACCCGGGGAACTGAAACATCTAAGTACCCGGAGGAAGAGAAAGCAAATGCGATTCCCTGAGTAGCGGCGAGCGAAACGGGATTAGCCCAAACCAAGAGGCTTGCCTCTTGGGGTTGTAGGACACTCTGTACGGAGTTACAAAGGAACGAGGTAGATGAAGAGGTCTGGAAAGGCCCGCCATAGGAGGTAACAGCCCTGTAGTCAAAACTTCGTTCTCTCCTGAGTGGATCCTGAGTACGGCGGAACACGTGAAATTCCGTCGGAATCCGGGAGGACCATCTCCCAAGGCTAAATACTCCCTAGTGACCGATAGTGAACCAGTACCGTGAGGGAAAGGTGAAAAGCACCCCGGAAGGGGAGTGAAAGAGATCCTGAAACCGTGTGCCTACAAGTAGTCAGAGCCCGTTAACGGGTGATGGCGTGCCTTTTGTAGAATGAACCGGCGAGTTACGATCCCGTGCAAGGTTAAGCAGAAGATGCGGAGCCGCAGCGAAAGCGAGTCTGAATAGGGCGCATGAGTACGTGGTCGTAGACCCGAAACCAGGTGATCTACCCATGTCCAGGGTGAAGTTCAGGTAACACTGAATGGAGGCCCGAACCCACGCACGTTGAAAAGTGCGGGGATGAGGTGTGGGTAGGGGTGAAATGCCAATCGAACCTGGAGATAGCTGGTTCTCTCCGAAATAGCTTTAGGGCTAGCCTCAAGGTAAGAGTCTTGGAGGTAGAGCACTGATTGGACTAGGGGCCCCTACCGGGTTACCGAATTCAGTCAAACTCCGAATGCCAATGACTTATCCTTGGGAGTCAGACTGCGAGTGATAAGATCCGTAGTCGAAAGGGAAACAGCCCAGACCGCCAGCTAAGGTCCCAAAGTATACGTTAAGTGGAAAAGGATGTGGAGTTGCTTAGACAACCAGGATGTTGGCTTAGAAGCAGCCACCATTTAAAGAGTGCGTAATAGCTCACTGGTCGAGTGACTCTGCGCCGAAAATGTACCGGGGCTAAACGTATCACCGAAGCTGCGGACTGTTCTTCGAACAGTGGTAGGAGAGCGTTCTAAGGGCTGTGAAGCCAGACCGGAAGGACTGGTGGAGCGCTTAGAAGTGAGAATGCCGGTATGAGTAGCGAAAGAGGGGTGAGAATCCCCTCCACCGAATGCCTAAGGTTTCCTGAGGAAGGCTCGTCCGCTCAGGGTTAGTCGGGACCTAAGCCGAGGCCGAAAGGCGTAGGCGATGGACAACAGGTTGATATTCCTGTACCACCTCCTCACCATTTGAGCAATGGGGGGACGCAGGAGGATAGGGTAAGCGCGGTATTGGATATCCGCGTCCAAGCAGTTAGGCTGGGAAATAGGCAAATCCGTTTCCCATAAGGCTGAGCTGTGATGGCGAGCGAAATATAGTAGCGAAGTTCCTGATTCCACACTGCCAAGAAAAGCCTCTAGCGAGGTGAGAGGTGCCCGTACCGCAAACCGACACAGGTAGGCGAGGAGAGAATCCTAAGGTGATCGAGAGAACTCTCGTTAAGGAACTCGGCAAAATGACCCCGTAACTTCGGGAGAAGGGGTGCTCTGTTAGGGTGCAAGCCCGAGAGAGCCGCAGTGAATAGGCCCAGGCGACTGTTTAGCAAAAACACAGGTCTCTGCGAAGCCGTAAGGCGAAGTATAGGGGCTGACGCCTGCCCGGTGCTGGAAGGTTAAGAGGAGCGCTTAGCGTAAGCGAAGGTGCGAATTGAAGCCCCAGTAAACGGCGGCCGTAACTATAACGGTCCTAAGGTAGCGAAATTCCTTGTCGGGTAAGTTCCGACCCGCACGAAAGGCGCAACGATCTGGGCACTGTCTCAACGAGAGACTCGGTGAAATTATAGTACCTGTGAAGATGCAGGTTACCCGCGACAGGACGGAAAGACCCCGTGGAGCTTTACTGCAGCCTGATATTGAATGTTGGTACAGCTTGTACAGGATAGGTAGGAGCCTTGGAAACCGGAGCGCCAGCTTCGGTGGAGGCATCGGTGGGATACTACCCTGGCTGTATTGACCTTCTAACCCGCCGCCCTTATCGGGCGGGGAGACAGTGTCAGGTGGGCAGTTTGACTGGGGCGGTCGCCTCCTAAAAGGTAACGGAGGCGCCCAAAGGTTCCCTCAGAATGGTTGGAAATCATTCGCAGAGTGTAAAGGCACAAGGGAGCTTGACTGCGAGACCTACAAGTCGAGCAGGGACGAAAGTCGGGCTTAGTGATCCGGTGGTTCCGCATGGAAGGGCCATCGCTCAACGGATAAAAGCTACCCCGGGGATAACAGGCTTATCTCCCCCAAGAGTCCACATCGACGGGGAGGTTTGGCACCTCGATGTCGGCTCATCGCATCCTGGGGCTGTAGTCGGTCCCAAGGGTTGGGCTGTTCGCCCATTAAAGCGGTACGCGAGCTGGGTTCAGAACGTCGTGAGACAGTTCGGTCCCTATCCGTCGCGGGCGCAGGAAATTTGAGAGGAGCTGTCCTTAGTACGAGAGGACCGGGATGGACGCACCGCTGGTGTACCAGTTGTTCTGCCAAGGGCATCGCTGGGTAGCTATGTGCGGACGGGATAAGTGCTGAAAGCATCTAAGCATGAAGCCCCCCTCAAGATGAGATTTCCCATTCCGCAAGGAAGTAAGATCCCTGAAAGATGATCAGGTTGATAGGTCTGAGGTGGAAGTGTGGCGACACATGGAGCTGACAGATACTAATCGATCGAGGGCTTAACCATATTTTTGAATGATGTCACACCTGTTATCTAGTTTTGAGAGAATACTCTCAATTTGTTTGGTGGCGATAGCGAAGAGGTCACACCCGTTCCCATACCGAACACGGAAGTTAAGCTCTTCAGCGCCGATGGTAGTCGGGGGTTTCCCCCTGTGAGAGTAGGACGCCGCCAAGCAATTGCACGTTAGTGCAAGTATGGAGGATTAGCTCAGCTGGGAGAGCATCTGCCTTACAAGCAGAGGGTCGGCGGTTCGAGCCCGTCATCCTCCACCATTTTTCATTATACATATCGGTTTTACATATATGCCGGTGTAGCTCAATTGGTAGAGCAACTGACTTGTAATCAGTAGGTTGGGGGTTCAAGTCCTCTTGCCGGCACCACTTTTATATGATATAATATTCAAGTCTCTTGTAAGAAGAGCCATTAGCTCAGTTGGTAGAGCATCTGACTTTTAATCAGAGGGTCGAAGGTTCGAGTCCTTCATGGCTCACCATTTACATGTTGCGGATGTGGCGGAATTGGCAGACGCGCTAGAATCAGGCTCTAGTGTCTTTACAGACGTGGGGGTTCAAGTCCCTTCATCCGCACCATTTCTGCGGAAGTAGTTCAGTGGTAGAACACCACCTTGCCAAGGTGGGGGTCGCGGGTTCGAATCCCGTCTTCCGCTCCAACTATACCATCCACGCCGGGGTGGTGGAATTGGCAGACACACAGGACTTAAAATCCTGCGGTAGGTGACTACCGTGCCGGTTCAAGTCCGGCCCTCGGCATTAAGTTTTGCGCCCGTAGCTCAATTGGATAGAGCGTTTGACTACGGATCAAAAGGTTAGGGGTTCGACTCCTCTCGGGCGCGCCATGATCTATATGAAATCGGGAAGTAGCTCAGCTTGGTAGAGCACATGGTTTGGGACCATGGGGTCGCAGGTTCGAATCCTGTCTTCCCGACCATTCTTGGGGCCTTAGCTCAGCTGGGAGAGCGCCTGCTTTGCACGCAGGAGGTCAGCGGTTCGATCCCGCTAGGCTCCACTTGATTTCTAAAAATATTTGGCGGTGTAGCTCAGCTGGCTAGAGCGTACGGTTCATACCCGTGAGGTCGGGGGTTCGATCCCCTCCGCCGCTACCAATGGACCTTTAGCTCAGTTGGTTAGAGCAGACGGCTCATAACCGTCCGGTCGTAGGTTCGAGTCCTACAAGGTCCACCACTATACGGAGGAATACCCAAGTCTGGCTGAAGGGATCGGTCTTGAAAACCGACAGGGGTGTCAAAGCCCGCGGGGGTTCGAATCCCTCTTCCTCCGCCATACATATTCCTAATCATCGCGGGGTGGAGCAGTTCGGTAGCTCGTCGGGCTCATAACCCGAAGGTCGCAGGTTCAAATCCTGCCCCCGCAACCAAATTTTAAAATGGTCCGGTAGTTCAGTTGGTTAGAATGCCTGCCTGTCACGCAGGAGGTCGCGGGTTCGAGTCCCGTCCGGACCGCCATTTAATTACTTAGGCTCGGTAGCTCAGTTGGTAGAGCAACGGACTGAAAATCCGTGTGTCGGCGGTTCGATTCCGTCCCGAGCCACCATTTATCAATATATTTTGGCGGTTGTGGCGAAGTGGTTAACGCACCAGATTGTGGCTCTGGCATTCGTGGGTTCGATTCCCATCAATCGCCCCAAATAAAAATTGCGGGTGTAGTTTAGTGGTAAAACCTCAGCCTTCCAAGCTGATGTCGTGGGTTCGATTCCCATCACCCGCTCCATTTCTATATCGTCATGGGCCTGTAGCTCAGCTGGTTAGAGCGCACGCCTGATAAGCGTGAGGTCGATGGTTCGAGTCCATTCAGGCCCACCATGACTTTTGTATTCCACAGTAGCTCAGTGGTAGAGCTATCGGCTGTTAACCGATCGGTCGCAGGTTCGAATCCTGCCTGTGGAGCCAAATGGAGAAGTACTCAAGTGGCTGAAGAGGCGCCCCTGCTAAGGGTGTAGGTCGTGTAAGCGGCGCGAGGGTTCAAATCCCTCCTTCTCCGCCATATGATTACAGATATCATAATTATCGGCCCGTTGGTCAAGCGGTTAAGACACCGCCCTTTCACGGCGGTAACACGGGTTCGAATCCCGTACGGGTCATCCAGAAGCCTTGCATATCCTGCAAGGTTTTTTTGTTTTTATAAATCATGATATGTCTTAGATTTTGTTCTTTATTTTAAAAACAGACTACAAAAATCTCCATATATTTCGTTTTTCTTCAGAAAATGAAGTTAATTGTCTATAAGTATAAGCGCTTTCAGCAAAGGGCTTTTTTTTATTTCTTCGAATAAATACTATAAATGAAAACTATGATGTCAGAAAGGATGATTACATGGCCGCTGCCAGCCCGACAGCACATGATGTTTATCTTTTTCACGAAGGCAGTCTGTTTAAAAGCTATCAGCTGTTTGGCTCGCATTACCGCGAGCTGAATGGCAAAAGCGGATATGAATTCTGTGTGTGGGCGCCTCATGCGTCGGAAGTACGAGTGGCTGGAGATTTTAACAGCTGGTCTGGAGAAGAGCATGTGATGCACAGAGTGAATGATAATGGTATTTGGACGTTATTTATTCCAGGTATAGGAGAAAAGGAACGATATAAATATGAAATCGTGACGAATAACGGTGAGATCAGGCTGAAGGCAGATCCATACGCTATTTATTCAGAAGTCAGACCAAACACAGCGTCACTTACTTACAATTTGGAAGGGTACAGCTGGCAAGATCAAAAATGGCAAAATAAACAGAAGGCTAAGACGCTGTATGAAAAACCTGTTTTCATTTATGAACTGCATCTTGGGTCTTGGAAGAAACATTCTGATGGCAGGCATTATTCCTATAAAGAAATAAGTCAGACGCTTATCCCTTATATCAAGGAGCATGGGTTTACCCATATTGAACTGCTTCCGGTGTATGAGCATCCATATGATCGTTCATGGGGGTACCAAGGAACGGGGTATTACAGCCCGACAAGCAGGTTTGGCACGCCGCATGATCTGATGAAGTTTGTTGATGAATGTCATCAACAAAATATCGGAGTCATTTTGGATTGGGTCCCCGGACATTTTTGTAAAGATGCACATGGCCTTTATATGTTTGATGGAGAACCGCTTTATGAATACAAAGAAGAACGTGATCGGGAGAACTGGTTATGGGGCACGGCAAACTTTGACCTGGGAAAACCGGAAGTTCATAGTTTTTTAATTTCGAATGCGTTGTACTGGGCGGAATTCTATCATATAGATGGATTTAGGGTTGATGCAGTGGCTAATATCCTGTATTGGCCAAATCAGGATGAACGCCACACGAATCCATATGCTGTTGATTTTTTAAAAAAACTCAATCAAACCATGAGAGAGACATATCCCCATGTGATGATGATTGCAGAAGATTCTACAGAATGGCCTCAAGTGACAGGTGCCGTTGAGGAAGGGGGGCTTGGTTTTCATTATAAATGGAATATGGGATGGATGAATGACGTACTGAAATACATGGAGACGCCGCCCGAAGAAAGGCGGCATTGTCATCAGCTTATCTCTTTTTCATTACTATATGCGTTTAGTGAACATTTTGTATTGCCGTTTTCTCATGATGAAGTCGTATACGGAAAAAAATCACTTCTCAATAAAATGCCTGGCGACTACTGGCAGAAATTTGCCCAGTATCGGCTTTTGCTGGGCTATATGACAGTGCATCCCGGAAAGAAATTGATCTTTATGGGATCAGAGTTTGCCCAATTTGATGAATGGAAAGATACAGAACAGCTTGATTGGTTTTTGGACTCCTTCCCCATGCATCAGAAAGCCAGCGTTTTTACGCAAGATCTTCTCCGCTTTTACCAAAAAAGCAAAATCCTTTATGAGCATGACCATCGTGCACAATCGTTTGAATGGATTGATGTCCATAATGACGAACAATCAATCTTTTCTTTTATTCGTTATGGCAAAAAGCACGGTGAGGCGCTTGTCATCATTTGTAATTTTACACCCGTGGTCTATCATCAATATGATGTTGGAGTTCCTTTTTTTACTCAATACATTGAAGTGCTTAACAGTGACAGTGAAACATATGGAGGCTCAGGGCAAATCAACAAAAAGCCATTATCGGCCAAAAAGGGAGCACTTCATCATAAACCGTGTTATATCACGATGACCATCCCCCCTTACGGCATCTCGATTTTACGGGCGGTTAAAAAAAGAGGAGAGATAAAAAGATGAAAAAACAATGTGTAGCCATGCTCCTTGCCGGCGGGAAGGGCAGCCGTCTCAGCGGATTAACAAAAAATATGGCCAAACCGGCTGTATCTTTCGGGGGAAAATACAGGATTATTGATTTTACCCTAAGCAACTGTTCTAATTCAGGCATAGACACAGTCGGGATTTTAACGCAATATCAGCCGCTTGAGCTGAATTCCTATATTGGGATCGGCAGTGCATGGGACCTGGATAGATATAATGGCGGCGTGACGGTTTTACCCCCTTATGCCGAGTCATCAGAAGTCAAATGGTATAAAGGGACGGCAAGCGCCATTTATGAAAATCTCAATTATTTGAATCAGTATGATCCTGAGTATGTACTGATTTTATCAGGAGATCACATATACAAAATGGACTACGGCAAAATGCTTGATTATCACATTGAAAAGAAAGCAGATGTGACCATCTCTGTCATCGAAGTGGGCTGGGAGGAAGCAAGCCGGTTCGGCATCATGAAGGCCAATCCAGATGGGACGATCACACATTTTGATGAAAAGCCCAAATTCCCTAAGAGCAATCTTGCCTCAATGGGAATTTATATATTCAATTGGCCGCTTTTAAAACAGTATCTTGAGATGGACGATCAAAACCCTTATTCTAGCCACGACTTCGGCAAAGACATTATTCCACTGCTTTTGGAAGAGAAAAAGAAGCTTTCTGCTTATCCGTTCAAGGGATATTGGAAGGATGTCGGAACGGTGCAGAGCTTGTGGGAAGCCAATATGGATTTGTTAAAAGAGGACTCGGAGCTGAAGCTGTTTGAACGCAAATGGAAAATTTACTCCGTCAATCCAAATCAGCCTCCGCAATTTATTTCATCTGATGCGCAGGTTCAAGATTCGCTTGTGAACGAAGGTTGTGTTGTATATGGAAATGTGTCTCACTCCGTTCTTTTTCAAGGTGTGACTGTTGGTAAGCATACGACTGTTACATCATCCGTCATAATGCCGGATGTGACGATTGGGGAGCATGTAGTCATTGAAAATGCCATCGTTCCTAATGGGATGGTGCTGCCGGATGGCGCAGTGATTCGCTCCGAAAAAGACATTGAAGAGGTGCTGCTCGTTTCAGAGGAATTTGTAGAAAAAGAATTGATTTAATTACTGAAGAGGGGGCAGAGTCAGTGTTCAATAATCAAATGTTAGGTGTTATAGATGAAACCACATATAAGCATTCTCTTCAGGATTTAACAGCACAGCGGTCGCTCGGGGCGATCCCTTTTGCCGGCAGGTACCGACTGATTGATTTTATGCTTTCCAACATGGTGAATGCGGATATTAGGAGTGTTGCAATTTTTCCGAAGTATCGTTACCGTTCGCTCATGGATCACCTTGGGGCGGGTAAGGAATGGGATTTGCACCGGAAAAAGGACGGCCTCTTTTTTTTCCCGTCTCCCCATCTTCATCACGAATACGATGAATTCGGTTCCTTTCGCCAGTTTTCGGACCATCTAGATTACTTCCACAGAAGCACTCAGCAATATGCTGTAATCTCCAACAGCCATACCGTATGCAACATTCAATTTCAATATGTGCTGAAACGCCATCAGGAGGTTGGCTGCGACGTCACCGAGGTATTTCAGGACGGCCAGTCGCTGCAAATCTATATCATGTCAACAACGCTTTTAAAGGATCTGATCTACGGACATAGCGAAAAAGGCTATAAAACCATTCAGGAGGCTGTTGAAAAGGAATCTTCCGCCCTGACCATTTGCCCTTATGAATATTCAGGTTATGCCGCTGTCATTGATTCGGTGGAAAAATATTATACCCACAGTATGGAGCTCATTCAGCCTCGTTTTTGGCAGCAGGTGTTTTTGCCGCAGCAGCCTATCTATACAAAAGTGAAGGATGAGCCGCCTACGAAATACGGAAAGCACAGCACTGTCAAAAATTCTTTGGTGGCAAACGGCTGTGTGCTTGATGGAGAGGTTGAAAACTGCATTTTGTTCAGGGCGGTCCATGTCGGAAAGGGTACGAAGCTGAAAAACTGTATTATTATGCAAAAAACGCAGATTGGCGAGGATTGTCTTCTTGAGCAGGTCATTTCGGATAAGGACGTTAAAATCGGCAAGGCGACGGAAGCTGTAGGAACAGCTGAGCAGCCGCTTGTATTAAGAAAAGGTTTGGTGCAAGGAGAGCTGATGAATTCTTGAAGATATTATTTGCTGTGTCAGAATGCACCCCATTTGTGAAATCAGGAGGTCTTGCCGATGTAGCAGGTGCTCTGCCAAAGGCGCTTGCGCGATTAGGCAATGAGGTAGCTGTGATGCTGCCGAAGTACAGCCAAATACCTGAACCGTGGAAAAAGCGTATGAAAAAACAGGCTGAGTGTACCGTAGCTGTCGGCTGGCGGCAGCAATATTGCGGAATTGAACATATGGCAGAGAATGATGTGAATTATTACTTCATCGACAATGAGTACTATTTCAACAGGGATTCGTTGTACGGGCATTATGATGACGGTGAGCGGTTTGCCTTTTTTTCAAGAGCTGTGCTGGAGGCTGCCAAAGTTGTGAATGTTCAAGCCGATATTGTTCATACTCACGATTGGCATACAGCGATGGTCAATTATTTGCTGAAAGAGGAGTACAGAAAACATCCTTTTTATGAACGGATGAAAAGCGTGCTCACGATCCACAACCTGCAGTTTCAAGGCATATTCCCTCCTGATGTCACACATGACTTGCTGGGTCTTGAGATGGATCATTTTCATTATGAAAGGTTAGAATGCAACGGATTTGTTAATTTTATGAAGGCGGGCATCATTGCGGCTGATCATGTGACAACTGTGAGTCCCACTTACAGAAATGAAATATTGACGCCGTATTATGGTGAGCAGCTGGAGCAGGTTTTGCAATATAGGGAAAATGATGTAACCGGCATATTAAATGGCATTGATGATACGTTCTATCAGCCGAAAAGCGACCCTTATATAGAGGCGCAATACGATTCAGGGGATCTTGCATGCAAGCTGGAAAACAAAACGAAGCTTCAGCGGCGGATGGGGCTTCCAGAGAAAAACGATATTCCGCTGATCAGTATGGTGACAAGGCTCACTAAACAAAAGGGGCTTGATCTTGTCCGCAGAATTATGCACGAACTTCTTGAGGAGCAAGACATACAGCTGGTTGTGCTGGGCACAGGAGAACGTGAATTTGAAGATTATTTCCGGTATGCAGAATTTGCTTTTCATGAGAAGTGCCGGGCTTATATCGGGTTTGATGAGCCACTAGCCCATCAAATTTATGCGGGCTCTGATATGTTTTTGATGCCGTCGAAATTTGAGCCGTGCGGTTTGGGGCAGCTCATTGCTCTTCAATATGGCGCCATTCCGATTGTCAGGGAAACGGGCGGTCTTTACGACACTGTCCGTGCCTATCAGGAGGAAGAGGGAACGGGCAATGGCTTTACGTTTTCCGCCTTTAATGCGCATGATCTGAAATTTACGATTGAACGAGCGCTGTTGTTTTATCGCCAACAGGATGTATGGAAGAGCATCGTGAAGACCGCAATGAATGCAGATTACAGCTGGGGGAAGTCGGCTAAAGAGTATCAGCGTATTTTTGAGCAGGTGACAAGGAGTGGACGGGATGTTCTCGAGTAAAGAACGCTTTGCAGACTTATTTTTAAAGCGTCTGGAAATGACGTGCGGAAAAAGCTTTAAAGATTCTGCCAAGCTGGATCAATATAAAACGTTGGGCAATATGGTCAGAGAGTATATCAGCGCTGATTGGATCGAGACGAATGAAAAAAGCAGATCAAATTCCGGGAAGCAGACATATTATTTATCAATCGAATTTCTGCTCGGTCAGCTCCTTGAGCAAAACTTAATGAATCTTGGTGTTCGTGATGTTGTAGAAGCTGGTTTAAAGGAAATCGGCATCAATTTAGAGGAAATCCTTCAGATAGAGAACGATGCAGGTCTCGGCAATGGCGGGCTTGGCCGCTTGGCCGCTTGCTTTTTAGATTCTCTTGCTTCGTTGAACCTGCCTGGGCACGGCATGGGCATACGCTATAAGCATGGTTTGTTTGAGCAAAAAATTGTAGACGGGCATCAGGTGGAGCTGCCTGAGCAATGGCTGAAAAACGGGAACGTATGGGAAGTAAGGAATGCGGATCAAGCAGTGGACGTGCCGTTTTGGGGCGAAGTCCATATGACAGAAAAAAGCGGGCGCCTGCATTTTCGCCACGAACAAGCGACAATTGTTACCGCTGTTCCTTATGATATCCCGATTATCGGCTATGAAACAGGCACTGTCAACACGTTAAGGCTTTGGAACGCTGAGCCCTATGCGCATTATCACGGCGGTAATATTTTGTCTTATAAGCGGGAAACAGAAGCGGTTTCTGAATTCTTATATCCCGATGACACCCATGATGAGGGGAAAATTTTACGGCTGAAGCAGCAGTATTTTTTAGTATGCGCAAGCTTAAAAAGCATTGTGAACAATTACCGAAAAACACATAAATCTTTATCCGGCCTGCATAAAAAAGTGAGCATTCATATTAATGACACTCACCCTGCGCTTGCGGTGCCTGAGCTGATGCGGATTTTGCTCGATGAAGAGAACATGGGCTGGGAAGAAGCTTGGCATATCACTGTACATACGATTTCTTATACAAATCATACAACATTGTCAGAAGCGCTCGAGAAATGGCCGATTCATTTGTTTAAGCCGCTGCTCCCGCGAATGTACATGATTATTGAAGAGATCAATGAGAGGTTTTGCCGCGCAGTTTGGGAAAAGTATCCGGGAGACTGGAAAAGGATAGAGGACATGGCGATTACAGCGCATGGTGTTGTCAAAATGGCTCATCTGGCCATAGTAGGCAGCTACAGTGTAAATGGCGTTGCAAAAATACATTCCGATATATTAATGGAAAGGGAGATGCGCGACTTTCACTTGCTGTTTCCGAATCGTTTTAACAATAAGACGAATGGAATTGCCCACAGGCGCTGGCTGTTAAAAGCGAATCCAGGCTTGTCTGCCATCATTACAGAGGCGATCGGCGATGAATGGGTCAAACAGCCGGAATCACTGATCCGTTTAGAACCGTACGCCACTGATCCTGCATTTATTGAACAGTTTCAAAACAACAAAAGCAAGAAAAAACAAGAGCTTGCCGATTTGATTTTTTGCACGGCCGGGGTGGTTGTGAACCCTGACAGCATATTCGACGTACAGGTGAAACGGCTTCATGCATATAAACGGCAGCTGCTGAATGTTCTTCACATTATGTATTTGTATAACCGCCTCAAGGAGGACGCCGGGTTTTCAATCTACCCGCAAACCTTTATTTTCGGGGCAAAGGCTTCACCAAGCTATTATTATGCCAAGAAAATCATTAAGCTGATCCATTCTGTCGCAGAAAAAGTCAATTATGATCCGGCAGTCAAACAGCTGATCAAAGTTGTTTTTTTAGAAAATTATAGAGTTTCTATGGCTGAGCGAATTTTTCCGGCATCAGACGTAAGTGAGCAAATTTCAACCGCAAGCAAGGAAGCGTCTGGTACAGGGAATATGAAGTTTATGATGAACGGGGCTTTGACGATCGGCACGCATGACGGCGCAAATATCGAGATCCTTGAGCGGGTGGGCCCTGATTGTATTTACACGTTCGGCTTAAAGGCGGATGAGGTTCTATCGTATCAGGAAAACGGCGGCTATAGATCGAGGGAATATTATCAGCATGACAGAAGAATCAGGCAGGTAGCGGATCAGTTGATCAATGGTTTTTTTGAAGGAGAGGCAGATGAATTTGAATCGATCTTTGACTCGCTGCTTCCGCATAATGATGAGTATTTTGTGCTGAAGGATTTCAGCTCATATGCAGATGCACAGGAGCGAATTCAAGCTGATTATCGGGAGCGAAGGAAATGGTCTGAGCGTTCGATTGTAAACATTGCTCATTCTGGATATTTCTCCAGCGACCGCACGATCCGGGAATATGCGAAGGACATTTGGGGCATCAAGCCGATGATGTGAAAAAGCCGCTGTATAAGCGGCTTTTTTTGTTCACAGATTCATTGAATTGATTGTAAAGGATAAGAACGTCGCAAATGCACTCCATAAAAAATAAGGCAAAAGAAGATAGCTTGCGGCTCTGCTGTATTTTTTGGCAATGATCAGTAATACGATTGCTGTGATGGCGACAAGCAGGCAGTCAAGCGATGCAGCCAGCAGATTTTTTTGCGTAAACTGGAAATAGCTGAAGGCTTGATTGAGCATGTAATTTATCAAAAGTGTAAACCAAAAGCTTTTCGCACCTTTAAATGAAAACGCAGCATATACAATGGCTGCTGAAAGGGAGATCAGGGCAAACAGGATGGCCCAAATGATGCCGATCGCAGTTCCGCTTGGCGTCCAGTCCGGTTTTTTCAATGAATTGTACCATTCTTGGTCCACAGGAAACAGGTAGCCTGCGGCTGAAAACAGCGCATATGTAATCACAAAAACGGCTAAAGCGCCGACAATCTTTTTCATATTTGCAACCTCCGCATGTATTTAATTACCCTTTATCTTATAAAGATCAAACCCCCGATATGCGGGGGAAATGATGGTCTTAAATAAGCTGCCGCAATGCGTTTGCTTTAATGCGTTCATATTCAAAAGCTGATTCTAATTCTTCCTTCGGTAAAGCAGACTTGCGGACGTATTTTTCGCGAATGACATCGTAAAGCTCGTAAGGAAACAGCATATCAATAAACATGACTTGTTTTTGTTCTTCAGTTAATGGGGCTTTGGATTCGTATGCGTTCAGCATGACATTAAATGTTTCTTCATCCCAAACGCCCGTCGTATCCAAAAGCGGAATAATCATTTTGCGCAAATCGCGAATAGGCAGATCAAATGAAACGGTATCTAAGTCAATGACCCAAATCTGTTCATTTTCCCCTAAGAGTGTATTTCCGGTTCCGTAATCCTGGTGGCAAAGGTTAGGGCTTTTTTTCAGCTGTTCAGTCCATGGAACATAGGTCGACTGCAAAAGCTGGTCTTTGATGCGCAGCCCGTCTTCAATAAAGCCATCTATCTCCTGAAGATAAAACTGTGAGAAAGGATCTTCTTTTTCCGCCTCCGCCATCAGCTTCCACGTTTCCATCTGTTTGCATCGTTTCGTGTAGTGATTCGGCCAGCGACCTAATTTGGTAAATACGGGAACGCCATTTGGCGGCTGATATCCGACGGAAGCTGTATGAAAATCAGCAAGGCCTTTCATGATAAACTCCAAGTCCTGCTTTACAGTCAGCTCAAACGGCCTTCCTTCGATCCAGTCATATACGACAAATAGAAATGAGCCGTGCTTGGAATATAGGCTGCCTTTTTTGTTTGGGAGTATGCCAGGAACATTCATGCCTTTTTTTGCTAAATAGTCCTGCGCGAAAATGGAAAACAACGCTTTCTTTTCTGGCCTGTGTATTCGTTTTAGACAAACCGCGCCGGAGTCTGTGTGGACCTTCCAGACAAGCGCCATCTGGTTTCCCTGAATGACGTCTATTTTTTCAGCCTGCACATCCCATCCTTGAAGCACATTTTCAGCCAGCTCCGTTAATTTTTTTGCATCTTCTGCTGATAAAGGAAGCTCTGATGAATTCCCCTCCTCAATGACTTCATGGTTTTCTGCCATTAAAGGACACATCCTTACCTGTTTTACTCCTACCTTATGAATCAAAAGGAAAAAATGATTGAGTTATTTGACTATATTTAATAGATGAATCTAGTTGTTTACCCGTTTTGTTTTTAGGGCAGTCCCATTCCGCACAAGTTGGTTGTTCAGCCGTATCATGATTCTAACTAGTTAAAAATCATGCAGGAATGGAGGCTATGTATGAAAATAGCACTGATCGCCACAGAGAAGCTTCCTGTCCCATCGGTTCGAGGAGGCGCCATTCAAATCTACCTAGAAGCGGTTGCCCCTTTAATTGCCAAAAAACATGAGGTGACTGTGTTTTCTATTAAAGATCCGAATCTCGCTGATAGAGAGAAGGTAGACGGTGTCCATTATGTGCATTTGGATGAAGACCGTTATGAAGAAGCCGTTGGAGCAGAGCTGAAAAAGAGCCGTTTTGATCTTGTGCATGTTTGTAATCGCCCAAGCTGGGTTCCGAAATTGAAGAAACAGGCGCCGGATGCTGTTTTTATTTTAAGCGTTCACAATGAAATGTTCGCTTACGATAAAATCAGCCAGGCGGAAGGCGAGATTTGCATCGACTCCGTAGCGCAGATTGTTACGGTCAGCGATTATATCGGACAGACGATCACAAGCCGTTTTCCGTCAGCACGATCAAAAACAAAAACGGTGTATTCTGGTGTGGATTTAAAAACGTACCACCCTCGCTGGACGAATGAAGGGCAGCGGGCTCGCGAAGAGATGCGTAGCGAGCTGGGGCTTCACGGCAAAAAAATCGTCTTGTTTGTCGGCCGGCTTAGCAAAGTCAAAGGCCCGCACATATTATTGCAAGCTTTGCCGGACATCATTGAGGAGCACCCCGATGTCATGATGGTGTTTATCGGGTCAAAATGGTTCGGAGATAATGAATTAAATAACTATGTCAAACATCTTCATACCCTTGGTGCGATGCAAAAGGATCATGTCACATTTATTCAATTTGTGAAGCCAAAGGACATTCCGCGCCTTTATACCATGTCAGATGTATTTGTATGCTCTTCGCAATGGCAGGAGCCTTTAGCAAGGGTGCATTATGAAGCGATGGCTGCGGGACTTCCTATTATTACAAGCAATCGGGGAGGCAATCCAGAGGTCATAGAGGAAGGGAAAAACGGCTACATCATTCATGACTTTGAAAATCCTAAACAATATGCCGAACGTATCAATGATTTGCTGAGCAGCTCGGAAAAGCGGGAACGGCTTGGGAAATACAGCCGCCGTGAGGCAGAAAGCAATTTTGGCTGGCAGAGGGTGGCTGAAAATCTGCTCAGCGTCTATGAAAAGAACAGATAGAAGGGGTGAACAGAGTGTACCAAAAAGAGCATGAAGAACAGATTGTGTCCGAAATTCTCAGTTATTATCCGTTTCATATCGACCATGTGGCGCTGAAATCGAACAAAAGTGGGCGCAAAATCTGGGAAGTCGAAACTGATCATGGCCCAAAGCTGCTAAAAGAAGCGCAAATGAAACCGGAGCGGATGCTTTTTATCACTCAGGCACACGCCCATTTACAAGAGAAAGGGCTGCCGATAGCGCCGATTCATCAAACAAAAAATGGCGGTAGCTGCTTGGGCACGGATCAGGTTTCTTACAGCTTATATGACAAAGTGACAGGAAAAGAAATGATTTACTATGATGCAGAGCAAATGAAAAAAGTCATGTCATTTGCCGGCCATTTTCATCATGCCTCAAAAGGATATGTTTGCACAGATGAAAGCAAGAAGAGAAGCAGGCTGGGAAAATGGCATAAATTGTACCGATGGAAGCTGCAGGAACTTGAAGGGAATATGCAGATCGCGGCATCCTATCCTGATGACGTATTTTCGCAAACTTTCTTAAAACATGCTGATAAAATGCTGGCAAGAGGAAAAGAAGCTCTCAGAGCGCTTGATGACTCAGAATACGAAACCTGGACAAAAGAGACGCTCGAGCATGGCGGATTCTGTTTTCAGGATTTTACATTGGCACGTTTGACAGAGATCGAAGGGGAGCCTTTTTTAAAGGAGCTTCACTCGATTACCTACGATTTGCCGTCAAGAGACCTTCGTATTCTGCTGAATAAAGTGATGGTTAAGCTTTCTGTATGGGATACTGATTTCATGGTTGCACTGCTTGCGGCCTACGACGCAGTGTATCCGCTCACAGAAAAACAGTACGAGGTACTTTGGATTGATCTCGCGTTTCCGCATTTGTTCTGTGCAATCGGGCACAAATATTATTTGAAGCAAAAGAAAACATGGTCAGATGAGAAGTATAACTGGGCGCTGCAAAACATGATTTCTGTTGAAGAATCTAAAGATTCGTTTTTGGATAAACTGCCGGAACTGTATAAAAAGATAAAAGCGTATCGGGAGGCGAATTGACATGAGGTCATCGAGACAAAAAGCCTCTATTTCTAAACTGGATCTCGACCAATTCGTATTTACACCGCCTGGACCGATGGGGTGGCAGGCTCATGACTCAATGTCAGCTGAGAAGGAAGAAGAGGAGAAGCATTTAGATGTGGGCAGCATTCGAGAGCTCCCTCACATCAATGCACCGAAAGAATATCAAAAAGAAACGAAGGAAAAGGAAACAGATCACAAAATCTTCGATGATGAAGAAGAAACAAAATTCGAAACCACTCTGGAGCCTGAGGAGGAGCGTGATTCGAAACGCTCAGCGCCCCCATATGAAGAAGAGGATGAAGATGAAGAACCAGACTTAGCTGAAGAAGCTAGAGTGGAAATCATCATTCTTCCAAGTGAATCTAAACCAGCTCCATGGTTTTCTCAAACCGTAAAGCGCAAGGCATAAAGTCACATTTATGCCTTTTTTTAAGTTCTCTGTAGCGAAAAAACAGCCCGTTTTGCAACACGAGCTGTAGGTTTTATGTTTTTGCTTTCACAAAAAGCTGATTGATAGATGATAAATCAAAATTTTGCGTCAGAAAAGGCGGCGGAAATTGTTTGTTTTTCGGGGTCAGAACGGATTGGTAAACAGTATTGAGCCTTTTGGCAGCATGGGTAAAGGTAAATAAAGCTTCTACATGCTTTCGGGCGTTTTTTGTCATTTTGTTCATTAATTCTTGATCTGTAAAGGCTCTGTCAATTGCTTTTGCAAATGAAGAAGGTTTGTTGTAGCTATCGATGACAAGGCCGGTGACTTCGTGTTTTACGACTTCACCGTTTCCGCCCCGGTTTGTGGTAATTAAGGGCGTGCCGGCCGCCATTGCTTCATAATTCACACGGGCGAGGGGTTCGTTCCACTGAGAGCTGCACACAAATACATCTGCCATCAGAAAAAGGTTTGGGATGTCGTCTGCGGGAATGAATTTTGTAAAGATTATGTGGTCTCTGTATGGCAGCGCCAGCGTGCGCAGATAGGTGACATATTGGTTTTCGCTGTCATCGCTGAACCACTTCCCGCCTGCTATGACCAGTACAGCATCAGGGTGCTGCTGCAAAATCCGTCTCATGCTGTGAATGAGAAGGTGAGGCCCTTTTGTCGGGCTTAAGCGGCCGGCGAATAAAATAACTTTTTTATCTTCAATACCGTATTTTTTCCGGTATGTTTTTCTGACAGCCGAGCCTTTCATCGTCCAGACGGGCGGATAAGAGTTTAAATCAACGCCGGAATACACAACTTTTGTGATGTCCTCGGCTTCAGGGAAACGTTCAATGACGGTTTGTTTAATAAATTCGCTCACTGTTGTGATCATGGAGACATTGTCGAGTACTTCTTTTCCTTGCGCGAAGGTCATCTTTTTTTCAGAAAACATTTCGTTATGCAGGCTCAGAACGATCTTGCTGTTTGGTGAGGCTTTTTTATATAAAGAGACATTTAAAGGCCTGTTGAACACATGAATGAGGTCAAAGGAAGAGGCTCGCAGCTCTTCGGCTACCGCCTCGCGGTAATGTTCTTTTGGCAGATGGATATAATGTACGCCGTCTTTTGTTTCTCTTTTTGGAAGCGCTGGATCTTCTATTGAAAAAATGGTCAGGTCGTACCTGCTGCTGAAATAGGGCGTGACACCGTCAATCATCATTTGAATAGCGCCGCCGCGTACTGCGGGCGCCGGCAGCTTTTCTGTACAGATAAAGGCAAGCTTCATTTTTATTCCCCCTGATACAGCGACGATAAATAGGCGATTTCGTTGGTCAAGCCATCCTTTAAGGATGTGGCGGGATTATAATGCAAGAGCTGTTTTGCTTTTGAAATATCCGCCCACGTATTGCTCGGTTCGCCTGCTATTTTGTCCGAAAAGTGCAGTGTTGCTTTTCTACCGGAAATATCCTCAATGAGGGAGACAACCTTTAAGACTGAGGCACGCTCTGCGCCGCCGATATTTAATGTTTCACCAATAAGGTGGGGTTTCCCAAGAACAGCGGTGATGCCTTTGACACAGTCGCCGATATAAGTGAAATCTCTTGACTGCTGCCCGTCACCGAAGATGGTAAGCGGCTTTTGCTGAAGGTGCTGCTTAATGAGCCGGTGAAAAGCCATATCCGGCCGCTGTCTTGGCCCGTATACGGTAAAAAAACGGAGAATCACAATTGGAATGCCAAAGCTCTGTTGATACACATGGCAAAGCTTTTCTCCCGTAAGCTTTGTTACCCCGTACGGAGATAAAGGAGAAAGCGACGTGTTTTCGCTGACTTTTCCTTGTTTTTCGCCATAGACGGAAGAGGTGGATGCAAAGACGAACGTTTGAATAGAATGTTCCCGGCACGCCTCGAGGAGCCTTTGGAGCGCCTGGATATTATGTGCGGCATATGGGTGAAAATGATTGCCCCAGCTTGAGCGGACACCCGGTATGGCCGCCAAATGAAAGATGACGTCCACTCCTTCCAGTAAGGGAGCAAGATCCGCTGTCAGCAGATTTTCCTTTATGAACGTAAATCGCTTTTCCGGCAGCAGGTTTTTAAGGTTTTTTAATTTCAAGGAAAATGGAGTAGGACCGATAAAGTCATCGATTCCGATAACGTTATGTTTCTTATCTTTTAGTAATTCTTCGCAGAGGTGGGAGCCGATAAAGCCCGCTGCTCCTGTGACGAGTATTTTCATGGACGGCCAACTCCCGTACAGATCAGGCCGCAAGCCTCGATCAGTTCTTTTTTTAGTACGTTGCGTCCGTCAATCACAAGACGCCCTTTCATGATATCTGCAGCCTTTTTCCAATCAAACGCTAAAAACTCAGACCATTCTGTCGCCAAAAATAAAAAGTCACTCTCTTCGATCGCATCAAAAGCTTGAGAATGCTGAGTTACATGTTGCCGCAAATGTTCTGGAAGTACAGCTTCAGGATCATATGCATGAACATCACATCCCAGCTCCGCCAGCCTTTCCATCAGTCTGACAGCCTGAGAATTCCGGATGTCATCAGTATTCGGTTTGAAGGAAATGCCGAGTACAGCCGCTTTCTTGCCTTGAAGTGTTTCGAAGAATGACTGTATTTTTTTGATATACAGGCCAAGCTGGGTGTCATTAATGTGCTGCACGGCCCGGAGCAGGAAGGTCTCCGTGTTTTTTTCCTGGGCAGCAAATTGCAGCGCCTGCAGATCCTTTGGAAAACAAGAGCCTCCGTATCCGATGCCTGCCTGCAAAAAGTGCTTCCCGATCCTTGGGTCTAGACCGATAGCGCGGGAAATATCTGAGATATCTGATTGATAGGCTTCACATATGCGGGCCATTTCGTTAATAAACGAAATTTTGGCCGCTAAAAAGAAATTGTTGGCATATTTGATCAGCTCTGCTCCCGCTAAGCTTGTAACGATAAAAGGGGTATCAATGTGTTTGTAAATGGATTTGACGATGGCTGCCGATACGTGATCTTCTTCCTGAACACCGATGACTGTTTTGTCAGGATGCAGCATGTCATATAAGGCATTGCCTTCCCGCAGAAACTCCGGATTGGATACGATATTAAAGAGGTTTTTAGACACTCCGGAGGCAATCAGCTGTTTTGCTATGTTTTCATTTGTCCCGGGCGGAACAGTGCTTTTCGTAATGATGGTTTTATACGATCGGATTGCCTCTCTTAAATCACCGATGACGGACTGCAGGGCTTTCGTATCAGCTGATCCGTCCGAACGCGGCGGGGTTCCGACTGCGATAAAAATAACGGGACATTCCTCCATGCTCGATTTCACTTCAGAAGAAAACGAGAGATTGCCGCAACGAAGTATTGCATCTGAAAGCCCAGGCTCGTAAAAGGGAATGACTCCTTTTTTCAGCTGCCCGATTTTTTTGACGTCTTTGTCTGTGCATATCATGTCATGTCCGATGGATGCCAGTGCCGCTGATAGGGTTAAACCGACATACCCGGCGCCAACCACACAAATTTTCATCACCTGAGCTCCTTTACAAGATTACTGGTCATATATCAATATCCTATTAAAAAAGGGCTGGTTCGTGATTCCGCTTTCTGCCCAGTTGCTTCCGCCTAATTTCAGATGTACAAACATCGGGATGCGCTCTTGGAATATCATGTAATAAACATGAGCTGAGGGGAAAATACCATGATAAAAAAAGCGATCATTCCTGCAGGCGGATTCGGCACGAGAAATCTGCCGGTGACGAAGGTGATTCCGAAAGAAATGTTTCCAGTAGGATCTAAGCCTGTGATTCATTATCTTGTTGAAGAATTAAAGGAGTCAGGCATTGAGGACATTTTGATGGTTGTATCGAGCCATAAAAATCTGATTGTCGACTATTTTGATTCCTCTTTGGCACTTGAGGCTTTTTTGGCCTCTAAGAATAAACTGCATTTGCTTAGAGAGCATCCCATTCCGGATATACGGATTCACTATGTGCGGCAGCCTTATGCAAAGGGTCTTGGCGACGCCATTTCTTTCGGAAAGCAATTTGCAGGCGGAGAGCCTTTTGCCGTCGTTTTGCCAGATGATCTGATTTTTTCCGCCAATCAGCCGGCTTTGGGGCAGCTGATTGAAGCATATACGAAATATCAGTCCAGTGTGATCGGCTTAAAAGAAACAAAAACGGAGGATTTACATCATTACGGGGTGATAAAAGGGGAGCCTGTTGAAAAAGGGCTTTATCGCATACAGGATATTGTGGAAAAGCCTAAACAAAACCCTCCGTCTCATTTTGCCGCAGCAGGGCGTTATATTTTCACACCGGATATTTTTAATGAGCTGGAGGCATTAGAAGCTGACAGCGGAGGAGAAGTGCAGGTAACGGATGCGATAAAAGCTTCGCTCGGGGCATGTACCGTATACGGGAAATTGCTAGAGGGAGAGCGGTATGACATCGGCCTGCAAAAGGATTATCTGAAGCTGATTTACGATATGCTGAAAACGGAAAAGAACCCCCAATAATCGGGGGTTCAATCAGCGTGGAGATCGCCGAATGTGGTCATGATTCCCTCTTCGTCAAGTTCTTCTTCATAGCGCTCATGGGCTCTGCTTTGATAAACGGTAATTTCTTTCCCAGTGATATCTGTAGCGATGAAATTTTCGTAAGACTCCGTATTGCCGATATTCTCTTCGGCATTCATCGTCATATCATCATAGCTGAGCGGAGGGTTTTCCATATCCTGCGGCGTTTGTGAGTTCCCATATTTTTCGACATCCTGATAGGAATCCTCACTGTCATATGGCGCTCTGATTTCTTCATCATCATCAAATTCAAATTGCCCGAATGGTGTTTCTTCTTCAATCGGACGGTCTTTGGAAACCACGTCCTGTGACGAATACTCCGCGAGGGTTGTGGCAGTCGGAAGCGCTTCAAGTCGTTCGAAAGGGATTTCCTTTCCGCTGACTTCACAAATGCCATACGTACCGTTTTCTATCGCCTTCAATGAATGCTCAATGTCCCGAAGGTGCTCTCTCTCATGCAAGTCTAGAGCGATGTCTTTCTCACGCTCGTAAAGTTCTGTCGCCTGATCGCCGGGATGGTTGTCGTATGCCGAAAGCTCACCCCACGAATCATAAGGAAAGGCTGAGTTAAGCTGAAAATGATCATTGTCTTTGAAACGGTTTAAGATATCTTTTTTCGTTTGTTCCAGTTCATTTTTTAAATGCTGAAGCTGTTCTTTCGTAAGCAATGTGATCGCCTCGTTTCTCTGTGATGCATACCTTTAGTATGAACAGATCGCCTGAGAACTTTCATAAATGGCGGGTGGAGGAATATAGGAGGTTTTCCTTTTATGGTAAGCGGATACAACCTTTGCTATCAGTGGAGAAAGAAATTTAAGCTTTGTTTCTTTTTCATTTCTGAAATTAGGTTTATAATAGGTAAGGCAGGCCATTTGGACTGCATGATCTGTGTTTGACACAAAGGAGACACAGGTGTATGGTATTAAAAGCATTTTAAGGATTATGGAGGAATGTCTCATGGTGACAACGGTGCAGCGTACGTTCCGAAAGGAAGTTCTACATGCATTACATAAAGCCAAAGAAGTCAACCATGCTGTCTTAATAAGCTATTCGAGACAAATCGAGTCTCTTGACCCTCTATCATTTTTCAATTACGGAGCAAAAAAATATACAGGCAATCGATTTTTTTGGTCAGATCCTGAAAGTGAATTGACAATAGTCGGTCTTGGCAAAGAAGCGGTTTTCCAGACAAATCAAAAAAACAGCGAGCGGTATCGTGAGGTTTTTGAACAATGGGAGCGCTTTAAAAAGACGGCTTTTCATATTTATGAAGAAGAAAAGCTGCAGCATTCTGCAGTGGGACCTGTGTTATTCGGAGGATTTTCTTTTGACCCTTGCGAAGAAAGAGGTTCACAATGGGACCATTTCTCGGAAGGGGATTTCTTTGTGCCTGCGCTTATGCTGACGATGACTGCTGAAGGCCCGTTCTTAACAGTTAACAGATGGGTAAGCGGAGGAGAAGACGCAGAAGCTGTTTTAGAAGGCTTAAAAGCTTTTGCGGCGGAATTTATGGTTCCCGATTTCAAGCAAGAAGATCAGGCTGTGATTGCAGCAGCCGAAGAGCTGGATAAGGATGATTGGCTGAAAGCAATCGAAACGGCCACAAGCCAAATTAAAGAGAAACAATATGATAAGGTTGTTCTTGCCCGAGAGCTGCTGCTCACGTTTGACGGTCCAATCCAAATTGAACCGGTGCTTAAAACGCTTCTGGACGATCAGCAGACAAGCTATGTTTTTGCAATTGAACAAGAAGGCAAAACCTTTGTCGGCGCGTCTCCGGAAAGACTGATCAAAAGAGACGGCGGCACTGTCATGTCTTCCTGTCTGGCAGGCTCCATTAAACGAGGCGTGAATGAAGAAGACGACCGCCGGATAGGCCTTGAATTATTAAACGATGAGAAAAACCTGCTTGAGCATGATATTGTGGTAGGTATGATTCATAATGCTTTTGTATCAAGCTGTTCAGAGGTTGAAAAGCCTGATGGACCTGTTTTGTACAAAACAAAAAGCGTTCAGCACCTGTTTACGCCGATTGTCGGACAGCTGCGCGAGTCTGCTTCAATTTTTGACTTAATTGAGAAGCTGCATCCCACTCCGGCGCTCGGGGGAGCACCTCAGGAAAAAGCTGTTGACGTGATCAGGAAGATTGAACCGATGTCTCGCGGCTGGTATGCTGCCCCTATCGGCTGGATTGACAGCCAGGATAACGGGGAATTCGCGGTAGCCATTCGTTCAGGGCTGATCGAAGGAAGCACTGCAAGGCTGTTTGCCGGGTGCGGTATTGTGGAAGACTCGGAACCAATCTCGGAATATGAAGAAACACAGATTAAATTGAAGCCGATGATCTCTGCATTAGGAGGTGAGAGGCGTTGACAGTCAACCCGATTACTCATTACATCGGAAGTTTTATTGATGAATTCGCCCTTTCCGGAATTACGGACGCCGTCGTTTGTCCGGGCTCAAGATCTACACCGCTGGCTGTTCTTTGTGCTGCGCATCCCGATATCAGCGTCCATGTCCAAATTGATGAAAGATCTGCCGGGTTTTTTGCCTTAGGTTTGGCAAAAGCGAAGCAGCGTCCCGTACTATTGATCTGTACATCTGGAACAGCCGCGGCCAACTTTTATCCGGCTGTGGTTGAAGCCCATTATTCAAGGGTGCCTATTATTGTGTTAACTGCTGATCGGCCTCATGAGCTGCGCGAAGTAGGCGCACCGCAGGCTATTAATCAGCACTTCTTATTCGGTAACTTTGTTAAGTTTTTCACAGACTCTGCTCTTCCTGAAGAGTCTCCGCAAATGCTGAGATACATCCGAACGCTGGCAAGCCGCGCTGCCGGAGAAGCACAAAAGCGCCCGATGGGGCCTGTCCATGTGAATGTGCCGCTGCGCGAACCGCTGATGCCGGATCTTTCAGATGAGCCGTTTGGAAGAATGAGAACAGGCCGTCATGTGTCTGTGAAAACGGGTACGCAGTCTGTTGACCGAGAGTCCCTGTCTGATGTGGCTGAGATGCTCGCAGAGGCTGAAAAAGGAATGATCGTCTGCGGGGAGCTCCATAGTGATGCGGATAAGGAAAACATTATTGCGCTGTCAAAAGCGCTTCAGTATCCAATTTTAGCGGATCCGCTGTCTAATCTGCGGAATGGTGTTCATGATAAAAGCACTGTTATTGATGCGTATGATTCGTTTTTAAAAGATGATGAGCTGAAGCGGAAACTTCGTCCTGATGTTGTCATTCGGTTTGGACCGATGCCTGTTTCAAAACCGGTTTTCTTATGGCTTAAGGATGATCCTGCGATTCAGCAAATAGTGATTGACGAGGATGGAGGGTGGAGAGACCCGACACAGGCAAGCGCGCATATGATTCATTGTAATGCGTCTGTTTTTGCTGAGGAGATCATGGGAGGCCTTACTGCTGCTGCCAGATCCTCAGAGTGGCTGGAAAAGTGGCAGTTTGTCAATGGGCGGTTCCGCGAGCATCTGCAAACAATCAGCAGTGAAGATGTTTCGTTTGAAGGCAATCTCTATCGAATCCTTCAGCATCTTGTGCCTGAAAACAGCTCGCTGTTTGTGGGAAACAGCATGCCGATCAGGGATGTTGATACGTTTTTCGAAAAGCAGGACCGCCCTTTCCGGATTTATTCAAACCGGGGAGCAAACGGGATAGACGGTGTCGTCTCCTCTGCCATGGGGGTATGTGAAGGAACAAAAGCGCCTGTTACCCTTGTGATTGGAGATTTATCTTTTTATCACGATTTAAACGGCCTGCTGGCGGCCAAAAAGCTGGGTATTCCTCTTACTGTGATTCTTGTCAATAATGACGGAGGAGGGATTTTCTCCTTTTTGCCGCAGGCTTCTGAGAAGACACACTTTGAAGATTTGTTCGGCACACCGACAGGGCTCGATTTCAAGCATGCGGCTGCACTTTACGGCGGAACGTATTCATGCCCGGCTTCTTGGGATGAATTCAAAACAGCTTACGCGCCGCAGGCAGACAAGCCCGGACTCCATTTGATTGAAATCAAAACGGATCGCCAATCAAGAGTCCAGCTTCATCGCGATATGCTGAATGAGGCTATGCGGGAAGTGAAAAAACAATGGGAACTGTAAACATAACGGTACAAGATGGTGTCCGATATGCAGTGGCAGACGAGGGGCCGAATGCTTCCGAAGCCGTCGTCTGTCTGCACGGGTTTACCGGCAGCAAACAATCATGGACTTTTCTTGATGAGATACTGTCTGATTCCCGCTTGATCAAAATTGATTGTTTAGGGCATGGGGAAACCGATGCCCCGCTGAATGGGAAAAGATACAGCACAAGCCGGCAAGTTTCTGACCTTGCCGAGATTTTTGATCAATTAAAACTTCACAAAGTGAAATTGATTGGGTATTCTATGGGAGGAAGGCTTGCTTACTCTTTTGCGATGACATATCCCGAGCGGGTATCGGCACTTGTGCTTGAAAGCACGACGCCGGGGCTCAAAACACTTGGGGAACGGCGGGAACGAATCATGCGGGACCGGAAGCTTGCTGATTTTATTTTACGAGACGGGCTCAGAGCGTTTGTTGCGTATTGGGAGAATATCCCTTTGTTTTCATCTCAGCAGAGGCTGGCTGAAGATATTCGGCACAGGATACGATCGGGCCGTCTGCGGAACAATAAGATTGGGCTTGCGAACAGTTTAACCGGCATGGGCACCGGTTCACAGCCTTCCTTGTGGAGCCGTGTAGAGGAAATAGATGTTCCTGTGCTTCTTATCTGCGGGGAGTGGGACGAAAAATTTTGCGCCATCAATCAAGAGGTGCATAAGATGCTTCCTTCTAGTAGAATAGAGATTGTTCCAAAAGCAGGACATACGGTCCATGTGGAACAGCCGCGATTGTTTGGTAAAATAGTGAGTGAGTTTTTGACAAGCATCTGACTCATTCACATAGAGAATAAAAGGAGGTCATCATATGGCTGAATGGAAAACAAAACGGACATACGATGAGATATTGTATGAAACGTATAATGGCATTGCAAAAATAACAATCAACCGACCTGAGGTACATAATGCGTTTACCCCTAAAACGGTTGCTGAAATGATTGATGCGTTTGCTGACGCAAGAGACGACCAAAACGTTGGGGTTATCGTGCTTGCCGGTGCAGGGGACAAGGCATTTTGTTCTGGCGGAGACCAAAAAGTGCGCGGCCACGGTGGATATGTAGGAGACGACCAGATCCCGCGTCTTAACGTATTGGATCTTCAGCGTTTAATCCGCGTCATCCCGAAACCGGTTGTTGCGATGGTGTCCGGATATGCGATCGGCGGAGGCCATGTGCTTCACATCGTATGTGACTTGACAATTGCTGCGGACAACGCAATTTTCGGACAAACAGGCCCTAAAGTGGGAAGCTTCGATGCAGGTTACGGTTCTGGCTATCTGGCTCGAATTGTAGGACATAAAAAAGCACGTGAAATCTGGTACCTATGCCGTCAGTACAACGCACAGGAAGCACTGGACATGGGTCTTGTCAACACAGTCGTTCCTTTGGAACAGCTTGAAGAAGAAACGATTAAATGGTGTGAAGAAATGCTTGAAAAAAGCCCGACCGCACTGCGCTTTCTTAAAGCTGCGTTTAACGCGGACACAGACGGACTTGCTGGAATTCAGCAGTTTGCAGGGGATGCTACCCTTCTTTACTACACAACAGATGAAGCAAAAGAAGGCCGTGATTCCTTTAAGGAAAAACGCAAACCTGATTTCGGACAGTTCCCTCGTTTCCCGTGATCAGCAATACTTAGTAAACCAACAGCTTGAGACTTTGCGGTCCAAGCTGTTTTTTTTCAATACAGACATTTTACCTCGGAGATGATGACATGCTGACAGAACAGCCTAACTGGCTCATGCAGCGGGCACAGCTGACACCTGAGAGAATCGCTCTCATCTATAGAGATCAAACCGTGACATTTGCAGAATTATTTGCCGCGTCTAAGCGAATGGCGGCACAGCTTGCCGCTCATTCGGTTCGGAAAGGGGATACTGCGGCTATTTTGCTCCAAAACCGTGCAGAAATGGTATACGCCGTTCACGCTTGTTTTTTGCTTGGTGTTAAGGCGGTGCTTTTGAATACGAAGCTGTCAACACATGAAAGGGTGTTTCAGCTGGAGGATTCCGGATCCGGCTTTTTACTGACAGATTCAAGCTTTAACAAGAAAGAGTATGAACACATCGTTCAAACGATTGATGTGGATGAATTGATGAAAGAAGCAGCACAGGAAATTGAGATCCAAGCTTATATGCAAATGGATGCAACGGCAACGCTGATGTATACGTCGGGTACGACAGGAAAGCCCAAGGGAGTTCAGCAAACGTTCGGAAACCACTATTTCAGTGCGGTGTCGTCCGCGCTTAATTTGGGTATAACAGAACAAGACCGCTGGCTTATCGCATTGCCGCTCTTTCATATCAGCGGCTTGTCCGCATTATTCAAATCTGTGATCTATGGAATGACTGTCGTGCTTCACCAGCGTTTTTCCGTAAGTGATGTGCTGGATTCTATCAATAGGCATGAAGTGACAATGATATCTGCGGTGCAGACTATGCTGGCCAGTCTTTTGGAAGAAACAAGCCGCTGCCCTGAATCCATCAGATGCATTCTTCTCGGCGGCGGCCCTGCACCTCTGCCATTGCTTGAGGAATGCCGTGAGAAAGGATTCCCTGTCTTTCAGTCATATGGAATGACAGAAACATGCTCACAAATTGTTACCCTGTCGCCGGAATTCAGTATGGAAAAGCTCGGATCTGCGGGGAAACCGCTGTTTTCATGTGAAATCAAAATAGAGCGGGACGGACAGGCATGTGAACCGTTTGTACACGGTGAAATCATGGTCAAAGGCCCGAATGTTATGAAAAGCTATTTTAACCGAGAGAGCGCAAATGAAGCCTCCTTTCAAAATGGCTGGCTGAAAACAGGTGATCTTGGTTATTTGGACAATGAAGGCTTTTTATATGTATTAGACAGACGTTCAGATCTGATCATATCCGGCGGAGAAAACATTTATCCGGCCGAAGTGGAGTCAGTGCTGCTTTCACACCCCGCTGTGGCCGAAGCCGGGGTTTCAGGGGCTGAGGACAAAAAATGGGGGAAAGTGCCTCACGCCTATCTTGTCCTTCACAAGCCTGTGAGCGCAGGAGAATTGACTGACTACTGCAAAGAACGCTTGGCGAAGTATAAAATTCCGGCAAAATTCTATGTGCTTGACCGCCTGCCGCGCAATGCGTCTAATAAGCTCTTGCGAAATCAGCTGAAGGATGCGCGTAAAGGAGAACTGCTATGATCGAAATAGAAAAAATCACGCTTTACCATTTGAGCATGAACTTAAAGAAACCGTTTAAAAACAGTATCGAAACGCTTCAAGAGCGTAAATTTCTGATCGTGGAAGCCATTGATACATCAGGTGTCACAGGCTGGGGAGAAGTTTCCGCTTTCTCTTCGCCTTGGTACACCGAGGAAACCATTGGAACATGTTTGCATATGCTAAAAGATTTTTTTATCCCAAATGTCGTCGGCCGTGAATTCAATCACCCTTCAGAAGTGCCGGACAGCCTGGCGCGGTATAAAGGAAACCGGATGGCAAAAGCGGGACTTGAATCGGCTGTATGGGATATTTATGCCAAAAAGAAGGGCGTATCCCTTGCTGAGGCATTGGGCGGAACAAGAGATAAAGTCCCTGCCGGGGTGGTAGTCGGCCTGGCGCCTCTTGACGATATGCTGAAGGAAATTGAGAGCTATCAAAAAGAAGGTTATCAAAGAATAAAAATTAAAATTCAGCCTGGGCAGGATGTGGAATTGGTCAAGGCCATCCGCAGCCGATTCCCAAACATCCCGCTTATGGCCGATGCCAATTCCTCTTACGAACTGAAGGATATCAGCCGTTTAAAGGAGCTTGATGACTATCATTTAATGATGATTGAGCAGCCGCTCCAAGCTGACGATATCGTTGACCACCGCCACTTGCAGAAACATTTGAAAACGGCCATTTGCCTTGATGAGAGCATTTGTTCAGTTGATGATGCGAGACGGGCGATTGAGCTAGGAAGCTGCAAAATTATTAATATAAAACCTTCTCGTGTCGGCGGCTTAACAGAAGCCTTAAAAATTCATGATTTATGCAAAGAGCATCATATGCAGGTTTGGTGCGGAGGAATGCTGGAAACAGGCATATCAAGAGCGCAGAACGTGGCGCTTGCTTCACTGCCTCAATTCACAATACCTGGCGATATATCTTCATCCTCACGCTATTGGGATGAAGATATTGTAACCCCTGATATTCGTATTGATAATGGATTTATTTCTGTGTCAAAACAGCCTGGTTTAGGGGTTGAGGTAAACCAAGATATTATGCGAAAATATGTGACCAAAATGGATGTTTTCACACAGCATGGTTAAGAAAAAAGCATTTTGCTATTTTGAATAAATGACACTGTGCTGTTACAGTAAAAGTGTTCGTTGAATACATCCCTTCTCGTTTGGACCGGCTGCTGACCCAGCCGGTTTTTTTATGTAAATCAACTTGACAAAAATGGCCAAACGCGATAATTTTGCACAAAGGAAACTTTTTGTCCTGTGTAAATAAAACATGCTTTTGGCTAATTTAATGTCACATGTCTAAGAACTGACAACATAAGATAAAACAATCGGACATTGATGGCAAAGAGGAGGAGAAATATGAGACGAGGGCTGATGGCAGCAGTACTTTTTGCGACCTTTGCTTTAACGGGATGCGGAACGGATTCAGCCGGAAAAAGCGCTGATCAGCAATTACAAGTGACAGCGACAACATCTCAAATTGCCGATGCAGCAGAAAACATCGGAGGTAAGCATGTAAAAGTCACCTCTTTAATGGGACCGGGGGTTGATCCGCACCTTTACAAAGCTTCCCAAGGTGACACGAAAAAATTAATGTCTGCCGATGTTGTTCTGTACAGCGGGTTGCATTTGGAAGGGAAAATGGAGGATGTCCTCCAAAAAATCGGCGAACAAAAACAATCGGCGGCAGTAGCTGAGGCCATTCCGAAAAATAAGCTTATTCCCGCGGGGGAAGGCAAGACGTTTGATCCCCACGTCTGGTTCAGCATTCCGTTATGGATCTATGCGGTGGATGAAATTGAAGCGCAATTCAGCAAAGCAATGCCTCAGCACGCAGATGCCTTTCGGAAAAATGCCAAAGAGTACAAAGAAGATTTGCAATATTTAGATAAGTGGTCGCGTAAGGAGATCGCACATATTCCGGAGAAAAGCCGTGTGCTTGTGACTGCTCATGATGCGTTTGCGTACTTTGGGAATGAGTATGGATTTAAGGTAAAAGGCCTGCAGGGACTCAGCACAGATTCGGACTATGGATTAAGGGATGTTCAGGAGCTGGTTGATCTTCTGACAGAAAAACAAATAAAAGCTGTGTTCGTAGAAAGCAGTGTATCTGAAAAATCAATCAATGCAGTGGTGGAAGGCGCTAAAGAAAAAGGCCATACAGTCACAATCGGCGGTCAGCTTTATTCGGATGCCATGGGTGAAAAGGGCACAAAAGAAGGCACATACGAAGGAATGTTCCGCCACAATATCAACACGATTACTAAAGCGCTTAAATAAAGAAAAGAGGTGGAGGATATGTTCCCTGTTGAGCTTGATAATGTGACGGTTGCTTATCATAAAAAGCCTGTACTGCAGGACATTTCGCTGCAGGTGCCTGAAGGAAAACTTATTGGCATTATCGGCCCAAACGGCGCGGGAAAATCAACCTTGATCAAAACGATTCTCGGTCTTGTGCCCAGAGCTTCCGGAGACATCTCTATTTACGGCAAAGACTATAAGGATCAGCGGACCAGAATCGGATATGTTCCGCAGCGCGGCTCGGTTGACTGGGATTTCCCCACAAGCCCGCTCGATGTCGTCCTAATGGGAAGATACGGGAGAATCGGTTTATTAAAGAGGCCAAAGAAAGCGGATGTGGAGATGGCGAAGGCCGCATTAACAAAAGTCGGGATGCATGATTATGCGAAGAGGCAAATCAGCCAGCTGTCAGGCGGACAGCAGCAGCGGGTGTTTCTTGCCCGGGCACTCTGCCAGAACGCTGACATTTATTTTATGGATGAACCGTTTGCAGGTGTTGATGCAGCGACGGAGCGCGCGATTATGACGCTGTTGGCAGAGCTCAAAGAAAAAGGAAAAACCGTGCTTGTCGTCCATCATGATCTGCAGACCGCCGAGGATTATTTCGATTGGATCTTACTGCTTCATTTAAGGAAAATTGCTTTCGGACCGGCGGAAAACGTTTTTACGATCGAAAACCTGCAAAAAACATATGGAGGAAGGCTTACGTTTTTAAAAGATAAAGTGCTGGCAGAAGGACATAAGGAGTGAGCGCAATGTTTGAAAGTTTGTGGCTGCAGCTTCAGCATCCGAATACACAGTGGGTGCTGGCCGGTACGCTTTTGCTCGGGACGGCAAGCGGTGTTTTGGGCAGCTTTGTGCTGCTGAGAAAGCAAAGTTTAATCGGCGATGCGATGGCCCATTCAGCTCTGCCGGGAGTGTGTCTCGCTTTTCTGTTCACCGGGCAAAAATCACTGCCTTTCTTTTTGCTGGGGGCAGCGCTCGCCGGACTGCTCGGAACGTTTTGTATTCAGCTGATTCCTCGGCTTTCAAAAACAAAGGAGGACTCGGCGATCGGGATTGTTCTTTCTGTGTTTTTTGGCGTCGGGATCATTCTGCTGACATATATTCAGCAACAGGGGGCGGGAAGCCAAAGCGGGCTTGATTCTTTTTTATTCGGCCAGGCTGCTTCATTGGTCAGGCAGGATATCATCCTTATTGCAGGGATATCCGCTGCTCTGCTGCTCCTATGTATTGTTTTCTTTAAGGAATTTACATTGATTACTTTTGATCTCGCGTTTGCAAAGGGATTAGGAATCCCGGTGCGTTTTTTAAACGGGCTTTTGGCTTGTCTGATTGTCTGTGCTGTCGTCATTGGGCTTCAGACTGTTGGTGTGATATTAATGGCGGCTATGCTGATTACACCTGCCATAACCGCGAGATATTGGACCGAACGATTAACCGGGATGATCATCATTGCCGGGATTACAGGCGGGGTCAGCGGAGTGGCCGGAACCCTGCTTAGCACCACGATGAAGGGAATGGCGACAGGGCCATTAATGATCTTATCTGCAACGCTGCTCTTTCTTTTTTCAATGATTTGCGCGCCTAAGCGGGGATTGGCTGCTAAAGCCATAAGGCTGATGAGGCTGCGGCGCAGAACAAGCAGGGAGCAAGTGCTTTTGGCGATTTATGAACAGTATGAAAAGAAAAATCTTTGTGTAACTGTTGAAAGTGTAAGAAAGAAAAGACGCCTATCCCCTTCATTATGCCTTAAGGCATTAAATGACTTGGAACAAGAGAGGTGCATTGAGCGTATCGAAAATGGGATTTGGCAAATCACAAGCAAAGGGATTGAAAAAGGCTATCACACAGCTTTGAAGCAGCGGATGTATGAAGTGTATCTCATGCATGAAATGGAACTTGCCAATATAGAATCCGATCAGGACTACTTTGACCCGGACCGTTTACCGAGAGAAACGAGAGAGCGGCTTTATTCACTCTTAAAGCTGTATGGACGGATGCCTGAGCTTCGAAAAGTGTCTCATGATGCCGAGAAGGGACAGATCGCGAATGAGTTTTGAAGCATGGATTATAGCTACCGGTGTATTAGTCGGTGTAAGCTGCGGATTGATCGGCACATTTCTTGTACTGAGAAGCATGGCGATGCTGGCCGACGCAATCAGTCATACAGTGTTGCTTGGAATTGTCGGCGCTTTTCTAGTGACGGGAAGTCTCGATGGGATTTATATGTTTATTGGCGCAGCCGCAACCGGTCTGTTAACGGCTTTCTTGGTTCAGCTTCTTCATAGCAAGGGGGTTCAATCAGATGCTGCCATAGGAGTTGTGTTTACATCCTTATTTGCAATCGGGGTTATTTTGCTTTCTGTGTATGGAGCGAATGTCCATCTCGATATTGAGCACTCGTTAATGGGAGAAATCGCTTTTGTGCCGTGGAATACGGTGACGGTATTCGGGGTTGATATTGGGCCGAAAGCGTTTTGGATGCTGGCATCTGTTCTGGTTTTAAACGTAGTGTTGATCAGTGTGTGCTATAAGGAGTTTAAAATCGCTTCGTTTGATCCTCAAATGGCTTTAGCCTTGGGAATACCGGTTTTGCTCATTCATTACGTGCAAATGGGCATGCTGTCCCTGACGACTGTTGCTTCCTTTGATTCGGTGGGTGCCGTATTGGTTGTGGCCATGCTGATTGTTCCGCCGGCTGCGGCACATTTGCTGACAGACCGGCTTCTTTATATGCTGATTCTCAGCGCGTTGATTGGCGGGCTGTCGGCGGTCATGGGCTATTTCTTCGCAACGTGGCTTAATGTTTCGATTTCAGGAGCGATGGCGGCCATGACAGGTGTATGTTATGCAAGCGCCTTTTTGTTTTCACCTGCAAACGGGGTCATAACTAAAAAGCTGAGAACACTCAACATGCAAAAAGAAAGAGCTGGCTGATGCAGCTCTTTCTTTTAATTACAAATCATGCGGCTTAAACGTTTTGCAGTCTGTTTCCCGGCTGTTTTCAGCCGTTTCACCAGTATGGCTGACAACATAAATGGCATCAGCGGTGCATTTGTTACCTTTGCCCCAATAAGAACAGTTGTTGACCTCACATAGAATTTTCTGCTCCATGCCATCCCCTCCTTATAAAGGTTCTGGATTAGTATAGCCGGCTGGCTTGCCCTCTATTCCTCCTGGCGGATATAGCGTTTATCTCGCATAAACATTTTCCAGAAGAAATAAAAGCCCGGAAATAGAATGATAAATGCAACGATATACGTTGCAAACAGCGCTCTGAACGTTGCTGGCTCTGTGAAGCCTGACATGACTGTCACATCGGGATAAATCATATACGGAAGATGCGCCCGCCCGTACGCGTAGCTTGCGAGAAAATACTGTATCCCAATCGCGACAAGTGCAAGCCGCGGTTTTCCGATGTTTTGCCCAAAGCTCTTATTAGGCAGAAAAAGGGCGATTCCAGCAATGACAAATGTAATGAACGATGCAATAATCCAAGTAAAATCATTCATCATTCCGCTGTACAGCCAGTTTGCTTCATTCCGCATTGTCACCATAATGCATACTGCAAACAACAGTGAAATCGGGCCGGTAATCAGGGCGCTTTTTCTGTAGGCTCGGTACGCATCCTGTTCCTCTGCCACATTTGAAACATCTGCAAGCAGCAGCGAGGACAAAAATAAGGTGCTTAAAATCGCAAACCCGATAAATGAATAGGCGTTGGGGCTTGAAAAGATTTTAGACATATTTAAGTTATAGATTCCATCCGTTTTTTCTATAAACCCTCCGTGTGTCACAGGAAGCACCAAAATTAAAATAGCAGGAATGATAAAGCCGGAGATGCCGGAAATATATCTTAGCGTTTTCCGCTCCTTTGCTGTATTTGAAAACACGAGAAATCCGCTTCGAATCGCTAAAAGCAGTAAAATCATGCTTCCGGGAATTAATAAAACGGTGCCGAGCACAAATGTCGCGCCGGGGAAAAAACTGAAAAGCGCCACGACGATGGCCACAATAAAGACATTTGTGACCTCCCAAGTCGGGGACAAAAAGCGATTCGCAATATCGGTGGCCTTCATATGCTCCTTGTTTAAATAGATCATAGACCAAAATCCCGCTCCAAAATCCATTGTCGCCATGACGGCGTAAATAAACACAAAGCCCCAGATAATTGAGATGGCGATCAGAGCGTCAGTTGAAATCTCCATTTGTCGATCTTCCTTCCATTTGGTTTCCTGTTTGCGGAGCCATTACGACTCCGCTGTATTTAAATCTTCGTCAACCGGGTGCTTGCGGAAATAATACAGCAGCACGTAGACGACAGCTGCGCCTAACACGGCATAAACAAATGTGAAAAATAAGAACAGCACCCCGATCGAGCCAGTCGTAGTTACGACATCTGACGTTTTCAGCAGATGATAGATGACCCAAGGCTGTCTCCCCGTACATGCGAAAATCCAGCCGAATTCAATGCCGATGAGACTAAAAGGGCCTGCTGTCATGAAAATGATCAAAAGCCACGTTGGGAAACGGTCTTTCTTGAGCACCTTTCTCCAGACCACACCGATGATGGAATAAAGAATTAGCAGCATGCCTACACCCACCATCGCATTAAACAGCGTGTGAATGAAAAGCGGCGGCCATTCATCTCTAGGAAATGCATTCAATCCCTTTACAACAGTGTCAAAACGGTTCGCTGCCAAAAAGCTTAAAGCCCATGGAATCTCGATAGCCCATTTTACTTTTTCTTCATTCGGGTCGGTAAAACCGCCGATAGCGAGCGGGGCGTGGGATCTTGTTTCAAACAGGCCTTCCGCACCGGCTAATTTTTCGGGCTGGTATTCGTACAGCATCTGTGCAGATTCGTGTCCGTTCAAAGCGGTCAGCAATGAAAAAATACCGCCGATCGTCAGTGCGAGCAAAAGGGCTTTCCGGTGAAAGCGATAGACCTTTTCCTTTTTCCTCGTTCGGATCATTTTATACGCCGCAACAGAAGCCACGATAAACGCACCGGTCATAAACGCGGACAGCACGACATGGCCGGCAGTGATAAAAAAGCTAGGATTAAAAAACGCAGCCCACGGGTCAACATCTGTAATTTTTCCGTTTAAAATTTTAAAACCGGCGGGCGTACCTTCAAAAGCGTGAACATTCGTGATCAGAACAGCGGATGCTGCTGCCCCGACTAACACAAAGAAAACAGCAACAATCCTCATTGCAGGTGACAAACGGTCTGCAGCGTATACATAAATCGACATGAATAGGGCTTCAACAAAAAAAGCATAGATTTCAATTTGAAATGGCAGGGACATCACCCGGCCGATGACTTCCATAAATCCCGGCCATAAAAGCGCGAGCTGAGTGCCCGCGATCGTTCCGGTCGGTATGGCGACCCCCAGCAAAACGGCTTGTGCTTTCGTCCATCTTTTCGCCATGATCGCATAATGGTCATCTTTCGTTTTTTGATAGATCAATTCCGCCACTAAAATCATGAGCGGCAGACCGACTCCAAGTGTTGCGAAAATGATATGAAAGCCCATCGTCGTGCCAAAAAGGCTTCTGGCCAAAACTAAATCATCCACAATCGTAAACCACCTTTCTAAAAAGACGTTCTGTATGTATTTTGGGTTTATTATTTGCTTCCTCGGTTAGATTATTCTTCCTATTCTTAAATGCCATGAGGTTTACGATGTGAAAACAGAGGGAAGGATGTAAGAAGATTGACAAAACGTTTGTGACGTTATAAAATAAAACGTAATTATTACGATTTATTGAAAGGAGATACCCATGAAAGAAGGAATTCATCCAAAGAACCACAAAGTGATATTTCAGGATGTCAACAGCGGCTACCGTTTTCTCAGCACCTCTACGAAAACATCTAATGAAACAGCAGAGTGGGAAGACGGAAACACATATCCTGTCATTAAAGTAGAGGTAAGCTCTGACACGCATCCGTTTTATACAGGCCGCCAGAAATTCAATGAAAAAGGCGGACGAGTTGAGCAGTTCAAAAAACGCTATAACATGGGGAAATAAGGCAGACCAGAGGGTTTGTCTTTTTTTATTATGACGAATAAACAAGGGTTGTGATATATTGAAGAGTAAAAAGAATAGAAAGGGACAACGAACATGAGTCTTCTAAATGATATTCTTGAATTTAACAAGACATTTACTGAACAAAGAGAGTATGAAAAGTATCAAACATCAAAATTTCCAGATAAAAAAATGGCGATTCTTTCTTGCATGGACACTCGTCTGGTTGAACTGCTGCCGCATGCGATGAATTTGCGAAACGGTGATGTGAAAATCATTAAAAGTGCCGGTGCGCTTGTGACACACCCATTCGGAAGCATCATGAGAAGTTTACTCGTCGCAGTGTACGAGCTGAATGCAGATGAGGTGTGTGTGATCGGGCATCACGATTGCGGCATGAGCAAAATCAGCAGCAAAAGCATGCTTGAAAAAATCAAAGCAAGAGGGATTCCGGAAGAACGCATCGAAACAATAAAGTACTCCGGTGTAGACTTTGATCAATGGTTTAAAAGCTTTGATTCAGTGGAAGCGAGTGTGAAAGACAGCGTAGACGTTATTAAACATCACCCGCTGTTCCCTGAAAACGTTCCGGTCCATGGCTTAGTCATTGATCCTAAAACCGGAAAACTGGATCTTATCGTAAACGGTTATAACAATTAATGTTTTTGTTTCTTTTCAGGAACGGGATCGACTCCTCCCGGATGGAACGGGTGGCATTTCAAAATCCGTTTGATTGTCAGCCATCCGCCTTTTAAAGCGCCATGTGTTTTAATCGCTTCGATTCCATATTGGGAACAGGTCGGATAAAAGCGGCACGTTGGCGGTGTCAGGGGCGAGATGAATTTTTGATATCCTCTGATCAGAGCGATGAATAGGGTTTTCATGTTTCTTCAGCAACCTTTCTGATGCAAGTATAAGAAAAAAAACACAGATTGAAAAGTTAATCAATAATTCTTATCGGAAAAGTATGTTATAATGAAATTACATTTTTAAAAAAGGGGAGAGTGCCATTATGCCTTCAGTAGAAAGTTTTGAGCTTGATCATAATGCGGTTGTTGCTCCATATGTTAGACATTGCGGCGTGCATAAAGTGGGAACAGACGGCGTTGTCAATAAATTTGACATTCGTTTTTGCCAGCCAAATAAACAGGCGATGAAGCCTGACACCATCCACACACTCGAGCATTTGCTCGCGTTTACGATTCGTTCTCACGCTGAGAAATACGATCATTTTGATATCATTGATATTTCTCCAATGGGCTGCCAGACAGGCTATTATCTAGTTGTGAGCGGAGAGCCGACATCAGCGGAAATCGTTGATCTGCTTGAAGACACAATGAAGGAAGCGGTAGAGATTACAGAAATACCAGCTGCGAATGAAAAGCAGTGCGGCCAAGCGAAGCTTCATGATCTGGAAGGCGCTAAACGTTTAATGCGTTTCTGGCTTTCACAGGATAAAGAAGAATTGCTAAAAGTATTTGGCTAAAATAGAAAGGACCTTTTTGCGCATAAGCAAAAAGGTCTTTTTTGTGACGTCTCATATTTTATGTACCATTTGCTGTAAGCGTTTGCTACTATTTAGGTAAACGATGAAAGGGTGATGGCATGAAAAAGATGTTGGTTGTTCTGCTTTTTTCTGCTTTATTGCTTAATGGATGCGGATCTGGTGAAAGCAAAGCAAATACAGCTGAGACGCCCGAGGTTTTGGATGTCAAGCTGACCGGGCCTGAAAAAGTAAATCCCGGAGAAAGCGCTGCTTATGAAGCAGCCGTATCATATGGTGATGAAGCTGTGACGGATGCCGATGAAGTAGAGTTTGAAGTATGGAAAGAAGGGGAAAAAGACGCAAGCCAAATGTTTAAGGCGAAACAAGAAAAAGGCGTATACCGATTGGAAACGACGTTTAAGGAAGATGGTGTATACACTGTCCAATCCCATGTCACAGCAAAAAAACAGCATAGCATGCCGACCTTAAAAGTCCAAGTCGGAGACGCCGATGCTGCCAGCAATCAGTCAGAAGAGGAGCATTCACATCATCATTGATTGTGTGAATCAGAGTGATTTTCTTGTGGTGGATCAATGGTATGCTTTACATTATAGGCTTTTACAGTCGTCCAAATGGTTACAAGCAAAACAGCCAGCACAATCAAAATACTTATCGTAATGAGAAGCGTCATGACATTCCACCTCCCGTTTTTTAACAATTGTAGCATAATAGAAGAAATCGTGACAGATAAGGGTAAAAAAGAGGTTTTAGCGTACGATATTAAGGGTATACATAGTCATATAACAAGGAGGAGATACCATGTCAGAACAATTGATTCAAGCAGTGAACAAACAAGTAGCCAACTGGACGGTCATGTATGTGAAACTACATAATTATCACTGGTATGTGAAAGGGAAAGATTTCTTCACTCTTCATGAAAAGTTTGAGGAGCTGTACAACGAAACAGCAACTTATATTGATGACTTAGCAGAACGTCTTTTGGCGCTGAACGGAAAACCGATTGCAACAATGAAGGAATCCTTAGAAACGGCTTCTGTCAAAGAAGCTGCTGGAAATGAAACAGCTGAACAAATGGTTCAAAGCGTATATGATGATTTCACAGTCATCGCGGAAGAGCTGAAAAACGGCATGGATTTAGCTGATGAAGTCGGTGACGAAACAACAGGGGACATGCTTCTTGCGATCCATCAAAATATTGAAAAACATAACTGGATGCTAAAAGCTTACCTAGGTTAAGTTCAAAAATAGAACGGCCGGATGTCTTAAAAAAGACGTCCGGCTTTTCTTTTTGTATCTTAAAAATAGGCGACAACCAGTCCATTTTTCTGAAAAATCCAATCCGTTCGGCTTGTTTACCATAGAATATCGTAAGGCCGTTTCTGTGAAAGGATGTTGGGATAAATGGATAGAGACTTTGGCATCTTTTCGTTTTTAGCAGTCAGCGTTTCAGCAGCGGGTTTTTTCTTTGGAGGTTTTCAGTATTCATTTCTGATTTTGCTCTCTCTTATGGCAATTGAATTTATCAGTACGACTTTGAAGGAAACCATTATTCACAAACTGTCATTTAAAAAGGTATTTGCCCGGCTTGTCAAAAAATTAGTCACGCTGGCTCTGATCTCTGTATGCCACTTTTTTGATCAGTTGCTGAATACACAGGGATCAATTCGTGACTTGGCTATTATGTTTTATATTCTTTATGAATCTGTGCAAATTGTTGTGACAGCCAGCTCTCTTGGCATACCGGTTCCTCAGATGCTTGTCGATCTTTTAGAAACGTTAAAAAATAAATTTAAGCGCAAACCGTAACTTTTCCCTGTTCGCGGGTCATAATAAAGCCCAGAGCGTCGGTCGCACTTTCCGGCAAAAGTATCGCAAAAAAACTGTACGAGCTAGTCTGCATGCAGAACCTGACGGCGTGCTGGGTCCCTTATTTTTTGATAAAAGGCTTCCGAAGAAACGTAACTGTGGTATGATGTATGGAAGATAGCTAGGAACGGATTTGAGGGATAAACATGTACGAGTTTAAAGATTATTATCAGAATACTGTTCAGCTTTCCTTTGACGATCAGCCTTTCTCGGACAGCCCGAAGCATGTCTGGGTGATTTGCCGTTTTGGCGGCAAATGGCTTTTAACAGAACATGAGGACAGAGGCTATGAGTTTCCAGGCGGGAAAGTAGAGCCGATGGAGTGCGCAGAAGAGGCTGCGCTCCGGGAAGTAAAGGAAGAGACGGGCGCGAGAGTCAAAAGCCTCAAGTATCTCGGACAGTATAAAGTTCTCGGAAAAGAAAAAGTGATTGTAAAAAATATATATTTTGCAGATATAGAAAAGCTTGAAAAGCAGGCTGATTACTTTGAAACGAAAGGCCCGGTTTTGTTTCACGAGCTGCCGGAGAACCTTTCCCGCAATAAAAAATTCAGCTTTATTATGAAGGATTCCGTTCTTCCGATCAGCTTGAAAAAACTGAAAGAATCTGGATGGATTGAATAAAAAACCCGGCACATGTGCCGGGTTTTTTATGTCCTCCCCTTCGTCCATTTCTTTTCCAGCAGCTCGACGCCCTGATACATCAGAGTGGCGAAGATGGCGATGATCAGCAGGCTTAAGAAGACGAGTGTAAAATTGAAGACTTGGAATCCGTAAATAATCATATATCCTAATCCGACCTTCGAAACGAGGAATTCCCCTACAATAACGCCAACCCATGATAAACCGACGTTCACTTTTAGTGTTGAAATAATCGCGGGGGAGGATGCAGGCAGTATGACTTCTTTAAAAATAACCCACTTTTTTGCGCCGAATGTTTTCATGACTTTCGTATAGTTTTCGTCGACCTCTTGGAAGGCGGTGTAGACAACGATGGTTGTGATAATGACGCTGATGATGGCTCCCATCGCAATGATGCTGATAAAACTGGGACCGAGCGCGACAATCAGGATCGGGCCCAGGGCCACTTTCGGCATTGCGTTCAAAATCACAAGATACGGATCTAAAATTCTGGCAAGTCGGTTAGACCACCATAACAAAGCGGCTAGGCACGTGCCCATAAACGTCCCGAGCAAAAAGCCAAGCACCGTTTCAAATAAAGTGACGCCGATGTGTGACAGTAAAGAACCGTCACCAAGTTTCTCCAGCAATAATCGCCACACAGCTGATGGAGAGCTGAAGATCAGCGGATCGATCCAGCCCTGCCTGCTGGAGATTTCCCAGCCCGAGAAAAAGAGAATAAATATGGCAAGCTGAAAGGAATGGACCTTCCACTTTTCCTTTTTCTGTTTGAATTGATACTGTTCGTGAAGCAGATCAATGGTTTCTTTGCTGTTTCTCAAGAGAATTCAGCTCCTTCCATATCGTTTGAAACAGTGTCTGGAAGGAAGGTTCCTGACGGGCGTCAAAAGGCAACATCGCGGCCAATTCCTTAGGAATGGTAAAAATCTGATGGATGGTGCCCGGCTGATTTGAAAATAAAAAGATCGTATCGCTCATCGCTATCGCTTCCCCTATATCATGAGTGACAAGCACTGCTGTTTTTTGATATTCCTTTAATGTGCGGAATACCAGGTTTTCCAAAGACAGCTTTGTCTGAAAATCAAGCGCGGAAAATGGCTCATCCAGCAAAAGCAGACTAGGGTTAGGCGCAAGTGTTCTTGCAAGCGCAGCCCGCTGGCGCATCCCGCCTGACAGTTCTTTCGGATATTTTTTCTCCACATCTATGAGGCCGAACTCCGGCAATAGACCGAGTGCAGCGGCTTTGCTTTCTTCTGTCAGCGTGTCGGCGATTTTTAAACCGAGAAGCACATTTTCCTCGATAGATTTCCAGGGAAATAAGTAATCCTGCTGAAGCATATAGCCAATATTATGTTCTTTTTGATTCGGCTCACGGCCTTCAATCAGAACTCTGCCTTCTGATGGCTCAATCAAACCGGCAATAATGGAAAGCAATGTTGTTTTTCCGCAGCCGCTTGGGCCGAGAAATGAGATGAAATCGCCTTTTTCGGCATCGAAATGAATATCCCGCACAGCCGTTGTTTTTTCTTTAATAGAAAAATAAGTATGGGTTACATGGTCGACATGTAAGAAAGACATAGATGGCGCCTCCTATTTCTCCGAGGTGACTTTTTCAGCAATTTCTTTATTTACAAGCTGATTGTATGGAATGTGCTTCGGCAGTTCTCCCGATTTATCCATAATGGTTTGGAGAAGCTCCCATTCTTTTTCGTTAAGCAGAGGGTCTGGTGAATATGAATGCTGTTTTTTATAGCGTTCAATGGATGTTTCGATGACGTCTGGGTCGGTATCATCAAATTCATCTTTAATGGCATCTGTGATGTCCTTCGCAGAATGGTTTTCAACCCACTGCTGCGCCTTATAAATGGCTTTTGTAAACTTGACGGCTGTGTCTTCATTTTTCTTCAAATAGCTTTGTTTCGCCATAAAAGTCGTATAAGGAACCTCTCCTGATTCTTCTCCGAATGAAGCCACGATATGGCCGATGCCTTTTTTCTCAAAGAGAGAAGCCTGCGGTTCAAAGAGCTGTACATACTCACCGGTTCCAGAAGCAAACGCATTGGCAATATTGGCGAAGTCTATGTTCTGGATGAGGTCTATATCCTTATGCGGGTCAATCTTATGTTTGTTCAGTACATACTCGCCGACCATTTGCGGCATGCCGCCTTTTCGCTGACCGAGAAACGTTTTTCCTTTCAGCTGATCCCAGTCGAAGTGTTCAACATCTTCTCTCGCGACAAGAAACGTTCCGTCTGTCTGAGTCAGCTGGGCGAAATTAATGACGGGATCTTTAGCCCCTTGCGCTTCGACATAAATAGATGTTTCTGACCCGACAAGCGCGATGTCGGAGCCGTTGGAAAGAAGCGATGTCATCGTTTTATCTCCGCCCCAGGTCGTATTCACATCGACATCAAGCCCTTCTTCCTTAAAAAAACCTTTAGACTCAGCAACATATAAAGGTGCGTAAAAAATTGAATGGGTCACTTCAGCTACTTTGACTTTGGTGAGCGTTTCTTCCTGCTTGCAAGCCGCCAGGGCGATCATCAGAAAGATACTGCCGACACAGGCGAAGCCCAGCCTTAACCATCTGTTCACATAGACAACCTCCTTATTTCGCATCAAGTTAATATCCTTTTTTGCTTTACATATCGTATGATGGGTATAAAAATGTGTGAATGCCTAACCAGGTTCTCCGGATGTAATTTTGGAGTAAGGAAAGCATATAGAAAAAAAAGGAGGCGGCTGTTTTGATTGTAGAGAAAAGAAGATTTCCGTCGCCAAGCCAGCATGTGCGTTTGTATACGATCTGCTATCTGTCAAATGGATTACGGGTTAAGGGGCTTCTGGCTGAGCCGGCGGAACCGGGACAATATGACGGATTTTTATATTTGCGCGGCGGGATTAAAAGCGTGGGCATGGTTCGGCCGGGCCGGATTATCCAGTTTGCATCCCAAGGGTTTGTGGTGTTTGCTCCTTTTTACAGAGGCAATCAAGGAGGAGAAGGCAATGAGGATTTTGCCGGAGAAGACAGGGAGGATGCATTTTCTGCTTTTCGCCTGCTTCAGCAGCACCCAAATGTCAAGAAGGATAGAGTCCACATCTTCGGCTTTTCTCGCGGCGGAATTATGGGAATGCTTACTGCTATCGAAATGGGCAGGCAGGCAGCTTCATTTGTTTCCTGGGGAGGCGTCAGTGATATGATTCTTACATACGAGGAGCGGCAGGATTTGCGGCGAATGATGAAAAGAGTCATCGGCGGAACACCGAAAAAGGTGCCTGAGGAATATCAATGGAGGACACCGTTTGACCAAGTAAACAAAATTCAGGCTCCCGTGCTGTTAATCCATGGAGAAAAAGACCAAAATGTTTCGATTCAGCATTCCTATTTATTTGAAGAAAAGCTAAAACAACTGCATAAGCCGGTGGAGACATGGTACTACAGTACATTCACACATTATTTCCCGCCAAAAGAAAACCGGCGTATCGTGCGGCAGCTCACACAATGGATGAAAAACCGCTGACAGTGAAATATGTTATGATAAAGAAAAAAGAGAACGAAAGGGGATTTCACTTTGGGAATGCCTGTTGAATTTAATACACTGATTGTGACAAAAGGAAAAGAAGTCCGCATAGATGAGAATATATTCACGTTAGAGAAGGACGGATACCGAGTATATCCGATGGAGATTCCAATGGATGTACGCAAAACAAAGTTTGGCGAAAAGTCAGGCACAGCTGAAGTGCAGAAGCTTCAATGGGAAGAAGGCCGGACCATCATTACATATAAGCTGACTTCTTTGCATTCCGTCAATTAAAACAAGCCAAGAGCATAATTGCTCTTGGCTTTTGTTTTTTATACGAGAGGGCCGCCTGCCTGGGCGATGGCATCGGTATGTGCGAACTTTTTAAAGTTCTCTTTGAATTCATTTGCAAGGTAGACTGCTTTTTCTTTGTATTCTTCCTTGTTGGTCCACGTGTTTTCAGGCTGAAGGATATGATCAGGAACGCCAGGAACATGGGCCGGAATGTGCAGGCCGAAAATATCGTCAGTTATCATTTCTGCATCCTCTAATTTTCCTTCAATCGCTGCTTTGACCATTGCTCTAGTGTAAGAAAGCTTCATTCGTTCGCCTGTGCCGTAGCCGCCCCCGGTCCAGCCGGTATTGACTAAGAAAACGTCTGCGCCGTGTTCATCGATCTTTTTGCCGAGCATTTCAGCATAGACGTGAGCAGGAAGCGGCAGGAACGGTGAGCCGAAGCATGTAGAAAACGTCGTTTCAGGAGACGTGACACCACGTTCGGTTCCGGCAAGCTTACTCGTGTAACCGCTCAAGAAATGGTACATCGCCTGCTCCTTCGTTAGTTTGCTGATCGGCGGCAGGACTCCGAAGGCATCAGCCGTCAAAAATACAATTGCTGACGGATGGCCGGCCATGCTTGGAGTCACGATGTTGTCAATCATATGAATCGGGTAAGCTGCCCGTGTGTTTTCAGTATAGAAGGAATCATCATAATTGGCTTCGCGTGTATCTTCATCCACAACGACATTTTCGAGAACAGACCCGAAGCGGATCGCGTTAAAGATTTGCGGCTCCTTTTCCTCGCTTAAATGAATGCACTTAGCGTAGCACCCGCCTTCAATATTAAAGACGCCTGTATCAGACCAGCCATGTTCATCGTCACCGATCAGCTTGCGGTCAGCATCTGCCGACAGGGTGGTCTTGCCTGTTCCTGACAGTCCGAAGAAAAGGGCGACATCGCCTTTTTCACCGACATTGGCGGAGCAGTGCATAGATAAAATATCTCTTTCAGGCAGCAGGAAATTCATAATGGAGAAAATGGACTTCTTCATTTCACCGGCATACTCAGTTCCGCCGATTAAGATCGTCCGCTTTTCGAAAGAGACAATAATAAACGTTTCGGAATGAGTGCCGTCTGTTTTTGGATCCGCTTTGAAGTGCGGAGCAGAAAGAATGGTGAACGGCTGCTCAACTGTTTTCTTATCATTTCCTTCCGGACGGATAAACAGCTGCCGCGCAAATAAATTGTGCCATGCGAACTCATTTACGACAGTGATCGGCAGCCTGTATTTCTCGTCTGCTCCGGCAAATCCTTCGAAAACAAACAGTTCATCTCGCTCCTTTAAATAGCTGACAACTTTCGTGTACAGCCGCTCAAACGCTTCTTCTGAAATCGGCTGATTCACCGGGCCCCAATCGATCTTATTTTTCGTGCTTTCTTCTTCCACGATGAATTTATCTTTAGGTGAGCGTCCTGTGTAAGCGCCTGTTGTCGCGCGAACAGCACCTGTGGATGTTAAAATGCCTTCGTTTCGGGAGAGGACTTTTTCTGTTAGCTGTGCTGCTGATAAATTATGACGCACATTTGGACATGTTAATAAGGCTTGTAAATCTGCGGTCAAATCAACTGAGTTCATATGAAACCTTCCTTTATCGTTTTTTGTGTTTTGCTAATTGTGAATTAGTATAACATATATTTTCAAATAGTCTATACTATTTATTATTTTTTGTGTGTGCATTTCCATTGTTTTCCCTCAATATAGGTGCCTATTTCTTCTGAATCATATTGACATTGCAAACCCTTTTACGATAAGATATTTCATTGAGCGGATACTCTTATCCCGAGCTGGTGGAGGGACAGGCCCTATGAAGCCCAGCAACCGGTTTCTCTGTTATTTATTATGTTCAACTGAGTGAGACAACCAAGGTGCTAACCTGTTGCAAGGTTGTATGATTCCTTGAGCGATAAGAGTGAAAGGCACAAAGACCAAACCCTTTCCTCGATGGAAAAGGTTTTTTTATTTCATAAATATGCCAATTAACATTCTCTAATATAACTGTACATTGTATAAGAGGGAGCGAGTTCCGTATCATATATACAAGGTCTTTCGGGAGGCCTTGTGCAGGAGGAAGCAAATCATGAGTAAAAATCGTCGTTTATTTACATCAGAATCTGTTACGGAGGGGCATCCGGATAAAATCTGTGACCAGATTTCTGACAGCATTTTAGATGAAATTTTAAAGAAAGACCCTAACGCGCGTGTTGCTTGTGAAACATCTGTGACAACAGGTTTGGTTCTTGTAAGCGGAGAGATCACAACTTCTACGTATGTTGACATTCCGAAAACGGTTCGCCAAACCATTAAAGAAATCGGATACACACGTGCAAAATACGGATTTGATGCGGAAACTTGTGCGGTTTTAACATCAATTGATGAGCAGTCTGCTGATATCGCGATGGGCGTAGACCAAGCGCTTGAAGCCCGTGAAGGCACAATGAGCGACGAAGAAATTGAAGCGATTGGTGCGGGTGACCAAGGATTAATGTTCGGTTATGCGTGCAACGAAACGAAAGAGCTTATGCCTCTTCCAATTTCACTTGCCCATAAATTAGCCCGCCGCCTAAGTGAAGTCCGTAAAGAAGATATTCTTCCGTACCTTCGCCCTGACGGCAAAACACAGGTAACGGTTGAGTACGATGAAAATAACAAACCAGTCCGCATTGACGCGATTGTTATTTCAACTCAGCATCATCCTGAAATTACACTTGAGCAAATTCAGCGCAACATTAAAGAACATGTAATCAATCCGGTTGTTCCTGAAGAGCTGATTGATGAAGAAACAAAATATTTCATCAACCCTACAGGACGTTTCGTAATCGGAGGCCCTCAAGGGGATGCGGGACTTACAGGACGCAAAATCATCGTTGATACGTACGGCGGCTATGCACGCCACGGCGGAGGCGCGTTCTCAGGTAAGGACGCGACGAAGGTAGACCGTTCTGCAGCTTATGCGGCAAGATACGTTGCGAAAAACATCGTTGCGGCTGAGCTTGCTGATTCTTGCGAAGTACAGCTTGCTTACGCGATCGGTGTTGCACAGCCTGTGTCAATCTCAATCAACACATTCGGTTCCGGAAAAGCTTCTGAGGAAAAACTGATTGAAGTTGTTCGCAATAACTTTGATTTACGACCTGCCGGCATTATCAAAATGCTTGATTTGCGCCGTCCGATCTACAAACAAACTGCTGCGTACGGCCACTTTGGACGTCACGATGTTGACCTTCCATGGGAGCGCACAGACAAAGCGGAGCAGCTGCGTAAAGAAGCGTTAGGAGAATAATTTTATAGCCGCTTACTGGTTAAGCGGCTTTCCCTTTTTTATCGTTGTATTCATGTTTATTTTTTTACATAACTGTGAAACCAAATACTATTCACAGCGTCTATAAATAGGGGTTCAATGATGACAATTTTAATTATGGAGGCAATACTATGTGTGGATTTGTCGGGGTTTTTAACAAGCATCCGTTAGCTCAAACCGCTGATCAAGAAGAACTAATCAAACAAATGAACCAAATGATCGTTCACCGCGGTCCTGACAGTGATGGATATTTCCATGATGAGCACGTCGGCTTCGGATTCAGACGGCTCAGCATTATTGATGTAGAAAATGGCGGACAGCCTTTATCATATGAAGATGAAACATATTGGATTATCTTTAACGGAGAAATCTATAACTATATCGAACTGAGAGAAGAGCTTGAAGCAAAGGGGTACACATTCAACACGGATTCGGACACAGAGGTTCTTCTTGCGACTTACCGTCACTATAAAGAAGAAGCGGCGTCCAAACTGCGCGGTATGTTTGCCTTTCTGATTTGGAATAAAAACGATCATGTGCTTTATGGGGCAAGAGATCCATTCGGTATTAAACCGTTGTACTACACAACGATCAATGATCAGGTTTATTTTGCCTCAGAGAGAAAAAGTTTAATGGTTGCTCAGAATGATATTGAAATAGATAAAGAGGCATTGCAGCAGTACATGTCTTTCCAATTTGTTCCTGAACCAAGCACGCTTGATGCCCATGTGAAAAAAGTAGAGCCGGGTTCACAGTTCACAATCCGCCCGGACGGCGATATCACATTCAAAACGTATTTCAAAGCGAACTTCAAGCCGGTTCAGACTGAAGAAGACAAGCTTGTGAAAGAAGTCCGAGACGCGATCTATGACTCTGTAAACGTTCATATGAGAAGTGACGTTCCTGTCGGTTCGTTCCTGTCTGGCGGGATTGATTCTTCCTTTATTGTGTCTGTTGCGAAGGAATTTCATCCAAGCTTAAAAACATTCTCTGTCGGCTTTGAACAGCAGGGCTTCAGTGAGGTTGATGTAGCGAAAGAAACGGCAGCGGCGCTGGGCATTGAAAATATCAGCAAAGTCATTTCGCCTGAGGAATACATGAATGAGCTTCCGAAGATCGTTTGGCATTTTGATGACCCGCTTGCTGATCCGGCAGCGATTCCGTTGTACTTTGTTGCAAAAGAAGCGAAAAAACATGTTACGGTTGCTTTATCAGGTGAAGGAGCGGATGAGCTCTTCGGCGGATATAACATTTACCGTGAACCGCTTTCGCTTAAACCGTTTGAACGGATTCCGTCCGGCTTGAAAAAGATGCTTCTGCACGTTGCTGCCGTTATGCCTGAAGGTATGAGAGGAAAGAGCCTGCTTGAGCGCGGCTGTACTCCGCTTCAGGATCGTTATATCGGTAACGCGAAAATCTTTGAAGAGTCTGTCAAAAAGCAGCTGTTGAAGCATTATAATCCGAACCTTTCATATCGCGATGTGACGAAGACTTACTTTACAGAAAGCAGCTCGTACAGCGATATCAACAAAATGCAGTATGTCGATATCCACACTTGGATGCGCGGCGACATTTTGTTAAAGGCGGATAAAATGACGATGGCGAATTCTTTGGAACTGCGTGTGCCGTTCTTGGATAAAGTCGTATTCGACGTCGCTTCAAAAATTCCTGATGAGCTGAAAACGAAGAACGGCACGACGAAGTATCTTCTTCGCAAAGCCGCTGAAGGAATTGTGCCTGAGCACGTATTAAACCGCAAAAAGCTTGGTTTCCCTGTACCGATCCGTCATTGGCTGAAAAACGAAATGAACGAATGGGTGCGGAATATTATTCAGGAAAGCCAAACGGATGCTTATATCCATAAGGATTATGTCCTTCAGCTTCTTGAAGACCATTGTGCGGACAAGGCTGATAACAGCCGTAAAATTTGGACTGTGCTAATCTTTATGATCTGGCACAGCATCAATATTGAAAAACGGTATATGCCTGAAGAGCTGAGCCATCAGCCTAAAGAAGTCATCTTTGTTTAACAGACAACAAGGCTTTCGAGTAGTCGAAAGCCTTGTTGTTATCCTTTTATTTCTCCATCATCATTGATTTACCCAATCCGTACGGAATATTCAGAAAAATGATATAATGATATTTTTTTCTAGGGGAGAAGAAGCATGCAAAAACAAAAACAAGAGCTGCACCGCGGACTCGAAGAAAGGCATATTTCTTTAATGTCTTTAGGAGCTGCTATAGGAGTAGGGTTGTTCCTCGGCTCCGCATCAGCTATTCAATTAGCAGGGCCTGGTATTTTGGTAGCGTATGCCGCAAGCGGCCTGGTCATGTTTTTTATTATGAGAGCGCTTGGGGAAATGGCCATTCAAAAACCGGTCGCAGGCTCCTTCAGCAGGTATGCGCGTGACTACTTGGGACCGCTTGCAGGCTATTTAACAGGGTGGAACTACTGGTTTTTATGGGTTGTCACCTGTATGGCCGAAATTACTGCTGTCGGTATCTATATGGGGTTCTGGTTTCCTGACGTGCCAAACTGGATTTGGGCATTATCGGCACTGGTCATTATGACGGGTGTTAATTTCCTGGCTGTCAAAGCTTACGGTGAGCTGGAATTTTGGTTCGCATTGATTAAAATTGTTGCGATCTTATCCATGATTGCAGTCGGTTTATTGATGATTATTGCAGGAGTCGGCAATGGGGGCATTGCCACCGGAATCAGTAATTTGTGGAACAACGGAGGATTTTTCCCTCATGGATTAAAAGGGGTTCTATTGTCTCTTCAAATGGTCATGTTCGCATATTTAGGGATTGAAATGATCGGGGTGACGGCTGGCGAAGTAAAAAACCCGCAAAAATCGTTAGCCAAAGCAATCGATACAGTATTTTGGCGGATTTTGATTTTTTATGTAGGCGCTTTATTTGTCATTATGTCTATTTATCCGTGGCAGGAAATTGGCTCTCAAGGAAGTCCATTTGTTCTCACATTTCAAAAAGTGGGCATTCCATCGGCCGCAGGTATCATTAACTTTGTCGTGTTGACAGCCGCGCTGTCTTCATGCAACAGCGGTATTTTCAGCACAGGGCGGATGCTGTTTAACTTGGCGGAACAGAAAGAGGCGCCACAAGCATATGGTCAGCTGACGAAAGGCGGCATCCCGGGTAAAGCTGTTCTGGCTTCAGCGGGCGCTTTATTAGTCGGAGTGCTGTTAAACTATGTTGTCCCTGCGAAGGTATTTACTTGGGTTACAAGTATTGCGACGTTCGGAGCGATTTGGACGTGGGCAATCATTTTGCTTTCTCAAATAAAATACAGGAAAAGTTTGAAGCCGGAAGAAAAGAAACAATTAAAGTACAAAATGCCTTTATTTCCGTTTACGTCTTATGTGTCATTGGCATTTCTAGCATTCGTCGTCATTCTTATGGCTTACAGCCCTGATACAAGAGTAGCCGTGATTATCGGGCCGATATGGTTTCTCATCTTGCTGGCTGTGTACTATGGAAAAGGGTTTCATAAAAAAAATGCAGCTGCTGCCAGCGAACGAAATATCAGCTGACAAAAAGAGCTCCCAGTGGGCTCTTTTTGTGTGTGCTCATAGAAAATAGAGAACAGGAAAGAATAGGTATGTGTTTTTGCAGAGGCTGTTTATAGTTTTGTGATAAGATAAAAGTCATACGTTTCATGCTATATGTGAACGTTTTATGGAAAAATCGAAACCCGAACTGTTATGACGTCCGGGTTAACGATGGTTATTGCTTTCAAATATAATTTGAAAAATGGTAAAGTAAGACGAAGCAGGTCTTATGTTTGTTGAAGAAATTTATAATATTGGCCCTTTTCTACATATTCTGACCGTATTCTTTGCATATCTTTTCGGTCTTCTTCCGTCAAAGGGCGGATGACTTTTGCAGGGCGGCCAAAGGCGAGATGGTCAGGCGGAATGATTTTTCCGGGCGGGACAAGACTGCCGGCACCAATAAAAGCGCCTTCGCCAATTTCGGCTCCGTCTAAAATGATTGAGCCCATCCCGATTAAGGCGTTCTTGCGGATAACAGCGCTATGAAGTGTAACCTGATGGCCTATCGTGGCGTCATCTTCAATGAGCAGCGTCTTGTTCGGGCTTTGATGGAGGCAGCTTAAATCTTGGATATTGACTCTGTTTCCGATTCTGGTCGGCGCAACATCTCCCCTTATGACAACAGAAAACCAAATGCTGGACTGTTCTCCGATCACGACATCACCGGTAATTGTTGCATTATCAGCTATAAAGGCTGTTGGGTGGATATCTGGCTTGTGTTCCTTATAAGGGTAGATCATAAGATTCATCCTTCTTTCTCTATTTAAATTTCGTATGAGGTGAAGAGCATGTGGACCTGGAAAGCAGACAGACCTGTTGCAGTGATTGTAATCATTCACGGGGCAAGTGAATATCACGGACGATATAAATGGCTGATTGAAATGTGGCGGTCTTCGGGTTATCACGTTGTCATGGGCGATTTGCCTGGACAGGGAACAACGACAAGAGCGAGAGGGCATATTCGCTCGTTTCAAGAATACATTGATGAAGTAGATGCTTGGATAGATAAAGCGCGAACCTTTGATCTGCCGGTTTTTCTTCTAGGTCACAGCATGGGCGGTCTGGTCGCGATTGAATGGGTTAAACAGCAAAGAAATCCCCGGATTACGGGAATTATTTTATCATCACCGTGTCTCGGACTGCAAATTAAAGTCAATAAAGCGCTTGATCTTGCATCAAAAGGCCTGAATGTCATCGCTCCGTCACTTAAGGTTGATTCGGGATTATCAATTGATATGGCGACGCGCAATGAGGACGTCATCGAGGCTGACCAAAATGATTCGTTATACGTCAGGAAAGTTTCTGTCAGATGGTACAGAGAGCTTTTAAAGACAATTGAATCGGCAATGGTGCCGACAGAGGCATTTTTGAAAGTTCCGCTTCTTGTGATGCAAGCCGGTGATGACAAGCTTGTTGACAAAACGATGGTCATCAAGTGGTTTAATGGTGTTGCTTCTCATAATAAAGCATACAGAGAGTGGGAAGGGCTTTACCATGAGATCTTCAATGAACCCGAGAGAGAAGATGTCTTTAAAGCAGCAAGAGCGTTTACTGATCAATATATTTGAACTAGTAGGGGGTGCATGTGTTGACAGTACCGGAACATCCTTTTGGATTGATGGCAAAGGTATATCGAGATATTTTTCCGCTCGTTCATCAAGAGCTGGACATATGGAAGCAAAAATCAGAATCGATTCATAACAGTGAATTGAAAGCACAGGCAACCGCAAGTATTCGGGACAAAACGTTTCACTGTGAAGGCGGCGGCATACTGGCCTTATTGTCAGGCAGCCAAAAACAGAAATGTGTCGAGTTTATCATCGCGTATCAAACGATTAGTGATTATTTGGACAATCTGTGTGACCGCAGCACCTCGCTGGACCCGCAGGATTTTCGGATGCTCCATGCCTCAATGCAGGATGCACTGACAGTTGGGGCGGAACTGCAAAACTATTATCAATTCAGGGAAGAACAGGATGACAGCGGATATCTGCACGAACTGGTCAAAACGTGCCAGCGTGTCCTTGGTTCCATTGAGCACTATGACATGATTAAACCTTATCTGCTTGAACTGTGCGGCTATTATTGCGATTTGCAGGTGCATAAGCACGTTATTGAGCATGAGCGTGTTCCGCGGCTTGAAAAGTGGTTTACTCAATATGAATCAGAGCTGCCTGAGATGGAATGGTATGAATTTTCAGCCTGTGCAGGCTCAACGTTAGGCATTTTCTGTCTGGTTGCGTATTCGTTCCAGCCTGATTTCACAGAAAGCACCGCTAAAAAAATCCGCGACAGTTATTTTCCTTACATACAGGGTCTTCATATCCTGCTTGATTATTTGATTGATCAAGAGGAGGACTTGCTGGAAGGAGACTTGAATTTCTGCTCGTATTATCAGTCTCATGAAGAGATGATGGACCGGCTTGAACACTTTATCCATAAAGCCGACGAGCATTTACAAGGCATTCCGCATGAAAACTTCCATCGTTTAATCAATCGCGGCTTGCTTGGCGTTTATTTGTCAGATGATAAAGTGGCAGGCCAAAAGGAAATGGGCCGGCTCGCAAAGAAGCTGATCAAAGCCAGCGGAAAAACCTCCCTTTTCTTTTATATCAACGGCAGAGCCTACCGGAAATTTCAAAAAATGTCCTGGATGAAAAACTCAAAGAAAAAAGCTCAAATCATTTGCTGATCTGAGCTTTTTTTTCGATGGCGACAATAAATGGCGGGTTATTTTGCTGATTGATAAATCCGTATGTTAATACACGGGCTGATTGCTGGTCCAAGTCCCGGCAAAACTCGAGCACGTCGTTTTTTTCAGCTTTGCCTTCCGGATGGCCATGATAGACGACGAGAACAATCAGACCTTCGTCTTTCATGATGCTGAGAAGCTGTTCAATGGCTTTGATCGTAGAACTGCCGTTTGTCGTAATTGATTTGTCCCCGCCCGGCAAATAGCCGAGGTTAAATACCGCCGCCGCCACTTTGCCATGTGTTTCAGGCGGAAGGGATTCAGCGATTTTGTCATGGCTTTTGTAAAATAACGTTGTTCGCGCTCGATATATGTCACCAAGTCGTTCCTTTGTATTGGCCACGGCTGATTCTTGGATGTCGAATGCGTATACATGGCCGTTTTCACCGACAAGCTCCGCTAAAAACTGTGTATCATGTCCGTTGCCCATTGTCGCATCTACGACAATATCTCCTTCTCCCGCGGCCATTTTCAGCAGTTCTTTGCTGTAAGGAAGAATTTTCTTCAAAATCATAGCGCTGATTCCTCCTCAAGCCGCTGAAAGAACTTTCCTTGATAGCTGCCTCGATTTTCTAGCTCTTTATTAATGGCGCCAAGCACTTCCCATTTGTTGACGCTCCACATTGGCCCGATCATCAACTCAATCGGTCCGTCACCTGTAATGCGGTGGACGATCATTTCAGGCGGAATGATCTCAAGCTGATCGCAGACGAGCTGCACATAATCATCTTGAGCAAGAAATTCCAGCTTTCCCTTTTCATATTGCTTGACCATCGGCGTGCCTTTCAGTAGGTGAAGCAGATGGATTTTAATGCCCTGGACGTCCAAATTTGCGACGGCCTTTGCCGTTTCCATCATCATGTCCCGGTCTTCCAAAGGCAGCCCGTTGATAATATGCGAGCAGACACGTATGCCGTGTTTTCTTAATTTATTGACGCCTTCCACATAGCAGTTAAAATCATGTGCGCGGTTGATCAGAAGTGCAGTCCGTTCATGAACTGTTTGAAGCCCAAGCTCCACCCACAAATACGTACGTTCATTCAGCTCTGCCAAGTAATCAACGACATCATCAGGCAGACAGTCCGGGCGTGTGGCGATCGAAATGCCGACCACATCATCTAAGGCGAGGACGGATTCGAATTTCTCACGAAGCACCTCAACCGGGGCGTGAGTGTTTGTGAAAGCCTGGAAATAAGCGATGTACTTACCGTCCTTCCATTTTTCGTGCATGCGGTTTTTGATGTCATGGAATTGCGTAATTAAATCATCGGCCCGGTTCCCGGCAAAATCGCCGGAGCCTGCTGCGCTGCAAAACGTACAGCCTCCGTGGGCTACGGTGCCGTCCCGATTCGGACAGTCAAAACCGCCGTCAAGCGCCACTTTAAACACCTTATGGCCGAAATGTTCTCTGAGATGATAATTCAATGTATGATAGCGTTTTTCCGTATTTGAATAAGGAAAAGGATTGTTCTGCATCACAATTCATGTGCCTCCTTGCGTACGATTGCATCCTAAAATTGTAGCACGCATTTCACAAGAGAACAAATGAATATCGACCATAAATTACTTTATTGAACAAAGTCAGATGAGGCTACAATATGAATGATGGATGATTTCCATTACCAAGAGGAGGGGTTACTGTGGCAACAAGACAATCAGTAGATGAACATCTCCAGCAATGTATGCAGGCCTATGATTATGCTGAAGAACAGCTGAAAATCGCTTCTAAACAAGAGCATTATAACGATCAAGAATATAGTGATGCACAAATGCAGCTAGAAGATGCGGTAAATGCCTTGAATAAACTATGGCTGTCGTCAAATGATCAGCAGAGAGAACAGCTGTACAGAATGAGGCTTCAGCTTCAATCTTTGCAAAATAATATGATCCTGCAGCACCCTCTTGATGTGTAGGAAAACGGACCCTTTTAAAAGGGTCCGTTTTTTTTTGTAAAAAAAGGATTGACTTTGTGAGTCAAAGTATTTATTGTATTAAGTGTACTAATTGAAGTAATACAATATAGACACTAATATAAAATCATTTATATATTGACATTAAGGGAGGCAGTTATGAAACATAAAAAACGAAACAAACGTAACGTGCCAATGCTGATTGCGGCATCTGTGATCGCTTGTTCTTTTTTTCTTGTTCTTGTGATGATCGGTTTTGAATGGCAAAAAAGTATAATTGATCATTTTTATCTATAAAAGGTTCAGATCGTATAGAAAGTAGGGAAGTAAATGATTCAAATCGATCCAAGAAGCTCAACACCCATTTACGAACAAATTATTCAGCAAATGAAAGAGCTTTGTTTGAAAGGGATCATGAAGCCTGGTGATAAGCTTCCTTCTGTCAGAGAATTGGCAACGATCATTATTGCGAATCCGAACACTGTCAGCAAAGCGTATAAAGAACTTGAGCGAGAGGGGATTATTGAAACGCTGCGGGGCAGAGGGACCTATATATCGGAGAATGCAAAAACGACACTGGTTGAAGGGAAGATGACGATGATTAAAGAGCAACTCAAACAGCTCATCATCGATGCACACTATGCAGGGGTTGAGCTGGAAAAACTGCACGAATGGATAAAGGAAATCAGCGCTGATGTGAAGGGAGGCAAAAAAAATGATTGAACTACGGCAGCTGTCAAAAGCGATTGACGGCAATCAAGTATTAAAAGATGTTTCATTAACAATCGAAAAAGGAGAAATCTTTGGATTGCTTGGACGCAACGGATCAGGGAAAACGACGATGCTTCGCTTAATCCAGCAAATCATTTTCGCTGACAGCGGAATGATTTTATTTGACGGCGTAGAAATCAAAAAGCACCCGAAGGTCAAACAAAATATCATCTACATGCCTGTTCAAAATCCTTTTTACGACAAGTATACATACAAGCAGCTTGTTGATATCCTGAGAAGAATATATCCGAAATTTGATGTCACGTACGCGAATGAACTGATGAACAGATACGAAATTCCAGAAACGAAAAAATACCGTGAGCTGTCGACAGGCTTGAAAAAACAGCTGTCGCTCGTTCTGTCGTTTGCGGCGAGACCGGCGCTGATCCTCCTTGATGAGCCGACGGATGGTATTGATGCGGTAACTAGACATGATGTGCTGCAGCTGATGGTCGATGAAGTGGCAGAGCGTGATACGAGTATCCTGATTACGTCCCACCGGCTTGAAGACATAGAGCGGATGTGCAACCGAATTGGCTTTCTTGAAGATAACAGGCTGACCAACGTCATGGATCTTGATGAATTAAAAGAAGAATACATCAAAATACAAATGGCGTTTGACACAGATGTCAATCTGGCCATCAGAGAGCAAAACATTCCGATGCTCGATCAGGCCGGCGTGTTTTACACAGTGCTGATACCGAAAAGCGATGAGGAGAAAAAGAGCTTTTTGAGAGAGCTGAAGCCAAAAGTATGGAATGAGCTTCCTGTCAACCTGGAAGAAGTGTTCATTGCGAAGTTTGGAGGGAAGCGGAGATGGTAGACCGAGGTCTCCTCTATCGAGAGTGGAAACAGAATCAAGTGGTGATTTTGCTAAGTATTGCGTTTTTAGTGCTGGCAAATCCGCTTTCTATCATTAATACGTATTTGTCTTATCAAGGGTGTCTGGCTCATCAAGACCCGCAATATTGTGAATTTATTGTGAATTATCATAGGAGCAATCTAATAGATATCAACTGGGTGCCGGGGGTCATTTTGGCGGTCTGCTTCCTCGGAATGGAGCGTTCGAAAGGCACGATGGATTTTATATTAAGCCTCCCATATAACAGAAGCCAAATTTTTCAGACGAAATTTTGGTTAGGCGGTTTTGTGATTGTGCTGTCGCAATTAATTGGCTTTTTATTTGCGTGGCTGCTGATTCTTGTCTATAACCCTGAACACGTCTACTTTTTTGAGCACAGCAGCGTTGGAGTAATTGTGATTAGTTTTATGGCTTATTGTTTGTTGATGGCTGCTGGTGCATTAACGGGGAATGTTTTTGCCCAGTTATTAACGGCATTTGCTGCTGCGGTATTGCCGTATTTAATTGTTGCATTGCCGGTTGGAAACTTTGAAGTTGTTTTTGGTGTGAATATATGGGAAATGTTCCCTTCCCCGGAGGTGTATTTCTCTCTGACGAGCAATTTATTATATCTTGTGCCCATTGGTTATGTTGCAAGTGACTGGCTTATCGATAGTAAATATATTTTAATGATTCCAGCTGCCATGAGCATTCTGTTTTACTTGATTGGTTTGATAAGCTTCAAAAAGCATCCCAGTGAACGAAACGGACACTTTTTCTTATGGAACAGATTAGACCGTCCGGTGCAAATTCTGGTTATGGCTTTCGGCATCCTTGGATTTGGTTTATTTGGATACTATACCGGACATTCCATTATTGGTTATATTTTGGGTATGATCATTGGGGCAGTGGCTGGATTCTTTGTGAGCTACTTCTCTATTTATAAGAAAACAAAAGTGTAAGAAATGCCATAGGTTTGGAGGGAAGTGAGTTGCCGGATTCCGGACTGCTTTACAAAGAGTGGCGGCAGAATAAAGTCGCCTTAGTTATCACCATTTTGGTTTTTATATTGGGTAATCCATTATCAATTTTAAATATGTATCTCATCTATCAAGGCTGTGTCACTGGAAAAGAAAATTGGGTCGGCCCCTGCGTATTCAGCGTTGATTATTTAAACAGCTCATTTATCTCATTGTTTTGGATTTGGGGAGTCGTTTTGGCGGTCAGCCAGCTTGGGATTGAACGAAGCAAGGGCTTTTTTGATTTTACATTAAGCCTTCCTTATACACGAGGGCAGATATTTAACGCGAAGTTCTTTACCGGCGGAATGGTGATTGTGGTGCCGCAGCTCATAGGTTATGTTTTGTCTGTTTTGCTGATCATGCTTTTGAAGACAGATCAGGCCGTTTATTTTCACAATTACAGCCTTGGAATGATCATTGTCAGCATGCTGGCTTATTCGCTTGTTATGGCCGGAGGAGCTTTGACAGGCAATAGTTTCGCACAGCTTCTAGTCTCATTTACCGTGGCCATTTCGCCATTTTTGCTCATCAGCCTGCCTGCGATCAACCTCGAGATCCTTTTTGGCGGATCAATAGATTTTATCCATGGTCCAGTACCTAAATGGGTGCAGTATTTCATTCCGATAATTTATGTAGACTCGAAATGGGCTGAGAATTCACCATATTATTTAGTCATTCCGGCTATCATGACTATCATTTTTTACATTATCGGCTATATTAGCTTTGTCAAACTGTCTAATGAAAGAAACGGATATTTCTTCTTATGGAAGCCGCTTAACCGCCCGGTGCAGATCATCGTTATTATCATAGGAATCATGGGCTTCGGCTATTTTGGATTTACGGCAAGCGAGAGCTTTGCAGGTTATCTCATTGGCATGGGTACAGGTGCGGTAATCGGGTTCTTGATCAGTTATTTTGCGATTTATAAAAAAATGAAACTTTTGTAAGGGAGAGAGAACATATGATTGATGTTCAGCATATCGACCATTCTTTCACGATCGGAAAAAAGGGCCGTGAGAATGAAGTTCCAGTATTGAAGGATGTTTCATTGAGCGTGGCGAAAGGTGAGATCGCCTGTATTGTCGGGCGAAGCGGCTCAGGGAAATCAACGCTTTTGAATTTGATTTCCGGCTACATATCGCCGACAAAAGGGCGGATTGTCATTAATGGCACTGATGTTACGGGGTTTAATGAAAAGGAATGGGCGCAATTTCGGCTTGACCATTTCGGGTTTATTTTTCAAAGCTTTCAGCTCATTCCGGGCTTAACAACGTATGAGAATGTGGAAATGCCGCTGGCGTTAAAAGGGATCAAGCCCTCTGAGCGGAAGCAAAAGGTGCAGGACATGCTGAAACGCGTCGGTCTGGAAAACCACGCCGCTCATTATCCGAATGAACTGTCAGGCGGCCAGCAGCAGCGTGTCAGTATTGCTCGAGCGTTGATTTTAAATCCTTCGATTATCTTAGCGGATGAGCCGACGGGAAGCCTTGATTCAGAAACGGAACATGAAGTGCTGGAATTGATCCAGCAGCTGAATCGTGAGCGTGGCATTACATTTGTGATCATTACTCACGATGATGAAGTCGCTTCTATCGGACATTCAAAATTTCAGCTTCATGATGGTGTGCTAAAAGGAGGAATTACCGTTGAGGTTTAAGGATCAGGTTCATTTTATCAGAAGAAATATGAAGAAAAACAGACTTCGCGTCTTTATGACGATTCTTGCGACAACAATGGCGTGTGCGTTTTTGGTTGTGCTGTCGTCCGTTGGGTTTGGGATTCAAAAGACAATTACAGATATGACAATGAGCCAGCAGGTTGTAACGAAAGTCAGTGTAATGGGCAAGGAAGGAGACAAGCCTATTAAAAAAGCTGATTTAGAGAAGTATGATCACGTAAGGTCAGTTGTAGAAAGAACGCAAGTGTATGAACCAAACAAAGCTACTTTAGGCAATCGTACAAATGAAAGCTCAAATCTCATTTTTACAAATATGAATGATGAATTAAAGGCCAATATGGAATTGGAAAAGGGAAGAGTCGCAAAGTCGGAAAATGAAATCGTAGTAGGATACGACTTCGCAAAGAGATTATTAACGAAAAAAGAATCGGAAGATTATAACAAAAAAATCGAGGAAGCAAAAGGAAATCCAGAAGATATAAAAGAACCAAAGGGCTATACGAAAGATATTCTGAACAAAACAATAGAACTAAGTGTATCGAAGACAGATCCTAAAACAGGGGATGTTACAAAAACAAAAACATATGACTTTAAAATTGTCGGTATTACAAAAAAACCATCTCAAGACTGGATGGAGGACTCAAACATTTTTATCAGTGATCAATTCAAAAAAGATTTTTCGGAATTCTTAGATTTCAAAGACGGAAATGTTGAAACTAAGATTGGCGTTTTTGCTGATAAGTTTGAGAATGTGGAACAGCTGACAAATGATCTAACAGATGACGGGTACTATGTCACATCAGTGACTACCGAACTTGAGGGGGCCAACACCTTCTTCATGGTCTTCAAAATCGGACTGATCTTTGTCGGATGTATCGCAGTTATCATTTCAGCGATCGGCATTTTTAACACGATGACAATGGCGGTGACAGAGAGAACGCAAGAGATCGGCATTATGAAAGCGATTGGGGCGAGTCCGTCTATCATTCGCCGAATGTTCCTGATGGAAAGCGCGTATATCGGGATTTTAGGCTGTGTGATTGGAATTATCATTTCCTACGGCGTCAGCTACCTTGTCAACCTGGCCGTTCCGATGATTCTCGCGGCCACAAGCGGAGGCGATGCGGGCGACTTGAATTACACATTCTCCTACATCCCGGCGAGCCTTGTGATCATTGCCGTTGTGATTTGCGGAGGGGTCGCAGTCATTTCCGGAATGAACCCGGCGAGAAAAGCAACCAAAACCAACGTGCTGACAGCGTTGAGAAGAGAATTATAATGTGAACGAGCCGGCTGAGACAGCCGGCTTTTTCTATAGCGCATGCTGGCGTTTTGCTATACACTTGATAAAAAAGGAAAAAGTGCGGTGAGTTGATTGTTTAAACTTTTGCTGATTGAAGATGATGAATCGCTGTTTCATGAAATCAAGGATCGTTTAACGGGATGGTCCTATGATGTATACGGCATTCAGGATTTCAGTCAGGTGCTGCAGGAATTTGCGGCGGTTAATCCTGATTGTGTCATTATTGATGTACAGCTGCCTAAATTTGACGGCTTTCATTGGTGCCGGCTGATCCGCTCCCGGTCAAATGTTCCGATTCTCTTTTTATCCTCCCGGGATCATCCTGCTGATATGGTGATGTCCATGCAGCTCGGGGCAGATGACTTTATCCAAAAGCCATTTCATTTTGATGTGCTGATTGCGAAAATCCAAGCAATGTTCCGGCGTGTGCACCATTATAATACGGAGCCGAGTACGATTAAAACGTGGTGCGGCGCTGCTGTAGACGCGGAGCAGAACCTCGTCAGCAATAACAAAGGATCTGTTGAACTGACCAAAAATGAAATGTTCATTCTAAAACAATTAATAGAGCAAAAAAACAAGATCGTCAGCCGGGAAGAGCTGATCAGAAGCTTGTGGAACGATGAGCGTTTTGTTAGTGATAATACGCTGACCGTCAATGTCAATCGCCTGCGAAAAAAACTGGACGCCCTGCAGCTTGGCGCATATATCGAGACAAAGGTGGGCCAGGGCTACATCGCGAAGGAAGAGGACAAGTTTTATGATTAAAGCATTCCTTATCGAAAGGCGGAGCTGGATTGCCGCGTTTTTGTTTCAGCAGGCTTTGATGCTGTTCATTGCTTTTGTCGATCCTTTCATATCATTCGGGAATGTACTTTATATGGTGTATTTGTGCATCTTGTTTTTTATCATATTCCTTTGGTTCCGCTATCGGAAAGAAACAGCGTTTTATAAAAGCTTGAAAACATGGGAGAACAATCTCGATGTGACAGCCATAAATGAACCGGTAACGCCGTTTGAAGCAATGGTTGAAAGAAGCATTGCCGGGCAAACAGAACACTTGAAGCAGACCGCAGCACGGCATCGCTTAGCATTGGAAAATGAAAAAGATGAGCTGATGGCATGGATCCATGAGGTCAAAACCCCATTAACAGCGATGCATTTAATCATTGATAGAATGGAAGAAAAAGCACTGAAATCCCAGCTGTCATATGAATGGCTGCGTATTCACCTGCTTCTTGATCAGCAGCTTCATCAAAAACGCATTTCATTTATTGAAAACGACCTGTCAGTAGAATTCATTCAGCTTCAGCCTTTGATCTTTAAAGAAATCAAAGATTTACAATCGTGGTGTATCCAAAAAGGGATCGGTTTTGACATACAGCTCGATGCCAAAGAAGTGCTGAGCGATGCAAAATGGCTGGCGTTTATCATCAGGCAGCTGCTGACAAACGCGGTGAAATACAGCGAAGCCTCTGAAATCGAGATCAAAAGCTTTCAAAAAGGGGAACAGACGCAGCTACAAGTGAAAGATTGTGGCAGGGGCATTGATCCAAAAGATGTACCGCGTATTTTTGATAAAGGGTTTACATCCACAACGGATCACCATGATCAAGCGTCAACTGGCATGGGCCTGTACTTGGCAAAAAAAGCAGCGGCGCCGTTATTGATCCTTATTGATGTTGAGTCGGAGTTTGGTGCAGGGACAGTTTTTACATTAACCTTTCCAATACGGAATCAATTTGAACATGTCATAAGCGTGTGACGAAAATGTCACATGCTTTTCTTTTTTGTTCGCCGTATCGAAGGAAAAGCCCGGCATTCCTTTTTATAATGAGATTATCCAATATAAAGGAGACTGCGTAAATGGTGATTTTAGAAGCGAATAAAATTCGAAAAAGTTATGGAAACAAGCTGAATAAACAGGAAGTGCTGAAGGGCATCGATATTCACATTGAAAAGGGCGAATTCGTCAGTATTATGGGTGCTTCCGGGTCGGGAAAAACCACTTTGCTCAACGTTCTGTCCTCAATCGATCAGGTCAGTCACGGAACCATTCATATTAATGGAAATGACATGACGGCTATGAAGGAAAAGCAGCTGGCTGAATTTAGAAAACAGCATTTAGGCTTTATCTTTCAGGATTACAATTTGTTAGACACATTGACAGTGAAAGAGAATATCCTTCTGCCTTTATCGATCACGAAACTATCAAAAAAGGAAGCCAATCGCAAGTTTGAGGAAGTTGCCAAGGAACTGGGAATATATGAATTGCGGGATAAATACCCGAATGAAATTTCCGGCGGCCAGAAGCAGAGAACATCCGCTGGAAGAGCGTTTATTCATGACCCGAGCATTATTTTCGCTGATGAACCGACCGGCGCGCTCGATTCGAAATCGGCCTCCGATCTATTAAATAAGCTGAGCCAGCTCAATCAAAAACGCAACGCGACGATTATTATGGTTACCCATGATCCCGTCGCTGCCAGCTACTGCGGCAGAGTCATTTTTATTAAGGACGGGCAAATGTATACACAGCTGAATAAAGGGGGCCAGGACAGGCAAACGTTTTTCCAGGATATTATGAAAACGCAAGGCGTGTTAGGCGGGGTGCAGCATGAACATTAATCAGCTCATCCTGCGAAATTTGAAAAAGAATCTCCGGAATTACTATTTGTATGTGTTTGCGCTCATCTTTAGCGTGGCGCTTTATTTCGCCTTTGTCACGCTGCAGTATGATCCAGCAATTAACGAAGTGAAGGCTTCAATCAAGGGAGCCGCGGCTATTAAAACCGCTTCGATTTTGCTTGTGGCTGTAGTGGCGATCTTCATTTTATATGCCAATACGATTTTTATTAAGAGACGGAGCAAAGAAATCGGGCTGTTTCAATTAATTGGAATGACGAAGCATAAAATTTTTCGCATCTTAAGTGCAGAAAATGTCATGCTGTATTTCGGTTCATTAGCGATCGGGGTAGCGGCCGGGTTTTCGATATCGAAGCTTGTCTTGATGATTCTGTTCAAAATTGTCGATGTCAAAGCGGATGCGAAACTGCATTTTTCTGAGCAGGCCTTGGTCCAAACGGTCATTGTGTTCTGCGGCATTTACCTTTTGATCATGATCATGAATTATACGTTTATCAAAAAACAGAGTATTTTATCTTTGTTTAAAGTAACGTCCTCCACTGAAGACAAAGTGAAGAAAATATCATTTTTCCAAATGCTGATCGGCGCTTTAGGCATCGTGTTGATTTTGACAGGATACTATGTGTCTTCTGAGCTGTTTGGCGGAAAATTTAAGACCATTAATGAACTGTTTGGTGCGATGAGCTTCATTCTGGGGAGCGTCATTATCGGGACGTTTTTGTTTTACAAAGGATCAGTTACGTTTATCTCGAATATCATTCGAAAAAGCAAGGGCGGCTACTTAAATATTTCTGAGGTTCTGTCACTGTCATCGATCATGTTCAGAATGAAATCGAATGCGCTGCTGCTGACGATTATTACAACCGTTTCAGCGCTCGCCATCGGGCTGTTATCTCTTGCTTACATCTCGTATTACTCGTCAGAAAAGACCGCTGAACAAAATGTAGCGGCTGATTTTTCATTCATGAATGAGAAAGATGCCAAGTTATTTGAAAACAGATTGAGGGAAAGCAACATCTCGTTTGTAAAAAAGGCAACACCTGTCCTGCAAGCAAATGTTGACATTGCAAATATCATGGATGGAACTCCTAAAGAGATGCAGGGCGATCCCGGCAATATGCAGCTTGCTGTTGTTAGCGACAAAGATGTAAAAGGAGTCGATGTGGCGGCTGGAGAAGCCGTTTTCTCAGGATACACCGACTTGCTGCAAAAAATAATGGTTTTCAAGGACTCTGGTGTTATTAAAGTAAAAAGCAAGCATGAGGCGCAGCCATTAAAATATAAAGGATTAAGAAAAGAGTTTCTTGTATCCTACACGTTTACAAGCGGGGGCATGCCCGCTGTCATTGTGGATGACAGCCTGTTTAAACAGCTGGACAAGGATAAAGACCCCCGCATTCAGCTGGCGCAATCTACATTTATCGGCGTCAATGTGAAACATGACGATCAAATGGAAAAAGCAAATGAGCTTTTTCAACAGGTGAACAAGAAAAACGAGCATTTATCAAGACTGGATACAAGTACTGCGCAAAAATCACTGTTTGGTATGGTGATGTTCATCGTCGGCTTCTTAGGGTTAACGTTCCTGATTACATCAGGTTGTATCCTTTATTTTAAACAAATGGGTGAAAGTGAAGATGAAAAACCGAGCTATACGATTTTAAGAAAACTCGGCTTTACGCAGAGCGACCTGATAAAGGGGATACGCATTAAACAAATGTACAACTTCGGCATTCCGCTCGTTGTCGGCCTCTTCCACAGTTACTTTGCCGTCCAATCCGGCTGGTTCTTATTCGGATCGGAGGTATGGGCGCCTATGATTATGGTGATGGTGTTATATACTGCGCTCTACTCCATTTTTGGTTTTCTGTCAGTTCTTTATTATAAGAAGGTTATTAAATCGTCGTTGTGAAACAGAAAAAGCTCCAGACATTCTGGAGCTTTTTGTTTATCGTTTTGGCGCCCGATAACCGGCGGCTTCAGCTTCTTCAACTGAGCAAAACATTTCAGCCGGATCGGTTGTCCGGTCGTAGTATGTACTGCCTGGCGTGTGGTAGATGCCGTTTTTGCTTCCTTTGATATTACAGCCTTCTGCTTTGTCAGCTGTTTTGGTTTCATCACTTTTACTCGTATTGTTTGAAGAACTTCCAGTGTCTTCATGAGAACTGGCGGTTTGGCTTTCCGTCTCTTTTAATTGATTTTCAAGCTTTGTTTTATCTTGTCGAAGTGTTTCGTTTTCAGCCTTTGCCGTTTTTGCATCTTCTTTGAGCTGCTTTTGATTTTCTTGAAGCTCTTTAATCTCAGCTTTTAATGATTTCTGAGTCTTTTTTAAATCGCTATTTTCGTTTTTGAGCTTCTCAAGCTTGTCTTGATCTTCTTTGTTGTCTTTTAATTTCTTTGCTTCGGAGCTGACAGATTTATATTCTTTCTCAAGTTCTTCATGCTCTTTTGTGAGGTTTTTATATTCGGCGTTTAGCGCTGAATATTTTTTCTCGGCATTTGCTGCGGAAGTGTCAGGTTCTGCCAATGCTGCCCCGGTAAAGAGCAGGACAAGGCCTCCAATGAAAAGCGGCCAAAAAAGTCTCTTGGAGAAACGTTTTCCTTTTTCAGTACATATTTGACAAGGTGATATAATCCATAGCCCAGTGAAATGAGACATGCCAGAAAACCTAAGAATGCTATTACCATTTCCATAATATGACCCCTTTTTCTATTTATTTTACATTTTTCAAATAATATTTGTTAGATTTTTTCACGTTCATCAGTTGAAAAATGTGAGAGAGACAGATAGAATGAATGTGCTATGATAACTGGATTCGTACGGAGCCGTTTTAGGTTTCGTTTTTTTCATGAGCTTTTTTAGGTAAGAAAGGGGGATGAGTATGCCGCGTGCTCTTAAAATTTTAGTCATTGGAATGTTTATCAATGTGACGGGTGCTTCTTTTTTATGGCCGCTGAATACGATTTATATCCATAATCATTTAGGAAAGTCGTTAACAGTAGCCGGACTTGTCCTGATGCTGAATTCCGGCGCCAGTGTGGCTGGTAATTTATGCGGAGGTTTTTTGTTTGATAAAATCGGCGGTTTTAAATCGATTATGCTTGGGATAGCCATTACGTTAGCAAGCCTGATGGGCCTTGTCTTTTTTCATGATTGGCCAGCCTATATTGTGCTGCTGACGATTGTGGGCTTTGGCTCCGGTGTTGTTTTTCCGGCCAGCTACGCAATGGCAGGATCGGTATGGCCTGAAGGGGGAAGGAAGGCATTTAATGCGATATATGTCGCGCAAAACGCAGGTGTGGCTGTCGGTTCAGCGCTTGGCGGTGTCGTGGCGTCTTTCTCGTTTTCATATGTATTTTTGGCGAATGCCGCGCTGTATCTGGTCTTTTTCTTTATTGTATATTTCGGATTTCGAAATATTCAGACGGGAGATGCGTCCCAAACGTCTGTGCTTGATTACGATGCTGTGAACAGCAAAGCAAAATTTGCCGCACTGATCATTTTAAGCGGAGGCTATGTACTGGGATGGCTGGCTTATTCTCAATGGTCAACCACAATTGCTTCGTACACACAAAGCATTGGAATATCTCTTTCCTTATACAGTGTGCTGTGGACGGTTAACGGAATTCTCATTGTGCTCGGCCAGCCGCTCGTCAGTTTTGTGGTGAAAAAATGGGCCGAGTCGTTAAAAGCGCAAATGGTCATCGGCTTTATCATTTTTATTGTGTCTTTCAGCATGCTGCTGACTGCAAAGCAATTTCCGATGTTTCTCGCTGCGATGGTGATCCTGACTATCGGAGAAATGCTTGTTTGGCCTGCTGTGCCGACTATTGCCAATCAGCTTGCCCCTAAAGGGAAAGAAGGCTTTTATCAAGGCTTTGTCAACAGTGCGGCGACAGGCGGCAGAATGATTGGTCCCCTGTTCGGAGGAGTGCTTGTCGATCATTACGGCATTAGGGCTCTTGTTTTATCTCTGTTGGTATTGCTGCTGATCAGTATTGCCACAACGCTTCTATATGACAAACGGCTAAAATCAGCTAAAGAAACAAATAAGCAGGCATCAATCTCTTCATAATAAAAGATCCCGCCGGATGAGCGGGATCTTTCAGCGTGTCGACAAACCCTCGCATTCGTTGTCAGGCCTGCGCTTCGGTGCTCACGAATTAGAACATTCGCTCCGCTCCTATGCTCGTCCTTCCTAGACTTCAAGGGTTTTCAATCACGCTGAAAAGATGACAAAATCCTAAAATGAAAACCATTTTAGGATTTTGTCAATAATCTGAAAGATCCCGCTGGGTGAGCGGGATCTTTTTACATAATCGGAAGCACTTTAACGGCATCCTTTACATTTGAATATGTTTTCAGCGACGAAAAATTGGCATCCAGTTTATTCATTTTCATAGCCAATTCAGGCTTAATGCCGGTAATGATTAACTCAGTTCCGGTCAATTTCAGCAAATGGCTCAGCTTGAAAATTTGGTCGGCCGTTTGTTCGTTCACTTGGGCCAATCCGGATAAATCAATGATCAAATAATCATCTTTGGATGTTGATAAGATATTCGTCAATGTGCAAACAATGGAATTAAATCGCTCCTCTGTCAGGTTTCCGACTAGCGGAAGAGCCGAAATGCCATTGCGAATCGGGACAATAGGAGTTGAAAGTGCAGTAATTTCCGTGAGGGAATCCTCGAGAAGCTTTTCATACTCTTTTTGCTTGGTGATATCTTTCTGAATTCCGACAAAATACGTTTTATCCTCTATTTCCATTGGATCAATATTTAATTCATTCCAGAACATCGTTCCGTCTTTTTTGTAGTTTTGAATCTGAACGGTGACCGGTTCTTTATTTTGTAAAGCGGTTCTGATGTTGTCCACTTCTGCAGGATCTGTGTGTTTCCCCTGTAAGAAGCGGCAGTTCTTTCCTAAAATTTCCTCGGTTTCGTAGCCGGTCATTTGAACAAAGCCTTGATTTACGTAGACAATAGGATTATCTTCAAGTGCGGGATCTGTAATTACCACACCGACTCGCACGTGATCAAGCGCTTTTTTGATGACTTCCAGCTGTCCTGGTATCCCAAATGATTGAAAACTAGCCATATAAATCCCCCTTAGGCCGTCAGCTTGCTATGCGAAAGCCTGATATTCCCCTTTTTTAAAATGAATTCTACAGTAACCGTAGCACAACACATGTTCTGATTCAAGCAAGTGCAGTTTGTTGTTTGTCATTAGGGCTTGTCCTCGTATACACTAAAAATAAGAACAGAATTTGAACATATGAACGGAAAGGTTTTTTACATGCTAAATAGGTGACTAGGTCAATGTCACTGGGTGAAAAATGAATCCAATGCATCAAGCTTACCGATCATGTGTTCACATATAATGGAAGAAACAAGCTTTTTACAGATTTGCCGGTATGTAGATATCGAAAATCATCGGAATCGTTTAAGGGGGCTGGATGGCCTGAAGTCGCTTTACGAAATAAGGGCTTTAGGAAGGTGATGATGAAGATGCTGCATCAGGTACTCATTGCTTGTGTAATTGGAGGAATCATGGGGATTCTCGGTCATGTGAAAAAGAGAGGCAGGCTGGAGAAGCCCAGAATGACGAAGCGGTTTATCTACCTTGGATTTTTGGAAGATTGGTTTATCGGCATGACGGCTTCCATTTTACTTGTATTATCCGCTGACCCCGATTCAGGAATTCAACTTGTCATCTTATCCATTATCTCAGGCTACGGCGGTGAAGCTGTTCTCAGAAGTTTTGACTTTGTGAGAGAACTGAACAGCGGCGGCGAACCGGCCGAGTCCAAACGTCAAACCAAAACTCCACCCGAATAATTGTCCTCAATCTCCGCCCGTTCAGGGTACATTCCCATTGTATACAAACCTGCTTGCACTTATGAACAGAATTCTATAAAATACAGTTAGATTACGGTTGCGATAAGAACAATGAAGAGGAGCAGTAAGAAACAGATATTGTTGCAGAGAGTTGACGGCTGGTGAAAGTCAATCAAGTTTGTTTCCGAACTCACCTCAGAGTTGCAGCGGTGAAAAGCCGCTGACGCATAACTGCGTTAAAAGTATCAAGTGAGTGCGGCGTATGCCGCGCTAACGAGGGTGGTACCGCGGGAAAACGAAAGTCTCTCGTCCCTTTTAGGGATGAGGGAGTTTTTTTTAGTTTGGGAATATTCTGAATAATCCTCTCCTTCCCGTCAATACTTGAACCATACACGCCGTATTCAATCAGAAGGAGGTTTTTACTTTGAGTTTTCAGCACAAAGAGATAGAAAAGAAATGGCAAACATATTGGCTTGAAAACAAAACATTTGCCACTCTTGATAATAATGAAAAACAAAAATTCTACGCGCTGGACATGTTTCCTTACCCGTCTGGAGCTGGGTTGCACGTCGGCCATCCTGAAGGATACACAGCTACGGATATTCTGTCCCGCATGAAGCGCATGCAGGGCTATGATGTCCTTCATCCAATGGGCTGGGACGCATTCGGCCTGCCAGCTGAACAATACGCGCTTGACACAGGGAACGACCCCGCTGTGTTTACGAAGCAGAATATTGATAACTTCCGCCGCCAAATTCAAGCGCTTGGCTTCTCATATGACTGGGATCGCGAAATCAATACGACTGACCCTGAATACTATAAATGGACGCAATGGATTTTCTTAAAGCTATACGAAAAAGGCCTTGCTTACGTTGACGAAGTGCCTGTAAACTGGTGCCCTGCGCTCGGTACTGTTCTTGCCAACGAAGAAGTCATTGACGGCAAGAGCGAACGCGGCGGCCATCCGGTAGAGAGACGCCCAATGAAGCAGTGGATGCTGAAAATCACCGCTTATGCGGACAGGCTCCTTGAGGACTTGGAAGAGCTTGATTGGCCGGAAAGCATTAAAGATATGCAGCGCAACTGGATCGGCCGTTCGGAAGGCGCTCACGTTCATTTTGCTATAGATGGACATGATGATTCCTTTACGGTGTTTACAACAAGACCAGATACGCTGTTTGGCGCTACATACACTGTCCTTGCCCCGGAACACGCATTGGTGGAAAACATCACAACGGCAGAGCAAAAAGAAGCTGTTGAAGCTTATATCAAAGAAATTCAATCAAAGAGTGACCTAGAACGCACAGATCTTGCGAAAACAAAGACAGGCGTATTTACAGGAGCGTATGCGATCAATCCTGTAAACGGAGAAAAACTGCCGATTTGGATTGCGGATTATGTTCTTGCATCATACGGAACAGGTGCTGTCATGGCAGTTCCTGGACACGATGAGCGTGATTTTGAATTCGCCAAAACATTCGGCCTTCCGGTGAAGGAAGTCGTAAAAGGCGGGAACGTTGAGGAAGCAGCCTATACTGGCGACGGCGAGCACGTGAACTCTGATTTCCTGAACGGCCTTCACAAACAGGAAGCGATTGAGAAAGTGATCGCTTGGCTGGAAGAAACGAAAAACGGTGAGAAGAAAGTGACGTACCGTCTTCGTGACTGGCTCTTCAGCCGCCAGCGTTATTGGGGCGAGCCGATTCCGGTCATTCATTGGGAAGACGGAACGTCAACAGCTGTCCCTGAAGAGGAGCTGCCGCTGATTTTGCCGAAAACGGATGAAATCAAACCGAGCGGAACGGGCGAATCACCGCTTGCGAACATTAAAGAGTGGGTGGAAGTCACAGACCCTGAGACAGGGAAAAAAGGAAGAAGAGAAACGAATACAATGCCGCAATGGGCGGGAAGCTGCTGGTATTTCTTGCGCTATATTGATCCGCACAATCCGGATCAGCTGGCATCACCAGAAAAATTGGAAAAATGGCTTCCGGTCGATATGTATATCGGCGGTGCAGAGCATGCCGTGCTTCACCTTCTGTATGCCCGCTTCTGGCATAAGTTCCTTTATGATATCGGCGTAGTGCCGACGAAAGAACCGTTCCAAAAGCTGTACAACCAAGGAATGATTCTCGGTGAAAATAACGAAAAAATGAGTAAATCTAAAGGGAACGTTGTCAACCCTGACGAAATCGTGGCCTCTCACGGTGCTGATACGCTGAGATTGTACGAAATGTTCATGGGACCTCTTGATGCTTCAATCGCCTGGTCTGAATCAGGATTAGACGGTGCGCGCCGTTTCCTTGACCGTGTATGGCGCCTATTTATTGAAGACAGCGGTGAGCTTAATGGAAAAATCGTTGAAGGCGCGGGTGAAACATTGGAGCGCGTCTATCATGAAACGGTCATGAAAGTCACAGACCATTATGAAGGCCTTCGTTTCAACACGGGTATTTCCCAGCTGATGGTCTTTATTAATGAAGCTTATAAAGCAACAGAACTGCCGAAAGAATATATGGAAGGCTTCGTGAAGCTTCTTTCTCCTGTCGCGCCACACTTAGCGGAAGAGCTATGGGAGAAGCTTGGCCATTCCGGCACAATTGCCTACGAAGCTTGGCCTGTATATGATGAAACAAAACTTGTGGATGATGAAGTTGAAATCGTTGTTCAGCTGAACGGAAAAGTAAAAGCGAAATTACAGGTTCCTGCCGATGCAACGAAAGAACAGCTGGAACAGTTTGCTCAAGCAGATGAAAAGGTCAAAGAGCAGCTTGAAGGCAAAACGATTCGGAAAATCATCGCAGTGCCTGGGAAGCTTGTCAATATTGTGGCAAACTAAGCCTAGAAAAAATCCCCTTTGCCAAAAGGGGATTTTTTTCATCAGTCTCAGAATGGCAATCGTTCAGCTGACTTTGATATACTGAACATGATCACTGTGAATAGGAGTGTTTTCTTTGGAAATAAAAGAAATCAGCACAGCCGCTTTGAAAGAAAAAATTGAGGCGGACGAAGAATTATATTTAATTGATGTCAGAGAAGATGAAGAGGTAGCGGAAGGCATGATCCCGCAAGCCGTTCATATTCGCATGGGGGATATTCCTGAAAAAATGGAAACCCTTGATAAAGACAAAGAGTACGTATTTATCTGCCGCTCAGGAATGCGCAGCATGAACGTCTGCAAGTACCTGGATGAGCAAGGCTTTAAAACAGTCAATGTTGAAGGCGGCATGATGGCCTGGGAAGGCGAAACAAAACCAAAAAACTAGGGGAGAGCGGTCCCCTAGTTTTTATTTGTATTCCGGAAGCCAATCGCCGTGTGCTGCAAATAAATCGTCACACATGGAGATGATGTCCTTCATGGAAAGCTCCGCGCTTGTATGCGGATCAAGCATTGCAGCTTGGTAAACCGCTTCTTTTTTCCGTGTGACAGCCGCTTCGATTGTCATCAGCTGTGTATTAATATTCGTCCGGTTTAAGGCGGCAAGCTGCTCAGGCAGTTCTCCGGCGAAGCACGGTGTAATTTTTTTTCTGTCGGCGACGCATGTCACTTCCACAACCGCTTTTGAAGGAAGGTTGGTGATCAGCCCTGTATTCAAGACGTTTCCTCCGAAGGTGAATGGTTCGTTTGTTTCCATTGCTTCTATAATTCTTGAACCATATTCCTTTGAGCGTTCGTGCGTAAGGTCTTTATTATTGACGATATCATCCCGCATTTTCTCCCAATTTTCAATTTGCTTGACGCACCTTCTCGGATATTCGTCGAGCGGGATTTGCAGCTCGCTGATCAGTTCAGGGTAATTCCGTTTAATAAAGTATGGGTGATACTCTGCGTTATGTTCGGACGATTCCGTGACATAATAGCCGAACTTATCCATTAATTCAAACCGCACCATATCATGATGCTTTGTTTTTTGTTTTTCTTTCGCTCTCCTTTTGATTTCTGGATATAAATCTGCGCCGTCTTTTTTGACTTCCAAAAGCCAAGCCATATGATTGATTCCTGCGATGCGTTCCTCAATTCCGTCATGCTCCATTCCGAGAGCTTTAAATAAATCCTTCGTGCACACTTGAACACTGTGGCAGAGCCCGATTGTTTTGATATTGGTATAGCGGAGCATGGCGCCTGTAAGAGTGGCCATTGGATTTGTATAGTTTAAGAACCATGCGTCAGGGCACATTTCCTCCATATCTTTTGCGATATCAATTAAGACCGGGATTGTTCTGAGAGATCTGAATATCCCGCCGATGCCGACTGTATCGGCGATCGTCTGGCGCAGCCCATACCGTTTAGGAATCTCGAAATCGATGACTGTGCTCGGTTTGTATCCTCCAACCTGAATCGCATTGATGACATAGCCTGCATTTTGCAAGGCGAGTTTTCTGTCATCATAGCTGTTGATGGCCACACTTGGGTTATAACGGTCTCTTAGATTTTCGAGCATGAGCTGGGATTCCTGCAGGCGTTTGGGATCAATGTCGTAAAGAGCGAACTCAAATCCATTCAGTGCCTCTGTTAACAGGCAGTCTCCCAAAACATTTTTGGCGAAAATCGTGCTCCCTGCACCGATAAATGTAATCTTCTTCATATTGCTTCCTCCTTTAATGTTAACCCTTTACCGCTCCGGAAGACAGGCCGGCAATAAAGTATTTTTGCAGCGCCAAAAACAGAACAACCATCGGCAGCATTGCCATAAGTGCCGCTGCGGCAACTAAATGCAGGTTGTTTGCGTTTTCTCCGAAAAAACCTGCCATGGCGACTGTTAATGTCTGAACCTTTTGATCTTGTAAAAAGAAAATGGCAAATTGATAGTCGTTCCAAATAAAGACACAAGAAATGATACAGATGGTCGCAGTGATCGGCTTCAGCAGAGGAAACACAATCGTAAAAAAGATTTTCAGCATGCCTGCGCCGTCAATTCTTGCGGCTTCTTCAAGCTCTTTTGGAATGGTCGATCGGATAAAGCCTGAATATAAGAATACGGTTAACGGCATGTAAGCCGCTGTATTGATGAAAATGGCGATTGCGTGTGTATTGACCATTCCGGCGTCCACGACCATTCGGTACAAAGGAACCATGGACGTTAACGGAGGGATGATCATAATGGAAATCAACAAGACAAAAACAGCTTTATTCAGTTTCGTTTCCCGCCGGGCAAGCGGGTAGGCGGCGAGTGAGCCGAATATAATTAATAACAAGGCAGAAAAACCTGTGATGATCATGGTGTTTATAAAAGAGTTTCCTAGCGAAGCGCGCTCCCACGCCTCTGAAAAATTATGAAAGGAGATGTCGGATGGAAATATCCATTTCGAACTGTAGTCTCCTTTTGCTTTCAATGAAGTGGTCAGCAGGATATAAAAAGGAATAAAATGCGCACAGGCCACAATGGCTGCAAGAAGTGTAATGATCCGCATGCTTTTTGTACGGGCGGCTCTCATGACATTTCCGTCTCCTTTCTTTTAAAGTACGCAAGCGCGCAAAAGCTGATGATCAAAATGACAAATGCCATAAATATGCCTTGCGTTGCGGCATAGCCGGCATCCTGCCGTTTGAAATACAAATCATACATAAACGTGGACATGGATTGTGACGCATTTCCGGGGCCGCCCGCGGTGAGTGCAATGATGACGTCAAACAGCTTTAAGCCTCCGATAATGTTGATGACCATATTAATGGTAATGGAGGGCATTAACAGCGGCAGCGTGATGGTAAAAAACTGCTGGCCTTGTTTCGCGCCATCCATTTGCGCCGCTTCATAGTAGTCTTTCGGAATGCTTTGCAGACCGGCTAAGTAGACAACCATAGCGATCCCGACATATTGATAGGTGTTAATCATGACAATGATCCATGGATTGAGCGAGGGACTGGCGAGCGCATTAATAGGGCTGATGCCGAAGACCCCGAGCAAATCGTTGAGCGCGCCTCCGTCATAGGAGAAGAAAAAGTACCAAATGTAGCCCATAATGAGCGGGCTGATCATCACCGGCAAATACACAATTGTTCTTGTTACCGCTTTCGTTTTAATGCTTTGATTTAAGAGCAGAGCGTACAGAAGCCCGACCACATTTTGAAAAAAGGTGCTGCCAAGCCCGTAAAGCAGAGTGTTTTTTAAGATATGCCAAGTGTCAGGATCAGAAAACAGCCTTTCATATTGCGCGAATCCAACCCATTGGTAAACTTGTGAAAAGCCGTTCCAGTTTGTAAAGGTAATCAATGTGCCTTTCACAAACGGATAAATCATAAAGACCAGAACGGAGAGCAAAGCAGGAATGTACATCCACCAAAGTGAGGACTGCTTTTTTGGCTTAACCTGTTTCACATGAACGTCCCTTGCGATCTCACTCATTGTTTTCAGCTCCCTGTATTTCCGATTGCTCCCGGAGTCGTTTATATTCTCTTCCCAGCTTCTGCGAAATGTCTTGAGGCGCCAAAATGTCAGCCGCGAGCTCCTGCCCAACCGTGCCCAGGACATCCCACATTCCGTTTGGCAAGTATAAACGGTCGAAGTAAGGCTCGACTTTGACATCTTGATAATGCTCATAATCGTTTGCGTAGAAAATATCAGCTTTCACATTGGTCAGCCCTGAAGGAAGCGATGTGGCTTCAGCCATTTGTTTGGCATTGGCCGGGCGGGCCATAAATGCGATAAAATCTTTTGCCTCTTTTAATTGAGGCGAATCTTTCCATGCTGCAAGGGTGTAGCGTTCACCGCCGATCCATATCGGGTCATCACCGGGATGGATGGCAGGTGTCGGGATAATGCCGACCTCGACGTTAGAGTTGATCTGGGCAACGTCTTGGCCGAGTGTGCCGCCTTGCATTGTAAAGGCGATTTTGTTTTGGGCCATTAATTCGATGAGCTGTGATTTTTTTGCCGTTACGGCGTCGATATTGATCAATTTTTCTTTCTGCATTTGTTTGAGGATTTTCGATAAGTAAGTAAATTTATTCCATTTGAAAGTGCCATTGGTGAGCTGTTTTTTTTCATTATGGGCAGGGTCTGTGATGAGAAGAGGTGTAGCGAATTGGTCGTAATATTGGGCGAATGAGCTTTTGTCATATCCGGCAAACCAGAAGGGTACGATCTTTCCCTTGCTCTTTTCTTTAATCGTTCTCAGTGCTTTGATAAAGTCATCCATGGTTTCCGGCGGAGCAATGCCGTAACGGTCTAAAATATTGCGGTTATACGCCAGACCGTCTTTTGCCTGATTGATCGGATAGGCATACACCTTTCCGCTTTTATTTTTGAGGATGCTGTTTAAATTGGGATCAAGATCTTGAGTCCATTCCATATCCCGGAGATCTGCTGTATATTCTCCGTACCTGATTTTCCCCCAGCCATGTGTATCGAATAGATCTGGCAAATCATTGGCCGCCATTCTGACACGCATCATATTTTCATAGTCATTGCCTGGGAAATGAAGGCTGACATGAATGTCACTGTGTTCCTTTTCGAATGCTGCCGCCAGTTTTCTGAACGTATCTCTTTCACTGTCGGTTGACATTGTAGAATAAATGGTTAACGTCTTTTTTGCGGTATCTGCTGAGCTTTTCTCTGCTGAACACCCGGGCAGAACAAGCAGAATAAGAGAGAGAAATAAAACAAAAGTGTGTTTCATCTTTTCCTCCTTATCATCGTGATGAATCTTTGCTTATGTCACCTCCTTTGCTGTACATCCGCAGCTTTGTCTTACGATTAATGTTGTAGGCAGGGTGACATGGTGAGGAAGCGTTCGGCCATTGAGACGGTCAAGCAGCAGTTTTACGCCTGTCCGGCCCATTTCCTCTGTGTATACCTTCACAGTCGTTAAAGGCGTGCTGGCAAATTCAGCTTCCTCAATGCCGTTAAAGCTGACGATTGCGGTATCCCGCGGCACTTGCAGTCCGGCTTCCTGCAGCGCTTTTAATGCGCCGATCGCCATAGAATCGCTGGCAATAAAGAATGCTTCCGGCAGATGGCCTTGATCGATTGCTTTCTTCATCAGGCGATAGCCCTCACGCATGCTGTATTCTCCGATCAGCACATGCTCAGGCTGGGGGGCGGCTGACTCCAAAAAAGCGGTCAGGCGTTTATCTTCAATCGTTCTGCGAATGCTTTGGCCGTCCTTCAGCGTATGCTCTTTTTCTTGTCCGCCAATGTAGCCTAACCGTTTGTAGCCTAAGTCGAAAAGGTGATCAATCGCCTGGCGTGAAGCCGATTCAAAATCGATTCCAATCGAATCGTATGCTTGCGGATCTGGTGAATGATTGATAAATACGGCATGCTCCAGCCTCCCGCTGATATGCTTAACCGCTTCATCATGAACACGGCCGATGACAATGACACCATCCAATTCCCGAAAGATATGTTCCTGAAAGGAGCCGAGATGAATCGAATTTGTAATGAAAATTTCCTGTTCAAAGCATTCCTTTTCAATCCCTTTCCGAATGGAAGAAAAATAAGGGTCCTGCCTTTCCTGATCAGGGGACAGACAGCTCAGCACACCGATCAGCGGCTGAGCCCGCTGTTTTTGCCCGCGGGCTTTTCGGCGTTTGGCAACGGTTTGATAACCAAGCTCTTCAGCGATGTTGATGACTCTTTGTCTCGTTTCGCCCGCAACAGAAAGCGACTCATCTTCATTTAAAATTCTGGACACAGTTGCGCTGGAAACTTTAGCTTTCAAGGCGATATCTTTAATACGAACCATGGGTATCCCTCTCATCTATTTAGTAAAATATTAACTCATCTGTTTTTGATAAATTGATACTATCATATAAAAGTAAGCGGTTACAATAATTGTTTTCGGAATATTTCGTTATATTTACTAAATATTTAGTAAATGATGTGATTTATGTTGGAAAAATAAAGGGGAACCCAGATCTGTCTCGTAAATGTGAAGTAAGCGAATAAGGAAGGGTGATGGGATGAGAGCCGAAAGAAGAAAGCAACTGTTTCGATTGCTTGGAGATTTGCCTGATCGGAGGCCAATCAGTGTTGAGACATTACGTATTGAAGAAAGAGAAGAAAATATTGTTGAAACGCTCCTGCTCGATTTAAATGGACATGAAAAGGTACCCGCTTATTTTGTGAAGCCGAAGAAAACAGAAGGACCGTGCCCAGCCGTATTGTTTCAGCATTCGCATGGGGGCCAGTATGATAGGGGAAAAAGTGAGCTGATTGAGGGAGCGGATTATTTGAAAACGCCTTCTTTTTCTGATGAGCTTACTTCACTCGGATACGGCGTTCTTGCGATTGATCATTGGGGATTTGGAGATCGGCGGGGAAAAGCGGAAAGCGAGATATTTAAAGAAATGCTTCTCACCGGAAAAGTGATGTGGGGGATGATGATTTATGACAGTTTAAGTGCGTTGGACTATATGCAGTCACGCTCTGATGTTCAGCCTGACAGGATCGGAACCATCGGCATGTCTATGGGAGGTTTGATGGCGTGGTGGACAGCGGCGCTCGATGACCGGATTAAGGTGTGTGTGGATTTGTGCAGCCAGGTGGATCATCATGTGCTGATCAAAACACAGAATCTTGACAGGCACGGCTTTTATTATTACGTCCCATCGCTTGCAAAGCATTTTTCCGCATCGGAGATCCAAAGCCTGATCGCGCCGCGCCCGCACCTTAGTCTTGTTGGTGTACACGATCGGTTAACGCCGGCTGAGGGCGTGGACAAAATCGAAAAAGAATTGACAGCTGTCTATGCTGGACAGGGAGCTGCTGATTGCTACCGAGTGGTCCGTTCTGCTTCGGGACATTTCGAAACAGCAGTTATGAGGCATGAAGCTGTCCGGTTTTTGCAAAAGTGGCTGTGACTGTTAAAAGGAAACAAAAAGACCGTTTTATGTGAAAACGGTCTTTTTGTTTCCTTTTAACCAACTGCCATAAATCGATGCTTTCTTCTATTGACAGAAACAGGAGAGAATAATATATTCTAATTGTTAACCTTAAAATATAATTGGTTAACAATTAAGGGGAGAAGCACTACACGTTCTTCAGTTATCAGTGAAAGGGCGAGAAATGATGCAAGAAGAAACTTTTTATAGTGTCAGAATGAGGGCTTCTATGAATGGGTCTCATGAAGACGGCGGAAAGCATATATCCGGCGGAGAACGGCTTATTCCTTTCCATGAGATGAAGCATACAGTCAATGCTTTATTAGAAAAAGGGTTATCCCATTCAAGAGGAAAACCTGATTTTATGCAAATTCAATTTGAAGAGGTACATGAATCGATAAAAACCATTCAGCCATTGCCTGTGCATACGAATGAAGTGAGCTGCCCGGAAGAAGGACAAAAGCTTGCCCGATTGTTATTGGAAAAAGAAGGCGTTTCACGAGACGTGATTGAAAAAGCATATGAACAAATCCCTGAATGGTCAGATGTCAGGGGTGCGGTGTTGTTTGATATTCATACAGGAAAGCGAATGGATCAAACAAAAGAAAAAGGGGTGCGGGTCTCCAGAATGGATTGGCCGGACGCTAATTTTGAAAAATGGGCGCTTCACAGTCACGTGCCAGCTCATTCAAGAATAAAAGAGGCCCTTGCGCTCGCTTCAAAGGTAAGCCGGCACCCGGCAGCCGTTGCAGAATTATGCTGGTCGGACGATCCGGATTACATAACAGGCTATGTTGCGGGTAAGAAAATGGGCTATCAGCGTATTACAGCAATGAAAGAATACGGGACTGAAGAAGGCTGCCGAGTCTTTTTTATTGATGGATCCAATGATGTAAACACGTACATACATGACCTGGAGAGGCAGCCTATTTTAATAGAGTGGGAGGAAGATTATGGCTCATGATTTGATAGGAAAAAGTAAAAAGCACCTCTGGCTGCCATTTACCCAAATGAAAGATTATGATGAAAACCCCTTAATCATCGAAAGCGGGACTGGAATCAAAGTCAAAGACATAAATGGCAAGGAATACTATGACGGTTTTTCATCAGTTTGGCTTAATGTCCACGGACACCGCAAAAAAGAACTAGATGACGCCATAAAAAAACAGCTCGGAAAAATTGCGCACTCCACGTTATTGGGCATGACCAACGTTCCAGCAACCCAGCTTGCCGAAACATTAATCGACATCAGCCCAAAAAAACTCACGCGGGTCTTTTATTCAGACAGCGGCGCAGAAGCGATGGAAATAGCCCTAAAAATGGCGTTTCAGTATTGGAAGAACATCGGGAAGCCCGAGAAACAAAAATTCATCGCAATGAAAAACGGGTATCACGGTGATACGATTGGCGCCGTCAGTGTCGGTTCAATTGAGCTTTTTCACCACGTATACGGCCCGTTGATGTTCGAGAGTTACAAGGCCCCGATTCCTTATGTGTATCGTTCTGAAAGCGGTGATCCTGATGAGTGCCGTGATCAGTGCCTCCGAGAGCTTGCACAGCTGCTTGAGGAACATCATGAGGAAATTGCCGCGCTTTCCATTGAATCAATGGTACAAGGCGCGTCCGGTATGATCGTGATGCCGGAAGGATATTTGGCAGGCGTGCGCGAGCTATGTACAACATACGATGTCTTAATGATCGTTGATGAAGTCGCTACAGGCTTTGGCCGTACAGGAAAAATGTTTGCGTGCGAGCACGAGAATGTCCAGCCTGATCTGATGGCTGCCGGTAAAGGCATTACAGGAGGCTATTTGCCAATTGCCGTTACGTTTGCCACTGAAGACATCTATAAGGCATTCTATGATGATTATGAAAACCTAAAAACCTTTTTCCATGGCCATTCCTATACAGGCAATCAGCTTGGCTGTGCGGTTGCGCTTGAAAATCTGGCATTATTTGAATCTGAAAACATTGTGGAACAAGTAGCGGAAAAAAGTAAAAAGCTCCATTTTCTTCTTCAAGATCTGCACGCTCTTCCTCATGTTGGGGATATTCGGCAGCTTGGCTTTATGTGCGGTGCAGAGCTTGTACGATCAAAGGAAACTAAAGAATCTTACCCGGCTGATCGGCGGATTGGATACAAAGTTTCCTTAAAAATGAGAGAGTTAGGAATGCTGACAAGACCGCTTGGGGACGTGATTGCATTTCTTCCTCCTCTTGCCAGCACAGCTGAAGAGCTCTCGGAAATGGTTGCCATTATGAAACAAGCGATCCACGAGGTTACGAGCCTTGAAGATTGATTCCTGGTTAAACGAGCGGTTAGACATAGCAAAGGAAGCCGGCGTACACCGTAACCTGCGGTCAATGAATGGGGCACCGGTTCCAGAGAGGAACATTGATGGCGAAAATCAAAAGGTCTGGTCCTCAAACAATTATTTAGGGCTCGCAAGCGATAGACGTTTGATCGATGCAGCCCAAACAGCATTGCAGCAATTTGGGACAGGAAGCAGCGGTTCACGTTTAACGACAGGCAATTCAGTCTGGCATGAAAAGCTAGAAAAGAAGATTGCCAGCTTTAAGCGGACAGAAGCGGCCCTGCTGTTTTCGAGCGGTTACTTGGCCAATGTCGGTGTCCTTTCATCCTTGCCAGAAAAGGAAGATGTCATTTTAAGTGACCAGCTCAATCATGCAAGTATGATCGACGGCTGCCGACTTTCTAAGGCTGATACAGTTGTTTATCGGCATATTGATATGAATGATCTTGAAAATAAGCTGAATGAAACACAGCGTTATCAGCGCCGTTTTATCGTAACAGACGGGGTATTCAGCATGGATGGTACAATCGCCCCTCTTGATCAGATCATCTCACTTGCGAAACGCTATCATGCCTTCGTGGTCGTTGATGACGCCCACGCAACAGGAGTTTTAGGCGATTCGGGACGAGGAACGAGTGAATACTTTGGTGTTTGTCCCGACATTGTGATCGGCACCTTAAGCAAAGCTGTTGGCGCGGAAGGAGGTTTTGCGGCAGGATCAGCGGTCCTCATCGACTTTTTGCTGAACCATGCCAGAACATTTATCTTTCAAACCGCTATTCCGCCAGCCAGCTGTGCGGCTGCTCACGAGGCTTTCAACATCATTGAAGCCAGCAGGGAAAAACGACAGCTTTTATTTTCTTATATCAGTATGATCAGAACCAGTCTGATGAATATGGGGTATGTGGTGAAAGGAGATCACACACCGATTATTCCTGTAGTCATTGGCGATGCCCATAAAACGGTCATATTTGCTGAAAAACTGCAGGGCAAGGGAATTTATGCTCCTGCCATTCGGCCGCCGACCGTTGCGCCGGGTGAAAGCCGTATTCGAATTACAATCACGTCTGACCACAGTATGGGTGATATTGATGATTTGCTGAAAACATTTCATTCAATCGGAAAGGAGCTGCATATCATTTGAGGGGTTTTTTTGTGACGGGAACTGATACAGAAGTAGGGAAAACGGTTATATCCAGCGGAATCGCCGCTTTATTGCGAGAACATAATAGAGATGTCGGGGTGTATAAACCATTTTTAAGCGGGATATCGCGCCATCATCCAGATAGTGATACAAGTTTGCTGAAAGATATGTCGCAGACCAGTCTTTCTCATGAAGACATTACGCCTTTTGCCTTCAAGGCGCCGCTTGCACCATACGTTGCAGGGAAACTTGAGGGAAAGACTGTCACCATGGAAGAGGTTTTAAGCCATTGGGGGCGGATTAGAGAAAAACATGAATGCTTCATCGTAGAAGGTGCAGGCGGTATTTCTGTGCCATTGGGAGAGGACTATTTGGTCAGTCATGTCATAAAAGCGTTGCAGCTTCCCATGATTATTGTGGCGCGTCCTCGCCTTGGAACCATTAATCATACCTTTTTAACTGTCAAATATGCAGAAAGCATGGGGCTTCCAATCGCCGGAATTATCATCAATGGAATCAGTGACTCTCCTGATGAAGATGAAAAAACCAATCCTGAGATGATTGAGCGCTTATGCGGTGTGCCGATTTTAGGGGTTACGCCAAAGCTTGCCAACGTGACGAAAGAAACGGTTCTACATATGGTAAAAGACCATATCAATCTATCATTACTGATGAATCAAGTGGGGGTATGAGAATGAATCAATGGATGGAACTCGCAGACCGGGTGCTGGCTGGAGCAGAAGTGACTGACGAAGAGGCGCTTTCAATATTACATTGTCCTGATGAAGATATTTTGCTATTAATGCACGGGGCTTTTCACATCAGAAAACACTTTTACGGAAAAAAAGTAAAGCTCAATATGATTATGAATGCGAAATCTGGGCTCTGCCCGGAAAACTGCGGCTATTGTTCACAGTCTGCGATTTCGAAAGCGCCGATTGAGTCTTACCGGATGGTGAATAAGGAAACGCTGCTTGAAGGCGCGAAGCGGGCGCACGATCTGAATATCGGCACATATTGTATCGTGGCCAGCGGCAGAGGGCCGTCTAACAGAGAAGTGGATCAGGTCGTAGATGCGGTTCAGGAAATTAAAGAGACGTATGGACTGAAGATTTGTGCATGTCTTGGACTGTTGAAGCCAGAGCAGGCGAAGCGTCTCAAAGATGCCGGAGTAGACCGCTATAATCATAATTTGAATACGTCACAGAGAAACCATTCAAACATCACGACCTCACATACATACGATGACAGAGTCAATACGGTTGAAATCGCAAAAGAATCGGGGCTGTCTCCGTGTTCAGGCGCCATTATCGGGATGAAGGAGACGAAACAGGATGTCATTGACATCGCCAAAAGCTTGAAGGCTCTTGACGCCGATTCCATTCCGGTGAATTTTTTGCATGCAATTGATGGCACGCCGTTAGAAGGCGTCAACGAATTAAACCCGCTGTATTGTTTAAAAGTGCTGGCGCTGTTCCGTTTTATCAATCCATCAAAAGAAATTCGCATTTCCGGAGGAAGAGAGGTCAATCTCCGCTCATTGCAGCCATTAGGGCTTTACGCCGCAAACTCCATTTTTGTCGGAGACTACTTAACAACTGCCGGGCAAGAGGAGACGGAGGATCATAAAATGCTGAGTGATTTAGGCTTTGAAGTTGAATCAGTCGAAGAAATGAAGGCCAGTTTAAGTGCGAAAAGCTGAAAGAATCAATAAAAGCAATCGGTATGATGTCGATTGCTTTTATTTTTGAACAGAAAGGAGAAAATCACGTGACAATTGCATCATCAACTGCATCTTCTGAGTTTTTGAAAAACCCATATTCTTTTTACGACACATTGCGAGCTGTTCATCCTATCTATAAAGGGAGTTTCTTAAAATATCCGGGCTGGTATGTCACAGGATATGAAGAAACGGCTGCTATTTTGAAAGATGCGAGATTCAAAGTCCGCACCCCGCTGCCTGAGAGCTCAACCAAATATCAGGACCTTTCACATGTGCAAAATCAAATGATGCTGTTTCAGAACCAGCCTGATCATAGACGATTGCGGACGCTTGCCAGCGGAGCATTTACGCCGAGAGCGACAGAGAGTTATCAGCCGTATATCATTGAAACTGTCCATCAATTGCTTGATCAAGTGCAAGGTAAAAAAAAGATGGAGGTCATTTCGGACTTTGCTTTTCCTTTAGCAAGCTTTGTCATAGCTAACATTATAGGTGTACCGGAGGAAGATAGGGAGCAATTAAAGGAGTGGGCTGGGAGTCTCATTCAAACGATTGATTTTACCCGGTCAAGAAAGGCATTAACAGAGGGCAATCATATGGCTGTGCAGGCTATGGCATATTTCAGAGAGCTGATTCAAGAGCGAAAACGCCACCCTCAACAGGATATGATCAGCATGCTCTTGAAGGGGAAAGAAAAGGATAAGCTGACGGAAGAGGAAGCGGCATCTACGTGCATATTGCTGGCGATCGCCGGACATGAGACAACGGTCAATCTCATCAGCAATTCAGTCCTTTGTCTGCTTGAGCATCCAGAACAGCTTTTGAAACTAAGAGAAAATCCAGATCTTATTGGTACCGCAGTCGAGGAATGTTTACGCTATGAAAGCCCCACGCAAATGACAGCCAGAGTTGCGTCAGAGGATATTGACATCTGCGGGGTGACGATCCGTCAAGGAGAGCAAGTCTATCTTTTGTTAGGAGCGGCTAATCGAGACCCTAGCATATTCACGAACCCCGATGTCTTCGATATTACGAGAAGTCCTAATCCGCATCTTTCATTCGGGCATGGCCATCATGTTTGCTTAGGGTCCTCGCTGGCACGATTAGAAGCGCAAATTGCGATTAACACCCTTCTGCAGCGAATGCCCAGCCTTAAGCTCGCGGATTTTGAATGGCGGTATCGACCGCTTTTTGGATTTCGGGCGCTTGAGGAGCTGCCGGTGACTTTTGAATAAGCCTAAGAATGTGAGTGCCAAAAAAGTGTCAGCCCCGCCGAAAATGGGCAATCTATAAAAAAGGGGAGTGAACATAGTGAAAAAAGTGCTGATCGCCGGCGGAAATGGTGTGATTGGGAGACTGCTTGCTGAAGGGCTTATTTCAGACTATGAAGTGACAGTGCTTGATAAAGATCATTTCGATGGCAAAGCCTCTTCCATTCAGGCTGACGCGGCAAATTATGAGGAGCTGTTGAAGAAGATTCCAAAAGATACGGATGTCATCTTGAATTTACTCGCTGTTAAAATCAAATACGATATTATGGACATCGCTGAGTTTGAAAAAATGACGGATGTTTTCTATAGGGCAAGCTATTATCTGTGCCGTGCGGCAGCGGAGCTCGGCATTCAAAAGCTCGTGTTCGCCAGCAGTAATCATGTCACAGATGTCTACGAAAAAGACGGGCGCTCGCTCTTAGGACGGGAAATCACAACAAGCGATTATCCGCTGTCAAAAAACTTGTACGGTGTATTAAAGCTGACCTCTGAACAGATCGGCCATTTGTTTTATTTGGAAAATAAGCTATCAGTAATCAACCTGCGAATCGGAACAGTCGTCACAGATGAAATGGATACGCTGCATGAAAAAGAACGGACGAAAAAGACACTGCTTTCTCACCCCGATCTGCTGTCGATTTTCAAAGCCGCCATTGAGACCAATATCCGGTACGGCACTTATTACGCCGTCTCTGATAATCCGGGCCGGCCATGGTCCATTGAATCTGCCGTGAATGAACTTGGGTTTTCGCCACAAATCAATACGGCTGAACTTCTGAACGAGGAGGAGAACGGAGCATAATCATTTTCTAAGATTATGCTCTTTTTCTTTTGTTATCGGTCTCAATTCGCGGCAGCCCCCGCCCGGCCGGGGACACTGTTCAAATGATTATAGACATGGCAATCACAGATTTGCTACATTTTAGACACGATATCGTCACATGCTGAGCTCGGTTTCCAAAATATGATAACGCTTACAAAGAGAGGTGGGAGCTATCGCACATTCACTGAAAAACCGTCTGTTTGATATGTTGATTTATGGTTTCTTGCTGATGTTCGCTTTAATATGCGTACTTCCGTTCATTCATGTCATCGCAGCATCCTTCGCCACAGTAGAAGAAGTCGTGTCGAAAACATTTATTTTAATACCGACCACTTTTTCGCTAGATGCTTATCGCTACATTTTTTCAACAGATATTATTTATAAGAGTTTGCTTGTTTCTGTGTTTGTGACAGTGATAGGCACTGCGGTCAGCATGTTTCTTTCGTCACTGATGGCTTACGGGTTATCCCGCCGTGATTTAATCGGCCGGCAGCCGCTCATGTTTCTCGTCGTATTTACGATGCTGTTTAGCGGCGGCATGATTCCGACTTTCCTTGTGGTCAAATCGCTTGGATTGCTCGATTCTTACTGGGCGCTTATTTTGCCGACAGCCATTAATGCCTTTAACCTGATCATTCTGAAAAACTTCTTTCAAAATATCCCATCAAGCCTGGAAGAGTCCGCGAAAATTGATGGGTGCAATGATCTGGGCATATTCTTTAAAATTGTGCTGCCGCTGTCTCTTCCTGCGATCGCAACGATTTCACTATTTTATGCGGTCACGTATTGGAACACGTATATGACAGCGATCTTGTACTTAAATGATTCAGCAAAATGGCCGATTCAGGTTCTTCTGCGCCAAATCGTCATTGTATCAAGCGGTATGCAGGGGGATATGTCTGAAATGGGGTCGGGCAGCCCGCCGCCTGAGCAAACCATTAAAATGGCGGTCATAGTGGTGGCGACCATCCCTGTTCTGCTTGTCTATCCGTTTATACAAAAGCATTTTGCAAAAGGAGCTTTGCTGGGATCTGTCAAAGGATAAAGAAATATGAAACGGAGGGGTACGATGGGAAACAAATGGAGGGTGCTTTTGATTGTGCTTGTACTGGCACTCGGCGGAGTGCTGGCGGGCTGTAAAGGAACTGATCAGTCTTCGGCTGAAGGCAAAGCTGGCCCAGATTCAAAGGTAAAGCTGTCTTGGATGGCGATTTTGTATCACCAGCAGCCGCCGAAAGACAGGGCGATTAAAGAAATTGAAAAGCTGACAAATACAGAACTCGACATCACCTGGGTTCCAGACGCGGTGAAAGAAGACAGGCTGAATGCAGCGCTTGCAGCCGGGAATCTTCCGCAAATCGTGACCATCCAGGATATTAAAAATTCGTCAGTCATGAATGCCTTTCGGTCAGGAATGTTTTGGGAAATCGGCGATTATATCAAGGATTATCCCAACTTAAACAAAATGAACAAACTCATTAATAAAAATGTGACAATTGACGGCAAGCTCTACGGGATATACAGAGAGCGCCCGCTTTCCAGACAGGGGATCGTCATTCGGAAGGACTGGCTGGACAATTTAAATTTGAAAACCCCGAAAACGTTGGATGAGCTTTATGAAGTGGCCAAAGCATTTACGGAGGACGACCCGGACAAGGATGGGAAAGATGATACGATCGGGCTGGCAGACCGTAATGACTTGATTTACGGCGCGTTTAAAACGATTGGCTCGTATGAAGGCATGCCGACAGATTGGAAGGAATCGGGCGGCAAATTCACGCCTGATTTCATGACACAGGAATACAAAGACACGATGAACTATATGAAAAAGCTGCGTGATAACGGGTATATGAATAAGGATTTTCCCGTCACAAGCAAAACCCAGCAGCAGGAGCTGTTTTCTCAAGGAAAAGCCGGAATTTATATTGGCAATATGGTAGATGCGGTCAATCTGCGCGACCATGCCTCTGATAAATCGATGAAGCTCGAGATCATCAACCGCATAAAAGGCCCAGATGGGAAAGAGCGGGTATGGGCATCAGGAGGCCATAACGGCGTGTTTGCTTTCCCGAAAACGAGTGTGAAAACGGAAGCTGAGCTTAAACGGATCTTGGCGTTTTTTGACCGAATTGCCGAAGAAGATGTCTATAGCCTGATGACTTATGGCATTGACGGCGTTCATTACAACAAAGGTGAGGACAAAACGTTTACACGCAAAGAAAGCCAGGTAAAAGACTGGCAGACTGATATTCAGCCGCTGTCCGCTTTAATTGCCATTGATAAAGCCTACTTAAAAAACACTGGAGATCCGCTTCGGACGGCGTACGAGGAGCTGACCGAGGACAATGAAAAGATTATCGTCTCAAACCCGGCTGAAAGCCTGTATTCCGCATCGGAGTCGGAACGGGGTGACGAACTGAAGAAAATCATTGATGACGCGACCTACAAATATATGATTGGAGACATCACAGAAAGCCAGTTCGATAAAGAAGTGGAAAAATGGGAGTCAAGCGGAGGAAAACAAATTATTCAGGAATACGAAGAAGCGTTTAAACAAGCAAAATAACATTGGAAAAACCCAAAACGCGCAAGCGGTTTTGGGTTTTTTACATGCTTCTTTTTTGCTGGCGGTAGTTTCCCGGTGTAATCCCCTCCAGCTTCTTAAATGATCTGATGAAGTTTTGGGAGTTTTTATATTTCAGCTTTTCGGCAATGTCCTTGACCGCCATGTCGGTTTCGGCAAGCCAGCTTTTCGCCATATGGTGTCGGTAGCTTGAGACATACTCGCTGAATGAAATTCCCATTTCTTTTTTGAAAATACTGCTTAAATAATTTGGGTTGTAATGCAGCCTGCGTGCGATTTCGTCCAGTGTCAATTCGGATTCAAACTCATGATGGATGATATGAATGATGTTGTCGGAAATATTTTTGTACTGGGCATCCGCGCGGGCGTTCACTTTGTCTGTCATCGGATCAATAAACTCATTCTTTAGCCAGTTTTCGGTATCCTCGAACGTTTTCAGCTCAAAAATTTGGTCATACAGCATTTTGTTTTCTTCAAGCTCAAACAATTCGATCCCAAGCACATGCATCAGCTCAATCACATGGTTCAAAAAACGGGCGATGGCGATTTGAAATTGATACGGGTTGGTGTTCTGGGTGAAAATGGCTTGTAAAATCGCGTGCAGGCATTTATCCGCTTTCTCCTTGTCTCCTGCTTTGACAGCATCGAACAGCTCATGCTGAAGCTGCTTTGGAAAATGGGTTTTGAAGGTTTTTTTCTGGTCAAGGTCTTCGTAAAAGATGATCGACTTGTTTTCCGCTTTCAGCCGATATTTCAACGCTTCTGAGCCTTCCGCATAGGCTGTTTTCGCCTTTGTCAGCACATCAAACGGCTGGCTGATGCCGATGCTGACAGACAGCTGCAGCTCAGCTTCCGCTTTTTCCTGAATCATCCTTGCAGTCTCATTCAGCTCAGCCATGAATTCTTCCTTTGTCCCGCTTTGGTTGATCAAAATCGTCGCCTGCTGTTTGTCAACTACGGCGGGGGCAAGATGTTTGTCCGTCGGGATGCATCGCTCAATCAGGCTGTTGACGGCAAACAAAAGCAGATCCATATCTTTTTTCTCATAAGGCGTATGATTCAGTGTGTCAATTTGGAGCACAAGCAGGGCAAGGTGCCGCCAATTTTGCTTTAAGCCGAGGCTTTCAAAACGGTTATCAACCTCCTCATCCGTCAGTTTTCCAAGCATAAGCCTGACCATAAAATATTGCTGCAGATGAGTGGCCTGCTGCTTCATCGTTTCCTCAAGGTCGTCATTTCGGTCCTTCAGCTGTTTAAAGCTCTGTTCAATTAACTCAAATTCATTTTGAGGAGGCTGTTGTTTCTCTTGTATGGCTCCATGTCTTGCGAATGATTCGTAAAGCACCCTGATCGGCTTGTAAAAATGGCGGGAGCCCAGCCAAGAGAACAATAATGAAAGCGTTAACAAAATAAGGCATACTGCAAAAGTGATCCAGCCGATTGATTTGGCTTCTTTTTTTAGCTCAGGCAGGGAAACGAGAGAAAAATAAGTCCATGTATTATAGTCAGATTTTTGATAGGTGACTTTATAATGAATCCGGTCAATAACTGTTTCAAACTGTCCGCTATTGGCGTTTTGCGCCAGCACTTTTTGGACAAAGCCGTCTTTATGAAGAGATTCACCAATGTCAGACATATTGTTATGAAGGATGATGCGGCCTTTTTCATCGATGATAAACAGGTTGTTGGCGTTTGAATAGCCGGGCATATTTTTGACAAGCGAACAGCTCGGGATGCTTGCGGCGGCCAATCCCTTTGTATTTGTGCTGTTCAAAGGAAGCTGCTTAATTAAATTGATATTGTAGCGGCAGTTTTCTGCTGTGCCTTCTTTGGTTGAAATCAAATGATTGTTTTCCTCAAGCGTCCAATAGGAGCGGCTCGCTTTGTGTTTCGTGTACGCTGAGGCTGCTTCATGAAGAGTGTCTGTATTCAAACGGTACAAACCGGAATTGTTCATGTACCATTTTTTCGTATAACTGACTAACGTCATGTTGGACAGATCGGTATCAAAGCTTTGCAGATAATTGAGCTCTTGGTTCACTTGGTTATAGATTTGAAATTGGTCTGAGTGCAAAGGCTCGGACAATGTGCGAAGGAGAGGCGGCGAACTCACATAGTGGGTTAAAGAGTGATCGACGGTTTTCAATATATGCTCGATGCTTTGCTGGGTCTGCTGGAGTGTGTCGAATTTTTCCTCTGAAACGTTGGATATAGCCGTTTTCTGAGAGTGCTCGTACGAAAACAATCCGACCAAAATAACCGGAATGGTGCTGAGCAGGCAGAAAAACGTGATCAGTTTGTAGTAAAACTTGTATTGGCTTCTTTTCATAAAACCCCCCATTTCATAACATCCACTTCACCTTAATACAATTAATCCAAAGATTGATAGATATTGTCAATAATCATTTTCTAATATCGGTGTCTTTTTTTCAGGTGGACCGGCTGAACCCTTGATTATAAAGGGATAAAACAGGATGTGATCATATGATTGTAGACGGACTTTTGCCTACTGCGCTACAGTGAATGCAAGAACCCGTGAAAGGAGGCTGGGAAAAAATGAAAACAGCAGAAGCGCAAGCGCCGGCTGTTGATACAGTCATTTTTAAAAAAGAAAAAAGAAAGCGCTTACTAATCAAGCTGATTCAACAAAAATATTTGTACTTGATGATTTTGCCGGGGTGTATTTATTTTTTGCTTTTTAAGTATGTCCCGATGTGGGGAATTGTGATTGCGTTTCAGGATTATCAGCCGTTCCTCGGCATTTTGGGCAGTGAGTGGGTGGGGCTGAAGCATTTTATCAGGCTGTTTACTGAGCCTACATTTTTTCTCTTGTTAAAAAACACGCTCGTGTTATTTGCTTTGAACCTGGCCATATTTTTCCCGGTGCCGATACTGCTGGCGCTTCTATTGAATGAAGTGCGGATTGCTCTCTTTAAAAAATTTGTTCAGACGCTGATTTATATCCCGCATTTTATGTCTTGGGTCATTGTTGTATCGCTTTCGTTTGTGCTTTTAACGGTAGACGGAGGCTTGATTAATGAACTGATTGTGTTTTTTGGCGGTGAAAAAATCAATTTTCTGCTGAACGAAGAATGGTTCCGGCCCCTGTATATTCTGCAGGTTATCTGGAGGGAAGCAGGCTGGTCGACGATCATTTATCTGGCGGCCATTACAGCGGTTGACCCCCAACTGTATGAAGCGGCGAAAATGGACGGAGCGGGACGGCTGCGGCAAATGTGGCATATTACGCTGCCCGCCATTAAAAGCGTTATCGTCGTTTTGCTGATTTTGAAAATCGGAGACACACTGGAGCTTGGCTTCGAGCATGTGTATTTGCTGTTAAATGCGACTAACAGGGAAGTGGCGGAAATTTTTGATACGTATGTTTATACTGCAGGGCTGAAACAGGGCCAATTCAGCTACAGTACAGCAGTCGGCGTATTTAAAGCGGCGGTCGGGCTGATTTTGGTCATGCTAGCGAATCGTTTAGCGAAGAAATTTGGCGAGGAAGGAATTTATTAAGAAAGGGATGGGATCAATGGATCAATCAATCGCTGTAAAATCGCCTCTTACGTACGCGGAGGCATTGGCAAAAACCATTATGAATACGTACACAGTCCAGGAGCTGCCTCCTGCAAACCGCTGGCACTACCACCAGGGTGTTTTCTTATGCGGTGTATTGCGGCTGTGGGAAGCAACCGGGGAAAAGCGGTATTTTGAGTATGCGAAGGCCTATGCAGATCTCTTAATCGATGATTATGGCAATCTATTATTTAGAAGAGATGAACTGGACGCCATTCAAGCGGGTCTCATTCTTTTTCCATTATACGAGCAGACGAAGGATGAACGGTATGCCAAAGCGGCAAAAAGGCTGCGCGGTTTATATGGAACACTGAACCGGACGTCTGAGGGCGGTTTTTGGCACAAAGACGGTTATCCATACCAAATGTGGCTTGACGGCTTATACATGGGGGGGCCGTTCGCACTGAAATATGCCAATCTGAAGCAGGAGCCGGAGCTGTTTGATCAGGTCGTGCTGCAGGAGTCATTGATGAGAAAGCATACGAAGGATGCAAAAACCGGACTCTTTTATCACGCCTGGGATGAAGCGAAAAAAATGCCTTGGGCCAATGAAGAGACAGGCTGTTCACCGGAATTTTGGGCACGTTCCATCGGCTGGTACGTCATGTCTCTTGCTGACATGATTGAAGAGCTGCCGAAGAAGCATCCAAACCGTCATGGGTGGAAAAACACGCTGCAGGACATGATGGAAAGCATCTGCCGCTATCAAGACAAAGAGACGGGGTTATGGTATCAGATCGTTGATAAGGGAGACAGGTCTGATAACTGGCTGGAAAGCTCAGGATCCTGCCTGTACATGTACGCATTTGCGAAGGGAATCAATAAAGGCTATTTAGACAGAGCTTACGAAACAACACTGCTAAAAGCGTATCAAGGCTTGATTCAGCATAAAACCGAAACATCAGAAGACGGCGCGTTTCTCGTCAAAGACATATGTGTCGGAACGTCAGCCGGTTTCTATGACTATTATGTCAGCCGCGAAAGAAGCACAAACGACCTGCACGGAGCCGGCGCGTTTATTTTAGCTATGACAGAGCTGGAGCCTCTTTTTAGGTCAGCCGGGAAATGACAAAAAAGATACGTACGGCTTTGTGTGTGATCGTCTCAGTGCTCTTTTTGGCATCATGCTCAAGCAGGCCGGACGGAATGCATGTCATTCTCTTTTCTGATATGCAGGCTGGCGTACAGGAAAAAATAAAAAAGGCCGCCGAGCAGAATGCCGGGAAGGTCGATATCTTTCCAGCTTTTCAGGAAAAACTGCTGACTGAAATTACCGCCCATGAGGGAGATGTTTTCATCGTGCCTGAAGACATGTTTCAAGCTTACGATGATCCGGAAAATTTTCAGCCGTTAAACGGATTGCCTCCTAAAAAAACATCTCCTTATACAACTGTTAATAAAAAAACAGGAGAAAAAACGATCTATGCCGTTCAGATCGAAAAAGGGAAAAAACAGCTGAACGGCTATTCTTTTCGATTGAATCGCGATATGGCGGCGTTTATCCCTGTGTACGCTGAAAAAACAGAGGAAGCGCTGCAGCTGATTTCTCAACTAACTGAAGCCCGATAGAGGTGAGGATATTGAAGAACATCGTCTTTTGCGGATTGAGCAGCAGAGCATTCAGTATGTTTATCAAACCGCTGTTGGAGCGGTTTTCAACTCATTATGAGATTACGGGATTGCTGGATGCCGATCCGAAACGTTTTGCCGTTTGCAAAAAGAAATTTCCCGAGCTGGCCCACGTGCCCGAGTTTAGCGAAGATGCTTTTGACGAGATGATGCGCGTGTCAAAGCCTGATATCGTCATTGTGGCAGGCAGGGACGATACGCATGTCACATATATTGTAAAAAGTCTTCAGTGGGATACAGATGTAATTACTGAAAAACCAATGGTGACAACAGTGCAGGATGCGAATCGGGTGCTTGAAGCGGAGGCCAAAAGCGAAGGAAAAGTCACCGTCGCGTTTAACTATCGCTACAGCCCGTTTCATCGGAAAATAAAAGAAATGATTCTGGACGGAAAAATAGGCAGGGTCACCTCCGTTGATTTAAATTGGTATATTGATACGTATCATGGCGCCAGCTATTTTAAACGCTGGAACAGGTCGAGACAGTTTTCCGGCGGTCTTTCTGTCCATAAATCAACACATCACTTTGATCTCGTCAATTGGTGGCTCGGGCAAAATCCGGAAGAGGTATTTGCTTATGGCGCCTTGAATTACTATGGGCCGGACAGTGAGTGGAACCCCTTGCCGGAAGAAGACGGGCGTTTTTGCGGGACGTGCCGGGTCAAAGAAAAATGCCACTACTATTCAAGGTGGCATCCCCGTTCCTCTAAAACTTCTATAAAGGATGATCATCTCGAAGCAGGAGACCAGTCTAGCTTATATACTGCATACAGGCCTGACGCGTGTATTTTTGACGAGGAAATTGACATCGAGGATACGTACGTGGCGGCAGTCAAATATGATGGCGGCGCACTGTTAAGCTACTCGATTGTTTTTTCGGCCCCGTATGAAGGCTACCGGCTGACGATCAACGGCACAAAAGGGCGTATTGAATCAAATGAATTTCACGAACCTTCCAGAATTCCGTTTGCTTTTCCTGAGCAGACAATCGAATACTATCCGCTTTTTGAATCAAAGCAGACGATACAAGTGGTCAAAAATGAAGGGGGGCATGGCGGAGGTGATCCGCTTTTGCTTGAGGATCTTTTTTTAGGAAAAGACCCGCTGCGCCGCTATGATATTTTAGCCGGGGCTGAAGCTGGAGCCTACTCCATCGCGGTTGGTGAGGGAATGTGGCGCTCGGTTGCCGAAAAGAAGCCGATCGGCATGAAAGAGCTTTTTCAGATGCAGAATGTATAATGCAAAAAAGGAGGGGGCGCCATGGAACATGATGGCTCACTGGGACGGATGCTGCATTTTTGCGAATGGATTATGAGATTTGCGTATACAAACTTGCTGTGGCTGTTTTTTACGTTACTCGGTCTCGGCGTGTTTGGCATCATGCCCGCGACCGCGGCTTTATTCGCTGTCATGCGGAAGTGGATCCAGGGGCAGGACAACGTTCCGGTGCTCAAAACGTTTTGGCAGGAATATAAGGGTGAATTTTTTCGTTCAAATCTGCTCGGCGCTGTACTGGCGCTCATCGGAGTGATCATTTATATTGATTTGGCCTTCATCTATCCAAGTCATTTCCTTCTGCACATCCTGCGCTTCGCCATTATGATATTTGGCTTTTTGTTCGTATCCATGCTTTTTTATGTGTTTCCGCTGCTTGTCCATTTTGACTGGAAAAAACGTCTGTATGTGAAATTTTCGCTCTTGCTCAGTGTGGCGTATTTGCAATATACGCTTGCTATGCTTGCGCTGACTGTTGCTCTCTTTTTCTTGCTTGCGTACCTGCCGGGCATTGTCCCTTTTTTCAGCGTCAGCCTGATCAGCTACTGCCATATGCGCATTGTTTATGCCGTACTGCTGAAAGTGGAGCAGCACGGCGGCGAGCCACAGAGGAAATCCCATATACGGAAAGCTTTTTATCCGGAAACGAAATAATCATCATTTCTCTATCATAACGCTGTTCCAAACGGAATAGATTGATAGAGAAAGGAGAGCGGATAAAATGCTGAAGGTAGCGGTATTTGATGAAGAGCATGAAAAAGACTTACAAACGGAAATCAATTCATTTTTAAAAGGGATATCGGAGGAGCAGCTGATTGATATCAAATATACGGTTTCGGCGGCGTGCGACCCAGACGGCGAGCAGCTTTACTGTTTTTCCGCCCTTATTTTATATCGCAAATAAAAAGATCTTCCCGCAGGCGCGGAAAGATCTTTTTTGTTAATATGCTTTTTTCACTCTTGGACTTCTCGGTTTATCGAGTTTCTCCGCTTTTTTGATCTCTCTTCTTTCTTTTGAGAGCGATTGATAGAGAGAGGCAATCATCAGCAGGATAACGATAGAAAACGGCAGCGCTGCCAGAATCGCTGTGTTCTGCAAAGCGGCAAGCCCTCCGGAATATAGGAGCACAGCCGCCATGGCGGACTGAATGATCCCCCAGCTGAGTTTCACAGAATTCGCCGGATTTAAAGAACCGTACGACGTCTGCATGCCCAGCACGAATGTAGCTGAATCAGCAGACGTGATAAAGAATACTGCGATCAGAATCAATGCAAGGATCGATGTCACCATTGTCAGCGGATAGTGATCAAGTGTTCCGAACAGCATCGTTTCAGTGGACAGCTTTGCTACATTGAACGTGCCTTTTTGCTGGAGATCCATGGCTGATACGCCGAAAATGGAGAACCATAGAAATGTCAAAATACAAGGTGTCACCAAGACGCCGATTAAAAATTCGCGGATCGTCCGGCCTCTGGATACACGGGCGATGAAAATGCCGACAAATGGAGACCAGGAAATCCACCATGCCCAATAGAAAATCGTCCAGCTGTTAATCCATTCGCGTTTTTCAGGATCATTCGGTGTCAGTCTGAAGCTCATTTGAACGATATTTTGAATGTATTGTCCGATAGAATCTGTAAATGAGTTCATTATCAGCACTGTAGGACCGACAACGAGCATAAACAACATTAACAATCCGGCCAATACCATGTTTGTGTTGCTTAAATACTTAATTCCTTTTCCGAGTCCGCTCCACGCAGAAAGTAAAAAGAGCACTGTCACAATAATGATTAAAACCAATTGGACGATAAACGCATTCGGAATGCCGAACAGGTAATTCAAACCGCCGTTAATTTGGGTTGCGCCAAGACCAAGACTTGTTGACACCCCGACAACAGTGGCGAAAACTGCAATACAGTCAATGGCCTTTCCGATCGGTCCGTTTACTTTATCCCCGAGAATCGGTGACAGTGTGCTGCTGATTAACCCGGGTGCGCCTTTGCGGAATTGGAAATAGGCAATGCATAATGCCACAATGGCATAAATGGCCCAAGCGTGCAAACCCCAGTGGAAAAACGTATAGCGGAGTGCATCTCTGAAGGCTTGGGGGGTTTCTGTTTCACCTGATGGAGAGCTAATTGCGTAATGGCTGATCGGTTCAGCCGCACCGTAGAATACTAAGCCGATTCCCATGCCTGCGCTGAACAGCATGGCAAACCATGATAATAACCCGAATTCCGGTTTTTCATCAGGCTTTCCGAGTTTGATTTTTCCGATCGGGCTGAAAATCAAAAAGAGACAAAACCCGACAAACAAAGAGACAACTAAAAGATAATACCAACCAAATGAATCGGTAATAAATGCTTGTGCCGATTGAGACACATTTTGCAGGCTGTCAGGAGAAATAACACCCCATAATACAGCTGCAGCTGTGATTGCAATCACAATCCAAAATACACTAGATATATGTTTCAACATTTCTCACCCTCTAATTTTTTGTGTACGCCTATATCTTGCTCGCAGGCTTAGTATGGTCGTACGATGGCAGCTCATTCCTCTCTTAAAATTACCCCGCAATCAGGTGAAACAAAACAAGTCTCACCCTAACATGAATGCGGGGAATGTTCAAATGTGAGTTTGGCGGCAAGAGATTTAAAGAGTAATGATTAAGAACGGGCGTATTGCCCGGCATTTAGCCCTGCAAGCCTGCCTGTGACAAGGGCGGAGGTAATGTTGTATCCGCCTGTGTAGCCGTGGATATCCAGAATTTCACCGCAAAAATAAAGCCCCTCCATTTTTTTAGAAGCCATCTTTTTCGGGTCAATTTCTTTTACAGATACCCCGCCTCCCGTGACAAATGCCTTATCAAGCGACAGTGTGCCATTTGCGAGGACAGTAAACTGCTTGCAGTCCCTTACAAATTGTCTGAAAGGATCCTTCGGCAGCTCAGAAAACGATACGTTCGGAGAGATGCCGTTTTTTTCGAGCAGGAATAGGAGATAGCGCTCCTGCATCCAAGGCTTCAGCACGTTTTTAATGGTTTTTTTCGGTGCTTCCTTCAGTTCTTTATACATCTTTTGGAAAAGCGTTTCTTCATTGATATCCGGATACAAGTCGATTCTGATCGGCACTTGAGGCTGTTTTTTCAGCTCTTTTACGACAAATTGGCTGCATCTGAGAATGGCAGGTCCTGAGAGGCCGAAATGGGTAAACAGCATGTCCATTTTATGTGTGATAATCGGTTTGCCTTTTTTATTTAACACACTAACGGCTACATCTCTTAGTGATAAGCCCTGAAGTGTTTTTTGCTTAATGAACGGTTCGCCAGAAGTGACTGGAACCTCTGTCGGAAACAGCTCTGTTATGGTATGGCCCGCGGCTTCAGCCCATTCATAGCCGTCTCCCGTGCTTCCGGTATGAGGCACGCTTTTACCGCCTACAGCGATAATGACTGCCTGGCTATGGATCATTTCGCCATTATTCGTCACAATCCCTGCTGCCTGTCCATCTTCATATATAACAGATTTAATTTTCTCGTTCGTTCTGATTGTTACGCGGAGCTGCTTCAGCCTGTTTAACAGCGCGTCAACGACACTTTGGGCTTTGTCGGTCACAGGAAACATCCGGCCGTGATCCTCTTCCTTCAATTGAATGCCGAGGTTTTCAAAAAACTTGATAATGTCTTCATTATTAAATTCAGAAAACGCGCTGTATAAAAAACGCCCGTTGCCGGGGATGTGCTTGATAATTTCTTCCACAGGAAGGCGGTTCGTCACATTACAGCGGCCGCCCCCGGAAATCGCGAGTTTCCGTCCTAATTTATTTCCTTTATCTATCAGCAACACGCCAGCGCCCTGTTCTCCTGCTGCAATCGCAGCCATCAAGCCTGAAGGGCCTCCGCCGATTACAATTACGTCATATTGTTTCATCTTTATCATCAACTTTCTTTTCATTTCGTGTGCGGACACCCCGTCCGCAGTACTATTATAGCGAAAGAAAGCCGCTCCTTAAACGTCTTTTGCCGCGGACATGAATGTTCACAGGATTGCTTTTGTATTTATTACCGTCTAAATGCCCAGTTGTGGTAAAATAGAAAAGTTGAATCTTCGTAGAAAATGGTGATGAAGAAACATGTCAAGCAAACTGTTAAGAGGCACGTTTGTATTAACGCTCGGTACATATATATCGCGGATTCTGGGGATGGTCTATTTAATTCCCTTCAGCATTATGGTCGGGGCGACAGGCGGTGCATTATTTCAATACGGATACAACCAATACACTTTATTTTTGAATATTGCTACGATGGGCTTTCCGGCCGCTGTTTCTAAATTTGTTTCCAAATATAATTCAAAAGGGGATTATGAGACAAGCAGGAAAATGCTCAAGGCGGGCATGTCGGTTATGCTCGTCACAGGAATGATAGCCTTTTTCATTCTGTATCTATCGGCTCCGATGTTTGCGGAAATATCGCTGGGAGGCAAGGATAATAACGGCTTGACAATTGATCATGTCGTTTATGTCATCCGCATGGTCAGCTTAGCGCTTTTGGTCGTACCGATTATGAGCCTTGTTCGCGGATTCTTTCAAGGGCACCAAATGATGGGTCCGACAGCTGTTTCCCAAGTCGTTGAACAGATTGTCCGCATCATCTTTCTATTGAGTGCGACATTCTTGATTTTGAAGGTTTTCAACGGCGGCCTTGTCATCGCTGTGGGCTATGCAACCTTCGCAGCGCTGATCGGTGCCTTCGGAGGGCTGGTCGTGCTTTATATTTATTGGAACAAACGGAAGGGCAGCCTGCTGGCGATGATGCCGAATACGGGTCCGACAGCAAACCTAAGCTACAAGAAAATGTTTTTCGAGCTGTTCAGCTATGCTGCTCCGTACGTTTTTGTCGGACTAGCCATCCCTTTGTATAACTATATTGATACAAATACGTTTAACAAAGCGATGATTGAAGCCGGTCATCAAGCCATCAGCCAAGACATGCTTGCGATTCTAACCCTGTATGTTCAGAAGCTCGTGATGATCCCGGTTTCCCTAGCAACTGCTTTCGGGCTGACATTAATTCCAACGATTACTGAATCGTTTACAAGCGGAAACTATAAGCTGTTAAATCAGCAGATTAATCAAACGATGCAGACGATCCTGTTTTTAATTATTCCGGCTGTTGTCGGGATCTCTCTATTGTCAGGACCAACGTATACGTTCTTTTACGGGTCAGAGAGCCTTCACCCTGAACTGGGGGCAAACATTTTGCTATGGTATTCGCCAGTCGCAATTCTGTTCTCTTTGTTTACAGTCAACGCAGCCATTCTGCAGGGCATCAATAAGCAAAAATTTGCGGTTGTCAGCCTTGTGATCGGCGTCGTGATCAAGCTTGTGCTGAATGTTCCGCTGATCAAGCTGATGCAGGCTGACGGAGCGATTTTAGCGACAGCGCTTGGATATATCGCTTCCCTTTTATATGGGTTTATCATGATTAAGCGCCATGCAGGCTATTCGTATAAGATACTAGTTAAACGAACTGTTTTGATGCTGGTCTTATCAGCCATTATGGGTATTTCCGTGAAAATCGTGCAGTGGGTATTAGGCTTCTTTATTTCCTATCAGGATGGCCAGCTGCAAGCTGCGATTGTTGTGGTGATCGCGGCCGCTGTTGGCGGAGCTGTCTACCTGTATTGCGGCTACCGATTAGGATTTTTGCAGAAAATTTTAGGCCGCCGTTTGCCAGGTTTCTTAAAGAAAGGCAGACATGCAGGCTGATGAACTAGATATGATGAAACTGAGGGCTCGCATGCTGCGGGCTTTCTTTTATAAAGGAGAGATTGGGAATGAGACTTGATAAGCTGCTTGCCAACAGCGGGTATGGTTCCAGAAAAGAAGTCAAAGCCGTTGTGAAGGCTGGAGCCGTGATGATCGACGGCAAACCTGCCAAAGATGTAAAGGCGCACGTTGATCCTGATACACAGGAGGTGACCGTATACGGGGAACCGGTTGATTATCGAGAATTCATTTATCTTATGATGAATAAACCGCAGGGCGTGCTGTCGGCGACTGAGGACAGCCGGCAGCAAACAGTGGTCGATCTGCTGACGCCGGAGGAGATGAGATTTGAGCCATTTCCAGCCGGCAGGCTTGATAAAGATACAGAGGGCTTTTTGCTGCTCACAAATGACGGGCAGCTCGCACATCGGCTCCTTTCTCCTAAAAAGCATGTTCCAAAAACGTATGAAGTCCATTTAAAATCACAGATTTCTCGGGAAGACATCTCCGATTTGGAAACGGGTGTCTACATAGAGGGCGGCTATAAAACAAAGCCGGCAAAAGCGGAAATCAAAACAAACGACAGTGGCAATACCGTGATATACCTGACAATTACAGAAGGAAAATACCATCAGGTCAAGCAAATGGCAAAGGCAGTCGGCAATGAAGTGGTTTATCTGAAGCGGCTTTCGATGGGACGCGTTTCCCTAGATCCCGCTCTGGCACCCGGAGAATACCGTGAGCTGACAGAGGAAGAGCTTCATTTGCTCAATGAGCCGCAAGCATGACAAAAACCCCGCATACCGAATGCGGGGTTTTATTTATAAGCACACAAAAACAAGGCTCAGTAGTTTCTTCGCCCTATTATCTATCGGACCGCTCTCAGGCGGCCCTATGTAATTTTTCAATTTATGAGGTAATCTTTACTTTCTTTCTCGTTGTCTCCCACTTGCCACGGCTTGGACTATGAACAAGATCATTATATGCCAACACATTTAAGTCTCTTTGAATCGTTCTAGGTGTAATGCCGAATTCGTCAACCAGTTCCTGTGTTGTCACAAGACCTTTTTCTTGGATAAACATGTAAACTGATTTGATTCGAGTTAGCATACGGTTTGTTGAAGGTTTCAAAAAACCACTCCCTATCATAAGATCGGATGGACTTGACTAACCACAACTCACGACTATCAACTGCGTACGAAATAGCAACAAAGGCAGACATCTGTAATTGTTATAATAATTCGCCCTCATTATACACGATATTGCAGTGATGAATCTAGGGATAACTCCTATTAATTTTTTCCAATTCGCGTTGGGCAGCCATCCTTGTTGGATTACTATGTATTTCGGCTCAATATTATTATGGTTAAAGAAACTTTTTTTATTCTGTTTCGTAGTAAATTTTGGAGGTGGGAGAGTTTTGACAAATTTGCTTGAAGCTTCAATAGAACAGGCCGGGTATACAAGCCGAAAAAAAGTGCTCACCGATGTTTTTCTGGAAGTCAGAAAAGGGGAACTGGTTGGACTGATCGGAGCTAACGGCGCCGGAAAAAGCACCGCAATCAAGGCGATACTCGGCCTTTCAGAAGATTTTAAAGGGCATATTGCCTGGAACGACTGTTCATTTGCATATATTCCGGAGCATCCGTCCTTCTACGAAGAACTGACGCTGTGGGAGCATTTGGATCTGATCAGCACACTCCACGGCATTGAAGAGAGGGAATTTGCGCATCGGGCCCAAAGCCTGCTGCAGACGTTTTCGCTAGATCATGTCAAACATGAGCTGCCTGTCACCTTTTCGAAAGGCATGCAGCAAAAACTAATGCTTATCCAGGCCTTTCTCTCTAAGCCGGATATGTATGTGATTGATGAACCGTTTATCGGCCTTGATCCGATATCGACGAAACGCTTTGTGGACATGCTTAAGGCTGAAAAAGAACGTGGAGCCGGAATTCTTATGTGCACGCATGTACTCGATACCGCGGAAAAAATCTGTGACCGGTTTTATATGATTGAGAAAGGTTCATTATTTCTCCAAGGCACGTTAAAAGATATTCAGGACAAGACCGGATTAGAGGGGCAGTCATTGCTTGACTGTTTTTATAAGGCAGTTCAAGGTGATCGGCCATGAACGGGCGTACGCTCTTTTTTCGAAGGCTGTTTGACTATTACAAGTATCAGTTTAAAGTGTTGCATGCGGTCATTGACTGGACAGTCGCTCTCTATATTGTTTTGCCGGCGATTGCTTTTGTCATCTATCAGTATATTGATTTGATGAATGGAAGAGGTCTTCTTTATGAGTGGTCTGAAGTGGCGGAGTGGAGATGGCTGTACGCTGTGTGTGGGCTGATCATGTTTACAGGCTCGATTCGTACATTTTTAATGGAAGCGGACAAAGTGTTTTTGCTGCAAAAGAAGGAAATCATCTATCAGCTCAAACGGTACGCGCTTTTGTATTCTTTTCTCGTCACGCTGGCTAAATGGCTGCTTCTCTTTTTCATTGTCCTTCCCTTGATCAGTCATTCTGTTCACATCACATTCGCAGAAAGCACTGCTCTATTGTGTTATTTGTTTGGCCTTCATATATTCTTTTTATCCTTAAAGCAAGACAGGATCAGAAAGCCGCGCTCCATTTCGAGATGGATTGGCGATATTTTTGTCAGAGCTATATTTTTTGCTGGTTCTGCTATCCTGATTGTTTTGACTCAGTGGCACTTGCTTGCGCTTTTTGGCATTTTATTTTTGCTTTTCTCAGTTATCCGCAGTTTGAAAAAGACGGCTTCGTTCACGGCTTTTGAAGCTGAGGTGACTGAAGAGAAAAAAAGCAGGCTTGCCCTTGCAGGACTTGTGATGATGATGAGTCAGGAGGCGGGAATGCCAAAAGTAAAAGACAGGATGAGAAGAAAACCGTTATTATACAGAAATTCAAAAAGGATATTTAAAAGACGAACGATCTGCACAGGCTATAAGGAATTGTTTTTTAAAGTCATGCTGAGGAATGGCGAGTATGCGAGGCAGATGTACATGCTACTGTCAGCTTTCACCGTTCTCATATTTGTTTCCCCAATTTGGCTGAAGGTGATTGCGCTGCTGGTATACACAGGGGTTTGCCGTTATATCCTGACGCTTATTTTTGACAAGGTCATGGATGCCCCTTTTTTAATTGGCACCGATAAGGAAAGTGATGAATATTATCGGGCCAGAAAAAGCTGTATCAACATCCTGCACTATGCGTTTGCCGCCTGTTGTTTTTTAGCGGCCGCTGTCTCTTTATTGTTTACATAAAAAACCCAAACGGCGACGTTTGGGTTTTTTGGTCTATGTTATAAAATAAACAGCTGGATGAAAAACAGAATGGCGAAAACGATGACGAGCGGATGAATCTCTCTCCATTTTCCCCGCGCCGCTTTTACGATCGGATATGAAATAAAGCCAAGCGCAATTCCTGTAGAAATGCTGGATGTCAAAGGCATGGCCAGAATGACGAGAAACGCTGGAAATGCCTCGTCCATCTCTTTCCAGTTCATATTGGAAACTGAACCCATCATCAGGCTGCCGACGATAATCAAAGCAGGCGAGGTGATGGCGGCTATACCGGACAAGGCGCTGACAAGCGGACTGAAAAACATTGAAGCCGCAAACATCACCGCGACAGTCAAAGCCGTAAGCCCCGTTCTTCCTCCGGCTGCGACACCGGCGGAAGACTCGATAAATGCAGTCGTTGGACTTGTGCCGAAAACAGCTCCTACTGTTGTCGCGGTTGAATCAGCAAGCAGCGCTTTTCGCACGTTTGGCAGCTTGTTGTTTTTCATCAGCCCGGCTTGCTCGGCAACTCCGATCATCGTGCCTGTCGTATCAAAAATGGTGACTAATAGAAAAGAAAAGACGACAGCGTACAGGCCGTGATGAATGACATCGCCAAAAGCGGTAAATGGATTTGAGATCATCAATCCTTCCGGCAAATGAGGAAGCGACATAAATCCCTTTGGAAAATGGAGCTGACCGGTGAAAAAGGCGATCAAAGCGGTAGCTGCCATTCCGATAAATAAAGCGCCGCTTACATTCAGCACCATCAGGACCACGCTGATCAAAAGGCCGACCAGCGTTAAAATAACACCAGGTGAATGCAGATTGCCGAGAGTGACCAGGTTTGACTCATCAGCTGCCACAATGCCCGCTTGACGCAAACCGATAAAAGCAATAAACAGCCCGATCCCTGTTGTGATCCCGTATTTTAAATTGTTTGGAATCGCTTCTATAAGTTGTTTTCTTAAAGGCGTTAACGATAGAATAATGAAGAGAACCCCTGCTGTAAATACTGCGCTGAAAGCTGTTGCGTACGTGATGCCGCCATCGCTTGCGCTTACGACATGAAAGGCTAAATAAGCGTTCAAGCCCATGCCGGGCGCAATAGCAATCGGATAATTTGCTGCCAGGGCCATCCACAGCGTTCCGACAATGGAGGCAATAATCGTTGCGGTGAACACCTGGTCGAAAGGAACCCCGGCGTTAGCCAGAATGACCGGATTGACCACGACGATATAGACCATTGTGAAAAAGGTCGTCAGCCCTGCTATGATTTCTTGCTTTATGGATGTTTGCTGCTCTTTTAGATGAAACATAGTATCCTCCAATTACGAACGTTTTAACAAAACACCATTAATATTATTCGTTTTATTTGGTTTTTGCAAGTCATTTCTTGCGGAAAGGGGATCATTATGAACTGGGAAGTTGAAGTGATCAGAAAAAAAGAGGATTTAATTCGTGATACGCAGGAATTTTTGAGAATCAACAGTGTCATGGACGAAACAACCGCTGGACCCGGTAAACCGTTTGGAGAAGGGGTAAATGCCAGCCTGACTTCATTGCTGGAGCTTGGAGAAAAAGAAGGCTTTACAACAAAAAATCTTGACGGCTTCGCAGGTCATATTGAATGGGGGGAGGGCGATGACATTATCGGCGTACTTTGCCATGTTGACGTCGTGCCGCCGGGAGATGGGTGGACGAGTGATCCATTTTCAGCTGAAATCCGCAACGGACGGATTTATGCAAGGGGCGCCATTGATGACAAAGGCCCGACAATGGCGGCATTCTACGCGCTGAAAATCGTGAAAGACATGAATTTGCCCCTGTCCAAGCGAGTCAGAATGATTATCGGAACAGATGAAGAAAGCGATTGGAGATGCGTAGAGCATTATTTCAAGCATGAAGAAATGCCAACAATGGGCTTTGCGCCTGACGCCGATTTTCCAATCATTAATGCGGAAAAAGGGATCATCGATGCTTCTTTACTTATTCCGCACCGCCCAAATCAAGCAGAACCAAAGGCAGTGCTTGTCTCGTTTCAATCAGGCCTTCGCTTAAACATGGTGCCCGACGCTGCGGAAGCTGTCATTGAAGGGCCGAAAAATGAAGAGATTCTGTCTTCATTTAAAGACATGCTCCGCACGACGGATCAAAAAGGGGAAGCTGCAATAGAGAACGGACAGCTCATTTTGCGTATGTACGGTCTTTCCTGCCATGCGATGGAACCGAACAATGGGATCAATGCCGGCATTTTATTGTGCAAATTTCTCCAGCAGACTGAGCTTGACGATGCAGGAAAGCGGTTTGTGCAAGTTGTGACAGATAAGTTCTCAGGTGATACAAGAGGAAAAAAACTGGACATCGACTGTGAGGATGAAATCAGCGGTGAGTTGACATTAAATGTCGGAACACTGCGCTATAAAGAAGGGCAGGGAGGCGAGCTCGGGATCAATATCCGCTATCCTGTGACAGCAGAAAGCAAAGCGATTCGCGATGCATTCGAAAGTGCATCTGAATTTGATCTGGGAGAATTCAAAGACAGCAAGCCGCATCACGTGTCCGCAGATCATCCGTTAGTCAAAACCCTGCAAAAGGTTTATGAAGGCCAGCTGGGTAAAAAAGCTGACTTAATCTCAATCGGCGGGGGGACATATGCGAGATCCTTAAAAGCCGGTGTCGCGTTCGGCCCGCTGTTCCCCGGACGCCCTGACAGCGCACACCAAAAGGATGAATATATCGAAATTGATGACCTGCTGAGATCGACAGCGTTATATGCTCAGGCCATTTACGAGCTTGCAAAATAAAAGGACCGGCTTCTGCTGAAGCCAGTCCTTTTTTTAAATAAATGACCATAAATCAGTTGATAAGTACCGTTCTCCTGTATCAGCTGTCATGCAGACCACAACTTTGTCAGGAGAGAGGCGTTTCGCTGTTTCGATTGCCGCGAAGCAGGCAGCGCCTGATGAAGGACCGACAAGAATTCCTTCTTCAGCAGCAAGCCGTCTTGTCGTCGTATACGCGTCTTCATCAGAGATTTTGATAATTTCATCATAAACGTCCTCATTTAAAATCGGCGGTATAAAGCCTGGGCTCGTTCCTACAAGTTTATGCGCGCCAGGTTTTCCGCCGGATAATACAGGCGAACCCGCTGGCTCAACAACATGAACCGTGATATCCGGAAAAAGCTCTTTGAGCGCCTCACCTGTTCCGGTAATGGTTCCGCCCGTTCCAGAGGAGGCGACAAAAGCGCCGAGCGGTTTTCCGATTTCCTCTATTGCCCGGGCGATTTCAGGCGCTGTTGTTTTCCGGTGCGCATCAGGATTGGCAGTGTTATCGAACTGCATTGGAATATAGCTGTTCGGAATTTGTTCGGCAAGCTCCTTCGCTTTTTTGATGCTGCCCGGCATTCTTTCCTCTCCGGGAGTTAATACAACCTCTGCGCCGTAAGCTTTAAGCAGGTTGATCCGTTCCTTCGTCATCGTATCAGGCATCACTAAGATTGCTTTATATCCGCGTGCTGCCGCATTCATGGCGAGCCCGATGCCGGTATTTCCGCTTGTCGGCTCTATAATAACTGATCCCGGCTTGAGTAAACCGTTTTGTTCAGCTTCTATGATCATTTGATAAGCGGCTCTGTCTTTCACACTGCCGCTCGGATTGAAAAATTCAAGCTTTAAATAGACTTGTGCCGCATTTTCCGGCTGAAGCCGATTCAATCTCACTAGCGGTGTATCTCCTATCAGATCAGCTGTGTTTGCAACGATTTTCAACATTGTCATTCCTTTCTGAATAAAACAAGTGTCATATAATATCCTAACATAATAAACGTTTGTGCGAGAGTGTTTTCATACACTGTTCCTCTATCCGCACAGCCTCTTTATTGATAAAATAATAGCTGTCAAAGAAGGGAGTGTCAGACGGATGCCAGATATACGGCCTCATTATTTCATCGGCGTTCCCATACCTGAGGGAATTGCAAATCCGATCTACCAGGCTGCGAAAAACGAACCGGTATTGACGTTTCAAAAATGGGTGCACCCGCTTGACTATCATATCACGTTAATTTTTCTCGGAGCGGCGGATGAGACACAAATAAAGAAGCTTGAAGGTTCGCTAGCAGAGATTGCTTCAGAAATTGACCCATTTTCAATTGAGTTTGACAAGATAGATGTATTCGGCGACCGCAGAAGGCCGCGCGTTTTACATCTGGAGCCAAAGAAAAACAAAACGCTTGATAGACTGCGGGAACATACGAAGCAGGCTGTACTTCAGGCCGGCTTTCAAGTGGAAAAAAGACCGTATCATCCTCATATGACGCTGGCAAGAAAATGGACAGGCGAAGATGGATTTCCAGCTCATGTTCCGTTTGAAAGCGGCGAGGTTTCGATGATGGCTGAACGATTTTCGCTCTTTCAAATACACTTGAACCAATCACCAAAATACGAGGAAATATTCAAATTTCAATTATCTTAATTCATTGCGGAGTGGAGAAACAAACATGGCACAAATCATCAAAATTCATGATTATATATCGAGATATGAGCTTGATCCGTACCATTATATCAACCAGTTTGTACGTTTGAAAAAAGAGCGCTGGCTTTCACTAGTAGAAGCAGCGGAGCGCCAGCATGAAGAAAGGCAAGCCAGTGCTGAAGAACCGGAACCGGTGCAGAAACGAAAAAAATTTTCATTGAAAAGAAGAAAAGAAGAGATAAAAGCCGATATACAAGAAGAGAGACACCAATGGTTTGAGGACGAAGAAGATATTCATGTAAGGCTCCCGAAGAGCAGGGTGGCGCTTGCTTCTTTTTATAAAAGGCATTTATATGATTTTCAGCTCAAATGGGCAAGCTCTACTCTTTCAGAAATATCTCAACTCTCAAACCAAGTGAAGCAGGACCGCATTTTGCGTTATCTGACCCAGCAGCTGCCTGATTCTTATTTTATTATGTATAAGCCTGTGCTGAAAATTCAGCAGGCGGCGGTTGAATTAAGCATTGTGATTATTTCTCCTCTGGAAATTTATTGCGTTTCTTTTTTAGAGGCTGAGGAAGACAGTGTCTACATAGGGTCTAAAAATCGTTTTTGGGACAAGAAAACAGCCTCTCAGACTGCATCAGTGTTAAATCCAGGGCTTAGCCTGTTTCGTACGGACTCGGTTGTGTCAAAGATCGTAAAGGAAAAACAGGCTGAGATTCCGGTTCGAAAATTGCTTCTGAGCAGAACGTCGTACATCGATTACCCGGAGCCGCCATACGGCTTAGAAATAGCGGATAAGCGGAGCGCGGAAGAATGGATTGAGCGGCAGAAGAAAAACACTGCTCCGATCAAACATCATCAGGTAAAGGCTGCAAAGGCTCTATTGTCTTACTGCATGTCTGACTCCTATCGCAGACAGGAGTGGCTGGAGTAAAAGAGAACGATTTGAGCGGTTTTCTCATAACATAAGCAGGTGAGAAAGATGAGCCATTGGTTTTTTATTATTAATCCGACAGCAGGACATCGAAACGGCCTGCGTGTTTGGAAGTCCATTCAAAAAGAATTGATCAAACGAAAGGTTGAGCACCGTTCATTTTTAACTGAACATCCGGGACACGCCGAGGTGCTCGCCAGACAGATTTCAACGATACAGGAATATAAGCTGAAGCGCCTGATCGTCATTGGCGGAGACGGAACCATGCATGAAGTTGTCAACGGGCTGAAAGGTGTTGACGATATTGAGCTGAGCTTTGTGCCGGCGGGCGCGTATAATGATTTTTCGCGAGGATTCTCTATTAAAAAAATCGATCTGATACAGGAAATCAAGAAGGTAAAGCGCCCGTTAACAAGAACCTTTCATTTAGGGAGCGTCAATTTCCTTCAGGATAAATCACAGATTCTTTATTTTATGAATCATATCGGGATCGGGTTTGACGCATATGTCAATAAAAAGGCGATGGAATTTCCGTTGAGACGGGTTTTTCTTTTTCTCCGCCTTCGATTTCTTGTGTATCCGCTTTCTCATTTGCACGCTTCGGCAACCTTTAAGCCGTTTACGTTAGCTTGTACGACGGAAGACGAGACGCGCGAATTTCATGATGTCTGGTTTGCCGTTGTATCCAACCATCCGTTTTACGGGGGAGGCATGAAGGCGGCGCCCCTAGCAAATCCGCGCGAGAAGACATTTGATATCGTAATCGTTGAAAACCAGCCGTTTTTGAAAAAATATTGGCTTTTATGTCTCATGGCATTTGGAAAACATACAAAGATGGATGGCGTTACGATGTTTAAAGCGAAGGACATTACATTTTACACGAAGGACAAAATCCCGTTCCATGCTGACGGAGAAATCATGGGCACTACCCCGTTTCGTCTGGCATCTAGTCCTTCACCCCTAAGAATCAAAACATAAACGTGTTTGAAGGAGAGAGCTTCCGATGGTCAGCATCCGCCGCAGCTTCGAAGCGTATGTCGATGACATGAATATCATTACTGTTCTGATTCCTGCTGAACAAAAGGAAATCATTACACCGCCGTTTCGGCTTGAGACAGAAACAACAGTTTTTCCTCTGGCTGTCAGGGAGGAATACTCCCTTGAAGCAAAATACAAGTACGTCTGCGTATCCGACCATCCTGTGACATTTGGAAAAATCCATTGCGTCAGAGCATCCAGCGGCCACAAAACGGATCTCCAAATTGGCGCGGTCATCCGGACGGCTGTGTTCGATGACGAATTTTATTATGACGGAGAGCTGGGCGCCGTTTATACCGCGGATCATACCGTATTTAAAGTATGGGCGCCTGCTGCAACCTCAGCTGCTGTCAAGCTTTCACACCCCAATAAAAGCGGGCGCACATTCCAAATGACTCGGTTGGAAAAAGGCGTCTATGCCGTTACGGTCACAGGTGACCTTCACGGATATGAGTATTTGTTTTGCATCTGCAACAATTCAGAATGGATGGAAACCGTTGACCCGTATGCCAAGGCTGTGACTGTAAATGGAGAGAAGGGCGTCGTCTTGCGCCCGGATCAAATGAAATGGACTGCTCCTCTTAAACCATTCTCACACCCTGTGGATGCCGTCATCTATGAGACGCACCTTCGCGACTTCTCCATCCATGAAAACAGCGGCATGATAAACAAGGGAAAATACTTAGCATTAACGGAAACTGATACACAAACCGCAAATGGCAGTTCTTCTGGACTGGCGTATATAAAAGAGCTCGGTGTTACACATGTGGAGCTTCTGCCGGTGAATGATTTTGCCGGAGTTGATGAAGAGAAGCCGCTTGATGCATACAATTGGGGATATAACCCGCTTCATTTCTTTGCCCCGGAGGGAAGCTATGCCTCAAACCCTCATGATCCTCAAACGAGAAAAACAGAGCTGAAACAAATGATCAATACCCTGCATCAGCACGGTCTGCGAGTCATTCTGGATGTTGTTTTTAACCATGTGTATAAGAGGGAGAATTCCCCCTTTGAAAAGACAGTGCCCGGTTATTTTTTCCGGCACGACGAATGTGGGATGCCATCAAACGGCACCGGCGTTGGCAATGATATTGCATCAGAAAGAAGGATGGCAAGAAAATTCATTGCGGATTGCGTGGTCTATTGGCTTGAAGAATACAATGTTGACGGCTTCCGCTTTGATCTCCTCGGGATTTTAGATATTGACACCGTGCTTTATATGAAAGAGAAAGCAACTAAGGCAAAGCCCGGAATCCTGCTTTTTGGAGAAGGGTGGGATCTGGCTACACCGCTGCCGCATGAACAGAAAGCTGCTTTGGCGAACGCGCCAAGAATGCCGGGCATCGGCTTTTTTAATGATATGTTTCGTGACGCTGTAAAAGGGAACACCTTTCACCTTAAGGCAGCAGGGTTTGCGCTCGGCAGCGGTGAATCAGCACAAGCTGTGATGCATGGAATTGCCGGGTCTTCCGGATGGAAGGCATTAGCACCGATTGTTCCGGAACCAAGCCAGTCCATCAATTATGTCGAATCACACGACAATCACACCTTTTGGGATAAAATGAGCTTTGCGCTTCCTCAAGAAAATGACAGCCGAAAGCGAAGCAGGCAAAGGCTTGCAGCCGCGATTATTTTGCTTGCCCAAGGGGTGCCGTTTATTCACAGCGGCCAGGAATTTTTCCGGACGAAGCAGGGAGTGGAAAACAGCTATCAATCCAGTGACAGCATCAACCAGCTCGACTGGGATCGCCGTGAAACATTCAAAGAAGATGTTCACTATATCCGCAGGCTGATCTCGCTGAGAAAAGCGCATCCTGCATTCCGTCTTAGGTCCGCTGCAGACATCCAGCGCCATCTTGAATGCTTGACGCTAAAAGAACACCTTATCGCATACAGGCTTTATGATCTTGACGAGGTTGACGAATGGAAAGATATCATTGTTATCCATCACGCGAGTCCAGACTCCGTCGAGTGGAGGCTGCCAAACGACATACCTTATCGGCTTTTATGTGATCCATCAGGATTTCAGGAAGACCCGGCAGAAATCAAGAAAACGGTTGCAGTAAACGGCATCGGAACGGTTATCTTATATTTAGCATCAGATCTTAAGAGTTTTGCTTGACGAAGTTTGTGCTATAGCGCTAAAATTTAAAGGACGGCTATTGATTAGCATATGAGACTCTCAATAGCTGTCTTTTTTATTTTTATACGATTCGTACGAAAAAGGCATTCGCTGGATAGACTAGAAACGATTAGCCTTAATTCTAAAATATTTTAAGAAATGATGGGTTGAACATTGATATGAACTGGTTGGGACAATTACTAGGTAGCGATTGGGAGATCTTCCCCGCCGGAGGAGCTACAGGAGATGCATATTATGCGAAACATAACGGGCAGCAGCTTTTTTTAAAACGTAATAGCTCACCTTTTTTAGCTGTTTTATCCGCCGAAGGCATTGTTCCGAAGCTGGTTTGGACAAAACGGATGGAAAATGGGGACGTCATTACGGCCCAGCACTGGATGACCGGCAGAGAGCTGAAGCCTAAAGACATGAGCGGACGGCCCGTTGCTGAATTGCTTCGTAAAATACACACATCAAAAGCCTTGCTGGACATGCTGAAGAGACTTGGAAAAGAACCGCTGAACCCGGGGGCTCTTTTGTCTCAGCTGAAGCAGGCTGTATTTGCTGTGCAGCAATCTTCGCCGCTGATTCAAGAAGGGATCAAGTATTTGGAAGAACACCTGCATGAAGTGCATTTCGGTGAGAAAGTCGTTTGCCATTGTGATGTCAATCATAATAACTGGCTATTGTCTGAAGACAACCAGCTGTATTTAATTGACTGGGACGGCGCCATGATCGCTGATCCGGCGATGGACCTCGGGCCTTTGCTGTACCACTACGTCGAAAAGCCAGCTTGGGAGAGCTGGCTGAGCATGTACGGCATAGAGCTGACAGAAAGCCTTCGGTTGCGAATGGCTTGGTATGTGTTATCTGAAACAATTACTTTCATTGCCTGGCATAAAGCAAAAGGCAATGATAAGGAATTTCATGATGCAATGGAAGAGCTGCATATCCTCATGAAACGAATTGTTGATTAATCAGGAATACGAATCCATTTGCTCTACCCATTGAGACAGGCTGTTCTGATGCTCTTGTATGTGTGAGTCGATGGATTTGGACGATATTCCTGATTGGCTGTAGCGGTAAACATCTTCAAGCACGTTTTTGAAATTTGAATCAAGCTCGGTGTTTGCCATCAGTGATTTAATCACACGCTCAAGCTGCTCGTACTCTGCGACTGTTCCGCAGCAGTCCAATTGATGGTCAGTCAATATATCCTTCAATAAATGAACTTGATGCTCATAATGTAAACCCATAACGGTACACATCCCTTCAGTATCATACGGGTTAAATTGTTCAAAACAGAGCGTTTTTATACATGGGAAAGGAGTGTTCCAGCAGACGGGACCCTCTTTTTTTATGCGCTCGGCCTTAAGAGAGATACACTGGAAAAACGAGCTTGCGGGTCTTTTTAATTCATGGTATGTTGTTAGTCGAAATAATAGATAGAGGTGTCAATCATATGAGAATGCGCCACAAGCCTTGGGCTGATGACTTTTTGGCTGAAAACGCAGATATTGCCATCAGCAATCCTGCTGATTATAAAGGGAAATGGAACACAGTGTTTGGCAACGACAATCCGATCCATATCGAGGTTGGTACAGGAAAAGGCCAATTTATTTCTGGTATGGCCAAACAAAATCCCGACATCAATTATATTGGTATTGAGTTATTTAAAAGCGTCATCGTGACAGCCGTCCAAAAAGTAAAAGACAGCGAAGCGCAGAATGTAAAGCTTCTGAATATAGATGCGGACACGCTGACGGATGTGTTTGAGCCGGGGGAAGTGAAACGGGTCTACTTGAACTTTTCTGATCCTTGGCCGAAGAAACGGCATGAAAAACGCCGCCTGACATATTCCCACTTCCTCAAAAAATATGAAGAAGTAATGGGCAAAGGCGGATCGATTCATTTTAAAACGGACAACCGAGGTTTATTTGAGTACTCTTTGAAGAGCTTCTCTGAGTACGGCCTCCTGCTGACATACGTCAGTCTCGATTTGCATAACAGCAATCTGGAAGGCAATATTATGACAGAATATGAAGAAAAATTCTCTGCACTCGGCCAGCCGATCTATCGGGCTGAGGTTGAATGGAGAACGTAAAGACAGACTCTGACAGGAGTCTGTTTTTTTTATGGGCCGTTTGCTACCATGATGACAGGGGGGATGAAAATGGAAACAATGAAAATTGGAAACATCACGTTGACCTGGCTTGACGGAGGCGTGACGCATATGGACGGAGGCGCCATGTTCGGCGTTGTGCCAAAGCCGCTTTGGTCTAAAAAATATCCAGTCAATGAAAAAAACCAGATTGAACTAAGGACAGACCCTATTTTGATTCAAAAGGATGGGCTCAATATCATCGTTGACGCCGGAATTGGGTCCGGCAAGCTGACTGATAAACAAAAACGAAACTATGGCGTGACACAAGAGTCGAATGTGAAGCCATCATTAGCTGCACTCGGATTAACGGTTGCCGATATAGATGTGATCGCAATGACACACCTTCATTTTGATCATGCATGCGGTTTAACGGAATATGAAGGTGAACGGCTCGTCTCTGTCTTTCCGAATGCAGTGATTTATACATCAGCTGTTGAATGGGATGAAATGCGCCATCCGAATATCAGGTCGAAAAATACGTATTGGAAAGAAAATTGGGAGGCTGTAGCTGGCCAAGTCAAAACCTTTGAAGACACCTTAACGATCACGGAGGGTATTACAATGCATCACACCGGAGGCCATAGCGACGGACACAGTGTCCTGCTATGCGAGGATGCGGGTGAAACTGCCGTACATATGGCAGATCTGATGCCGACACATGCCCACCGCAATCCGCTATGGGTGCTGGCTTACGATGATTATCCGATGACCTCTATCCCGCAAAAGCAGAAATGGCAGGCGTTCGCAGCAGAAAAAGACGCTTGGTTTATTTTTTACCATGATGCCGAGTATCGCGCTCTTCAATGGGAGGAGGACGGAAGCATCAAAAAGTCAGTTAACCGAATGAAGCGATAGCATATTTTTATGTTTACCCTGCATGTTTTCCGGCTAATAATGCAAACCTAGTACTAATTATGCTCAGAAAGGAAGAGGCAGGGTGAAACAATTCAGAGTAACAAACGAAGGAGACATTCAAACAACATTAAGAGGCCTTGAAGTGCTCTCTGTTCCTTTTTTGAACAAAGGTGTTGCTTTTACTGAGGAAGAAAGAAAAGAACTTGGTTTAAAAGGCTTTCTGCCGCCTAAGGTATTAACAATTGATGATCAGGCGAAAAGAGCGTATGAACAATATTCCGCACAGCCTGACGATTTGAGCAAAAATGTCTATTTAACGGCGCTGCACGATCGGAATGAAACGCTGTTTTACCGCCTGTTAAATGACCATTTAGGGGAAATGCTCCCGATTGTCTACACACCGACAGTCGGAACGGCAATCCAGAGATACAGCCATGAATACAGAAAACCACGAGGGCTCTATCTGTCAATCGATGACCCGGACGGTATGAAAGAAGCTTTTAAACAGTATAAAGATCAAAGCGATACGATCGATTTAATTGTTGCAACTGATGCGGAAGGAATTTTAGGAATCGGTGACTGGGGCGTCGGAGGAATCGCAATTTCTATTGGCAAGCTGGCGGTTTATACAGCGGCTGCGGGCATTGATCCGAGCAGAGTGCTGGCTGTTGTTTTAGATGCGGGGACAAATCAGGAGAGCCTCTTGAACGATCCGCTTTATGTCGGCAACCAGCATTCTAGAGTGCGCGGAGAACGCTATGACCAATTTATTGACGACTACGTTGCGCTTGCGAGAGAAACATTTCCGAATGCATTGCTGCATTGGGAGGATTTCGGGGCGAAAAACGCGCGAAGCATTTTGAAACGCTATAAAGATAAAGTGTGTACCTTCAATGATGATATCCAAGGAACTGGCGCTGTTTCTTTGGCCGCAGTCTTATCCTGTGCAAAAGCGTCTAAAGTTCCGCTGAGAGATCACAGAGTTGTTATATTCGGAGCGGGAACGGCAGGAATCGGAATTGCCGAACAGCTGCGGGAAGCTTTGGTGCGCGAGGGACTGAGTGAAGAAGAATCATACAAGCGCTTCTGGTGCATAGACAGAAACGGGCTGTTAACAGATGATATGGATCAGCTTCTTGATTTCCAAAAGCCGTATACTCGTTCGGCTGATGAAGTGAAGGATTATCAGCGGAACGGAGACGGCGGAGGCATTGATCTTCTTGAAGTGGTCCGGCAGGCGAAACCGACGATCCTGATCGGCACATCTACAGTTTCCGGCGCTTTCACTGAAGAAATTGTAAAAGAAATGGCGTCACATGTGAAACGGCCGGCGATTTTGCCAATGTCAAATCCGACAACTCTTTCTGAAGCAAAGCCGGAGGATTTAATCGAATGGACAGAAGGCCGTGCGCTGATCACGACAGGAAGCCCGTTCCCGCCAGTTGAATATAACGGAGTTACGTATCATATCGGGCAGGCAAACAACGCGCTTGTCTTCCCTGGTCTCGGTCTTGGAACGATTGTTACCAAATCAAAATTAATTACCGACGGCATGTTTGAAGCATGTGCCCGGGCAATCGCAGGTATGGTCAATGTCGGGGTGCCTGGCGCGCCGATGCTTCCAAAAGTTGAAGATTTGCGCACTGTTTCGGCAACCGTTGCTGTTGAAGTTGCAAAAACCGCAATGGAGGAAGGCGTCGCTACGGAAGAGCCTGAAGACATTATACAGGCAGTGCAGGATGCGATGTGGTATCCGGTATACAAACCGATTCGCGCGATATAATAAAAAAGAGCCGCTGCATAGGCAGCGGCTTCTATTTTTTGCTTGTCCGGTGTTAAGAGGCGATTGTATCAATGACATCAACAATTTCTCCTGTTTTCGCATCCACCATGACTTCATACTGTTCTAATTCTCCGAAAGCTGATCGTGTAATGCCGGTTTTGTATACCTGTACCGTTTCTCCGTTAATATTGTAGGGCTCCGGCTGGGTGTAAATCCATGATCCGTCAATCGGGCCCCGCTGCTTAAAAGCAGACTTTACAATTCGAAGCGCTTTTTCTGAAGAAATATAAGGCTTCATCACATATTGTTTCACAACGACAGCCGTACAAATTCCAAGTCCTGCTCCTAAAAGAAGATGACGCAATTTCAAAATAAAGCACCTCCTGGTTGATCGTACTTTTCATTATACAGAAACAGCCAAATCCTGTTAAGCAATACGCGGCTGATCGAGCAGATTCGGTCAGGGTGCTTGGAAAACTTCATTGTTTCTAATAAAATAAAAGGACTACATAGAAATGAGGGGAAAACATGAATCAAGAAACGAAAGCGCTTTTCCAAACACTGACGCAGCTTCCCGGCGCGCCGGGCAATGAGCATCAGGTTCGTGCTTTTATGAAGCAGGAGCTAGCCAAATATGCCGATGACATCGTTCAGGACAGACTGGGAAGTGTTTTCGGAGTCAGACAAGGCGCAGAGGACGCACCGAGAATTATGGTAGCCGGGCACATGGACGAAGTCGGCTTCATGGTGACATCCATTACAGACAACGGGCTGCTCAGATTCCAGACGCTCGGAGGCTGGTGGAGCCAAGTTTTGCTTGCGCAGCGGGTTGAAATTCAAACAGATAACGGGCCGGTTCCGGGTGTGATTTCAAGCATACCGCCGCATTTATTGACAGATGCGCAGCGAAACCGTCCGATGGATATCAAGAACATGATGATCGACATTGGAGCGGATGATAAGGAAGACGCCATCAAAATTGGCATTAAACCGGGACAGCAGATCGTGCCTGTTTGTCCATTTACGACGATGGCGAATGAAAAGAAAATTTTATCAAAAGCATGGGATAACAGATATGGATGCGGCTTAAGCATTGAACTTCTGAAGGAATTACACGGTAAAGAGCTTCCGAATACACTCTATGCGGGTGCAACGGTTCAGGAAGAAGTAGGGCTAAGGGGCGCGCAGACGGCTTCTCATATGATTAAACCGGACTTGTTTTTCGCCCTTGACGCCAGCCCGGCAAACGATATGAGCGGAGACAAAAATGAATTCGGCCAGCTTGGAAAAGGCTTTTTGCTGCGCATTCTTGACAGAACGACAGTCATGCATCGCGGAATGAGGGAATTCGTTCTTGATATGGCTGAAACGCATGATATTCCATATCAATATTTTGTATCCGGCGGGGGAACAGACGCAGGCAAGGTTCATATTTCGAACAGCGGTGTGCCGTCAGCGGTTATCGGAATATGTTCCCGCTATATTCATACAAACGCTTCTATCATTCATATTGATGATTATGCTGCTGCTAAAGAAATGCTCATCAAACTTGTAACAGCCTGCGATAAGCAGACAGTGGATGCGATTAAAGAAAATATGTAGGTTTCATAAAAGCTTGTTGAACGAGCAGTAAGCCCGGATCGACAAGCTTTTTTCTTATTCTGTTTCAAATAGATAGGAAAGGGCCTTAATGGCTTGGTTAACGGTTTCAACCGTAATATTCGCTTTATTGGAAAGCTCTTTTAAAGGATGGTGGAGCGATTCCGGCCGGATGATAATCAGGGGTTTTCCTTTTGCGATCGCATATGATGCATCCATTGCCGTGTTCCACTGTTTGTACTTTTCGCCAAACAGGGCGATCACAAAGTCTGCTTTATTCATCAGGACGGCGGTTCTGAAGTTGTTGATGTCAGAGGCTTTGTCATCCTTTAAAACGGCATTTGGCTGTACGCCCATAATTTCTTCACCAATATTGTCTGAGCGGTCATGATTCTCCATCGGGCCAACAAACGTAATCGGGAGCTTCAGTGATTTTGTTTTTTCTTTAATTTCCTCGCGCCAATTGCTGTGGATTTCTCCTGCTAGATAGACGATAAACTCCATATAAAAATCCCTCCTTATGTATGTCCATCTGTAAATTTTACCCTCATGTACACGATGTTAAACGAAACGAGCTTGATAATGCAAATAAAATATGATAATGATAATGGGAAAGCCAATCTTACATATTCATTCGTTGCATATAAGTGGTTTTGCCTCAAGCAGTTTGGTATGATCCAAATGGACGAGTATCGATAAAAAACATGTAAGAACTTAAACAACTGGAGGGATATGAAATGAAAAAAATTGAATCAACTCAAGAGTTGGAAAAAGCGGTACAGGATGATTGGGCTGTATTTATGTTTTCTGCCGATTGGTGCCCGGATTGCCGTTTTGTAGAGCCTTTCCTGCCTGAACTGGAAGCGAATTTTCCTGAATTCACCTACTACTACGTAGACCGTGACAAATTCATTGATACATGTGCAGAGTGGGAAATTTACGGAATCCCAAGCTTTGTGGTGTTTAATGAAGGAAAAGAAGTAAATCGTTTTGTGAGCAAAGACCGCAAAACAAAAGAAGAAATTGAACAGTTTTTAACAGACTCTCTCGCTAAAGCGTAAAGGAGGACATCGGTTTGAAAATGACCTCAAGGAAGCTGTCAGATATACTGAAGCAGCGCCTTCAGCACGAGAATCGCTCCTTTCTGTTTGACAGAGAAAAAGACACCCTCCGTGTTGAGGATCAAACGACTAAAAAAGGGATTACACTCGATTTGCCGCCGATTATTGCAAAATGGGAACTGAAAAAAGACGAAGCCATTGATGAGATCGTGTACTATGTCTCCGAAGCGATGACGGCAATGGAAGGGAAGGCTCAGGAAATGACCGGGAAAGAAACTCGCATTTATCCGGTCATCCGCTCGACTTCCTTCCCGGACAAGTCCAGCGAAGATATCCCGCTCATTTATGACGATCATACCGCAGAGACAAGAATTTATTACGCGCTAGATCTCGGGAAAACCTACCGTTTAATTGACCAGCGCATGCTTGAGAAAGAAAACTGGACAAAAGAGCGGATCAGAGAGACGGCCGCATTTAATCTCCGTTCCCTGCCGACGGTTGTCAAAGAGGATACGGTTGCCGGCAATTACTTTTATTTCTTCAGGGCAAACGACGGATACGATGCAAGCCGGATTTTGAACGAAGCGATCTTAAATGAGTATAAGCAGCATGCAGAAGGGGAGCTGGCGATCTCTGTTCCTCATCAGGACGTTTTGATTCTTGCTGACATCCGGAATGAATCGGGGTATGATATTCTAGGACAAATGTCGATGAGCTTCTTTGCAGGCGGCACCGTCCCGATTACCGCCCTTTCATTTTTGTACAATGAAGGAAAGCTGGAACCGGTGTTTATCCTGGCGAAAAGCCGTCCGAAAAAGGATTAGAAAGGATTTTTACTTATGAACGCTTTTTATAATAAAGAAGGTGTGGGAGACACGCTCCTGATCTCTCTTCAAGATGTGACACGCGAACAATTAGGCTATGAAAAACACGGCGATGTCGTCAAAATTTTCAATAACGAAACAAAAGAAACAACGGGCTTCAACATTTTCAACGCGTCTTCTTACTTGACCATTGATGAAAACGGCCCTGTTGCGCTCTCAGAAACATTCGTGCAAGATGTGAATGAGATTTTAAACAGAAACGGCGTTGAAGAAACATTAGTCGTTGATTTATCTCCGAAGTTTGTTGTGGGGTATGTAGAATCAAAAGAAAAACATCCGAATGCGGATAAATTAAGCGTATGTAAAGTCAACGTAGGAGAAGAAACGCTTCAGATCGTCTGTGGCGCGCCTAACGTTGACCAAGGCCAAAAAGTTGTCGTTGCCAAAGTCGGTGCTGTGATGCCTAGCGGACTTGTCATTAAGGATGCAGAGCTTCGCGGCGTTCCGTCAAGCGGGATGATCTGCTCAGCGAAAGAGCTTGATTTGCCGGATGCCCCTGCTGAAAAAGGAATCCTTGTGTTAGAAGGAGACTATGAGGCGGGAGACGCATTTCAGTTTTAGACTCCCATAAATCCGCCAAAAAAAACGAATCATGTGAAAAGCCGCTAAGCCCTTGTTTAGCGGCTTTGTTTCTGCTGATAGCTTAATCTTTTCTGGGCCGACCAGCAGTGGTATACTAAAAACCGTCCCAGAAAACTATAAGGGAGTTAGAGATAAATTATGAGTTGGCTTCATAAATTTTTTGATTTGTTTTTAGGCGAAAGCGAAGAGGATGCTGAACGGGAGACAAAACCCGCTCAAATTCCGCAGCAACAAGAGGTACATCATCCTGAAGGACAATTAAAAAGATTGGAAGATCCTAAAATATATTATGAATATCCAAAAGGCAAATTCCGTTTTCCAGTCGTGCCTGACGGATACAAAAATCATGACCTGAGAAGGCGCCGCACACCATCGGACGAACCGAAATCCGCGCCTCGTCCAAGTGCTGCACCTTACAGAGAGCGTCCCAGAAATGAAGAAGAGCAGCATACATATCAAGCAGCAGAGCCGGCGAAGAAACCGTTTAAACCGACAAATATCCCTTCGCCTGTCTATGGATTCAATCAAAAACCATCTGTTAAAAAGGATGTGCCGAAAAAGCCTTCTGAAACATTGAACGAACCGGATAAATCGGTAAAAGAGAAGGTAACACTGCTGTCAGAAGAGATCGAACGTGAACGCGGCTATCCTGCTTCAGACACACAGGCGCATTCCAAAAAAGAAAGTCCTTTCTTCCCGGATACCCAATTTGAAAAACAGCCTTCTGGCGTTTTAAACAGAAAGGATACGGAGCATGATGAGGCGCTGGCGAAACGGCCAGCCGAGCCGTCAGGTAACAAAGTGCCATTTGAGTCAGGCGTTCAACAGCCGGAAAAAGAGGAGCCTTCCTTCCCAGCTGAACATGCCGAAGAGCAAACACCGCCTGAGATGCTCACAGATACGGCGGCTGAAGGGCTTTCAGACAGTGAAGTAGGCCGCGAAGAGCCTGCAACGGCTAAGGAAGAACAAAGGGAGCAGCAGTCAGAGAAATTTGAAGAGCCTGTTTTCTCCGCTGAACTTGATGAAGAGCAAACAGCTCCTGAATCTCAGACAGCGGCAGTATCTGAGGATGAAAAAGCAAAAGAGCCGTCAGACAGCCCAGTATACAATCATCATGAAAACGCGGCAGAAGGTGCTGAGTCCCCGTTCGTTCAAGAAGAACAAATGGAAATTCGTCAGGAAGAGCCTTTATTGACTGATCATGAGTATTCATCAGAGGCTCTGGCTCAAGCAGAAACTGTGGCAAAAGAATCAGAAGAGCCATCAGAAAGCATAATAAATAATCATTATGACACCCTGGGAGAGGCTCAGGAAACGAAGATAGATGTTCAGCCAGACAGCCATACAGAGCTTGAGAAAACTGAACACATGGAGCAGGGTTCCAAATCGTTTTCTGCAACTCTTGAAAATCGGCAGGGAATTCGCGCAGACAAACCTCGCGAAGCTTCAGAAGAGCCGAAAAAAAGGCCTGATGTACAGGAGAAAAGGACTGAACAAAGCGCATCTTCTCAAAAAGGGCCATCCGTTCCTTTTAATGTGATGATGCTGAAAAGAGATACGCATAAACAGCAAAAAGCAGAGGAGCGCCGCGGCAGCTATGTATTTCCGAATGTTGCACTGCTTGATGTCCCGCCAGCGCAGGTTCAAGATGATACTGCGTGGATCGAAGAACAGCGTCAGCTTCTTGATTTGACCTTGAAAAACTTCAATGTCCGCGCCAATGTGGTCCATGTAACCCAGGGTCCGTCTGTCACGAGATTTGAAGTGCATCCTGAACCAGGTGTAAAGGTGAATAAAATCACCAACTTGTCCGATGATATTAAACTCAGTCTCTCAGCGAGAGATATTCGGATTGAAGCGCCGATTCCGGGGAAAAACACGATCGGAATTGAAGTGCCGAACCGCACGAGCAAGGTGGTTGATTTGCGCCAAATGATTCGCAGCTCAGCTTTCAGGACAAGCAAGTCACCGCTCACAGCTGCGCTGGGATTAGATATTTCAGGAAATCCTGTTGTTATCGACTTGAAGAAAATGCCGCATGGCTTGATTGCCGGCGCTACAGGCTCCGGAAAAAGCGTATGCATCAATACAATATTAGTCAGCCTGCTTTATAAAGCTGACCCGAGTGAGGTAAAGGTGCTGCTGATTGATCCGAAAATGGTAGAGCTGGCCCCTTACAATAAAATTCCTCACCTCGTCAGCCCGGTCATTACTGACGCTAAAGCGGCTACAGCTGCTTTGAAATGGGTCGTTGAGGAAATGGAGCGACGCTATGAGCTTTTTGCCCATTCAGGTGTCCGCGATATTGACCGCTTTAATCAATTAACCGCTGAACACCAAATGGGTGAAAAGCTGCCATATTTAGTTGTCATTATTGATGAGCTTGCAGATTTGATGATGGTGGCTCCAAACGATGTGGAAGAAAGCATTGCGCGGATCGCCCAAAAAGCCAGAGCGTGCGGTATCCATCTTCTCGTCGCAACTCAGCGTCCGTCAGTCGATGTCATAACAGGTCTGATTAAGGCGAATATCCCGACGAGAATCGCCTTTTCTGTCTCAAGCCAGGTTGATTCCCGAACAATTATTGACATAGCCGGTGCAGAAAAGCTTCTCGGAAAAGGGGATATGCTCTTTTTGGAAAACGGATCGGGAAAACCGGTACGTCTGCAAGGTAACTTTGTGTCAGACCGGGAAATCGACCGCGTCGTTTCCCACGTCAGAAGCCAAATGCCGCCGACCTATTTATTTGAACAAGAAGAGCTCGTAAGACAAGGATCAGCCCTGAAAGAAGAGGATGAACTGTTTTACGAAGCGTGTGAGTTTGTTGTAGAGCAAAACAGTGCGAGCACTTCAAGCCTGCAAAGAAGATTCAGAATCGGTTACAATCGTGCGGCAAGGCTGATCGACATGATGGAAGCGGAAGGCATGATCTCTGAGGCAAAAGGAAGCAAGCCTCGAGAGGTGCTGATCACAGCAAGTGATTTAATAAACGAATAATATGGGTTCATTTTCACACCAAACATGATATGATAGTGTTTAGAGCATTTAACAGCTATGCCGCTTTACAGCAGCTGTGCATAGACAAATCTTGATATCTGGGTTTAATCGGAAAGAAATAACCTGATACTAAACATAACAAAACATATAAAATACGCCGCTAAGGGAGGCTTTTCAGCCGCCGCGGTCGCAAATTGAAATGAGCGTCATATACTGGGGAACAGATAGACGTTTGTTGGAGGTACAATTATGACTGTTTATCATTTTGTTGGAATAAAAGGGACCGGTATGAGTCCGCTTGCCCAAATACTTCATGATAATGGATATACTGTCCAAGGATCGGATATCGAAAAATTTATTTTTACGCAAACAGCGCTTGAAAAAAGAAATATTACGATTCTTCCTTTTAGCGCGGAAAATATTAAACCCGGCATGACAGTCATCGCCGGAAACGCATTCCCAGACACGCATCCTGAGATAGAAAAAGCGATGTCTGAGGGAATTCCGGTGATACGTTATCATAAGTTTTTAGGCGACTACATGAAAAAATTCACGAGTGTTGCCGTTACGGGCGCACACGGCAAAACGTCGACTACGGGTCTGCTGGCTCACGTGATCCAAAACGCAAAACCGACGTCTTTCTTAATCGGAGACGGAACAGGCCAGGGAAATGAAAACAGCGAATACTTTGTGTTTGAAGCGTGCGAATACCGCCGCCATTTCTTAAGCTATCAGCCAGATTATGCGATTATGACGAATATTGATTTTGATCACCCTGATTACTTTTCAAGCATTGACGATGTATTTGACGCTTTCCAAGAGATGGCTCTTCAAGTCAACAAAGGCATTATTGCCTGCGGAGACGATGAGCATCTGCCGAAAATCCATGCAAACGTCCCGGTTGTGTATTACGGCACGGGGGAAGAAAATGATTTTCAAGCCAGAAACATCGTAAAAAGCACGGAAGGGACAACTTTTGATGTCTTTGTCCGCAATACGTTCTATGATACGTTTTATATTCCTGCGTACGGCCACCACAATGTATTAAACTCATTGGCGGTCATTGCGTTATGCCATTATGAAGAAATTGATTCCAGCATCATTAAGCATGCTCTCAAATCCTTTGGGGGCGTCAAACGCAGATTCAATGAGAAGCAGCTTGGGGATCAAGTGCTGATTGATGACTATGCCCATCATCCGACAGAAATAAAAGTGACAATCGAGGCGGCAAGACAGAAGTATCCAGATCGGGAAATTGTCGCGGTATTTCAGCCTCATACATTTACACGGACGCAACAGTTTCTTGACGAATTTGCAGAAAGCCTGAGCGGCGCTGACTGTGTGTATTTATGCGATATTTTCGGCTCAGCCCGTGAGAATGCCGGAAAGCTGACGATCGGCGATCTCCAGGGAAAAATTCATAATGCCAAGCTGATTGAAGAAGATGACACATCTGTTTTAAAAGCTCATGATAAAGCCGTTCTCATCTTCATGGGAGCAGGAGATATCCAAAAATATATGAGAGCCTACGAAAACGTCATGGCATAATAAAAAGCAGTGATCTCACTGCTTTTTATTTATCTGATGGAAAAGCTTATTAAAGGATTTTCTTACATAACGGAGAATAGTATGTATACAGCCCAGTACACATGTTTATGATTGAAGAAAACGGGTAAACAGCAGTATATCCTGCAGCAAGGAGGTTTGAGATGATTATTATTCTTTATTTGAGCGTTGCACTCATCGCAGTTGCATTTCTCGTATTAGTGATCTACTTGTCTAAAACATTGAAGTCACTGCAGCTGACACTAAAAAACGTCGCATCCACTCTTGAAGGGCTGGAGGGACAAATGAAGGGCATCACAACTGAAACAGCCGAGCTTTTACATAAGACCAACCGCCTGGCTGAAGATATTCAGGAAAAATCAGAAAAGCTGAACACGGTCGTTCATGCTGTTCAAGGAGTGGGAGCTTCTGTACAGCAGTTCAATACATCCATGAAACAAGCGGCAGGGTCTGTATCGGCATCAGTTAGAGAGAATCAAGATAAGATCAATCAAGTTGTCACTTGGAGTCAAGCAGCAATGGAAATTTGGGAGAAATGGAAGCAAAAGAAAAAATCAGCCCTGTAAGAGAAAAAAATACTAAGAGGAGGAATAATGATGAGCAAAGATGGAATTAATAGTAAAGATTTTTTAATCGGAACTTTAATCGGGGGAATCATCGGTGCCACTACAGCTCTTTTTCTAGCGCCTAAATCAGGCAAAGAACTTCGCGACGATCTCGGCAGCCAGGCTGTTGCCTTACGGGACAAAACTGATAAAATGACGGCAGATGCGAAGGAAAAAGGCACGCAATATGTCAGCATCGCAAAAGACAAAACTTCCAACATCACACAGCTTGTAGCGGATCAGTCTGGACAGATCATGAACAAGGTAAAGGATTTGAGAGACCGTTCCAAATCTGACAAAACGGATTCATCGACTGCAATGCAAGATATGAGGGAAGAAGCGATGCAGGCAGCTGATGAAACAAAAGATCAAGTCCTCCAGACGAAAGAAGATGTAAAAGACGAACTGAAAGATGCACAAAAACAGGCTGAGCAGTTGAATCGCTGAGCAGGGAAGGAAGAGCTTGAGTCATGGCTAAACAGCTTATTCAATCTGAGGAAGAATTTAAACGGATTGCAGAACAGGAAGGCGTTTTCGTCTTCTTTAAACACAGCACCACATGCCCGATCAGCCAGGCAGCATTTCATGAGTTTGATGCCTTTGCAAATCAGCATGAGGATGTGCCGGCTTACTATCTTCAAGTACAAGAAGCCCGGCCGCTGTCCAATTTCATTGCAGAAACATATGGGGTCAAGCATGAAAGCCCTCAGATATTCATCATCCAGAACGGTGAAGTGAAATGGCATACCTCACATTCACAAATTACAGAAGCCGCTATTGAGCAGCATTTGTCATAGAAAAAAGCGTCCAGATATCATCTGGCGCTTTTTTTTGTAAAAAACCCTTGAACATTGCCCTCACATCATGTAGGATAGCTTCATAGATTACTTTATCACTTAAAAGCGTTTGGGTAATAAAGTAGAGTTTTTATAAAATTTTTTGTATTTCAGTATTTCCATTTGGAATTACTTATAGTAAGATGCATGATAACTACAAAATAAAAAATGAATGTGCAGGGAAAGGATGAAAAAAATGAGCAACACAGAGTTAGAGCTTTTAAGGCAGAAAGCAGACGAATTAAACCTACAAATTTTAAAATTAATCAACGAACGCGGCAATGTTGTAAAAGAGATCGGTAAAGCGAAGGAAGCACAGGGTGTCAACCGATTTGACCCTGTCAGAGAACGCACAATGTTAAACAATATCATTGAAAACAATGACGGGCCGTTCGAAAATTCAACCATCCAGCACATTTTTAAAGAGATATTCAAAGCCGGTTTAGAGCTTCAGGAAGAAGATCACAGCAAAGCGCTGCTTGTCTCCCGCAAGAAAAAACCTGAAGATACAATTGTTGATATCAAAGGCGAAAAAATCGGAGACGGCCAGCAAAGATTCATTGTCGGCCCATGTGCGGTAGAGAGCTATGAGCAGGTAGCTGAAGTCGCTGCAGCTGCGAAAAAACAAGGGATTAAAATTTTGCGCGGTGGAGCCTTTAAGCCTCGTACGAGCCCATACGATTTCCAAGGGCTTGGTGTTGAAGGCCTTCAAATTTTAAAACGTGTAGCGGATGAATTTGATCTGGCGGTTATCAGTGAAATCGTAACTCCGGCTCATATCGAAGAAGCGCTGGACTACATTGATGTCATTCAAATCGGAGCGCGCAACATGCAAAACTTCGAATTGCTGAAAGCGGCCGGCGCCGTGAAAAAGCCAGTGCTTCTGAAGCGCGGTCTTGCTGCAACGATCTCTGAATTCATCAATGCTGCTGAATACATCATGTCACAAGGAAATGACCAAATTATCCTTTGTGAGCGCGGAATCAGAACATATGAAACAGCAACGAGAAACACGCTGGATATTTCAGCTGTGCCGATTTTGAAACAAGAAACGCATTTGCCAGTCTTTGTTGATGTTACGCATTCAACAGGCCGCCGTGACCTCTTGCTTCCGACAGCTAAAGCCGCTTTAGCGATCGGTGCTGATGGCGTAATGGCTGAGGTTCACCCTGATCCGTCAGTCGCACTTTCTGACTCTGCTCAGCAAATGGCGATTCCTGAATTCGAAAAATGGCTGAATGAACTGAAGCCAATGGTGAAAGTCAACGCTTAATTGAACAATCCAAAAGGCCGCGCCTGCGGCCTTTTTTTATGCTTTCTCGTTTATTTAGTTATAAAAACCAAGTATACGTTTTCATCATCTATAAAAACGTGTATAATTTCATGAGAAGTAATTAAATTTGATGAATAATGAAAAATAATGTACACTACTGACTTACGCTTACAAATCATAAACGACATAAATTCGGACATTATGACATTTCTCTACATAAAGTGTTTATGCTATAGATAAGGATAAGTGTATCCAGTAAAAGGAGTGGTTTTAGGATGAGCAATATTACGATCTACGATGTAGCGAGAGAAGCTAATGTAAGCATGGCAACCGTTTCCCGTGTCGTGAACGGCAACCCGAATGTAAAACCGACAACGAGAAAAAAAGTCTTGGAAGCCATTGAACGTCTCGGTTACCGTCCAAACGCGGTGGCAAGAGGGCTGGCAAGTAAAAAAACAACAACTGTAGGTGTCATCATTCCCGATATCTCAAGCATTTTCTATTCAGAGCTTGCGCGCGGAATTGAAGATATCGCGACAATGTATAAATACAATATTATTTTGAGCAACTCTGACCAAAACATGGAGAAAGAGCTGCACTTGTTAAACACAATGCTCGGCAAACAAGTGGACGGCATCGTGTTTATGGGCGGAAACATTACGGACGAGCATGTGGCGGAATTTAAGCGTTCTCCAGTGCCGATTGTACTTGCCGCTTCTGTAGAAGAGCAGGAGGAAACACCGTCAGTCGCTATCGATTACGAACAGGCGATTTATGATGCCGTGAAGCTTTTGGTTGATAAAGGACATACAGACATCGCGTTCGTTTCCGGACCAATGGCAGAACCGATCAACCGTTCGAAAAAACTCCAAGGCTACAAACGTGCGCTTGAAGAAGCGAACCTTCCGTTTAATGAACAATTTGTAGCTGAAGGGGATTACACATATGATTCCGGACTCGAAGCACTGCAGCATCTGATGAGCCTGGATAAAAAACCGACAGCCATTCTTTCTGCAACTGATGAAATGGCACTCGGCATTATCCATGCCGCTCAGGATCAGGGCTTATCCATTCCGGAGGATCTCGACATTATCGGTTTTGATAATACAAGATTAAGCCTCATGGTTCGTCCTCAGCTTTCAACAGTTGTTCAGCCGACATATGATATCGGCGCCGTTGCGATGAGACTGCTGACGAAGCTCATGAATAAAGAGCCGGTTGAAGAGCATATCGTCGAACTGCCGCACCGTATAGAGCTTAGAAAGTCAACCAAGTCATAAGAAAAACAAAGAGCAAGCTTCACCTTTATGGTGAATTCTTGCTTTTTTCATGGGGAGAAATGATGAAACGTTTTGATTATCTTACACCTGTTGGATTTGTGTTAGGAACGATTATTATTGTTATCGGGATTATTTCAGGATCGGGAGTAAGCGGTTTCCGCTCTTTTCTTGATCTGACCTCTTTCTTCATCGTAACAGGGGGACTTTGCGCCGCTGTTTTTATCAGTTTTCCGCCAAGAGAGCTGAAAAAAGCGCCCTCTGTATTAAAGCAGGCATTCATCCGCCAGGAAGACAATGTGAAAGATCTTGTGAAAACCTTTGTTTCCCTTTCCGATCACGCGCGAAAACACGGGCTTTTATCATTGGATGATCAGGCTCGGGAAATCAAAGATCCATTCTTGAAAAAAGGGCTGCTTTTAGCGATTGACGGCTGGGATGAAGAAACGATTCGGCTCGTCATGGATTCAGAAATCGCAGCAATGGAGGAACGGCACCGCAAAGGGCGGCGAGTTTTTGAAAAAGCGGGAGAATTCGCTCCGGCGTGGGGAATGATCGGAACACTCGTCGGGCTTGTGCTGATGCTTAAAAACTTAAATGACCCGCATATGCTCGGACCAAACATGGCCATTGCGCTTCTGACGACTTTATATGGTTCATTACTGGCAAATATGGTCTTCAACCCGATTGCGGCTAAGCTTGAAGAGAAAACAGAAAGTGAAATTTTTATCAAGCATGTAATGGTGGAAGGGATTATCGGTGTTCAATCCGGAAAAAACCCGCGCAACCTTGAAAGCCAGCTGGTCGTTTTCAGCTCACGGGAAGAATGGCAGAAGCAGCCAAAACAAGTAAAAACAAAAAAGGGATCTGTACATGAAGCTTAGAAGAGAACGTTTTGAAAGAAGGAATGGAAGCGGAAAAAACAGTCAATCTTCATCCAGCTGGATGGTAACCTTTACAGATTTGATCACCTTGATCCTTGTGTTCTTTATTTTACTCTTTTCGATGTCCCAAATTGATCTGCAAAAATTTAAAGCGGCAGTGGACTCGATCCAGAAGGAAGGCAACGGGCTTCAGCCGGACCAAACATCCATAGAAAAAAAGAATACATCCCCATCTGATACGAAGAAGCAAGAGGATCAGCAGGATCAGCTTCTCAAGAAAGTAAATACATATATAAAAGACAATCATTTGAAGGCCCAAATGACAGCCAAACGGGATGAACGCGGTGTCGTGCTCGTTCTTCAGGAGGCTGTGCTGTTTGATACAGGTGAGGCAAAGGTGCTGAAAAATGCCGAAACACTTCTTCACCAAATTGCCGTTCTTCTTCAAACAATTCCAAATGACATTCAGGTGGAGGGGCATACAGACAGCCGAAACATTTCGACATACCGATACCCGTCGAATTGGGAGCTATCAGCAGCACGGGCAAGTGGGGTTATTCAATACTTCACGTCTAAAGAGAAGCTTCCCTCCAAGCGCTTTATTGCTGTCGGTTATGCGGATACAAAGCCAGTAAAGGATAACAAGACAAATGAACACATGAAGGAAAATCGGCGTGTGGAAATAGTGATTAAAAAATAAAAAACGACCTCTTCGTAAAGGTCGTTTTTTACTTTGTTCTTTGCTGTTCAGAACGTATCGCATATAATGCTTTGCTGACAGTTTGGGCATTTTTTTCTGTGATTTCAGGCTTGCGGGGAATCGGAGGATATAAATCAGCCGGATCGCTCCAGCTCGACGGAAGGGCCACGGGGCATTGTTTTTGCCATTTAGCAATCCATTCCGGCGGGATCTCGTGTCCCGGATCAATTCCCTTCATTTCAAGCCATATTCTGGCCCAGGCGCGGGGCACGACACGCCAAATATCATATCCGCCGCCTCCGACTGCAATCCATTTCCCTCCGCAATATTGATGAGCCAAAGTGTGTGCAAGACGGGGGATTTCTTCGTATATATTGATTGTTGCTGATAAATGCGTCAGCGGGTCGTAGTAATGGGCATCGGCGCCGTTTTGGCTGATAATGACATCGGGCTCGAAATACGCGGCGACTTCTGAAGCTGCTGTCCGGTAAGCCTCAAGAAAAGAATCATCCTCTGTAAAAGCGTCAAGCGGAATATTAAAGGAATAGCCATATCCTTTTCCGCTGCCTTTTTCTTGGATCTGACCGGTTCCAGGGAATAAATACCTTCCTGTTTCATGAATGGACAGCGTGCATACGTCAGGATTATCGTAAAATGTAAATTGCACACCGTCCCCGTGGTGGGCGTCCGTATCAATATAAAGCACTCTGGCGCTATATTTTTTCTGGATATATTGAATCGCCACAGCGCTGTCGTTGTATATGCAGAACCCTGATGCTCTCCCGCGAAAGCCATGATGAAGCCCTCCCCCAAGGTTTGCCGCATGCAGGGCTTGTCCTGACATGACCCAGTCTGCGGCCGTTAAAGTGCCGCCGACCAAGAGTGATGCCGCTTCGTGCATGCCGGCAAAGACGGGTGTGTCTTCAGTGCCGAGCCCGTAGCTTTCTCCTTCTTCAGCGGGAAGCTTTCCGGCGCCCGCAAGCTTTACGGCCTGAATGTAATCGTCCGTGTGGACAAGGGAAAGCTCCTCTTCTGAAGCGAGTCTGGGGGTGACAATGTCTCCATCATCAAAGGCATTGATCGTCTTAAGCAAATCATATGTTAACAGAACCCGCTGCTGATTAAAGGGATGCTCCTGATGAAACATATAGGTTTGGTAGGATGGAGAATAGATAAATACACTGTCTCTCATAGCAGATCCCTTTGCTCTGACGGCCATACGACGTGGTGTCCATTTCTTTGTAATGCCTGCAAAAACGGCAGCGGATTCATCGTTTTTACACGGAAGACAAGCACTTTTACACCGGGATCGTCATGCGGATAAACAAGCACGCTTAATATTTTCACTTGAAGGTCTTGGCAAAGACTGCTGATCTCAGCGAGGCTTTTGGTGATGTCGTTTACTTTTATCTCAATTTGCGAGCCCGGCTGGTCAGCGCCTGTCAATTTGACAAACGTCCGCAGCAAATCGGTTTTTGTTAAAATGCCTATTAATTTTTGATGGTGTACCACTGGTAGGCAGCCGATGCCATGCTCGTAGAACACGGCTGATATTTCTTCGACAAAATCTAACGGGTGGGCGCAGACAACATCCTTTTTCATAATTGAATCTACGCTTCGTGTGAGAAATAGGCTTCGTTTGTTTTCTTCAAAAATACTCGGGCTGGCCTGTTTCATGTCTCTGTCTGTAATCATGCCGATCACGTGTCGTTCTTCATCTACAACAGGCAGATGCCTGATATGGAATTCCTTCAGTTTGCATATTGCTGTTTCAAGCGTATCCGTCTTCGTTAATGTAATGACATCTCTTTTCATGATTTGCTCAACAATCATTATTTTTTCCCCTTTGTCAGTGTCAGTTAATACATATAACGATGATAAAAACGGAGCCTGTCAAATTGCTCAATTGATTCTTGGCTGACGTTTTTTCCAATGCGGGCCATCAGACAGTTTGCAGGGTGGGAGCTGATCTCCGGCTCATCCGTTGCAAACCAGACCAATCCGCCTGCATTCATCATCTTTTCCATGATCTTTCTGTATTCCCACACATCTTTTTTCATCCCTTTTAAATCCCAATGCCAGTAATATTCTGTCGTCATCACAATGTAGTTTTCCATTTGTTCATCCATCATGCTGACGGTCAGGAGCGTCTTTCCGACAGCGCATCCCCGATAGTCCGGCGCTACTTCGATGGCTCCGAGCTCAATCAAATCCTCCATATTTCCTTCAGACCATCTTTCGAGCGGGTCAGGATATAAATACGTGACATAGCCGACAATGGTTCGGCCGTCTCTGGCAATAATAATGCGCCCTTCGGGAAGGCCTGCAATGTCGACTAGCGCTTCATGCTGCTCGCGAGGCGGGCGAAATGCGGTTAAATCTTTATGAAACTCATAACCTGCCAAATCCTCTGGAGAGACAGGCCCTTCTATCAGTAAAGAGCCGGTTGCTGTTTTGATGTTTGCTGAATGGTATGTTTTATGATGTTCCACTAATTCACCGTCCCATCAATTCTTATCAAAAATACATGCCTTCTTTAAGAATACCAAATTATAAAGCGTTTTCAACATGGTTTATATTTTAAAAATTGAGAAGAATATGAATATATACTATAATAATTGTGACAACTTCAGCAAAGGGGGATGTTTGGGCATGAATTTGAAAGCGTTACCAGCAATAGAGGGGGATCATAACTTAAAAAACTATGAAGAAACGTACCGGCATTTTGATTGGGCCGAGGCGGAGAAACATTTCTCTTGGCATGAGACAGGGAAACTGAATGCGGCGTATGAAGCGATTGACCGCCATGCCGAATCGTTTCGAAAAAACAAAGTAGCGCTTTATTATAAAGACGCAAAACGGGATGAAAAATACACATTTAAAGAAATGAAGGAAGAATCAAACAGAGCCGGGAATGTGCTGAGACGGTATGGAAATGTGGAAAAAGGGGACCGCGTTTTTATTTTTATGCCGAGATCACCCGAGCTTTATTTTATTATGCTTGGCGCAATCAAAATTGGCGCCATCGCCGGGCCGCTGTTCGAAGCATTTATGGAGGGAGCGGTGAAAGACCGGCTTGAAAACAGTGAGGCAAAGGTTGTTGTCACAACGCCTGAGCTGCTGGAGAGAATACCGGTAGACAAACTGCCTCACTTGCAGCATGTCTTCGTAGTCGGGGGAGAGGCTGAGAGCGGCACGAATATCATCAATTATGATGAAGCAGCGAAACAGGAAAGCACAAGATTGGATATCGAATGGATGGATAAAAAAGACGGCTTTCTGCTTCACTATACATCAGGTTCCACTGGTACGCCAAAGGGCGTGTTGCATGTCCATGAAGCGATGATTCAGCAATATCAAACAGGAAAGTGGGTCCTTGATTTAAAGGAAGAAGACATTTATTGGTGCACGGCTGATCCAGGCTGGGTGACAGGTACGGTATACGGCATTTTTGCACCGTGGCTGAACGGAGCGACAAATGTCATCGTCGGCGGACGTTTCAGCCCGGAAAGCTGGTATGGAACGATTGAACAGCTTGGCGTCAATGTCTGGTACAGCGCGCCGACAGCTTTTCGGATGCTGATGGGAGCGGGAGATGAAATGGCTGCGAAATATGATCTAACTTCACTCCGGCATGTGCTCAGTGTCGGTGAGCCGCTAAATCCGGAAGTCATCAGATGGGGACATAAAGTTTTTAACAAACGAATCCATGATACCTGGTGGATGACCGAAACGGGCAGTCAGCTCATCTGCAACTATCCTTGCATGGATATTAAACCGGGTTCAATGGGTAAGCCGATTCCAGGAGTGGAGGCAGCGATCGTTGACAATCAAGGCAACGAGCTACCGCCGTACCGAATGGGCAATCTCGCCATCAAAAAGGGCTGGCCTTCCATGATGCATACCATTTGGAATAACCCTGAAAAGTATGAATCGTATTTCATGCCGGGCGGCTGGTATGTGTCTGGGGATTCTGCTTACATGGATGAAGAGGGATACTTTTGGTTCCAAGGCAGAGTTGATGACGTCATCATGACCTCCGGTGAGCGCGTCGGCCCATTTGAAGTGGAAAGCAAGCTTGTCGAACATCCGGCTATTGCAGAAGCAGGCGTTATCGGAAAGCCTGACCCGGTGCGTGGAGAAATCATTAAAGCCTTTATTGCACTCAGGGAAGGATTTGAGCCGTCTGATAAACTGAAAGAAGAGATCCGCCTATTTGTAAAGCAGGGTCTTGCAGCCCATGCGGCTCCGCGTGAGATCGAATTTAAAGATAAGCTTCCGAAAACCAGAAGCGGAAAGATCATGAGGCGCGTGCTGAAGGCATGGGAGCTTAATCTGCCGGCTGGAGATCTGTCAACAATGGAGGATTAAAAGGCGGCGTTGACACAGGATTTTATTTATGTTAAAAATGATATAGCTTCATATGAAAAGGTAAAGATTGAGACAAGTAGAATATCCTTACGTTCCAGAGAGCTGATGGCCGGTGAAAATCAGCACAGACGGATATATCGAATACACTCATGAACCGCTTTTGCAAACAAAGCCGGCCAGGCTTTCAGTAGTGAAAGAACGGACCTGATCCGTTATCAGGCAAAGTGATAAGACGAATGTTTGCATTCTCTTATTAGTAGGGTGGTACCGCGATAATCAATCGTCCCTTCGTGTAAACGAAGGGGCGTTTTTTATTTTAATTAAAAAAGGAGCTTTATCTTATGACTAACTTACTTGAAGACTTATCCTTCCGCGGATTGATTCAGCAAATGACAGATGAAGAAGGGTTAAATAAACAGCTGAATGAAGAAAAAATCCGCTTGTACTCAGGCTTTGACCCTACAGCAGACAGCTTGCATATCGGACACCTGCTGCCTATTTTAACACTTCGCCGTTTTCAGCTTGCAGGGCATCATCCGATTGCGCTTGTGGGCGGCGCGACGGGCCTCATCGGTGATCCAAGCGGAAAAAAAGCAGAGCGTACATTAAACACTGCTGACATCGTATCCGAATGGTCCCAAAAAATCAAAAACCAGCTGTCCAGATTTCTAGATTTTGAAGCAGCAGAAAACCCAGCTGTCATCGCGAACAACTTTGACTGGATCGGCAAAATGAATGTGATCGATTTCCTTCGTGACGTTGGTAAAAATTTCGGCATCAATTACATGCTGGCAAAAGATACGGTCAGCTCAAGAATTGAATCCGGCATCTCGTACACGGAATTCAGCTACATGATTCTTCAATCTTATGATTTCTTAAATCTTTACAGAGACAAAAACTGTAAACTGCAAATCGGCGGAAGCGATCAGTGGGGCAACATCACAGCGGGTCTTGAACTGATCAGAAAATCAGAAGAAGAAGGAGCAAAAGCGTTCGGCCTAACGATTCCGCTTGTCACAAAAGCAGACGGCACGAAGTTCGGAAAAACGGAAGGCGGCGCGATCTGGCTTGATAAAGAAAAAACATCGCCATATGAATTCTATCAATTCTGGATCAACACAGACGACCGTGACGTTGTCAAATACTTGAAATACTTCACGTTCCTTTCAAAAGAGGAAATTGAAGCATACGCTGAAAAAACAGAAACGGCGCCAGAAAAACGTGAAGCGCAAAAACGCCTGGCAGAAGAAGTGACATCACTTGTTCACGGACGCGAGGCGCTGGAGCAAGCCATCAACATCTCCCAAGCGCTGTTCAGCGGCAATATTAAAGAGCTTTCTGCTCAAGACGTAAAAGTAGGCTTTAAAGATGTTCCTTCTATGGAAGTTGACAGCACCCAAGAGCTTTCACTTGTAGATGTGTTGGTGCAATCTAAATTATCTCCTTCTAAACGCCAAGCGCGTGAAGACATCCAAAACGGAGCTGTTTACATTAACGGTGAACGCCAGACGGAAATAAATTATACCCTGTCAGCTGAAGACCGTATCGAAAATCAATTTACTGTTCTGCGCCGCGGGAAGAAAAAATACTTCCTTGTGACGTATAAATAAGAAAAAGATCCTTTGCCACTGACGGCAAAGGATCTTTTTGTTTACCGCATAGGAATGAAAGGAAAAGAGTATATTAGATAGGGCAAACACGACCAATCACCACCTTTTAAATGAAAGGAGCGCTAAAGCGTGAATCTCATGTGTACGATTGCAAAAGAACGGCTGCAGCGGGATCATTGGGAGCAGCAGGCGCAAGATAGTGTTGGCCAGCAAGAGGCGAATGACGAAACAGACGATAAAAAAACCCCGACCGCATAGCGGCAGGGGTTTTTAAAACGATTAACGAGAGTAGAACTCAACGATAAGCGCTTCGTTAATTTCCGGAGCAAGTTCAGAACGCTCAGGAAGACGAGTGAAAGTACCTTCAAGCTTTTCAGCGTCGAAAGTAAGGTATTCAGGAACGAAGTTGTTCACTTCAACAGATTCTTTGATGATAGAAAGGTTTCTTGATTTTTCGCGAACACCGATTGTTTGACCAGGTTTCACTAGGTAAGACGGGATGTCAACGCGGCTTCCGTCTACAAGAATGTGACCGTGGTTAACCAATTGGCGAGCTTGACGGCGAGTACGTGCTAAACCTAGCTTGTACACAACGTTATCAAGACGAGAATCTAAAAGAATCATGAAGTTTTCACCGTGTTTACCAGCTAGTTTGCCAGCTTTGTCAAACAAAGTGCGGAATTGACGTTCGTTTACACCGTACATGTGACGAAGCTTTTGCTTTTCTTGCAATTGCAAACCGTATTCTGATAATTTTTTACGTTGTCCTGGGCCGTGTGGACCTGGAGCGTAAGGGCGTTTTTCTAATTCTTTTCCTGTACCGCTAAGAGAGATTCCTAGACGGCGGGACAGTTTCCAAGATGGACCTGTATAGCGAGCCATAATGTGACTCCTCCTTTGGTTTTATTTTTGTGGAAAATAAAAACCGTCTGCTCTATTCGACCATGCACATTTTGTTTTCATGTATCCTCGCTCCAGCAGCAGAGAGTTACACGATACACCTTATTGATAAGGAACAAAATGAAAACATAGAAGCTGAACAAAAAGGCTGCAATATTTCACACAAAGGTCATTATATAATTTATTTGTTTTGAAGTCAACCATTCCTCCATTATTGCTTCACCGTTTATGATATAATAAACAAAAATTAGTGGTAAACTTTTAGGTGATAAAAACATGGTAGAACAAACTAAAGATCAATTATCCGCCTTTCATTATCATATGCTCGATTTTTTATTAACCAAATCTGAAAAAGTCACATTCACCGACTCTTTCATATGGCTGACTTCGGCTATTCAAACCTATTTTTCAACCCTTTGTGTTTCGCTTACACCGTCACCATCAGACTTTGTGACAAAACTGGCAGATGGTGAAGCGCGTTTTTCCGCTTCAAAAATAAACGCTTCATGTTATCTGATTGAGGACGGCTCCGGCAGGCGTTTCCATCTTGCGTGCAGGCAGGATGAAGAGATTCCTGAAGGGCTTCCGGAGGTGGTTGCTTCATTTTTAAACCAGTCGATGAAACAGGAAAGACTCTATAACAAAACGATCTACCAAAAAAAGATATACAAAATGACAGAGCTGTTCCATTCACTGCTTGATCAGACAGATGTGCTGAAGCAGCTTTTAGAAAGCTTGACAAGCACATTTTCTCTTTTTGAGTTTTCTTTATTTATATCGCACGATCAAGACCAATGTTTAGGGATTCCTGCAAAAGAGCTGTATATGGAAGGGGAAAAATCCGATTCCTTTGCGCTCAAAGTGTATTTGTCCGGAGACATTTTGCGGAAAAATGAATCTGTCGCCTATATTCCGATCAAAGGACAGCAGGGCACATACGGGGTGTTGAAGGCTGAAGGAACGGGTGACAGCTTTCTTACTGATGCCTGCCTTGATGAAATGTCGCTGTTAGCAAACGCCGCGGGAAAAGCGTTTGAAAATGCCCAGCTCTACGAACAATCCAAAGCAAGCATCGCAAATTTGGAATTGATTAATGAAACATCACGACGCCTGAATCAGCGGCTGACATTGACTGATACAATGAATGATCTGGCTGTGAGAATGGCAGAATCGTTTCAGGCAGAAGAAGTGGGATTTTTTCATATAGACCATTTTGAAAACCTAACATTGCTCCCAGGCAGCACAGCATTTTTTAAAGAAGCGAAGCCGTCAGATTTTTATAATGAGCTGAAAGAAAAGCTGTATGAAGGTGAAAAAGGGGTTTTCATCGGGAATGGCCAGTCTGTTTTTGGGAAGGCGGGGTACGGCTCGCTGATGGCTGCTCCGATGATTCAAAACGACCGGCTTTTAGGCTTTGCGGTTTTATTGAAACAGGAGCTGTACGCTTTTACATTTGAAATGTACAAGCTGTTTCAGGCGCTGATTCATCACGCGACACTGGCTGTAACCAATTCAATGCTTCGCGACCGCCTTGAGCATCTCGTGAAAACAGATCAGCTGACTGAACTGTATTCACGAGCGTATTTAGATGAAAAAATTCAATACAGCATGAAAATCCATCAAAAGGGTGTTTTTATTCTTGTTGATATTGATAATTTTAAAAATGTAAATGATACGTACGGCCATCAGACTGGGGACGAGATTTTAATTCAAGTCGCTTCAGTGATTAAAAGCAACATCCGAAAGCATGATGTCGGTGCCCGCTGGGGAGGAGAGGAGCTGGCGATTTATTTGCCAAATGTGCCGGTTGCAGTGGGGAAACGGATTACCGAGCGACTGGTTTACGCGGTCAGAAAAAATACGAAACCCGAGGTAACCATTTCCTGCGGTATCTCCTGCTGGACGACAGAAACAAAAAAGTCGCTGAAAGAGCTTGTGCATGAGGCAGACGAAGCGCTCTACAGCGCGAAACGGAGCGGGAAAAACCGCTTGATGATTCATGACTCAATAAAATAAAAAAAGCCCAAAACGATATCAGTTTTGGGCTTTTATATTACTGCGCTAACGCTTTTTCTAGCGTTTCGGCAAATTGAGTTAAGTATTTTTCATCAATTTCGTCGAAACGGTTTTTCACTGGGCTGTCGATGTCCAAGACGCCGACAATTTTTCCGTCTACACGAATCGGAAGCACAATTTCTGATTGAGACGCTGCATCGCAGGCGATATGTCCCGGAAACGCGTTTACATCCTCAACACGTTCCACTTTTCCGTTTGCGTACGCTGTGCCGCAAACCCCTCTGCCGAAAGGAATCCGAACACATGCCGGCAGGCCTTGGAACGGACCTAACACAAGCTGTCCATCCTCTTCTTTGGCAAAATAGAAACCCGCCCAGTTGACTTCAGGCAGCGAATGATACAGCAGTGCTGAGGCATTTGCATAGTTAGCTATTTGGTCTGTTTCGTCTTCGGTCATGGCTTCGAGCTGTTTTAGCAGAAGCTGATAGTCTTTTTCTTTATCTCCAGATTGTTTTTCGACATGGAACATGGAAAACCCTCACTTTTTCTATAATATAAAACAAAGTTCCGGCTTTTCTGCCGGCATTTGTCGATAAGTTCTTACAGGAACAGCGGCTTTCTGCTTGAATAGTATCAAGAGGAAGGAGTGAGCCGTATGAAAGTAAGCACCAAAGACAAAATTATTGAATCTGCTGTCATGCTTTTTAACCAAAAAGGATTTTCTGGCACGTCTGTCCGTGAAATCGCAAAGTCAGCTGATGTAAATGTTGCGCACATCTCCTACTATTTTAAAGGCAAAGGAGGCTTGATGGAACACTTAGTTTCAGAGTTTTACGAGGGCTACAGCAAAACGCTTGAAACAGCGGCAAGCAATATCTCTTCTCAAAGCACTCAGGAACAGCTTCTTCAATTGGTTTTCGATATTTTATCCTATCAGCATAATCATCGTCAATTAACTCGTTTTGTCTACCGGGAAGTCACAATTGACTCCATATTAATCAGGGAAATTATGTCGACATATCTAATGAAGGAAAAGTATATCTTCCAGCTGATCATTGAGGAAGGAGAAAAACAGCGTGAATATTTAACGCTGCCGCTGCCTCATTTTATTCTCCAATTAAAATCTCTCTTGATGATGCCCTATCTCCAGCCTCAATATATTTCAGAAGTACTCTACATGCAGCCGCACGAGCCGTATTTTTATAAAATGTATTTTGAAGAAATCAAGATTTGGATCAGAAGCGTCTTCCGGACAGGAGACGTGGCGCTCACCAACTAGCACCGTTCCAAAAACGCCTCATACGCATATCCGACATCTCCCGCTTGATGGGCATCTGACCCAAACACAAGCGGGATCTTCTTTTGCTTCGCTTCATTCAGCATCCAATCCTCGATATAAATACCGCCAGCGTAAGTTTTTCTTAAGCCGGAAGTATTGAAGTCGAGCTCCATTCCGTTTTCTTCAATGGCATTCAGGCACAGGGAAACGAGGCCGCGAATATGTTCTGACATGCTGTATGGAAACAGCTTGATGAATTTTTGGACGAGTGTGATGTGACCGACTCTTTTTGGCTTATAAACGCCGAGAGATGCTACAATGGAAGAATAGATACTCCGGTAATATTGTTCATATACCGCTTCAATGCTTCCGCAGGCTGAAATCAGCTCTTTGAAGGTATGCTCGTCATAATCAAGGCATAGATAGGAAGAGTCTGTGCGCAAAAAATGAACGGATAAGATGCTGTCATCTAAATATGGCCCGTATGTGTCTAGGAATAATGTAATTTCGTCTTCAAATTCAGCGATATAATCGACTTCAAGTCCTGTCAGTATGCTAAGCTGTCCGCGATATTCTTTTTTTAATCCGGAAATTTCATGAATATAGCGTTCCAAAGAAGCTTGCGCCATCGCGCTGTCTTTCAGCGGCGTGGGATCGGTAAAAGAGGGCGGCAATGGGGCGTGTTCGGTAAAAGTAATCGATTCGAACCCTTTTTTTAAGGCTTCTTCTGCATATTGTCTGAGTGTGTCATTGGAGCCGTGAGGGCAAAATGGTGTGTGAATATGTCCGTCTCGCTTTTGCATTGATGTCACCCCATGAAAAAATAGTCAAATCCTGCCGATTTTGCACAAAAAGTTTTTGATTTCTGGTCAAAAAATGTTTGTTACATGGTATCATAATAACAATGAAAACGACAGTTTTTCTCAATACATATCCTGAAATCTTTCTGAATAAATAAAACACCCTGACAGATTAAGGTAAACAGCAAGGGGGCTCATTATGGAGTTTGTCATTGGATTATTAATTGTACTGCTTGCGCTGTTTGCGGCAGGCTACTTTTTCAGGAAAAAAATCTACGCCGAAATCGACCGGCTGGAATCGTGGAAGATTGAAATTCTGAATCGGTCGATCGTGGAAGAAATGTCTAAAATAAAACATTTAAAAATGACGGGTCAGACAGAAGAGTTCTTTGAGAAGTGGCGTGAAGAATGGGATGAGATTGTCACAGCCCACATGCCGAAAGTTGAAGAGCTCCTTTATGATGCCGAGGAAAATGCAGACAAATACAGGTTTAAAAAGGCCAATCAAGTGCTCGTTCATATCGACGACCTGCTGACAGCGGCTGAATCAAGCATTGAAAAGATTCTTCGGGAAATCAGCGATCTTGTCACAAGTGAGGAAAAGAGCCGTGAAGAGATTGAACAGGTGAGGGAGCGCTATTCGAAATCTCGAAAAAACCTGCTGGCTTACAGCCACCTTTACGGGGAGCTTTATGACAGCCTTGAAAAGGATCTGGACGAAATTTGGAGCGGCATCAAACAATTTGAAGAAGAAACAGAAGGCGGAAACTATATTACTGCACGAAAAGTACTGCTTGAGCAGGACCGCAATCTTGAGCGGCTTCAGTCATACATAGATGACGTGCCGAAGCTGTTAGCTGACTGTAAACAGACGGTGCCCGGACAGATTGCAAAGCTCAAGGATGGCTATGGCGAAATGAAAGAAAAAGGGTACAAGCTTGAGCATATCCAGCTTGATAAGGAATTAGAAAATCTGTCAAACCAGCTGAAACGAGCGGAACATGTCCTGATGACTGAACTGGATATTGATGAAGCGTCCGCAATCCTGCAGCTCATTGACGAAAATATTCAATCTGTTTATCAGCAGCTGGAGGGCGAAGTTGAAGCCGGTCAATCCGTGCTAAGCAAAATGCCTGAATTGATTATTGCTTACGACAAGCTTAAAGAAGAGAAAGAGCATACGAAAGCAGAAACTGAGCTGGTGAAGGAAAGCTACAGGCTGACAGCCGGTGAGCTCGGCAAACAGCAGGCTTTTGAAAAGCGCCTTGATGAAATTGGGAAGCTGCTATCATCCGTTAAAGATAAGCTCGATGCAGAGCATGTCGCTTACTCACTTTTAGTGGAAGAAGTTGCTTCAATAGAGAAGCAAATTGAAGAAGTGAAAAAAGAGCATGACGAGTATCGTGAAAATCTGCAAGCGCTGAGAAAAGAAGAGCTTCAGGCGAGGGAGACGCTCAGCAATTTGAAAAAAACAATTTCTGAGACAGCAAGACTGCTGAAGACTAGCAACATTCCAGGCATTCCGAGCCATATTCAAGAGATGCTGGAGAACGCGCATCATCATATTCAAGAAACAGTCAATCAACTAAACGAACTTCCATTAAATATGGAAGAAGCCGGAGCCCATTTGAAACAAGCAGAAGATATCGTCAACAGGGCAAGCCGGGAATCAGAGGAACTTGTCGAGCAGGTCATCCTCATTGAAAAAATCATTCAGTTCGGAAACCGGTTCAGAAGCCAGAATCATATTTTATCTGAACAGCTGAAAGAAGCGGAAAGACGTTTTTATGCTTTTGATTATGACGACTCTTATGAAATTGCCGCTGCCGCTGTAGAAAAGGCTGCGCCAGGTGCAGTTGAAAAAATCAAAGCTGACATATCCGCTTAGATAATCACGACCATGAAAAAGAGCCCGCAGTGTAATGAGCAGGCTCTTTTTTTCATTACAAAACGCCTGCGCAATAACGCAGGCGTTCTGTGACATTAACTTATTTCATTAAGCTGTTTGGATGGTCCGATGAATAAGGTCAGCACATAGCCGATAACCGCTCCGACGATTCCTGGAAGCACCCAGCCGATGCCGAGGCTATAAAGAGGAAGATTCGCATTTAGAAACACATCTAAAGATCCAAGTGAAAAACCGGCTGCTTTGATACCGTCTAAAATACTGAAAAGTCCTGTACCGATCAAGCATGCGATGTACACTTCGCGTCTTTCTTTAAAGATCTTATCGATGAAGGAAAGAACGATAATGACAATGGCAAGCGGATAGATAGCTGATAAAATAGGAACAGAAAACGCGATAATTTGCGCGAGTCCGAAATTCGCAATGATCAAGCTGAATAACGTGACAATCGTAACGACAATTTTATATGATAATGCCGGAATAAGTTTTGAAAAATATTGGCCGCAAGATGTGACAAGGCCGATGCTTGTTGTTAAACATGCGACTGTAATCGCTGCTCCGAGTACGATGTTGCCTAATGAACCGAATAAATAATGGGAAGACGCAGATAAAATTTTAGCTCCTTCACCAACAGGACCGATTGCATTTGTGCTTGTTGCACCTAAATAAGCAAGGGATACATAAATGAAAGTCAGGCCTAAAGCGGCAATCACACCTGCTTTAATGCAGGCTGCAGCAAGAGCTTTAGACTGTGTAACGCCTTTGCTTTTTACAGCATTTACAACGACAACGCCAAATACAATTGAAGCAAGTGCGTCCATTGTTTTATAGCCTTCTAAAAATCCTTTAAAAACCGGTGTTCCTTTATATGCTTCTGTCACGGCGCCCAATCCGCCCATCGGCGTGAAGATGGCTTTGAGAACAATGATTAAAATAATCGTGAATTTGATGGGAGTCAGAATTTTTCCGACTCGATCGACAACCTTGGATGGGTTTAACGCTAAATAGTACGTAACGCCGAAAAAGATAAGTGTAAATATTAATAAAGAAAGTCTTTCTGGTACGCCAGTCAAAAACGGAACAGCGCCAATTTCATATGAAACAGTTCCTGTTCTCGGGATGGCGAATAATGGTCCGATTGATAAATAAAGCACGACAGTAAAGATTGTACCGAAAACTGGGTGCGCTTTGTCAGCAAGGCCTTTAGCGTCCTTACCGGTTAATGCGATGGCGATAATGCCGAGAAGCGGCAGGCCTACCCCTGTCAGTAAAAATCCGCCGATGGCCTTCCAGACGTTGTGTCCGGCTGCTTGTCCAAGTTCCGGCGGATAAATCATATTTCCTGCTCCAAAGAATAACGCAAATAGCATGAAACCAATAATAATGGTATCTTTGACAGGCAGTGAGTGTTTCATGAAAAAATCCTCCTAATAATTATGTTAAAATATTCTGTCAATTAATTGTCAGATAATATGACGAAACGAACAAATCTTATTATATGGTAAAAAAATTAGAAGTCAATACTAGTTTTTCGTAATTTTCTATTAAATTTTGTTATGGTAACATAAATATCATACCTTGTACCGCTTTCATAAAGGAGTAAAAAAGATGATATATTTAGATAATAGTTCAACGACGAAGCCTTACGATGAAGTCTTGAACGTATATGAACAGACAAGCAGCCGATACTTTGGCAATCCTTCATCTTTGCACCGATATGGAGCCGAAACGGAACAGCTGCTTCAAGCAGCCAAAAATCAAATCAAAAGGTCCTTAGGCCTAAAAAAATATGATATTGTATTTACGTCAGGCGCCACAGAAGCCAATAATGCGGCTTTAAAAGGAGCGGCTTTGTCAAAGATAAAAACAGGCAAACATATCATTGCCACTTCTATTGAACATCCATCCGTTACGGAATCGTTAGAACAGCTGAAAGAGTTGTTCGGGTTTGATATCACTTATCTTTCTGTGAATGAAGACGGATTTGTTTCTATTGAAGATCTAAAAGCAGCCATCCGTCCCGATACCGTGCTTGTCAGCATGATGCATGTGAACAATGAAGTCGGTTCCGTGCAGCCGATTGAAGCGGCAGGGGAAGTGCTGAAGAAGCACCCGAACATTTTGTTCCACGTCGATTATGTGCAGGGCATCTATAAAGTGCCCTTGGCAATTGAAAAGGCCGGCATTGATCTATGTTCAATTTCGGGGCATAAATTTCACGGCCTAAAGGGGACAGGCGCACTTATTGTAAAAGAGGGAACACGCCTTATTCCGCTCATAACGGGAGGCTCTCAGCAAAAAGGCATACGGGCCGGAACAGAACATACTGCTGGAGCGGTTTCGCTTGCCAAGGCCATTAATCTTGCCTCTGCTGATTTTGACACACGGCTTGACACGATGACTGCCGCAAAGGAATTGTTTATGAAAAGGCTGAGTGAAATTGAGGGCGTCGTTATCAACACGCCTCAAATGAATAGCGCGCCGCACATTATTAATTTCTCTGTACCGGGGATTAAAGCGGAAGTGCTTTTACACATGCTTGAGGAACAGGATATTTTCGTCTCCACAACATCGGCTTGCTCGGCAAAAGAACATAAGCCCAGCAAGGTTCTCTTAGAGATGGGCAAAGGAGAGCAGATTGCCGGAAGCAGCATCAGAATCAGTTTAAATTACAGCCAGACAAGCGATGTGGCAGAACCGTTTATGAACGCGCTTCGTCCTGGTATCAAAAAATTAAGGAAAATGATGAGGTAGAACATGAATTACGATCATATATTAATTCGTTTTGGGGAAATTTCGACCAAAGGCAAAAACAGAAAAAGCTTTATTGAGCGCTTAAAACAAAACATCAGACTCGTTTTGAAAGACTATCCGAATTTAAAATACTTTTCCAACAGGGATCGTATGACGATTACATTAAATGGAGAGGATCCTGAGGCTCTTTTTCCTCATTTAAAGCAAGTGTTTGGGATTCAAAGCTTCAGCCTGGCAATTAAATGTGACAGCCGCCTTGATGATATTAAGGCAACCGCACTAAAGGCTATCAAAGATCAGTATAAACCAGGTGATACGTTTAAAGTCGCGACAAAGAGAGCGTATAAGCAATTTGAATTAGATACAAACCAGATGAACGCTGAAATCGGCGGCCATATTTTGCGAAATACAGAAGGATTGACGGTCGATGTTCGCAACCCAGACATCCCGCTCAGAATCGAAATCAGGGAAGAAGCAACATTTTTGACAATTCGTGATGAAAAAGGTGCAGGCGGGCTGCCAGTTGGTTCAGCAGGAAAAGCGATGCTGATGCTTTCTGGCGGTTTTGACAGCCCTGTGGCTGGTTTTTATGCGATGAAACGGGGACTGTCGGTAGAAGCTGTTCATTTCTTCAGCCCGCCATACACGAGTGAGCGCGCAAAGCAAAAGGTAATGGATCTGGCGAAATGTCTGTCCCGTTTTGGGGGAAGCATGACACTTCATATTGTTCCATTTACAAAAACGCAAGAGCTCATCCAAAAACAAATTCCTGAAAATTACACAATGACGGCAACCCGCCGCCTCATGCTTCAGATCGCCGACAGAATCAGAGAAAAGAGAAACGGGCTTGCCATTATTACGGGAGAAAGCCTCGGTCAGGTAGCGAGCCAAACGCTTGAAAGCATGTATGCAATTAATGCGGTGACGTCAACACCGATTTTGCGTCCATTAATCGCCATGGACAAAACAGAAATCATCGAAAAATCACGGGAAATTGGCACATATGAGACAAGCATTCAGCCATTTGAAGACTGCTGCACGATCTTTACACCGCCAAGCCCGAAAACACGCCCTAAAAAAGAGAAAATTGAACACTTTGAAAGCTTTGTTGATTTCGAGCCGTATATTCAAGAAGCGGTAGATAACATTGAGACAATGACCCTGTATAGCGAACAAGAAGCTAACGATAAATTCGCTGAACTCTTTTAAATTAATTTTCAGCTCCTGTATACAATTACCAAAGTTTTTCTGAATGAAGCCATGTGTTTTGACACATTCTATACTCACAAGGAGGTGAGACACATGGCTAACAATAACTCAGGTAACAGCAACAACCTTTTAGTACCAGGAGCTGCTCAAGCGATCGACCAAATGAAATTAGAAATCGCTTCTGAATTCGGTGTAAACCTTGGAGCAGACACAACTTCTCGCGCTAACGGTTCTGTTGGAGGAGAGATCACAAAACGTCTTGTATCTTTTGCTCAACAAAACATGGGCGGAGGACAATTCTAATTTACAATTTCACATAATGGCTTAGGAGTGGGGGTATCCCCACTCTTTTTCATTTTTTACATATAAAAAAGGACCAGCGGCCTATAAAATCTATGTTTACAGAGGTTGCTTTTAGGCATATCCTTACGGAAAGAGCCTGTATTTATGTATAATGGGTGGAGAAAGTGAGGAGTTGTTCGTGTTAAAACGTGAAGATTTAATTGCCCCTGTGCAATATAATTTAGTGAATGAAATGGAAAAGTTCAGTGCTGCTGGACAAAAAACCGCTCTTCTTTGGGAGGACGAGTCGGGCAAGCAAGAATCTTGGTCGTATGAAAAGCTGATGGAAGAAACAAATAAAATCGGAGCGGCCTTAGCTGATCTTGGATTTAAAAAGGGAGACAAGCTGATTGTAATGGTTCCGCGGGTGCTTGAAGCCTATGCTGTTTATTTGGCTATCCTGAAATCAGGAATGGTTGTCATTCCGTGCTCCGAAATGCTTCGCGCGAAAGATCTTGAATACCGGATTGAACATGCAGAGGTAAAAGGCGCTATCGTCTACTCCGAATTTATTGGCGCTTTCCGGGATGTCAGTACGGCTGACAAACTGATTACACTGTCTATTGGTGAAAATGATGCCGGCTGGAAAAACCTCTTATCAATTGAAGCGGACGGAAGCCAATTTAAAACAGCTGACACAACAAGAGATGATATGGCTTTCTTATCTTATACATCCGGGACAACAGGTCAGCCGAAAGGTGTTGTACATACACATGGATGGGCATTTGCTCATTTAAAAACTTCTGCCGGCGCTTGGCTTGACATTTCTGAAAAGGATATCGTCTGGGCAACTGCTGCCCCTGGCTGGCAAAAGTGGGTATGGAGTCCGTTTTTAGCGGTGCTTGGCAGCGGAGCAACCGGTTTTGTGTACCACGGCAGATTCAAAGCAGAAAAATATCTAGAGCTTTTAAATCGCTACAAAATCAATGTTTTCTGCTGCACGCCGACAGAATACCGCTTAATGGCGAAGGTTGAAGGCTTGGACCGTTTTGATCTTTCTGCCCTGCACAGCGCTGTTTCCGCAGGTGAGCCGCTCAACCGTGAAGTCATTGATGTTTTCCAAAAGCACTTTGGCATTAAGGTACGGGACGGATATGGCCAAACAGAAAGCACGCTTTTGGTTGGTGTTTTGAAAGATACGCCTATTAAACCGGGAAGCATGGGAAAACCGACACCGGGAAATCAGGTGGAGATCATAAATGAAGACGGTGAAATCTGCAAACCTGGTGAGGTTGGCGATATCGCTGTTCACCTCAGTACGCCTGCGCTCTTTAAAGAGTATTTTAAAGATCCGGAAAGAATGAAAACACAAATTCGCGGCGATTATTTCCTAACGGGAGACAGAGCAAGAAAAGATGAGGAAGGTTACTTCTGGTTTGAAAGCCGAAATGACGATATTATTATCAGCTCCGGCTATACGATCGGGCCTTTCGAGGTGGAAGACGCGCTTGTTAAGCACCCAGAAGTAAAAGAATGTGCTGTTGTCGCAAGTCCTGATGAAATCAGAGGCTCCATCGTAAAGGCATATGTTGTCCTGCAAAATCATGAAAAACGCAGTGATGAGCTTGTCAAAATGCTGCAAAACCATGTGAAGACGATTACCGCTCCATACAAATATCCTAGAGAAATTGAATTTGTGGAAAACCTGCCGAAAACGGCTTCTGCAAAAATCAGACGAGTGGAATTAAGAAAACGTGAAGAACAGCTCAAAGCTAATAAAAAGGCGTAAAGAAAGAGAGTGAACGTGAATGAAGGCGATATGGCACGGCGGTTTCATTTATACGATGCTCGAAGAAGGCGATCGGACTGAGGCAGTTTATGTTGAGGATGGTGTTATAAAAGGCACCGGCAGCTATGAACGTTTGAAGGAAAAGTACGGGTCGCCGGAAACAGAAGAAATCAGCCTGAACGGAGCAGTGATGTTCCCCGGTTTTGTTGACAGCCATCTACATTTGATCGGCCACGGTGAGAAACAGCTTCAGCTCGATCTGTCCGCACTGACGTCGAAAGATTCAATTTTACAGGCTGCGAAGGAAAGAGAGCGGCAGCTTCCTAAAAACGATTGGCTCATTGGAGAAGGCTGGAATGAAAATCAGTTTGAGACACCTGACTACTTGACTAAGCATGATCTTGATCGCCTGTTTCCTGACAGGCCCGTCTTGCTCAAGCGTATATGCCGGCATGCAATAGCTGTCAATTCTGCGGCTCTTCAAGCAGCGGGAATTTCAAGAAATACTCCTGATCCTGACGGCGGAGTCATCGTAAAAGATGCAAATGGCGAGCCGACCGGACTCCTGTTTGATAAGGCGCAGGATTTGATTCTGAAGGCTGTCCCGCCAGTCTCCCAGCACTATGTTGATGAGGCATTAACGGCTGCAATAAAGGATTGCTGGACAAAAGGCCTGACGGGCGGTCATTCGGAAGACTTGTCCTATTATGGTGATGTTTCGGTGCCGTTGAAAGCTTATGAGAAAGCTGCCGCTGGCGGAAAGTATCCGTTCCGCTGCCATTTGCTCGTTCATCATGAAGCGGTCGATCGATGGGAGCAGCTGGAGAAACCGTCCGGCCCGTATGTGGAGTTCGGTGCGATGAAAATCTTTGCGGACGGGGCGCTTGGCGGGAGAACGGCTTTATTGAAAGAACCATATCAGGATGATCCATCAACAAATGGTGTTCAGGTTCACGATGACGAAACCCTTGGCCGGCTCATTCGCAAAGCGAGAGAAAAAGGGATGGAGGTTGCTGTTCATGCAATCGGCGATCTTGCTTTTGAAAAAGTGCTGAACGCAATAGAAAAGCATCCGCCCAAAAACGGCCGGCATGATCGGCTTATTCATGCTCAAGTGCTTGATAACGAATTAATCGAGAGAGCAGCACGCATGCCGATCGCACTTGATCTTCAGCCGCATTTCGTTGCAAGCGACTTTCCGTGGGTCATTGACCGTCTCGGAAAAGACCGGATGAAGACTGCATTTGCCTGGAAAACCCTCATATCTAAAGGCATTTTATGCGCGGGCGGTTCAGACGCCCCGATTGAGCCTGTTGACCCGCTTCTAGGGATCCAGTCCGCGGTCCTCCGGAAAAGCAGTCATGAGCAAAACGGGCCAAGCTATAATGAAAGTGAATGTTTACCTGTATATGAAGCGATAAAGCTTTATACAGAAGGTAGCGCCGGTATCATTTATAAAGAGAAGTCACGCGGAAAAATTGCGGAAGGCTATGACGCGGATTTTACAGTTCTCAGTGGTGATCCGTTTGCCATTGACCCCGCACAGCTTCATCTTTTAGAGATTAAAAAAACCGTGATTAACGGCCAGATTGTATATGAGAAATCGTAAAAGGACAGGCAGCAGCCTGTCCTTTTATTTTCTATAAAAAAGTACGCTTCACTTTTTCCCAAAATGAATTGTCCTTTAGTTTGACTGTTTTGATTTTCTTATTAGACAGTTTGATTTCGATCGTTTTCACATTTCTCGTGCTGAGTGCTTCATTGTCCAAGCCGATGATTGGGTGTTCGTTGCCGTCCTGCACCACACGAAGGGTCAGCTTTCGGTCAGAGCTGAGGACAAATGGCGAGCCGAGTGTCCGGTAGGTATTATTGTTAAGGGATGCAAGCTCTGATACCTGCATGCATGGAAGCAGCGGATCAACAACCGCTCCTGCAACAGACTTGTTATAGGCGGTGCTCCCTGTAGGCGTTGAGATAATCATTCCGTCACCTCTAAACGTTTCAAAGTGCAGATCGTCAATCAGCACGTCCATCACAAAGGTTTTAATGATGCTTGAGCGGATGGATACCTCGTTTAAGCAGTGAAAAGGACTGGCTTGATCCACTGTCACTTCAATCAGCGGGTATTTTCTCACTTCAATTTGTTCAAACGTCATTGCATCGACCATTTTTTCTCGCTCATCACTATGAAAGTCGCAATATAAATGAGCTTTCCCCTTTTTGGTAATGCCGACGTACAAGCAGTCGTCACGAAAATTCGTCTTTCTGACTGCCTGCAAAAATGTGCCGTCCCCGCCAATGCTGGCGATAATATTAGCGTCTGAGTGCTGGTTCACAACGGTAAATCCATGCTCTTCCGCCAATTGTGTTAACGAGCGGGCTTGTTCGTTCGTTTCCTGATCCTGTTTGTGAAAAAAATAAACATTACGGCGTTGATCGGTCATATCCCATTTCCCCTTTGCTGTCATATTTAAGTTTTTCTGCCATCCAGTATTTGTGATAAAATACCTTTGGCCATAAGTGTACCACGTTTGCCGGCAGCCCGTTAAGCCGGAGCTTTCTCATGAAGTGAAACATTTTTCATATTGAATCGTATAATGAGAGAGTTTAGGAAAAAGGAGGAGAAAAAATGAATGCAAAAAGATGGATTGCATTAGTGATTGCTCTGGGGATTTTCGGCGTGTCTATTATCGTCAGCATCTCTATGAGTTTCTTTGAAAGCGTCAAAGGCGCTCAAACGGATCTCACATCACTGACGGATGAATCGCAGGAAAAGACGCTGGAAAACGGCAGTCTCTCAAGTAAAATTGCCGTATTAGAGGTCAGCGGCACCATTCAGGATAATGGGGACTCAAGCAGTCTGCTTGGTGCAGACGGATATAACCACAGAACGTTCTTAAAAAACCTTGAGCGCGCAAAAGATGACAAGGCGGTCAAAGGTATCGTTCTGAAGGTGAATTCTCCGGGTGGCGGAGTGTATGAAAGTGCTGAAATACATAAGAAACTGGAAGAAATCAAGAAAGAAACGAAAAAACCGATTTACGTGTCAATGGGTTCGATGGCAGCATCAGGAGGCTATTACATCTCAACAGCGGCTGATAAGATTTTTGCGACACCGGAAACCCTGACCGGGTCACTCGGCGTCATTATGGAAAGCGTCAATTATTCAAAGCTTGCCGATAAGCTTGGCATTTCTTTTGAAACGATTAAGAGCGGGGCCCATAAGGACATTATGTCTCCTTCCCGTGAGATGACGAGAGAAGAAAAAAACATCATGCAATCGATGGTTGATAATTCGTATGAAGGCTTTGTTGATGTCATTTCAAAAGGGCGCGGCATGCCGAAAGCAGAGGTAAAGAAAATTGCGGACGGCCGCGTGTATGACGGACGGCAGGCGAAAAAACTGAACCTCGTTGATGAGCTTGGTTTTTATGACGATACCATTACGGCCATGAAAAAGGATCACAAGGATTTGAAAAACGCCTCTGTCATTTCTTATGAGGAAAGCTTCGGATTAGGTTCACTGTTTTCCATGGGCGCGAACAAAATGTTTAAAAGTGAAATTGATTTTTTGAATATGAGAGAAATTCTATCGCAATCCGGTTCGCCGAGAATGATGTATCTCTATGCGAAGTAGGAGGGAACAATAATGGACGCGACATATGAAGAGTTAGAGCGCAATGACATCAAAGGCCCGCAAGAAGCGGAGCAGCTGACACATGCCTATGCTGGCTTTTGGGTTCGTTTCTGGGCTTTCCTGCTTGATTGGCTCGTGATATGGGGATTAAACCATTTGCTCGTTTCTCCCCTCTTTACCGTATTGGATCTGCCGAAAACATCCGGCATGTTTACCTTCTCGGCTTACAGTGTGACAACGCTTATTGTGTATCTTGCCTATTTCGCACTCATGACTAAATACTTCAGGCAGACGCTTGGTAAAATGGTGTTCGGCCTCAAAGTGGTTTCTGTGAAGCAAGATAGCAAGCTGACATGGAGTACAGTGATTTTTCGTGAAGTGGTTGGACGGTATATTGATAAGATTTGGATTTTATATATCGTTGTTGCTTTTTCACCTACAAAACAAGGGATTCATGATTACATCGCGGATACCACCGTGGTGCATGAAAAATTATACCGCAAATAACCGATAACCCGGACCTCCGTCCGGGTTTATTTTTTTAGGAATTGGCGATAATGCTCCTAGAGGAAGTGAAGAATATGGTGTATGTACTGACAGCCATTCTTATTCTCATAGGGATCGTACTGCTTCTCAGAATGAAAATCCATGTCGCGCTGGAGTATCTTCATGCCGCTGATAATGACAAATTGACCTTGAAGATTACGGCGCTGTTTGGCCTTATAAGGATCAAAAAAACAATCCCGGCGATTAAGGTGAACAAAGAAGACGGAACAGTGGATATCAAACAAAAAACTGAATCTAAAATGAAAAAAAGCAGCGGAAAGAAAAAAATTACACAAAACGATGTGCAGCAAAGCATTAATAAAATCGAAATGCTTTTGCATCAGGTCACCAGACTACGGAAAATCAGCGCGTCTTTTCTCGCGCATTTACATATCACAAAACTAGAATGGGTTACAGTAATCGGAATTCAGGACGCGGCAGTGACAGGTGTGTTAACAGGTGCTGTATGGGGCGTGAAGGGCGGTATCGCAGCAATGCTCTACGACCACCTGGACTTTGTGAATAAACCTGTCTATGAGGTGATCCCGTCGTTTCAAGCCCCTGCTTCCAAGACCCATTTTCAGTGTATATTCTTTTTTCGCTTTGGACATGCTATGCTTGCAGCTTTCAAATTCGTCAAATACGGACGGGAGCTATCCGTATTAAAGAAGAATCCGTCGGCTAGAATGACTTCAAAGAATGATTCATCAGTTTAAGGAGGAAGCGTATATGGCAGACCATCCCATCCAAGGATTAATGAAAACCGCAATGGAAAACTTGAAGGAAATGATTGATGTTAACACCATCATCGGAGATCCAGTAGAAACGCCTGATGGAAGTGTGATTTTAACTGTTTCTAAAGTTGGATTTGGATTCGCCGCAGGCGGAAGCGAGTTTGGCGGAAAGCCGGCCGAAAAGAAATCGGAAGACGATGAGACAAGAGAACAGAAACTTCCTTTCGGAGGCGGAAGCGGGGGCGGTGTGTCCATTACGCCGATCGCGTTTTTAATTGTCGGATCGACAGGCATCAGAATGCTTCATTTAGATGAAAATACCCATTTAATAGAGAAAATTTTAGACGCAGCCCCTCAAACACTCGAACGCATCCAGCAAATGTTCAAGAAAAATAACAAGAACCAAAGTCAGGGCCAAAATCAAAACCAAATGAACAATATGAATTATTAAAAAAGGTTAACTGCGCTGGCCGCAGTTAACTTTTTTTTGGCATAAACTTTGCAGTTTGCAGGAAACTTTACTATGATAGAGACATACATACAAAAGGGAGGAATTATAATGGCTGAAATTACATTCAAAGGCGGTCCGGTTACACTTGTCGGACAAGAAGTGAAGGTAGGAGATCAAGCTCCTGATTTCACAGTGCTGACTAACAGCCTTGAAGAAAAATCGTTAGCTGACATGAAAGGAAAGGTAACGATTATTTCTGTTATCCCTTCAATTGATACAGGTGTTTGTGATGCACAAACACGCCGTTTTAACGAAGAAGCTGCAAAGCTTGGAGATGTCAACGTCTACACAATCAGTGCAGACCTTCCATTCGCGCAAGCGCGCTGGTGCGGCGCTAATGGAATTGACAAAGTGGAAACACTGTCTGACCACAGAGATATGTCATTTGGCGAAGCGTTCGGTGTGTATATTAAAGAACTTCGTCTGCTTGCGCGTTCCGTATTTGTCCTTGATGAGAATGGAAAAGTCGTTTACGCTGAATATGTAAGCGAAGCAACAAACCACCCGAACTATGAAAAGCCAATTGAGGCTGCTAAGGCATTAGTGAAGTAAGCAGGGAAAAAAGCTCCAGGCTGCCGCCGGAGCTTTTTTCATGGCAAGGAGGAACACAATATGCAAAAAGACCATGTAGGTGCGGTGTATGAGCTGTTAAACGAAGCCGCGATTATGATAAAGAATGAATTGCAGATTTCATATATAGAGGCGCTGGCCGAAGCAGGAGAAATGTATTTTCTTGAAAAAACGGATCAGCTGAAACTGCCTGCTGATCAGAAAACCAAACAACTTCAGGCTCTGCTTGAAAAAGCGGAATTCGGCACGTATGAGCATGAGTGGGTACGCAAGGCTTTTCAGCTTGCCGTCCTTAAAGGAATGAAAGATATCTCCCATCCAAACAGACAAATGACGCCGGATACGATCGGGCTTTTCATCAGCTATTTGGTGAATAAATTTATGGCGGACAAAAAGGAACTGACCATTCTTGATCCAGCCCTGGGAACCGGGAACCTTCTGTTTACCGTGCTGAACCAGCTGTCTGAAAAAACGGCAAACAGCTTTGGCATTGAAATTGATGATGTGCTCTTGAAGATCGCCTATGCCCAAGCGAACCTTCTGAAAAAAGAGCTTGAGCTTTTCCACCAGGACAGCCTTGAGCCGTTGTTTATCGATCCAGTTGACACGGTCATTTGTGATCTGCCAGTCGGCTATTATCCGAATGACGAAGGAGCAGAAGCGTTTGAGCTCAAAGCTGACGAAGGCCATTCCTTCGCTCATCATCTGTTTATTGAACAGAGCGTCAAGCATACCAAACCGGGCGGCTACTTATTTTTTATGATTCCGAATCATTTGTTTGAGAGCTCCCAAAGCGGCAAGCTGAAACAGTTTTTCAAAGATAAGGTTCATATCAACGCACTGTTGCAGCTGCCAAAATCTATTTTTAAAGACGAAGCTCATGCCAAAAGCATCCTTGTGCTTCAGAAACAAGGAGAGAATACGAAAGCGCCGGGGCAAATTCTGCTTGCGAATCTTCCGTCTTTCTCCAATCAAAAGGCGATGCTTGATATGATGGCTCAATTTGATGAATGGTTTAAAAAAGAAAAGTAAGTGTTTTAAAAGCAGCGTAGACAGCCGTATGAGGTCGATGCCTAAGCTGCTTTTATTTATGCTTTTGAAGACCGGACTTGACGAATTGAATCCAGCTTTGAAACACAAAATACAGAGGGAAAAACCGCAAATTGTAAGCGTTCATCAATACAAAACCTATAGGGAATGTGTCTGAAAATAACGACTTCTTATTGTAAGCGTTATCAATACGCAAGTTGACTTGAAAAGCCGACATGACAATGTTTAAATGGAAAAGTCAGATATTTTTCGGAGAAGATGTTGATATTCACCGGGAAAAAAGTACGAAAAACGAAGTTGTTGATACAGAGTATAAAGGAGCGTCAATCATGTCCAAAATTATTGCAATTAACGCAGGAAGCTCGTCTTTGAAATTTCAGCTTTTCGAAATGCCTTCAGAAACCGTTTTAACGAAGGGTTTAGTTGAACGAATTGGTATCGCCGACAGCGTATTCACAATTTCTGTGAACGGCGAAAAAAATACAGAAGTAACTGATATTCCGGATCATGCGGTAGCTGTTAAAATGCTGCTGAATAAGTTAACGGAATTCGGCATTATTAAAGACTTGAATGAAATTGACGGAATTGGCCATCGTGTCGTTCACGGCGGAGAAAAATTCAGCGATTCTGTTTTATTAACGGATGAAACCATTAAGGAAATCGAAGATATTTCTGAATTGGCACCGCTTCACAATCCGGCAAATATCGTTGGAATTAAAGCGTTCAAAGAAGTGCTTCCAAATGTTCCTGCTGTAGCTGTATTTGATACGGCATTCCACCAAACAATGCCTGAGCAGTCTTACCTGTACAGCTTGCCGTATGAATACTATGAAAAATTCGGCATCCGTAAATACGGCTTCCACGGCACTTCACATAAATATGTAACTGAGCGTGCGGCAGAGCTTCTCGGCCGTCCGTTAAAAGACTTGCGCCTGATTTCCTGCCACCTTGGAAACGGAGCAAGTATTGCGGCTGTTGAAGGCGGAAAATCAATTGACACATCCATGGGCTTTACGCCGCTTGCCGGTGTAGCAATGGGTACACGCTCTGGAAACATCGACCCTGCCCTGATTCCATACATCATGGAGAAAACAGGCCAAACGGCTGACGAAGTATTGAATACATTAAACAAAAAAAGCGGACTGCTCGGCATTTCCGGTTTCTCAAGCGATCTTCGTGACATCGTCGAAGCAACGAAAGAAGGAAATGAGCGCGCGGAAACGGCTCTTGAAGTATTCGCAAGCAGAATCCACAAATACATCGGTTCTTACGCTGCAAGAATGAGCGGTGTAGATGCGATCATCTTTACTGCCGGTATCGGTGAAAACAGTGTGGAAGTCAGAGAACGCGTTCTTCGCGGTTTAGAATTCATGGGCGTATACTGGGATCCTGCGCTTAATAACGTGCGCGGCGAGGAAGCTTTCATCAGCTATCCGCATTCTCCAGTAAAAGTCATGATCATTCCGACTGATGAAGAAGTCATGATTGCGCGCGACGTTGTTCGTTTAGCAAAATAAATCGCATGAAAGCACATTCTCTTGAATGTGCTTTTTTGTTGATGCATGATAGTGACAGACAGAAAACATAAAAGAGGTGGGCCAATGAGCGTTCAAGAGCATAAACAAGAAGCTCCCGATATCGTTCGGTGCAAAGTGATTACTGTCAGTGACACGAGGACAGAGGAAACCGATAAAAGCGGCAAGCTGATGATCTCATTTTTAGAAGAAGCTGGTCATCATATTGCTGCATATGAAATTGTAAAAGACGAAAAGGATGCTTTGCAGCGGTCAGTGCTTGCGGGCTGCATGGATGAACAGACAGACGCGGTACTCTTAAACGGAGGGACAGGCATAGCAGATCGGGATGTCACAATTGAAGCCATAACGCCGCTGTTTTCGAAAGAACTGCCGGGCTTTGGAGAAATATTTAGGATGCTGAGTTATACAGAGGATATCGGCTCTGCCGCAATCATGTCGAGAGCAACTGCCGGCGTCATTCAGCATACCGCTGTTTTCTCAACGCCAGGCTCAAGCGGCGCAGTAAAGCTGGCAATGAATAAGCTGATTATTCCCGAACTTGCACATGTGGTCAGAGAAATCAGAAAAGACAAGTAAATGAATAAATACTATGAAACTTCACCTGAAATTTAGGTGAAGTTTTTTTTATAAAAGGCTTGAAAAAACGAAACGTACTTGTTAAAGTGTATACATACAAAATGTATTTTTATTAAATATAATTTATTTTTATACAAAATAGAAACACGGTTGAGAGGGGATTTTTATCATGTCAGAACAGAAAAAAGTCGTATTAGCATACTCAGGAGGTCTTGATACTTCCGTCGCAATAAAATGGCTTCAGGAGCAAGGATATAATGTTATCGCCTGCTGCCTGGATGTCGGTGAGGGCAAAGATTTGGCATTTGTTCAGCAGAAAGCGCTTGAAGTCGGCGCGACAAACTCCTACGTGATCGATGCAAAAGAAGAATTTGCACAGGATTACGCGCTTATCTCTTTGCAGGCCCACACAATGTATGAAGGAAAATACCCGCTTGTTTCGGCATTATCTCGACCGCTGATCGCGAAAAAACTGGTTGAAATTGCGGAAAAAGAAGATGCACAGGCGATTGCCCACGGATGCACAGGGAAAGGAAATGACCAGGTTCGTTTCGAAGTCTCCATTAAATCATTAAACCCTGACCTTGAAGTCATCGCGCCGGTTCGCGAATGGCAGTGGTCACGTGAAGAAGAAATTGAATATGCGGCTAGCCGCGGCATTCCGATTCCGATCAATCTTGACAGCCCGTATTCTATCGACCAAAACCTCTGGGGACGCGCCAATGAGTGCGGCATTTTAGAAGATCCATGGGCGGCGCCGCCAGAAGGTGCATACGATTTAACAGCTCCGCTGGAAAAAACGCCGGACACGCCGGAAGTGATTGAAATTGCATTTGAACAGGGCGTGCCTGTCTCCATTGACGGTGTTTCCTACTCGCTTTCTGAGCTGATCTTGAAGCTGAATGAAATGGCGGGCGCGCACGGTGTCGGACGTATCGACCACGTGGAAAACCGCCTCGTCGGCATTAAATCCCGGGAAGTATACGAATGCCCTGGTGCGATGACACTGATCAAAGCGCATAAAGAATTAGAAGATTTGACACTGGTGAAAGAGGTAGCCCACTTTAAACCGATCATCGAGCAAAAAATGTCAGAGATCATTTACAACGGCTTATGGTTCTCGCCGTTAAAAGATGCGCTGCACGCTTTCTTAAAAGAAACGCAAAAGCATGTCACAGGCATTGTCCGCGTGAAGCTGTTTAAAGGCCATGCAATTGTAGAAGGACGTAAATCAGAATACTCTCTATATGATGAAAAACTTGCAACATATACAAAAGACGATGCATTTGATCACCATGCAGCAATTGGATTTATCGAGCTTTGGGGACTTCCGACAAAAGTGAACAGCATCGTAAAAAAGAAGGAGCAGATTAAAGCATGAAGAAGCTCTGGGGAGGCCGATTTCAAAAAACACCGGAAAAATGGGTCGACGAGTTCGGCGCGTCCATATCATTTGACCAAAATTTAGTTGCTGAAGACATTACAGGGTCTCTCGCACATGCTGCCATGCTGAAAAAATGCGGTATTCTGACAGCAGAAGAAGAGCTGAAAATCCGAGAGGGCCTGAATACCCTTTTGCAAAAAGCAGACGAGGGAGCATTGGAATTCACAGTCGATTATGAGGATATTCATTTGAATATTGAGAAAATGCTCATTGACGAAATCGGTCCTCTTGGCGGCAAGCTGCATACCGGCAGAAGCCGGAATGACCAGGTGGCGACTGACATGCATTTATATTTGAAGAATCATGTCGGCCACATCATCGATCTGATTGAGGCATTCCAAAGTGCGCTGATTGAAAAGGCGGATGCGAACGTTGAAACGATTCTGCCGGGCTACACACATCTGCAGCGCGCCCAGCCGATTTCATTCGCTCACCATCTGCTTGCGTATTTCTGGATGCTTGAGCGCGACAAGGAGCGTTTTCAGGATTCGATGAAGCGGATTAACAAATCTCCGCTCGGCTGCGGGGCGCTCGCGGGAACAACCTTCCCAATTGACCGTGATTATTCAGCGGAACTGCTCGGCTTTGATGCCATTTATGAAAACAGCTTGGACGGCGTCAGCGACAGAGACTTCATTTTGGAGTTTTTAAGCAACAGCAGTATGCTGATGATGCACCTATCCCGTTTCTCTGAAGAAATCATTTTATGGTGCTCGCAGGAGTTTAAATTCATCGAGCTTGACGATACGTACGCAACAGGAAGCAGCATGATGCCGCAAAAGAAAAATCCTGATATGGCGGAGCTGATCCGCGGCAAAACAGGACGCGTATACGGCGATATGATGGGGCTGTTTACGATCATGAAAGGACTTCCGCTCGCTTACAACAAAGATCTGCAGGAAGACAAAGAGGGCATGTTTGACACGGTGAAAACGGTGGAGGGCAGCCTGCAAATCTTCACAGGCATGATCCAAACAATGACTGTAAACAAAGACGTCATGAAGCAAGCAACAAAACAAGACTTTTCAAATGCGACGGAACTGGCCGATTATTTAGCTAAAAAAGGAATGCCGTTCAGAGAAGCGCATGAAGTGGTCGGGAAACTTGTGTACACATGCATCGAAAGAGGGATCTATTTAAGCGATATGCCGTTTGGCGAGTTTCAGCAGGCGAGCACACTATTTGAAGAAGATATTTACACTGTGTTAGACCCTTACTACGCAGTTGAAAAAAGAATGAGCGCCGGCGGCACCGGATTCAAACAGGTAAAGCAGGCGCTTGAAAAAGCGAAAGCTTGCGTGGCAGCAGGAGTTTGTTAAAATTTCCTTCATAAAATCCCGTCATTATAGCCAACCTACCTCTATAATGATGGGAGGCAGAATGATGAAAAAAGAACCGGAACGCTATATTTATGATGAACAAGAAAGCCAGGAGACAACAAGGCTCATTTCAGAAGCGTATCAAAGCGGTTATGTCGATATGCCTGATCAGGAGTCTTCATCTCCTGCAGAATAAGCTGTCTGTACAGGCAGCTTTTTTTGTATGCCAAAGTGTAAAAAGTGATATTGCAAGCCTTTTATAGTAAAGTAGAAGAAGAAACACTTTATTGAAAGCGGCGACGTTGCTTTGGGAGGTATTCATGTGCGACATGCTTTAATTACTGCCGGTTCGAAGGGTTTAGGCCGCAAAGTGACTGAAACGTTGCTTGCAAAGGGGTATTCAGTAACAGTCAATTACAGACAGGATGAGGAGGCAGTCAGCCGCCTGAAGGAAGCCTGTCCCGATTGTCTTGACCGGCTGCAATTTGTAAAAGGTGATGTCACCAAAAAAGAAGATCTGCTGCGTATTGCCGAGGCTGCCTTAAACCGCTTCGGAAGGATCGACTTTTTGATTAACAACGCGGGACCATACATATTTGAACGTAAAAAGTTAGCCGATTATACTGATGATGAATGGTATGGCATGCTGGAAGGAAATTTAAGCGCCGTCTTTCATTTATTCAAAGCGGTTATTCCTATTATGAGAAAACAGCAATTTGGACGCATCATTACGTACGGATTCCAAGGTGCGGCTCACGCGCCCGGCTGGCTTCACCGATCGGCATTTGGCGCTGCGAAAGTGGGCTTGGCTTCTTTGACGAAGACAATTGCCATTGAAGAAGCCGAATTCGGCATAACCGCCAACATGGTTTGCCCGGGAGACATTGTCGGCGACATGAAAGAAGCATCGATAGAGGAAGCCAGAATGCGAATCGGCAAAGAAAAAACGCCGATAGGAAGATCCGGTACAGGCGAGGATATCGCCCGGATTATCGCTTTCTTGTGTGAGGAGAACTCAGACCTTGTGACAGGGACTGTCATTGAAGCCACCGGAGGCCTCAATGTCATTAACAAGAATCAAACAACATAAGTTTTTCAGCTTTTTAAAAAGGGAAAATAAAAAAATCAAAATCATGTGACGAGGTGAAAGAAATGAAAGTGACATATCACGGACATTCTGTAATCACAGTGGAAACGAAGGACCATCATATTATTTTTGATCCGTTTTTAACAGGGAATTCATTAACGGATATAAAGCCGGAGGATGTAAAAGCGGATGTCATCTTACTAACGCACGGCCACAATGACCATGTCGGTGATACTGAACAAATCGCCAAGCAAAATAACGCGCTGGTTATAGCCCCGAACGAGCTCGCTGTGTACTTAGGCTGGAAAGGCTTGAATGTTCATCCAATGCACATCGGCGGCTCCCGCCAGTTCGATTTTGGAAAAGTGAAGCTCACACAGGCCTTTCATGGATCAGCCATCACAGATGAAGAAAACAAAACGATCACTTACACAGGCATGCCTGCCGGTATTTTGCTGACTGTAGAAGATAAAACGATTTTCCACGCGGGCGATACGGCACTTTTCTCTGATATGAAACTCATTGGCGAATTGAATCATATCGACCTTGCTTTCCTTCCGATTGGCGATAACTTTACAATGGGGCCTGAAGACGCCAAGCTTGCTGCTGAATGGCTGCGCGCAAAACAGGTCGTGCCGGTGCATTACAATACATTCCCGGTCATCGAACAAGACCCAGAAGCATTCGCTGACAGCCTGCCGGGCGGAGTCGGCAAAGTCATGTCGGTCGGTGAGACGATCGAGCTTTAAACCGTGAAACCATCTCCTGATGAATCAGGAGGTGGTTTTTATTTTTTCAGTTATCCTGTAATGGTCTTATCAGAGGTTCCTTCCAATTCTTTGCTGCGCTGCTGAAAACGTTTGGTTATCCGGGCGATCAAGTCCTTCGTGGCGCGGTCAAAATGAACTTCTTTTTGATTTGTCAACAGCCCTATGGGCGGGGTGATATCCAGGTTCAGAATTGGAATGACTTTAGTGCCGTTGAACGGTTTAGAATGTGCGGTGCTGGTAAAGATTGAAATTCCGATGTTTTCACGTACGTAATATTCATGTGACATGCTGCTTGTGAGCTCCATTTTTTTGTAGCGATTCCCGAGTTCTCTATGTAAATGCTGTTCAATTTGTAAGCGAATGGGGCAATTGGCGGGCGTAAATATGAAGCGCTCTTCTGCTAAATCAGACAAATGGACAGCCTTCTTCTCAGCGAGCGGATGTTGATCAGATACAATCACATTTAATGTGTCATAAAAAAATGGATGGTAGTAATTTTCAAGAATCAGCTCCGGCTCGCCGCAGACTGCAAAATCAATCGTCCCGTCTAAGAGCTTTTGACTGCAGGTATTGGCGTCATCAACCTTGATATTAACCGTTATCTTTGGGTAATCCATTAAGAAATCCTTTAAAATCTCGGGGAATATCAGACTGGCGGTTGGCTCTGAAACCCCTATGTTGATAATGCCTGCCTCTTCTTCCTTTAAGTCGGAGAGGTTGTGTTTAAGCGCCTCGTATTGCATCAAAAGATCTCCTGTTCGTTCATAAAAAAGCTTCCCTGCTTTTGTCAACTGCAGGCTTTTTCCTCTTTCAAACAGCAGTACGCCTAAATCCTGCTCCAATTGCTTCATACGCATCGATATCGTCGGCTGCGAGTAGTTGAGTATTTCTGCAGCTTTATAGAAGCTTCCAAATTTTACAATCGTATGAAACGTTTTGATTGAGCGTAACTCCAATGTGCTCCCTCCTGTTTTTCATCATTAAAAATACTGAAGTGAAGGTTTACTTTTTTTGATTAGTCAAAGATCAGAGTATGCTTTATAGTATAAACAATAAAAGCTTAGTAAACAAATAGGAATTATATATTTTGAGAAGAGGAGTGACAAAAATGAGTAAGGATATTTTTCGACTGGCAACTGTTGAAGATGCACCGGAGCTGTTGAAACTGGTTAACAGCGCATTTCAGCCCATTCGGCAGCTGGATATTGATTGGCCATCCACGAGAGCTGATATCCAAATGGTATCAGAAAATATTGAACATCATTCAGCGATTGTGCTGGAGCGGGATGGGAAGCTGATTTCAACGATTACAATCAGGTTCCCATGGGAGAGTGAGACGCCTCCTTCAAAATATCCGTTTGTGTGGTGGTTTGCGACACTGCCGGAATATAAAGGGCAAGGCGCCGGAAGTAAGCTGCTTACGTATGTTGAAGAAAAAGTGCTTCGAGATATGCTGAAGGCTCCTGCGCTGACACTCGGCACATCCGCGCGCAAGCATCCTTGGCTTGCTGACATGTACAGAAGGAGAGGGTATGAAGTGTATTTTGAGCAGGAAAAAGACGGGGACATAGGTGTGATGATGCACAAGGTTCTGATTCCGGAACGATTTAACCCAACGCTTTTAGGTGCGCCCAGCTGGGCATGATGTGAGGCAGCCTATGAATAAGCGTAAAGGATTGGTTTTGCTGCTGTCAGTGTTTGCATTACTTGGCGGGGGATGTTCGCAAACAAATAACAAAACAGATCGTCAGGCTCAAACGGTCATAGTCGGCACTGGAACAGATTTTCCGAATATTGCGTTTTTAGATGAAAAAGGCGATTTGACCGGGTATGACATTGAAGTGATGAAAGCCATCGATAAGGAGTTGCCTCAATATACATTTGAATTTAAAACGATGGATTTCTCAAATCTGCTGACGAGTCTCGGAAATAAAAAAATTGATGTGATTGCGCACAATATGGCCAAAAATAAAGAACGAGAAAAGCGTTTTTTGTATCATAAAGTCCCATATAACTACTCGCCGATGTACATCACGGTGAAAGAGGATAATCACAAGATTCATACATTAAAAGACTTGCACGGAAAAACAGTCATAGTTGGCGCCACGTCAAATGCGGCAGATTATATTACAAAGTACAACAAAACGCACGGCAGCCCGATTCATTTGAGATATGCGGGACAGGGAAGCAATGACACCGCCAATCAAATTGAAACCGGGCGCGCAGATGCAACGATAGCTACACCGTTTGCCGTCGATTTTCAGAATAAAACGCACGCCTTCCGCCAAAAGACAGTCGGTGACGTGTTATTAGATACCGAGGTGTACTTTATGTTTAATAAAGGCAGCCAAACCTTGGCGGATGACACGGATCAAGCGATTAAAAAGCTGGAGAAAAACGGAACGCTAAAAAAACTAAGCCGAAAATGGCTCGGGGCAGATTATTCAAAATCAAGTTTTGAAAAATAAATGGGGCGATGAGATGAAAACGAAAACAGCATTCATGGCAATATTATTTTCGCTTATAACAGTTCTGTCAGCTTGCGGTGCAGGCAGTCAAACGATGGGAGCCGGGCAAAAGAAGGTACAGACAATCACGGTCGGAACTGGAACCCAATTCCCGAATATTTGCTTTATCGATGAAAAAGGCGATTTAACCGGTTATGATGTCGAACTGATCAAAGAGCTTGATAAGCGCCTGCCACATTATAAATTCACATTTAAAACGATGGAATTTTCCAACCTGCTTGTCAGCCTCGGACAGCATAAAGTCGATATCGTGGCACATCAAATGGAGAAAAGCAAAGAGCGTGAGAAAAAATTTCTGTTTAACAAGGTTGCTTACAACCATTTTCCTTTAAAAATTACTGTGCTTCAAAATAACGATACGATCCGTGGAATTGAAGACTTAAAAGGAAAACGGGTGATTACGAGTGCAACCTCCAACGGAGCGCTTGTACTGAAAAAATGGAATGAGGATAATGGACGGCCGTTTGAGATTGCCTATGAGGGCCAAGGCGCAAATGAGACTGCGAATCAGCTGAAATCGGGGCGTGCGGACGCAACGATCTCAACGCCTTTTGCAGTAGACTTTCAAAACAAGACGAGCACTATTAAAGAAAAAACCGTCGGTAATGTGCTTTCAAATGCCAAAGTGTATTTTATGTTTAACAAAAATGAACAAACGTTAAGTGACGATATTGATAAAGCCTTACAGGAAATCATTGATGACGGAACGTTGAAAAGGCTCAGTTTGAAATGGCTTGGTGACGACTATTCCAAAGAGCAGTATTAGGTAAAAAGAGAGGGAGCAGTGATGGAAAAAGCGTTTGATATGAACATGATTGGAGATTTTGTGCCGACGTTAACCGCTTATTTACCGGTTACATTATACATTTTAACACTGTCCTTGCTTTTCGGTTTTGTATTAGGACTCTTTCTGGCACTGCCCCGCATCTACAATATTCCAATTGTAAATCAATTGGCAAAAGTGTATATCTCGTTTTTCAGGGGAACGCCTATCATGGTGCAGCTTTTCATCGTGTTTTACGGAATCCCGGCGCTTACGGGGCTTATCGGGATTGATACATCAAAAATGGACCCGTTTTATGCTGCTGTCGCAACCTACGCGTTAAGCAATGCAGCCGCGGCCGCAGAAATCATTCGAGCGGGGGTGGGCAGTGTAGATAAAGGCCAAACGGAAGCGGCGTACAGTATTGGCTTAAGCGGTAGTCAGGCCTTCAGGCGAATCGTTCTGCCCCAGGCACTTGTCCAGGCGTTTCCGAATATGGGAAACATGGTGATCAGTTCTTTAAAAGATACGTCTCTAGCCTTTTCAATAGGTGTTATGGATATGTCCGGAAGGGGCCAAACACTGATTACCTCAAGCAACCATTCTCTTGAAGTTTACATTGCGCTATCGATTGTTTATTATGCTGTAGCGGTTTTATTCGAATGGTTCTTTCGAGTGGCAGAAAAACGAATCAAGAAGAATCAAACAAGGATTGTTACTGTTTTTGACATGAACATACATTGATATATTTCTTCGGATGAGGGGGGAGAAGATTGCAATTTGACTTTCCATTTATCGTTTCCGCCATGAAAGAAATGGTAAAGACCATTCCTCTGACATTGATGATGGCTGTTTTGCCGATTGTGTTTGGATTTCTCGTGGCTCTTGGAAATATAATTGTTAGAATTTTTAGAATTAAGGGCTTGGTGGCTTGCTCAAGGTTTTATGTGTCTTTCTTTCGAAGTACACCTGCAATCCTTCACATTATGTTGATTTATTTAGGGATACCGCCTGTTGCAGATCAAGTCAGCAGTTTTTTTCATCTCGGCTGGTCCGCCAATGAGATGCCGGTCTCCATGTTTGTCATCATGGCCTTGTCTTTAACTGCCGGAGCTTATCTCACAGAAATCATCCGGTCGGGCATTCTGGCGATGGATACCGGACAGGTCGAAGCGGCTTATTCAATCGGCTTGACACACAGCCAAACCTTTCGGCGTGTAATATTGCCGCAGGCGCTGATGGTTTCCATCCCAAACTTCACAAATTTGGGTATCGGCTTTTTGCATACCACCTCTATCGCGGCTATAGTGGCTGTCCCAGAGATTACAGGGACGGCGACTATCGTTGCTTCTGATAATTATGCATTTTTAGAAGCGTTTATCGGAGCAGCGATTATCTATTGGGTGCTGACTCTAATCCTAGAATCCGTAAATGGAGTATTAGAGAGAAAGGCAGCCAGATTTCAAGGAGGCACTTTATGATTGAGATTAAAAATATCCATAAACAGTTTGGCATCCACCATGTATTAAAAGGGATAAATCTCACGGTACGCAAGGGAGAAGTTGTGACGATTATCGGGCCGAGCGGATCAGGGAAAACCACCTTTTTACGGTGCCTGAATTTATTAGAACATCCAGACGAAGGGATCATTTCTATACATGACAAAGTGATTAATTGCCGCTTTCCGTCCAAAAAAGAGGTTCACTGGCTCAGAAAACAGACGGCAATGGTATTTCAGCAATACCACCTGTTTGCTCACAAAACGGTGATTGAAAATGTCATGGAGGGCTTGACGATTGCCCGGAAAATGAGAAAACAAGACGCGTATGCCGTAGCGGAAAATGAACTGAGAAAGGTCGGGCTTCAAGATAAATTGAACGCTTATCCGAGTCAGTTATCGGGAGGACAAAAGCAGAGGGTAGGGATAGCAAGGGCGCTTGCCATTCATCCTGATGTGCTGCTGTTCGATGAGCCGACGGCAGCGCTTGATCCGGAGCTGGTCGGTGAAGTGCTTGAGGTAATGCTGGAAATCGTGAAAACCGGAGCCACCATGATTGTTGTTACACATGAAATGGAGTTTGCAAGAAGGGTCTCTGATCAAGTTGTTTTTATGGATGAAGGAGTCATTGTTGAACAAGGAACCCCGGAGGAAGTCTTCCGCCATACCAAAAAAGACAGAACGAGGCAGTTTCTCCGCCGTGTTTCGCCGGAATATTTATTTGAACCAAAAGAACACATAAAGGAGCCGGTGATATGATCCGCTTAAGTATTTTAGACCAAAGCTTGATTGGTGAAGGGGAGACAGCAGCTGATACATTACAGCATACAGTGAAATTGGCACAAATGGCTGAAGAATGTGGATATCACCGATTTTGGGTGGCCGAACATCACAACAATGATGAGATTGCTGGGTCTGCACCCGAGGTTCTTTTAGGCTATCTTGCTGCAAGCACAAGAAAAATTCGTTTAGCATCAGGCGGAGTGATGCTGCAGCATTACAGCTCTTATAAAGTAGCGGAGCAATTCCATCTTCTATCAGCGTTAGCTCCCGGCCGTATAGATCTTGGAGTGGGCAAAGCGCCCGGCGGGTTTCAGCTGTCCACAGACGCGCTGCAGGCCGAATATAAAAAAACGGTGCGTCAGTTTGATGAAAAACTGGAGGAGCTTACTCATTTCGTTCGGGATGATTTTCCTGATACCCATCGCTATGCCGCATTGCGTCCTAGGCCGCAGGTTGATCGGAAGCCGGGTATTTTTCTATTGGGAGGAAGCACAGAGAGTGCCATTTCGGCTGCAAAACTGGGAATCTCTTTTGTCTTTGCTTACTTTATTAACGGTGAAGAGGAAGTGCTGAAGGAAGCCCGCCGAGCATTTGACGCGCATCTCCCGCCAGGATCTAAGGCTGAATTTCATCTTGCCCCCGCTGTTTTTGCGGCACATACAAAAGAAGAAGCGGAAAAACATATTGTGTCGCGTGAATCGATAAAAGTGGTTTTGAAAGACGGGCGTAAGGTCAACGTCGGTTCCCGCGAACAGGCTGAGGCCTATCTGGAAAACGTCACAGAGCCCTATGACATCATCGTGCAAAAAACCGGGATTATTGCCGGAACAAAGGAAGAAGTGGCAGAAGAATTAACACGTTTATCAGGCACATACAAAATCAATGATTTTGTTATTTTTACGCCGATCAAAAATGCTGAAGAAAAACAGCTGTCTTATCAGCTGCTGAGCGATGCAGTTTTAGCTGCAAAACGTTAAGGAGGGACAGAAGAATGAGTGATGTTTTGAACATTGTGGTTTGGAGTAAAAAAGGCTGTTCGTATTGTGAGGAAGTCAAGAATTATTTGAATGAAAAAGGGTTCCCGTTCCAAAATATCGATGTTTCAGAGAAAGAGGAACTTCGAGATATTTTACAGGCGAAATATGGGGTACGCCATGTGCCTGTGGTCGAAATCGGGCGCGGCAATCACTATCAAGGGATAACTGAAATCGGCATTGAACACCTTGATCTTGCACTTGCGAATCATGCACAGATAAAGGAGGCAAAAAGATGACACGTTCAGATTTTATTCAGTTTGGAGCCATGATTCACGGTGTCGGGGGAACAACTGACGGCTGGCGTCATCCCGATGTTGATCCCTCGGCCAGCACGAATATTGAATTTTACATGAAAAAGGCGCAAACAGCCGAAAAAGGCTTGTTTAGTTTTATTTTCATTGCAGACGGCTTATTTATTTCTGAAAAATCGATTCCTCATTTTTTAAACCGTTTTGAACCGATCACCATTTTATCTGCGCTGGCATCGGTTACCAAAAATATTGGTTTAGTAGGGACGTTCTCTACATCTTTTACTGAGCCATTCACTATCTCCAGACAATTGATGTCGCTGGACCATATCAGCGGGGGCAGGGCTGGCTGGAATCTTGTTACTTCTCCACAGGAAGGAGCGGCGCGCAACCATAGTAAGTCTAATTTGCCAGAACACACTGAACGTTACGAGATCGCACAAGAGCATTTGGATGTTGTGCGCGGGCTGTGGAATTCCTGGGAGCATGACGCATTTATACACAATAAGAAAACAGGGCAGTTTTTCGATCCGGCGAAGCTTCATCGCCTGAATCATAAAGGAAAGTATTTTCAAGTAGAGGGGCCCTTGAATATCGGGCGCTCTAAGCAGGGAGAGCCTGTAGTGTTTCAAGCGGGTTCATCAGAAACAGGCCGGCAGTTTGCTGCTAAAAATGCGGATGCGATTTTTACCCATTCCAATTCATTAGAAGAGACAAAAGCGTTTTATGCGGATGTGAAAAGGCGAGCTGCTGATGAAGGGCGTGATCCTTCAAGTGTGCGGATTTTTCCAGGGATCAGCCCGATTGTGGCAGATACGGAAGAAGAGGCGGAAAAGAAGTATCGTGAATTTGCAGAATTGATACCGATTGAAAATGCTGTTACTTATTTGGCCCGTTTTTTTGATGATTATGATCTGAGTGTTTACCCGTTGGATGAGCCATTTCCCGATATTGGCGATGTGGGAAAGAATGCGTTTCAAAGCACAACAGACCGGATTAAGAGAGAAGCAAAAGCCAGAAATCTGACATTGCGGGAGGTAGCACAGGAAATGGCTTTTCCACGGACTCTATTCATCGGAACACCAGAGCGTGTCGCATCCTTAATTGAAACTTGGTTCAACGCTGAGGCGGCGGATGGGTTTATCGTTGGGTCGGATATACCGGGAACACTTGATGCTTTTGTAGAAAAGGTGATTCCGTTTCTTCAAGAAAGAGGGCTTTATCGTCAAGATTATCGCGGCGGGACATTGCGGGAAAATCTCGGTCTTGGCATTCCGCAGCATCAATCCGTTTTACATTCATCACATCATTAGGTTTCGTCTGATCGAATGCGGAAGCTGAGAGAGGAGGCTGACTTTTTTGACGATCATTGCCGGTACGGTTGTGAAAGGAAAACAATTAGGCAGAAAGCTTGGATTCCCCACGGCAAATGTAGATGCAAAAATACATGGGCTGCGTAATGGAGTTTATGGGGTTCTGGCGACAGTCAATCATCAATTTCATTTAGGGGTTATGAATATCGGTGTGAAACCGACGGTGGGCTCTAACCTTGAAAAGACATTGGAGATTTTTTTGTTTGACTTTCATAGAGACATTTATGGAGAAAAAATCGAATGCAGCATTCTCTTTAAAATTAGAGAAGAAAGAAGGTTTGATTCTTTGGAGTCTTTAACAAAGCAAATTAAAAAGGATATTTCGTGCGTTGCAAAACGCTTTGAGCTGATTGGGATTATGGCACCAAACAAAAAAGAAAGCCTTCTTTCCCATCAGGAGTTAAATCTTCCGGATCTCTGCTTTTACAAGAAATGTAACAACCTATATGGCGTCAACCGAGGCGTATACAATGTCATTGATAACTGGTTTTTTGAGTACGGAATTACACAAGTAGCTTACAGGCGCATTTATATTTTATCTTTTTTAAGCTTTTTGAAAGAGGATAATCCGAAAGTTTCCAGCAAGTATATAAGATTTGGGGCGGGTGGTCTTGCTGATAAATTGAACCGATTTATTTCATCTTATGTTGAAGAGTCTGAAGAAAATATATTGGGATAGGGAAAGGAGCGGAACATATGTCTTTGGATTATTGGAGAAATATAGAAGGCTCCTATCCATATCAGACTACAGGAAATGACATCCTGAAGTTGAAAGGGGAGTATAATCCCGTAAATCTCTCAACGCTAGAAAAGCAGCTCATCGGCATTCGCCGGCACCTGCACCAATATCCTGAACTGTCAAAAGAAGAATTTGAAACAACTGCTTTTATAAAAAAATGCCTTAAAGAAAAGGGGATACAGATTCGCCCTACTGCTCTAAAAACGGGTGTGTTCGCAGACATAGCAGGGGAGTCAGAAGGTCCGGCGATTGCTTTGAGGGCTGATATTGACGCCTTGCCAATTGAAGAAAAAACAGGATTGCCTTATGCGTCTAAACATAAAGGGATCATGCATGCGTGCGGTCATGATTTTCATACGGCAGCGCTTCTTGGTGCGGCCTTTTTATTGAAGGAAAATCAAGACAGTCTGAAAGGAAAGGTTCGTTTATTATTTCAGCCGGCAGAGGAAGCGGGTGCAGGCGCTGCAAAAGTGATAGAGGACGGCCAACTGGATGGCATTGATGCGGTTATTGGACTTCACAATAAACCGGATATCGCGGTTGGGACTGTAGGGTTAAAAACAGGCCCGCTTATGGCTGCTGTTGACCGATTTAAAGTAGAGATAGAAGGGAAAGGAGCTCATGCAGCATTGCCGCATAATGGTTTTGATCCAATTGTCGGCGCCTCTCAGCTTATCGTCGCCCTGCAAACGATTGTAAGCAGAAATGTAAACCCGCTGCAAAGCGCGATTTTAACCGTAGGGAAAATCAACGGCGGCAGCACTTGGAATGTCATTCCGGATACAGTTGTCATTGAGGGCACTGTTCGTACATTTGATTCAGAGGTTCGTAATCAAGTGAAACAGCGTTTTTTGGCAGTCACAGAACAGATTTCTGCCGCTTTCTCGTTAAAGGCAAATGTGAAGTGGCATTCCGGACCGCCGCCGCTTTGTAATGATGAGGCAATAACGGGGCTGGTGCGAGACGCTGCGCATAAAGCGAAACTTCAAGTCATTGATCCCGACCCATCAACCGCGGGGGAAGATTTTGCTTATTATCTTGAGCATATTCCGGGATCCTTTGCGTTTTTTGGAACAGACGGTGATCATGATTGGCACCACCCTGCATTTACAATTGATGAAACTGCCATTATCAAAGCCTCTTATTTTTTATATGAAAGCGCCAAGAGATTGTTAGATTTGAATGAAGAGTCAAAAATATCTGATTGATATAGATGGGGTGTTCTGATGAAGAAATTAATCGTTTTTGCATTTATTGGTTTATTGTCGCAGTTAATAGACGGTTCGTTAGGTATGGCTTATGGGGTTACCTCAACTTCTTTGTTATTGGCGTTTGGCATCACACCTGCTGTGGCTTCGGCTTCTGTCCATTTAGCGGAAGTCGTAACGACTGCCGCATCGGGAGTGTCGCATATTAAATTTGGCAATGTTGACAAACAAACCGTTTATCAGCTTGTCATTCCCGGCTCTATAGGCGCTTTTTTAGGCGCGGCATTCCTTAGCCAATTACCTGGAGATGTGGCGAAACCCTATATTTCTTTGTTTTTGCTCCTTCTGGGCGGATATGTATTGATCAGGTTTTTATTTCAATATAAGCCGGCTCTTGAGAAGAAGCATGTGCCGTTAAACCGAAAACAATCCATCCCATTGGGCGTGATCGCTGGTTTTGCAGATGCCACAGGCGGAGGCGGCTGGGGACCGGTGACCACTCCGATTTTATTATCCCGCAAAGGCTTGAGCCCGAGGAAAGTTGTCGGGACTGTAGACACAAGTGAATTTGCCATCGCGGTATCTGCAACTGCCGGTTTTCTTATTTCATTAGGATGGGAGGACGTCAATTGGTTATGGGTGTTTTCACTAATGGCCGGCGGAATTATCGCTGCCCCTATCGCAGCATGGCTGGTGCAGAAGTTTCATCCGCAATTGATGGGTGTGCTTGTAGGAGGATTTATTATTCTGGTAAATGCCAGAACATTAATAAATGAATGGATCGCAAACAAAGCTGTTTATCCATTGATCTATACGGCCATAGGGGCGATATGGCTATTTGCAGTTTTATTTGTTTTATCTAAAATAGGGAATCGAAATATTGTTAAGACAGCAATTGATGTCCATTTAAAAGAAAAATAAAGGTTTTTCCGCTTTACGATGTAAAAGGAGCCACGGGGTCCTTGCGCTTGACTGGAACGAAATCAACGCTGTAAGAAGCCGGTCGGGCTTCTTTTTTATTTTCCAGCCTCATTGCGTATAAATCCTTTGAAACCTTATAATAAAAACAAGAAGACTGTCCTTAGAGGTGAAAGGCTTGGCAACGAAGCATGAACAAATTTTAACGTATATCGATTCACTGCCTGTCGGTGAAAAAATTTCTGTCCGAAGAATTGCAAAGGAAATGAAAGTAAGCGAAGGAACCGCGTACAGAGCGATCAAGGAAGCAGAGAATAAAGGGTTTGTCAGCACAATTGAACGTGTGGGCACAATCAGAATTGAACAAAAGAAAAAAGAGAACATTGAAAAGCTTACCTATGCAGAGGTTGTAAATGTTATAGACGGACAAGTGCTCGGAGGCAGGGCAGGGCTCCATAAGACATTGAATAAATTCGTCATCGGCGCGATGGAGCTTGACGCGATGATGCGTTACACCGCAGCGGGGAATCTTTTGATTGTCGGAAACAGAATCAATGCACACAGGCAGGCGCTTGAAGCGGGGGCGGCCGTATTGGTGACCGGGGGCTTTAACACGGATGACAGCATTGTGCAGCTGGCAGATGAGCTTGAACTGCCGATTTTATCCACGAGCTATGACACCTTTACAGTTGCCGCGATGATTAACCGGGCAATATATGACCAGCTGATCAAAAAAGAAATTGTTTTGGTGGAGGACATCCTAACACCTGCTGACCGCACGGTATATCTTTCGCCTAAGGATAAACTTGAAAAATGGTATGAGAAAAATTTTGAAACGGGGCACGGCCGCTTCCCGGTTGTCGACGATCAAATGAAAATCCATGGCATTCTGACATCAAAAGATATTGCTGGCCATGACCGAAATGCATCTATAGAAAAAGTCATGACCAAAAATCCCGTCACGGTTATTGGGAAAACATCTGTCGCTTCAGCTGCGCAAATGATGGTATGGGAAGGGATCGAAGTGCTTCCCGTCACTGACGGCCACCAAAAACTCATCGGCATGATCAGCCGCCAAGACGTATTGAAAGCTCTTCAAATGATTCAAAAGCAGCCGCAGGTCGGGGAGAAGCTTGATGATATCGTTTCAAGGGGGTTTAAAGATGAGGGTGATGATAAAGAAGATCAAACGGTTTACGAGTATGAAGTCACGCCGCAAATGACAAATCAGCTTGGAACCATTTCTTATGGCGTATTTACGACCATTTTGACGCAAGCGGCAAACCGATTTTTGCGCTCGAAAAAGCGCGGCGAACTCGTCATAGAGAGCATCACCATCTTCTTTTTGAAGCCTGTGCAGATGGAATCAGTCATCGAAGTCAAACCTCGCATCTTGGAGGCCGGCAGAAAGTTCGGGAAAATGGAAGTGGAAGTGCACAGCCAAGGTCATATCGTGTCTAAAGCGATGCTGATGGTTCAGCTGATGGAAAGAAGCTAAGGGACGTTCAGGCGCCCCTTACGCGTGATCTCTTTCAGCTTCTTTGGCGTGAAGGGGATTGTAATGCCTGAAGGCTTTATAACCTGCCCAAGCGCTTCCTGCTCCTATGACGATAAAGATACCGCCGATTACTAACGTTAATACTGAATGGAATAATATCATTTGGTTGAGCCCGTAGAACAGGACTAGTGACCCTAAGGCCATGCTTGATTTTGCTGAACATATTTCTTTTGCCAAAGATGGCTTTGCCCGTACGCCTTTTACTTTATAGTACACATAAAAGCAGGCTGAAAGCCCAATCAAAAAAACAAGAACCAGCATAAATGAAATCCTCCATCGTAAAAGTTTACAAACCCATTTTATACAAAAACGGGCTTGGTTTTGACGTTATTTTTCTTTTCCGTCGGCAGAGAATGTGATTTAATGAATAAAAACAATAAAGGAGTATCAAATGAAAACAGAATTGATCAGAACCATATCATTATATGACACGATTATCTTACATAGACATGTGCGTCCTGATCCGGATGCCTACGGATCACAGTGCGGGCTTACGGAAATCCTGCGTGAAACATATCCTGAAAAAAATATTTTTGCGGTCGGCACGCCTGAACCGTCCCTCTCTTTCTTATATTCCCTTGATGAGGTGGACAATGAAACATATGAAGGCGCACTTGTCATTGTCTGCGATACGGCAAATCAGGAAAGAATCGATGATCAGCGTTATCCTTCAGGCGCCAAACTAATGAAAATCGACCACCATCCGAACGAAGATCCATACGGTGACCTTCTCTGGGTCGATACAAGCGCCAGCTCAGTAAGTGAAATGATTTACGAGCTGTATTTAGAAGGAAAAGAGCACGGCTGGAAGCTGAATACGAAAGCGGCAGAGCTGATCTACGCCGGCATTGTTGGAGATACCGGACGCTTTTTATTTCCGAATACCACTGAAAAAACATTAAAATATGCAGGCGAGCTCATTCAGTATCCATTCTCTTCCTCAGAGTTATTTAATCAATTGTATGAAACAAAACTGAATGTGGTGAAGCTTAACGGCTTTATCTTTCAAAATGTGTCTTTGTCCGAAAACGGGGCGGCTTCTGTTTTCATCAAAAAGGATACGCTTGAAAAATTCGGCACAACGGCTTCTGAAGCGTCGCAGCTTGTCGGGACGCTCGGCAATATCTCAGGTATTCGCGCCTGGGTGTTTTTCGTAGAAGAAGACGATCAAATCAGAGTCAGATTCCGTTCGAAGGGGCCTGTCATTAACGGACTTGCCCGGAAATATAACGGCGGAGGGCATCCGTTAGCTTCAGGCGCCTCTATTTACAGCTGGGATGAAGCTGATCGTATTTTAGCTGATCTGGAAACATTATGTAAAGAACACGAGTAGAGGGGAGACCCTCTCTCTTAGTGTTCATCTGTGACGGGGATGAACCAGCAGCCGAAATCAGTAAGGTCCTCGTAGACTTGGAGATTGTGTGATTGAAGTTCTTTTTTGATGAGGGAAGCGAGTGAGTTTGTTTCGGCATACGCAGAAAAACCTTGTCTGAGACGGGCTGCTTGATCTTTTGCTAACTGACGGTCACTGTAAACCTCCATTTCCCTTCCTCCTTCCTTTCGCCATTAAGCCTCACATATAGTTTATAAAAAAGAATGGGAAAAAGCGACAGAAGTTTGGAGAATTTAAAAAAAATCCATAATTATGTGGCGAAAGATATTTCAAGTTCCACTGTCAGCCTCGTATAAATAATCAATTCTCTGACGGTTGCCTCGTATTTTTTTTCATTGATCATATAGACTTTATTTTCAATTGTCCGCTTCAAGAGATCCTTTGTTTGATAGACGCTCTCTATGTCTTTTGTAATCACCTCTGAAATATCATCCTTTACATGCTCCTCGAATTTCGTTTTATCCGGCTGTGATATTTTATATTTATCCCCATTCAGCAATTTGACGCTGACGCTTTGAATCAGCAGTTTTCTTTTATTATCTTCATTCAGTTTATGGAGGTCTTCCTGATAGATCGAAATTTGATTGTTCAAGTCTTTTACATGCTCTTTTTGCTTTTCGATGAGGCTGACCTGCTCCTCTTGGAATGTTCCGTAAGTAAACAGGAAAAAGAACCAGCTGATTACGGCCCCGCACATCATTCCCGCGAAAAAACGCTGCCATCCCGGTTTTTTGTAATGCTGGGGGACCCTCATGAAGAAAGATGCTCCTGGGTCAGCCATGATATAATAAGCCAGCCGCTTTGCGCGCCTCCCATGGCCGAAATAATTAAAAGAAGCTGTTTAAAGATATCTCTCGTATTGCCTTCGAGTATGCCGCGTTCAAAGCTGTATACCGCATCAAAGGTGCCTCCGATAGCTGCGACAAGCGCCCATATTTTTAACCGGTTGGCAAGCTTTGTAATGGCTGTAAGCGGGGGTTCGCCTGCCAAGTATGCTCCGAGCCCCCCAATGAGTGCGCCCCCGATCAGCACCCCTAACGCAATGAAGTAGCTATTGATAAAATTCACCATAAATCCTGCTTCCTGATCCATCTTTATCACCTCACCTTTTATATCATATTGAGCTTTCAGGACAAGTATGATGATGAGTCAAAAAAGAACATTTGTTTCTTTTGGAAACCGGCCTTATAATGAGGGAAGAAATGAATCGTAATGAGAAAGAGGTGATAGCATGTCTTTTGTTCACCTGCAAGTGCATAGCGGGTATAGCCTGCTAAACAGCGCCGCGGCTGTGGAAGAGCTCGTCAGTGAAGCTGACAGGCTCGGATATGCGTCTTTGGCGCTGACAGATGATCATGTCATGTACGGAGCTATTCAATTTTATAAAGCTTGCAAGGCGAGAGGGATCAACCCAATAATCGGTTTGACGGCTTCTGTTTTTACAGATGACAGCGAGCTTGAAGCATACCCGCTCGTCCTGCTGGCAAAATCAAATACAGGCTATCAAAACCTGCTGAAAATCAGCAGCGTTCTGCAATCTAAATCAAAAGGCGGACTGAAGCCGAAATGGCTTCACAGTTATCGAGAAGGGATTATCGCAATAACGCCCGGCGAAAAAGGATATATTGAAACGCTTCTTGAAGGAGGGCTGTTCGAACAGGCTGCTCAAGCCTCGCTGGAATTTCAGTCTATATTCGGAAAGGGAGCTTTTTATTTCTCCTATCAGCCTTTTAAAGGGAATCAAGTCTTGTCTGCGCAGATTCTAAAGCTATCAGAAGAAACGGGTATCCCTGTTACGGCCACAGGCGATGTGCATTACATAAGGAAGGAAGATAAGGCTGCCTACCGTTGTTTGAAAGCGATTAAAGCGGCGGAAAAACTGACGGATGCACCCGCTGAAGATTTGCCTGATCTAGATTTGAAACCACTCGAAGAAATGCAAAACATTTATCGAGAGCATCCCGAGGCACTGCAAGCTTCTGTAGAGATCGCGGAACAATGCCGGGTTGACGTCAGTCTCGGGCAGACCCGTCTACCGTCTTTTCCGACCCCAGACGGAACGTCCGCTGATGATTATTTAACGGATATCTGTATGGAGGGACTCCGCAGCCGTTTCGGCAAGCCTGATGAACGATACCTTCGCCGTCTTCAATATGAGCTTGATGTCATCAAGCGGATGAAGTTCAGCGATTACTTTCTGATCGTGTGGGATTTTATGAAGCACGCCCATGAAAAAGGGATTGTTACAGGACCGGGAAGGGGTTCTGCGGCAGGTTCTCTTGTGGCATATGTGCTGTATATCACAGATGTTGACCCGATTAAGCATCACCTTCTGTTTGAAAGATTTTTAAATCCCGAACGCGTCAGCATGCCGGATATTGATATTGACTTTCCCGATACTAGAAGGGATGAAGTCATTCAATATGTTCAGCAGAAATACGGTGCAATGCACGTCGCACAGATTATCACCTTTGGAACACTTGCGGCAAAGGCGGCGCTCCGGGACGTCGGCAGAGTATTCGGCGTCAGCCCGAAGGAGGCAGATCAGCTTGCAAAACTCATTCCTTCAAGACCGGGAATGACGCTGGATGAAGCGAGACAGCAGTCACCGCAGCTGGATAAGCGGCTTCGGGAGTCAAGCCTGCTTCAGCAAGTCTATTCAATTGCCCGGAAAATAGAAGGGCTGCCAAGGCATGCATCAACCCACGCAGCGGGCGTTGTCCTGAGTGAAGAACCGTTAACAGATGTTGTTCCGCTTCAAGAAGGGCATGAAGGGATCTATTTAACGCAATACGCGATGGACCATCTTGAAGACTTGGGCCTTTTAAAAATGGATTTCTTAGGTTTGAGGAATCTGACACTTATTGAATCCATCACTTCAATGATTGAAAAAGAAGAAAATATTAAAATAGATCTTTCAAGTATTTCCTACAGCGATGACAAAACGTTCTCCTTGCTGTCAAAAGGGGATACGACAGGCATTTTCCAGCTTGAATCTGCAGGGATGAGAAGCGTCTTGAAACGGCTGAAACCTTCGGGCCTAGAAGATATTGTGGCGGTCAATGCACTGTACCGGCCGGGTCCGATGGAAAATATTCCGTTATTTATCGACCGTAAACACGGCCGGGCGCCTGTTCACTATCCTCATGAAGATTTAAGGAGCATTTTGGAAGATACATATGGCGTCATTGTGTATCAGGAACAAATTATGATGATTGCTTCCCGTATGGCGGGGTTTTCTTTAGGCGAAGCGGACCTATTGAGAAGGGCGGTCAGCAAAAAGAAAAAAGAAATCCTGGACAGAGAGCGAAGCCATTTTGTTGAAGGGTGCTTAAAAAAGGAGTATTCTGTAGACACTGCAAATGAGGTCTACGATTTAATCGTCAAATTCGCAAACTATGGCTTTAACAGAAGCCATGCGGTGGCATACAGCATGATCGGGTGCCAGCTTGCGTATTTGAAAGCTCATTATCCGTTATATTTTATGTGCGGATTGCTGACAAGCGTCATTGGCAATGAGGATAAAATCTCTCAATATCTTTACGAAGCAAAGGGGAGCGGGATTCGTATCCTTCCTCCGTCAGTGAATAAAAGCAGTTTTCCGTTTACAGTTGAAAACGGATCTGTCAGATACAGCCTCCGCGCGATAAAAAGTGTAGGCGTCTCAGCAGTCAAAGATATATATAAAGCAAGAAAAGAGAAACCATTTGAAGATCTTTTCGATTTCTGCTTTCGCGTGCCGTCAAAAAGCGTTAATCGCAAAATGCTTGAAGCACTTATCTTTTCTGGTGCGATGGACGAATTCGGCCAAAACCGGGCCACGCTGCTCGCATCCATTGATGTTGCTTTGGAACATGCTGAGCTATTCGCCGCGGACGATGACCAAATGGGATTGTTTTTAGATGAATCGTTTTCAATTAAGCCGAAGTATGTGGAGACGGAGGAGCTTCCTCTGGTGGATTTACTTGCGTTTGAAAAGGAAACGCTTGGCATTTATTTTTCAAATCATCCCCTCTCCGCCTTCCGAAAACAGCTCACTGCGCAAGGAGCAGTCTCTATTCTGCAGGCTCAGCGGGCAGTCAAAAGGCAGCTTTCACTAGGCGTTCTGCTGTCGAAGATCAAAACGATTCGGACGAAAACAGGTCAAAACATGGCGTTTTTAACGCTCAGTGATGAAACCGGCGAGATAGAAGCCGTAGTCTTCCCTGAACAATTCAGACAGCTTTCTCCCGTTTTAAGAGAAGGCGCTCTTTTGTTCACTGCGGGGAAATGTGAAGTTAGACAAGATAAGATCCAATTCATCATGTCCCGGGCAGAATTATTAGAAGATATGGATGCAGAAAAAGCGCCATCGGTTTATATAAAAATAGAAAGCAGTCAGCACAGCCAGGAGATCCTGGCAAAGATTAAGCGCATTTTGCTGGAGCATAAAGGGGAAACAGGCGTTTATCTCTATTATGAAAGGCAAAAACAGACGATTAAGCTACCTGAGTCGTTCCATATCAATGCAGATCACCAGGTGTTATATCGCTTAAAAGAGCTGTTGGGTCAAAAAAACGTCGTTTTAAAACAGTGGTAACGATTCGCTTTTTGTTATACAATTGGAGCAATTATGTGATCCTGTTTAAATATTCAGATAGATTTACTCCGCAGAATGCAGCAATCAACGCAGCAGTATACGAATCAAAAAATATCCATAAGGAGTGTTTAGGAGAATGTCATTAAGAGAAGAAGCATTACACCTGCATAAAGTCAACCAGGGGAAACTGGAGTCTAAATCAAAAGTAGAGGTCAGAAATGCGAAAGATTTAAGCCTCGCGTATTCTCCGGGTGTTGCAGAACCGTGTAAGGATATTCATGAAGACATTAACAAAGTATATGATTATACAATGAAGGGGAACATGGTAGCAGTTGTAACTGACGGTACAGCTGTGCTTGGCCTTGGAAACATCGGCCCTGAAGCGGCGCTTCCTGTTATGGAAGGGAAAGCAGTTCTTTTCAAAAGCTTTGCGGGCGTAGATGCGTTCCCGATTGCTTTAAACACAAACGATGTTGATAAAATCGTTGAAACTGTAAAATTGCTGGAACCGACATTTGGCGGCGTCAACCTTGAAGATATTGCAGCGCCAAATTGCTTTATCATTGAAGAGCGCCTCAAAAAAGAAACAAACATCCCGGTTTTCCATGATGATCAGCACGGTACTGCCATTGTAACCGTAGCAGGTCTTGTGAACGCGCTGAAACTGTCTGGAAAATCCATGTCATCCATTAAAGTTGTCGCAAACGGCGCGGGTGCGGCTGGCATTGCGATTATCAAGCTTCTTCATCATTATGGCGTTCGCGACATTGTGATGTGCGATTCCAAAGGGGCCATTTATGAAGGGCGCCCGAACGGCATGAACGATGTCAAAAATGAAGTGGCGAAGTTCACGAACCAAGATCGCAAAGACGGTTCTCTGAAAGATGTCATCGTTGATGCTGACGTATTTATCGGTGTCTCTGTAGCAGGCGCGTTAACAAAAGAAATGGTTCAAAGCATGGCAAAAGATCCAATTATCTTTGCAATGGCAAATCCAAATCCGGAAATCATGCCGGAAGATGCGCGTGAAGCCGGAGCAAGCGTTATCGGAACTGGCCGTTCTGACTTCCCGAACCAAGTAAACAATGTTCTTGCATTCCCAGGTATTTTCCGCGGAGCGCTTGATGTGCGTGCCACTCATATTAACGAGGAAATGAAAATCGCAGCGGTTGAAGCCATTGCTTCACTGGTTTCAGAAGATGAGCTTAGCGCAGACTATGTCATCCCTGCACCGTTTGATAAACGTGTTGCGCCTGCTGTTGCGAAGGCTGTGGCAAAAGCTGCGATGGAAACAGGTGTTGCAAGAATCACTGTTGACCCTGAGGAAGTCGCAGAAAAAACAAGAAAACTTACGATTATTGGTGAATAATTTTAATTCATTCCAAAAATGGCAGCGCGTTGGCGGAGACCGACGCGCTGTTCTCAAGTTAAACTGACGGCTGAAATTTTTTTAGGGGGTTAGCCTTAAAAAAATTTCAGCCGGGTTTAACATTATTTTTGAATACGCTGTCAACCTTGTCGTTTCAACACCTTATCTGATTTCATACAAGCCTTTCCGAGCACGTCATCGAATAAAAAGTTGTCGAATTGAGGATGACAGCGTTTGACAAAAAAAGTACAATAGTTTCGGTAAAGTTATTAGCAAGTCTATCTGTTTGATGACATGCGGTGAAGAGAACCCTTCACAAAAGGGAGGTAATCATTTGTTAAAGGATATATTCACGAAAAAGAAAAAGTATGCTTCCGTACCGTCTGATCAAGCGAAGCACGATGTTCCGGAAGGCATTATGACAAAATGTCCTAAGTGTAAAAAAATCATGCTCACTAAAGAGTTGGATAAAAATATGCGGGTATGCATGAACTGCGATTATCATTTCCCAATGAACGCAAAACAGCGTATCGAAAGCTTGATGGATGAACAATCCTTTGAGGAATTTAATCAGGGAATGCTCTCGGAAAATCCGCTTGGTTTCCCGGGATATCTGGAAAAGCTTGAAAAAGATCGCGAGAAAACATCCTTAAACGAGGCTGTTGTGACAGGCAAGGGCACCATCGGCGGACACCCGGCTGTTGTCGCCGTCATGGACTCTTCATTCAGAATGGGCAGCATGGGTTCAGTCGTCGGTGAAAAAATCACGCTTGCGATTGAAAAAGCAAAAGCTGATAAAGTTCCGTTTATTATTTTTACGGCTTCAGGCGGTGCTAGAATGCAGGAAGGCGTATTAAGTTTGATGCAGATGGCAAAGACAAGCTCTGCGTTAAAACTGTTCAGTGAAGAACAGGGTCTTATTATTTCAGTAATGACGCATCCGACTACCGGGGGCGTATCAGCAAGCTTTGCATCCCTTGGCGATTACAATTTCGCTGAGCCTGGCGCGCTGATCGGTTTTGCTGGAAGACGGATTATTGAACAGACAATAGGAGAAAAACTGCCTGAGGACTTCCAAACGGCTGAGTTTTTATTAAAACATGGACAGCTTGATGCGGTTATTCATCGCGACGATATGAAAAAAACGTTAGAAAATCTGCTGGATATGCATCAAACAGGAGGTGACATTGAGTGGCTCCAAGATTAGAATTTGAAAAACCGGTGATTGAACTGCAAACCAAAATCGCCGAACTAAAAAAATTCACCCAAGATTCCGATATGGATCTAAGTGCGGAAATCGAACGGCTCGAAGACCGTCTCGCTAAGCTTCAGGATGATATTTACAAAAATTTGAAGCCGTGGGACCGGGTTCAAATCGCGCGTCTGGCGGACCGTCCGACAACTCTTGATTATATCGAACACCTGTTTACCGACTTTTTTGAATGTCACGGAGACAGAGCGTACGGGGACGATGAAGCCATTGTCGGCGGGATTGCGAAGTTCCACGGCCTCCCTGTAACGGTAATCGGGCATCAGCGCGGCAAAGACACGAAGGAAAACCTAGTCCGCAATTTTGGGATGCCGCATCCAGAAGGCTACAGAAAAGCGCTTCGTCTGATGAAACAGGCTGACAAATTTAACAGACCAATTATCTGTTTTATTGATACGAAGGGGGCATACCCTGGACGAGCAGCTGAAGAAAGAGGACAAAGTGAAGCTATTGCCAAAAACCTGTTTGAGATGGCCGGCCTTCGAGTGCCTGTTATCTGCATCGTCATTGGTGAAGGCGGAAGCGGCGGAGCCCTTGGTCTGGGTGTGGGCAATCACTTGCATATGCTGGAAAACTCTACTTATTCTGTTATTTCTCCGGAAGGTGCCGCGGCACTTTTATGGAAGGACTCCAGTCTTGCTAAAAAAGCAGCAGAAACAATGAAAATCACTGCGCCGGATTTAAAAGAATTAGGTATTATAGATCATATGATTAAAGAAGTAAAAGGCGGAGCGCACCATGATGTGAAGCTGCAGGCAAGCTATATGGACGAAACCCTTAAACAATCGTTAAAAACTTTACTGAAGCTGAGCGAAGAAGAATTAGTTCAGCAGCGCTATGAAAAATATAAAGCAATTGGCAAAGTCTCGGTTGAAGATCAATATATCGGGGTAAACTAAATAAACGTGAAGCCTTTGGCTCACGTTTATTTTTTGTGACATTCCTTAAATTTTATTTAAAAACAATTTATTTAATTGTATAATAGGTAAGGTTTCATAGGGAGGATGGAGATCCCTTTTCATTGTTTTTAGGGCAATGATCATGTTATGTTTAATCATATATGTTGCTGAGGTGAATGGAGAATGAAACGTATAGGGGTATTAACGAGCGGCGGGGATTCCCCGGGAATGAACGCAGCAGTTCGCGCAGTAGTCAGAAAAGCGATCTATCATGACGTTGAAGTTTACGGTATTTACAACGGATACGCGGGATTGATCAGCGGAAAGATTGAAAAGCTTGAACTTGGATCAGTAGGCGATATTATACATCGTGGAGGAACTAAGCTTTATACGGCAAGATGTCCTGAATTCAAAACAGTTGAAGGCCGTGAAAAAGGGATAGAAAACTTGAAGAAGCTTGGTATTGAAGGCCTTGTTGTTATCGGCGGAGACGGTTCCTATATGGGTGCGAAAAAATTAACGGAACACGGGTTTCCATGTGTAGGTGTACCGGGTACAATTGATAATGACATTCCGGGCACTGATTTTACAATCGGTTTCGATACAGCTTTAAATACAGTAATTGACGCAATTGATAAGATTCGCGATACAGCGACTTCTCATGAACGTACATATGTAATCGAAGTAATGGGCCGTCATGCCGGCGATATCGCATTGTGGGCCGGTCTTGCAGGGGGCGCGGAATCGATCTTAATCCCTGAGGCAGACTATGACATGCACGAAATCATTGCCCGCTTAAAACGCGGCCACGAACGCGGCAAGAAGCACAGTATTATTATTGTTGCCGAAGGTGTAGGCAGCGGTGTTGAATTCGGGAAACGCATTGAAGAAGAAACAAATCTTGAAACTAGGGTATCTGTATTGGGCCATATCCAGCGCGGAGGTTCTCCGAGTGCTGCTGACCGTGTGTTAGCAAGCCGTCTCGGCGCATATGCAGTTGAACTGCTGCTTGAAGGAAAAGGCGGACGCTGTGTAGGTATACAAAACAATAAGCTTGTAGACCATGATATTATAGAAATACTTGAGACAAAACACACAGTTGAGCAAAACATGTATCAGCTTTCAAAAGAACTGTCTATCTAATGTACAGCTGAAGGCTGAAGATTTCAGAAGGAAGTGAACCAAATGAGAAAAACTAAAATTGTTTGTACCATCGGTCCGGCAAGTGAAAGTATTGAAATGCTTACGAAATTAATGGAGTCAGGAATGAACGTGGCTCGATTAAACTTTTCTCACGGAGATTTTGAGGAGCACGGTGCAAGAATTAAAAATATCCGCGAAGCAAGCAAAAAACTTGGCAAGAACGTTGGAATTCTGCTTGATACAAAAGGTCCTGAAATCCGCACACATACAATGGAAAATGGCGGTATTGAGCTTGAAACAGGCAAAGAGCTCATTATTTCAATGGACGAGGTTGTAGGAACAACAGATAAAATTTCAGTGACATATGAAGGTTTAGTCCATGACGTTGAACAAGGTTCAACGATTCTGTTAGATGACGGCCTTATCGGTCTTGAGGTACTTGATGTAGATGCCGCTAAACGCGAAATCAAAACAAAAGTATTAAACAACGGAACACTCAAAAATAAAAAAGGTGTTAACGTACCGGGCGTAAGTGTCAATCTTCCGGGTATTACTGAAAAGGATGCGCGAGATATCGTTTTCGGTATTGAGCAAGGAGTAGACTTCATCGCACCATCTTTCATTCGACGTTCTACGGATGTGCTCGAAATCCGTGAGCTTCTTGAAGAGCATAACGCTCAGGATATTCAAATCATCCCTAAAATCGAAAACCAAGAGGGCGTTGACAACATCGATGCGATTCTCGAAGTGTCTGACGGCTTAATGGTTGCACGCGGAGACTTAGGTGTGGAAATTCCAGCTGAAGAAGTGCCGCTTGTGCAAAAAGAACTGATCAAAAAATGCAACGCGCTGGGCAAACCTGTTATTACAGCGACACAAATGCTTGACAGCATGCAGCGCAACCCGCGTCCGACTCGTGCGGAAGCAAGTGACGTTGCAAACGCGATCTTCGACGGAACAGATGCGATCATGCTATCTGGTGAAACTGCTGCCGGAAGCTATCCGGTTGAAGCAGTTCAAACAATGCATAACATCGCGTCCCGTTCTGAAGAAGCTTTAAATTATAAAGAAATTCTCTCAAAACGCAGAGATCAAGTGGGCATGACAATTACAGACGCAATTGGACAATCTGTCGCGCATACGGCGATTAACCTGAATGCTGCTGCGATCGTAACGCCGACAGAAAGCGGCCATACAGCACGTATGATTGCAAAATACCGTCCGCAGGCTCCGATTGTTGCGGTTACTGTAAATGACTCTATTTCCAGAAAGCTTGCCCTCGTATCTGGCGTATTCGCGGAAAGCGGCCAAAATGCGAGCTCAACAGATGAGATGCTTGAGGATGCTGTCCAAAAATCATTGAACAGCGGAATTGTAAAACACGGCGATCTTATCGTTATTACAGCAGGCACTGTCGGTGAGTCCGGCACTACGAATTTAATGAAGGTTCATACTGTCGGCGATATCATCGCTAAAGGCCAAGGCATTGGACGCAAATCAGCTTACGGTCCGGTTGTCGTTGCACAAAATGCAAAAGAAGCTGAGCAAAAAATGACTGACGGTGCGGTACTTGTTACCAAAAGCACTGACCGTGATATGATTACATCCCTTGAAAAAGCGTCTGCTCTTATTACAGAAGAAGGCGGTTTGACTAGCCATGCGGCGGTAGTCGGATTAAGCCTTGGCATCCCGGTTATCGTGGGTCTGGAAAATGCGACATCTATTTTGACAGATGGCCAGGATATTACAGTTGACGCTTCCAGAGGTGCAGTCTATCAAGGCCGTGCGAGCGTTCTTTAATTACAGGTGAAAACGGAAGGGGAATCCCTTCCTTTTCTCTTTATCATGCCTTTTGTTGAACAGAACGTGTTACACGTGTGGGGGGCTTGGATATGAGATTTTTGTTTTTGCTTTTTATTGTGTTTCCGGCAATAGAAATCGGCATATTCCTATTTTTAGGCAAGCTGATTGGCATTTTACCGACAGTTCTATTCATGATTCTGACGGGCATTATCGGCGCAGCAGCTGCAAAAAAACAAGGAACCGAAGTGTATTATAAGGTTCAGCGTGATCTTCAATATGGCAAAATGCCGGGGGAAGCGATTGCTGACGGTCTGTGCATTTTCATTGGCGGTCTATTGCTGATGCTTCCGGGCTTTTTATCAGATTTGGCCGGCGCCTGTCTTCTTATCCCGTTTACCCGCGGCTGGTGTAAGCCGATTCTGTTCAAATGGCTGAGAGGAATGTCGAAGAATAAGCGGATCATCATCAAATAAAAAACGGCAGCCATGAAAAAAACGGCTGCCGTTTTATTTTTGCTGAACGGTGATATAGGACCATATTTCTTTTAATGCGCCTGTTGTGATGAAAGCTTGGATGATGACGAGTACAGCCGGTCCCGCAATCAGTCCTAAAAACCCGAATAATTTAAAGCCGGCAAACAGGGCGATGAGCGTTGCCAGCGGATCGATCCCGATAGATTTACTTAGTATCTTGGGCTCTGTCAGCTGCCGCTGAATAAGAACGACGAGGTACAGGATACCAATTCCGATCGCTTGGGGCAGCTGGCCCGTAATCGATAAATACAAAATCCAGGGCACAAATACTGAGCCGGCACCTAAGTAAGGGAGAAGATCTACAAGCCCGATTAAAAAAGCAATTGTTGCGGCGTGTTCAACCTTTAAGAGAGAAAGGCCGATAAATACAATCACCATCGTGATGAAAACGAGGACGGCTTGTGCTTTGATAAAACCAGTCATTGCTTTTTTTAATTCGCTGCTGATTGCTTTGCTGTTAGCTGTCACACGATCCGGCAGAATTAAAACAAGCATGGCTTTCAGCTTATGCCAATCCTTTGTCATAAAAAAGGTTGCCAGAAGAGAAAAAATCAGAACCGCCGCCGTATTGGGAAGAAGAGCGAAAAATCTCGGGATCATCTCTAGAATGTGGGACAGCAGGAGCCCGGCATTTTTAGCGGCCGAATCACCGAGTGTCTGGATATGAGTGACGATGGAAGCCTGCTGGTTCGTTTCCAATTCTTGAAACAAAAGAGTTAACTCGTTATAGAGCGGCTGAATATGAGTGGTAAACAATTTTTCGCAATATGAAATAAACGTGCTGATATGCGGAGGCAGCGTTTTTGCTAGATAGGCTGTTCCCGTTACGATTTCGGCTACCAGAATGGTGAGCACGCCGAAGGCTGCGAGCAGAAAAAAAGCAAGAACGCCCAGAACATTTATCGTTCGGGGGAATCCTGTCACTTTGTCCAAATAATCGACAACAGGATGAATCACCGATGAAAGAATAAGGGCGATCAGGAACGGATAAGTTAACGGAAACGAATAATAGGCCGCAGCTATCGACCCTGCGGTCATTGATATGACAAAGAGGGTTCTGAAAAAAATAGTGATATAAGATTGATTCACGAAAACGGTCCTCCTCTCGTCAGCATGTCCTATTTTTTATATGTATTCACGCTGTTGCTGAATATGAATACATTCATCTTAAAGGAGGGATGGCATGTGTTTACACAAGCGAATTTATTTTTAATTTTACTCTTGGCTATCGCACTTATCGCAAAAAACCAATCATTGCTCTTTGCTGTATCCGTCCTTTTGATCATCAAAATCCTAGGGCTTGATCAGAAATTATTTCCGACCATCCAGTCAAAAGGCATTAACTGGGGTGTGACCATTATTACCATCGCCGTTCTTGTCCCGATTGCCACGGGAGAAATCGGATTTAAGCAGCTTGGAGAAGCAATGCGGTCTTCCTACGCATGGATCGCTCTTGGAGCGGGAATCGCAGTGGCCCTGATTGCAAAAAACGGCCTGACCCTGCTTGAAAATGATCCGCATATTACAACTGCTCTCGTGATCGGGACCATTCTTGCAGTCACGCTTTTTGGAGGAGTTGCGGTGGGACCGCTGATCGGAGCGGGGATTGCTTATTTAGCCATGCAGATCGTAAAACTGTTCACTTCATAACAAAAAGCGGCCTTAAAGCCGCTTTTTTTTGTATGCAAAAACCCGCAAATAAAGGCGTTTTTTCGGGGAAATCACAGAATGAAAAAAAAAATTATAGGTAAACATTTAACAAATGTCTGATTATTGTTTATAATGAGAATAGGCTTAAACTTAAATAAGCTTATAAGAATTTGTTATGTTCTTTCATAAGCAAAGGGTTTTAGTTCCAGCAGCCAGTAAAATGTAAGCATTTTCTTTTTGGGGGAGAGAAATACTTGCATCGTGCTTTTTAAGTAAGCCTCATGTTTTTACAACACTCTTAAAGGGGAAATTTATTGAAAAGGAGATGTTATATATGACAGCGACACGCGGTCTTGAAGGGGTTGTAGCAACAACATCATCTGTTAGTTCTATTATTGATGATACCCTTACATATGTGGGGTATGATATCGATGATTTGACAGAGAATGCAAGTTTTGAAGAAATCATCTACTTGCTTTGGCATCTAAGGCTGCCAAACAAAAAAGAGCTTGAAGAGTTAAAGCAGCAGCTTGCAAAGGAAGCTGCCGTTCCGCAAGAAATTATTGAGCACTTCAAATCTTATTCCCTCGAAAATGTTCATCCCATGGCTGCTCTTCGGACAGCAATTTCATTACTAGGCCTGCTTGACAGCGAGGCTGATACCATGAACCCGGAAGCCAACTACAGAAAGGCGATCCGCCTTCAGGCAAAGGTGCCTGGCCTGGTTGCAGCGTTTTCCAGAATTCGCAAGGGTCTTGAGCCTGTTGAACCGAGAGAAGATTACGGTATTGCGGAGAATTTTCTTTACACATTAAACGGTGAAGAGCCTTCACCAATTGAGGTTGAAGCCTTCAACAAAGCATTGATTTTACATGCTGACCATGAGCTGAACGCGTCAACGTTCACAGCGAGGGTCTGCGTCGCAACACTTTCTGACATCTATTCAGGCATTACTGCAGCAATCGGCGCGCTGAAAGGGCCTCTTCACGGCGGAGCGAATGAAGGCGTTATGAAAATGCTGACAGAAATCGGTGAAGTGGAAAACGCTGAGCCGTACATCCGCGCTAAACTTGAAAAGAAAGAAAAAATCATGGGATTCGGCCACCGTGTGTATAAGCATGGTGATCCGCGCGCGAAGCATCTGAAAGAAATGAGCAAGCGCCTGACCAACCTGACAGGCGAAAGCAAATGGTATGAGATGTCCATTCGTATAGAAGACATCGTCACATCAGAGAAAAAGCTTCCGCCTAACGTTGATTTCTATTCGGCTTCTGTATATCACAGCCTCGGTATTGACCATGATTTGTTTACACCGATTTTTGCTGTAAGCAGAATGTCCGGCTGGCTCGCTCATATTCTTGAGCAGTATGACAACAACCGTCTGATCCGCCCGCGGGCAGATTACACAGGCCCTGACAAACAAAAATTCGTTCCGATTGAAGAAAGAGCCTAAAGAACCATTGGAGGCTGGCTTGCGTCAATGAGGTTAGCCTCTTGTTCAGAACATCAAAATTGGGTTACACTTTAAATTGAATGTTAGGAAAAATCATTTTATTTTCTATATAAGAAAAATAAAATGTTTTCTAAATATGAATTACATACTGGGAGGTTTTTATTGTGGCACAAGGTGAAAAAATTACAGTCTCTAACGGAGTATTAAACGTACCAAACAACCCGATTATCCCATTTATCGAAGGAGACGGAACCGGTCCTGATATTTGGAACGCGGCTTCGAAGGTTTTGGAAGCAGCAGTAGAAAAAGCATACAAAGGCGAAAAGAAAATTACATGGAAAGAAGTTTACGCTGGAGAAAAGGCTTATAATAAAACAGGTGAGTGGCTCCCTGCTGAAACATTAGATGTGATCCGCGAATATTTCATCGCGATTAAAGGCCCGTTAACGACACCTGTCGGCGGCGGTATCCGTTCTTTGAACGTAGCGCTCAGACAAGAGCTTGACCTATTCGTCTGCTTAAGACCTGTAAGATACTTTACTGGAGTGCCGTCACCGGTAAAACGCCCTGAAGATACTGATATGGTCATCTTCCGTGAAAATACAGAAGATATTTACGCAGGCATCGAGTATGCAAAAGGCTCTGAAGAAGTGCAAAAGCTTATCAGCTTCCTTCAAAATGAGTTAAACGTCAACAAAATCCGTTTCCCTGAGACATCAGGTATCGGCATTAAGCCTGTTTCAGAAGAAGGAACAAGCCGCTTGGTCAGAGCTGCCATTGATTATGCGATCGAGCATGGCCGCAAATCTGTAACGCTTGTTCACAAAGGAAACATCATGAAGTTCACAGAAGGCGCCTTCAAAAACTGGGGCTATGAACTTGCTGAAAAAGAATACGGAGATAAAGTCTTCACATGGGCTCAATATGACCGCATTGCTGAAGAAGAAGGAAAAGACGCTGCCAACAAAGCGCAAAGCGAAGCGGAAGCAGCAGGAAAAATCATTATCAAAGACAGCATTGCTGACATTTTCCTTCAGCAGATCTTAACGCGTCCAAACGAGTTTGATGTCGTTGCGACAATGAACTTGAACGGAGATTACATTTCTGATGCTCTTGCTGCGCAAGTCGGCGGAATCGGCATTGCTCCTGGAGCGAACATCAACTACGAAACAGGACATGCGATTTTCGAGGCGACGCACGGAACGGCTCCTAAATATGCAGGCCTTGATAAAGTAAACCCATCTTCAGTTATTCTTTCAGGCGTTCTGCTTCTTGAGCATTTAGGATGGAACGAAGCGGCTGATTTGGTTATCAAATCTATGGAAAAAACAATCGCTTCCAAAGTCGTAACTTACGATTTTGCTAGATTAATGGACGGGGCGACTGAAGTGAAATGTTCAGAGTTCGGAGAAGAACTGATCAAAAACATGGACTAAGCAAGGAAAAAGCCTAAAACTAGCCATAAAGGAGAAGAGAGACATGGGAAATACTCGTAAAAAAGTTTCTGTTATCGGAGCAGGTTTTACCGGAGCTACAACTGCATTTTTAATCGCTCAAAAAGAGCTGGCAGACGTTGTTCTTGTTGACATTCCGCAATTGGAGAACCCGACAAAGGGAAAAGCGCTTGATATGCTTGAAGCAAGCCCGGTTCAAGGCTTTGACGCAAAAATTACGGGAACATCCAATTACGAAGATACAGCTGGCTCTGACATTGTTGTCATTACAGCCGGTATCGCAAGAAAACCTGGTATGAGCAGAGATGATCTGGTCTCTACAAACGAAAAGATTATGAGAAGCGTTACGCGGGAAATCGTGAAATATTCTCCTGACTCTATTATTGTGGTGCTGACAAATCCTGTTGATGCAATGACATACGCGGTGTACAAAGAATCAGGCTTCCCTAAAGAGCGTGTAATCGGCCAGTCCGGTGTGCTTGATACGGCAAGATTCAGAACATTTGTGGCAGAGGAATTAAACCTGTCAGTGAAAGATGTGACTGGTTTCGTACTCGGCGGACACGGTGACGATATGGTGCCGCTTGTGCGTTATTCTTATGCTGGCGGTATCCCGCTTGAAACTCTTATTCCGAAAGAACGGATTGACGCAATTGTGGAGCGCACTAGAAAAGGAGGAGGCGAAATCGTGAATCTTCTTGGAAACGGAAGCGCGTATTATGCGCCTGCGGCTTCTCTGACAGAAATGGTCGAAGCGATCTTGAAGGATCAGCGCCGCGTCCTTCCTACAATTGCTTATCTTGAAGGGGAATACGGCTATGAAGGCATCTATCTTGGTGTTCCTACAATTGTAGGCGGCAACGGTCTTGAGCAAATCATTGAACTTGAACTGACAGACTATGAAAGAGCGCAGCTGAATAAATCAGTTGAATCTGTCAAAAATGTCATGAAAGTATTATCCTAATAAAAAGAGAGAAAGGCTTGCTTAATACAGCCTTTCTCTTTTTACTATAAATGAAAGCGTTATCATAAGCGTCTTTATTTCTTTTAAAAATGATGTAAAAGGCGAATTGTCGGAATGTCCTGCTTTCGCTAAAATAAAATCATGAAACATGTTAAGATGACATAAAATAGAGAAATAGGATGTCGGGGAATTATAATACTGGAGGCACAGCATGAACAAGAAAATTTTAGTTGTGGATGATGAAGAATCTATTGTTACTCTTTTACAGTACAATTTGGAACGGTCAGGCTATGATGTCATTACCGCCTCGGATGGGGAAGAAGCACTCAAAAAAGCGGAAACAGAGAAGCCTGATTTGATTGTGCTTGATGTGATGCTTCCAAAATTGGACGGAATCGAAGTATGCAAGCAGCTGAGACAGCAAAAACTGATGTTTCCCATTTTAATGCTGACAGCGAAGGATGAGGAATTCGACAAAGTATTAGGGCTGGAGCTCGGTGCTGATGATTATATGACCAAGCCGTTCAGTCCAAGGGAAGTAAATGCGAGAGTCAAAGCGATTTTAAGGCGTTCGGAAATAGCTGCGCCCTCTAGTGAGATGAAGAACGATGAAATGGAAGGCCAGATCGTAATCGGCGATCTGAAAATCCTGCCTGATCATTATGAAGCGTACTTTAAAGAAAGTCAGCTTGAACTGACACCGAAAGAATTCGAACTGCTGCTCTATTTAGGCAGACATAAAGGCAGAGTTCTGACAAGAGACCTGCTGCTGAGCGCAGTCTGGAATTATGATTTTGCCGGAGATACGAGAATTGTTGATGTGCACATCAGCCATCTTCGCGACAAAATTGAAAACAATACCAAAAAACCGATCTACATTAAAACGATTAGGGGATTGGGGTATAAACTGGAGGAGCCAAAAATGAATGAATAAATACCGTGTGCGCCTTTTTTCTGTATTCGTTGTCTGTATGATTCTGGTGTTTTGTGTCCTCGGGCTGTTTTTACAGCAGCTTTTTGAAACATCTGATCAAAGGAAAGCAGAGGAACACATTGAAAAAGAAGCAAAATACTTGGCTTCGCTTCTTGATGCCGGCAATCTGAATAATCAAGCAAATGAGAAAATCATTAAAGATGCAGGCGGCGCGCTTGATGTGAGCGCATCCGTTATTGATACAGACGGCAAGGTGCTGTATGGGTCAAACGGGAGATCGGCTGATTCCCAAAAGGTGCAGGCGCTTGTTTCTGGCCATGAGGGTATTCTGTCAACAACAGATAACAAGCTTTATTACGGACTTTCACTTAGAAGCGAAGGTGAAAAAACAGGATATGTGCTGCTTTCCGCCTCTGAAAAAAGCGACGGCTTAAAAGGCGAATTGTGGGGGATGCTGACGGCCAGTCTTTGTACCGCATTTATCGTCATTGTTTATTTTTATTCCAGCATGACCTCACGTTATAAAAGGTCAATTGAGTCAGCGACAAATGTAGCCACAGAACTCTCTAAGGGCAACTACGATGCACGGACGTACGGCGGCTATATTAGGCGTTCTGATAAGCTAGGACATGCGATGAACAGCCTTGCCATTGATCTGATGGAAATGACGCGAACGCAGGAAATGCAGCGGGATCGGCTGCTGACAGTCATTGAAAACATTGGCTCCGGGCTGATTATGATCGACGGAAGAGGCTTTATTAATCTCGTAAACAGATCTTACGCCAAGCAGTTTCATATCAATCCGAATCATATGCTGCGCCGTCTTTATCACGATGCATTTGAACATGAAGAAGTGATCCAGCTTGTCGAAGACATTTTTATGACGGAGACAAAGAAATGCAAGCTGTTAAGACTGCCGATCAAAATAGAACGGCGTTATTTTGAAGTGGACGGCGTTCCGATTATGGGGCCGGACGATGAATGGAAAGGAATTGTGCTTGTTTTCCATGACATGACGGAAACGAAGAAATTAGAGCAGATGAGGAAGGATTTTGTGGCCAATGTTTCTCATGAGCTGAAAACACCGATTACGTCCATAAAAGGGTTTACGGAGACGTTATTGGATGGGGCGATGGAAGACAAAGAGGCGCTTTCTGAATTTCTCTCTATTATTCTTAAGGAAAGCGAAAGGCTTCAGTCTTTGGTTCAGGATTTGCTCGATCTCTCAAAAATCGAGCAGCAAAATTTCACGCTCAGTATCGAAACGTTTGAGCCGGCCAAAATGCTTGTTGAGATTGAAACGCTTCTGAAGCATAAGGCGGATGAGAAAGGCATCTCCTTGCACCTGAATGTCCCGAAAGACCCTCAATATGTATCTGGTGACCCGTACAGGCTGAAACAGGTATTTCTTAATCTCGTAAACAATGCGTTAACCTACACGCCTGAGGGGGGCTCCGTGGCTATCAATGTAAAGCCCAGAGAAAAAGACATTCAGATTGAGGTTGCCGATTCTGGAATCGGAATTCAGAAAGAAGAAATTCCGCGCATCTTTGAACGCTTTTACCGCGTAGATAAAGACAGAAGCAGGAATTCGGGCGGAACCGGGCTGGGCCTTGCGATTGTCAAGCATTTAATAGAGGCTCATGAAGGGAAAATTGATGTCACAAGCGAGCCTGGACGGGGAACTGTCTTTACCGTGACGCTGAAACGGGCCGCTGAAAAGTCCGCCTAATGTTTACAAAGGTTTAACAATATCTTCATGCACTGTTAAACCTATGCTGGTAGGATGTAGTAGAACCCCTTCATCCAAGGAGCCAATTTTGACGGCGGGAACCTATTTGTGTTCCCGTCCTTTTTTGTGTCTTCTCTTATAGTTCACGTATTTTCCTTTCAAATTGAACTTTGTTAAAATAAGAGGAGCTAATGACTATGTAAGAGATGAATGGAAGCCTGAGGCTTCTTAGGAGGAAATTGAATGACGGAACGAAAAAAATTAGTGCTTGTAGACGGAAACAGTCTGGCTTACCGGGCGTTTTTTGCATTGCCGCTGTTAAGCAATGATAAAGGTGTTCATACGAATGCTGTATACGGCTTTGCGATGATTTTGATGAAAATGCTTGAGGATGAAAAACCGACGCACATGCTGGTTGCGTTTGATGCCGGGAAAACAACATTTCGTCACGGCACATTTAAAGAATATAAAGGCGGCAGACAGAAAACCCCGCCTGAGCTTTCCGAACAAATGCCGTTTATCCGCGAGCTGCTGGATGCCTACCAGATCAGCCGCTATGAACTGGAACAATATGAAGCGGATGATATTATCGGCACACTGGCCAAATCGGCTGAAAAAGACGGATTTGAAGTAAAGGTTTTCTCAGGGGATAAGGATTTAACCCAGCTGGCAACGGACAAAACGACAGTTGCCATTACGAGAAAGGGAATTACCGATGTTGAATTTTACACACCGGAGCATGTCAAAGAGAAATATGGGCTTACGCCTGAACAAATCATTGACATGAAGGGTCTGATGGGCGATTCCTCAGATAATATTCCGGGTGTGCCCGGCGTCGGAGAAAAGACTGCGATTAAGCTTTTAAAACAATTTGATTCCGTTGAAAAGCTGCTGGAGTCCATTGACGAGGTGAGCGGAAAGAAATTGAAGGAAAAGCTTGAGGAGTTTAAGGATCAGGCATTGATGAGCAAGGAGCTTGCGACAATTATGACGGATGCTCCGATTGAGGTATCTGTTTCCGGCCTGGAATATCAAGGCTTTAATCGTGAACAGGTCATTGCCATCTTTAAAGATCTTGGCTTCAACACGCTTCTTGAACGGCTTGGAGAAGACAGTGCAGAAGCAGAACAGGATCAATCGTTGGAAGACATTAATGTCAAAACAGTCACAGACGTGACAAGCGATATATTGGTTTCTCCATCCGCATTTGTCGTTGAACAGATTGGCGATAATTATCATGAAGAGCCGATCCTCGGATTTTCGATCGTAAATGAAACGGGAGCTTATTTCATTCCGAAAGACATTGCCGTTGAGTCTGAGGTGTTTAAAGAATGGGTGGAAAATGACGAGCAGAAGAAATGGGTCTTCGACAGCAAGCGGGCTGTTGTCGCTTTGCGCTGGCAGGGCATTGAGCTGAAAGGAGCCGAGTTTGATACGCTCCTTGCGGCTTATATCATCAACCCGGGCAATTCATATGACGACGTTGCGAGTGTGGCTAAGGATTACGGCCTGCATATCGTTTCAAGTGATGAATCAGTTTATGGAAAAGGAGCAAAACGGGCAGTGCCGTCAGAAGACGTACTGTCTGAGCACCTTGGCCGAAAAGCGTTAGCAATTCAAAGCCTTCGGGAAAAGCTCGTTCAGGAGCTGGAAAACAACGACCAGCTTGAACTGTTTGAAGAGCTGGAAATGCCTCTTGCGCTTATTCTTGGCGAAATGGAATCAACTGGCGTCAAGGTCGATGTTGACCGTTTAAAACGGATGGGTGAAGAACTGGGTGCGAAGCTGAAGGAATATGAAGAAAAAATCCATGAGATTGCGGGAGAGCCGTTTAACATCAATTCTCCGAAACAGCTAGGCGTCATCTTATTTGAAAAGATCGGCCTTCCTGTCGTAAAGAAAACGAAAACAGGCTATTCTACGTCTGCCGATGTGCTTGAAAAGCTGGCTGACAAGCATGATATTGTCGACTATATTTTACAGTACAGACAAATTGGCAAGCTTCAATCAACATATATCGAAGGGCTTTTAAAGGTGACGAGACCGGATTCGCATAAAGTGCACACGCGATTTAACCAGGCCTTAACGCAAACTGGCCGTCTCAGCTCGACTGATCCGAACCTGCAAAACATTCCGATCAGGCTTGAGGAAGGCCGGAAAATTCGCCAAGCTTTTGTGCCGTCTGAAAAAGACTGGCTCATTTTTGCAGCCGATTATTCACAAATCGAGCTGCGGGTGCTTGCCCATATTTCAAAGGATGAAAATCTGATCGAAGCTTTTACAAATGATATGGATATTCACACGAAAACGGCAATGGATGTGTTCCATGTCGCTAAGGATGAAGTGACATCTGCGATGAGACGCCAGGCGAAAGCGGTCAACTTTGGCATTGTTTACGGGATCAGCGATTACGGTCTGTCACAGAACCTCGGCATTACTCGGAAGGAAGCGGGAGCATTTATCGACCGCTATCTGGAAAGCTTCCAAGGCGTAAAAGCGTACATGGAAGATTCAGTACAGGAAGCGAAACAAAAAGGATACGTAACAACCCTTATGCATCGCCGCCGCTACATCCCTGAGCTGACAAGCCGGAACTTTAATATCCGAAGTTTTGCGGAGCGGACGGCCATGAATACGCCGATTCAAGGAAGCGCCGCTGATATTATCAAAAAAGCCATGATTGACATGGCTGCCAAGCTGAAAGAAAAACAGTTGAAAGCAAGGCTTCTGCTTCAAGTACACGATGAATTGATTTTTGAGGCGCCAAAGGAAGAAATTGAAATTCTTGAAAAGCTTGTTCCTGAAGTGATGGAGCATGCGCTTGCATTAGATGTGCCGTTAAAGGTGGACTTTGCATCAGGCCCATCTTGGTACGATGCGAAATAAACAGAGATAGGAAGTGATGGATGTGCCGGAATTACCAGAGGTTGAGACGGTCCGGCGCACTCTGACCGGGCTTGTAAAGGGAAAAACAATCAAATCGGTAGAGATCAGATGGCCGAATATCATCAAACGGCCTGCCGAACCGGAGGAATTTGCGCGAAAACTAGCAGGAGAAACGATACAGTCCATCGGAAGACGGGGAAAGTTTTTGCTGTTTCATTTAGATCATTATGTTATGGTTTCTCACCTTCGAATGGAAGGAAAATACGGTCTTCATCAAGCCGAAGAGCCTGACGATAAACACGTGCATGTCATATTCACGATGACGGATGGAACCCAGCTCCGGTACAGGGATGTGCGGAAATTTGGAACCATGCACTTATTTAAACCGGGAGAAGAAGCGGGCGAGCTCCCGCTTTCTCAGTTAGGGCCGGAGCCGGATGCAGAAGAATTTACGAGTGCGTATTTAAAAGAACGGCTTGCGAAAACAAACCGCGCTGTCAAAACTGCCCTACTGGATCAAAAAACGGTAGTTGGACTAGGAAACATTTATGTGGATGAGGCTCTTTTCAGAGCGGGTGTTCATCCCGAGATAAAAGCAAATCAATTATCAGATAAAACAATCAAAACCCTTCACGCTGAAATCAAAAACACTCTGCAGGAGGCGATTGATGCGGGCGGAAGCACAGTCCGTTCATATATCAACTCCCAAGGGGAAATCGGAATGTTCCAGCTGCAGCATTTTGTGTACGGAAAAAAAGACGAGCCATGCAAAAATTGCGGAACGATGATTTCGAAAATTGTCGTTGGAGGAAGAGGCACGCATTTTTGCGCAAAGTGCCAGAAAAAAAAGTAGCATAATGCTTCATCGTCCAAGCTGTCGGTGCATATATCAGTAACTCTGTAATGGAGGATGCCATTTTCGAAACACGGATTTTTCACTTTCCCATATATATGATTGTGATGAATCCCGGGCATTTCACATCTGATACAAGAGCACCAACAGAAAGGAAGAAACGGATATGCAAATGGTTTCTATACTGCTGCTGGCGTTGGCTGTCAGCTTGGACAGTTTTTCAGTCGGATTTACGTACGGATTGAGAAAAATGAAAATACCGTTTAAAGCGATTTTGGTTATCGCCTGCTGTTCCGGTGCTGTCATGTTTATATCCATGCTGATCGGAAGCTTTCTCACGAAGTTTGTTCCTGTATATGTGACGGAGAAGCTTGGCGGTTTGATATTGGTTGGAATCGGTGCGTGGGTTCTGTACCAATTCTTCAAACCGGCAAAAGATAAAGAATACCTCTTGCATGAAAAAACACTGCTTAATTTAGAGGTTCGGTCATTAGGAATTGTGATTCATATTTTGAGAAAACCCATGAGTGCGGATATCGACAAATCGGGTGTGATCAATGGAATTGAGGCGGTCTTATTGGGATTTGCCTTATCGATTGATGCCTTTGGAGCAGGTATAGGCGCAGCCATTCTCGGTTTTTCACCGATTGTGATGAGCATCGCCGTGGCAATCATGAGCTCGCTGTTTGTATCAATTGGAATCAATGCCGGCCATTTTCTGTCTAAGTGGAAATGGATCGATAAAATGGCGTTTTTGCCGGGGCTTCTATTAATCACGATTGGGCTCTGGAAATTGTAAAAAGGAGTGGATCTCTTGACCTTAGTCATTGGTTTAACGGGAGGAATAGCTAGCGGCAAAAGCACGGTAGCCAATATGCTGATTGAAAAAGGAATAACAGTTATAGATGCAGATATCATTGCAAAACAAGCGGTAGAAAAAGGGATGCCGGCCTACCGGCAAATCATTGACGAATTCGGTGAAGACATACTGCTCTCAAATGGCGATATAGATCGAAAAAAGCTTGGAGCGCTGGTATTTACAAATGAACAAAAGCGTCTCGCTTTAAATGCAATTGTTCATCCCGCAGTCAGGCAGGAAATGCTCAATCGCCGTGATGAAGCCGTTGCAAATCGGGAGGCATTTGTTGTATTGGATATCCCGCTATTGTTCGAAAGCAAATTGGAATCATTGGTTGATAAAATTATCGTGGTCAGTGTGACAAAAGAGCTTCAACTGGAACGTCTGATGAAGCGCAATCAGCTGACGGAAGAAGAAGCAGTCAGCCGTATCCGCTCTCAAATGCCCTTAGAGGAAAAAACAGCAAGAGCAGATCAAGTCATCGATAACAGCGGCACGCTTGAAGAGACCAAAAGGCAGCTTGATGAAATCATGAACAACTGGGCATAATACAAAAAACACCGTTCATATTGAACGGTGTTTTTTTGCCATTAAAAATCAAAGTTGTCCGGATCAGGACCGACGCGCAAGTTTTCATTCAGTGCATCGATTCGGTTCATGTCATCCTGCGTTAATTCAAAGTCAAATACGCTTGCATTTTCTTTAATGCGGTGTTCCTTCGTTGATTTAGGAATCGTTATAATGCCATGCTGCAGATCCCAGCGCAAGATAATTTGTGCGACAGATTTGTTATATGTTTGAGCGATGTCAGCCAATACAGGATGATCCAGCAGCTGCCCCTGCATTAAAGGTGACCAAGCCTCCATCTGGATGCCCTGATTTTGGCAGTATCTTATCAACTCTTTTTGTGTGAGGCGCGGGTGAAATTCCACTTGGTTAATCATAGGCTTAATTTCAGCTGCCGTCATCAGATCTTCAAGATGGTGAATTTGGAAGTTGCTTACGCCAATCGCTTTGATACGGCCTTCTTTATACAGCGTTTCAAGCGCTCTCCAAGCTTCTTTATACTTTCCTTCTACAGGCCAGTGGATGAGGTATAGATCCAAATAATCCAGACCGAGTTTGGATAGGCTTGTTTCAAACGCGGCGAGTGTTTCTTCGTAGCCTAAATCCGCATTCCATACTTTCGATGTGATAAACAGATCCTCTCTTGAAATGCCTGCTTCTTCAATGCCTTCCCGAATCCCTTCTCCAACGCCAGCTTCATTTCCATAGATAGCTGCAGTATCAATACTGCGGTACCCGTGAACAATGGCAGTTTTAACTGCGTTTACCAGTTCAGATCCTTCTTCCACTTGGAACACGCCGAGGCCGAACCAAGGCATTTCTACCCCATTATGAAGTGTTGCTTTTGCTTGTAAATGTGTTGTCATGTTCATTTCCTCCTTTAAAATTGTCAGGCTTCCTGCCGATCTCGTTTTTCCATTAAGCGGCTCCAGCCTGTTAAAATGACTGCACCGACCACCATTAATCCGCCTATCCAAGCGGTATGAATCAATCCGATTGAATCGGTGATCACACCGCCAAGGTATGACCCAAGCGCGATTCCTGCATTAAAGGCAGCGATATTCATCGCGGATGCGACGTCAACTGCACTCGGGACAAAACGCTCAGCCAGCATGACGACATACACCTGAAGGCCGGGCACGTTCATAAAAGCCAGCAATCCCATACAGAGAATGGTAATGAGCCCTGCTGTTTGATACGGGGCTGTAAATGTCAGTACGAATAGAACAATTGCTTGTACGATAAACATATAGAATAAAGCGGCAATCGGATTTCGGTTTGACAGCTTTCCGCCAATCATATTGCCGATAGCAATAGCTATTCCGTATCCGAGCAGAATCACTGCAACAGTCCCGGCTTTGAAGCCTGTTACTTCCTGAAGCAGGGGAGACAGATACGTGAACACAACGAATGTTCCTCCGTATCCAAGCGCTGTAATGACAAATAAAAGCAATAACCGGCTGTTTGTCACAAGCTTCAATTGATCCCGCATCGTTGTTTTCGTCCCTTTTCGTAACTTGGACGGTACAAGAATGCCATTTGTAATGAAAGCAATGATTCCGACGGCGATAATGACCATAAAGGCGAAACGCCAGCCGAACTGCTGGCCGATAAATGTCCCAAAAGGAACTCCGGTTACAGTTGCCACAGTGAGGCCGGTAAACATAATTGAAATCGCGCTAGCCCTTTTATCTTCCGGGACAATATCCGCTGCGATTGTCGAACCGATCGACATAAACACACCGTGCGAAAATGCCGATATCACACGTGCTGCTAGTAAAATCCCGATGCTTGAAGCGGTTGCTGCCATCGTATTACCGGCAATAAAAATAAACATGATCCAAAGCAATAGTGTCTTACGCGACATGCTTGAGGTCAATGAAGTTAATATAGGTGCCCCAAATGTAACGCCGAGCGCATAAAGGGAAACGGTTAATCCTGCTGTCGTGACTGGAATATGCAGGTCATCAGCAATGAGCGGCAAAAGGCCGACACTGATAAATTCAGTTGTCCCTATTGCGAATGCACTTACGGCCAAAGCCAGTAGTGCAGGAATACTGCTTTTGGCTGAAGTCATGATGTTCCTCCTTTGTAAGATGTGTTGTATGATTGAAATTCTGCCGAGTAAGCTATATAAATAAAAAAGAGCAGATTCAAATCAGCCGGCAAATGTGATTATGAAACATATCGTTAAGAAATAAAAGTACGTACTTTGAAGTGCTATAGTCACTTTTTGGTGCCTGTGAGGAGAATGGATTGTATGGAGAAGAAAAAATATAACATTTCTGTTGAAGCGACTCTTGAAGTGATTGGAGGGAAATGGAAATGCGTCATTTTATGCCATTTGACGCACGGAAAAAAACGCACAAGCGAATTAAAACGCCTAATGCCCAATATCACGCAAAAAATGCTGACTCAGCAGCTGCGCGAGCTGGAAGCGGACGGTGTCATTAACCGAATCGTATATAATCAAGTTCCTCCCAAAGTGGAATATGAGCTCAGCGAATACGGCCGCAGCTTAGAAGGGATTTTAGATATGCTGTGTGCTTGGGGAGCGAATCATATTAACAGAGTGTACGGGGATACATTTTCTGTGCTAGAAGAAAGTGTGCTCAATGATAAGTTAAAACAGGAATCATAAAGCATGAGGGCAGTCAGTGCGGAGCGCTGGCTGCTTTTTGGTTCTTACGCCTGATATTCTGTGCAAGAAAACATAAGATGCATCATAAATTAGCGTTATAATCGTTGATTTTTATCAATATGTACTGGCGAATTTGTTTTAATGTGTTATACTAATTTTAGATAGTAACAAATTAGGATGGCATAATTGATAAGGGGTGTCCAACATGAAGGTAAAAGTAGCGATCAACGGGTTTGGAAGAATCGGAAGAATGGTTTTTAGAAAAGCGATGTTAGACGATCAAATTCAAGTAGTGGCCATTAACGCCAGCTATTCCGCAGAAACGCTGGCTCATTTAATAAAGTATGACACAATTCACGGCAGATACGACAAAGAGGTTGTGGCTGGTGAAGACAGCCTGATCGTAAATGGAAAGAAAGTGCTTTTGTTAAACAGCCGTGATCCAAAACAGCTGCCTTGGCGGGAATATGATATTGACATAGTCGTCGAAGCAACAGGGAAGTTTAATGCTAAAGATAAAGCGATGGGCCATATAGAAGCAGGTGCAAAAAAAGTGATTTTGACCGCTCCGGGAAAAAATGAAGACGTTACCATTGTGATGGGCGTAAATGAGGACCAATTCGACGCTGAGCGCCATGTCATTATTTCAAATGCGTCATGCACGACAAATTGCCTTGCGCCTGTTGTAAAAGTGCTGGATGAAGAGTTTGGCATTGAGAGCGGTCTGATGACTACAGTTCATGCGTATACGAATGACCAAAAAAATATTGATAACCCGCACAAAGATTTGCGCCGGGCGCGGGCTTGCGGTGAATCCATCATTCCGACGACAACAGGAGCGGCAAAGGCGCTTTCACTTGTGCTGCCGCATTTGAAAGGAAAACTTCACGGCCTCGCCTTGCGTGTCCCTGTTCCGAACGTCTCATTGGTTGATCTCGTTGTTGATCTGAAAACGGATGTTACGGCTGAAGAAGTAAACGAGGCATATAAACGCGCTGCCAAAACGTCGATGTACGGTGTACTTGATTACTCAGATGAACCGCTTGTTTCGACTGATTATAATACGAATCCTCATTCAGCGGTCATTGACGGGCTTACAACAATGGTAATGGAAGACAGGAAAGTAAAGGTGCTGGCGTGGTATGACAACGAATGGGGCTACTCCTGCAGAGTTGTTGATCTGATCCGCCATGTAGCGGCACGAATGAAACATCCGTCTGCTGTATAAAATAAGGTCATGGACACATTTTAAAGAAAAAACCCTTAACAGCATATTTCTGAAAAAACGCACCTTGCAAATTAGACTTAAACACAGTATACTATTTTTCGTGAACTTCTTGCTTGAGACTGTTTCGGAATTACTTAAAGGGTTAGGACCTCTCCGGACTAACTTTCCCCCGTGGTAAATGGCCGACCCAGTTGTTGGAATTTCACTTTTTAATTCTTGTTAAGGGGGGTCCATGACTATGGAAACAATGGGGCGTCACGTTATCTCCGAGCTATGGGGATGCGATTTTGATAAGCTGAATGACATGGATTTTATTGAAAAAACGTTTGTAAATGCTGCTCTAAAATCAGGTGCTGAGGTGCGCGAGGTTGCATTTCACAAATTTGCACCGCAAGGCGTAAGCGGAGTTGTGATTATTTCTGAATCACACTTAACGATTCACAGTTTTCCTGAGCACGGATATGCGAGCATTGATGTTTATACTTGTGGAGACTTAGATCCTAATGTCGCTGCTGATTACATTGCAGAGGCATTACATGCTGATACAAGAGAAAACATTGAAATACCAAGAGGAATGGGGCCTGTGCAAATTAAACAGGCGCAAGCGAAAGTACTATAAAGTAAATTGCGAACACAAAGGGAGCTGAAGCTAGAAAGCCATTATGCGCTTTTTAGCTTATGCTCCTTTTATTTTTATAAAGAAACGAGAGTGTCAGCTTTTTCTTTTTTCATTTTTTTTGTAAAATAAGAAGGAGATTTTCACAAACCACCTAATGCTATAGAAACAAATTTAACAACGGCTCTCCCGACAGATGCTGTCACATCTATTTTTAAAAGGCGGAGGCTGCCGAAAATACATTGCAGGGAACGATATAGTTGGGAGCTGATTTTATTGAAATGTCCTTCATGCCAGCATAACGGAACACGAGTCCTTGATTCACGGCCTGTGGATGACGGAAAGTCGATTCGCCGAAGACGCGAGTGCGAATCCTGCCACTACCGGTTTACGACCTTTGAGAAAGTGGAGGAAACCCCGCTCATCGTCGTGAAAAAAGAAGGTGTGCGTGAGGAATTCAGCAGAGAAAAAATGCTGCGCGGCCTCATAAAAGCATGTGAAAAAAGGCCTGTTTCACTCAAAACGCTTGAAGACATGTGCTTTGATATTGAAAAAGAGCTTCGCAATCAAGGCTGCTCCGAGGTGAAGAGTGAGCTCGTCGGAGAAATGGTCATGGACCGGCTGGCTAAGATTGACGAAGTCGCATATGTGCGGTTCGCGTCCGTCTATCGGCAGTTTAAAGATATAAACGTCTTTATCGATGAATTAAAAGACTTAATAAAGAAAGAGCGTTAAAAGAGCTAAGAGGATTCTTCTAGCTCTTTTCTCATGTGCAAAATTGGCATTTGATAGATATAAGAAACGGTGTAAAATGAAAGGTAGAAACAAATTCGGAAGGTTTGAGAATGTATGGCTGACTATTGGAAAGATGTACTGCCTGTAGACCCGTATGTGGTTAAAAGCAGATCGATGCTGCAGGATATTGACAGACAAATTATTACACAACTGTACCAGCCCTTAATCGGCCCTGTTGCATTCTCTCTTTATATGACATTGTGGGGAGAGCTTGAACAAAACCGTCTGTGGGGCGGAGAGTCCACACATAGACAGCTGATGGGGATGACACAGTCCAACTTAAAAACGATCCATCAGGAACAGGGGAAGCTCGAGGGCATCGGATTGCTGAAAGTATATATGAAAGAATCCGAGCGGCAGGAGCGCCTCTTTATATATGAACTCCTTCCGCCGCTCAGACCAAATGAATTTTTTGAAGACGGAATGCTGAATGTTTTTCTGTATAATAGGGTCGGAAAAACGAAATATCAGCAATTAAAACAATTTTTTACGCACCCGGCCATTTCAGAAGATGCGAAGGACATTACGCGTCCGTTTAATCATGCGTTTGAATCGCTGCAGCCGAGTGAATGGAAGCTCACATCCGATATGGAGGAAACGGTAAGGCTTGCCGAGGGGTCCGAGTATACTTCTGTCGGACAGTCTCCGTCCTACACCATAACGGAGGATGTGTTTGATTTTGATTTGTTTTTAGCGGGACTTTCTGAGACGATGATACCGAGAAAAGCGATGACCCAGCAGGTGCGGGACACAATCAAAAAGCTTTCTTATCTGTACGGAATTGACCCTTTGCAAATGCAAAACGTTGTGATGAGCGCAATTGATGAGCGTGACGTCATTACGACGGAGGCATTAAGAAAAGCGGCGAGCGACTGGTATCAAATTGAAAGAAACGGACAGCTGCCCGATTTGGTGGAAAAAACACAGCCGGTGCATCTGCGTGAAGGCGAAAAACCGGCAGAAGAGGATTCTCTGGATGGGAAGCTGATTGCATTGCTGGAGGCGATTTCCCCGAAGAAGCTTCTGCAGGACATTGCTGACGGAACAGAGCCGTCAAAAGCTGATCTGAAGATCATAGAAGAAATTATGTTCGAACAGAAGCTCGAGCCAGGCGTCACAAATGTGTTAATTTATTATGTCATGCTGAAAACCGACATGAAGCTGTCGAAAAACTATATCCAAAAAATCGCTTCGCATTGGGCACGCAAAAAGGTAAAAACGGTCAGGGAAGCGATGAAGCTCGCAATAGAAGAAAACCGCCAGTATCTTGAATGGGCTGAAGGAAAAACAAAGTCTTCGAAACGAAACCAAAAAGTGATTCGTGAAGAAAAGCTTCCTGATTGGATGACAGAAAAGGAAACAGCGTCTGACTCAGAATCCGGACAGCAGAAGCTGCATCCGCAGGATTTGGAAGAACAGAAGAAAAAGATGATGGAAGAAATGCAAAAACTGAAAAAATACTCTGCCTATTAAAGACAGAGATGCGGGGTGAAGGAATAGATGGAACCAATCGGCCGTTCCCTGCAGGGCGTAACCGGCAGGCCGGATTTCCAAAAACGTCTTGAACAAATGAAGGAAAAAGTCATGAAAGATCAAGATGTTCAAGCATTTTTGAAGGAAAACGAAGAAGTGATTGACCAAAAAATGATCGAAAAGAGCTTAAATAAGCTTTATGAATATATCGAACAAAGCAAGAATTGCTCCTATTGTTCGGAAGATGAAAACTGCAACAATTTGTTGGAGGGCTACCATCCAAAGCTTGTTGTCAATGGACGGTCTATTGATATCGAGTATTATGAATGTCCAGTCAAACGGAAGCTCGACCAGCAGAAGAAACAAAAGTCTCTTATGAAAAGCATGTATATCCAGCAGGATCTTCTCGGAGCGACGTTCCAGCAAGTTGATATCAGTGACCCGAGCAGGCTCGCGATGTTTCAGCATGTTACAGACTTCCTGAAAAGCTATAATGAGACGGGAAAAGGGAAAGGATTATATTTATACGGGAAATTTGGGGTAGGAAAAACGTTTATGCTCGCTGCAATTGCCAATGAGCTGGCGGAAAAAGAGTACTCCTCCATGATTGTCTATGTGCCTGAATTTGTGAGAGAGCTTAAAAATTCGCTGCAAGACCAGACATTGGAAGAGAAGCTCAATATGGTAAAGACCACACCCGTATTGATGCTTGATGACATCGGAGCAGAATCAATGACAAGCTGGGTAAGGGATGAAGTCATCGGAACGGTGCTTCAGCACAGAATGTCCCAGCAGCTGCCTACTTTCTTTTCTTCTAATTTCTCACCTGACGAGCTGAAGCATCATTTTACGTATTCGCAAAGGGGGGAAAAGGAAGAAGTAAAAGCGGCAAGATTAATGGAGCGGATATTATATTTGGCTGCTCCGATCCGCCTTGACGGAGAAAACCGCCGACATCCATAATTGCTGCGGTTCAAAGGGGAAGGAACTGAGGGTATGAAACGAAAAACGGCTGTCAAATGGCTGGCAGTGCTTGCAGGTGCTGGTTTACTCTATTGGGGAAATAAAACGTATTTGAATGTATCGCCGAAAGAAATCAGGGTATGGGTATTGTCGTTCGGAGTCTTTGCACCTCTGATGTTTATCGGGATATCCATCGTCAGGCCACTTGTTTTATTTCCGGTGTCTGTTATTTCAATAGCTGGCGGACTTGCGTTTGGCCCGCTTCTCGGCACGCTTTATACGTTATTCGGTTCGATGTGCGCTTCAGCTGTTTCGTTTTTTGCGGCCGGTTTGTTTGCGGCGAAAAAGCACGGGCATTACGAAAGGCTTGAAGCAATACAGAAGCAAATGGAGGATAACGGATTTTTCTATATCTTTCTTTTGAGAATCCTGCCGATCAATTTTGATTTCGTCAGCTATGCGGCAGGCCTTTCCAATGTCAAAGCGCTGCCGTATTTTGCCGCAACGGCTGTGGGAATCATCCCTGGGACGATTGCGCTTAATGTGCTGGGTGCGAGCTTTTTGGCTGGCAATCTGCCCGCTTTCTTTATGGTGCTCGCTTTGTATATCGTGTTTATCTCACTGCCGTTCATCTTCAGAAAGAAAATGCAAAACTTGTTCCAAGAATCAAATTAAGATTTGCCAGTGACCTTTACGTCTATTTTAAAAACATCCCCCATATACTTGTAACAGATGCCGTAAGGGGGGACAAACATGCTTGAAATAATCTTTGAAGATGACCATGATACAGCCGCTTTTTTACATCTCATTCAGCATTCGGACGATCGGAACAATATCATTGTCCGTGAAGGCATACGAAAAATCGGGATTGAAAAAGCGAATCCGGCTTTTCCTATTCAGCGTTTTATGGAGCCGATTCTGGTCAAATTTTTTTTGGAATGCAAAGAAGACGAGCATATGCTGTCATTGATTGAGGAAACTTATTGTTTCACGGACCAGGATGAACAGCAGCAAATCCTTCAGCTCGCACACAGTATTATTGAAGGTGAAGCAGCCGATCTTCCGTTTGAGCCGCTGAAGCTTTCACGGAAACAATCTATTTTGGATGAACTCCAAACGATCTGTTTAGAGGAAGGAGTATTTTACATTCGCTCCTTTCAGACCTTCCGACTTGGATCATACTATAAGCAGCTGAGAGATATTACAGAAGCAGCGATTGATGAATATAAGATGGAACAGGAATATCAAAACTTTATTCAAACACTCAGAGACTATGTAAACGCCAAACAGCCGCGAATCAAAAAAGTGCATATTGTCCATGATGGTTCCTTTACATTATGGGAGCTGCGCTATGTGCCGGAACGGGAAAAAATGAAATACATAGACAGGAGATTTGTCCGGGATCATCCTATGTATATTGATTCTCATTTGCTCGCGCCGCTGATTTCCATTGCGCCTGATGAAGTCGTGCTTTATACCGACCAGCCCGAGCACATGATGGCAAGGACCATTCAAAACGTATTTCAAGAGAGAGTGGAAATGCTCCCGCTGCATGCTTTTACAGATGCAGAAATACCGGTGAAGCACTCGGAAGGATGAGGGCCGGCAGCCTGTCTATTTAAGGCTGTCGGTTTAAAAAAAAGGAAACGCGATCGTGTTGATTTTTTGGATTGAACAATTTATAATACATAGGAGATTAAGAAAGACACACGTATTGATAAGGACACGAAGGAATGATACCGGCTCAAAGAGAGGGAAGCCCTGGCTGCAAGCTTCCCAGCTAAGGACCATTCGCTTTACCGCCTTTGAACTTCAGCTGTGAACCTCTTGAAAAGGAACAGTAATGGCTGACGGGAACTCCCGTTACAGAGCTTAGAGCCGCAGGTGCCGTGTATTGGCTTTGCGGAAAAAAGGGTGGAACCACGATTCCGTTTATTCAACCTCGTCCCTTTCATAGGGGGCGGGGTTTTTATATGCAAAAAAAGGAGTGACAAAGATGTCAGATATGGTAAAAATCACATTTCCTGATGAAGCAGTCAAGGAGTTTGCGAAGGGAACAACAACAGAAGATATCGCGGCATCCATCAGTCCGGGATTAAAGAAAAAGTCATTAGCCGGAAAACTGAACGGAAAAGAAATCGATTTGAGAACGCCGATCAATGAAGACGGTACAGTGGAAATCATTACAGAAGGCTCAGAAGAAGGTCTTCAAATTATGCGCCACAGTGCGGCTCACTTGCTGGCTCAAGCGATTAAACGCATCTACAAGGATGTTAAATTCGGCGTCGGTCCGGTTATCGAAAACGGTTTTTACTACGATGTAGAAATGGACGAAGCGATTACACCGGAGGATCTGCCGAAAATCGAGAAAGAAATGAAAAAAATCGTTAATGCGAACCTTCCGATCGTTCGAAAAGAAGTCAGCCGTGAAGAAGCGAAAGCCCGTTTTGCGGAAATCGGCGACGACCTGAAGCTTGAACTATTGGATGCGATTCCTGAAGGAGAAACCGTTTCGATCTATGAGCAAGGCGAATTCTTTGACCTGTGCCGCGGCGTCCATGTTCCTTCAACCGGAAAAATCAAAGAATTTAAGCTGTTAAGCCTTGCAGGCGCATACTGGCGCGGTGACAGCAAAAACCAAATGCTTCAGCGCGTATATGGTACAGCTTTCTTCAAAAAAGCTGATCTTGAAGAGCATCTTCGTATGCTAGAAGAAGCGAAAGAACGCGACCACAGAAAGCTCGGCAAAGAATTAAAGCTGTTCGCGAACTCTCAAAAAGTCGGACAAGGCCTGCCGCTTTGGCTGCCAAAAGGCGCGACAATCCGCCGCGTCATCGAGCGCTACATTGTCGATAAAGAAATCAGCCTCGGCTATGAGCACGTATACACACCTGTGCTAGGCAGCAAAGAGCTGTATGAAACATCAGGGCATTGGGACCATTATCAGGAAGGCATGTTCCCTCCGATGGAAATGGACAATGAAACACTTGTATTGCGTCCGATGAACTGTCCGCACCATATGATGATTTACAAACAAGACATTCACAGTTACCGCGAGCTTCCGATTCGTATTGCGGAGCTTGGAACGATGCACCGCTATGAAATGTCAGGTGCGCTGTCAGGGCTTCAACGGGTACGCGGAATGACGTTAAATGATGCACACATCTTTGTGCGCCCGGATCAAATTAAGGATGAGTTTATCCGTACAGTCCGTTTAATCCAGGATGTTTATGAAGACTTCGGTTTAAGTGATTACACATTCCGTCTGTCTTACCGCGATCCGGAAGATACAGAGAAATATTTTGATGACGATGAAATGTGGAACAAAGCGCAATCCATGCTGAAAGAGGCAATGGACGAAATCGGCCACGACTATTACGAAGCAGAAGGTGAAGCGGCATTCTACGGCCCTAAACTTGATGTTCAGGTGAAAACTGCGATTGGAAAAGAAGAAACACTGTCTACGGTTCAGCTTGATTTCTTATTGCCGGAACGTTTCGACCTGACATACATCGGTGAGGACGGCAAGCAGCACCGTCCGGTTGTGATTCACAGAGGTGTCGTTTCAACAATGGAACGCTTTGTTGCCTTCTTAATCGAAGAACACAAAGGCGCGCTGCCGACATGGCTTGCACCGGTTCAGTTCCAAGTCATCCCGGTTTCTCCGGCTGTGCATTTAGACTACGCGAAAAAAGTGCAGGAACGCCTGCAGCGTGAAGGCCTGCGTGTTGAAGTCGACAGCCGCGATGAAAAAATCGGCTACAAAATCCGTGAAGCGCAAATGCAAAAAATCCCGTACATGCTGGTGGTCGGTGACCAAGAAGCAGAAAACGGAGCGGTAAACGTGCGTAAATACGGAGAACAGAACTCTGAAACCATTTCTCTTGATGAGTTTGTGAAAAAGGCAGTAGCTGAAGCGAAAAAATAAAATAAAAAGCATGATCTCATTGAAGAGATCATGCTTTTTTTATTTCTCTAATATAGGAAACAAATCATGAAGGCTGCTGATGATGTAATCAGGCGTTACGTCAGTTTCGTTTTTCTTATCCGTCCGGTTGATCCAAACGGTTTTGATTCCGGCTCTTGAAGCGCCTAAAATATCAGTATTCAAATTATCGCCGACCATGATGGCATCGTCTTTTTCAATATTCATCAGCTTAAGGCAGTGTTCAAAAATTGAAACATCCGGCTTGCCCTTGCCGAATGCGCCCGAGATGACGATTTCATTGAAGTAAGGAGCGAGCTCAGGTACGCCGGCAAGCTTCTCCTTTTGCAGACTAGGATCGCCATTTGTCAAAAGCAATAATTCATACTTGCCTTTTAATTGATCGAGTACAGCAAAAGTTTCATCATATACAAACGGGCGCTTTCTGCGCTCTGCCGCAAAAAACTCTCCCAAGTATTCGCCATATGCAGGATCATCGATCCCAAGCGCTTTCAGTCCGTTTGTCCATGCATTTCTTCTGTACTCCGGCACAATCTTGTTCAGCTTTTGAAAGCCTTCACTGATTGGCTCTGAGAAATTGGACCACAGTCCTTCAAACGGGTTAATGCCGATCATCACTGTATATGGATACGTCTCATATGACATGTACAATTCTCTCGCTGCTTCGCGAACAGCTGCTTCGAATTCCTCAGGGTCAAGGCCATATTTTTTCTCCGCCTGTAAGCAAGTTTCTGCAAATGTTGTTCTGACGCTTTTTTCGTCCCAAAGTAGTGTATCATCTAAATCAAAAAATACGGCTTTCATGATCTTCTCCTCTGCTTCAGATTCAAATCTTTCTGCCAAAAGGCTCATGTTTTATTTTACAATAGATAAAAGCCTTGTGAAATATGTTTTCAGACGATTTTAAAAAAACAGTCAGCCGTAAAACGAAAACATGCTAGAATGAAAACGGAAAGAACAGGTGACATGAATGATTCATTTAATGATTATGATGCTGGAGAGAGTGGGGATTATTGTTATATTAGGGTTCATTCTCGCCCATACGAAACTTTTCAGACAAGCTCTTCAGAATCAGGACGGCTATAAAGGAAAAGCGATTTTAATTTCTATTTTTTCTCTTTTCAGCATCATCAGCAATTATACAGGCATCGAAATTCAAAGAAATATGATTGTAAACAATGACTGGGTGTTTACGATAGATCCATCGGGCTCTATCGCGAATACCCGTATTTTGGGCGTGGAAATCGGGGGCCTTCTCGGAGGTCCTTTTGTAGGGGCTGGGATCGGCATACTGGCGGGCCTGCATCGTTTTTCACTCGGTGGCAGCACAGCCTTAAGCTGTGCCGTATCATCTATTTTAGCGGGTGTTCTTGCAGGCTTGATCGGCAGGTATTTTACGAAGCGATATCGAATGCCGACACCGCGCATCGCCGCTCTTGTGGGAATCGGCATGGAGTCACTGCAAATGATCATTATTTTGCTGATGGCAAAGCCGTTCAGTGACGCTTGGGAGCTTGTCAGCATGATCGGAATTCCGATGATACTCATCAATGGAACAGGCAGTTTTATTTTTCTGTCTATTATTCAAGCGATCATTCGCAAGGAAGAACAGGCAAGAGCTCTCGAAACACATCGAGTGCTGACGATTGCTGATCAGACACTTCCATTTTTTCGCCAAGGATTAAATGAAAACTCCTGTAAAAGTGTAGCGGCTATTATCCATAAGCTGACAGGAACAGATGCGGTGTCTCTCACTGACAAAGAAAAGATCCTTGCTCATGTCGGTGCGGGAATGGATCACCACATCCCATCGAAAAGCTTGATCACCGGCCTGTCCAAAAAGGTGATTAAAACAGGGCATATTATGAAGGCGATTTCGCAGGAAGAGATTGAGTGCACGCATGCTGAATGCCCTTTGCACGCTGCAATTGTCCTGCCGCTGACATCGAACGGCAATACAATCGGCACCTTAAAAATGTACTTTAAAAGCCCGGCAGGCCTGAGTCAGGTAGAGGAGGAACTTGCCGAGGGGCTGGCCATGCTGTTTTCGACACAGCTTGAGCTTGGGGAAGCAGAGCTGCAAAGCAAACTTCTCAAGGATGCTGAAATTAAAGCGCTTCAAGCACAGGTGAATCCGCATTTTTTATTTAATGCGATCAACACGATTTCTGCGCTATGCCGTACAGATGTTGAAAAAACCCGTAAGCTCCTATTGCAGCTCAGTGTTTATTTTCGTTCAAACCTTCAAGGAGCGAGACAGCTGCTGATTCCGCTCTCAAAGGAGCTGAACCATCTTAACGCCTATTTGTCATTAGAACAGGCGCGTTTTCCCGGGAAATATAAAATTGAGCTTAATATCGACAGCAGACTGGAGCAGATTGAAATCCCTCCGTTTGTTTTGCAGGTGCTTGTCGAGAACGCGCTTCGGCACGCGTTTCCGAAAAAACAAGACATGTGCAAGGTTACAGTCTGTGTCTTATCTGATGATGCATCCGTCTATATGAAGGTAACGGATAACGGACGCGGAATTCCGCCGGACGTCTTGCCGGAACTGGGAAAGAAACCGTTTCCGTCTAAGGAGGGAACCGGTACAGCGCTTTATAACCTAAATCAGCGGCTGATCGGTTTATTCGGACAGCAGGCTGCACTGCATATCAGCAGTGAGGTTCATAAAGGGACAGAGGTTTCATTTCAAGTGCCAATGCAACAGATGAAAGAGGGGGAAGAACATGCTCAGGGTGTTAATAGTTGATGATGAGATGCTGGCAAGAGATGAACTGGCTTACTTGCTTAAGCGGACCAATGAGGATATGGAAATCAATGAAGCGGAAAATATCGAATCCGCTTTTGACCAAATGATGGATCAAAAACCTGATTTGCTGTTTTTAGACGTTGATTTATCCGGAGAAAACGGTTTTGATATCGCAAAGCGATTGAAGAAAATGAAGCATCCTCCTGCTGTTGTGTTTGCGACAGCGTATGACCAGTATGCGCTCAAAGCGTTTGAGGTGGACGCTCTTGATTATTTAACCAAGCCTTTCGATGAAGAAAGAATTCAGCAAACGCTGAAAAAATATAAAAAAGTCAATCGGGATATTGTAGAAACAGAGCAAAACAGCCATGCCGGCCAGCACAAGCTCGCGCTATCTGTGGGGGAATCGATTGTGATTGTGGATACGAAGGACATTATCTATGCCGGAACAGAAGATGGTCATGTCAATGTAAAAACCTTCGATCATTCTTATACGGTCAGCGATACACTCGTTGTGATTGAGAAAAAGCTGCCGGATTCTGATTTTATCCGCGTCCATCGGAGCTTTGTCGTGAATACCGAATATATTAAAGAAATTCAGCCATGGTTTAATTCAACGTATAATCTGATCATGAAAGACGGATCGAAAATACCGGTCAGCCGGACATATGCGAAGGAATTGAAAAAGCTGCTCCATATTTGATGGGCGGCTTTTTGCATTTCAGCCATTTGATTCTGCAACTCAGACCCGCTATTCGGCATGTTATCTTGTAAGCGCTTTATAACAGGGAATTCTTATTTATAATGAGGGTACCAAAGAGAAAGAGGTGAAGAAAATGAGTGCTAAAAAAGTGTACGGGTTTTTAACACAAGCATTTATTTTTGCCGTCATTATGCTGGTTTCAAATATGATTGCCGCTATTGTCCCAATACCTATCCCGGCATCGGTTGTAGGGTTGGTCTTATTATTTCTCCTATTATGTTTGAAAGTCATTAAACTGGAACAAGTGGAGACGCTCGGAACGTCTTTGACCTCTCTGATCGGATTTTTATTTGTTCCGTCAGGTATATCTGTTATGAATTCGCTTGGTGTGATGCAGCAATACGGCCTGCAAATTGTTCTTGTCATTCTGCTCGCAACGATTATTCTGCTGGGGGCTACGGGATTGTTTTCCCAGCTGATTCTGTCGCTGAGCGGAAAACGCAAAACCGCAGCGGACATGAAAACAAAAACAGTGCAAAGCCCGCAGAACAATAACGAACTCGTTCACCATTAAGGGAAACAGGAGGTTCTTCACATGGAAAGCACAATGAGTCCTTATTTTGGGATTGTCGTATCACTTGCTGCATTCGGCATCGGCACCTTTTTATTTAAGAAAACGAAAGGCTTCTTCCTTTTCACTCCTTTGTTTGTTGCCATGGTGCTGGGGATCGCATTTTTAAAAATCGGCGGTTTTTCCTACGCGGATTATAATAACGGGGGAGAGATCATTAAGTTTTTCCTTGAACCGGCAACGATCGCATTTGCAATTCCTTTGTACAAACAAAGAGATAAGCTTAAAAAGTACTGGTGGCAAATCATGGCCTCCATTATTGCCGGCTCTATCTGCTCTGTCACGATTGTTTATTTGCTCGCTAAAGGCATTCATCTCGATTCGGCCGTAATGAAAAGCATGCTTCCGCAGGCGGCTACAACGGCAATTGCGCTTCCTTTATCAAAAGGCATCGGGGGCATCAGCGACATCACAGCCTTTGCGGTCATCTTTAACGCTGTCATCGTATATGCGCTCGGAGCATTGTTCTTGAAGGTGTTTAAAGTGAAAAATCCGATTTCTAAAGGATTGGCTCTTGGAACATCCGGACATGCACTTGGTGTAGCGGTCGGGATTGAGATGGGAGAAGTTGAAGCTGCGATGGCAAGTATTGCTGTTGTCGTAGTAGGAGTGGTAACGGTTCTGGTCATCCCTGTGTTCGTGCAGCTGATCGGAGGATAAGCCAAGGCTGAATGCCTTGGCTTTTTTTATTTTATGGTGCGTCTTCGGGATCGATATACCCTTGTTTAATGCCCCATTCTACTTGATCGTCATGCCACTTTTTTCGTTCTTCATAACCATAACCATCGTCATCAGGAAGCTCTGAAGCTGGCTGTTGAATGGTTTTATCTGTCTGACTCGAGGAAGATGGTGGATCTTGACTATTAGATGAGGGTGCCTCAGTCTGCTGCCTTTGTGCCTGCGATTGCCGCTTTTTCTCAGCGTTCGCTTTCTGCTCTTTTTGGATTGCTGCCTGCCGCTGTCTTTCAAGTTCAGCTTGTCTTTCCGCTTCGGCTAATCGCTGTCTCTCTGCAGCCTGCTGCTCTGCTAATCGCTGTCTCTCCGCTTTTTCCTCCTGCTGTTTCTTTCGTTTCGCCTCCCGCTCTTTTTCAAGCTTTTTCTCAGCGGCGATTTGTCTTTGCTTTTCAGCTTCCTCTTTTGCCTTCCGCTTTCCTAACTCAGTAGCGAGTGGACTCTCGAACTTCATGTCCAATGAAACGGGCTTTAGTTTTTTTAGCTCTTTCTCCAGCTCCTTGTGAGGAAATGCTGCAGTTGTCTTAACAGTGGTTTCGACTTTTGATTCGGAAGATGTGCTGCTATTCGAGCAACCGGTTAATATCAATGTGAAAAATAAAGCAAGCTGTATCAGTTTGTTCATGTGTCAGGCTCCCTTCTGCTTCTTATATCGGTCAGAGATTAACTTTGTTTTACATTTCTTCCTGTCGGTGGTTTTGTTGTAAATTGCGTAATAAGGGGGAATTGTTGGTTCTTTGCATTTTGGTGGGGCTGAAAGATTTTCTTTTTCTCTCTTGCGCTCATAGAAAACCCATGTTACAATGTAAAAGTTGTTCCGGATAAGTCGTCCTTGACTAAAGATCCGGTATTGTGTAGAATAGTTATTGAATTGAATATAAATCACAAGCAGAAGCACCCGCTTCTCACCTGATTGACACATGCATGTAGTTGGCAGGTTGACCGTACATTTTTATTGATACAGATGTTCGTAGTGTGGGTGTTTTATAATGCCCACACTTTTTGTTTGCCTGCAAAATGCATTCAAAATGAGTTGTGAATCAATTCGAAGAAACTATGGAGGTGGCTCATTATTAGCAAAGATCAATTAGTTAATGAGGGTATCCGTGCACGTGAGGTCCGTTTAATCGGACAAAATGGCGACCAGCTTGGAATCAAGTCCCGTCAGGAAGCACTTGAAATCGCCGGCCGCGCAAATCTTGACCTTGTGTTAGTTGCAGCGAATGCAAAACCGCCTGTCTGCCGAATCATGGACTACGGTAAGTTCCGATTTGAGCAGCAGAAAAAGGAAAAAGAAGCACGCAAGAATCAAAAAATCATTAACTTAAAAGAAGTTCGGTTAAGTCCGACAATCGATGAGCATGACTTTAACACGAAATTGCGCAATGCGATTAAATTCCTTGAAAAAGGCGATAAAGTGAAAGCTTCTATCCGCTTTAAAGGACGCGCAATCACTCATAAAGAAATCGGTCAGCGTGTATTAGACCGTTTCTCCGAAGCATGTGCTGAGGTTGCGACAGTCGAAACAAAACCAAAAATGGACGGCCGCAGCATGTTCTTAATGCTCGCACCGAAAAACGAAAAGCAATAAGGAGGAAATCCCATGCCAAAAATGAAAACTCACCGCGGATCTGCTAAACGTTTTAAAAAGACAGGTTCTGGGAAGTTAAAACGTTCTCACGCGTACACAAGTCACTTATTCGCCAACAAATCTCAAAAGCAAAAGCGTAAGCTTCGCAAGAGTGCTGTTGTAAGCGCAGGAGACTTCAAACGTATCAAACAAATGCTTGCTAACATCAAGTAATCGGATAAGGAACAATTAGGAGGGAAATTCAATGCCAAGAGTAAAAGGCGGAACTGTTACACGTAAGCGTCGTAAAAAGGTTCTTAAATTAGCAAAAGGTTATTTCGGTTCAAAACATACATTATACAAAGTAGCTAACCAGCAGGTCATGAAATCTGGAAACTATGCTTTCCGTGACCGTCGTCAGAAAAAACGTGATTTCCGTAAACTTTGGATCACTCGTATCAACGCAGCTGCTCGCATGAACGGCCTTTCTTACAGCCGTTTAATGCACGGTCTTAAGCTTTCTGGTATCGAAGTAAACCGTAAAATGCTTGCTGATCTTGCTGTAAACGATCTTACTGCATTCAATCAGCTTGCTGATGCTGCTAAAGCTCAATTAAACAAGTAATCATATAGAGCCGCTCTCCAGCAGAGCGGCTTTTTCTATATAAAGGATGAGGCAACATGATTATTGCTGCTTATTTGGTGTTGATTAATCTGTGCGGTTTTTGGGTGATGGGCATTGACAAACGCAAAGCGCAGCAGCACAAGTGGAGAATTTCTGAAGACCGGCTGTGGCTGATAGCCATCGTGTTTGGAGCGCTCGGTGTCTGGCTTGGCATGCAAACCTTCAGACATAAAACGAAACACGCTTCTTTTAAGTACGGAGTACCGCTTCTTCTGGTAATTGAAGCGATTCTCATCGCTATTTACTACAGCCCGTTTGATTTATAAAAAGCAGAAAAGCGTTTAACGCTCTTCTGCTTTTTTTGCGAGTTTAATGGGCTGGTCCCAGTCAATCTTACAATTTGGATATCGTTCCAGCACTTTTTCTTCAATGCTCTCAAAATCTTTTGCAGAGAAATGCTTCAGCTTCTCAGGAGATTCTGTCCAGACAAAGATCGTGTGAATAAACAGCGGATGATCCTTGGAAGGAATATGCTTTTCTCCCTCAAAAAGCACGCCTTTATACGTCAGCTGAAAATTCTTCCGGGTATTGTTTTGTTCATCAATAATATAAAAATGTTCTTTTGATTGGGCCAGCTTAAGCCTTCTCTTAGGATTCGCGACATATTTGACCACGGCATAAATACAATAAGCAAAAAGTGCAAGCAAAATAATCCTTAGAACCATGACAAACATTGTGTGAAGGCACCTCCCTTATGGTGATGATCTGATGTAATACGAAAAGCATAGAAAAAGGTTTCACTTTTTCTAAAAGAAAGCTGTAAAAACATATACCCGATTTTCAAGTGAAATAGTCGTATGGTTAGCGCTATGTTCTGTATAATAAGAATGCAGGACTGATGAAGGAGGGTTTGGAACATGGCAAAATTAGATGAAACATTGACCATGCTGAAAGATTTAACAGATGCAAAAGGCATACCGGGCAATGAAAGAGAAGTAAGGCAAGTGATGAAATCATACATAGAACCATTTGCTGATGAGGTGACAACAGATCGCCTGGGCAGTTTAATTGCCAAAAAAACTGGTGCAGAAAACGGCCCGAAAATTATGATCGCCGGACATTTGGATGAAGTCGGCTTTATGGTGACACAAATCACAGATAAAGGCTTTATCCGTTTTCAAACCGTTGGCGGCTGGTGGGCTCAGGTTATGCTTGCCCAGCGGGTCACCATTGTCACAAAAAAAGGAGAAATCACTGGGGTTATCGGATCTAAGCCGCCTCATATTTTGTCTCCTGAAGCAAGAAAAAAATCAGTGGAAATAAAAGACATGTTTATTGATATTGGAGCTTCAAGCCGGGAAGAAGCCTTGGAGTGGGGGGTACTTCCGGGAGATATGATCGTTCCGCATTTTGAATTTACGGTCATGAACAATGAAAAATTCCTACTCGCAAAGGCGTGGGACAACCGCATCGGCTGTGCGATTGCAATTGATGTGTTAAGAAACTTACAAAACACAGACCATCCAAATATAGTGTATGGCGTCGGAACCGTGCAGGAGGAAGTTGGGCTGAGGGGAGCGAAAACGGCTGCACACACCATTCAGCCTGATATTGCGTTTGGTGTTGATGTAGGGATAGCAGGAGACACGCCTGGCATTTCCGAGAAGGAAGCGCAGAGCAAAATGGGCAAAGGCCCGCAGATTATCGTTTACGATGCATCCATGGTCTCTCACAAAGGTTTGCGTGATGCAGTTGTGGCAACTGCAGAGGAAGCCGGCATTCCCTACCAATTTGATGCCATTGCCGGCGGCGGAACTGATTCGGGTGCCATCCATTTGACGGCAAATGGCGTTCCTGCGCTGTCCATTACCATTGCAACCCGCTACATTCATACGCACGCGGCCATGCTGCATCGTGATGATTATGAAAACGCGGTAAAGTTAATTACAGAAGTCATTAAGAAGTTAGACCGAAAAACGGTTGACGAAATTACGTACCAATAAAGATACGGAAGAATCCGCCTATTGAGGCGGATTCTATTTTTTTGTCTGTACAAATTACAGCATAGTGACTACAATAAAGGGGATACCGAAAATTTCCTGAACATGACGATATACGATACGCAGCTCGATTTGACAGGAAGGGAGGATAAATAATCTAATTTGTAAGCGCTTTCTAATATAAAGGAGGTTGAACAAAATTGAAAAAGAAAAAAACATGGAAACGCTTCTTACACTTTTCGAGTGCCGCTCTGGCTGCAGGTTTGATATTCACTTCTGCTGCTCCCGCAGAGGCAGCATTTTGGGGTGCATCCAATGAGCTGCTTCATGACCCGACTATGATTAAAGAGGGGAGCTCATGGTATGCGCTCGGAACAGGGCTTACTGAAGAACGGGGACTGCGGGTTTTGAAGTCTTCAGACGCTAAAAATTGGACCGTACAAAAATCCATTTTCACTACACCGCTATCGTGGTGGTCCAATTATGTGCCGAATTATGGTCTAAACCAGTGGGCGCCGGACATCCAATACTATAACGGCAAGTACTGGCTGTATTATTCCGTTTCTTCTTTTGGAAGCAATACATCTGCCATTGGCCTGGCATCTTCAACAAGCATCAGTTCGGGGAGCTGGAAGGACGAGGGCTTGGTGATTCGTTCGACAAGCTCAAATAATTATAACGCCATTGATCCGGAGCTGACATTCGACAAGGATGGCAACCCGTGGCTTGCATTCGGCTCGTTTTGGAGCGGCATTAAGCTGACTAAGCTCGATAAGAGTACGATGAAGCCTACAGGCTCGCTCTATTCGATTGCAGCTAGACCGAATAATGGAGGTGCCTTAGAAGCTCCTACTCTTACGTATCAAAATGGGTATTACTATTTAATGGTTTCATTTGATAAATGCTGTGACGGGGTAAACAGTACGTACAAAATTGCTTACGGAAGATCCAAAAACATTACAGGCCCTTATCTTGATAAAAGCGGAAAAAGCATGCTTGAAGGCGGAGGCACTATTTTGGATTCGGGCAATGACCAATGGAAAGGACCTGGAGGCCAGGATATTGTGAACGGAAACATTCTTGTTCGCCATGCCTATGATGCCAATGACAATGGCATTCCGAAGCTTCTCATCAATGATTTGAATTGGAGCTCGGGCTGGCCGTCCTATTGAATCAAAAAGCCGGGCTCTGCCCCCGGCTTTTTTTAAAAGAAAAGATTGACAGTATAATAGTCAATTACTATAATAAAATTGTTCGTACAAATATTTATTTATAGGTTTATTTTCTAACATTAGTACGTATCTTTTGTATTTGAAAGCGTTTTATTTTATGAGAAAGGGGCAGTTTACATGCTTCAGACAAAGGATTATGAATTCTGGTTTGTGACAGGAAGCCAGCACCTATACGGGGAAGAGACGCTGGAACTCGTAGATCAGCATGCTAAAAGCATTTGTGAGGGGCTCAGCGGGATTTCTTCCAGATATAAAATCACTCATAAGCCCGTCGTCACTTCACCGGAAACCATTAGAGAGCTGTTAAGAGAAGCGGAGTACAGTGAGACATGTGCTGGCATCATTACATGGATGCACACATTTTCCCCTGCAAAAATGTGGATAGAAGGCCTTTCCTCTTATCAAAAACCGCTTATGCATTTGCATACCCAATATAATCGCGATATCCCGTGGGGTACGATTGACATGGATTTTATGAACAGCAACCAATCCGCGCATGGCGATCGAGAGTACGGTTACATCAACTCGAGAATGGGGCTTAGCCGAAAAGTCATTGCCGGCTATTGGGATGATGAAGAAGTGAAAAAAGAAATGTCCCAGTGGATGGATACGGCGGCTGCATTAAATGAAAGCAGACATATTAAGGTTGCCAGATTTGGAGATAACATGCGTCATGTCGCGGTAACGGACGGAGACAAGGTGGGAGCGCATATTCAATTTGGCTGGCAGGTTGACGGATATGGCATCGGGGATCTCGTTGAAGTGATGGATCGCATTACGGACGACGAGGTTGACACGCTTTATGCCGAGTATGACAGACTATATGTGATCAGTGAGGAAACAAAACGTGACGAAGCAAAGGTAGCGTCCATTAAAGAACAGGCGAAAATTGAACTTGGCTTAACCGCTTTTCTTGAGCAAGGCGGATACACAGCGTTTACGACATCGTTTGAAGTGCTGCACGGAATGAAACAGCTGCCGGGACTTGCCGTTCAGCGCCTGATGGAGAAAGGCTACGGGTTTGCCGGTGAAGGAGATTGGAAGACAGCGGCCCTTGTACGGATGATGAAAATCATGGCTAAAGGAAAAAGAACTTCCTTCATGGAAGATTACACGTACCATTTTGAACCGGGAAATGAAATGATTCTGGGCTCTCACATGCTTGAAGTGTGTCCGACTGTCGCTTTGGATCAGCCGAAAATCGAGGTTCATTCGCTTTCGATTGGCGGCAAAGAGGACCCTGCGCGTTTTGTATTTAACGGCATCAGCGGTTCTGCCATTCAAGCTAGCATTGTTGATATTGGCGGGCGTTTTCGCCTTGTGCTGAATGAAGTCAACGGCCAGGAAATTGAAAAAGACATGCCGAATTTACCGGTTGCCCGTGTTCTCTGGAAGCCGGAGCCGTCATTGAAAACAGCAGCGGAGGCATGGATTTTAGCCGGCGGTGCACACCATACCTGCCTGTCTTATGAACTGACAGCGGAGCAAATGCTTGATTGGGCGGAAATGGCGGGAATCGAAAGTGTTCTCATTTCCCGTGATACGACAATTCATAAACTGAAACACGAGTTAAAATGGAACGAGGCGCTTTACCGGCTTCAAAAGTAGAGGGGGATGTCACATGGCTTACACAATAGGGGTTGATTTTGGAACTTTATCAGGAAGAGCAGTGCTCGTTCATGTCCAAACAGGGGAGGAACTTGCGGCTGCTGTAAAAGAATACAGGCATGCTGTCATTGATACCGTCCTTCCAAAAACGGGTCAAAAGCTGCCGCGTGACTGGGCGCTGCAGCACCCTGCTGATTACCTCGAAGTCTTGGAAACAACCATTCCGTCTTTACTCGAACAGACGGGCGTTGACCCGAAAGACATTATCGGGATTGGAATTGATTTCACGGCATGTACGATCCTTCCTATTGACAGCAGCGGGCAGCCGTTATGCATGCTGCCTGAATATGAAGAGGAGCCGCACAGCTATGTGAAGCTCTGGAAGCATCATGCGGCCCAAAAACATGCTGATCGGCTCAATCAAATCGCGGAAGAAGAAGGAGAGGCTTTTTTACAGCGGTACGGAGGAAAAATTTCATCAGAATGGATGATTCCAAAGGTCATGCAAATTGCCGAGGAAGCGCCTCACATTTATGAAGCGGCTGACCGGATCATCGAGGCTGCGGACTGGATCGTGTACCAGCTGTGCAGCTCGCTCAAGCGAAGCAATTGTACCGCAGGGTATAAAGCGATGTGGAGTGAAAAAGCGGGGTATCCGTCAGATGATTTCTTTGAGAAATTAAATCCTTCAATGAAAACGATTACAAAGGACAAATTGTCAGGTTCTATTCATTCAGTAGGAGAAAAAGCCGGCAGTCTGACTGAAAAAATGGCAAAGCTGACAGGGCTTCTCCCGGGAACGGCTGTTGCGGTTGCCAATGTGGACGCTCATGTTTCGGTACCGGCGGTCGGCATTACAGAGCCAGGGAAAATGCTGATGATTATGGGAACCTCGACGTGCCATGTTCTACTTGGTGAAGAGGTGCATATCGTTCCAGGAATGTGCGGCGTTGTGGACAACGGAATTCTCCCGGGCTATGCGGGATATGAAGCCGGGCAGTCCTGTGTCGGCGATCATTTTGACTGGTTTGTGAAAACATGTGTCCCGCCAGCTTATCAAGAGGAAGCAAAGGAAAAAAACATTGGCGTTCATGAGCTGCTGAGTGAGAAAGCAAACCATCAAGCGCCTGGTGAAAGCGGCTTGCTTGCTTTAGATTGGTGGAATGGAAACCGTTCAACTCTTGTTGATGCAGATTTAACAGGGATGCTGCTTGGCATGACACTGCTGACGAAGCCTGAAGAGATTTATAGAGCGTTAGTTGAAGCGACAGCTTACGGAACCCGGATGATTATCGAAACATTCAAAGAAAGCGGTGTTCCGATTGAGGAACTGTTCGCAGCCGGCGGAATAGCTGAGAAAAACCCGTTTGTCATGCAGATTTATGCGGATGTGACAAACATGGACATTAAAATCTCTGGTTCACCGCAAGCACCAGCCTTAGGATCTGCCATTTTCGGCGCGCTTGCAGCAGGCAAAGAAAAAGGCGGCTACGATGACATCAAAGAGGCAGCGGCGAACATGGGAAAACTGAAAGATATAACTTATACGCCAAATGCCGAAAACGCCGCGGTTTATGAAAAATTGTACGCTGAATATAAAGAGCTGGTTCATTATTTCGGAAAAGAAAACCATGTCATGAAGCGTCTGAAAACGATCAAAAATCTTCAATTTTCATCTGCCGCCAAAAAGAATTGAAAAAGGGTGATGGAGCATGCTTGAAACATTAAAAAAAGAAGTGCTGGCTGCCAACCTGAAGCTTCAAGAGCATCAGCTGGTAACCTTTACGTGGGGAAATGTCAGCGGCATTGACCGTGAAAAAGAAAGAATTGTCATCAAACCTAGCGGAGTCGAATACAGCGATCTGACAGCAGATGACTTGGTTGTTTTGAACCTTGATGGAGAGGTCGTCGAAGGCTCGCTTAAGCCTTCTTCAGATACACCTACCCATGTTTATTTATATAAAGCCTTTCCGAATATCGGGGGAATTGTCCATACCCATTCTCAATGGGCGACAAGCTGGGCACAATCGGGCAGAGACATCCCTCCGTTAGGCACGACCCATGCTGATTATTTTGACAGTGCAATTCCATGTACTCGAGAAATGTATGATGAAGAAATCATTCATGACTACGAACTGAATACAGGAAAAGTCATAGCGGAAACCTTTCAGCATCATAATTACGAACAGGTGCCGGGTGTGCTCGTGAATAATCACGGACCGTTCTGCTGGGGCACTGACGCCTTAAATGCCATTCATAACGCAGTTGTATTAGAAACGGTTGCCGAAATGGCCTATCACTCCATTGTGCTGAACAAGGATGTAACCCCAATCAATACAGTCCTGCATGAAAAGCATTTTTATCGAAAACACGGAGCAAATGCGTATTATGGCCAGTCATGATACGCCTGTGTCACCGGCCGGCATTCTGATTGACTTGGACGGTACTGTATTCAGAGGAAATGAGTTGATCAAAGGAGCAAGAGAAGCGATCAAAACGCTTAGGAGAATGGGAAAGAAAATCGTCTTTTTAAGCAATCGGGGGAATATCTCCCGTGCCATGTGCAGAAAAAAACTTCTTGGCGCGGGGATTGAAACGGACGTAAACGACATTGTTCTGTCATCAAGCGTGACAGCGGCTTTTCTGAAAAAACATTATCGTTTTTCAAAGGTATGGGTGCTTGGGGAGCAAGGCTTGGTTGACGAGCTGAGGCTGGCCGGTGTGCAGAACGCGAGCGAACCGAAGGAAGCGGATTGGCTCGTGATCTCCCTTCATGAAACGCTCACGTACGACGATTTAAATCAAGCCTTTCAAGCGGCTGCCGGCGGCGCTCGTATTATCGCTACAAACAAAGACCGCTCTTTTCCGAACGAAGACGGAAATGCCATTGATGTGGCTGGAATGATTGGGGCGATAGAGGCTTCCGCACAAGCGAAGACTGAACTTGTTGTCGGAAAACCGTCATGGCTGATGGCGGAGGCTGCCTGTACAGCAATGGGGCTGTCCGCACATGAATGCATGATTATAGGAGACAGCATTGAATCTGACATTGCGATGGGGAAGCTTTATGGCATGAAAAGCGCCTTAGTGCTAACTGGTTCTGCGAAACAGGGCGAACAGCGTTTGTACACGCCGGATTATGTGCTGGATTCTATTAAGGATGTAACCAAATTGGCTGAGGAGGGGATTCTGATATGAATCGTATCGCAGCTGACGTTCAGCGTGCTTTTGAACACGCCGGAGAAAAGACGTTGCCTATAAAAGTTGAAGAAATTGTTCTCGGTAAACAAGCAGCTGATTCGCTTTTGGATTATGTGAAACGAAAAAACAATCAACATATTGTCCTTGTCTGCGACGCGAATACACACCGCATTGCAGGAATTGATCTGGAAAATCAGCTGAATCAAGCAGGATTTCAGGCCGAGTGCCTGATCATTCCAGAAAATGAAGCCGGAGATGTGACAGCTGATGAACGATCGCTCATTCATGTGCTGATCCATACGAAACAACCAACGGATGTCATGATCGCAGTCGGTTCGGGCACGATTCATGATATCGTCCGCTTTGCGGCGTTTCAAAGAGATTTGCCGTTTATTTCTTATCCGACTGCTCCATCTGTAGACGGTTTTACATCAGCCGGTGCGCCGATTATTTTATACGGCACGAAAACAACCATTCAAACGAAGGCCCCATCTGCGCTGTTCGCTGATCTGGATCTATTAAAAGCGGCACCGCAGTCAATGGTGGCAGCTGGCTTTGGTGACATGCTCGGTAAAATAACGTCTTTAGCAGATTGGGAAATATCCCGGCATCTTGCCGGCGAGCCTTATTCGCCAGCAGGAGCTAAGATTGTTCAGGAGGCGCTTGCTGCCTGCATTGAACACACAGAAGACATTGCGATGAAAACGGAAACAGGCATACGGGTTTTGATGGAGTCTTTACTTGTATCGGGGCTTGTCATGCTGGCATTAGATCATTCCCGCCCGGCATCAGGCGGAGAGCATCATATTTCACATTGGATTGAGATGGAATTAATGGAGAAAAAACGGCCACAGATTCTTCATGGGGCAAAGGTGGGCTGTGCTGCTGTTTTATTAACTGACACATACAGAAAGCTCGCTAAGGATGACGGGCTGAACGAATTTTCACCGAGCCGGCGGCAAGCCATCCAATCGGCTTATCAAACTCTCCCGGAAGGAGAAGTGCTGGCTGATTGGCTGAGATCAGCCGGAGGCGCTGCGTATTTTGACGAAATCGGTGTCGGGCAGGATTCCGTCAAGAATGCCTTCAGACACGCGCACACCTTAAGAGACCGTTGCACCGGATTAAGAATCATTAATGAAAACAAAACGCTGATCAACCATGGTCTATATGAATAGCCCGCACCTCGAATGGAAGGGGTAACGCAGATGAAAAAAATGACTGTCTGTTTTCTTGTGCTCATGATGTTGCTGACATTACTCATTGCCGGGTGTTCAGCAGAAAAATCATCCGGCAAATCGGGTGAAACTGAGCTGACCTTTTGGACATTTAACGGGCTTCATGAGCAGTTCTATGTGGAAATGGTGAAGGAATGGAACAAAAAATATCCTGACCGCAAAATTAAGCTGAATACGGTCGTTTATCCATATGGACAAATGCACGATAACTTATCTATCTCCCTAATAGCGGGAGAAGGCGTTCCTGATATTGCAGATGTCGAATTGGCCCGTTTTTCAAACTTTTTGAAGGGCTCTGACATACCGCTTGCCGACTTGACTCCGCTGATTGAAAAGGATCGCGATAAATTCGTTGAGGCGCGGCTGACATTGTACAGCAAAAACGGAAAGCTTTACGGACTCGATACACATGTAGGGACAACGGTCATGTTTTATAACATGGATGTGATGAAAAAAGCCGGCGTCAATCCTGACGATATTAAAACATGGGATGATTACCATAAAGCCGGACAGAAAGTGCGCAAAGTGACCGGGAAGCCGATGGGAACGGTGGAAACAAATGATTCCGCAACGTTCTTATCTATGATTTCACAGCAAAACTCAGGCTATTTTGATAAAAACGGCAAGCTGATCCTCAATAATGACACCAACGTAAAAACACTTCAATATTTAAAAGACATGATCAATGATAAAACGATGATTCCTGCGCCGGGCGGCGGGCATCACAGTGAAGAATACTACGGCTTTATGAACCAAGGAGGAGCTGCTTCAGTCCTCATGCCGATTTGGTATATGGGAAGATTTATCGATTATATGCCTGATCTGAAAGGGAAGATTGCCATCAGGCCGCTCCCGGCATGGAAAGAGGGGGGCGACCGCTCGGCAGGCTTGGGCGGTACGGCAACCGTTGTGCCGAAGCAATCCAAGCATGTTGAGTTAGCAAAAGAGTTTTTGGCCTTTGCGAAGGGCTCTGAAGAAGGAAATAAAAAACTCTGGAGCGTACTCGGCTTTGACCCGCTTCGCTGGGATGTATGGAGCTCCAAGGAATTGAAAGAGAAAAACAAATACACGGATTACTTCCAAAACGGAACAGGCATTTTTTCTGTGCTGCTCGATATCAAGGATGAAATCAATCCAATTTATTTACATGAGGATTTTGCCAAGGCTTCAGACCTTGTCAACAGAAGCGTATTGTTCGACGCGCTTAAATCTCAGCAAAAAACGCCTAAACAAGCCTTGGACAGAGCGGCAGGTGAACTGAAACAGAAATAGAATCCCATTCAAAAAGTGAAAGCGGGGAGGTTCTCATGAAACCTGTGAAAACAGGAACGGTTCATCCCGTTCCTTCAGCTGCGAAACAATCAGGCTGGCGAGATGTATTTTATTCGAAAAAAGCGGCGCCCTATCTGTTTACAGCGCCATTCGTTTTATCCTTTCTCGTATTTTTTCTATACCCCATCATTAGTGTCTTCATCATGAGCTTTCAAAGAATATTGCCGGGAGAGGTGTCCTTTGTCGGTTTGTCTAATTATACAGCGCTAAACAACCCGACGTTCTATACCGCCCTTTGGAATACGCTGGAATACACCTTTTGGACGCTGATCGTGCTGATTCCTGTTCCATTGCTTCTGGCCATATTCCTGAATTCAAAGCTGGTCAAATTTAGAAATATATTTAAATCAGCGCTATTCATCCCGGCATTGACCTCCACCATTGTCGCGGGGATCATTTTTCGGCTGATCTTCGGAGAAATGGAAACGTCTCTGGCCAATTCCATCCTACTCAAACTCGGCTTTTCACCTCAGAACTGGATGAACAATGAACATACCGGCATGTTTTTGATGGTGCTGCTTGCTTCATGGAGATGGATGGGAATCAACATCCTTTACTTTTTAGCCGGTTTGCAAAATGTGCCGAAAGAGCTGTACGAAGCCGCTGATATAGACGGCGCGAATACAATGAAAAAATTTATGCACATCACGCTGCCGTTTCTCAAGCCTGTAACCGTATATGTGCTGACCATCAGCATTATCGGCGGCTTCAGGATGTTTGAGGAAAGCTACGTCCTTTGGCAGAATAATTCCCCGGGTAATATTGGTCTGACGCTTGTCGGATATTTGTATCAGCAGGGACTTGCCTACAACGAAATGGGGTACGGAGCGGCCATCGGCATCGTGCTTTTGATTGTGATCCTTGTTGTCAGCCTGATTTCATTAAAACTGTCAGGCTCGTTTAAGGGGGAGGGATAAATGTTGCGGCACAGTCCTCAGTTTAGCGTTTATAGAATTGCGCTAACCCTGTTTTTTATTATGCTGAGCCTATTGTATCTTTTTCCGATTTTCTGTTTGCTTTTAGGATCATTAAAGCCGTCATCTGAGCTTTTGCGTGTGGGGCTGAATCTTGAAATTGATCCAAAAGTGATGAGTTTTGATAACTACACATTTCTGTTTAATGGCGGCAGCATTTATTTCAAATGGTTTTTTAACAGTCTTGTACTCGGACTTTTTACGACCGTGCTCACTCTGTTTTTTTCTTCGATGATCGGGTACGGGCTTGCGGTTTATGATTTTAAGGGCAGAAATATCATCTTTGTTCTTGTGCTGATTATCATGATGGTTCCGCTGGAAGTGATGATGCTTCCTTTGTTTAAGCTTACTGTCGGACTGCACTTGATCGATTCATATACAGGTGTCATATTGCCGTTTATCGTTTCACCTGTTGCCGTTTTCTTTTTCAGGCAATATGCTCTTGGCCTTCCAAGAGATCTGCTGGACTCTGCAAGGATGGACGGCTGTACGGAATTCGGCATCTTTTTCAGGATTATGGCACCGCTGATGAAACCGGCTTTCGGCGCGATGATTATCCTTCAGTCCTTAAATAGCTGGAACAACTTCTTATGGCCGCTGATTGTGCTTCGGTCGAAAGAAATGTTTACGCTTCCAATAGGGCTGTCCAGCTTGCTGAGCCCTTATGGCAACAACTATGACATGCTTATATCCGGCTCAGTATTTGCGATTTTGCCGGTGATTATCATTTTCTTGTTTTTCCAAAAGTACTTTATCTCCGGCCTGACGGTAGGGGGAGTCAAAGGTTAATGAAGGAGGAAACGTGTGATGAAAAAAGCGCGAATGATTGTAGACAAAGAATATAAAATCGGTGAAGTAGATAAACGGATTTATGGCTCGTTTATCGAACATATGGGTCGTGCGGTATATGAAGGCATATACGAGCCTGATCACCCTGAAGCGGATGAAGATGGATTTAGAAAAGATGTCCAGTCGCTGATCAAAGAATTACAGGTTCCCATCATCCGCTATCCGGGCGGAAACTTTTTATCCGGATACAACTGGGAGGACGGTGTCGGACCAGTCGAAAACCGCCCGAGACGGCTTGACTTGGCATGGCAAACGACAGAAACCAATGAAGTGGGAACAAATGAATTTTTATCTTGGGCAAAAAAGGTGAACACTGAGGTCAATATGGCCGTCAACCTTGGCACAAGAGGCATAGATGCCGCCCGTAATCTCGTTGAATATTGCAACCATCCGAAAGGCTCTTACTGGAGTGATTTAAGAAGATCGCATGGCTATGAACAGCCGTATGGCATCAAAACATGGTGCTTAGGAAACGAAATGGATGGACCGTGGCAGATCGGCCACAAAACAGCTGATGAATACGGACGGCTTGCCGCAGAGACAGCAAAGGTCATGAAGTGGGTTGACCCATCAATTGAACTCGTTGCCTGCGGCAGCTCAAACAGCGGCATGCCGACCTTTATCGATTGGGAAGCGAAGGTGCTTGAGCATACGTATGAGCATGTCGACTATATCTCTCTTCACACTTACTACGGAAACCGGGATAACAATCTGCCAAACTACTTGGCCCGTTCCATGGATTTGGATCATTTTATCAAATCAGTCGCTGCGACCTGTGACTATGTAAAAGCAAAAACACGCAGCAAGAAAACAATCAATCTTTCTCTGGATGAATGGAACGTCTGGTACCACTCAAATGAGGCTGATAAAAAAGTCGAGCCGTGGATCACTGCGCGTCCGATTTTAGAGGATATTTACAATTTTGAAGATGCCTTATTAGTCGGCTCTCTGCTCATTACGATGCTGCAGCACGCAGACCGTGTGAAAATTGCGTGTCTTGCACAGCTTGTCAATGTCATCGCGCCGATCATGACGGAAAAAGGCGGAGAAGCATGGAGACAGCCGATTTTCTATCCATACATGCATGCTTCTGTTTACGGAAGGGGCGAGTCACTGAAACCGCTTATTTCCTCTCCTAAGTACGATTGTTCTGATTTCACTGATGTGCCATATGTTGATGCTGCTGTTGTGTACTCTGAAGAGGAAGAAACACTCACTATTTTTGCGGTAAACAAGGCTGAGGATCAGATGGAGACGGAGATTTCGCTCAGAGGCTTTGAATCCTACCAAATCGCAGAGCACATCGTACTTGAGCATCAGGATATCAAAGCGACAAACCAGCATAACAGAAAAAATGTCGTTCCGCATTCCAACGGATCATCGTCTGTCAGCGAAAATGGCTTAACTGCTCATTTCACGCCGCTTTCCTGGAATGTGATACGCCTGAAAAAACAGTCATAAGAGAAGCAAAGCCGGAGATTTCTCTCCGGCTTGTCTTTCAACTGCCACGAGCCGGCCCGTTCAAGCCGGCTTTTTGTATAGGAAAAAATGACCGCTTTTCACCATGAAATTATGATATATTTATGAAAAACAGCAAAGGGGATGGGAGAAAATGAATGCGGTTACAATTGTGATAGCGTCAATGTGTATTTTGGCTATTGCCTATCGTTTATACGGAACATTTATGATGGTGAAGGTTCTCAAAGTAAATGATGACAAGCCGACACCTGCTCACGTGCTTGAGGATGGGAAAGACTATGTGCCTACAAATAAATGGGTTTCGTTCGGCCACCATTTTGCCGCGATCGCAGCGGCCGGACCGCTGGTCGGACCAATTCTGGCGGCGCAGTTTGGCTATTTGCCGGGATTATTGTGGCTGTTAATCGGGGCGGTAATTGGGGGAGCCGTCCATGATATTGTGGTGTTGTTTGCATCGATGCGCAAAAACGGAAAATCGCTGTCGGAAGTGGCAAAGGATGAGCTTGGCCCTGTTGCAGGATTTTGTACAGGACTGTCCATGCTGTTTATCATCACGATCACAATGGCGGGCCTGTCGATGGTTGTCTTGCATGCGCTTGAACGTAATCCATGGGGAACATTTGCGGTAGGGATTACGATTCCGATTGCGATGGGTGTGGGCTTATTTTATAAGAAAACGGGAAATTTAAAGCTCGCTTCAACGGTCGGCTTTCTCTTTTTAATGGCAGGAGTCTTTATCGGTCCATGGGTACAGACTACCGCGCTCGGTGACTTTTTAACGCTAGATACGAAAACGCTTGCAATCGCGCTTCCTGTTTACGCGTTTTTTGCGGCTGCGCTTCCCGTTTGGCTGCTTCTTGCTCCGCGTGATTATTTAAGCAGCTTTATGAAAATCGGTGTTTTTATCGCTTTGATTGTTGGTGTGTTTGTCGTCAATCCGTCCATTCCGTTCCCTGCGTTTACAGAATTCGTAAAAGGCGGCGGGCCGGTGCTGGCAGGGCCTGTCTGGCCGTTCATCTCAATAACCATCGCCTGCGGGGCGATCTCTGGGTTCCATGCCTTTGTCGGTTCAGGAACGACACCGAAAATGCTGAATAAATGGAGTGATATGAAGCCGGTTGCGTTTGGCGCAATGCTTGTTGAGTGTCTTGTCGGCATCATGGCGCTGATTGCAGCGACCGCTTTACAGCCTGCTGATTACTTTGCGATTAACAGCACGCCTGAGGTTTTCCGTACGCTTGGCATGAATGTCGTACATTTGCCTGAATTGAGCAGGGAAATCGGTTTGGACTTAGAAGGAAGAACAGGGGGAGCCGTAACGCTTGCGGTGGGGATGACTTATATTTTTACCGGAATGCCGTTTTTCAGCCATTTGGCCTCATACTTTTTCCAATTTGTCATTATGTTTGAAGCGGTCTTTATTTTAACAGCGATTGACGCCGGCACACGTGTCGCCCGTTATTTGATCCAGGACTTCTTCGGGGAGGTGTATAAGCCGCTGAAGAAAACAGACTGGATTCCAGGCTCTGTATTTGCCAGCGCGCTTGCCTGTTTGATGTGGGGGTACTTGCTGTATTCAGGAGATATCGGTTCCATTTGGGCGCTGTTCGGCGTTTCTAATCAGCTGATGGCTTCAGTGGGGCTGATTATCGGAGCGACCATCGTGCTGAAAATCGCTGATAAACGCCGGTACATTCTGACTTGCCTTATCCCGCTTGCCTACTTATATGTCACTGTCAATTATGCGGGCTATTGGATGGTGCGCAATGTGTATCTCAATCCTGAAGCAGCAGGATATAGTGTATTGAATGGCGTATTATCTATCATCATGCTGGTGTTAGGCTTCATCATTATCGTGGCGGCTGTGAAAAAATGGGCGCAGATGTGGAAAGATCCGAGCTTAAGGATGGAAGCATCTATACCGGGCTAGAAGGACTATTGAAAAATGCTGAGGGGGGTTGGCAATGAATCTATCAATGAAATATCTTATTCTATACGTATCGGACAGCCAGCGGGCTATTCATTTTTACCGGGATATTTTAGGACTGCCGATTCGTGCTGAACACGGCACGTATGTCGAATTTGAAACAGGGTCTACGATATTGGCGCTTAATACGCGGGAAAGCGCCAGAGACATCACGGCGCTGGACATTCCGGATACATCTGCTTCAAACACATTTGAAATCGGGTTTGTTACTGAAAATGTAGAAGCGGTCATCAAAAGGATGAGAGAACAAGGCGTATCGATTATCGGGGAGCCGAAAGTGAAGCCATGGGGGCAGACGGTCGCCTATATCGCTGATCCGGATGGACATTATATCGAAATTTGCAGTCCGATGGAATAACGCACAAAAGCCCAAAACAATGTCTGTTTTGGGCTTTCTCATGATGTTTTGTGCCCGGCTGCTTCCAATAGCAAATCAGCCAGGTGAACGGCTCTGACTTTACCGCTTAGTCCTTCGCGTTCAATGCCAAGCTTCATCTGCAGCAGGCAGCCGGGATTTGCTGTTACAATGAGGATCGCTTCGGTTGCTTTGACGGCAGCCATTTTGCTGTCCAGTATTTTCATAGACATTTCAGCTTCGACGATGTTGTAAATTCCCGCTGACCCGCAGCAGCTGTCTGCTTTCTCCATTTCTTTGAATTCAGCACCTTTTATGCTTTTAAGAAGCTGGCGGGGCTCGAGTGACGTATGCATCACATTTCTTAGATGACATGAATCTTGATAGGTAATGATCTGCGGCGTCTCGAGTGCTAGATCCATTTGATGGAAATCGAGCTCAACCAAAACGGACGAAAAATCTTTCAGCTTCTGAACAAACGCAGCAGCCCGTTCCGACCACTCAGGGTCATCCTTCAGCAAATGATCATATTCAGTGAGAAAGGCTCCGCATCCTCCTGCGTTTGTAATGACAGCATCAACGTCTAACGCTTCAAAAGCAGCGATATTTTGTTTCGCGAGCTCTTTCCCTGTGTTTTTTTCACCGCTGTGTCCATGAAGCGCCCCGCAGCAAGCCTGTTCAGGCGGAATGACAATGTCGCAGCCTGCCAGCTGTAAAAGCTTCAATGTGGCGTTGTTGGTCGGTAAAAACATCGTATCCATTAAGCAGCCCGAAAAAAAGGCGACCCGTTTTTTCATGGGGCCAATGGACGGCAGGAAACGCGGCCGATGTTTCATGTCTTTGCTTTTAGGAACATCAGGAAGAACAGCTTCCATCGTTCGCAAATGCTCAGGCAGGACCCGAAGCATACCGGTTTTACGCACAGCGGTTTGCAGTCCTGACCGCTGATACAAACCGATAAGGCTTACAGCTGAGCGCATGCGGTTTTGATGCGGAAACAGCTCGTGAAAAGCCGTCTTTCGCATGACACGTTCACCAAGCGAGTGTTTTTTATTTTGGTGGATAATATCTCTGGCTTCCTCAAGCAGCTGTCCGTATTTCACGCCTGACGGGCATACAGGTTCACAGGCGCGGCAGCCGAGGCAAAGTGACAGCGACCGTTCGACATCTTCATCCGGTTCAATCATACCGTCGGCTACGGCTTTCATTAAGGCGATGCGCCCACGCGGAGAGTGTGTTTCCTGAAATCCCGATTCGATATAGGTCGGACAGGAAGGAAGACAGAAGCCGCAGCGCATACAATTTAATAACTCTCCTTCATCCATACGCTCTTTAAATTCATTTTGGATCTGTTTCATTTCTTTTTCTGTTGTCATCTTTCCGCCACCACACGTTTTCTGGCATCTTTCGCAAACATTTTGCCGGGATTTAATATGTTCCGGGGGTCAAATGCCGCTTTCAACGCTTTCATCGCATCAATGCCTTCTTTTTTCAGCTTCATTTCCAAGTAAGGCGCTTTCATTTCCCCGACTCCGTGCTCTCCGGTTATCGTCCCGCCAAGTTCAATCGCTTTCTCAAAAATCTCGGCAAAAGCCTGTTCGACACGTTCCATTTCATCCTTATTTCTTATGTCTGTCGTGCATGTCGGGTGAAGGTTCCCGTCTCCCGCATGACCAAAGGTGCAGATGGAAATATCATATTTAGCAGCAATATCATTAATCGCTTTAACCATATTGGCGATTTCTGAGCGAGGAACGGTCGCATCCTCTAAAATCGTCGTCGGTTTGAGGCGGGCTAGGGCAGAAAGTGCAGAACGCCGGGCTTCAGTCAGGGCAAACGCTTCCTCCTCTGTTTGTGCGGTCTGAACGGATACGGCGTCGCCTTTTTTGCAGATCGCCTCAATCTTTTCCATATCCCGTTCAACAGTTTCAAATGGCCCGTCTTGTTCAATTAACAGAACTGCTTTTGCGCTTGTCGGAAGTCCGATTTTGGCATAATCCTCAATCACCAATAGTGTAGGCTGATCGAGAAATTCAAGCGTAGCGGGTATAATTTTTGCGGCAATAATGTCCGATACCGTTTGAGCAGCGGCATCGATGTTTTCATAAAGGGCAAGCAGCGTCTTCTTTGTTTCCGGCTTTGGAACGAGTTTGACGATTGCCTCTGTCACAATGCCGAGTGTTCCTTCTGAGCCGACAAAAAGACGTGTGAGATCGTATCCGGCCACATCCTTTGCGAGTTTTCCGCCGGTGCGGATGATGTCACCATTTGCGAGAACAACCTCCAGTCCAATAACATAGTCGCGGGTGACACCGTATTTTAATCCGCGTAGCCCGCCGGAATTTTCATTGATGTTGCCCCCGATAGTTGATATTTTCATAGAACTCGGGTCAGGCGGATAAAATAAACCTTTGCTTTCAACTGCCCGGATCATATCCAACGTAATGACGCCCGGCTGAACTGTGGCAGTTAAATTTTCTTCATCAATTTCAAGAATCTGGTTCATGTGCTTAAAGAGAAGCACAAGTCCGCCTTCAGTCGGGCACGTGCCGCCGCACAGGTTTGTCCCTGATCCTCTTGGAACGATCGGCACTCGATGTTCGCTGCAAATTGTTAAAATGCGTGATATTTCATCAGTATTCCTCGGAGCAATCACGGCATCAGGCATAGACTGATACTGAGGCGTCGCATCATATGAATAGACGAGACGGCCGGCATTCGAGTCATCAAAGTTTTCTGGTCCGGAGACCTGAATCAGCTGCTCCTTTACATCCTTGGTGATCATTTCACCCATCCCCCTGTCAAAAAACGCTTTCAATCTATTGTAAAAGAAAAAAAGCAAAGCCTTCCATGGAGAAACATACAAAAAATGAAACTGAAACTCTCTCTATTTTGTATCTTGATCTAAAAAATAGAGTGCGACGTACATCGTGACGACGTCCTCGGTACGGTCAAAACGTAATCCCGTCAGCTGTTCAGCCTTAGCCAGACGATAACGCAATGTATTGATGTGTATATGCATGTCTTCAGCGGTTTGTTTCAAAGACAAATCGTGATGAAAGAAAGTCCGTATCGTATTCATAAGTTCCTGATGCTCTAGCGCCTTTCCTAATACTCTTTGCGGAAATTCGTTTCGGGTTCCCGGGCTGATCTCCGTCAGACACATATCAAGCTTCAGATCCTCTTCAAATATGGGCGTTTTTCGCTTAAGGCTGACAGCCAGCGCTTTTTCCGCTTGCTCGTATGAATCTGTCAGGCTGGAGCTTGCGACAGCCCTTCCGGCGCCAGCTGCTGTATATTGGCTGCTTGCGGTATTGGCAAACGAACAAATGTGAAGGATCTTCCGTAAAAGCTGATCCCTTTGTTCATGCTGCGGCACTTCATGATTAATCAAAATCCGTTCATTTCCCCACCTGATGAACAAATCCGCAGGGTACGAGGATTTCCAGATGCGTGCCATTTGTTCAATATCATGACGTGACCACTCATACCCCTGAATAAGAATCATTTGGCGCCGGGAAGAAAGGTCAACACCAAGAAGCTGAGCTTTCTCAAGAAAACTGGGAGACCACTCCTTTAATTGCAGCCAATCGATCATAAAGGACTCCAGCATTCTCTCACGCCACTGGGATTGCTCTAAGTGCCGCGATTCCTTAATGAACAGTTCTGTCATTTTTCGAAGCAGTTCTCCGAATGGCTGAATCTCTGCAGGCTCACCTGTCAGCCCGAAGACGGCAATCACATCATGGTCAAAAAATACAGGGAGGTTTATGCCTGCTTTCACTCCTTTTAACCTTGTTTCATCTTCTCTTGTAATAATCACGCTGCGTCTTTCTTTTGCGCAGATAAGCGCTCCCTCATGAAATTGTCCGACACGCTCATCGTTTGTGCCTGCCATAATAAGACCGTCCGTGTTTACAATAATGACTTCACGTTCGTACATTTTTTTAACTTCAGCAATAATTTTTTTCGCTAATAACGGCTGTAAAAACATGGCGTTCCCCCTCATCATGTTTTTATTATATAAGAAAAAAACCGGGCGCTGTCACCCGGTTTCATGTCTTATTCGGCGGGTTTTAATCCGCCTTCAAGCGTTTTCAGCATTTCGTTTTTCTCACTTTCGGATGCGTGCTGCCAAATGACTTCGAATAAAACGCCGAGCCCTGGAAGCATTTTTTCTTCACCGCTTTGAATCGCATCTACGATTGTATGCTCAAGCTGCTCCTGATTATTGCCGGTGACATTGGAGATGACGGCATGACGTAAATTAAGATCCATGTAAAACGCTCCTTTTTCTAAAATGTAATACGTATATTCTAACCCTGCACCTGGTTTATTATGTGCTGTTCTTGCGATATAATAACACCATGTTAAAAAAAGGAGCGCCACATAGACAGTGAAACAAATAGAATCGGCAAAAAACCAAAAAGTGAAGGATTGGAAAAAGCTTCACACAAAAAAAGAACGAACAAAAACAAATACATTTCTGATAGAGGGAGAACACCTCGTTGAAGAGGCGTTGAAAAGCCCGGGCATTGTGAAAGAAATCCTTGTAAAGGATGAAACGAGGATTCCTTCAGATCTAGAGACTGGTATCCAGTGCTATATGCTGAGTGAAGATGCGTTTTCAGCTGTGACTGAAACCGAAACGCCGCAGCAGATTGCCGCTGTGTGCCATATGCCTGAAGAAAAGCTGGCAACGGCACGCAAGGTGCTGCTGATTGACGCTGTTCAAGATCCGGGAAACCTTGGCACAATGATTCGAACGGCTGATGCGGCCGGTTTGGATGCAGTTGTACTCGGTGACGGCACGGCGGACGCCTTTAACGGAAAAACACTGCGATCTGCTCAAGGATCTCACTTCCATATTCCTGTTGTGAGAAGAAACCTGCCTTCATATGTGGACGAATTGAAGGCAGAGGGCGTAAAAGTATACGGCACGGCGCTGCAAAACGGAGCGCCTTACCAGGAGATTCCTCAGTCTGAATCCTTTGCACTCATTGTAGGAAATGAAGGTGCAGGGGTGGATGCTGCATTGCTGGAAAAAACGGATTTGAACCTGTACGTGCCGCTTTACGGACAGGCTGAATCACTAAACGTTGCGGTTGCGGCTGCCATCCTCGTGTATCACTTGCGAGGATAGTGTTGCGCCAAGCGTTGGATTTCTTTATAATAGAACATAATATTTCAAAAACCGTGACAGAGGACCTCAATTTCTGATCAACTGCTTTCCAGGGAGAAAATGCCGCTGACTGAGAGCATTTTTAACGCAGCCGGAAATTGGCTTCACCTCTTGAGTTGTCGCCGGGACCGCGTACACTGCGCGTAAAGGTGAACCGGAATCTGATTCCGTTATGTCAATGAAGCTGACGACAGCATCAGTCTGTCTGAAATAAGGGTGGTACCGCGGCCACAACTCGTCCCTTGTACAAGGGACGGGTTTTTTTTATTTTCCAAAGACATATGACGGTTTGTTTACATAAAAGGAGGATGCAAAATGGAAGAAAAGCTAAAACAGCTGGAACAAGAAGCTTTAGAACAAGTAGAAGCGGCAAGCTCATTGAAGGTTGTCAATGATATTCGGGTGCAATATCTCGGAAAAAAAGGGCCGATTACAGAAGTGCTGCGCGGAATGGGCAAGCTTTCTGCTGAGGAACGTCCAAAAATGGGGGCGCTCGCGAACGAAGTAAGGGAGCGTATTGCCAATGCGATTGCTGACAAAAACGAGAAGCTTGAAGAAGAGGAAATGAAACAGAAGCTTGCAGGACAGACAATTGACGTCACGCTGCCGGGGAACCCTGTTGCAGTCGGCGGCCGCCATCCGCTCACTGTTGTCGTTGAAGAAATTGAAGATTTATTTATCGGTATGGGCTACACAGTCGAGGAAGGGCCAGAGGTTGAAACGGATTACTACAACTTCGAATCGCTCAATCTTCCGAAAGAACACCCTGCGCGCGATATGCAGGACAGCTTTTACATCACAGAGGAAACTTTGATGAGAACGCAAACTTCTCCTGTCCAAACACGGACGATGGAAAAGCATGAAGGCAAAGGTCCCGTTAAAATCATTTGCCCGGGTAAAGTATATCGCCGTGATAACGATGATGCGACGCACTCTCACCAATTTATGCAAATTGAAGGGCTTGTCGTTGACAAAAACATCAGCATGAGTGATTTAAAAGGAACGCTTGAACTCGTTGCGAAAAAAATGTTCGGGCAAGACCGCGAAATCAGACTCCGCCCAAGCTTCTTCCCGTTTACTGAGCCTTCAGTAGAAGTGGATGTGACATGCTTTAAATGTGGTGGAAACGGCTGCTCAGTATGTAAAGGAACAGGCTGGATTGAAATCCTCGGTGCCGGAATGGTTCACCCGAACGTGCTTAAAATGGCTGGCTTTGATCCGAAGGAATATCAGGGCTTCGCATTCGGAATGGGTGTTGAGCGCATCGCGATGCTGAAATACGGCATTGATGATATCCGCCACTTCTATACAAACGATGTCAGATTTATTTCGCAGTTTAAACAGGCGTAAGAGGAGGATGCAAGGATGTTTGTTTCTTATAAATGGTTAGAGGATTATGTTGATTTAAAAGGCATGGACCCGGCTGTTCTTGCTGAAAAAATTACAAGAGCCGGTATTGAGGTTGAAGGAATTGAATACAAAGGAGAAGGCATCAAAGGCGTTGTCATCGGCCATGTGCTGGAGCGCGAGCAGCACCCGAATGCTGATAAGCTGAATAAGTGCCTTGTGGATATCGGAGCTGAAGCCCCTGTACAAATCATTTGCGGCGCGCCGAATGTGGATAAAGGACAAAAAGTCGCAGTTGCAACAGTCGGAGCGGTGCTGCCGGGCAACTTCAAAATCAAAAAAGCCAAGCTTCGCGGTGAAGAATCAAATGGCATGATCTGTTCCTTACAGGAGCTTGGTATCGAAAGCAAACTTGTGGCGAAGGAGTATGCAGAAGGCATTTTCGTATTCCCGAATGACGCTGAAACAGGAAGCGATGCCTTAGCGGCTTTACAGCTTGACGATGCGATTCTTGAGCTGGGTTTAACGCCAAACCGCGCGGATGCCATGAACATGCTTGGTGTTGCTTACGAGGTTGCCGCGATTTTAGACACTGAGGTAAAGCTTCCGCAAACGGATTACCCGGCTGCTTCAGAACAAGCGTCTGATTACATTTCAGTCAAAATTGAAGATCAAGAAGCGAACCCGCTGTACACTGCAAAAATCATTAAAAATGTCACGATTGCTCCGTCACCGCTTTGGATGCAGACAAAGCTGATGAATGCAGGCATTCGTCCGCACAACAACGTCGTTGACATCACAAATTTTGTCCTGTTGGAATACGGACAGCCGCTTCATGCGTTTGATTATGACAGATTTGGCTCTAAGGAAGTCGTAGTAAGAAAAGCAGCTGAGAATGAAATGATCGTCACTCTTGATGATCAAGAACGTAAGCTGTCCGCCGATCACCTTGTTATTACAAACGGAATGAAAGCGCAGGCCGTTGCGGGTGTCATGGGAGGAGCAGAGTCAGAGGTTCAGGAAGATACGAAAACGATTTTGCTTGAGGCTGCGTATTTCAACGGGCAGACGGTTCGCAAGGCTTCCAAAGACCTTGGTTTGAGAAGTGAATCAAGCGTAAGATTTGAAAAAGGAATTGATCCGGCGCGCGTACGTCTTGCAGCAGAACGGGCTGCGCAGCTGATCCATCTGTATGCCGGCGGTGAGGTGCTTGCTGGAACAGTTGAGGAAGATCACCTGACAATCGAAGCAAATAACATTCACGTATCTGCTGACAAAGTGAACAGCGTTCTAGGCCTGACGATCAGTAAAGAAGAACTGATCAGCATTTATAAACGTCTCGGTTTTACGGTCGGTGAAGCGGGTGAACTTCTCGTTGTGACTGTCCCATCACGCCGCGGCGACATTACAATAGAAGAGGATTTAATCGAAGAAGCGGCAAGACTGTACGGCTACGATAACATTCCGTCTACGCTTCCTGAGACAGCGGGGACTACAGGCGGATTAACGGCATATCAGGCAAAACGCCGTAAAGTCAGACGCTTCCTTGAAGGCGCAGGCTTATCACAAGCCATCACTTACTCGTTGACAAACGAGAAGAAAGCGGCAGCGTTTGCGATTGAAAAATCACTGAACACTGTGCTTGCGCTTCCAATGAGTGAAGAAAGAAGCATTCTCAGACACAGTCTTGTTCCGAATCTGCTTGATTCTGTTTCTTACAACCTCGCGAGACAGACTGACTCAGTTGCACTGTACGAAGTCGGTTCCGTTTTCCTGACGAAGGAAGAGGACACAAAACCTGTTGAAATAGAACGCGTAGCAGGAGCTGTTACCGGATTATGGCGCAAACAGCTATGGCAGGGAGAAAAGAAACCAGTTGATTTCTTTGTTGTCAAAGGAATTGTGGAAGGGCTGTTAGACAAACTCAACGTCCTAGAAAGCATTGAATTTGTACAGTCTGAACGCAAACAGCTGCATCCGGGCAGAACAGCGAACATTTTATTGAATGGTTCTCTGATCGGCTTCATCGGCCAAGTCCATCCTTCATTGGAAAAAGAACTGGATATAAAGGAAACATACGTATTTGAGCTCGATCTTCATGCGTTGCTCGCAGCAGAAACAGCACCTCTTGTTTACACGGCGATTCCGAAATATCCGTCTGTGACACGTGATATTGCTCTTGTAACAGATAAAACCGTCACAAGCGGACAGCTCGAGAGCGTCATTAAAGAGGCCGGGGGCAAGCTTCTGAAAGAGGTAACCGTATTTGACGTATACGAAGGAGAGCATATGGAGGAAGGCAAGAAGTCAGTCGCTTTCTCACTCCAGTATGTCAATCCTGAACAAACACTGACTGAAGAAGAAGTGACAAAGGCGCACAGCAAAGTGCTGAAAGCGTTAGAAGACACATATCAAGCTGTTTTAAGAGGCTGATAAAAAAGCTTGCAGAGAAATCTGCAAGCTTTTTTCTATGAGCGTTTTTTATCAGCAAGGCGCTGCGCTTTTTGCGTATTGGCGAAATGGAGTTTTGTAAAGGTTCTGAGTGCAGATGCCCCTTTTTTGAGGATTAGCTTGGCGGCCGCTTCATCGACGTGCGGACCGGCGCCTTTTGGAAGCGTCATTCCTGCCGCGCGTGATAGTTTATCCATTTCCATTAAAAACGAATATCTTGCAATGATTGAAGCAGCGGCGACAGCCAGGTGAATACCTTCAGCTTTTGTGCTAAAATAGGTCCGCTCCTTCACAATGTCTCTGCCCTTTAAATGATTGAAGTAGACGCCTGGCTCAGCGAATTGGTCAATCAAAATGGCTTCAGGCTTTACTCCATCCAATTTTCTTAATAAATGGGTGATCGCCTGATTGTGCAGCAAAGCTTTCATTTTCCCTTGGCTCATGCCTTTTTCCTGCATGCTGTTATACTTTTCATTTTTTAAAACCAGCAGGCTATATGGAATGGTTTTGATCAGGTTTCGGGCAATCTCGATGATTTGCGGATCTTTTAAATCTTTAGAATCCTTAACACCGAGTTCCTTCATTAAAGGAAGCATGGTTTTGTCGACGTACGCACATACAACCGTCATTGGGCCAAAGTAATCTCCGGTTCCGACTTCGTCAGAACCGATAACAGACATTCCGGCGATATCTGCCGGAGGGGCATAGCGGGGATCAGCCGGCTTTTTGGCCGTTTTCTTCTTTTCCTGAGGCTCTGCTGTTCCCCAGCGCGCGGATTCTGCCGCAGCGTTTTTGCCTTGAAACAAGACCTTGCCTGATTGATATGCTGTAATGGTACAGCCGGGCGGTTTCGCCTGAAAAACGGCTCCCTGCGGAACAGAGGCTGTAAGCGAACCGCTGTACGTCATTTTCATTTGGTCAATAGCAGACAACGATACTTTTATCACTGAATGGGACACGTAATAATCTCCTTTTTTTACACTTTTCACTGTATATACCAGTGTATCATAACAGCGGGAGGCTCGTCTTTCCATTCATTTAATAAACGTGTTATGATAAGAACTAGGATTCTCGCGGAATGGAGGAGAAACGTTGTCTGACGGCAAAAAAACAAAAACAACCGTTGACATTTACGGCCAGCACTTCACGATTGTCGGTGAAGAAAGCAGAGCCCATATGAGGTATGTCGCCGGAATTGTTGATGATAAAATGAGAGAAATCAATGAAAAAAATCCATACCTTGATATAAATAAACTTGCAGTGCTGACAGCGGTAAATGTGGTGCACGATTATGTCAAATTACAAGAGAAATGTGAAAAACTGGAGCGTCAGCTTAAAGAAAAGGATTGAACAACTATGCTAGATATCATCATCTTAATCTTGCTCCTGATGGGGACTTTACTGGGGTTAAAACGCGGTTTTATCCTGCAGTTTATCCGCTTGACGAGCTTTATTTTATCAATTGCCTTTGCGGCTTTATTCTATAAAAACGTGGCACCGCATTTACATTGGATTCCCGCACCCGATTTTTCAGCGGGACAGCCGGCTCTTTCTTTTTTTACGGGGAATTTGGAAGCAGCGTACTATAATGCGATTGCGTTTATCGTTTTATTTATCATTGCTAAAATCTTACTGAGAATCATCGGCTCGTTCCTGAGTATTGTAGCCGGCATTCCGGTGATTAAACAAATCAACCAGATGCTGGGAGCCGTTCTCGGTTTTCTAGAAGTCTATTTATTTACATTTGTGCTGCTGTATGTCGCATCCGTTCTGCCGGTAGACGCGTTGCAGCAAATGATGGGGCAATCGTCTCTCGCAAATGTGATCATTAACCATACACCGTACTTGTCAGGGCTTTTACAAGAGCTGTGGACACAGTACGGGGCATAAAAAAACTTCTCTTGTCCGGAGAAGTTTTTTTCAAGTATGATGGAAACATATGTGAACGTCTGGGGGTTATGGTATGCATAAAAAAGATATTATCCGGCTGCTTGAAACCATAGCAGTCTATATGGAACTCAAAGGGGACAACCCGTTTAAAGTATCCGCCTTCCGAAAAGCGGCGGCAGCTCTGGAACAGGACGACCGAAGCTTATCAGAAATGGACGATATGATGTCGCTGTCCGGCATTGGAAAAGGAACGTACAGCGTCATTAAAGAGTATATAGATGAAGGAAAGTCAAGCACGCTCGAATCGCTTCAGAAAGAAGTGCCGGAAGGACTCGTGCCTTTATTGAAGCTGCCGGGGCTCGGCGGCAAAAAAATCGCAAAGCTGTATAAAGAGCTCGGCGTACACGATGCAGAATCTCTGAAGGAAGCCTGTGAGCAGCAAAAGGTCCAGGGTCTTGCGGGCTTCGGCAAAAAATCGGAAGAAAAAATATTACAGGCGCTCGGGGAAGCCGGAAAACAGCCTGAACGGTTCCCGATCGGCTACGCCCTCCGGATCGCGCGGGAAATTGAGGAGCATCTTTCTCAATTTACGCATATCATCAAATTTTCTCGTGCCGGAAGTCTCCGCAGAGCGCGGGAAACGGTGAAGGATCTGGATTATATCATTGCTACAGATCATCCGGCTGAAGTAAGAGAGCAGCTTCTTGAGCTGCCAAACATCAAAAGCGTGATCGCAAGCGGAGATACGAAGGTGTCCGTCATCCTTTCCTTTGAATATGAAACAAGCGTCGATTTCCGTCTTGTGACGGAAGAGCAGTTTCCGACAACACTCCATCATTTTACGGGATCAAAGGATCACAATATTAAGATGCGCCAAATCGCCAAAGAACGCGGCGAGCGGATCAGTGAATACGGCGTTGAGACAGTTGAAACCGGAGAGATCAAAACATTTCCGAGTGAACGTGAATTTTATGCGCACTTCGGCCTGCCGCTGATTCCGCCGGAAATTCGTGAAAGCGGACAGGAAGTGGAAACCTACAGCGACAGCATTGAACTGATAGAGCTCGGGCAAATCAAAGGTGATCTCCACATGCACTCAACGTGGAGCGATGGCGCATTTTCGATCAGAGAGATGGCTGAAGCCTGCATCAAAAAAGGCTATCAATACATGGCGATCACCGATCACTCACAATATTTAAAGGTCGCCAACGGGCTTACTGCAGAAAGACTTAAGCAGCAGGCAAAAGAAATTGACGCGCTGAATGCAGAGTTTGAAAACTTCCGTATTTTGAAAGGCGTTGAGATGGATATCCTGCCTGACGGTACGCTCGATTATGATGACGATGTGCTTGCGGAAATGGATATCGTTATTGCATCGATTCATTCCAGTTTTAATCAGCCGGAACACGTGATTTTGAAACGGCTTGAGACGGCACTGACAAACAAGCATGTTGACATTATCGCACACCCGACCGGGCGCCTTATCGGCAGACGGGCCGGTTACGAAATCGATATTGATCAGCTGATTGAGCTTGCGAGGAAAACAAATACGGCGCTTGAACTCAACGCCAACCCTGCGCGCCTTGATCTGCGCACAGAGCACTTAATGAAAGCAAACGAACAAGGGGTTACATTGGTGATTAATACTGATGCCCATAATATTGAGATGTTAGACGATATGAAAACTGGCGTTACTGCCGCGCGCAAAGGATGGACGGAAACGAAAAACGTTCTGAATGCCCGGTCGCTTAAAGACGTAGAGGCATTTCTGAAGCGCAACGATTAAGTAAGGAGGCTCACACAATCGTGCAGCAAAAAGTATTATCAGCTCTTGAATTTCATAAAGTGAAAGAACAGGTTATTGGGCATGCCGCTTCATCGCTCGGAAAAGAAATGCTTCTCGAGCTTAAGCCTTCTGCTTCTATAGACGAAATCAAAAAACAGCTGGATGAAGTAGACGAAGCTTCTGACATTATCCGGCTGAGAGGCCAAGCGCCATTTGGCGGCCTTGTAGATATCAGAGGAGCGTTAAGACGGGCGGAAATCGGCAGCGTTCTCAGTCCTTCTGAATTCACTGAAATCTCAGGCCTGCTTTATGCAGTTAAACAAATGAAACATTTTATCACCCAAATGGCTGAAGACGGTGTCGACATTCCGCTGATCCATCAGCATGCTGAACAGCTTATCACGCTGTCCGATTTAGAGCGGGACATTAATTCCTGCATCGATGATCACGGAGAAGTGCTTGATCATGCATCGGAAACATTAAGAGGAATCCGCACACAGCTCAGAACACTCGAATCAAGAGTCAGAGACCGGTTAGAGTCGTTGCTGCGTTCCTCTTCCGCATCGAAAATGCTGTCTGATACGATTGTTACGATTCGGAATGACCGCTTTGTGATCCCGGTCAAACAGGAGTACAGATCCAGCTATGGAGGAATTGTGCACGACACCTCATCCTCTGGTGCGACACTATTCATTGAACCGCAGGCGATTGTAGATATGAACAATTCCCTTCAGCAGGCGAAAGTGAAAGAAAAGCAAGAAATTGAACGGATTTTGCGTGTGCTGACAGAGAAAACGGCAGAGTATACAGAGGAGCTATTTCTAGATTTGCAAGTGCTGCAGACGCTTGACTTTATTTTTGCAAAAGCTAGATATGCAAAAGCGGTTAAAGCGACAAAACCGATTATGAACGACACCGGCTTTATCCGTTTGAAAAAAGCCCGCCATCCATTGCTTCCGCCTGATCAGGTTGTTGCCAATGACATCGAGCTTGGCCGCGATTTTTCAACCATTGTCATCACAGGGCCAAACACCGGGGGGAAAACAGTCACCCTTAAAACGTTAGGCCTGCTAACCTTAATGGCGCAGTCAGGTCTTCATATCCCGGCAGATGAAGGGTCAGAAGCGGCAGTATTTGAGCACGTATTCGCTGATATCGGTGATGAACAGTCGATTGAGCAAAGTTTAAGTACGTTCTCATCCCATATGGTGAATATTGTCGGCATTTTAGAACAGGTCAATGAAAACAGCCTTGTGCTTTTCGATGAACTTGGTGCAGGGACAGATCCGCAGGAGGGGGCGGCCCTCGCCATGAGCATCTTGGATGACGTGCATCGCACCAATGCACGAGTGTTAGCTACGACGCATTATCCGGAATTGAAGGCGTACGGCTATAACAGAGAAGGCGTCATGAATGCCAGCGTTGAATTTGACATCGAAACGCTGTCACCGACCTATAAACTTTTAATTGGTGTGCCGGGTCGAAGCAATGCTTTCGAAATTTCAAAACGCCTCGGGCTTCCGGACCATATCATCGGGCAGGCGAAGTCAGAAATGACGGCCGAGCATAACGAAGTCGATACGATGATTGCGTCGCTGGAACAAAGCAAAAAACGTGCGGAAGAAGAGCTTTCTGAGACAGAATCAATCAGAAAAGAAGCGGAAAAACTGCATAAAGAGCTGCAGCAGCAAATCATCGAGCTTAACAGCAAAAAAGACAAAATGCTTGAAGAGGCAGAACAGCAGGCTGCTGAAAAAGTAAAAGCGGCAATGAAAGAAGCCGAGGACATTATTCATGAATTGCGCTCCATAAAAGAAGAACACAAATCCTTCAAGGATCACGAGCTGATTAACGCGAAGAAACGGTTAGAAGGCGCTATGCCGGCTTTTGAAAAGTCCAAGAAACCGGAGAAGCCGAAAGCGCAAAAACGCGACTTTAAGCCTGGCGACGAGGTGAAAGTCCTCACTTTCGGGCAAAAAGGAACATTGCTCGAAAAAACAGGCGGCAATGAATGGAATGTCCAAATCGGTATTTTAAAGATGAAAGTAAAAGAAAAAGATCTGGAGTTTATCAAATCAGCTCCGGAGCCAAAAAAAGAAAAAATCATTACAGCGGTCAAGGGAAAGGACTATCACGTATCGCTTGAACTTGATCTCCGCGGCGAACGCTATGAAAATGCCCTAAGCCGGGTTGAAAAATACTTGGATGATGCGGTGTTAGCCGGATATCCAAGAGTGTCAATCATCCACGGAAAAGGAACCGGCGCTTTAAGAAAAGGCGTACAGGATCTTCTGAAAAACCACCGCAGCGTCAAAAGTTCCCGTTTCGGTGAAGCAGGTGAGGGAGGATCAGGCGTTACGGTTGTTGAACTAAAATAAAAGGGAGTATGGCCATGAGTGATTTTTGGGAAAACGAGCTTGTGGAAATCGCGGCATATTACAGTGTCGCGGTTCTCTGCCTCGTCCTCTTTTTGACTGTGTTTGAGCTGGTGACGGCTTATAAAAACTGGGAAGAGATTCAAAAAGGAAATCTTGCGGTGGCAATGGCGACCGGCGGAAAAATTTTGGGGATCGCAAACGTATTTCAGCATTCCATCTCCCAGCATAATTCGCTGCTGCAAATGATCGGCTGGGGCGTTTACGGGTTTGTTATGCTTCTGATCAGCTACTTTATTTTTGAGTTTTTGACTCCGCGGTTTAAAATTGATCAGGAAATCGAAAATGATAACCGGGCTGTCGGCTTTATTTCATTTGTCATTTCTGTCGGGCTTTCATTTGTGGTGGCAGCCGGAATATAAGGGGACGGAGAATAAATGGAAAAGCTTGCGAAAATACTGCTCGCCGCGGCGGGAATCTTTTTGTTAATTGGTCTTATATATCTGTTCATATAATGAGAAAAAGAAAGATTTACCTTTCTTTTTCTTTTTTTTGCCGTCCATCTGCTATAATGATAAGGTGGATCTCTAAAATCGAAAGGGGAGGTTTTATGCAGTCTCAAAAGCCGTGGCTTGCCGAGTATCCCAACGATATCCCGCATGAGCTTCCGTTGCCGAATAAAACCCTGCAATCCATCCTGACAGACTCCGCCGCACGATTCCCTGATAAAACCGCAATATCGTTTTATGGAAAAAAACTCACCTTTCATGACATTCTGACGGATGCTCTTAAACTTGCAGCTTTTTTGCAGTGCAATGGCCTGCAAAAAGGAGACAGAGTGGCTGTTATGCTGCCCAATTGCCCGCAAACAGTGATTTCTTATTATGGCGTCTTGTTTGCCGGTGGCATCGTGGTGCAGACGAATCCGCTTTATACCGAGCATGAGCTTGAATACCAGCTTAGAGATGCTCAGGTAAGTGTAATCATCACCTTAGATTTGCTTTTCCCGAAGGCAATAAAAATGAAAACGTTATCAATAGTCGACCAGATTTTGATAACCAGCGTAAAAGACTATTTGCCTTTTCCGAAGAATATTCTTTACCCGCTGACGCAAAAACAAAAAGTGCATATCGACTTTGACAAAACAGCTAACATTCATACGTTCGCTTCCAGTATGAAGCAGGAAAAAACTGAACTCCTGACAATCCCGAAGATCGATCCTGAGCATGATATCGCTGTCCTCCAGTATACCGGAGGAACAACCGGAGCTCCAAAAGGGGTCATGCTCACGCACCAAAATATTTTGGCAAATACTGAAATGTGCGCCGCTTGGATGTATGACGTGAAAGAAGGCGCTGAAAAAGTGCTGGGCATCGTCCCATTTTTTCATGTCTACGGACTGACGGCAGTCATGAACTATTCGATTAAACTAGGCTTCGAAATGATTCTTCTTCCTAAGTTTGATCCGCTCGAAACACTGAAAATCATCGACAAACACAAACCGACGCTCTTTCCTGGCGCACCGACAATTTACATTGGCCTTTTGCATCACCCCGAATTGCAGCATTATGATCTGTCATCCATTAAAAGCTGTCTTAGCGGATCAGCCGCGCTCCCCGTGGAGGTAAAGCAGAAATTTGAAAAGGTGACTGGCGGAAAGCTTGTGGAAGGCTATGGTTTGTCTGAGGCATCCCCAGTGACGCACGCCAACTTTATCTGGGGAAAAAACAAGCCGGGCAGTATCGGCTGTCCTTGGCCGAGTACGGACGCTGCGATCTATTCTGAAGAGACGGGTGAGCTTGCCGCTCCGTATGAGCATGGAGAAATCATTGTAAAAGGTCCGCAAGTCATGAAAGGATACTGGAATAAACCAGAGGAAACCGCCGCAGTGCTGAGAGATGGCTGGCTGTTCACCGGGGACATGGGCTATATGGATGAAGAAGGCTTTTTCTATATTGCTGACAGGAAGAAGGATATCATCATTGCCGGCGGTTACAATATTTACCCGCGTGAGGTAGAAGAAGCGCTTTATGAACATGAAGCCATCCAGGAAATTGTTGTTGCAGGCGTTCCCGATTCCTACAGGGGAGAAACAGTAAAAGCATTTGTCGTATTAAAGAAAGGCGCAAAAGCCGATGCAGAAGAACTGGATGCCTTTGCGAGATCTCGACTAGCTCCCTATAAGGTGCCCAAAGCCTATGAGTTCAGAAAAGAGCTGCCGAAAACGGCGGTGGGAAAAATTTTAAGAAGGCGTTTACTTGAAGAAGAAACCGAAAATCATCATATCAAATAAAAAAAAGAGAACGTCTATGAATAAACTTGACAAACCTGAAAATCCTTCTTATCATGAAATTATGAATGAATAGTCATTCATTTCTATAGGAAGGAACGATGAACATTGAAGCAAAAACGGCCAAAGTATATGCAGATTATTGATGCAGCAGTAGAAGTCATTGCAGAAAACGGCTACCACCAGTCACAGGTATCCAAAATTGCTAAACAAGCCGGAGTAGCGGACGGCACCATCTATCTCTATTTTAAAAACAAAGAAGATATTTTAATTTCTCTTTTCAAAGAAAAAATGGGTCAATTTATTGAGCGGATGGAAGAGGACATTAAAGAAAAAGCAACAGCGAAAGAGAAATTGGCGCTTGTGATTTCAAAGCATTTTTCCCTTTTAGCGGGTGACCATAATCTCGCGATTGTCACGCAGCTTGAGCTCCGCCAATCCAACTTGGAGCTGCGCCAAAAAATCAACGAAATATTAAAAGGCTACTTAAATATTTTGGATGGCATTTTGACGGAAGGTATACAATCAGGCGAAATAAAAGAAGGCCTCGATGTCCGCCTCGCCCGGCAGATGATTTTTGGAACGATTGACGAAACTGTGACAACTTGGGTGATGAATGACCAAAAGTACGATCTCGTTGCGCTTTCAAACAGCGTTTTAGAATTATTGGTATCCGGAATTCACAATAAGTAAAGGAGTTCTGTCCTATGAATGCAATTTCACTTGCGGTTGATCAATTTGTGGCAGTCTTGACGATTCACAATCCGCCGGCAAACGCGCTTTCAAGCCGGATATTAGAAGAGCTGTCTTCCTGTCTTGATCAATGTGAGACAGATGCAGGCGTACGAAGCATTATCATTCACGGCGAGGGAAGATTTTTCTCAGCCGGCGCTGATATTAAAGAATTTACATCGCTTAAAGGCAATGAGGATTCCTCATTGCTCGCTGAGCGCGGCCAGCAGTTAATGGAGAGAATCGAAAGTTTTCCAAAACCGATTATCGCAGCGATTCACGGCGCTGCTCTCGGAGGCGGGCTGGAGCTTGCAATGGCCTGTCACATCAGAATCGCGGCAGAAGATGCTAAGCTGGGGCTCCCGGAGCTTAATCTCGGTATCATTCCAGGTTTTGCGGGGACACAGCGCCTTCCGAGATATGTCGGTACAGCCAAAGCACTGGAGCTCATCGGATCAGGAGAACCGATATCCGGAAAAGAAGCGCTTGATCTCGGACTTGTCTCAATTGGAGCGAAAGATGAGGCAGAAGTGATTGAAAAAGCAAAAGCACTTGCCGCTAAGTTTGCAGAGAAAAGCCCGCAAACGCTGGCATCTTTGCTTGAGCTTCTTTATTCCAACAAGGTGTATTCCTATGAAGGCAGCTTAAAGCTTGAAGCAAAGCGATTTGGGGAAGCATTTGAGTCAGAGGACGCCAAGGAAGGCATCCAGGCATTTCTCGAAAAAAGAAAGCCTCAGTTCAAAGGCGAATAAAAGGGGATATGATCATGAATCTATTTGTACTGATGAAACGGACGTTTGACACAGAAGAAAAAATCGTCATTGAAACAGGAAAGATTCAGGATGACGGAGCGGAATGGATCATTAATCCATATGATGAGTACGCGATAGAAGAAGCCATCCAGCTGAAGGAAAAGCATGGCGGCACGATCACCGCTGTCACGGTCGGCGGTGAAGAAGCGGAGAAAGAATTGCGTACGGCGCTTGCCATGGGTTGTGACCAAGCTGTTTTAATCAACATAGAAGATGATCTTGATGAACCCGACCAATATTCCATTTCTCAAGTTTTATACCACTATATGAAGGATCAGGAGTTTGATTTGATTCTCGGCGGAAATGTTGCCATTGACGGAGGATCAGGACAAGTGGCGCCTCGGCTTGCCGAGCTACTGGACATTCCGTGTATCACTACGATCACCAAACTCGAAATCAACGGCACTGATGCAGAAGCAGAAAGGGACGTCGAAGGGGATGTTGAAAAAATCAAAACGACGCTCCCATTGCTTGTCACAGCTCAGCAGGGCTTAAACGAGCCGCGCTATCCATCGCTTCCGGGAATTATGAAGGCTAAGAAAAAGCCGCTTGAAGAGCTTGAACTTGATGATCTTGATCTGGACGAAGAGGATGCTGAACCAAAGCTGAAAACCATTGAACGTTTTCTGCCGCCGAAAAAAGAAGCCGGGAAGCTTCTCCAAGGTGAGCCTGCTGAACAGGCAAAAGAGCTTGTTTCATTGCTCCGCAGCGAAGCTAAAGTCATTTAAAGCTTGGACATTCAAAGAAACAGGGGGATGTTAGAATGGGAAAAAAAGTGATCGTGCTTGGAGAAATACGCGATGGGGAATTGCGAAATGTCACCTTTGAAGCAATAGCTGCAGGAAGAACCATTTCAGGAGATGGGGAAGTCATCGGTGTTCTCATCGGTGAAAATGTACAAAGCATTGCACAAGAGCTTATTCATTACGGAGCAGATAAAGTTCTTACCGCTGAGGACCCGAAGCTAAAAACATACACGGCAGACGGGTACAGCCAGGTCATGAGAGGTGTTATCGAGCAAGAAAATCCTGATTCAGTCATCTTCGGGCATACGGCAATGGGCAAGGATCTTTCACCGAAGCTTGCTGCCCGGCTGCAAACAGGCTTAATTTCTGATGCTATAGATGTAAGCGTTACCGGAGGGAATGTTGTGTTCACACGGCCGATTTACTCGGGGAAAGCTTTTGAACGCGTCATTTCAACCGATCCGATGATCTTTGCAACAATTCGCCCCAATAACATTCAAGCTTCAGAAAAAGACACCAGCAGATCGGGGAGCATCGAAAGCATTGATGTTTCTCTTACTGACCTCCGCACTGTTATCCAAGAGGTCGTGAAAAAAACGGCGGACGGTGTTGATCTCTCCGAAGCGAAAATTATCGTTGCGGGCGGCCGAGGAGTCAAAAGCAAGGAGGGATTTCAGCCTCTGCAGGAGCTTGCAGAGGTGCTAGGGGCCGCAGTCGGGGCTTCTCGCGGGGCATGTGACGCTGATTATTGCGATTACGCTCTTCAAATCGGGCAGACGGGGAAAGTCGTCACTCCGGATTTGTACATTGCATGCGGCATTTCCGGTGCCATCCAGCATTTGGCCGGCATGTCAAACAGCAAGGTGATCGTCGCCATCAATAAAGATCCCGAAGCCGATATCTTTAAAATAGCGGATTACGGCATCGTCGGTGATTTATTTGAAGTTGTCCCGTTATTAACTGAGGAATTCAAACAGTTGAATATACACTCATAAAGGAAATCCCGGACTTTAAAAGTCCGGGTTTTTATATTTGTAAATACATACGTACAAATATAAATGAGATAGAAAATGTCGTTGACATGTACGAACATATATAATATGGTTACTTTAAAAGCGCTTACATTCATGCTGACTCCTCAGGCAAAAGACAGATCACATATTTGACTGTGGTGCTTTTCATATCCGTATGAAAGGAATGATCAGAGGCATGTCTGAACATCAAGCAGTGATTCAAACAGATATCGTAAAAGGAACCATTAACAAAAATATATACGGTCATTTTGCTGAGCATTTAGGAAGAGGGATTTATGAGGGGATCTGGGTCGGAACGGACTCAGACATCCCCAATATCAACGGGATACGAAAGGACGTGCTGGAGGCGCTCAAACAGCTGCACATTCCTGTCCTCAGGTGGCCGGGCGGGTGTTTTGCGGACGAATACCATTGGGCAAACGGTGTCGGTGACCGTAAGACAATGCTGAACACTCACTGGGGCGGTACAATTGAATCAAATGAATTCGGAACGCATGAATTTATGATGCTTTGCGAGCTGCTTGAATGTGAGCCATATATTTGCGGCAATGTCGGAAGCGGAACCGTTCAGGAAATGGCGGAGTGGATTGAGTATATGACATTTGAAGAAGGCACGCCGATGTCAGACTGGAGAAAACAAAATGGAAGAGAAGAGCCTTGGAATCTGAAATATTTCGGCGTGGGTAATGAAAACTGGGGCTGCGGCGGCAACATGCATCCCGAATACTACGCAGATCTGTACCGGCGTTTTCAGACTTATGTCCGCAATTACAGCGGGAATGAAATTTATAAAATTGCAGGCGGAGCAAATGTGGATGATTTTAATTGGACGGACGTGCTTATGAAAAAAGCCGCTGGCCTGATGGACGGGTTGAGTCTTCATTATTACACGATTCCGGGGGATTTCTGGAAGGGCAAAGGATCAGCCACAGAATTCACGGAAGATGAGTGGTTTATTACGATGAAAAAAGCCAAATACATCGATGAATTGATTCAAAAACACGGCACGATTATGGACCGGTACGATCCGGAGCAGCGGGTCGGGCTGATTATTGATGAATGGGGCACTTGGTTTGATCCCGAGCCAGGCACGAATCCCGGTTTCTTATATCAGCAAAACACCATTCGTGATGCACTGGTGGCGGCTTCTCATTTCCACATTTTCCATCAGCATTGCCGCCGGGTGCAAATGGCCAACATCGCCCAAACAGTAAACGTTCTACAAGCGATGATTTTGACTGAGGGCGAGCGGATGCTTTTGACACCGACGTACCATGTATTCAATATGTTTAAGGTGCACCAGGACGCTTCTCTTTTAGCAACAGAGACAATGTCTGCCGACTATGAATGGAAGGGTGAAACGCTTCCGCAAATCAGCATTTCAGCGTCGAAACAAGCTGAAGGTGATATCAATATCACTATTTGCAACATCGATCACCAAAACAAAGCGGAGGCGGAAATCGAGCTGAGAGGCCTACACAAGGCAGCGGACCATTCCGGAGTCATTCTTACGGCAGAAAAAATGAATGCGCATAACACGTTTGACGATCCTCATCATGTCAAACCGGAATCCTTCAGACAATACACGCTCAGCAAAAACAAACTGAAAGTAAAACTCCCGCCAATGTCAGTCGTCTTACTTACGCTGCGTGCTGATTCTTAATCGCGCAAGAGCGCCGGAGCTTCATGCCGGCGCTCTTTTTCAGGTTTTAAAACAGCTCCGGCAGGGCATGGTAAAGTACATGACAGTGAAGAGGAGATGTGATCTTATGCTTCGTACCATTTTAATGATTATTGGGGCAATTGTAGTGATCGGGGCCATTATCAGATTTGTGTTTTAAAAAAAGAGCATATCCCATTCAACCATATAAAAATGAGTAAACCGGCTGTGAACAGGAAAAAATAATTTGTAAGCATTAAAATAGCGTGAACGAATGGGAGATGCTATACTAAAAATCATCATTTCACATTGGAGGAATTCAATAATGGCTATCGTAAAAGCAACTGATCAATCTTTCTCAGCTGAAACAAGCGAAGGCGTCGTACTGGCAGACTTCTGGGCTCCTTGGTGCGGACCTTGTAAAATGATTGCACCTGTTCTTGAAGAATTGGATCAAGAAATGGGAGACAAACTGAAAATCGTAAAAATCGATGTAGACGAAAACCAAGAAACTGCCGGAAAATACGGCGTTATGAGCATCCCGACTCTTCTTGTGTTAAAAGACGGCGAAGTAGTTGAAACTTCAGTCGGCTTCAAACCAAAAGAAGCGCTTCAAGAGCTTGTAAACAAACATCTTTAATTTTCCGCTGCTTACATGCCAGAGCGATTCCGATTGAGGGATCGCTTTTTTTATTCGCCAATTGTGAACCATAGAGAAAAACAAACGTTCGTGTTAAACTGGAAATAAAGGATTAAACATAAGGAAGGGTAACATATGAACAAACAACTGAAAGAAAAACTCGCCCTCCTTCCTGATCAACCGGGTTGTTATCTCATGAAGGACCGGCAGCAGACTGTGATCTACGTAGGGAAAGCAAAAGTGCTGAAAAACAGAGTGCGCTCCTACTTCACCGGTTCTCACGACGCGAAAACCCAAAGGCTTGTGACGGAAATCGAGGATTTTGAATATATTGTGACGTCCTCCAATCTTGAAGCGCTTATTTTAGAAATGAATCTGATCAAAAAGCATGATCCGAAATACAACGTCATGCTCAAAGACGACAAAACCTATCCTTTCATAAAACTCACCCATGAACGCCACCCAAGGCTGATTGTCACCCGCAATGTCAAAAAAGACAAAGGGCGCTATTTCGGGCCGTATCCGAATGTACAGGCAGCAAGGGAAACAAAAAAACTGCTCGACCGTCTGTATCCTCTCAGAAAATGCTCCAAGCTCCCGGACAGAGTGTGCCTTTACTATCATCTGGGCCAATGCCTCGCTCCGTGCGTAAAGGATATTTCCGAAGAGACGAACAGAGAGCTGGTTGAAAGCATTACACGTTTCTTAAGGGGCGGCTATAATGAGGTCAAAAAAGAGCTTGAAGAGAAAATGCATGAAGCTGCTGAGAATCTTGAGTTTGAACGAGCAAAAGAGCTTCGTGACCAAATTGCCCATATTGAATCAACGATGGAAAAACAAAAAATGACGATGAACGATCTAGTCGACCGTGATGTATTCGCGTATGCGTACGATAAGGGCTGGATGTGCGTGCAGGTCTTTTTCATCCGCCAAGGGAAGCTCATTGAACGCGATGTCAGCATGTTCCCGCTTTATCAGGAAGCAGATGAAGAGTTCCTCACGTTCATCGGGCAGTTCTATTCAAAAAACAACCACTTCCTTCCGAAGGAGATTTTAGTTCCGGACAGCGTAGATCAATCCATGATCGAGCAGCTGCTGGAAACAAACGTTCACCAGCCGAAGAAAGGCCCGAAAAAAGAACTGCTCATGCTTGCCCATAAAAATGCGAAAATCGCATTGAAAGAAAAATTCTCTTTAATCGAACGGGATGAGGAGCGTTCAATCGGGGCAGTGCAGAAACTAGGTGAGGCATTAAATATTTATACGCCGCACAGAATTGAAGCGTTTGACAACTCAAACATACAGGGGACAAACCCGGTTTCCGCGATGATTGTGTTTATCGATGGCAAACCATACAAAAAGGAATACCGCAAATATAAAATCAAAACTGTTAGAGGGCCGGATGATTACGGTTCTATGAGAGAGGTTGTCAGAAGACGCTATACGAGAGTGCTTCGTGAGAATCTGCCGCTGCCCGATCTGATTATCATTGACGGAGGAAAAGGGCAGATCAACGCAGCAAGGGATGTCATTGAAAATGAACTCGGCTTGGATATCCCGATCGCCGGTTTAGCGAAAGATGAAAAACACAGAACCTCAAATTTACTGATCGGTGAGCCGCTGGAGGTAGTGTATCTGGAACGAAACAGCCAGGAATTTTACCTCCTGCAGCGCATTCAGGACGAGGTGCACCGTTTTGCAATCAGTTTTCACAGGCAAATCCGCGGAAAAAGCGCGTTTCAATCCGTTTTGGACGACATCCCGGGTATCGGAGAGAAAAGAAAGAAAATGCTGTTAAAGCATTTCGGTTCCGTTAAAAAAATGAAGGAAGCAAGCCTTGAGGACATCAAAAAAGCCGGTGTTCCCATAGCGGCGGCTCAGCTCCTTTACGACAAATTGCAAAAATAATGTTGTCCTTTTAAATAAGATCTGATAAAATGTGAACTAATTTCATAGTTAGATCGTGTTATATGGTGAAGATAGAGGTGCGAACTTCAAGAGTATGCCTTTGGAGAAAGATGGATTCTGTGAAAAAGGCTGAAAGGGGAGCGTCGCCGAAGCAAATAAAACCCCATCGGTATTATTTGCTGGCCGTGCATTGAATAAATGTAAGGCTGTCAAGAAATCATTTTCTTGGAGGGCTATCTCGTTGTTCATAATCATTTATGATGATTAATTGATAAGCAATGAGAGTATTCCTCTCATTGCTTTTTTTATTGTGGACAAAGCGCTCTTTCTCCTCACCCGCACGAACCAAAATGTAAAGGGTGGTAATACATGGGTCTTATTGTACAAAAATTCGGAGGCACTTCCGTCGGCTCAGTCGAAAAAATTCAAAATGCGGCAAACCGCGCAATTGCAGAAAAACAGAAAGGCCATCAAGTCGTTGTCGTCGTTTCAGCAATGGGAAAATCCACTGACGAATTGGTCAGCCTTGCAAAAGCTATTTCTGACCAGCCGAGCAAACGCGAAATGGATATGCTGCTGGCGACAGGCGAGCAGGTCACGATTTCACTCCTTTCAATGGCATTGCAGGAAAAAGGCTATGACGCTGTGTCTTATACTGGCTGGCAGGCGGGAATCCGTACGGAGGCCATTCACGGAAACGCCAGAATTACAGATATCGACACTTCGGTTTTAGCAGACCAGCTTGAAAAAGGAAAAATTGTCATTGTTGCAGGCTTCCAAGGAATGACAGAGGATTGTGAAATTACGACATTGGGCCGGGGCGGTTCAGATACAACAGCAGTTGCTTTGGCTGCCGCTTTAAAAGCTGATAAATGTGACATATACACAGACGTGCCAGGTGTGTTTACAACCGATCCGCGCTATGTGAAATCAGCGAGAAAACTTGCGGGCATCTCATACGATGAAATGCTTGAGCTTGCCAATTTAGGCGCCGGCGTTCTTCATCCGAGAGCAGTTGAGTTCGCGAAAAATTACCAAGTGCCGTTAGAAGTGCGTTCAAGTACAGAAACCGAAGCGGGAACATTAATTGAGGAGGAATCATCCATGGAACAGAATTTAATTGTCAGAGGCATTGCATTTGAAGATCAAATCACAAGAGTAACCATTTACGGGCTGACTAGCGGCTTGACAACTTTGTCTACTATTTTTACGACACTTGCCAAAAGAAACATAAACGTGGATATCATTATCCAAACGCAGGCCGAGGACAAGACTGGAATTTCCTTCTCTGTCAAAACAGAAGATGCAGACCAAACCGTTGCGGTGCTTGAAGAGTATAAAGACGCGCTGGAATTTGAGAAAATCGAGACAGAAAGCAAATTGGCTAAAGTATCCATTGTTGGATCCGGCATGGTCTCAAATCCCGGTGTAGCGGCTGAAATGTTTGCTGTACTGGCGCAAAAAAACATTTTAATCAAAATGGTCAGCACATCTGAAATCAAAGTGTCAACAGTCGTAAGCGAAAATGACATGGTGAAAGCAGTCGAGTCGCTTCACGATGCATTTGAGCTTTCAAAACACCCTTCAGCTGTGTAATGACAATCAAAAAGGCGGGACTATGCAGTCACCGCCTTTTTGATTACACTGGGTCTTTCATATCCCATTTCACAGTCAGAACCACTTTATCCGCTCTCTTTTTCACTTGTTCATATGATTCGGCAATCTGATCATTCATCAATTGAATTTGTTCAGCGATAAAACCAGCCTCCAGCTGAAAGCAAGGTTCTTTCTGATGTTTAAGCCGGTTGGAAATGATCGGCCCTTCAAGTTCAAATTCAAGCTCCTGTTTTTTAGCGCTTACGTTGGTGAGGGTTCCCCAGCCCGCTTCTTCAAAGAAGGCCGGAAATTCCTCCCATGATTCAAGAGGAAACTTACGGGCGAGATGTTTTCCTGCCCAATACATCATGGAAGAGTAATCTTGGCCAAGCATATCTGGGAGAACGATCTCTCGTATTAGTTCGTAGGCATAGGCGTTCATTTCAATTTCTTTTAGGTTGTCAATAGATGCTTCAAATTTAGACTTCATATCTGTCTCCCCTCTCTCCTGCGTATATTATAGCTCAAACAGGGGGGAGGATTACAGAATGATCCTGTAATTCTTATGAAAAATTAAGCAAGAAATATATATTGATAAAATAAAATTTTTCAATCAACTAATCAATTCGGAAAATTATAATTTATGTACGCGTTTTCTTGACGCCCTTTTGAGGGAGGAGTAAAATGAAATTGTCAATAAATCTTAATAAAGTGCTTACAATTGAAAGAAGTGGGGGAAGAGATTTAGCACATTTCGCACTTATCAAACAGGGGGTAAAGTAATGTCTGGGAACAGAGAGTTTTATTTTCGAAGATTGCATTCCTTGCTTGGCGTCATACCGGTCGGCATCTTTCTTATTCAGCATTTAGTCGTCAACCAGTTTGCCGCAAGGGGCGCTGAAGCATTCAATAGCGCTGCTCATTTTATGGATAGCCTGCCTTTCAGGTATGCCTTGGAAATTTTTATTATCTTCTTACCATTAATTTATCATGCAGTTTATGGTGTGTACATAGCGTTTACTGCGAAAAATAACGCCGGCCAATACAGCTACATGAGAAACTGGCTATTCGTCCTGCAGCGTGTAACCGGTATCATCACCCTCATTTTCGTCAGCTGGCACGTGTGGGAAACCCGCATTGCCGCACAAATGGGTGCTGAGGTCAATTTCGACATGATGGCGAATATTTTGAGCTCTCCGGCTATGCTTGGTTTTTACATTGTCGGTGTTTTATCAACAATTTTCCACTTCTCGAACGGTTTATGGTCTTTCGCTGTTACATGGGGCATCACGGTAACGCCTCGTTCTCAAAGAATTTCGACATACGTTACGCTGATTATTTTTGTTGCACTGTCATACGTAGGCTTAAAAGCGATTTTCGCATTTGTTTAAGAGTACTAGATTACTAGAGGGAGAGGGGCTATCATGAGTCAATCAAGCATTATCGTAGTCGGCGGGGGTCTTGCCGGCCTCATGGCGACAATTAAAGCAGCGGAATCAGGAATGGCGGTTAAATTGTTTTCCATCGTTCCTGTCAAACGTTCTCATTCAGTTTGTGCGCAAGGCGGCATAAACGGAGCGGTCAATACAAAAGGGGAAGGTGACTCTCCGTGGGAACATTTTGATGACACGGTATACGGGGGAGACTTTCTTGCCAACCAGCCGCCAGTCAAGGCGATGTGTGAAGCGGCGCCTTCGATCATCCACTTATTAGACCGGATGGGCGTCATGTTTAACCGGACTCCTGAAGGCCTGCTTGATTTCCGCCGATTCGGGGGTACACAGCACCACAGAACTGCTTATGCTGGTGCGACGACGGGACAGCAGCTGCTTTACGCACTGGACGAGCAAGTGCGCAGATACGAAGTTGCGGGTCTGGTCACAAAATATGAAGGCTGGGAATTCCTTGGCGCTGTTTTAGATGATGACAGAATCTGCCGCGGAATTGTTGCACAAAACCTGACAAACATGCAAATTGAATCCTTCCGTTCAGACGCTGTCATTATGGCGACGGGCGGACCGGGAATCATCTTTGGAAAATCAACGAACTCCATGATTAATACAGGATCTGCTGCATCAATCGTTTATCAGCAGGGAGCGTATTATGCAAACGGAGAATTCATTCAAATCCACCCGACAGCCATACCGGGCGATGACAAACTAAGACTGATGAGTGAATCAGCGCGTGGTGAAGGCGGGCGCGTGTGGACATATAAAGACGGCAAACCATGGTATTTCCTGGAGGAAAAATATCCGGCATACGGAAACCTGGTGCCGCGTGATATTGCGACACGCGAAATATTTGATGTGTGTGTGAACCAGAAGCTCGGCATTAACGGTGAAAACATGGTATATCTCGATCTGTCTCATAAAGATCCGAAAGAGCTTGATATTAAGCTTGGCGGCATCATTGAGATTTATGAGAAATTCATGGGAGACGACCCGCGTAAGCTTCCAATGAAAATCTTCCCGGCGGTCCATTATTCTATGGGCGGTTTATGGGTGGATTACGATCAAATGACAAATATCCCTGGACTGTTTGCGGCTGGGGAATGTGATTATTCTATGCACGGCGGCAACCGCTTGGGAGCGAACTCCCTGCTGTCTGCGATTTACGGAGGCATGGTGGCCGGTCCGAATGCGGTGAAATATGTAAACGGCTTAGAATCTTCAGCGGAAGACATGTCTTCATCTTTATTCGACGCTCACGTTAAGAAAGAAGAAGAAAAATGGGCTGATATTATGAGTATGGACGGAACCGAAAATGCCTATGTTCTTCACAAAGAGCTCGGTGAGTGGATGACGGCGAACGTAACGGTTGTCCGCCATAATGACAAGCTTTTGAAAACGGATGACAAAATTCAGGAGTTAATGGAGCGCTTCAAAAAGATCAACATCAATGACACGACAAAATGGAGCAACCAGGGAGCGATGTTCACACGCCAGTTCTCGAACATGCTTCAGCTTGCGAGGGTGATTACCCTTGGCGCATACAACCGTAATGAAAGCCGGGGCGCCCATTATAAACCGGATTATCCTGAACGTAATGATGATGAATGGCTCAAAACAACAATGGCTAAACATGTAAGCCCGTATGAAGCGCCGGAATTTGAGTATCAGGATGTCGATGTATCACTGATAACGCCTCGGAAACGGGATTACTCGAAGAAGAAGGTGGCGAAATAATCATGAGTGAACAAAAAACCATACGATTTATTATCACACGTCAAGATACAGCTGACAGCACGCCTTATGATGAAGAATTTGAGATTCCATACCGCCCGAATCTGAACGTCATTTCCGCTCTGATGGAAATCCGCCGGAATCCGGTTAATGTCAAAGGTGAGAAGACAACCCCTGTCACATGGGATATGAACTGTCTTGAGGAAGTATGCGGCGCATGTTCAATGGTTATAAACGGAAAAACCCGCCAGTCTTGTACGGCGCTTATTGACCAGCTTGAACAGCCAATCCGTTTAAAACCAATGAAAACATTCCCAGTCGTTCGTGATTTGCAGGTTGATCGCAGCAGAATGTTTGATTCATTGAAAAAAGTTAAAGCATGGATACCGATTGACGGTACGTACGATTTAGGACCGGGGCCGAGAATGCCAGAAAAACGCCGTCAATGGGCATATGAATTATCAAAATGCATGACATGCGGCGTCTGCCTCGAAGCTTGCCCGAATGTGAACAGCAAATCGAAGTTCATGGGGCCTGCACCGATGTCGCAAGTCCGCCTGTTTAACGCGCATCCGACAGGCGCCATGAATAAATCTGAACGATTAGAAGCATTAATGGATGAAGGCGGCCTTGCAGATTGCGGCAACTCGCAAAACTGTGTTCAATCCTGTCCGAAGGGGATTCCGCTTACCACTTCGATTGCAGCCTTGAATAGAGATACAAACTTACAAGCGTTCCGCAATTTCTTCGGAAGCGACAGAGTATAAGAAGAAAAACCTCTTCCGCATGGGAGAGGTTTTTTTAAACAATAAGGAGATGAAAAAAGATGAAGCTTCCCGCTTATATTGATATGCCGTTTCAAGAATGGAAAACATCCTTTTCTTTTTTCAATGAGGTATCCGTAAGATTTTCGGAGACAGACATGTTTGGGCATATGAATAATGTAACCCCTTTTATATATTTTGAGGAGGCGCGGATTTCTTATTTTAAAAAGTTGAATATGATGAGTGAAAACAAACAGACCATGACAGTCGTGGCAAGCCAGCAATGCGATTATTTGCGCCAAGTCATGCCTTATGAAGAGTTGCGCATCTATGTGAAAACAAGCGCAGTCGGCAGTTCATCTCTTACCTTGCACTATCTCGGAGAGAACCTCGAAGGCGAGCCCTGCTTCACCGGGACAGTCGTGATGGTTCAAGTCTCAAAGGAAAGCGGCAAGGCTGTCAGCTGGACGGATGAGGAAAAAGAAACGCTTCTTCATACACGATAAACTAATTATCTTGTAAACGTCACCTCCTGCGCCCTTCTTACATATGATATCTCGACTATATCAAAACCCATTCGTTTCTGATTCGCTCTCACCTTAGCAAGGAGGGTTACAATACTTGAAGGAGAAAGAATTTCAATCGAAGCCGCTGCTAACGAAAAGAGAAAGAGAAGTGTTCGAATTGCTCGTTCAAGATAAGACAACAAAGGAGATTGCAAGCGAGCTATTTATCAGTGAGAAAACCGTTCGAAACCATATTTCAAATGCCATGCAGAAATTGGGTGTGAAAGGGCGTTCGCAAGCCGTTGTTGAGCTTCTTAGAATGGGTGAGCTAGAGCTTTAATCCTTGCCGGTATTCCTTCTTTTGGAAGGAGCCGGTTATTGCTGTTTGTTTGGAACATACGAAACCATATTTGGAATGCTGTGCAAAACGTAGGCAAGTCATAAATTAAATTTTATTTCTTGATGTTGTTTGACTAAAGTCCTCTATTTCTCTCCTTGTAGTCTTGCATTTTCTTCGAAAAAGAAGGAAAATAGACACGGAACGCTTTTGTGCGTAAGAGATCCTTGAGTGAGGGATGGACAAATGACATCAAAACCTTTGGAGCATGTTGCGGATATTGAAAAGTCACTCCGCCACATTGCCGCGATCATTAAGCAAAAAGGACGAGAAATCCTTAACCAATATGCGATTACGCCGCCGCAATTTGTCGGCTTGCAATGGCTTTATGAATTAGGAGATATGACAATCGGTGAATTATCGGGCAAAATGTATCTGGCATGCAGCACGACAACGGACTTAATCGACCGCATGCAAAAAAATGAGCTTGTTGAGCGGGTCAAGGACCCGGCGGACAGACGTGTTGTCCGGATACATCTGCTGCCTGAAGGAGAACGTATTATCCAAGAGGTCATTACAAAAAGACAGGAATATCTGCGTGATATGTTCGAATCGTTTACAGATGAAGAAATAGCCATCTTCGAAAAATCTTTGATGAAACTGCAGCATGAAATGAAGAGAAAATGAGGCGATTTTGTTGGAACAACCAATAGGAGTCATTGATTCCGGGGTTGGCGGTTTAACCGTTGCGAAGGAAATCATGAGACAGCTACCTAAAGAAAATATTATCTACGTCGGGGATACGAAACGGTGTCCTTATGGGCCGCGCCCTGAAGAAGAGGTGCTTCAATATACGTGGGAGCTGACGAATTATTTACTCGAAAACCACCATATCAAAATGCTCGTGATCGCCTGTAATACAGCAACAGCGATCGCATTGGATGACATCCAGCGAAGCGTCGGTATACCGGTGGTCGGAGTGATTCAGCCTGGTGCGAGAGCAGCGATAAAAGTGACGGATAATCAGCATATCGGTGTCATCGGCACAGAGAATACGATTAAGAGCAATGCGTACGAAGAGGCGCTTTTGGCATTAAATCCTGATCTGAAGGTTGAAAACCTTGCCTGCCCGCTGCTTGTGCCTTTTGTGGAAAGCGGGAAGTTTCTTGACAAAACAGCAGACGAGATTGTCAAAACCTCGCTGTATCCGTTAAAAGATACATCGATTGATTCGCTGATTTTAGGCTGCACCCACTATCCCATTTTGAAAGAAGCCATTCAAAGATATATGGGAGAACACGTTAACATTATTTCGTCCGGCGATGAAACAGCCCGGGAAGTCAGCACGATTCTCTCGTATAAAGGGCTGCTGAACCAGTCTGCGAATGCCCCGGATCATCAGTTCTTGACAACAGGAGCGCGTGATCAGTTTGCGAAAATCGCAGACGATTGGTTTGGGCATGAGGTGGGCCATGTGGAATGCATCTCACTGCAAGAACCGATTAGAAGATAGTTTTCCCCGCAACGGTATGTTGCGGGTTTTTTTCTGTTTTGCCGGAATTCTTCGGTCTATTTCCTAAAGAGGCTCGTATACATAATAGTACAAACATCCTTAGGAGGGAAAAGTATGCTGAAAAAAGGACCTGCAGTCATTGGTGCCACTTGTCTCACCTCTGCCTTGCTTTTATCCGGATGCGGTTTGTTTCAATCTGATAAGGCAGCCGAGGAAATTGATCCGCCTCAAGACGTTACATTCGTGAACGATGAAGCGGGTGCCAATTCAAATACAACAGCAGCCAAAAAAACAGAAAGTGAAAAAAGCGATACCGCAAAAGCGGATCAAGCCTCATCTACTGTTATGAGGGAGCTTTATCTCATTGATAAAAACGGGTATGTTGTTGCGCAAACGCTGCCTCTTCCTAAAAGTGAGAGCACGGCTAAACAAGCGCTTGAATACCTCGTACAGGGCGGGCCTGTGTCTGAAATTCTTCCGAATGGCTTCAGAGCTGTATTGCCGGCTGACACCACCGTTAACGTTGACATCAAAAAAGATGGAACCGCGATAGCTGATTTCTCTAATGAGTTCAAAAATTATAAGAAAGAAGACGAACAGAAAATCGTTCAATCTGTGACGTGGACGCTGACGCAATTTAGTTCGATAGATAAAGTGAAGCTGAGAATAAACGGGCATGAATTGAAGGAGATGCCTGTAGGAGGGACGCCGATCTCAGATGATTTAAGCCGCAAAGACGGCATTAATTTGGAAACAGCCGGTGTAAATGATCTCACTGCTACCCATCCGCTGACAGTCTACTATTTGGCGGAAAACGAAGACAGTGAATACTACGTGCCTGTGACCAAACGAATCGACAATTCGGAAAAAGACGACATCACGGCAGCCGTCAATGAATTGGCTAAAGGGCCAAGCAAGGTGAGCGGGCTGTTAACAGACTTCAGTGAAGATGTAAAGCTGGTCAGCAAACCGAAAATCAAAGACGGGCGCGTGACGTTGGATTTCAATCAATCTATATTCGGCAGCGCCGATGAGAAGACGAAAATGATTTCTTCAGAAGTGCTGAACAGCATTGTGCTGACGTTAACGGAGCAGCCGGATGTAAAAAGCGTCTCTGTTAAAGTGAACGGAAAATCAGAGCTTGTAAATGAAAAAGGCGAAAAGCTCACAGAACCGGTCTCCAGACCTTCTCAAGTGAATACGGGTAGTTTTTAAATTGGGATTTTTGATATACTAGAAAGAAAGAGGTTAGCGTTCCGGCTGCCTCTTTCTTTATTCAATTCCGGGACAAAAATGGTTTATGTACATACAATCGGAGGTAAAACATGAGACATGACGGAAGACAACACGATGAGCTGCGTCCAATCACATTCGATTTGGATTTTATCAGCCATCCGGAAGGTTCTGTTCTAATAACAGCAGGGAATACAAAGGTAATCTGCAACGCGTCTGTTGAGGATCGCGTACCGCCGTTTTTGCGGGGCGGAGGGAAAGGCTGGATTACAGCAGAGTACAGCATGCTGCCGCGGGCAACAAACCAAAGAACAATCAGAGAATCTTCTAAGGGGAAAATTTCCGGCAGAACAATGGAGATCCAACGCCTGATCGGCCGAGCGCTTCGAGCTGTTGTAGATCTGGAAAAGCTCGGTGAACGGACGATTTGGATTGACTGTGATGTTATTCAAGCTGATGGAGGAACTAGAACAGCTTCCATTACAGGCGCATTTCTTGCTATGGCGATTGCGATTGGCAAGCTGATCAAAGCAGGAACAATCAAGACAAATCCGATCACTGATTTTCTTGCTGCAATCTCTGTTGGAATTGATAAGGAACAGGGAATTTTGTTAGATTTAAATTATGAAGAAGATTCCTCGGCTGAAGTTGACATGAATGTCATCATGACAGGCAGCGGCCGTTTTGTGGAACTGCAGGGAACCGGGGAAGAGGCGACTTTTTCAAGGGAGGATCTGAACGGTCTTCTGGGTCTTGCGGAAAAAGGAATTCAAGAGCTGATTGACAAGCAAAAAGAAGTGCTGGGTGATTCTCTGCCAGAACTGAAATAAAGACAGAAAGGCTTGATCATCATGAAAGAAGCAATTATTGCAACACATAATCCGGGAAAAGTGAAGGAATTCAAAGAAATTCTTGAGCCAAGAGGCTATGATGTCAAATCTTTAGCTGAAATTGGATTCACAGAGGAAATTGAAGAAACAGGCCATACATTTGAAGAAAATGCCATTCTGAAAGCGGAAGCTGTTGCCAAAGCAGTGAACAAAATGGTGATTGCGGACGACTCCGGTCTATCCATCGATAATCTTGGCGGCAGACCCGGAGTTTATTCAGCCCGCTATGCAGGAGAACAGAAAGACGACCAGGCAAATATCGAAAAAGTGCTCAGCGAGCTGAAAGGTATCGAAAAAGAACAGCGCACCGCCCGTTTCCGCTGCGCACTGGCCGTGAGTATTCCCGGTGAGGAAACAAAAACAGTCGAAGGCCATGTTGAAGGGTATATTGCCGAAGAACCGAGAGGAGAATATGGCTTTGGCTATGACCCAATCTTTATCGTGAAAGATAAAGATAAGACAATGGCTGAACTGACAAGTGATGAAAAAAATAAAATCAGCCATAGGGCTGACGCGCTTAAAAAGCTGTCTAAGCTTTTGGAGGCATAAGGAGGAAGCTTGTACATGAACGTGCTGATTATCAGTGACAGCCATGGGCTTGAAGAAGAACTCCAAACCATTGCGAAACGGCATGAGGCAGAAGTTGATCTCATGATTCATTGCGGGGACTCTGAGCTTGAAACGAGGCATCCTGCATTGGAGCCTTATGCGGTTGTAAAAGGCAATTGCGATTTTGCCGGCGATTTTAAGGACGAGCTTCTACTGACTGCCGGCTCAAGAAAAATACTGGTCACACACGGCCACCTTCACGGTATAAAACAGACCTTGTTAAACGTATACTATCGTGCAGAGGAGCTCGGAGCGGATATTATCTGCTTCGGGCATTCGCACATCGCGGGAAGCGAAGTGCTGCGGGGCAAACTGATGATTAACCCAGGCAGCATCCGGCTTCCGAGGGTGCGCAGGACAGAAAGCTATGCTATACTGACATTAGAAAATGATGCTGCGACAGTCCGTTTTTACGACCAAGCAGGCAATGAAATTGAGGATCTGCAAAACCGAGTCACACTATGAAAATGTCATGAGGAAGAAAATTTTCTTCCTCATGAAAAAAATTCTAAAAAACCGTTGACTTATTGTTGCATCCCATATATAATAAATCTTGTCGCTGATAGTTAAAGCGAAAAACAAAAAAACAAAACGTGTCCCAGTAGCTCAGCTGGATAGAGCAACGGCCTTCTAAGCCGTCGGTCGGGAGTTCGAATCTCTCCTGGGACGTACCAAAAAGAAAAACCTCAAATCCATTTAGGATTTGAGGTTTTTTGTTGTCGGTCTATGATTTTTATTTATTATTTAACGGATCATCATCCAAGCCGTCAACTTTTCCTTCTTTATTCAGACGAGGTTCTTCTTTTTTCACAGTTTCAGAAATATGTTCATTTTCTTCGACAGTGCGTTTACCGACAACCACTTCATCAGTGACAACTGGTTTTTTAGTCACTTCCAGCTTTTCCTCAACGATTGGCACTCTGATCTCTTCCGAATCGTTGACGGGAGAAGCATCCGCTTTATTTTCATCCACTGGCCGGCGTTCGACATAAATTTCATCATGTCTCACAGGAATGTCCATATCTCTTTTTTCTGTTTTCACTTCTTTTCCTATTTCTACTTCGCCGGTTTGAACGTCTTCCTTATCGACCTTCAGCTGTTCTTCCCGGAGCGGCATCGTTTTTTCTTCTTTTGTTATATAATCCAATTCATTTGTGCCTGAAAAGCCGCTTGAAAGGGCATTGCCGTTATCAACAGGAGCAATTACATCTGCATCTGTATCGACGGCTACCAAAAGTTTTCCGTCATCCAAATCTTCTTGATACTTGTCTATTTCATCAGTTTTAATATCCAAGTCGGATAATGCTTTGCTGTGTGTAGCAGTATCATCCATTGTGAAATAATCTTTCAGTTTATCGAAAAAAGATTCAGATTCGTCCTGATGTGCATCGATGGCTTGATTGACTTCTGTTCCTGTACGTGACTCCAAATAATCTGTATCTCGCCGGCTTGTCACAACAGAAATGTCATCAGAATCATAGCCTTTTGTGAGTAAGCCTTCAATCGCTGCGATGGTTTCCTGCGGAGTTTCATATACACCAACTATGCTTTTCATATCAATCTCCTCCTTTATGAATTTGCATGATATCGTTCATGTCGTTTGTAATTCCCGCTGTTCTTTGAATTAAACAAAATTGAAAACATTGACGTGTATCATAAAGGTGAAAAATGTGTGAATTTAAAAAAAGATAGATAAGACAGACCTTCCCCTGCACTTATCTATCCTTATAAAATCGTCTCACAATTCCTTCGTCATAAACACACTGTTTGGATCTTCAACATAGTCTGCAAACGGTTCACAGTACTGAAAATCGAAGCTTTCATACAACTTTCTTGCCGGCTCAAATGAAGCCATTGAACCCGTTTCTAAGCTTAACCGCTCATAGCCTCGCTTTCCAGCTTCTTCAATGATATGCTGGAGAATTTGTTTGGCAACGCCTTTTCTTAAATGTGATGCAGATGTTCGCATTGATTTGATTTCTCCGTGCCGGCTGTCCAGTTCTTTTAGCGCTCCGCAGCCAGCTAGTTCATCACCCTCCCATGCACTCCAAAATGTTATTCCAGGCCCTCTTAGTTTCTCTAAACCTAAGGCATGGATGCTTTCCGGCGGGGACATAAGCGTCATGCTATGTAAATGCTCATTCACCAGTGAAACCACCTGATGACCGGTTAAATCATCTAGTTTTATATACATTTTATTCCTCCTCAAACATTCATCTTAATCATATTCGATCCTGTTTCCAACTATAAAGACAGATAATCTGACAGTATTGAAGCCTTTTTGGAATGTATGAGCTTCAAAAGATGCTTGAAAGCAAAAAAGAGGCCGAAATCGTGTTCGGCCCTTGCAGTTTTCTTTAATATCTAAAGCCTCCATGCACACCGGCTGTTCCGCTAAAACCGCCGACATGTGTCGCCGGAATACTGAACCCGCCGCTATGGCCGCTGAAGCCAGTGCCTGAAAATTGCTGCCCGAAAAAATCTGAAGTGTATGGATAAGAGGAGTACATAGCAGAGGGAGTGGTTAACGGGCTATATGCCTGGCTGAACGGCTGTCCGTATCCGTAGCCTCCAAATGGCTGATGGCTTTGCTGGTAAAAGGAAGGGACAGCAGGATAGTACTGCTGCGGAAAGCTCGGGAAGCTCGGAAAGCCTGCAGGGAATCCTTGCATGTCTGCTAATGATTTATTCATCGTATCACCTTTTCTTTGCAAGATACCATTAATGTATGCCGGGGAATAATAGGAGTGCCTATCCGAATTGAAATGGTCTGCAAGATGATCTGTCAAACTCTATTCCCATACGAATCATAGCGTGTTATAAAATCTTACATGTTTATATAAAATTGAATAATTCTGGTGTACTCTTGATAGATTAATAAAAAAATTATAAAAACTTTTAACATTTGCAATTCCTTTTGTATCAATAATGAAAGCGTATACAATATAGTTTGATTAATCGAAATTGTCTAATAATTTTAAAAAATGCTGTTGACACTGCGTCCAAAGCGGCGTAATATGAGTTCAACAAAAGATAAACGCAAGCTTCACAAGCGAAAATCATCGCAGTATGATTCTAAAAAAATGAAAAACAAACGACCTTCTTGAACAGCTGGAAAGCCGTTCCGAAGGCTGAATATGAAAAGCGCAGATGAGGATAAGTAGCCTTGAAAAAGCTTTCCACAGAGAACCGGGTTAGCTGAGAACCGGCGAAGCTTTACAAGGTGAACTCGCCTCAGAGTGCCAGTCTGAAATGACAGTAGGACTTGGCCGGGTGAACTTGATTCACTCGTTACTAAAGCGGATAGAAATATCCATGAGACGGCCGACTAAGGCCGTAAACAAGGGTGGTACCGCGGAAAGAAAAGCCTTTTCGCCCCTTTTAGCTATCGCAGTTACTGCGCGGCTGATTGTGGGCGGAAGGGCTTTTTTTATTGAATAATCAGCTATCTAGCTAATGAAAAGATGATCTTTAAAGGATGAAAATCCAAAAGGAGGAACTAAAATGGGGACTAATGTACAGGTGGATTCAGCATCTGCCAAATGTACACAGACGATGAGCGGAGCATTAATGCTGATTGAATCATTAAAAAAAGAGAAAGTAGAAATGATCTTCGGTTATCCGGGCGGGGCTGTGCTTCCGATTTACGATAAGCTGTACAATTCAGGGTTGGTACATATCCTTCCCCGTCACGAACAAGGCGCGATTCATGCAGCGGAGGGATACGCAAGAGTCTCCGGAAAACCGGGTGTCGTCATTGCCACGTCAGGGCCGGGAGCGACAAACCTCGTTACAGGCCTTGCTGATGCCATGATTGATTCATTGCCGTTAGTTGTCTTTACAGGGCAGGTAGCAACCTCTGTAATCGGGAGCGACGCATTTCAGGAAGCTGACATTTTAGGGATTACGATGCCAGTAACAAAACACAGCTACCAGGTTCGCCAGCCGGAAGATCTGCCGCGCATCATTAAAGAAGCGTTCCATATTGCAACAACTGGAAGACCCGGACCTGTATTGATTGATATTCCGAAAGATGTAGCAACAATTGAAGGAGAATTCAGCTACGATCATGAGATGAATATCCCGGGATACCAGCCGACAACAGAGCCGAATTATTTGCAGATCCGCAAGCTTGTGGAAGCCGTGAGCAGTGCGAAAAAACCGGTGATCCTGGCGGGTGCGGGCGTACTGCACGGAAAAGCGTCAGAAGAATTAAAAAATTATGCTGAACAGCAGCAAATCCCTGTGGCACACACCCTTTTGGGGCTCGGAGGCTTCCCGGCTGACCATCCGCTTTTCCTAGGGATGGCGGGAATGCACGGTACTTATACAGCCAATATGGCTCTTCATGAATGTGATCTATTAATCAGTATCGGCGCCCGTTTTGATGACCGTGTCACAGGAAACCTGAAACACTTTGCCAGAAACGCAAAGATAGCCCACATCGATATTGATCCAGCTGAAATCGGAAAAATCATGAAAACACAGATTCCTGTAGTCGGAGACAGCAAAATTGTCCTGCAGGAGCTGATCAAACAAGACGGCAAACAAAGCGATTCAAGCGAATGGAAAAAACAGCTCGCAGAATGGAAAGAAGAGTATCCGCTCTGGTATGTAGATAATGAAGAAGAAGGTTTTAAACCTCAGAAATTGATTGAATATATTCATCAATTTACAAAAGGAGAGGCCATTGTCGCAACGGATGTAGGCCAGCATCAAATGTGGTCAGCGCAATTTTATCCGTTCCAAAAAGCAGATAAATGGGTCACGTCAGGCGGACTTGGAACGATGGGATTCGGTCTTCCGGCGGCGATCGGCGCACAGCTGGCCGAAAAAGATGCTACTGTTGTCGCGGTTGTCGGAGACGGCGGTTTCCAAATGACGCTTCAAGAACTCGATGTTATTCGCGAATTAAATCTTCCGGTCAAGGTAGTGATTTTAAATAACGCTTGTCTCGGAATGGTCAGACAGTGGCAGGAAATTTTCTATGAAGAACGTTATTCAGAATCTAAATTCGCTTCTCAGCCTGACTTCGTCAAATTGTCCGAAGCATACGGCATTAAAGGCATCAGAATTTCATCAGAAGCGGAAGCAAAGGAAAAGCTGGAAGAGGCATTAACATCAAGAGAACCTGTTGTCATTGACGTGCGGGTTGCCAGCGAAGAAAAAGTATTCCCGATGGTGGCTCCGGGGAAAGGGCTGCATGAAATGGTGGGGGTGAAACCTTGAAAAGAATTATCACATTGACTGTGGTGAACCGCTCCGGAGTGTTAAACCGGATCACCGGTCTATTCACAAAAAGGCATTACAACATTGAAAGCATTATAGTTGGACACACAGAAACAGCCGGCGTTTCCAGAATCACCTTCGTCGTTCACGTTGAAGGAGAAAATGATGTTGAACAGTTAACGAAACAGCTCAACAAACAGATTGATGTGCTGAAAGTCACAGACATCACAAATCAATCGATTGTCCAGAGGGAGCTGGCCTTAATCAAGGTTGTCTCCGCACCTTCAACGAGAACAGAGATTAATGGAATCATAGAACCGTTTAGAGCCTCTGTCGTTGATGTCAGCAGAGACAGCATCGTTGTTCAGGTGACAGGTGAATCTAACAAAATTGAAGCGCTTATTGAGTTATTAAAACCTTATGGCATTAAAGAAATCGCGAGAACAGGTACAACGGCTTTTGCGAGGGGAACCCAGCAAAAGGCGTCATCCAATAAAACAATATCTATTGTATAAAACATAACAAGGGAGAGATTGAAATGGTAAAAGTATATTATAACGGTGATATCAAAGAGAACGTATTGGCTGGAAAAACAGTAGCGGTTATCGGGTACGGTTCGCAAGGCCACGCACATGCCCTGAACCTTAAAGAAAGCGGAGTAGACGTGATCGTCGGTGTTAGACAAGGAAAATCTTTCACTCAAGCCCAAGAAGACGGACATAAAGTATTTTCAGTAAAAGAAGCGGCAGCCCAAGCCGAAATCATTATGGTTCTGCTTCCGGATGAGCAGCAGCAAAAAGTCTACGAAGCTGAAATCAAAGATGAATTGACAGCAGGAAAATCATTAGTATTCGCTCATGGATTTAACGTGCATTTCCATCAAATTGTTCCTCCGGCGGATGTAGATGTATTCTTAGTGGCGCCTAAAGGACCGGGACACTTGGTCAGAAGAACATATGAGCAAGGAGCCGGCGTACCTGCATTGTTCGCAATCTATCAAGATGTGACTGGAGAAGCAAGAGACAAAGCCCTCGCATATGCAAAAGGAATCGGCGGCGCAAGAGCGGGTGTATTAGAAACGACATTTAAAGAAGAAACAGAAACAGATTTGTTCGGTGAGCAAGCAGTTCTTTGCGGCGGATTAAGCGCGCTTGTCAAAGCCGGATTTGAAACATTAACTGAAGCAGGTTATCAGCCTGAACTTGCATACTTCGAGTGTCTTCATGAGCTGAAATTAATCGTAGACCTTATGTACGAAGAAGGACTTGCAGGAATGAGATATTCAATCTCTGATACAGCACAGTGGGGAGATTTCGTATCAGGTCCTCGCGTTGTGGACGCTAAAGTAAAAGAATCTATGAAAGAAGTATTAAAAGATATCCAAAACGGAACATTCGCAAAAGAGTGGATCGTCGAAAACCAAGTAAACCGTCCTCGTTTCAACGCTATCAATGCAAGCGAGAACGAACATCAAATCGAAGTAGTGGGAAGAAAGCTTCGTGAAATGATGCCGTTTGTGAAACAAGGCAAGAAGAAGGAAGCGGTGGTCTCCGTTGCGCAAAATTAATTTTTTCGATACGACGCTTCGTGATGGTGAACAGTCCCCTGGAGTGAACTTAAATACACAGGAGAAACTTGCCATAGCTAAGCAGCTCGAAAGACTCGGGGCAGATATCATTGAAGCGGGATTTCCCGCTTCGTCCCGAGGTGACTTTTTAGCTGTTCAGGAAATCGCAAGAACCATTAAAAATTGTTCAGTAACTGGTCTGGCCCGTTGTGTAAAAGGTGATATTGATGCTGCTTGGGAAGCGTTAAAGGATGGCGCTCAACCAAGAATTCATGTATTTATCGCCACATCGGACATTCATTTGAAGCACAAGCTGAAAATGACACGTGAGCAAGTCATTGAAAGAGCGGTTGAAATGGTGAGATACGCAAAAGAACGTTTTCCGATTGTGCAATGGTCAGCTGAAGATGCCTGCCGCACTGAACTGCCGTTTCTAGCAGAAATCGTCGAGAAAGTGATTGACGCAGGCGCCAGTGTTATCAATCTTCCGGACACTGTCGGCTACCTGGCCCCGGCGGAATACGGAAATATCTTTAAATATATGAAAGAAAACGTTCCGAACATTCACAAAGCAAAGCTTTCAGCCCACTGTCATGATGATTTGGGAATGGCAGTCGCAAACTCTCTTGCTGCGATTGAAAATGGCGCTGATCAAATCGAATGCGCTGTGAACGGGATCGGTGAAAGAGCCGGAAACGCGGCATTAGAGGAAATTGCCGTAGCCCTCCATACCAGAAAAGATTTCTACCAAGTCGAAACAGGCATTACACTGAACGAGATTAAGAGAACAAGTGATTTAGTAAGCAAACTGACAGGCATGGCTGTCCCGCGCAACAAAGCGGTTGTTGGAGATAATGCATTTGCTCATGAATCAGGCATCCATCAGGACGGCTTTTTAAAGGAAAAATCGACTTATGAAATTATTTCACCGGAGCTTGTCGGCGTAACCGCAGATGCGCTTGTCCTAGGTAAACATTCCGGACGCCACGCATTTAAAGACCGGCTGACTGCTTTAGGATTCCAATTTGACAGTGAAGAGATTAATAAATTCTTTACGATGTTCAAAGAGTTGACTGAGAAGAAAAAAGAAATCACTGATGAGGATCTTGTTTCTCTTATTTTAGAAGAAAAAGTAACAGATCGCAAGATTGGGTATGAATTTCTTTCTCTGCAAGTACATTACGGAACAAGTCAGGTCCCTACGGCTACTCTTTCGTTGAAAAATCAAGAAAACGCAGAGCTTATTCAGGAAGCTGCAACTGGAGCTGGAAGTGTGGAAGCAATCTACAATACGCTTGAGCGCTGCATCGATAAGGACGTGGAGCTCTTAGACTACCGCATTCAGTCTAACAGAAAAGGCGAAGATGCATTTGCCCAGGTGTATGTAAGAGTTTTGGTGAACGGAAAAGAATCAGCAGGTCGGGGCATAGCGCAAGACGTATTAGAAGCATCAGCGAAAGCCTATTTGAACGCAGTCAACCGTCAATTGGTTTTCCAGTCGAATATGAGCGGATTGAAAAACCACACAGCTGTCGGATCATAAAAGAAAGGAGAACGGTTAACTTGAAGAAACGTATTGCTCTATTGCCCGGAGACGGGATCGGCCCTGAAGTATTAGAATCAGCGACAGACGTACTGAAAAGTGTTGCCGAACGCTTTAACCATGAATTTGAATTTGAATATGGCCTGATTGGAGGGGCGGCTATTGATGAACATCATAACCCCCTCCCGGAGGAAACCGTTGCTGCTTGTAAAAATGCAGACGCGATATTGCTTGGCGCTGTCGGCGGACCGAAATGGGATCAAAATCCTTCGGAACTGAGACCGGAAAAAGGGCTGCTCAGCATCAGAAAACAGCTTGATTTGTTTGCGAATTTACGGCCTGTGAAGGTATTTGAAAGCCTTTCTGACGCTTCGCCTTTGAAAAAAGAATATATAGATAATGTTGATTTCGTTATCGTTCGTGAACTCACAGGCGGCTTGTATTTCGGCCAGCCGAGCAAACGCTATGTAAACACTGAAGGTGAGCAGGAAGCAGTAGATACACTGTTTTATAAGCGAACGGAAATTGAACGAGTGATCAGAGAGGGCTTCAAAATGGCGGCAGCCAGAAAAGGCAAAGTGACCTCTGTAGATAAAGCGAATGTTCTTGAATCAAGCCGGCTGTGGCGTGAAGTGGCTGAGGACGTTGCGAAAGAATTTCCTGATGTGAAGCTTGAGCACATGCTTGTGGATAACGCGGCCATGCAGCTAATCTATGCACCGAATCAATTTGATGTCGTTGTGACTGAAAATATGTTCGGTGATATTTTAAGCGATGAAGCGTCCATGCTTACAGGCTCGCTCGGAATGCTCCCGTCAGCCAGCCTATCAAGCTCTGGTCTTCATCTGTTTGAACCTGTTCATGGCTCCGCGCCTGATATTGCTGGTAAAGGGATGGCAAATCCGTTCGCAGCCATATTGTCAGCGGCAATGCTTTTGAGGACATCTTTCGGGCTTGAAGAGGAAGCGAAAGCTGTAGAAGATGCGGTAAACAAAGTCTTGGCTTCCGGAAAAAGAACAAGAGACTTGGCACGGGGTGAAGAGTTCAGCAGCACTCAGGCCATTACAGAGGAAGTTAAGGCAGCAATCATGAGTGAAAATACAATGTCTAATGTGTGACAGCTTACGTTAAGCGGTCTTAGCTCTAGGTAGAGGGAGGAAATAAAAGATGATGCCTCGAACAATCATCGAAAAGATTTGGGATCAGCATATTGTAAAACATGGTGAGGGAAAGCCGGATCTTCTCTATATTGATTTGCACCTCATTCATGAGGTGACGTCTCCTCAGGCATTTGAAGGCTTGAGACAAAAGGGAAGAAAGGTCAGAAGACCCCAAAACACATTTGCGACAATGGACCACAACATCCCGACTGTCAATCGTTTTGAGATAAAGGATGAAGTTGCGAAACGCCAGGTAACGGCGCTTGAAAGAAACTGTGAGGAATTTGGCGTGCGTCTTGCCGATCTTCACAGTGTGGATCAAGGGATTGTCCATGTCGTCGGACCTGAACTAGGCTTAACGCTTCCAGGGAAAACGATTGTGTGCGGGGACAGTCATACATCAACACATGGCGCTTTCGGCGCTCTTGCATTTGGAATCGGGACGAGTGAGGTTGAACATGTCCTTTCCACACAGACACTTTGGCAGCAGCGTCCAAAAACACTTGAAGTGCGCGTAGATGGAACGCTTCAAAAAGGGGTAACGGCAAAGGATGTCATCCTTGCTGTCATCGGCAAATACGGTGTGAAATTCGGCACGGGCTACGTCATTGAATACACTGGGGAAGTATTCAGAAATATGACGATGGATGAACGAATGACTGTTTGTAACATGTCAATTGAAGCAGGAGCAAGAGCTGGTTTGATTGCACCTGACGAGGTGACGTTTGAATATTGCAAAAATTGCAAGTATACGCCAAAAGGCGAAGAATTTGACAAGGCCGTAGAGGAATGGAAGGCGCTGCGCACAGACCCGGGCGCTGTTTATGATAAATCTATCGTCCTTGACGGCAACAAAATTTCCCCTATGGTGACATGGGGCATTAACCCGGGAATGGTTCTTCCTGTCGATTCTGAAGTTCCTGCGCCGGAAAGCTTTTCTGCAGAAGACGATAAAAAAGAAGCGATTCGCGCTTATGAATATATGGGATTGACTCCTCACCAAAAAATTGAAGACATTAAAGTGGAGCACGTATTTATCGGTTCCTGCACAAATTCCCGCATGACTGACCTTCGACAGGCTGCTGACATGATCAAAGGGAAGAAGGTAGCTGACAGCGTAAGGGCCATCGTCGTGCCCGGATCCCAAAGCGTGAAGCTTCAGGCTGAAAAAGAAGGGCTTGACCAGATTTTCTTGGAAGCTGGATTTGAATGGAGAGAGTCAGGCTGCAGCATGTGTTTGAGTATGAATAATGATGTTGTTCCTGAGGGAGAGCGCTGTGCATCAACCTCTAACCGCAACTTCGAGGGCAGACAAGGAAAAGGTGCAAGAACACATCTCGTCAGCCCGGCAATGGCTGCGATGGCTGCCATTCACGGACACTTCGTTGATGTCAGAAAGTTTTATCAGGAAAAAACAGTTGTGTAAGGAGTGCGCGAGATGGAACCTTTGAAATCACATACGGGGAAAGCGGCCGTATTAAATCGGATCAATGTGGATACAGACCAGATTATTCCTAAGCAATTTTTGAAGAGGATTGAAAGAACAGGCTACGGGCGTTTTGCATTCTTTGACTGGAGATATGATGCGAATGGTGAACCGAACCCTGAATTTGAATTAAACCAGCCTGTTTATCAAGGAGCTTCCATTTTAATAGCGGGAGAAAACTTCGGCTGCGGGTCATCGCGTGAACACGCTCCGTGGGCACTTGATGATTATGGGTTTAAAATTATCATTGCGCCGTCATTTGCTGATATTTTCCATCAGAACTGCTTTAAAAACGGCATGCTTCCGATCCGCATGCCATATGACAATTGGAAACAGCTTGTCGGCCAGTATGAAAACCAGTCATTGCAAATGACTGTTGACCTTGAAAATCAGCTGATTCATGACAGTGAAGGCAATCAAATTTCATTTGAAGTTGATCCGCATTGGAAAGAGATGCTGATCAACGGATATGATGAAATTTCATTAACGCTGCTGCTGGAAGATGAAATCAAGCAATTTGAATCACAAAGAAGCTCTTGGCTTCAAGCCTGAAAAAGCGGCCGGTTTTTGTCCGGCGGCTTTTTTTGCCTGATGAAACCTTTCATTTCTTGTTTTTGTTCACAGGTGTTGATACACTTGAACAAAATAAATGCCTGAAAGGAATATAGGTATGACGCATGACAAGAAGAACGCAAAAATTATTCCTTTTCCTCATCTGAAAGACCGTCTTGTGGAAAAAGGGATGTCATCACTAAAGGAAAAAAAGTATCAAGAAGCGCTTGAACTGTTTTCAGAAGCGATGAAATATGATGATACTGAATCCGATCTTCACTTAGGGATGGCCATCTGCTTTTTAGAGCTGGGCGAGCTGGAAGAGGCAAAAAGCGTGTGCGAGAAGATGCTCAAAGAAGGTTATGGCCATTATTTTACGGTTTTGCAGGTGTACATGACCATCTTAATTCAGCTCAAAAAATACGAAGAAGTCAAAAGCACCATTGAAGCCGTTTTGGAAGAAAATCAGCTGCCGGCAGAAAGCGCCGAGCAATTTTATAAGCTGCTGGATTTCAGCCGGAAAATGACCGATCCGGATCGTGAGGACGAGGCTTGGGCCGAAGAATATGAGGATACAATTGACACTGAGAAAGTGCTGGCAAGCCCTGAGGAGCAAATGAATCTCATTCATTCCTTAAAAGACCGTAACGTAGCAAAGTATACAGGATTGCTTAAAACAATCCTTCAAGACCCCTCAGCCCATCCGATTATCAAAACGATGATTGTCATGCTGTTGGCTGAGCATGAGTACAGTAAACCTGTACACATTAGTAAATTTGGCGAGTCGTTGACAATTGAACCGTCTGAGATTGTTCCGCCTGATGCCGCGCCGATTCTGCACCGTGTTCTCAGGGTGCTGGATGAGACACTTGGAAATGAAAATCCAACCTTATATGCAGCAGTAGAAGAATTGTGGAGAAGACATTTGTACGTTTTATATCCGTTCCAGCCGAAATTGCTGTCGGCTGACCTTTGGGCGGCTGCCCTTCATAAAGTCGGTTACGAGATGCACGGGATTGAAATTGAAAGCGAAGAACTTCATATGATGTATGAATTTACCGACAGAGAACTCGATGAAGCTTGCACAATGTTAAAAGATATTGAAGAAATTTCTTATTTGTAAATCGCGCCATATAGTTGAAAGCGCTATGTGTTATGTTATAATATAGTGGTTGTATTTGTGTATAACGGGTTATAAGAAATACGGTTGGACAGGCTTTGCAGTTCATTATTAACATCTATACATAATGATTCTGATCTTTGGCAGCTTTGTTTTTGTTGGACGAAGCCGAATGATTGCTTTAGAATGGAAGACCGACACAACCTGAATAGATTTTTGGAGGGAAACACATGTCTGTAAAATGGGAAAAACAAGAAGGCAACGAAGGCGTTTTAACGGTTGAAGTTGATGCTGAAACGTTTAAAACAGCACTTGATGATGCATTTAAAAAAGTAGTAAAACAAGTTTCAATTCCTGGATTCCGTAAAGGTAAAATTCCTCGCGGATTATTCGAACAGCGCTTTGGCGTAGAAGCTCTTTACCAAGATGCTTTGGATATTCTTCTTCCTGTAGAATACCCTAAAGCGGTTGAAGAAGCTGGAATCGAGCCTGTAGACCGTCCTGAAATCGATGTTGAAAAAATCGAAAAAGGCGAAAGCTTAATCTTCACTGCGAAAGTAACAGTAAAACCTGAAGTGAAGCTTGGCGAATACAAAGGCCTGGGCATTGAAAAAGACGACACAACTGTAACTGACGAAGATGTTCAAAACGAACTAAAAGCCCTTCAAGAGCGTCAAGCTGAGCTTGTTGTTAAAGAAGAAGGCGCCGTTGAAGAAGGAAACACAGTTGTTCTTGATTTCGAAGGATTCGTTGACGGCGAAGCTTTCGAAGGCGGGAAAGCTGAAAACTACTCTCTTGAAGTAGGATCTGGCTCATTCATCCCTGGCTTCGAAGATCAGTTAGTCGGTCTTGAAGCAGGCGCTGAAAAGGATGTTGAAGTGACATTCCCAGAAGAATACCACGCTGAAGAGCTTGCAGGCAAACCAGCTGTGTTTAAAGTGAAAATTCACGAAATCAAAGCGAAAGAGCTTCCTGAGCTTGACGATGAATTCGCAAAAGATATCGATGAAGAAGTGGAAACACTTGCTGAATTAACTGAAAAAACAAAGAAACGTCTAGAAGAAGCAAAAGAAAACGAAGCTGACGCTAAATTGCGTGAAGAGCTTGTTCTGAAAGCTTCTGAAAATGCTGAAATTGATGTTCCGCAAGCAATGGTCGACACTGAGCTTGACCGCATGCTGAAAGAATTCGAACAGCGTCTGCAAATGCAAGGCATGAACCTTGAGCTTTACACTCAATTCTCAGGTCAAGATGAAGCTGCGCTTAAAGAGCAAATGAAAGAAGATGCTGAAAAACGCGTAAAATCTAACCTGACTCTTGAGGCGATTGCGAAAGCGGAAAACCTTGAAGTATCAGATGAGGAAGTTGAAGCTGAGCTTACTAAAATGGCTGAAGCATACAACATGCCTGTTGAAAATATTAAACAAGCCATCGGTTCTACTGACGCGATGAAAGAAGATTTAAAAGTTCGCAAAGCAATTGATTTTCTTGTAGAAAACCGTTAATATGGTGCATAATAATAGTACTAATAAAACAGGGCGCGAATCATTCGTGCCTTGTTTTGTACAATTATGAGTTATCTCTTTTTCTTGGGGCAATATAGTTAATGCAGGGCTGTTTTTTGTCATACATATAGAATGTGCAAGTCAGAAACACATTGTTACCGTCTTTTTGGAAAGTATGGTAAAATGCAATACATACTCGTTCGTTTCAAGAATCATTTTCTTTTGCTCTGCCGGTAAAAGAAAAAGTGAGACAAGATTAAGGGGTGAAAGAATGTTTAAATTTAACGAGGAAAAAGGACAATTAAAATGCTCGTTCTGTGGAAAAACACAAGATCAGGTTCGTAAGCTTGTAGCTGGACCTGGTGTATATATATGTGACGAATGTATCGAACTCTGCACTGAAATTGTAGAGGAAGAACTCGGAACAGAAGAAGAAGTAGAATTTAAAGACGTACCAAAGCCTCAGGAAATTCGTGAAATTTTGAATGAATATGTCATCGGCCAAGATCAAGCGAAGAAATCACTTGCTGTTGCTGTGTATAACCACTATAAGCGCATTAACTCTAACAGTAAAGTTGATGATGTTGAGCTTTCAAAAAGTAATATTTCATTAATCGGCCCTACGGGAAGCGGTAAAACCCTTCTGGCGCAAACATTAGCTCGCATTTTAAATGTGCCGTTTGCGATTGCAGACGCTACATCTTTGACTGAAGCTGGATACGTGGGTGAAGATGTAGAGAATATTCTCTTGAAGCTCATCCAAGCTGCTGATTATGATGTGGAAAAAGCCGAAAAAGGCATTATCTATATTGATGAAATCGATAAAGTGGCTAGAAAATCTGAAAACCCGTCTATCACACGTGATGTGTCAGGTGAGGGTGTACAGCAGGCATTGCTTAAAATTCTTGAGGGTACAGTGGCAAGCGTGCCGCCTCAAGGTGGACGTAAGCATCCTCATCAAGAATTCATTCAAATTGACACAACAAATATTTTGTTCATTTGCGGCGGAGCTTTCGATGGTATCGAACAAATCATCAAACGCCGTTTAGGTCAAAAAGTGATTGGATTCGGTGCCGACAATAAAGCTGCTGATCTTGAGAAAGAAGATCTTCTTTCAAAAGTGCTTCCTGAAGATTTGCTCCGTTTCGGGTTAATTCCTGAATTTATCGGACGTCTTCCGGTTATTGCAAGCCTTGAAAAGCTTGACGAAGAAGCATTGGTTGCGATCTTAACAAAACCGAAAAACGCTCTTGTTAAGCAATTCAAGAAAATGCTTGAGCTTGACAACGTTGAGCTTGAGTTTGAAGAAGAAGCGCTTTCTGAAATTGCTAAAAAAGCAATTGAACGCAAGACTGGAGCACGCGGACTCCGTTCTATCATTGAAGGCATCATGCTTGATGTGATGTTTGAGCTGCCTTCTCGTGATGACATTGAAAAATGTGTAATTACCGGGGCAACTGTGACACACGGAGAGCCTCCGCGCCTCTTATTAAAAGACGGCACTGAGGTAAGCCAAGATAAAACATCTGCATAAAGATAAGCACAAACCTCCTGAGTGGTAACACTCAGGAGGTTTTTTTGCATGCAACTCTTCCGGAAAAACGTTTATTCCCGTCTTCTATGGGAGATACTAGCAATCAGAGGAATGAATTGGATACATAAATTGTTTTTCAGGAGGGACCACCATGAGTTGGACAGGGATCGCGTTATTTATTCAGCTGTTTTTTGGGATCATCATCGGTTTGTATTTTTGGAATTTGCTTAAAAATCAAAGGACACAAAAGGTCACGATAGATAAAGAATCAAAGAAGGAAATGGAGCAGCTTCGGAAAATGCGCGCTATCAGCTTGTCCGAGCCATTATCTGAGAAGGTCCGCCCCAAAAGCTTTAAAGATATCGTCGGACAGGAAGACGGCATTAAAGCATTAAAGGCTGCTTTATGCGGGCCAAATCCTCAGCATGTGATTGTCTATGGGCCACCGGGAGTTGGGAAAACGGCTGCTGCGCGGCTTGTGTTGGAAGAAGCAAAAAAACATAAACAATCACCGTTTAAAGAGCAGGCTGTCTTTGTGGAACTCGATGCGACAACAGCCCGTTTTGATGAAAGAGGAATTGCCGATCCGCTCATTGGCTCTGTCCATGACCCTATATACCAAGGGGCCGGAGCGATGGGACAGGCTGGGATTCCGCAGCCGAAGCAGGGAGCTGTCACCCATGCCCATGGCGGTGTGCTGTTTATTGATGAAATAGGGGAGCTGCATCCTATTCAAATGAATAAAATGCTGAAGGTGCTTGAGGACAGAAAAGTCTTTTTAGACAGTGCGTATTACAGTGAGGAAAATACACAAATTCCGAATCATATTCATGATATTTTTCAAAATGGGCTGCCGGCTGATTTTCGCTTGATTGGCGCGACCACGAGAATGCCAAACGAAATTCCGCCAGCTATTCGGTCCCGCTGTTTGGAGGTTTTTTTCCGCGAGCTTGAAAAGGACGAGCTGAAAACGGTTGCTAAAACAGCAGCTGATAAAATTGAAAAAAATATCTCCGAAGAAGGACTGGATCTTTTGACCAGCTACACGCGGAACGGGCGGGAAGCCGTCAATATGATTCAAATCGCAGCGGGGATGGCTGTAACGGAGAATCGGAAGGACATTACGATTGAGGATATTGAATGGGTCATTCACTCCAGTCAGCTTACTCCAAAGCACGAGCAAAAAATCGGTGTTGAACCACAGGTTGGCATTGTAAATGGGCTTGCAGTCTATGGGCCTAACAGCGGATCGCTTCTGGAAATCGAAGTGAGTGTAACCGCGGCTCAAGATAAAGGATCAATTAATATCACAGGAATAGCTGAAGAAGAAAGCATCGGCAGCCAATCAAAATCAATCAGACGAAAAAGCATGGCGAAGGGTTCGGTTGAAAATGTATTAACCGTGCTCCGGACAATGGGAATGAAGCCTTCTGATTATGATATTCACATCAATTTCCCAGGAGGGATTCCGATTGATGGGCCGTCAGCAGGCATTGCGATGGCGGCGGGGATTTTCTCGGCGATACACAAAATTCCTATTGACAATACCGTTGCGATGACGGGCGAAATCAGCCTGAACGGTCTTGTGAAACCCATCGGAGGCGTCATTCCGAAAATAAAAGCGGCCAAGCAGTCCGGTGCGAAAAAGGTGATTATCCCATATGAAAATCAGCAGGCGATCTTAAAGCAGATTGACGGGATCGAGATTATTGCAGTGAAGACGTTCCAGGAAGTGCTTGATGAAATTTTAGTGAATCCGCCAACGGAACAAAAACCGTTTCATATTGAAATCAATAAAGAATCCGTTTAAACCCTATTTTGATAATAGGGTTTTTTTCATGAAGGACATCTTTTCCTTTTTCATATCAGAAAGAAAGGGTATACTACGAGGAGACTGTTTTATAGAAAATGGAACCATGCCGTTTATTGTACAAGGATGAAAAAGTTGTATTATAATGGTTCATACTAAAGTCACGGAGGTGTCAGTCACATGGCAGAAGAATTAAAACGCAGCATCCCGCTCCTCCCTTTAAGAGGTTTATTAGTGTACCCGACGATGGTTTTGCATTTAGATGTAGGACGTGACAAGTCGGTTCAGGCTCTTGAACAGGCAATGATGCATGATCATATGATATTTTTAGCCACTCAGCAGGATATTTCGATAGACGAACCTGGTGAAGACGAGATTTTCACTGTCGGCACCTATACAAAAATTAAGCAAATGCTGAAGCTTCCGAACGGTACGATTCGTGTGTTGGTGGAGGGCCTCAAGCGCGCCCATATCGTCAAATACAATGAACACGAGGATTACACGTCGGTCGACATTCAACTTATTCATGAAGATGATTCAAAAGATACAGAAGACGAAGCATTGATGCGGACTTTGCTAGACCACTTTGATCAGTACATAAAAATTTCTAAAAAAATCTCGGCCGAAACGTACGCCGCGGTTACTGATATCGAAGAGCCGGGGAGAATGGCAGACATCGTTGCTTCTCATCTGCCCCTTAAACTAAAGGATAAGCAGGATATTTTAGAAACGGCTGATGTCAAAGACAGGCTGAACAAGGTCATTGATTTTATTAATAATGAAAAAGAAGTGCTGGAGATTGAGAAAAAAATCGGCCAGCGCGTCAAACGTTCGATGGAGCGTACGCAGAAGGAATACTACTTACGAGAACAAATGAAGGCGATCCAAAAAGAGCTTGGCGATAAAGAAGGCAAAACTGGCGAAGTTCAGACGCTGACGGAAAAAATCGAAGAAGCAGGCATGCCTGATCATGTGAAGGAAACAGCGCTTAAAGAATTGAACAGATATGAAAAAATTCCGTCAAGTTCTGCGGAAAGCTCCGTGATCCGCAACTATATCGACTGGCTGGTTGCTCTTCCGTGGACGGATGAAACAGATGATAAGCTTGATTTGAAAGAAGCAGGACGTCTCTTGGACGAAGAGCACCACGGGCTTGAAAAAGTAAAAGAACGTATTTTAGAATATTTGGCTGTCCAGAAGCTGACCAAATCTCTGAAAGGCCCGATTCTCTGTTTGGCAGGACCTCCAGGTGTCGGAAAAACGTCTTTAGCCAAATCAATTGCAAAAAGCTTGGGACGCAAATTCGTCAGAATCTCACTCGGAGGAGTACGGGATGAATCAGAGATACGCGGACACAGACGGACCTATGTCGGAGCAATGCCTGGACGTATTATTCAAGGGATGAAAAAAGCGGGCAAGCTGAATCCGGTCTTCTTATTAGACGAAATTGACAAAATGTCATCTGATTTTAGAGGAGACCCATCATCCGCTATGCTTGAAGTGCTTGATCCAGAGCAAAACAGCAGCTTCAGTGATCACTATATTGAAGAAACCTTTGATTTATCCAAAGTGCTGTTTATCGCAACGGCGAACAATTTGGCCACAATCCCGGGTCCGCTCAGAGACAGAATGGAAATTATTAATATCGCAGGCTACACAGAAATAGAAAAACTTGAAATCGTAAAGGATCACTTGCTTCCAAAGCAAATCAAAGAACACGGGCTGAAGAAAAGCAACCTGCAGCTGCGTGATCAGGCGATTCTTGATATTATCCGCTACTATACGAGAGAAGCTGGTGTGAGAAGCCTTGAACGCCAGCTTGCCGCGATTTGCCGTAAAGCTGCAAAAGCCATTGTTGCTGAAGAGCGAAAACGGATTACGGTTACTGAGAAGAACCTTCAAGACTTTATCGGAAAACGTATTTTCAGATATGGACAAGCTGAAACAGAGGATCAGGTTGGTGTAGTGACAGGGCTTGCTTATACAACCGTTGGCGGAGATACGCTGTCGATTGAAGTATCGCTTTCTCCGGGGAAAGGGAAATTAATCCTGACAGGAAAGCTCGGAGATGTTATGAGAGAGTCTGCTCAGGCTGCATTCAGCTATGTGCGATCCAAAACAGAAGAACTTGGCATTGAACCTGACTTTCATGAGAAGTATGATATTCATATACATGTACCAGAGGGTGCGGTGCCAAAAGATGGTCCGTCAGCCGGTATTACGATGGCAACAGCGCTTGTTTCTGCTTTAACGGGACGGGCGGTTTCGCGTGAAGTCGGCATGACTGGGGAAATCACGCTTCGCGGGCGCGTGCTGCCGATCGGCGGCTTAAAGGAAAAAGCGCTTGGCGCACATAGAGCGGGATTAACGACCATTATTGCGCCTAAAGATAATGAAAAAGATATAGAGGATATTCCGGAAAGCGTCAGGGAGGGGCTGACATTTATATTGGCGTCCCACTTAGACGAGGTTTTGGAACATGCCTTAGTAGGAGAGAAGAAATGAAAGTCACAAAGTCAGAAATCGTGATCAGTGCAGTAAAACCGGAACAGTACCCTGAAGGGGGGCTTCCGGAAATCGCATTGGCCGGAAGATCGAACGTAGGAAAATCGTCTTTTATCAATTCATTAATCAATCGCAAAAATCTTGCGAGAACGTCATCAAAGCCGGGAAAAACACAAACGCTTAATTTCTACATTATCAATGATGAGCTGCATTTTGTGGATGTGCCGGGCTACGGTTTTGCCAAAGTGTCAAAGTCTGAGCGTGAAGCATGGGGCAGAATGATTGAAACCTATATCACGACACGCGAGGAATTAAAAGCTGTGGTGCAGATCGTTGATTTGCGGCATGCGCCATCTAATGATGATGTACAGATGTATGAATTCTTAAAGTATTACGGCATTCCTGTTATTGTTATCGCTACAAAGGCGGATAAGATCCCGAAAGGCAAATGGGACAAACACGCAAAGGTTGTCCGACAAACATTAAATATTGATCCGGAAGACGAGCTGATTCTCTTTTCCTCAGAAACGAAAAAGGGAAAAGACGAAGCTTGGGGAGCGATCAAAAAAATGATAAACCGGTAGAGGATCCTCTACCGGTTTTATTTATCGTATAGATTTTTTTCGTTTTATCAATAATAACAATAAACTGATTCCAATAAAGACAAACGGCCAATACTCCTTCAGAAGCGCTGTTGGAATATGCGCAGACTCAAGCCATGCCATAATTTGTTTGAAAAAGTACAAAAACAGGGAAAAACAAATCATCGACACAGCTTCATATACATATTCTTTTTTTTGAACGGCTGAAACGAGAAGTGAGAAGCCGATCATAAAGAGGAGCATTTCAAAATCATCCGGCCACCATACCCATTTCGGCTTGGCAAAAAAGTGTAAACCGATCCCGAAGAGAAGTAAACCAATAAAAAAATGGGGTGTAACGGCTTCTTTTTTTCCTTGATATACAAAGGCTGCGCCTAACAGCATGAGGAGAACAGGCCATTGATCCTGCCCTGAAAACAGTTCGGCTTGACCGCTTTCTAGCCATGCATATACAGAAGCGGCAAGCAGCAGACAAGGGAATAAAATTGATTTTTGTTTCATGCATATCACCTTCTTGTTTTTTAGAGCTGATGTGTAGTAAATTTCTGCTGTTTTTGGTATTGTCAATAGGAATGCTTCTTTTCCCTGAAGCTTTTTCTAATATAGCATAAGAATTTTAAAATCTGTTCACATTTTGTGAAAGAAACTATGTTATAATTATTATAAATAATGAGTTCTATGTTAGAATGATTATAAATTAAGATTGGGTGTTGGGGGTGTAATTAGAGCGATGCATATACTTGTTGTGGGAGTAGATTATAAATCCGCCCCTATTGAGATACGTGAAAAAGTAAGTTTTCAGCCGAATGAGCTGGCGGAAGCAATGGTGCAGCTGAAAGAAGAGAAAAGCATTCTTGAAAACATCATTGTCTCAACCTGCAACCGCACTGAAATTTATGCGGTAGTCGACCAGCTTCATACCGGCCGTTATTATATAAAAAAGTTTTTAGCTGATTGGTTTCAATTAAGCAAAGAAGAGCTGTCACCGTTCTTAACGTTTTATGAGAGCGATGCCGCTGTTGAGCATTTATTCCGTGTAGCCTGCGGACTTGATTCTATGGTGATTGGCGAAACGCAGATTCTCGGACAGGTACGCGACAGCTTTAAAACAGCTCAGCAAGAAAAAACGATCGGGACTATTTTTAATGAGCTGTTTAAGCAGGCGGTTACAGTGGGCAAACGAACTCACGCCGAAACAGACATTGGCTCAAATGCGGTGTCAGTAAGCTATGCTGCAGTTGAACTTGCAAAAAAAATCTTCGGAAATCTTTCAAGCAAGCACATATTGATTCTCGGTGCGGGAAAAATGGGCGAGCTTGCTGCGGAAAACCTGCACGGACAGGGAATCGGCAAGGTCACTGTCATTAACCGAACATACTTGAAAGCGAAGGAGCTTGCAGACCGTTTCTCAGGTGAAGCGAGAAGCTTGAATCAGCTTGAAAGCGCGCTTGCGGAGGCTGATATTTTAATCAGTTCAACCGGTGCAAGTGAATTTGTCGTGTCCAAAGAGATGATGGAAAACGCGAATAAGCTTCGCAAGGGACGTCCGCTGTTTATGGTCGACATTGCCGTGCCTAGAGATCTTGATCCGGCGCTGAATGATCTTGAAGGTGTTTTTCTTTATGATATCGACGATCTGGAAGGCATTGTAGAAGCGAACATGAAAGAGCGGAGAGAAACAGCTGAAAAAGTTGAACTGTTAATTGAAGAAACCATTGTGGAATTTAAACAATGGATGAATACACTTGGTGTTGTGCCTGTTATTTCTGCATTGCGCGAAAAGGCGCTTGCCATCCAGTCAGAAACGATGGACAGCATTGAGCGTAAGCTGCCTCACTTAAGCACAAGAGAGAAAAAACTGTTGAACAAACACACCAAAAGTATTATTAACCAAATGCTTCGTGATCCGATTTTAAAGGTGAAAGAGCTTGCGGCAGATGCTGATTCTGAAGAAAAGCTCGCGTTGTTTATGCAGATTTTTGATATTGAAGAAGCTGCGGGCCGTCAAATGATGAAAACCGTTGAAAGCAGCCAGAAGGTCCACTCTTTTAAGAAGGCTGAATCAAAAGCGGGCTTTAGCCCACTTGTAAGTGAGTGAAAGCTGAATGATTGATACTGCAATGGCAAGACTTAATGAGGGGACAATCGTCATTTACGCGTTAAGTGTACTCTTTTATTTTATAGATTTTCTTCAACACAACCGGAAGGCTGGAAAAATGGCCTTCTGGTTGCTTTCTATTGTCTGGACTCTGCAAACCGTGTATTTGGCCTATTTTATGTGGGTGACGGGGCGGTTTCCGGTATTAAATGTGACAGAGGCACTTTATTTTTATGCCTGGGTGCTTGTCACGCTGTCACTTGTACTGACAAAGCTTTTACGTGTTGACTTTATCGTGTTTTTTACAAATGTTATAGGATTTTCTATGATCGCCATTCACACATTTTCACCGACAGAGCAGCAATCAGCTGCTTTTTCCGGGCAGCTTGTATCTGAGCTTTTGGTGATTCATATTACAATGGCGATTCTTTCATACGGCGCTTTTTCCCTTTCTTTCGTTTTTTCTGTGCTATATATGTTTCAATATCATCTGCTGAAAAAGAAAAAGTGGGGAAAATGGCTGTTGAGAATTGAAGATTTATCAAAGCTTGATTATATGGCGTATGTTTTAAATGTCATTGGGGTTCCGATGCTGCTGCTGAGTTTGATTCTCGGCGTCATTTGGGCGTATGTCTCACTAGAAACGCTGTATTGGTTTGACGCCAAAGTGCTTGGTTCGTTTGTCGTCCTGCTGCTGTACAGCTATTATCTTTATATCAGGCTGATTAAAGAACTGCAAGGAAAGGTCGCTGCACTGTGGAATACGGCTTGTTTTCTGGTGCTGATGATCAATTATTTCCTGCTTGGAAGCCTGTCGCAATTCCATTGGTTCAGTTAAACGATGTCCCAAGCAGATTCGGGAGGAAAGAAATGATGAGAACGATTAAAGTAGGTTCCAGACGGAGCAAACTCGCTATGACTCAAACAAAATGGGTTATTCAAAAACTGAAGGAAATCAATCCTTCGTTTGCTTTTGAAATTAAAGAGATTGTGACAAAGGGCGACCGGATTGTCGATGTTACACTCTCAAAAGTGGGTGGAAAAGGGCTGTTTGTCAAAGAAATTGAACAGGCGCTTTTAAACGAAGAGATTGATATGGCAGTGCACAGCATGAAGGACATGCCTGCTGTTTTGCCTGAAGGCCTTGTGATCGGCTGTATTCCTGAACGGGAAGACCCGCGTGATGCCCTTATTTCAAAGAATCGCGTAAAGCTTTCAGAAATGAAGGAAGGTGCTGTCATTGGCACAAGCAGTTTAAGAAGAAGCGCGCAGCTTTTGATTGAGCGCCCTGACCTTACAATTAAATGGATTAGAGGTAATATAGATACAAGACTTCAAAAGCTGGAAACAGAGGATTATGACGCGATTATTTTAGCGGCTGCCGGCCTTTCTAGAATGGGTTGGAAGCAAGATGTCGTAACCGAATTCCTTGAGCCTGAGCGCTGTTTGCCTGCTGTGGGGCAGGGAGCCCTGGCGATTGAGTGCCGAGAATCGGATGAAGAGCTGTTGGCGTTGTTTTCTCAGTTTACAGATGAATATACAAAACGGACTGTCTTAGCAGAACGTGCTTTTTTAAACGCGATGGAGGGCGGCTGCCAGGTTCCGATCGCGGGCTACTCCGTGTTAAATGGACAGGATGAAATTGAAATGACAGGTCTTGTCGCTTCACCTGACGGCAAAATCATTTTTAAAGAAACCGTCACCGGAAACGATCCGGAGGAAGTAGGAAAGCGCTGTGCCGCTCTTATGGCTGACAAAGGAGCAAAAGATTTAATTGATCGTGTAAAACGGGAGCTTGATGAGGATGGAAAATGATTTTCCGTTGAAAGGAAAAACAGTGCTTGTCACCCGGAATAAGGCACAGGCAACATCATTTCAGCAAAAAGTGGAGGCGCTTGGCGGTAAAGCGGTTTTAACCTCTTTGATTACGTTTCGCCGCGCTTTGCCGAATGATGTTGCGGAACAGGTAAGAGAGGATCTTGCCGCGCCAGGCTGGCTTGTTTTTACAAGTGTGAACGGGGCAGACTTCTTTTTTTCTTATCTGAAGGAAAATCAGCTTATTCTCCCTGCGCATAAAAAAATTGCAGCCGTCGGTGAAAAAACCGCCCGCCGTTTAAAAACGCATAACGTATCGGTTGATGTGATGCCACAGGAGTATATTGCTGAACAATTGGCTGACGCTCTTAAGCAGCATGCTGAACCGGGGGAGCCCATTACCGTGATGAAAGGGAATTTGTCACGTGATGTGATAAAACAAGAGCTTGTCCCGCTCGGTTTTGAAGTAAAGGAATGGGTTCTCTACGAAACGATTCCGGATGAAGAAGGCATTGAGGCACTGAAAGACGCTGCGGGTCAATATTCCTTTGACTATGTAACATTTACGAGTTCATCAACCGTACATACGTTTATGCATGTCTTGGGAGAAGAATTAAAAAAGTGGAAGGCGAATGGGACGGCCTGTATCAGCATTGGGCCTTTAACAAATGATGCCCTTCTGACGTACGGCATCACATCGCATACGCCTGATACATTTACAATAGATGGCATGCTTGAGTTAATGTGCAGCATGTCAAGAGAGGAAGAGAGAATATGAGTCAATCATTTAATAGACACCGCCGCCTGCGGACATCAAAAGCAATGAGGGAAATGGTAAAGGAAACACGTTTGCATCCATCAGATTTTATTTATCCGATTTTTGTCGTTGAAGGGCTGGAAGGCAAAAAAGCTGTTCCGTCAATGCCTGATGTTTACCATGTATCATTAGATTTATTGAAGGATGAAGTAGAGGAGCTGGTCAAACTGGGCATTCAATCTGTTATCGTGTTCGGCATCCCGGAAGAAAAAGATGATTGCGGAACACAAGCGTACCATGATCACGGAATTGTCCAAAAAGCCATCACAGAAATTAAAGAACACTTCCCTGAAATGGTTGTTGTCGCTGACACGTGCCTGTGTGAATATACAGACCACGGCCATTGCGGACTGGTCAAAGACGGGGTCATCCTCAATGATGAATCGCTGGAGCTTTTGGCGCAGACAGCTGTCAGCCAAGCGAAAGCAGGTGCGGATATCATTGCGCCATCAAACATGATGGACGGATTTGTTACAGTGATCAGAGAAGCACTTGATAAAGAAGGATTCGTCAATATTCCAATCATGTCTTACGCTGTGAAATATTCTAGCGAGTTTTACGGTCCGTTCCGTGATGCAGCAAACAGCACACCGCAATTCGGAGACCGCAAAACATATCAGATGGACCCTGCCAACCGTATGGAGGCACTCCGCGAAGCACAATCAGATGTCGAGGAAGGCGCGGACTTTTTGATTGTCAAACCTTCGCTTTCTTATATGGATATCATGCGTGACGTAAAAAATGAGTTTACTTTGCCGCTCGTCGCTTATAATGTAAGCGGAGAGTATTCAATGGTGAAGGCTGCAGCGCAGAACGGCTGGATCAAAGAAAAAGAAATTGTGTTGGAAATTTTGACAAGCATGAAGCGCGCGGGTGCCGACCTGATTATTACGTATCATGCGAAAGACACAGCGAAATGGCTTGCGGAGTAATTTTATTCAGTTGACAGGAGTTGAGGCAGATGAGAAGCTATGAAAAATCAAAAACGGCTTTTAAAGAAGCGCAAAAACTCATGCCGGGCGGTGTGAACAGTCCCGTTCGCGCATTTAAATCGGTAGACATGGACCCGATTTTTATGGAGCGCGGAAAAGGCTCGAAAATCTTTGATATTGACGGGAATGAATATATTGACTACGTCTTGTCATGGGGGCCTTTAATTTTAGGGCATACAAATGACCGCGTCGTAGAAAGCCTCAAAAAAGTGGCTGAATACGGGACAAGCTTCGGTGCTCCGACTGAAGTAGAAAATGAACTGGCTAAGCTCGTCATTGATCGTGTGCCATCTGTAGAAATTGTACGAATGGTAAGCTCCGGAACAGAGGCTACAATGAGTGCCCTCCGTTTGGCAAGGGGCTATACGGGCCGCAACAAGATTTTAAAATTTGAGGGCTGCTACCACGGACACGGCGATTCTCTCTTGATTAAAGCTGGTTCAGGTGTTGCCACTCTCGGTCTGCCTGACAGCCCGGGGGTGCCTGAAGGCATTGCGAAAAACACCATCACCGTTCCGTACAATGATTTAGAAAGTGTAAAGCTTGCTTTCCAGCAATTCGGTGAAGACATTGCAGGAGTCATTGTAGAGCCAGTTGCCGGAAATATGGGTGTTGTTCCGCCGCAAGAAGGTTTCCTGCAGGGTCTGCGTGATATCACTGAGCAGTACGGCTCCCTGCTGATTTTTGATGAAGTGATGACTGGCTTCCGGGTCGATTATAACTGCGCTCAAGGCTACTTCGGCGTAACGCCTGATCTGACTTGTTTAGGAAAAGTAATCGGGGGCGGACTTCCTGTCGGCGCTTATGGCGGAAAGGCAGAAATCATGGAGCAGATCGCTCCAAGCGGCCCGATCTATCAAGCTGGTACATTGTCAGGCAACCCGCTTGCGATGACGGCTGGCTTAGAGACATTGAAACAGCTGACACCTGATTCCTACAAGAAATTCATCAAAAAAGGCGACAGACTGGAAGAAGGAATTTCAAAAGCCGCCGAGGCTCATGGCATTCCGCATACCTTTAACCGTGCAGGTTCGATGATCGGTTTCTTCTTTACAAACGAACCAGTCATCAATTATGAAACGGCGAAATCATCTGATTTGAAGCTGTTCGCAAGCTATTATAAAGGGATGGCAAATGAAGGGGTATTCCTTCCGCCATCACAATTCGAAGGTCTTTTCCTCTCAACGGCCCATACTGATGAAGATATTGAAAACACAATCCAGGCAGCTGAGAAAGTATTTGCTGAGATCAGCCGCAGATAAGAGTGAAAACCGGTATCAAGGACTCCTTGTGCCGGTTTTTTCGTGCTCTGCCACTCATATTTTCTCCAGTTCATACATACACCTTTAGTGACATCTAATTTTAAGGATTAGATGAAAGGAGGATATGAACTTGCCGCAAAATCATCGATTGCAATTTTCTGTAGAAGAATCGATCTGTTTCCAAAAAGGACAGGAAGTTTCTGAACTGCTTTCTATTTCATTAGATCCTGATATTAGGGTTCAGGAAGTAAATGATTATGTATCAATCATAGGATCGCTTGAACTTACAGGTGAGTACAACATAGATCAAAACAAACATACCGAAGAGATTTATACAGATAAGCGGTTTGTTGAACAAGTCAGAAAGAGAGAGGATGGAAGTGCGGAACTGACTCACTGTTTTCCTGTGGATATTACCATTCCGAAAAATAAAGTGAGCCATTTACAGGATGTCTTCGTCTTTATTGACGCATTTGACTATCAATTGACGGATTCGCGCATTTTAACAATTCAAGCTGATTTAGCGATCGAAGGGCTTTTGGACGATACGCAAGACAAAGAGCCGGAGATACCTTTATATGAAGCTCCTGCGGCATTCAGGGAGGAAGAGCTTTCAGAGCCGCCGGCACATAGTGTAGTAGAAGAACCGGGTGCATCATCGGCAGAGGAAGCAGTTCTTCAGCATGAACCGCCAGCCGAACCGCCAGAACTTTTTATCTCGAAAGCGGGGCTCCGTGAAGAACTGGAGACAGAAAAAGCAGAATCTGAGCCGCCTGAATCGGTTGCTTCAGAACCAGAGGCCAGAGAAGATGTGAAAGAGGAAGAAGAGTCAGAAGAGCTTGCTGTGCCGGAAACGGAGGTTCGTGCTGAATCGGAAACAGAAGAATCTGAGCCAGAACCTGATCCTTCAGAAATAGAGATTCAAGAGATCGTTAAAGCAAAAAAAGAAACGGCAGAGCCGGCAGCTGCAATAGCGGATGTTCGTGAAGAAGCAGACTCTCCAGCGGAGACTGAGCTTCGTGAACACGCTGGAGCAGAAGAATCGCCTGCTTTGGAAGCTGAGCTTCATTCAGAGACTGTGATTGCAGAGGAAAAAGCGGAAACAACAGTGTCTCCTAATCATGAATATGCGCTGCGCCAAGAGGCTCAAAATGAAGAAGCAGCTCAATCGGATCAGGCTGATCCTGCGCTTTGCCAAGAAGAGGCGGAACCGGATGAAGCTTTGGAGAGTGTATCAGAGGCCGCTCTCTCCGTAGAAGATAGCAGAGAAACAGCTTCAGCTGTATATATGGAGAATGACAATGCCGATTTACATTTCCATTTCAATCAAAAAACAAGCTCGGAGGAGGCATCTCAAGAAGAATTGCCTGAACCGGCATACCGTACCTTCCTGCCTGAACAAGAAGAGGAGGATTCTTTTTATTCAGCGCCTAAGCTGCTGGAGGAGGAAGAACAAGAGGAAGAGAGCTTCGAAATTGAAGTGAGAAAAACACCATCACCTGAAGAGCCTAAGGAAGAAACACCTTTTCAATCCTTCCAACTGCCTGAATCTTCTGAGACTGAAAGGAAGGAAACGGATGCTGTTCCTAGGGTTGCTCCTGCTGCTGAAACGAAGGAACCTCAAACAAAGGAAAGTGATAATTCTCTTTATTTAACAAAACTCTTTACAAAAGAAGCGGATGAGTTTTCGAGAATGAAAATTTGTATTGTGCAGCAGGAAGATACGATCGAGCGTTTATGCGAACGGTATGAAATTACATCCCAGCAGCTGATCAGGATGAATTCTTTAGCCTTGGATGATGAATTAAAAGCAGGACAGATTCTCTATATTCCTCAATATAAAAATAGCCATGCGTAAACCGTAAGCGATCGGAAAATGTGGTGAATGAAATGGAAGATACCCAATCGGTTCTTCGGGAATACGGACTGACTGCTCAATTTATTGAGCCTGTCAGTCCTCTTGTTTGGAAAGTGTATACAGACTACGGTGTATTTGCCCTGAAAAAATTGAAAGAGGGTCGCGGCAAGCATTTTACAGATCATATGGTGGCGATTGAGGAAAAAGGCTTTCGTTCATTCGTTCCCGTTTACAGAACAAATAGCGGTGAGTTTTTCTCAGCAGGCATACAATACGGAGATACCTACTATTTAATGCCTTGGCTCCAATTTGACCAAGAGGAAGAACGGGATCAGAAACATGCTTATTTATTTAGAGAAACAGCCCGTCTTCACGAGAGAACCGAGCAGGAACTAAAGGTTAGACGTGATGAGATTGAACGTTATTACGGGCAAATGAAAAAAAAGTGGGAACAAGATAAAATTTTCTATGAGCAGTTTGTGGATAGAGCGGAGAAGGAATGGTACCTTTCTCCTTTTGAACTCCAGGCCATAACCTATTTTTCAGAAACCATTTCGGCGGTGAATTTTGCGCTGGAACGGCTGGAGGACTGGTATGAGTCGGCAAAGGAAAAGGACGTTTCAAGGGTTGTAATGAACCACGGCAGCCTGTCTATACACCATTTTCTGTATAATGATGCCGGGACCGGATATTTTACAAACTTCGAAAGAGCATCTGTCGGTCCGCCGCAAAACGACCTGCTCGGCTTTTATACAAAAATGTTCAGAGGCTTTCCGAAAGCTTGTCCGGAATGCGTCGAATGGTTTTATGGATATACGAAATCATTCCCTTTGCGTGAAGCGGAAGTCAGTCTTTTTCTCAGCTATATGGCATATCCAGCAGCCATGTACAAGGTGCTGAACGGTTATCAAACTGGGAAAAGACAGCATGAAAAAGAGGAATGTACACAATTATTAAAGGCTTATTGGCAAATGAAAAACATAGAGCCGTTTGTGATGAAAATTCATCAGATTGAACAAGAGAAAAAATTTCAGGCTGAAAACGAGTCCACGTCTTAATGGCGCGGACTTGTTTGTTTATATCCATTCTAAATGAAGGGCGCAAGCTAAAAAGATTAGGATTGCGAGCAGCAAAACATCAAAGGTTGTCGGAAAGAAAATGGTTCTGATTCCTTGAAAAATCGTAATGGGAATAATCACTTGTGCGGATACAAGCCGAATTTGCCTTACCCATGGCGGCAGCGAATAAGAGCTGAAACGTTTCTTCACGGTGCATCCTCCTCTACGCATTTACAAGCATCATATGTAAACTTGGGCAATAGGTGCCTGCCCATCTGTATAGAAAGCGGTGTTTTTGGAAAAGATGATTGACGAATCAAAAACACTTTTACTATAATAAAGAACATAAATAATGTATACAATGAGCTGATAAATACACCTGCTTAGAACGGGAAGAGTACAAAAAAGGCGCATGCAGAGAGAGAAGCCGTTTGCTGAAAGGCTTCTTATGTTGTCTGATTGGAAGGTCGCCCGGGAGCATAATTTCTTGAAAGAAGAGTAGAGAAATTCGGGAAACACCCGTTATCCGTTATAAGTGCATGAACTGATAGAGTTCATGAAAAAAGGTGGTACCGCGAAAGAGCTTTTCGTCCTTTTACAGGGATGAAGAGCTCTTTTTTCGTTCTCAGCCATTTTTAAACATGCTGGAGGGTTATGATGGAAACGAATGAACAAACAATGCCGACGAAATATGATCCGGCAGCGGTTGAAAAAGACCGATATGATTTTTGGCTAAAAGGCAAATTTTTTGAAGCGGGCAGTGACCAGACAAAAGAGCCATACTCTGTTGTCATTCCGCCGCCAAACGTAACAGGAAGACTTCACCTTGGCCACGCATGGGACACAACGCTGCAAGACATTGTAACAAGAATGAAACGCATGCAGGGCTATGATGTGCTGTGGCTTCCTGGCATGGACCACGCCGGCATCGCGACACAGGCTAAAGTAGAGGCGAAACTTCGTGAAGAAGGCAAATCCCGCTACGATTTAGGCCGTGAAAAATTCCTCGAAGAAACGTGGAAGTGGAAGGAAGAATATGCTGACTTTATTCGCAGCCAGTGGGCGAAATTAGGTCTTGGCCTAGATTATTCCCGTGAACGTTTTACGCTGGATGAAGGCTTGAGCAAAGCGGTAAGGGAAGTATTCGTTAAGCTTTATGAAAAAGGCCTGATCTACAGAGGCGAATATATTATTAACTGGGACCCAGCGACAAAAACAGCCCTATCCGACATTGAGGTGATTTACAAGGATGTTCAAGGCGCATTCTATCATATGAGCTATCCGCTTGCTGACGGTTCAGGCTCAATTGAAATTGCGACGACACGTCCTGAAACAATGCTCGGTGATACAGCTGTTGCCGTTCACCCTGAAGACGAGCGCTATAAACACCTTATCGGAAAAACGGTGATCCTGCCGATTGTAAATCGTGAAATTCCGATTGTCGGTGATGACTATGTTGATATGGAATTTGGTTCAGGTGCCGTGAAAATTACGCCTGCTCATGATCCGAACGACTTCGAGCTTGGCAACCGCCACAATTTAGAACGCATCCTTGTCATGAATGAAGATGGCACGATGAATGAAAATGCGCTCCAATATCAAGGTATGGATCGTTTTGAATGCCGCAAAAAGCTCGTGAAAGATTTACAGGAGGCGGGAGTTCTCTTCAAGATCGAGGATCATATGCACTCTGTCGGCCATAGTGAACGAAGCGGGGCTGTTGTGGAGCCTTATCTTTCTACACAATGGTTTGTGCGCATGCAGCCGCTTGCTGATGCAGCGATTGAGCTGCAAAAGAAAGAAGAAAAGGTCAACTTTGTGCCTGACCGTTTCGAAAAAACGTATTTACACTGGATGGAAAACATCCGCGACTGGTGTATCTCCCGTCAATTGTGGTGGGGCCATCGTATTCCTGCCTGGTATCATAAAGAAACAGGCGAGCTATATGTCGGGCTTGAAGCGCCGGAAGACAGCGAAAATTGGGAACAGGATACAGACGTACTGGATACATGGTTCAGTTCTGCGCTATGGCCTTTCTCCACAATGGGCTGGCCTGATGTAACGGCTGAAGACTTTAAACGCTACTATCCGACAGATGTTCTCGTGACAGGGTACGATATCATTTTCTTCTGGGTATCACGCATGATTTTCCAAGGCATTGAATTTACAGGCGAGCGCCCGTTCAAAGATGTTTTAATCCACGGCTTAATCCGTGACGAGCAAGGCCGGAAAATGAGTAAATCTCTTGGCAACGGTGTCGACCCGATGGATGTGATTGACAAGTACGGAGCCGATTCTCTGCGTTATTTCCTTGCGACTGGAAGCTCTCCTGGCCAGGATCTGCGCTTCAGCTATGAAAAAGTGGAATCGACCTGGAATTTTGCCAATAAAATTTGGAACGCCTCCCGTTTTGCATTAATGAATATGGATGGCATGACGTACGATGAACTTGATCTGTCAGGCGAAAAGTCAGTCGCTGACAAGTGGATTTTAACGCGATTAAATGAAACGATCGAGCACGTGACCCAGCTTGCTGATCGATATGAATTTGGTGAAGTAGGACGCCATTTATATAACTTTATTTGGGATGATTTCTGTGATTGGTATATTGAAATGGCGAAGCTACCGCTTTATGGAGAAGACGAAGCTGCCAAGAAAACTACCCGTTCCATCCTTGCTTACGTACTTGATCAAACGATGCGTCTGCTCCATCCGTTTATGCCATTCTTAACGGAGGAAATTTGGCAGCACCTTCCTCACCAAGGGGAATCGATTACAGTAAGTCAATGGCCTGTAGTAGTGCCGGAGCATACCGATACTGAAGCGGCAGCTGACATGAAGCTTCTTGTTGAGCTGATCCGTTCTGTGCGCAATATCCGCAGTGAAGTCAATACGCCAATGAGCAAGCAGGTTGAACTGTACATTAAAACAAGCACAGACGAAATAGCAGCCCGCCTCGAAGCGAACCGTTCATATGTTGAACGCTTTACGAATCCGAGCGTGCTTAAAATCGGCACCGATATTGAGGCTGTTGATAAGGCGATGACGGCCGTTGTCTCAGGAGCAGAGGTTATTCTTCCGCTTGAAGGCTTAATCAATATTGATGAAGAAATTGCCCGTCTGCAAAAAGAATTTGATAAACTGACAAAAGAAGTTGAGCGTGTCCAAAAGAAACTTGGAAATGAAGGATTTATGAAAAAAGCGCCTGCACACGTAATTGATGAAGAACGTGAAAAAGAAAAAGATTATGTGGCGAAGCGTGACGCTGTTCAAAAACGAATGGCTGAGCTGAAGGGTTAATGAAAAGCCGGGGCGGTTTCTAGAGAAACCGCCTTGTCTTATAAAAGAGGGGATTATCATTGTTTACTGCATATCAAGATGCGCGCAGTTGGATTCACGGGAGGCTGAAATTCGGGGTGAAGCCCGGACTTGGCCGAATGAAACAGCTGATGGCGCGGTTAGGACATCCTGAAAAAAAAATCCGAGCGTTCCACGTCGCAGGAACAAACGGTAAAGGATCAACTGTCGCTTTTATCCGTTCTATGCTGCAGGAAGCCGGATATACGGTTGGAACATTTACATCGCCTTATATTATTACGTTTAATGAACGGATCAGCGTAAACGGGATACCGATTTCAGATGAGGAATGGACAGCACTCGTCAATCAAATGAAACCGCACGTTGAAGCCCTTGATCAAACGGAATACGGACAGCCGACAGAATTTGAAATTATGACGGCCTGTGCATTTTTATATTTTGCAGAATTTCATAAGGTCGATTTTGTTATTTTTGAAACAGGTTTGGGCGGTAGATTCGATTCTACTAATGTGGTTGAACCGCTCTTAACTGTGATTACAAGCATCGGACACGATCATATGAACATTTTGGGAAACACCATTGAAGAAATTGCAGGAGAAAAGGCCGGCATTATTAAAGAAGGTATTCCAATCGTTACAGCAGTTACCCAGCCGGAAGCTTTACAGGTCATCCGCCATGAAGCCGAACGGCATGCTGCGCCGTTCCAGTCATTGCATGATGCATGTGTTATTTTCAATGAAGAGGCTCTGCCTGCAGGAGAACAGTTTTCATTCAAAACGGAAGAGAAATGCTATGAAGATATTCGGACATCTCTGATTGGCACCCATCAAAGACAAAATGCTGCTTTGTCCATTTTGGCTGCGGAGTGGCTCAATAAGGAGAATATCGCCCATATCAGTGACGAAGCGTTAAGGAGCGGGCTTGTGAAGGCTGCTTGGCCGGGACGGTTAGAGCTTGTTCAGGAACATCCTCCGGTATATTTAGACGGTGCGCATAACGAAGAAGGTGTCGAAAAGCTGGCGGAAACGATGAAGCAGCGTTTCGCCAATTCACGCATTTCTGTGGTGTTTAGCGCGTTAAAGGACAAACCGTATCAGAACATGATTAAAAGACTGGAAACCATTGCTCATGCGATTCATTTTGCTTCTTTTGATTTCCCGCGTGCTTCCCTTGCAAAAGATCTCTATGATGCAAGTGAAATCAGCAATAAAAGCTGGAGTGAAGATCCAGACGATGTGATCAAATTCATAGAAAGCAAAAAGGGCTCAAATGAAATTGTGCTGATTACCGGATCTCTTTACTTTATTTCTGACATTCGAAAAAGGTTGAAATAAAAGCATCCGGCTCCGGCAGAATCAAAAAAAAGATTCTGCCGTTTTTTTATGTGTAAAATTGAATATTCCCAATTGGAGCTCAGGATGCTCATTTTGCTACAATCCATACCAGAACTCAGTGAGTAAAGGTGTGTTGTCTATGCTATCCATTCTTTTTATCTTCGGGCTTATCCTTGGTTCTTTTTACTATACGGCCGGGTGCCGTATCCCCTTACATCTATCTATTATTGCGCCCCGTTCATCATGCCCGTTTTGCCGGCGGACATTAACTCCTGCAGAATTAATTCCCATCCTGTCATTCCTATTTCAAAAAGGTAAATGTAAAAGCTGCGGGCATAGGATTTCTTTTATGTATCCCGCAGCAGAGCTTGTGACAGCGTGTTTATTTGCTGCCGCAGGAATACGCTTTGGCACATCGCTGGAACTGTTTCCCGCTGTGGTGTTTATCTCTCTTCTCATTATTGTTGCAGTGACAGATATTCATTTTATGCTGATTCCAAATCGAATATTGATTTTCTTTCTTCCCTTTTTGGCGGCCGCGAGATTGATTTCTCCGCTTGATTCCTGGTATGCAGGCCTGCTAGGTGCGGCAGCCGGATTTCTATTTCTGGCTGTAATTGCCGCAATCACCCATGGGGGAGTAGGGAGAGGAGATATTAAATTATTTGCGGTGATTGGCTTTGTGCTTGGTGTGAAAATGCTGGCAGCTGCCTTTTTCTTTTCAGTTTTGATAGGTGCATTATATGGAGCGGCAGCTGTTCTAACTGGTAGGCTCGCTAAAAGGCAGCCGCTTCCCTTCGCCCCCGCTATAGCCGCAGGGAGCATTTTAGCCTATTTATACGGTGACTCTATCATTTCTTTTTATATCAAAATGGCATTGGGCTGACTGCTGAAAAATTTGACGAACGTTTTTTGGACAAGGCGACAAAAGTCTTGTTCTTTTTTTCTTTGCCTGTGCTAAAGTGTGTAGCATGAAAAGCCGACAAGAATGGTCAAGCAAATGAAGGGAGGAAGCGGAATTGAAAAAAAGAAAGAATAAAAAAAACAGTAAAGCCGCAGAAAAAGCCCTCAAGGTGACGATTAATGGAAAAGAAGAGACGGTTTACGAACAAGAGACGCCTGAGACAGAGGCGGATAAAAGCATGACATTTTCAAATTGGGAGGAAAAAAGACAGGCAGAACAAGAGGTTGCGGCATCCCAGGAACATCCTGATGAAGATGAATTCAATTGGGACTCCGAGGAGGACAAGGTGTTTAAAGAGGACCCTAAAGTTGTTCCTCCTTATCAAAAGAAAAAAACAAAGTCTTATGCAAAAGGAAAGACCGGGACTGCCAAACCAGTAAAAAGAGTGGCTGCGACGATTGCCTTCGCGGCTGTCATTGGCACTGGATTAGGGCTATTCGCGTTAAACATATCGGGGAATAAAGAAGCGTCAGCACCGGCCTCTTTAGAGGATTCTCTAGGCAGCCAAACGGCAAAAGCAGGGGATACTTCAACTGATAAACAAACTTCAGGCACAGAAAAACAAGCGGCGCAAACTGAAGGTACATACAAAACATACGCTGTACAAGCCGGAAAATTTTCAAATGAAAAGGGCGCCGAAACGTTAACAGAACAATTGACCGAAAAGGGTTATTCCGCCGTGTCACTGTCAAAGGATGACGGGTATACGTATGTTATTGCAGGCTTAGCAAGTGAAAAGGATGTCTCACAGCAGTTAGGACAGGTTTTAATCGACAGTGATTTTGAAGCCTGGGGAGGCAAGGAGCTTTCCTTATCAATAGAGTCAGATATGACAGATTCTTTTAAGGAAACAGCGGAGCTTGCAGCAAAGGCGATTCTCGGCGAAGACATTACAAAAGCGAGTGTAGAGAAAATAGAAAAGTCGCTTGGTGAAACAAAAGCGTCAGAAACAGGAGAGAAAAAAGCGATTTTGCAGGCTTTAAAGGAATTAGAGGATCCAAGTGCTGAAGCCGGGTGGAAGGCTCAGCAGGAGCTGTTAGCCGTCGTAAAATAAGAGATAGTGCCCTGAGCCTTCGTCCTTTAGTGACAGGCTTTTTTTATTTTGTCATGAAAAAGTTATTTTTCTGAAATTGTGACAAGCCTCGTGATTTGGTAGGATAAACGAGTATCTTTTTTTCTTAAGCAAACCCTGAAAGGATGACGAACATGACAAAACCGCTAATACTTGCATCACAATCTCCGCGCAGGAAAGAACTCCTCGATCTTCTCCAGCTGCCCTACTCCATTATTGTCAGTGAAGTAGAAGAAAAATTAAATCGAAACTTTTCACCAGAAGAAAACGTCCAATGGTTGGCAAAACAAAAAGCTAAGGCTGTAGCTGATCTCCACCCGCATGCAATCGTTATCGGTGCTGATACAATGGTATGCCTTGACGGCGAATGTCTTGGCAAACCGCAGGATCAAGAAGAAGCTGCTTCTATGCTGCGGAGGCTTTCAGGCCGAAGTCACTCAGTAATAACCGCGGTCAGCATTCAAGCTGAAAATCACAGCGAGACTTTTTATGATAAGACAGAAGTTGCGTTTTGGTCCCTCAGTGAAGAAGAGATTTGGACATATATTGAAACAAAAGAGCCGATGGATAAAGCAGGTGCATACGGCATCCAAGGAAGAGGCGCGCTTTTTGTAAAGAAAATAGACGGAGATTATTATTCAGTCATGGGCCTTCCTATATCAAAAACAATGAGAGCTCTTCGCCATTTTGATATAAGGGCATGACGGTTCTATAAACGGGAAGGGAAAGAAAAGGAGTGCTTGGTCATACACGATTTGCCATTAAAACTCAAAGATTTCCCAATGAAAGAAAAGCCAAGAGAACGGCTCCTGAAAGTCGGAGCCGAGAACTTAGCGAATCATGAACTTTTGGCTATATTATTGCGGACAGGGACTAAACACGAATCTGTTTTGGACCTGTCAAACAGGCTGCTGCGCTCATTTGACGGGCTGCGCCTGCTCAAGGAAGCATCGGTTGAAGAGCTGTCAAGCATCCCGGGAATCGGTATGGTAAAAGCGATTCAAATACTGGCAGCAGTTGAGCTTGGAAGCCGGATTCACAAAATAGCCAACGAAGAACATTTCGTTATTCGCTCCCCGGAAGACGGCGCTAATCTCGTCATGGAGGATATGCGCTTTTTAACCCAGGAGCATTTTGTCTGTTTATACTTAAATACAAAAAATCAAGTCATCCATAAACGCACCGTATTTATCGGAAGCCTGAATTCATCTATTGTCCACCCGCGAGAGGTGTTTAAAGAAGCGTTTAAACGATCTGCCGCTTCCTTTATCTGTGTTCATAATCATCCTTCTGGAGATCCGACGCCGAGCAGGGAGGATATTGAAGTGACAAGACGGCTGTTTGAATGCGGAAACCTGATTGGCATCGAGCTGCTTGACCATTTGGTGATCGGGGATAAAAAATTTGTGAGTTTAAAGGAAAAAGGATATTTGTAACACTTTTTTTTTCGTCGAATTAAGCTATAATAGAGTTTATGAGTTTTTCCCTTTAGGGTATTTTTGCTTTAAGAAAGGAAGATACATACATATGTTTGGAATTGGTGCTAGAGACCTTGGTATAGATCTTGGAACTGCGAATACGCTTGTTTTTGTAAAAGGAAAAGGAATTGTTGTGAGAGAGCCGTCAGTTGTCGCTTTGCAGACGGATACGAAATCGATTGTCGCTGTCGGAAATGATGCGAAAAATATGATTGGACGGACACCGGGCAACGTGGTGGCTCTTCGCCCGATGAAAGACGGCGTTATCGCTGATTATGAAACAACGGCGACGATGATGAAATATTACATCAATCAGGCCATAAAAAATAAAGGCATGTTTGCCAGAAAACCATATGTAATGGTATGTGTCCCATCAGGCATTACAGCTGTTGAAGAACGCGCTGTTATCGATGCGACAAGACAGGCGGGAGCGCGTGACGCGTATCCGATTGAAGAGCCTTTTGCCGCAGCAATCGGAGCCAATCTGCCAGTTTGGGAACCGACTGGAAGCATGGTTGTTGATATCGGGGGCGGTACGACAGAAGTTGCGATTATTTCCCTCGGAGGCATCGTAACGTCTCAGTCAATCCGTGTAGCCGGTGATGAGATGGATGACGCGATTATCAACTACATCAGAAAAACGTACAATCTGATGATCGGTGACCGTACGGCTGAAGCGATTAAAATGGAAATCGGATCTGCAGAAGCTCCTGAAGAATCCGACAACATGGAAATCCGCGGACGCGATTTGCTGACAGGTTTGCCGAAAACAATTGAAATTACAGGAAAAGAGATTTCTAACGCTTTGCGCGACACTGTATCTACAATTGTCGAAGCAGTGAAGAGCACACTCGAAAAAACACCGCCTGAGCTTGCAGCAGATATCATGGACAGAGGTATAGTGTTAACCGGCGGCGGAGCGCTTTTGCGCAATTTGGACAAAGTCATCAGCGAAGAAACAAAAATGCCGGTCCTTATCGCCGAAGATCCGCTTGATTGTGTAGCGATCGGAACAGGGAAAGCACTGGAGCACATCCATCTTTTCAAAGGGAAAACTAGATAATCGGGAGTTCAATAGAAGAGGTGTAACACGATGCCGAATAAGCGGTTAATGCTATTACTTCTGTGTATTATCATATTGGTGGCTATGATTGGATTTTCGCTGAAGGGCGGCCGCAATACCACCTGGCCTGAGAAAGTGATCGGCGATACGACGGGAGTATTTCAAAATATTTTTCATACGCCTGCCGAATTTTTTGCAGGAATATTTGAGAACATCAATGATTTAAAAAACACATACAAAGAAAACGAGCGTCTAAGAGAAAAACTTGACGGACAGACACAATATGAAGCCAAGCTTCAAGAGCTTGAAGAAGAAAACAAATCCTTGCGTGACGAGCTTGGCCATGTCAAATCGATTAAAGATTACAAGCCGATTTTAGCAACGGTCATCGCCAGAAGCCCTGATAATTGGGCGAAACAGGTCACCATTAACAAGGGGACTCAGCAAAACGTAGCGAAAGATATGGCCGTTACAAACGAAAAAGGCGCATTAATCGGCAAGATCAAAAGCTCCGGACTTAACAATTTTACGTCTACTGTTCAGCTTTTAAGCGATACTGACCGCAATAACAGAGTCGCGACAAAAATTTCCGGAAAAAAAGGCAGCAAAGGCTACGGCTTGATCGAAGGATATGACAAAGAGAAAAAACGTCTTAAGATGACAATTATTGAGCGTAAGGATAAACAAGACGTGAAAAAAGGCGATCTTATTGAAACATCAGGGACAGGCGGTGTTTTCCCAGAAGGGCTGACAATCGGTGAAGTGACTGATATCGAGTCAGATTCCTATGGACTAACGAAGGTTGCTTATGTAAAACCTGCGGCTGACCTTACAGATTTAAATAATGTGATCGTTGTAAACCGTGACGTGCCGACTGTCGATACAGAGGAGGAAGGATCGTGAAACGTTTCCTTCTCCCTTTCGTTATGATGCTTGTTTTTTCTGCGGAAAGCATTTTTACAGATTTGGTGCATTTTCCTTTCGTTACAGATGACCAAGTGCTCGCCCCGCGTTTTTTGATGCTTGTATTGATATTCATGTCGGCTTTTATCAACCAAAAACACGCGATGATTTACGGATTTATTTTTGGTTTTCTATATGACATGAACTATACAAGTCTATTAGGCGTTTACATGTTTGGTTTTGCAGGGCTATGCTATTTGGCTTCAAAAGCGTTTAAAGTGTTGCATACAAACGCATTTGTAGTGATATTGATAGCAGTTCTGGCTGTCTGTCTGCTCGAATTTTACGTATTCGGCATTCAGTCTTTGATTCATAAAGACATTATGACGTTTAACGGATTTGTGCTTGACCGGTTTATACCGACAATTTTATTAAATATTGCAGCAGCTCTTATTCTTGTTCTGCCATTTAGATTGTTTTTTATGAGTCTAAAGAAAGAATTGAGAGATGAGTAAAAAGGATTTTATCTTTTTTTGACGAAATGAGTATGTTGTTGAGGTGAATATTGTGAAGACCAAAAAGCAGCAATATGTAACAATAAAAGGAACAAAGAATGGACTAACATTGCATCTGGATGATGCGTGTTCTTTTGATGAGCTTCTCGATGGTCTTCAGAATATGCTGTCAATTGAACAATATACCGATGGAAAAGGCCAGAAAATCAGTGTTCATGTTAAGCTGGGAAATCGCCTTTTATATAAGGAGCAAGAGGAACAGCTAACCGAATTGATTGCGTCAAAGAAAGATTTGTTTGTTCATTCTATTGACAGTGAAGTCATTACTAAAAAAGAAGCACAGCAGATAAGAGAGGAAGCCGAAATTATTTCTGTTTCAAAAATTGTCCGTTCAGGCCAAGTGCTGCAGGTAAAAGGTGACTTGCTCCTGATCGGTGACGTGAATCCCGGCGGAACAGTCAAGGCCGGAGGGAACATTTTTGTTCTGGGCTCACTGAAGGGAATCGCGCATGCTGGATTTAATGGAAATAATCAAGCGGTCATCGCCGCCTCTGAAATGCTTCCGACACAATTAAGAATCAATCATGTGTTAAATCGCTCCCCAGACCACATTCAAAAAGGGAACGAAATGGAATGTGCTTATTTAGATACAGACGGAAATATGGTCATTGAACGCCTTCAACATTTGGCTCATTTAAGACCTGATCTAACAAGGCTTGAGGGAGGAATGTGAATTGGGTGAGGCTATCGTAATAACTTCGGGAAAAGGCGGAGTAGGTAAGACAACAACATCTGCGAACCTCGGTACCGCCTTAGCCATTTTAGGGAAGCGCGTATGCTTAGTAGATACTGATATAGGACTGCGCAACCTTGATGTTGTAATGGGTCTTGAAAATAGAATTATTTACGATCTGGTAGACGTTGTAGAGGGCAGATGCAAAATGCATCAGGCGCTCGTAAAAGACAAACGTTTCGATGATCTGCTCTATTTAATGCCCGCTGCTCAAACGAGCGATAAGACAGCTGTTGCTCCTGAACAAATTAAAAACATGGTCCAAGAGCTCAAACAGGAATTTGACTATGTCATCATAGACTGTCCTGCCGGAATCGAGCAAGGGTACAAAAATGCCGTTTCCGGAGCTGATAAAGCGATTGTGGTCACTACGCCTGAAATCTCAGCTGTTCGTGATGCTGACCGTATTATAGGACTGCTGGAGCAAGAGGAAAATATTGAACCGCCGCGGCTCGTTGTTAACAGAATCAGAAATCACCTGATGAAAAACGGTGACACGATGGATATCGACGAAATCGTACAGCATCTGTCGATCGATTTGCTCGGAATCGTGGCTGATGATGATGAAGTCATTAAAGCTTCCAATCATGGCGAACCGATTGCGATGGACCCTAAAAACCGCGCTTCCATTGCATATCGCAATATTGCCCGCCGCATCTTAGGTGAATCTGTTCCTTTACAGGTGCTTGAAGAGCAAAACAAAGGAATGATGGCTAAGATTAAGTCATTTTTCGGAGTAAGATCTTAATGTGATAGAATCAAAGAGAAGAATCTGACAAAGCATATGCTGTGTCAGGTTTTTTTTGTTTTTGCCTGCTTTGTTCTTGACTAAACCGAATATTTGCCATGGACAAGACATATGATGTACAAACCCAACGAATGCAAAGGATGATGGCAATGAGTCACAGAGCAGATGAAATCAGAAAACGATTAGAGAAAAGAAGAAAGCAGCTTTCCGGCTCAAAACGTTTCTCTACTCAGACAGTTTCTGAAAAGCAGAAACCCCCGTCCTGGGTGATGGTAACGGATCAGGAAAAACATGGAACACTTCCGGTTTATGAAGATAACATGCCAACATTCAACGGAAAACACCCATTGGTGAAAACAGATTCAATTATCCTGAAATGTCTTCTGTCGGCCTGCCTTGTTCTCGTTTCAGCTATAGCCTATAAAACAAACATTGGACCCGTCAGTCAGATTAAACCCGCTGTAGCCAAAACCTTTGAAACTGAATTTCAATTTGCCTCAGCAAGCCATTGGTTCGAAACCAAATTCGGAAATCCGCTTGCTTTCCTGGCTCCTGAACACAAAAATAAGGAACAGCAGATTGAAGTAGGCAAAGATCTGATCGCGCCTGCATCCGGGAAAGTACAGCAGGATTTTCAGGACAATGGGGAAGGAATTAAAGTCGAAACAAGCAGCGATAAGATTGATAGTGTAAAAGAAGGCTATGTGGTTGAAGTCAGCAAAGACAGCCAGACGGGACTGACGGTTAAGGTGCAGCATGCTGACAACACCTATAGTATCTATGGCGAGCTCAAAGATGTGGATGTTGCTTTATATGATTTTGTGGATAAAGGCAAAAAGCTCGGTTCGATTAAGCTTGATGATCATAATAAAGGGGTCTATTATTTTGCCATGAAAGACGGCGATAAATTTATTGATCCGATTCAGGTGATTTCATTTGAATAAATGGCTCGACCTTATCTTAAAGATCCATGTGCATCCTTTTCTTTGGATTATCGCGGCGCTGGGCTTGCTCACAGGCCATATGAAAGCATTATTTTGTCTGCTCCTGATTGTATTGATTCATGAGCTGGGGCATGCTGCTCTGGCTGTGTTTTTTTCTTGGAGAATCAAGCGTGTTTTTTTGCTGCCGTTTGGGGGAACGGTCGAAGTGGAAGAGCACGGGAATCGGCCGTTAAAGGAAGAGTTTGCGGTCATTATTGCCGGCCCTCTTCAGCACATCTGGCTTCAGTTTGCCGCCTGGATGCTTGCAGAAGTCTCAGTGATTCATCAGCATACCTTTGAACTCTTCACCTTTTATAATCTTTCTATCTTATTTGTCAATCTACTGCCGATCTGGCCGCTGGATGGAGGAAAACTGTTATTTTTGTTGTTTTCCAAACAGCTGCCTTTTCAAAAGGCTCACCGGCTTAATCTAAAAACGTCGCTCTGCTTCTGCCTGCTGCTCGGGTGCTGGGTTTTATTCGTGATTCCTCTGCAAATCAGCGCATGGGTTTTGTTTGTCTTTCTGGCTGTTTCCTTGTTTGAGGAATATCGGCAAAGGCACTATATCCATGTGAGATTTCTCCTCGAAAGGTATTACGGAAAAAACAGGGAGCTTGAGAAACTTCTGCCGCTGACAGTAAAGGCGGAGGATAAAGTCTATCATGTGATGGCCGAGTTCAAACGTGGCTGTAAGCATCCGATTATTATAGAAAAATCAGGCCAAAAGCTCAGCCAGCTTGACGAGAATGAAGTGCTGCACGCTTACTTTGCCGATAAGCGGACGAATTCTTCCATGGAGGAACTGCTTCTGCCCTACTAAAACTGATTGACAAACGCCTTGTATTTTGGTATATTTTTTAATGTTATGGATGTAGCACCATTGCTACAACCGCTCAGTACAGGTGTTAAGAGCTTTTACAGCCCCCTGGTATCTGGCGAGTCTTAGTCTAATAGGAGGTGCAGAGAATGTACGCAATCATTAAAACAGGCGGTAAACAAATCAAAGTTGAAGAAGGCCAAACTGTTTACATCGAAAAACTTGCTGCTGAAGCAGGTGAAACAGTTACTTTTGAAGACGTTTTGTTTGTTGGCGGAGACAACGTGAAAGTCGGCAACCCTACAGTTGAAGGCGCAACAGTAACGGCTAAAGTTGAAAAACAAGGCCGCGCGAAAAAAATCACTGTTTTCAGATACAAACCAAAGAAAAACGTTCATAAAAAACAAGGTCATCGTCAGCCTTACACTAAAGTGACGATCGAAAAAATCAACGCGTAAGCATGATTCAGGCAACAATCAGAAGGTCTCATGATAAAGGCATATTGTCTTTTGAAATGACGGGCCATGCGAATTTTGCTGAACATGGACAAGATCTTGTTTGTGCCGGAGTGACAGCCGTTGTGTTTGGGGCCGTTAACGCGGTCATTGTGCTCGCGGGCTTCGAGCCGCTTCTTGATATAGGGGAGGACGGGGGTTATTTTTATTTTGAATTCCCTGAATCTCTTGATCCAGAGGCACGCCAAAAAGCTCAGCTGCTGATTGAAGGCATGATTGTTTCGCTGGAGACAATCGAACGGGATTACAAAGACAACTTGCGTGTGACCACAAACATAATATAGGAGGTGAGCTACATGCTTAGATTAGATCTTCAGTTTTTCGCTTCTAAAAAAGGAGTAGGTTCTACAAAGAACGGACGTGACTCTGAGGCTAAACGTTTAGGTGCTAAACGTGCTGACGGTCAATTCGTAACAGGCGGTTCTATCCTTTACCGTCAACGCGGAACAAAAATTTACCCAGGTGAAAACGTGGGCCGCGGCGGAGATGACACTCTATTTGCGAAAATCGACGGAACTGTTAAATTCGAACGTTTCGGCCGTGACCGCAAAAAAGTGAGCGTATATCCTGTAGCTCAATAATGATTCAAAAAACTCCGGTCGATGATGACTGGAGTTTTTTTTGCAATATGCGGAGTAAACACCTAGAATGAAATGCAGAGTATGTGCGAGCAGACCCCGCCAAGAATGAGAATAAACATCTCAAACCCACTGGATATGTTCCCCAAGCAGTAATACATAAAATGTTCTGCCTGGCTGCAAATCAACCAAAGCCAGAAAAAAGGAACATGATATTTCTGGGAAAAACAATTGTTTTTCTAACAAAGCCTTCTCTGTTATAATTCATAATACACACTTATACAGACTCCTAAATAAGAAATTAAATGATTGGGAGTGCGAAAATGAAGGATGTTTCAAAAAATCAAGAAGAAAATATAAGCGACACGGCATTAACAAACGAACTGATTCATCTGCTTGGCCATTCCCGGCATGATTGGATGAATAAGCTGCAGCTGATTAAAGGAAACTTAAGCTTACAGAAGTATGACCGTGTCTTTGAAATGATTGAAGAAATGGTTATAGACGCAAAGCACGAATCAAAGCTCTCAAACCTGAAAACACCGCATTTGGCGTTTGATTTTCTTACGTTTAATTGGAAAACCCATTATATGACGCTTGAATATGAAGTTCTCGGAGAAATTAAGGATTTGTCGGCTTATGATCAAAAGCTGGCGAAACTGATGAGAAAGCTGTTTCATCTGTTTGATCAAGCAGTCAGCAGAGAGAGTGAAAATCATTTAACGGTTTCGCTTCAAACGGATCATCCTGACAGACAGCTGATTCTGTACCTTGATTTTCACGGCGCCTTTGCCGATCCATCTGCTTTTGATGATATTCGGCAGAATGGATATGAGGACGTTGATATCATGCGTTTTGAAATCACGAGTCACGAATGTCTGATTGAAATTGGGTTGGACTAGCGGAGTTTTTAACGGTTTAGAACGGAGGACATTATGTTTGTAGATCAGGTCAAAGTATATGTAAAAGGCGGCGACGGCGGCAACGGTATGGTTGCGTTTCGCCGTGAAAAATATGTGCCGAAAGGCGGCCCTGCCGGCGGTGACGGAGGAAAGGGAGGAGACGTCGTTTTTGAAGTAGATGAAGGTCTCCGCACCCTGATGGATTTTAGATACAAAAAACACTTTAAAGCGATTCGCGGCGAGCATGGCATGTCCAAAAACCAGCACGGGCGAAATGCTGATGATATGGTCATTAAAGTTCCGCCGGGCACCGTTGTGACAGACGATGATACAAAACAGGTCATTGCTGATTTAACAGAGCACGGACAGCGGGCTGTCATTGCAAGAGGCGGAAGAGGCGGAAGAGGAAATAGCCGCTTTGCTACACCGGCTAATCCCGCGCCTCAGCTTTCAGAAAACGGCGAGCCGGGAAAAGAACGCTACATTGTTCTTGAATTAAAAGTGCTTGCAGATGTCGGACTTGTCGGGTTCCCGAGTGTGGGAAAATCTACTTTGCTGTCTGTTGTCTCATCTGCAAAACCGAAAATTGCGGACTATCACTTTACAACGCTTGTCCCGAATCTCGGCATGGTTGAAACGGATGACGGACGCAGCTTTGTCATGGCTGATTTGCCGGGGCTGATTGAAGGCGCACACCAAGGCGTCGGACTGGGCCACCAGTTTTTGCGCCATATTGAACGGACGAGGGTTATTGTTCATGTCATTGACATGTCAGGCTTAGAAGGCCGTGATCCATATGATGATTATCTTACGATTAACCAGGAGCTGAGCGAGTACAATCTGCGTCTCACTGAGCGTCCGCAAATTATCGTTGCAAATAAAATGGACATGCCGGAGGCTGCGGAAAATCTCGAAGCCTTTAAAGAAAAGCTGACGGATGATTATCCGGTATTCCCGATCAGTGCGGTGACAAGAGAAGGTCTGCGTGAGCTTCTGTTTGAGGTTGCCAATCAGCTTGAGAACACACCGGAATTCCCGCTGTATGACGAGGAAGAGCTTACACAAAACCGTGTCATGTACACGATGGAAAATGAAGAAGTGCCATTTAACATTACACGCGATCCAGACGGTGTATTTGTGCTTTCAGGAGACAGCCTTGAGCGGTTATTCAAGATGACTGATTTCTCACGTGATGAATCGGTTAAACGGTTTGCAAGACAGATGCGCGGAATGGGTGTTGATGAAGCACTCAGAGAACGCGGAGCCAAGGATGGAGATATAATCAGGCTTCTGGAATTTGAATTTGAATTTATTGATTAATGAATGTTGGCTGAAAAGAGAGCCTGGTGCCAGGCTCTCTATTTTAAAGGGGGGATGCAAATGAAAGAGGAGACATTTTATCTTGTCCGTGAAGATGTATTGCCCGATGCAATGAGAAAAACATTAGAAGTCAAAAAGCTGCTTGATCGAAAAAAAGCAGATTCAGTAGCAGATGCCGTTCAAAAGGTCGATTTAAGCAGAAGTGCGTTTTATAAATACAGGGATGCTGTTTTTCCATTCTACACCATGGTAAAAGAACAAATTATCACACTTTTCTTTCATTTGGAGGATAGGTCAGGTGCGTTATCTCAGCTTCTTCAGGCGGTAGCTGATTCTGGAAGCAACGTTCTTTCCATTCACCAGACCATTCCGCTTCAAGGCAGAGCAAATGTGACACTGTCTATCAGTACGTCGGCAATGGAAGAAGACATTCATACATTAATGAATAAGCTCAGGAAGTTTGATTTTGTAGAAAAGGTTGAAATATTAGGTTCAGGTGCATAAGGGAGAGAAAATCGTCATGAAAGTCGGTTATTTAGGTCCAGCAGCTACATTTACACATCTAGCAGTCAGTTCTTGTTTTCAAAACGGCGCCGAACATGTTGCTTACCGCACCATTCCGGAGTGTATAGATGCAGCCGTTGCAGGCGAAGTTGATTTTGCTTTTGTTCCTTTGGAAAATGCATTAGAAGGATCTGTTAATCTAACAATAGACTATTTAATACATGAACAGCCCTTGCCAATCGTGGGTGAAATGACGTTGCCGATTCATCAGCACTTGCTCGTCCATCCCTCTAGAGAGAATGCATGGAAAGAGCTCGACAAAATTTACTCACATTCACACGCGATTGCGCAATGCCATAAATTTCTTCATCGACATTTTCCTTCGGTTCCATATGAATACGCCAATTCTACCGGGGCGGCAGCAAAGTTTGTCAGTGACCATCCCGAGCTGAATATCGGGGTCATTGCCAATGATATGGCAGCTTCTACATACGAATTAAAAATCGTGAAACGGGATATACAGGATTATAGGGACAATCATACAAGATTTGTTATCCTGTCTCCTGATGAAAACATATCTTTTGAAGTGAATTCAAAATTGAGCTCTAGGCCCAAAACGACCTTAATGGTCATGCTGCCGCAGGATGATCAGTCCGGGGCGCTGCATAGAGTGCTGTCTGCATTTTCTTGGAGAAATTTAAACTTGTCAAAAATTGAGTCACGTCCGACTAAAACCGGATTAGGCCATTATTTCTTTATTATTGATATTGAAAAAGCGTTTGATGATGTATTGATTCCAGGGGCCATGCAGGAGCTTGAAGCGCTCGGCTGCAAAGTGAAGCTCCTGGGTGCATACCAGTCTTACCAATTATAAAAAAGCCCTCTAGAGGGCTTTTTTTAGTCTTTAATTAAAATGCCGGCTTCTTCGAGGGCTTGGCAAGCTTGATCGATGCGATGTTCATCAGGTGCTGTCAGTGTATGCAGGTGCACGCCGTCGGTCAGCTGTGATAAGTAGGCAGCATTCGTAGAATTGATTTTTTTAATGAAATGGCTAACTTCCTTCCGGGTGCCTACTTGGATGGCTGCAGTTAAATCTCCATACACGGGATGCTCGATTTTTACGTCTTTTACTGTAACGCCTTCGTCGACGATGAGCTGCAGTTCCTCTTCTGTCCGTTCAGGACCGTGCAGACATGCTATGATTCTTTCTGCCTGCTGGTGCTGCTGAGCGGCTGCATCCATGTATACATATCCTTGGCTTGTGGCGATAATCGGTACATTTTTCGCTTTCAAGAGCGATATATCCTGTACAATAACCTGTCTTGAAACGTTCGCTTTTTTTGCGAGTTCTCCTCCTGTCAGCGGTGATTTAGATTCCTTCAGCCACAGAAGAAGCTGGTCACGCCTGTTGGCGCCCATTAGCTTTAATTCTTCGGTCAATATCAAATTCTCCTTTCTTTTGTTCCCAAAGCACTGTAAACATATGTAATAACTGTTCCAGCTGTTCAGCTGTTGTATGCCTGCCAAAAGAGATGCGGATAAATTGCAGAGCTTCTTGTTCGGTTTTTCTTAGTGCTTTCATTGTTTCAGACGGACCGTGGTAACCTGCAGAACAAGCGCTGCCGGTTGAAATGCAAATATTACTCCGATTACATTCTAACATAACATATTGTCCTTCAAATGAGTGAAAAAAACACCCTATAATATGCGGAAGACATTCTGCTTGCGAAGTGTCTGCCGCAAGGGTTACAGGGAGAGACCGAATACGGATTTGGTCTAGAAAGTATGTTCTTAATGCCTCATTGCGGGATATCTGTTTTTCCATTTCGCTTACGATCAATTCTGCAGCGGCAGTGAAGGCACCGATCCCGGGAACATTTACGGTGCCGGCTCTGAATCCGTATTCGTGAGTAGTCAGAGGATAAACGGGTTTCCAAGGGACATCCGGCCGGATATAGACCGCCCCTACTCCTTTAGGACCGTGGATTTTATGGCTGGACATTGAGAGTGCATCTACTCCCAGATTTTTTGTATTGATCGGGATCTTTCCAAACGTTTGAACAGCGTCGCAATGAAGAAGAATCCCCTTATTGTGCAGGTATGAAGACAGGTGTTGAATGGGCTGAATGATCCCGGTTTCAGAATTTGCATGCTGAATAGATACAAGGCCTGTTTCCGGCCGGATATGGGCTAGTAAGATTTCCTCGGTAATAAGCCCGTATTCATTCGGTTCAATGACTGTTACATCATATCCCTGCTGTTCCAAAAAAGCAGCGCAATTGTGAATGGACTGATGCTCCATGGCAGTCGTAATAAAATGTCTTTTCGTTTTTGGCAGGCCGTTTAGTAATGATTGAATGGCCAGAAAATTGGATTCAGTGCCGCCGCTTGTAAAATAGATGCCGCTTGCTTCTCCGCCAATGATGTTGGCGATTTTTTCACGGCAGTACTCCAGTATGTGCTTTGCTTTTCCTCCTGCATCATGCAGGCTGCTGGCATTTCCGTACATATCCATACTAAGCTTCTGATATACAGTAAGGGCTTCCTCACAAATAGGCGTTGTCGCTGCATAATCTAAATAAATCATCCGGTCTTCCTCCATCCGTTCTCCATAAAAAACTCTTGAGTTTATTTTATCCTTGTGTAAATATAGGTGTCAAGACAGGTGTAAACAACAGGAGGATGGCATATGTCTAAAAAGACGATTGCAGTCATCGGTTCAGGGGCGGCGGCACTTTCCTTAGCTGCAGCTTTCCCGCCCTCATACGAAGTGACTGTTATCACAAAAAAAAGCGTCAAAAACAGCAATTCTGTCTATGCACAAGGCGGGATTGCTGCGGCCTATGCAAAAGATGACTCGATTGAAGCCCATCTGGAGGATACGTTATACGCAGGGTGCGGCCATAATAATCTAGCTATTGCAGCAGACGTATTACATGATGGAAAAATGATGGTTCAAAGCCTATTGGAGCGTGGATTTCCATTCGACCGCAATGAGCGAGGCGGTGTTTGTCTTGGAAGAGAAGGGGCCCACTCATACAACCGCATATTTCATGCAGGCGGAGACGCAACAGGCAGGCTGCTTATCGATTATTTGCTCAAACGGATCAACAGCAAAATCAAGTTAATCGAGAATGAAACGGCAGCAGATTTGCTTATAGAGGACGGACGATGTATCGGCGTCATGACAAAAGACAGCAAAGGGCGGCTCAAGGTAAGGCACGCAGACGAAGTTGTGCTGGCTGCCGGCGGCTGTGGAAACCTGTTTCTTCACCATACGAATGATCTCACTGTCACAGGTGACGGTCTTTCTCTGGCTTACCGGGCCGGAGCGGAATTAACGGATTTGGAGTTTACTCAGTTTCACCCGACACTGCTTGTGAAAAATGGTGTTTCCTACGGGCTTGTTTCAGAAGCTGTCAGAGGGGAAGGCGGATGTTTAGTAGACGAAAACGGCCGCAGGATTATGGCTGAACGGCATCCTTTAGGTGACCTGGCTCCAAGAGATATTGTCTCACGGGTTATTCACGAAGAAATGGCAAAAGGAAATCGCGTTTATATAGACTTCAGTGCGATTTCTGATTTTGAAACGCGTTTCCCTACCATCACCGCTATTTGTGAAAAAGCAGGGATTGATATCCACAGCGGAAAAATTCCTGTTGCTCCGGGAATGCATTTCTTAATGGGAGGTGTTTCAGTTAATCGCTGGGGAGAAACAACAGTGCCGGGGCTTTATGCAATTGGCGAGACAGCATGCTCCGGTTTACATGGAGCAAACCGGCTTGCAAGCAATTCTTTATTGGAAGCGCTGGTATTTGGAAAAAGGGCAGCAGAGCATATTATCCAAAAACCGGTTTATAACAGGCAATATCAATCAGGGCTAGAAACCAGTGTCTTTTACAAGGTGCCGGATATAGAGGGGCATGAACTGCAAAGCAAAATGACAAGCCACATGTCTATTCTGCGGGAACAAAGCAGTTTGATTGAGCTTAGCATCTGGCTTCATACGCTGCCTTTTCAGGAAGTAAATGTGAAGGATATCACAATTCGGCAGATGGAACTTTCTCATCTATGGCAAACTGCAAAGCTGATGACGTTTTCTGCGCTTTTGCGGGAGGAAAGCAGAGGGGCTCACTTCCGCACCGATTTTCCTCATGCTGAGGTGAGCTGGCAAGGAAGACAAATTGTCCATACAAAAAAAGGAACGAAGATCAGAAAAAACGAGGGGATTTGGAACAATGAATCATTTACAGCTGAAAAAATTACTGAATCACTTTTTTCTTGAGGATATTGGGACAGGGGATCTTACATCGCAGTCTATTTTTGGAGAACAGAGCTGTGAAGCGGAGATTGTTGCAAAGTCAGTGGGTATTTTTGCAGGAGCAGCGATCATAAAAGAAGGCTTTTCGTTATTGGACGAAAATGTTCAAATCATTTTACACAAAAAAGATGGGGACATGTTGCATAAAGGTGAAGTGATTGCCGAGTTACACGGTCCCGCAGCTGCGCTCCTTTCAGGAGAGCGGGTCGTATTAAATCTTATTCAGAGGCTGTCAGGAATTGCGACAATGACAAGAGAGGCTGTTCGGTGTCTGGATGATGAACAGATTAAAATTTGTGACACGAGAAAAACAACACCGGGGCTCAGAATGCTGGAGAAATATGCTGTCAGAGCCGGCGGCGGGTATAATCATCGATTCGGTTTGTATGACGGCATCATGATTAAAGATAATCATATCGCAGCATGCGGCTCTATTTTAGAGGCGTGCAAAAAAGCCCGTCAGGCCGCAGGGCACATGGTAAATATCGAGGTGGAAATTGAAACGGAGGAACAGCTGCGGGAAGCAATTGCAGCTGGAGCGGATGTTATTATGTTTGACAACTGTCCGCCTGATACGGTCCGTCATTTTGCAAAGCTCACACCGGCTAATATAAAAACTGAAGCCTCTGGCGGGATTACGTTAGAATCTTTGCCTGCTTTTAAAGGGACGGGTGTGAATTATATTTCATTAGGATTTCTGACTCATTCCGTCAAAAGTTTAGATATCAGCATGGATGTTACGTTATCAAATGAATCTGTGGAGGAATGCTGTTATGTCAATTCTTGATGTGATCAAACAATCGAATGATATGATGCCCGAAAGTTATAAAGAACTATCGAGAAAGGATATGGAAACGCGCGTTGCCGCCATTAAGAAAAAGTTCGGCAGCAGGCTCTTTATACCAGGCCATCATTATCAAAAGGATGAAGTGATACAATTTGCTGACCAAACAGGCGACTCCCTGCAATTGGCCCAAGTAGCGGAAAAAAACAAAGAAGCGGATTATATCGTATTTTGCGGCGTTCACTTTATGGCAGAAACCGCCGATATGCTGACAAGCGAGCAGCAAACGGTCGTCCTGCCAGATATGAGAGCTGGATGTTCTATGGCTGACATGGCTGACATGCAGCAGACCAATAGGGCATGGAAGAAGCTTCAGCATATATTTGGAGATACGATCATACCTTTAACTTATGTGAACTCCACTGCGGAGATCAAGGCATTCGTCGGAAAGCATGGCGGAGCAACTGTAACTTCTTCGAATGCGAAAAAAGTGCTTGAATGGGCGTTTACACAGAAAAAAAGAATTTTATTTTTGCCTGATCAGCATTTAGGGAGAAATACGGCTTATGATCTGGGCATTGCGCTTGAAGATATGGCTGTGTGGGATCCGATGAAAGATGAATTAGTAGCTGAATCCGGGCATACGAATGTGAAAGTGATTTTGTGGAAAGGGCATTGCTCTGTTCACGAGAAATTCACCACTAAAAATATCCATGATATGAGAGAGCGAGACCCCGACATTCAGATCATTGTGCACCCGGAATGTTCACACGAAGTCGTGACACTAAGCGATGATAACGGATCAACGAAATATATTATCGACACAATCAACCAGGCTCCGGCGGGAAGCAAGTGGGCAATCGGGACAGAAATGAATCTTGTTCAGCGGATCATTCACGAGCATCCAGATAAACAAATCGAATCACTCAACCCTGACATGTGCCCTTGCCTGACAATGAACCGAATTGATTTGCCGCATTTGTTGTGGTCGCTGGAACAAATTGAAAAAGGAGAACCTTCAGGCGTCATCAAGGTGCCAAAAGCCATTCAGGAAGATGCACTCCTTGCTCTGAATCGAATGCTTTCGATCACGTAGATCAGAAATATTTTCCCTTCCTTTACTCATAACTTCTTTTGTTCAGGCATATGTTGTGAAGAAACATATTGTAATCACAGCTGAACTGTTCACGTTTTGCATAGGAGGGGAAAACGTTGAAAATCCATATCGTTCAAAAAGGCGATTCGCTCTGGAAAATAGCTGAAAAGTACGGAGTCGATGTTGAGGAAGTGAAAAAACTCAATACACAGCTTAGCAATCCAGACTTAATCATGCCTGGAATGAAAATAAAAGTGCCGTCAGAAGGAGTCCCGGTCAGAAAAGAGCCAAAAGCGGGCAAAAGTCCTGCGGCCGGGAGTGTGAAGCAAGAACATCCATATGCGAAAGAGAAGCCTAAATCCGTTGTCGATGTAGAAGACACAAAGCCGAAAGAAAAGAAGTCCATGCCGTATGTCCCGCCGATGCCTAATTTGCAGGAAAATGTGTACCCTGAAGCTGATGTGAACGATTATTATGATATGAAACAGCTTTTCCAGCCTTGGTCGCCTCCTAAACCGGAGGAGCCGAAAAAACATCATGACGGAAATATGGATCATATGTATCATATGCAAGACCAATTTCCACAACAGGAGGCTATGAGTAATATGGAAAATGCAAATTATCCGAATATGCCTAATATGCCAAAGGCGCCAGAGGTAGGCGGTGTAGAAGAGGAAAACGTTCATCACACAGTTCCGAATATGCCGATACCGGCTGTTCAGCCTTATTATCATTATCCGGCTCATTTCGTACCGTGTCCGGTGCCTGTTTCGCCAATTCTTCCAGGATCAGGATTATGCTATCCGTACTATCCGGCACAGGCTTATCCAATGCATCCGATGCATGGATACCAGCCAGGCTTTGTATCGCCTCAGTATGACCCGGGTTATGAAAACCAGCATCATGAAAACAGCCATCACGGACATTACGGTTCATACGGTGCGCCGCAATACGCATCTCCGGCTTATGGATCTCCGTATGGACATATGCCGTATGGCCCTTATTACGGCACTCCCCAAGTAATGGGAGCATATCAGCCTGCTGCGGCTCATGGTTACATGCCATACAAAGATCATGACGACTGCGGCTGTGACGGTGATCATCAGCCATATTTCTCTGCGCCTGGCCATTCGGGAATGGGAGCTTATGGAAGCCCTAATATGCCATATGGCACAGCTAACCCAAATCCAAACCCATATTCGGCAGGAGTTTCTATGCCAATGACGAACCAGCCTTCTGTAAACCAAATGTTTGGCCGTCCGGAAGAAGAAAATGAGTGATCGTTCGGAACGATGTAAATCGTTCCTTTTTTTGTTTTCAAGCAGATCACTGCCAAATGGAGAGAACTGACACGCTTAACATGCCCCCCATACGCACATGATAAAAGCGAGCAAACATGCTCAATTCGTCCACGGGGGGTTTTTCCATTGGGTAAAAAAATGACGATCGCTAGCCTGATTCTAATGACAGCCGGCTTAACAGCATGCGGAGCAAACGATAATGCTATGAATGATACGCGCAATAACGGCAATACCCGTCCAATCGGATATTATACAAATGAAAATGACGCCGATAGACAGGGAGACGGAATCGACCATGATGGTCCTGTTTCTGAATTAATGGAGGATCAGAACGACGGTAACCGAAACACCACGAATGTAAATAACCGTGACCGTGTTACTGCTGACGATCGTGTTCCTTTGGCAACTGACGGAACATATAACAACACGAATAACCGAAACATGAATCGGAATGCAGCGAACAACGGGTATGACAACCAAGAAAACAGAAGACTGGCTGCAAAAATTGCCAACCGTGTGAAACAAGTGAAAAACGTCAATGACACACAAGTTATGGTATCGGATGACCGAGTAGTTATCGCAGTCAAAAGCCACAGAGAGTTCACAAAGTCTGACAGAGATAATGTCGTAAAAGCAGCGCGCAACTATGCAAATGGCCGTGACGTCCAAGTATCAACAGATAAAGGGCTGTTCAGAAAACTTCATAAAATGAACAACCGCTAGGAAGGAAGGGCTGCCGGAAGTGATATTCGGCAGCCTTTTTCTTTGCATCAGCGAACATTTCCCATTAAAGTGTACATAGAAAATGTAAAAGAAGGTGAAAACATGGCAGGCCATTCCAAGTGGAAAAACATTCAAAAAAGAAAAAATGCACAGGATGCAAAGCGCGGCAAAATATTTATGAAGCTGGCAAAAGAAATCTATGTGGCAGCGAAAGAAGGCGGAGCGGATCCAGAAGCTAATTCAGCATTGCGTCTTGTCATCGAAAAAGCAAAAGGCGCCAATATGCCGAATGAAAATATAGATCGGGCCATTAAAAAAGCTGCGGGAGGCCAAGATGGAAGCAGCTATGAAGAAATCACCTATGAAGGCTACGGCCCTTCAGGGATTGCCGTCATGGTTGAATGCGTAACAGATAATAAAAACCGAACGGCGTCAAATGTGCGGACAGCCTTTAATAAAAATGGCGGAAGTCTGGGAGAAAGCGGATGTGTAGCCTTTTTATTTGAACGGAAGGGTTTCATTACGATAGACCGCACTGAACGGCAAATAGAAGAAGATGAGCTCATGCTTGATGTGCTTGAAGCAGGAGGAGAAGAGCTGCGAATTGAAGAAGACCTATATGAGGTTTTCACAGAGCCTGAGCATTTTGAAGAGGTGAAAACAGCCCTCGAATCGAAATATCCAATTTCTTCGGCGGAGGTGACCATGCTTCCCAATACCTATGCAGATGCCGATGATCAGGCTGTTGAGAAGCTGGAAACATTAATAGACATCCTTGAAGATGACGATGATGTTCAAGAAGTGTATACAAACTATCGCTCATAAAAAACCGGCACGAGGTCATATCGGGCCGGTTTTAGTATGTTCAGGAGACACGTTCACTATCATGAGTGTATTCTTTCTCCCAGAAATCAGCGTTTTTGATACCCAGCGCTTTTGGATCAAAGACCGGGTCTAAGCCCTGCTTCTTTTGGCGCTCATAATCCTTTAAAGCAAGAAGCGCCGGCTTGGCCAGCAGCACAATGGCAATGACGTTCAGCCATACCATAATGCCAAGCCCTGCATCCCCTAATGCCCAAGCAAGTGAAGCTGTTTTCACAGTACCATAGAATGTGGCGGCTAAAATAATCAGTTTTAAGCCAAGCATTGCCCATTTGCTTTCTCTGCCTCGTGCTAAATAGGCGATATTTGTTTCTGCGATGTAGTAATACGCCATAATTGTTGTAAAAGCGAAGAAGAATAAAGCGATGGCAACAAAGCCTGCACCGAATCCGGGAAGAACACTGTCAATTGCCGCTTGTGTGAAACCAGGTCCTGCTTCTACGCCTTTAAGCTGATGAACGATAAAGGAACCATCTGCAGCCTGGGTATTGTACATGCCGGTAAACAAGATCATGAAAGCTGTAGCGGAACATACAAACAAGGTGTCAATATAAACAGAAAATGCCTGAACCAGTCCCTGCTTGACCGGATGAGAAACCTCTGCAGCGGCTGCCGGATGCGGGCCTGTTCCCTGGCCGGCTTCGTTTGAGTAAATGCCACGTTTAACGCCCCAGGAAATCGCCATGCCGATCAAGCCGCCAAAAGCGGAATCCAATGCAAAGGCGCTTTTGAATATTAATGAGAGCACAGCAGGTAATTCAGACACATTCATGACAATAATAATCAAAGACAGCAGGATATATCCAATGGCCATAAATGGAACAATCATTTGCGCCGCATTGGCAATTCGTTTGACGCCGCCAAAAATAATAAACCCTAATAATAAAACCAGACCGCACCCTGTGACGAAAGGAGAGATGCCGAATGCATTTTGGATCCCAGCCGCAATGGAGTTGGACTGTACGCCTGGCATTAGAAAGGCCATCGCAATAAGGGCAGCAGCGGCAAATAAGACGGCAAACCACTTAATGCCTAAGCCTTTTTCTATATAATAAGCAGGGCCGCCCCGATATTGACCGTCTTGTTTCACTTTGTAAATTTGAGCAAGTGTTGATTCTACAAAGGCACTCGCCGCACCGATAAAGGCAATCGCCCACATCCAGAACACCGCACCGGGTCCGCCGAATGCAATTGCTGTCGCCACTCCCGCGATGTTTCCTGTGCCCACACGGCCGGACAGCGCAATCGATAACGCTTGGAAAGATGAAACGCCGGCTTCAGAGCTCTTGCCTTTGAACATCTGAACAATCATTTCTTTTAAATGTCGGACTTGTAAAAAACGGGTCATAATTGAAAAGGCGAATCCAATTCCCAATAAAATATAAATGACGGGCGTACTCCATAAGACCGCATTCAAACTAGCAACAAAATCTGCCATCAAGCTTCCCCCTCACTTCAAATTCGAATACATGTATAAAAAGGATTTTGGTCTAATCGAACTATTTCTACAATCGATTTGTCACATTATATGACCTGTAATTAACAATAAGAAGAGGAAGGGAAAAAGAAAAAACGCGGCGTATCGACTACGCTGCGTTTTTCTACAGAGGCAAACTTATGGCAATTGTTATAAAATCCTTCAGCAACAAATAGCCTAGTTCAGTCAAACCGTATATAAAGGATAAAGCAATCACAAAATGATTGAAATGCTTGTCATCATTTGTTCCGTTCATCTTATTCATGTTTCATCACCTCACTGACGCCTGCGGCGGTTCTTCACGGATCCAATGATCATCTTTTCGCCAATCATACGTTTCACCAGTATCAAGATGTAAAGTCTGATTGCCGATTTTCACTGTATTGTGATTGATCCACGTCACTGCTGGGCGGCTGTCCGGGTAATTCCAGTAGATTGTTCTCTTGACAAGTGTTTTTTCATTTACAAGTTCACCTCTGGCTGCATCTAAGCTCAAGGTGTTTTCGGTCTTAATGTGACTCTCTCCCTTTTTTTCTCTCATTTTACTATATATCGGATTCATATGATCTTTACATTTCTTTAAAATTACCTTAATAAAGCAATGATAAGATGAAATAAAGCCAATAAAGGGTGAGGGGAGACAGAAATGGAAAAAACGTATTGTCATTCCGGCGAGAAGGACCCAGAAGCGGTCTACTTAACTGTGAGAGGCTATCGAATTAAGCTGTCGCCTGAACAAATGAAACTGATTTCTGCCGTCAGAAAGTAAAAAATACATGATAAAGGCAGCCGCTTGTGCGGCTGCCTTTTTGATTTAAGAATATTTTCTTTTCCGCTGTGCGAAATGCTTTTGAAACCAATCTTTCTTATATAAAAATGCGATGATCTCCAGCCAAAAACCCGGAATCTTTTTGGGGAATATCGGTTTTTTGTAGAGTGCATGATATGCGGATTTTAAGTCGTCCCACTGCGTGCATGTTTTTGTCTGCTCAAATCTCGCAACATCAATCACCCGCACCGCCCCGGTTTCTGTCAATATCAGATTCCGCAAATGAATATCTGACGGGTTCAGTCCGGCTGCCCGGGCGTCAGAAAGCGCTTCTTCAACCTGCTGAATCATGTCATCACTGATTGCAATGCCTTTCTTCAGACAGTTATAAAAGGTTTCACCTTTAATATATTCCATGAGAATAAATGAATCGCCAGTTTCGTAAATGTCAGGATAGAATGCGGACCCGGCTAATTTTTCATAGATCGCTGCTTCTTTGACTGCTGTCGCTTGATATTCCGGAAAAAATACTTTCAGCGCCATTTTTCGACCGCCTTCTGTTAAGGCAAACACATAGGCGCTTCTTCCCTTGCCGATTAGTGTTAATTCCTCGGATTTCTCTTTGACTTTATCAAATCTGCTGTTCTTGCGGTATATGACGGTATGGGCCAGTGCCTCTGCTTTTGTCAGCATTTCATTCACCTTCTTTGCTCTATTTTATGCAGCTGTTTATAGGAAAATCATAAACTGTTCAGGAAAAAGAGCCTAATTCTAGTGTATCTGGTCTTGAAGAAGAAGGCTACTTATAAGCATGAATTGTGATAAAAGAGACATAGAACGTTTAATTTCCATTCTTGAAAAGCGCTTACAAATGGGATAGTATTAATTTTAAATAAAGCGCTTTCGTGAATGATCAAGGGGGAAGAAGCCATGACAAAACAGATTGTGACAGGGATTATCGGTGCAGGCCGCATCGGCAAACTTCATGTTCAAAATATAAGCCGGATTCCTCACATGAAAATAAAAGCAGTCTCTGACATTCAGGCAAGCCGTATAAAAAGCTGGGCCGACAGTCATCAGATTGAATACATAACCTCTGATTATCGTGATTTATTACATGATCCTGATATTGATGCTATTTTTATTTGCTCTCCTACAGCCGTACATGCACAGATGATCAAAGAAGCAGCCGAGGCGAAAAAGCATATATTTTGTGAGAAGCCCGTTAGTTTCTCTCTGGAAGAAACGAGTGAAGCGCTTGCGGCTGTCCGGAAACACGGGGTAACACTTCAAGTCGGATTTAACCGCCGCTTTGATCCTCATTTTAAGAAAATCAAAACGATTGTTGAAAATGGTGAAATTGGTACACCTCATTTATTAAAAATCACGTCCCGTGACCCAGAACCCCCGAATATAGATTATGTCCGTACGTCAGGCGGATTGTTTATGGATATGTCGATCCATGATTTTGATATGGCCAGATATATTATGGGAAGCGAAGTGACGGAAGTGTATGCCAAAGGGGCGGCTTTGGTGAATCCTTCTTTTGCGGAGCTGGGTGATATTGATACAGCTGTTATTACACTGACTTTTGAAAACGGTGCCATGGCTGTGATTGATAACAGCCGCCAAGCTGTGTACGGATATGACCAGCGGGTTGAGGTTTTCGGGACGAAAGGCTCTGCAGCGGCTGACAATAGCAGGCCGACAACGGTTGAGGTGTCAACAGCTGATTTTGTGATGAAGGATAAACCGCATTTCTTTTTCCTTGAACGCTATAAGGATTCATATGAGGAGGAGATTCTCCGTTTTGCAGAAGCGATCGGCACAAACCAGGAGACTCCCTGCACCGGCAATGACGGTTTACAGGCCGGAAGGATCGCCAGAGCAGCACAGCAATCGCTTGCTTTTGGCATGCCTGTCAGCATTGAGCACACTGAAAAAATCGCTTTTTAATCTAACAGGATTACAATTCAGCAAGCTTGGGTATATACTCCATTGATACTTTAAGTAGGCGGTGGAGAAAATGAATACAGTACATGCTAAAGGAAATGTTTTGAACAAAATCGGAATTCCTTCTCACATGGTTTGGGGTTATATTGGCGTTGTCATCTTTATGGTTGGAGACGGCCTCGAACAAGGCTGGCTGTCTCCTTTTCTCGTTGATCATGGTCTCAGTATGCAGCAATCCGCATCGTTATTTACCATGTACGGCATTGCTGTCACCATCTCAGCTTGGCTTTCAGGAACGTTTGTCCAAACTTGGGGGCCGAGAAAAACGATGACTGTCGGATTGCTTGCATTTATCCTCGGTTCGGCCGCTTTTATCGGCTGGGCGATTCCTCATATGTATTATCCGGCTCTCTTGGGCAGCTATGCTCTTAGAGGCTTGGGATATCCGCTGTTTGCATACTCTTTTCTCGTATGGGTGTCATACAGCACCTCTCAAAATATTCTCGGCAAAGCCGTCGGCTGGTTTTGGTTTATGTTTACGTGCGGCCTTAACGTGCTGGGCCCGTTCTATTCCAGCTATGCAGTTCCGGCCTTTGGAGAAATCAATACGCTTTGGAGCGCTTTACTGTTTGTGGCGGCAGGCGGAATTCTTGCCTTATTTTTTAACAAAGATAAATTTACTCCGATACAAAAACAAGATCAGCCGAAATGGAAAGAACTGTCGAAGGCATTTACGATTATGTTTGAAAACCCTAAGGTAGGCATCGGCGGAGTGGTCAAGACGATTAATGCGATAGGACAATTTGGATTTGCCATCTTTCTTCCTACTTATTTAGCACGATACGGGTATTCGGTTTCGGAATGGCTGCAAATATGGGGGACGCTGTTTTTTGTGAATATTGTGTTTAATATCATTTTCGGTGCAGTCGGAGATAAACTTGGCTGGCGCAATACGGTCATGTGGTTTGGCGGTGTCGGATGCGGTATTTTTACGCTGGCGCTGTATTACACGCCTCAGCTGATCGGGCATCAGTATTGGGTGCTCATGATTATCGCCTGCTGCTACGGCGCGGCTTTAGCAGGGTACGTTCCATTAAGCGCGCTTTTGCCGACGCTTGCACCTGATAATAAAGGTGCTGCCATGTCAGTGTTGAATTTGGGATCTGGTTTATGTGCGTTTATCGCGCCGGGCATCGTGAGTCTTTTCATTGGGCCGCTCGGTGCAGGCGGCGTGATTTGGATCTTTGCGGCATTGTATTTTTTCAGTGCCTTTCTGACGCGATTCTTGACAATTTCTGAGCAAAGCACAGATGTGTATACGGAGGAACGGTTTGTCAGGGAAAATGTGCAGACAAATTTTGATAAAACGGTTAAGCAGTAGCCTCTTTGGTCAAACTAATCATAAACGTGTGCAAAGAGGTGTAGAGGGTGAAACGATTCAGCACGGCGTATCTTTTGCTGGGCATTCTTTGCTCAGCGGCAGTATTTTTAATAGGAGCTCCTTCCCGCGCACTTGGCGCGGAAGTGGAGCACTATGAGCCGCTGCAGGTGCATGTGCAGCTTGAAAAGGTGTATTTGGACGGCGATGTCAGCATTGAGCATAAGCATGAAAAAGTGTTTTCTATGGATGATTTTTGGGCAGCTTATGCCGGATGGACGCTTGTGGAACAAAAAAAGGGATATGTGCTCTTCCGGAAGCAAATGGACGATATTTCTCCGCTCAGCAAGGTCAACGGGTATATCGGTGTATCGGATAATGGAGTGATTTCTACTTTTCATGGGCGGCCTGAGCCAGCTTCCGAACCAATTCAGTCTTTTTTTCAAATTGATTTAGAAAGGCTGGAAAGCCATATGCAAAAAAATCTGCTGAAAGGCATTCCATTTCGGACAAAAGCGGAGTTTGAGGATGTCATCGAACATATGAAGACATACAGCGGGTAACGTCCGCTGATTGAAGACATGTATTCATGTCTTTTTTTTCGTGAAAGAATGAGAGAGAAGCGAACATATGTTAACTTTTCTATAAGACTTTGGCTGTTTTTATGGTACAATGAAGAACAGTCAAAGAGGTGAATTTGCGTGATTGAATTTGTTAAAGGGACGATTGATTATGTATCTCCCCAATATATTGTCATAGAGAACGGCGGCATCGGCTATCAGATTTTCACGCCGAATCCGTTTATATATAAGGAGAGAAGCCAGGAAACGATTTTTACATACCATCATATCAGAGAGGATGCTTTTTCGCTTTACGGTTTTTCAACAAGAGAGGAGAAGGCGCTCTTTACAAAGCTGTTAAACGTGACCGGAATTGGCCCGAAAGGAGCACTTGCCATCTTGGGCTCGGGTGATCCCGGAGCGGTCATCCAAGCAATTGAAAATGAAGATGAAGCTTTTTTGGTCAAGTTTCCTGGAGTAGGAAAGAAAACCGCACGCCAGATTATTCTAGATTTAAAAGGAAAGCTGGCAGATGTTGTGCCTGAAATGATTGAAAATCTGTTTAATCATGAAGAAAGGCTTGAAAAGCAAACAGCGGAAACGGCTCTTGAAGAAGCACTTGAAGCCCTCAGGGTTCTCGGATATGCTGAAAAAGAAATCAAAAAGGTGCTTCCTCACCTTAAAGAAGAAATTGGGCTGACAACAGACCAATATGTGAAAAAAGCATTACAAAAACTATTAAAGTAAGGTGATGTTCATGGATGAACGGCTCGTCTCAAGTGAAGCAGACAACCATGAATCAGTGATAGAGCAAAGCCTGAGGCCGCAAAATCTGGCACAGTATATCGGGCAGCATAAGGTAAAAGAAAATTTGCGCGTGTTTATAGATGCGGCGAAAATGAGACAGGAGACGCTGGATCATGTTCTTCTGTACGGGCCGCCCGGACTCGGAAAAACAACGCTTGCTTCGATTGTTGCTAATGAAATGGGAGTGGAATTGCGGACGACATCAGGGCCTGCGATTGAAAGGCCTGGTGATTTGGCTGCTATATTAACGGCGCTGGAACCGGGAGATGTATTATTTATTGATGAAATACATAGGCTGCACAGATCGATCGAAGAGGTGCTTTATCCTGCAATGGAAGACTTTTGCCTGGACATTGTGATTGGCAAAGGCCCATCTGCCCGCTCGGTTCGCCTCGACCTTCCGCCTTTTACGCTGGTGGGAGCCACGACGAGGGTGGGGCTTTTGACGGCTCCTTTAAGAGACAGATTCGGCGTAATGTCTCGCCTTGAGTACTATACACAAGAAGAACTGGCGGATATTGTCACAAGAACCGCTGATGTATTCGAGGTTGAGATTGATAAACCGTCGGCTCTTGAAATTGCAAGAAGATCGAGAGGGACGCCCCGCGTGGCGAACCGCCTGCTGAGAAGGGTGCGCGATTTCGCCCAAGTGCTGGGTGACAGCAGGATTACGGAAGACATTTCTCAGAATGCGCTGGAGCGGCTTCAGGTTGACCGCCTCGGTTTGGATCATATTGATCATAAGCTGCTGATGGGCATGATCGAAAAATTCAACGGCGGCCCAGTAGGCCTTGATACGATTTCAGCTACCATCGGCGAGGAATCGCATACGATTGAAGACGTATATGAACCATATCTGCTGCAAATTGGATTTATACAAAGAACGCCGCGTGGAAGGATCGTGACACCGGCCGTTTATCATCATTTCCAAATGGAGGCTCCCCGATATGACTGAATTTCCTAAGATCATTATGATTCTTGGTGCTGTTTTGCTTATTATCGGAGCAGTTTTGCATTTTGTCGGCAAGATGCCGGGAGATATTTTTGTAAAAAAAGGAAATGTCACGTTTTTCTTCCCGGTTGTCACTTGTATTATTATAAGTGTGGTATTATCAATTTTGCTTAATCTTTTTGGCAGAATGAAATAACAAAAGACTAGAATAAAGGTGAAATCATCATGAAAGTCGATTTATTTGATTTTGAACTACCAGAACGTTTAATTGCACAAGTACCGTTGGAGCAGCGTGATGCTTCAAGGCTGATGGTGCTCGATAAACATACAGGAGAGCTTACTGACAGCTCGTTTAAACACATTATCAGCTTCTTTAACGAAGGCGATTGTCTAGTCCTGAACAATACCCGGGTACTGCCTGCGCGGTTATTCGGCACAAAAGAGGATACCGGCGCGAAAGTGGAACTTCTTTTGTTGAAACAGGAAACCGGTGATAAATGGGAAACACTTGCCAAACCGGCGAAACGGGTGAAAAAAGGAACTGTTGTCACATTTGGAGACGGAAGATTGAAGGCAATCTGCACGGAAGAGCTTGAGCACGGCGGCAGAAAGATGGAATTTCAATATGACGGTATTTTCTACGAGGTGCTTGAATCCCTTGGAGAGATGCCGCTCCCTCCATATATCAAAGAACAGCTTGATGACAAAGAGCGCTACCAGACAGTGTATTCAAAAGAAATCGGCTCTGCTGCTGCGCCTACAGCTGGCCTTCACTTCACGGAAGAAATCTTACAGCAGCTGAAAGACAAAGGCGTGCAAATTGAGTTCATCACACTGCACGTAGGCCTTGGAACGTTTCGCCCTGTGAGTGCCGATGAAGTGGAAGAGCATAATATGCATGCAGAGTTTTATCAAATGTCAGAAGAAACGGCTGCAGCCTTAAACAAAGTAAGAGAAAATGGCGGTCGGATCATTTCTGTCGGCACGACCTCGACACGCACGCTTGAGACGATTGCCGGGGAACATGACGGGCAATTTAAAGCATCAAGCGGCTGGACATCTATTTTTATTTATCCGGGCTATGAATTTAAAGCCATTGACGGAATGATTACAAACTTCCATTTGCCGAAATCGTCATTGATTATGCTGGTCAGCGCGCTTGCTGGAAGAGAAAACATTCTGCGTGCCTATAACCATGCAGTGGAAGAGGAATACCGTTTCTTCAGCTTCGGAGACGCGATGCTGATTATATAATTTGAGAACAGGAGGCCTCATCAAAAGTGGCTGAACAACCAATACGCTATGAATTTATAAAAGAATGCAAACAAACAGGAGCGCGGCTGGGCAAAGTGCATACGCCTCACGGCTCCTTCGAAACGCCGGTTTTTATGCCGGTCGGCACACTGGCGACAGTCAAAACAATGTCGCCTGAAGAGCTGAAAGCAATGGATGCAGGCATCATTTTGAGCAACACTTATCATCTATGGCTTCGTCCGGGCCAAGACATTGTCAAAGAAGCGGGCGGGCTCCATAAATTTATGAACTGGGACCGCGCAATTTTAACAGATTCAGGCGGTTTTCAGGTCTTTTCTTTAAGCAAGTTTCGTAATATAGAGGAAGAGGGTGTCCATTTCCGCAATCATCTAAATGGAGACAAGCTGTTTTTATCTCCGGAAAAAGCGATGGAGATCCAAAACGCACTCGGCTCTGATATTATGATGGCGTTTGACGAATGCCCGCCATACCCGGCGGAGTACGACTACATGAAGAGGTCAGTTGAACGGACAAGCCGCTGGGCGGAACGCTGCCTGAATGCCCACAATCGTCAGGATGAACAAGGGCTGTTTGGTATTGTACAAGGCGGAGAATATGAAGATCTGCGGACACAAAGTGCGAAGGACTTGATTTCGCTTGATTTTCCGGGATATGCTATAGGCGGATTGTCTGTAGGTGAACCGAAGGATGTCATGAACCGTGTACTCGAATTCACAACACCGCTCTTGCCGAAGGATAAACCGAGATATCTGATGGGAGTAGGTTCTCCGGACGCACTGATCGACGGAGCGATCCGCGGGGTCGATATGTTTGACTGTGTGCTGCCTACACGGATTGCAAGAAACGGCACAGTGTTTACTGCTGAAGGACGACTCAATATGAAAAATGCGAAATTTGAAAGAGACTTCCGTCCGATTGATGAAGAGTGTGATTGCTATACATGTAAAAACTACACTCGCGCGTACATTAGGCACTTGATTCGCTGCAATGAAACATTCGGCCTTCGATTAACAACTTACCATAACCTTCATTTTCTGTTACACTTAATGGAGCAGGTAAGACAGGCTATTCGCGAGGATCGTCTGGGTGATTTCAGAGAAGAGTTCTTTGAGCGTTACGGCTATAACAAGCCAAATGCGAAAAGCTTCTAAATAAACATAACAGGCTTACAGAAAGGGGTGAAAATGATGACTGGCACTTTAGGTACATTGGTTCCTATTATTTTAATGTTTGCGGTCCTTTACTTCTTGCTGATTCGTCCTCAGCAAAAGCAGCAAAAGGCTGTACGCCAAATGCAAGAGGAACTGAAAAAAGGCGATTCAGTAGTGACAATCGGGGGATTGCACGGTACTGTTGACTCTATCGACGAAAGCAAAGTCGTAATTAAGACTGGTGATAACACACGTCTTACGTTCGACCGCCGCGCGATCAGAGAAGTTTCTGCTGCTGAATAACAGCAGGAGCTATACATAGCAAACAAAAAAGAGCGGGCAAGTGAGCCCGCTCTTTTTTATGTGGAAGACCTGTTTCCCCTCATGTTCACGCCGAAAATTCCGCCCAGCATGCACACCCCTAAAAATCCCAGATGGAAGATCAGCTGTTCTGCTGTAAATGTCTTTCCGAATCCTAAATACTGAAACAATAAGATAATCAGAGAAAAACTTATGGCAGTCAATGCTCCAATCATCCAGCCTCTTTCCTTGCCTTTCCCGCCTGAAATGAACCCGCCGATAAATAAAGAGAGAAATGAGATAGCTGTGATCAGCCAGTTAAATGATGATTCTTCCAGCGAGGTTGCGGTCAATAAAAGTGAAACCGCCAAACTTGTCAGGAGCATGGCTGAAAATATGGCGATTAAGCCGTAAAGAATGCCTTTTCCAACTTGTTTCGTCTCCTCCATGATTGTCTCCTTTCTGCCTGTATTAAAAGGCTTCTGTTCTTTTTGCACAAAGCCGTCAGACATGCTGATGGCTCGTCTTTGTAAAAATGTATTCCCTTATCCCATGAATTAGACGTAAAAGCTTTGTGAAATGCAATCGGTTTTTCTTACATAAATTGATCATTTTGTTGCAACCTATAATGAGTTGGAGGTGCATGATGGAAGAGCTTCTCATTATTGCGTTTCGCACAGTCGTATTGTATTTTGTGATATTGATCATTTTTCGTCTCATGGGCAAACGGGAGATCGGAGAGCTTAGTATTTTAGATCTCGTTGTCTTTATCATGATGGCTGAAATTGCCGTTTTAGCCATAGAAAACGTAGACGATCATCTATTTCATACCATTTTGCCAATGCTTGTATTAATGATCATTCAAGTGACTTTGGCATACTTTTCTTTAAAAAACCGAAAAGTCCGCCAGCTTCTTGACGGTAAGCCGACCATAATTATCAAATATGGAAAAATTGACGAAGACGCCATGAAATCACAGCGTTATAATTTTGATGATTTAATGGTTCAGCTCAGAGAAAATAGCATCGACAGAGTAGCTGACGTATCATTTGCTATTTTAGAGCCGTCGGGCAAACTGACTATTGTTAAGAAAGAAAACAGCGGAGAGCATCGGCAGCTCGAAATGCCGCTCATTATAGACGGCTTCATTCAAACAGAAAACCTGTCCAGAATCAGTAAAGATAGAAAATGGCTGCTTGAAAGTTTGCAAAAACACGGATACACAAATCCTTCAGATATTTCATTTTGCTCGTTTACAGACGGAGAATTATTTATTGACGAAAAAGATGGGCACCGCACGTGACTATTATCGGATGATCAGACGTCCGATAATGGGAATGCGGCGAAGCTCATCTTTTTTAATTAAACGGAAAACGAGCAGGAGGATCATATAAATGGCGGCGCTCACCGCAATCCATCCGGCTAGATTGACAGCCTCAGATGCTCCAAAGCTTATATAATGTTTGATGGCGGAGCTGATGAATCCGCAAATTACAATAACAGCGAAGCTGAGCGCGTACTCCTTGATTTTGATGCTGATCGGCAGCACTTTGCTTACGGTTGCTGCGTGCAATAGCGTGACGAGCACCATGCCTGTCACAATGGCTAATGCCGCGCCCATAATGCCAAGAGAAGGCCTTGTGGCAAGGACAAAAATAAGGCCTGTTTTGACTAGCGCTCCGATTAAGCTGTTCATCATCGCAGCTCCTGCCAAATTAAGCGCCTGCAGAACAGCTTGAAGCGGGCCTTGAAAATAATAAAGCAGAAAAAACGGGGCCATCACTTTTATAAATACAGCTGCGCCTGAAGAACCATACATCACTCTCATCAGCTCATCCGCAAATACAAATAAAATAACAACTGAAATGCCTCCGCTGAGCAGACAGAGACGCATCGCCTGTTCCAAGCGGTATTCCACCACCTGCAATTTTTTCTGCTCCATTCCTTCACTGATCGCAGGAACAAGCGCGGTCGACAAAGAATATGTAATAAAGCTGGGCAGAGTCAGCAGCGTCATGGCAAAGCCGGTCAGTTCCCCGTATTGCTTTGTTGCGGCAACTGTTGCCACACCGGCGATGGCAAGGCTTTGAGCGACGACGATTGGCTCGAAAAACCAAGAGAGGTTTCCGATAAAGCGGCTCCCGGTTGTTGGAAGGGACACGCTCATTAATTGGGTAAAGGTTTGTTTTCCGTTTTTAATTGACTGGAAAAAATGCTTTCTGATTTTAATTGTCTTTTTATACTTAAAGCAAACGAATAAATAAAGAAGTGATGCCAGCTCCCCTGCCACCGAGGATAGCATTGCCCCCGCTGCTGCATATTCAATTCCGTAAGGGAGAAAAATCGTCGTGCAGACAGCCACGAGTGAAATGCGGACAACCTGTTCAAGGACTTGTGACATAGCAAGCGGGTTCATATTCTGTTTTCCTTGAAAGTATCCCCTCAGCACACTCGATATAGCAATAATCGGCACAACCGGCGTAATGGCCAAGAGCGGATACAGTGTTCGCTTATCTGTCAGCATCGTTTCAGCCATAACCGGGGCGAAAAACAGAAACAGCGGTGTAAAGATGAGGCTGAGCACTCCCGTAATGGTCAGAGACATGACTAAAATATTTTTCGTTTTTTGATGATCTCCCCGCGCACTGGCTTCAGCGACTAGCTTGCTGATCGCGACCGGCAGACCGAATTGAGTTAATGTAGTGGCCAAGAAGAAGGTAGGCGCTGCCATCATGTAAAGCCCGACTCCTTCTTCACCGATAAAACGGGCGATAACCACCCGGTTGACAAACCCGAGCATTCTTGTAACCATTCCTGCTGCGATAAGGATAAGAGTGCCCTTTAAAAACGTCTGTTTCGCCATTTTTACCCCCTGCCTTCTCAAACTACCTGGAATCATATACAATAAAGATATGCGTATATGTCGTCCAAGCATGACAAGTCTTCTTGAAAAACAATAAAAAAGGAGCGTGGAATTCGTGGAGAAGCATCCAGCCGATCTATATAAAGACCACGTCAGGCCGTTTCTTTACAGCAAACTGGAAGAGTTTAAGATTCTCGGGTATGATGATGTTGAACTCGAAAGTTTGTGGTCATACTTAACAGATAAGAAGTGGAAAAAGAAAACGGGACTGAGCATTTATGAACTGGCGAGTGATATTTTATCAGTGAAAATTGGCGAATTTATGAACTATGCAACCGTTGAGTCATTTAAAACGTCTAATTGGCTGGGCAGTGAAGAGGGCCAGGAAGCATTGGAAGAACTGCTGAGATAGCAGGTTGATTCGCACAGGTTTAAGGGAGGATATACATAATGAAAAAAGGACGCTTGATTGCGTTTTTCCTTTTCGTTCTATTGATCGGCACGGGCTTGGGCTACTTTACGAAGCCTGCCGCTAACAATATTACGTTAGGGTTGGATTTGCAAGGCGGATTTGAGGTGCTGTATGATGTACAGCCTGTAAAAAAAGGTGACAAAATCACAAAAGACGTTCTGGTCAGCACAGTAGAGGCATTGAACCGCCGGGCCAATGTTCTCGGTGTCAGCGAACCGAACATCCAAATTGAAGGGAATAACCGGATTCGCGTTCAGCTCGCTGGTGTGACAAACCAAAACAGAGCGCGTGAAATTTTGGCGACTGAAGCGCAGCTTTCTTTCAGAGATGCAAATGATAAGGAACTGTTAAACGGTGCTGATCTAGTCGAAAACGGCGCTAAACAAACTTATGATAGCACAACAAATGAGCCAATTGTCACGATTAAGCTGAAAGACGCTGATAAATTTGGTGAAGTGACCAAGAAGGTCATGAAAATGGCGCCAAACAACCAGCTTGTCATTTGGCTGGATTATGATAAAGGTGATTCCTTTAAGAAAGAAGTTCAAAAAGAGCATCCTAAATTTGTATCCGCTCCAAATGTAAGTCAGGAACTAAATACAACTGATGTAAAAATTGAAGGTCATTTCACAGCTCAAGAAGCGAAAGATTTAGCCAGCATTTTAAACGCAGGCGCACTTCCTGTGAAACTGACTGAAAAGTATTCGACATCAGTAGGCGCGCAATTCGGCCAGCAGGCTCTCCATGATACGGTGTTTGCCGGTATTGTCGGTATCGCAATTATTTTCTTATTTATGCTTTTCTATTACCGTCTGCCGGGATTAATCGCGGTGATTACGCTGTCTGTTTATATCTACATTACACTCCAGATCTTTGACTGGATGAATGCCGTACTCACGCTTCCGGGAATTGCCGCTCTCATTTTAGGTGTCGGGATGGCTGTTGACGCCAACATTATTACCTATGAGCGGATTAAAGAAGAGCTCAAGCTAGGAAAGTCAGTCCGCTCTGCCTTCCGTTCAGGAAACAGACGGTCATTTGCGACGATTTTTGATGCGAATATTACAACCATTATTGCAGCGGTTGTGCTCTTTATCTTTGGGACAAGCTCTGTTAAAGGGTTTGCGACAATGCTGATCCTATCGATTTTGACAAGCTTTATCACTGCCGTTTTCTTATCGAGATTTCTCCTCGCTCTCCTTGTGGAAAGCAGATGGCTTGATCGGAAAAAAGGCTGGTTTGGTGTCAATAAGAAACATATCATGGATATTCAGGATACGGATGAAAATACAGAGCCGCATACGCCATTCCAAAAATGGGATTTCACGAGCAAACGCAAATACTTCTTTATTTTCTCCAGTGCGGTCACGGTTGCCGGGATTATTATCCTGCTTGTGTTCAGGCTGAATCTTGGCATTGACTTTGCAAGCGGTGCACGGATTGAAGTGCAAAGCGACCATAAGCTGACGACAGAGCAAGTTGAGAAGGACTTTGAATCTCTGGGTATGGACCCTGATACTGTAGTTCTGTCAGGCGAAAAGAGCAATATCGGTGTTGCCCGCTTTGTCGGGGTGCCAGATAAAGAAACCATAGCAAAAGTAAAAACGTATTTTAAAGACAAATACGGGTCTGATCCAAATGTCAGCACAGTTTCACCGACAGTGGGTAAGGAGCTGGCAAGAAATGCGCTGTACGCAGTTGCTATAGCTTCTATTGGCATCATTATTTACGTTTCAATCCGATTCGAATACAAAATGGCGATTGCTGCCATCGCCTCATTGCTATATGACGCATTCTTTATCGTCACGTTCTTCAGTATTACAAGGCTTGAGGTAGATGTTACGTTCATCGCGGCCATCTTGACGATAATCGGGTATTCCATTAACGATACAATCGTTACATTTGACAGGGTCCGCGAGCATATGAAAAAGCGTAAGCCGAAAACCTTTGCCGATCTGAACCATATTGTAAACCTGAGCCTGCAGCAAACCTTTACACGTTCAATTAACACTGTATTAACTGTTGTGATTGTTGTTGTGACATTGCTGATCTTTGGAGCATCTTCTATTACTAACTTCTCAATTGCTTTATTGGTCGGGCTGTTAACAGGCGTTTATTCTTCTCTATACATTGCCGCACAAATTTGGCTTGCATGGAAAGGAAGAGAACTGAAAAAAGATTCGGCGCAATAAAAAATATCAGGCTGTCCTCTGCAGGGCAGCCTGTTTTTTGAAGTTGCATTGAACTTAAAATAGACATTTGCTATAATGACATACGCTTACATTTAAACATATATATGGTGTTAAAAGTGTTTATGACTGGTTTTCAGATATGTAGGAGGGTTTATATATGAGGGTTCGCGAATCAGAGCTGCCGGGCATAGGACAAAAAGTTGAAATGATTACTAGAAACCGTGATAAAATTTCAATTATCATTCATCATGACGGACGGAGAGAGCTTTACTATTTTGACCAAAACGACCATGAGGAATGTGTTGCCTCCGTGCAGTTTGATGACGCTGAAGCAAGGCAAATGTCTGCAATTCTTGGCGGAATGGCATATAAACCGAAAGCATTAGAACAGGTCGAGTCAGCCCTTGATGATTTGATTATAGAGTGGTGTAAAGCAGAGGCTGGAGCGCCTGCCATTCATCAGACGATTGGTGATTTGAATGTGGGTCAGGAATATCATGTGACGGTCATTGCAATTGTTAAAAAGAATCAGGATAAACAACTGAATCCGAGCTCTGAAACAGTCATTGACGAAGGCGATACACTTGTGATTTCCGGTGAGGGAACCGGACTGAAGAGGCTGATCCAGGAAAAATTAACAGCAAAGGGATCTTAACCCAGTGTTAAGCCATGTTTAAAACCAGTCTTGATGGGGAAAGTTACCTCAATAAGAAGTTTGGGGGAAAAGAGAATGAATAAACAATGGACCATTATTTTCGCACTTATTTTCACCTTAATTGTCGCTATTTTCGCAGTCATTAATGTTCGATCCGTAGAAGTTGATTACCTGTTTGGAAGATCAGAATGGCCGCTCATTCTTGTTATTTTGGGCTCAGTTTTAATGGGAGCGCTGATCGTATTTTCTGTCGGCATTTTTCAGGTAATGAAATTGAAGCGGGAAATAAAAACCTTGCGGAAAGAAAATAGAACAGCAATACATAAACAAGAGGATACTCATCTTGCTGATCAGACTGACACACAGGATGCATCAGCCATGATTGAGAAAAAAGACTAGTTTTCGAATATTATTTGAAACCCCTCAGCCTGCTCTAGTATAATAGGGTGGTTGAGGGGTGAATTTATGTTAGCGTCAAAAATGCGATGGGAAATCCAGCGACCAGATCAGGATAAGGTCAAATCACTCACAGAACAATTGCATATAACACCTCTTGTTGCGTCCCTGCTTGTAAAAAGAGGCTTTGATACGGCAGAAAGCGCTAGGCTGTTTTTACATACAAAGGATGCCGATTTTTATGATCCTTTTGAAATGAAAGGCATGAAAGAAGCGGCAGATCGAATAAAACAGGCGATTTCACAACAAGAAAAGATTATGATATATGGCGATTATGACGCCGATGGGGTTACAAGTACGTCAGTAATGCTTCACACGCTGCAAAAACTGTCGGCTCAAGTTGATTTTTATATACCTGACCGTTTTAAAGAAGGATATGGACCTAATGAACAGGCGTTTCGTTCGATTAAAGAACGGGGCTTCTCTTTGATCATTACGGTTGATACAGGAATTGCCGCTGTGCATGAAGCGAAGGTGGCAAAGGAACTCGGACTGGATGTCATCATTACCGATCATCATGAACCGGGACCGGAGCTTCCGGATGTCCATGCGATCGTCCACCCGAAGCAGCCTGGCTGCACTTACCCGTTTAAAGAGCTTGCCGGGGTTGGAGTCGCGTTTAAGCTTGCCCACGCTTTATTGGGTGAACTTCCTGATGAACTGCTTGACCTGGCGGCTATCGGCACCATTGCCGATCTAGTCCCGCTGCATGACGAAAACAGATTAATTGCAACACTAGGACTTGAAAGGCTTCGACGGACAAATCGGCTCGGCTTAAAAGAGCTGATTAAGCTGTCAGGCGGAGACATCGGAGAAGCGAACGAAGAAACTGTCGGATTTCAGCTCGCACCAAGGCTGAATGCCGTCGGAAGAATCGAACAGGCAGATCCCGCTGTTCATTTGCTTATGTCAGAGGATTCGTTTGAAGCGGAAGAGCTTGCCGCAGAAATTGACCAGCTGAACAAAGAGCGCCAAAAAATGGTCAGCAAAATGACGGATGAAGCGATTGAAATGGTTGAACAGCAAGGGCTCGATCAAACTGCAATTGTCGTGGCCAAAGCCGGATGGAACCCGGGAGTCGTCGGGATTGTGGCTTCAAAGCTTGTGGACCGTTTCTACCGACCGGCCATTGTTCTTGGCATTGATGAAGAAAAGGGAATCGCTAAAGGTTCGGCCCGAAGCATCAGAGGATTTAATTTATTTGAGAGCCTTTCTGAATGCAGAGATATTCTTCCTCATTTCGGCGGCCATCCAATGGCTGCGGGGATGACGCTGAAAGCCGAAGATGTGCCGGATTTGCGAAGCAGGCTGAATGAAATAGCGGACAATACGCTTACGGAAGAGGATTTTATTCCCGTACAGGAAGTCGACCTTGTCTGCGGCGTCGAAGACATTACAGTTGAAAGCATCGCAGAAATGAACATGCTGTCTCCTTTTGGCATGCTGAACCCGAAACCGCACGTTCTCGTAGAAAACGCAGTACTGGAAGATGTCCGCAAGATAGGGGCAAATAAAACTCATGTCAAAATGACGATCAGAAACGAGTCGTCCCAGCTTGATTGCGTCGGTTTTAATAAAGGCGAGCTTGAAGAAGGCATCGTACCGGGTTCAAGAATTTCTATTGTCGGTGAGATGTCAATCAACGAATGGAACAATCGAAAAAAGCCGCAGCTTATGATAAAGGATGCCGCTGTTTCTGAATGGCAGCTGTTTGATTTAAGGGGAAAACGGACGTGGGAAGACACAGTTTCCGTCCTTCCATCTGCTAAACGGGCCATTGTCTCTTTCAAAGAAGACTCAACAACATTACTTCAAACTGAAGACCTTCGCCGAGAAGTGCACGTCATCAGTTCTAAAGATCAAGCAAAGGCGTTTGACCTCGATGGTGCATATATTGTATTACTGGATCCGCCGCCTTCGCTGGACATGCTCGCACGTTTGCTGGAAGGCAAGGCGCCCGAGCGGATATATTTTATTTTTCTCAATCATGAGGACCACTTTTTATCAACTTTTCCCGCAAGAGACCACTTTAAATGGTATTATGCGTTCTTGCTGAAAAGAGGCGCTTTTGACGTGAAAAAACACGGTTCAGAGCTTGCAAAACATAAAGGCTGGTCCGTTGAAACAATCAATTTCATGACAAAGGTGTTTTTTGATCTCGGTTTTGTTAAAATAGAGAATGGTGTGCTGTCTGTTGTGAGCGGAGCAAAGAAACGCGACTTAACAGACTCACAAACATATCAGGCGAAACAGCAGCTGATGGAACTGGATCAAAAGCTGAATTATTCTTCTGCTGAAGAGCTGAAGGAATGGCTGAATAAGCTGATGAAACAAGATTCAGAGGCTTATGAAAGTACGAGGAGGACATAAAACAGATGGATTTAAAACAATACGTAACAATTGTACCGGATTACCCGAAAGAGGGCGTGCAATTTAAAGATATTACGACACTGATGGATAAAGGCGATGTATACCGCTATGCCACAGATCAAATTGTTGAATATGCGAAAGAAAAGCAAATTGATTTGGTCGTTGGCCCTGAAGCGCGCGGCTTTATTATCGGCTGTCCCGTTGCTTACGCGCTTGGCGTAGGTTTTGCGCCGGTCCGCAAAGAAGGCAAGTTGCCTCGTGAAGTAATCAAAGTGGATTATGGCTTGGAATATGGAAAAGACGTATTAACGATCCACAAAGATGCGATTAAGCCTGGTCAGCGTGTGCTTATTACAGATGACCTGCTTGCGACAGGCGGCACAATTGAAGCGACAATCCAACTTGTTGAAGAACTTGGCGGCGTTGTTGCTGGTATCGCTTTCTTAATCGAGCTTTCTTACCTTGACGGCAGAAATAAGCTCGAAGATTACGACATCTTAACATTGATGAAATACTAAGGATAACCGCATAACGAAAAAGCACTCCATGTCAGGGTGCTTTTTTCCTATTGTTTTGCATTTATTTTATATAATATTTGGCTATTTGAACTTCTGCTCTTTACATCTTTCGTTTTTTTCTTGATAATAAACTACAATACAGTTTACATTTTAAAAAAGGTGATTCCATGGCGAACGAACAAGTATTGACTGCCGAGCAAGTTATAGATAAAGCGCGCAGCTATCTATCTGATGAGCATATCGCATTTGTCGAAAAAGCATATCTGTACGCTGAAGATGCTCATCGCGAGCAATACCGCAAATCGGGCGAGCCATATATTATTCATCCGATTCAGGTTGCGGGGATACTCGTTGATCTTGAAATGGACCCTTCCACAATCGCGGGCGGATTTTTGCACGATGTCGTGGAAGATACAGATGTGACGCTCGATGACCTGAAAGAAGCATTTTCCGAAGAAGTGGCAATGCTTGTAGACGGCGTAACGAAACTCGGCAAAATTAAATATAAATCTCAAGAGGAACAGCAGGCGGAAAATCATCGCAAAATGTTTGTCGCTATGGCTCAAGATATCAGGGTCATATTGATCAAGCTGGCGGATCGTCTTCACAATATGCGGACACTGAAACATCTGCCTCAGGAAAAACAGCGGAGAATCTCCAATGAAACGCTGGAAATTTTTGCTCCTTTGGCGCATCGTCTCGGGATTTCAAAAATTAAGTGGGAATTGGAAGATACGGCGCTCCGTTATTTGAACCCTCAGCAATATTACAGAATTGTCAACCTCATGAAGAAGAAACGTGCAGAACGTGAGCTTTATGTCGATGAGGTTGTCAATGAAGTGAAGAAACGTGTCGAAGAAGTAAATATCAAGGCTGACTTCTCGGGACGTCCGAAACATATTTACAGCATTTATCGAAAAATGGTGCTGCAAAACAAGCAATTCAATGAAATTTACGATTTGCTGGCTGTCCGTATTCTTGTGAATAGCATAAAAGACTGCTACGCGGTGCTTGGCATCATTCACACATGCTGGAAACCGATGCCCGGCAGATTCAAAGATTATATCGCAATGCCGAAGCCGAATATGTATCAATCGCTTCATACAACGGTTATTGGGCCTAAAGGCGATCCGCTTGAAGTGCAGATCCGCACCTTTGAAATGCATGAAATAGCGGAATACGGGGTTGCGGCTCACTGGGCTTATAAAGAAGGGAAAGCAGCCAATGAAGGTGCAACCTTTGAGAAAAAGCTTTCTTGGTTCCGTGAAATTTTAGAATTTCAAAATGAATCGACAGATGCAGAAGAATTTATGGAATCGCTCAAAATTGATTTGTTCTCTGATATGGTGTATGTCTTTACGCCAAAAGGAGATGTAATCGAGCTTCCGTCCGGTTCTGTTCCGATTGACTTTTCTTACCGGATTCACTCTGAAATCGGCAATAAAACAATCGGTGCCAAAGTAAACGGAAAAATGGTTACGCTTGACCATAAGCTTCGGACAGGTGATATCGTTGAAATTCTCACCTCTAAGCATTCCTACGGCCCGAGCCAGGATTGGGTGAAGCTTGCCCAAACATCCCAAGCGAAGCATAAAATCCGTCAATTCTTTAAGAAACAGCGGCGTGAAGAAAATGTCGAAAAAGGCCGTGAGCTGGTCGAAAAAGAAATTAAAAACCTGGATTTTGAATTGAAGGATGTTTTAACGCCGGAGAATATTCAAAAGGTTGCTGACAAATTTAATTTCTCAAATGAAGAGGATATGTACGCGGCGGTCGGTTACAACGGCATTACGGCTCTGCAGGTGGCGAACCGCCTAACAGAAAAAGAGAGAAAGCAGCGCGATCAGGAAGAACAGGAAAAGATCGTTCAGGAAGTCACTGGGGAACCTAAGCCATACCCGCAAGGAAGAAAACGGGAAGCTGGCGTTCGTGTCAAGGGCATCGACAACCTCCTTGTCCGTTTATCAAAATGCTGCAATCCTGTGCCAGGTGATGATATTGTCGGCTTTATCACAAAAGGCAGAGGGGTTTCGGTCCATCGCGAAGACTGTCCGAATGTCAAAACGAATGAAGCCCAAGAGCGGCTGATCCCGGTAGAGTGGGAGCATGAGTCACAAGTTCAAAAGCGCAAGGAATACAATGTTGAGATAGAGATTCTTGGGTATGACCGCCGCGGATTGCTGAACGAGGTGCTCCAGGCAGTGAATGAAACGAAAACAAATATTTCATCTGTCTCTGGCAAATCGGATCGCAATAAAGTGGCAACCATCCATATGGCGATTTTTATCCAGAATATCAATCACTTGCACAAAGTCGTCGAGCGTATTAAACAGATTAGAGATATCTACTCTGTGCGCCGCGTCATGAACTAAAGGGGTTAGAAAATGAGATTAGTTGTTCAGCGAGTAACAGAAGCAAGCGTTACAGTGGACGAAGAGGTTGTCGGCCAAATTGGACAAGGCCTTATGGTGCTGGTCGGCATCACTCACGATGATACAGAAGATGATGCAGCTTATTTAGCCGATAAAGTTGTCAATCTCCGTATTTTCGATGACAGTGAAGGGAAAATGAATCTGTCTCTTGTAGATATAGGAGGAGAGATTTTATCCGTCTCACAGTTTACGCTTTATGGAGATACGAAAAAAGGGCGCCGGCCGAACTACATGAACGCGGCCAAACCTGATAAAGCTTTAGGTCTTTATGAAAAATGGAATGACCTGCTTCGTGAAAAAGGAATCAAAGTGGAGACCGGAACGTTTGGAGCAATGATGGATGTTCAGCTTACAAACTCCGGACCGGTCACGCTCATTATGGATTCAAAATAAAAAAAGCTGCCAAAAGGCAGCTTTTTTTATTGGAAGTATTTCTCTAATCCGCTTTCGATCCCATCTGTTACTTTTTCTTGGTATGAATTGCTATGTACAATGGCTTCTTCCTGCGGATGGCTTACATATCCCAGCTCGTACAGCATAGCGGGCTGTCTGTTTTCCCGGAGCACATAATAATCTCCGAATAATACGCCGCGGTCTGGAATGGAAGAACGCTTCACCACTTCTGAGTGGACATCTGATGCGAGTTCCTGATCTTTGGCAGGACTGTAGTAATATGCTGTACTGCCTCTTGTAGAGGTATCCGCATAGCTGTCATAATGAATGCTGATAAAGGCGTCAGCGTTACGGTAGTGAGAGGTAGAGACCCGTGACTGCAGGCTGACAAAGGTATCATCCTGGCGTGTCACATATACATCCGCTCCAGCCGATCTAAGTTTGCTGGCGAGCAGTTTTGCCGTTTTGATCGTCAGGTTTTTCTCGAATTTCCCCGAATACCCGATCGTTCCGCTGTCTTTTCCTCCATGTCCCGGGTCAACAATAATCGTTTTATTGTTTAGAGAGCCGTTTCCAGACGGGGAATCAGAGACTGGCGGTTCACCTGCTTCTTCTGCGCTTTTAGACGTTTGGACCACCCAATTGGCTACATAAGCAGTCTGCCCGTTATCAAGCTTTATTTCATACCAGCTTCCCTTTGAACCGGTAATGGTGTATGAATCTCCTTTGGCAGCGCGCTCAACGATCGAAGCTGATGTTGACGCATCACTTCTTAGATTCGTTCCTCCGTACATGATATAGGCTTTTTTAGCGGAGGATGAACTGCCGGCATTTGCTGAATCATCAGCTGGAACAGAACTAGTCAAAAGGTAATGGCTTGCAACCCAGCCTTTTAGCCCGTTCACCTCAATGTGAGCCCAGCCATTTTTCTCGTTGAGAACCGTCAGTTTCGTTCCGCGATCAAGTTTTGTTATAATTGCCGCGTCATGTGAGGCGGAGGCTCTTACATTTAGCGAAGAAACACCGACTGTGCCCGTCGTTGACGCACCGGAATCCTCGGTTTGGTCACTCTCATCAGACGCTGAACTGCTGCCTCCTGATGTGACATATTCAGATGATACCCACCCGGTGGCACTGTGATAGGATATCTTGATCCAGCCCGAATCTTTATCAATGACAGATGCTTGGCTGCCTTGCGGGAATTTGCCGATGACTTCGTAGGAAGTGCCCGGGCCGCTTCTCATCCGCAGATCGGGGTCTGTTGATGTCACAGTGTCACTGCTTCCTGAGGAGCTTGTGCTGGCCTGGTCTTCCTTTGTAATAAGCCAGGAGACTACCCAGCCCTTTTCTCCGGAACCAAGCTGTATCTGCACCCAGTCTCCATCTTCCTTTAAAATTGGATAGCGTTCTCCCTTTTTTACTTCCGCTGTAATGCCGTAGCTAAGCCCAGGGCCGCTTCTGACGTTCATTTCATCTGTTGCGATGACCGCTTCTCCTTGAGCAGCTGTAACGGATGAAAAGGTCGGGAATAGCGCTGCGGTGAAAATAATACATACAATAAGGACAAAGTATTTCTTGTTCATTGTGTCCTCCTTTCTGATGATCATTAAAAAAGCATTCTTGTTTAATATCGTAAAGTCCTTTCTGATTTTTAAATAAAAATAAAATGATTTGTTTATACTAAGCGTAAATACAATCAAAAAGGTGTGCAAATCATGAAATATCATCCAAAAATGGGACGTGCATTTCACGACGGTGAAGCGAATCTGCATTACAGCGATCACGCAGATCCCGATACGACTGGTTATCTTACGGAAACAGCATCTGAATTTGGTCTTATGTCCAAAGAAGCAGCGCTGAGGAAAAACAACCGGAATAAAGCTTGACAGAGAACCCCAATCCCATTATTATAATAGAAATTGAGTACATAGCAAATGATGAAAGATTCGAACCAATAATGGAGAAGAGTAGGTCAGATTGCATGATTAGAGAGGAACCCGCCCTAGGCTGAAAGCGGATCCCATTGCGTCTTTCTCGAAACAACACTCCGGAGGTTTCCTGCTGAACGCGTGAATAACGCCATTAGGCAGTGAACGTGAACCTGCGTTAAAGGATCGAGCGGGAATATGAACGTATTCCAACTAGGGTGGCACCACGGGTATAACTCTCGTCCCTACTATCATGTATAGTAGGGGCGGGAGTTTTTTTCATTTTCATCATTAACGATCATTGGATATTTTATAAGGAATACATAAGGAGGTCTACCTATGGGATATAACATTCCGAGAGGAACACAGGATATTCTGCCTGGAGAATCAGATCGCTGGCAGTATGTTGAACAAATTATGAGAGACATTTGCCGCACTTATCAATATAAAGAAATCCGCACACCGATTTTTGAGCATACAGAACTGTTTGCCAGAGGCGTCGGAGAATCAACGGATATCGTACAAAAAGAAATGTATACCTTCGAGGACCGCAAAGGCAGAAGCCTGACGCTTCGTCCGGAGGGAACAGCTGCTGCGGTTCGCGCCTTTAATGAAAACAAGCTGTTCGCAAATCCTGTACAGCCGACAAAGCTTTATTATGTCGGGCCGATGTTCCGTTATGAACGTCCTCAGACGGGCCGTTACCGCCAGTTTTATCAGTTTGGAATTGAAGCGATTGGTTCGAAAGACCCTGCAATCGACGCTGAAGTAATGGCGCTTGCGATGAGTATTTATGAAAAAGCAGGTTTAGAAAACGTTAAGCTTGTCATAAACAGTCTCGGCGATCAAGATAGCCGCAAAAGCTACAGAGAAGCGCTCGTGAAACACTTCGAGCCTCGCATCGAAGAATTTTGTTCAGACTGCCAGTCCCGACTGCACACGAACCCGCTTAGAATCTTGGACTGCAAAAAAGACCGAGATCATGAGCTGATGAAATCAGCGCCTTCAATTTTGACGTATTTAAACGATGAATCGGCCGCTTATTTTGACAAAGTGAAACAATACTTAAATGATCTTGGCATTTCGTATGAAATCGATCCGAACCTTGTGAGAGGGCTGGATTATTACAACCACACCGCATTTGAAATTATGAGCAATGCGGAGGGCTTTGGCGCGATTACGACACTTGCCGGCGGCGGACGCTACGACGGGCTTGTCGAACAGATCGGCGGACCTGAAGCACCGGGCATCGGATTTGCGATGAGCATCGAACGCTTGCTTGCCGCAATTGATGCTGAAAAAAGAGAGCTGCCTGTTGATAAGGGAATCGACTGCTATATCGTCACACTCGGCGAAAAAGCAAAGGATTATTCTGTTTCATTGGTGTACAAACTGAGAGAAGCAGGCATTTCCAGTGAAATCGATTATGAAAATAAGAAAATGAAAGGCCAGTTTAAAACAGCTGATCGCTTAAATGCCAGATTTATTGGGATTTTGGGTGAAGATGAGCTTGCCCAAAACAAAATCAATGTAAAGGATGCACAGACTGGCGAACAGATTGAAGTGGCACTTGATGAATTTATACATGTGATGAAGGCAAACCAAAAGGGATAAGGAGTGAAACGCATTGTTTGGAAGAACATATTATTGCGGTGATATAACTGAAAAAGCAATTGGCGAATCTGTAACGCTGAAAGGCTGGGTCCAAAAAAGACGAGACCTCGGCGGATTGATTTTTATTGACTTGCGTGACCGTACGGGAATTGTTCAAGTCGTTTTTAACCCTGATGTGTCAAAAGAAGCGCTTGCTGTTGCGGAAGGCATCAGAAATGAATACGTGCTTGATATTCAAGGAAAAGTGGTGGCGCGTGAAGAGGGAACAGTTAATCCGAATTTGAAAACAGGCGCGATCGAAATACATGCTGATGGAGTGAACGTATTAAATGCTGCAAAGACACCCCCATTTGCGATTTCTGATCAAGCTGAAGAAGTGTCAGAGGACGTTCGTTTAAAACACCGTTACTTAGATTTGCGCAGACCGGCTATGTTCCAGACGATGCAGCTGCGCCATAACGTGACGAAAGCTGTTCGCAGCTTTTTAGATGAAAATGGGTTTCTTGATATTGAAACGCCGATTTTAACAGGAAGCACGCCTGAAGGCGCACGTGACTACTTGGTGCCGAGCCGTGTGCACGAAGGTGAGTTCTACGCGCTGCCGCAGTCCCCGCAGCTATTTAAACAGCTTCTGATGGTATCAGGCATTGAACGATATTATCAAATTGCCCGCTGTTTCCGCGATGAAGACTTGCGTGCGGACCGCCAGCCTGAGTTTACGCAAATTGATATTGAAATGTCCTTTATGAGCCAGGAAGACATTATGTCATTGGCTGAGGAGATGATGGCAAAGGTTATGCGTGAAACAAAAGGTGAGGAACTTAAGCTTCCTCTTCCTCGAATGACGTATGACGAAGCAATGAACAAGTACGGGTCTGATAAACCGGATACGCGTTTTGACATGCTTTTGACGGATGTGTCTGACATTGTAAAGGATACGGAATTTAAAGTGTTCTCATCAGCTGTAGCAAACGGCGGCGTGGTCAAAGCCATCAATGTAAAAGGCGGTGCCGGCGATTACTCCAGAAAAGACATCGACGCTCTTGGCGCTTTTGCTGCAAACTACGGGGCAAAAGGGCTTGCCTGGGTGAAGGTTGAGGCAGACGGAGTGAAAGGCCCGATCGCTAAATTCTTTGATGAAGAAAAGCAGTCTAAGCTGATTGAAGCACTTGATGCTGCTGAAGGTGATTTGCTGCTGTTCGGAGCGGATCAATTCGAAGTTGTGGCCGCATCACTCGGCGCCCTGCGCTTAAAGCTTGGGAAAGAGCGCGGGCTGATTGACGAAAAATTGTTCAATTTCTTATGGGTCATCGACTGGCCGCTATTAGAGCATGATCCGGAAGAAGGCCGTTTTTACGCAGCGCACCATCCGTTCACAATGCCTGTCCGCGAAGACCTTGAGCTGATTGAAACAGCGCCTGAAGACATGAAAGCACAAGCTTATGACCTCGTCTTAAACGGCTATGAGCTTGGCGGCGGTTCAATCCGTATTTTCGAAAAGGATATTCAGGAAAAAATGTTTGCGCTTCTCGGCTTCTCACCAGAAGAAGCGGCTGAACAGTTCGGATTCCTGCTGGAAGCATTTGAATACGGCGCTCCTCCGCACGGCGGAATCGCACTTGGCTTAGACCGTCTCGTTATGCTTCTCGCTGGACGTACGAACCTGAGAGATACGATTGCATTCCCGAAAACGGCAAGTGCAAGCTGCCTGATGACAGAAGCGCCAGGCGAAGTAAGCGACGCCCAGCTTGACGAGCTTCATCTTTCTATCAAGAAAAAAGTTAAGAACTGAATGTGCAGTTCGATTCTTGAAAATCAAAATCGTCTGTGATATGATTTTGACAAGTTAAATAAAGTCCTGATGTGTTAGTTGTACACCTAGTTTTGACCGAACATTTTTTTGATTTGGGAGCCCGCATTTTTAAATGGCGTACATGCCTCTTTTCATTCGGTAAAGAGGACTTACAAGATTTAAAAGAGGGCACCCACCTGCTGAGAGCGGGTTCAAAACAAAGGAAAGCTGCAACGGCACTATTGGGACTTTATTTTTTGTGCGCAGAAAAAACGGCTGCTCATGGATCAGCCATTTTATAGATGAAACCAGAATACGAATGTGGAGTGAGGTTCTTGTTACACCAGTTTTCACGCAATGAATTAGCTATCGGAAAAGAAGGCCTTGAAACGCTGAAAAACAGCACAGTTGCTGTGCTTGGAGTCGGGGGAGTCGGATCGTTCGCGGCGGAAGCTCTCGCGCGGTCAGGCGTCGGCCGCATTCTGCTTGTCGACAAAGATGATGTCGACATTACAAATGTAAACCGTCAGCTTCACGCGCTGCTTTCAACTGTCGGACAGCCGAAAGTTGATTTAATGAAGGCGCGGATCGCAGACATTAACCCGAAGTGCGAAGTGATCGCGTTAAAAATGTTCTATACGGAGGAAACGTATGAGCAATTTTTTGACTATGATCTTGACTATGTCATTGATGCGTCAGACACCATTTGTTATAAAATACATTTAATGAAAGAATGTCTAAAACGGGATATTCCGCTCATCTCCAGCATGGGTGCTGCAAATAAAACGGATCCGACACGCTTCCAAATCGCTGATATCTCAAAAACGCACACTGATCCAATTGCGAAGGTCGTCCGTACGAAATTACGCAAGGAGGGTATCAAAAAAGGCGTCCAAGTGATTTTCTCTGATGAAAGCCCGATTGTCATTCGGGAAGATGTCAGAAAAGAAGTGGGAAATGACGAAGCGAAAATCCGTAAAGCAAAAATGCCGCCTTCCTCTAATGCTTTTGTGCCGTCAGTTGCAGGTTTGATTATGGGCGGCCATGTTGTCATGGATCTTTTGAAAGACATTGAGATCAAACGTGTGAAGGATAAATAATGCATAAAAACAGCCTTGATGATCAAGGCTGTTTTTGTTTTATTTTCTTTTCATTAATTTATCGTACACCTGCTTTAAGGCGGATTCGAATTTTCCAGTCTGTTTCGGCTTATAGTATTGCTTATTTTTCAGAGGATCAGGGAGGTATTGTTGTTCGACCCAACCGTTGTCGTAATTGTGCGGGTATTTATAGTCGATTCCTCTTCCTAATTCCTGAGCTCCTTTATAATGCGCGTCTTTTAAATGCTTCGGGACATCACCAATTTTTCCGGCTCTGATATCTGCCAGGGCCTCATCGATTGCCAGAATGGCAGAGTTTGATTTCGGTGAGAGGCAAAGCTCAATAACTGCGTTGGCCAGCGGGATTCGCGCTTCAGGAAACCCGACTCGCTCAGCGGTCTGAATAGCATTCAGCACTCTAGGACCGGCTTGCGGGCTTGCTAAACCGATATCTTCATAGGCGATAACAAGCAATCGTCTTGCGATGCTCTCCAGATCACCGGCTTCAATTAATCTAGCCAAATAGTGAAGAGCAGCGTTGGCATCAGAGCCGCGGATCGATTTTTGAAAAGCGGACAGTACATCATAATGCGCGTCACCATCTTTATCGTGAGAAAAGCTTTTTTTCTGCAAGCATTCTTCCGCGGTTTCTAATGTAATGTGAATTTCACCGTCTGCTGACTCCTTCGTTGACAACACGGCAAGCTCAAGCGCATTTAAAGCGGAGCGGACATCTCCTCCGCATCCGTGGGCAAAATGCTCCATCGCCTGATCATCAATGGATACAGAATAGGTGCCAAGGCCCCGATGCTCATCATGGAGCGCACGTTCCAGTGCCTGTTTAATCAGATCAGGTGTTAACGGTTCAAGCTCAAAAATCTGGGTCCGGCTTCTGATCGCCGGATTAATGGCATGATACGGGTTAGCCGTCGTTGCTCCGATCAAAATGATCATTCCGTTTTCTAAATAGGGTAATAGAAAATCCTGTTTTCCTTTATCCAGCCTGTGGACTTCATCCAGAATCAAAATCACTTGGCCGGACATCTTGGCTTCCTGAGCTACGATTTCCATATCTTTTTTATTGTTAATGACAGCATTCAGCTTTCGAAAAGCAATACTTGTTGAACCGGCGATTGCTGTTGCGATTGATGTTTTTCCAATTCCGGGCGGCCCGTACAAAATCATGGATGACAAATGTTTTGCCTGGACCATTCTGCCAATAATTTTATCTTCAGCCACCAGATGCTGCTGGCCGATAATATCCTCTATTTTTGTAGGACGCATCCGATATGCCAATGGCTTCATCTATCATCTCTCCTTACTTAATTACAGGGTAACGGAAAACCGTACATTAGAAAAGGGTAAAGGCCCCTTTCCTTCTGCCTCAATGAAAATTCGCTGAAGGTATGTTATAATAACAGTTGGTCTATAAGATAATAAACGGACGAAACATATAGAAATTACCATTATAAATGTGGAAAATCATGAAATAACAGAGGTGTTCATGTTGAAAATATCAACTAAGGGAAGATACGGGCTCACCATTATGATCGAGCTTGCAAAAAAGCACGGTGAAGGCCCGACTTCATTAAAAAGCATCGCACAGACGAATAATTTGTCCGAGCATTATTTGGAGCAGCTGGTATCGCCGCTCAGAAATGCCGGTTTAGTGAAAAGCATCAGAGGCGCATATGGCGGATATGTATTAGGCAGTGAGCCGGATGCCATTACCGCGGGAGATATTATCCGTGTGCTTGAGGGGCCGATCAGCCCTGTTGAAGTGCTGGAAGATGAGGAGCCTGCCAAGCGTGAGCTCTGGATTCGCATCCGGGATGCTGTAAAAGAGGTTTTGGACAGTACAACATTAGAGGATCTTGCCAGCTATACAGACGGAGAGCAAGAAGCTTATATGTTCTATATTTAGATCAGAGGTGTAAACATAATGGAACGGATTTATTTAGATCATGCCGCAACGTCTCCGATGGATGAGCGCGTGCTGGAAAAAATGATACCGCACTTCTCCGGCAGTTTCGGTAATCCCTCCAGTATTCATTCATTTGGCAGAGAATCTCGAAAATGGGTGGATGAAGCAAGAGCGCAGATCGCAGCAGAAATCGGAGCGGCAGAGCAGGAGATCATTTTTACAAGCGGGGGAACGGAAGCTGATAACTTGGCGATCATGGGAACCGCACTTGCAAGAAAAGATCTTGGCAGACATATCATCACAACAAAAATTGAGCATCACGCCGTGCTTCACACATGTGAAAAACTTGAGGAAGACGGATTTGACATAACGTATCTGGACGTTGACCAAAATGGAAGAGTCAGTGCAAAACAGGTGAAAGAAGCACTGCGTGATGATACAATCCTTGTGACAGTGATGTATGGAAATAATGAAGTTGGAACAGTGCAGCCGATCGAAGAAATCGGTGAGCTGTTAAAGGAACACAAAGCTTATTTTCATACCGATGCTGTTCAGGCATTCGGGTTGCTGCCAATTGACGTGAAAAACAGCCATATTGACCTTCTGTCTGTTTCCGGGCACAAGCTCAACGGGCCAAAAGGGACAGGCTTTTTATATGCTAGTAAAGATGTGAAGCTTTCACCCCTTTTATTCGGAGGAGAGCAAGAAAGAAAACGCCGTGCCGGAACGGAAAATGTTCCAGGCATTGTCGGGCTGAAAGAAGCGATCAAGCTGTCAAGTGAAGAACGTGACGAAAAAAACGAGAAGTATCAATCTTTTAAAGCAATCTTTGCCGACACGCTTAGAGATGCAGGTGTGGCATTCGAGGTCAACGGGGACAAAGAGCATAGTCTGCCGCATGTTCTGAATCTTTATTTCCCCGGTGTGTCAGTGGAAGCGCTGCTGGTTAATCTTGATATGGCTGGTGTCGCTGTCTCCAGCGGTTCAGCGTGCACGGCCGGTTCAGTCCTGCCGTCACATGTTCTGACTGCTATGTTCGGCGAAGAGAGTGACCGGCTGACGTCCTCTATTCGAATCAGCTTCGGCCTCGGCAATACGGCTGAGCAAGTGAAAACTGCTGCCAAACATGTGGCCGACGTTGTCAAACGGCTGACATAATAAGGCGGCGTAGTAATTGGAGTGAATGAAATGGAAAAACGGCCGGAGGATACAAGAGTCGTCGTCGGCATGTCCGGCGGAGTAGACTCATCTGTGGCGGCCCTGCTGTTAAAAGAACAGGGCTATGATGTAATCGGAATCTTTATGAAAAACTGGGATGATACGGACGAAAACGGTTTTTGCACGGCGACAGAGGATTATGAAGATGTGATCCGCGTCTGCAACCAAATCGGAATTCCGTATTATGCCGTAAACTTTGAAAAGCAATATTATGAGAAGGTATTTCAATACTTCCTTGATGAATATAAAGCAGGCAGAACACCAAACCCGGATGTATTGTGCAACAAAGAAATTAAATTCAAGGCCTTTTTGGAGCATGCATTGTCACTTGGCGCCGACTATTTAGCGACTGGCCACTATGCAAGAGTAGACAGAAGCGGCGGAAAAGTCAGAATGCTGCGCGGCATTGATGAAAACAAGGATCAAACGTACTTCCTGAATCAGCTGACAGAAGATACGCTGAGCAAAGTCATGTTCCCGATCGGCGAACTTCAAAAAAGCCGTGTGCGTGAAATTGCCAAAGAAGCAGAACTTGCAACAGCGACGAAAAAAGACAGTACAGGCATCTGCTTTATCGGCGAACGCAACTTCAAAACGTTTCTCAGCCAATATCTCCCTGCACAGCCTGGCGATATGATGACGATGGACGGCGAAGTAAAAGGCCGCCACGACGGGTTGATGTACTATACGATCGGACAGCGTCACGGCCTTGGCATCGGCGGAAGCGGCGAGCCGTGGTTTGCGGTAGGCAAAGATCTTGAAAAGAACATCCTCTACGTAGATCAAGGGTTCCATAACCCGCTTTTATATTCCGACAAAATCACAGCAACAAATATCAGCTGGGTACGTTCGGATATCATGAAGGGCGAAGAGATTTCCTGCACGGCTAAATTCCGTTACCGCCAAGAGGATCATAAAGTAACAGTGCGCATGACTGGCGAAGGTGAAGCGGAAGTCATCTTTGATGAACAAGTCCGCGCTGTAACGCCGGGACAAGCCGTTGTCTTCTATGACGGCGAAGAATGCCTTGGCGGCGGGACAATTGATGATGTGTACAAAGACGGAACAAAATTGTGGTACGTATAAAAGATGAAAAACCTCAACACTGAGTTGGGGTTTTTTAATGAAAGGAAGATGATCGGTGGATTATAATCAACTCGGTATAGAGGCGATGCAGGAAGGCGATTACGAGAAAGCGGCAGAGGCATTTACAAAAGCGATTGAAGAAAATAAAGAAGACGCGATTCCGTATATCAATTTTGCCAACCTGCTTTCATCCGTAAACGAGCTGGAACGTGCGCTTGCGTTTTATGATAAAGCGCTTGAATTAGACAATAGCGCAGCCACTGCTTATTATGGAGCAGGAAATGTCTATGTTGTAAAAGAAATGTACAAAGAAGCCAAAGACATGTTTGAAAAAGCGCTTCGTGCGGGGATGGAAAACGGCGACCTGTTTTACATGCTCGGAACGGTGCTTGTCAAGCTCGAACAGCCTAAGCTTGCACTGCCATATTTACAAAGAGCAGTCGAACTGAATGAAAACGATACGGAAGCGCGTTTTCAATTCGGGATGTGCTTAGCCAACGAGGGCATGCTGGACGAAGCGCTCAGCCAATTCGCAGCTGTGACAGAGCAAGACCCGGGGCATGCAGATGCATTTTATAATGCCGGTGTCGCTTATGCTTATAAAGAAAACCGAGAAAAAGCGCTGGAAATGCTGGACAAGGCAATCGATATCCAGCCAGATCATATGCTTGCGCTTCATGCTAAAAAACTGATTGATCCATCATAACAGGCACAGGAGGAGGGACAGCTCGTGCAGCAGCATCCGGATCAGCTTAAACTGGAGGAAGAGCCCTATTTAAAAGGGACAGTCAACACAGTCATCTATCATAATGACACCAATTTATATACGGTTCTGAAAGTGAAAGTCACAGAGACCTCCGAAGCCATTGAAGATAAAGCCGTATCCGTGACGGGCTACTTCCCTGCGCTTCAAGAAGAAGAGACCTACACGTTTTACGGAAAGATCGTAACCCATCCAAAATTCGGGCTCCAATTTCAGGCGGAGCATTTCAAAAAGGAGATTCCAACGACTAAGGAAGGCATCATTCAATATTTATCGAGTGATTTATTCGAGGGGATCGGCAAAAAAACAGCTGAAGAAATTGTGAAAAAGCTGGGCGACAGCGCCATTAATAAAATATTGGCTGATGCTTCAGTGCTTTATGATGTTCCCAGACTCTCAAAAAAGAAAGCAGACACGCTGGCTGGCGCATTGCAGCGGCATCAGGGACTGGAGCAAATCATGATTTCCTTGAATCAGTTTGGCTTTGGCCCGCAGCTGTCTATGAAAATCTATCAAGCCTATGAATCCGAGACGCTTGAAAAGATTCAGGAAAATCCTTATCAGCTTGTGAAGGATGTAGAAGGCATCGGGTTTGGAAAAGCGGATGAGCTGGGCAGCAGAATGGGTCTTTCGGGTAATCATCCTGAGCGGGTAAAAGCTGCTATTTTGTACACGCTTGAAACGACTTGTCTGTCAGAGGGGCACACGTACATAGAAACGGAACAGCTGATCATCGACACTCAATCACTGTTAAACCAGTCAGCAAGGGAAGGGCAGCGCATTACAGAAATGGATGCCGCTAACGCAATTATTGCCCTTGGAGAAAATAAAGACATTGTCATAGAAGATGGCCGCTGTTATTTTCCTTCGCTGTTTTACGCAGAACAAAACGTTGCAAAGCGTGTGAAACATATCGCTAGCCAAACCGAATATGAGAACCAGTTTCCCGAATCAGAGTTTTTGCTCGCGTTGGGAGAACTGGAAGAACGGATGGACGTTCAGTATGCCCCCAGCCAGAAGGAAGCGATTCAAAAAGCCCTTTCCTCGCCGATGCTTCTTTTAACAGGCGGCCCGGGAACAGGGAAAACGACGGTAATCAGAGGGATTGTCGAGCTCTACGGAGAGCTTCACGGTGTGTCACTAGATCCGTCAGCTTATAAAAAGGATGAAGCTTTTCCGATTGTTTTGGCCGCTCCGACAGGGAGAGCAGCAAAACGGATGAGTGAATCAACGGGACTCCCTGCAGTTACGATACACAGGCTGCTTGGCTGGAACGGCGCTGAAGGCTTTACTCATACAGAGGATCAGCCGATCGAAGGGAAGCTGTTAATTATCGATGAAGCCAGTATGCTTGATATATGGCTGGCGAATCATTTGTTCAAGGCGATCCCTGATCATATACAAATCATCATTGTCGGAGACGAAGACCAGCTGCCATCCGTGGGTCCGGGACAAGTGCTCAGAGACCTGCTGGCATCCCAGGTGATTCCGACTGTGAGACTGACAGACATCTATCGCCAGGCGGAGGGGTCATCAATCGTCGAGCTTGCCCACCAGATGAAAAATGGATTGCTGCCGAATAATTTGACTGCCCCGACAAAGGACCGTTCCTTTATTCGCTGCGGCGGGTCGCAAATCAAAGAAGTAGTTGAGAAGGTTGTCGCCAATGCATTGAAAAAAGGCTATACAGCAAAGGACATTCAGGTCCTCGCTCCGATGTACAGAGGAAAAGCCGGCATTAATGAATTGAATGTGATGCTGCAGGACATTTTAAATCCTCCTAAAGAAAAACGGAGAGAATTGAAGTTCGGGGATGTTGTCTACAGAACCGGAGATAAAATTTTGCAGCTTGTCAATCAGCCGGAAAACAATGTGTTCAACGGAGATATTGGCGAAATCACGTCGATATTTTATGCAAAGGAAAATACAGAAAAAGAAGACATGGCCGTCGTTTCTTTTGATGGCAATGAAATGACGTTTACGAAAAAAGATTTTAATCAATTTACCCATGCGTATTGCTGTTCTATTCATAAATCGCAGGGAAGTGAATTTCCGATTGTGGTTTTGCCTGTTGTGAAAGGCTATTATAGAATGCTCAGAAGAAACCTTCTTTATACCGCGATTACAAGAGCGAAGAAATTTCTCATTTTATGCGGGGAAGAGGAGGCGCTGGAGTGGGGCGTGAAAAATAATGATGCAACTGTCAGACAGACCTCCTTGAAAAACAGGCTGTCCGTACAGGTTGAGGAAATGGATGCCGAGCTTGAGGCTTTGCAAAAAGAGCTCCCGTTCAGCGTACACGACGCCAACATTGGCATGGAAGGCATTACACCATTCGATTTTATGAAAGAAGAACAGCAATAAAATGCTCCCGTGTAAGCGGGAGTTTTTTCATTTGCAGTGGAATTGATTTCATCGTATGAGTCTAAGGCGCAAAGCAAAACCTAAGCCTGTTCAACAAAAGGTGGTTGATCACACTTTGAGAACATGCCATGAAGTAGAAGGATTCCCAGTATACTCAGAACGAACTTCTAGTTATCTTGGGACAATTTCCGATATTTGTTTTTCTCTGAAAGGAGATTGTCTTGGGTTTATTCTTGCACAAAAACGCTTTTTGCATCATCATCATGCGCTATTACGGGCGTGTGATATCTCTTCCATTCTTGATGACCGCATATTGGCTTCGGTCAGTTCAGAACAGCTTTTGCCTCTTCCGAAATTATGCTTCACATACGAGCAGATGAAGATGAAGCTTGTGAAATCGCAAGAGGGCGATATATTGGGAATGCTGGAAGATGTATACTTTTGTTTGGACAGGGGCATAATCGTAGCATATGAACTTTCGGACGGTTTCTTTTCTGACCTGGCGGGAAGCAAGCGCCAGATCCAAAGAGCGGATTCGCTTGTCGAGGTGCGGAAAGACGAGATCGTTCTGAACGGATAGAGGTGTGAGGTATGCTTATATGCCCGAATTGCAAAAGTAAGGATATCGGCAAAATCGGCGTGAACCAATATTATTGCTGGGGCTGTTTTATTGAACTGACAGTGGCGAAAGGGAAGATTGCAACTCATCAGGTGGAAGAAGACGGAACGTTAAGCAGCTTGGATGATTTGTTTTCTGAGGATGAACGCAGCATCAATTTTTAATCATGAAAGGAGATGCGCAGGATGAATCGGACGATGACTTCTCTTTTGGCAATGGGTGCCGGAGCTCTCGTGTACCGAATGGCGACTCAATCTGACATGCTGAATAATCGAAGCATGAAGCGGATGAGAAGAAGAATTACGAAAATGTTTTAATGCAAAAAGGATACTCTCCAAAGAGTATCCTTTTCTATGTTTGCCGGACCTCGAGGCGTCTTGCTGCGAGTGAAAGGCTGTAGTTGACTGCGAAATACATAAGGGCCGCAAGTAAAAAGATCGGGAAAAAATAACTGCCGTCAGCGCTTTGGCCGTTAATAATTTGCGCGTTGTGAATCAGTTCAGGCAGGGCGATCACAACAGCGAGCGATGTATCTTTTAATAAAGAAATAAACTGGCTTACGATGGGCGGAACCATGCGGCGAAGCGCTTGCGGCATAACGATAAAGAACAGGGTCTGTGTATAGCTCAGCCCGGAGGAGCGCGCCGCTTCAATTTGTCCTTTGTCAATTGATTTCAGTCCGCTTCGGATAATTTCAGATAGCATAGCGGATTCAAAAATCGTTAGTGCTGTAATTGCAGCAGCTGTAATTTCAAGCTTAATCCCAATTTCCGGAAGGGCAAAAAACGTAAAGAAAATAATTAACAGCAAGGGGAGGTTTCTGATCGTTTCAACGAGAACTGCAATCAATTGAGAAAGAACGGGAACTTTCGCATAACGCAGGGTGCCTGCGATTAAACCGAAGAAAAAGCTCAGAATGATGGAGATGAAAGCAACGTACAAGGTGACGAGAAAGCCATCCCATAAAAACGCTAAATGCTCCTGTGAATAAGCACCGATGAAATCCAATGTAACTCACTCCTTATCAATAGCTTTTTTCCAGCCGTTTTTCCAGATAGTTAACACCGATGCTAAGCGGAATCGTCAGCACTAAGTAAAAAAGCGCCACGAAAATATAAACATCAAATACAACGAGTGTGCTCGACGAGACTAAATCAGCCTGGTACATAAGATCCAATCCGGCCACAACCCCAAGAATCGAAGAGTTTTTGACTAAGTTTAAAAATTGATTGCCTAAAGGCGGAATGACGATTTTGATTGCCTGCGGCAAAATGATATGGAGCATGGCTTGGCTGTAGGTAAAGCCTGACGAGCGTGCCGCTTCCATCTGCCCTTTTGAAACAGACTGGATGCCTGCTCTGATGGCTTCAGCGATAAACGCAGAGGTATAAATGGTGAGAGCAACCGTTCCCGCTTGAAAACCGTCAAGCCTCAGGCCTGCGTTTGGAAGTCCGAAATAGAAAACAAAGGTAATTAAAAGAAGAGGGATGTTGCGGATGAATTCTACATATGCGGTCCCGAACCATTGCAGCGGCTTAAAGACTGTTATTCTCATAACCGCTACAGCAACGCCGAGGACAAAACTGCCGGCCAGCGCGATAACACTTGCGAGCAAGGTATGGTAAAAACCGTCCATATACATGCCGAAGTTATCGAAAAGAATTGACACATTCATCTGCCTATTCACTCCTTATCAAATTGGGATGAGCATCGCCTGCTCATCCCGGGATGGTTGTTATTCAGCTGGGTCTTCTTTGATCCATTTTTTATAAATTTCATCGTATCTGCCATCCGACTTCATCTTTTTAAGTGAAGCGTTGATTTCTTTCGCGAGAGCAGATTGCCCTTTTTTCACGGCGATCCCGTAAGGCTCATCTGTAAAAGGCTTTCCTGTTAATTGATAATTTTTATTTTCATCAGCCATTCCATATAAAATCGCATTATCTGTGGTGAGGGCATCGCCTTGCCCCGATTTAAGGGCTGTAAAGGCTTCTGCGTAGTTTTCAAATTCTAAAACAGATGCTTCAGGCGCCTTTTCACGAATGTTTTGAGAGGAGGTGGAGCCTTTTACTGCAAGAACTTTTGAGCCTTTGCCAAGATTCTCGACACTCTTGATTTTGCTGCCTTTTTTCACGAGCAGCGATTGCCCGGCCTCGAAATAGACATCAGAAAAGTCAACTTCCTTTTTTCGTTCTTCAGTGATCGTCATTGTGGCGACAATGGCGTCGATATCCCCGTTTTGCAGCATAGGAATCCTTGTTTTTGAGGTGACCTCTTTAAATTCAGCTTTTTTCTCATCACCTAAAATGTCTTTAGCGATTTGTTTGGCAATATCAATATCAAAACCCTCAATCTCACCTGAGCTTGGATTTTTAAGACCGAACAGTCGAGTGTCCGTTTTTACGCCGAAGACAATTTTGTCATTGTCTTTAATGGCGGCTAGCGTATCTTTTTTGCTCTCCTTTGAGGCTTCTCCGTTTGATCCCTTGCTGCCGCAAGCGGCAAGCAAGATGACAGCGAATAAAGAAATCAATGCTAAAGAAAAAATCTTTTTCATACAAGCTCCCCCATTTCTGTTTTAATGATTTAAAATACGGCTTAAGAATAAGCGGGCCCGTTCTTCCTTCGGGTTCGCGTAAAATTCAGCCGGCACTGCTTCTTCTAAAATTTTTCCTTCGTCAATGAAGACAATCCGATCGGCAACTTCTTTGGCAAACCCCATTTCGTGTGTCACGACAACCATTGTCATGCCTTCTTTGGCGAGTGTTTTCATGACATCCAGCACCTCACCGATCATTTCAGGATCAAGTGCTGATGTCGGCTCGTCAAACAGCATGACCTCCGGCTTCATCGCCAGTCCTCTTGCGATGGCAACACGCTGCTGCTGCCCGCCGGAAAGCTGGGAAGGATAGGCGTCAGCCTTGTCTGGGATGCCGACTTTTTCAAGATAGTACCGCGCCGTTTCCTTTGCTTGTTCAGGTGATTGTCTAAGCACTTTTACCGGAGCCAGCATGATGTTCTGCAGCACTGTTTTATGCGGATATAAATGAAAGTGCTGAAACACCATCCCGATATTTTGCCGCACTTGATTGATATCAGTTTTTCTGTCGTTAATGGCGGTGCCGTTTACTGTAAGCACTCCCTCATTGATCGACTCAAGTCTGTTGATGCATCTGAGCAATGTGCTTTTACCGGAACCGGATGGGCCGATGATAACAACGACTTCACCTTTTTCGATTTGAAGATTAATTTGTTTTAACACGTGAAAATCTCCGTAATGCTTGTTTACATTTTGAAATGTGATCATCGCAATCCTCCTATCAGAAAATTTGACCAAAAAGTAAATGATCAAACTTTTCTGAAAATTAAAAGTGAAAAAATGTCCATGACTTCTGACTGACTAAAGAAACATAAAGAATAATTCCTTGTAAACCTCAAAAGATATAGGTGAGGTGAAAGCAGATGCTCCAAAAACCGGTGCAGCTTTTGTTGTGGGTGGCTATTTGTTTGCTGGTTCTGTTAACAGTCTATGTCTTTTTTATGCTTGATATGTTATGGTCACCCTTTTGGCTCGTCATAAAAACGATCTTTATTCCCTTGATCATTTCTATTTTTATATCTTATTTATTGCTTCCGGTCACAGAATGGCTGCATGGCAAAGGATTGCCTAGGACTTTGAGCATCTTGGTCATTTATGTTCTTTTTTTTGGCGGGATTGGCTGGGCGTTGTATAAAGGGGTGCCTGTTTTAATCGTGCAGCTGACGGATCTGTCAGAAAATATACCCATGTTTGCCGAAACGTATAACGGGCTTCTTCTTCATGTGCATAACCATACGGATGACTGGCCTGATGGTATGCATCACCGTATAGATAAAATGATCCGCCAGACGGAGGCGTTTTTTGCGGGAACGATCGAGGGTGCGATCAGCGGGATCCGCAATGTGCTTGATTACTTCTTAATTGCTGCAACAATCCCTTTTCTCGTGTTTTATATGGTGAAGGACATTGAGTTAATGAAAAAGACAGTATGGTACTTGACTCCGAAGTCGTGGAGAAAGCGGGGCAGCGCCTTTTTGCGGGATGTGGATGATTCGCTTGGCGATTATATCCGCGGCCAGCTTTTGGTCTGCTTGATTCTTGGCGTGATTGCAGGCATTTCGTTCTGGGTATTTGGGCTTCCATATCCGCTGATACTTGGCCTTATCTCTGGAGTAACGAATGTCATCCCGTATTTTGGCCCTTTCATCGGAGCTGTTCCTGCGTTGTTAATTGCGATGACGATCTCAGTCAAGGCGGTTCTTGTTGTGGTGATTACGGTGTTTATTCTGCAGTTTATGGAAGGGAATATCCTCAGTCCGTTCATTGTCGGCAGAAGCCTTAAAATGCATCCGGTCGTTATCATGCTTGCACTCCTTGCCGGAGGGGAGCTTGCGGGAATCGTCGGGATGATTCTGGCTGTTCCTGCGACGGCTGTTTTAAAAGTAATGATGATCCATTTTTTGCGGATGAGGACGGAGCATTGACATCGGCGTGCCGCTTGTCTATAATTTCTCGTAGAATACATACGAATCTCGAGTGACGGATCTGAGTACGCCGAAGCCCTGTTAAAGAGAGAAGCTCCATAAGCTGAAAGGAGCTTTATCAGAAGATCGGAGGAAGCTAATCCTGAGTGCAGTTAATCACTGCCGCTTATCCTGCGTTACAGGGTTAAAGGTGACGGGCGAATGAATGCCCGTAATCAGGGTGGTACCGCGAGACAGCTCTCGTCCCTGTGTAAACGTTGGTTTGCATAGGGGGAGGGCTTTTTTGCTGTCACTGAAGAGAATTTCGATTTTTATAGAGGAGGAAATACAATGAAACACTTAACTTCTGCGGAAGTGCGTCAAATGTTTTTGGATTTCTTTAAAGAAAAAGGACATGCGGTAGAGCCAAGCGCGTCATTAGTGCCTCATGAGGATCCTTCACTGCTTTGGATCAACAGCGGTGTTGCGACGCTGAAAAAATATTTTGACGGCCGTGTCGTGCCGGAAAATCCAAGAATCGTAAACGCTCAAAAAGCGATCAGAACAAACGATATAGAAAATGTAGGTAAAACTGCGCGCCATCACACTTTCTTTGAAATGCTCGGAAACTTTTCCATCGGCGATTATTTCAAAGAAGAAGCCATTACATGGGCTTGGGAGTTTTTAACGAGCGACAAGTGGATTGGCTTCGACAAAGAGCTTCTCTCTGTTACGGTTCATCCTGAAGATGAAGAGGCATATGAGTTTTGGGCGAAAAAAATCGGTATTCCTGAAGAAAGAATTATCCGTCTGGAAGGGAACTTCTGGGATATCGGTGAAGGGCCGAGCGGACCGAATACGGAAATCTTTTACGACCGCGGTGAAGCATACGGTAATGATCCAGAAGATCCGGAGCTTTACCCAGGCGGGGAAAACGACCGTTACCTGGAAGTATGGAACCTTGTGTTCTCAGAGTTCAACCATAACCCTGACGGCACGTACACACCGCTTCCAAAGAAAAACATTGATACAGGCATGGGTCTTGAAAGAATGGTATCTGTCATCCAGAATGTTCCGACAAACTTTGACACCGATTTGTTTATTCCGATCATTAAAGCAACAGAATCGATTTCTGGTGAAACATATGGCAAAGACAATGTGAAAGACACTGCGTTTAAAGTGATTGCTGACCATATCAGAACGGTTGCCTTTGCTGTCAGTGACGGTGCGCTGCCGTCAAATGAAGGCCGCGGCTATGTATTAAGACGCTTATTACGCCGTGCCGTGCGTTATGCCAAAACGATCAACATCCATCGTCCGTTCATGTTTGATTTAGTGCCGGTTGTCGCAGAAATCATGGCTGATTTCTATCCTGAAGTGAAAGAGAAAGCGGATTTCATCGCAAAAGTCATTAAAACCGAGGAAGAACGCTTCCATGAGACCCTAAATGAAGGGCTTGCGATCCTGTCAGAAATGATCAAAAAAGAAAAAGACAAGGGCAGCAGCGTTATCTCAGGTGCTGATGTGTTTAAACTGTATGATACGTATGGATTCCCGGTTGAATTGACTGAAGAATACGCAGAAGACGAGAACATGACGGTTGACCATGAGGGCTTTGAGGAGGAAATGAACCAGCAGCGTGAACGGGCAAGAAACGCCCGCCAGGATGTCGGCAGCATGCAGGTGCAGGGCGGCGCACTGCGCGACGTGACAGTTGAAAGCACATTTGTCGGCTACTCTCAAACCAAAGCTGATGCCAATATCATTGTGCTTCTTCAGGACGGCCAATTAATCGAAGAGGCTCATGAAGGAGAAAGCGTTCAAATCATTCTTGATGAAACACCGTTCTATGCAGAAAGCGGCGGCCAAATCGGCGACAAAGGCTATCTCCGAAGCGAGCAGGCAGTTGTAAGAATTAAAGATGTTCAAAAAGCGCCGAACGGCCAGCATGTGCATGAAGGTGTTGTGGAGAGCGGCACTGTTCAAAAAGGCCTGCATGTTACTGCTGAAGTTGAAGACCATATGAGAAGCGGCGTCATTAAAAACCACACGGCAACGCATTTATTGCATCAGGCTCTAAAAGATGTTCTTGGAACTCATGTCAATCAGGCGGGCTCTCTTGTAACGGAAAACCGTCTTCGTTTTGACTTCTCGCACTTTGGCCAAGTGACAAAAGAAGAGCTTGAACAAATTGAAAGAATCGTAAACGAAAAGATCTGGGCGAGCATCCCGGTCAGCATTGATTTGAAACCGATCGCTGAAGCAAAAGAAATGGGTGCGATGGCACTGTTCGGCGAGAAATATGGCGATATTGTCCGTGTCGTTCAAGTTGGAGATTACAGCTTAGAGCTGTGCGGCGGCTGCCATGTCAGAAATACAGCAGAAATCGGCTTGTTTAAAATCGTTTCTGAATCTGGAATCGGCGCAGGCACAAGACGGATTGAAGCTGTAACGGGACAAGGCGCTTACGTCGAAATGAACAGCCAGATTTCTGTATTGAAGCAGACCGCTGACGAGCTGAAAACAAATATCAAAGAAGTGCCGAAACGGGTCGCGGCTCTGCAGGCTGAACTGAAGGAAGCACAAAGAGAAAATGAATCTCTTCTTGCAAAACTAGGCAACGTGGAAGCAGGAGCAATCCTGTCGAAAGTAAAAGAAGTTGACGGCGTAAACGTGCTTGCGGCAAAAGTGAATGCAAAAGACATGAATCATCTCCGCACTATGGTCGATGAACTCAAAGCAAAGCTTGGCTCTGCGGTGATCGTGCTTGGTGCGGTACAAAACGATAAAGTTAATATCTCTGCCGGAGTCACAAAGGACCTCATTGAGAAAGGCCTTCACGCCGGCAAGCTGGTTAAACAAGCTGCGGAAGTTTGCGGCGGAGGCGGCGGAGGCCGTCCGGACATGGCGCAGGCAGGCGGCAAACAGCCGGAAAAATTAGAAGAAGCCTTGGCTTCTGTAGAAGATTGGGTGAAATCCGTTTTATAATTCGCCCATGTAGTGTAGAATGATGGTAAGATTAGGACCCCAGGCTGAACTTTGCCTGCGAATTTGGGAAAGAGGTGCAAAACGGTGAGCTCGTTTGATAAAACGATGAAATTTAATTTCTCCGATGATTCTGCTGAGACTAACGTAAATGAGGTGCTGATTACAGTGTATGACGCGCTTCAGGAAAAGGGCTACAATCCAATCAACCAGATTGTCGGATACTTGCTGTCAGGTGATCCCGCTTATATTCCTAGGCATCGTGACGCTCGCAATTTAATTCGCAAACTTGAAAGAGACGAATTAATCGAGGAATTGGTAAAGTCTTATTTAGAACAGCATAAAGAGGCGTAAATAAAGAATGAGAATATTAGGACTCGATTTAGGAACCAAAACACTCGGTGTAGCTCTGAGCGATGAAATGGGCTGGACTGCTCAAGGCATTGAGACCATAAAGATAAATGAAGCAGAAGGCGATTATGGTTTATCCCGTTTATCTGAACTGATAAAGGACTATACTATAGATAAAATCGTGCTCGGCTTTCCTAAGAACATGAACGGAACAGTCGGCCCGAGAGGCGAAGCCAGCCAAACATTTGCGAAAGTGCTTGAAACAACGTACAATGTTCCTGTTGTGCTGTGGGACGAGCGTCTTACCACAATGGCGGCTGAAAAAATGCTGATTGCAGCTGACGTCAGCAGGCAAAAACGAAAAAAAGTCATTGATAAAATGGCGGCTGTTATGATTTTACAAGGATATCTTGACAGCTTAAATTAAAGCCAGAGGTGAAGAAAATGGAACACGGCGAAAAAAATATTACAATTGTTGACGATCAAGGAAATGAACAGCTTTGTGAAGTGCTGTTTACATTTGAAAATGAAGAGTTTGGCAAATCTTATGTCTTGTACTATCCAATCGAATCAAAAGATGACGAAGAAGTAGAAATTCTTGCTTCCAGCTTCACGCCAAACGAAGACGGTGAAAACGGTGAGCTATTCCCGATTGAAACTGACGAAGAATGGGATATGATCGAAGAAACACTAAACACATTCTTAGCGGACGAAGACGAAGAGTAAAACATCGCGCCAAACCAAAGCCGGAGCTATACTGCTCCGGCTTTTTTCTGCTTTATGCAGGCCTCTTTTTGTAATAAATTGCCGAAATACAATGAATCATGTAGTATAAGAGCTGATGGGAGGAGACCTAATGTATATCAATCAGCAAAAAAAATCGTTTTTTAATAAAAAAAGAATCATACTGTCTTCCATTGTTGTGCTGTTTCTCATCATTGGCGGGGCATTTTTATATGGGAAATCATTGCTTGAACCTGTTGAAAAAGACAGTAAAACGACAGTTAATATTAACATTCCGAGCGGTTCGTCTGTTTCAGCCATCGCATCGATATTAAAGAAAAATGATGTCATAAAAAGCGAGAAGGCGTTTCAGTACTATGTGAAATATAAAGGTGCTTCCGGGTTTCAGGCCGGATTCTACCATCTGAATAAAGGTATGGATTTAGATGCCATTATTCAGAAGCTGACAAGCGGGGCTACAGGCTACGCTTTTCAAATCACAGTGACTGAGGGAGCACAGCTGACCCAAATCGCGTCTGCTATTGCTGATGAAACAAAATACTCTAAAAAACAAGTCATAGCGAAGCTGGACGATGAAACATTTATCAATCAGCTGAAGAAAGAATTCCCGGACACTGTGACAAATGATGTTTTCAATAAAAACATTAAGCACCCGCTTGAAGGGTACCTATTCCCGGCTACATACCCTTTTAACGATCCGGACACATCACTTGAAGACATTATCAAGGCAATGATTAAGCAGACAAATTCTTATGTGGAAACATATAAATCAGAAATGAAGAAAAACAAACTTTCTGTGCATAAGCTGCTGACGATGGCTTCTTTGATAGAAGAAGAAGCGACTGAAAAAGCCGACCGCCACAAAATTGCGAGCGTCTTTTATAACCGCCTGAAAAAGAAAATGCCGCTCCAAACAGATCCGACCGTGCTGTACGCGGCAGGCAAGCATAAAGATCGGGTTCTTTATAAGGATCTGGAAATCGATTCACCATACAATACGTATAAAAACACAGGGCTGACGCCAGGGCCGATTGCCAATGCGGGCATGTCGTCATGGGAAGCGGCGCTGCATCCGGATAAAACGGACTATCTGTATTTCTTGGCCAAATCAAATGGTGAGGTCGTATTTACAAAAACGCTAAAAGAGCATAATAAAGCAAAAGAAAAATACATTTCCTCAAAAAATGAGAAATAAAAGGAGAGCAAAAAGCTCTCCTTTTGTTCGCTTTCCGCAAGGTTTTATGATAAAATATATCGGGTTGTTTACCGATGTATCATGATGTATTCAGAGAGTGTCCTGCGCATAAGACTGGGGCACTCCTTTTTAGAACGGGAGGCTGTTTGTAGTGACTGACCGGTATGAACAAATAAATGACTATATAGAAGCATTATTAAAGCCTCGGCCGGATAACGTGAAGAAGCTTGAAGCATATGCAGAAGAACATCATGTCCCGATCATGGAAAAAGCGGGCATGGAGGTGCTGCTTCAAATTTTGTCTGTGAAACAGCCGAAAAAAATACTAGAAATTGGAACGGCCATTGGTTATTCAGCCATTCGAATGGCGCTGGAGCTGCCGTCTGCTGAAATATATACAATTGAACGCAATGAGAAACGGCATGAAGAAGCGGTAAACAATATCAAGGAATTTCAGCTTGATGACCGGATTCATGTTTTTTACGGAGATGCGCTTGAATTAGCCGACGCCGTTCATGTAACCGCGCCTTACGATGTCATTTTTATTGACGCTGCAAAAGGTCAGTATCAAAACTTTTTTCATTTATATGAACCGATGCTTTCACCGGACGGGGTGGTTATAACAGACAACGTGCTGTTTAAAGGTCTGGTGGCAGAGGATTACAGCAAAATAGAACCGAAGAGAAGGCGCAGGCTTGTAGCAAAAATTGATGAATATAATCATTGGCTGATGAATCATCCGGATTATCAAACTGCGATTATTCCTGTCGGGGACGGACTTGCGATTAGTAAAAAGAAGAGGTGAACGTCATGAAAAAACCAGAGCTCTTAGTGACGCCGACAAGTACAGCGGACATTTTGCCGCTCATACAGGCTGGGGCAACTGCGTTTTTAGTTGGGGAACAGAGATACGGCTTGAGATTAGCCGGAGAATTTTCTCGTGAAGATGTAACAAAAGCCGTAGAGATTGCTCACAAAGAAGGGGCAAAAGTATACGTTGCTGTAAATGCAATTTTCCATAATGATAAAGTGGGTGAGCTTGGCGAATATCTGGCTTTCTTAGCAGAAGCCGGTGTCGATGCAGCGGTATTCGGCGATCCTGCCGTGCTGATGGCTGCCCGTGAATCTGCGCCTGATCTGAAGCTTCATTGGAGCACAGAAACGACAGGCACCAACTATTATACATGCAACTACTGGGGACGCAAGGGTGCGGCGCGTTCTGTGCTTGCCAGAGAATTAAACATGGACAGCATTGTTGAGATTAAAGAAAATGCTGAAGTCGAAATTGAAATCCAGGTGCATGGAATGACGTGCATGTTCCAATCGAAGCGTTCTTTGATTGGAAACTATTTTGAATATCAGGGCAAAGTCATGGACATTGAAAGAAAGAAAAAAGAATCAGGCATGTTTTTACACGATAAAGAACGCGATAATAAATATCCGATTTTCGAAGATGAAAACGGCACTCACATCATGAGCCCGAACGATGTGTGCATCATTGATGAGCTCGAGGAATTGATAGATGCCGGAATTGATTCTTTCAAAATCGATGGTGTTTTGAAAATGCCTGAATACCTAATAGAAGTCACCAAAATGTACAGAGAAGCAATTGATTTGTGCGTGGAAAACCGTGACGAATACGAAGCGAAAAAAGAAGACTGGATCGAACGCATTGAAAGCATCCAGCCAGTAAACAGAAAAATTGATACCGGATTCTTCTTCAAGGAAACGGTTTATTAATCAAAAGGAGGTTAAGCTATGACTGCCGTAAATGATAAAATATCCACAATCGTTAATGGAAAGCGTGTGATTACGAAAAAGCCGGAGCTTCTCGCACCTGCGGGTAATCTTGAAAAGCTGAAAATCGCTGTTCATTACGGAGCGGACGCGGTCTTTATCGGGGGACAGGAATACGGGCTGCGCTCGAATGCCGATAACTTTACGATCGAAGAAATTGCAGAAGGCGTTGAATTCGCAAAGAAATATGGCGCGAAGATCTACGTAACAACGAATATTTTCGCTCATAATGAAAACATGGACGGGCTTGAAGACTATTTAAAAGCGCTTGGAGACGCCAACGTTGCCGGTATTATTGTGGCAGATCCGCTTATTATTGAAACATGCCGCAGAGTGGCGCCGAATGTTGAGGTTCACTTGAGCACACAGCAGTCTCTTTCAAACTGGAAGGCTGTCCAGTTCTGGAAGGAAGAAGGTCTCGACCGCGTCGTGCTGGCACGTGAAACTAGCGCTCTTGAAATCAGAGAAATGAAAGAAAAGGTAGATATCGAAATCGAATCCTTCATTCATGGCGCAATGTGTATTGCATATTCCGGCCGCTGCGTGCTGAGCAATCACATGACAGCGCGGGATTCCAACCGCGGAGGCTGCTGCCAGTCATGCCGCTGGGATTATGATCTCTACCAAACAGACGGTGCCAACGCCGTTGCTTTGTATGGTGAAGAAGATGCACCATTTGCGATGAGCCCGAAAGATTTGAAGCTGATTGAATCCATTCCAAAAATGATTGAAATGGGGATCGACAGCTTAAAGATTGAAGGCCGCATGAAATCCATTCATTATGTAGCAACTGTTGTCAGCGTATACCGCAAAGTAATCGATGCTTATTGCGCTGATCCAGAAAACTTTGTGATTCAAAAAGAATGGCTTGAAGAGCTTGATAAGTGCGCCAACAGGGACACTGCGACAGCTTTCTTTGAAGGAACGCCAGGCTATGAAGAGCAAATGTTCGGCGAACACGCCAAGAAAACGACATATGATTTTGTCGGCTTAGTGCTGAATTATGATGAAGATACACAAATGGTCACGCTTCAGCAGCGCAATTTCTTCAAAAAAGGCGACGAAGTGGAATTTTTCGGACCAGAAATCGAAAACTTTACACATACGATTGAAACCATTTGGGACGAAGACGGAAATGAGCTAGATGCTGCCCGCCATCCCCTGCAAATTGTCAAATTCAAACTAGACAAAAAGATTTATCCGAGCAACATGATGAGAAAGGGGAAGTAACAGCCCATGGGTAAGAATCCAGTAGTCATTGGAATCGCAGGAGGTTCCGGTTCAGGAAAAACGAGTGTCACACGGTCCATTTATGAACAGTTTAAAGGACACTCAATTTTAATGATCCAGCAGGACCTTTATTATAAAGACCAAAGCCATCTTCCGTTTGAAGAAAGGCTGAACACAAACTATGATCATCCGCTTGCGTTTGATAATGACTATTTAATCGAGCATATTCAAGATCTATTGAATTACCGCCCGATTGAAAAGCCGATTTATGACTATAAGCTTCACACACGTTCAGAAGAAACGGTTCACGTAGAGCCAAAGGATGTTATTATCCTTGAAGGCATTCTTGTTCTTGAAGACAAAAGGCTTCGTGATCTGATGGATATCAAGCTTTATGTTGATACGGACGCTGACTTGCGTATCATCAGACGGATTATGAGAGATATTAATGAGCGCGGACGCTCTATTGATTCTGTCATTGAACAATATGTGTCAGTGGTCCGTCCGATGCATAACCAATTCGTCGAGCCGACGAAACGATACGCTGATATTATTATCCCGGAAGGCGGTCAGAATCACGTCGCAATTGATCTGATGGTCACAAAAATTCAAACCATTCTTGAACAAAACGCGATTTTGTAATACCATAGCATAGACATAAATAACTCTGACCATATTATGTATAGGCAGGAAGGGAATGTGCGAATTCCCTTCTTTCCCTGTTTATAAACGCGAAATATTTGCAGAACGACACGATTCAGTTTAAGATAAACAGTACCTATATGGGAGAGAAGAACGAGGACTGCCCTGTGTTCTCATTCTTGTATTTTTTAGTTTATGCTCTCATACATAATCGAAGATGTTGAGGGACAACCAGAAGGAGTGAAGGGACATGGCACAAGAGAAAGTTTTTCCTATGACTGCAGAAGGAAAACAAAAACTTGAACAAGAATTAGAATATTTGAAAACGGTTAAACGAAAAGAAGTAGTAGAGCGAATCAAAATTGCGAGAAGCTTCGGAGACCTTTCCGAGAACTCTGAATACGATTCAGCGAAAGAAGAGCAGGCATTTGTAGAGGGCCGCGTGACGACTCTTGAAAATATGATTCGCAATGCGAAAATCATTGAAGATGACGGCGGCTCTAACGTTGTCGGTTTGGGTAAAACCGTCACTTTCGTCGAACTGCCTGACGGTGATGAAGAATCATATACGATCGTCGGAAGCGCAGAAGCTGACCCGTTTGAAGGGAAAATCTCAAACGATTCACCGATCGCAAAAAGCCTCTTGGGCAAAAAAGTAGATGAAGAAGTCACAGTACAAACACCGGGCGGAGAAATGCTCGTGAAAATTGTGAAAATTTCATAATATCTGTTTAGCAGCGAAACACCTCGTCCACAATGTGGGTGAGGTGTTTTTTTATGAAGATATCGAAACGAATGAAGCTGGCAGTCATCGTTTTTTTGATTGTATTTTTTCTGCTTCTGCTGAGGCTTGCAGAAATCCAGCTGTTTTTCACAGAATCATTTTCTAAAAAGAAAATTAATTTGATTCAAGAAAGCGTGAAACAGCGGACGGAGGAAGTGCTCATTTCAGATGGAAGAGGCTCTTTTTTAGATCGAAACGGGCGGGCGCTGACAGGACAAAGCGAGCCTGCGGTTGTTTTGTTCCCTTTTCTGCTGACGCAGGATTGGCCGATCAAAAAAGTTGCGGACATCCTCGGCATGTCTGAAGATGATTTGCGCCAGACACTAGGTCAGGCAAAAAAACCGGTCATTTTGCAGCAAAAGAAAATCAAAACACTTTCAAAACAATCTATCTCAAAAATCAATTCTTTGAAATATCCCGGCATTTACGGCGTATATATGGAGAATGAAGACAAGCCCAGCCTTGCTTCACATACGATAGGGAGCACGAACCAAGATCCGGCGCTGCTTCGCAAGAAATATCCTGACAAGGAGAGCCTTCCGATTACAACAGAAATCGGAACAACCGGTTTAGAACGGACATTTGACGAGTTTTTGCTTCCGGAACAAGACACAAAGCTTTTATATCATGTGGACGGAAAAGGAAACCCTTTGTTTGGCATGGACGTCAAATATACAGCTGAAGCCAATACATTTTATCCGCTCCAGGTCAAAACAACGATCGATCAAAGCATTCAAAAAGCGATGGAGGAGGTATTGGATGAACAGGGGCTGAAAAAGGGAGGAGCTGTGCTGCTGGACATCGAAAATAGCAGTGTTCTGGGAATTGTAAGCAAACCAGATGCGGATGTGTCCCGACAAAACACACTTCAAAATTATATGCTGACGCCAATCTATCCCGGATCAGTTTTTAAAACAGTCATTGCCGCAGCTGCAATCGAAAATAATATGGTGAAGCCTAGTCAAACCTTTAATTGCAATTTAAACCTGTACGGGGAACCGGGGGACGACAAAGGAACCTTGTCTTTTGATGAAAGTTTTGCCCAAAGCTGTAATTACACATTTACGAGTCTTGCAGAACAATTAATGAAAAAAGACAGCTCGGTTATTGAAGATATGTCCGAGAAGCTGGCTCTCACTGATCGGGCAGGCTGGGAGGGAAAACTGTACCACGAAACCGATTTCCGCCAGCTGTATAACGAAAAAAGCGGCGTGATTTGGGGGGATGAAAAAGACAAATCAGTCAAAAAAGCCATTGCGCAAACAGCAATCGGGCAGAAAAATGTAAAGGTAACGCCGCTGGAGGTAGCCAATATGATGGCGACAATCGCCCGCGGCGGAGAAAAACGGCAGGTGAAAATTGCCGAACAAATTGAGTATAAGAACGGCACAACGCTCGTTACGTTTAAGGATCAGAAGCTCAAAGGGGAAACGATAGACAAATATACGTCACAGCAGCTTCAAAAAATACTGCGGCGGGTAGTAGAATCTCCTTCCGGAACGGGCAGAAGGTTTCAAGATCTTCCGTATACTGTAGCAGGGAAGTCGGGCACAGCCCAGACAGGCAAGCTTTCAAAAGAGAAGGAAACGCTCTATGAAAAATGGTTTGCCGGATATTTTCCCGCGGATAAGCCGAAATACGCTCTGGTTGTTTTACACGTGGATACACCGGGAGATAAGGCTCTGACAAATTCGGTGTTTTATGATATTGTTAAAAAAGTACACGAAATTGAAATCAATCAGAAATAGAACAACTTCTCAGCACATGTTAAAATATATGCTGAGCCAAGAGGGATAAAGGAGTGCAGAATTATTGAGCAATAATCAATCTCGTTATGAAAATCGTGATAAACGCAGAAAAGCCAATTTAGTGCTTAACATTTTAATCGCAATCGTATCCATACTAATTGTCGTAGTAGCAGCGAATCTCTTCATTAACAGTCCTTCTAGCAAAGATGTCAGCAAGGATTCTGAAACGGCGCAAAAACAGGAATCTCCGGCTTCAGGAAAGACGGAAAAGAAATCGGATGAGGATATAAAAGACAGCAAGAAAGATACATCTGACAGCGAAAAGGATTCTGAGAAGTCTTCTGACTCTGATTCCAAAAAAGATGATTCTTCTTCTAAAAAAGATGACTCTGATTCAGATTCAAGCTCAGATTCAGCCGGTGACGGGCTTAAAGATGCAAAAGTAACAGAAGGCGGCTCATCGAGCGATGTGGAAAAAACGTATGAAAATCCTGACTGGAAAGCAGTCGGAACTGAGCAGACTGGCGAGCATGCCGCTACTTATGATTCAAGCTCACAAGACTGGGCTGAGATGCTGAAAGCCATTTCATACGCAACTGGTGTCTCAACAGATAACATGACGGTGCTCTGGCTTGGAAATAACGGCAGCCCTCAGGATGCCAAAGGCAAGATTTTGGACAAGGCGACTGGGAATAAATATCAAGTGACGATTACATGGGTCGATGAAAAAGGCTGGAAGCCGACAAAAGTAGAAAAGCTAAAATAAACAAAAGCTAAAATAAACAAAAGCAGCCGGGTTAAAACCGGCTGCTTTTGTTTTAGGCTTCAGCTGCGAAATGAACCACCGCGCTGTACAATATTCTTCCTTCTGCCACAGCAGTTTGGTGTGAAACAGATTTCACCCGGAGCATGATGGCTTTATTGTTTTCAATTTGTGTATTGATTTTCTTTTCAAGCTCCTGCAATGAAGCCGCTTCAAAAAATTCCACTTTGTCTTTAATCAGATCTAATTGAAAATTCATGTCTTGACCCTCCAGCTTTCACAAGTCATATGAAGTATAAGCTTTTTTGCGGTCAATGCGCAATATGAGATGGCATAAAATACACAAAGTGTTTTAGTACCTGCTTTTCAGAAGATGTGGTATTATAGGAACTGTTCCATCATTAATCCATAGTATACTTATAGGAATTATTAAATATGGAGTGTGACAAATATGGGCCGTGAATTTATCCCTCTCTTTGAAGATTGGGCAGCAACTTATGATCAAACAGTACAAGGTTTAGATATTCAGTATAAAGAAGCGTTCAGAGGCTACGATCATATCCTTGATGCCATCGTCAGAAAATCTGGAACGCATGTGTTAGAATTTGGCCCGGGGACCGGGAATTTGACAGCTAAGCTGCTCGATGCAGGCAAAACTGTATTTGGAATCGAACCTTCTCCAGCAATGCGTAAACTGGCTTCTGACAAGCTCTCAGGCAGGACGGAAATCGTTGATGGAGACTTCCTGACATTCCCTGAGCCGCCATTTCAGGCTGATACGATTGTCAGTTCATATGCTTTTCATCATTTGACTGACGAAGAAAAGCGGGCTGCCATAAAGCAATATGGCAAATACCTTCACTTGCATGATAAAATAGTGTTTGCCGATACCGTCTTTGAAAATGCGCAAGCGTATCAACAGGCTATCGATAAAGCCCGTTCTCAAGGCTTTTATCAGCTTGCAAATGATTTAGAGACAGAGCATTATCCTACATTGGATGCGTTGAAAGAAATGTTTACAGCTGAAGGTTTTGCAGTCCGATTCACTCAGCAAAACGACTTCGTGTGGATAATGGAGGCGATCAAACGGTAAAGTGAAGGGAATGTGAATAGATGAGACTAGCAGTCATCGGAGCAATGGAAGAGGAAGTTACCATCTTAAGAAACAAACTTGAAAATGCAAAAACAGAAACGATCGCACACTGTGAATTTACAACAGGCGAATATGAAGGAACTGAAGTGATTCTTTTAAAATCAGGAATTGGAAAAGTAAATGCTGCTATCAGCACGACGCTTCTGCTTGACCGTTACAAGCCTGATTATGTCATTAACACAGGCTCAGCCGGCGGATTTCATCATACATTGAATGTAGGGGATGTCGTCATTTCCACTGACGTTCGCCACCATGATGTAGACGTAACGGCTTTTGACTATGAATACGGCCAAGTGCCGGGTCTTCCGGCTGCTTATGCGGCGGATGAAAAGCTGATCAGCATCACTGAAGAAGCGGTATCTGAACTCGATGGCATTCAGGTTGCAAAAGGAACGATTGCAACAGGCGATTCTTTCATGAACGATCCGAAGCGGGTTGAAGAGGTGCATGCGAGATTTTCTGATCTGTACGCGGTTGAAATGGAGGCTGCGGCAGTGGCTCAAGTATGCCATCAATTTAAAACGCCGTTTGTCGTCATCAGAGCGTTATCAGATATCGCAGGCAAAGAATCACATGTTTCATTTGACCAATTTTTAGAGCAGGCGGCTGTTCATTCAACAGAGCTTGTGTTAAAGGTGATCAAACGAATTCATTAAAACGGGGAGAACGTTCTCCTCCGTTTTTCTCTAAAAACAACCTCTATTAAGGAGGAGGACATATATGACAGTGATTACGGACATTACCGAGCTGATTGGGAATACACCGCTTCTCCGCTTGAAGAACTTTGATGTTCCAGAAGGAGTCGCGGTGTATGCCAAGCTTGAAATGATGAATCCAGGGGGAAGCATCAAAGACAGACTGGGAGATATGCTGATTCGTGACGCGCTCGATTCAGGCAAAGTGAAACCCGGCGGAGTGATTATAGAAGCTACGGCAGGCAATACAGGGATCGGCCTTGCGTTAAGTGCCAGAAAATATGGGCTGAAAGCGATTTTCTGTGTCCCTGAACATTTCAGCAGAGAGAAACAGCAAATTATGCAAGCGCTTGGCGCATCAATCATTCATACACCGCGTCAAGACGGAATGCAGGGAGCCATTCAAAAAGCCATTCAGCTGGAGACTGAAATTGAAAATTCTTATTGCGTTTTGCAATTTAAAAACCGAGTAAATCCATCGACTTACTATAAGACGCTTGGACCTGAAATGTGGGAAGCGCTTGACGGGAATATTCATACATTTGTCGCAGGGGCAGGATCAGGAGGCACATTCGCAGGGACAGCTTCCTTCTTAAAAGAAAAAAATCCAGCAGTCAAAACGGTGATTGTTGAACCGGTGGGCTCGATTTTAAACGGAGGAGAGCCCCACGCTCATAAAACAGAGGGCATCGGCATGGAGTTTATCCCCGATTATATGGATAAGAGCCATTTTGACGAGATCTACACCGTAACAGATGAGAATGCGTTTAGACTTGTGAAAGAAGCGGCAGAAAAAGAAGGCCTGCTGATCGGAAGCTCTTCAGGTGCAGCGCTTTATGCGGCATTGGAGGAAGCGAAAAAAGCATCCGCTGGAACTAACATTGTCACAGTATTTCCTGACAGCAGCGATCGATATATCAGCAAACAAATATACGAAGGAGGCATCTGATATGAAGAAAAAAACATTGATGATACATGGCGGAATCACAGGTGATGAGAAAACAGGCGCAGTTTCCGTGCCGATTTATCAAGTAAGCACGTACAAGCAGCCGAAAGCAGGGCAGCATACAGGCTACGAGTATTCAAGAACGGCCAATCCGACTCGAACCGCTCTCGAAGCACTTGTGACAGAACTGGAAAGCGGGGAAGCAGGCTATGCGTTCAGCTCAGGAATGGCTGCCATTACAGCGGTTATGATGCTGTTTAACAGCGGAGATCATGTCGTGTTGACTGATGATGTGTACGGCGGAACATATCGCGTGATGACAAAGGTGCTTAACCGTCTTGGCATTGAATCAACATTTGTTGATACGAGCAGCAGGGAAGAAGTTGAAAAAGCGATTCGCCCTAATACAAAAGCAATTTATATTGAAACACCGACAAACCCGTTGCTCAAAATCACCGACCTGACGCTCATGGCTGATATCGCAAAAAAAGCGGGTGTTCTGCTTATCGTAGACAATACCTTTAATACTCCTTATTTTCAACAGCCGCTTACTTTAGGCGCTGATATCGTACTGCACAGTGCGACAAAATATCTTGGCGGACACAGTGATGTCGTCGGAGGTTTAGTTGTGACAGCTTCGAAAGAGCTTGGAGAAGAGCTGCATTTTGTGCAAAACTCCACAGGCGGCGTGCTCGGCCCTCAAGATTCCTGGCTGTTAATGAGAGGAATCAAAACGTTGGGACTCAGAATGGAAGCGATCGATCAAAATGCGCGGAAAATCGCAAGCTTTCTTGAGAATCACCCTGCTGTCCAAACGTTATATTACCCTGGTTCTTCAAATCATCCCGGACATGAGCTTGCAAAAACGCAAGGATCGGGCTTCGGCGGCATGATCTCCTTTGATATTGGCAGTGAAGAACGGGTTGATGCGTTTTTAGGAAATCTGAAACTGTTTACCATTGCTGAAAGCCTGGGGGCGGTTGAAAGCTTAATTTCTGTTCCGGCAAGAATGACACATGCCTCTATTCCGAGAGAACGCCGGCTTGAGCTCGGCATTACGGACGGCTTGATCAGAATTTCTGTAGGAATTGAAGATGCGGAAGACTTGTTGGAAGATATCGGCCAAGCGCTTGAAAATATATAACAAATGGATAGAATTACTTTCTCTGTAAGCCGCCGGATTATATTATAATAGTCGTATACTATGAATCTGGCAGGTGATTCTTTTGAACAAAAATAGAATGAAATCTTTAAAAGAAGACTACAAGCATTTTGCTTTTACATTGCTTGCAGTCAGCACTTTTTTATATATAGGCGCAGTTCTCCCTGATCAAGGCTTAACATTAGGCCAGAAATCGACGATGTTTTTAGCGGATTGCGTATTTTTAGCCGGTGCCTTCTTTTGCGCTGACCGTTCACTTATTTACAAGAAGCGTCTGGAAGAAGCCGACGAATAAAAAAACAGCCATCATCAGAGATGGCTGTTTTTCTGTTATTGTTCTCGAAGTTCTTTTCCCATGCCTTTTAAAAACTGAAGGCCGAACCCGACGGCTCTGTTGATGTCAGGATCGTTCATTGCTTTTAACAGGTCGAGAATCCCGACTTTCTTGTCTTCTTTTAAAAAGCTTTGTGCCTGTTCAGTCCCAGCCATTACGCTTTCTAAAAGCTTTGCTGTAAACTCAGGATCGGCTTTTGTCAATGCGCCTCCGGCGGCCATCATCGTGTTGATGAGGTTGGTGACAGGCTCGCGGGAAACTTGGCCAAGCGCAATCTTGGCAATGTCTTCCTTCGCTCTGAGCATGCTTGTTGCCGCATCAAAAATTCCAAGATCATTGAGTTCATTCATTAACGTCATCGTTTTAGAGACGGCGTCCTCATTTTCCGCCAGCAGCTCTTTCAGTTCTTCTATTTTTTCAAGCTTAATTTGCTCAGCTGTTTTTGTTTCTTTTTTGATCGTCGTAATCGGAGTGGCCATTCGTTTTCCTCCTATCGTTTAATCAGTCAGATGTACATAGCCAGGGCGGTTCCATTTTCTTTCTGCTTCGACTCCGTTTTGCGGATGCCGTTTTTTGTTGCGCGGATTTGTTTTTGGAAGCGGCGCTGTTTCACAGCCGCCAAGCACTTCCATGCGGACCTTTGTCTGTTTATAAGCAGGCGTGTTCGTCCGTTTATCAGCTGCAGGGCCCGTCAAGAAGTTAATCGCTGACTCCTTGTCTGTCGAGTTCATTGGCAAATAGAGTTCATTTTTCCGTACCCGGTCTGTGATCAGCGCGTTCAATTTGACTGCTCCGAACGGAGAAACGAGCCGTACAAGCGAACCGTCACAAACACCTCGCTCTTGTGCAAGCTCAGGTGAGATCTCAACGAATACATTCGGCACTTTCGCTTGGATGCCTTTCGATTTATTTGTCATGTTTCCTTCGTGGAAATGCTCCAGCATCCGGCCGTTATTGATATGAAGGTCATATTCCTCCGGAAATGCCGCTGGCTCGGTCCAATCAGAAAGGGCAAAGCGGGCTTTTTTGTCAGGGAAATTAAATCCGTCTTCATACAGAAGCGGTGTGCTTTCACCTGTGAAGCTGCCCCATAGGAAGCTGTTCCAGCCTTCAAGCACCTCATAGCTTGCTTTGGCAAACAGAGGAGAAAGACTCGCCATTTCAGAGAAAATGTCACTTGGATGGCTGTAATTCCAATTCGCTCCTAAACGGTTTGCCACCTCTTGAATAATCCACCAGTCCGGTTTTGCGTCACCAAGCGTCGGAAGCGCCTGATACAATCGCTGGACACGGCGTTCTGTGTTGGTAAATGTTCCGTCTTTTTCAAGTGAAGGAGTGGCCGGCAAGACGACATCAGCATATTGAGCTGTTCTTGACAGGAAGATGTCCTGTACCACGAAGAAATCAAGGCTTGATAAAATATCATGCACATGGTTCGCGTTTGAATCGACCAGTGCCATATCCTCACCGACAAGATACATAGCTTTCATTTTTCCTTCTTCAATGGCATGAAGCATTTGAATATTATCTAAACCAGGCTTTCCATCAATCTCGACACCATATGCCTCTTCAAATTTAGCGCGTGCTTTGTCATCTGTAATATGCTGATATCCCGGCAGCCAGCCAGGCAATGTTCCCATATCACATGCGCCTTGCACGTTATTGTGTCCGCGCAGAGGATAAGCGCCGGCACCTGGACGGCGATAGTTGCCCGTAGCGAGAAGCAGGTTTGAAATGGCTGCTGATGTATCAGAACCGCCTGTATTTTGTGTGACACCCATTCCCCAAAGGACACAAGTGCCGTCAGCATCACGAATCATTTCAGCAATTTGAATGATGTTTTCTTTTGAAAGGCCTGTGATGCGTTCTGCATAATCAAGCGTATACGTTTTAAGGGTTTCTTTATAATCTTCAAAGTAATTGACGTTCTCATCAATAAACGCCTGATCGTGCCAGCCTTGGTCGATCATATATTTCGTAACAGCCATCAGCCAAACTTGGTCTGTGCCTTGTTTAGGGCTGATGAACAGATCAGATCGCTCAGCCATCTCATTTTTACGCAGGTCAGCAACAATCAGTTTTTGACCGTGGAGCTTGTGTGCCCGTTTGACGCGTGTTGCGAGCACTGGGTGTCCTTCCGCCGGATTGGCACCGACAATTATGACCAGGCCTGCTTTGGCAATATCTTTAATCGTGCCGGCGTCACCGCCCATGCCGACAGTGCGGAACAATCCGTCTGTAGCAGGAGACTGGCAGTAGCGTGAGCAGTTATCGACGTTGTTTGTTTCAAATACCTGACGCGCTAGTTTTTGAATGACGTAGTTTTCTTCATTCGTAATTTTAGAAGAAGAAATAAACCCTACAGAGCCTTTACCGTACTGCTCTTTAATTGATCCTAATCTGCTTGCGACAAGATCGAGGGCTTCTTCCCAAGAAGATTCCACAAAGGCTCCGTTTTTACGGATTAAAGGCTTTGTGATCCGCTCTTTTGAATTGACAAAATCCCAGCCGAATTTCCCTTTGACACATGTGGAAATTGCGTTAACCGGAGCATCAGAAACAGGCTGGATCTTTAAAATATCCCGTCCTTTTGTCCATACTTCAAATGAACATCCGACACCGCAGAACGTACATACAGTTTTCGTTTTCTTCGTTCTCGTTTCACGCATTGCCGCTTCGACTTCAGAAATGGCAAAAATGCTGCCATACCCCGGTTCAACATTTTTCACGAGATCAATCATCGGTTCCATGACGTCCTCTTTAATGCCTGTCATAAAACCAGCCTGCCCGAGCATTGATTTTTCCATCAGTGCATTACATGGACATACTGTTACACACTGACCGCAGCTGACACAGGAAGATTCATTGATCGGAACTCCCTCATCCCAAATGACGCGAGGGCGTTCGCGTTCCCAGTCGATTGAGAGTGTTTCATTTACCTGAAGGTTTTGACAGACCTCAACACACTGGCCGCAGGCAATACATTGGTTTGGATCATAGCGGTAAAAAGGATGAGACATATCAACCGCGCAAGAAGGATCTTCTTTTGGCGTGTATGGGTATTTTTGATGCTCGATCCCCATCATTTCCGCTGTATTATGCAGCGTACAGTTTCCATTGTTGTTATCGCAAACTGTACAATACAGCAAATGATTTTCAAGAAGGCGGTCCATCGCTTCGGTTTGCGCTTCTTTCACTCGATTTCCTGAAAGATCAATAGACATCCCGTTTTCTGCAACCGTCGCGCATGAACGAACCAGCTTGCCGTTTGCCTCTACTATGCAAGTATCACAAGTTTGAATCGGGTCAACCTCTGGTACGTGGCAAATCTGCGGGTACTCAATTCCGTTTTCATTTAAAATATCTAAAATTGTGGCCCCTGCTCGTGCTTGAATTTCTGTTCCGTCTACACGGACACTGATCGACTTAACGTCCATCATATTCATATTCCCCTCCATCTTTCTTTCAAGAAGTCAAAAAAAGCCATGTATAGATACACCTGCCCTTAATTCTAAGAAGGTGTAAACACACATGGCGGAATAGTTCACTAGCAAGTCTTACTAACAGACCAATCCTTGATTTTTATAAAACGATAGACTCATAACAAGATCCTATTACAAATCCATCAACACTGCTTTTATTATAATGTGATATTTATTATAATACAATATGGCAGGAAAATTTTAACCAAGTGAAATGTCCTGAGGGGAACCGGGAAAAGCCTTTATAAGGCAATATCGGAAGGGGTAATCAGCATGTCTAAAAAAATTCATGAATTCAATGATATTATTCGAAAACTTCGCAAAGAATTGTTCGGAAAAGGGCCTGAGAGAATTCATACTGTATTTGTAGAAAACATGGCAGTTTCAACACTATACGGAAATCTGAGTGCAAGCGAGCAGTTTATTGCCCGCACGCCTGAAGGAAGAGAGATGGTACATGCGGCCCGGACAAGCCTAATTCAAGACCTTTATTCCAAACAAACACCGGAAGGAATGGAGGAACTTATGGGAGCTAAGCTAGTCCATTTGTTTTCTGATATTAAAATTGAGGAAAACATCGCTGTATCTGTATTTGTTTTTGACCGAAAAATAGATGAGCAAAAAGAAGCTCTGCAAAGCTAGTATATTTGTCATTGACACAAATTTGTCACATTTGATATGATGTTGCTACAGTTATAGAAGGCTAAAGCAATGGAATGTATGCACGAACTGTATATATTCTCTTTCAATATCTTCATACTGCTTGATATTGTTGTATGGGTATGCATACAAGTTAGGCAGCATTCAAACGCCTGGTTTGACACAGGTTATTTGAGTGCTGCCTTTTTTATTGCCTTTCTTGCATAACTGTGAGAAAAGAAGAAGTAATGGAGGCGTTTAATTATGGCTTTTCGAAAACCGGATGAAATAGCGGAAGCAACAATTGAAGCAGGAATGAAAAAAATAAAGCTCCCGCTGCCGTCACTGCTTGTGCTGGGGTTTTTAGGCGGTGCATTTATCGCGCTTGGGTATTTGCTTGATATCAGGGTAATCGGCGATCTTCCGAAAGAATGGGGGAGCCTGTCCAGTTTGATTGGTGCAGCAGTATTTCCAGTCGGCCTGATCCTTGTCGTACTCGCTGGCGCTGAACTGATCACAGGCAATATGATGTCAGTTGCGATGGCGTTATTTTCGAGAAAAATATCAGTAAAAGAGTTAGCGATTAACTGGGGAATCGTCACAATTATGAACTTAATCGGCGCATTGTTTGTTGCGTACTTTTTCGGGCATTTGGTTGGATTGACTGAAACAGGTCCTTATTTAGAAAAAACGATTGCCGTTGCCCAAGGAAAGCTTGATATGAGCTTTGGCAAGGTTCTCATTTCCGCCATCGGCTGTAACTGGCTTGTATGTCTTGCAGTGTGGCTTTCTTTCGGCGCCCAAGACGCAGCAGGAAAAATCCTTGGCATCTGGTTCCCAATCATGGCTTTTGTGGCTATCGGATTTCAGCACGTTGTCGCCAACATGTTTGTGATTCCTGCTGCCATTTTTGCAGGCTCATTCACGTGGGGGCAGTTCATCGGAAACATCATTCCGGCTTTTATCGGTAATGTCATCGGCGGAGCTGTATTTGTCGGTCTCATTTATTTTATTGCATATCATAAGAAAGACCGCTCCAGAAAAGAAATGAAGCAGGTGTCATGACCAACGGGCAAATCCATTCGATGATTTGCACAATTTCCGTCCATTTTTAGAAAAAGATGTTTACAAAATGGAATTTGGTGGATATACTTACAAAGTAAGAAAAAAAGCAAAGGAGGCTGAACCAAAATGACAATGAGACAACGACGTCAACCTGTACGTGATACACATGTAAAAGTTCATGGTTTATTCAGCCTGTGGAAGAGTTCGTGTCCTTCCTTAACCGATGCTTATCGCACGCATTAAATTCGGAATAGTCGGACATACGCAACTCCCCGCAGGCAGTAGAGGCATTGGTGTCTTCTTTTGTCTGCGGTTTTTATTTGCCCGCGGCAGAAGGGGTGTGCCGCGGGTTATTTCGCTTGATGCGGACTTTGAAAGGGGGTGAGCGATATGACGATTAACCTATTCTTTTTAACGTTAACGATTAAAAAACGGTTTAAAAGCCTGGAAGAATTCGAAAGAGAACAGCAGATTGAGCAGATTTATGATGAAATGAAAGAGTCTCAGTTAAAGCATCTTTATTTAACAAACTGGCGCTAAAAGCAACGAAAAAAACTGAAGGGGGAATGGCATATGCTTAGAATGGAACTATTGATGCATTATACTATGGAGAAGGACCAAGTTTAGCGAAACAGCTGTCAAGAAAATGCCTGCCTGCATACAATAAATCAACGTTACTGTGAGGCAGGTGATGGCATGATGAACGATTATCAAAAAAGGCTGCCGTCGATTGGCCATGGTTATGCGTCCATGCCGCATTCCTTCAAACATGGTTATGGAAATCCATTCCGACAGCAGAGGCTGATGGCAATGCAGCAGCAAAGGCTGTATGTATTCCCTTATCATTGGCATTAGAAAGAGGGCAGAAAACATTTTGTTTTCTGCTTTTTTTGCGGAAAAAAATGAAAAAGTTTAGTTCTATTGAAACATTTTTCAATACATTGCCGTCTAGTTGATACCTTCCTTCACTTTTAGAATGAAGATGATGTTTATTTTTTTAAGATAATAAATAAACATAGGAAACCAAAAGCAGGTGTTTAAAATGCTAGAAAATAGACTCTATAAACGATCAGATTTTTGGAAATTATTTTCTCGGAAATATAAGCTAACCAAAACAATTGAGCATATGATGATTGACTCTATAGATATACAAGAAAATGACAGAATTTTAGAAATTGGAATTGGAAACGGAACTGTCTTTAAAAGCATAACCAAGAAACTAGAAAAGGGAAGCCTAAAAAGCATTGATCCTTCAAAACGAAAGGTAAGACAGATATTACGTGCGAATCGAAAGAACATGGGGAACGGGGAGGTTTTTCATGGCTATCCAGAGGACATTCCCTTTGATGACCGTACCTTTAATAAAGTCTTTTCTTTACATACGGTTCAGAGCTGCACCGATATTAGGCTGGCATTAAGAGAAATTTACAGGGTGCTTCAAATTGACGGCCGGTTTTATATCAGTATTGACACAAATACCGGTGAAAAAGAGAAAACGTATATTCAACTGCTGAAAGACCAGCATTTCAGGGATCTTTCTGTTATTAGGCGTGATTCCTGTCTATGTATTGTGGCTGTTAAATAAAAAATTTCTCGGGAAATATATCCAAGATCCTCGCATTAGGATTTGGGTATATTTTCTTAATTTTTTATTTTTTGCATATACTTTATATTAAAAAAAGTTTTTTTCATATAAACTTATAACAGAAGAAAGAACAAAGAGGTGATTTCAGACAGGGCAGACATTCTTTATGAACAATAGGAATGAATATTCATTCCGCAAACGAATCGGAGGTTGTAGATTACATGTTATCCGCATCCAGCAGTAAATACGACATGATTATGAAAGCGTCGGTCTCACTTTTTACGGAAAGGGGTTTTGACGCTACCACTATTCCTATGATAGCTGAACGTGCTCATGTAGGGACAGGAACGATCTATCGTTATTTTGACAGCAAAGAAACACTCGTTAACGTACTGTTTCAAGAAAGCATCCAGCGATTTACGGAAAAACTGAAGCAAGACGTTTCAGAATTGCCTGTCAGAGAAGGCTTTCACCACGTATTTTGCTGTCTCGTTCAGTTTACGAAAGAGAGCGACTATGCGCTTTTTTTTCTTGAAACCAAAAAAGATGCTCATTACTTAAATCATACAAGCAAAAAAATGATAGAAAATCTGACTCAAATGCTTGATGACTATTTTAATAAGGGAAAAGCGGAAGGCGTGATTCGCAGCCTGCCCTCTAATGTGTTAATTGCGATTGTATTAGGGGCGTTTCTCAAGATATATCAGCTCGTTCAAACAGGTGATATAGAGATGGACACTGATTTAATTACTGAATTGGAACAATGCTGCTGGGACGCCATTAAGCTTCATTCATCACAAAAATAGGAAAGGGAGATGTTAATGAAACAGGCAAGCGCAATACCTCAGCCCAAAACATACGGACCTTTAAAAAATCTTCCGCATCTGGAAAAAGAACAGCTTTCTCAATCCTTATGGCGGATAGCTGATGAATTGGGACCGATTTTCCGTTTTGATTTTCCGGGAGTATCCAGTGTTTTTGTCTCGGGCCACAATCTTGTGGCTGAAGTGTGTGATGAAAAACGCTTTGACAAGAACCTTGGCAAAGGCTTGCAAAAGGTGCGTGAGTTCGGGGGAGATGGCTTATTTACAAGCTGGACGCACGAACCGAACTGGCAAAAAGCCCACCGCATTTTGCTGCCGAGTTTTAGTCAAAAAGCGATGAAAGGCTATCATTCTATGATGCTGGATATCGCAACCCAGCTGATTCAAAAATGGAGCCGGTTAAACCCTAATGAAGAAATTGATGTAGCGGACGATATGACACGTCTGACGCTTGATACGATTGGGTTATGCGGGTTTAACTATCGATTCAACAGCTTTTACCGTGATTCACAGCATCCGTTTATCACCAGTATGCTCCGTGCCTTAAAAGAGGCGATGAATCAATCGAAAAGACTGGGCCTGCAAGATAAAATGATGGTGAAAACGAAGCTGCAGTTCCAAAAGGATATAGAAGTCATGAACTCCCTGGTCGATAGAATGATAGCGGAGCGAAAGGCGAATCCGGATGAAAACATCAAGGATCTCTTGTCTCTCATGCTTTATGCCAAGGATCCAGTAACCGGTGAAACGCTGGATGATGAAAACATAAGGTATCAAATCATCACATTTTTAATTGCTGGACATGAGACAACAAGCGGGTTGCTTTCCTTTGCGATTTATTGTCTGCTTACACATCCGGAAAAACTGAAAAAAGCTCAGGAGGAAGCGGATTGCGTGTTAACGGATGACACGCCTGAATATAAACAAATCCAGCAGCTCAAATACATTCGGATGGTTTTAAATGAAACCCTCAGACTGTATCCAACAGCTCCGGCTTTTTCTCTATATGCGAAGGAGGATACTGTTCTAGGCGGGGAATATCCGATCAGCAAAGGGCAGCCAGTCACTGTTTTAATTCCAAAACTGCACCGGGATCAAAACGCTTGGGGACCGGATGCGGAAGATTTCCGTCCGGAACGGTTTGAGGATCCTTCAAGTATCCCTCACCATGCGTATAAGCCGTTTGGAAATGGGCAGCGCGCTTGTATTGGCATGCAGTTTGCTCTTCAAGAAGCGACAATGGTTCTCGGTCTTGTATTAAAGCATTTTGAATTGATAAACCATACTGGCTACGAACTAAAAATCAAAGAAGCATTAACGATCAAGCCGGATGATTTTAAAATTACTGTGAAACCGCGGAAAACAGCGGCAATCAATGTACAGAGAAAAGAACAGGCAGACATCAAAGCAGAAACAAAGCCAAAAGAAACCAAACCTAAACACGGCACACCTTTACTCGTTCTTTACGGTTCAAACCTTGGGACAGCTGAGGGAATAGCCGGTGAACTGGTTGCTCAAGGCTGCCAGATGGGCTTTACAGCTGAAACGGCTCCGCTTGATGATTATATCGGCAAGCTCCCTGAAGAAGGGGCAGTCGTCATTGTAACGGCTTCTTATAATGGGGCGCCGCCTGATAATGCTGCCGGCTTTGTAGAGTGGCTGAAAGAGCTTGAGGAAGGCCAATTGAAAGGTGTTTCCTATGCGGTATTCGGCTGCGGGAACCGGAGCTGGGCCAGCACGTATCAGCGGATTCCCCGCCTGATTGATGACATGATGAAAGCAAAGGGGGCATCGCGTTTAACAGCGATTGGGGAAGGTGACGCCGCCGATGATTTTGAAAGCCATCGCGAGTCTTGGGAAAACCGCTTCTGGAAGGAAACGATGGACGCATTTGATATTAACGAATTAGCCCAGAAAGAAGACAGGTCTTCATTATCGATTACTTTTCTCAGTGAAGCGACGGAAACGCCGGTTGCTAAAGCATATGGCGCGTTTGAAGGGATTGTGTTAGAGAATCGAGAACTCCAGACAGCTGCCAGCACGCGTTCAACCCGCCATATTGAATTGGAAATTCCGGCTGGTAAAACATATAAAGAAGGCGATCATATCGGAATCCTGCCGAAGAACAGCAGGGAGCTTGTTCAGCGGGTTCTCAGCCGATTCGGTTTGCAGTCCAATCATGTGATAAAAGTAAGCGGAAGCGCTCATATGGCTCATCTGCCGATGGATCGGCCAATCAAAGTAGTGGATTTATTGTCGTCCTATGTAGAGCTGCAGGAACCGGCATCAAGGCTTCAGCTTCGGGAGCTGGCCTCTTATACAGTTTGTCCGCCGCATCAAAAAGAGCTGGAACAGCTCGTTTCAGATGATGGCATTTACAAAGAGCAGGTACTTGCAAAACGTCTTACCATGCTTGATTTTTTAGAGGATTATCCTGCCTGCGAAATGCCGTTTGAACGGTTTTTAGCACTTTTGCCATCACTAAAACCGAGATACTATTCCATTTCAAGCTCACCGAAAGTTCATGCAAATATCGTGAGCATGACGGTAGGAGTTGTGAAAGCCTCAGCATGGAGCGGCCGAGGTGAATACCGGGGTGTTGCCTCTAATTACTTAGCAGAATTGAATACAGGTGATGCAGCAGCCTGCTTCATTCGTACACCGCAGTCCGGATTCCAGATGCCGGATGAGCCTGAAACGCCTATGATTATGATCGGGCCGGGCACAGGAATTGCACCATTCAGGGGCTTTATTCAGGCAAGATCGGTTTTGAAGAAGGAAGGAAGCACCCTTGGTGAAGCACTTTTATACTTCGGCTGCCGCCGCCCGGACCATGACGACCTTTACAGAGAAGAGCTGGATCAAGCGGAACAGGACGGTTTGGTCACAATCCGCCGATGCTACTCGCGCGTCGAAAACGAACCAAAAGGATATGTCCAGCACTTGCTCAAGCAAGATACGCAGAAATTGATGACACTCATTGAAAAAGGGGCTCATATTTACGTATGCGGTGATGGATCGCAAATGGCTCCTGATGTAGAGAAAACTTTGCGATTGGCGTATGAAGCTGAAAAAGGAGCAAGTCAGGAAGAATCAGCTGAATGGCTGCAAAAGCTGCAAGATCAAAGACGTTATGTGAAAGACGTTTGGACAGGAATGTAAAATATAAAATCCCGCCAATCTGATTGGCGGGATTGCTTTGCATATGAGAAAACCGGCACGATAATGAAATCTACTGAAAAGGATGTTATAGGGAGTATCGCGCCGGCCTTATTATTCATATCGTCATGCAGAGGCAAAAGTTTAGTTCTTTTTACCTTATTTTTAAAAATAAATAGTCTAAAAGTCTTGTTTTCGATTTTCAACTCAGGCTTTTGGCATTTTGTTCTTTCTTATTCCTTAAGATCAGTCATCTGTTGAAGATTGATGCTTGAATTGCCGTTCCACATGTTTACGGTAATGAAGGTCATGAATCAGCCGAATGGTCGGCCTGATTAACAGCAGCAAGCTTCCGACCGCAAACAGCCATATCCCTGCCGACTTTAAACGGTCATAGAAAAAGAAAAAGCTTCCAACGAGGAACAAAGCACCGATGATAAAATCGTTTACTGTATAAAGAACCTTATATCGTTTTTTGAAAAAAAGCTCATATCGTTTCAGCTCTTTTTGGATGTCATGTTCTTCATTTCCTTTCATTATCATCCCTCCATTCAATTTTGGCTTACCCTTACGTAAACGGCATGTAAACATAAGGGCTGCCTTGCTGAAAGAAGACATAATCAACGATCAGAAACTAAAGTAAAAAAGTGATCCGTATAGGATCTCTTTTTTACGATTTCATCGCCTGAACAATAAGAGCAGTCAAAGCTTTTGCCCCTTTAGGAACCAAGTGAACACCATCAGGGGTAAAATATTCCGGATGCCGAAGGGCTTCTGTATGCCAGTCAACTAACGTAACATGTTGATGTGCGCTTGCCTGGCGCTGTAAAGACTCATTAACCTTGCTTTCCCATTGGCGGGGAACCCGTGTATTGACAAGATAGATATGAGCTTTTGAGAAAGATTGAAGCAGTTGTTCGATTTGGCTGTTTGTAAAGTAGCCATTGGTTCCAAGCTCAATGATAACAGCCTTGTTCGGCTGATTAAAAGACTTGTATTCCCTTGTGAGTTCCAAAGCTTGAGACATTTGTCTCCCCACCTTTCCATCAATCGTCACATTTGAAAATGACTGACGCAGATGTGAAGAAATATCAAGCATGACGGAATCTCCTATAGCTAAAACTTCTTTCGCAGTGTCTGCTGGTTTTTTCTGCTGTTGGGATTGCGTGTCTTTCTTTTTATGAGTCTCTTGCCCACTATCTTTGTTTTCCTTTTGACCCTGATTGGAATCTGTTGTCTTTTGTTCAGGATTGTGTTTTTTATCTGCTGCAGCGTTCTTTTTATCCCCAGAAGCCTGGCTGGTGTCAGCATTTGTTTCTTGTGAGCTATAGGTCCATTTGGTAGGGTGCTTTTGCTCGCCGGCTAGCCCTGACAGCCCGCCTGCAAAAATAAGTATAGCGAAAATGATGAAACCAATTGACATTTTGCTGATGACAGATGTCGTTTTCCATTCCTTGATTCTATGTATAAAAACACGGCGGAAAAATGACCTAAATCCCTGTGTCCGTATCGGCTTCTCAATAAAATGGTAGGAAAGCTCGGCAAGTATACATGTCACAATGACCTTTAGCACGATATGCCAAAAAACAGGGTTTCCGATTTCTTGAACTGGCGTGCTTAACACAATAACAGGGTAGTGCCAAAGATAAATTCCGTAAGACCTCGTTCCAAGCCACCGAAGCGGCCTCCATGAAAGCAGATTGCCTAAAAAGCTGCTCGGATGGCAAACACATGCAATAAGGATTGCGGCAGTCACGCTAATGAATAGCATTCCGCCTCTGTAAAGAAAAGGCTCGTATTCATCTGTGAAATAGACACACAACACTAAAATACAAAATGCCGAAAATTCAGTGGCGTGCAAAGTGTGCTTCAGTTTGCTAGGCAGCCTGTTGGAAGACAGCCTTTTCATCGGCCATACCAAAGCCAAGGCACATCCGATGAGAAGTTCAAACGAACGAGTGTCTGTGCCATAGTAAACGCGGCTCGGATCTCCGCCAGGTTCATACAGTACGCTCATCATCACGGCTGAACAAAGCGCAAGCAATGATATCACCGCAGCCAATCTGGCGCGGCTTTTCATTATGTACATTCCAACAACTAAAAACATCGGCCATATGATATAAAATTGTTCTTCAATCGCCAGTGACCAAAGGTTTTTTAGAGGTGATGGGGAACCGAAACTATCAAAATATGATAGCTTGTGAAAAATAAACCACCAATTGCTCATATAAAAGAGAGAAGAGATCGCATCTCCACGTACAGTGTGTAATAGTTCTCGATCAAACAATACGACCCACACAACAGTGGAAAAGATCATAAGGTAAGCCGCTGGCATAAGCCGCCGAATGCGGCGCACCCAAAAATCCCGAAAATCAAGATTGATATCATTTCCATATGCCGGTAATAGAATAGATGTAATCAAATATCCGGATAAAACAAAAAAGATATCAACTCCGATAAAACCACCGTTAGCCCAATTGAAATTTAGGTGATAAGCGATAACTGACAGGACGGCGAAAGCCCGAAGGCCATCAAGTCCAGGAATGTATCGATGATGCTGTGTCTTGTGATACATGGGTATTCCTCCAATAGTATGCAAATATTCTCGTTGTTTTTGGTAGCGAGGTTACGACCTCGAATAGAGAAGAGAGAAAACATCCATAATCTTAGATGGATGTTTTTATTTTATCGAATATAACGTTCTCCCACGAGCAAGTTTGAAATGACACGGGTTGGAATTGTAAACTCTGTAACGCCCATATAGCCGGGGGCGACTTCATATTCGTCAAATGAGATCACAAGTTTATGGTCTTCAGTAATGTAAAACGTCTGATCAGGAAGAATCGTTTTGAACGGTTCTGCATCTTCGTCAGTGAGCCAATATATTTTATTTGGATCTTCCTTCATTTGCTGTTTCATTTGCTCTCTAATATTTTGACTGATGACTTTAATATAGCGCTCATCTTTGAATAAGCTTTTTAATGTAAGTAAAATATCATTCTTTTTGTCAATTGTAATATAACGGCTTTGTGTGTAGGAAGATGCTTGTGTTTTTTCAATATTGCGCCGGATAGAGAGTAAATCTGGCGTGTCTGTGACCGTCTCGTAATCACTGTAGATGCTGAGATGCCCTTTTTTGTTTTTGGATGTGGACTGTATAAACTCTTTATACAGCTGCTGGCTTTCTTTCAAGTATTTCTGGTTAATGCTGTTTTCAAGCTCTTTATTAGAAAGCCCGGACAAAGCAGGTGTTTTGACATCAATGCTTGATTGGTCTTTTTCCTCTTTGATTTCAATAAAGGTGATCGCTTGGACGATTTTGCCGATGACAGGGATCTTGGACATAGCCTGAGCGGCGTCCGGGTTGATATTAACAAGCGCAGTGAATAAAATAGCTGCAGCGATTGCTGCTGATGTCGGCCACATGACGATTCTTTTCTTTTTTGGTTCTTGCTGAAGGGCTTTTTCAACAATGATATCCAATTCTTTAGGAATCTGAACATTTTTATATTCTTCTCTTAATTGCTGTAATCTCTTATCCATTAAGAAAGATCCTCCTTCGTCAACTGAATGCGCATCAGCTTCAATGCTCTGTATAGGCGCGTTTTGACGGTATTCGTGTTTTCTCCTGTAATTTCCGCAATTTCTTCTAATTTGAGGTCTTCAAAAAAACGTAAAATAATAATGGTTTTATAGCGGTACGGCAATTCGTCAAGCGCTTCATGGAGATCAGTATCCTTGTAATGGTCTTCCTTTCCTTTGCTTAAAAATTCTATCGTTTCGTCGTCCATCACTCTTATCTTTTTTTGTTTGCGCAAAAAATCAATGGCTGTCCGTACTAAAATTTTATAAAACCAGCTTTTTATCGTCCCAGGGTTCCTGACCGTTTCAACTGAGCTCAGCGCTTTTTTTATAGATTCCTGAACAATATCTAATGCGTCATCTTGATTTTTCACATAACTGAAAGCCAACCTGTAGAAATCTTGCTTATGGTCAGTTATGCATGTGACAAGCAACGCTTTTGTTGTTTGTTTTTTCTTCATTGCAATAAAGGGCTCCTTTTTGAATATACGTATATCGTAGGCTGTTACCTAGGATAGACGCGGCAGGCTGAAAAATAGTTTGCGCAGAATCACATTTTTTTAAAAGAGAGAAGTAAATCAGCATGGGGGGTTTATGCATAAAAAAACAAGGCTTGTTTTGTACAAGCCTTGTTTTTGGGGTAAGAGATGCCAAACATTATTCCAAATAATGTTTCTTGAAATCTGAGTGAATAGAAAATTTACGGCGCAACTGGATGAGATTTTTCCCGAAGCTCTCTTCTAATAGCTCTCTATGCTTTTTCAGAATTTCCATGAGGTACAGATCATGAATGATCACTTCAGTAATAGGCATGACTAAACCTACATGCATCGTCCATGCAGCACGGCTGTCATTGCCAAGTGAGACAATGCCCGCTACTACTTCTGAATCATCTCCGCTATAGACAAGCCACCGTCCGTCATACTCTTCTGTAATTTCACTGCTCATATCATGAAGGTAAACATTGGCAAAATCAGATACGATGTCTCCGTACGCAATAATGGTGACAATAACGCCTTGATCTGCCGCCTGTTTGAGCTCTGCTTCTATCTCCTCAAAATCCTCTTTCCATATTTCTAAGAGGATTCTTTTTTTGGCGGATAAGATACAAGCCTTCACCTTTTCAAGAATTTCACTGCGGCCGGTGATATTCCAGATGTTTTCCCGGTCATTAGCAGTCTGCTCGAACTTTTCAAAATATTTCTCAGCCTGATCAAAATGCTCTTCCGCTTTGAGCCGGCGGTTTTTAATCAGTTCTTTTGCGGGGACTGGAACATACTGAGGCGTATTTCCATGACTGACAAAAACATCTCCCCTTATGACAAGGCTTTCCAATACTTCATAAATTTTAGAACGGGGCACTCCGGATTTTTTGGCAACGGCATAGCCTGTTAAAGGTGATTCTTGCAATAATGCCAAATACGCTTTCGATTCATATTCTGTAAAATTGAGGTTTTTTAAAATGTCTAACATATTTTCTTTCATATATCCTCCAATATAAAGAGCAATCGCTGCCTTAGTAATCGCTATTTTAACAAACCATATTGATTTATTCCAAACGCATTGATACACTTTTATAAGTAGTTACTTTTGTAGTCACTATATGATTGAGGGGATTTTTTAAAGGGGGAGAGAACAATGCACAGCTTACTCGCATACATACCGATTGCTGCCATGATGGTTATCATGCCGGGGGCAGATACGATGCTTGTGATGAAAAATACGCTTAGGTATGGCCCGAAAGCCGGCCGTTATAACATTCTCGGATTGGCAACAGGACTTTCCTTTTGGACGGTGATTGCCATTTTAGGATTATCAGTGGTGATCGCAAAGTCAGTGATTCTTTTCACAACGATCAAATATTTGGGAGCGGCATACTTAATTTATTTAGGTGTAAAAAGTTTTTTTGCGAAAAGTATGTTTTCGTTAGATGACATGCAATCCCAAGCAAAAAATATGGCAAGTTCTCCGAAACGTTATTATAAAACTTCCTTTATGCAGGGATCACTCAGTAACATTCTCAATCCTAAAACTGTTTTGGTGTATGTTACAATCATGCCCCAATTTATCAATTTGAACGGAAATATAAACCAGCAGCTCATTATTTTAGCTTCAATCCTAACCTTATTAGCGGTGTTGTGGTTTCTGTTTCTTGTTTATATTATTGATTACGCAAAAAAATGGATGAAAAACTCAAAGTTCCAGAAAGTGTTTCAAAAAATTACCGGAATAATATTAGTAGGTTTCGGCATCAAAACTGGTTTGAGTTAACACTTAAATGAAATTTGAAACCAAAGTTTAATTTAGTGTTTGGCCCTATAAAAAAGACAAGGGAGTGAGTATCCCTTGTCTTTTTTATTTCACCTTATGTCCTCTGCGGGTTTGCACCTTATACAAAATAATCAATAAAACAAACCAGACCGGGGTGACAAACAAAGCAATACGTGTATCATTTGCCAGTGCCAATATGACAAGAATGAACGCGAGAAATGCAAGTGTTAAATAGTTGGATAATGGGTAAAAAGGCATTTTAAATTTGTTTGCTTTCGCTTCATGCTGCCTTGTTTTTCGATATTTCAAATGGCAAATCACCGTGATGCCCCAAATAAAAATGAAGCATATTGTAGAAACACTTGTAATCAGTGTGAAGACTTGCTCAGGCATTAAATAATTCAGACTAACGCCAATCAGAATGGCGACGGATGAAAAGAACAGCGCATTGCTTGGCACGTTAGAAGAAGTTAATTTCTTTAATAGTCCAGGTGCGTGATGATCCTTTGCAAGTGAATAGACCATTCGGCTTGTGCTGAATAAAGCGCTATTTGCAGCTGACGCGGCTGATGTTAATACAACAAAATTGATCAAACTGGCAGCCACAACGATGCCTACTGCAGAGAAGACCTGAACAAATGGGCTTTCGTTTGGATTCAACACATTCCAAGGATAGATACACATAATCACGAAAAGTGCGCCAACATAAAAAAGTAAAATCCGGACAGGGATTTGATTGATGGCTTTAGGGATCACTTTTTGGGGATTTTCTGTTTCACCTGCTGTCAGTCCAACCAGTTCAATACCCACGAAAGCGAAGACAACCATTTGGAACGATAGGATAAACCCATGCCATCCATTTGGGAACATGCCGCCGTGGCTCCAAAGGTTGGTGAGGCTGGCAGGGCCGGAAGCTGCGGAAAAACCTTTCGCAATCAGGAAAATACCAGTTACGATCAGAGCCAGTATGGCAATGACTTTGATCAATGCAAACCAAAATTCTAATTCTCCGAAAAGTTTAACGGTGGCAAGGTTCATGATCAGCAGGATAATAAGCGCAAGAAGACCCGGCAGCCATTGAGGCACATCGGGAAGCCAATATTGCGTATAAATGCCGACCGCCGTTAAATCAGCCATCGCGAGGGAAATCCAACAGAACCAGTAGGTCCACCCAGTGATAAATGCTGCCATGTTTCCTAAATAGTCCCTTACAAAATCAACAAAAGAGTGGTATCCCGCATTTGATAAGAGCAGTTCTCCGAGCGAACGCATAATGAAAAAGCAAAATACGCCGGTGATCAAGTAAGCAAATAAAATGGATGGTCCTGCGAAATGGATGGATTTACCTGAACCTAAAAATAAACCTGTACCGATTGCACCTCCAATCGCCATTAATTGTATATGCCTGTTTTTAAGGCCTCTAGACAATTTCTGTTGCTGGCCAAAATTGTCTTTGCTAGAATTGCCTATCAATTTTATTTTCCTCCAGTAATAAAAAGATGAGTAAAGTTTTATCGGATATTATAACATTTAAAAGAATAGATACTTTTATTTTTAAATTTTAAAACTATTTTAAGTGCTGTTACATGTCTTGTGGCTCTATTTTTACTCGTGATTCTACCTGAATAGCAGAGTAAAACAGGAAAGTCATTTGGACAATCTGACAGGCTAGTTTTAATCGGTAACGATTTGTATAATTGCATACCCACTATGTTTGAGGCCTGCAGGGGGGATCAAATCGAGAGAATCGGAGATAAAGTTTTTAAGCTTACAGATTCCTTAACCTCCAATGTGGATTGCAAAATGACGAAGTTTTGCAAATTGTAATACTGTGGCGGTCACATAGAGTGTTCGTCTTTTTAGTTGTGAACGAACTTAAGGGGTTATATTTGGGTAATTTGTCATGATCTATAAGATTCATTTTTTGTCATTGATGATTTTGACATCATTACATTCCCCGAGAATGATAAACTGTTTACTGATTATTACTTTTGAAGGGGACTGGCCCTCTAGAACTGAGCATCTATCATACTAATATGAGATGCAAATGATTCAACATGTAAACATATACGCATAAAAGCCAGCTTTGTCAATCTGCTATAGAGACCTTTTTAAACGTGTATCAGCAGATAATCTCAACGCGGACTATAAAGTTTCGAAATATTCTTGTTAATGGCTTATCTAATAAGGACAAAGGATGATAGACGTGAGAAGAATAGATAAAATATACCATCAGCTCAAGCATAATTTTCATGATTCAACCTTAGATCATCTTTTAAAAATACAGGGGAATTCAGCAAAGGAGATTGCCGAGCAGCTGAAAATGGAGCGGTCCAATGTCAGCTTTGAATTGAACAATCTCGTCCGGTCCAAAAAGGTCATCAAAATTAAAACGTTTCCTGTAAGATACATCCCAGTCGAGATAGCAGAAAAATTATTCAACAAGAAATGGGATACAGAGATGATGGAAGTGAAAGACCTTCAGGCGTTTTCCGGAAATTCAAAGCAAAATCATCAACACATTTCCACGAATCCCCTAGAGCTTATGATAGGGGCAAAAGGGAGTTTGAAGAAAGCGATCTCCCAGGCAAAAGCAGCTGTCTTTTATCCGCCGACCGGTCTGCATATGCTCCTCCTAGGGCCGACTGGTTCCGGTAAATCCCTTTTTGCGAACCGAATTTACCAGTTTGCCATTTACTCTGACATATTGAAGGCCGGCGCACCATTTATTACATTTAACTGTGCAGACTACTACAACAACCCTCAATTATTGCTTTCTCAATTATTCGGACACAAAAAAGGTTCATTTACAGGTGCTGCCGAGGATAAGGCGGGTTTAGTCGAACAGGCCAATGGGGGCATTCTTTTTATGGATGAAATCCACCGTCTCCCTCCCGAGGGACAAGAAATGCTGTTTTATTTTATTGACAGCGGTTCTTATAACAGGCTTGGAGAATCTGAACATAAACGAACATCGAACGTATTGTTTATTTGTGCGACTACAGAAAATCCGAGTTCTGCACTATTGAAAACGTTTTTGCGAAGAATCCCAATGACCATTCATATTCCTTCGCTTGAAGAACGATCGCTTAAAGAAAGAGTGGATCTGACGACGTTTTTATTAGGGAAAGAAGCAGAGCGAATTAAGAAGAATCTGAGTGTGCATATCGATGTCTATAATGCGCTTATTCACTCTGCGAAATTTGGGAATGTCGGACAGCTGAAATCAAATGTCCAGTTAGTTTGCGCACACGGATTTTTGCATAACCTTGACAGAAATGAGGTTATTGAACTGACTGTTCGCGATCTGCCTGATGAAATCAAGCAAGAATGGATGTCCAGCAGCAAAAACATGCAAAGAAGCAAAGCCATTTCTGAATATGTCAATATTACAACGATTATCTCTCCGATTGTAGAAGATGAAACAACAAAAATTGACGAAGACCTCTCATTTAACTTATATCATTTGATTGAGGAAAAAGTGAAAACGCTTATGAAAGAAGGTTTATCCAAAAAGGATATTAACCAGTACATCTTGACTGATGTCCATTTGCATGTCAGAAGTTTTTTTCATCATCAAGCTTTTCAAAAAGACAACCTGCTGACATTCGTTGAAGACGATGTGATTCAAATGACAAAACAGTTAAAAGAAATAGCTGAACATGAGCTGGATTGCACATTTGACCGTAAGTTTATTTATTTCTTGAGTATGCATATTGACGCATTTTTAAAGCGAGGAAAGCAAATTGATGTTTTGAATACACAGGAGACAGATGAAATTCGTGATACCCATGTGAAAGAATATCGGGTGGCGATGATTTTTAAAGATAAAATTCAGGAATATTTTAAAGTGGCTATTCCTGAAATAGAAGTCATCTACTTAACGATGTTAATTCATTCCATCAAATCGTTAAAGGAGAACAAAAGAGTCGGTATTATCGTGGCTGCTCATGGAAACAGCACGGCGAGTTCAATGGTTGAAGTCGCGACAGAACTGCTAGGGAGTACGCCGATTGCAGCAGTTGACATGCCGCTTACTGTTTCACCTTCGGACATTCTTGAATGCGTAGCAGAAAAAATGAAACAGGTTGATGAAGGTGAAGGTGTTTTAATGCTGGTAGATATGGGGTCGCTTGCAATGCTGGAAAGCAGGCTGGAGGAAAAGACAGGCATTTCTATTAAAACGATCAGCAATGTTACGACTTCAATGGTGCTGGATGCTGTCAGAAAGGTCAACTATTTGAATTTAAATTTGCATGCGATCTATCAATCGGTCACGAAGGATTTTATCGAGTTGTGGGAGCGTCAGCCAGCGGCATCCGGCAAAAAGAAGGCATTGGTATCCATCTGCACGACGGGTAGCGGAACGGCCAAAAAGCTGGAAGACATTCTAACCACGATCGTAAACAAGGCCTCCGATACCCCCATTCATATATTGACCGTATCATCGATTAAGCTGGCCAACAGCATAAAAGAAATCGAAAAAGAGTATGAAATCCTTGCGACAGTCGGAACGAAAGACCCTAAAATCAATGCTCCGCATGTATCTTTAGAAGTGTTAATTGAAGGGGAGGGAGAGAAGCTGATTCAACAGGCGATTACAAAAGGAAGCATCTCCTTGAGCAATGGATTGAACGAAGCAAATATTATTGTCAGGGAGCTTTGCGAGGATAGCCTGAAAAAATACCTTGTCTTCTTGAATCCCCACCATGTGATCGACATGTTATTGGAGTGGCTGCAAACCGTTCAGGATGAGCTGGGGGTCATTTTCAATAATGCGGTTTTGATCAAAGTCATTATGCACACGGCTTTCGCCTTTGAAAGGGTAATTAAGCAGAATCCGATCGCTTTCTCAGAGGAAGAAGAGATCAATGATCAGCTGAAGGAAATGGTGTACGTGACAGAGCGAACATTAGCCCCTTATGAAGAAAAGCTCGGACTTCGCATAAGTGATGATGAAAAATTATTTATAGCCGCCATATTTGCTGAAGAAGTGCATGGCCAGCTGTTTTAAAAACAGTTTTTTCATATGAACCTGTATTAAATGGAACACCATTTTAATACAGGTTTATTTTTTTCGTTTTAAGTGTTTCAACAACAAATTGCTATTGGCTGAAATAACAATGAAAACGCTTAACACAACTGTGTTGGCACGATCCTTGCATTATATATGGATGTACAAAACAGGAAAGGAGCAATAGATATGATTTCAGTTATTATCAGCGGTCATGGAGATTTTCCCATAGCATTAAAAGAGTCTTCAGGGATGATATTCGGTGAAGAAAATAACCTGATTGCAGTGCCGTTTTTTAAAGGGGAAGGAATACAAACGCTGCAAGAAAAATATCATCAGGCGCTCAAGGATATCCCGGAAGAACATGAAGTGCTTTTTTTAGTCGATATTTTTGGAGGGACGCCATATAACGCGGCAGCTTCCTTTATTGCTGAGGATCAAAGAATGGATATGGCAGCCGGCGTAAACCTGCCGATTCTGCTGGAGGTATTAAGCCTGAGAGAACATCTGGCTCTCAAAGATTTGCTGAACAACTTAAAAGCAATGAGTCAGCAAAGCTTTCAAGTGTGCAGTGAACATTTAGAAAAAGTAAAAACAGCCAATCAAGATACAAGAGAGGATGAATTATGATGAACATTGTGTTAGCAAGAATTGATGACCGCTTTATTCACGGCCAAATCCTGACAAGGTGGATAAAAGTCCATGCAGCCGACCGAATCATCGTTGTCTCCGACGATATTGCTCAGGACGAAATGAGAAAAACGCTGATCCTTTCTGTTGCTCCTTCAAATGTAAAGGCAAGTGCCGTCTCGGTTTCTAAAATGGCAAAAGCATTTCATAGTCCGCGCTACGAAGGCGTAACAGCAATGCTCTTGTTTGAAAATCCGTCTGATATTGTATCTCTTATAGAAGCAGGTGTACCGATCAAAACCGTAAACGTCGGGGGAATGCGTTTTGAAAATCATCGCAGGCAAATCACAAAATCAGTCAGTGTCACAGAACAAGATATAAAGGCATTTGAAACATTAAGTGACAAGAGCGTGAAACTGGAATTGAGGCAGCTGCCTTCAGATGCCAGTGAGGATTTTGTACAGATTTTACGGAACGTAACAAAATAATCAAGGGGATGAGAATATGTCTTCATTACAAATTATTTTGTTGTTAATCATTGCAGCAATCACCGGAATCGCAAGTGTATTGGATGAAGGGCAGACACACCGGCCGCTTGTGGCCTGTACGTTAGTTGGCTTGGTGCTCGGGGACTTAAAAACGGGAATTATTCTTGGAGGCACACTGGAGCTGATGGCGCTCGGCTGGATGAACGTCGGGCTTGCCATGGCACCTGATACAGCGATCGCCTCTGTCATCTCAACCATTTTAGTTATTACCGCTGATCAGGGAATTGGCGAAGGGATTGCTGTTGCTGTTGCTTTAGCAGCTGCGGGTCAGGCGCTGACGATTTTTGTTCGGACGATCACTGTCTTTTTCATCCACCGCGCTGATCAATATGCAAAAGCGGGAAATATAAAAGGAATTGAAATTATGCATATTACCGCGATGGTGTTTCAAGCTTTGCGCGTCATGATTCCTACATTGATTGTTGCTTTAATTAGTGTCAGCGCTGTTCAGGCGTTCCTGGGAAATATTCCTGATGTCATTACAAAAGGACTGCAAATAGGCGGAGGCATTATTGTGGTTGTCGGGTATGCCATGGTGATCAATATGATGAATATTCCTTATTTAAAGCCATTTTTCTATATTGGTTTCTTATTAGCGGCGTTTACCGATTTTAACTTAGTGGGATTTGGAGCCCTTGGTCTCTGTCTGGCGCTTTTATACCAGCAGGTGATGCAAAAACAAAGCGCTCACAGAGCAGTCGCGGCCGCATCAGACAGTGGCAGTGTTGCTGTTTATGATGACGATGATGATCTTGATGCCTAAACGATGAGGGGGGAAGAAAAAATGGAGAAAGAAAAACGATTAACGAAAAAAGAAATTTTTAGCATGTTTATTCGTTCAAATTTTTTACTCGGTTCCTTTAACTTCGAACGTGTGCAGGCAATGGGATATTGCTATGTCATGATACCGGCGATCAAAAAATTGTACGGTCCCGGAGCGAAAAGAAACGAAGCCTTGCAGCGGCATTTGGAATGGTTTAATACACATCCGTGGCTGACAGCGCCTATATTTGGCGTGACGGCAGCCATGGAAGAAGAAATGGCGAACAATAAAGGAATTGACGGAAAAGCGATAAGCGGAATGAAAATTGGTTTGATGGGACCAATAGCGGGCGTAGGCGACCCAATTTTCTGGGGAACGATTCGTCCTGTCTTAGCTGCGCTAGGAGCCTCCCTTGCTTTAGGAGGAAACATTGCCGGCCCTTTGCTATTCTTTTTCTTGCTGAATGCCATAAGATTAAGCACAAAATATTATGGATTAAAGTATGGCTATGTGAAAGGAATGGAGATTCTTCAGGATTTAGCTGGTAATCGCATTCAAAAGCTTACAGAGGGCGCTTCGATTCTCGGGTTATTTGTTATGGGGGCTCTCGTGTCCAAATGGACCACCATCAACATTCCAATCGTTGTATCCAGGATTAAGGATGAAAGCGGAAAAGTAGATGTTCAAACGGTACAAAACGTGCTAGATAGCATTATGCCGGGGGCGCTGCCTCTCGGATTAACGTTATTGGTGGCATGGATGCTTCGCAAAGGGGTGAATCCACTTCTCATTATTTGCGGCATCTTTGTCATCGGGATTCTCGGGTATTGGGCTGGATTCTTAGCATAAGGTGTGTGAAGGAAAGAGAGAGAAACTGCAGCAGTCTTTTCATATATAAATCATTCGGATAACAGTGAAACAGAGGAGAATTGCCAGAAACGGACCAGCTTGCGCAGCAGTCTCTCTTGAAAGTGTTCAAACATGAAGAGAGGAGCGAAGGAACAAATGAAAAAGAGACTGATTCAAGTCATGATCATGTTCACCCTGCTGTTGACTATGGCATTTTCGGCAGATGCAGCCGATTCAAGCTACTATGATGAGGATTACCGTCCTCAATATCACTTCACACCGGAGGCAAACTGGATGAATGACCCAAACGGAATGGTATATTATGCTGGGGAATATCACTTGTTCTATCAATACCATCCATACGGGCTTCAGTGGGGGCCCATGCATTGGGGGCATGCCGTCAGCAAAGATTTGGTTACATGGGAACACCTTCCTGTTGCGCTGTATCCGGATGAAAAAGGCACGATCTTTTCTGGAAGCGCAGTTGTAGATAAAAATAACACAAGCGGTTTTCAAACAGGCAAAGAGAAGCCGCTTGTGGCCATTTATACACAGGATCGGGAAGGCCATCAAGTGCAAAGTATTGCCTATAGCAACGACAAAGGAAGAACATGGACGAAGTACGCTGGCAACCCTGTCATTCCAAACCCGGGTAAAAAAGATTTTCGCGATCCAAAAGTCTTTTGGTATGAGAAAGAAAAAAAGTGGGTGATGGTGCTTGCGGCCGGTGACCGAATCCTCATTTATACATCAAAAAATCTGAAGCAGTGGACGTATGCAAGTGAATTTGGACAGGATCAAGGAAGCCACGGGGGAGTATGGGAATGCCCGGATTTATTTGAGCTTCCGGTAGACGGCAATCCGAATCAAAAGAAATGGGTCATGCAGGTCAGTGTCGGAAACGGAGCGGTCTCGGGAGGATCAGGCATGCAATATTTTGTAGGGGACTTTGATGGAACTCATTTTAAAAATGAAAACCCGCCAAACAAAGTTCTCTGGACGGATTACGGCAGAGACTTTTATGCGGCTGTATCCTGGTCTGATATTCCATCCACAGACAGCCGCCGGCTATGGTTAGGGTGGATGAGCAATTGGCAATATGCGAATGATGTTCCGACATCCCCATGGAGAAGTGCAACGTCCATTCCAAGAGAGTTAAAATTGAAAGCGTTTACCGAAGGGGTTAGAGTGGTCCAAACACCAGTGAAAGAGCTGGAAACCATTCGCGGAACCTCTAAGAAGTGGAAGAATCTGACCATATCGCCTGCAAGTCATAATGTGTTAGCGGGGCAATCTGGAGATGCCTATGAAATAAATGCAGAATTTAAAGTAAGCCCTGGTTCAGCTGCTGAATTTGGTTTTAAGGTCCGAACAGGTGAAAATCAATTTACGAAGGTCGGCTATGACCGAAGGAACGCCAAATTGTTCGTTGACCGGAGCGAGTCAGGCAACGACACCTTTAATCCGGCCTTTAACACCGGAAAAGAAACAGCCCCGTTGAAGCCGGTAAATGGGAAGGTTAAGTTGCGCATTTTTGTTGACCGCTCCTCGGTTGAAGTATTTGGGAATGACGGAAAGCAGGTCATAACGGATATTATTCTCCCAGACCGATCAAGCAAAGGGCTTGAATTATATGCTGCAAAGGGCGGTGTAAAGGTAAAATCTTTAACCATACACCCTTTAAAAAAGGTATGGGAAACGTCACCTTTTATGTCCAATATGACTGGCTGGACGACTGTAAATGGCACATGGGCCGACACAATTGAGGGGAAACAAGGGAGGTCGGACGGAGATTCCTTTATCTTGTCTTCAGCATCCGGGTCAGACTTCACTTATGAATCTGATATCACCATTAAGGATGGAAACGGAAGAGGGGCAGGAGCACTAATGTTTCGCTCTGACAAAGATGCCAAAAACGGTTACCTTGCCAATGTGGATGCGAAGCATGATCTAGTGAAATTCTTTAAATTTGAGAACGGTGCTGCTTCTGTCATTGCTGAATACAAAACACCGATAGACGTTAATAAAAAGTATCATCTGAAAACAGAGGCCGAGGGCGATCGCTTTAAAATCTATTTAGATGATCGTCTTGTGATTGATGCACATGATTCCGCATTTTCAGAAGGCCAATTTGGCTTGAATGTGTGGGACGCGACTGCTGTCTTTCAGAATGTAACGAAGGAGTCTTAATTTTAAAAAAGGCACAGACCTGAACAGTCTGTGCCTTCTCGTTTTATTTTAACAAATTTAATGATTCGCGGTTAAATGCTTCCAAATCATCAGGTGTTCTGCTTGTGACAATGTTATGGCTGACGACTACTTCTGCATCTTTGTAGTTTGCACCGGCATTGATTAAATCTTTGCGGATGCTGCGGTAGCCTGTGATATCTTTGCCTTTTAGAAGATCCGTATCAATCAGTACTTGCGGGCCGTGGCAAATTGCGAAAACAGGTTTTTTGTTTTCGACAAATGCTTTTGCGAATTCACCCGGACGGTCATCTGCACGAAGCAAATCCGGAGAGAATCCTCCAGGAATTAGAAGTGCATCAAAGTCACTTGCATCCACATCAGAGATGGCTTTGTCAATCTTTACTTTCTCGCCATGTTTACCGGTGACTTCTTTGCCGGCTTCCAAATCGATAGCCACAACACTGTAGCCTGCTTCTTCATATGCTTTTACCGGACTTGTATATTCGATGTCTTCGAATTGGTCTGTAACAAGAACTGCAATTTTTTTGCTCATAAATACCCTCCTAATAACTCTCTATTCATAGAATAACAGGAAGATTGACCGGCCTTCAAAATATTTGCTTAAGGAGATCATTTTTCGTGAGTTTCAATAAAAGCGGCAGCCCATATAAGGACTAACCTATTACAATGTGGAAATATCAATCACAAATCGATAACGGACATCGCTTCGGAGGATACGTTCGTATGCTTCGTCCACTTGGTCAGCTCCGATGACTTCGATTTTAGGTTCGATGCCATGCTCAGCTGCGAAATCCAGCATCTCTTGAGTTTCTTGAATTCCGCCGACTAGAGAACCTGCAATGCTGCGGCGCCCCATGATTAGGGAAAACACACTGTATGTGTCCGGCTTGGCAGGAGCTCCAACGTTTACAAGTGTCCCGTCTATACGAAGCATTGATAAATAGGCATCTACATCGAGATTTGCCGATACCGTATTTAAGATCACGTCAAAACGCCCGGCCAATGCAGTGAATGTAGCTGGGTCACTTGTTGCAAAGTAATGATTTGCACCGAGTTCCAGAGCTTCCTCTTTCTTATTCATGGAACGGCTCAGAACGGTTACCTCTGCACCCATCGCATGTGCAAATTGAATCGCCAAATGTCCAAGGCCACCCACGCCTACAATCGCAACTTTTTTACCAGGGCCAACATTCCAGTGTTTCAGCGGGGAATACGTGGTGATACCTGCACACAACAGCGGACTGGCAACATCCATTTCCAAACGATCTGGTATGCGAACAACAAATCTGTCAGTGACAACGATTTTTTGGCTGTACCCGCCATAAGTGGGGTTTCCGTCGTAGTCTACTGAGTTATACGTTTGAACAACACCCTTCGTGCAGAATTGTTCCTCTCCGTTGAGACAGTATTCGCATTCTCCGCAAGAGTCAACAAAACAGCCGACACCAACGCGGTCTCCGACAGCAAACTTGGTGACTTCTGCTCCAACGGCTGTTACGACACCGGCTATTTCATGTCCAGGCACCATTGGGAAGATGCCACCGCCCCATTCATCAAAAGCGCTATGAATGTCTGAATGGCAAATACCGCTGAATTTAATATCGATTAAGACATCGTGCGGCCGTAATCCTCTTCGCTCAATCGTCGTTTGTTCAAATTTGGCTTTTGCATGTGACACGCTTAATACACGGGTTTGATGTTGATTACACATATGAACCTATCCTTTCTTCATCATAAGTGTTGTAAATAAAAACATGCACTTATTTATGTTTTATGGTGTCTTCAACATAACGATAAACCTTAAAGTCTGCTTTAAGGCAAGGGTTTTTTAAAAAAACCATTTAAAATGAACCTGATTTATAAGCTGAGAAACAGTCAGTAATTAATGCAGAAACTGTAATCATGCTGCGATCCCGGGATGAAAGTTCTTCTTCTCTTGTCCAAATGTCACCGAATAGAACATCATCATGAAGTTCAGCAAACTTTGGCGCAAATTCTCCTAATTGTTCTCTTCCGGCAGTGTGTTTATTTGCCATTCAGCAATCCCTCCAACTACACTGTTTTTAGTGCATGGAGAAGTATAGAGTTTAAAGTGTGCTTTAAGGCAAGTCCCGAATATATAAACCCAGATTCAGCAGCTAACCACTTGTTTTGAGCTTGACTTAAAGTTAACTTTAAGTGTTACCTTCACAACATACAGGATAGAGAGGTGAAGATCATGAATATTGCTCAGGTGGCAAAGCAGTTTGGCCTGACAGCCGCAACACTCCGATATTACGAACGTGTAGGATTAATCCCGCCTGTAAAACGAAAAGACAGTGGCATTCGCGACTATGATGAAGAAGATATCAAATGGATTGAATTCATTAAATGCATGCGAAATGCGGGACTATCGATAGAAGCGCTAATTGAATATACAACATTATTTACCGAAGGTGACCGTACAGTAGAAGCTCGAAAAAATATCCTGGCTGACGAACGACAGCGGCTGATAGAGAAGCGGAAAGAAATTGATGAAACAATTAAAAGATTAGACACAAAAATTAAAGATTATGATGGGAAATTGCGCGAAAACGAGGCAAAGCTCAAAAGCAGGCCTAAAACGGAAAGTCTTCACGGATCAGTGGAGCAAAGAAGGTAGCATTCTTTGCGTGTGAAGAGGGCAGGTCAAAAACGAAGGATTTTGTTTCTGGCCTGTTTTCTCCATCAAGAGATCGCATAAAAAGAGGTGGTTACGATTCCTTATTTGGATTGGAGAATTTGCAAACATTATCGGAGATCAGATGGAGAAAAGCGGTTAATCTATTTACGGTCATAGGACCCGAACAAACAGTGCTCATTTTGAAGCTGAGGAACAGTTGTGGCCAATCAATACTGTTCCTCAGCAAATCAGTCATTGTATGTTAAAGGGTTGGCAATTGAATGGCTGTATCAATATTTTTTAAATTCAGCTTGACTTGTTCGTCAGGGTTCCAAGGATGGTACCAGCCTTTCTCCATCATATAGTTTGAGAGTTGTTCGTGCATATCGAGTGCTTCTTCCAAATGGCGGATAAGGACCTCTTTTACTTCAGGTGTTCCGGCTTCAGTGGCTGCCATCGCATAATTTCTGACTCCGTTTTTTGCTGAAATTAATAAGTCCATAGCAATGATTTGGTCTGTTAGAACATTCATGCCAGTCAGATATTCTATGATAGGATTCATGATTTATTCATCTCCTCATTCGTGCTTTGCATTAGATAAAATAGAGGCAAATTCCTGCAGCTGGCGTGTGGTGATATCAACATCTTGCTGCATGATTTCTTTCAGCTTCGGATCAGATACCAGTGCTTTCATTGTTTTAGATTTCGTCAAACAAAGTGTCTTAAATGCAGTCATTTCCTGAACCTCAAGCACTTCGTGTAAGGCGTATTCCATTTCTGTAACCTCCGTTTTTAAGGCTTTAACACAACTTTGATACAATCATCCATTTTTGAATCAAAAATGTCATAGCCATGCTTGGCTTCACTAAGCGGCAGGACATGGCTGACAACATCTCCCGGATCAATTTTGCCTGTCGATACTAGTTCAAACATGTACGGCATATAGTGGATCACTGGAGCCTGTCCAGAGCGTATATTGACGTTTCGCTGCATAATATCTCCTAACGGAAAACCGTTATATCTGCCTCCGTACACACCTGTAATTTGTATGGTTCCTCCTTTGCGAACAGCTTGGGAAGCAATGACCAATGCACTCATCGTTCCACCATGAAGCTTTAAGCCGCTGGCAAGGAACTCGAGATCGCTCATTTTACCATCCATCCCAACAGCGTCAATGACTACATCCGCTCCGCCTTTCGTGATTTCCTTTAAATAATTCCCTGTATTCTCATGGTCTTCAAAATTAACGATTTCTACTTTGTTTGTACGTTTCGCATGCTGTAAGCGATAGTTTACATAGTCAACTGCTATGACTCGTTTTGCGCCTTTTAGCCAACAAAACTTTTGAGCAAACAGGCCGACTGGTCCGCAGCCGAGAACGATAACTGTATCGCCTTTTTTTACGCCGGCATTATCCACACTCCAAAAGCCGGTGGTCATGGCATCGGCAATCACGCTTAATTTCTCATCGGGTTCCTCACAAGATTCAGGGATTTTAAAATGGGTAAAATTCGCAAACGGCACTCTTAAATATTCAGCTTGCCCGCCTGGATAACCGCCAGTTTGCCCTGAATAGCCGAAATAAGCACCCATTTCCCCATTGTCATTAGACTGATCACATTGGCTTTCCAGCTGGTTTTTACAAAAAAAGCATTCCCCGCATGCTATATTAAAGGGAATAATTACCCGATCTCCCTTTTTTAGTTTAGTCACCCCAGAACCAACTTCTTCGACGATTCCCATCGGTTCATGGCCGATGACATAGTCTTCTTGCATATTCGGAATGAATCCATGGATTAAATGTAAATCTGATCCGCAAATGGCTGTACTGGTGACTTTGATAATCATGTCATCGGATTTTTCAATCTTTGGATCGGGGACATCTTTGACAACAACATTTTTAATGCCTTGATACGTTACTGCCTTCATGCTGTAAAACCTCCAGTGTTAGTGTTCATCAGGTGTCCGGTCAAACATCCCTTTACGATTTGTTTCATCAGGAAAGAGATTCATATTGCCGACCATGATCGTGTTTTTTGCAGAGAGCTGATCCAGCTTATACTGTTCGCTCAGCTCATATGGATGGAACCATTTTTTGCTGATCATCAGTTCCGTAATCTCTTGGTGCATTGCAATTCCTTGCATCAGCTGTTTCCGCAGCAAGGCCCTTACATCTGGTGAAGCGGTTTCTGTCAAAGCTACAGCAGTATTCCTTACGCCTTCCTTAGCTCGTATAACAAAATCCATCGCGAATGTAGTGTCTGCTAGTTCAGGCACATTCAGCGAATTAATGGGGTCTAAATGATCATTATTCAAAGAGGCTTACCTTCCTTTCAATTGATGATTGGCGTTGGGCGGCTTTGAGGGACAGGGGCCTGAAATGAGGCACGCTCATAAACCGCTTGTAATTCAGTAAGGTCTTGAATGGATTGCTGTACATCTTTTTGCATCAAGTCCTTCAGTTCTTGGTCAAACACAAGTCCTTGCATTAACTTTGATTTCGCTATACAAAGTGTTTTAAAGTTCACGATTTCATGTAAGTCAACAGCCTCGTGAGCTGCCAATGTTTGATGATCCATATTGATGTAACCTCCTTTATCAACGTTACATTTCCCGAAATGAAGTTGAAGCATACAGAAAATACACTCGGTATCATTTTTTGTTTTAAGAATCGCTGTTTTTGCTCGTTAGCGTACATTTCTTATGACATGGAATAAACTGCACTTAAATCTGAAATAAAGGTGAAGTATGGAAATTTATTTATGGAAACTTGACATAGTGCTGTCAGGTTTCCTTTTGTATCATTAAATTGGATGACCAGTAAAAAGTATGGTTTTATAGGAGGCACTCGATATGAAGCTGTTGCAAATTAGACTGTTGGTGAATGATTTTAAGAAAAGCGTGGAGTTTTACAAAGATTCATTAGGACTTCCAATAAGTTGGTTAGAGAATGAAATGGAATATGCACTCTTTGATAATGGGGAAACGAAAATAGAGCTTTTATCTCGTGAAACGATGGCTGAAATCGTTGGAGAGGAAAAAAATCGTTGGAAGGAGAAGCTCAATCAAAATTTTTGCTTCAGTTTAAGGTAGAAGATGTTGATAAAACATATGACGATTTACACGAAAAAGGAGTTAAATGTGTGAATAAACCGCATGATCGCAAGGAATGGAGTGCCCGAGTTGCTCACTTCAGAGATCCAGATCATAATCTGATTGAAATATATAAAATGTTATGATTTTTCGACTCGCAAAATCATAGAATATAACGTTTGATAACGTACCTAATCATTTTTATACGCCCTGGTAAAAGAAAGCAAAGTCATAATAGGTTGCGGACACTGAACTTGCAGCATTTACGCTGATTTGTTTGGTGTCCGTTTTTGATTGGTGAAAAAGGTGGAGTATCTATGAATCGAGAAGAAGCGTGGATACAAGGCAGAAGTACACTGATTGAGTTAATTGGTGGACACGAAACCGCTTGATCCATGTCCTTTTTCCTGATTGTCAATCGTGATTACCGACTGGACAAATGCCAAATGTAACACACCATCAATATCAAGCCTGACTACCATTTATTTTGTATCCTTAATTGTCGAAAACATAGGAATAATTCCACTTTTGAAAGATCTAGTTTATGGTACATTGATAAATATATGGGAGGGGAGGGGGCATGGTATCTGAAAGTAAATCCTTAACTGGATGTAAGAAAGTCAAACGTACGGCATTTATAAGGGGAGGGTATAAGGTGAATAAGCTAAAGAGGCTAAGTATGCTAACGGTGATGATTGCATCTGTGTTCATTTTTTCTAGCCATGCACTTGCAGCTCAGTATTATACGGTTTCAACAAGCAGCGGTGCTCCTGTCAATATGCGCAGCGGCCCAGGTACAAGTTGGGGAATTGTAACGACCATTCCGAGCGGAACCCGCATCCCGATCTATTGCTACAAAACCGGTACAACTGTAACTGGAAAGTATGGAACGAGTAATATTTGGAATTACACAGAGCGGACGCTTGCCAGCGGGGAGATCGTTCCTGGATTTGTCTCTGATACATATATGTATACAGGCTCAGACGGTCCGGTTGTTCCTAAATGCAGCTGGTAGCCTATGTTCTATCGTTTTTTAAAATGAAGGAATTGAAGAAAGAGGGATGACATTGACTAAACTGAAAATGCTGAGTATGTTAACCGTTATGATTGCATCATTATTTATTTTTTCCAGTCAGGCACTTGCCGTTCAGTACTTTACTGTCTCAACAAGCAGCGGTGCTCCTGTCAATATGCGCAGCGGTCCTGGTACAAATTATCCTATTATGCTTTCCATTCCGAGCGGCTCCCGTGTTCCTTATTATTGTTATGCTTATGGAACGACTGTTACAGGGAAGTATGGAACGAGTAATATCTGGGACCAAATCCAGTGGAAAGATTCCCGGGGTGTCGTGAATATTGGATATGTGTCTGACACATATGTGTACACAGGTTCAGACGGCCCTGTCGGTTACAAATGCAATTAGCTAAATACTCCGTACAATAGAATCTCTTCTTAAGGGCCTATCTAGGACGAACCATACCAACAACAATAGTTGGTATGGTTTTTGCTGCGATGAAGTCTTCCATACCTGCATTTGTGGTGATTTTCAAAAGAGATTCATGATGTTAGACACTGGTTGTTGTTGAGGACAAAATAACGAGCCGCTTTAGAGTTGTATCTAATGGTATAAATACGGAATTAAGATAGGAAATAATCAATAGGAGAACGTAATGTACAAACCTATTTTTCGATGAAATCCCTAATATCACTTTGGTTAGAGATCTCACATTGCGTTCTTGTTAGTGAAAAGTTCTTTTTACGCTTCGTGAAATCTTCTCCAATTCCATAGTTAGTTTTATCTTTCCTATTATGAAAATTTTAATCAATCCTTAACACGTATGTTTCTTTTCTTTTTCTAACATGTCGTGTAACCTCTCAGAAAATTCTTTATGGTATATTGTGTACCCCGTATGATTTCCGGGGAATTCAACCAATTCTGTTTTCAATTGTTCCGCTAGGGCGTTCGCGCAACGATAAGGAAAAAGCTCCCGAGAAGCACTTCCGCCAGCTGGGAGTATCTTCATCGGTGAAGATGTAAACACAGTTTTTAATGCTTCGAAATCTAATGTATAGCTGAGAATTCCTTGAATTTCATACTCAGTGAAATACGTTGAATTGCCGAGAAGCCGCTTTGTCAGCACTGCCTTTGATTGTTCGTCTGTCTCTAATCTTGACATTAACTTAATGACTTCACTTCGGTGATTTTTCTTAAGGTCTTCCATGAATTGCTCGGCTTGTTTCAGCTCATTTCCATGCAGAAGCTGCAATAAGATTGGTTCGTGTGAGATCATGACATGTACTTGTTCGGGATGGCGTATGCACAGATCAAGCCCGATAACAGCCCCGGAGCTGCTTCCAAATATGTATGCCGGTTTATTGGTGATTTTGGCTAGAAGACGGTGAGCATCGTCACTGTGTGTTTCCACACGGTAATCCTCAATCTGATTGGCGAGATTGCTGCGGGAATGGCCGCGGCGATCGTAAGTAACAACCGTGTACCAGTTAGCCAGATGATTGGCAACATGATGGAACTTGTCGGCATCACCGCCTCCGCCGTGGACCAAAAGAATGATTGGACCTGAGCCACGCACCTGATAGTGGATGTTCGCGCCGGGTACTTGCAACGTTCCATTGTTTATCGTCATTTGTAGGACCTTCCTTTCTTCTCATCTCCCTTAACTTTACACAATTGGCCAATGGTATCATATGCAGGAAATAACTAAGAAACAAACTCGCCATATAAAAAGCACTGATTATTTTTTATCAGTGCTTCCGTTTTGTTTATTTAGAGTAGACAATTTTTTTTATTGTTTCAATAGAGAGGTGATATTCATCAGATAATTGATGAATGGTTTTGCCGTTTTTAAATGCTTTTTTAATAGAAGCGTTTCTGTCATCGATCAGCTTTCTTGTTCCTGAACACGCACCCCATTTTTGATGAGAGGATTCAGGTTTAGGGATATATATTGTTTTTCCTTGAACATACTTTTGAATTTCCGATATCAGCTTTTCAGGTAAAATAGCGGTTGCTTTTACATATGCCATTTCTGCCAGCTCCTTATTTTTTATGTCAAATAAGGTGCAAAGCCACTATATCAGAAAAGCTTACTTGGGCGATCTTTTAGAAAGTCTACCCCATGCAAAGTATCGCCTTCCCAATAGTAGGCTTTGCATGGGACGTTGCGGAATCTGGCATTCTCATCTTGTTTGCCATTTACATCACCTCCCTAACGATTTTCGATGATCACTTCCATTATAAAATAGAGTAAAGCCTTATGGCATCTTGTTAATGAAAGTTGAAGCAGTATGAAAATCAAGGGACCTTCCCAGTGAGAGGGGCTAAGGCTGATTGGCAATGAATAGAGTAAGATTCAAGCTATATTACTTTAGATTCAAAATATTGACAAATTGATGTATTTTCAACAATAGGGCAGTTTCTTCATGTATACTGAGTCTGTATTTACAATATTTAGAAAGGGGAAGTAAAATGAAAATCAGTATGCAAAAAGCAGATTTTTGGAAAAAGACAGCGATCTCATTACTTGTTTTCACCATGTTTTTTACCCTGATGATGAGCGAAACGGTTTTTGCGGCGGGACTGAATAAAGATCAAAAGCGCCGGGCGGAACAGCTGACAAGTATCTTTGAAAACGGCACAACGGAGATCCAATATGGATATGTAGAGCGATTGGATGACGGGCGAGGCTATACATGCGGACGGGCAGGCTTTACAACGGCTACCGGGGATGCATTGGAAGTAGTGGAAGTATACACAAAGGCAGTTCCGAATAACAAACTGAAAAAGTATCTGCCTGAATTGCGCCGTCTGGCCAAGGAAGAAAGCGATGATACAAGCAATCTCAAGGGATTCGCTTCTGCCTGGAAGTCGCTTGCAAATGATAAGGAATTTCGCGCCGCTCAAGACAAAGTAAATGACCATTTGTATTATCAGCCTGCCATGAAACGATCGGATAATGCCGGACTAAAAACAGCATTGGCTAGAGCTGTGATGTACGATACGGTTATTCAGCATGGCGATGGTGATGACCCTGACTCTTTTTATGCCTTGATTAAACGTACGAACAAAAAAGCGGGCGGATCACCTAAAGACGGAATAGACGAGAAGAAGTGGTTGAATAAATTCTTGGACGTACGCTATGACGATCTGATGAATCCGGCCAATCATGACACCCGTGACGAATGGAGAGAATCAGTTGCCCGTGTGGACGTGCTTCGCTCTATCGCCAAGGAGAACAACTATAATCTAAACGGACCGATTCATGTTCGTTCAAACGAGTACGGTAATTTTGTAATCAAATAAGCAGTGAGGAAAAGAAATCGCTGCAGATGAACTCAATCTAAAAGATACCAATGATATTGGTATCTTTTTATTTGCAGTAAAAAGTATTCAATTTTCTCTAATGATTATGTCATGCTTGAGGCAGATACATGAAAGGACCTTGGCGATTTCATAAAAAACAATATAGAGGCTTTCCTAAAGCCATGCAAGATTACAATGGATCTGTGCAAGAAGGCGCATTCAATCCATCTATTAACGATGGAAAGGGGGAGGCTTTTTGCACAGTCCATCTACATCATTTGATAGTCTCCATGCGTATAAACTGTTCCGTCCATAATACGTCGTGCGGTACGGACGATCTTTATACCAGTGGACTCCACCATTGTTTCAATAATACCAGAAGAATGAGCTAGCCGAACCTTTGTAGAGTGGTTTTTTGCTATTCTTGCAGGGATTGCACCTTCCACTGAAAGGGCTCTTGTTGTACATATCGCTCCAGTGACAGCCAGTGCTTGATGTGGCTTTTGCATGGACATCATCCTGATGTGTAAGTCCATCTCAACGCTTGAATGCCAAGCACCTGTACTATCCTTATATTTCTCTGGTTTTGCTACTATAGCCAGTTTGGGGACAGCCGGCGATAACTTTGTAGCTGAAAATCGACTGGCAAAGCCGCATTTCTCTGCCGCAATGGATCTTAATTCTTCAAATTGAGCCAACTGTAGATCAGTAAATTCTTCTGCAAGTTCCGTTCCCTCCAGGCCGATACTGCTCGCTTCCACAAAAACTAATGGATTTGCATAGTCGATAATAGACACCTCTATTTGGCCTTGACTTGTATCTAAAAACTCCGAACTATTTCCAGTAGGCAATAAATGACCGGTAACTGAACCAGCGGCATCATGAAAGTTTAAATAGATTGGAGATCCAGATCCAGGTACTCCAGATATCGTAACATCTCCGTCATATTTGACCTGACCGTCTTCCACTTCCACTTCCGCAATGATCATTTTATTCGTATTGGTATTCAGTATCCTTACCGCAGTCATTGGTTCTTTCGCTTTTACAAGTCCTTCTTCAATAGCGAATGGACCAACAGCAGCGGAGATATTTCCGCAGTTCCCCTTAAAGTCCACCTTTTCTTCCGAAATGCTGACTTGACCGAAAGTATAGTGAACATCAATATCCGAAGTATATGCTTTCTTTATTATTGCCACTTTACTAGTAAGGGAATTACCGCCACCCAAACCATCTATTTGTCTTTTATCAGGACTTCCCATGACATCAAGCAAAAAGGGCTCCCATTCGTTTTTATTGTTAGGCATGGCTGATTCATGGAAAAAAACGCCTTTGCTTGTTCCGCCTCTCATGATTGTTACATTCGTCTTGACCATCGTCATCATCCTCATCTTAAAGGTAGTATTTTTTATGTTTTTTAGTGTAGAAGGTAAAAAGATGAAAATAAAATATAAATTTTCTTAATATTCAATAAAAAACTTTTATAATTGTGAAAGAAGGACTAGAAAGGAAGATGAAAATGGATGAAAAAGATTGGATTTTATTGAAAATTCTTTACGAAGAACAAAGTGTAACAAAAACAGCAGAACGATTATTTACGTCACAACCGTCCATCACTTATCGGTTGAATAAGATTGAGGAGATTTTTGGAATTGAATTATTCACCAAAAGGCATAAAGGAATTACCTTTACTGCCGAAGGAGAACACTTAGTTTCTTATGCCAGAAGAATGCTACAGGAACTCCAAGACACCAAAGATAATATCTCTAATCTAAGCAAAGAGGTGCAAGGACATCTAAGACTGGGGGTTTCAAGCAATTTTGCTCAATATAAGCTCCCTAAGTTATTAAGGGAATTTTCCATTATGTATCCTAATGTCCAATATAGTGTACAAACAGGCTGGAGCACAGATGTCATGAAATTATTAGATGCTGGTATTGTACAAGTCGGTATACTGAGAGGAAGCCATCGCTGGAAAGGGGTGGAGGAACGGCTGATACGGGAAAAATTACATATCATCTCAAAAAAACCAATAACGATAGAGCAGCTTCCTTTTTTACCTTTTATCAAATATAAAACGGATGCTTCTTTAAAAACGATTATAGAAGATTGGATGCATACGAATCTAAAACAAGCCCCCATTATTGCAATGGAAGTGGATCGACAAGAGACTTGCAAAGAGATGGTAAAGCATGGTCTTGGTTACTCCATAGCACCAGAAATTTGCCTGCAGGAATCTGATCATTTGTACACAATGGAACTGTATAATGCTAAGGGTAAGCCTCTAATGAGAGATACTTGGCTAATGTACGATCAAAAATCATTAGGAATCAAACTCGTTAAAGCATTCATTGATTTTTTAAAGGGTGAACAAATGGTAACCATTTAAAGTTATGATAGAATTTTTTTTGAAACACAGTAAAAAAATATTTATTTAACTTATTACACCGTATAAGATATGTTAATCAAAAGTCATTTGAAAGCGCATTCTTGGAGGTGTAATATGCTTACTATTTTAGGTTTTTCGATGGTAACTGTTTTTACAATATTAATAATGACAAAGAAAGTCTCGCCTATTGTTGCCTTGACCATCACTCCCATTGTTTTTGCTCTTATTGGAGGTTTTGGTAAGGGTATTGGCGACATGATTTTAGAAGGAATTCAAACAGTTGCAAGTTCAGCGGCATTGCTATTGTTTGCTATTCTTTTTTTCGGAATTTTAATTGATGCAGGTTTATTTGATCCGCTAATAGAAAAAATTTTATCTATAGTAAAGGGAGACCCTGTGAAAATAGCGATAGGGTCTGCCGTCTTGGCAATGCTTATCGCTTTAGATGGGGACGGTACAACAACCTATATGATAACAGTCTCAGCAATGTTACCTTTGTATAAAAGAATTGGTATGAATCCCATGGTTATGGCGACATTAGCAATGCTGTCGTTGAGTATCGTTAGCGGAATGACTCCATGGGGCGGACCAGCTACAAGAGCGATTTCAGTGCTGGGTTTGGATCCTTCAGATTTTTTTGTGCCATTACTTCCGACCATGCTTGGAGGTATTGCTTGTGTGATATTTCTGGCTTTTCTAATGGGAAGGAAAGAGAGGAATCGAATAGGCATCGTTCAATTAGAGCCTAGACATATAACAAAGGACAGCTCTCAATCTTATATGGCTGCTAGTTTGGAGAGCGAGCAATTGAAAAGGCCACGCTTAATATATCTTAATTTATTCCTCGTTATAAGTATCATGGTGTTTATTGTGCTTGGAACTAAGCATCCGTCAGTTTTATTTTTAATTGGTTTTGTTCTTGCCCTTACTATAAATTATCCGAATGTAAAAATGCAGAAGGAGCGAATCGCCGAGCATTCTGGTAATGCCATAACTGTAGTATTATTGGTATTTTCAGCAGGAGTATTTGCTGGTATATTATCGGGGACAAAGATGGTGGATGCCATAGCAGGATCATTAATATCCGTCATTCCCTCATCAATGGGAGGGTTTTTCCCCGTTATTGTAGCACTCACTAGTATTCCGTTTACTTTTGTTTTATCAAATGATGCATATTACTTTGGTATGGTACCTATCTTTGCAGAAGCTGCCTCAGCATATGGTATAGAACCAGTAGAAATTGCAAGGGCTTCTATAATGGGGCAGCCGGTTCATCTGATGAGTCCATTGGTTGCGTCAACAGTATTGCTAGTAAGCATGCTTAAAATGGACTTGGGGTCATTTCAAAGGTTTGCCGTTAAGTGGGCTGTAATTACATCATTAGTTATTACGTTGTTAGCAATCATTACAGGGGCTATTACTATTTTGTAAAGAAACAATAATAATATTTAGACTGCCAATGAATCATTAGTTTGATTGATTTAAATACAGCTGAAAGGGGTCCCAAGCTGATCAAGCCAGTTGTCTTTCCAGTTACTCTATTGTTTAGGGTTCTTTTTTAAGCGGCAGCATTTTTGTCGATGTTTAGCCAGCATTTTCAGCACGATGTGGAAAAGACAAGAGACAAACATGCTCTTGTCTTTCTTAATATGATAGTTCAGTATAAATATTTAAGAAAAATGTCAGTATTGAGTAATGAATGTATCACCAGGCGTATGCCTCAGGTGTCTCTCCTCCAGGTCCGGGAAAGATATCATTTAACATGCGGAGAATCTCCTTATCCAGACTGATTTCAACGGCTTTTATCGTATCACGCAGCTGCTCAACCGTTTGTGGTCCGATGATCGGCGCAGTTAAAACTGGATTTGCCAGCACCCATGCCAAAGCCACATTTGCTTCTTTTTCTCCTAGTTCTTTGCATAAATCTGAAAATTTCTCGAGTTGCAAACGATGTTTTTCAATTAAATCTGCTCTTTTTGCTGTACGAGTTCCGGCATTGCTTTTCAATGCCTTCCCGCCAAGAAGCCCTCCTGCAAGGGGACTCCACGCCACTACTCCTAAACCAAGATCCCGTGCAGCCGGCAGCACTTCCATTTCAGCTGTTCGTTCTAATAAACTATACTTATGCTGTTCAGTGACGAGTCCCATGAATCGCCGTTTTTCAGCTTCAGCTTGCGCTTTAACTAAATGCCAGCCTGCAAAATTACTGGATCCAATATAGTCTACTTTGCCGGAGCGAACCTGAGTCTCAAAAGCTTCCCATATCTCATCCCACGGTGTCCGCCTATCGATATGATGCATTTGGTACAATTCGATATGATCTGTCTGAAGCCGCTTCAGTGATCCTTCCAGATGACGTCTGATTTTGTATAGAGACAAGCCCCTCATATCATTTGGTCCGTCATTCGGATCAGAAATCGGTTCATATACTTTTGTCGCCAGAACAACTTTCTCGCGGCGCTGTCCTCCTTGTGCAAACCATTTTCCAATGATGCTCTCTGTCAATCCTGCGTTTTTGCCCCAGCCGTAAATATTGGCAGTATCAAAAAATTGAATGCCGTTATCAAGCGCTTCATCCATGATACGGAACGCAGTCTTTTCGTCTGTATCAACTCCAAAATTCATCGTGCCTAAACATAAACGGCTCACCCGCAATCCTGTTCTCCCTAAATAGGTATACTCCACAACAAACCTCTCCTTTATCATTATTTTTTGCAACAGCTGCAATACAATTGATTCAACAATTGTTTCGCTCTTTGTTACGATTAAAAAGACGAAGCAAATGTAAAACAGACGCAAAATTATAGGAGGTTCTTTCAAATGAATATAGAGGATCTATGGGATCAATTTCATCAGCCGTTAAAAACATATATTTCACATAGGGTTAACGATCAATCTATCGTTGATGACCTCTTGCAAATCGTATTTATGAAAATACAAGTGCATCTCCCAAATCTGATCGATGAACAAAAGATCGACAGCTGGATTTATCGGATCACTAGAAATACGATTATTGATTTTTACCGTACAAAAAAAACAAGCGAAATATTGCCTGATGTTCTACATTTTAATGACAGTGCAGAGGAAGAAAATTTCACCAAGGAAGCAACTGTGTGTATTCGATCGACCATCAAACGGTTGCCTGAAAAGTATCGAGAGGCGCTCGAGTTAACTGAATTCCAGGGGTTATCACAAAAAGAGTTGAGTGAAAAGCTCGGCATTTCTTACTCCGGAGCAAAATCAAGGGTACAACGCGGACGGGGAAAATTAAAACAGCTGCTTGAGGGGTGCTGTCATATTGAAGCGGATCGATATGGAAATATCGTAGACTTTCGTATTTTAAAGGAATAACTGATGAACATAGTCAGTTATTCCTTTAAAATAGGCCATCCGCATGAAGAGCATTTCCCTTTGATGTTTGCAAAAGATGTATGTATAATATAAATCGTAACGTTTTCGATTTAATGAAAAAGGAGTGTTGGAATGAACATTTTATTTTCAAAGCCGCTAGGCATATTAACGATTGGTTCATTACTAGTTTTGGCAGGATGTCAGACTTCCGGTTCTTCTGCAGGTGAGTCTAATCAAACAACATCATCCTCCTCAGCAGTTGAAGAAGACTCTTCCAAAACGCAAGAGCAAACATCTGACAGGCATATACACGAACATTCTCACGATCATAGTTATGCGCATGATGAAGAAACAGAAAAAATATATGAAGGCTATTTTAAAAACAGCCAAGTAAAGGATCGCTTACTTTCTGATTGGGAAGGAGATTGGCAATCTGTATATCCATACCTGCAAGATGGTACTCTTGACGAAGTGTTTTCATATAAATCAGAACACGAAGGCGGCAAGACAGCTGAAGAATATAAAGAGTATTATAAAAAAGGCTATCAAACAGATGTTGACCGTATTGTAATCCAGAAAGATACTGTAACGTTCTTCAAAAATGGAAAAGAATATTCTGGTAAGTATACGTATGACGGATACGAAATTCTAACCTATGATGCGGGCAATAGAGGGGTAAGATACATATTCAAACTAGCTAAAAAAGCAGAAGGGCTGCCTCAGTATATTCAGTTTAGTGATCATAGTATTTACCCGACTAAAGCTAGTCATTACCATCTCTATTGGGGGGACGACCGTGAAGCTTTACTTGATGAAGTCAAAAACTGGCCTACCTACTACCCGTCAAAAATGGATGGACACGATATTGCCCATGAGATGATGGCTCATTAAATGATGATTACTCTATGAAAGTTGTTCTGCCATAGCCATTTTTTCTGTGGAGAATTGATAGAACGGGGAAAAAACTGATTGAGACCATTCAGTATCCGCCATATTATTGTGACGTGGCATACCTTGAGTCATCTCACATGAAGAGTAGAAGAAACCTATTTCAAAATAAAAAATCATTGGATGTATGGTAGTGGATTACGCTTGAAATCTATTGGCTTATATGAAGCAAAGAAGAGACCCAAAAACCGCAAAGCTTCTTCAAGAAAGCTTTGCGGTTTTTTATATGTCTAAGCCTCGATTCATCTCACCATAAAAATGCATTTCAACTTTCTCTTTTGATCGACAATAGTCCATAAAGGGAAGAATATTTCCCTCACAAAGAAGTCGTGGCAGTAATCTCCATAGGTGTGTTTGCATGGCCCACTTTAATGGTTTTGTTTAAATCTAATAAAAAACAGACGCCATAAAGATTTCTTATGGCGTCTGATGGATATGAGGTAAGGTGTGTTCTTAATAGCCACCAAAGAAAGATGTCCCAACGATGATTAATAGGATGAATAGAACTACGATTAATGGAAATGACCTCATAACATCACCTTCCTTAAAAGAGGATAGTACATGATATGCAGATCGAGCTTATTCGATAGTGATGCTAGTTTAATTGATGTAAAAATATTTTTAAGGCTGGACTGCTAACTGATCTTTATTAGTTATTGGATCATACTTATGATTTTGGAATGAATCCGTTTCAAAGTGATGTGTTGTTCTCGGCCAATCGTTGGCTAATCTTCCTGATGCAATCGAGCTATATGAAGCCATCCCTCTTTTATGAAAGTACACCCAAAACTTCTCTCTCTTGCAGACCCTTAATCATTTGACTTGCATATCGAGCGTAAGCATGCCTCATCTAAAAATAAAGTGCACTATCTGCTATTTGTTTTAACATTTTTAAGACAGTGATGCACACCTTTTGCGTTGAGCAAATGGAACAGGCTCAGAAGGGGCGAGCTGCTCCTTACTTCACCCAGATAAAAGACGGGGATAGACGGCATGCACCGAAGCTAACTGAAAGTTAAATTGAAATGAAAAAAGGGGCATGTTAAGCCCCCTTTAAGACTATCGAGAACTTCTCAATAGCCTAACGCATTGTATGTTTAACATGTTTTAATTTTTCACAACGGATAAACTGACACTGTTGCCTGAGACTGTTACTTTAGCGAAGTCTTGTGTATCAATTACAGGTGTTATTGCTTTGTTGTCGATGGTGATGTTTGTAAAAGATGTTGAAAAATTTGATTTGATAGATTGGCGTGAACCTGTTGTTGCAACTGTAGCGAGCGCTTTCCATTTGGAGATGGAGCCGACATTTGTTTTGCTGATTTCTGAAATGAGACGGCCGTTGTATCCTGCATTGTTTGTGCCCCAGTATGTAGCGCGTGTATTGCCGTTAAGGTTTTTGTAGATGGTAAGTTGTACGGTGCTGCCGGGACGGAAGCCTTTCGTATTCGTAAATTGGCTTCCTCCTTCGAGGTACTGAACCTGATCCTGTCCTTTTGAACCGACTTTCATATATGGTTTCCATACGTTATATTTATCACTGTACTGAAACCCGATATCGGATTCTGTGCCCCCGCTAAAGCCAGAGTAGATGTAGGCTGTCCCATTTGAAACCTGAATGGAGCTAGGAAGCTGGATTTTCATAACAAAAATGGCACCAGTGCTGTTCAAGTAAGCCCTTCCGCCGATTCCATCAGTTAGCTGTGATGCAGCTTCTGCGGTTTTTGGACTAATAATACCCGGCACATCTACTGCACATGTGCCAAAAAGCACAGTTGCCGTAAGCGCACCCGCGAGCAGTCCTTTTTTCATCATCATTATTTCCCCCTATCATTATAATTAGAAAACGCTATCATCTTGTATTATAAAACATTATGAAAATAATTCCATAATCAACATGAAAATAGACACAGAATTTACACATTATGACTTTGTGTATCTGGCAAACGGTCGATTTCTAATCTCGAAAAATGTCCTGTGAAGTGTAAATGTTACGATAACTTTTCAATCGAGACTTGTGTTTTATTGAAATAGAAAAGCTATAAGAGATGGGGGAGAAATAAGAGGGGAAAGAGCGAAAACACTGTAATCAGATATGTGTGTATAACTCAATTGTTTGTTAGAAAAAAAGTGGGCTTTTTAAGCCCGCTTCTTAGTTCATGTTTCTCTTCAGGAGATTGTCTTTTTCATTTACATTCAATGTCCAACATGACTCCTTTGAGTTTCATCTAATATTTCAAACAATCTTTTGTACTTTGATATGACTACTTGGTCCACAATTTTATGGCCAGAATTGAAAAAGGTGATTGAGCCCGATCCTTTACCAAGCTGGTTACGATCTGCAAGAACTTTTTTCAACTGTTTTGCAGTACCGACACTGCCTGAAATCATATCAACTTTTATCCCAAATAGTTTTTCAAAACTGTTTTTGAAAAACGGAAAATGAGTGCATCCTAACACAATCGTTCCATATTGTTTCAGATCAAAAGAAGATAGTTCGTTCTTTAGATATTTAATGATTTTGTCTTCACTAAAATCAAAGTTCTCAGCAAATTCAACTAGTCCTGGAAGAGCTAAGCAATCAACAAGGTCATGGTGATCAATTTCTTTAACTAGATTATGAAATTTCTCTTCTTTAAGCGTCAAATTAGTAGCAACTACCAGAACTCTTTTTCTTTCCTCTGTACATTTATTTATAGCAGGCTTTACAGCGGGTTCGATTCCGATTATCGGAAAGTCGAAGTTTCTCCGAAGATCCTCTATCGCAATGCTAGTAGCTGTATTACACGCAATAACAAGAGCTTTGATATTTTGACTGGCCAGAAATTTAGCTGCATTGAAAATATATTCTTTAACTTTACCCTTTGATTTTTCACCGTATGGAACGTTTAACGTATCTGCATAAAAAATGTAATCTTCATAAGGAAGAACTTTTATGGCCTCATACAATACAGTCATGCCACCAATTCCTGAATCAAAAAATCCTATTTTCATCACTTCTCACGCTTTCTGTCTCATTCTTTTTTTATCATATGACTTTATATCATCTGAATCAAACGAAAAAGAACCATTTTACTATTCAAATTTAATATGGGAGCTATCGATTATTCGAATAGGGAGCAAAACTTGAGAAGGGGAGATAAGATCGAAATGTTGGTAATGTATTGTGGTTGTGGTGAAATTATCAAGATCGCATCGTATCAATGTGATGATTGATAACCCGATTCAAATTAGCTTTGAAAATGTAGGAGTATTTAGATTTCCAGAGTCAGTGGATGAAATTACGAAAAAAAAGCAAACTGCCTGTCAAAGTTTGCTTTTTGCTCTATCAATGAGGTGCGCCTATATTTTTATATCCTCTTGGCAAAGCTGATTTAAAAGCTGCTTAACCGAAATTTCCTCAGTCAATGACCGTATCCCTTGACCTGCCCATAAAGACATCTGATCATGGTTATTTTGAAGTGAAGCCTTCTGTCTCATTGCCTTCGTTAGTGTATTTTGATAAGGGTACGGAAGGGTTTGTGTCTCAAACTGTTCATTTTCTTCCATCCATTTATTTACGATTCCTCTGGCCTCTTTACCTGAAAATAATGTCGTAAGCTTTGTATCTGCTTCGTTTGCTTCTAGTATTTTCTGTTTATGTACTGGATGTGCGTTACTCTCGTGACAAATTAAAAAGGCAGAACCGATTTGAACGCCTTGGGCTCCAAGGGTTAAAGCTGCTTTTACTCCTCTGTGGTCTATCATTCCCCCAGCAGCTATGACAGGTACGCTCAGTGCATCTGCTGCTTGTGGAATCAGAGCCATTAAACCTACGGCAGATTCACCTTTGGAAGGTAAGAATGCTCCGCGATGTCCACCGGCTTCACTTCCTTGAAGGACTACTATATCCATTCCCCGTTCTTCCATTAACAATGCTTCTTCTACTGTTGAAGCGGTTCCTATTAAACAGCATCCAGCGGTTTTTAGCTCCTTTACTGCGTCTTCAGGCGGCAGATCAAAAGTGAATGAGCAAGCCTTAACCTTATATTTTAAAATTAGATCAATTTTTTGATAGAAGTCATCCCACTCTTCTTGTACAGATGTGAATTGATTTACTTGATTAGCTAACGGTATGTTTTCTTTCCACTTTTTAACCTGATCTTCTGGTGGCATTTCTAGACCAAGCGGAACAAACACATTAATTTGAAAAGGAGCGTCTGTCAGCTCAAACATTTCTTTTATCTGTTGTTCTAGCAGGTCTGGCGTAAGATACCCCGATGCTAAGCTGCCAAGAGCACCTTGATTCGAAACTGCAGATGCAAGTCGGGGCTTTGTAATACCGCCGGCCATTGGAGCTTGAATAATCGGTTTTGTTAAGGAAAACTTCTTCATAAATTCATTCATACCGAATCCCCCCGTTAAGACATGATTTTTGAAAAAGTGTCATTTTTAAGTTTACTCAAAAACTCGTATTCGCTTAAATATATCGTTTTCCTTCTTTTTGTCAATCTCTCATACCAGTTAACATGTCGATAAAGCAGGGGAGATTAAAGTGTGTCAAAGAGTGTCGTCCCATGGCGGCTCTACAAAAAACTGAATATTCATGTAGTCCTTCATAGTTGATATCTGATTTTGAGATGTCTTGCATCTTAATTTTGAATGATATATAGAAGGACTTCATGTAAAATAAAGCTTAGAAGAATACATCACATTCAAGAGTAAAAAAATCTATAAGACGTACAGATCAATATTCGGTTTTACAGTTAGATATTAAGGCTGAAACGGAGGAACATGCGATGCGAAGTGAGCAGGAAATGATGGACATTTTTTTGGACTTTGCTTTGAACGATGAGAGAATCCGATTGGTCACTTTGGAAGGGTCGCGTACAAACAGAAATATCCCTCCTGACAACTTCCAAGATTATGACATCTCGTATTTTGTAACTGATGTAGATTCTTTTAAAGAAAATGATCAGTGGCTCGAAATCTTTGGGAAGCGCATTATGATGCAAAAACCAGAAGATATGGAGCTTTTTCCTCCCGAATTAGGTAATTGGTTTTCATACATTATTCTTTTTGAGGATGGCAACAAATTAGATCTAACCCTTATTCCAATTCGTGAAGCAGAAGACTATTTTGCTAATAACGATGGTTTGGTTAAGGTATTGCTTGATAAGGATTCGTTCATCAACTATAAAGTGACCCCAAATGATCGCCAATACTGGATGAAAAAGCCGACTGCAAGGGAATTTGATGATTGCTGTAATGAGTTCTGGATGGTTTCGACTTACGTAGTAAAAGGATTAGCAAGAAATGAAATCCTTTTTGCCATTGACCATTTAAATGAAATTGTACGTCCTAATTTATTGAGAATGATGGCCTGGCATATCGCATCTCAGAAAGGGTATTCATTTAGTATGGGGAAGAACTATAAATTTATGAAACGGTACCTTTCAAATAAAGAATGGGAGGAACTCATGTCTACATATTCTGTGAATGGGTATCAGGAAATGTGGAAGTCTTTATTTACTTGCTATGCATTATTTAGAAAGTATTCAAAAGCTGTATCAGAAAGTCTTGCATATAAGTATCCTGATTACGATGAAGGCATCACTAAGTATACGGAAGGTATTTATTGCTCAGTAAAGTAATAAGAATATAGGATTGTTTTCATATGATATTTGATTCTCGCTGACAATGGAGACCAAGGAGTCACCATGTTTTTAAAAAGATGCGTAAATCGTTATGTTTAAGAATGTCTACGCATTTTACTATGATTATTCTTGTCCAAAATTTTTGTTCTTTTTAACGAAACGAGGCATTATAATTAACCTATAGGCACATTAAAAAAATAATAGAATGTAAAGGAGGATTTTTGTGTTCCAAACCTTAGACCATTTTTTGAAATCTTGGGAGTTCGAAGCAGATGCTACACAGAAACTATTAAATAGTCTGACTGATGAATCACTTAAACAAGAAATAACTTCACAAAATTGGACTCTAGGCCGTATTGCTTGGCATACTGTTGCTGCCATTCGCATCATTACCTCAAACACAGACTTAACGTTCCATGCCCCAGCTGAAGATTATCCTGTTCCAACTTCGGCTCAGTTTATAGCTGACAGCTATCATCAAGCCAGTAATGCATTTGTACAGGCATTAAAAACCCAATGGACTGACCATACACTTCAAGAACGTATCAACTTTATCGGACAACAATTGCCTAACGGTTCACTTTTGATGTTTTTAATTCAACATCAAAATCACCATCGGGGACAAATGACTGTTCTTATGAGACAAGCAGGTTTAACTGTTCCAGGTATTTATGGTCCAGCAAAAGAAGAATGGGCAAAATTTGGTTTGGAAGCCCCGAAAATGTAATCAACCTTTTTATAAAAAAGTTACGCTATGACAACATATAAGAAGATGTTTTGATCTATCTTTTTTCAAAACATGTTCTTTTTTTGTTCGTTTACCAATGATAAGAACATATTCGAATCATTTTTATTCCAAACCACTTCAAATGACAACGTTCTTCCGCTTTATTGTTGGCCTATTCCCAACGATGTAAGTATAATTTTTAATGCTGTCAAATCTTCGATACACATATCTATAGATTCCTCTCTAACAAAACCCCCGCTTTTTCTGCCATCACTCGAGGTGGGGAAGGCATTTCATTTTTCAACCACCATTCGACTACTCCTACGTATGCATTTGCAACAAATTCAGCAGCGATCGATGGTTCAGAAATTCCAATGAAACATTCAGGTGTTGCTCAATTTTTGAATAAAAGCAGCTGCGCCAAAAGGAAGCCTATTGGAAGAGTCTAGCTGAGTTGGAACGTCTTCTCAAAAGGGAAGGCAATTTATTTACTGTAATTCATACAATGAGTAAAGCCTCTAAGGTATATTCTTTACTTCGTTCGACAAATTCTGCAAATTGTAGACAACTTCCTGATTATTTGGATAATTAACTGGATAGGAGGGGAAAAGTTGTCATATTTCATTATACTTATCATCGTTCTATTAATCGGAGCATTGGTAACAGCAGCAGTCGGTATCATCTCTTCAAAAGTAGAGGTAATCTCGCCGAAAACTACAATAGAATCTAAAGAGGAAGAACAGAAAAGTTTTTATACGCTGAAATAAAGCAGAGAAAGAGCATCTCCTGCGGGGGTGTTTTTTATAGAGGAGTTGGAAAAACTGAATCAGACTAATTTACTTTTAAGATTCACCCTTGAAATTGCTGCACTAATCTCCTTAGGGGTGTATGCTTGGATAAGCTTTAATGGTTATTTTAAATATGTTTTAACTTTGGTTTTACCTATTGCAGTTATGATTGTCTGGTCTGTATTTGCAGTACCTCATGATCCTAGTCGAAGCGGACAAACTGTAATAGCTGTAAACGGAGTAACAAGGTTAGTTATTGAATTATTGATCTTTGCAATGGCTGTTGCAGCGCTTTATTTTAGTTATTTAAAACCAGTTAGTATTGTCTTTTTATGTCTTATAATACTCCACTACATCATTTCAGCTGAGCGTATCAAATGGCTTCTAAATCAATAGTTTTTCATTTCAGCACTCGTTATTAGAGTGTTTTTTATTATTCTCTGTAGAGCCAGTGATTCTCAGATTAGATTTGAAGGTTAACGGCTTGGGCACAGTTGCAGTATAGAACGCATTTTCCAATAAAGAAGGCGCTCATTTGAAATTCATCATTAAACAATTGTACAAAAGTAAAATTTGTATTTAGAATGTAGTAATAAATAGAAATTCTACGTAGGAGGGTATCTTGTGGAAGAAAAGAAAGCTTTAATCATTGTGGATGTACAAAAAGCCTTCGATGATAAAAAATGGGGGGAACGGAATAACGTAAAGGCGGAAGAAAACATTAGTAAAATACTAAAATTATGGAGAGAAAAAGGATGGACAGTCATATACATACAACACACTTCTGATAAACCTCATTCTTTATTCCATCCAAAGAATGAAGGGTTTGCGATAAAGGAAATAGTTAAGCCTATGGATGAAGAAGTCATTATAACCAAGACAGTAAATAGCAGCTTTATTGGTACGAATTTAGAAGAATTCTTAAAATTAAATGAAATAACCACTGTAGTCATAACTGGTTTAACCACGCCTCACTGTGTATCAACCACCACAAGAATGAGTGGTAATTTAGGGTTTGATACATACCTGATTTCAGATGCAACAGCAGCCTTCGGAATGAGAGACCAAAATGATACATATTATGATGCGGCGACTATTCATAATATATCTCTAGCTACATTGCATGATGAATTTGCCACAATATTGACAACTGATCAATTAATAAATGATTTTATAAAAACTCACTGATGAAAAACATTTTGGCACAGTAAAACGGCAGGCGCCTTTCCGATAGGAAGGGCGCTTTAATTCGATTTCCTGCTTTACTGCTCAGAGGAGGTGCATCAATGTTTCTTTATCGACAAGCAAGAGCAGATGAAGTAAGCAAAGTGGCAAAGCTATTCCATCAATCTTTCAATCAATATCCTTTTATGGATTTTGAAATGCATAAAGTACTGACAAGAGCATATTTTAAAAAGCATTTCTTTTTTGTTGACATTCAGAATGGTGAAATGGTTGTTGTCGCTCTATTAAAACATCGTGATAAACCCGACATTAACTTGATCGATTATATAGCAGCAGGTGGAATAACATTAATCAAAATGGGGGGATTTTCAGTATTGAACATGTTGACGGTGACTAATGAGGCTGAAAAATCTTACAATTCCTTAAAAGAGCCGGCATGGTATTTAGAAGTATTAGGAGTTTCGCCATTTTATCAGGGAAAGAGTTTAGGCAGCAAAATGATTAATGACTGTCTCATATCTTTTATTTCAAAATGCGGGGACGGCATTTTGGCCCTTATCATGAATACTGATCTCAATGGATCATTTTACAAATCGTCCTGATTTTATATTTAAAGATTATCATAACCTTTCATAAAGATGGAGGTCGAATGAATGTCTTCAAAAGAAAAAAAGAGTGTAACCATCTTGACGGAAAGTCAATTGTCTTCGAGAGCATTTAAAGATGAAGCGTATGAATTTTATAAAGAATTGCGAAAATCACAGCCTCTCTACCCATTATCTTTAGGATCTCTGGGGAAAGGCTGGCTCATATCGAGATATGATGATGCAATACATTTATTAAAGAATGAAAAATTAAAGAAAAACTATGAAAATGTATTTACCGCAAAAGAAAAACGTCCTGCTCTATTGAAGAATGAAGAGTCTTTAACAAAACATATGCTTAATTCAGATCCCCCGGATCACAACCGCTTGCGAACTCTTGTTCAAAAAGCATTTACGCATCGGATGATTTTGCAGTTGGAAGACAAAATTCAACATATCGCAGATTCTTTATTGGATAAAGTGCAGCCCAACAAATTCATGAACCTGGTAGACGATTATGCGTTTCCTTTGCCGATTATCGTGATAAGTGAAATGCTCGGCATTCCCTTGGAAGATCGTCAAAAATTCAGAGTGTGGTCGCAAGCAATTATTGATTTTTCAGATGCCCCTGAAAGACTTCAGGAGAATGACCATTTGTTAGGGGAATTTGTTGAATATCTGGAATCCTTAGTTCGCAAAAAAAGGAGAGAACCTGCAGGAGATTTAATCAGTGCATTAATTCAAGCGGAAAGTGAAGGCACACAATTAAGTACAGAAGAATTGTACTCGATGATTATGCTGCTTATCGTTGCAGGTCATGAAACAACCGTAAACTTAATCACCAATATGACATATGCTCTGATGTGTCACCATGATCAACTAGAAAAGCTCCGCCAGCAGCCGGACTTGATGAATTCAGCCATAGAAGAAGCATTGCGGTTTCACAGCCCTGTTGAGCTAACGACAATTCGCTGGACGGCTGAACCGTTTATACTGCATGGGCAGGAGATTAAACGGAAAGATGTGATCATCATTTCTTTAGCATCAGCAAACCGTGATGAGAAGATATTTCCAAATGCCGACATATTTGATATTGAAAGAAAGAACAACCGCCATATTGCTTTTGGCCATGGCAATCATTTTTGCCTTGGTGCACAGCTAGCCCGCTTAGAAGCAAAGATTGCGATGTCCACCTTATTACGCCGCTGTCCAAATATACAGTTAAAAGGCGAAAAGGAACAAATGAAATGGAAAGGGAATTTTCTGATGAGAGCACTCGAAGAACTGCCGCTTAGTTTTTAATTTTTTGGGAATATGTGATTTTCAAACATATCTCGTTTTACTCCTCAATTAGATTAAACGATAGTAAAAGCTGTAACATAATAATTTGATATGATAGCTTTTCAAAAACAAAGTTTAGCATTATTTATGCCTACCGGGCATGAAAATGTCTTGCAAACACCAATAGTTTCTCCCTATCGGTGTTTTTTATTTGTTTTCAGCCTCATTTGGACAAACAGCTGTTACATAGTAAACGTTTGTTAAGATAAAATAATGGAGGGCATAGTTTCTAATGAGAAAAATAATGATAGATGGAAGAGACTTTGAAAATATAGAAGTTTTACATGATGTTTTAAAAGATAAATTAGACTTCCCAGACTACTATGGGAGAAATTTAGACGCTTTATGGGATTGCCTGACAGGGTGGGTGGATTTGCCGCTCACTTTAGTCTTGAAAAATTTTGAGTTCATACATTTTTAGGTTCATACGCTGACGATGTATTAGAAGTTTTACAAGAGGCTCAAGAGGAACTAAAGGACGAATTTAAAATAATAATAGAGTAGACTTTCTGTTTTGCGAATTTTAACAATTTTCGTTCGCAGAAAAAGGCAATGGGCACCGCAAATTCAATTTTCGGTGAGACCGCAATAACTTTTTGGCTTCTGATAAGTTTCTTATGATGTTGGTATCAAGTCACACAAGTACATAACTCTCCCATGACTTCTTTCTGATGTAAGTTAATTTCATTATGAGGTAATCATGGGGATAATTTTATTCTGTGAATAATATTTTAAAAGGAATTAAATTTAAAAAATATTTGATTACCGAATGAAAATTCGTTATTATTTAAATTGGACGAAATGTAATTCTGTTAAGTTGTATTGGGGGTTGTGAAATGGGTATTATGCTTGACGAAACTGATAAGGCCATCTTAAGAGAATTGCAGGAAGATGCTTCAATATCAAATCTAAATTTATCTAAGAAAATTGGGCTTTCACCATCAGCTTGCCTTGCAAGAACAAAGAACCTAGTAGAAGCAGGTATAATTAAAAAGTTTACGACTATTGTTGATGAGAAAAAACTTGGAATCGAAGTCACAGCACTAGCTCTCATCAATTTATCACCCTTAAATAGGGAGACAATTCATTCATTTTTAGAGGATATAAACAAATTCCCACAGGTTCAAGAATGCTACACACTTACAGGAAGCCATGACTATATGCTTAAGATTGTGGCGAAGGACATGGAGAGTTATCGGAATTTTATCATTGATTCATTAATGCAGAACCCTGCTATTAGTGGAGTTGACACAAGCATAGTCATGAGTACAGAAAAAAGAACTGTCAGTGTGCCAATTGATGAAATGTAGGAGGTTGTTGATTTGAATAAAAATAAAGAATCGTTACATTTAAGCTCTCCTGCTATAAACACTCATATGAATAAGAGAAGTCAAATATGGGCTGCATTTCGTTCTGCATTCCCATATACAATTCCGATTTTTGCGGGGTTTTTGTTTTTGGGGATAGCTTATGGAATCTTTATGCATTCTTTGGGATTTAGCGCAATCTATCCAATCATCATGAGTTTTATGATATTTGCGGGCTCAATGGAGTTTGTTGCAGCGAATTTTTTACTTGGTGCGTTCAACCCTATGAATGCTCTTTTTTTGACGTTAATGGTCAATGCCAGGCATTTGTTTTATGGAATTTCCATGTTGGATAAGTACAGGGGGACTGGAAAGAAAAAGCTTTATCTGATTTTCGGAATGTGCGATGAATCATTTTCTATCAATTATACCGCTAATGTTCCGGCGAATGTTGATAAGGGCTGGTTTATGTTTTTTGTGACACTGCTTAATCATTTATATTGGGTCGCGGGGGCAGCGATAGGAGGTATTTTTGGGTCGTACGTGAAGTTTAATACCGAAGGGCTTGATTTTGTGATGACTGCTCTGTTTATTGTGATATTCATAGAACAATGGATGAAAGAGAAAAAGCATTACAGTGCTCTCACGGGACTTGGACTTTCAGTAGCCAGTCTTATCCTTTTTGGCGGAAACCAATTTATTATTCCTGCTATGCTCGCCATTTTAGGGGTACTGACTGTTCTGAGAAAACCATTGGAGAAAGCTGAGGTTTCCGTATGACGATGACTATGACGCAGCAAATGATCACCATTGCAATGGTCGTGCTAGGAACAATGCTGACACGGTTCCTTCCATTCATGATTTTCCCGTCTGGCAAACCGACACCGAAATATGTACAGTATCTTGGTAAAGTGCTGCCATCAGCGGTAATCGGGCTTTTGGTCATTTATTGTTTAAAAGATGTGAGTCTGCTTTCTGGAAGTCATGGCATTCCTGAATTGGTTGGGGCAGCTGTAGTTGTACTGCTTCACTTGTGGAAGAAAAATATGCTTCTTTCCATAGCGGGGGGAACCGTTGTTTATATGGTTTTGGTGCAATTGGTTTTTTAACCGATATCGGAAACTATCAAAATGATCATGCTTTTGTTGAACTTGATAAAAATATATAAAACTGACACAAACTTATTTTGGAATCAACACTGCGCCAGTGCAGATAGCATCTGTAATGTTTCCTGGCTATTCAAGAAGTGTCTACTTTAATCGGAGGATGTATAATGTCAAAAAAAGTGTCTGCTTCCTATATCATCATTATAGGATTAATGCTATTTGCATTGTTTTTTGGAGCAGGAAATCTCATTTTTCCGCCTATGCTTGGTCAATTGGCCGGGAAAAATGTATGGGTCGCTAATGCAGGTTTCTTAGTGACCGGAGTTGGATTGCCATTACTGGCTATAACAGCATTTGTTTTTTCGGGTAAACAAAACTTACAGTCGTTAGCCAGCCGTGTTCACCCGGTGTTTGGCTTTGTATTTACGACGATTCTCTATTTGGCAATCGGGCCTTTTTTCGCTATCCCGAGATCAGGAAACGTATCGTTTGAAATTGGGGTAAAACCTTTTTTATCAAATGATGCAGGCCCTGTCTCATTGATCATATTTACAATATTATTTTTCGGATTGGCATGCGTGTTATCACTTAATCCTTCAAAAATCATTGATATAGTTGGGAAATTTTTGACACCAATTAAGCTGACATTTATCGGATTGCTTGTAGTGGTAGCTCTTATTCGCCCAATTGGAACCATTCAAGCACCATCAAAAGGGTACACATCACAAGCGTTTTTTAAAGGATTTCAGGAAGGATACCTTACTCTGGATGCCCTTGTAGCATTTGTTTTTGGAATTATCATCGTGAATGCATTGAAGGAACAAGGAGCTTCTACCAAAAAACAGCTGATGGGTGTTTGTGCAAAAGCAGCCGCGATTGCAGCTGTACTCTTAGCAGTTATGTATACAGCTCTTTCCTATATGGGGGCTTCCAGCGTTGAAGAACTAGGGATTTTAGAAAATGGAGCAGAGGTTTTGGCTAAGGTTTCATCCTATTATTTTGGTTCTTATGGTTCAATCTTATTGGGCTTAATGATTACAGTGGCGTGTCTGACGACAAGTGTCGGACTGATCACTGCGTGTTCTTCATTTTTTCATGAACTATTCCCGAACATTTCTTATAAAAAAATTGCTGTCGTTTTATCAGTGTTTAGTACGCTTGTCGCAAATATAGGATTAACCCAGCTTATTAAGGTGTCAATGCCTGTCTTACTGACGATGTATCCTATCGCGATTTCCTTAATATTTTTAACGTTTTTGCATTCTGTATTTAAAGGGAAGACAGAAGTGTATCAAGGCAGTTTATTATTCGCATTCATCATCAGCTTATTTGACGGTTTGAAGGAGGCGGGAATAAAAATTGAAGTTGTGAATCATATTTTCACTCAGATTCTTCCTATGTATAACATAGGGCTGGGGTGGCTCATTCCAGCTATTACAGGGGGAATATGCGGCTATATACTGAGTATATTCCGAACAAAAACAAGTTGATCAATCAACAGCAATATCACTCAGATCTGCAGGATCTCCTCCATCAGTGGATACTTCAACTGTTACAATTGGATGTTCTGCCCCTGTCCAACCGAAAATATCAATCTTTCCGTTGTCACCCGAAATCTGTAGGTGAATATTTAATAGTTGTGAGAGCGATTGACTCTTTAGGAAATAGTCAGCCTTTAACTTCAAGACGCAACCAAGTGTCTAGGGCAATGATCTTCGTTCAAAATTCTTTGAATGAGGAAAATCTACATTCTAATATCGACTAGGTTTCACAATTCAGAGTGCAAAATCACGAAGAAAAAGCAAACTACATACCGAAGTTTGCTTTTTTGCTCTATACAAACAATGAGATGCGCCTATATTTTTATATCAGACAACTGATCAGAGGTATTTTGAGGCGAAGCCTGCCTTCCATCCATTTATTTACGATTGATCTGGCCTCTTTACCTGAAAATGATCCCTCATATGCGTTAAAAAAGCAGATAAAGCAGGGGTAATTAAAGTGTCTTTCCGCCTTATAAACATGGTTGATACGAAAGAATATTTGTCAGAGATAGTGTGGCTGCGAATGCGGCCTTCTTTTTCATGCGAAGCAATGATTGAACGAGGCAGCAGTGAAATCCCCAAGCCGGCGCTTACACAGCCAATGATCGCTTCAAGTATGCCAAATTCCATTAATTTTATAGGTAATAAACCTTCTTCTTGGAGGATATGATTGAGCTTTGCTCTGTAAGAGCATCCTTTACGGAATACAAGCATTGTTTGTGTTTGAACATCCTGAATGGAAGAAATCACAGGGTGTGAAGCGCTTGTAACAAGAACCATCTCTTCATCCAATACCTTTTCTTGAACTAAATCAGGGTGTTCAATAGGCCCTGAAATAAAAGCGCCGTTTAACTCATAATGTAAAACTGCTTGTATTTGTTGTTCCGTAGGGCCTGTTACTAGGTTCAAATCAACATTTGGATAGAGGTTATTATAATGTGCAAGGAGTTGAGGAAGCCAAACTGCAGCTGTTGTTTCCATTGATCCTATACGCAGTGGCCCAGAAGGCGCGGATGATTCGCCCATGGCTGCTCTAGCTTCTTCAATAGTATGTAGAATTTTCTCTGAGTAAGAAACAAGAATTTGCCCTGGGGGAGTAAGTGTGATTCCTCGACTATGGCGATAGAATAATTTTGTCTGTAAATCGTTTTCTAGTTGTTGTATCTTATTCGTTACGTTCGATTGTGCATAATTTAAAGTCTGAGCAGCCTTGGAAATACTGCCTTCACGAGCAGTAGTGAGAAAAACCTGTAACAACTGAATATTCATCTAGTCCTCCATAGTTGATATCTGATTTTGAGATGTCTTCCATCTTAATTTTGAATTATATATGATAGCAGAGCTTCATGTAAACTAAAGCTTAGAAGAATAAATGATTTCTAAAGTAAGTGATAAGGCTATTTCAAAAAATGGTTAATTTACTCGAAGTTGATTCTGTATATTGCCTATGGAAATACACATCATAACATAGGCTTGACTAACACCAGAATGAAGGGGTTATTGGGAAATTACTTTATTCTAAATGTAGCAGCTGCTTGGAAATAGCTGACACATTAACGAATGAAATTAAAAAGACTGTTGTAGTAGAAGGAGGGGATTTTATGCCATTACTTCGTTTTGACTTAATAGAAGGGCGAGATCAATCAAGTTTGAAAAAACTTTTAGATGTCGCTCACAATGTTGTAGTAGAGGCTTTTGATGTGCCTCAACAAGACCGTTATCAAATTGTTCATGAACATCCAGAAAATCATATGATTATTGAGGATACTGGGTTAGGATTTAACCGAACTAAAAATCTTGTTGTTCTTTCAGTTACAAGTAAATCCCGACCGGAAGAGAAGAAACAAAAATTTTACAGGCTGTTAGCTGAAAGACTGGAATCTGAGTGTGGTATCGCATCAACTGATTTAATTGTATCTATTGTTGAAAATGATAATGCTGACTGGAGTTTTGGACTTGGTGAGGCCCAATTTTTAACAGGTAAATTGTAGTTGAATACTACCCTCAAATGCTTGATTGAAGAAAAGGATAGAGAAACTAGGGTAGCGGAGCAAACCATGTGTTTGCTCCGCTTTTTTATGTTTATAAAAGAATAATTAAGGAGGTATTGTGGATTTCTATAAAAAATATTTTGACATTTCAGTAAAGAGCAGATATATTTATATATGAACACATGCTCATATATAAATATTGTTTGCATTATGTTAGAATGCTTCATAACAGATTTGAAATAATAAATACATATGTATCAATAAACTTTAGGTAAGGAGGAGTTTTTTATGGGTCACAATCATAGTCACAATCATAATGAAGGAGCAAATAAAAAGGTTTTATTGATCTCTTTTATCATGATTACAGGTTATATGATAATAGAAGCTATAGGAGGATTTTTAACAAATAGTCTGGCGCTTTTATCTGATGCAGGCCATATGCTGAGTGATTCAATTTCATTAATGGTTGCCCTGATTGCTTTTACATTAGCTGAAAAAAAGGCAAATCACAATAAGACATTCGGCTATAAACGATTTGAGATTCTTGCAGCTGTGATAAACGGTGCTGCCTTAATTCTTATTTCTCTTTATATCATTTATGAAGCAATCGAACGCTTCTCTAATCCACCAAAAGTAGCAACAACTGGAATGCTTACAATTAGTATCATCGGGTTAGTTGTGAATCTATTGGTCGCTTGGATTATGATGAGTGGCGGAGATACAAAGAATAATCTGAATATAAGAGGAGCTTATTTACATGTAATAAGCGATATGCTCGGCTCTGTAGGTGCCATTTTAGCTGCCATCCTCATCATCTTCTTTGGATGGGGCTGGGCAGACCCATTGGCTAGTATCATTGTGGCTATTCTTGTTCTAAGAAGCGGTTACAATGTGACTAAAGATTCCATTCACATATTAATGGAAGGAACTCCAGAAAATATCGATGTCTATGATATCATTCGTACAATTGAAGGGACAGAGGGAATTCAAAACATTCATGATTTACACATATGGTCTATCACAAGCGGATTGAATGCTCTTTCTTGCCATGCAGTTGTTGACGATCAACTGACCATTTCAGAAAGTGAAAATATTTTACGCAAAATTGAACATGAACTTGAGCATAAAGGCATTACGCACGTAACCATTCAAATGGAAACCGAAGCGCATAATCACGACAATGCGATCCTTTGTCAGCCCAAAATGGAGAAGCCACGTGACCACCATCACCATTAAATTTTTTATCTAACTTTATAGTGAGGAGATCAACTAGCATTTTGCAGATTCTGTCTACTGACAATTTGAAATTGGCGGGGTGATAATGTGTACGACACTATAGTAATCGGGGCTGGTCAAGCAGGGATCTCGATAGGGTATTATCTAAAGCAGTCCGATCAAAAGTTTATTATTTTGGATAAAAGTCATGGGGTGGGGGAGAGCTGGAAAGATCGGTATGACTCATTAGTTTTATTTACTTCTCGAATGTATAGCTCTTTGCCTGGAATGCATCTTGAAGGAGAAAAACATGGATTTCCTTCAAAAAATGAAATTGTTGCTTATCTAAAGAAGTATGTTAAAAAATTTGAAATTCCAATCCAATTACGGACAGAAGTAATAAGTGTCCTAAAAATAAAGAATTATTTCTTAATAAAAACAAATCGGGAAGAATATCAAACGAAGAATCTTGTCATTGCTACAGGGCCTTTTCATACCCCTAATATTCCATCAATATCAAAGGATTTATCCGATAATATTAATCAACTACACTCATCACAATATAAGAATTCAAAACAATTGGCATATGGAAATGTACTAGTAGTTGGTGGTGGGAATAGTGGTGCTCAAATAGCTGTTGAATTATCCAAAGAAAGAGTTACATATTTAGCTTGTAGTAATAAACTTGTTTATTTCCCTTTAATGATCGGAAAAAGAAGCATCTTTTGGTGGTTTGATAAACTAGGAGTTTTACATGCAAGTCATACATCAATAGTAGGCAAATTCATTCAAAAGAAAGGTGATCCAGTATTTGGGCATGAATTAAAACATGCAATAAAACAGAAGGAGATCATCTTAAAAAAAAGAGTCATTGCCGCAAAGCAAAATGAAATCATTTTTAAAGATTCATCTACATTAGAAGTAAACAATATTATTTGGGCTACTGGTTTCAGGAATCCCTTATGTTGGATAAATATAAAAGGTGTTATGGATCAAGAAGGTCGAATCATACATCATAGAGGTGTTTCACCTGTAGAAGGATTGTACTTTATAGGTTTGCCTTGGCAGCATAAGCGAGGTTCAGCGTTGCTTCAAGGCGTAGGAAATGATGCTGAATACATTGTAAAACAAATGAACGGTGAATAAACGAAGCAGAGCAGTAACTCACATGTTTACTGCTCTATTTTTTGCGTGAAAAAGGGTAGCGAAGTGGAGATGAGCCTTCTCTTTTATTTAAGAAGTTAGAATATAGAAAGAGAAAAATCACTTTAAGCCATACTCATATTTTTATGTTCAACAATGGTCTTAAGGAGGCTGCGCATTGAATTTGTCAGGTACGCATCTTTATGGCGTATAAAGATTGTGGAGATACAGCTGTCTTTCTCAGGCAATGGGTGGCAATAAACCTTACCTTGTACAGCTAGATGCATGACAGCAGATTCCGGTACCACTGTTATACCGAGTCCAAGTGCAACACTATTTAAGATTGTCTCTAGGATGTTAAATTCCATCATTCTGTTTGGGAGCACACCTTCATCTTTGAGCCATTGTTCAAGCCTAGACCGATACCCGCACCCCTGGTTAAAAACAAGAATCGGAGTCGTTGAAAAATCCTCTATATTAAACGTTTTGTTACTGGTTACAAGAGTAAGTTTTTCAGTATAAACATCATACTGTTCCAGAATAGAATGTTTCAAGGGGCCTGAAATAAAAGCTCCGTCTAATTCGTGATTCATGACCTTTTTAATAAGTTCCTCTGTTAGACCAGCCTGCAATGATAAATCCACATTAGGATACTTTTTATAATAGGAAGCTATGATGGTCGGCAGTATCCTCACTGTTTCCACTGTACCGATTTTTAATATTCCAGACGGTATTTCAGTATCTAGAAAGACTTGCTCCAGTTCTTCAACATCTTTCAAAATTTTGTTAACGTATTCAATCATTTTTCGGCCCTCTGGGCTTAGTGAAACCCCTTTTTTATGGCGATTGAAAAGAGGTGTTTTGAGCTCATTCTCTAATTGCTTAATCCGCGCAGTTACATTAGATTGTACATAATTTAACTCTTTTGCAGCACCGGTAATACTCTTGTGATGGGCTACGCATTTGAAAATTTGTAAGTCTCGCAGTTCCATGAAGATCCCCCCTTCATTAAAGTATCATTATCAATGATGTTTTTCATCACTTTTGTTCATTTTACTTGATGCTTACTTCTTTTTATAATTCTCATTGTAATTTTAAAGAAAAGGAGGGGAATTCAATGAAAAAAGGTCAATTATTCATTGGTGCCCTTACATGTTTAGTAGCAAGTATGTCTTGGGGCGCGATGTTTCCAGTTGCAGATCATGCATTAGAATTTGTTGATCCGTTTTATTTTTCATTTATTCGCTACGGTGTGGTAACGATTATGTTAGTGATTTTATTATTGGTGAGAGAAGGAAAGAAATCATTTCATTTAGAGGGTAAAGCAAAATGGATCATTTTATTTGGGGTGATGGCGTTTACTATATACAATGTTCTTATTTTTTTAGGTCAAAGGTTGATGGGGAAGTCTGGAATTATGACAGCATCCATTGCCGAGGCACTCATGCCGATGCTTTCAATTGTTATTCTATGGGGATATAAACATGTGAAACCTAAAAAATACACAATGATCAGTATATTGATTGCCTTTTTGGGGGCTTCGATGGTCATAACCAAAGGTAATATAAGTTTCTTTTTTTCATTAGGGGATCATCTATTCTCGATACTCTTTATATTCATTGGTGTTTTAGGGTGGGTTGTCTACACAATGGGGGGACAGATATTCCGAGAGTGGTCCACACTTCGTTATTCAACTTTGACATGTTTATTCGGCACAGCTATAACAGGAATCATGACAGCTATACTTACCGCGCAAGGTTACGTGTCGGTACCGAGTATTAAAGTGATTGCAGCAATTAAGTATGATTTTTTATTTATGATTACTTTACCAGGTATCATAGCCCTCCTTAGTTGGAACTATGGCATTAAAATCCTATCATCCATTAATGGGATTTTATTTATTAACTTTGTCCCCATTACTACATTGTTAATCATGGTGATCAAAGGATATAACATAACTGCATTTGATATAGTAGGAACACTGTTTGTCATTATTGGACTCATTTTAAATAACATATATCAGCGTAAGGAAGATTATAAGCAGGTATTACAAAAAGAAAAAACAAATTTGACTATCACTTAGACGGTGGGGGATTTAAAATGTTTGAAGGTTTATTGTTTTTCATTTCAGCTGGAATTGTCTGTGAACTTGCTGCAATTAATAGAAATGGCCGCAAAAATATAAAGCAACAGGCGGAATTGATTCAAATTTTAAAAGAAAACCTTAATAAAGACATTAAATAAATCAAGACGGTTGGATATTATTGAAACACATCAGAAAATTCAGGTGTGTTTTTATTTTGCTTTCTATTTTAAGCCTTAAAACGTCACTAATCGTTAGTTGAAGACTATGGGAACCACTCTCCATACGGAAAAAGATGATTATTTACATCATTCAGAGTTGATTTTAGGTTCTTTTGAACTTATAATGTTATATATACTGTTTTTTGTTTATTCAATAAATATTTACATCGGAGGTGTACGCCTTACTAGGTAAGGCAAATCATTGACAACCATTAACCTTATAATCTTTACTCTTTTAATTGTCTTAACAGCATTTTTTGTTGCGACTGAATTTGCGATAGTAAAGATCAGGTCATCAAAAATTGACCAACTCATATTAGAGGGAAAAAAAGGTGCCATATCAGCCAAAAAGGTCATTACTCATTTGGACGAATATTTGTCAGCTTGTCAATTAGGGATCACGGTTACAGCGTTGGGAATTGGCTGGGTCGGAGAATCGACTTTTGAAGTGATTTTGCACCCCTTATTTGCTCATTTTCATGTAAGTGAAACAGTCTCACATGTATTGATCTTAGTGATTGCTTTTGTGATGGCGACTTTTTTGCACGTTGTAGTTGGAGAGCTTGCTCCTAAAACACTCGCTATCCAAAAAGCGGAAACCATCACTCTTTTGACTGCAAAGCCAATTATTTGGTTTTACCGCATCCTGTTCCCTTTTATATGGTTTTTAAATGGTTCAGCCCGGTTTATAGTAGGACTCTTCGGTTTGAAACCTGCATCAGAACATGAACTTGCTCATTCTGAAGAAGAACTGCGCATCTTACTGTCTGAAAGCTATAAGAGCGGTGAAATCAATCAAAATGAGTTGAAATATGTAAATAATATTTTTGAATTTGATGAAAGAATCGCCAAAGAAATTATGATTCCGAGAAGAGAGATCGTAGCGATTTCTAGTGAGGATTCTTATGAAACTATTGTTAAGACCATTAAGACAGAGAGCTATACAAGGTACCCCGTCCTAAATGGAGATAAAGATTCAATCATTGGTTTTATCAATGCTAAAGAATTTTTGTCAGCTTATATTGACACAGACCAGAAGATAAAAGAGGATTTCAAGTTAGAAAATCATATCAACCCTGTTATCCATGTTATTGAATCCGTTCCAATTCATGATGTATTGGTAAAAATGCAAAAAGAGCGAACACATATCGCTATTCTTGTGGATGAATATGGCGGCACTTCAGGTTTAGTCACTGCTGAAGATATTCTTGAAGAAATTGTCGGGGAAATCAGAGATGAATTTGATAAAGATGAAGTGCCTAATATTAGAAAAGTAAATGATAATCACTATATCTTAGATTCGAAAGTGCTCATTGAAGATGTAAATGATTTATTGGGAACGACGTTAGCAAGTGACGAAGTGGATACAATAGGCGGCTGGTTTATGACTCAACAAATAGACGCTGCAGTTGGATCCGTTATAGAAGCCGATGGGTATATTTTTAAAGTGCACAAAACAGTTGGCCGGCATATTAATTATTTAGAAATTGTCCGGAAAAAAGAATAACATCTAGATAAAGCACATGAGATTTTGACTAGATGCTTAAAGCCTGAGATGAAATTTTCATCCAGGCTTTTTTAAACAATGATCTTGCAGTTTAAGTAGGTAATCATGATCGAAATTCAAACGTTTCTCAGCAAACAAGGAGGCTTGGATATCTATAGCTCTTTTACCATTACCTTCTCACCATTAAAGTCGAGTTCACCATTAAATCGAAAACCAAACCTTTGATAAAGGCGTATAGCATGAATATTATTTTCAAATATACTTAAATAAATTCTCTTGCATTTATATAGCTCTGCAAGGTGCTGAATGAGGGCTTTAAGCATTTTCTTCCCTAATCCTTTTCCCTGATAGCGTTCGTCAATAAAAAATCGGTCAAGCCAGACTCGTCCGTTTTTATTATCTTCATCATACTCGGGAAACAATCCATACATTGCAAAACCGACTAGATCTCCATCATAGTAAAGCCCGACAGGTTTATAATAGTGACATTCTTTTGCATCCTCTAAACATACTTTTGTAGATTCAATATATGATAATTGATTCTGGCTGACATGCAGATCAAGAATTGCAGCACGATTATCATCAGTTACTGCTTTTATGTTTATACTCATACTACATTCTCCTTTTTTCTTATCCCGGTATCCTGATATTGCTAAAACTCAGCTTAAACTATATTCACGTCAAGCAACATGTAGCCTATCAAATTAAGTACCTTTTCTTATTGTGCCTAACCAGAGGCATTCCCTGCATCCAAATGACTTGACTTTATAGAGGCTGAATTAATTCAAAGCTGTAGCATCATTCTTTTTTTCTTTCCAAACCATTGTAAGACCAAGGCCGACAATCATAACGAAACCTGCAAAAAGGAAAGGATAATGAATGTTAAGATCAAATAGTATACCGCCTAGAGCAGGTCCAAATATATTTCCCAGGCTGGTGTATGTGGAGTTCATGCCTGCTACGAAACCCTGCTGGTTACCGGCCATATTGGATAAATGAGCGGTTAAGGCCGGACGTAGCAAATCGAACGCCAGAAAAATAAAACAAGTTACAAGCAAAACAGTTAAAAATCCTGACATAACAGTAGACACGAAAGCCAAGATCGCACCGGTTATTAAGCACAGCTGAATCATTCTTTTCTCTCCAAGTTTGTTGACCAATTTCCCGAAAAGTAAAACTTGAATAACTACCGCAACAATGGAGCTAATCGTAATAATGGCTGCAATATCTTTTGGTGTGAAGCCAAATTTATGATCAGAAAACAAGCTGAATACCGTTTCATAAGCTGATAAACCAAAAGCCATTACAAAGACGATAATAAATGCAATGAAATAGACAGGATGAATGGATCTCTTCAAGTCTTTAATGAAATTTGATTCCTTTGTATGAGATGAGAGTTGATGGCGTTCTTCTATCGACAATGACTCTTTTAGTATAAAAACAGAAGTGACAGCTGCTATTAACGCGATGGCGGAGGCGAAGAAAAACGGCATGCGGATGCCAAAGCCGGCAATAAATCCTCCCGCACCAGGCCCAATAATAAAGCCTGTGCTAATTGCAGCAGAAACATACCCCATAGCCTTTGACCTTTCCTTTAGGGTTGTAATATCAGCTACATATGCTGTTACCGCGGGCATGATAAAAGCCGCACTTACACCACCCAATATCCTCGAGAAATAAAATATTGAAACATGGGTCCCTAATCCGAAAATCAACTCAGATAAACTGAATATAAGCAGCCCGAGAATAATCATTTTTTTTCTCCCGAAACGGTCAACCCACCTACCTGCAAAAGGTGAAGTAATTAACTGAGAAATGGCAAAAGCCGCAACAAGATAACCCATTGTGCTGCCGGATAAATGCATGATTTTCATAAAAGAAGGCATAACTGGAATGATTAAACCGATACCAAGAAATGCTACGAAGATGTTGCTTAATAGTATAATGAATATCGTTTTTTGCTCATTTATTGATTTTTTCATCTGAATTCCCCTTTTACTCAATTGAACCCTTTTTACCTATCCTTTTCGCTTGACGCTTTTTTCAAGTACAATCAAATCATAAGGTATATGGTTACCGTATAGTCAAGGAGGTTTTTATGAGCGAAGATGTTAAGAAGTATTTCACAACAGGGGAGTTTTCGAAGCTCTGCCGTGTAAAAAAACAAACCTTATTTCATTATGATGAGATTGGTCTTTTCTCGCCGGAAATAAAAAAAGAAAATGGGTATAGATATTATTCCTATCATCAATTTGAGATTTTTCAAGTCATCAGTCTATTTAAAGAGCTTGGGGTTCCATTAAAAGAAATAAAGTGTCTAATAAAAGGAAAAACACCAGACAAGATCCTGCATGTTCTAAAAGAAAAGTCTATTGAGATTGATAAAAAAATAAATGAGCTTAAGCAGTTGCAAATGATCTTACAAACAAAAGTGACGCTTACAGAACAAGCACTTGAGACTGATTTTTCCTCAATTTCTTTTGAATATTTAAATGAAGAAACATTCATGTTAAGCCGAAAAACATTAAACTTACCGGAACGAAAATATGTGGCAGCCATTTCAGAACTCATTCATGAAGTTCAGCAATATGAATTAGATGAAGGATATCCGATAGGCGGAATCTTTGCACGGGAACAAATCTTAGAAAAAGACTTCTACAATTACAGTTACTTTTATATAAAAGTAAAAGATGGGGCAGAGAACATAAATTATCATGTACGACCAAAAGGCCTGTATGCAGTTGGATATGAAATAGGCGGAAATACTGAAGAGGCGTACCGGAGAATCATTGAGTTCATTGAAAGAAATGGAATGCAAATAGGGGAAAATGCATATGAGGAATATATGCTGGATGAGATGGTAGTTGACGGGTATGAAAATACATATGCAAAAATCCTCCTTCAAGTTAAAGAGGTGTAAGATTACGAGATTTTCATATGGGAAAATTGTTTCTGTTGTGTGCCCAAAAAGAATATAAACTGGTTTACTAAAAGCGAGCCCACATACAGGAGACGGTACAAACGGCACTGGGAACCGCAAGTCTATCGGCGTTGAAATATGCTATAACGATTCAGGAGGCGCTAAATACTACGCTGCTGAAAAGCTGGCCATCAAGGCGCATCCAAAGAGATAAATCTAAAAGAGCTGGGATAGGGGGGACAAACAACAGAATTCCGTATACTCTGTTGTTGTGCTATGTAAATGTTCAAAAGCCATTTAGGATCGTCGACTTTTGATAATCCATCATATAAAGGTGTCATTCGATGTCATGTTAACAAAGGCTAGTGAAATTCAACATCCAGAAAACGATTACAAGGTCGGTGATAAATTATTCATCCATGAATCAAACGGTGATCGAACATTCATTTTTGTGTTTAATATGAGTTTTCTTGATTTAGCACACTCCCTTAATAAATGCATAGGATACTATCACAAAAATTTATAATTGCGGGGATCAAAAAATGTACTATAACCCTTTTTCGCCTCAATGTTATTATTATGTGACTGTGCCGATGTATAATGATGGAAGATCTGTTTATTGGACTATTCCAAATGAGATGGAGAACGTACACAGAGGTGCCGATTTGCGCTCTTCATATGAAGATAGAAACCTTCTTTTGAGGGATTATGGACCAAAACCATTTGTTGTAAATATCAATAGAGCCACAAAACAAAACAATACGTTCCGTACTGCTTTATGGACAGGAAAGCATTTTCAAGTTACTTTGATGAGTATTGGTATTGGAGAAGACATTGGTTTGGAAATCCATCCTAACGTTGACCAGTTCTTACGGATTGAGCAGGGGCGTGGGATCGTCAAAATGGGAAAGAGTAAAGATAATTTGAACTTTCAAAGAAATGTCTATGATGATTCTGCCATTGTTGTCCCTGCCGGCACTTGGCACAACGTAATTAATACAGGAAATACGCCATTAAAACTTTACTCCATTTATGCTCCTCCTAACCATCCATTTGGTACAGTTCATAAAACCAAAGCAGATGCAGTGGCTGCGGAAGATTAGCACAGATATTCTGCAGAATTCTAGAATAATTAAAGTCACATTCAGCATGAAACATGGGGAACCAGTACCATGCTAATGAAACCCCATTTAATATCCAAGCAGCGTGTCTTGTGCTAATTTTAAGTAATTGATAAATAAAGCCGATTTAAAATTAAATCGGCTTATTGCTTTATTCGAGTTCCTTTTAGCAGAATTGGCATTATCGAATGTAAGTATTTTTTCAATCCGCGGATATCGAAATGAATCTATCAGCTCAAAGAAAGTAACTTTCACACTTGACTATATACCTATAGGGGTATATTATTGTTTTGTGAATAACAAAGAGTTAATAAGGTGGTGTAAGTAGTATCAATTATTTAGTTATTGCATTCCTGCTTATTTTTGTGATTATCATTGCAACGTATAGACGTTATTATCCTATAACCGGAATCTCTTGTATCCATAAAGATAAATTAAAGGCTATGGACATCACAATATTAGATATTCGCCATTATAACGATGTACCCAATTTTTCGGATAATATTATTTTAAACATCCCATATGCGTATCTAAAACGTTTTTATTTAGAGATTCCACGTGATAAAATACACATAATAGCTCGTGACCAGGTGGAATTAAATTTAGGAGTGCGTTTTCTAAAGCGCAAAGGTATCCATGTAAACAGTTATGAACTGGCAGCATGTAAATGTAAAAATAAATGAAAGAAAGGATTTCATTGATATATGGAGTATGATCAAAAGATTAAAAACCGCTTACGACGGATTGAAGGACAAATTAAAGGTGTATTGACTATGATGGAACAAGGAAAAGATTGTAGAGAGGTTGTGACCCAATTAGCAGCTTCCCGTAATGCGATCGATCGAGCGATGGGTTTAATTGTGAGCACAAACCTTGAACATTGTGTTCGTGAAAGTTTAGAAAAAGGCGAAGACACACAAAATTTAGTAAAAGAAGCAGTCGACTTATTGGTAAAGAGCCGATAAAAATTCATCAACCTAAGGTTGACGAATTTTTATATGCGTTATATTATACCCCCTACGGTATTTAAAGAGTTGAATAAAAGCAGATCTTTCGAAAAAAAATTTTTTGACTTTAATATACCCACAGGGGTAATTAGTTGGGGGAATAAACATGACAGAACAAACAAAACGCACAACAATTGTTTTATTTAGCGGGGATTATGATAAGGCAATGGCAGCCTATATTATTGCAAATGGTGCAGCTGCCTACGATCATGAAGTGACGATCTTCCATACTTTTTGGGGATTAAACGCTTTACGTAAAGAAGAGCTGATTCCAGTGAAAAAAGGATTTCTTGAAAAAATGTTTGGAAAGATGATGCCTCGTGGTGCTGATAAGATGGGTTTATCTAAAATGAACTTTGCAGGTATGGGCCCTAAAATGATTAAAAATGTGATGAAAAAGCATAATGCACTTCCTTTGCCTCAGTTGATTGAGATGGCTCAAGAACAGGGGGTAAAGCTCGTAGCTTGTACGATGACAATGGATCTTCTTGGTTTACAGGAAAAAGAACTATTAGATGATATTGACTATGCTGGTGTAGCAGCTTATTTGGCAGATGCTGAGGAAGGCAGTGTCAACTTATTTATCTAATGCTACTCATTTACTCATTGCTAAGCGGAATGAGAAGTTTAAAGGCAAGTAAAATATTGAAGAAACAAGGATTTAAAAAGATCACAAATATAAAAGGGGGTATGAATACATGGTATTAACTTCCAGTGAGAAACTTTTTGTATGTTTATATACCCCCACCCCTATATGAGAAAAGGAGGAAAAAAATGATGAAAGCAACTATTGTACTAGACGCTAAAGGTTTGGCGTGTCCAATGCCTATCGTAAAAACGAAGAAGAGAATGAAGGATTTAAAAGCTGGTGAAGTATTGGAAATTCATGCGACAGATAAAGGTTCTACAGTAGATCTGGAAGCATGGGCAAAAAGTACAGGCCATGAATATCTAGGTACTGAAGCAGAGGGAGAAATACTTCGTCATTTTCTTCGAAAAGGAGGAGAGCATTCATCAGAAAATGCATCTTCAATTCCTGAGATTTCATTAGAAGCTTTCAAACAGAAAGTAGATAGTGACGAGTCTCTTAACATTTTAGATGTTCGAGAGATAGAGGAATATGAAAAAGCTCATATCCCTGGAGTTGTGCATATCCCTCTTGGTGAAGTGGAAAAGCGCTCTGACGAATTAAACAAAAATGATGAAATTTATATTATCTGCCATTCGGGAAGAAGGAGTGAAATGGCGGCCCGCACCATGAAGAAACAAGGTTTTAAAAAGGTTATTAATGTTGTCCCCGGTATGCGGGATTGGACAGGTAAAACCGAATAAATAAAAAGCATGATGAACAGATGAGTACAAGAGTAGCGATTATTGCGGCAAATGGCGGTCTGTTTGATGCTTATAAAGTCTGTAATATTGCGACAAGGAAAAGAACATGTCGCAGAAGGTTGTAAGAAAGCAAATGTGCCTTCTATTCCTAAACTGATTGAAATGGGAGTTGCATGATTTGGTTGTCAAATAACGATGGACGTTATGGGTTTAACAAAAGATGATTTTATGGAAGGAATCGAAGTAGGCGGGGCTGTTACCTTTTTAGATTTTACTAAAGATGCTGATGTATCCTTAACATTTTAGTCCCGCTAAAAGATTCGATATAGGAGGTATTGAAACATGACCGTAAAGGCAATGACCCCAAAAGAAGTCACACAAAAAATCTTTAACAAAGAACCTTTATTTATTTTGGATGTGCGTAATGAAAATGATTTTAACGATTGGAAGATTGAAGGACATGACTTTGACCATTTAAATATACCGTATTTCGATCTTTTAGATGGCGTAGAAGATATCTTGGAGAAAATTCCTTCTGATAAAGAAGTGCTGGTCGTTTGTGCAAAAGAAGGTTCATCCGTCATGGTATCCGAAATGCTATCTGAAGCAGGTCATTCTGTATCCTATCTTAAGGGTGGAATGAAAGCATGGAGCGAACATTTAGAGCCGGTAAAAGTCGGGGATTTAAAAGATGGCGGTGAGATGTATCAGTTTGTTCGAATCGGTAAAGGCTGCCTGTCATACATGGTCATTTCCAATGGTGAAGCAGCAATTATTGATGCGACACGTATGGTAGATTTCTTTATGGATTTTGCGAAGGAGAAGAGTGCAACGATTACTCACGTATTTGATACACATCTTCACGCGGACCATATTTCAGGCGGCAGAGTCATTGCTGAAAAAACAAAAGCAACCTACTGGTTACCGCCTAAAGATGCTGAAGAAGTGGTATTCGATTATCAGCCGTTGGAAGAAGGAAACGACATGATCATTGGAAATACAACGATTAAAATTCAACCGATTTATTCTCCGGGGCACACGATTGGGTCCACTTCTTTCATTGTCGATGATCTGTATCTTCTTTCAGGTGATATTTTGTTTATTGATTCAATTGGCAGACCAGACTTAGCCGGTATGGCAGAAGATTGGGTAGGAGATTTAAGAAAAACGCTTTATAGCCGTTACAAAGCGTTATCAAAGGATTTAATTGTATTACCAGCACACTTTACGATCATTGACGAGCTAAATGAGGATGGAAGTGTTGGTAAAAAACTAAGTACATTATTTAGCGAGAACCATGGTTTGAACATTGCGGATGAAACAGAATTTAGACACCTAGTAACAGATCATTTGCCTCCGCAACCAAATGCATACCAAGAGATTCGAGAAACAAACATGGGGAAAATCAGCCCAGATGAAGAAAAACAGCGTGAAATGGAGATTGGTCCAAACCGCTGTGCAATACGGTAACACAAGTTTCTATTAAAAAGAGGAGAGATGAACATGAAATCAGATAAAGTATTAGACGCAAAAGGCCTGGCATGCCCAATGCCAATCGTCAGGACAAAAAAAGCGATGGATGAACTGGAATCAGGTCAAATATTAGAAGTGCATGCAACAGATAAGGGAGCTAAAAGTGATCTTGCAGCTTGGTCTAAATCAGGCGGGCATGACCTTTTAGAGCAAACTGATGAAGGTGATGTATTGAAATTCTGGATTAAAAAAGGCTAATAATGTGAAAGGGTATCGAATAAAAAGATACCCTTTTCCTTTGAAAGGAGGAAACCAAAGTGGATATTGCCTTTATCACAACTCTTTTCATTATAGGGTTTATTGGTGCCTTTATTTCCGGAATGATTGGTATTGGCGGAGCAGTTATTAATTATCCAATGCTATTGTACATTCCTTCTTTAGTGGGAGTGATGTCATTAACTGCCCATGAAGTTTCAGGGATAGGGGCTATTCAAGTTTTCTTTGCGACACTCGGCGGTGTTTGGGCTTATCGTAAGAGTGGTCTTCTAAATAAAGCATTAATTATTTACATGGGAAGCAGCATCCTTTTAGGGAGTGTATTGGGGAGTTACTTTTCTCATTACATATCTGAAAAAGGAATTAACTTTATATACGGAATTCTGGCTATTTTAGCAGTTATTTTAATGTTGATACCTAAAAAAGGACAAGAACATAGCGAAGATAAGGAAGTGATATTTAATAAATGGTTGGCTTCTTCCTTAGCGTTTATCATTGGTGGCGTATCAGGTATTTTAGGAGCTGGCGGCGCCTTTATCCTAGTCCCCATTATGTTATCGATTTTAAATATTCCTGTTAGAGTCACAGTCGCTTCATCTCTTGCGATTACATTTCTTTCATCCATTGGCGCAACAGTTGGAAAAGTAATCACGGGCCAGGTTCTTTTTGTACCAGCGCTGGTTCTTATGATTGCTAGTTTAATTGCATCTCCTATTGGTGCATCAGTTGGGCAAAAAGTAAATACAAAATTCCTGCAATGGGTTTTAGCGCAATTAATAGGTGCGACAGCTATTAAAATTTGGTTAGAGCTCCTTTGATATGAGCCAGCGGGTAAAATGAAAGATTAAAAGATTCATCACTCGTTGGTTTCTTATTAATGTTATGACACTTGGCCGCGTTCAATAAATGTTTCAAGTGTTTGATGATATTCATTTTGATAATGGTGACTTGGACAAGTCTTGACTATAGTACCATGAAATGCATTTGACTTAGTGGTGTCCAGTGTTGTTTTGCATTAAGACAGCATTCATAAAATAAAAGAGACCATAACTTAATCTTTGATCACCTTTTTTAAAACATTTTAATCCTGATTGGTTTAAGGGGTATGGTATGTGATGGGTATAATGAGTCAATATAAATTATGTCTATTTTGTGCCCAAAATAAATAGAGGGACTCGAACTAAAAAAGAGGATGCCAAACTATATAGGTATCTTTGTTTGCTTTAGAGTTATTATATTTGAATATGACATGCCACGTAACAACACGTTATTGCACATATAATTAAGAAGCAACTACTAAGGCAGATTCTTCTCTCTTTTAACACCATATCCAATCAGCCTCAAATGTAATATAATGTTGCCAAACCATATTGGTTGTGGCACCGAGGAGAAAATGATAGGTGGTTTATTTCGTAGCATTTTTTTGTTTTGCTATTACACTTCATAATATTGAGGAAGCTATTTGGTTACCTGAGTGGTCACAACAATCTTCAAAGTTTCAAAAGCCAGTAACTTCAAATGAATTTCATTTTGCTGTCATTGTTATAACTATGTTGGCTTATTTATCTGCATTTGGTTTTTTATATATGCCAGAATCAGATATTGCAAAATGGATTTTCATTGGCTTTCTAGGTTCTATGGTTATCAACGCTATTTTTCCACATCTTATCGCAACTGTTGTAATGAAAAAGTATGCACCTGGACTTCTTACGGGCTTATTGCTTAACATTCCAGTAAACTCATTAGTTATTTATCAAATGTTTTTAAAGAATTTGATTGTATGGAAGGAGTTAATAATATCTACGTTGGTTGTAGGAATTATTTTATTAGCACTTATTCCATTATTATTTAAAGTTGGTGATAAAGTATCTCCTTAATGAGTTTAAATTGGTAAGGATTGAGGGGAAAGGTGGAAATTTTCTAAATAATGGATTATTCTGTTATATCGGATTTCTACAAAACAATGTCTTAAGTCATCATTGATTTTGGTGCCCAATTAGTTGCCCTGAATTCATGAAAAAGGATAAAATAGGTGTAAATAAAGTTGCTATTTTAAAATTAGAATCAATTCATTATCGTAAAAAATAATAACTAATTGGCAAAGAAAGGATAATCAGTCTAATGAAAACATTAGTTATCGTTATACATCCTAATTTGGAAACGTCTGTTGTCAACAAAACCTGGATGAATCGTTTAAAGCAAGAGAAAGACATTACGGTTCATGACCTGTACGGTGAATACCCTAATTTTATCATTGATGTAGAAAAAGAGCAGCAGCTCCTGTTAGATCATGAGCGTATCGTTTTTCAGTTCCCAATGTATTGGTACAGCAGTCCCGCGTTACTCAAACAATGGGAAGATGATGTGTTAACACATGGCTGGGCTTATGGAACTGGAGGAACTAAATTGCATGGAAAAGAACTACTCTTAGCTATCTCCTTAGGCGCACAGGAATCTGATTATCAAGCAGGCGGAGAATATAATATCACGATCAGCGAGCTTATCAGACCGTTTCAAGTCACTGCTAACTATATAGGAATGCGTTTTCTTCCTGCGTTTACACAATATGGGACACTTCATCTTTCAAAAGAAGATGTTAAGAACAGTGCGGAGAGATTGGTTGACTATCTTAAAGCCGAGCATTAATCCGGTATTCGCGAGGGAAGCTGAAACAAATGATGTGTTATGAAATAAGGGTTTGTGACAGATTTTCATAAACTTAATTTCAAAGTTACATCAAATACTTAATTCAGGGGGGCATAGTGCGAGGGCTTAAAATTAATTAAAGCAGGGCAATGAGTACGTATTTCTTAATGAAATGTAGAGTTCCTTGGCCTCTAATAGGTACCCGATTTGTGTCCAGAATTCTGAAAAATGATGAAAATAAGTATAAATAAAATAAACATATGCTTTGAATAAAAGCTTTTGTAACTCATGATATGTTTTTACTATGTTGAGGGACTAGTGGGCGTGGTATATGTCAGAAAAGAAACCGATGATTCAAAGGTGTTTTGACCCCTGTTTATGAGACAGGGATCAAAACACCTTTTAAACATCATTATTACCTTCCTCTGATAATGAAATATAAAAAAGTTACCAGCAACTCTCTGCGGCATCTCGCCGTGTTCAATTGTTTAGTCCTTTTTTTTCATAATCTTTACAAATCTGAAAAAGTCATCATCATTCAGTAGGGGCTTGTCATCTTCACGTCCATTGCGATGCATATGCGGATCAGAGTGATGTTCATTGTAGAACTCTACGATATGAAATCCACACTTATTCACATAGAAGTTGATATTTCGCTTTTCGAAATAAGGTGTCACGGTTTCCCAAAGCACAGTATCCGGATACTGTGCTTCAATGGCTTTCCAAGCAGAAAGACCAATCCCTTGGCTGTGATATTCTGGAGATACATAGAATAAATCTAGCGAATTATGATTTGTTTGGCTGTTGATACGTACTACTGCACCACCGACATTCTTACCATCCTGAAGAATATGATATACCACTGCTCCGGGAGCATTGAAAGACTCCTGAACATCATTGTCCGATGGAATCGGCCCATCTTCGCAATCACCGAACGTTTCAATCACGGCGATCGCAAAGGCTTCTTGTAATTTTTTTTGGAATTCTGGCAGATCAGATTCCTTTGCTAGTTCCAGAATAACTTTTGGTTCATTTTTAGTTTTCATGATTGTTCACTCCCTCAGTTGCTAAAATATAGAGTTCAGTCGTTCAGTAAAACATTCGAGCTGCTCTGCGAGGCCTTTTCACAAAAAAGTGATTCCATCGCTCTTTCTTCCGCGGTAAATTTGGCGTTAAAATACTTCAAAAGCTTTCTCCTGTCTTTTTGTATGATTCTTTTTCTTTGTTTCATTGGAAAACAAGCTGCATGTAACCCTAATTTACTATTGTTCACTACCGTATTAAGTGTCGTATGCGGGATTTGTCATCATTCTCGAATTTTTCCTGCGAAAAGTTACAAAAATAGTCGAATGAGGCGCCTTTGACTATGAACATGCGTAAAAGATTCAATTTAGATTCGATCATGAGCAATGCACATTGAGTAAACTCTGGTGGATTTATTAGCCCAAAGAAGCCTAAATGATATAAAAATAACTAGTCCATATATCAAATCTGTCCGTTTAATGCTCGCTTCATTCAACAACACTAATTTGAAGTCATGCAATCTGTGCAAGGGGGTTATTTCTAAATAGATTTTTCCGAATGCAGCGGAGTTGCTTTGGGACTCCCGTTTACTTTGCCGTACGTCAGCTTGCGCCATACTAATTCCATCGGACCGTACCTAAACCGTTTCAACCACAATGTACTAAAGCTCATAAGAACGAAGTACACGGCCAGACTGAACATGAACGTGCCGGCGGATTGAATATGATCCGCAAGCCCGAATCCGTACCTGAGGAACAGAACTGTTCCAATGATAGAGTGAAGCAGATAACAGGTCAATGACATCCGTCCGACTTTGGTGAATATCATCATAGGGCCTCGCAGCTGAGGAAGGTATAGAAACAGCATTGCAAAAGTGCTCATATAAAACATACTTCCGGTTAAGCCGCCATTTTGACCCAAGACAGAGGAAATGTCCTTCCACAGCATATTCTCAGAAAGATTAAACATGTCTAGTAATATACTGCTTTGTGTTATTAGAAAAGCGATTGTGCTAATGATCCAGATACGCTTCCATATAGGCTTTTTCGCTTCCATGTCTTTGAAAAATTCCATCTTAACAAAGTACACGCCCAGCAGAAACATGAGAAACATGGAATAGATCATAGAGAAAGAGCCGGCAGCCATCGTGACCATATCTGTCCACCGAGTGCTGATGGATTCCATGTAGGTAAGGCTGCTGTGGCTAAACAAAGTAAACTCTGAAAAATTCGGGTTTTTTGACCCTGCAGTATTGATGACATTGTACAACATTGTGAAAACAGGAGTCAGGAATTGAAACACGATAAGTGCGATAATCCATCTAAGCACCGTTTTGGCCGTGCGTTTATAGAAGGCGAGTAACAGGAAGCCACTTACGGCGTAAAAGGCCAATATGTCACCGACCCAAACAAATGTGATGTGCAAAATGCCAAATCCCAACAGGATAGATAACCTGCGGGCAAACAGCTTGTTGGGACTCTCTACCTTCTGCGCGGCTCGATCCATAAAGATCATAAACCCGACTCCGAACAGGAAGGAGAATAACGTAACGAATTTCCCTTCGGCAAACCAGGAAACCAGCTTATGCAGTACGTCATCGGAGGCCATTTCGAATCCCTTTACTGAATCTACGATCAGAAAATAATTGACAATAATAATGCCAAGCAAGGCAAATCCTCGTACGATGTCCAGAAAATGAACCCGTTCCCGCAGACTCACCGGTTGCCCGCGTCCTTCTTTTTGTACAATCATATCAATACTCCTTTCCCATTTATCACGGCAATGTGTAGTGCGGATCTGAAAAACTTGAGCCTTACAATGGATAAATATAAAGACCGAATCTTAACAATTTATGAAGAGTCATCATTTTTTTTAGAAAATGTGACAAATTTGTGGCGAGCATCAGCTTTCATAAATTGTTAAGATTTACGTAGTATCTTATAACGTACTTATTACTATGAACGATATATAGTAAGGACACACGAGAAATAACAACAAGAATCATGAGGTGAGAGAGACATGGCCTATCGAATATTAGTCGTAGAGGATGATGAGGATATTGGTGATCTTTTGGAGGAATCCCTTACACGTGCAGGTTACGAGGTGCTAAGAGCCAAGGATGGAAAGCGAGCATTGCAACTTGTGAATGACTCGCTTGATTTGGTTATTTTGGATATTATGATGCCAGGCATTTCGGGAATTGAAACATGTCAGCACATCAGGAAATCCTCTAGCGTCCCGATTCTGTTTCTGACGGCCAGATCGAGTACACTCGATAAAACTAAGGGATTACTCGCCGGCGGCGATGATTATATGACTAAACCATTCTCGGAAGAGGAACTTCACGCTAGAGTGATTGCTCAATTACGCAGATATACTATCTATCAGGAAAAGAAGGAACAGGAAGAAACATTTCTTATCGGGGGCAAACTAAGAGTGAGCGAAGAATTTAATGAGGTGTGGAAAGAGGAGAAGCAAATCAAGTTGTCAGATCTGGAGTATCGTATCCTGAAACTTCTGATGAACAAACGCAACAAAATATTTTCTGCCCAAAATATATATGAGAGTGTGTGGGGACAGCCTTACTTTTACTGTTCCAACAATACGGTGATGGTGCATATACGGAAGCTGCGCTCCAAAATTGAGGATGATCCGACACGTCCGGTTTATATAAAAACTGAATGGGGAAGAGGATATCGATTTGGCGCATCTTAAATTTACGCTAACCAAAAAACTGGCTTTGCTGATAATGGTTGCTGCGATTGTGAGTGGTGTGATCTTTCTGACGTTGCAAAAGATCACAGATGATCTGATCGAGGGATATCTGAGTTCGGAAGAGTATTATCACGAGGAGTCAGCAAGATACATTCAAAAATTCAGCAAGTACGTTTCAGAAAATGAGTTGTCTACATCAGATAGAAAAGCGTTTGGCGAGTGGGTCAAAAAAGAAAATTACATTAACCTCACCATATTCAAGGATCAGGAGCTGCAATATGATTCTATTTATTCCGAATCGGATTATGGAAAGGAAAAGCTGACTCAGTACGCTCAAAATCATTCACATCCTGTCAAGTTTAGCGATGGTGAAGGACGAGTCATTATCGACGGTTTCTACTCTTCCCGATATTATGATCTGGCCTTTGCATTGGATTTGCTCGGGGCAACCCTCATCTTTTTAATCATTGTTCTCTTCGGAATTCGCCAAAGTCTTCGCTACCTTAAAACGATTCATCAAGAGATTCATATTCTTGAAGGGGGCGAACTGGACTACGAGATGACGATAAAAGGGCATGATGAATTAGCGATGATTGCAAAGAGCATTGAGGATCTGCGGAAAGCTTTCCTGGATAAACTTAAAGCTATCGAGGAATTGCAAGCTGAGAGCCGCAGCCTGGTTACCGAAATGTCGCACGATATGCGCACACCGCTGACGTCGCTGATCATGAATCTGGAGTTTGCCAAAAAAGAGGGAGGCGAAGCGGGTGCCAGCAAAGATCGGTATGTAGCCAATGCTTATGGTAAAGCACTGCAATTAAAAAGCTTGTCTGACAATCTGTTTGCGTATTTCCTGCTGAACAAGGAATATGAGGCCGATCTGGAGACCGTTGCAGTGAAAGAAGTGATCTACGATCTAATATCAGATCAGATTGCTATCCTTCATCAGGAGCATTTTCGGGTCCATATTTCAGGCGAGCTGCCGGAAACCTATATTAACGTGAATTTGGAGGAGCTTGGTCGTGTATTTGATAATGTGATGTCAAACTTATTGAAATACGCAGATCCGGAAGAAAAAATCAGTATCACGTTTGTATCGGATCAAGAGATATTTGAGATCCATGTTAGCAATACGATTAAACTTGCAGATATAACACCGGAAAGCAACGGACTCGGTGAAAGAAGCATTGCGCGAATGATGTCCCGCATGCAGGGACAGTTTCACAGTATACAAAAGAATTCTAAGTACTACATTGTGCTACGATTTTGGAACACCAAGATGTAGGCTGAGAATAAAAACCACGAATATATTGAAATAGGAGACAACATGATGAGATTTTCTAACAAATTCAAAAAGGTGCCTTACCTGTTACAAGCGCTTCTCAACGTCTGTCTGTTCTTTCTGGCGTTAGCCTTAAGCGCACTTCTGATCAGCGAGACTTGGTACATTGTGCTATTCGTATACAAGTCACTGTTCAACAAAGTGGACAGCTATTATGAGATGCTTGGAGAACTGCTTATATTCTTCATGTACTTTGAGTTCATTGCTTTGATTATCAAATACTTCAAATCAGACTTTCATTTTCCGCTTCGCTACTTCATTTATATTGGCATCACAGCTGTCATTCGTTTGATTATCATCGATCATGATCAGGCGATCTCAACGTTCTGGTGGGCGATGGCCATTCTTGCAATGATTTGTGGATTCTTTATTGCCAATAGACGAAATTCTGTTGTTGAACATTAATAAATTAGTTCGCATTATGCCGATACGCCGCCGAAATGTCCTAATTGTGAAAGGGAACTGGTACAGATTTTTATAACTCTATCTGTTTAATGTCAGCTCAGAAATCTGTAGTGGATCAAATTGAATCGTGGTTGTAAGTGGATATCCGAATGTATTTATTGGCTACTTTAACAGACATGTCCCGATGAAATAGCATTAACTGTTTGGAGATGAAAATCGCTTCTTTATTTTACAAGGAAGAGGTTAAAATTCTTAATAAATAAGATGAAAAAGTTAGGTTGGACGTTTATTGGGTTTTTGTAACCATTTTTTACCATAATTGATATAAACGTATAGAAATGATAACAAATTAATATATAGTGTGTAATGAAAATAAGCTTTCATAACCAATGAGCTAGATTTACTATATTGAGGGCCTAGTGATATAGAAAACAGATCGATGGTACAAACCATCGGTTTTTTTATTTGTTTTCATACTCATTGAAAATCACCTCATTAGGACAAACAGGTATTACGCAGCATTACCCAAGGGGTGATGTATTTTATGAAGGTAATAATCATCGAGGGACTGCAAACTGACAAATGCATGAACGATTGCTATCATTATTTAATAAAACTTTATAGGCAGGAGATCCAGGGTGATAGCAATATATCGTGGAACAAGCGATCAAGGGATCGAGCATCGACAGCCAGATCGAGGCCTGTATAAAGAAAGCAGGGACTAAAGATGTACTGAAGTATACCGATCTAAGGATTTTCTCAGGAGAGCTTTTAGAACGTCCGGCTTTGAATGCCTGCGGGAGGATTATAAGTCAAGTTATTTGTTACGATCCTGCCTGTCTTTCTCGGAGAGCTTATCAGCGATGAAAAAAATGATTTTCATAACTCTTTCAAATAGAGAAAGCCGGAGTATGAGATCCGGCTTCTTCTGCATTATTTCCCCTTCGCCTTCTTCCGCTTTTCCTTCTCTGCCCGATAAAACTCATGAAACATCTTCATCAGCGCCCGCTTTTCAATCCGCGATACATAGCTGCGTGAGATACCGAGTTCTTTGGCAATCTCTCGCTGCGTTTTTTCCTTCTTCAAATCAAGTCCAAACCGCCCGACAATCACTTCCTTCTCACGGTCATCTAAAATGTCAATGTATTGTTTCACTTTTTCAAGCTCCATATTGAGCTGGATCGTATCTATCACGTCTTCGTTTTCTGATTTCAAAACGTCAATCAGGCTTATTTCATTCCCTTCCTTATCCTGCCCGATCGGATCGTGAAGGGAGACGTCTTTTTTTGTTTTTTTCAATGCGCGCAAATGCATGAGGATTTCATTATTCATTACAAAAAGGGGGGGCATAAATTTCCCGTAACAGTTTGACTAAATAAATGTTGAGTCAGTTTCCTGTAATAAATGCTTAAACGTTTCTTAGCGAATGAAGGGGATACCTTAAATAACCAAGCTACATTTTCAATTGCATGTGATTGTATGTACGGAAGATTGATATTACGCAACATGCAAGTTGGAATGCAAAAGTGATATGTAAAATAATTGGACTGCCAATCCAAATAATCAGTCCAAGTTGCAGGCATTGTTTTTTTATCGCCTTCATGTCTATATATATGGCAAAATTCATGAGCAAAATCATACCATTGTTCAGTTCGGCTTTTTCGGCTGTCCAAGCATATGTTATAAATTCCGCTGTGTTTAAGTGCGAAGCTTGTAACAGGTTTAAACGACAGCCTAATATCTAAAGCCTCGGCAATCCGTTCAAAATTAATTTGTTCAGGCTCTGTAATATCAATCTTTCTGTATAAGTTTTCAATCCAATCCTCTAAATGACTGTTTTCGTAAGTATGATGATTTTAACACGCATCTGGATTTCTCTAGAAAAGTAAAGGTCTTTAGGGATTTATGTCAAAATAATAGTAAGTACCTTATGCAACAGGGAGTTTGGTTGCTTAATAAGGAGGGGGAAGTATGAAAAAAAATATTCACATATTGGGAGCCTCTGGGGTCGGAACGTCAACATTGGGTGCTGCATTATCAAAGCATTTGCCTCATACGCATCTTGATACCGATGATTACTATTGGTTAGATAAATTCACTAAAAAAAGAGAAATTCCTGAAAGACGAAAGTTGCTTGAAAAAGACTTAACAATAAATGAGAAATGGATTCTTTCTGGTGCAGTGTGTGGCTGGGGCGATAATCTAAAAAGTTATTTTGACCTTGTCGTCTTCTTATGGATTCCACAAGATATACGGCTTGAGAGATTAAGGCATAGGGAATTTCAGCGTTATGGAAATGAAGTGTTAGCCGGTGGCAGTAAATATGAACAATCAAAAGCATTTTTAGAGTGGGCTTCTTTATATGATACTGCTGGAATGGAAGTTAGAAGTAGAGCTTTGCATGAACATTGGATGGCAGATTTATCTTGTCCAGTGTTAAAAATTGAAGGCGATTGCTCAGTCAGCGAAAGAGTTCACCGCGTCTTGGATTATTTGAATTCTAATTAAACTAACGGCTAGCGATTGAAAAAGAAGAACACGGAGCTGATTCACTTGCTCTTGTTGGGGGCAAGTGCTGACAACCCTATTACTGGTTTAATTAAAGAAGGAGTATAAAACCTGTATAAAAGATGTTACTAAATATCTACGACACAGGTTTTATATGTAGGTAACTAATATTCTTATTTTTAACTTTGCATTTTTTTATTCTGCAATAGTCGATTCTATTTCTGCTTTCAATTTTTCGAACCACTCTAAGTTAACCAAGTGATGTGAACGGGAATTTTCGTTCATACGGCGAAAGTAATCGATTGTGCCGGGAATTTCTTGAGTGATGGACAGGTATTCATCAAGGAGCTCGATTCGAGCTTTAGTCTGATCGATTTGTGATTGGATCAGCTCCAGTAATTTATTTTTGTCGAATTCATCTGCAAAGAGTAACGCCCCATAAAATTGCAGGTTCACATATTCCGATTTGGCGCCGTATTTGATCATTAATTTTTCGAATTCTGCCCTTCCCGAATCTGTGACTTTGTAGTTACGGATTTCACGCCCGCTGGTTGAGGGTTTCTGCTCAATCTGTTCAATAAAACACTTTTCTTCAAGCTGCTGCAGATTGTAATAAAATGAACCTTTCGTGAAGTTAACAATGTATTTGTAATGACGCTTTTCCATTAAGGCCAGAAGTTCATAGCCGTGAGCTCCGGGGTTTTGGATTAGCAAGCCAAGGATAAGTAAGGGAATCATGGTTTCATCACCTTCGCCATCCGCGCCTCAAATTCCGCGTACGTGATTTTACCCGAAGCCAAATCCATACTATGAAGGTAAATCTGTTCTGTTTTAGAATAGTCACCATTCACTTTCAGCGATTGCTCCTCTCCCGAAATGGGTTTCAGGATATGGTGCTTTTTCGAAAAAGCCTCGAAATAGCGGTAACCGAATTTGCGTTGTGAAGCTGCGTCTAAATGAATGCCATCAGGATTCGCAGTCAAACCTGCTGCAGTAACAAAATAACAATTCTGTTGTTCATTAGCAAAACGCAGCAATTGTTCATTAACCTGTCGAAATTCAGTCGCGGGCTGTCCAAAACCGGTCTTTCCAAGAAAGTCACCAAGCCCTCCAATAATCAACGGTACCTCATCAAGTTCCAACTCGTTTCTTAGTGTCTCGATGATAAGAGTTAATTTCTCGTAATAAGTTTCATGTAGCGAACGATAACTGTCACTCTCACCTTGGTGCCAAAGGATTCCACAAATTTGACTGGACCGGAGGGCGAAGCGGGCTTCGGACAAAGCATGCTGAAAAAGGATGCCTTCCGGATGCCAGTCATTCAATGAACTGCCACCTTCGGCACAAGGGATCAAGCCAATTTCTTCATCAGGATGAGCTTTCGACCAAGCATCTGCAAAAGATGCCGCCAGGCCAACGCCGGAAACCGGACGGTCGTAATTAATCGGCTCTGTCATCATCTGCCACTGTCCATTGCGCAGCATTTTTATTTTTTCATTATAGATCGGGTCTACTTCATTCAAAAATCCACGGCCCGCCATATTCGACTGCCCCAACATTAAAAAAGACTTTATCATCTAATTTTTCACTTCTTTACATCAATATTTTAGTCTAATTAGACTATAGTCGATTCAGTTTGTCTTGTAAAGTTTTAATAAGGTTTTACTTTTATTATTAGTATGTATGAAAAACAAACTAACATTGAACATTTGGTGGATGTATTTGAGAAATAGCAAGTTCTTTTGCTATTTCTTATCCCACTATCGGGGGCGATTATTGAACAAAAACTAAAGGAGTGATACATATTAGTCATGTATAATATGTATCACTCCATATTTTTTATAGCTTTTTTTGATTTAGATCTTGATAGACAATGAAAAAACAACAAAAACCCTGTCATGTAAGGGTTCCTATGAGCTTCAAAACATTTTTCATAGGAAATACCTTCAATGATGGGGGTGTATCCCAAATGAAATGGATTGTTAAAAAGGGAGGACTATGTTGAAGAGGTTAAATATCAATAAAAAAGTATTAAAAAGGTTAACGATTGTACCAATTCTATTCATTTGTTATGTTTTATTTTTAAATCCTGAAGTTATACTTGAAGAGCAATGTCCTAATAAGCCTTATAGTTTAACAATCGTAAAGCACGGGACAGGTATATTTGATAAGAAAATTGTTCTAATATATTACAAAATCAACGGAAAAACAGTAGCTGTTGGAAATTTGGTGTTTTTTGAGAATTTGGGAAGAGATATAGATGTTACTTGGGATACTAATACTGATGATGGAACTTGGTGGATAGATAAAAGCGTACATTTAACAATGACTTATGCTAAAAATTTTGAGGGGGATTTAGACAAGAAAGATATTGATTTTGATTATGGTACTGTCCAATAATAATGAAGTCAAATAGGAATATATACTAAAAGAACCGCCAGTTGCGGTTCTTTTGTGTTTAGATTTAAACGGATTTAAGAGCCCTTTTTTTCTTTCCTTGCAAGTACCATGATTCCAGAAGATTATCATAAGTATTGCTGGCATAACTTGACAACTTAGTTGTAAAACTCGATGTCATGAGAAAGGTCGAAGTCCTATTCATTGATGACTTATTCAAACCAATAAACGGTCAACCAAGGGCAACAGATTGGCAGGTTGAACAAATCCAGTCAGTCTTAAACTACCGATATTTAAATCACAAGCCTTTGCTGATTTCTTCGGAGTTAACAGTCGATGAGATTTTAGATATAGACGAGGCTCTTGGTTCACGAATTCACCAGATGTGCCGTGATTACATAGTGATTATTAAAGGCGATCGAATGCAATTAAATCATAGGTTAGGTGATTGGGAATGAAGGAGAAAATGAATGTAAAAGCAACTGGTGGACTTTATATATTCGGACCTCTAAGTCCTACAGAAGGTAAAGATCTTACACCAACTATCCGTTTACTTGAGGAAAAAATAAAGCAAATGGAGCGGATGCTGAGTGCTTAAAGCAGTCGTGTCTCTGCTGTCAGTTTTAATCTCGGCACCGAGAATAGAAAAAGAAATTCAGCTTTGGGAACAGCTTGACGGGAGGTAAGAGCAGTTGGGATTGCATTAAGTTCACTGTTTATGGTGAGCCAGTTGCACAGGGCCGGCCGCGTAGATCAATACGAAATGGGAAGGTGCATATGCGTGATCCAGCGAAATCAAAGTATTTCAAGCAGTATGTAGCTTTGGTTGCGTCTCAGCATCGACCAGAAACAGTTATTACTGGTACTGTCTCAATGAATGTCAAAGTGTACAGACCAATGCCTAAGTCAGTTTCAAACTCAAAAAAGAAGAAAGAGAAAGCTGAAAATGGTCTTTCGCGGCCGACCACAAAGCCTGATGTTGATAACTATGTAAAGGGTGTGAAGGATGCTTTGAATCATCTGATATATAAAGATGATAGCCAAGTAGTGGACCGAAAGTCAGCAAGTTTTATAGCGAAGAGCCGAGGGTGGAAGTCATGATAAAAGAGGTTTCTGCCTAAAAATAAAAAACACCGAAGCGCCTAGCCTCAGTGTTCTTGATATGAACTGGTACTTCTATCATAACATAGGGGGCGCATTGAGTGTACAGTCCAAGAGAAATAAACATCAAAAAAGACTTCACTATTCAGCAGAAAATTGATCCAGGGAAGGTTAAGATCATTGTTTTAGATGGGAATCAGGGAACTGCACATGTCTTAGATGCTCCGGAGCATGGTAAAACTGTTATTCAAACTGTAAAGGGGAGCTTTGCAAGGGTAGATCATGAGATAGGGTTTAAAGTGAAATGATAGTTAAATTTTTAACAAAGATGTTGTTTCAAGAGTGCGAGTGTCGAATTTTGTCGTTCGAAAAAAATGGAAAAATATTTAGAGATGTAATATAAATATATAGGTTGAATTACATAGAGGAGGAATTTTTGTGAGTAAAAAGACTCATTTTGCATCAAAGTTAACACTCGTTGCTCTATCAACATCTATGTTTGTTACAGGAGTTGGAACATCTTATGCCAATGCAGAAGAATTAAACAAAAAGTTAGTAGAGACATATGACGATTCTGGAGCAAAGTTATATTATACCTATGATGATAAAGGAAATATTATTAAAGAAACAACAAAAGACAAAAATAATAAAGTTATAAATGAACTTACTTATGAGTATAATGATCAAAATCAAGTAGTTAAAATAATTGATTTTGATAAAAATGTTACGGAATATGCATATAACGAAGCCGGACAAGTTGTAAAAATTAAAAATCCAGAAAAGGATGAAATAAAATTCAACCTTGATGATGATGGAGAAGTCAGTTCCCTAAGTCTAAATAAAACTGATAAGTACACTGTGGAAAAATCTAATTACGTAGATAAGGAAGCCGGGGAAAAAGAAGATGATGGAACAGTAGTTGGTAGTGAATTAACTGATTATGCTGTCCAAAATAAGGAGCAGGGGCTAAATAAAGTCACTACTTTAGATGATTTATCAAGATTAAGAGAATTACATACTGATGATGGAGACATCTCCTGGGAGTATAATCAATTAGCTCTGAGTTCAATTAAAGTAAAGAATAAGTCTAATTATATTAATGAAAATCATAAATATGACGAGGAAAACAACTTAATTAGCATAGCATCAGAAGACAGTAAAACTGATATTGAATATAATGATCAAGGTCAGCCAATAAGTTATTCTTATAAGAATGGTCTAAGAGAGTCGCTTACTTATAACGAACAGGGAGTTATGACGGAGAAAACTGTTTTTGATAAAGCAGAAAATGTTTTAAGCAGCGATAAATATGAATATGATGAAAAAGGTAATATAGTTTCTGATACAACAAAAGATGATCAAATAGAATATAAGTATGATGATAATAATCAACTTTTACAAGAAACCTCTAAAGACCAAATCATTAAATATTCTTACGATGTAAAAGGGAACCGTATTAGTAAGGAAGTTACTGACAGGAAAACTGGTAAAGTAACATTAAACGACTATACTTTTAATAAATTGAACCAATTTGAATCACAAGGAAGTTCATACAATGACAACGGTCAGTTGATTGAAAATGATACCTTCAAATTTACTTGGGATGAAGCAGGACGTCTTGTTGAAGCAACTAACAAAAAATCTGGCGAGAATATCAAATACAAATATGATGAGTATAGCAGAAGGATACAAAAGCAAGTAGGTGACGAAGTTACCAATTATGTGTATGATGACAGTAATAACAAAGTTATTTATGAAACTGATGCAAATCATAACATTACAAAGTATTATACATACTTGAAAAATGGAGAAGTTAATAGTGTCAAAGACTTCAGTGAAAATCAAACCTTTTATTATCACCATAATTTAAGAGGTGATGTGATTGAAATCACTGATGAAAAAGGGCAAGTAGTTGCAAACTATAAGTACGATTCATGGGGAAATATAACTGAACAAACTGGTTACTATGCTAAAGATAATGATATCAATTATGCTGGTTATAAATATGATAAAGAAACTGGATTATACTATCTAGAAAACCGGTACTATAACCCTTCTACTGCGGTCTTTTTATCAAGGGATGCCTGGTACGGCACAGAGGACCAGTTAGTCACACAGAATGGTTATAATTATGCAAATAACAACCCGTTAAGATACTATGATCCGACTGGTAATACACCAATAGCATTAGCAGCAGTTGCTATTCCAGGCGTAGGAGAAGTTGTAATAGGGGCAGCAGCAATTTATTTAGGCTATCTGGGTGTAAAATCTCTTTGGTCTCACCATAGATCAGTTTTAAGATTTGATATCCCAGGAAGATTGTTAGAAAGTGATTCCCGTGTAGATTTAGGAGCGTTTAATCAAAAGGTTAAAGGTAAAAAAGCTTATAAGAATCCAAAAACAGGTTGGACAATCGAAAAAGATAATGCCGGACATGGTGGACGTAAATGGAAACTGAAAGACAAAAGTGGGAAACGTGTCGCTTCACTTGACGGTAAAGGAAAAATTTTATCTAAATAGGTGGAAAAAATGAAATTAGAAACATCAAAACTATTAAGTGTTCTATCTCAATATCAATTTTTTAATTGGGAAAATGAAGAAGAGAATCACCATAAACTTGTTATTGGTCTCCCAGAAGACATTGTTGAAATAAAAGACTTTTATGATTCATTTGGTTTTGAATCGGTTGATAATGAGTATTCTGATATTAAGATCTCTAAACAACAGTGGATAGATATTGAAAATAAATTTTTTCAATGGATTTCTCCTTATTTATCAACTTTCAACCAAACAATTGTTACTCCGTATTTGAGCAATGATTGGGAAGGAGAAATTGATTTAGAAGATATTGAGGAAGATGAGCTAGCTCCTGTATATAAAGAATACAAGGAATTTTTATCATCTAATGATTTGTATGATGATATGGCGACCTTGGTTGAAATAAGTAGAGGTTATAAAATCGATGATTTAGGTGATTTTTCAACATTAGGTAAGATGGCTGCGAGAAATAATAAGTATCTATTTTTTGCTGATGGAGATAAGGTGTTTATGTTTACAGATTCACTAACCCTTAAAGTTTATTTTAAGGACCAAGAGGTTTTAGAGAAAGAAAAGAAAAAGATTGAAAGATTATTAAATCCTAAATTCTTATAAACAAACCAAAAGTCCAAGACGGAAAGCCTGCGGACACTAAACTTACAGTATTACACTGTTTGTTTGGTGTCCGTTTTTTATTTGGAAAAGGAGGACACAATCATGAATCGAAAAGATATTGAAAATCTAATCAATAGCTATCACTGGATGGCAAAAGAGGTTCATCGATTGCAAAGGGTACTCTATGGTTCAGTAATTCCCATGAAGAATTGGGGTGTTGCTCAATATGGGTTAGAAGCTGCTATGCCAAAAGGAAGTCCTGGGAAGAGTCAGGCTGAATTGCAGCAAATGGATATGCGAGAGGAACGTCTTTTCAAACGTCTTAAGTATTATGAAGAACGAGTATATGCGGTGGAGTTAGGGGCTGAAAAGATCAAAGGGGAGCAGCACAAAGTTATTTATGATTGCATGATGGAGGGTATGAGCTACCGCGCAATAGGTCTTCACCTTGGCATTTCAAGGGAAACTGTACGCAAAATGAAAGATGAGTTCATCAGCCAATTATGCCAAGATTGCCACTTTGAGCGTTTGTTGAATCTGAAAAAATCTGTGGTGTAAAATGGGAGGCAGGTCGGCGCGGCGAATTATTCCTGCGTCACCACCAATTCTATACAACGAATAAAACCTCCCAGCGATAAGCGAGGATCAACTCAGTTGGGAGGCTTACATAGTCAATGGGTGATAAAACAGCAGCAGTATTGCGTACAAATTAATATCCCCGACAAATAATGGTTTTATTCAACATTTTCGTTCGACAAATTTTGCAAATGGTTCTATAGTCATCCTCCTTATCCGATAATAAAGTAGGGGGTTTATGACATGAACTATAATATTAAAGGTTTTGAAAAAATTAATTTTTTAGTAAAGTTTCTTAAGGATGAATATGTAGAGTCGTTATTAAGTGGAAATTTGCACATGAACAATTTTCAATTCTTTATTGACTTAGAGCGAAAAAGTAATGTGAAGGGTCAAGGGGATAAACTTGAGGCTGGGTTTGTTTCTAGAGGAACTAAAATTAAACTGATTGATCCTAAGACAAAGAAAGTTATAGGTACTGCCCGGAAAGCAGAATTAATTGAAAGATATACGGATGTACCAAAAGTTCCTTTGTTTTGTTTCACTTGGTTTAATCATAGAGATATGAAAATAACGGGTGAAACTGAAAAAATCGTTTACTGTTAAAATAAATTTAAGTGAAGAGGAAAAAGAATTATTTGTTAAAGACTTTGGGGATACTGCAGTGGTTTTACCCGGTGACTTTATGGAGATATTAATCAATTCTGCAAAAGAACAGAACAAAAGAGCACAAATTAAGTCAGTAATTTATTGTGATTATGATATTTATGACTCTGAGAGAAAGAAATTATTCGATGAGGCATCTTTGGATATGTTTTATTGGAAAGATGAATTTTTTAAATATCAGCGTGAAGTTCGTTTTATTTTACCGGAAACTAGATCTAATGAGGCAGTGAATTTTAAATTCGAAAGTATAGAAAAAAGAGCTATCGTTATGAAGACAACTGAATTATTAGAAACAGCTGAGTTTGAATTGCCAAAAGAAAGTCTTATAGATTAAAGTATCCTACGGGTGTTTTTTTCTAGTCTAAGTTGTAACGGCAATAAGGTAGGAGATGAAAACCTGACAAGAACAATTAATGTTAATCAACAACATTTGTTAGAACAGTTAGCAGGTGGATCGGTAAACCGTCAATGCACAATAGAAGCTCTAATTGATATTCTCATTGATAAAAAAGTGTTCACTGAAGAAGAATTCGTTAAATACTAAATGCATCATTTAGAACAGTCAGCAGATGAGCATTCTGCGGAGCTTTTAGGAATCAGTAAAGAGGATTATATAAAAAGCAGAAAATAATAAAGCATCTCTTTTTAGGGGTGCTTTTTTGTTCGACAAATTTTGCAATTGGTTCCATTGTCATGCTCCTTAACCGATAATTAGGTTGAAGGGGGTGAGAAACATGAATGTTGATTCTCTAATCAAAGAAGGCGAACTCCTTGAAGCAAAAGCAGAATCAATTAATTATGGTTCTGATAAAGCATTAAGTGGAGTTGAATACGAAACATGGACATCTAAAGTTATATTATACTTAGAAAGTTCCCATCCAGAATCTTCTTTAACTAAAAAAGCTATTGAAGTAAACAAAGAATTAACAGAAAAAAGTTATCAAAAATATCAATTCCTTTTAGGAACATTAAAAGCAGTTAAAGAGTTTGATGAAAATTTTGAAGTTCCTAATTTCATGTAATTTATCAGCATCCTTAGGGATGCTTTTTTATGTTCTCTGTAAACTGCTTCCGGTAAGTCTCAGGATAGACAGTTGGCGATTACAGATTGAGGCGGTGGCGGTTTAGAGGGAATATCTTTTCCAAAACAACACAATTCAAAAGAAGGCGGCGGTGGATATTTACCTGATTTTGAAACTTTATCAGCATTGATAAAGTTAATAACATAGCAAAACGCCATAAAAACTTCTTATGGCGTCTTCGTACAGGGAGGTGAAATCAAAAGGCTAAAGTGCCTCAAGACTAATAAAGGAATGCAGCACCAACAATGATTAATAGAATGAATAGCACTACGATTAATGCGAAGGTGCTACCATAACCATTCGAGTATCCCATATAGTTACCTCCTTTAATAGTAGATTAAAATATTTCAAGACTAATAAAGGAATGAAGCACCCACAATGATTAACAGGATGAACAACACCACAACTAACACGAAGGAGCTATTGTAACCATTTGACATGTTATCACCTCTTTTAGTGGAGTTAGTATAAGATATGTCAAACAATAATTTTCGACATAGATTTAAGTCTAAATAAGAGAAAATGAATATTTTGTCTAAAGGTGTAATAGCAGATACATCAGCAAAAACTATTAAAACAAACACAAACTCAAACATGAGGTCCGGAGGTGGGTAAGATGTAATGCCAAGACCACGAGATCCACGCAGAGACAAAGCCTTTCGTTTTTGGGAAGAGAGCGGCGGGAGTAAGAAGTTAAAAGACATTGCTGAGCAATTAAACGTAACAAGCAGCACTGTCCGAAAATGGAAAACAAACGATAAATGGGAAGAAAAAATAAAAGGGAGCGCTCTTTTGCGTCGAGGCGCACCTAAAGGGAACAAAAATGCAAAAGGAAATAAGGGAGGAAGAGCACCGCTTGGAAATAAAAATGCATTAGGAAATAAAGTTGGTGCAGCTCCACTGAGAAATCAAAACGCTGTGACTCATGGATTCTTCTCTAAGTTCCTGCCAGAAGAAACGCTATCCATCATGGAAGGTATTCAAGAACGTTTGCCTGTCGATATGATATGGGATCAGATACAGATCCAATATGCCGCAATTATAAGGGCGCAAAAAATCATGTTCGTTTCTGATAAGCAAGAAATGATTAAGGAACTAAAAAAGAAAAAGTCTGTCCTATCTAAGACAAACGAAGTCGAAGAGGAAGAATACGAATTCCAATTTTCTTTGGATCGTCATGCCACGTTCTTGAACGAGCAATCTCGGGCAATGGCAGAGCTCAGGAACCTTATAAAGCAGTTTGACGAATTAGCTAATTCAGAAGACGAACGACGCCTTAAATTGGAACATATGCGCTTAAATATTAACAAGAAAAAATTAGAGGTTGAAGAGCTTACAGAAGAAGATAAACCTTTTGAAATCACCATTGTGAACAAGAGTGATGACAAATGATTAAACAAGTAAATCCTCATTTTAAAGAATTTCTCTTTGACTGGAATCAAAAGTTTCATTTTCTTGTGGGCGGTTATGGATCATCCAAAAGCTACCATGTGGCACTCAAAATTGTTCTGAAATTGCTTAAAGAAAAACGAACTGCACTTGTTATCAGAGAGGTCTACGACACACATAGGGATATTTTACCTACGTGCGTCAGGAAGCTGTCGCTAATGAAGAATTGTCAATAACTGAAAACTTAGCACAGATCGGTGTTAAAATCCCTTCAACAATAACAGATCGATTACAAACAATTGAGAACGAAAAAGAACAGAGTAAGAATAACGCAGACAAAGCTGCTGGCTAAGCCAGTGGCTTTTTTTATTACACAAACAGAGGGAGAGAGGATATATGGCCATTAAAGTTGTAAAGAATCTAGTCTCCAAATCAAAGTATGGATTGAAATGTCCTAACCCAATGAAAGCTGAGTATATCACTATCCATAACACTGCGAATGATGCTTCAGCAGCCAATGAGATTTCTTACATGAAGAATAACTCTAGCTCAACGAGTTTTCACTTTGCAGTAGACGATAAACAAGTCATTCAAGGGATTCCAACGAATCGTAACGCTTGGCACACAGGAGATGGAACAAACGGTACAGGGAATCGTAAGTCGATTGGTGTCGAAATTTGTTATAGCAAGTCAGGAGGGGCACGATATAAGGCAGCGGAAAAGCTTGCTATTAAGTTTGTGGCGCAGCTACTTAAAGAACGCGGCTGGGGCATTGATCGTGTCCGCAAGCATCAAGACTGGAACGGTAAGTATTGTCCGCATCGTATTTTGTCAGAGGGAAGATGGAATCAAGTTAAGACTGCCATTGAAAAAGAATTAAAGTCGCTAGGTGGCAAAACAAGCTCAGACAAAACAAGTGCAACTAAAAAGAAAACAACAAACTCAAGTAGCAAAAAAACGTCATATGCGCTGCCTTCTGGCATCTATAATGTCACAAGCCCTATGCGAAAAGGGGCTGACGTAAGGCAGATTCAAAAAGCTCTAGCGGCTCTCTTTATTTCTATCCGGACAAAGGTGCGAAGAATAACGGTATTGATGGTGTGTATGGACCAAAAACAGCAAATGCAGTCAAACGGTTCCAATCTATGTATGGTCTTACCCAAGACGGTATTTATGGACCGGATACGAAAGCTAAACTTGAAGCATTATTGAAATAACAACCCTCTTTTTTAAAGAGAGGACATTTTATGTATTTTTGAAGAGTGTATTATTTACTGAATTTAAAGACCGAAGAAAAATAAAATAGTACTCTAGTATGGATATTCAGTTAGCTCTCAAAAAAGATATTGATATTTATTCCAACTCTGTGGTATTTAATTGTTGTCAATATTCTTAAAAGGAGTTGGAATAATGAACAAATTTTTCTTGGCTCTCTTTTTATCTGTAATCACTTCTGTTAGCATGGTTTCAACAGCAAATGCAGCTGTAATCGATCATGATAAAGTAGTGGGTTTTAGAGAGGTGGTGCCTACAACTGTTACTCAAAAAGCGGCGAAACGTTTTCAGCCATATTTAAAGGTTTATAGCGGCTGTGTACCTTTTCCTGCAGTAGATGCGCAGGGTAATACAAGTGGTGGTTTAGAGCCGACTGGAGCACCTGAAGGACATTGCAGCAAAAATACTGGACAAGTATATTCACGTTCTGCATGGTACAATGGGGTTTGGGCAATTATGTATTCTTGGTATTTTCCTAAAGATGAAGCCTCTCCAAGCTTAGGTCACAGACATGACTGGGAAGGAATCGTTGTATGGATTGATAATCCAGCAAATCAAAATCCAAAGGTTTTATCAATTGCATATTCTGGACATGGAAAATTTACAAATGTAGCACCAAGCGGAACCAACATGAAAGATGGCACTCATCCTTTGATTGCTTATGACAGCACATGGCCTCTCAACCACGAATTGATGATGAGCGATCGTGTTGTAGGTGGAACTCAACCGTTAATCGGCTGGGATGATTTAACTCCTGCCGCAAGGAATGCATTAAATACAGCAAATTTCGGTAAAGCAAATGTTCCTTTTAATAATAGTAATTTTACCAACAATTTAAAGAAAGCTTGGTTTAAATAGAAAAAATAAAATAATTCTGTACTGAGAAGAGTCCTTACTTAAAGAAGGGCTCTTTTTCTACTGAAATCAAGACGGTAGTTACGGACAGAAAACAAAAAAGACTGGATGGGCTATTATAAATATCTTGTTAGCTTTGCAAAGAAAAACACCAATCAATTTAAAAAAAGCCCCTCATTTGCAAGGAGCACTAAATTCAATTTTTTGTTTAATCGTCCCAGTCTTCATCCTCTTCCCAGTTTTCTTTCATCTCATGGAGCCTTTCATAAAAGAACTTTATAAAATGCGCCGAATCAAGCTCTTTATAGCCACCAAATTCACTCCAAATAACAACTGGACATTCTCCTTCACTGTTCATTTTATTGGTATCTAAGCAATAACCAAAAAAATCAACATGCTCTATAACTACCAATCCACTTGGCAATTCCCTATACTCACGATATTCCCTGGTTGTTTCAACAACTGAAGCACCGCCAAAGTCATAGCCTAATAAATCGATTCCATAAACTCCGCCAGAACCATAGTTTCTAAGAAACCACTTGTAGCTATCTGGAAGTGTGACTTGAAGATCTTGTTCGATTTTTAAAATTTTATCTTCGCTAATTCCACCTGTGAAATCTTTTTCCTTTGCATTTTCAGCTAAGAATTCTTTTACTTTCAAATAAAAATCCATGGTTTATAACCCCTTATTCTTTCTTATATTGTTTTGCTCTCCACTTCCAATACCTTGTCTTAAAGTTATTGTATTGTTTCTCCAGGTAAACATCATTTCTAAAGCTTTCGCCATTACCTTTTAGGCCATGTATCACATCACTATACTTTGTATGTAAACTGTTAGGTATCTCAAGCAATGTTCCACTTTCTTCTTGTATGAGGTGATGTAAGTTAATCTGTGTTCCGTCTTTAGCATAAGGAGATTTACCATCCTTCATTAATTCAAGATTGGTTTTTCCTCTTGGAGTTTTTTGATTAATATCAATGTCCTTTAAGGTATAGACTCTCCGGCTTACATCTCTAACTTCACCTTTAACCTTTACTTTGCCGCCTATTTCAACAGCACTGTACTTTTCTTTATTTAACCAAGGGAGATTTATTTCCTTACCTGTAAATGGTTTTCTTGTTTCATCTAATTTTTTAGCAAGCTGAAGTAGCCTGTCTTTTGCACTCACATCGTTGATGACATTATACGGCACACCACCTGCTACAACAACATCTTCTCGCATGGCAAACGGTTTAATTACTGTTAGTGGATCAGGAGTTTCATCCAGTTTTTTAGACACTTTATTGACTGCAGCTTTTCCGGCTGCTTTCAATCCTATTTTAGCAACTGAACCAGCACCTTTTAAAGCAAAGATGTTTACTGCTGCACATGTAATCCAGTGAGCCGTTGATTCTGCGTCTCCATTCTTTACATCTCTAACATAAGAGGTTATTATTGCATCTTTAATTGACTTTAATGTGGAATCATAGTGATAAACTGCAACTGCAGAATTAATAAGCATGTCGACAGGATGATTGTGTGCCATATAGTCTAATGTTTCAGCTGTCATATCATAAAGAGCTGTAACAGTACCTTTGGCTCCAGCCATTAGCTCACGTGTGTTCTCAATCTGTGTGAAATATCTTTGTTGATCTGCTGTCAGATTTTCATACCCAATTGTTTTAGCCATTGAATAGAATTCATCGGCATCCGCATAATCGTAATTCTTCAGTCTTTCTTTCAGTTTTTCAATTTCCCGTTCTTTTTCTTCTTTCTTTTTAATCGTCAAATAAGCTTCCGTTCGCTTTTCAATATCGCCTTTTTTCTTATGTATGTCACTCTCACGGTACGCCTTAGCGTTGTAGTGGATAGGCGTAGCGTTTTTGCCTTTACCCGTTGCTTCTTGGAGCTTTTGGAAATCTGACTTGATGAATTGTTCATTTGGTTCTGACATAGCATATTCTGTCAGTAAATCTTCGTCAAGATCACCTAGTTTTTCAATTGTTTTTTTGCGTTTGTCATTGGCATCCGCAAGCTCATCCTTGAAGGTTTCTGTTGAAAACAGGTCGAGCGGAAGGATGTCGTCTATGTCATTTAGGATATCTTTCATGGCTTTTTTCTGTTCAGACATGATGGACTTTGATCTTTTATGAGCGTTAGCCAGTTCATGTTCTAAAAAAGACTCTTCAATATAAGCATCAGAGAGGCCTTTGTCCTCGACAGCTCCGGCAATGCTTTAAAAAATGCGATCTTCATGTCAATGTAGTCGATCCATTGATCAGTGACACCAACATGATCGTGATAGAATGCTTTAATGTTATTAGCGCCTTTACCTGAGAATTCGCTGTCGTCAAGTTCAGCGACGCTTTGTAAAGCTTTTCTCAAGTTGACCATTTGCGTCCTTAGTTCTTTATATTCTTTGGCGCGGTCTGTAGCTTCAGACATAAGTGTTTTAGCTTCAAAGACTTTCATGACCTATCCCTTCTAAACTGTTATGATATCAAAATAGTACCATGGAATAGAGAAATATGTAAATTATGGTTGATAAGCATATAAATAATTGATATAACAATATTAGGTAATATTGATCATTTCCAAAGGAGGAGTTTCAAAGTTGATTGCCTTAAAGAGAAATTGGAAGTCTGTTGTTGCCTTGTTGTGTGCTTTAGCTTTATCTGTAGCGGTGTTTACGCCTTTCGCTAATGCGCAAAATCTTTCAGAAGAAGATCAACTAGCACAGGACATGCAGTTTATTTTTGATGAAGCATCTACTCTCGAAAACGGTAAATATGTTGTAAATGAGCAATTAGTCTCCGAAAAATTCGGACCTGAGAACGTTGCGTCTATCGTTGCCTTTGTTAAAATGGTTAATGGTGAAGAACTCACTGAATCTGACCTAGTAGGTGTTCCAAATCCTGTAGGAGATTTCTCGACAGCATCATATATGGGGTGCTTGAAAGATAAGATCATTGACTTCACTGGAATCGGATTTATTTCAGGTGGTTTGCAAAAATTACTTGAAAAGAAACTCTGGAAAGAAGCTGCAATTCAGATCATTAAAATTGTAGGTAAAAATGCCATTAAAGGCGGAGTTGTTGGTTTAGCTGCAAGTTTAGCTTGGTTTAGTGTACGTTGTATCGGTAAATAAAAATGCTAAAGGGGATGTTCTAACATGAAAAGTATGAAGTACATATTGTTTTTCCTGGTCTCTTTGATTTTACAAGCTATTTTGTTTTTTGGAATAAAAAGAGATTCGGGGATTACTATACTCGACATGTTAGTTATGTCCTTGTTATTCAGTTTATTTATGTTTTTAATTGATAGAGTCCTTACAAAAAAGCAGGCATAATGCCTGCTTTTTTTTTATGAACAAACCGAATAAAAAGTTTGCGGTTTTTTTGCGGTTCAAACACTTTTTGGAAATGTTAGAATATTACATAAAAAGACATAAAAGGAGGGGTCCTGTGAATCCGGTTTTATCATCGTCAGAAGTTGGCGTAAAGATCAATGAATGGTATAAAATGATACGTCAATTTAGTGTTCCGGATGCAGAGATTTTAAAGGCAGAGGTGGAGCAAGAAATCCAACGGATGGAGGAAGATGAGTATTTACTCATTTACTTCTCCCTAATGAAATTCCGTCATCAGCTCATGTTAGATTATTTGGAACCCGTAACGACACGTATAAGACCAACTATTGATGAGTTACTTGAAAAAATAGAAGCATCCAACAAGGGGATAACTGGCCTGTTGTCTTACTATTCTCTGTTTTTTCGTGGAATGTATGAGTTTGATAAAAGGGAATATGTCAAAGCGATAGGTTTTTATCGAGAAGCAGAAAAACATCTTACTCATGTTAATGATGATATTGAGAAGGCGGAATTTCATTTTAAGTTGGCTGAAGCTTACTATATTATGAAGCAAAATCATATCTCGATGCACCATGTTAAACAGGCGATGGACATTTATAATCAATATGAACTTTATAAAGTGCGAAAAATACAATGTCATTTCGTGATATCTGGAAATTACGTTGATTTTAAACATTTCGAGAAAAGCTTGCCGCACCTTGAAAAAGCCTTAGAGTTGTCCAAACAATTAGATCGCAATGAAAGGCTACTTAGCTCGGCTTACTACAATCTCGGAAAGAATTACGCAGATTTAGGAATAAATGATAAAGCAGATCATTTCTTAAATGAGGCTGCCAAGGTATCAGAAAGTGCTAAGTTGAGCAATTTACCACATTCCTTGTTTACATACGCTAAATTTCTTTTTAAGCAGGGGAAAACAAGTGAAGCAATAAAAATGAGTAAAAAGGGTTTATCCGCTGCAATATCCCAAGGTGATAAACTTTTTGTGTCCCTGCAAAAGTATTTGGAAGCACTTTATATTAATGCAGTAGATCAAGTGGGTATCAAAAAAACGATTGATTACTTAGAAAGAAATAAGAATTATGCGTATGTGGAAGATATCGCAATTGATACGGCTGAAGTTTTTGCAAAATCAAAGGAATTTGAAACATCATATGTTTATCATCAAAAAATGCTTGAAACGCAAAAACAAATTCAGAGGGGAGAATGCCTGTATGAATTTTAAAAAGGGCGTAATCATTACTCTTACTGTAGTTACTTTAAGTTTAGGACTCGTTACTAATTTTACTGTAGAGCACAGTGAAGCATATCATCAACTTTCTGACCGAAATCAGACATGAAAACTGATAGGTATAATAACCTTATTTTTGCGGAGAGAAAAAGGCAATAGGGCACCGCAATTTAAATTTTCGATGAGACCGCAATAACTTTTTAGCTTCGTATTAAGGAGCTTGATTATATGCTAGGTAACGGAGAAAGTGACAGACAGGTTGGGCTGTCAAAGAAAACACCAGAATATGCAGAAGCAAAAGGTAAAGCAACTAAGTTAGAGGAGTAAACCATATGTTTGCTCCTCTTTTTTCTGTTTATAAAAGGATTGTTGCGGAATCGTCATCAAGTCGCAAAAGTATTGTTGAGCTCTATTGTTGGTGACTATTGGGGAGTATTTCAAACATTTATTTTAAAAATCGTTTCGAAGAAAGGAAAAAAGAGAGTGAAAAAATGGTTCACCTCTTTATATCGATAATAAATAAACCAGATAAATAGGAAAAAAGAATTCAATACAAAAGAAAAAGTTTATTTTATAGACTGTTAGGCATATATAAAAACAGGAAAACTGTCTGATGTAAGAAGGTAGTTTTAGGTTTAATATAGTTAATGCCCAAAAAATGGAGATTTATAATGGGTAATGTAATATCTCGAAGGAAAACTCTCTTAATTTAAAACTGAAAGGAGAATCATAAACTACTAGGAGAAAGATAGATTAAATTGTTAGTGAATTAATCTTAAGAGAATTAATGATTAGTAATCCTAAAAACAAAGAAGATGGAGAATATGTATGTTTAAAAAAGTTAGTATTTTTATATTACTTTCTTCAATAATCATTTCAGCTTTTTCACAGACAGCATCTGCTCATACAGTCAACCCTGTGAATCCTAATGCTCAGGCGACAACGAAAGAGTTGATGAATTGGCTAGCTCATCTACCAAACCGATCTGAAAATCGCATACTGTCAGGTGCATTCGGCGGATTCACAAATGCTTCGTTTTCCATGAAAGAAGCCAACCGAATTAAGAATGCTACAGGCCAGTTACCCGCAATTTATGGTTGTGACTATTCCAGTGGATGGTTGGAGAAGCCCTATATTTCTGATATTACTGAGACGATCGACTATAGTTGCAACAGTGACTTAATCTCATATTGGAAAAGTGGTGGAATACCACAGATTAGCTTACATCTAGCTAATCCTGCATCCAGTACTTTTGGGAAAAATGCTTCCCATATTTCAAACAGTGAGTATGAAAAAATCTTAGACTCATCAACTACAGAGGGTAAGCGATTAGAGGCTGTTCTGAGCAAAGTTGCAGATGGCCTTGATCAGTTAAAAAATGAAGGTGTACCTGTTCTATTCAGGCCTCTTCATGAAATGAATGGAGAATGGTTTTGGTGGGGACTAACCGAATATAACAAAAAAGACAGCCAGCGCATCTCACTTTACAAACAACTTTATCAAAAAATCTATCATTATATGACTGATACAAGAGGTTTGGACAACCTGATTTGGGTATATGCACCAGACGCTAACAGAGACTTTAAGATAGATTTTTATCCTGGCTCATCATATGTTGACATTGTGGGATTAGATGCATATTTCTCAGATGCTTATTCGATTAAAGGATATGACGAGTTAACGGCTCTGGATAAGCCATTTGCTTTTACAGAAGTTGGTCCGCAAACAAAAAATGGCAGCCTGGATTATTCACAATTTATCAATGCAGTTAAACAAAAATATCCTAAAACCATCTATTTCTTAGCTTGGGATGAGGATTGGAGCCCTGTGGCTAATCAAGGTGCCTCTAATCTCTATAATGACAGTTGGACACTGAATAAGGGCGAAGTGTGGAGTGGTAGTTCACTTACACCAATAGTTGAATAACTGAAATGACAAAGGACATAAACAATTTCTTCATGTCGTTGAGTAACACTTGCTGAATTTCTTACAGAAAAATTCATCTCATCATAGAAGAAATTGACGTTATGGTTTCCAAAAGAAGATACTAGTCGTTGTGCAAAGAAAAACGTTAAGGAGCAGACATGAGTTTGCTCCTCTTTTTTTGTTTATAAAAGGATTGTCGTGATGTTGATGAATTTTCGGTGAGACCGCAATAACTTTTTGGTTTCAATGAAAAATTTACAGGCAGGGAATTAAGTGGTTTTGAGGGTTACTTAATAAAAAACTCCTTCTTAGATGAAGATCAAATGGTGGTTTCAAAATAGCCGCAGATCGAGTTTGTGCATAAAGAGGAAGGGTATTGTACCTTCCTTTATTATATGATGTATTTTTGAAGACCTGCTTATACCTTGAACTCAAAATGATTGACTTTAAATGATTGACTTTAAATGCTTGAAATAACAGACATTTGTAACTGAATATACACTCCCACTTTATAGAGACCTAGTGGGTTTAGTAAAAACTCTAGAAAACAACGATGGTTTCAAACTATCGGTGTTTTTATTTGTTTTCAACTCTTAAAATCACCTCATTAGGACAAACAGTTATTACATAGCATTACCCAAGGGGTGATGCATTTTATGAAGGTAATAATCATCGAGGGACCGCAAGCTGACAAATGCATTAACGATTGCTATCATTATTTAATAAAACTTTATAGGAAGGAGATCCAGGGTGATAGCAATATATGTAAGGGTATCGACCGAGGAGCAAGCGATCAAGGGATCGAGCATCGACAGCCAGATCGAGGCCTGTATAAAGAAAGCAGGGACTAAGGATGTACTGAAGTATGCCGATGAAGGATTTTCTGGAGAGCTTTTAGAACGTCCGGCGTTGAATCGCTTGAGAGAGGATGCAAGCAAAGGACTTATAAGTCAAGTCATTTGTTACGATCCTGACCGTCTTTCTCGGAAGTTAATGAATCAGCTTATCATAGATGATGAACTCCGAAAGCGAAACATACCCTTGATTTTTGTAAATGGAGAATACGCCAATTCTCCAGAGGGTCAATTGTTTTTCGCAATGCGCGGGGCAATCTCAGAATTTGAAAAAGCCAAAATCAAAGAACGGACATCAAGCGGCCGACTTCAAAAAATGAAAAAAGGCATGATCATTAAAGATTCCAAGCTATATGGCTATAAATTTGTTAAAGAGAAAAGAACTCTTGAGATATTTGAAGAGGAAGCAAAAATTATTCGAATGATTTTCAATTACTTCACCGATCATAAAAGCCCTTTTTTCGGCAGAGTAAATGGTATTGCTCTACATTTAACTCAGATGGGGGTTAAAACAAAAAAAGGCGCCAAAGTATGGCACAGGCAGGTTGTTCGGCAAATATTAATGAACTCTTCCTATAAGGGTGAACATAGACAGTATAAATATGATACAGAGGGTTCCTATGTTTCAAAGCAGGCAGGAAACAAATCTATAATTAAAATAAGACCTGAAGCAGAGCAAATCACTGTTTCAATTCCAGCAATAATCCCAGCCGAACAATGGGATTATGCTCAAGAACTCTTAGGTCAAAGTAAAAGAAAACACTTGAGTATCAGCCCTCACAATTACTTGTTATCGGGTTTGGTTAGATGCGGAAAATGCGGAAATACCATGACAGGGAAGAAAAGAAAATCACATGGTAAAGACTACTATGTATATACTTGCCGGAAAAATTATTCTGGCGCAAAGGATCGCGGCTGCGGAAAAGAAATGTCTGAGAATAAATTGAACCGGCATGTATGTGATGAAATTTTTAAATTCATCACAAATCCCCAAAAGTATGCTTCTTTTAAAGAGATTGAACAATCAAATCACCTGTCTGATGAATTAGAACTCATTCAAAAAGAGATAGAGAAAACAAAAAAAGGCCGCAAGCGTCTTTTAACGCTAATCAGCCTAAGCGATGACGATGATTTAGATATTGATGAAATCAAAGCACAAATTATTGAGCTGCAAAAAAAACAAAACCAGCTTACTGAAAAGTGTAACGAAATTCAATCAAAAATGAAAGTCCTGGATGATACAAGCTCAAGTGAAAATGCTCTAAAAAGAGCTATAGACTATTTTCAATCATTCGGTGCAGATAACTTAACTCTTGAAGATAAAAAAACAATTGTTAACTTTATCGTGAAAGAAGTTACCGTTGTGGATTCTGACACCATATATATTGAAACTTATTAAAGAGGGTATTGCCCTCTTTTTGTAATTGGAACCTCTGAAGTAGATCCAGACATCGAAGAAAACAGATAGCCAATCAAATTAGTAAGCGCCTTTCTAAATGGGCTTATGAAACTGGTGCACATTACATGTATCAACATTTATCCAAACAAACCATTCAGCAGTCGAGTATTCAAGTGCAGATTTCTTTATTGTGCATGCTTTTTATGTGTGAGAAATAGACTTGGGATGAAGATTACTGCAAGGACAATGGCGGATACTAAGAATCCGGCATGGTAACCTTTTAAGTCATTCGCAATCGTTGGTTGCAATCCTTGTATAGTAGTTGCGACAACAGTTGCGATAACAGCTGAACCAAAACTTGAACCAAGGTTTTCAATAATATTAATACCGACACCTGCTTCTGGAAGTTGTTTGCTGTCAAGTCCTGTATAAGCATCACTTGTCAACGGAAGCATAATCCCTCCAAAACTGGTCCCGCGGATGAATAATATGATAGAAATCCAAATCATACTTGTTTTATCGGTGATAAAGATAAGCGGAATAGATCCGATAAGCGAAAGAACAAGACTGACCATAACCACGTATTTTGCACCGATCTTATCAATCATTTTTCCAATCATTGGCCGAGTAACGAGCATCCCAACTCCTTGAGGGATTAATGCAAGCGCAGCTTCGATTGCCGTGAAATGACGGAAGTTTTGAAAGAACAATGGAAGTATTAACATGGGTCCCATGACGGCAATATTCGCTAATAATAACCCGACGCTGGATGTTAAGAAGTTTTTGTGTGCAAACAAATTTATAGGGAGTACGGTTTGATTTTTTCTGATTCGATTATATACGATGTAAATTACAGCTAAAGCGAGGCCGAAGCCCACCCATAGGATTGTTTCGCTATTGTTAAATGATGCATGGTCTGCTGCTTTTGTAATTCCGTATATCATTGCTGCACTCATTAAGGATAGATTGATAATTCCAAAAATATCAAGTTTACTATTTTTGTTGAATGGCTCAAAGTCTGGAAGAGTTTTCATCATCAGTGGTGCAGCAATCAAAACGATGAACACGTTGATGAAGAAAATCCAATGCCATGATGTAGCTTGAACGATGAAGCCCCCGATTACAGGTCCTAAGATTGGGCCCAAAATCATAGGTGTGCTGACGATAGCCATAACTTTTCCTATATTCTCTGGACCTGCTGTTTTAACCAAGAGTGTTGACATAAGTGGAGTAATAATCCCAGCGCTAAATCCTTGAAGCAAACGAAATAAGATAAAGCTAGAAACATCCCAACTAATTCCAGTAAAAACAGAAGTTACACCAAAGGCAATGACTGCGCCGATTAAGATTTTCTTTCCATTAAATTTGTTCATAAGCCATCCGGATACTGGAACTGCAATAGCAAGAGCTAAAACATAACCTGTAATGGACCATTGAATGGTATCCAACGTCGTACTGAAATCCTTATTTAATTTGTCGATGGCAATGTTCACCATAGTTGAGTCAAGCATTGGGGCAATTGCTCCAAGTGCAATAGCCCAGGCAGCCATGAGGATTTCTTTTGGTAATCCTGGTTCCTTTACTTTGCCTTTTAACATATTATTCTCCTCTCAAAAGTTGTATTTTTGTTTCCTAGTCAACAAAAAATAACATAATTTTGTTTCCGCGTCAACAAAATAACGGTAATAAAAAGGCAGCCGAAACTCAATAGAGTTGGCTGCCTGTGGTTACATTTTCATTATTTAAATTTATTCCGACTTAATATCAACACCATGTTTTTTTATTTCTGAATCCAAATGTCTATTATACTTTTCCGCAAAGTTAATCATAAAATCAAATTGTTCCTCGGTTACCTGTTCAAATACTGCCTTATCACGCTCTAGAAACTCTTTGTGCAGTTTATCATGGATTTTATAAATTTCTTTCCCTTGCTCGGTAAGCCTAAAATGAATTTCTTTCTTGTTATCTGGCTTCTGGTAGCTCTCGATTAAGCCTTTTTCTATGAGCTTTTTAGTCATTTTACTAATGGCGCCCCTCGTCATATAAAGGGACTCAGCAAGTTTTGTCACATTAGTATTTCCATGTTCAATGGATTCTATACAATGTACTTCAGAAGGCTTATACCCTTTAAGACAGACTTCCATCTTTGGCTTATTAAGCCAAGCCATCTTGTTAAACAAATCCCTGAAATTCATTAGGAGCAGTTCTTTTTTGTTCATGGCGAGTCCTCCCACCCGTTGGTGCATCAGCAATAGTGTAATGGATTTTTGTTTCCGTTTCAATAATAAACCTAGAGAGGAGAAGAGATCACCGAATATATGTAAACGTATTAAAGAGGAGTATGCACCCCCCTTTTGTAATTACAATCTCATTTTCAATACACCTCGCTGCATACGTCGCCAGCTTTGTCCCTTTACCAGCGGAATAGCTTTCAATTCCTTTTATCAGCCCGATCGTTCCGATGGAGATTAAGTCCTCTGCATCCTCACCTGTATTTTCAAATTTTTTCACAATATGGGCGACCAAGCGAAGATTATGCTCAATCAGCATGTTTCTGGCATGTTCATCCCCTTTAGCCATGAGCTCTAAGTATTTTTTTTCTTCGCTGCTTGAGAGCGGTTGTGGAAAGGCATTGTTTTTCACGTAAGATACTAAAAAGACAAGCTCTTTAACAACAAAGCCGAGCGCTGCGAAAACACCTGTCACCATCGTCACCTCCACAAAAGTATGTAGGCAAAAGCCTATATGTAAATGTATGTGACCGGGAGGCTGTCTGTGTCTGTACCGGGAAATTTCTCGCGGGGGAGTCCGGCTTTGGTAAGCAGCATACTAACTTCAAATGTTAAAAATATTCTTCATCAAGCGCCCATACATTGAAATGAACAAAGGTATGGGGGGATGGGAATGAAAAAATGGATGGCAGGCCTGTTTCTTGCTGCAGCAGTTCTTCTTTGTTTAATGGTTCCGCAACAGATCCAAGGCGCATCTTCGTATGACAAAGTGTTATATTTTCCGCTGTCTCGTTATCCGGAAACCGGCAGTCATATTAGGGATGCGATTGCAGAGGGACATCCAGATATTTGTACCATTGACAGAGATGGAGCAGACAAAAGGCGGGAGGAATCTTTAAAGGGAATCCCGACCAAGCCGGGCTATGACCGGGATGAGTGGCCGATGGCGGTCTGCGAGGAAGGCGGTGCAGGGGCTGATGTCCGATATGTGACGCCTTCTGATAATCGCGGCGCCGGCTCGTGGGTAGGGAATCAAATGAGCAGCTACCCTGACGGCACCAGAGTGCTGTTTATTGTGCAGTAATAAAGAAGAGGCTCTTTCTTGAGCCTCTGTTGTTACAATCCTTCGCCGAGCTGAATTTTCGGGGGATAGGTTTCTGCTTTTCGCCAATATTGGCGTGTGCCTTCGTCCCGTACAACGATGCCCAGCTGTGCCAGTTCGAGACGGAATTCTTCAATATCGTCTTTTTCTTCGTCCTGCAGTGCTTTGTGACGAGCTTTTAATAAGGCATGGGCGCCTTGCGATAGGTCTGGTGCATCAGGAATCCATCGGCGAAATTGATCTTTAAACGGATCACCATCTGTTGCCCATTCGTAATGATGCTGTCTAAAGGCCTTCTCAACGTTTACTGGTTTTTCATCAATTTCTTCCCGTACCAATTCATATCCGGCTGTTCCCAGGAGGACAAGCCGTTTGTGATCCATAAATACAAGAGCGATGTCATCGGAATGAATTGTTTGCACTTTTTTTCCTTTGATGAATTCCACTGTGTGATCTGTAATTTTGACAGACAGCAGCATTGCAATAACAGAATGAGCGAACCAAATCCCCGCACACATACCGAGAAGAGCAGTGATAAATGAAGCTGTAGATCCCTGAAAAGAGGTAATGAGCCGAAGTGGTCCTTCAAGAGGGATCCAGGGGAGGGATAATGCCCATTTCGCAATCTGCGGAATAAAATACCCGATTGCAAAACCGATGATTGCAAGTGCAGCGTATAAAAAGAATACAGCGGTTTTCGTAACTCCGATAAGAGTATGAGATTGATTCTGCAACATGTCACCTTCTTTTTACTAAAAAAATCGAATACCTTCCCATATTTTAACTTAAACTAATGGTAAATCAAGGATAAAGTGATAATTATGGATATAAAGAGATTCAGTAATAGAACTGGCAGGCACAGTCAGTCATGAAAAATAAAATTTACATGCGCAGACGATGTAAGCCCCATTTGTTTTCTGCGTATCACAATACAATCCAAAGGGAACATAAAGAGTAAAGGCTTTTTAGACAATCAGGAGGAACAGATATGAAAATTGGATTAATCGGCTTAGGGAAAATGGGCATAAACATAGGAAAGCAATTCATTGACCGCAATCATCAAGCGGTTGGATATGATGTAAATCAAGCGGCTGTTGATGAACTGAAAGCATACGGGGCTGAGGGGACAACGAATCTTAAAGAGTTCATTTCTTTATTAGACCCGCCGCGTATCCTATGGGTTATGGTACCGCATGGCATTGTCGATGCTGTTTTGCGTGATGTATCACCTTTATTAAGTAAAGGCGATATGATTATCGAAGCTGGAAACTCTCATTATAAAGAATCAATTCGCCGCTACAATCAAATGAAAGAAGCGGGTATCCATTATCTCGATGCCGGAACGTCGGGCGGAATGGAAGGCGCACGGCATGGAGCCTGTTTTATGGTGGGGGGCGATCATGAAGCATGGGAGATTGTGGAACCGCTTTTTCGTGATACTGCCGTCGAAAATGGTTATCTATACGCTGGTGAAGCGGGAAGCGGACATTTTTTAAAAATGATCCATAATGGAATTGAGTATGGAATGATGGCCGCGATTGGTGAAGGATTCGAAGTGCTTGAAAACAGCCAATTTGATTTTGACTACGAGAAGGTTGCCAGAGTGTGGAATCATGGTTCTGTCATTCGTTCTTGGCTTATGGGACTGACTGAGCGAGCTTTCGCTAAGGATGCGAAACTGGATCAGATCGAGGGCATTATGCATTCCTCAGGTGAAGGAAAATGGACGGTGGAAACCGCGCTTGATCTGCAGACGGCAACTCCGGTCATCGCCATGTCACTGATGATGAGATACCGTTCTTTAACAGACGATACGTTTACAGGAAAGGTGGTCGCTGCGCTTCGAAATGAATTTGGAGGCCATGCGACAGAAAAAAAGTAAGGGGGCCAACAAGCCTCCTTATTTTTTTGGCATCTTTAGAAGATGAGGGAACTTTTTATAAATGACCAGCATGATGATCAGAATATATGCACCGTAAATGCTGATAGACAATAATTTATTGCTGGTGAAATTGGCACCTGCAATAGTGACAACAACAATATTGGGGATTTTCCCTATTAAAGACGCAAAGAAAAAAACATGCCAGCGAACCTGGCTCAGCCCGCAGATCACGTTCATTACAAGTGAAGGTATGACAGGTATCAGCCTTCCTAATAAAACAGCGGTAAAAGCGTTTTTGTTGAAGGAAGCCTCGTAGCTTTGTATGGCAGGATAGGCCTGAACTTTTTTTCTGGCCCAATCTCTAAAACTGTACCTGGCGAGAAAAAACAGCAATATTGTACCAAGCATTGAGCCGGTCAGTGTAATCCAAATTCCATTTGCAGTCCCGAACACTGCGCCATTTAAAGCAGCAACCAAAGCAAACGGCACTATTGGGAAAAAAACATCGGCAGCAATCAGCAGCATACTAAATAAAACGGAAAACATCCCTCCTGCTTTGATTGCATCAAGCCAAGCTTCTTTCTGAAAAAAACCGACTGCAATGATAGCGATAATCACAAGTATACCTATTACTTTTTTTAACATGTCTATGGTCACTCCCAACTTAGGTGATGTCAGGAGCCAAAACCTCCGTCATCTAAATTAGTATAACTGGTGCCATTTCAGCGGTTCAACTGAAAACCAGGTTGAGAACACAATTCTTTTTTACCTCATAAAAAAGGCTGTCCATCTCTCTGTTTTCTGCATTCTTAATAATAGGGAGGGATAGAAATGGTAACCATAAAAAAGGATTTTATACCGGTATCAAATGATAATCGTCCTGGCTATGCGATGACGCCTGCTTATATTACGGTGCATAATACAGCGAATACAGCAAAAGGCGCTGATGCGAAAATGCACGCCAATTTTGTAAAAAACCCGAGCACATCCGAAAGCTGGCATTTTACAGTTGACGATTCAGTCATTTATCAGCATCTCCCGATAGATGAAAACGGCTGGCATGCGGGAGACGGTACAAACGGGACAGGAAACCGCAAATCGATCGGGATTGAAATCTGCGAAAATGCTGATGGCGATTTTGAAAAAGCAACATCAAATGCCCAGTGGCTGATCAGAAAGCTGATGAAGGAAAACAATATTCCGTTACATCGTGTTGTTCCCCACAAAAAATGGTCTGGGAAAGAATGTCCGCGGAAACTCTTGAACCACTGGAACTCTTTTATAAACGGAATTTCTTCCTCGGATACACCTCCAAAAGAACCTTTACCATCATATCCTCTGCCGTCTGGGGTTATAAAGCTCACTTCGCCTTATCGAAAGGGCACAAACATTCTCCAACTGCAAAAGGCTTTAGCTGCACTTCACTTTTACCCTGATAAGGGAGCCAAAAACAATGGCATAGATGGAGTTTACGGACCGAAAACAGCGAATGCCGTCAAGCGTTTTCAGCTCATGAACGGATTAACTGCAGACGGGATTTATGGGCCAAAAACAAAGGCCAAGCTTAAATCGAAGTTAAAGTAAATGCAGGATTTAACGGATAACCTGTTTCCAGTGCGGATTCAGGTTATTTTCTTTTCTTTGGTTTGTGTGTTTTTCAGATTGGAAAGAAGGGAATTTTAAAAAATCATCAGCTGCGCCGCAATGAAAGCAGAATGATATTCACTGAGGGGGACACGTTAACTATAGGAAAAAACAGTGATAGCGAAAAACTCTTCATTGAACGAAGAGAAACAGAGGTATAACATTAAGGTGAGGCTTTTGGGGGTGTAAAGATGAAACATTTTATCATCCTTTTCCTTCTGCTGTTCGTTACAGCAGGATGCGAGGGAAGGGGATACGAAGACGTTGTAGCATTTGGTGACAGCAATACGCGTGGCTCTAATTGGGATTATCGCGATTATCCAAAAGCACAGCAGTGGGTCAATATATTAAAAACAGCTGAGCGCGGTAACCTTGATATACTCAATGCGGGAATCGGCGGACAGACGACAGAGGATGCCCGTCTCCGATTTCAGACAGATGTGCTGGATCAAAAACCGAAGTATTTGTTTATTATGTTCGGCACCAATGACGCTGCCATACTGACTGAGGGGAAACCGAGAGTGTCGAAGCAGCGTTTTAGAGAAAATCTGGTTTATTTTATTGAAGAAAGCAGAAAACACGGGATCAAGCCAATCTTAATGACGTGTATCCCAATTATAGAAGGTAATGGGAAGCATCATTTGTTTTACTATTCCAGATATCAAGCAGCTGCTTTTGAACCAAAAGGCGGAGCAAGGAAATGGCACAACTCATATAACGATATTACAAGAGATGTGTCGAAGCGCCTGGATGTCCCTCTTGTAGATAACTGGAAGCATTTTATAGAAGCAGACGGCGGAAAAGCAACTGATGAAGCGCTTATCCAATCTGGTCTTATAGATCCTTCTGGAAATCATATGACACCTAAAGGGGCAAGGATCGTATATGAAGGAATACAAGATGGGCAGATCCTGCAGCGTTGAGCCGGACAACCGCCTAGTCCGATTTATTTCTCCTACATAGGCTGTTATAAAACCTTATTAAGGAGGCGCTTCACATGTATGGCGCAGGCAGAGCATATGGATACGCTTTTATTGTTGTTTTAGTTGTTGTTCTCCTGGTTGTGGGCGGCATATACTGGTTAGCATAATAACCGGCCCTTTAAAACACCTCTTTTTAGGGGTGTTTTTTGCTGAAAATAGTAGTAAAGCGCGCAGCCAAAGTGATATAATATCAGTCATCTGAGTAAAAAAAGGAAATACGCCCGGAAAAAATAGACAAATTCCTATTAAGAAGATACGGAAATAATATGTCCGAGCGATCTTCTTTTTATTTCGTTTTCAATTAACTCGATAAAGTCACGGTTTAAATTCATTTCGGTGGCTTTGAAATAAGATTCTATTAGTAATTCATCAGACAGTTTTCTCATGCTAGGAACCCAATTAATGGGAGAGGCACCTCCTTAAAAGTTGGAATCATTCATGATTTTAACGCATACAATGATAAGTTGCGTTCATCTGAGGTTGAAGTTATCTTTAATCTACCATGAAATGCATATAAGAACAATCGTTCTGTTATCCACACCAAAAAGTGGATAACTTGTGAGTATCGTGTTTATAATTTGTCTAAAGAGTGATGTAATAAGAGTGGATAGTGTGTGTAAATTTATCCACACCTGGTGAAGAAACCCAATTTTTGTCGAAATTTTTTTGCTCAGTTTTTCTTTAGGCGCAAGTTCGATTTTTTTCGACAATCATTTTGAAAGAAAGAAAAAGGGAAGGGTGCGGGTTTTGTTAAAAAAGTTTTTTTTACCTGACGAGTTTGTAAAAAATATTTTTCATATTACACCTGAGAAATTAAAGGAACGAAATGTAAAAGGGATTATTACTGACCTGGATAATACGCTTGTTGAATGGGACAGGCCGAACGCGACGCCGCGATTGATCGAGTGGTTTGAAGAAATGAAGGAACACGGCATTAAAGTGACAATTGTCTCTAATAATAACGAAAGAAGAGTGAAACTTTTCTCAGAACCGCTTGGAATCCCATTCATCTATAAAGCAAGAAAACCGATGGGTAAAGCCTTTAATAGAGCGGTGCGCAATATGGAGCTGAAAAAAGAGGACTGCGTTGTCATCGGAGACCAGCTGCTGACCGATGTACTCGGGGGAAACCGAAACGGCTACCATACGATTTTGGTCGTGCCAGTCGCTTCCTCTGACGGATTCATTACGCGCTTTAACCGCCAGGTCGAACGCAGAATACTGAGTGCTCTCAAACGAAAAGGGCACATTCAGTGGGAGGAGTAAGAAATGGAAAAGGTTGTTTGTATCGGGTGCGGAGTTACGATCCAAACCGAGGACAAAACAGGTTTGGGGTACGCGCCGCCTGCATCGCTTACGAAAGAAAATGTGATTTGCCAGCGTTGCTTCAGACTGAAAAACTATAATGAAATACAAGATGTCTCCTTAACTGATGATGATTTTTTGAACATTCTTCACGGTATTGGCGAAACGGACTCTCTTGTCGTAAAAATTGTTGATATTTTTGATTTTAACGGCAGCTGGATTAATGGGCTGCAGCGCTTGGTGGGGGGAAACCCTATCTTATTAGTTGGCAATAAAGCGGATATTTTGCCTAAGTCACTGAAAAGAGAGCGTCTGATCCAATGGATGAAGCGTGAAGCGAAAGAGCTTGGCTTAAAACCGGTTGACGTATTTTTGGTCAGTGCGGGACGCGGCCAGGGAATCAGAGAAGTAATTGACGCGATTGAGCATTACCGCAATGGAAAAGACGTCTATGTTGTCGGATGTACAAATGTAGGAAAGTCAACCTTTATTAACCGGATTATTAAAGAAGTGTCAGGTGAAGAAGATATTATTACAACATCCCAATTTCCTGGCACAACCCTTGATGCGATTGAAATCCCGCTGGATGACGGTTCATCGCTTTATGATACACCGGGAATTATCAACAACCATCAAATGGCGCATTATGTCAATAAAAAGGATCTGAAAATATTATCTCCTAAAAAGGAGCTGAAGCCTCGCACATTCCAGCTTAATGATCAGCAAACACTGTATTTTGGCGGACTTGCAAGGTTTGATTATGTGTCTGGGGAAAGATCTCCTTTTATTTGCTATATGCCGAATGAACTGATGATTCATAGAACAAAACTTGAAAATGCAGACGCGCTTTATGAAAAGCATGCAGGGGAATTGCTCACACCTCCGGGTAAAGATGAAATGGATGAGTTTCCGGAATTGGTCGCCCATACGTTTACGATAAAAGACAAAAAGACAGATATCGTTTTCTCTGGGTTAGGCTGGGTTACTGTCCATGACGCTGATAAAAAGGTAACTGCATACGCGCCAAAAGGCGTTCATGTATTTGTTCGGCGTTCATTAATTTAAGAAAAGGGGAGAGGAGTATGAAAAAGCTGTACGGGGTTATCGGAAATCCGATTGGCCATTCTATGTCACCTGATATTCATAACGCATCATTGAAAGACCTCGGGCTTGACGGACATTATCATGCCTTCAAGGTAGAAGAGAATGATCTGGAGGATGCGGTAAAAGGAATAAGAGCTCTAGGCGTACAAGGAATCAATGTGACTGTTCCGCACAAGGTTTCCATTATGGATTATTTGGATCATATTGATGAGAGTGCAAAAGTGCTCGGTGCCGTAAACACGGTCAGAAGAGAGGGAGATAAGCTTGTCGGATACAATACCGATGGGGAAGGCTTCGTGAAGTCATTAATGAAGGTATTAGACAAGCCCATCTCTGAACTGTCATTCTTAATGATCGGCGCTGGCGGAGCGGCGAGAGCCATTTTTACAACAATTGTCCGAAATACCCCGAAAAAATTTGACATTTGCAACCGGACGTTAGAAAAAGCAAAGCGGCTTACAGAAGCTACTCCCTCGTTTCACAATAAAGAAGTATTAAGCATAAAAGAAGCAGAAGAACGTCTTGAGCAGTATGATGTTATCATCCATACAACGTCTGTGGGCATGTATCCGAACGTGGACGATGTGCCGCTTTCATTACAGCGTGCCGCGAGCAGTGCCGTCGTATGTGATATCGTGTATAATCCAATACAGACGGCCCTTTTAAAGGAAGCAAGCCAAAAAGGCTTGAAAACACTCGACGGTGTGGGCATGTTTGTTGAACAGGCAGCATTGTCTTTCCAATTGTGGACTGGACAAGAGCCTGATATTGAAAAAATGAGATCCATTGTAACAGGAAAATTAGGAGGAACAGAATGTTAACAGGTAAACAAAAACGTTTTTTGCGTTCAAAAGCGCATCATTTAACGCCGATTTTTCAAGTAGGTAAAGGCGGAGTAAACGACAACATGATTAAACAAATTGCTGAGGCGCTTGAAGCGAGAGAGCTGATTAAAGTCAGCGTGCTTCAGAATTGCGAAGAGGATAAAAACGATGTAGCGGAAGCTCTTGTAAAAGGAAGCCGCTCTCAATTGGTGCAGACAATCGGCAATACGATTGTGTTATATAAGGAATCAAAGGAAAATAAACAAATCGAGCTTCCTTAAAGGTGGTTGAAATGAAGAAAATCGGAATTTTCGGAGGCACGTTTGACCCTCCGCATAATGGTCACCTCTTAATGGCTAATGAGGTGCTGTACCAGGCGGGGCTTGATGAAGTTTGGTTTATGCCTAATCAAATTCCGCCGCATAAACAGAACGAAGACTATACCGACAGCTTTCATCGCGTGGAAATGCTAAAGCTTGCAATTCAATCTAATCCGTCCTTTAAGCTGGAGCTTGTTGAAATGGAAAGAGAAGGGCCATCATATACCTTTGATACCGTTTCTTTACTGAAGCAGCGTTATCCAAATGATCAGCTGTTCTTTATTATCGGCGCTGATATGATTGAATATTTGCCGAAATGGTATAAGCTGGACGAGCTGCTGAACCTCATTCAATTTATTGGAGTAAAGCGCCCCGGTTTTCATGTTGAAACCCCTTATCCGCTTCTCTTTGCAGACGTTCCGGAATTTGAGGTATCATCAACTATGATAAGGGAACGGTTTAAAAGCAAGAAGCCCACTGACTACTTAATCCCTGATAAAGTGAAGAAGTATGTAGAGGAGAATGGTTTATATGAATCGTGAGGAGGCACTTGCATGCGTGAAGCAGCAATTGACCGAACACCGATATATCCATACGGTTGGCGTGATGAACACGGCGATCGAACTTGCGGAGCGTTTTGGAGCCGATTCTAAAAAAGCGGAAACAGCGGCAATCTTTCATGATTACGCCAAATTCCGCCCGAAAGAAGAAATGAAACAAATTATTGCCCGAGAAAAAATGCCTGCGCATTTATTGGATCATAATCCGGAGCTCTGGCACGCTCCGGTCGGCGCTTATTTGGTCCAAAGAGAGGCAGGGCTTCAAGATGAAGACATTCTTGACGCCATTAGGTATCATACCTCAGGGCGCCCCGGCATGACACTTTTAGAAAAAGTCATTTACGTTGCCGATTACATTGAGCCAAACCGGGCATTTCCCGGTGTCGATGAGGTGCGTAAGCTTGCTGAGACAGATTTGAATCAAGCGCTGATTCAGTCCATTAAAAATACAATGGTTTTTCTTATGAAAAAAAATCAACCGGTTTTTCCAGACACATTTTTAACGTATAACTGGCTTGTGTCTGGCAGCTGAACAGGAGGAATTTGTGAATGAACCAAAAGTCCATTTTAAAGATCGCAGCTGCGGCTTGCGATGATAAACGGGCAGAGGATATTTTAGCACTGGATATGGAAGGTATTTCTCTGGTTGCTGATTATTTTCTGATCTGCCACGGAAATTCAGATAAACAGGTACAGGCTATTGCCCGTGAAATCAAGGATCAAGCTGATGAAAACGGCATTCAAGTCAAAAAGATGGAAGGCTTTGATGAAGCAAGATGGGTTCTCGTTGATCTAGGCGATGTAATTGTCCATGTCTTCCACAAGGATGAAAGAAGCTACTACAACCTTGAAAAGCTGTGGGGAGACGCTCCACTCGCAGATCTTGATCTTGGAATGAATCAATGATTTATCAAGGCTTTGCAAGCGTGTATGACGAGTTAATGTCACACGCGCCTTACGATCAATGGACAAAATGGATTGAAGCATCTCTCCCGGAAAAAGGCCGTATTCTCGATCTAGCATGCGGCACGGGGGAAATCTCCATCCGGCTTGCCGAAAAAGGCTTCGAGGTTACAGGCATCGATCTCAGCGAAGAGATGCTTTCTTTCGCCCAGCAAAAGGTATCGAGTAGCCAGCCTATTTTATTTCTTCAGCAGGATATGAGAGAGATTACCGGCTTTGACGGTCAGTTTGACGCTGTTGTGATATGCTGTGACTCATTAAATTATTTAAAAACAAAAAATGATGTGATCGAAACCTTTAAAAGTGTATTTCGGGTATTAAAGCCTGAAGGCATTTTGCTGTTTGATGTCCATTCATCTTATAAAATTGCGGAAGTCTTTCCGGATAGCACATTTGCTGACCAGGACGAAGATATCAGCTATATTTGGCAGAGCTTTGCCGGAAGTGGCGAGCTTTCTGTCATTCATGATATGTCGTTTTTTGTGTGGAATGGAGAAGCGTATGATCGTTTTGATGAGACACACGAGCAAAGAACGTTCCCAGTGGAAGAATACGAAGAAATGCTTAAGAACTGCGGCTTTCAGCTCCATCGCGTGACAGCTGATTTTACGGATACCGAGCCATCAGCACAATCAGAACGCCTATTTTTCAAGGCGCAGAAATCAAAAACCATCGTTTCCTAAAACGATGGTTTTTTAAAATGCTTTTTTATGCTTTTGCAGTACAGACGAACGTATGACATACTCGCCTACACATGAAACTGCTTTTTCACTGCGGAAATATCCTCCTCGTACTTCATATGAGTATTTTGAAATACCCGGTGAAACATATCCTGCACACCGCTTTCCAGCGCTTTAATGCCTTCTCCTGTTACACCGCCTTTAACGCAAACCTTTTCCTGTAATGCAGGCAGGGTATACAATTCGGTTTCTAACAGTTTTCCCATTCCGACAAGCATTTCCTTACACATCAAAATCGCGTCCTGTTTAGACACTGATGTTTCCGAAACAGCTGCATCTATAAACCGCTGAATCAGATAGCTCATAAAAGCGGGGCCGCAGCTTACGATGTCTGATGCAACCCTGGTGATGTCACTTTCAATTTGCAGCGGATGAGAGATATGCTGCATCAGCTCATTGATTTTCGTTTTTGCAGATTCGCCGCAGCTTGTGCCGAAAGTGACGAGAGAAACACCTGCCAGCGCTCTGTTCGTAATACTTGGGATCACTCGAGCCACTTGACACGGCACATATTGTTCGAGCTGTTCGGTTTGAACGGGGCTTGTAATTGAGATGAGAATATGATCTTTTCTTAAATAAGGTAACGCTCTTGCCAGTAAAGGATATATATCAAGCGGCTTAACACAAATAAAAATCATCTCGTTTTCAGAAACGAGCTTTTCGAGACTTTCGGTAACGTTTATGCTGTTGTAGCGGTTTTTTATGTGCAACGCTTTTTCAATTGTGCGGTTTGTGATTGTCATGTTTGAGGGATCGGCTGCTTTTGATTCAATAAATGATTCGATAAGGATCGTACCCATATTTCCTGTGCCGATAAAGCCTATCTTCAATGGTTTCCCCTCCTTTGAGCTATTATCCTCTAAACCATATGTGTTATGAAAATAAAATATGACGAAAGCGGGGAACATGCACGATGAATTGGTTGAATCAGCATAAGAAAGCAATTATTTTAGCGGCTTCTGCGGCTGTTTTCACAGCGATTATGATCTTTCTGGCCACAGGGAAAAATAAAGAGCCGGTGAAGCAAGCTGTACCAACAGAGACAGAAAATACAGTGGTAAAGCAGGAAGCAAACAACGACGAGTCAAACGAAACAATTGTGATAGACATCAAAGGTGCTGTTCAGCATCCTGGCGTTTATGAAATGCGAACAGGGGACAGAGTATCTCAGGCAATTGAGAAAGCGGGCGGGACCAGTGAACAAGCAGACGAAGCGCAAGTAAATTTGGCGGAGATTCTGCAGGACGGGACAGTGGTGTACATCCCGAAAAAGGGAGAGGAAACAGCAGTGCAGCAAGGTGGCGGAGGGGCTGTCCAAAGCGATGGAGGGAAGGGAGCGCTGGTGAATATCAATACAGCAACCTTAGAGGAGTTACAAGGCATCTCAGGGGTGGGGCCATCCAAAGCTGAAGCTATTATTGCATACCGGGAAGAAAACGGGCGTTTCCCAACAATTGAAGATATCACTAAGGTTTCAGGAATAGGTGAAAAGTCATTTGAGAAAATAAAGTCTTCCATTACAGTAAAGTGATTTGACGGTCATGCATTATGATAGGTAAACTAAAGGTCAGGCAACACAACATTTGGAGGGAACAACGTGGAACGAATTTCATGGAATCAATACTTTATGGCTCAAAGCCATTTATTGGCGCTGCGCAGCACATGTCCGAGATTATCTGTCGGCGCTACTATAGTCAGAGACAAACGCATGATAGCAGGAGGCTACAATGGGTCAATCGCGGGCGGCGTACATTGTGCAGATGAAGGATGCTTAATGATAGATGATCATTGCGCAAGAACCATTCACGCTGAAATGAATGCGATTCTTCAATGCTCTAAGTTTGGGGTGCCGACTGATGGAGCCGAGATTTATGTGACGCATTATCCGTGCATTCAATGCTGCAAATCTATTATTCAAGCTGGTATCAAAACGGTTTATTATGCTGAGGATTACAAAACACATCCGTATGCGCAGGAATTATTTGAACAGGCGGGTGTAACAGTTGAACAGGTTGAACTCGATGAAATGATCGTTGATCTGAAAAACAGGGAAAAGCTTTCATTTGTAGCGGGTCTTATAGGGAAATTGGCTGATGCCGGTTTAGCGGAGGAAGAATTGAAAAAGATACATGAACAGGCGAATACACTTTTCACGAGCTACGTGTGATGAATGCGTAATTCGCGCTTATTATTGCCTATGGCGGCAGCTTCGGCAACGGCTGGAATTACTGCCGCCGCTTATTTCCCCGCTATTTTTCTTTTCAGCCTCTTTCTCCTCATCATTTTAATCAAAACGAGGCACGCTTTTCTCATTATTGTTTGTTTCTTCTCTTTTATATTGTTTTTTGTACTGTATGCAGTCACAGATTCTCAGAATGTCTCTTCCTATCGGCAGGGAACTTATCAATTCAAGGCAGTGATTGACACTATTCCCAAAATTGACGGCGACCGTATGTCTATGATGGTTGAGACACCTGATAAGGAAAAATGGGCTGCTGCGTATCGCATTCAGTCTGCTGGTGAAAAAGAACAGCTGTTATACATAGAACCAGGAGTGTCATGTGAGTTAACTGGTACATTGGAAGAACCGAATCACGCAACTGTGCCGGGTGCATTTGATTATAACGAGTATCTTTATCGGCAGCATATTCATTGGAACTACTCTGTCACGTCTATTCAAAACTGCAGCGAACCTGAAAATTTTAAGTACAAGGTGCTCAGCTTGAGAAAACATATCATATCATTCACAAACAGCCTTTTGCCTCCTGATTCGGCAGGGATTGTACAGGCACTTACAGTTGGTGACAGATTTTATGTGGAGGATGAAGTGCTTACCGCGTATCAAAAGCTTGGTGTTGTCCATCTCTTGGCAATATCAGGACTCCACGTGGGGATTTTGACAGCAGGTTTGTTTTATATCATGATTCGCCTTGGTATAACTAGAGAAAAGGCGTCAATTCTGTTGCTGTTATTTCTGCCGCTCTATGTGATGTTGACCGGCGCTGCTCCTTCAGTGCTACGCGCCGCTCTCATGTCGGGTGTTTACTTAGCTGGAAGCCTTGTCAAATGGCGTGTCCACTCTGCAACTGCAATTTGCCTTTCATACATCGTCCTTCTGCTCTTCAATCCTTATCATCTCTTTGAAGCCGGTTTTCAGCTATCGTTCGCCGTCAGTTTTTCTTTAATTCTATCCTCTTCTATTTTTCAGCAGGTTAAAACCTCCTTGGGACAGCTGACAATTGTATCACTCATCGCTCAGCTGGGCTCGCTTCCGATTCTTCTATATCATTTTCATCAGTTTTCTATCATCAGCGTACCGATGAATATGTTGATGGTACCATTTTATACCTTCTGTATTTTGCCGGGAGCTGTAGCAGGTGTTCTTCTATTAAGTCTTTCCGCTTCGTTTGGGAGATTGTTTTTCAGTTGGTTTGATTTATTGATAAGCTGGACCAATAGGCTAATCACAAACATTGCAGATGTTGATGTGTTCACGATTATGATCGCACATCCTGCACCTGTTTTGCTTTTTTTATTCACGGTCACGATCATCCTATTGCTTATGGCGATTGAAAAACGCTCCTTGTCGCAGTTGATGGTAACCGGCGGCATTTGCTGCACGGTGCTGTTTCTGCTCTTTATATATCCGTGTCTTAGTTCCGAAGGAGAAGTGGATATGATAGATATTGGACAGGGTGACAGCATGTTTGTAGGTGCTCCGCATCAGCGGGGTCGTGTCTTAATTGATACCGGCGGCACTTTGTCTTACTCGTCAGAGCCTTGGCGCGAAAAACAGCATCCGTTTTCACTGGGGGAAAAGGTGCTGATTCCGTTTTTAACTGCTAAGGGAATCAAACAGCTTGACGCTTTAATTCTGACGCACGCTGACCAAGATCATATCGGAGAGGCGGAGATTCTGCTGAAGCATCATAAAGTAAAGCGCCTCGTGATTCCGAAAGGGTTCGTTTCTGAACCTAAAGATGAGAAAGTGCTGCAGACAGCCAGAGAAGAGGGAGTGACAATTGAAGAGGTGAAGCGAGGCGATGTATTGCAAATAAAGGATTTGCAGTTCCATGTACTGTCACCTGAAACACCTGATCCGTCAAGCAAAAATAATTCCTCTCTCGTTCTGTGGATGGAGACGGGCGTTCTGAGCTGGATTTTGACGGGTGATCTGGAGAAAGAAGGGGAACAGGAGGTGATGGACGTGTTTCCAAATATTAAAGCAGATGTCTTAAAGGTGGGGCACCATGGGAGCAAAGGCTCTACCGGTGAAGAATTCATCCAACAGCTTCAGCCGAAAACGGCCATTATCTCAGCCGGGAAAAACAATCGGTACCATCATCCTCATCAAAAAGTTCTGCAACTATTACAGAGACATTCTATCCGCGTGCTGCGAACAGATCAAAACGGAACGATCCAATATAGATACAAAAACAGAGTTGGAACCTTTTCTGTCTATCCTCCATATGATACATCAGATATAACAGAGACGAACTAAAAAAGACTGCCGAGAAATCAGCAGCCCGGGCAGTCGCTGTTATGAACCAACTAGGTGAATAACCGTTGCCATGACAAACAAGAAGGCGAAAAATCCGAAGGACACAACAAAACCAACAGCTGAATCTACAGCATCATTTCGTTTGCTTTGAACGTTTTTTTCAAAATCATTCAACTTTATCCCTCCTGACTGACTTAAGTATAATGGAATTGTTTTGAAAAATCTAGAAGCTAAGGTAACGTTTTCTGTTCTGGTGATTATCGCCTTTTTACAAGCTGTCCCGGGGGCTTGCGAACAGGCGTTTAATATAAATGGGGAAGCAGCAGTCAGGCTTCCTCTTTACTATTTTGCAAACTCAATTTAGGATAGAAGGGGATGATGAAAGAGAGGAAGTCGTACAACAATGGTATTTGATGTGTGGAAAAGCCTGAAAAAAGGAGATGTCCATCCAGTTTATTGTTTATACGGAAAAGAGACATATCTGCTGCAAGAAACCGTCAGCAGGATCAGACAGACGGTCGTTGATCAGGAGACAAAGGATTTCAATCTATCCGTTTTTGATCTGGAAGAGGACCCGCTGGATCAAGCGATTGCAGATGCTGAAACGTTTCCGTTTATGGGAGAGCGGCGTCTTGTCATTGTGAAAAATCCATATTTTTTAACAGGTGAAAAGAAAAAAGAAAAAATTGAGCACAACGTCAGTGCGCTTGAATCATATATACAATCACCTGCGCCTTACACAGTCTTTGTCCTGCTTGCTCCGTATGAAAAGCTTGATGAGCGGAAAAAGCTGACGAAAGCGTTAAAGAAGCACGCGTTTATGATGGAGGCGAAGGAATTAAACGCAAAGGAAACGACAGACTTTACTGTCAACCTTGCAAAAACAGAGCAGAAAACAATCGGCACGGAAGCGGCGGAGCATTTGGTTCTGCTTGTGAACGGGCATCTGTCATCGATTTTTCAGGAGATTCAAAAGCTCTGCACGTTTATTGGAGATCGTGAAGAAATTACGCTGGATGATGTGAAAATGCTTGTTGCTAGAAGCCTTGAACAAAATATTTTTGAGCTGATCAATAAAATCGTCAACCGAAAACGAACTGAGAGTCTGCAAATTTTTTATGATTTGCTTAAACAAAATGAAGAACCGATCAAAATTATGGCGCTTATTTCGAACCAGTTCCGGCTGATTCTGCAGACAAAGTACTTCGCGGAACAGGGATACGGACAAAAACAAATCGCTTCTAATCTAAAAGTTCACCCATTTCGGGTAAAGCTGGCGATGGATCAAGCAAGGCTTTTTTCAGAGGAGGAGCTCCGTTCAATTATTGAACAGCTTGCCGTCATGGACTATGAGATGAAAACCGGAAAAAAGGACAAGCAGCTTCTGCTCGAACTGTTCCTTTTACAGCTGTTAAAAAGAAATGAAAAAAACGATCCCCATTATTGAGGATCGTTTTTATATTATGCAGAAAGTCCGTTCACTTTTTTCGCTAGTCTTGATTTGTATCGAGCTGCGGTATTTTTGTGTACAAGACCTGTTTTCACTGCTTTATCAATACGTTTAGCTGCTTCAGTAAGAGCAGTTTTCGCTTTGTCAGCTTCGTTGTTGGCAACAGAAGCTTCAACTTGTTTGATTGCAGTACGCATAGCAGATTTGATTGTCGCGTTATGAACGCGGCGTTCGTTGTTTGTTTTTGTACGTTTAATCGCTGATTTAATGTTTGGCATGTGTTTCACCTCCTAAGATACAACCTGTAGCACAGTGTCTTAAGGTTAAATCTTCTTCACAATAGAACAAATTGTATTCTATCAAACACACCTTTAGATTGCAATATAAATGTAAAGTATTTTTCATTGAAGGTTCTCTTTTTAGCATGATTTATTCAGCAAATGGCAACAATATAGGTACTTAATGTGAAGGAGGCCCCTGTATGAAAAATAGTGAGCTGGATGTGAATCAGTATTTGATACGGACCGATTTGGCAGTGGAAACGAAGGAAGCAATGGCCAATCAGCAGGCTGTGCCGACAAAAGAAATTAAAGGCTTTATTGAAAAAGAGCGTGATCACGGCGGTATTAAAATCCGCACAGTTGATGTTACAAAGGAAGGCGCAGAGCTTTCGGGAAAAAAAGAAGGGCGCTATTTAACGCTTGAAGCACAGGGAATCAGGGAGAATGATTCGGAAATGCAGGAGAAGGTCTCTGCTGTCTTTGCGGAGGAATTCTCAGCTTTTCTTGAAAACCTTAATATCTCAAAAGATGCGAGCTGTTTGATCGTTGGGCTCGGCAACTGGAACGTGACACCTGATGCGCTTGGGCCGATGGCAGTAGAAAATCTGTTGGTAACAAGGCACTTGTTTAAGCTTCAGCCGGAAAACGTACAGGAGGGGTACAGGCCTGTCAGTGCTTTTGCACCGGGTGTAATGGGGATAACAGGAATCGAAACAAGTGACATTATTAAAGGTGTGATTGAGCAATCGAAGCCTGATTTTGTCATCGCCATTGATGCGTTGGCGGCGCGGGCGGTGGAAAGGGTCAACACAACCATTCAAATATCGGATACAGGCATTCACCCGGGATCTGGAGTGGGGAATAAACGAAAAGATTTAAGCAAAGACACGCTTGGTGTTCCGGTGATTGCTATCGGTGTTCCGACAGTAGTTGATGCCGTGACAATTGCCAGCGACACGGTGGACTACATATTAAAACATTTTGGCAGAGAAATGAAGGATAACAGGCCATCAAGATCGCTTGTTCCGGCAGGCATGACGTTTGGGAAAAAGAAAGTGCTCACTGAAGAAGATCTTCCCGATCAAAAGCAGCGCCAATCGTTCCTAGGTATTGTCGGAACCCTTCAAGAAGATGAAAAACGGCAGCTCATTCACGAGGTGCTTTCGCCTTTAGGGCACAACTTAATGGTTACACCGAAGGAAGTCGATTCATTTATCGACGATATGGCAAATGTTTTAGCGAACGGATTAAACACAGCGCTTCATGAAAAAGTGTCACAAGAAAACAAAGGCTCCTACAATCACTAAACAGTTCTACTTCCTCTAGCTTGTTCATAGAGTAATTACTAGACAAGCGCTGGAGGGATTCAATGAGAAATAAACGCAAAAACAGACAGATTGTTGTTGCGGTAAATGGAGGGAAAGCGGTAAAAGCCATCTTTCTATTTATCGTAAGCCTTATCGTGATTTTTGTTCTATCCGGTGTGCTGACGTCTCTCCGGCCGGAACTTAGGCCGTCGTCTGACTCTTTTTATGGGATTGCTGAAGAATTGCCGGGTGACGTATTTGCACATTTGCTGCGGATGGAAAACCATTATTTCGCTTCTGACCTCTCTCAAACAGACAGCTCATTTCATCTTTCTCGTCTTTCTTTAAAGCTGGCGACGAGCATTAACCTCGAAGATCCGCGGAGCTTTCTCGGTCGGGAGCTGCCGGGGTTTGCACAATTTGATACCGAGATTTTGTTAGCTGGACAAGGGACGGATTATACGAATATGCCTGCGGAATCGCCGCCGCCGTCTAAGGTGATGGAGGAAGAAAGGGAAGCGAATTTGGCAGAGATTGAAAAACAGCAAACGCAATCAGATAATGCGCAAAAAGATCCGCCGAAACAAACAACAGGTGATAAAAAGGTCGTGTTTATCTATCACACGCACAATACGGAATCATATCTCCCTCTATTAAAAGGCGAGACCGATCCTGACATGGCGCGCCATTCTAAAGCCAATGTCACGCTTGTAGGAGATATGTTCGGACAAGCGCTTGAATCCCAGGGAATCGGAGCCACAGTGAATAAAACCGATATACAGTCAAAATTGAATAAAAAAGGCTTAAACTATGCCAGGTCCTATGATGAATCAAGGCCGGTCGTGAAAGACGCCCTCGCTTCAAACAAAAATCTGCAATATATCATTGACATCCACAGAGACTCTCGGCGCAAAAAAGACACAACCGCAACGATTAAAGGGAAAAGCTATGCCAGGGTAGCCTTTGTCGTCGGGAAAAAAAGCAAAAACTTCGAAGAAAACTATAAAATTGCAAGTGAGCTTCATAAACTGATGGAGAAAAAATACCCCGGACTTAGCACAGGTGTCTTTTCCAAAGGCTCGCCAGGCGATAATGGTGTTTACAATCAGGATTTAACCGATAGAGCGCTTTTGCTCGAGTTTGGCGGAGTGGATAATAATCTCGAAGAGCTGCAGCGTGCGGCTAACGCGGCCGCGGACGTATTCAGCGAAATGTACTGGGATGCTGAAAAGGTCAACGCAGCGAGCGGGGAGACGAAAAAACAATAAGAAATAGGTGGTTGATTTGATTGCATACTTTGGAAAGTGCTTACTGCTTGTCACGATCATGTTTTTAGGCGTTCTGTTCGGCATGCAGCAGGCAAACAACGGGATGCTGAGTATGAAAGGCTATCATGACGCTTCACTGAAGGGGGCGTTTACGCTCACCGACGGAAAAGATAATGAAAAAGAAGCCTCAATCCTAGGAGAAACAGTCACGGCAAAAGATTTAGAAGAAAAACAAAAAGAGCTGGAAAAGGTGGAGACATTCAATATGTTTTCAAAAGCCGGAAAAGCGCTTTCGGACACCGTAACCAATACTGCCCAGTCAATGTATGAATGGATACGGGATATGAATCAATAAGTACGTGAAAGAGAAAAGCAGCCCAGATATGATAGGGAACTTTTCTCTTTCTTGTTTTACATTGAATCTTTACAATCCTATTGATATAATCTAAGCTAGTGTATTTTGCGTTTAATAGTAGGAGTGATAGATTGTGACAGATAAAGAAAAGCGTTTAGAGAGGCAATCGAGAATACGGAATTTCTCTATCATTGCCCATATTGACCACGGAAAATCGACCTTAGCGGATCGTATTTTAGAAAAAACGTCGGCAATCACTCAACGAGAAATGAAAGAACAATTGCTCGATTCTATGGATCTTGAACGTGAGCGGGGCATAACCATTAAATTAAACTCTGTTCAGCTTAAATATAAAGCAAAAGACGGAGAAGAATATATCTTTCATCTAATCGATACGCCGGGACACGTCGACTTCACGTATGAAGTATCCCGAAGCCTTGCTGCCTGCGAGGGAGCGATTCTTGTCGTGGATGCAGCCCAGGGGATTGAAGCGCAGACGCTCGCCAATGTCTACTTAGCGCTTGACAACGATCTTGAAATCCTTCCGGTCATCAATAAAATCGACCTTCCGAGCGCCGAGCCCGAACGTGTGCGCCAAGAGGTAGAAGACGTTATCGGCCTTGACGCATCAGAAGCCGTGCTTGCTTCAGCAAAAGCCGGTATCGGGATTGAGGAGATTTTAGAACAAATCGTAGAAAAGGTGCCAGCTCCGACCGGAGATCCGGAGGCGCCGCTCAAAGCGCTGATCTTCGACTCGCTTTATGACGCCTACCGCGGTGTCGTGGCTTATATCAGAGTCGTTGAAGGAACGGTAAAGCCGGGACAAAAAATCAAAATGATGGCAACCGGCAAAGAATTCGAAGTAACAGAGGTGGGCGTGTTCACGCCGAAAGCAACTCCGACAAATGAACTGACGGTCGGTGATGTAGGCTTCCTGACTGCCTCAATCAAAAATGTCGGTGACACACGTGTCGGTGATACAATAACGAGCGCTGCCAATCCTGCAGAAGAAGCGCTGCCGGGATACCGCAAGCTAAACCCGATGGTGTACTGTGGTTTGTATCCGATTGATACAGCGAAGTATAATGATTTAAGGGAAGCTCTTGAAAAGCTTGAGCTGAATGATTCCTCCCTTCAATATGAAGCGGAAACTTCGCAAGCGCTTGGATTCGGGTTCCGCTGCGGATTTTTAGGCATGCTTCACATGGAGATCATTCAGGAGCGAATTGAGCGTGAGTTCAACATCGACCTGATTACGACAGCGCCAAGCGTTATCTATGACGTGTATATGACAGACGGCGAAAAGGTCGTTGTCGACAACCCGTCCAACATGCCGGATCCTCAAAAGATCGAAAGGGTTGAGGAGCCATACGTAAAAGCGACGATGATGGTGCCGAATGACTATGTCGGCGCTGTAATGGAGCTTTGCCAAGGAAAACGCGGCAATTTCATTGATATGCAGTATTTAGACGCAAACCGAGTCAGCATCATTTATGATATGCCATTAGCGGAAATCGTATATGAGTTTTTTGATCAGCTGAAATCAAGCACTAAAGGCTATGCGTCCTTTGATTATGAACTGATCGGCTACAAACCGTCCAAGCTTGTGAAAATGGACATTATGCTGAATGGTGAAAAAATCGATGCCCTTTCCTTTATCGTGCATCGTGATTACGCATATGAACGCGGAAAAGTGATCGTTGAAAAACTGAAAGAACTCATTCCGCGCCAGCAGTTTGAAGTTCCGGTACAAGCCGCAATCGGCCAGAAAATCGTGGCCCGCTCCACCATAAAAGCAATGCGTAAAAACGTATTGGCTAAATGTTACGGAGGGGACATCTCGCGTAAACGGAAACTTCTTGAAAAACAAAAAGAAGGAAAACGCCGTATGAAGCAGGTCGGCTCAGTTGAAGTGCCGCAAGAAGCATTTATGGCAGTTCTGAAAATGGACGACAGTCCGAAAAAACAATAGAAGCCGCCGCAGTCTTGTACTGCGGCTTCTTTCTGTAAAGAAGGTGAATCCGTTGAAATCAGCTTATATCCATATCCCATTTTGTGAGCATATTTGCCACTACTGCGATTTCAATAAATATTTTATTCAAAGTCAGCCAGTCGACGAGTATTTAAACGCACTCGAACAGGAAATGATAAATACAATAGCAAAAACTGGGCAGCCTGATCTCAAAACAATCTTTATCGGAGGAGGCACGCCGACCTCCCTGTCTGAGGAACAGCTTAAAAAGCTGATGGACATGATCAACCGCGTACTGAAGCCCTCAAGCGACTTATCGGAATTTGCGGTTGAAGCGAATCCGGACGACTTGTCCGCAGAGAAATTAAAAATATTAAAAGAAGCAGGCGTAAATCGCCTCAGCTTTGGTGTGCAAACGTTCGAAGACGATCTGTTAGAAAAAATCGGCCGAGTGCACAAGCAAAAAGATGTATTCACCTCTTTTGAAAGAGCGCGGGAAATCGGTTTTGAGAATATCAGTCTTGATCTCATGTTCGGGCTTCCGGGGCAAACCCTCAAGCATCTGGAACATTCCATAAACACTGCTTTATCATTGGACGCCGAGCATTATTCCGTTTACTCCCTTATTGTAGAACCGAAAACGGTATTTTATAATTTGATGCAAAAAGGGCGGCTTCATCTTCCGCCGCAGGAGCAGGAAGCTGAAATGTATGAAATGGTGATGAGCAAGATGGAAGCTCACGGCATTCATCAATATGAAATCAGCAACTTTGCTAAGGCAGGCATGGAATCTAAGCACAATCTAACGTATTGGAGCAACGAACAATATTTCGGTTTCGGAGCCGGCGCTCACGGATATATCGGCGGCACACGAACAGTGAACGTCGGACCTGTTAAGCATTACATTGACCTGATAGCTGAAAAGGGTTTTCCGTACAGAGATACACATGAAGTAACAACAGAAGAACAGATTGAGGAAGAAATGTTTTTAGGTTTGAGAAAAACAGCCGGTGTCAGCAAAAAACGATTCGCAGAAAAATACGGCCGTTCCCTGGATGGACTTTTCCCAAGCGTGTTAAAAGACCTCGCTGAAAAAGGGCTGATTCACAATTCGGAGTCTGCCGTTTATTTGACTCATCAAGGGAAATTATTAGGCAATGAAGTTTTTGGCGCTTTTTTGGGTGAGTTATAATTGACATTTTTCTTGTGGTTTGATACTTTTGTTATAGAATTAGCACTCGCTTATTGAGAGTGCTAACAGAGGTGATGATGATGTTAACAAATCGTCAGCTGCTGATCCTTCAGGTTATAATCAACGATTTTATTAAATCGGCACAGCCGGTGGGATCAAGAACTCTTTCGAAAAAAGATGAAATCACATTTAGCTCTGCAACAATAAGAAACGAGATGGCTGACTTGGAGGAATTGGGCTTTATTGAAAAAACCCATTCATCCTCAGGACGTGTTCCGTCAGAAAAAGGGTATCGGTACTATGTTGACCATTTGCTGTCACCCGTCAAACTGACGAAAAGCGACCTGGACCAAATCCACTCGATCTTCAAAGAGAAAATTTTCGAGCTGGAGAAGACAGTTCAAAAATCAGCGCAAATTTTGTCCGATCTGACGAATTACACATCCATCGTACTCGGGCCGAAGCTGAGTGAGAATTACCTTAAACAGATTCAAATCATTCCGATTCAGCCTGATATGGCGGTAGCGATTCTCGTTACCAATACGGGGCATGTGGAAAACAAAACGATTAACTTTCCGACCAAAATGGATCTGTCTGATATTGAAAAACTGGTAAATATACTGAACGACCGTTTAAGCGGCGTTCCAATGGATGAACTGAATGAGCGCATATTTAAGGAAGTTGTCATGTACCTAAGACAGCACATTAAAAACTATGACAATATACTCGACGCGCTTCGTTCAACCTTTCATTCCACAAATCACGTTGAAAAGTTGTTTTTTGGCGGGAAAATCAATATGCTGAACCAGCCTGAGTTCCATGATATCACCCGAGTTCGGTCGCTGCTTTCATTAATTGAGAAAGAACAGGATGTTTTAAAGCTGGTTCAATCCCCGCACACGGGAATTTCGATTAAAATCGGAAAAGAAAACGACTATGAAGAGATGGAAAATTGCAGTCTGATTACGGCTTCTTATTCCGTAGACCAGAAGCAGATCGGCTCAATTGCGATTATCGGCCCGACCCGCATGAATTATTCCAGGGTTGTCAGCCTGCTTCAGCATGTGACTTCGGACTTGTCAAAAGCATTAACAAGTCTGTATGATGAATAAGGGAATTTTGGCAAATTTTATCGAAGGGCAGCACCTGTCCTTCTCCTTACACTTTGAGGGAGGTGAACACAATGTCAGAAGAAAAACAAACCGTTGAACAAAACGAAACAGAAGAGCAAGAAATCATTGAAGAACAAGCTGCCGCTGATGAACATCAGGAAGAAACAAATGAAAGCGAACTTCTTCAAAACCAAATTAACGAATTGCAAGGTTTGCTTGAGGAAAAAGAAAACAAACTTTTGCGTGTTCAAGCAGACTTTGAAAACTATAAACGACGCAGCCGTTTAGAGATGGAAGCGTCCCAAAAATACCGTTCTCAAAATATCGTGACTGATTTACTGCCGGCTCTTGACAGCTTTGAACGAGCGCTTCAGGTTGAAGCCGACAATGAACAGACGAAAAGTTTGCTCCAGGGAATGGAAATGGTCCACCGTCAGCTCGTAGAAGCCTTGAAAAAAGAAGGCGTCGAAGCCATCGAAGCTGTAGGGCAGGAATTTGATCCTAATCTGCACCAAGCTGTTATGCAGGCTGAAGACGAAAACTACGGCTCAAACATTGTTGTTGAGGAAATGCAAAAAGGCTATAAGCTGAAGGATCGCGTCATTCGCCCTTCCATGGTCAAAGTGAATCAATAATTACATAGCAGGAGGTTATTCAAGTGAGTAAAGTTATCGGAATCGACTTAGGAACAACAAACTCATGTGTGGCAGTGCTTGAAGGCGGCGAGCCTAAAGTTATTGCTAACGCTGAAGGAAACCGCACAACGCCATCAGTTGTTGCATTTAAAAACGGCGAACGTCAAGTAGGGGAAGTGGCTAAACGTCAATCTATTACAAACCCTAACACAATTATGTCTATCAAACGTCATATGGGTACTGATTATAAAGTTGAAATTGAAGGAAAGGATTACACTCCACAAGAAGTGTCTGCTATCATCCTTCAACACCTTAAATCATACGCTGAAAGCTATCTTGGCGAAACAGTATCAAAAGCAGTTATCACAGTTCCTGCATACTTTAACGATGCTGAGCGTCAAGCAACAAAAGACGCTGGTAAAATTGCAGGTCTTGAAGTAGAACGTATCATCAACGAGCCGACTGCAGCAGCGCTTGCATACGGACTTGATAAAACAGATGAAGATCAAACGATCCTAGTATACGACCTTGGCGGCGGTACATTCGACGTTTCCATCCTTGAGCTTGGCGACGGTGTATTCGAAGTTCGTTCAACTGCCGGCGACAACCGTCTGGGTGGGGACGATTTTGACCAAGTTATCATCGATCATCTTGTGTCTGAATTCAAAAAAGAAAACGGCATTGATTTATCAAAAGACAAAATGGCGCTTCAGCGTTTGAAAGACGCAGCTGAAAAAGCGAAAAAAGATCTTTCCGGCGTATCTTCTACGCAAATTTCTTTACCGTTTATCACAGCTGGAGAAGCAGGACCCCTTCACCTTGAACTTACATTAACTCGCGCTAAATTCGAAGAGCTTTCTTCTCATTTAGTAGAGCGCACAATGGGTCCTGTCCGTCAAGCGCTTCAAGATGCAGGACTTTCTGCAAGCGAAATCGACAAAGTCATCCTTGTCGGCGGATCAACTCGTATCCCTGCCGTACAAGAAGCAATCAAAAAAGAAACTGGAAAAGAAGCGCATAAAGGCGTAAACCCGGATGAAGTTGTAGCGCTTGGTGCTGCGATTCAGGGCGGCGTTATCACAGGTGACGTAAAAGACGTTGTTCTTCTTGACGTTACACCGCTTTCTCTCGGTATCGAAACAATGGGCGGCGTGTTTACAAAACTGATCGACCGCAACACGACGATCCCGACAAGCAAATCTCAAGTGTTCTCAACTGCTGCTGATAACCAAACAGCTGTTGATATCCATGTTCTGCAAGGTGAGCGCCCAATGTCTGCCGACAACAAAACACTCGGCCGCTTCCAGCTTACTGATATCCCGCCAGCACCGCGCGGCGTGCCTCAAATCGAAGTTTCTTTCGATATTGACAAAAACGGTATCGTAAACGTAAGAGCAAAAGACTTAGGCACAGGAAAAGAACAAAACATTACAATCAAATCTTCTTCAGGTCTCTCAGATGAAGAGATCGAACGCATGGTAAAAGAAGCGGAAGAAAATGCTGACGCTGATGCGAAGAAAAAAGAAGAAATCGAAGTCCGCAACGAAGCAGATCAGCTTGTTTTCCAAACTGAGAAAACATTAAAAGATCTTGAAGGCAAAGTGGACGAAGAACAAGTGAAAAAAGCCAACGATGCCAAAGATGCTTTAAAAGCAGCGATTGAGAAAAACGAATTTGAAGAGATCAAAGCGAAAAAAGATGAGCTTCAAACAATCGTTCAAGAGCTTTCTATGAAGCTTTATGAAGAAGCTGCTAAAGCACAGCAAGCTCAAGGCGGAGCAAACGCTGAAGGCAAAGCGGATGACAACGTTGTCGACGCTGAATACGAAGAAGTAAACGACGACCAAAACAAAAAATAAGTTCTTTTTAGTGTCAGCCCCGCTTCCGGAGCTGACCGAAAAGAACACATTTCATAATCTGATTCAATGATTAGAAAGTCAAAGTCAGGCATCTCTTGGCTTTGACTTTTTTTCTTGCCCGGGATAAAAGGAATTGAAAAATCATAATTCAAAATGATACAATCTAATTTATGTGAGAAATTCGGGAGAGTGAAGCGAGATGAGTAAGCGTGATTACTATGAAGTGCTGGGAGTAAGTAAGAGCGCTTCAAAGGATGAAATTAAAAAAGCTTATCGGAAGCTGTCAAAAAAATATCATCCTGATATTAACAAAGAAGCCGGATCAGATGAAAAATTTAAAGAGGTAAAAGAAGCATACGAAACGCTGTCAGATGACCAAAAACGTGCGCATTACGATCAATTTGGTCACACTGATCCTAACCAAGGCTTCGGCGGCGGAGGTTTTGGCGGCGGCGATTTCGGCGGTTTTGGTTTCGATGATATTTTCTCAAGTATATTCGGCGGAGGCACAAGACGAAGAGATCCCAACGCTCCGCGCCAGGGTGCTGATTTACAGTATACGATGACCCTGTCGTTTGAGGATGCTGCTTTCGGTAAAGAAACAACCATCGAAATTCCCCGCGAGGAAACGTGCGAAACATGTAAAGGCTCAGGTGCGAAACCTGGAACAAATCCAGAAACATGCTCCCACTGCGGAGGCTCCGGCCAGTTAAACGTGGAGCAAAATACACCGTTTGGAAAAGTCGTTAACAGACGGGTCTGCCACCACTGTGAAGGTACAGGCAAAATAATTAAAAACAAATGTGCGGACTGCGGCGGCAAAGGAAAAATCAAAAAACGCAAGAAAATCAATGTGACAATTCCAGCCGGTGTAGATGACGGGCAGCAGCTTCGTCTCTCGGGACAGGGTGAACCAGGAATAAACGGCGGCCCTGCCGGGGATTTATTTGTCGTGTTCCATGTACGCGCACACGAGTTCTTCGAGCGTGACGGCGATGATATTTACTGTGAAATGCCGTTAACGTTTGCTCAGGCTGCTCTTGGAGATGAGGTAGAAGTGCCGACGCTGCATGGAAAAGTGAAATTGAAAATTCCGGCCGGTACACAAACAGGAACGAAATTCAGATTAAGAGGCAAAGGCGTTCAAAATGTCAGAGGCTATGGACAGGGTGACCAGCATATCGTCGTCCGCGTCGTTACGCCGACAAATCTGACTGATAAACAAAAAGACATTATCCGCGAATTTGCCGAAGTCAGCGGAAACCTGCCTGACGAACAGGAAATGAGTTTCTTTGACAAGGTAAAACGCGCGTTTAAAGGCGATTAATTATTGGATGAGGAGTTGGTAGTTTTGAAATGGTCCGAATTAAGCATTCACACAACACATGAAGCGGTCGAACCTATCTCAAATATATTGCATGAAGCTGGTGCAAGTGGGGTTGTGATAGAGGACCCGCTTGATTTAATTAAAGAACGTGAGAATGTGTACGGGGAAATCTACCAGCTCGACCCCAATGATTACCCAGATGAGGGTGTCATTGTCAAAGCATATCTGCCGGTTAACAGTTTTCTGGGCGAAACTGTAGACGGCATTAAAGAAACGATTAATAATCTCCTTCTTTACAATATTGATTTGGGCAGAAACCACATCACTATTTCTGAAGTAAATGAAGAAGAGTGGGCGACTGCCTGGAAAAAGTATTATCATCCTGTGAAAATTTCTGAAAAGTTTACAATTGTGCCGACGTGGGAGGAATATACGCCGGTCCATACTGATGAACTGATTATTGAAATGGACCCGGGAATGGCTTTCGGCACAGGGACACATCCGACAACCGTACTCTGCATTCAGGCGCTTGAACGCTTTGTGCAAAAGGGTGATAAGGTGATTGATGTGGGCACTGGTTCGGGAATTTTAAGTATTGCGGCTGCAATGCTTGAGGCTGAATCGGTTCATGCCTACGATCTTGATCCCGTGGCTGTAGAAAGTGCACGCCTCAATCTCAAGCTGAACAAAGTCAGCGATATTGCTCAAGTGAAGCAAAACAATTTGTTAGACGGGATTGAAGGGGAACATGATGTGATTGTGGCCAATATTTTGGCTGAAGTCATTCTTCGCTTTACTTCACAAGCGTACAGCCTGTTAAAAGAGGGCGGCCACTTTATTACGTCAGGAATCATCGGTCATAAAAAACAAGAAGTAAAAGAAGCACTGGAACAAGCTGGCTTTACCATTGTAGAAATCCTTTCAATGGAAGATTGGGTCAGCATTATTGCGAAAAAATAATAGTTAGTAGGTGTCACAGCGTATGCAACGATATTTTATCGAGCTCACGAAGCAGCAAATAGAGGAAGCGCCGGCTTTTTCGATTACCGGCGAAGATGTTCATCATATTGTGAACGTGATGAGAATGAATGAGGGAGATCAGATTATCTGCTGCTCTCAAGACGGCTTCGAGGCAAAATGTGAACTTCAATCTGTTTCCAAAGATAAAGTGTCCTGCCTTGTGATAGAATGGACGAATGAAAACAGAGAGCTTCCGATAAAGGTCTATATTGCGAGCGGCCTTCCGAAAGGAGATAAGCTTGAATGGATTATCCAAAAGGGGACTGAGCTCGGAGCTTATGCCTTTATTCCTTTCCAAGCCGCGCGTTCTGTTGTCAAGCTGGATGACAAAAAGGCAAAGAAAAAGCGGGAAAGATGGACGAAAATTGCAAAGGAAGCGGCTGAGCAATCGTACCGTAACGAAGTGCCGCGAGTGATGGATGTCCATTCTTTTCAGCAGCTTCTTCAAAGGATGCAGGATTTCGATAAATGTGTCGTTGCATACGAGGAGTCATCGAAGCAAGGGGAAATAAGCACATTCAGCGCGATTGTAAGCAGCCTTCCGAAAGGATCATCTCTATTGATCGTATTTGGTCCCGAAGGCGGTTTAACAGAAGCGGAGGTTGAACGGCTCACAGAGCAAGACGGTGTGCCGTGCGGCCTTGGACCGAGAATTTTAAGGACAGAAACCGCTCCGCTATACGCGTTGAGCGCGATTTCTTATCAAACAGAGTTATTAAGAGGTGATCAGTAATGGCAACTGTTGCTTTCCATACGCTTGGCTGTAAAGTCAACCATTATGAAACAGAAGCAATCTGGCAGCTTTTCAAAGAAGCGGGCTATGAAAGAAGAGACTTTGAACAAACAGCTGATGTATATGTCATTAATACATGTACGGTTACAAATACGGGAGATAAAAAAAGCCGCCAAGTGATCAGACGAGCCATTCGTCAAAATCCTGACGGTGTCATCTGTGTCACAGGCTGCTACGCGCAAACCTCACCTGCTGAGATTATGGCGATCCCCGGTGTCGACATTGTAGTTGGAACACAGGACCGTGAAAAAATGCTTGGCTACATTGACCAATACCGAGAAGAACGCCAGCCGATTAATGGCGTCAGCAACATCATGAAAGCAAGAGTATATGAAGAGCTTGATGTGCCTGCTTTCACGGACCGCACAAGAGCGTCATTGAAAATACAGGAGGGCTGCAATAATTTCTGCACATTCTGTATCATTCCGTGGGCGCGCGGCCTGCTCCGCTCCCGCGACCCTGAAGAAGTCATTAAACAAGCGCAGCAGCTTGTTGATGCCGGATATAAGGAAATTGTTCTTACGGGTATTCATACAGGCGGCTACGGCGAAGATATGAAAGATTACAACTTCGCGAAGCTTTTGAGCGAATTAGACACCCGTGTGGAAGGCGTGAAACGGATCAGAATTTCTTCAATCGAAGCCAGCCAAATCACTGACGAAGTGATCGAGGTCTTAGACCGCTCAGATAAGATAGTGAATCATTTGCATATTCCGATCCAATCCGGATCAAACACAGTGCTTAAACGGATGAGACGCAAATATACAATGGAATTCTTTGCAGACCGTTTAAATAAATTGAAAAAAGCACTGCCAGGCTTAGCTGTTACTTCTGATGTCATCGTCGGATTCCCTGGAGAAACAGAAGAAGAATTTATGGAAACCTATAACTTTATTAAAGAACATAAATTCTCTGAACTGCATGTTTTCCCTTACAGTAAACGTACAGGAACACCAGCTGCGCGAATGGAAGACCAAGTGGATGAAAACGTGAAAAACGAACGTGTGCACCGCCTGATTGCTCTTTCTGACCAGCTTGCAAAAGAATACGCTTCTCAGTATGAAAATGAAGTGCTTGAGATTATTCCTGAGGAAGCCTATAAAGAAACAGAAGAAGAGAACATGTTTGTCGGTTACACAGACAACTATATGAAGGTTGTTTTCAAAGGCACGGAAGATATGATCGGCAAAATCGTAAAAGTCAAAATCCTAAAAGCAGGTTATCCTTACAACGAAGGACAGTTTGTCCGTGTGGTTGAGGATGAAATAACTGAACACATGCGTTTGTCTTCTTAACCTAAAAAATCGGTGCATTAAAATGTACCGGTTTTTTATTTAGCCGGGATAAGAAGGTGAATCAATCGGTAAAACAAGTTTGTAAGCGGAAGAAACAAAAGAGCTGTCACCACATTAAATAAAAGGCTGAAATGAGCAATCCTTTGGGCAGGATCAGGTGATAACTGTTCTACAAAGCCGGTCGCTGCGGTCAGAAAAGGCAATACTAGAGCGACCCCTAGCACGTTAAATACCACATGGGCATACGCTGTCTGTTTCGCCGCATATCCGCCGGATACAGCAGCCATGACAGCTGTAATGCATGTCCCGATATTTGATCCGAGTACGACGCTCATCGCCTGTGTCAGTCCGATAATCCCTTCATTCATAAAACTCATCAAAATGCCGATACAGACAGAACTGGAGTGAATGATGGCAGTTAACACCATCCCGATGAGCAAAGCGGACCAGTTTGAATCGTTAACATGGTATAGAACGTCGGCGCCCGTTTTCAGCTTTGTCAGCGGCCCGGCAAGATGGCTGAATCCGCTGATGCAAAAGAAGATGATGCCCAGTCCAAGGAAGCTTGTTCCCAGCTGTTTCAAAGGATACCTGCCAGTCAGAAAAAACAATAAACCTCCTATTAAAAGAACCCAAATCACAATATCCATTTTGATAGCAATAAATTCAGTTGTAAAAGTAGAGCCAACATTTGTCCCCAGAATCATCGGGATCGTCCGCTTAAAAGAAAGAACGCCCGCACTTACAAAGCCGATGACAATGACCATAAAGGCTGAGCTGCTCTGAAGTATCCCCGTAAATACAATACTGATAAGAAACGCTTTTAACGGATGGTCTGTAAATAAAAGCAAACGTTCTTCAATTTTTGAGTACGCCATTGAAATTAAGCCCTTTCGAAGCATGTTCATGCCTGCGAGAAAGAATAATATAAGAGCAGTAAAGCTAATCAGAATTAACATCCTATTCACCAACCCCTTTCTTTCATTATATAGACAGGCAGTCGCACTCATGACGGAAAAGTGAACTCACTTAGTTGACCTGACTGATGGCTTATATTATAATGTCAAAGTACATGTTTATATGTGTAACTTAAAGGTAGTCGATTGGTGTATTCGGAGGGAGGGAAAGAGAATGTCAAAAACGGTCGTTAGAAAAAACGAATCGCTTGAAGATGCTCTTCGTCGCTTCAAACGCAGTGTATCAAAGACAGGTACTTTGCAAGAAGCAAGAAAGCGTGAATTTTATGAAAAACCTAGCGTAAAGCGCAAGAAAAAGTCTGAAGCTGCTAGAAAACGCAAATTCTAAAAGAGGGTGGATTTATGAGTCTTCTTGAGCGTCTCAACCAGGATATGAAGCTGTATATGAAAAACCGTGAGAAAGACAAACTGACTGTCGTTCGAATGGTTAAGGCTTCACTTCAAAATGAAGCAATTAAGCTTAAGAAAGACAGTTTGACCGAGGATGAGGAACTCACTGTCCTTTCTCGTGAACTTAAGCAACGTAAAGACTCCCTCCAGGAATTTTCAAACGCTAATCGTTTAGATTTAGTAGATAAAGTTCAAAAAGAGCTGGACATTTTAGAAGTTTATTTACCTGAGCAGCTGTCAGAAGAAGAGCTGCGTACAATCGTAAATGAAACCATCGCGGAGGTCGGTGCGAGCTCAAAAGCGGACATGGGCAAAGTGATGGGGGCAATTATGCCTAAAGTAAAAGGTAAAGCTGACGGAAGTTTAATTAATAAGCTTGTGAGCAGTCAACTGTCTTAAATGGCAAAGAAAAGGACATCTTTCTAAGAGAGATGTCTTTTTTTATACATAAAAAAATGAAACCTTTGATACATTTGTTACGTATGAAGAGAAGGCACTTATTATAAAAGGAAGGAGGGATACACCGCCCTTGCTTCAAATCAAAGGATTCCGTGCTGCTCTTTTGAGTATATTTTTGCTTTCTTTATTAGGCGTACAACTGAACGCAAAAGCAGAAAAACAAACTGTTTATGTGATTCCGGTAGAAAAAAATGTCGAACAGGGTCTCGCCTCGTTTTTGTCCCGTTCGTTACAAGATGCAAAGGATGCACATGCAGACCATATTATTCTCGATATCAATACCCCGGGGGGATTGGTCAAATCTGCTATAGATATGGCCGATTTGATAACCGAAAGCGAGATCCCCGTAACTGCATATGTCAACAAACGCGCGTTGTCTGCTGGTGCATATATTGCACTTCAAGCAGATCACATTTATATGGCGCCTGGCGGAAAAATGGGAGCCGCCGCGATTGTTGATGGCCAAGGCAATGCCGCTGACCAAAAAGCTCAATCACTTTGGCTGGCAGAGATGGAAGATGCCGCAGTGAAAAATAACCGCGATCCAAAATATGCGCTCGCAATGGCTGACCCGGATATAGGTGCCAAGGAAGTCGGCGCGCCTAAGGGAGATCTGTTGACACTTAACGCAGACAAGGCAATTGAGGTAGGCTATTCAGAAGGCACTGCTGACAATTTGTCCACGCTCGTAAAGAAGCTTGGGCTCGAAAAGGCGCAGATCAGCTACGCAAAGGAGAGCTTTGCGGAAAAGACAGCAAGATGGCTGACGAATCCGGTCATTGTCCCTATTCTGCTGACAATCGCTTTTTTAGGTCTGACGGTGGAGCTTTTTTCCCCGGGTGTCGGCCTCCCTGGAACGGCTGGACTCATTGCGTTATTGCTGTTCTTTTACGGGCATCTTGCAGCCGGTCTTGCCGGGTATGAGACGGTTCTCCTCTTTATAGCAGGGGTGATTCTCATTCTGCTTGAGATTTTTCTTCCCGGAGGAATCATTGGATTACTGGGCTTGGGAGCGATTATTGCGAGCCTGTTTTTAGCCGCGGGGAGCTTCACTGTCATGGCGGTTTCTCTCTTGATCGCCTCAGCTGTTTCGATTACAGCTTTTATTTTACTGACAAGGGTGTTGGGAAAGCGTATGAAATTCTTTAAGAAATTGATATTAAATGATTCTACAAACACGGAGAGCGGCTACGTTTCAAATCAAACGCGCACGGACTTAATGGGAAAAGTGGGTATAACCTTTACACCGCTGCGTCCTTCCGGTACCGTGATTATTGATGATGAACGCCTTGACGTTGTTTCGGAGGGATCGTTTACAGAAAAAGATAAAAAAGTAAAAGTGATTAAAGTAGAAGGCTCACGCATTGTCGTGAGAGAAATTTAAATAGAAACGAGGAGAAGTTATATGGATCCGTCAACACTTATGATTCTGGCAATTGTCGCAGTAGCGATCATTGTTTTGGCAGTATTTTTTACATTTGTGCCTGTAATGCTTTGGATTTCAGCTTTGGCAGCCGGAGTGAAAATCAGCATTTTCACTCTAGTTGGGATGAGGCTTCGCCGTGTCATTCCGAATCGGGTTGTTAACCCGCTGATTAAAGCCCATAAAGCGGGACTTAATGTTGGAACAAACCAGCTTGAAAGCCACTACCTGGCTGGAGGTAATGTTGACAGAGTCGTCAACGCGCTTATCGCCGCTCAGCGAGCTAACATTGAACTCACATTCGAGCGCTGTGCTGCCATTGATCTTGCAGGCCGGGACGTGTTGGAAGCTGTTCAAATGAGCGTTAATCCTAAGGTGATTGAAACACCGTTCATTGCCGGTGTCGCAATGGACGGGATTGAAGTGAAAGCGAAAGCGAGAATCACAGTAAGAGCGAATATCGAGCGCCTCGTCGGGGGAGCAGGAGAAGAAACCATTGTAGCTCGTGTAGGTGAGGGGATCGTTTCTACAATCGGTTCATCTGGCAATCATAAAAAAGTGCTTGAAAACCCTGACATGATTTCTCAGACAGTCCTTGGAAAAGGATTGGACTCAGGAACTGCGTTTGAAATTCTCTCAATTGATATTGCAGATGTAGATATCGGCAAAAACATCGGTGCAATTTTACAAACCGATCAGGCCGAGGCTGATAAAAACATCGCGCAGGCAAAAGCGGAAGAACGACGTGCGATGGCTGTCGCTCAAGAACAGGAAATGCGTGCCCGCGTAGAAGAAATGCGCGCGAAAGTGGTAGAAGCCGAGGCGGAAGTGCCGCTTGCGATGGCAGAAGCTTTGCGTGAAGGGAATATTGGCGTCATGGATTACATGAATATCAAGAACATCGATGCTGACACAGAAATGCGTGATTCATTCGGCAAGCTGACGAAAGACCCTTCGGATGAAGACCGCAAATCATAATCTCTCTAAGAAGGGAGAACGCTGATGGAAGATTTACTGACCAATCCGCTTATTATTGCAGCGATCATCGGAATCATTTCTGCGATTTTCGGCAAAAAGAGCAAAGAAGAAAAGCAAAACAGCCAAAAAAGAAAAAAACCTCAACACGTGCAATCTGCTTCTCCTCAAAAGAAGCAGTCAAAAGAAGATGCCCCTGTACCTATCCCTAACCGTATGGAACAGGCAAGACGGGAAGCGGAAGAAAGACGCAGGGAAACAGCAAGAAACCTGAAAGGGCTGGAACGAGATCTTGCTGCTGCCAAACAAAAAACAGTATACACAAAACAAAAAATGCTTCAGGTGAATAAAGACACCGTCGTACAGGGGATCGTTCTAGGAGAGGTGTTCGGGCCTCCACGGGCGAAAAAACCTCACCGTACGATGCGCTCGGCCCGTAAAAATTAAAGTGTTAGAACCTCCTTTCAAATCATACATATGAGATGAAAGGGGGTTCTTTTTGTATGGGGCAAAGAAAGAATCGTATGAAAGCTTGGCTGACAAGAGCATTGGAAATTCCCCCGGACGTTATGATGGATCTGCCGAGGATTACAATGGTTGGCAGACTTCATATCTACATAGAAAACCACAGAGGTCTTTTGCTTTTCAGTGAGAATGAAGTGAGGCTGATGCTGAAGCAGGGCCAGTGCATCATATCTGGTAAAAATTTTGTCATCAAGGCGATTCTTCCGGAAGAGATACTTTTGGAGGGTACGATTGATGTCGTTCGATATGTTGAGTCATAAAGCCGAGGGGGAAATGTTGTGAAAAATAAATGGCTGTCTTTTTTTTCGGGTAAGGTCCAGCTTGAATTGACGGGAAGAGGGATTGAGCGGCTCCTTAATGAATGCACAAGACAGGGGATTCCGGTCTTTCATGTCAAAAAAAAGAAAGAAGCCGTATCGTTATATATACAGCTTCAGGATGTACATGCCTTTCGGCGGGTGAGAAGTAAATTTAAATGTAAAGCCCGATTTATCAATCGGAAGGGTTTTCCCTTCCTGTTGCTGAAATCAAAGCTGAATATAGGGTTTACGATCGGTTTTGCGATTTTTTTCATCCTTTTGTTTTTGCTGTCCAATATGGTGTGGAAAATTGATGTGACAGGCGCTAAGCCTGAAACAGAACATCAAATGAGGCAGCATCTTAATGAAATCGGCGTCAAAAAGGGCCGTCTGCAGTTTTTAATGATGTCGCCCGAAAAAATACAGAAATCATTAACTAATGGAATAGACAATATCACTTGGGTCGGAGTTGATCTGAAGGGGACGACCATTCACATGAAAGTTGTGGAGAAAAATGAGCCCGAAAAAGAAAAGTATGTTAGCCCGCGCAATATTGTCGCCAAAAAGAAAGCAACCATTACGAGAATGTTTGTGCAAAAAGGACAGCCCATGGCCGCCATACACGATCATGTTGAAAAGGGGCAGCTACTTGTTTCGGGATTGATCGGCAGCGAAGACCATCAGCAGGAAGTCGCCTCAAAAGCAGAAATTTACGGAGAAACCTGGTATAGATCAGAAGTGACAGTCCCGCTTGAAACATTATTTAACGTCTATACGGGCAAAGTAAGGACAAAGCACAAGCTTTCTTTTGGTTCTTTGGCAATCCCGATCTGGGGGATGACGTTTAAAAAAGAGGAATTGAAGCATCCAAAAACAGAACAAGAAAAGCATTCGCTTCATTTTCTCGGATTTAAGCTCCCTGTATCCTATGTCAAAGAGCAAACGAGAGAAAGTGAAGAGGCTTTGCGAAAATATACAAAAGAAGAAGCAGTTCAAGAAGGCATTAAATTGGGTAAACAGGATGTAGAGGATAAAATAGGCGAAAACGGCGAGGTGAAAAGTGAAAAAGTTTTGCACCAGACTGTTGAGAATGGTAAAGTAAAGTTGATTATTCTCTACCAAGTTATAGAAGATATCGTTCAAACCACACCTATTGTCAGGGAGACTGAAGAATGACAGAACATTTACTTGCGATGAATCAAAAACTGAAAAACCCGGACGAGGCGCTTTCACTCTTCGGGAACCAAGATTCTTTTTTGAAATTGATGGAGAAAGATCTGAATGTAAATATCATTACGCGCGGCGAGACGATTTATGTTTCAGGCGATGATGAATCGTTTCAGATTGCAGACAGGCTGCTGGGATCGCTCCTCGCTTTAATTCGCAAGGGGATAGAGATCTCTGAACGTGATGTGATTTACGCCATCAAAATGGCAAAGAAGAATGAACTTGAATACTTTGAAAGCATGTATGAAGAAGAAATTACAAAAAACGCAAAAGGCAAATCAATCCGTGTAAAAACAATGGGACAGCGGGAATACGTGGCCGCTATGAAGCGGAATGACCTTGTATTCGGCATTGGTCCGGCGGGAACCGGGAAAACGTACCTGGCTGTCGTAAAAGCAGTCCATGCTTTAAAAAACGGACATATCAAAAAAATCATTTTAACAAGACCTGCCGTGGAAGCCGGTGAAAGCCTTGGTTTTCTCCCAGGTGACCTAAAAGAAAAAGTAGATCCTTATTTGCGCCCGCTGTATGACGCTCTCCATGATGTGCTTGGGGCAGATCATACAGAACGTCTGATGGAAAGAGGCATCATTGAAATTGCTCCGCTCGCATATATGAGGGGGCGGACGCTCGATGATGCTTATGTTATACTTGATGAAGCACAGAATACCACGCCTGCTCAAATGAAAATGTTTTTGACGAGACTGGGTTTTGGCTCTAAAATGATCATTACAGGTGACGTCAGCCAAATTGATCTGCCGAAAGGCGTCAAATCGGGACTTGCAGTAGCGAAGGAGATGCTGAAAGGAATAGACGGCATTTCTATGATTGAGCTAGACCAGACAGACGTGGTCAGACATCCGCTTGTTGCGAAAATTATTGAAGCATACGATAAGCAAAATTAATGCTGAATGACCCGATCGCGCGTTATCGGGTCATTTTTATGATTGCTTATGGGCTTGATGTTTCAAGAGGAGGTTCTTGTGTTGAAAAAGAAGGCTAAGACCAAAAGCAGCTCAAAAAAATGGAGCAGTTTTAAAAATGCCCGCTCCATGCATGTACTGCTGTATCTTCTGCTGGCTGCCATTATGTTTGCTTTGCTCTTTGTACATGTTAAGCCGGAAACACTTGATTTAGACCTGTTTTCAGTCAGCGACAAGACCATTTACGCTCCGGCAACCGTAGAAGATCAAAAAGCCACAGAGGAAAAAAAGCAAGCCGCTGAGGACGCGGTTGAAGATCAATATACATTAAAAAAAGAATATACAGACAATCGGATTGACCTTGTGTCATCAATATTCGACAGTATTAGTGAAGTGAAAAAATCATCGGAAGAAGGCAGTAAATCACCATCGGAAAAATCAATGGTCAAATCTGTAAAGGACAAATTGACATCAGATGTGAATGATTCTATATCGGAGGATTCCATCAAGACATTGCTGAAAGCAGACAGTGAAGACTTTTCTTTTGTCAGAGATACGGTCATTACCGCAGTAAATACGGTCATGAGCAGTGAAATCCCCTCGGATAAACTATCTGATGCAAAGGATAAGGTAGAAAAAGAGCTAAAGAGCAATTCTATTCCTTCTAAATACTTGGGAGCTGCGACAGAAATCGGGCGTTTTGCTATTATTCCGAATTACGTCTTCGATCCGAAAGCAACAGAGGCAAAACGGCAGGAAGCCTCAGATAATGTCCAGCAGGTTCAAATCAAACAGGGGCAAGTGCTCGTGGAAGAAAATGACCTCATTGATCGGGAAGTGTACAGAAAACTTGAGCTGACCGGGTTATTAAATAACTCAAATCTCTTTAAACCGATCAGCGGGCTATTGATTATGATCGGACTTTTCATTGCAACACTTGTATATTATTTTGAAAAACAGAAACAAAATCTGAAGTTTAAAAACCAATCCATTCTGTTATTCTCCATAATCACAACACTTTTGCTTGTGATCATGGAGGTTGTCAGTTTGTTTCAGAAGATGGAGTATAATAATATCGGCTATCTGGTCCCCATTGCGGCCGGCGCCATCTTAATCAAACTGCTGATGAATGAACGCATTGCCATTTTGGGAAGTATCATTCTTGCGATTTGCGGAAGTATGATGTTTAATCAGGGTGTGACAGGAACATTCAATTATGTCATAGGGATTTATTATTTGATCAGCGGCATTTCAGGTGTATTATTTTTAGGAAAACACAATGCAAGATCAAAGATTTTGCAGACCGGACTTTTCGTGGCGTTTATTAATATGGTTGTCGTTCTATCCTTATTATTGATCCAGAACACTGCGCTGTCGGGTCTTGAAATCGGCACGTTAATGCTCATGGGGGTTGTGTCGGGGTTTGCTTCATCTGTATTGATCATCGGCCTGATGCCGTTTTTTGAGACGGGCTTTGGCATTTTATCCACCATGAGGCTGCTCGAGCTGTCTAACCCTAACCATCCGCTATTGCGCAAAATACTGACAGAAACACCAGGTACATATCATCACAGTGTAATGGTTGCCAATTTATCAGAGGCAGCCTGTGAAGCGGTTGGGGCTAATGGTTTGCTTGCAAGAGTCGGCGCATATTATCACGATCTCGGAAAAACAAAGCGCCCGCAATATTTTATTGAAAACCAAATGAATATTGACAATCCGCATGACAAGCTGTCACCTCAGTTGAGTAAAAATATTATTATCTCGCATACGACAGACGGTGCGAATATGCTGAGAAGCTATAAATTTCCGAAAGAGCTTGTCGATATTGCTGAGCAGCATCATGGAACCTCGCTTTTAAAGTTTTTTTACTATAAAGCGAAGGAAAAAGGCGACCAGATTACAGAGGAAGAGTTCCGTTATCCGGGGCCGAAGCCGCAGTCAAAGGAAGCCGCAATTATATCAGTGGCCGACAGTGTTGAAGCGGCCGTCAGATCCATGCATAATCCAAATCCTGAACGAATTGAAAAGCTTGTCCGGGGTATTATATCCGATAAGCTTCAGGACGGACAGTTCAGTGAATGCGATTTGACATTTAAAGAGCTGGATACAATCGCAAAAACGCTCTGTGCAACATTAAAAGGAATTTTCCACTCCCGGATTGAATATCCGGAGGCTACTAAGAAGGTGAAATAGATGAGTTTACTGATTGATATCGTTGATGAAACGGGAAGCGTCTCAGAAGAGATGCTCAAAGAAGTAGAAAATCTGCTTCAATTTGCCGCTGAGCGTGAAGGCGTTCAGGATCAGGCTGAAGTTTCTGTCACGATTGTTTCCAATGATGACATACATCAGATTAACAAAGAATACCGGGGAAAGGATGCTCCGACAGATGTCATCTCATTTGCTCTTGAAGAAGAGGGGGAAGGCGAGATCGAAATCGTGGGCGCCGAAATGCCTCCGGTTTTAGGTGATATTATCATCAGTGCCGATCGCACAAGAGAGCAGGCAGAGGAGTATAATCATTCTTTTAAAAGAGAGCTCGGATTTCTAGCTGTACACGGATTTCTGCACCTTTTAGGATATGACCATATGACGAAAGAGGAAGAAGAGGAGATGTTTACTAAGCAAAAGGAATTGCTGGACGCTTATGGACTCAAAAGATCATAGAAACGAGCTGAAGCGATTCTTCAAAAGCTTCGTGCATGCAGGCCGGGGCATCTGGGAAACAGCGCGGACGGAGCGGAATTTCCAATTTCATGCCGCAGCCGCCTGCGCTGTTCTCATTTGCGGCTTCCTTGTAGAGCTCAGCATGATTGAGTGGATGATTATATTCCTTTTGATAGGCGGTATGTTTTCGCTTGAGCTTTTAAATACAGCCATTGAACATACGGTTGATTTAATAACTGACAAACATCACCCTCTTGCTAAAGCGGCCAAGGACGCTGCCGCCGGGGCTGTTTGCGTTTTTGCCGTGATTTCGTGTATCATTGGTTTACTTATTTTTTTGCCAAAGCTGTAATGGCTGAAAATTCTTACATTTATTTTACATTTTTAGAAATGGGCGTGAAAAAAAGCGCGCGATTATGTAAAATATAAAGTGATAGCGGTACCATTATAGGTAAGAGAGGAATGTACACATGAACAGACAAGAATTAATAACAGAAGCTTTAAAAGCGCGTGATATGGCATATGCGCCGTATTCCAAATTCCAAGTAGGAGCCGCTCTTCTTACCAAGGATGGAAAAGTGTACAGAGGCTGCAATATTGAGAACGCGGCATACAGCATGTGCAATTGCGCCGAGCGTACCGCTTTATTTAAAGCTGTTTCTGAAGGGGATACAGAGTTTCAGATGCTGGCCGTTGCGGCTGACACCCCTGGACCGGTATCTCCGTGCGGAGCCTGCCGCCAGGTGATTTCTGAGCTTTGCACAAAAGACGTTATTGTCGTACTGACTAATTTACAAGGACAAATAAAAGAAATGACTGTGGAAGAATTATTGCCAGGCGCATTTTCATCGGAGGATTTACATGACGAACGAAAGCTTTAAATCAGGATTTGTATCCATTATTGGAAGACCAAACGTAGGAAAATCTACATTTTTGAACAGAGTCATTGGACAAAAAATCGCGATCATGAGCGATAAGCCCCAAACGACGAGAAACAAGGTGCAAGGAGTACTGACGACAGGCACATCACAAACCATTTTTATTGACACACCAGGGATTCATAAACCTAAGCATAAGCTTGGGGACTTTATGATGAAAGTGGCGCAAAATACATTAAAAGAAGTCGATTTGATCTTGTTTATGATCAATGCTGAGGAAGGCTACGGGAAGGGCGACGAATTCATCATTGAGAAATTGCAGACGATGTCTACGCCTGTATTCTTAATCGTAAACAAAATCGATAAAATTCATCCCGACCAATTGCTTCTGCTAATTGACGAATACCGCAAACGTTATCCTTTTAAGGAAATTGTTCCGATTTCTGCTTTAGAAGGAAATAACATCGAAACCTTGCTCGCTCAGATTGAAGCGTATTTGCCGGAAGGGCCGCAATTCTATCCGAGTGACCAGGTAACTGACCACCCTGAGCGATTTATCATTTCTGAATTAATCAGGGAAAAGGTGCTGCATTTGACGAGAGAAGAAATCCCGCACAGCATTGCGGTGGCCATCGAATCCATCAAAGGGCAGGACAACGGTTCTGTGCACGTAGCGGCAACGATTGTGGTCGAGCGGGATTCCCAGAAAGGCATCGTGATCGGTAAAAAAGGAAGCCTTCTAAAAGAGGTTGGAAAAAGAGCGAGAGCGGATATTGAAGCACTGTTGGGCTCCCGTGTCTACCTTGAATTGTGGGTGAAAGTGCAGAAAGACTGGCGTAATAAAATGTCCCAGCTTCGCGATTTTGGCTTTAAAGAGGACGAATATTAATCTCTAGCTGTGTGTGTCATTATCTCACAGGAACAGGGATACATTAGCAAATTTTGTTTAACATGAAATGGAGGACATCTGGTCAAGATAAAGGTAAGAATTTGGAGTTTAGGTAAGCTAGTTTAACTACAGAAAGGTGGGTTTCTTGTGTTGAATTTTACCTGGAACGTATTTTCTCAAACAGGAAATGTTGATACGTATCTTCTTTTTAAAGAACTGGAAAAAGAGAACATGGAAAGACCCGAAGAACTAGAAGATGAGCTAGCCCGATTTGATTATCCAATTTTATAAACCTCTTGGCCGCTCCTGCTTGAGGAAGGTGCGGAAATGCTGACAAAATGTGAAGGAATCGTTCTTCGCACAAATGATTACGGAGAGACGAATAAAATCGTAACTTTACTGACAAGAGAACACGGAAAAATAGGTGTTATGGCACGAGGCGCCAAAAAACCGAACAGCCGTTTATCAGCAGTCAGCCAGCCCTTTTTGTATGGTTCTTTCTTAATGCAAAAAACATCGGGCCTCGGAACGCTTCAGCAGGGGGAAATGATCCTCAGCATGAGAGGCATCAGGGAAGACTTGTTTTTAACAGCATATGCTGCCTATATTGCTGAGTTAGTCGACAGAGGCACAGAAGAAAAAAAGCCAAATCCTTATTTATTTGAATTCATATTAGAATCATTAAAACAGCTGAATGAAGGAACAGATCCGGATGTTATCACCTTCATTGTTCAAATGAAGATGCTCGGTGTCATGGGCCTGTATCCTGAGCTAAATCATTGTGTACATTGTAAAAGCCAAGACGGAACCTTTCATTTCTCTGTTCGTGATAATGGTTTTATATGCCACCGCTGTTTTGAAAAAGATCCTTACAGGATACCGATCAAACCGCAAACGGCAAGGCTGTTAAGACTCTTTTACTATTTTGATCTGTCGAGGCTCGGCAATGTGTCCTTAAAAGAGGAAACAAAAGCTGAATTAAAGCAAGTGATTGATTTATATTACGAAGAATATTCGGGATTGTATTTAAAATCAAAGCGCTTTTTAGATCAAATGGAAAGCATGAAACATCTTATGGGTGAAAACAAAAGTTGACTTTTGGTCCATCTTTTTATATGATCATTTATTATAAAATATGTTGCAGTGAGAGAAAGAAGTACTTGCGTTTACCTCATGAAAGCGACCTTAGGGCGGTGTAAGCTAAGGATGAGCACGCAACGAAAGGCATTCTTGAGCAATTTTAAAAAAGAGGCTGGGATTTTGTTCTCAGCAACTAGGGTGGAACCGCGGGAGAACTCTCGTCCCTATGTTTGCGGCTGGCAAGCATAGAGACGGGAGTTTTTTGGTTGCTGCCGCAGTCAACTTATGAAAGAAAAGTGGAGGTGCTTGAAATGAATATTCAAGACATGATTCTAACCTTGCAAAAGCATTGGTCCAGTCAGGGCTGTGTGCTTATGCAGGCTTACGATGTAGAAAAAGGAGCCGGCACGATGAGCCCGTATACATTTTTGCGCAGTATCGGTCCTGAGCCGTGGAAAGTGGCTTATGTAGAGCCTTCCAGACGTCCGGCAGACGGCCGCTACGGGGAGAACCCGAACAGACTGTATCAGCATCATCAGTTCCAGGTCATTATTAAACCGTCACCTGATAACATTCAAGAGCTGTATTTGGATTCCTTGCGTGCTCTTGGAATTGATCCGCTTGAGCACGATATTCGCTTTGTTGAAGACAACTGGGAGAATCCGTCTTTAGGCTGCGCGGGTCTAGGCTGGGAAGTTTGGCTTGACGGAATGGAAATAACACAATTTACGTATTTCCAGCAGGTCGGGGGATTAGAGTGTAAACCCGTTTCTGTAGAGATTACGTATGGAATTGAGCGTCTCGCGTCTTATATCCAGGATAAAGAAAACGTGTTTGACTTGGAATGGACGTCAGGGTTTACAGTAAAAGATTTATTCATGATGGCTGAATATGAGCATTCTGTTTATACGTTTGAAACATCAGACGTCGATATGCTGTTCCAATTGTTCAGCACATATGAAAAAGAAGCGATCAAGCAAATGGACAACGGACTTGTTCATCCAGCATATGACTATGTGCTGAAATGCTCGCACACTTTCAACCTGCTTGATGCCAAAGGTGCGATCTCTGTTACCGAGCGGACGGGCTATATCGCAAGAGTGCGGAATTTAGCTAGAAAAGTAGCAAAAACCTACTATGAGGAACGAGAAAAACTAGGGTTCCCAATGCTTAAAGGGGAGGGTTCTTCTCATGAGTAAACAGGATTTACTTTTAGAGATCGGATTAGAGGAAATGCCGGCGCGCTTTTTGAATGAAAGCATGGTTCAGCTTGGCGACAAGCTGACAGGCTGGCTTAAAGAAAAAAATATTACTCACGGTGAAGTGAAACTCTTCAATACACCGAGACGTCTTGCTGTGTTCGTTAAGGATGTCGCAGAAAAGCAGGATGATATAAAAGAAGAAGCAAAAGGGCCTGCGAAAAAAATTGCCCTTGATGCGGACGGGAACTGGACAAAAGCGGCAATCGGCTTTTCAAAAGGCCAAGGCGCAAATGTGGAAGACCTGTACATCAAAGAAGTAAAAGGCATAGAGTATGTATTCGTGCAAAAATTCCAAGCCGGCCAAGAAACGAAGTCGCTTCTGCCAGAATTGAGCGGTTTAATTACAAGCTTGCATTTCCCGAAAAACATGCGCTGGGGAAATGAAGATTTGCGTTATATCCGACCGATCAAATGGATTGTCGCATTATTTGGACAGGATGTCATTCCATTTTCGATCACAAACGTTGAGTCTGGACGGACAACACAGGGACACCGTTTCCTCGGACATGAAGTGTCAATTGAATCACCTTCAGCTTATGAAGAGCAGCTGAAAGAACAGCATGTTATTGCTGATCCTAGCGTCCGAAAGCAAATGATTCAATCTCAGCTGGAAGCAATGGCTGCTGAAAACAATTGGAGCATTCCAGTTGACGAAGACCTTCTTGATGAAGTGAATCATTTAGTAGAATACCCGACAGCTCTTTACGGTTCATTTGAATCCGAGTTTCTGTCAATTCCTGAAGAAGTGCTTGTCACAACAATGAAAGAGCATCAGCGCTACTTCCCTGTCAAAGACAAAAACGGTGACCTGCTGCCTCACTTTATCACAGTCCGAAACGGCAACAGCCACGCGATTGAAAATGTGGCCCGAGGTAATGAAAAAGTGCTGCGCGCACGTTTATCTGATGCTTCATTCTTCTACAAAGAAGATCAGAAACTAAACATTGATGCAAATGTGAAGAAGCTTGAAAATATCGTTTTCCATGAAGAGCTTGGTTCTCTTGCTGATAAGGTTAGAAGAGTCACATCAATCGCAGAGAAACTTGCCGTTCGTCTTCAGGCTGATGAAGATACATTAAAACATGTGAAGCGGGCTGCTGAAATTTCTAAATTCGACCTTGTGACGCATATGATATATGAATTCCCTGAACTTCAAGGAATTATGGGCGAAAAGTATGCGAGAATGCTTGGCGAAGATGAAGCTGTGGCGGCGGCAGTTAATGAACATTATATGCCTAGATCAGCGGGCGGAGAAACGCCTTCTACTTTCACCGGAGCTGTTGTAGCAATGGCGGATAAGCTTGACACAATCGCTTCATTCTTCTCTATCGGCGTAATTCCGACCGGTTCCCAGGACCCTTACGGACTGCGCCGCCAAGCAAGCGGTATTGTTGCGATTCTTCTTGACCGCAACTGGGGAATTTCATTTGAAGAGCTGCTTACTTTCGTTCAAACCAATAAAGAAAATGAACTGCTGGATTTCTTCACTCAGCGCTTGAAATATGTCTTGAATGCTGAACAAATCAGACATGATGTCATTGACGCCGTGCTGGAAAGCTCTGAGCTTGAGCCGTACTCTGCGCTGCATAAAGCACAAGTACTGGAGCAAAAGCTTGGTGCACCTGGCTTTAAGGAAACAGCCGAAGCGTTAGGCCGAGTGATCTCTATCAGCAAAAAAGGAGTCCCCGGAGACATTCAGCCTGATCTGTTTGAAAATGAATACGAAGCAAAACTGTTTGATGCCTACCAAACAGCGAAGCAAAATCTGCAGGAAAACTTCAGCAAAAAAGATTATGAGGCGGCGCTTGCTTCACTTGCAGCCTTAAAAGAACCGATCGATGCTTACTTCGATCATACAATGGTTATAGCGGATAATGAGTCATTAAAGGCAAATCGTTTAGCGCAAATGGTAAGCTTGGCGGATGAGATCAAGTCCTTTGCGAATATGAATGCCCTTATTGTAAAATAAAGAGAGAAAAGGCGGTTGCTGTGTGATCGGTAATCGTCTTTTCCCCATTTATAAGTTTTTTGTTTGATTACAAGATATTTACGTTATAATATGGATTATTATTTCTTTACATAGCTATGAAGTGAAAAGGTGGTGAGTACGATCGAACTAAATAAACGGCAAGAACATATTTTGCAGATTGTAAAAGAAAACGGGCCGATTACAGGGGAGCATATTGCAGAAAAGCTGAACCTAACCAGGGCGACATTGCGCCCGGATTTAGCCATACTCACCATGTCAGGATTCCTCGAGGCGCGCCCGAGAGTCGGTTATTTCTATACGGGAAAAACCGGCACGCAGCTTTTGGCGGATAAACTCAAAAAGCTTCAGGTGAAAGACTTTCAATCTATCCCCGTAGTGATTCACGAAAACGTTTCTGTGTACGATGCGATTTGCACCATGTTTTTAGAAGATGTAGGTACTCTGTTTGTGGTGGACCGCGATGCTGTTTTAGTCGGGGTGCTTTCACGAAAAGACTTGCTCAGAGCGAGCATTGGCCAGCAGGAGCTTACATCGGTCCCTGTTCACATCATCATGACAAGGATGCCGAACATTACGGTGTGCAGACGCGAGGATTATGTGATGGACATTGCAAAGCACTTAATAGAAAAACAAATTGATGCACTGCCTGTCATCAAAGACACCGATAAAGGCTTTGAAGTGATCGGCAGAGTGACAAAAACAAATATGACAAAAATACTTGTCAGTTTATCTGAAAATGAAATCCTATAAGATTGCAAACTAACGGGGGGATAATATGAATAACCGCATCATCTATGTTGTATCGGATTCCGTCGGTGAAACGGCTGAATTGGTAGTAAAAGCAGCACTCAGCCAATTTAACGGATCAGCGGATGATACTCATGTAAGAAGAATTCCTTATGTTGAAGATATAGGCACTATCAATGAAGTGATTTCACTTGCAAAGGCAGACGGCGGCATTATCTGTTTTACACTCGTGGTGCCGGAAATCAGAGAATATTTGATAGCCGAAGCGGAAAAAGCAAATGTTTTATATTATGATATTATCGGCCCGTTGATTGATAAAATGGAAACAGCCTACGGTTTAACAGCGAAATACGAACCGGGGCGGGTGCGCCAGCTTGATGAAGATTATTTCAAAAAAGTGGAGGCCATCGAGTTTGCAGTTAAATACGATGATGGACGTGATCCAAGAGGAATTTTAAAAGCTGATATCGTTTTGATCGGCGTGTCAAGAACGTCTAAAACACCGCTGTCTCAATATCTCGCACACAAACGCCTGAAGGTTGCCAATGTTCCGATTGTACCGGAGGTTGATCCGCCGGAAGAACTCTTTAACGTTGATCCGAAAAAATGCATCGGTTTAAAGATTAGCCCTGATAAACTGAATCATATCAGAAAAGAACGTTTAAAATCACTCGGGCTTAATGATAAAGCGATTTATGCAAATATCAACAGAATCAAAGAGGAACTCGAGTATTTCGAAAAGATTGTGGATCGGATCGGCTGCCAGGTTGTTGATGTTTCAAATAAAGCGGTTGAGGAAACAGCAAATATTATCCATCATCTCAAAACAAAAAACATATAACTCAGGACGCTCTATCCTGGGTTTTTGGCTGTGCCAAAAGGGAATAATGAAAAACAATAGCATCTTTGTGAAGTTTGTATTATAATAAAAAATTGTGATAAAATGATTAATTTTAGGTTTAAGGATCGTGTGATACGAATAAACTATTATGGGTAAGATGTCAAGAATTTCTCCCGGAAATTTTTCGACAAATTCATATACATCCACAATAATAAAGGATGTGCGATTTTGCTTGCTTTTATGCAGGAGTTTAATGGAGGGATGGAGAATTACTCTTCTTAATGAACAAGAAAAGACGATTTTTGTCGATGCTGATGCTTGTCCGGTAAAAGATGAAATTTTACAAACAGCATCCGAGTATGAAGTTCAAGTTCTTTTTGTCGCTTCATTTGAACATTATCAGCTTTCCAGAAGCAATGAAGAAAAATGGAAGTATGTTGATCCTCATAAAGAAGCTGCTGATTTATATATCGCAAATCACGTGAAACCGGGAGATATTGTTGTGACGCAGGACATCGGATTAGCATCTCTGCTGTTGAACAGAAATGTCTCCGTTATGTCGGAAAGAGGTCGTCTTTACAAAGAAGACACGATTGATTTTGCCCTAGAGGGCCGTCATTTTTCCGGCAAACAAAGAAGAAAAGGCGTATATGCCAAAGGGCCTAAAAAATTGAATAAAGAAGATCGAGAACGATTTATTACACTGCTGCAAAAAATCCTGTCGAACGATGAAGGGATTTTGCACTAAAGCATCGAATAATGTACGACGGAGTGTTATAAGATGGGAAATCGGATACCAGATGAAATTGTGGATCAGGTGCAAAAGTCGGCAGATATCGTTGAAGTCATAGGTGATTATGTTCAATTAAAGAAGCAAGGCCGAAACTACTTTGGACTCTGTCCTTTTCATGGAGAAAGCACACCTTCGTTTTCCGTATCGCCCGACAAACAGATTTTTCATTGCTTTGGCTGCGGAGCGGGCGGCAATGTTTTCTCTTTTTTAAGGCAGATGGAAGGCTACTCATTTGCCGAGTCGGTTTCTCACCTTGCTGACAAATACCAAATTGATTTTCCAGATGATATAACAGTCCATTCCGGAGCCCGGCCAGAGTCTTCTGGAGAACAAAAAATGGCTGAGGCACATGAGCTCCTGAAGAAATTTTACCATCATTTGTTAATAAATACAAAAGAAGGTCAAGAGGCACTGGATTATCTGCTTTCTAGGGGCTTTACGAAAGAGCTGATTGATGAATTTCAGATTGGCTATGCTCTTGATTCTTGGGACTTTATCACGAAATTCCTTGTAAAGAGGGGATTTAGTGAGGCACAAATGGAAAAAGCGGGTCTCCTGATCAGACGCGAAGACGGAAGCGGATATTTCGACCGCTTCAGAAACCGTGTCATGTTTCCGATCCATGATCATCACGGGGCTGTTGTTGCTTTCTCAGGCAGGGCTCTTGGCAGCCAGCAGCCTAAGTATATGAACAGTCCTGAAACCCCGCTCTTTCATAAAAGCAAACTGCTTTACAATTTTTATAAGGCCCGCCTTCATATCAGAAAGCAGGAAAGAGCAGTCTTATTTGAAGGGTTTGCTGATGTCATATCGGCCGTAAGCTCGGGTGTAAAAGAAAGCATAGCCACGATGGGAACATCTCTTACAGATGATCATGTCAAGATCCTGAGAAGAAACGTCGAAGAAATCATTCTTTGCTATGACTCTGATAAAGCCGGTTATGAAGCCACCTTAAAAGCTTCGGAGCTTCTGCAAAAAAAAGGCTGCAAAGTCAGAGTTGCAATGATTCCTGACGGATTGGACCCTGATGATTACATCAAAAAATTCGGCGGGGAAAAATTTAAAAACGACATTATTGACGCAAGTGTCACCGTAATGGCGTTCAAAATGCAATATTTCCGAAAAGGAAAGAACCTGTCCGATGAAGGCGACCGCCTAGCTTACATTAAAGACGTACTGAAAGAAATCAGCACGCTTTCAGGGTCTCTAGAGCAGGAAGTCTATGTAAAGCAGCTTGCTTCAGAGTTTTCGCTTTCACAGGAGTCTTTAACTGAGCAGCTGTCTGTTTTCAGCAAACAAAACAAACCTGCTGACAATAGCGGTGAAACTAAAACGCGGCGAGCGCATCTGACGACAAAAGCAAGGCAAAAACGTTTGCGTCCGGCGTATGAAAATGCAGAAAGGCTGTTACTCGCTCACATGCTTCGAGATCGGAGCGTCATCAAAAAAGTGATTGACCGGGTAGGGTTTCAATTTAATATTGATGAGCACCGGGCATTAGCCGCCTATCTTTATGCTTTTTATGAAGAGGGAGCCGAGCTGACGCCTCAGCATCTGATGGCCAGGGTGACGGATGATCATATAAGCCAGCTCTTGTCTGATATATTAATGCTTCAGGTTAGTCAAGAGCTTAGCGAAGCCGAGTTATCAGATTATGTAAAAAAAGTGTTGAATCAAAGAAATTGGTCAATGATAAAAGAAAAAGAGGCGGAAAGAGCCGAAGCCGAAAGGCAAAAAGATTTTTTAAGAGCTGCTTCTCTGGCTCAAGAAATCGTTACATTGAACCGATCTTTAAAATAACTGGAGAACTGATGAGGAGCATGTATTGGCAATGATTCCTTGCGGAGGAGCAAATAGATCGCTTAACCTCATCATGAATTGTCATTTCATTATTCGCACATTGTTAAAGGCAGTTCACATAGAAAACGCCTGAATGGACCGAATAAGAATCATACCGCTTATAGAATTCGTTGCAAGCTTTGGAAGGAGGGATCCATAATGGCTGATAAACAAACCCACGAGACAGAATTAACATTCGACCAAGTAAAAGAGCAATTAACAGAGTCTGGTAAAAAACGTGGCGTTTTGACATATGAAGAAATTGCTGAGCGTATGTCCAGCTTTGAAATTGAATCAGACCAAATGGATGAGTATTATGAATTTTTAGGTGAACAAGGTGTTGAATTAATTAGTGAGAATGAAGAAACAGAAGATCCTAATATTCAGCAGCTTGCCAAAGCCGAAGAAGAATTTGACCTTAATGACCTAAGTGTACCGCCTGGCGTTAAAATCAATGACCCAGTTCGTATGTATTTAAAGGAAATCGGTCGGGTTAACCTTCTTTCTGCAAAAGAAGAAATCGCCTACGCTCAAAAGATTGAAGAAGGTGACGAAGAATCTAAACGCAGATTGGCTGAAGCGAACCTGCGGCTTGTTGTCAGTATCGCAAAACGGTATGTCGGACGCGGTATGCTGTTCCTTGATCTGATCCAGGAAGGAAACATGGGCCTGATGAAAGCCGTTGAAAAATTTGATTATCGCAAAGGTTATAAATTCAGTACGTATGCTACGTGGTGGATCAGACAGGCGATTACACGCGCCATTGCCGATCAGGCGAGAACGATCCGGATTCCCGTTCATATGGTTGAAACCATTAATAAATTAATCCGTGTGCAGCGTCAATTACTGCAAGACTTAGGCAGAGAACCAACACCTGAAGAAATTGCGGAAGATATGGATTTAACGCCTGAAAAAGTACGCGAAATCTTAAAGATTGCTCAAGAGCCGGTATCTCTGGAAACACCGATCGGTGAAGAGGATGACTCGCACCTTGGTGATTTCATTGAAGACCAAGAAGCAACTTCACCTTCTGACCACGCCGCATACGAGCTATTGAAAGAGCAGCTGGAAGATGTGCTTGATACGTTAACTGATCGTGAAGAAAATGTATTGCGTCTTCGATTCGGTCTTGATGACGGCCGTACAAGAACATTAGAAGAGGTCGGCAAAGTATTTGGAGTAACGAGAGAGCGTATTCGACAAATCGAAGCCAAAGCGTTGCGGAAACTAAGACATCCTAGCAGAAGTAAACGTTTGAAAGATTTCCTTGAATAAGATGGAACGGGTCTTGAAGATCCGTTCTTCTTTTTTTTAAAAAGATATATGGATAATATGCCTTTATTTTACTGAAAAATGATGTCATTTGCAAATGAACATTGTGGTGAAAAATTTCAAAATCTAATTCCATATTTACTATTGTAAGCGTATACAATACATTATACAATAGAATAAAAAGGATATTAGAGATTTAGGCATGTTTCTATTCAATTTTGTACAAAGTGTGAATAAAAAACTTTTGTATAGCAATCCATTTACTTTTTGTAAAAATAAGTTAGAATTAGAAGTGTTTACATAGGGGGAAGGATCAAAAAGGGGGAAGGGAAATGAAATGGAACCCGCTTATTCCATTTTTGCTGATCGCTGTTTTAGGAATTGGTCTAACTTTCTTTTTATCAGTAAAAGGACTTGATGACTCTCGGGAGATTGCGAGCGGAGGAGAAAGCAAATCTGCTGAAAAGAAAGATGCAAACGCTTCACCAGAAGAAATTTACAAGGCAAACTGCATCGCATGCCACGGTGAAAATTATGAAGGTGTTTCGGGTCCTAGCTTAAAAGGTGTAGGGGATAAGAAAGATGTCGCTGAAATTAAAACAAAGATCGAAAAAGGCGGTAATGGAATGCCTTCTGGTCTTGTTCCGGCCGATAAGCTGGATGATATGGCAGAGTGGGTGTCAAAAATTAAATAAAAGAACTATTTTTCTCTTTATACATTCACAGGCCGCCGAGATGTTCTCGACAGCCTTTTATTTTTGACTGCCGCGTGCAGACCCGCATCAAAAGAAATAATCTCAAAATCATTTGCTTCAGCTTGGATTCCGGGCTGATTTTTTATATGATAGTAAAGGAAAAAATGATTGAGAAAAGTTGTGATGACAAGTGAACGAATTAAAATTATCTAAACGATTGCAAACAGTAGCGGAGTACATACCGAATGGAGCGGTGATGGCCGATATCGGCTCTGACCACGCATACCTTCCTTGTTATGCGGTGCTGAATCATAAAGCCAGCGGGGCGATTGCCGGAGAAATAACAGACGGCCCATTTTTGTCTGCAAAGCGGCAGGTTGAAAAATCAGGCTTAAACTCGCACATTTCTGTAAGGCAGGGAGACGGACTGGAAGTGATTAAAAAAGGTGAAGCTGATGCCATTACGATTGCCGGAATGGGCGGGGCTTTGATCGCTCACATTTTAGAAGCGGGCAAAGACAAATTAACGGGGAAGGAACGGCTCATTTTACAGCCGAATATTCATGCTGTTCATATCAGGGAGTGGCTTTATAAAGAAGGATATGCGCTGATAGATGAGGTAATCCTTGAAGAGGACGGAAAGTGCTATGAGGTGCTGGTGGCAGAAGCGGGAGACAGGGATGCGGCTTATGACGGTATTTCTTTATCAGCCGGGATGCTCGTCGGCCCTTTCTTGGCAAAAGAAAAAAATGCTGTCTTTTTGAAAAAGTGGACACAAGAGCTTCAGCACACTCAAAGCATTTATGAACAGATCAGCCAAGCGGCGGATACAGAGCAAAACAAACAAAAATTAAAGGAGCTCGCCGATCGAATGGAGCTGTTAAAGGAGGTAATCGATCATGGCTAAAAGTGTAAATGGGCAGCAGATCATCCAGCTGTTTGAACAATTTTCCCCGAAAGCCTATGCGGTTGAAGGAGATAAAATCGGCCTGCAAATCGGCACTTTAAACAAACCAATTAAAAATGTGATGGTTACACTTGATGTGTTAGAGAGCGTTATCGATGAAGCGATTGAAAAAGAGGTTGACTTGATTATTGCACACCATCCTCCTATTTTCCGACCGCTAAAGCATATTTCAACAGATCAGCCTGCCGGAAGGTTAATTGAAAAGTGTTTGAAGCATGATATTGCTGTTTATGCAGCTCATACAAATTTAGACGTTGCGGACGGCGGCGTGAATGATTTGCTTGCTGAAGCATTAGAGCTGAGTGAGACGGAAGTGCTGGCACCTACTTATACGGATCCTCTGAAAAAGCTGGCAGTTTACGTGCCGAAGGAATATGAAGAGCAGGTCAGAGCCGCGCTCGGAAATGCGGGGGCCGGCCATATCGGTGAATACAGCCATTGCGCGTTTTCATCTGAAGGAATCGGCAGCTTTAAGCCATTGGACGGAGCTAAGCCTTTTATCGGTGAAGTGGGAGAGCTTGAGCTTGTTCATGAAGTAAGGCTTGAGACTGTATTTCCTAAAAGCGTCGAAAAAGCTGTTATCAATGCAATGATAAAAAGCCATCCATATGAAGAAGTCGCTTACGATATCTATCCTGTCGAACAGACTCCCGCCGAAAAAGGGCTCGGCCGTGTCGGAATCCTTAAAAATGAGATGACGCTCAAGGAATTCGCTTTATTTGTGAAAGACAAGCTTGACGTCAATGGTGTCAGAATGGTGGGAGATGCTGACAGTATGGTGAAAAAGGTAGCTGTTCTTGGCGGAGATGGAAACAAGTATATTCATCATGCAAAACGAAAGGGAGCCGATGTTTACGTCACAGGAGATTTATACTTCCATGTGGCCCATGATGCGATGATGCTTGGCCTAAATGTGGTTGATCCGGGCCATTACGCGGAAAAAATCATGAAAGAAGGCGTCACGAGAAAACTGACATCAATGTGTAATGATAAAAAGTTTGACGTGAATATCATTGTTTCTGAAACAGATACAAATCCATTTATATTTCTATAAAAAAACTGAGGCTTTTACAGCCTCAGTTTTTTGCTTTTACTTTTGGAAGTATTTTTTTGAGCGGTATATTATGTTCAGTTGTCCAAGTTGATGGATCTTCGTGATCAAACTGCTCTAAAAAGCGAATGACTTCTTTTGTGATCGGCGTCGGTGTTGAAGCTCCCGCTGTAACTGCAACGGTATTAACGCCTTTCAGCCATTCGAGCTTCAATTCGCTTAAGTCGCCGATCCGGTATGCTTTTGTCCCGGCTATTTCCTCTGACACTTGAGCAAGCCTATTTGAATTGTTGCTTTTCGGGTCTCCGACAACGATTGTTAAGTCCGCTTTTTTTGCCTGCTCTGATACAGCTTCCTGCCGCACTTGAGTAGCGAGGCAAATCTCTTGGTGATATTCGACATGAGGATATTTTTCTTTGACAAGCTCCATAATGTCGTGAACATCCCATTGAGACATTGTTGTTTGATTCGTCACGATTAACTTCTCTGCTTGGATATCAAGGTTCTTTACATCTTCTTCTGTTTCAACTAAGTGAACGATCTCCGGCGCTACGCCAACGGCTCCCTCAGGCTCTGGATGCCCTTTTTTGCCGATATAGATCACGTGATATCCTTTTTCTTTCATCTCTAAGATTAGATTATGAGTTTTCGTCACATCCGGACATGTAGCATCAATTGCGACTAACCCTTTTTCTTCTGCGATTCTTCTGACTTCGGGAGAAACACCGTGCGCAGTGAAAATGACAGTTCCTTTGTCAACCTGCTTTAAGATGTCCAGACGGTTAGAGCCGTCCAATGTAAAAATCCCTTCCTCTTCAAACGCATCAGTGACGTGTTTATTATGAACAATCATCCCGAGTATATAGATGGGTCTTGGCAAGCTTTTATCTAGTGACGCATTTTTGGCAATCACCATAGCATCAACAACACCATAGCAATAGCCGCGCGGTGAAATTTTAATTACGTCCATTTTCGGTTGTCCTCCAATACTGAAGTGAGTAAAGGCAATATAAAAAGCCGTAATCAAACGGCTCTATTCTTGCATTCTTCTGATCTCATTATAGCCAATCTCACTTCAGATATCAAAGAATGTTAAATATATAATCTCGGTTTTGAACTGCCTGATGTTCTTTTCGGAGCAGGAGAGGCAGCTTCCTTTTTCTTCGGGGCAGATGTTTTTGATTCTTGTTCTTTATTGTCAATTGTTTTAGATTTCTTTGGGAGAGAAGAACTTTTTGGTTTTGATTTTTTGTTCCCATCTGAGGTTTTTGTTTCAGTCTCTTTCTCTTTTTCTGATGATTCTTCTGAAACGGATTGTTTTTCACTTTCCTCATTGGCCTCTGTCTCAGTATCATCACTTTTACTTAATTGGCTGTACAGCTTCATCATTGCTGGCAGATTGCGGACTAATGGGCCGTACTGCTGGATCATAGGGGTGACTTGCTGCGCCATGCCGAGTACTTTTTGCACATTTCCAAGCATACTGGATAATGATGCAGGATTGGCGATATTTTGAATGCCTTGCAGGCCAGCACCTCCGCTCGCTGCTGCACCTGCTCCTGGAATTCCAGGAACTCCGGCGCTGCCAGCGCCTCCTCCGCCGGGTAGGAACCTTGACAGCATTCCTTTTAAGCCTCCGCCTGTACCTGCACCTGCACCATTTCTCGCTCCGGCATTTGCCTGAGGAAGAAATTGTCCGGCTTGCTGAAAACCTTGCTGCTGTGCTCCAAATGAAGGTCCTCGCATATTAGGCGGTCTTCTGCCCATCATTCGCTGATTTGGCATGGGGCGGGGCGGTCCGGGCTGTGGGTAATTTCTCATTGGCTGCTGCGGTGAAAACATACTTGTACCTCCTTTCAGCTCTCTCTGCTATTAGAATATGCATGGGCTGCGGTATTTGCTTTACATAACTGAATAAAACAAACGCCTTGCAAACGTGGTGTTTTTAAGCAAAATCGGGTATAATGTGATGATGGACACATAATGTGCCGCTTTAAGGAGCTGGGAAAAATGAAAGAAACGAAATTTGAACTTTATGAATTGAAACCATTTATTATAGATGCAGTACATCGCCTTGGTTTTTACGAACCGACTGATATCCAGAAAAGGCTGATTCCTGCAGTGTTAAAAAAAGAAAGCGTCATCGGCCAGTCTCAGACGGGTACTGGAAAGACTCACGCTTATTTACTGCCTTTATTAAACAAAATCGATCCTGCTAAGGATGTCGTTCAGGTAGTCATTACGGCTCCGACAAGAGAGCTTGCCAACCAGATTTATCAGGAAGCGCTTAAAATCACGCAGGGTGAGGAAGGCAGTCAGATTCGCTCGAAATGTTTTATCGGAGGCACTGATAAACAAAAATCAATTGATAAATTGAAAATACAGCCGCATCTTGTTGTCGGTACACCTGGACGGATTGCTGACTTAATCAAAGAACAGGCGTTAAGTGTTCATAAAGCGGAATCTCTTGTTATTGATGAAGCGGATTTAATGCTGGACATGGGATTCCTTGCAGATGTAGATTACATCGGTTCCCGCATGCCTGAGGATCTGCAAATGCTTGTGTTCTCAGCGACCATACCGGAAAAGCTGAAACCATTCTTGAAGAAATACATGGAAAATCCGAAATACGCCCATGTGGAGCCAAAACAGGTGACTGCTGCGAAAATCGAGCATATCCTCATTCCTTCGAAACATCGTGACAAGGACAAGCTCCTTTTTGACATCATGTCGCATCTGAATCCATACCTGGGGATTGTGTTTGCCAACACGAAAAATACGGCTGACCATATTGCCCAGTATCTGACTGGCAAAGGCATGAAAATCGGCTTGCTGCACGGCGGATTAACACCACGTGAGCGGAAAAAAGTCATGAAGCAGATCAATGATTTGGAATTCACATATATCATTGCAACTGACCTTGCCGCAAGAGGTATTGATATTAAAGGTGTCAGCCATGTTATCAACTATGAGCTGCCGGATGATCTCGATTTCTATGTTCACCGTGTGGGCAGAACGGCTCGTGCCGGCTCATCAGGACAAGCGATGACCATTTATGAGCTTACTGATGAGGATGCATTAGTAAGACTTGAAAAAATGGGCATCGAATTTGAGTACTTAGAGCTTGAAAAGGGCGAATGGAAAAAAGGCGATGACCGTCAGCGCCGCAAAAAACGTAAAAAAACGCCGAATGAAGCGGATGAAATTGCTCATCGTCTCGTGAAAAAGCCGAAGAAGGTTAAGCCTGGGTATAAAAAGAAAATGAGCTATGAGATGGAGAAAATCAAGAAAAAACAGAGAAGAAACCAATCTAAGAAAAGAAAGTAGGGGAACCTGTTGCTGAGAATAGGCTCACACGTCTCTATGAGCGGAAAACATATGCTTCTGGCTGCAAGCCAGGAAGCAGTCTCTTATGGGGCGAATACGTTTATGATCTATACAGGCGCACCGCAAAATACGCGCCGAAAGAAAATTGAAGACTTAAATATAGAAGCAGGCCGGGCACATATGCAAGAAAACGGCATTGACGAGATTATCGTACACGCGCCTTATATTATTAATATTGGCAACACGACAAATCCGTCCACTTTTGAGCTGGGTGTTGATTTTCTTCGTTCAGAAATTGAACGGACAGCGGCCATCGGAGCGAAGCAAATTGTCCTTCATCCTGGCGCTCACGTAGGGGCAGGAGCTGAAGCCGGCATCAAAAAAATTATTGAAGGCTTAAATGAAGTGATTGATCCGAATCAAAATGTCCAGATTGCATTAGAAACAATGGCTGGAAAAGGATCAGAATGCGGCAGAAGCTTTGAGGAGCTTGCGCAGATTATCGAAGGCGTTACACACAATGAGCAGCTGTCAGTGTGCTTTGACACGTGCCATACACATGATGCCGGGTATAACATTGTCGAAGACTTTGACGGAGTGCTAAATGAGTTCGATAAAATCATTGGCATTGACCGTATTAAAGTGCTTCATATCAATGACAGCAAAAATGTCAAAGGTGCGAGAAAAGACCGCCATGAAAATATTGGCTTTGGTGAAATAGGTTTTGACGCACTGCAATATGTTGTTCACCATGAGCAGTTAAAAGACATTCCAAAAATTCTTGAAACACCATACGTCGGTGAAGATAAAAAGAACAAAAAACCGCCATACCGTTTTGAGATTGAAATGCTGAAAGAAAAACAATTTGATGATACATTGCTTGAAAAGATTTTACAGCAATAAAAAATGGGGGATAACACCCCCATTTTTTAGCTTGTAAATTGTTTGAATAGTTCATTAACTGTTTGAGCTGTTTCTTTCGATGTAATCGTCTCTACTTGTTTCAGCAGCCGCATTCGTTCACTCTCATTAAAGATGTTTACATTTTTCCCGTATAACAGGTTCGCTACTTCAACGGCCTGCGATCTTGTTAAGCTGATTCCGTATTGTTTTGAGTACTTCAGCAAATCATCAGCAGTAGCCTGATTAAGCCGCTGCAAAATAATTCTTTGAAATAAAATCATCGGTCATTCCACCTCCAGACTTAATGTATGGGCAAATCAGTAAAATGTGTCAGTGTTTAATGGTAAAATAGATTTATAATGTATTTAAAATAGTTATTGCAGGAAAGGAGATTTTATGACCCCAACAAAACAACATAAGAAAGAAACATTTACCCATTTTATTTTCAGGGTCTTTATGATTCTGGTAGGAGCTGCATCTGCGGCTGTAAGTATTGAATTATTTTTAATCCCCAATGATTTTATTGATGGCGGGATTATCGGTGTATCACTTATTTTAGACCACCTCTTTATGTCAAACCCCTTTCTGAATTTCGCTTTTTTCGTTGTCATATTAAATATTCCTTTTATGATCTTCGGATATAAATATATCGGTAAGACCTTTCTAGTCTCTACGTTTATAGGGATTGTCGGGCTTGCCGTTATTGAATCCTCACTTCACCATGTAGAAGCCATTACAACCCAGCCTATTTTGGCTACTGTGTTCGGAGGTCTTTTACTCGGCTTTGGCGTCGGGCTTGTTATTCGAAACGGAGGTTCAATGGATGGTACAGAAATTCTCGGTATTTTGCTGACCAAAAAACTCCCGTTTTCAGTAGGTGAGTTCGTTATGTTCATCAATGTGTTCATTTTCATTTGGGCAGTTTTTGTGTTCGGTCCTGAGCAAGCGATGTACTCATTCATGACTTATTATATTGCGATGAAAACGATTGATGCCGTGATCCAAGGGCTTGATGAAACAAAAGCTGTCATTATTGTGTCTGAGCAGTATGATGAGATTTCCGACGCGATTTTGCACCGTCTTGGTCGGGGCACAACGAAGCTGAAGGGGAAAGGCGGGTATACGGACGAAGAAAAAGACGTAATTTACGCGGTTGTCACAAGGCTGGAAGTGACAAAGCTCAAATCGATTGTGTTTGAAGTCGATCAAAATGCATTCATAACAATTATGAATACTCATGAAACGAGAGGCGGAAAATTCAAAAACGCAATCCACTAGGCTTTCATTTACTTTTATTCATTTTATGGGTATAATTTTATCTGCAGTAAAGAAAATGGCTTGCTGGACAGACAGCTGCCATTTTCTTTTTCATACATGTAATACGTTCTTAAGCAAAGCGAAAAGGGGGACCCTTCATGAACGTACAAGAAGCGCTGAACCTACTAAAAGAAAACGGATATAAATATACAAACAAACGGGAGGATATGCTGCAGCTTTTTGCTGATTCAGACAGATATCTTACCGCTAAAAACGTACTGTCTGCACTGAATGATGATTATCCAGGCTTAAGCTTTGATACAATCTACAGAAATCTTTCTTTATATGAAGAACTTGGGATTTTGGAAACAACTGAGCTGTCCGGTGAAAAGCTCTTCCGATTTAAGTGTTCATTCACCCATCACCACCATCATTTTATTTGTCTTGCCTGCGGCAAAACAAAGGAAATTGAATCATGTCCGATGGACAAGCTTTGTGATGATTTGGATGGCTATCAGGTCAGCGGGCATAAATTTGAGATTTACGGCACATGCCCTGATTGTACAGCGGAAAACCAAGACAACACTACTGCGTAAAATGCGTATATATGAAAAAGGGGCCCGGTTTGGGCTCCTTTTTCAGTTATTGACGCGTATTAAGTGATGCTTGTTGTTGTTCATCCATTGAACGGCTTCTAGCCAGTTGTTTACTCTGATGATGTTTGAATCAATCGGAAGCTGATTATAAGGGGAATTGAACAAAATCACCGGTATCCCGGCTTCTTTCGCAATCATCATGGCGTTACCGTGATGATCCTCAAAAAACAGGTCGATGTTATGATTCTTGACCGCTTCAACTTTGTGATGACCGCCAACGAGTTCGATGTGGTCATAATGAATGTTTTGTCTGTCAAACCATTCATAGGTAATATCAGTTAAATGAGTCCGTCTCGCTGTAATATAAATAAGCTTGTGCTCCTCTTTGAGAAGATCAAGTGACTGTTTCGCATGCTGTGCAAGCAATGCTTCCTTATATATGATCGCTTCATTTTGATTCATCCAATCCCAAAATTCTTCCTGGGTAATGTTTAACAGCTTTGTTAAATCATAATCCGTCATATCGTTTAATGAAATGGAAAGATTAAACGAACGGTTCAAATAAGGGACGAATGTATCCTGAGCCGTGATTGTGCCGTCAATATCTATTCCTAAGCGTAACATGCCCACACTCCTTCAGTTTCATCCCTTCAAGTGTAACATAAACAATTGACATTAACAGAAAAGTTTAGCAAACATGAATCAGGCAAAATGGATCAAACTATAAAAGCTCCTTTAATAAAACAGAAGGGGGAATTGAAGGTGGCAAACGATTACGAAAAGCGTGATAACAACAGTTACTATGTTGATCATGGATCTGAAGGGACAAATATTACCCGTGACAATGACGGTTTTTTTGAGGAAACAGCTGCTGAAATCGCAGAGCCTTATCGTGCTGCTGAACGCAGCAATGACCAAGACAATGATCGCAGCGGCGGCAATGTCAATGAAGGACGGGGAATAGGATATATCGCTTTAGCCTTGTCTATTATTTCATTGTTTGTACTGCCTGTTTTATTGGGAGCTGCCGGTATTATTGTCGGCTATATCGCAAGAAGAAGAGGTGCTCAAGGCCTTGGCGCCTGGGCAATGGGTATCGGTGTCGTTTCATTAGTGCTTGGAATATTTATTATTCCATTTTTCTAACACAAAAAAGCTTGACGGGTTCCCGTCAAGCTTTTTGTGTTTCTTCTTTTAATTTTGCTTTTTCAGCTTCAAGTTTTGCGTAGTGTTCCTCAGCAAGAATGTCAATTTCTTTTTTGAGTTCTTCTACCATCGTTTCCTCTGGAACCTTACGGACAATTTTCCCTTTCCGGAACAGCAGTCCTTCACCGCGTGCGCCGGCGATTCCGATATCAGCTTCTCTCGCTTCACCAGGTCCGTTTACAGCGCAGCCGAGAACAGCAACTTTAATCGGCGCTTTTATCTTAGAAATATACTCTTCCACTTCATTGGCAATGCTGATTAGATCAATTTCAATACGGCCGCAAGTCGGGCATGAGATGAGCGTGGCAGCATTGGAGGCTAAGCCGAAAGATTTCAGAAGCTCCCTTGCTACTTTTACCTCTTCTACAGGGTCTGCGCTTAGTGAAATGCGCATGGTGTTCCCGATGCCTTTGCTTAAAATGGCGCCGAGTCCTGCTGCGCTCTTTACTGTGCCGGCAAACAGCGTTCCTGACTCGGTGATCCCGAGGTGAAGCGGGTAGTCAAACGCTTTCGCCGCTTTTTCATAAGCCTCGATTGCAAGGTTCACGTCAGAGGCCTTCATGCTGACAATAATATCGTGAAAATCAAGATCCTCAAGAATTTTAATGTGATGAAGTGCGCTTTCTACCATTCCATCGGCAGTCGGATAACCGTATTTTTCTAAAATCCGTTTTTCCAATGAACCGGCGTTTACTCCGATTCTGATCGGAATGCCTTTGTCTTTGGCCGCTTTAACAACCGCTTCAACTTTTTCGCGCCGGCCGATGTTGCCGGGGTTGATTCGGATTTTATCTGCGCCGCCTTCAATGGCTTTCAACGCAAGTTTATAATCGAAATGTATGTCAACAACGAGAGGAATGGAAATGCGCTTTTTAATATCCGCAATGGCGTTTGCTGCCCGTTCATCCGGACATGCTACCCGAACGATTTGGCATCCGGCTTCAGCCAAACGGTTAATTTCCGCAACCGTTGCTTCTACATCATGTGTTTTCGTTGTTGTCATGCTTTGGATGACAACTTCATTGTTGCCGCCTATTGTTAAAGGTCCCACTTTGACGGGACGCGTTTTTGTACGATGTGTGATTTCACTCACTTGCAATCGCTCCTTAATTGTAGTTGCCGCTTCTAGAGATAACAATTCTAGTATGGTTTATGTGAATTTATTTTACAAATTACATTGTAACAGTGTCTTCGCCGAACTGACAAGAAATTAACGTTAAATTAAGGGTAGACCGGGAATTTATACGCTGTTCCCGCTTGAATGGCATTGGCTTTCACATTTGGATTCAGTGCTTCAAAATCCTTTACAATGTCATCCGGAGAACCTGCTGATCCGACTATCGACATAACCGTATCACCCGGCTTTACCTTCACCGTTTTATAAGCCGGTTCTTGTACAGCCGTTTTTGCTGATGCTTCATAGACAGGGAGGTCCTGAATGGGTATGGTTCCAATTTTAAGGTCATAAAAAAGAATAAAAAGTATAAAAACAATGCTGCATACTAAGGTGAGACGCTTCATCGCTTTTCCTCCCGCATACGAAATTTTATACCATAGTATGCTTGTCCATTTCGATTCATGACAAAAGAAAAGAGACTGCGAATGCAGCCTCGGTTTATACAGCAGCTTTTTTGGACGGAATCTCTTTTAAAACGAGAAACAGGATGACAAAATTGACAAACCAGTTCAGCAAAAATTCACTTGGTACGGTTGCTTCTAATGCCCGCATGATTGTAAAGAATACAGTTGAAAGGGTGATGGAATAAGCAGAAAGCTTCCAGAGCTGATGATAGGATAAATGTTTTTTCTGCGAATTCTTAATGATTAACCCGATAAGCGCTAAAAACGATACTTCAATAAATTTTCCCGCTGCTGTTACGAGAAAAATAAGAGCTGAGAGAACAGTTACAATCATCGCTTTATTTTGGTTTAACCCTGCAATGACATCTTTTTTCTGTAACTCTGACGGCATCATTGAGTAAGACATTTCTTGGGCTTGTCCGTCAATGGCCAAAACAAATTTGTTCTGAAGGATGCCGATTGCGTTTTGCTTTGCTTCAATTTGTTCAGTGCCATAGGAGTCTGTTGGATCGAACACGATAACGAAACCATTTGCTTGAGATTCCGTGGCTTTTTTCTCATCCGTTTGAAGTTTGCCGTTTGAAATTGTGAAATCAGGGAAATCTTTGTTTAAAACAGTTTTAAAGCCGTTCATTGATTTTACGGTCCCTGTACTTACATAATAAGCGGTAGGGATTGCAAACAGGACAGAGAGCAAAAATACATAAAGAATCGCTTTTCCGATTCCTTGAAATCTTGTTTTTGCAATATCACGGGGAGAGTATGTACTTTTAATGAAAAGCTGAAACACATTCACTATCTTCACTTCCTAGCTAAACTAATATATGTTGCTTATTGTATCGTTGCATGCGTGTGAATACAAGGAAGACATGAAGAAGACAGAGTAAAATGGGAGGATGGAAGCTATGGATATGTTGTATTGGCTGTTGATTGCAGCGGTTTTTATCATTGCCTTTATCGGGCTGGTGTATCCTGTTATTCCGAGCGTAGTATTTATTGTTGCCGGATTTGTATTGTACGGATTTTTATTTTCATTCAGTCCGTATTCTTATATGTTCTGGCTTGTTGAGGCAGTTTTTGCCGCAGTATTATTCGCAGCAGATTACGTGTCGAATCTGCTTGGAGTAAAAAGGTTCGGAGGAAGCAAAGCTGCCATATGGGGAAGCACGATCGGTTTATTAATCGGGCCTTTTGTCATTCCGGTTGCAGGGATCATATTGGGGCCGTTTATCGGGGCTGTTTGCGCAGAACTTATCGTTCATCAGAAGGACTTAAAGTCAGCGTTTAAAATTGGCCTCGGCTCACTCATTGGTTTTTTAACAGGGGTTATTGCAAAGGGCATCATACAGCTTTTGATGATCGGATACTTTTTATGGACGGTCCTATAAGAAATGCTGGCGGCAGGTTTAATGGGACAGATTATCGGTTAAAGTGAAATATGTCCGCTGAAATGAGCTAAATCGTGAGCTTTTTCATTGATTACAAAGCATTCTTTTGTTACATTGAATGAAGAAAGGCTCGCTGTGAAGCGGCATTTCAGTACATATATACTAAGGAGGAATTATCATGGCTTACGAACTTCCAGAATTACCTTATGCGTACGATGCATTAGAACCGCATATCGACAAGGAAACTATGACTATTCACCATACGAAACACCACAACACATACGTGACAAATTTAAACAAAGCGGTTGAAGGAAACACTGCTCTTGCCAACAAATCAGTTGAAGAGCTTGTTGCAGATCTTGATTCTGTTCCTGAAAACATCCGAACTGCAGTCCGCAACAACGGCGGCGGGCACGCGAACCACAAATTATTCTGGACACTTTTATCTCCAAACGGCGGAGGCGAACCGACTGGCGCGCTTGCTGAAGAGATCAACAGTGTATTTGGAAGCTTTGACAAATTCAAAGAGCAATTCGCAGCAGCAGCAGCTGGACGCTTCGGTTCTGGCTGGGCATGGCTTGTTGTGAACAACGGTAAACTTGAAATTACAAGCACGCCAAACCAAGATTCTCCGCTTTCAGAAGGCAAAACGCCTATTTTAGGTCTTGACGTTTGGGAGCATGCTTACTACCTTAACTATCAAAACCGCCGTCCTGATTACATTTCAGCTTTCTGGAATGTTGTAAACTGGGACGAAGTGGCTCGTCTATACAGCGAAGCAAAATAATGGCACAAACAAGGTCCTTATTATGGGGCCTTGTTTTTTTATGTCTTCTTTTTACATATCTCGGTTTGAGTGAGACAGACTAAGGGATAGTAAAGGGGAGTCAGTAATGAGCAAACTAAAAAAAGTGATAGGCGATGTAGACGTAAACAAAGGGTTACTCTTTCTGCTGACCATTGGCGGGCTTTACTCACTGGGAATTGCACTGTCCAATACATTTGTTAATGTGTATCTTTGGAAGCAGTCAGGGAAATTTATTGATTTGGCGATATATAATTTATCCATTGTGACAATGCAGCCGATAACCTTTTATTTGGCTGGACGGTTAGCCAAAAAAATAGACAGGGTATTCATTTTAAGGTTCGGCGTCATTTTTTTAGCTGCCTTTTATTTAAGTGTGCTTTTAGCCGGAGAAACGGCGGCCAGCCGCCTCGTGCTAATCGGCGCGGTGCTCGGAGTTGGCTATGGCTTTTATTGGCTAGCGTTTAACGTACTGACCTTTGAAATAACAGAGCCGGATACACGAGACTTTTTCAACGGGTTTATGGGCATTCTGTCTTCCTCTGCAGGAATGATCGGCCCGATTGTAGCCGGATTCGTGATCTCAAGGCTTGAAAATAATACGGGTTATACAGTGATTTTCAGTCTCTCCCTCAGTTTATTTGCCCTGGCTGTCGTGATGAGCTTTTTCTTAAAACGGAGAGAATCAAAGGGCCGTTTTATGCTGAGTAAAGTATTTGGAGAGCGCCATAGCAATATGAATTGGCGGAGAATCACGAATGCGCATTTTTTTCAGGGTTTGAGAGAAGGGATTTTTGTCTTTTTAATCAGTGTGTTTGTATTTATTGAGACAAACAGCGAACTTGCTCTCGGTACATTCGGTCTTGTCAATTCAGCTGTTTCCTTCTTTGCCTACTACTTTGCATCCAGGCTGATTAAGAAAAAGGCGAGAAAAAAATCGATTTTGCTGGGCGGACTTATTTTGTATGGCGCGCTGTTTTTGATTCTGTTCCATATGAGCTTTTCGACATTATTAACGTACGGCGCTTTTATTGCCATCGGCTATCCTCTGTTGCTTGTGCCATATGTATCACTTACATATGATGTGATAGGGCGCGCGAGGCATGCCAGAAAAGCAAGAATTGAATATATCGTGCTTAGAGAAATGTTCTTGAACGCCGGCAGAATTGTTTCCATTTTGTGCTTTCTCCTGATTGTGGCCCTTCTGAAAGAGGATGTGGGAATTCCTTTGTCACTTGCGATATTGGGTATAGGACATCCTTTGATTTATTACTTTGTCAAGGATATCCGTTTTAAGGAGAAAGAAGGGGAAAATGAAACCATGGAAGAAGACGGCCAAAAACGGGTAACAGAACCGACCCTGTTAAAAGGCGAGAGATAATTTTTTTGCCAAAAAGGGGTTATCTGTAGAAAAAAGTCGAAAAAACCTTTAAAATGAAAACTGGCACTCTTACTTGAGTGTCTTTTCTTTCTGTAAATAGAAAAGGTGATGTTATGAGGAGAAATAAACCAAAAAAGCAAAATCAAAAAGAGAAAAAGAAGTCGCTTCCGATCCGGCTGAATATTTTATTTTTAGCTGCCTTTGTTATATTTACCTGGATTATTGTGGAACTGGGCATCAAGCAGATCGTGCAAGGCGATGATTACAAAAACCAAGCGAATAAGCAAGAACAAAGTGAAGTCAGCTCAGCGGTACCGCGCGGGAAAATTTATGATCGAAACTTTAATGCCATTGTGACAAATAAGGCTTTAAATGCAATCACATACACGAGATCTAAATCGACCACGCAAGAACAGCGCTTAAAGATCGCAAAAAAGCTGTCTGACATGATCAAAGTCGATACAAAAAAAGTAACAGAACGGGATAAAAAAGATTATTGGATTTTGACTAGACCGAAAGAAGCGAAAAAGCTCATTAGCTCTAAAGAAAGACAGCAGGTTGAAGACAAAAAAATATCCGATGACGATTTATACCAGCTTCAGCTAAAACGGATTACTGATAAGCAGCTGAATGAATTGACGGATAAAGATATGCAGATCCTCGCTATCAAAAGACAGATGGATTCGGGCTATGCATTGACCCCTCAATATATCAAAAACGAAGATGTATCAGCGAAGGAAATGGCAGTGGTAAGTGAACATTTAGACGAACTGCCAGGTGTTGATGTCACGTCCGATTGGGAACGTGAATATCCGTATAAAAACCTTCTTCGCTCAGTGCTCGGAAGTGTTTCCAGCTCTAATGAAGGATTGCCGTCCAACTTGCTCGACCATTATCTGTCGCTTGGCTACAGCCGTAATGACAGGGTCGGAAAAAGCTATTTGGAATACCAATATGAAAGCCTTCTGCAGGGACAAAAAGCCAAAGTCGAAAATATCACAGATTCAAACGGCAATGTCACGGGAACAAAAACGGTATCTGAAGGCAAAGCCGGTAAGGATCTCGTGCTTACGATTGACATTGATTTGCAAAAAGAAGTGGAAAAAATCATTGAGAAGAACCTCAAATCTGCTAAAGCAAGACCAAGCACTCAATTGTTAGACCGGGCATTCGTTGTCATGATGGACCCAAGAAACGGTGAAGTGCTTTCAATGGCGGGCAAGCAGATTAAACAAGAAAATGGGAAATATAAAATTGATGATTACGCTTTAGGTACAATGACGTCATCTTACGCTATGGGTTCAGCAGTCAAAGGCGCAACAGTCTTGACAGGCCTTCAAACCGGAGCCATCAATCTGAATACAGTTTTTCAGGATGAACCATTGTATATCGGCAGTCAGGATAAACGCGGTAAAAAGTCATGGACTAACTTAGGACCGGTCAATATTCAAAGAGCCTTAGAGCAGTCTTCCAACGTATTTATGTTTAAAACTGCGATCGCGCTCGGAAAAGGTGAATATAAACCGCACCAGGCTTTACCGATTGATACGACGGCCTTTGATACGTTCCGTAATTACTTCAGCCAATTTGGACTGGGTGTCAAAACTGGAATTGATCTTCCGAATGAAATGACAGGCTATAAAGGAACAGACAGATTGACGGGATTCTTGCTTGACTATGCGATCGGCCAATACGACACGTATACACCGCTGGAACTCGCGCAATACGTATCAACGATTGCAAACGGCGGATATCGCTTAAAGCCTCAGCTTGTAAAGGAAGTCAGAGAACCTGATGCTAAAAGAGGGATCGGTGCTGTCGTACAATCCGTTCAGCCGGAAGTGCTGAATAAAATCGACATGAAGAGTGAATATATTAAAGAGGTTCAGGCCGGATTCAGGCGGGTGATGACAAAAGGGACAGCTGCCAGCCAATTTGCTTCAGCGTCATATCAGCCTGCCGGTAAAACAGGAACAGCACAATCGTTCTATGATGGACCTGATAAATCAAAAACAGGAACATCGACTTATAATACGACACTTGTTGCCTATGCACCGGCTGATAATCCTGAGATTGCGATCTCTGTAGTAGTCCCTTGGGCTTATATTGATTACAGCGCTAAATATACCATTACAAACGAAATCGGCAGGGAAGTAATGGATAAATATTTTGAGCTGAAATCGAAGCAGGACAAAGAAGATACTCAGCAAAAGAATAAAGACAAAATTGAAGAAAATGCAGAAAACACAACGTCTTCTGATAACTAAAAAGAAACGCTCACATGATGTGGGCGTTTTTTTTATACAAAAAAACGCACTGATTTACAAAACCTTAACATTCGGTTCAAACCCTTTTTACATAGAACCTTTACTCTATACGTGTAGGACAAATTACACATTATACGCAGGGGGAATTCAGGAAATGAAAAAAAACAAATTGGTGCTTATGCTTCTGATGGCTGCTTTTATGATGATTGCAGCTGCATGCGGAAATGCAGGAGAAAGTAAAAAATCGAATAGCGATTCTGCAAAAGGAGAAGAAAAGGCATCAGGTTCTTTAACCATTTCTGGTTCATCGGCAATGCAGCCACTAGTACTTGCAGCCGCGGAAAAATTTATGGAAGAAAACCCTGATGCTGATATACAGGTACAAGCTGGCGGTTCTGGAACAGGGCTTTCTCAAGTCTCTGAAGGAGCTGTTCAGATCGGGAATTCAGACGTTTTTGCTGAAGAAAAAGAAGGCATCGATGCAAAAGCGCTTGTCGATCATCAAGTCGCTGTAGTTGGTATGGCAGCAGCTGTAAACCCTGATGCTGGTGTGAAGGATATTTCAAAAGATGAATTGAAAAAAATCTTCACTGGAAAAATCAAAAACTGGAAAGAGCTCGGCGGCAAAGACCAAAAGATTACACTTGTAAACCGTCCTGATTCTTCTGGCACACGTGCTACATTTGTAAAATATGCGCTTGACGGAGAAGAACCTGCAGAAGGCATTACTGAAGATTCCTCCAACACGGTGAAAAAAATCATTGCTGATACTTCGGGAGCGATTGGATATCTTGCATTCTCATATTTAACAGATGATAAAGTAACTGCTCTATCTATTGACGGTGTTAAACCTGAAGCGAAAAATGTAGCAACTGGCGAGTATCCGATCTGGGCTTATCAGCATTCTTATACAAAAGGTGAAGCGACAGGTTTAGCTAAAGAATTTCTTGATTATCTAAAGAGTGAAGACATTCAAAAAAGCATTGTTACTGACCAAGGCTACATTCCGGTTACTGATATGAAAGTGACACGCGATGCCAACGGGAAGCAAAGCTGATCTTAATAAAAAGAGGAGTGCGGGGACAACCGTTTCTCCTCTTAACACATTCATAGGAGTGTAAAACAATGATAAACAATAGAGAAAATATGTCTGTGAGCGAGCGTTTAATCAGCTCAAGGCAAAATCGGCAATTGGATGAAGTTCGGGGAAGAATGATTGTGACAGCATGTGCGCTGATTATGATTGCGGCATCTGTTGCAATCACCATTTTCCTCGGCGTGAAGGGGCTGCAATCTTTTCTTGTAAATGGTGTAAGCCCAATTGAATTCTTAACGAGCTTAAATTGGAATCCTACAGATAGTGATCCGAAATACGGAGTGCTGCCATTTATTTTTGGCTCATTTGCAGTAACGATTCTTTCTGCTCTAATCGCTGCGCCGCTTGGCATTGCAGGTGCGATTTTTATGACAGAGATTGCCCCGAATTGGGGAAAGAAAGTGCTGCAGCCGGTGATTGAGCTTTTAGTCGGTATTCCATCTGTTGTTTATGGATTCATAGGTCTTACAGTATTGGTGCCGTTTATCGCCCAGTTCAAATCGAGCGGAACAGGGCACAGTTTATTGGCGGGAACGATTGTCCTTTCCGTCATGATTCTGCCGACGATCACATCGATTTCTGCTGATGCAATGGCTTCTCTTCCGAAGAGTTTACGAGAGGGTTCTTACGCGCTCGGTGCGACAAGATGGCAGACGATCAGAAAAGTACTTGTGCCTGCAGCTTTTCCAACATTGATGACAGCTGTTGTGTTAGGCATGGCTCGGGCGTTCGGTGAAGCTTTGGCTGTTCAGATGGTCATTGGAAATACAAGAGTATTGCCGGAAAGCCTGTTTGACACTGCGGGAACGCTGACAACGATCATCACGCTGAATATGGGTCACACCACATACGGAAGCGTTGAAAACAATACGCTGTGGTCAATGGGGCTTGTGCTTCTGGTGATGTCATTCTTGTTCATCCTGCTTATTCGCTACTTGTCATCTAGGAGGAAAGTGTAATGAACCGCAAAATAACAGATAAACTGGCGACCGGAATGTTTGGTTTGTGTGCAGCCATTATCGCTGCCATTTTAGTAGGTTTGTTTTCCTATATTATTATAAACGGTGTTTCTCAGCTCAGTTTTCAATTTATTACAACAAAATCGAGCGCCATTGCAGCTGGAGGAGGCATACGAGATCAGCTGTTTAACTCCTTTTATATTTTGTTTATTACAATGCTGATTACAATCCCGCTCGGTGTGGGCGGCGGAGTCTTCATGGCTGAATACGCGCCTAATAACAAAGTAACTGACTTCATCAGAACATGTATAGAGGTGCTTTCATCTCTTCCGTCTATTGTCATTGGGATGTTTGGATTATTGATGTTTGTCAACTTAACAGGCTGGGGATATACGATCATAGGCGGAGCGCTTGCGTTAACTGTTTTTAACCTTCCTGTCATGGTGCGTGTGACAGAAGACGCGATCCGTTCAGTCCCTAAAGATCTGAAGGAAGCCTCTCTCGCTTTAGGTGTATCACGCTGGCATACCGTAAAAACAGTTTTAATTCCAAGTGCGATTCCTTCTATCATCACAGGAGCAATTTTAGCGTCAGGAAGGGTGTTCGGGGAAGCGGCCGCATTATTATTTACGGCAGGCCTGACAACACCGCGTCTTAATTTTACGGAGTGGAACCCGTTTTCGGAAACATCACCGCTTAATATTTTCAGGCCCGCTGAAACACTTGCGGTCCACATTTGGAACGTCAATACACAAGGAATGATTCCGGATGCTGAAGCGATTGCCAACGGTGGTTCTGCCGTGCTGGTGATTTCTGTTCTTGTGTTTAATCTCGCGGCGAGATGGCTTGGCACGATGATCTACAAAAAGCTTACGGCAAATTAGAACGGAAAGAGGCGAAAAACATGTCTGAACAAATGGTAAAAGAAAAACCTGAGCGAGCTGTTATTGTTCCGAAGCAGAATCACGTGCTTGAGGTCAAAGATCTGTCTATTTTTTACGGAAATAAACAAGCCGTTCATCATGTAAACATGGATATTGAAAAAAATGCGGTGACTGCTTTAATTGGGCCGTCGGGATGCGGAAAATCTACTTTTTTGAGAAATATTAACCGAATGAACGATTTAATTCCATCTGCAAGAGCGGAAGGTGAAATCCTTTATGAAGGATTAAATATATTGGGCGGCAATATTAACGTTGTCAGCTTGAGAAGAGAAATCGGAATGGTTTTTCAAAAACCAAATCCATTTCCGAAATCGATCTATGCGAATATCACACATGCATTGAAATATGCCGGAGAGCGGAATAAAGCTGTTTTAGATGAAATTGTGGAAGAAAGTTTAACAAAAGCGGCCCTCTGGGATGAGGTGAAGGATCGTTTACATTCATCCGCACTCTCGTTATCCGGCGGCCAGCAGCAGCGTTTATGCATCGCGAGAACACTTGCGATGAAGCCGGCTGTTCTTCTGCTTGATGAACCAGCTTCAGCGCTTGATCCGATTTCAAATGCGAAAATAGAGGAATTAATTACAGGATTGAAAAGAGAATACTCAATTATTATTGTCACGCACAATATGCAGCAGGCTCTGCGGGTTTCTGACCGGACGGCATTCTTTTTAAACGGCGAGCTTGTAGAATACGGACAGACCGAACAGATTTTCACGAGTCCGAAAAAGCAAAAGACAGAGGATTATATTAACGGGAAATTCGGATAGGAGGGCGGCAATGAGTATTGCTACCGAAGCTGTAATGAAACAGGAAGTCTATCAAGTCAATGGAATGAACTTATGGTATGGACAGCATCATGCTTTAAAAAATATCAATTTGAGCATTTATGAAAATGAGGTTACGGCGATTATCGGTCCATCCGGATGCGGGAAATCGACCTTTATCAAGACATTGAATTTAATGATTCAAATGACGCCGAATGTAAAGCTTGCAGGTGAGCTGAACTATAATGGCAGCAACATTTTAAAGGATAAAGTGGACATCGTGGATTTGCGAAAAAATATCGGCATGGTATTCCAAAAAGGGAATCCGTTTCCGCAATCTATTTTTGATAATGTGGCTTACGGACCGAGAGTCCACGGCACCAAAAATAAGAAGAAGCTTCAGGAAATTGTGGAAAAGTCATTAAAAGACGTGGCGTTATGGGATGAGGTGAAGGATCGATTGCATACGTCCGCTCTTTCGCTGTCAGGGGGCCAGCAGCAGCGTCTTTGCATCGCCAGAGCACTTGCGACCAATCCTGATATTTTGCTGATGGATGAACCGACATCTGCACTAGATCCAATCTCAACGAGAAAAATTGAAGAACTCATTCTAGAGCTGAAAAATAAATATACAATTGTCATTGTCACGCATAACATGCAGCAGGCAGCAAGGGTTTCTGATCAAACCGCCTTTTTCTACATGGGCGAGCTTGTTGAATGCGACAATACGAATAAAATGTTCTCTAACCCGAAGGACCAAAGAACTCTCGATTACATTTCAGGAAAGTTTGGATGAAAAAAACAGGCTGAGTCAGCCTGTTTTTTTATCGTGTTAACGTTTTTACGATCTTTTTGAAACTCATGTCTGATTTTACTTTAAACTCGCCGGCACGAATTTCTTTGTGATAGCCGGCATCAATGACATAGTCATTAAAGTCTTGAGCCGAAGAGATAATGCCCTCTTTTTCAAGAATAGCAGATACATCCGCAGTGCTCATGCCATCTTTAATTTTGAGCTTGTACGTTTTGACTTTGTCTGTTTTCGTGTCTGAGCTGCTGTCATCGGTCAACGATTTCTCTTTTGAATCAAGAAGTTTTTGATATTCATCACGGTTCACAGAAACCATTTTTTTAGAATCAAGGTAATTGTTCACGTCTTGTTCAGTTACTGTTTTATTTTCTTTTACAGCAGCGGCCTGGTCTTCGTCAGTCAGATAAAAAACAGCTGCAAGAACGGCTGTCGCTAAAATGATGCCGCCAGCAAATGCCTGAATGCCCCGTTTTGTCATACGAGCACCTTCTCATTATCTTTGATAATCGTATTCACGTCTTCCACTGATACATGCTCAGCTTTAGCAATCGCTTCAGCTGACATACCGTTATTATATTTAGAAAGTATTTGTTTAGCGATTTTTTGATTGATGTCGTTCTGCTTTGATTTGCGAATGACAAGGTTTGTTTCCAGTAATTCTTCCTCAAGCACTGTCATTTTCTTTTTGAGCTTGTAAATTTCCTGCATCGCAGAAAGCTGCAGTGTTTCGAGCTCCTGTTCTACATCTTTCATCGGGTCTCTTTGAGAATATGAGAATGCAATTAGCGCTATACTGACGATAAACAACGCAATAATAGCAATTTCCACGTTTCATCACCTTCTATTCTTTTTTTATCCTTCTTTTTTATACCATAAAACCAATAGTTTCTAAAGGAATTCGCGAAAAAAACGAGATTTTGTCGAGAAATCTTTCTTCGCTTCTTCTTCATGTAATGGTTTAATAGGAACACGAAGTGAACGATTGGAAAGGAGAATGTTAGGAGTCCATGGATAAACACCCATTTCCCTATAATATACGACATAAGCTTTCCTTTTTTAGGGACACATTCGACATAATCATTCAAAACGCTCACACCTTGACCGTAAGCTGGGAAATCTCAGAAGAAACAATGCGGCTGGCTGAAGCGGTCCTTTTCGAAAAAACGCAGGATATGATAAAAGAATTGCGCATTGTCATCAAAAGAAAAGACATTGAAGCTGTCAGGACAAAACGCACAACGTATGATAAAGGAGAATGGACGATTAGACAGGCGGCTGGTGATGCTGTATATCGGGCTGAATACAGAATTGTGAATTCAATGAATGTCTCTCTCAAGCTTGCCGGTACAGACGACATCTATCTTGATGAAAATGGGATTCGTCATATAAACAGCTTTCAGATTGAAGAAGCGCACACCAGGTGGGAGGCGCAATTTTCTGCATACACCTGTTATGGGAGAGGGGAAAAAGAACGGTGAACATTCTCATGCTTTCACCCGAACATCCCGATGAGCCGAAAAGCGGGCTCGGTGTCCATTTAAACCGCCTCATTTCCTATTTAAACCCTCATATCAACATTACGGTTTTTACTCCGAGCGGGCAGCTGTTTTCGTATGCGAAGTTTGAAGATTACATAGCTGATGCTAACTTTACAATGGTTCGCCATGTGTTATCACACAATAAACGCTTTGATCTGATTCATGCCCATGATGACACAACTGCCCCTGCCGCCCAGTATTTGAAACAACGGCTTGGCCTTCCGCTTGCTGCGACAATCCACGGTCTTGAAAGCGAAAGGAAGAAGGTGTGCCGAGAAGCCCCACACCCATACAGGCTCATGACCGAACGGCTCCTTATAGAATCCGCTGATGCATTGATCGTATTAAGCACATTTATGAAGCGGTCTCTTAATAAGGCAGCACATAAAAAAATAACCGTTATCCCAAGCCCTGCATCTATGGAGGAAGAGAAGGGGAAAATCCAAAGAAGCATAAATAGAAGATTCCTCTTTTCATATGGAAGGTTCGTTCCGGAAAAAGGATTTTCGCAGCTGTTAAAGGTATTTGCCAACTTGAAGCAGCGTCAGCCTGACCTCTATCTAGTGCTGGCTGGGGAGGGGCCGTCTCTGTCCTCCTATGAGAAATTGGCTGCGGCATATAACCTGAAGGATCGTGTCATGTTTCTGCCGTTTCTCAATAGGAAAGACATCAGAACGTTACTGTCTCACTGTGAAATGGCTGTTTTCCCTAGTTCTTATGAACCGTTTGGGCTTGCCGCGCAAGAAAGCATGGAACAAGGTGTGCTGACTGTCGTTTCTCAGTCGGGTGGTTTTTGTGATTATGCCGTTCATGACAAAACGGCAATCATCGCTGATTTTACGCTCGTACAGGAAGCGGCTGATCTGCTGGACAGCTTTTTAAAAGACCGGGAAAAAGCCCGCCGGATAAAAGAAGCTGGCAGACAACAAGTGTTCAAGCTCCACCACCCCCGACTCATTATGTCATCATATTTGCAGCTTTATGAGCGTATCTTCAATAATTCAGCAATTCATTGAAAAACAGCCTAGCATTCCGTCCATTATAGTGGTATTATATATAAGTCTGAATAAGTAAATGATTTTAGTTTGGAGGGAAAATAATGCGCGTTAATATTACTTTGGCTTGCACTGAATGTGGTGAGCGTAACTATATTTCTAAAAAGAACAAACGCAACAATCCAGACCGCGTTGAATTTAAAAAATATTGCCCACGTGATAAAAAATCTACGTTACACCGTGAAACAAAATAACAGCTTTGCTGTTTGAGGTGTAAGAAAAAAGCCAGAGCTTTGAAAAAGGTTCTGGCTTTTTTTCTATTCCGAGGGGGATGAGAGATGAAATCACAATTAAGAAAAAAGACGCTGGAGGCACTGTCTGCTTTATCAAATGAAGATATTCTTCAAAAAACGGAACGTATGTATAAGTACTTGTTTTCTCTGCCGGAGTGGCAAAATGCCGGCACCATTGCCGTCACTATTTCCAGAGGATTAGAGATACCGACGCGTCCTGTCATTGAGCAGGCTTGGGAAGAAGGGAAACAAGTTTGCATCCCAAAATGCCATCCGGACACGAAGAAAATGCAATTTCGCACATATCAGACTGATGATCAGCTCGAAACCGTGTACGCCGGACTGCTCGAGCCGGTAATTGAAAAAACAAAAGAAGTAAACCCATCACAAATTGACTTGATGATCGTTCCGGGTGTTTGTTTTGATGTTAACGGGTTTAGGGTCGGCTTTGGAGGCGGCTATTATGATCGCTATTTAAGTGAATATGAAGGGAAGACAGTCTCTTTGCTTTTGGAGTGCCAGTTGTTTGCGCACGTACCCCGTCTGCCGCATGACATCCCGGTACATAAGCTGATAACAGAGGATCGGATTATTTCTTGTTTTTCATAACTTTCCTGTCCCTTATTCGAGAATAAATAAGGTAGAATAACAAACCCTATTGGCAGGAGGGATATCATGAAAAAACTTTTGATATATGCCATTTTCGCGGTTTCTGCCGTCATGTTTTATCAAAATCGCTACCGTCTTATGAATACTGTACTCAGCCAGCCAGGAATCAGGCGGTCTTTTATCCATTTGTTTTTAAGAATTCCATTTATCCGCAATAAGTTTATACAGCAAGCTTTCTAAAATCCCGTGAAAAACGGGATTTTTTGCTTTCAGTAGGCGTTTCGGAGCGCCAGCTGTTATAATGAAAAAAAACTATTGGAGCGGTAAACATGTTTTTGCTGGAGTATACATATTGGAAAATTGCGGCGCACCTGGTGAATAGCGGGTATGGCGTCATACAAGCCGGCGAGTCAGATGAAATATGGCTGGAAGCGCCGGACAAGTCCTCTTATGATCTAGTTCGTCTTTATAAGCACGATCTTGATTTCCGTCAAGAAATGGTTAGAGACATCGAAGAGCAGGCCGAACGAGTAGAACGAGTCAGACATCAATTGGGCAGACGAAGCATGAAACTGCTGAATGTGTTTTTTTCAACGGAAGCCCCTGTTGATGACTGGGAAGAGATTGCAAAAAAAACTTTTGAGAAGGGAACTGTGTCAGTTGAGCCGGCGATCGTTAGAGGAACGATGCTTCGAGATGATCTTCAAGCGGTTTTTCCATCATTTCGTACAGAAGATTGTTCAGAGGAACACGCTTCGTTTGAAAACGCGCAAATGGCGCGAGAACGCTTCCTTTCGCTAGTGCTGAAACAAGAAGAACAGAGAAAAACTGAAGCGGCGGTTTTTCAAAACGGAAAACCGACTTTTACATATTTATTTATTGCGCTTCAGATCCTGATGTTTTTCTTGCTCGAAATAAACGGAGGCAGCACTAATACGGAGACACTGGTGGCTTTTGGAGCAAAAGAAAACAGCCTGATTGCACAAGGAGAATGGTGGCGGCTTCTGACACCGATCGTGCTTCACATCGGCATAGCGCATTTAGCTTTTAATACGCTGGCTTTATGGTCGGTTGGTACAGCGGTTGAGCGGATGTATGGATCGGGGAGATTTTTGCTGATTTATCTGGCTGCTGGCATTACGGGTTCGATTGCGAGTTTTGTGTTCAGCCCGTATCCTTCGGCAGGGGCATCAGGAGCCATATTCGGATGCTTAGGTGCATTACTGTATGTTGCTTTGTCTAATCGAAAAATGTTTTTAAGAACCATAGGAACCAATATTATTGTCATTATTATCATCAATCTGGGCTTTGGTTTTGCGGTTTCGAATATTGATAATTCAGGACATATCGGCGGCTTGATTGGCGGCTTTTTCGCTGCAGCAGCACTGGGGTTGCCCAAAGCCGGAGCCTTTGGAAAAAGATTGTTGTCAGCGGTTTTGCTGATTGCTTTGGCTGTTGGATTTTTATATTACGGATTGCATTCGCCTTCACACCAGGAGTCAGCGCTGATTCAGCAGGCAAGCGAGCTGTATCAGGAAGGAAAGTATGAAGAAGTAACAGAATTGCTGAACGGAGAAGCAGCGCAAAAAGATGCCTCTGCCGATCTTTTGAAAATTCTTGCTGTTTCTGATATTCAAATCGGCGAATATGATCAGGCGGTTTCCCTTTTGGAACGAGCAGTGAAAAAAGAACCTAAAGACCATGCTTCCTATTACAATTTAGCGTTATTGTATGCGGAAAAAAATGAGCTTGCACAAGCAGAAAAGGCCATCCAGACGGCTGTGAAACTGAAGCCGAAGGAGCAGCGCTACAAGGAGCTGCAGCGGCAAATTGAAAACAATAAAGAATCATAGAGGTGGAATATGGAAAGGAGGCTGGCTTTTTTGTCAGCGTTTTCTTCTTGACTGACCGCTTCCTTATGAATACGCTTATGATAGTTAAGTTCAAGAAATGGTGAGGAAAATGAATACATTTTATGATGTGCAGCAGCTGTTAAAAACGTTTGGCCACATTGTTTATTTTGGAGACAGAGAGCTTGAAATTGAGTTTATGCTGGATGAATTAAAGGAATTATACATGAACCACATGATTGAAAAGGAGCAGTGGGCCAGAGCGGCAGCTGTCCTTCGAAAAGAATTGGAACAAACAAAAAACGGAAGAGATTTTTATAAAGGCTAAGGTGATAAAAATGGACGAGATATGGTTTGCGGGCATTGACCTGGGAGGAACGACGATTAAACTCGCTTTTATTAATCAATATGGCGAAATTCAGCATAAGTGGGAAGTTCCGACTGATAAAACCGGCGACACGATTACTGTCACAATTGCAAAAACAATCGACAGCAAGCTGGATGAGCTGCAAAAACCGAAGCACATCATCAAATACATCGGAATGGGTGCACCAGGCCCTGTAGATATGGCGGCAGGAGTGGTTTATGAAACAGTAAATCTAGGGTGGGAAAATTATGCTTTGAAAAACCATCTGGAGACAGAAACCGGCATCCCAGCTGTTATAGAAAATGACGCGAATATTGCTGCGCTCGGGGAAATGTGGAAGGGAGCGGGTGATGGCGCAAAAGACGTCATTCTCGTGACGCTTGGCACAGGAGTTGGCGGCGGCATCATTGCAAATGGTGAAATTGTACATGGTATAAATGGCGCCGGCGGAGAAATCGGCCATATTTGCAGCATCCCTGAAGGCGGAGCGCCCTGCAACTGCGGCAAAACGGGCTGTATCGAAACAATTGCGTCAGCAACCGGAATTGTAAGAATTGCAAAAGAAAAAATAGCAAATGCTAAAAAGACGACACGTTTAAAAGCAACCGAACAATTGTCAGCGCGGGATGTGTTTGAAGCGGCGGGTGAAAATGATGAAATTGCCCTTGAGGTGGTTGATTATGTAGCCAAGCATCTTGGTTTGGTGCTCGGAAATTTGGCAAGCTCGCTTAATCCATCCAAAATCGTTCTTGGCGGCGGCGTATCGAGAGCCGGAGAACTGCTGAGATCAAAAGTCGAGAAAACATTCCGCAAATGCGCGTTTCCGCGGGCAGCCCAAGCTGCTGATATTTCAATCGCAGCACTTGGAAATGATGCCGGCGTTATCGGAGGCGCTTGGATCGCTAAAAATGAATGGCTGAAACATCAAAATTGTTAAAATTGTGTAAATGAAATTGATTTTTTGTTGTGCTCAGGTTAAGATTTAATTTGATGTGTTAATGAGAATGTTGGGAATAGACTGATTTTTTTGAGCGTGCTGCATAGGAGGTTGAAATGCGAAAAACGTTTTTTTCGAAGATTTCATTTATGCTGATTGCCATTTTATTGATGTGGCTGAAAACGTATGCTGTTTACAAAACCAGTTTTCATATTAAAATCGACAATCTAACACAGGAATTTATTCTGTTTATCAACCCATTGAGTTTTTTGTTGCTTATTTTTGGCCTCAGCCTGTTTTTGAAAGGCAAAAACAGAAATCGCTATATTATCGCGATGAGCTGTCTTGTCACGTTTGTATTGCTGGCAAATATGGTTTTTTACCGTTTTTACAATGATTTCTTAACAATCCCTGTTCTTTTTCAAACGAGCAATATGGGTGATCTCGGAAGCAGCATCGGAACACTTCTTGAGCCGACAGACCTCCTATTAGCTGTAGATATTGCGGTTTTAATATGGCTTCACATCCGGCAAAAAGCTTTTCAATCGGACATTCCCTCAACGAAAAATGAACGGGCGGCTTATTTTTTGTTCGTTGCTTCTGTTTATTTCTTCAACCTAGGCTTGTCTGAGGCGGAAAGACCTCAGCTATTGACACGCTCATTTGACAGAGAAATGCTTGTTAAAAACATTAGCCTGTTTAATTTTCATATTTACGATGGCGTTCTTCAGTCAAAGCAATCCGCACAGAGAGCGTTGGCAGACAGCAACAGCCTGACGGAGATTGAAAACTACGTAACCGCTAATGCGAAGGATGCCAACAAACGCTTATTCGGCGCTGCAAAAGGAAGGAACGTCATTCTCGTATCCTTAGAGTCGACGCAAAGCTTCGTGATTAATGAAAAATTGAATGGAGAAGAAATCACGCCTTTTCTGAATGACTTTATAAAACAGAGCTACAACTTTAATAATGTTTACCACCAAACAGGCCAGGGGAAAACCTCGGATTCTGAATTTATCGTGGACAATTCACTGTATCCGCTTGGACGAGGTGCCGTATTTTTTACGAATGCGGGCAATCAATATATGGCCGCTCCTGAAATTTTGAAAAACAGCGGATACTATTCAGCGGTGCTCCACGCTAATAATAAGAGCTTTTGGAATCGTGATTTAATGTACGACTCATTTGGATATGATTCGTTTTTTGATATTAACTCGTATGATGTAACTGACGAAAATTCAGTCGGCTGGGGACTTAAGGATAAAGAATTTTTTGAGCAGTCTTCAGAGCTGATGAAAAATCTGCCTCAGCCGTTTTACTCGAGGCTGATTACACTGACGAACCACTTCCCGTTTGATCTTGATGAAGAGGATCAATTGATTGATGAATATGATTCAAGCAGCCAGACGCTAAATAAATATTTTCCGACAGTGCGTTATCAGGATGAGGCGCTGAAACGGTTTATCGAAAAGCTGAAGGAAGACGGGTTATACGACAACTCTGTTATTGTATTATATGGTGACCATTATGGTATATCAGAAAACCATAATGAAGCGATGGGGCAGTTTTTAGGAAAAGAAATAACCCCATTTGAAGAGGTACAGCTCCAAAAAGTGCCGCTGGTCATTCATATTCCGGGTATTACTGATAAAAAGCCGCAAACCATTGAAACAGTAGGCGGGCAGATTGATATCAGGCCGACGCTGATGAATCTTTTAGGGATTGATACGAAAGATCAAATTCAATTCGGCAACGATCTGCTTTCAGACGAAAAACTGGACTTCACGGTGCTCCGGGACGGGAGCTTTATCACAGATCAGGTTGTTTATACAGACGGTGCGTGTTATGACAAAGAGACGGGAAAACCGTTAGAAGAGACAAAACAATGTGAAGCATTTGCTGATAAAGCAAAACAGGAGCTATCACTTTCTGATGAAATCATTTATGGGGATTTGTTGCGATTTTATGACCAGAAAAGGCTGGACAATTCGTCAAAGCGGAAAGAAAAACAAATGCTTGATCAGGCATCATAATCACAATGTCTCCCGCATCGAAGTGAGCGGGAGGCTTTCTTTTTTTAAATACGCTGTCATATAGTAACAAAAAAGGGGGATGATGATGGCGTTTATTACTGTGAAACCTGAGATCAAGAACAATTTGGCCAATGTGGCGAAAGAACTGAAGATAGACGAGGAATTGCTTAAAAGTGCAAATCGCTCCGCACAAAAACATCAATTGTATTGCCCTGGTTATGTGATAGAGGAGCATAGCGGCAAAGAGCTTCAAACCATTCAGGACATAAAGCGCTTTTTACAGCCTCGGCAGCTGAAACTTTCAGATAGCTGGATTGAGCAAGAGAAAATCTATGATGATTCAGCTGTTGAAAAGGAAATAAAGAAGATTATTGATGTTTTTCCGTTTGTCTCATGCCGGGAAATTGGCCGTTCTGTACTCGGCAGGCCAATCTGGGAGCTGAAGGCTGGTGGGGAGCATGCCGTAAAAAAGGTCCATATGAACGCGTCATTTCATGCGAATGAGTGGATTACAACGTCTGTCCTGCTAAAATGGTTTAAGGAATACTGTATGTCATTATGCTGCAATTCGCCTTTCTTTGGCTTTTCTCCCATGAAACTGTTTAACAGCACATCCTTATCCCTCGTTCCTCTTGTCAATCCGGATGGCGTTGATCTTGTTTTAAACGGATCAGAAGTCATGGGAGCCAGAAGAGATGAGCTCGAAAGGCTAAATGAACATCGTCCGAATTTTAATGAATGGAAGGCGAATATAAACGGGGTTGATTTAAATAAACAATTTCCATCATTATGGGAAATTGAAAAATACCGAAAACCGACAGCACCCAGCTACCGCGATTTTCCGGGAATCTCTCCGCTTACGGAGCCGGAATCTATTGCGATGTACCGGCTGATCACGGAGAATCCGCCTGACAGACTGCTGGCTCTTCATACTCAAGGAGAAGAAATTTATTGGGGCTATAAAGGCCTTGAGCCTGAGGAATCTGCTACCGTCATAAAGGAGTTTGAGGAGTTAAGCGGGAACATTTATAAGGGAGTAAGGGATATAGACAGCTATGCTGGATTTCGTGATTGGTTTATTCACCATTATTTTAAGGAAGGGTATACGGTGGAACTTGGAAAAGGCCAAAATCCTTTGCCGTTTCAGCAGTTTTCACACATATATAACGCCACAAGCGGCATCTTGTGGAGGGCGTTATTTTTTTATGAATAACTGAAACTTTTTCTTTTTTCTGCCGAAGCAAATATGAGAGAATAAAGATGATCGGAGGGGAATGCTGATGAGATCAGTTTGTTTTATTCTGCTGGCGGTATTGCTGTTTAGTTTATCGGCATGCGAACCATCTCATCAGCAGCAAAAACAGGCATCGGCGGCAAAAGATGAGAAAAAAGACATCATACCGCTTTCCACGGAAAAAGCGGATGGGGCGGAAGGCTGGCTGAATAACAGCACAATATTATATACTGCGTCTAATCCGACGAAAACAGAGCTTTTTGCGTACCGCATCTTTACAGGCAAAGCGAAAAAGCTCTATCAAACGGATGGTCAAATCGTTGATGTTCAAATCAATGCGAGGGAGCAGATGATTCTGCTGCAAATCACACATAGCCAAAAGACGGCAGTGGTTTTGCTTAATGCAGAAGGGGAGACGCTTTACGAAAAAGATTACGAAACGTATGAGCTTGAAGCTGCTTGGAATCAGTATGATCCTTATCAAATGATGGTGACGGAATTCAATGAAAACTGGGATTTCCATACATATCAGGTGAATGCTAAAAAAGACGAATCTTTCTTAAGCCCAGTACAGGTTCCGTTCATTCATTGGACATCCAAAAATACATTTGATTATGTAAAAGAGGGAAGAGACGATAAAACAGGGCCTTTATATACGTTCGATACAGCTTCTAAGACGGAACAGAAGCTTGAGGATAACGTTCTATTCTTCGATTCTTTCCATCAAATGAGTTTTACTGTCAAATCAGCTTCCGGAGGAAAAGGGACGTATCAGTTTAAAACGCCGCAATCAACATCACCTGTTACAGCGAAATGGCCGCTCCAAGCGAAATATACAAGTTTGGCTCCAATGGAGTATGACTATGATGAAGCAGGAGGCCTGTTTTATACATTCAAACAAAGCGGCGATGCATATAAGCTCGCAGCAATCAATGTAGCATCGGGAGAGACAAAAGATCTTGTGTCTCTGCGGGAAATGGAGCCGATTCAAATATCTCCGAACGGGAAATATGCGTTATACGGCTTTCATTTTGAGCAAATTATTTTATTGAAATCACATGAAACGAAGCAACTTATCATTGATCAAAAGGAGATGGAATAACGATGGCTATCGCAGATGTAACCATTATCCCAATCGGTACGGAAACACCCAGTGTCAGTGCTTACGTAGCCGATGTGCAAAAGATATTAGAAGGATATCAAGCAGAAGGGAAAATCAAATATCAGCTGACACCGATGAATACGCTGATTGAGGGAGAACTCAGTGACCTTTTTGCAGTCATTCAGGCAATTCACGAAGCGCCATTTCAAAAAGGATTGCACAGAGTGGCAACGAATATCCGCATCGATGACAGGCGTGACAAAAAAACGACGCTTGAGAGCAAAATAGAAAGTGTCAATAAACATTTACAGCCATAAAAATAAACCTGTATCCGATCGGATACAGGTTTTAATGTGCGGTTGGATACCCGCTGTTTATTACGGTCATCACGGTAAACCATCCAAAGACAAATAAGGTGGCACCGGCTAATAAAAACCCGAGTATATTTTTATTTCTAACAGAACGCAAGACTCCCCATAAAGCGAAAAGAGCGACAAGGCCGAAAATCACGACAAGTAACATAACACAGCCCCCTTTACATTGAAAAACCTGCAATTCTTTCCAGTTTTATTCTACCTGTTTTTTATAGGTTTGTCGATAGCGTTTTCATTGCGATTGTTTGAATCTTTTTTAAAAAACCCTCATAATAAGAGCATAAAAAAGAAAGAGGTGATAATAGTGAAATGGAGACGAATGCCAGTAGGGCCGATTCAAGCGAACGCATATTTTCTCATCAGTGATGATCAATGCCTTATTTTTGATCCGGGCGGCGAGGGACATAAAATCAATCAATACATAAAAGAAAAAGGGCTGACGCCTTTAGCCATTTTGCTTACACATGCCCATTTTGACCATATTGGGGCGCTTGATGAAGTGAGAGAAAAATGGGATATCCCTGTTTACCTGCATCAAAATGAAAAAAATTGGCTTACGGACGCTTCTTTAAATGGCTCCGGCATGCTGCGAGGGATAGAAGTAACAGCTAAGCCTGCAGATCATTTAATTGAAGGTGACGGTGAGTTGAATATCGGGCCGTTTCATTTGGAAACATTATTTACGCCGGGGCATTCACCAGGCAGTGTGTCTTACTACGTGAAAGATGCAGACTTGGTCATCTCCGGAGATGTTTTGTTCCAAGGCGGTATAGGACGTACGGATTTAATAGGCGGCGATCAAGAGACGCTGCTGACGTCCATTCATGAAAAACTGCTTACGCTTCCGGAACACACGCTGGTGTTAAGCGGCCATGGACCTGAAACAAACGTACTGACTGAGCAGGACCAAAATCCGTTTTTAAATGGGTTTTCATTGTAAAAAAAGAGACAAACCGATAAGGTTTGTCTCTTTCTGCATTTAATGGCCTCCGCCGCCGGGCACCATAATAAAAATTGAGTAATATGTAAAGCCGGCGAAGAAAATTGTTAAATAAGCGCCAAAAATATAAATATACATGCGTTCGGTTAAGTTCAAATACGATAGAAACACAAATAAGATCGTCTGTCCAAAAAATAAAAGGGAAGCATCTTTCATATCACCTAAATAAAACATGACTGCAAAAATTCCCGTCCAAAATCCTAACACCCGGAACATGCGATTCATTTTTATCCCCTCCCGAGAGTCCCTCTGACTGTTATTATAATAGATCACACCTAGAAATGTAAACATTTTCATTATTAATATACAAATGGAATTTGTCCCTTTGATTGTGTTTTCTATTGTATGAATGTTTTTTAAAAAATAATCCGAAAAAAGTTCTGTAAATGGTTTAAATGAAAAATGATCCGGGTAGTTATTCTACAAAGAGATGGTTAACTGAGGAGGAAAAAACGAATGGAACAACAATTAACTTTTTACTCATATCCAAGCTGCACGTCATGCCGAAAAACAAAACATTGGCTTAAAGCACATCAAATTGAATTTAACGAACGGCACTTATTCAGAGAAACCCCGACAATAGAAGAATTAAAGTACATTTTATCGTTAACGACAGAAGGAATTGATGAAATTTTGGCGACAAGAAGCCAGACTTTCAAAAATTTAAATTTAAACATTGAAGAAATGACGGTAAATGAGGTGCTGGAACTTTTAATCGAGAAGCCGAAGCTTTTGCGACGCCCGATTCTAGTAGACAACAAAAAGCTGGTGATTGGTTATAACCCGGGAGAATTGTTGAAGTTATCGAAGAAGAAAACGGTTCATCAATCTGCATGATGAAAAACCGAAGATCCGCTGATTTATTCGAATCAGCTTATCTTCGGTTTTTCACCTGTTCAGAAACTGGGCTAGCTGGATTCGAACCAACGATCACGGAGTCAAAGTCCATTGCCTTACCGCTTGGCTATAGCCCATTGAATCTAAACATAGTATGTGTAAAGGCAGACGCGTTATACATATATAGCGTACATTTTTCAAAAACAGGAGGGAGCTCATTAAGATGATAGCTCTTGATCAGCACTTAACAGAGCACAAAGAAGATATCACGCAACAATGGCTGGAAGTTTGTACGTCAAACGGCAGCTGGCTGTATTCAGCGAAAGATCAGCAAAAACTAGAACAAAAGTTAAAAGACCAGCATGAATTATTGGTGACCATCGTAGCAAAATCCCTTAGAAAAGAAGACGTAGAGGATGAGCTCAACCGGTGGTCTCTTCAATGCGCCAGAGACCGTGCCGTTCATGAGGTGACGGTTACACAAAGTGTCGGCCAGTTTAACACTTTCAGGCACATCATGTTTGAATGGATTCAGAAATTCAGCGAAGCTTCTTCTCAAGACATCAGCATTCAGGAATTTTATGAGTGGAGCCGGATCTTGAATCAAAACATTGATGAGATCATCGAAGTGTTTACGGAAGAATATCACCAGGTGACCATGATACAATTAAACGCGCAAAAAGAAATGATTAATGAATTGAGTGCGCCGATTATGCCGATTACTGATGGGATTGGGATTCTTCCGCTTGTCGGTGAAATTGATACGCACAGAGCGAGGACGATTTTGGAGTCTGTGCTGGAGCAGTGCTCAGCGTTAAAGCTCTCGTATTTATTTTTAGATATTTCGGGCGTTCCTATCGTTGATACCATGGTAGCCTATCAAATTTTTAAAGTGATTGACAGCACCAAATTGCTCGGCATTGAGACGATTATTTCAGGAATCAGGCCGGAAATTGCCCAAACTGTCGTGAAGCTGGGTCTGGATTTTTCGAATGTGAAAACCGAGCAAAGTCTTGCTAAAGCACTGGCCAATAAAGGGTTTAAAATAAAAGAGTGTTGATGCCTTTGCCATGTTAATCTTGAAAGATAGCAGCTGAACAGCCTTTCACGGGCTATTCAGCTTTTTTAACTTCTATAAATAAAATGTGATGGCTGTTGATGTCTTTTACCTTAAAAGAGTAGCCATCATATTCTATGGTACTTTCAGGCTCAGCGTCTATGTTTTGTGTCAAAAACCAGCCGCCCAAGGTGTCTACTTCTGCGTCCGATAAATCGGTTCCAAGCAGGCTGTTAACATCGCTGATTAATAATTTTGCATTTAACAAGTAATGATCCTTTCCAAGTTCGCGGATATGAGGCACTTCATCCGCATCAAATTCATCACGGATTTCTCCTACAATTTCCTCGATAATATCCTCGACAGTGACCAAACCGGACGTCCCGCCATATTCATCTATGAGGATCGCCATATGAGTGCGTTCCTTTTGCATTTTCAGCAATAGTTTATAAATAGGAATCGTCTCAATGACATGGATAACGGGCTGTACGAAAGGTTCAATTTGATGCTTCTTGATTGAAAAATCTTTCGTCAGCATGGAAAACAGCACTTCTTTCATATTAATCACGCCAATAACGTTATCTTTATCCTCTCTTACAACTGGGTACCGTGTATATTTTGTTTGCTTGACTGTTTCCTGAAGATTTGAAATGGAGTCTTCATCTAGTGACAAACTGACCATTTCATTTCGCGGCACCATAATTTCCTTTGCCATTCGTTTATCAAAGGTGAAGATATTATTCATGTACTTTAATTCACTTTTTCTAATCTCGCCGCTTTTATAGCTTTCAGCCAATAGGACACGAAGTTCTTCCTCTGTATATGCCAGCTCGTGCTCTGATGCCGGCTTCAGTCCAAACACTCCTGTAATCAATCGGGCAGAGTGGTTCAACAGCCAAATGAATGGAAACATGATCTTATAAAACCAAATAAGCGGTTTAGCGAACAACAAGGTAATGCTTTCTGCTTTTTGAATGGCGAAACTCTTTGGAGCCAGCTCCCCGATAACGACATTTAAATACGTAACCGCTAAAAATGCGATGACGAGTGAAAGCAGGTGGGTAAGCGATTCATTTAAGCCTGCTTTATGAAAAAGCGGTCGAAGCAGAGTTTGCACAGTCGGTTCCCCAAGCCATCCTAGACCTAAAGCTGCGACTGTGATGCCCAGCTGACAGGCTGATAAATATTCATCAAGGTGAGTGATGACATGCTTTGCCGCTTTAGCACCTTTCTTTCCTTTTGCGACAAGCTGATCAATTTTGGACCGCCGCACTTTTACGATTGAAAATTCTACGGCAACAAAAAATCCTGTTAACAAAATGAGAATAGCGACTGCTAGTAAATTGACAAATTCCAAAACAACTGCCTTCTCCAAGGAAGGCATGCACCTCCCTTTTCCGATGTCTTTCTACATTCCATACCACCTGAAAATGCTCATAAAACATGTGTTGAAGCGGCAGACTGGTTTAGTGACGCGGTTATTGGGCAATTAAAGAATAAAGAACAAAAGTTTGGAGGATCTTGACATGAAGGCACATACAGGAAAGGATTGGTTTTGGTACCAAATGGGGCCTCAAGAAAGAAGTAAGGCAAGAGATCTAATCCATTTTTCTCACTGGCCTCAGTGTGAAAAGTGGTTTGAAAATAACCATCACGTTAATTTTTTGCGAGTAGATACAACTGAAACGGAAAATGAAGCGGTATTTGGGTCGATTGTTTATGATCAGGGGCTTGGTGAAGAAAAAGATCATACTGTTTTTCACTTTTATATCACCAGACAATATTTTTTTACAATCAATTTTGATTTTTCGATTTTGAGAGAGATTAAAGGAAAAGAAGTTGTCCGGCAAATGGAAAGAGCGGACAATGCGATAGAGGGGTTTTTAATTCTTCTCGGCGAACTAATGAATGCGTATTTAATCGGTGTTGATGAATTTGAAGTAAAGCTGAGAAAGCTTAGATGGCAGATTAAAGACGACAATAGCAAAAGCATTTTAAACCGTGTCCATCTCCTGCGCCATGAACTGATGATTTGGAAAAATTTGATACTAAGCGCTAAAAAAATTGAAATGGCGTTGAAAGAAACCTTTTTACCTCAAAATGAAGAGAAAAAGGATTATCAGCGGACACAACTGAAGATTGACAGGGGATTTACATACATCAGCGAATTTGAAGGGGAGCTTAACAATCTGCTGCATTCAGAGGAAGTCATTACCTCACATAGGGGGAATGAAATTGTAAAAGCGCTGACCATTTTCACGACGCTTTTTACGCCGATTACAGCTCTGGGGGCCTTATGGGGGATGAACTTTTCAGTGATGCCGGAACTGAATTGGAAATACGGATATCTCTTTTCTCTCTTATTGATTGTCACATCTACAGTTCTGATCTATCTCTATTTGAGGAAAAAAGGCTGGACGGGAGATATGCTGCAGGAGCGGAAGAAGAAAAAGAAACCTCGAAAAAGGCGGACTCTATAGGATGTTTCATATTTTGTACAGCGTGCCCCGTTTTTTCACCAGTCATATCAGGGTGACCGGATACGATGTCAAGGCGCTTATGGCAGAGCATCAAATCCGCCGTTTACCGATTCTTGAATATGGCCAAATTGCCGGTATTGTTGCATTAGGCGACCTTTCCGTTGAGAAAGATACTGGTCAAAAAGCGAAAACAGCATAATGAAAATGGAATCTAGCAGGCATGGTGACCATGTCTGCTTTTTTATTTATAGGGAAAATTATAATGACAGGGGTACATTCAGTTGAAAGTCTTTTTCTTGCCAGAAAGAAGGGATTTTTCAGCATATAACGTCTCACAAAATCACGTTTTCCCTGTTTGATTACCGCTCCTTCTTTTTCTACAATACGCATTGAAAGGAGAGGGAATCAAATTGGATTCAATAGAAAAGGTAAGCAAAAACTTGATTGAAGAAGCATATCTAACAAAGGCTTCTGATATTCACATTGTGCCGAGGGAGCGGGACGCTATCATTCATTTTCGGGTCGATCATGCCTTGCTGAAAAAAAGGGACATGAAAAAAGAAGAGTGCGTAAGGCTGATTTCACATTTTAAATTTCTTTCAGCAATGGATATAGGTGAAAGGCGAAAGCCGCAAAACGGTTCGCTTACGTTAAAGCTGAAAGAGGGAAATGTTCATTTAAGAATGTCAACGCTGCCCACAATTAATGAAGAAAGCCTCGTGATCAGAGTGATGCCCCAATACAATATCCCTTCGATTGATAAATTGTCGCTATTTCCGAAGACAGGAGCCACATTACTCTCGTTTTTAAAACATTCCCATGGCATGCTCATTTTTACCGGGCCAACTGGTTCAGGGAAGACTACCACACTATACTCTCTCGTTCAATATGCAAAAAAACACTTTAATCGAAATATTGTCACATTAGAGGACCCTGTTGAAACAAGGGACGAAGATGTTCTTCAGGTTCAGGTGAATGAAAAAGCCGGTGTAACTTATTCCGCAGGTCTGAAAGCAATTTTGCGCCATGACCCCGATATGATTATTTTAGGTGAGATCAGAGACGCGGAAACAGCTGAAATTGCGGTGCGGGCAGCGATGACGGGACATCTGGTACTAACGAGCCTTCATACGAGAGACGCAAAGGGCGCCATTTACAGACTGCTTGAATTCGGTATCAATATGAATGAAATTGAACAGACTGTCATTGCAATAGCGGCTCAGCGCTTGGTTGATTTGGCTTGCCCGTTTTGTGAAAACGGATGTTCATCAGTGTATTGTCGCCAGTCACGAAATACCAGGAGAGCTAGCGTTTATGAGCTTCTTTACGGGAAAAATCTTCAGCAATGTATCCAGGAGGCAAAAGGAAATCATGCAAATTACCAATATCAAACGCTTCGTCAAATTATCAGGAAAGGAATTGCGCTCGGCTATTTAACGACAAACAACTATGACCGGTGGGTTTATCATGAAAAAGATTAGAAAAGTCTGGTCGTTAAAGGATCAAGCGAGGTTATTAAAGAGGCTCGGTGAAATGACTGCGGGCGGATATACGCTTCTGGATGGATTACGCCTGATGGAACTTCAGATGAATAAGAGGCAGGCGGCTGACTTGACTGGTTCGGTCACTTGTTTGAGGGAAGGGGCTCCGTTTTATCAAGTACTAAAGAGTTTGTCATTTCATAAGGAAGCCGTAGGTATTTGTTATTTTGCTGAAACACATGGTGAACTGCCTGCTTCCATGATCCAGAGCGGAGAGCTGCTGGAACGAAAAATTGCACAGGCAGACCAGCTGAAAAGAGTGCTGCGCTATCCGCTTTTCCTCATCTTTACGGTCGCTGTCATGTTTTATATGTTACAGTCCATCATCATTCCTCAGTTTTCCGGTATCTATCAATCGATGAATATGGAAACCTCACGTTCAACCGATATGCTTTTTGCTTTTTTTCAGCATATTGATCTTGTGATCATTTTGCTTGTTCTTTTTACAGCAGGTATCGGGATTTATTATTGGCTTGTGTTTAAGAAAAAATCACCTGCCCGGCAAATGCTGATTTGTATCAGGATTCCTTTGGTTGGAAAGCTTGTAAAGCTGTTTAACAGCTACTTTTTTTCTTTGCAGCTAAGCAGCCTTTTAAAATCAGGCCTCTCAATTTATGACAGCCTTAATGCATTTAAACATCAAACGTTTCTCCCTTTCTACCGCTGCGAGGCTGAACAATTGATTGAACGGCTAAAAGCCGGTGAGTCAATTGAATCCGCTATTTGTGGAAGCCCTTTTTATGAAACTGATTTATCAAAAGTCATATCTCACGGCCAGCTGAGCGGCCGATTGGATCGGGAGCTTTTCACATACAGCCAATTCATATTACAGCGGCTGGAACACAAAGCGCAAAAATGGACAGGCATCCTTCAGCCAATGATTTATGGATTTGTTGCAGCGATGATCTTACTTGTGTATTTATCTATGCTTGTGCCTATGTATCAGATGATGAATCAAATGTGAAAGGAAGAGGCTGATGAATGAGAAAGGATTTACACTTGTTGAAATGTTAATCGTGCTCTTTATTATTTCGATTTTGCTTTTAATTACGATACCGAACGTCACGAAACATAATCAAACCATTCAAAAAAAGGGCTGTGAAGGCTTACAAAACATGGTTAAGGCACAAATGACTGCATTTGAGCTTGATCATGAAGGACAAACTCCGAGCCTTGCCGATTTACAGTCAGAGGGCTATGTGAAAAAGGATGCTGTCTGTCCAAATGGTAAGCGCATTATCATCACCGGCGGAGAAGTTAAGGTTGAACATTAAATTAAACGAGGAGAAGGGGTTTACCCTTTTAGAAAGTTTGCTTGTGTTAAGCCTTGCCTCTATCCTCCTGATTGCCGTCTTCACCACACTTCCTCCTGCTTATGACAATACAGCTGTCCGACAGGCAGCAAGGCAGCTGAAAAATGATATTATGCTCACACAGCAGACTGCTATTTCCCGTCAACAAAGAACAAAAATTCTCTTTCATAAAAAAGAATATCAATTAGTCATTGGTGATACGGTCATTGAACGTCCGTATGCAACGGGACTTTCTATAGAACTGCTGACATTAAAAGACCGTTTGGAATTTAATGAGAAAGGGCACCCGAATGCAGGCGGAAAAATACGAGTAAAAGGCCATGCCGTTTATGACATAACAGTTTATCTAGGGAGCGGGAGAGTCAATGTGGAGAGAAAATAAAGGTTTTTCTACAATAGAAACAATGTCTGCGCTAAGCCTGTGGCTGTTTGTGCTGCTGACAGTCGTCCCCTTGTGGGACAAGCTGATAGCTGATGAAAAAATGGCGGAATCACGAGAAATCGGCTATCAGATGATGAATGAGAGCATTAGCAAATATGTCATGAGTGGTGAAGGAGCCGCGTCAAAAACAATTACAAAGAACAATCATATCTATGCAATGAAGTGGGAGGAGGAGGGCGAATATCAAAACGTATGTATCAAAGCCACAGCTTATAAAGAGAAATCATATTGCCTCAGCATCCTGCAGACAGAATGGCTATACGCTTCTTAACGTATTATTTTCGCTCTCAGTCTTTTTGCTCATATCAGGATCGTTAGCTGCGATTTTCCATCTGTTTTTGTCTCGACAGCAGGAACATGACGGTTTCACACAGCAAGAATGGATGATTTCGATAGAACAGATGATGAATGAATGCAAGGAGTCACAGGCAGTTAAGACAGCCGAGCATGGGAGCGTGTTAATCTGCACCAATCTTTCCGGGCAGGACATCCGTTTCGAAATTTATCATTCAATGATAAGAAAAAGAGTGGATGGTAAAGGGCATGTTCCGATTTTAGATCATATTACTGCCATGAAAGCTGATTTTGAAAATGGTGTTGTTTTGCTGAAAATTGAGAGTGAGGACCAAAAAGTGTATCAAACTGCTTTTCCAGTCTATTCGTATTTAGGAGGGGGGTGAATGTATTGTACAAGAGGGTTTATTTACCCAGCTGTTCTTTTTGTGTCAGCGCTTGTGCTGTTAATCGTGAACTTTGCTGCTGCTCAATATATTTCACGCTGCATGTTTGAGAAGGAAACAAAAGAGTTATACATAGGAGAGAATTTGCTTCAAAATGGGGTGCTTCTTTCGGTCCGGCATGTTCTAGAGGAACGGAAAGGCCAGGAGGGTACGGAGCAATTTCCATATGGACGGGTTTCTTATTACATTCATGATACATCGATAAAAGAACAAAAAGAAATCAACTTAAGAGTGTCAACGGAGTCGGGAACAGAAAGAACTGCACAGATCGTGTTTGATCAAAAACAGAAAAAACTGCTGAGATGGACAGAATAAAACAGTGTAAAGGGTATAAAAAAAGTCATGTGAGACAACACTTCATAATAATTGAATGATGAGGTGATCACGTGAAAACGAATGATTATGTTAAATATATGACGCAGCAATTTGTCAAATATATAGATACTCCGAGAGATGAGCGAAAAGAACGAAAAGAGGTGCGGAAAGAAACAAAAACGCCTGCTTCCCAGCAGTGGTTCGGTATTTTACCCTATGGCTTCAGACTTTGGCTGAAACGGAAAAAATAACCGCAAATAAACGAATAAGGTCCTTCAAAAAATGGAGGACCTTATTGATATTCTTCTAATATGGCGATTTTATTGACCTTTTGGCTATAAGGATCAAATGAAATCGTCACAAAAACGCCGAATTCTTTTGACCCTTCCCTCAGAGTTAAATGGTATTGCTTCACTGCTTCATCTTTTCTTTTACGGTCCCATACTTTTTGTTTGAACAGTACCTGTGCAAGCGGGTACCTTTTTTTTGCTTCTTTTACAGCAATCTCTTCCCATTTGGACATGTGGCGGGCGGTTACAAGCGGTGTTTCTTCTGCGTGAGCGGCTGTGGTGCCAAAGACGAGAAGAGATAGACAAATCACACATTGTTTGATCATCATGCTGTCACCCTTTCTTTGTTTATTATTACCAAATAATAATGGGATATGCATTTAAATTCTCACATAACAATCCCAAAAATTTCAAAAAAATTGAAAAAATGAGCAATACTGAGCAAGACTTTGTAATATGATGAAAACATTCTTTTTAACGAACGAAATGAGCGATTTCGGTGTTTTTAAATCTATAAATCGTTGATTATACTCTATGTGTAAAGTTCTTTAAAGAGAACGATTGTCATATCAAGTTACAGTGTTTTACAGGAGGTAAGATATGTTTCGATTGTTTCACAATCAGCAAAAGGCGAAGACGAAACTGAAAGTTCTGCTTATCTTTCAGCTTTCAGTCATTTTCAGTCTGACTGCCGCAATATGCTTACAATTTTCCGATGATACAAGCGCTGCTTTTCATGATATTGAAACATTTGATGTCTCACTTCAAACGTGTAAAGACTTTCAGCATACAGATAAAAACTGCCATTATGATAAACGCTGGGATCAAAGTGATTTGCACATATCAGATCAAACGGATACGAAAGGCACTGTATGCTCACCTTTCGCCTTATTTGCTGTGCTCGAAAATACAGGTGAGAAACTTAAGAAATCAAAGTGGAAGTGGGAGCTTCATAAGCTTGAAAATGCCCGCAAACCGTTAAAGGATGGGAACGTGATCGAAAAAGGATTTGTCTCCAATCAAATCGGCGATTCACTTTATAAAATTGAGACCAAGAAAAAAATGAAACCCGGCATTTATGCATTTAAAGTATATAAACCGGCAGGCTACCCGGCAAACGGCAGTACATTTGAGTGGTCGGAGCCTATGACGCTTGCAAAATGCGATGAAAAACCGACTGTCCCTAAAAAAGAAACAAAGTCGGACGTCAAAAAGGAGAATGAAACAACACAAAAGGATATACAGGAAAAAACAATGAAAGAAGAAACATCTCAAGAAGCTGTAACCAAAGAAAATGAAACTCAATCAGACCAGAAGGAAAGCGGGGAAGAGGATGAAAAAAGCAATGAAGCTGATCAGTAATATTTTATACGTGATCATCTTTACTCTTATTATTGTGCTGACACTTGTCGTGATTTCAACACGTTCATCCGGGGGAGAGCCGGCTGTGTTTGGGTATACATTGAAATCAGTTCTGTCAGGTTCGATGGAGCCGGAGTTCAATACAGGTTCCTTAATATTGGTCAAAGAAATCGCTGATGTGAAAGAGCTTCAAAAAGGTGACGTTATTACATTTATGCAGGATGCAAATACGGCGGTCACCCACAGAATTGTTGACATAACAAAGCAAGGAGACCATTTGTTATTTAAAACAAAAGGTGATAATAATGCAGCAGCTGATTCAGCGCCTGTATCGGACGAAAATGTTCGCGCACAATACACAGGTTTTCAGCTTCCATATGCAGGCTATATGCTTCATTTTGCCAGCCAGCCGATTGGAACGGCTGTATTATTGATTGTTCCCGGCGTGATGCTGTTAGTGTACGCTTTTGTGACGATCAGCAGCGCCATTAGAGAAATTGAAAGAAAGACAAAAGCCTTGGAAACAGATACAAAGGACAGCACCATGTCTACTTAACTTCAGTTGTAAACCTGGCAACAGGTTTCGATATAAAATCATTCAATAAAAGGGGAGTTTACCATGGGTATGAAAAAGAAATTGAGTTTAGGAGTTGCTTCTGCAGCACTAGGATTAGCTTTAGTTGGAGGAGGAACATGGGCAGCATTTAACGACATTAAATCAAAGGATGCTACTTTTGCATCAGGTACGCTTGATTTATCTGCTAAAGAGAATTCAGCGAGTGTGAACTTATCAAATCTAAAGCCGGGAGATAAGTTGACAAAGGATTTCCAATTTGAAAATAACGGATCACTTGCGATCAAAGAAGTTTTAATGGCGCTTAATTATGGAGATTTTAAAGCAAACGGCGGCAGCAATACATCTCCAGAAGATTTCCTCAGCCAGTTTGAAGTGACATTGTTGACAGTTGGAAAAGAGGGCGGCAATGGTTACCCGAAAAACATTATTTTAGATGATGCGAACCTTAAAGACTTGTATTTGATGTCTGCTAAAAATGATGCAGCGGCTACTGAAAAAATCAAAAAACAAATTGACCCTAAATTCTTACATGCAAGCGGTAAAGTCAATGTAGCAACAATTGACGGTAAAACTGCTCCTGAATATGATGGTGTTCCAAAAACACCAACTGACTTCGATCAGGTTCAAATGCAAATCCAATTCAAAGATGATAAAACAAAAGATGAAAACGGGCTTATGGTTCAAAATAAATATCAAGGCAACTCCATTAAGCTTCAATTCTCGTTCGAAGCTACACAGTGGAACGGCTTGACAATCAAAAAGGACCATACTGATAAAGACGGTTATGTGAAAGAAAATGAAAAAGCGCACAGCGAGGATAAAAATTAATAACAACAATAAAAAGAGACGGCCCAGTATTCATATACTGGGCCGTCTCGATGGTTATTGACAAAAGAGGAGTTAGTGCCTCTGCTCAGGCACTACTCCTCTTTTTGGGATTTTCTCCATTTTTGATAATCTAAAAATTCACGAAATTGTTTTTTCGATACCCCGGATGTCATCGCATCGCGAACCAATTTCTCCCATTCACTATCTAATTGACCATCGTATTCGGTTTCATGTTTCTCATCGAGCAAAGTATGAACCGAGACGTCCAGAACAGCGGAGACTTTTTCGAGAAATTGAATGGAGGGGTTCGTTTGTAGATTTCGTTCTATTGAGCTTAAATAAGACTTCGCTACCCCAGCTTTTTCAGCTAGTTCTGATAGTGAGTAGCCTTTTTCTTTACGGTATTGTTTAATACGCTGGCCAATCAATGTCATCACCTTCCTTGTGATATTATAGCACATTCAGAAAGGATTTACGGTATGACTTCTGGCTGCCGGACCAGGATGAGCAGACTTTTTGTTTAAAAGTAAATATTTTCGTATTTCTTCCGGGCTGATATTTGCCTCTTTGGCTTCCACCATTAATTCAACCCATTCTTGATCCAATTCAAAGTGCTCTTGTTTTGCATTCTTCATGCAGTTTCTCCTCCTAAAATACTTGTTTATGTATTTCAGCCAGTCCGGCCATGACTTATTGTATGCTTCATTAGTCTCTGGAAGTCATTTGCCATTAAATCACCAGAATTTTTTTCCAATATACCTTTATTATAATCGTATTTTCTCAAAAAAAACGAGAATGATGTCGAATGGTAAAAAAGTTAGCTTGAAATATTATTTTGCAGATAAAACAATCCGCCATTTTCAATTTCAACTGATATCTTTGGTTGATACAAGGTTTTCAGCGCCTGTTTTTCTAGATGGTATTCTTCTGGTTTTTCTTCTATATGCTCGTAAAACTTATCAAGCAATGTCATATCATTCTTCCACCTGTTAACCGCCTGTTCCGCCCAGTCGGACGGCTCCTGCATAGCGGATTTGGAAATATAGTTTTCCATACGCTTAAGTCCGCTTTCTGGTTTGATCATAGGTGAAATGGTGAAGCAATAGTCACATATTTGAGACGTCAGTGAAAACTGGGTCAGCTTGCTTTGAAAATCTTCAATTATCGTTCCAGAGACTAGGTGAAGACCTAGTGACAATAACTTATCCTTTTTCATGTCGGACTGGTATGAAATCGTGACATTTATACCAAGCCAAGGCTGAAGTGGGACTTTGGCTCCGGCTGATTCAATTTTCTCATACATTCTGGTAAATCTCCCATTTTGTTTAACAGCTTTAAATATTTGAAAAAGACGCGGGGCCCCAAAATATATAAATTCACCATCTAGGTCTTTTGGCGCATTTTCTTTATCTGTAATAAAAGTGATTTTCATTGGATTCGGATCACCGCCTGTCTTCTCGCGCCAATGCCAGTAGAAAGGGCGGTTCATGATTTGTTTGTCCATTTCAACTGTAAGCTGCACTGTCATATAGCCTAAGCCTTGATCGACGATTTGGCAGCTGTTTGCTTGAAAAAAACGCAGCAGAAAATCGTGAACCTCTTGCTGTCTCACTAGTAAAACCTCCTTACAGGCTAAGATCCTCTTTTTTCAGCAGGCTGCTGTTTTTTATAAGACAAAAATGAGGTTAAGTTATCCATTTTTATTTTCATTTCTTCTTCTGTTGCTGAGTGATACAAAATGTCATGAAGGTGCTCTTCAAAATTGTTCACTTGAATTTTCGTTAAAATATCATCAAGTTCACCGACCACTTTTTCAAACAAATGAATTTTTTCATATAAAAGCTTTAGAATATGCTCTTCCACCGTATGTTTTGTCGCCATGTTATAAATATGCACGTCACGCTCCTGCCCGAGTCTGTGAATTCTTCCGATTCTTTGCTCAAGTCGCATCGGATTCCATGGCAGGTCATAGTTGATCATGTGATTGCAAAATTGCAGGTTAATCCCCTCACCGCCTGCTTCAGTTGCAATAAGGACTTGGATTTTTCCGCGGAAAAGATCCTTCATCCAGTCTTTTTTTCCACGTTTAAATCCGCCTCTAAACGGCACAGAACTGATGCCGTTTTGCTGAAGAAACCACTGCAGATAAATCTGGGTTGCACGGTATTCTGTAAAAATGATGACCTTATCGTCGATCTTTTTGATCAAGTCAACAACTTGAAGCGCTTTAGAGTTTTGTGTCACTTGATTGATGCGATCTATCAAAACTGAAATCGTATCCTCATCAATGGCAGGTGCTTGTTTCTCTTTTTGATCAAGCATCTTTTTCAGCGTCATATATACCGCTTCTCTGCTCGAACAGCATTCTCTTTGCAAGGTCATAATCGAGAACATGCTGGCTGGTTTATTGATACTGTCCTTCAAACGAGAAATTTCATCATAAAGCGCCTGCTCTGATGGAGAAAATTGAATCGGCACTGTTTCAACATGGCGCTGTTTCCAATTCAGCCCTGTATCATGCCGCCTGTTACGGATCATGACTTTATTCACAAGATCTTTTAAATGTTCATGCGCTTCTAAACTGGATTTCTTCTTGGCGAACTCCTCCTGAAAGTGATTCTGACTGCCTAAATGGCCGGGTTTTAATAAGGACACCAAATTGAAAATCTCTTCGATACGGTTCTGGATTGGCGTCGCGGTAAGAAGCAGGCAATATTTTTTTACGAGATTCCGGACAAATTCATAGTTCTTCGTTTTGCTATTTTTCAGTTTGTGTGCCTCATCAATAATGACAAGATCATATGGGATAGACAGAACGATTTCTCGATGGGGCGAGCGCTTCGCGGTGTCTATTGATGAGACGACAATATCGCATTGCTCCCACACATAGCTTTTCTTTTGTTCAACAGCCGGAATCAAAAATTTTTCCTGAAGCTCTTTGACCCACTGTGACACAAGGGAAGCGGGCACAAGGATCAAAATTTTTTTTGCTAATCCGCGAATCATATATTCTTTTAAAATTAAACCGGCTTCCACCGTTTTCCCGAGACCAACCTCATCTGCTAAAATCGCTTTCCCGTTCATTTTTTCAACCACTTTTTGCGCCACCTCAAGCTGGTGGGGGAGCGGCGTAAAGGAAGGCAGATATAAAGGAGCCCGTAAGCCTTCAAAATCTGGAATTGCTAATGTTTTCTGGATTTCTGCAGAGAGCTTGTACAGTTCCCAGTTTGCCCAAGGGCCATCGTTTTTCAGTCTTTCAGCAAATTCTTCAGGCCATTTTGCATCGTAGATCATTTCTGTATTCATTGCTTTGAAACCGCCTTTCTTATTCTTCGATTCTTAAGATGAACAATATAAGAAAAATCTGCCCAAATTGCTGTTGCCCAGCATATAGTGATGATGGTAGGATATGAGTATGTATTTGATGTAAGATATTGCTATAGTATGTCCATAACAGCATGAAAATATGAGCGAATGACAGCAAGGGGAGAGACCTGACCGAAAACCTCGGGATACAGGCGCCGAAGGAGCAAACTGCGGAGTGAATCTCTCAGGCAAAAGAACTCTTGCTCGACGCAACTCTGGAGAGTGTTTGTGCGGATGCGCAAACCACCAAAGGGGACGTCTTTGCGTATGCAAAGTAAACTTTCAGGTGCCAGGACAGAGAACCTTCATTTTACATGAGGTGTTTCTCTGTCCTTTTTTGTATGTTTTTTAGCTGCGCCGTTGATAAAGGGGAGGAATTAGATGCTGAAAAGAACGCCGTTATTTGACCTGTATAAGGAATATGGAGGAAAAACGATTGATTTCGGGGGCTGGGAGCTTCCTGTTCAATTTTCTTCTATAAAAAAAGAACACGAGGCTGTCCGAACTGCAGCCGGTTTGTTTGATGTATCTCATATGGGAGAAGTCGAAGTGTCAGGGAACGACAGTCTGTCTTTTTTGCAAAGATTGATGACAAATGATGTTTCCGCATTAACGCCAGGCCGTGCTCAATATACAGCGATGTGTTACCCGGATGGCGGAACCGTCGATGATTTGCTTATCTATCAAAAAGGAGAGAACCGCTATCTGCTTGTCATTAATGCTTCTAATATAGATAAAGACTTGGCTTGGATGAAAGAACATGCAGCAGGTGATGTGCAGATTGACAATCAGTCAGATCAAATCGCGCTCTTGGCTGTACAGGGACCGAAAGCAGAAGCGATCTTAAAAAATCTGACAGATGCAGATGTGTCTGCATTAAAGCCGTTTGCGTTTATTGATGAAGCCGATATCAGCGGCTGCAAAGCACTTATTTCACGCACTGGCTATACGGGAGAAGACGGGTATGAAATTTACTGCCGCAGTGATGATGCTATGCATATTTGGAAAAAAATCATCGATGCAGGGGATGCATACGGATTGATTCCATGCGGTCTCGGTGCACGTGATACACTCCGGTTTGAAGCGAAGCTCCCGCTCTACGGTCAGGAGCTGACCCGGGATATTACACCGATTGAAGCAGGTATAGGCTTTGCTGTAAAGCACAAAAAGGAGTCTGTCTTTTTCGGTAAGTCAGTATTGAGTGAACAAAAAGAAAACGGAGCGAAGCGCAAACTTGTCGGTCTCGAAATGATTGAAAAAGGGATACCGCGGCACGGATATGAGGTTTTCCAAAATGGCAAGTCTGTCGGAAAGGTGACAACCGGCACGCAGTCACCGACATTAGGGAAAAACGTCGGTCTTGCCTTAATTGATTCGGAAACGAGTGAGATCGGGACTGTTGTAGATGTAGAGATTCGCAAAAAATTAGTGAAAGCAAAGGTTGTCAAAACACCATTTTATAAACGCTAATATTTTTTCTTGGAGAGAGGAGACAACACATGAAGCACCGTTATTTGCCCGCAACAGAAAAGGATAAACAGGAGATGCTTGCTACTATCGGCGTAAGCAGCATCGATGATTTATTTGCTGATATACCGGAAAACGTCAAATATAAAAAAGAGTATCAAATCAAAAAAGCGAAATCAGAGACAGAATTAACAAGAGAACTGACAAAGCTGGCCTCTAAAAATCGTGATACCGTACAATACGCTTCTTTCTTAGGAGCGGGTGTATATGACCACTATCAGCCTGTCATTGTGGATCATGTCATTTCGCGCTCTGAGTTTTATACCGCATATACGCCTTATCAGCCAGAGATTTCACAAGGAGAGCTCCAGGCTATTTTTGAATTCCAAACGATGATCTGTGAACTGACAGGCATGGATATCGCCAACTCCTCGATGTATGACGGCGGAACAGCCTTGGCAGAAGCAGCAATGCTTGCTTCAGGCCACACGAAAAAGAAAAAAATTGTTGTGTCAAAAACCGTGCATCCTGAATCGCGAGAGGTGCTGAAAACGTACGCAAAAGGTCAGTATATTGATGTTGTTGAAGTACCCGCTGCGGATGGCGTTACGGATCTTGATGCATTGCGCCAAACCGTTTGCGAGAACACAGCCGCAGTGATCGTTCAGTACCCGAATTTTTTCGGCCGGATCGAGCCGCTAAAGGATATTGAGCCTATCGCTCATCAAGGGAAATCCATGTTTATTGTTTCAGCCAACCCGCTGGCGCTAGGTCTTCTCACTCCGCCGGGCAAGTTTCAGTCTGATATCGTCGTCGGTGATGCGCAGCCTTTCGGCATTCCTTCAGCATACGGCGGCCCGCATTGCGGCTTTTTTGCCGTTACTAAAAAATTAATGAGAAAGGTGCCGGGCCGTCTCGTCGGACAAACGGAAGACGAAAACGGAAAAAGAGGCTTTGTGCTTACCCTGCAAGCCAGGGAGCAGCATATCCGCCGGGATAAAGCAACATCAAATATATGCTCCAACCAAGCTTTAAATGCGCTGGCAGCATCAGTAGCCATGACTGCTCTCGGAAAAAACGGCGTAAAAGATATAGCCCGCCAAAATCTCTTAAAAGCCAACTATGCAAAGCAAGAAGCAAAAAAAGCAGGCCTTACCGTTATGTTTGACGGGCCGATGTTTAATGAATTTGTCATCAAACTTGATGAGCCGGTGAGAGCTGTGAACAAGCGTTTGCTGGCAAAAGGCATGATTGGCGGATATGATCTTGGGTTGACGTATCCGGAGCTGGACTGCCATATGCTGATTGCTGTAACGGAGCTGAGAACAAAAGAAGAAATTGACGCACTCATTCAGGAATTGGGGGATCGCCATGAGTAATCAGGACCAGGCACTTATTTTTGAACTTTCAAGAGAAGGCCGAATCGGCTATAGTCTGCCGGAGCTCGATGTACCGGAAATCGAATTGGGGGACCTCTTGTCAGACACCTATATTCGTGACGAAGACGCAGCGCTGCCGGAGGTTTCAGAGCTGGACATCATGCGCCATTATACAGCGCTGTCCAAACGCAATCACGGGGTGGATTCCGGTTTTTATCCTCTCGGTTCTTGCACGATGAAATACAATCCGAAAATCAATGAAAAAATCGCACGTATACCTGGTTTTGCTGCGATTCATCCTCTTCAGGATGAAGACACGGTGCAAGGCGCATTAGAGCTTTTATATGATTTAAGCAAGCACCTTGAAGAAATAACGGGAATGGATGAGGTTACGCTTCAGCCTGCTGCCGGAGCGCACGGCGAATGGACGGGGCTGATGATGATCCGTGCCTATCATGAAGCTCGCGGGGATTTCAAGCGGACGAAGGTCATTGTCCCTGATTCCGCGCATGGGACGAATCCTGCATCAGCAACAGTAGCAGGCTTTGAAACCGTTACGGTGAAATCGAATGAAAAAGGGCTTGTTGATTTAGAGGATTTAAAAAGAGCAGTGAATGAAGAAACTGCAGCTCTTATGCTGACGAATCCGAACACGCTCGGCTTGTTTGAGGAGCAGATTACAGAGATGGCGGAAATTGTACACCAAGCGGGGGGGAAACTGTATTATGACGGCGCTAATTTAAATGCCGTTTTAAGCAAGGCGAGACCTGGAGATATGGGATTTGACGTGGTGCATCTCAACCTGCATAAAACATTCACAGGCCCTCATGGCGGCGGAGGCCCGGGCTCAGGCCCTGTCGGCGTAAAACAAGATCTGATTCCTTATTTGCCAAAGCCAGTTTTAGTCAAAAAAGAAGGGCGCTTTACGTTTGATTATGACCGCCCTCATGCGATCGGCCGTGTGAAGCCGTATTACGGCAACTTTGGCATTAATGTGAGAGCGTATACGTATATTCGCTCCATGGGGCCTGACGGATTAAAGGCTGTTACTGAGAACGCAGTGTTAAACGCCAACTATATGATGAGAAAGCTCGCGCCTTATTACGATCTTCCGTTTGACCGCCATTGCAAGCATGAATTTGTATTATCAGGGAAGCGGCAGAAAAAGCTGGGAGTGCGTACGCTTGATATAGCAAAACGGCTTCTTGATTTCGGCTATCATCCGCCGACGATTTATTTCCCGCTTAATGTTGAAGAATGCATCATGATCGAGCCGACAGAGACCGAATCAAAGGAAACACTGGACGCGTTTATTGATGCTATGATTCAAATCGCAAAAGAAGCGGAGGAGAATCCGGAGCTTGTTCAGGAGGCCCCGCATACAACGATTGTAAAAAGAATGGATGAAACAAAAGCGGCGAGACACCCGGTGCTCAGATACGAGGCGGTAGAAAGATAAATAAAAACAGCTGTCTACCAGACAGCTGTTTGCTTTATTTCTTCGCTTTAATCTTTCCGCCCCATTTTTTAAAGCCGCCTTTTAGGTTGTAAATCTCAGTGCAGCCGTTTTTGCGCAGGGTTTGTGCCGCGCGTCCGCTGCGGACACTGTTTTGGCAGTACAGGTAAACAGGCTTGTCCGTACGGATCTCATTTTTTCTCTGTTTCAGCTGGGAAAGCGGGATGTTGCGGGCGCCTAAAATATGTCCGCCCTCAAACTCATTTGGCTCACGAACATCAATAAGCTGCGCTTTGCGGTAACCCGCGCGGAATTCTTCTTCGGTAAGTGTTTTCATAATTCGCTGCTGATAGACATATGAAGCAATCATATAGATGATAAACGCAGCAAAAATAATCAAAACGATCATATTAGACAATGTGATTCTACTCCTTTAGCATATAAAATCAAAACCCTGCTTCATAAAACAAGGTCATAGAGCCGTTTTCGACAAATACTATTATAGTAAAGCACAGCGTGATTGTCATCTATAATGGAACTAAAATATTTTTCATTTTCCCGACAGTTTGATAAACTGATTCTATTAAAACGGTAAGGAAGGTCTTAAAATGCAAAAAGAAACTTGGCGGTTTATAGACTCAGGCAATGCAAGTCCTGCATTCAATATGGCGCTTGATGAAGCGCTTTTATATTGGCACAGCGAAAAGAAAATCCCCCCGGTTATCCGTTTTTACGGCTGGAATCCGGCGACACTTTCTGTAGGGTATTTTCAAAATATTAAAAAGGAAATCAATTTTGAAGCAGTACATAAATATAATCTCGGATTCGTCAGACGCCCGACCGGCGGGAGAGGTGTGCTGCACGATCAGGAACTGACATACAGCGTAATTGTTTCGGAAGAGCACCCCGAGATGCCGGCGACTGTTACTGAGGCTTACCGGGTTATTTCAGAAGGCATACTTCAAGGCTTTAGAAATCTCGGTCTGGACGCTTACTTTGCCATCCCGAGAACTGAAAAAGAAAAAGAAAGCTTAAAAAATCCGCGGTCATCTGTTTGTTTTGACGCGCCTTCGTGGTATGAACTAGTGGTTGAGGGGCGCAAGGTGGCGGGAAGCGCGCAAACGAGACAAAAAGGCGTGATTCTTCAGCATGGCTCCATTCTTCTTGATTTAGATGAGGACAAGCTGTTCGATCTGTTCTTATATCCAAGTGAAAGAGTAAGAGAGCGGATGCAGCGCAATTTCAAAAATAAAGCGGTTGCCATTAATGAACTCACCGAAAAGCGGGTGACGATGGATGAGGCTCGTAAAGCCTTTAAAGAAGGATTTGAAACAGGTCTTAACATTCATTTGGAGCCATATGAACTTTCTCAGGAAGAGCTTGATTTTGTTCATCACTTGGCTGAAACAAAGTACGCTTCAGATGAATGGAATTATAAGCGGTAAACAGGGCTTTTGACCCGCGGAGCATCCTTGTTTTTTCAAGTTCATTAGTGTAAACTTGTAATGGTTTATAAAGTTAAGGTGCTTTTTGGGAGGGTTTCGATGACAACACCAAGTATGGAAGATTATATTGAACAGATTTATATGCTGATTGAAGAAAAAGGATATGCACGAGTTTCCGATATCGCGGAAGCATTGGCAGTCCATCCCTCCTCTGTAACAAAAATGGTTCAAAAACTAGATAAAGACGAATATTTAATTTATGAAAAATATCGCGGTCTCGTGTTAACGTCTAAAGGGAAAAAAATAGGCAAACGGCTGGTATACAGACATGAATTGCTTGAGCAGTTTTTAAGAATCATTGGTGTTGATGAAGAGAAAATATATAACGATGTCGAAGGAATCGAACATCATTTAAGCTGGAACAGCATTGATCGCATCGGGGATCTTGTTCAATATTTTGAAGAAGATGATGCCCGTAAAAAAGATCTGAAATCAATCCAAAAGAAAACAGAACATCATAATCAGTAAAAAGGCGGTCTCGAAGGAGGCCGTCTTTTTTGATACGCTGACGCCGCCCGTCATTCATTGGTCTATTTCTTCGCGTGTTTTCTTAAAATGGTAATAAACGATCGGATGGAGGGGGAGGGAATGAGATGTATATTGACGGTGTGTTTTCCGGCGGAGGAGTAAAAGGCATTGCGCTTGCAGGCGCTTATGAAGCGCTTGAGGAAAAAGGCTTCCGCTTTAAAAGGGTTGCGGGTACAAGCGCGGGCGCCATTATTGCCGCTTTCATTGCGTCAGGTTACACCAGTAAGGAAATCCACGCTTTAATTGAAGAAGTGGACGGAGAGAAATTGCTGGATCAGAGGTACTCTTTTCTCCCCTTAAAAATGCTCCAGTGGGTGTCCATCTACTGGCGTCTTGGATTATACAAAGGCGATACGATAGAAAAATGGATTGCTGATCTGTTAAGAGCGAAAGGCATAAGGGTTTTCGGCGATTTACAGAAAGGGTCTCTGCGCCTTATTGCTTCTGATCTGACAAACGGCACCATGATTGTTTTGCCGGACGATTTGGCCCGTTACGGGTTAAATCCCGATATGTTCCCGGTTGCCAGAGCGGTCAGAATGAGCTGCAGCATTCCGTATTTTTTTGAACCGATAAAATTAAAAACGGACACAGGCACCGCCACGGTTGTCGACGGAGGTGTGTTAAGCAATTTCCCCATCTGGCTGTTTTCAAAGGAAAGAAAGCGCCCTGTGATCGGTGTGACGCTTGCGCCGCGTGAAAGAGAGCGTCCGAAAAAAAATATCCGCAACGCTTTTGAACTGTTCGGCGCCCTGTTTGAAACCATGAAGGATGCCCATGACGCAAGGCACATTGCATCACGCTATGAACAAAATATCATTTTTCTCCCGGTTGATGGCGTAATGGCAACTGATTTTCATTTAACACAACAAAAAAAACTAGCCCTGATTGAGCTAGGTAAAAGACGGACAGAGCTGTTTTTAAAGCAGTGGACCTATTAAAAAAGCGCCCTGTTTTTCTTTTTATTTTTTTTCCCTTCTATAACAGTCAGCTGAGTCTGGCTTTTTTTCTTGAGAATCATCGGCTTAGGCTTGCTGGCGCTCGGAACGCTTCGCAGGTGGCTGACACGTCCCTTATGTCCGGCGCGGTGTTTTGCTTTTTGTTCTTTCATCCGGCGCCGCGATTGTTTCGCCGCTTTTTTGAAGGCTGCTCCTTCGCTGCCCGCATTTCGATTCATTACATATTTCACAATAAAATAAATAATGATACCTGCCACGATGACGGTTACCGCCATTTTTGCCATTTCTCCGGGATTGGTTACCAGCACATAGAGGAAACCGAACGCTCCCAGCGCAATTAATACAGCAATAATAGGTTGTACACGATGATTCATAACTGTCCACCTCCGAAAGTAATAGCAGGGCAACGGATTTTAGATGACGTTGTGAGAAGGCTTCTGATTTTGCTCAGACAATTCTTCGAGTCTGAGAAGTTCGTTAAAGCTTTCGATGGCAACTTCAACCTGGTCATCCTTAGGTTCCTTTGTGGTTAACAGCTGAAGCCAAAGTCCCGGGTACCCAAGTAATTTCAGACCGGGAATGTCACGCACTTTGTTTGTCAGCTGCAGAACTTCAAAGGATATACCAAGCACGACCGGTATCAGTGCGACACGATCTATAACACGCAGCCAAAGCGGATCTGTCGGAACGAGTAAATAAACAAACATGCCGACAATAATCGTAAATAAAATAAAGCTTGATCCGCAGCGGTAATGAAGCCGAGATTGGTTTTGGACATTCTCTACGGTAATTGGCAAATTCTGTTCATAACAGTTTATGACTTTATGTTCGGCTCCATGATATTGAAACACTCTTTTAATGAGCGGTGTCATGGACAAAAAATAGATGTAACCGAGCAGCAAAATCAACTTAAACAGGCTTTCAACCGCGATTTGCGCTGTGTCCGAGGGAAAAATCGGCCTTGTCAGTTCAGCTAAGAAAACTGGAACCAATGTAAATACGAATTTACTGAACAAAAATGATAGGACGCCTATAACTGCGAGGCTGAGATACATGGACAGCCCGGAGGATTTTTTTTCTTCCTGCTCAAGTGTCTCGTCTTCAGATGGATCGAGCCCGTAACGTTCGCTTGAAAAATTCAGATGCTTTGTGCCGTTTGCACTCGCTTCGATAATGGCCGCGATCCCCCGTAAAAACGGTATCTTTTTCACGATGTTCAGTTTCGGGTTGTGTTTGCGTGGAAGCTTAAAAAAGTCAATGCTTCCATCCGTTCTTCTGATGGCTGTAACGTAATGATGCTTTCCGCCAAACATAACGCCTTCCACAACAGCCTGCCCGCCGTAAGCGGGCGGAACTTTATGTTTTGACATATTATCAACCTGCCTATTTCTTTAGGATTGCTAACCATTTCCTTTCACTCTATTGTACAGGAAACAGCGCTAAACCTCTAGATTGACAGGCTGAAAAAATTGCCATAGCCTTGCTTTTTCTACATGCATTATACCCGTTATTTTCAAATTTTACTCGCAGCTGTCAAAAAGTGTGAGCTTTTTTATTGACATTTCTTTTTTTGGGCACACTTTAACTGGAGGTGCCATGATGACAAGCGAAAAAGATACAGAACAAAATGAAGAATTGAATGAGAAGCAAAAGCCGCCTGTTTCAATGGCCGGCAGGGTGGCGGCAACAGGTTTTTGCGGAGGCGTACTTTGGAGTTTCGTTGCTTATATCGCATATTTGTTTCATTTTTCCGAAATTAGCCCGAATATGATATTGCAGCCGTTTGTACTCGGAGAGTGGAAAAAACATGGGCTGGGAACGGTAATCAGCATCATTTTGATTGGAGTAATTTCAATTGGCGCAGCATTTCTTTATTTTCTTCTATTGAAACGTTTAAAAACAATGTGGCCGGGTATTTTATACGGCTTGGTGCTTTGGCTGCTCGTGTTTTTTGTTTTTAATCCGATTTTTCCAGATGTGCGCACGGTGACCGAACTGACATCAGATACAATTATTACGACCATTTGCATTTATTTGCTTTACGGGCTGTTTGTCGGGTATTCCATTTCATTTGAATACAATGAGCTGAATTCGGAAAAGCTTGCACGTGCGCTGGGAATGCATAGAGAATAGTGTATAATCCTTTTCCAGTATGATAAAATGTTCACGAGAAGTGAACATTTTTTACATGAGAAACCCTCGCGAAAAGGAGAGATTATGTGCCTCATTTTTTGATTTTGAACGGACCGAATGTTAACCGGCTTGGGAGTCGTGAGCCTGAAGTATTCGGCCGCCAGACACTGACCGATATTGAAACAGATCTTTTTCAGTTTGCTGAAGCCTTACATATCCAGCTCACTTTCTTCCAGTCTAATCACGAAGGTGATTTGATAGATGCGATACATGAGGCTGAGGAGCAATACAGCGGGATTGTTCTGAACCCCGGCGCCCTGAGTCATTACAGCTATGCGATCAGGGATGCTGTTTCAAGCATCAGTCTTCCTGTGGTAGAGGTGCATTTATCAAACTTATACGCCAGGGAAGAATTCAGGCATCAGTCGGTTATCGCTCCTGTTGCGAAAGGGCAGATTGTCGGTCTTGGAGCTGAAGGCTACAAGCTTGCTGTTCGCTACTTATTAAGCCAGCAAGGGGGAGAATCAAGATGAAGCTAGAGAAATTAAGAAACCTGTTTGGACAGCTGGGAATTGACGGCATGCTGATTACAAGCAACACGAATGTACGCTATATGACAGGGTTTACAGGTTCGGCGGGTTTGGCTGTTATATCGGGTGACAAAGCAGCGTTTATTACGGATTTTCGTTATACTGAGCAGGCGAAGGTTCAGGTAAAGGGTTTTGAGATCATTGAACATGGCGGCAGCTTGATTCAGACCACTGCCGACACTGTTGAATCGTTTGGCATCAAGCGTCTCGGCTTTGAACAGAACAGCATGACATATGGCACTTACGCTTCATACAGCGCCGTTATCAGTGATGCCGAATTAGTGCCTGTGGTTGAATCCGTGGAAAAGTTGCGCTTGATTAAGTCTAGTGAAGAGATTAAGATATTAGAGGAAGCTGCGAAGATTGCAGATGATGCCTTCAGACATATCTTGACGTTTATGAAACCCGGCATTTCTGAAATCGCTGTTGCCAATGAGCTGGAGTTTTATATGAGAAGCCAGGGAGCAGACAGCTCTTCTTTTGATATGATTGTCGCCTCAGGCCTTCGTTCAAGCCTTCCGCACGGTGTGGCCAGTGACAAACTGATTGAAAGCGGAGACCTTGTTACGCTTGATTTTGGCGCTTATTATAAAGGATATTGTTCTGATATTACCCGGACGGTCGCTGTAGGTCAGCCCAGTGATCAATTGAAGGAGATCTATCAGGTTGTATTTGATGCTCAGGCGCTTGGCGTCGCACATATTAAGCCGGGAATGACAGGAAAAGAGGCTGACGCCCTCACAAGGGATCATATTGCTGCAAAAGGCTACGGTGACTATTTCGGCCATTCAACCGGGCACGGGCTCGGCATGGAAGTTCATGAATCGCCGGGATTATCCGTCAGATCTTCAGCTATCCTTGAACCGGGTATGGTGGTCACAGTGGAGCCGGGCATTTACATACCAGAAACAGGCGGTGTCCGCATTGAAGATGACATCGTGATTACAGAAAACGGCAACCGGACAATCACCCATTCCCCAAAAGAACTTATTATTTTGTGATTGGAATATAGGAGGACATTAAACATGATTTCAGTTAACGATTTCCGTACAGGATTAACAATTGAAGTAGATGGCGGCATTTGGCGCGTCGTTGACTTCCAGCACGTAAAACCTGGAAAAGGTGCGGCATTTGTCCGCTCTAAACTCCGCAACCTTCGCACTGGCGCCATTCAGGAAAAAACATTCCGCGCTGGTGAAAAAGTAGCGAAAGCGCAAATCGAAACCAAAACAATGCAATATCTATATGCAAACGGAGATCAGCACGTATTTATGGATACTTCTTCTTATGAGCAGCTTGAACTGAGCGCAACTCAAATCGAAGAAGAATTAAAATACCTGCTAGAAAACATGTCTGTGCATATCATGATGTACCAGGATGAAACACTTGGTATCGAACTTCCAAACACAGTTGAGCTGAAAGTTGTTGAAACTGAACCTGGTATTAAAGGTGATACAGCGTCAGGCGGTACAAAACCTGCGAAAACTGAAACCGGGCTTGTTGTAAACGTGCCGTTCTTTGTGAATGAAGGCGACACACTTGTTGTCAATACATCAGACGGTTCTTACGTTTCAAGAGCATAGAAAGAAAAAAAGAAGTCTGTTCCCAAATGGGAGCAGGCTTTTTTTTTGTGCCCAAAAACAGAATCTTTCTTTTATACGAAAATGACAAGACTACTTCAGCAAGCTAGAGCATATCATATAAAAAAATGGGAGGTTGGGAGAGTGCTATGAAATTTTTACTTGGAAATATCAATTCTACTGTTTTAACAATGGCGGGATTACGAGTTTTATCCTCTATGATTGAGCTGACGGCAGCAATTGTCATGCTTGTGACCAACGATGTCCGGAAGGCGGTTGTGGTTAACAGCATTCTCGCTATTGTCGGTCCGTTGATTTTTATCATTACGATGACTGTCGGAATCTACCAAATTGCCGGGCAGCTTTCGTATGCAAAGCTGATTCTGATTTTTACGGGTGTTGTTTTGATTTTGGCGGGTGTTCATAAATAAAGAGAGGCTTGTCATAAAGTCTGCCTCACATCATACATTTTAAAGAAGCCAATCGGTAGAAAGGAGGAGGCTCTGTTGAATGAAATCGCTGAGGTTCTCCCCGAATCCATGAAAAACGCCCTTTCTGAAATACCGGAACAACAATGGCTGGAAATCGAAGAAGTCAGAATTCGGATCAACCGCCCTGTTGAATTGATTCGAAGAGGACAACCTGTTTATTTGTCCTATGCGGGCACGGCCGAGGATGCCCATCTGATCCTGAGCCGGCTTAGCAACTATAGTATGTATACTCTTGAAGAAGAGCTGAAGAAAGGGTATGTCACGATCAGAGGCGGCCACAGAGTCGGACTGGCGGGCAGAGTCATTACGGAAAACGGAGGTGTGAAAGGCCTCCGTGACATCGCATCTTTTAATATACGAATTGCCCGGCAAAAGCTGGGGATTGCGGAGCCGCTGCTTCCATACTTATATCAAAACAGCTGGCTGAATACGCTGATTATCGGACCGCCCCAAACAGGCAAAACAACACTTCTCCGGGACCTTGCGAGGCTCTCAAGCACCGGCAAAAAACCCATGCTGCCCGTTAAGACAGGAATCGTCGATGAACGGTCAGAAATTGCCGGATGTCTTCGCGGCATTCCGCAGCATCAATTTGGTCAGAGAATTGACGTGTTAGACGCCTGTCCAAAAGCTGAAGGGCTGATGATGATGATTCGATCCATGAGCCCTGAGGTGATGATTGTCGATGAAATCGGGCGTATGGAAGATACAGATGCACTTCTGGAGGCGCTGCATGCCGGTGTTTCAGTAATCGTATCGGCGCATGGCTGGAGCATATCCGACCTGATGAAGCGGCCTTCATTGAAGCGTTTGTGGGAAGAAAGAGCCTTTGACCGCTATTTGGAATTATCAAGAGCAAAAGGGCCGGGCACAGTGAGCCGCATTTATGACAAAGACGGAAATGTGCTGTCTAGGACGACGGGCGTGAAAACATGCTGAAGTTGCTGGGCGCTGTATTCATTGTGGTAGCGACAACATGGACAGGTTTTGAGATGGCGAAGATTTATACAGAACGGCCGCGGCAAATCCGCCAGCTGCGTGCGGCGCTTCAATCCCTCGAGGCTGAAATCATGTACGGCCATACACCGCTTCATACTGCTTCACAGCAGATTGCCAAACAGCTCGCACAGCCTGTTTCAGCTCTTTTTTCCGCATTCAGTGATCAGCTGGACAAGGGAAGTGATTCCGCGAAAACGGCGTGGGAGCAAAGCTTAAAGAAAGTATGGGACACCCTGTCTTTGAAAAAAAGCGAATACGAAGTGCTGAAGCAGTTTGGCGAGACGCTCGGGATTCATGATCGAATCTCTCAGCAAAAGCACATCAAGCTGGCGCTGACACATTTGGAAGCCTCTGAAGCGGATGCTGAACAGGCGCAAGCGAAAAATGAAAAAATGATAAAAAGTTTGGGCTTTTTAGCGGGCTTGTTACTCATTCTTCTATTGATGTAAACGTGAGGGGAGCAAAAATAAAATGGGAGTAGACGTGAATGTCATATTTCAAATTGCCGGAGTGGGAATCGTGGTCGCTTTTTTACACACGATATTGGATCAGATGGGCAAGAAAGAATACGCTCAGTGGGTGACGCTGTTAGGTTTTATCTATATTTTATTTATGGTCGCCACGATTGTAGATGACCTATTTAAAAAGATAAAAGCTGTGTTTTTATTCCAAGGATAGGGGGGCTTGCAGATTGACATTGTTCAAATTGTAGGTTTAGGGCTGATCGCCACCTTCCTTTCTTTAATTGTAAAAGAACAAAAGCCGACTTTTGCGTTTTTAATCGTCGTTTTTGCCGGATGTGCCATTTTTCTTTATTTGGTAGACCAAATCTACGACATTATTCGAATGATAGAAAAAATTGCGATTAATGCAAATGTCAACATGGTCTATGTTGAAACCATTTTAAAGATTATCGGAATCGCCTATATTGCTGAATTCGGGGCACAGCTCACAAAAGATGCCGGTCAAGGAGCCATCGCCTCGAAAATAGAATTGGCGGGGAAAATTTTAATACTCGTAATGGCTGTGCCTATTTTAACCGTCATTATCGAAACGATTCTCGGACTTATACCTTCTATGTCATAACCGAAAGGAGGCGGTAGATTGAAGCGCTTTCAATGGGTATTGCTTTTGGCCGTGCTGATCATAGCAGGCCGTGCAGAAATTGTACAAGCAGCTGGTAATGCAGAACAAACGGAAGACCATGCTGAAACAGCCGAGCAATTAGCGGAAAGGACAGCAGTCTCACTTGAAACAGATAAGATCGGGGAATTTTGGAATGACATTATGACAGAATACGGCGGACTGCTGCCGGAAAGCCAAAAAGGCAGCTTAATGGAGTTTATCAATGGCGATAAATCATTCTCACCGCAAGAATGGCTGAAAGCTCTCTTTTCTTATTTGTTTCATGAAGTGCTTGCCAACGGAAAGCTGCTTGGCACATTGATTTTGCTCACGATTTTTTGCGTCATTCTGCAGCTTTTGCAAAATGCTTTTCAGCAAAGCACCGTCAGTAAGGTCGCTTACTCAATTGTGTACATGGTGCTGATTATCCTTGCGCTTAATAGCTTTCATGTGGCGATTAACTATGCAACTGAGGCCATTCAGACGATGACCAGCTTTATCCTGGCGCTCATTCCGCTCCTCTTGGCGCTTTTGGCTTCCTCAGGCGGAGCTGTATCTGCTGCCTTCTTTCATCCTGTTATCCTCTTCCTGATGAACACGAGCGGTCTCTTGATTCAGAATATCGTCATGCCGCTGATTTTTTTATCAGCGATTCTGAGCATTGTCAGCACGATGACTGAACAATACAAAGTAACACAGCTGGCTAACCTGCTCAGAAATATCGCCATCGGAGCACTGGCTGTTTTTCTTACCATCTTTCTCGGCGTCATCTCTGTTCAGGGAGCCTCAGCTGCAGTGACTGACGGCATTACGCTCAGGACGGCTAAATTTATAACCGGAAATTTTATTCCTGTGCTTGGCCGAATGTTTACAGACGCAACAGATACAGTAATCAGTGCCTCTTTACTGCTGAAAAATACGGTAGGGATTCTCGGTGTCGCTATTTTGATCTGTATCGCGGCATTTCCGGCAATCAAAGTGCTTTCCCTCGCTTTTATTTATAAGCTGGCAGCCGCGATTCTTCAGCCACTAGGAGGCGGGCCCGTCATCACCTGCCTCGACGTCATCAGCAAAAGCGTCATTTATATTTTTGCAGCTCTCGCCATTGTGTCTCTCATGTTTTTTTTAAGCCTTACTGTCATAATCACAGCCGGAAACCTCACGATGATGATGAAATGAAGGAGGCAGGCGAATGAGTTTTTTAACGGAATGGCTTACCACCATCGTGTTGTTTATCCTATTTGCAATTGTGATTGATATGCTGCTGCCGAGCTCCAGCATGCAAAAGTACGCAAAAATGGTAGTCAGCCTGCTCTTGATTGTCGTCATGCTTACGCCGATTTTTAAACTTTTCAAGACAGATCCCGAAATCATCTTTGAATATCTCACAAAAAACGGGCAGTCAGAGTCTGCCGACATAAAAAATCAAATCAATTCAAAAAAAATAGAAATACAAGCTTCCCAGCGCGCATATATTCTAGAAGAAATGGCTGTCCAACTAAAAAAGAAAGCGGAGGAGAGATTCAGTCATGATGAATATAAAGTAGGCCGCATCAAACTCACGGCAGGAGAAAAGGTAGATTCAGAAGAGGATATTAAAACAATCAGCGTGTATATGGCCCCGTCTTCTGAAAAAACGGTCCAAACGGTCGCGCCGGTCCACATTGATACAGATCATGCATACGTAACGAAAGAAGCAGCCGAACAAAAAGAAGCCAAACAGATAAAAACGCAGCTCGCGGACATTTGGGAAATCGGAAGTGAGAAAATTACGGTTCATATGGAAGGCGGGGAGAGTGTCGGCAATGAATAAAAACGGATTATGGAATGTATTGAAAAAGCAGTTTCTTCCGGGACAAACGAAGGACGGCGAAAAGCCGAAGCTGACCAAATATCATTACTTTCTATTCGTTTTTGTTCTCGGAGTTTCCTTTATGCTTGTCAGCCAGCTGTTTTCTTCACCTGAGAAAACAGAAAACGCCAAAACGATAACGGCCGTATCATCGCAACATTCCGCGGGCAGCAAAGAGAAAACAGCTGAAGTGTTTAAAGCCTCAAAATCTGATAAACCTAAAGACTCGATCGATGACTATGAAAAAGAATACGAAAATCAGCTGAAAGAAATTCTTGAAACAATCATTGGTGTGGACGATGTCTCGGTTGTCGTGAATGTAGATGCAACGTCGCTGAAAGTATACGAAAAAAACAAATCAAACAAAAATACAACCACTGAAGAAACTGATAAAGAAGGCGGAACAAGAAGCGTTACAGACCAAACATCGGAGGAAGAAATCGTCATGATCAAAAACGGCGATAAAGAAACACCTGTCGTCGTCCAAACGAAAAAACCTGATATACGCGGTGTACTCGTTGTTGCTCAAGGAGTGGACAACGTTCAAATAAAACAAACCATTATCGAAGCGGTGACACGGGTCCTGGATGTTCCAAGCCACCGGGTTGCGGTTGCCCCTAAAAAAATAAAGGAGGATTCATAAATGCTTAAAAAACAAACCGTTTGGCTATTAACAATGCTTAGTCTTGTCGTGGTGTTAAGCGTCTACTATATCATGTCGCCGGAAAGCAAAAACGCCGTGCAGATGCAAAGTGAAAAAAGCGCGTCTGACAGCGGAGAGGTCGCAACTGAAAAAGCGCCTGCCAAGCAAGACACGAAGGAAAAAAGCGGTACAGAAACTGAAAAAGGAAAAGAAGATGGAACAAAGGGAACGAAAGATTCATCAGCAGACAAGGAAACATCCGCTGAAGCCAGTGAAAAAGGAACTGTTGTTACGGAAACAGCCGATGATGATTTGTTTACAACGTACCGTCTTGATTTAGAAGATGCCAGAAGCAAAGAAAGAGAAGAGCTGAATGCCATTGTATCAAGCGATGATGCAACAGCCAAGGAGAAAAGCGAAGCATACGATAAAATGACGGCTCTCAGTGAAGTGGAAGGAACAGAAAAACAGCTGGAAACGCTGATTAAAACACAAGGTTACGAGGATGCGCTCGTTAATGCTGAAGGAGATAAAATCAATATTACAGTCAAATCAGACAAACACTCCAAATCGAAGGCGACAGCCATTATAGACCTTGTGGCAAAAGAAATCAAAACAATGAAAGATGTCGCTGTCACATTTGAACCATCCAAGTAAGAAAGAGGAAAAAGAAGCCCGCTAAACAAGCGGGCTTTTTGCGTTGCTCTCATATTAGAGTTGAATTCAAAAGTCCGCTCCTGTAAGATGAACATAGTATGTACTTTTAGTAGTAACCTATAAAAAAGAAATTTCATACATAGGAGTGCGATTGAATGTTAAATATCAAAGAAATCCACGAGCTGATTAAAGCAATTGACGAGTCTACAATTGACGAATTCGTATATGAAAATGAAGGTGTATCCTTAAAACTGAAAAAACACGAAGCAGGCACGGTTCAAGTCATGCAGCAGGCACCGGCAGCACCTGTACAAGCACAGGCTCCGCAGGCAGTTCAGCCGCAAGCGCAGCAAGCAGCGGCACCTGCCCAAGAAGCACCAAAGCAAGATGAGAATCTGCATAAAATCACTTCACCAATGGTAGGAACATTTTATGCTTCTTCATCACCGGAAGCTGGCCCGTATGTAACAGCCGGTTCAAAAGTAAATGAAAACACAGTTGTCTGCATTGTAGAAGCGATGAAGCTTTTCAACGAAATCGAAGCAGAAGTGAAAGGCGAAATCGTTGAAGTATTAGTAGAAAACGGCCAGCTGGTCGAATACGGACAACCTCTATTTCTTGTAAAAGCGGAGTAAGGAGACTGAACATGATTAAAAAGCTATTGATCGCCAACAGAGGAGAAATTGCTGTCAGAATCATCAGAGCCTGCAGAGAGCTCGGAATTGAGACTGTCGCTGTTTATTCAGAAGCTGATAAAGATGCCCTTCATGTTCAAATGGCCGATGAAGCTTTTTGTATCGGACCGAAAGCATCAAAAGACAGCTATTTAAACGTTACAAATATTGTGAGTGTTGCAAAGCTGACTGGCACGGACGCCATTCATCCGGGATACGGATTTTTAGCTGAAAATGCTGATTTCGCTGAATTATGTGAAGAAGTGAATGTCACGTTTGTCGGCCCGAGCGCTGACGCCATTTCAAAAATGGGAACAAAAGACGTTGCGCGGGAAACGATGAAACAGGCCGGCGTGCCAATCGTACCGGGTTCACAGGGAATTATAGAAAATGTGGAAGAAGCGGTTTCGCTTGCTAATGAAATTGGGTATCCTGTAATTATAAAAGCCACCGCAGGCGGAGGCGGAAAAGGAATTAGGGTTGCTCGCACTGAAGAGGAACTGATTAATGGCATTAAGATTACACAGCAGGAAGCGGCAACTGCATTCGGAAATCCAGGTGTATACATCGAAAAATACATAGAAGATTTTCGCCACGTTGAGATCCAAGTGCTTGCTGATAACTACGGAAATACGATCCATTTGGGCGAACGCGACTGCTCGATCCAAAGACGCCTGCAAAAGCTTTTGGAAGAATCACCGTCTCCTGCCCTTGATTCAGAAATCAGGGAGCAAATGGGAGATGCAGCGGTAAAGGCTGCAAAAGCGGTTGGCTATACAGGTGCTGGAACAGTTGAATTTATCTATGACTACAATGAACAGCGCTATTACTTCATGGAAATGAACACGAGAATCCAGGTGGAGCACCCAGTCACAGAAATGGTGACGGGAACTGACCTGATCAAGGAACAAATCAAAGTGGCTTCAGGAATGGAACTGAGCCTCAAGCAAGAAGATGTTGAATTTGAAGGCTGGGCCATCGAATGCCGAATCAACGCAGAAAACCCAAGCAAAAATTTCATGCCGTCACCTGGTGAAATTAAAATGTACCTGCCTCCTGGCGGTCTTGGTGTCCGTGTCGATTCAGCTGCGTACCCTGGCTATTCCATCCCACCGTACTATGACAGCATGATTGCAAAGGTAATCACATACGGAAAAACGAGAGATGAAGCGATTGCCCGCATGAAGCGCGCATTGAGCGAATTCGTCATCGAAGGCATTGAGACAACAATCCCTTTCCATTTAAAACTGCTTGAACACGAAACATTTGTGAGCGGAGAGTTTAATACGAAATTTTTAGAAACATATGATGTAATGGGCTCATAATTTTTACGGAGGTGAATTGAATGAAAGACAACAGCTTGCTTAAAATGGATCACGAAGATACGCATTTGGGTAAGGTTGAGATTGCACCGGAGGTCATTGAGGTCATTGCCGGCATTGCAGCATCAGAAGTTGATGGAGTTGCCGAAATGCGCGGAAACTTTGCGACAGGCGTCGTTGAGCGCTTTGGCAAAGTGAATCATGGCAAAGGTGTCAAAGTCGACCTGGCGGATGACGGAATTACGATCGATGTATACTGTGTCGTTACATTTGGCGTTTCGATTCCGAAAGTTGCAGCATCCGTTCAGGAAAACATTCGTCAAACCTTATTAAATATGACGTCTCTTTCGATTAACGAGATCAATATTCACATCGTCGGCATTCAATTTGACACAAAAGCCCAAGAAGTCCAAATCGACGAAGAAATGTAAATGGCTTAACACGAAACCAAGGGGAGGGCGGCCCTTTGGTTTTTTTACACGTTACCCTTTATTTCAAAGCATGAAGAAAGCCGGCTTACATAGCCGAGTTTCTTCATGAACGTGAAATCCGAATAATCATATTAAGGTGTGTGAAAATATTCGGTAATAGGGTAAAAAAACCTTGATTTCAATATGCGGATACGAAAAAAATATGTTATGATCTCTTTGTGGCTTAACGACAAGCGGATAAAGAGGATCAAAGGAGAAAGAAAATGAAAAGAAGAACAGCAAGAGAAAAAGCTTTGCAGGCACTATTTCAAATTGATGTCAGCGATATTGCAGTGAATGAAGCCATAGAACACGCACTGGATGAAGAAAAAACAGATCCTTTCTTTGAACAGCTTGTACACGGGGTATTGGAACACCAAGACCAGCTGGATGAAATGATCTCCAAGCATCTGGTGAATTGGAAGCTCGATCGGATTGCCAATGTTGACCGTGCGATTTTGCGCCTGGCAGCATATGAAATGGCATATGCCGAAGACATTCCGGTGAATGTCTCCATGAACGAAGCGATTGAGCTGGCAAAACGGTTTGGTGATGACAAAGCGACAAAGTTTGTAAACGGGGTTCTTTCTAACATTAAATCTGATATTGAACAATCATAGGAGGAAAGAAAATGACTGCAACAATCATCGACGGAAAAGAAACGGCTAGAGAAAAACGCGAACAATTGGCAAAAGAGGTAGAAGAGCTTAAAAAGCAAGGCGTCACTCCCGGACTGGCGGTTATTTTGATTGGAGATGATCCTGCTTCTCACTCTTACGTGCGAGGAAAGAAAAAAGCGGCAGAAACAATGGGAATGAATTTCAAGCTCGATCAATTTGACAGCAGCCTCACAGAAGCTGAACTGCTTTCCATTATTGATCAATATAACCAAGACCCTGAGTTTCATGGCATTCTCGTTCAGCTTCCGCTCCCAGACCATATTTCTGAAAAAGCGGTGATCGAACGTATCTCTCCTGATAAAGATGTAGACGGTTTTCATCCGTTAAACGTAGGGAAAATGCTGCTTGGCGAAGATACGTTTCTTCCTTGCACGCCTCATGGAATTGTTGAGCTTTTGAAGAAAACCAATATTGACCTTTCCGGTAAAGAGGTTGTTGTAGTCGGCCGAAGCAACATTGTCGGCAAACCTGTCGGCCAGCTTTTATTAAATGAAAACGCGACGGTTACTTACTGTCATTCAAGAACAGAAAATATTACTGAACATACGAAAAAAGCGGACATCCTGGTGGTGGCAGTCGGCAGAGCCAACTTCATCAGTGCAGACCAGATCAAAGAGGGCGCTGTTGTCATTGACGTCGGCGTTAACCGTCTGGAAAACGGAAAGCTTTGCGGAGACGTTGAATTTGAAGGGGCAAAGGAAAAAGCGTCCTTCATCACGCCGGTTCCGGGCGGAGTAGGCCCGATGACCATCACGATGCTTGCGCATAATACTGTTAAATCTGCGAAACGTACGTTATCATAGATAATTGGAGATATTCACAGGCGAAATGTTTACCCGCCTTGAATATGAGCACGATACCCGCTTCTTCAGGCTCCTAAAGCCAGGGCGGGTTTTCTTTAGTTATGGTGCAGGAATGCTTAGGAGAGGAGTTTTTAGACATGGGTGAAGCAGCGTATGTGACCGTCTCAGCGCTGACAAAGTATATAAAACGAAAATTCGATGTAGATCCTCACCTTGAAAATATTTGGATTAAAGGCGAATTGTCGAATGTAAAGATACACACACGAGGGCATATTTATTTCACTTTAAAAGACGAAAACGCAAGAATGCAGTCGGTGATGTTCGCGAGACAAAGCGAGCGTCTGCCTTTTAAACCTGAAAACGGAATGAAAGTGCTGGTCAGAGGCGGAATTTCCGTATATGAACCGAGCGGAAACTATCAATTATATGCCAAAGAAATGCAGCCTGACGGGGTTGGAGCGCTTTATTTAGCGTACGAAGAATTAAAAAAGAAGCTTGCCGGAGAAGGTTTATTTGACGACCGCTACAAAAAACAAATCCCCGCATTTCCAGCCACAATCGGGGTTGTGACATCTCCAACGGGTGCCGCTGTCAGAGACGTTATTACAACTCTAAAAAGAAGATATCCCCTTGTAAAAGTCATTGTTCTTCCAGCGCTCGTACAAGGTGAAAATGCGAGCAGATCCATCGTTACGCGCATTGAAGAGGCAAATGAAAAAGAGATTTGCGACGTATTAATTGTCGGGAGAGGCGGCGGTTCGATAGAAGAACTGTGGGCATTCAATGAAGAAATTGTAGCACGCGCCATCTTTGCTTCCAATATTCCGATTATATCGGCAGTCGGACATGAGACGGATTTTACGATCAGTGATTTTGTCGCCGATATCAGAGCCGCGACGCCGACAGGAGCAGCTGAGATTGCTGTGCCTCATACCACTGATTTAATCGAACGCACAAAAACAGCGGAAGTCAGAATGACAAGAGCAATGCAGCAGCACCTCGGCCAGAAAAAAGAACGGATTCAAACGCTGCAATCGTCCTATGCCTTTCGTTTTCCAAAGCGTTTGTATGCGCAAAAAGAGCAGCAGTTTGACCTCGCGTACCAGCAGTTTCAAGCACAGCTGACCGCTCTTTTAGATCGGAAAAGCAGACAGCTGGAGCGTGAAACGTACAGATTAGAGGCACTGCATCCTCATGAACAGCTGAAACAAGCGAGAACACGATACCAGGAACAAACAAATCAGCTGAGAAAAAATATGAATATCCAAATGAAGCAGCTGCATTCCCAATTTCAAACCGTTCTTGGCAAGCTGAATGCACTAAGTCCTCTTCAAGTGATGGAAAGAGGATACAGCTTGGCTTATAAAGAAGATAAACTCATTAAAAGTGTCAGTCAAATAGAAGAGCAGGACCGGCTTGAAGTCAAGCTGAAGGATGGCGTGCTGACCTGTGAAGTATTAGAAAAGAGAGGGGAAGAAAAATGACAGACGTGAAAAAAAATGAAAACATGACATTTGAAGAAGCGATGAAAGGGCTTGAGAGCATTGTATCAAAGCTTGAAGAGGGAGATGTGCCTCTAGAGCAAGCCATTAACTATTTCCAAGAAGGCATGGCTCTGTCAAAAATGTGCCATGAAAAGCTGCAAAAAGTCGAAAAGCAAATGGACTTCATTTTAAAAGAAGACGGCGAACTGGCACCTTTCAGTGTTCAGGAGGAAGACGAAGGTGACAAATAAATTAACGAGCTTTCTGGCGGACCGGAAAAAAACAATTGAAAATCAGCTTTCTGTCTATACAGAAAAGCTTGATATGCCGGACTCATTAAAGAAATCTATGCTATATTCTTTACAGGCCGGCGGAAAGCGGTTGCGGCCTCTGATTGTACTGGCTGTTTTAAATGCATATGGAAAAAGCGAAAAAGACGGCATTCCGGTGGGCTGTGCTGTCGAAATGATTCACACGTATTCGTTAATTCATGATGATCTTCCATGCATGGATGATGACGATTTGCGCCGCGGGAAGCCGACAAACCATAAAGTGTTTGGTGAAGCGACGGCAGTATTAGCGGGTGACGGGCTGCTCACAGAAAGCTTTAAGCTGATTACCTCCCACGTGTCAGACGAGGTGTCAGCAGAAAAGCGCCTGCGGCTTGTGAATGAACTGATTTCAGCGGCAGGCACCGAAGGCATGGTCGGTGGGCAAGTAGCTGATATGGAAGCGGAAAACCGACAAGTCACGCTTGAAGAGCTCGAATCCATTCATGAACGGAAAACTGCCAAGCTCCTTGGCTTTTGTGTAATCGCCGGTGCTATTTTGGCTGATGCGCCTGAGGAAGACATTGAAACACTGCGTACCTTCAGCAGCCACATTGGAATCGGATTTCAAATCAGAGACGATATTTTAGATTTAGAAGGCAGTGAAGAGAAAATCGGCAAACGTGTCGGCTCGGATACCACAAATGACAAATCGACATACCCGTCGCTTCTTTCATTGGAAGGGGCCAAACATAAATTGGATGTTCATATAAAAGAGGCGAAGCGATTGATCGGCGGACTCTCTCTTCAAAAAGACCTTTTATATGAGCTTTGTGATTTAATTGCGGCAAGAGATCACTAAAACGATCCTAATTTGAAGCGGCTGCACGAGGTATGGTAAAATGTAAGCAGTTTATATGAAAAATGAAAAGGAAAAGCGCGTTTGTCTTTTTTTATGTCTGAGATTATTGTCAGCTCGGCATGCAAAAGACATGTATCATTGCAGAAATTCATGCTGAAAGTGAGTTGATCCGCTTTGGATCTTTTATCAATACAGGACCCGTTGTTTTTAAAAAACATGTCCATTGATGAATTAGAGAAATTAAGTGATGAAATCCGTCAGTTTTTAATTACAAGTTTATCCGCTTCCGGCGGCCACATCGGCCCAAACTTAGGTGTCGTAGAGCTTACTGTTGCCCTGCATAAGGAATTTAACAGCCCGAAAGACAAATTTTTATGGGATGTAGGCCATCAGTCGTATGTCCATAAGCTGCTGACAGGACGCGGAAAAGAATTTGCGACGCTTCGCCAGTACAAAGGGCTTTGCGGATTTCCAAAGCGGAGTGAAAGCGAGCACGATGTTTGGGAAACCGGGCACAGCTCGACTTCTCTGTCAGGCGCGATGGGAATGGCAGCTGCCCGTGATATTAAAGGAACGGATGAATATATTATTCCGATCATTGGTGACGGCGCGCTGACCGGCGGTATGGCGCTCGAAGCCCTTAACCACATCGGCGACGAGAAAAAAGACATGATTGTCATCCTTAATGATAATGAAATGAGTATTGCGCCAAACGTCGGTGCTATTCACTCTATGCTCGGACGGCTCCGCACTGCGGGGAAATACCAGTGGGTCAAAGATGAGCTTGAATACTTATTTAAAAAGATTCCGGCAGTTGGGGGCAAGCTTGCCGCCACGGCGGAACGGGTCAAAGACAGCCTGAAATACATGCTCGTCTCCGGAATGTTTTTCGAGGAGCTCGGTTTTACGTATTTGGGCCCAGTGGACGGACATTCTTATCATGAGCTGATTGAGAATCTTCAATACGCCAAAAAAACGAAAGGCCCTGTTCTTCTGCACGTCATTACGAAAAAAGGGAAGGGGTACAAACCGGCTGAGACCGATACGATTGGGACATGGCATGGTACCGGACCATATAAAATTAATACCGGTGACTTTGTAAAGCCGAAAGCCGCAGCTCCTTCGTGGAGCGGTCTTGTCAGCGGAACTGTGCAGCGAATGGCGCGCGAGGACGGACGCATTGTAGCCATTACGCCGGCTATGCCTGTCGGTTCAAAGCTTGAAGGCTTCGCAAAGGAATTCCCTGACCGGATGTTCGACGTAGGAATCGCAGAACAGCATGCCGCAACAATGGCTGCAGCTATGGCAATGCAGGGTATGAAGCCGTTTTTGGCGATTTACTCAACCTTCCTGCAAAGGGCATATGACCAAGTTGTTCATGACATCTGCCGCCAAAACGCTAATGTGTTTATTGGAATTGACCGTGCAGGACTCGTTGGCGCTGATGGAGAGACACATCAAGGCGTGTTTGATATTGCGTTTATGCGCCACATTCCAAACATGGTCTTAATGATGCCGAAAGACGAAAATGAAGGCCAGCACATGGTTCATACAGCACTTAGCTATGACGAAGGCCCGATAGCAATGCGTTTTCCGCGCGGAAACGGACTCGGCGTAAAAATGGATGAACAGTTGAAAACGATTCCGATCGGTACGTGGGAGGTGCTGCGTCCAGGGAACGATGCTGTCATCTTAACATTCGGCACAACAATCGAAATGGCGATTGAAGCAGCCGAAGAGCTGCAGAAAGAAGGCCTTTCCGTGCGCGTTGTGAATGCGCGTTTTATTAAGCCGATTGATGAAAAGATGATGAAGAGTATCCTAAAAGAAGGCTTGCCAATTTTAACAATTGAAGAAGCGGTCTTAGAAGGCGGTTTCGGAAGCTCGATTTTAGAATTCGCTCATGATCAAGGTGAATATCATACTCCGATTGACAGAATGGGTATACCTGATCGGTTTATTGAACACGGAAGTGTAACAGCGCTTCTTGAGGAAATTGGACTGACAAAACAGCAGGTGGCAAATCGTATTAGATTACTGATGCCGCCAAAGACACACAAAGGAATTGGATCATGACGTCAAAGAAAGAACGATTAGATGTATTATTAGTGGAAAGAGGGCTGGCGGAAACGCGTGAAAAAGCCAAAAGAGCCATTATGGCGGGGATCGTCTATTCAAACGAAAACCGCTTGGACAAGCCTGGAGAAAAAATTGACCGCGACCTTCCGTTAACTGTCAAAGGAAACCCGCTGAGGTATGTGAGCAGGGGCGGCTTAAAGCTCGAAAAAGCGTTGAAGGAATTTCCCGTCTCTGTCAAAGATAAAATTATGATTGATATTGGCTCCTCCACCGGCGGTTTTACGGACTGCGCTTTGCAAAATGGAGCTAAGCAGTCATACGCTGTGGATGTAGGCTATAATCAGCTTGCATGGAAGCTTAGACAGGATGAACGGGTCGTCGTGATGGAACGGACGAACTTTCGTTATGCAACACCGGCAGACTTTACAAAGGGCATGCCGGAGTTTGCCACAATTGATGTGTCCTTTATTTCACTGCGGCTCATCCTGCCTGTCCTAAGGACTTTGCTCGTACCGGGCAGCGACTGCATGGCTTTAGTTAAGCCTCAGTTTGAAGCGGGACGGGAATCCGTCGGCAAAAAAGGGATTGTTAGAGATCCTAAAGTGCATGCTGATGTGCTCAAGCGAATGATCAGTTTTTCTGCCGCTGAAGGCTATATCTGTAAAGGCTTGTCATTTTCTCCAATCACGGGAGGAGACGGAAATATTGAGTTTCTCCTTCATTTGCATTGGCCGGGAGAGGGACAGGAAGGCCAGGAACTGCCGGAAGAAGAGATCATGCGCGTTGTAGAAGAAGCACATAAGACGTTAAAAGAAAAAAAAGCAGATGTACCGGAATAATAGGGCGCTATTATTCCTTTTTTCTGCATTCATGTACAATGTGCAGAGAATCATATAACATAAAAGAACAGATAAGCTTGGAAATAGAGGTGCTTACATGAACAAAGGCCAGAGGCATATTAAAATCAGAGAGATCATTACAAGCAATGAAATCGAAACGCAGGATGAATTGGTCGACATGCTAAAGCAGGATGGATACAAAGTAACGCAGGCCACGGTATCACGGGATATTAAAGAACTTCACCTTGTAAAAGTGCCTACAAATAATGGTTCTTACAAATACAGTCTTCCGGCGGACCAGCGTTTCAATCCGCTGTCAAAGCTAAAGCGGGCATTGATGGACGCATTTGTGAAAATAGACTCAGCAAGCCATATGATTGTGCTGAAAACGATGCCGGGCAATGCCCAGGCAATCGGGGCGCTGATGGACAATTTGGACTGGGATGAAATGATGGGGACCATTTGCGGAGATGATACGATTTTAATTATTTGCCGGACTCCTGAAGATACAGAAGGCGTAAAAAACAGGCTCCTTGAACTGCTGTAACAGAAAATCTAACAAAGATAAGAGGTGTAATGCTGTTTGTTAGCTGAACTATCGATTAAAAACTTTGCCATTATTGAGGAACTGACGGTTTCTTTTGAACGCGGGCTTACGGTTTTAACAGGAGAAACCGGAGCCGGCAAATCCATCATCATAGATGCCATTTCTCTTTTAGTCGGAGGCCGCGGATCATCTGAATTTGTTAGATATGGGGAAGCAAAAGCCGAACTTGAAGGGCTGTTTCTGTTGGAGAGCGGCCATCCTGTTTTAGGCGTATGCGCTGAGCAGGGAATCGACGTTTCAGACGAAATGATCGTCATGAGAAGGGATATCAGCACGAGCGGGAAAAGCGTTTGCCGTGTCAATGGCAAGCTTGTCACGATTGCTTCACTAAGAGAGATCGGCAGGCTTTTATTAGATATTCACGGGCAGCACGATAACCAGTTGTTAATGGAAGACGAAAATCATCTCCAGCTTTTGGACAAGTTTGCCGGGGCCGAAGTGGAAAGCGCGCTCAAAACGTATCAGGAAGGGTACCAGCGGTATGTGAAGCTGCTCAAAAAGCTTAAGCAGCTTTCTGAAAGCGAACAGGAAATGGCCCATCGTCTTGATCTTATTCAATTTCAGCTCGAAGAAATCGAATCGGCAAAGCTTGAGCTTAACGAAGATGAACAGCTCCAAGAAGAGCGCCAGCAAATTTCAAACTTTGAGAAGATATATGAGTCGCTGCAAAATGCATATAACGCGCTTCGCAGTGAGCAGGGCGGATTGGACTGGGTTGGAATGGCATCAGCGCAGCTTGAAGATATATCTGATATAAACGAACCGCTGAAAAAAATGTCTGAAAGTGTTTCGAACTCCTACTATTTGCTTGAGGATGCCACATTTCAGATGAGAAATATGCTGGATGAGCTTGAATTTGATCCGGAACGCCTGAACTATATTGAGACGCGACTTAATGAAATCAAACAGCTGAAACGAAAATACGGTGCCACTGTTGAAGACATTTTGGAATATGCTTCTAAAATTGAAGAAGAGATTGACCAAATTGAAAACAGGGACAGCCACCTTCAAAGCTTGAAAAAGGAGCTTGACTCCGTCGGCAAAGATGTCGCAGTGGAAGCGGCAAATGTGTCACAAATCCGAAAAACATGGGCGAAAAAGCTGGCTGATGAGATTCATCGGGAATTAAAAAGCCTGTACATGGAAAAATCAACTTTTGATACGGAATTTAAGGTCAGAACAGCGTCACGCAATGAAGAGGCGCCGCTTGTAAACGGCCAGCCCGTTCAGCTGACTGAACAAGGGATTGACCTGGTGAAGTTTTTAATTTCAACCAATACAGGCGAGCCGCTGAAATCCCTTTCGAAAGTCGCTTCAGGTGGAGAGCTGTCACGGGTGATGCTTGCCATAAAAAGCATTTTTTCCTCACAACAGGATGTGACATCGATCATTTTTGACGAGGTTGATACCGGTGTAAGCGGCAGGGTCGCACAGGCAATTGCTGAGAAGATCCATAAGGTGTCAATAGGATCACAAGTGCTGTGCATTACACACCTGCCTCAGGTGGCTGCCATGGCCGATACGCATCTTTATATTGCGAAGGAGTTAAAAGACGGCAGAACGACGACACGTGTCAAGCCGCTCTCTAAGCAGGAAAAGGTAGCGGAAATCGGGCGCATGATTGCAGGTGTCGAAGTAACCGACTTAACGAAACGCCATGCGAAAGAACTTTTAAAACAAGCGGATCAAGTCAAAACAACTGGGTAAGCTGCGCGAGAAGCGCAGCTTATTTTTTTCGTGCACATCCATTCGTTCATCAGTATATCCAATGTTTTTCTTCATATGACAGTTATAAATAAGCCGTCAGAAGGCAAAATTAAATGATGTAGCAGCAAGTCATAAAGAAGGTGTGGGATAGGAGCGAGGAGAGTGAAGTAGTGAATGCCCGATAACATCAGAAAAGCAGTAGGTTTAATTCTCCTTGTTTCGTTATTAAGTGTAGGTTTATGCAAACCGCTAAAAGAATATTTACTGATTCCAACGCAAATGAGAGTATTTGAAACCCAAACACAAGCGATTGAAACGAGTTTATCGGTAAACGCTCAGACATCAGAATCCTCAGAAGCGTTTACAGTAAAGAAAGATCCGCATGAAATCAAGGTGACGGGCAAAAAATCAGGTGAGTCAGAATTGGTATATGATCTTGCCGGATTTCCAATTAAAAAAACAAAAGTGCATGTTCTTCCTGATTTAAAAGTTATACCTGGCGGACAATCAATCGGTGTAAAACTTCATTCCGTCGGTGTTCTTGTCGTCGGATTTCATCAAATCAATACAAGTGAAGGCAAAAAATCCCCGGGAGAAACGGCAGGAATTGAAGCGGGCGACATCATTATTGAGATGAATGGACAGAAAATTGAAAAAATGAATGATGTAGCCCCATTTATTCAAAAGGCTGGGAAAACTGGTGAATCTTTAGATTTACTGATCAAACGTGATAAACAGAAAATCAAAACGAAGCTGATCCCAGAAAAGGATGAAGGAGAAGGCAAATACAGAATCGGGTTATATATCAGAGATTCTGCTGCCGGCATCGGCACTATGACCTTTTATGAACCGAAAACAAAAAAATACGGAGCACTTGGCCACGTGATTTCCGATATGGACACAAAGAAACCAATTGTAGTGGAGAATGGAGAAATTGTTAAATCCACTGTAACATCAATTGAAAAAGGGACAGGCGGTAATCCGGGAGAAAAACTGGCGCGATTTTCCTCAGAACGCAAAACGATCGGGGATATTAACAGAAACAGCCCGTTTGGGATTTTCGGCACACTGCATCAGCCGATTCAAAACAACATATCAGATCAAGCATTGCCGGTTGCGTTTTCTACCGAAGTCAAAAAAGGGCCGGCTGAAATTTTAACGGTTATTGATGATGACAAAGTAGAAAAATTCGATATTGAAATCGTCAGCACAACGCCGCAAAAATTCCCTGCGACAAAAGGAATGGTGTTGAAAATTACCGATCCAAGACTGTTGAAAGAAACAGGAGGCATCGTACAGGGGATGAGCGGAAGCCCGATCATTCAAAATGGAAAAGTGATCGGTGCTGTCACCCATGTATTTGTAAATGACCCGACAAGCGGCTACGGTGTTCATATTGAATGGATGCTGTCAGAAGCAGGAATCGATATTTATGGAAAAGAAAAAGCAAGCTGACTGCCGGAGTTTCCGGCAGTTTTTTTATTTTGATCCCTCTTCACTTCTCAGAATACATACGGTAAAATATACAAAAGAAGATTTTTCGACAAATTCACGTTTCCTTGTTTGTCAAATTTCATTTTTAGTCGAAAAACAGAGAAAAACATAGAATAACAAAGATATGCCACTAATATTGGTGATTATGATTTTTTTAGAGGGTATATAGCGGTTTTGTCGAATGTAAACATGTAGCAAGGGTGAATCCTGTTAACTACATTTGGGGAGGAAGAAACGTGGAGAAAATTAAAGTTTGTGTTGCTGATGATAATCGAGAGCTGGTAAGCCTGTTAAGTGAATATATAGAAGGACAGGAAGACATGGAAGTGATCGGCGTTGCTTATAACGGACAGGAATGCCTGTCGCTGTTTAAAGAAAAAGATCCCGATGTGCTCGTATTAGATATTATTATGCCGCATCTAGACGGACTTGCGGTTTTAGAGAGGCTGAGGGAATCAGATCTGAAAAAACAGCCGAATGTCATTATGCTGACAGCCTTTGGGCAGGAAGATGTCACGAAAAAGGCCGTCGATTTAGGCGCGTCCTACTTTATTCTCAAACCGTTTGATATGGAAAACCTTGTCGGCCATATCCGCCAGGTCAGCGGAAATGCCAGCAGTGTGACGCATCGTGCGCCATCATCGCAAAGCAGTATTATACGCAGCAGCCAGCCTGAACCAAAGAAGAAAAATCTCGACGCGAGCATCACAAGCATTATCCATGAAATCGGCGTCCCAGCCCATATTAAAGGCTATCTCTATCTGCGCGAAGCAATCTCAATGGTATACAATGACATCGAATTGCTCGGCAGCATTACAAAAGTCCTCTATCCGGACATCGCCAAAAAATTTAACACAACCGCAAGCCGTGTAGAAAGAGCGATCCGTCATGCAATTGAAGTGGCATGGAGCAGAGGAAACATTGATTCCATTTCCTCGTTGTTCGGTTATACTGTCAGCATGACAAAAGCTAAACCGACAAATTCGGAGTTCATTGCAATGGTTGCGGATAAGCTGAGGTTAGAGCATAAGGCTTCTTAAACATGAGCTTATTAAGTGGTCATTAAATCAAACGTCTTTTATTTATTAGTTTGCGCTGATAAATAGGAGGCGTTTTGTTTTGGGGACATTTGTTAGTATGGGAGAAGAATATTAAGTACCCGAATATAGTAAAGGATGGGTTTGAAAAGTAAGGAAAGCAAATGGCGGTATTACCTGCACTCTTGGTCCATTCATACATCTTATAGGATCACGAGCATGATCGACCCTAGATGTGTCCGTTATAAAATGAAACCTTTCTCCTGCAAAATCGTAAGTAAGGCGTATTCATGTAAAAAGGAGACGTACGAATGAAAAAGAAAAAAGCAAGAAAGCGTGAGGGGTTTTTCCTGGATTTTCTTTTCGAAGTTGGCGGGGAGCTCTTTCTTTTGCTGTTTAGATGTGTACACAAACTATTTATATAAAGGGAAAAAAGACTGCCGAATCGTTTCGGCAGTCTTTGCACATTAATCTTTATAAGGCACCCAGCCTGGCGTGTTCACAATTGCTTGCCATAGCGGTTCAGGCAAATGATATTTTTCTTTATCTGTGCCTTTGATCACTGTTTCGATTTGCTTTTCACGGCCTTCTTTTACTTTTACCGTCCAGTCAGGGTCAACTAGAATTTCGCGTCCCATAGCGACCAGCGGAATACCGTTTTCGATGACGGCAAGCGCGTCATCAGCGGAATGGATGGAACCGACGGCGATCAGCGGCACTTTGTTTCCGACACGTTCATTCAATAAGTCCATGCGTGTGCGAGTCGGATCTGCACCACGGCGCGCTTTTGAGTTCACGTCCATCAGTGAGACATGAAGATAATCCAATTCTTTATCTCCTAAAGCATCAACAAGCGTATAAGTTTCAGTCATTGTCAATCCCGGTGTCTCAGGTTCTTCCGGAGACAGGCGGTATCCGACTAAGAACGCACCCTTCGCATGTTCTGAAGCGGCTTTTTTCACTTCATCGACAATAGCGAGCGGGAAGGCTAATCGTTTTTCATCGCTTCCTCCCCAGCGATCCGTGCGCTGGTTGGTTTTCGGAGAATAAAACTGCTGAATTAAGTAGCCGTTTGCACCGTGAATTTCGACACCGTCAAAGCCGGCTTCAATGGCGCGTCTTGTCGCTTCTCCAAACGCCTTCACAATGTTTTCCACTTCTTCTTCTTTTAATGCGCGAGCAATTTGTTTGCCGTTATCAAACACGTCACTTGGCCCCACAACATCCTGTTGAGGAACGAGCTCAGACGGGCACTCAATACCGCCGTGATGAATTTGTACAACAGCTTTAGCGCCTTGTGCCTGAATGGCTTGTGCTAACTTTTTTAAACCTGGAATGTTGGAATCGTCATGGATGGCCGGCTGCCCGGGGAATGCTTTTCCGTCCGGTGTAACATTTGCGCAGGCTGTAATCACCATTCCCATCTCTTTTGAACGGGGGATGATGTAGTCGAGCTCCGCTTCAGATATTGTACCGTCTTCATTAGAAGCGTAATGAGTCATCGGTGCTACTGCGATCCGGTTGTTGATTGTAACGCCGCTTTTAAACGTAAATGGTTCAAAAAGTGGCTTATACTTAGGATTCATTTGATCATCTTCTTTCGTTTGGATTCGCACATATTCTAGCCTATATGTAAAAATTAATGCAATTGATCTGCTTTACCGACTGAATATCTTGAGTGCAGAGTGATGTTTTCGCCGCTCTTTTTCGGGGCCTTTGTAGCCGCCGCTGATTTGGTGGCCGATGGAGCATGTGATGACAGCTGCCGCCAGCAGCAGAACGAATTTTTTCATGGCTTTAACTTCTTTCAATAAAGTAAATATCCTTTAAAAGGTTACGCTTGGCTGACCCACCCGTCAAACGATTTGCTCACCCTATTCTCAAATTTTTTAAAATGAATAAAAAGTTGCTTCTTTCCGCTAATTTTTTCTAATTGGCACCTCAATTAGAGCCATCCTCATAGACAAATCTGCTCGTTATCTTTCTAACAACAGGAAATGATCGGGTCGTATAACCCTTTTGAAAATCATGGAACTTGCTCGCCTGCATTCGCGTTGTCTTTACAAATTCGCCATTCTGGTCAAAGATAAAAGCCAAACATCAGGAAGAGGTGGTCATGTGAAACAAACGGTTCTTTTGCTGTTTACTGCGCTCTTTCTTTCGGGGTGCAGTGTTGCAAGTGCGGATGACTCAGTGCCAAGGTTTACCGAAGAGGGAAAATACATTGGCTCGGCTGATCCTCATACGATTGCGGTTTCTCTTAATGGAGAAGAAACCATGATACAAGTTCCGAAGGATAAACGTGATGAATGTGAATTACTGCCAGATCAGACACATGTCCTGGTGAAATATACAAAGAAGGATAATGGAACTTTACAGCTGGAAGATATTCAGCTGCGAAAGAACTCGTCATAAAAAGACCGGAGGGAGTAAGTTGAGAATGTTATGGAGGAGCTTGGCGCTGTGCGGATTGGCTTTGACGCTCGCGCCTTGTGCACAGGCAGCAGAGCCGATAGAAGGGAAAACAGTGTATATTGATGCCGGACACGGCGGTGAAGATAGTGGAGCGGTCGGAAACGGGCTCTTTGAAAAGGATATTAATTTGTCTGTCTCAGAGCATGTGACAGACAAACTAAAAGAGGAGGGAGCCAATCCTGTTGCATCCCGGTCTGACGATCATTTTCTGACCTTGGAGGAAAGAGTGGCTAAGGCAAGTGCCAAACAGGCTGACCTTTTTGTCAGCATCCATGTGAATTCAGGGGTTGCTTCAGCTTCAGGAACAGAAACGTATTTTCAATCTGATTATGAAGGGGAGAGCAGCCGGCGTCTAGCATCCGATATTCAGTCAGAGCTCGTTTCTTCCTTACAAACGAGAGACAGGGGCGTGAAAGAATCAGACTTTTACGTCATTACATATTCACAAATGCCAAGTGTGTTGGCGGAGCTTGGGTTTATCACGAACAGCTCTGATGCGGACAAGCTGGGAAGTGAAGAATACCAGCAAAAGGCCGCAGATGCGATTGTCAACGGCATTGATTCTTATTATGATCAGTAGATTGATACAGCCTTAATCCTAGAGTGGAGCCGACAAAATAAGTATAATGGAGAAAACTTTAGGGTTTGAGGTGAAACGATGACAAAGATTTTTGCCCACCGGGGGGCCTCAGGTCAATTTCCCGAAAATACAATGCTTGCATTTGAAAAAGGAATTGAAGCCGGAGCGGATGGGATAGAGCTTGATGTACAGCTGACGAAAGACGGACGCATTGTTGTGATTCATGATGAAAGACTTAATCGCACGACATCACTTAAAGGATTCGTGAAGGATACAGCCTATGATGAGGTAAAGACTGCGAATGCGGCCGCTGGTCACGATCAAGCGTACAGCGATATAAAAGTGCCGCTGCTAGAAGATGTGCTCTCGTGGGCGGTAAAAAAGGATTTTCTCATCAACATTGAATTAAAAAACAGCGTGATCCGCTATGAGGGAATGGAAGAAAAAGTGCTGGAGGCAGTGAAGCGATTTAATGTAGAGGACAGAGTCATCCTATCCACGTTTAATCATGACAGCTTGGCGCTGTGCGCCCGGCTTGCACCGCATATCGAACGGGCAGTATTAACTTCAGATGTGCTTTATCAGGCAGATCGATATATCGCGTCTATTCCGGCTTCCGGCTATCACCCGAAGTTAAACAGCCCAGGGGTCACAGATGAAGTACTGAAGAAAATGAGGAACGGTTTGATTAAGGTAAGGCCGTATACAGTCAATCGTCCGGAAGATATGAAGCGTCTCATTGAAGCGGGAGCAGACGGCATGTTTACCGACTTTCCAGAAAAGGCTTCGGCATTGCTGAAAAATGAATAGTTGTTAGAAGGAGGCTATTTGACGCAGCCTTCTTTTTTCATTCATTCATGCCCGTTTCAAAGCATACATTCATAGAAGACAACTAGAAATTGTAAGCGCTGTCTATCTTCTGAATGAGGTGAAACCATGAGGAAAACAGTCATTGTAAGTGCTGCAAGAACTCCATTTGGCAAATTCGGCGGAGTTTTGAAAGAGGTGAAAGCTGCTGAGCTTGGGGGCATTGTGATGAAGGAGGCGCTGCAACAGGCTGGAGTCTCTGGAGATGATGTAGAAGGAAACGTCATGGGCATGGTTGTCCAGGCCGGCTCAGGGCAGATACCTTCCCGTCAAGCTGCCCGTCTGGCGGGAATGCCTTGGAGTGTGCCGTCAGAAACACTAAATAAAGTCTGTGCTTCCGGCCTTCGCGCTGTCACTTTATGTGATCAAATGATTCGGGCGCAGGATGCGGACATACTTGTTGCGGGGGGGATGGAAAGCATGAGCAATATTCCGTATGCCGTTCCCGCCGGGCGCTGGGGAGCACGGATGGGGGACGGCGAGCTTAGGGACTTAATGGTGTATGACGGATTAACGTGCGCATTTGACGAGGTGCACATGGCTGTTCACGGAAATACAGCTGCCAAGGAATATGCAATCTCACGAAGAGAGCAGGACGAATGGGCGTTGAGAAGTCATGCAAGGGCAGCTAAGGCCGCCGATGAAGGGAAGTTTCAGGATGAAATTGTTCCCGTCAACTGGATCGGTCGAAAAGGAAAACCAAACGTTGTTGATAAAGATGAAGCGATTCGCCGTGACACAAGTCTGGATCAGCTCGCGAAACTTGCTCCGATTTATGCAAGTGACGGTTCTATCACAGCCGGCAATGCTCCTGGAGTCAATGACGGAGCCGGCGCGTTCGTGCTGATGTCTGAGGAAAAAGCTGCTGAGCTTGGCAAACGGCCTCTGGCTACAATTCTTGGTTTTTCAACTACGGGAATGCCAGCGCACGAGCTGGCGGCAGCGCCGGGGTTTGCCATTAACAAGCTCCTGAAAAAGAACGGTTTAACTGTCCAAGATATTGACTTGTTTGAAGTAAATGAAGCTTTTGCTTCAGTTGTTTTGACATGTGAAAAAATCGTAGGTTTCGATCTTGAAAAAGTAAATGTAAATGGCGGTGCGATCGCGCTCGGACACCCGATCGGCGTGAGCGGTGCGAGAATTCTCATGACGCTTGTTTATGAATTAAAGCGACGGGGAGGGGGTCTGGGCGTTGCCGCTATTTGCAGCGGGGCAGCACAGGGAGACGCCGTCTTAGTGCAGGTTCATTAAAACATGATGAAAAAGGGGATTTGAATGGAAATCAAACAAATCATGGTAGCTGGCGCAGGTCAGATGGGAAGCGGAATTGCTCAAACAGCTGCCGACGCAGGCTTTTATGTGCGGATGTATGATGTGAATCCAGAGGCCTCGGAGGCAGGATTGAAACGGCTGAAGAAACAGCTGGCCCGTGATGCTGAGAAAGGAAAAAGGACCGAGACGGAAGTGAAGAGCGTAATCAGCCGCATTTCGATTTCTCAAACGCTTGAGGAGGCAGAGCATGCGGACATTGTGATTGAGGCTATCGCAGAAAACATGGCGGCAAAAACTGAGATGTTTAAAACGCTTGATCGCATGTGCCCGCCTCATACGATTTTGGCCAGCAATACATCTTCCTTGCCTATTACAGAAATCGCTGCTGTAACAAACCGGCCTCAACGGGTTATTGGCATGCATTTTATGAATCCCGTCCCTGTAATGAAGCTGGTTGAAGTGATTCGCGGCTTGGCTACATCAGAAGAAACGGCCTTAGATGTTATGGCATTAGCGAAAAAGATGGGGAAAACAGCGGTAGAAGTCAATGATTTTCCTGGGTTTGTTTCCAACCGTGTGCTTCTTCCAATGATTAATGAAGCCATCTATTGCGTGTATGAGGGAGTGGCGAAGCCGGAGGCAATAGACGAAGTGATGAAGCTGGGCATGAATCATCCGATGGGTCCGCTTGCATTAGCGGATTTTATCGGACTGGATACGTGTTTATCAATTATGGAAGTCCTTCACTCAGGCCTTGGCGATTCCAAATACCGTCCATGCCCGCTGCTCCGCAAGTATGTCAAAGCAGGCTGGCTTGGCAAAAAGAGCGGACGCGGTTTTTATGACTATGAGGAGAGGACTTCCTGAAGTCTATTCCATCCGGGGGTGGCCGAGTTGCATGTAACCCAAGAGCAAGTCATGATGCGAAAAATGGTGCGTGATTTTGCACGAAAAGAAATTGCTCCCGCTGCGGAAATCATGGAGAAAACGGACGAATTTCCCTTTCAGCTGATCAAAAAAATGGGTGAACACGGACTGATGGGAATACCGGTGCCGGAACAATACGGCGGTGCCGGGGCGGACGTTGTTTCTTATATTTTGGCGATTCATGAGATTTCTAGAATCAGTGCGGCTGTCGGCGTGATTCTCTCCGTTCATACCTCGGTCGGCACAAATCCGATTCTGTATTTCGGCAACGAAGAACAAAAGATGAAATATATACCAAAGCTCGCGTCAGGAGACCATTTGGGCGCATTTGCACTAACGGAGCCTCACTCGGGGTCGGATGCTGGGAGCCTCCGCACAACAGCAATCAAAAAGAACGGCAAATATCTATTAAACGGATCGAAAATATTCATAACGAATGGCGGAGCAGCTGATATCTATATCACATTTGCTTTAACAGCTCCAGATCAAGGCAGGCACGGGATTTCGGCTTTTATTGTTGAAAAAAACACACCCGGTTTTACCGTTGGAAAAAAAGAAAGAAAGCTGGGGCTTTATGGCTCCAATACTACGGAACTGATTTTTGATAATGCAGAAGTGCCTGAAGCCAATTTGCTTGGCAAAGAGGGGGATGGCTTTCACATTGCCATGGCGAATTTAAATGTCGGTCGGATCGGCATTGCGGCACAGGCCCTCGGAATTGCAGAGGCGGCTCTTGAGCATGCCGTTGATTATGCGAAGCAGCGAGTGCAATTTGGAAGGCCGATTGCAGCCAATCAAGGCATATCATTTAAGCTGGCTGATATGGCGACTAGAGCTGAGGCGGCAAGACATCTTGTCTACCACGCTGCAGACCTTCATAACCGCGGCCTAAACTGTGGAAAAGAAGCGTCTATGGCTAAACAATTTGCTTCCGATGCAGCCGTAAAGGCGGCGTTAGACGCCGTTCAAATTTATGGGGGATATGGCTATATGAAGGATTATCCAGTTGAGCGCCTGCTTCGCGATGCAAAGGTGACGCAAATTTATGAAGGGACGAACGAGATTCAAAGACTGATTATTTCCAAGTATTTGCTTGGCGGAACCTGATAGACAAAAAACGCAAAAACGGAGGTTGAGGATATGGAGGAGAAACAGCATTATTCTCCAGGGTTGGACGGTGTGATTGCGGCAGAAACTCATATTTCTTATCTTGACACGCAGTCCAGCCAGATTTTGATAAGAGGCTATGATTTAATAGAACTTTCTGAAACAAAAAGCTATCTGGAGCTTGTCCATTTATTGCTGGAGGGCAGGATGCCAGAAGAAAGTGAAATTGAGACGCTGGAACGTAAAATAATCAGTGCCTCAAGCCTGCCTGCTGATCATCTCCGTCTGCTTGAGCTGCTCCCTGAGGACACTCATCCAATGGATGGTCTGCGTACCGGCCTGTCGGCACTTGCTGGCTATGATCGGCAAATTGATGATCGGTCTCCTTCCGCAAACAAAGAACGCGCCTATCAGCTTCTTGGGAAAATGCCTGCCCTCACTGCTGCCAGCTACAGGATCATTAATAAGAAAGAACCGATTCTTCCGCTTCAAACCCTATCCTACAGTGCGAATTTTCTCTACATGATGACAGGGAAATTGCCGTCTTCATTGGAAGAACAGATTTTTGACCGGTCGCTCGTCCTGTACAGTGAGCATGAGATGCCGAATTCAACCTTTGCGGCCAGGGTCATTGCATCTACACATTCAGATCTTTATGGGGCTTTGACTGGGGCTGTCGCTTCCCTGAAAGGGAATCTTCACGGAGGAGCAAACGAAGCTGTGATGTATTTGCTTTTGGAGGCAAAAACGACATCTGATTTTGAGCAGCTTTTGCAAACAAAACTGAAAAGAAAAGAAAAAATCATGGGCTTCGGCCACCGGGTGTATATGAAAAAAATGGACCCGAGAGCACTCATGATGAAAGAGGCGCTGCAGCAATTATGCGATAAAGCCGGTGACCATCGTTTATATGAGATGTGCGAAGCGGGTGAGCGGCTGATGGAGAAGGAAAAAGGGCTTTACCCGAATTTGGATTACTATGCTGCCCCAGTGTATTGGATGCTCGGCATACCGATTCCTTTATATACGCCGATCTTTTTCAGCGCGAGAACGTCCGGTTTATGCGCCCATGTGATCGAACAGCATACCAATAATCGGCTCTTCCGTCCCCGTGTCAGTTACATGGGCCCGCGATATCAAACAAAACCATGAAAGGAGCTGGTAGAATGCCGAAAACGGATCGTGTTATCGAAGAAATCACAGACTATGTGCTTGAGAAAGAGATTACTAGTGCCGAAGCGTATACAACAGCGGGGCATGTATTGCTGGATACCCTGGGCTGCGGGATCTTGGCGCTACGGTATCCGGAATGCGCAAAGCTGCTTGGCCCGATTGTTCCAGGAACGACTGTGCCGAATGGAAGCAAAGTGCCGGGAACGTCATATGTTCTCGATCCTGTGAGGGCAGCGTTTAATATCGGCTGCATGATTCGCTGGCTCGATTACAACGATACGTGGCTGGCGGCGGAGTGGGGGCATCCATCCGATAACTTGGGAGGAATCCTTGCCGCTGCTGATTATGTATCAAGAGTGAGGCTGTCTGAAGGAAAAGAGCCGTTAACAGTACGCGACGTACTTGAGATGATGATCAAAGCACACGAGATCCAAGGTGTGCTGGCGTTAGAAAACAGCTTAAATCGAGTTGGCCTTGACCATGTGCTGTTTGTCAAAGTTGCGACAACCGCTGTTGCGGCAAAGCTTTTGGGCGGCGGAAGAGAAGAAATCAAAAATGCGCTTTCGAATGCATGGATTGACAATGCAGCATTGAGGACATACCGCCATTCACCAAATACAGGCTCGCGTAAATCATGGGCGGCAGGAGATGCAACGAGCAGAGGTGTTCATTTGGCGCTGATGTCGTTAAAAGGGGAAATGGGTTATCCGACAGCCTTGAGTGCACCGGGTTGGGGGTTCCAAGACGTTTTATTCAATAAGAAAGAGATCAAGCTTGCCCGTCCGCTCGACGCTTATGTCATGGAAAATGTGTTATTTAAAGTGTCTTATCCTGCGGAATTTCACGCCCAGACAGCGGCGGAGTGCGCCGTCATTCTTCACCCGCAGGTAAAGAACCGGATTGATGAGATTGACCGAGTTGTCATCAGAACGCATGAATCCGCTATCCGAATCATTGATAAAAAAGGCCCGCTCCACAATCCGGCAGACCGTGATCACTGCCTCCAATACATTACAGCAATCGGTTTGCTTTTTGGTGATATCACCGCACAGCATTATGAAGCTGAAACAGCGAGTGATCCGAGAATAGATAAACTTCGTGATAAAATGGAAGTGACTGAAAATAAAACATATACCGAGGATTATTTGAAACCTGATAAACGTTCCATCTCAAATGCCGTTCAGGTTCATTTTAAAGACGGAACGAGCACGGAAATGGTGGAATGTGAGTTTCCCCTCGGCCATCGTTTTCGAAGAGAGGAAGCAGTGCCGAAACTGCTGGAAAAGTTTTCTGACAATCTCAAAACCCATTTTCCTGATAAACAGCACAAACACATTTATGAGCGCTGTACCAGCTATGAGACATTACAAACGATGCGCGTAAATGAATTCGTAGACATGTTCTGCATGTAAAAGGGGGATTTGTTTCATGTCGTGGATCGTCAATAAGCAATCGTCACAAGAGGAGCTTGCCGGGCGTTTCCGCAAGCTGATGTCAGCACCGGACATTCTTCAAATTCCCGGCGCCCATGACGGGATGGCCGCTTTGCTTGCGAAAGAAGCCGGTTTTTCTGCTATTTATTTGTCCGGTGCTGCCTATACAGCCAGCAGGGGGCTGCCTGATTTAGGGATCATCACATCGGCAGAGATAGCTGAACGGGCCAAAGATCTTGTACGTGCAGCTGATCTGCCTCTGCTTGTGGATATCGATACGGGATTTGGCGGTGTCTTAAATGCCGCCCGAACAGCCCGGGAGATGCTTGAAGCAAGGGTAGCAGCCGTTCAAATAGAAGACCAGCAGCTTCCAAAAAAATGCGGACATTTAAATGGCAAACAGCTAGTTCCGATAAAGGAAATGGCGCAAAAAATAAAAGCTATTAAACAAGCGGCACCCTCCCTTATTGTTGTTGCCCGTACTGATGCCAGGGCGCAGGAAGGGCTTGCTGCCGCAATAAAACGTTCAGAGGCTTACATTGAGGCGGGAGCGGACGCAATTTTCCCGGAAGCGCTACAGGCGGAGAATGAATTCCGCCAGTTTGCTGAGCGTATCCCCGTTCCGCTCCTTGCGAATATGACTGAATTTGGGAAAACGCCATATTATCGTGCCGATGAATTCGAAGATATGGGGTTTCACATGGTGATATATCCTGTCACCTCGCTTCGAGCGGCGGCAAAAGCTTGTGAGCGGATGTTTGGTTTGATGAAGGAGCACGGCTCACAAAAAGAAGGACTTCATGATATGCAGACACGAAAAGAACTGTACGATACGATTTCTTATTATGACTATGAAGCGTTAGACAAAACGATTGCCAAGACCGTTTTGCCTGACGAATAATGCAACAAAAAAAGCCGGAGCATTCTCCGGCTTTTTTTCAGCTATCGTTTTCTGAATCGCGGGCTGACTTGATTGCGTTTTCTGTCTCTGTATAAAATGAACCCGGCCAGCACATAGAGGCCGATCGCAAAAAAGATGAATCCTGACAACCCTTGGAGCCAAAGAGCTGAAAATGGCTTGATTGTATGGCCGAAAAGTGTATCTCTCATCAGTTTAATGCCTAAAGCAGAAATAGCCCCGGGGATGACTAATATTAAAAGCGCAAGAAGTCGGCTCATCTTCAGAAAACCCCTTTATCTTTTCATTTCCTTTATTGTCCAGCGGAAAAAATATTTTGTCAAGAGAAGAAAACGTGGTAACATAGGGTTGTGCAAATTATTGCAACGGAATAAATAGGTGTGCAAATTTTTTCATACAAAGGGGTATCGGGATGCAAAAGGTACTGATAGTAGGTGCCGGCAAAAGGGGAACGGCGTTATTACATATTCTGATTAAAACAGCCATCATAGATATCATTGCCGTAGTTGACAAAGACCCCGAGGCGCCGGGATTGAAAGAAGCAGAACAGTATGGGATTGCCGTATCATCTGATTGGAAACCTTACATACAACAAAAACCGGATATCGTCATTCATACCACCGGCGATCAAGCCGTGTTTGACGAGCTCCTTCAAAGAAAGCATGAATATACCATTGTCATGCCGGGAAAAATGGCATACATCGTTTTTCAGCTGATGGAAGAAAAGCAGCACCTGATTCAAATGCTAAAAGAGCAAACCTATAAATATGACAGAATTTTTAATTCCACCCATGATGGAATGATTTTTATTGATATCAATGAAGAAATCATTCTCTTTAACCATATGGCCGAAAAAATGGTCGGAAAAAAACGTGAGGAAGTCATTGGGCGCCCAATAAAAGAAGTGATTCCGAGCACGAAGATGCCGCGGATTTTAAAAACAAGAGTGCCTGAATACAACCAGAAGCAGCTGTTAGGCGATCATTTGCAAATTGTGACCACAAGACTGCCGATTATTGATGAAGGCGGACGTCTGCTCGGGGCTCTTTGTGTGTTTAAAGATATCACTGATGCGGTCGAGCTGGCAGAGGAAGTGACCAACTTAAAGCAGGTCCGTACGATGCTGGAGGCGATTATTCAATCCTCCGATGAGGCGATTTCTGTCGTTGATGAAAACGGCATCGGCCTGCTAATCAATAAAGCGTATACGAAAATGACGGGGCTTTCTGAAAAAGAAGTCATCGGCAAGCCTGCAAACACTGATATTTCCGAAGGCGAAAGCATGCATTTAAAGGTGCTTGAAACAAGACGTCCTGTCCGCGGTGTCAGAATGAAGGTCGGCCCGAATGAAAAAGAGGTCATCGTTAATGTAGCACCGGTGATTGTGGACGGGATTTTGAAAGGCAGCGTCGGCGTGATTCACGATGTTTCCGAAATTAAAATGCTGACAGCGGAGCTTAATCGCGCCAGACAAATTATTCGCACGCTTGAAGCGAAATACACGTTTGACGACATTATCGGCAAAAGCGAGCAAATGCTGGTTGCGCTTGAGCAGGCGAAGCTCGGTGCGAAAACACCGGCAACCATCTTGCTGCGCGGGGAATCAGGAACAGGAAAAGAACTGTTCGCCCATGCCATCCATAACGAAAGTGACCGGAAATACAATAAATTTATTCGCGTGAATTGTGCAGCCCTTTCTGAGTACCTGCTCGAATCAGAATTGTTCGGCTATGAGGATGGTGCGTTTTCAGGAGCGAAGCGCGGCGGTAAAAAGGGTTTATTTGAGGAAGCAAATAACGGCAGTATTTTCTTAGATGAAATCGGTGAGCTGACACAAAATATGCAGGCCAAATTGCTGCGCGTCCTTCAAGAAAAGGAAATCGTCAGAGTGGGCGGCACGAAAGCGATCCCTGTCAACGTCAGAGTGATCGCGGCGACAAATGTAAATATTGAAAAGGCGATGGCGGACGGAACATTCCGGGAAGACCTGTATTACCGGATCAATCGCTATCCGATCTCCATCCCGCCTTTGCGGCAGCGGTTGGAGGACATTGAAGCATTGAGCGTCAGACTTATCCAAAAGATCAACCGGGATTACGGCAGGAATGTAAAAGGGCTCTCACAGCAAGCCTTGCGCGCCTTATCTGCCTACCATTGGCCTGGGAATGTCCGGGAGCTTGAAAATGTCCTTGGACGAGCCATGATTTTTCTGAATCCGCATATGGAATGGATTGAAAAAGATCACTTGCCTGTATTCGAACTTGAGCAAAAAGAAAATGACACAGACCAGGGAACAGCTTTTGATTTTCCGGATATTGAAGGCGAAAAGCTGTCTGTCGCAGTAGAAAAATTTGAAGCACATTTGATTCAGCAAACGCTTGAAAAGCATCATTTTAACCGGACAAAAACAGCAAAAGCTCTCGGTGTCAGCATTCGGAACTTATATTACAAAATGGATAAATATGGCCTTGCAAATGAAGGCATGCAATAATTTGCAGAATAAACGCAAACATCTGCACGAATGTTTCAATATACCTGGTATGACAGCACCCTTAAGAGCTGGCATGGAACTTGCATAATAAAAGGCGGAGTCGAAACAAGAAAGGTGGTAACAGATGAAGCTGAAAGATTTAATCGGCAAAGCGTCGATACACAAAAATAAGACCATTGCGGTTGCTCATGCTGAGGATGAGGAAGTGATCCGGGCTGTAAAGCTGGCAGCCGAGCACCTATCCGCCCGTTTCTTGTTAACGGGCGACAGCACAAAACTGAACGATCTGACATCATCCATGCAAGGGCATCAAGTGGAAATCGTCCATGCTGATACTCCTGAGGAATCGGCGAAATTAGCGGTTCGTGCTGTACACCATAAAACAGCGGACGTTTTAATGAAAGGCAATGTGCCGACTTCTGTTTTGCTTAAAGCGGTATTGAACAGACAGGAGGGGCTTCGGTCAGCAAGTGTCCTTTCTCACGTGGCTGTCTTCGATATACCGGATTTTGACCGGCTGATGTTTGTGACAGATTCGGCAATGAATATTGCTCCTTCGCTGGAAGAGCTCCGGCAGATTTTGCAAAATGCCGTTCATGTGGCCCATGCAGTGGGGAACAATATGCCAAAAGCAGCTGCTCTTGCAGCGGTCGAAACGGTGAACCCTAAAATGGAAGCGACCGTGAATGCAGCTTCTCTAGCTCAAATGTACAAAAGGGGCCAGATCAAAGGCTGCATTGTTGATGGACCGCTTGCTTTGGATAACGCAGTTTCACAAATTGCCGCGGCTCAGAAAAAAATTTCGGGAGACGTAGCGGGCAACGCAGATATCCTTCTCGTCCCAACAATTGAGGCCGGCAATATTTTATATAAATCACTGATTTATTTTGCCAAGGCCAGCGTGGCGGCTGTCATTACAGGAGCAAAAGCACCGATTGCTTTAACAAGCAGAGCGGACTCTGCTGAAAATAAACTGTATTCCATTGCGCTGGCAATATGCGCATCTGAAGAATACACACATTAGGAGGAACGAACATGGAACTTTTTAAATATATGGAGAAATACGATTACGAACAATTGGTATTCTGCCAGGATGAACAATCTGGATTAAAAGCGATTATCGCCATTCATGATACAACGCTTGGTCCGGCGCTTGGCGGAACGAGAATGTGGACATATGAAAATGAAGAAGCGGCAATTGAAGATGCGCTCAGATTGGCAAGAGGCATGACCTATAAGAACGCGGCGGCAGGCTTAAACCTTGGCGGCGGAAAAACAGTCATTATCGGCGATCCGCGCAAAGACAAAAATGAGGAAATGTTCCGCGCGTTTGGCCGCTATATTCAAGGGCTGAATGGCAGATACATCACGGCTGAAGATGTGGGTACAACGGTCGAGGATATGGATATCATTCATGATGAGACAGACTATGTCACAGGGATTTCTCCTGCTTTCGGCTCTTCTGGAAATCCGTCCCCAGTCACAGCGTACGGGGTGTACAGAGGAATGAAGGCAGCAGCTAAAGCTGCTTTCGGAACCGACTCTCTTGAAGGAAAAACCATTGCTGTACAGGGTGTTGGGAACGTAGCCTATAACCTTTGCCGCCACCTGCATGAAGAAGGAGCAAACTTAATCGTTACGGATATCAACAAACAATCTGTACAGCGTGCAGTTGAAGATTTTGGCGCCCGTGCTGTAGATCCTGATGACATTTATTCACAAGACTGCGATATTTATGCGCCGTGTGCCCTTGGTGCGACTATTAACGACGACACCATTAAACAGCTGAAGGCGAAAGTGATCGCAGGTGCGGCTAACAACCAATTAAAAGAGACACGCCATGGTGATCAAATTCACGAAATGGGCATTGTTTATGCACCGGATTACGTGATTAACGCGGGCGGTGTTATCAACGTGGCAGATGAGCTTTACGGCTATAATGCAGAACGTGCATTGAAAAAAGTCGAAGGCATTTACGGCAATATCGAGCGTGTACTAGAGATTTCTCAGCGTGACGGCATTCCTGCATATTTAGCGGCTGACCGCTTGGCAGAGGAACGGATTGAACGCATGCGCCGCTCAAGAAGCCAGTTTTTGCAAAACGGCCACAGTGTATTAAGCAGACGTTAAGAAATTGATCTGGAGGTTATGAAAGTGCTACATGACGAAAAACGCATTCTCACAATTAATCCAGGCTCAACTTCAACGAAAATCGGTGTTTTTCATAACGAAAGAAGCATTTTTGAAAAAACATTGAGACACAACATAGAAGAGCTGCAGCGATTTGACCGAATTATTGATCAGTATGAATTTCGTAAAAACCATATTCTCGAAACGCTTCATGAACAGGGAATCAATATTTCAAAGTTTGATGCAGTCTGCGCAAGAGGCGGCCTTCTCCGGCCAATTGAAGGCGGGACCTACGTAGTGAATGATGAGATGATTGAGGATTTGAAAAGCGGCTACGCCGGTCAGCATGCTTCTAATCTCGGCGGCATTATCGCGCGGGAAATCGCTGATGGCCTGAATATCCCTTCGTATATCGTCGACCCTGTTGTCGTAGACGAAATGTCAGTGCTTGCGAAAGTGTCAGGCATGCCTGAAATTGAACGGAAAAGCATTTTCCATGCGTTAAACCAAAAAGCTGTCGCTCGTAAAGCGGCAGCCTCTCTTGGCAAACGATATGAGAACATGAAAATGATTATTACCCATATGGGCGGAGGTATTACAATTGGCGTCCATGACCGCGGGCGAGTGGTAGATGTCAATAACGGCCTGCACGGCGAGGGACCATTCAGTCCTGAACGAGCAGGAACAGTGCCTGCGGGAGATCTTGTTGATCTATGTTTTTCAGGGGAATATACAAAAGAAGAAATCATGAAAAAGCTTGTTGGCACCGGCGGACTTTTAGGCTATCTCGGTACTAATGATGCAGTAAAAGTGGAACAGATGATTCAAGGGGGCGATGGAAAAGCCCGCTTCATTTATGATGCCATGGCATATCAGGTAGCAAAGGAAATCGGGGCAGCCAGCGCGGCGTTAAAAGGCGAAGTTGAAGCGATTGTGCTGACGGGAGGCCTTGCGTACGGCAAAAGCTTTGTTTCTGCTATCAGATCATACATAGATTGGATTTCAGACGTTTTAGTCTATCCGGGGGAAAATGAACTGCAGTCTCTTGCCCAAGGGGCGCTCAGAGTATTGCAGGGCGAAGAGCAATCCAAACAATATCGTATTGAATAGACAGACAGGAGTGAGTCACCATGGCAACTGAGTATGACGTAGTCATTCTGGGCGGCGGTACCGGCGGTTATGTTGCGGCCATCAGAGCCGCTCAGCTCGGCTTAAAAACAGCCGTTGTGGAAAAGGAAAAACTCGGAGGAACATGTCTGCATAAAGGCTGTATCCCGAGTAAAGCGCTGCTTAGAAGCGCAGAGGTATACCGGACAGCTCGTGAAGCCGATCAATTCGGGGTGGAAACGGCTGGCGTGTCCCTCAACTTTGAAAAAGTGCAGCAGCGTAAGCAATCCGTTGTTGATAAGCTTGCAGCGGGTGTAAATCATTTAATGAAAAAAGGAAAAATTGACGTGTACACCGGATATGGACGTATTCTTGGACCGTCAATCTTCTCTCCGCTGCCGGGAACAATTTCTGTTGAGCGGGGAAATGGCGAAGAAAATGACATGCTGATCCCGAAACAAGTGATCATTGCAACAGGATCAAGACCGAGAATGCTTCCGGGTCTTGAAGCGGACGGTAAGTCTGTACTGACTTCAGATGAGGCGCTCCAAATGGAGGAGCTGCCACAGTCAATCATCATTGTCGGCGGAGGGGTTATCGGTATCGAATGGGCGTCTATGCTTCATGATTTTGGTGTGAAGGTAACGGTTATTGAATACGCGGATCGCATATTGCCGACTGAAGATCTAGAGATTTCAAAAGAAATGGAAAGTCTTCTTAAGAAAAAAGGCATCCAGTTCATAACAGGGGCAAAAGTGCTGCCTGACACAATGACAAAAACATCAGACGATATCAGCATACAAGCGGAAAAAGACGGAGAAACCGTTACCTATTCTGCTGAGAAAATGCTTGTTTCCATCGGCAGACAGGCAAATATCGAAGGCATCGGCCTAGAGAACACCGATATTGTTACTGAAAATGGCATGATTTCAGTCAATGAAAGCTGCCAAACGAAGGAATCTCATATTTATGCAATCGGAGACGTAATCGGTGGCCTGCAGTTAGCTCACGTTGCTTCACATGAGGGAATTATTGCTGTTGAGCATTTTGCAGGTCTCAATCCGCATCCGCTTGATCCGACGCTTGTGCCGAAGTGCATTTACTCAAGCCCTGAAGCTGCCAGTGTCGGCTTAACCGAAGACGAAGCAAAGGCGAACGGGCATAATGTCAAAATCGGCAAGTTCCCATTTATGGCGATTGGAAAAGCGCTTGTATACGGTGAAAGCGACGGTTTTGTCAAAATCGTGGCGGACCGAGATACAGATGATATTCTCGGCGTTCATATGATCGGCCCGCATGTCACCGACATGATTTCTGAAGCGGGTCTTGCCAAAGTGCTGGACGCAACGCCGTGGGAGGTCGGGCAAACGATTCACCCGCATCCAACGCTTTCTGAAGCAATTGGAGAAGCAGCGCTTGCCGCAGATGGCAAAGCTATTCATTTTTAAAAGCATAAAGGAGGGGCTTGAATGAGTACAAACCGACATCAAGCACTAGGGCTGACTGATCAGGAAGCCGTTGATATGTATAGAACCATGCTGTTAGCAAGAAAAATCGATGAAAGAATGTGGCTGTTAAACCGTTCTGGCAAAATTCCATTTGTAATCTCTTGTCAAGGACAGGAAGCAGCACAGGTAGGAGCGGCTTTCGCACTTGACCGTGAAATGGATTATGTATTGCCGTACTACAGAGACATGGGTGTCGTGCTCGCGTTTGGCATGACAGCAAAGGACTTAATGATGTCCGGGTTTGCAAAAGCAGCAGATCCGAACTCAGGAGGCCGCCAGATGCCAGGACATTTCGGACAAAAGAAAAACCGCATTGTCACGGGATCATCTCCGGTTACAACGCAAGTGCCGCACGCAGTCGGTATTGCGCTTGCGGGACGTATGGAGAAAAAGGATATCGCAGCCTTTGTTACATTTGGGGAAGGGTCTTCAAACCAAGGCGATTTCCATGAAGGGGCGAACTTTGCCGCTGTCCATAAGCTGCCGGTTATTTTCATGTGTGAAAACAACAAATACGCAATCTCAGTGCCTTACGATAAGCAAGTCGCATGTGAGAACATTTCCGACCGTGCCGTAGGCTATGGGATGCCTGGCGTAACTGTGAATGGAAATGATCCGCTTGAAGTTTATCAAGCGGTCAAAGAAGCACGCGAAAGGGCACGCAGAGGAGAAGGCCCAACATTAATTGAAACGATTTCTTACCGCCTTACACCACATTCCAGTGATGACGATGACAGCAGCTACAGAGGTCGTGAAGAAGTAGAGGAAGCGAAAAAAAGTGATCCCCTGCTTACTTATCAAGCTTACTTAAAGGAAACAGGCCTGCTGTCCGATGAGATAGAACAAACCATGCTGGATGAAATTATGGCAATCGTAAATGAAGCGACGGATGAAGCGGAGAACGCCCCATATGCAGCTCCTGAGTCAGCGCTTGATTATGTGTATGCGAAGTAGGGAGGAAGAACAAATGTCAGTAATGTCATATATTGATGCAATCAATTTGGCGATGAAAGAAGAAATGGAACGAGATTCTCGCGTTTTCGTCCTTGGGGAAGATGTAGGAAGAAAAGGCGGTGTGTTTAAAGCGACAGCGGGACTCTATGAACAATTTGGGGAAGAGCGCGTTATGGATACGCCGCTTGCTGAATCTGCAATCGCAGGAGTCGGTATCGGAGCGGCAATGTACGGAATGAGACCGATTGCTGAAATGCAGTTTGCTGATTTCATTATGCCGGCAGTCAACCAAATTATTTCTGAAGCGGCTAAAATCCGCTACCGCAGCAACAATGACTGGAGCTGTCCGATTGTCGTCAGAGCGCCATACGGCGGAGGCGTGCACGGAGCCCTGTATCATTCTCAATCAGTCGAAGCAATTTTCGCCAACCAGCCCGGACTGAAAATTGTCATGCCATCAACACCATATGACGCGAAAGGGCTCTTAAAAGCCGCAGTTCGTGACGAAGACCCCGTGCTGTTTTTTGAGCACAAGCGGGCATACCGTCTGATAAAGGGCGAGGTTCCGGCTGATGATTATGTCCTGCCAATCGGCAAGGCGGACGTAAAAAGGGAAGGCGACGACATCACAGTGATCACATACGGCCTGTGTGTCCACTTCGCCTTACAAGCTGCAGAACGTCTCGAAAAAGATGGCATTTCAGCGCATGTGGTGGATTTAAGAACAGTTTACCCGCTTGATAAAGAAGCCATCATCGAAGCTGCGTCCAAAACTGGAAAGGTTCTTTTGGTCACAGAAGATACAAAAGAAGGCAGCATCATGAGCGAAGTAGCCGCAATTATATCCGAGCATTGTCTGTTCGACTTAGACGCGCCAATCAAACGGCTTGCAGGTCCTGATATTCCGGCTATGCCTTATGCGCCAACAATGGAAAAATACTTTATGGTCAATCCTGATAAAGTGGAAGCGGCGATGAGAGAATTAGCGGAGTTTTAAAGACGTAAGGGAGGATACAATCATGGCAATTGAACAAATGACGATGCCGCAGCTTGGAGAAAGCGTAACAGAGGGGACGATCAGCAAATGGCTTGTCGCCCCCGGTGATAAAGTGAACAAATACGATCCGATCGCGGAAGTAATGACAGATAAGGTAAATGCAGAGGTTCCGTCTTCTTTTACTGGTACGATAACAGAGCTTGTGGGAGAAGAAGGCCAAACCCTGCAAGTCGGAGAAGTGATTTGCAAAATTGAAACAGAAGGCGCGAATCCGGCTGAACAAAAACAAGAACACCCAGCTGCTTCAGAAGCCGCTGAGACGCCTGCTGCAAAAATTGCCGAAGCAGCTGATCAGCCCAATAAAAAGCGCTACTCGCCAGCTGTACTCCGTTTGGCCGGAGAGCACGGCATTGACCTCGATCAAGTAACAGGAACAGGTGCTGGCGGGCGCATCACACGAAAAGATATTCAGCGCTTAATTGAAACAGGCGGCGCGCAAGAACAGAAGGCTGAGGAGCCGAAAACAGCAGCTCCTGCACCGAAGTCTGCATCAAAACCTGAGCCAAAAGAAGAGACGTCATATCCTGCGTCTGCAGCCGGTGATAAAGAAATCCCTGTCACAGGTGTAAGAAAAGCAATTGCTTCCAATATGAAGCGAAGCAAAACAGAAATTCCGCATGCTTGGACGATGATGGAAGTCGACGTCACAAATATGGTTGCATATCGCAACAGTATAAAAGATTCCTTTAAGAAGACAGAAGGCTTTAATTTAACGTTCTTCGCCTTTTTTGTAAAAGCGGTCGCTCGGGCGTTAAAAGAATTCCCGCAAATGAATAGCATGTGGGCGGGGGACAAAATTATTCAGAAAAAGGATATCAATATTTCAATTGCAGTTGCCACAGAGGATTCTTTATTTGTTCCGGTGATTAAAAACGCTGATGAAAAAACAATTAAAGGCATTGCGAAAGACATTACCGGCCTAGCTAAAAAAGTAAGAGACGGAAAACTCACTGCAGATGACATGCAGGGAGGCACGTTTACCGTCAACAACACAGGTTCGTTCGGGTCTGTTCAGTCGATGGGCATTATCAACTACCCTCAGGCTGCGATTCTTCAAGTAGAATCCATCGTCAAACGCCCGGTTGTCATGGACAATGGCATGATTGCTGTCAGAGACATGGTTAATCTGTGCCTGTCCTTAGATCACAGAGTGCTTGACGGTCTCGTGTGCGGACGATTCCTCGGACGAGTGAAACAAATTTTAGAATCGATTGACGAGAAGACATCTGTTTACTAAATAAGCAAAAAGAGCATTTTTTGAAGTTTTGTTTCAAAAAATGCTCTTTTTCTATGCTGTATTATTCAGCGATCCGTATTTTCATTTCAACCCGATATTCTTCTTGTTTTTTTGGGGAGTAATGAATCGGTATGATTAACTCGTATACATCACTGACTACTGTTAATTGGCGGTCCGCGATATATTTGATAAGCTTCTGTAAGTTGAGAAAATAATGTTCAGGCGAAAAATTATACGCGATACACGCATACCTCCCTTTAGGGATCGTTGTGATTTCCATATCCGGCGTAATTGATGAAATCTGTTTATTCGTCAATACAGGCGTGAAAATATGACGGTAAGTCATTTCATCAATGCTGGTGTAGGGCTGAAAAGAGAAAGTAGCGCCGTAGCTATTGTTCGTAAATCCATCTGCTGACTCGATAAATTTTTTTAATTTGCTGTAGGAGGCGTTGAGCACGTTTTCAGGCCCGATTCCTTCTGCCTCTGTCTGAATAATCCGTATTTCTTCTTCATCTAACACAAACACTTCACCGAGTGCTGGGTATTCCATCTGCCGTTTCATCCGCTTTTTCACCAACGAAATCGTTTGCTCCAGTGCTGATAAAAAGTCTAATTTCTCCCTGATTTGCCTCTCCTGCTCTGTATAAAAAGCAAACAGTTCTTCCATCTCTAAGTCCTGTGCTTTTTTCATTTCTTCTAAAGGTGTGCCGATATATTTCAATGATTTGATCAAATCCAGATGAATGAGCTGAGAATCTGTATAATAGCGGTAGCTGGTATCCGGGTCGACGTAGGCGGGTTTAAATAAATCAATTTTATCGTAATAACGGAGCGCTTTTATCGACACGTTTGCCAGTTTTGATACTTCCCCAATTGAGTAATACGATTCCTTCATGCCATCACTCCTTCTATCATCAGTATAAAGAAGAAGCGCATTCTTTGCAGTACACAAAGAATGCGCTTCTTATCACGTGCTGGCTTTAAGATGTGCAGGCGATTTCCAAGCAATGGTCAGTGCAATCCCTATGGCTAAGGTGACCGTTGCAAAGTAGAAAGGATAGTTTACATCAATATCGAACAGCATTCCGCCGATAATAGGCCCGAATACATTGCCGATACTTGTAAACATTGAATTCATACCGCCGGCAAACCCCTGTTCATTTCCCGCAATCTTTGACAGGTAAGTCGTTACCGCAGGCCGCATGAGATCAAATCCGACAAACACGGTGACTGTCACCAACAGAATCGCAACATATGAATGTACTGTTGTCAGCAAGAATACCAGACTCGTAGAGAGAATTAAGCTGTACCGAATTAAATGGATTTCGCCAAACCATCTTGTGAAGCGGTCGAATAAGACGACTTGCGTAATGGCGCCAACAATCGCTCCTCCTGTAATCATAATGGCAATGTCGCTGGCCGTAAATCCGAATTTATGATCTACGAATAATGCAAATAAAGATTCAAATGATGCTAAACCAAAAGACGAAATTAAGATAATGAGAAAAGCTATGAAATACATGGGGGCAAAAATTCGTTTAAAGCCTGTCTTCTGTCCTTTTATTTCCTGATTTTCAGGGTTTCGTTCCGGCTCGCGCAGCGTGAGGATTGATAAAATGGCTGCTAACAGTGCAAAAGCTGCCGCAAAGAAAAAAGGCAGCCGGGAATGGACTTCTGCTAAAAATCCCCCGATGCCGGGGCCGATAATAAATCCTGTTGAAATAGCGGCTGACATATAACCGAGCGCTTTCGGGCGTGTTTTAATGGTCGTGATATCTGCGATAAAAGCCGTGACCCCAGGCATAATGAAGGCTGCGCTGATACCGCCCAGCATACGGGAGATAAATAACATCTCAACTGTTTTTCCAATGCCGAATAAAAACTCCGACACACTAAAGAACAATAGGCCGATCACGATCATGATCTTGCGCCCGAAGCGATCAACCCATCGTCCGGCTATTGGTGAGACAATGAGCTGTGTAATAGCGAAGCAGGCAACCATATAGCCGACCGCAGTCCCTGATAAATGCAATTCATTCATAATGGTCGGCGTTACTGGAATCACAAGCCCGATCCCCAAAAAAGCAATAAATAAATTGGTTAATAATATAGTTAAGGTAATATTTTTCTTCTCCATATGACTTCCCCTTTTTCAAGTGTGTATCCCTTATACTGTAAGACCTCCTCCTAGGGGAGAGTCAACGGATTTGCAAAATCTTTCTAAAGCCTTATGACAGTTATTCATTTGCGGGAACAAGCATGTCGATATGCTGCGGCAGGACCTGAATGACTGCGGGTGTATGTGTATAAACTTCTCCATCCATATCCGCCTTTTTGGCAGTGTCTGTTTCAATCTCGATACGGGAGGCCTGGACATAGGACAGCTCTCCGGTAAAACGGTCAATTGAGCCCTGTTCCATGCTCATCAGCTCCCGCAGCGCGGTGAGGTTGGTGTTGCGGCATATGAGAACATCAAGTAAGCCGTCTTCAATACTGGCATCGGGCAGAGGAATTCGATTCGTTCCAATGTATTGGCCATTCATCACAAGCAGCATAACGGCTTCTTCTTTAATTTCTTCTCCATCAATTTTTAATGTCATCGGAAACGATGCAGCGGATGAGACGGTTCGCAAGGCACTTGTAAAATAGCTGATTTTTCCCAATAATGCTTTTTCCGTTTCGTTGATTTGATTCGACGTTTCTGCAATTAAGCCGATCCCCCAGAAATTCAAAAAATAACGGTCATTCATCTGACATACGTCTACGCTGGTTTTTTTTCCTGCCATAAGTGCTTCCGCGGCCTTTGCAAGATTTTGAGGGATGCCAAGCACTCTTGAAAAGTCATTGCACGTGCCGCCGGGCAAAATTCCGACAGCGGGTTTTCTTTCTAGAGCGCTGATAGCATTTATGCATTGATGGATCGTGCCGTCGCCGCCGAGAATGAAGACGGTGTCGACAGAATCATCAATGGATTGGCAAAAATGATACGCATCATCCTTTTTCTTTGTCTGCTTAATAATCACCTCATCTAAATGGTGAGATAAAACCGGCACCACAGCACCAAGTGCTTTTTCTATATTTTTGTTACCGGCATTTCCGTTATGAATCAGTAACGCTTTCCTGTGGCTCATATACAACTGCTCCTTTATTTTACTTCTAGTTATATAATCCCCTTTTTCTGTAAGCAGTAAACGAAGAGCAAAAAAAGTGCACGGCGAAGCAAAGTCATTTGCCGATATGGACGTTTCCTTGCTATCATAAGAACAGATGATGAAAAAGGAGAGGTCTTCATTGAACATGGACTTTAATTTATTTATGAATGATATTGTCCGCCAAGCGAGACAAGAAATAACAGCTGCCGGATACACCGAGCTTAAAACAGCCGAAGAGGTGGATGAGGCACTTACGAAAAAAGGAACGACGCTCGTCATGGTAAACTCTGTTTGCGGATGCGCCGGAGGAATTGCAAGACCGGCAGCCTACCATTCCGTTCACTATGATAAAAGACCTGATCAGCTCGTCACCGTTTTTGCCGGACAGGATAAAGAAGCGACAGCGCGTGCGCGTGACTATTTTGAAGGTTATCCGCCATCTTCTCCGTCCTTTGCGATTTTGAAAGACGGAAAGATCATGAAAATGGTAGAGCGCCATGAAATTGAAGGCCATGAGCCGATGGCCGTAGTGGCAAAGCTGCAGGAAGCCTTTGAAGAATATTGTGAAGAAGTATAAGACGAACAACCCGGATGCTCAAAGCAGCCCGGGTTTTTTTGTGCATAAATTTCCAAGGATATATGAATAAATATTAAGGGGTTATTCAATCGGATTGTATAGTGATTTAATTTTTATCTAGTAATATCAGAAGAGATCACTGGAAAGATAAGCTTAAAGATAATTTTTAAAAATAGTATTGCATAAAAATGAGAAACTGTTTAAAATACAAATTAACGAATAAATATTCAAATACACCAAAAGTAATGAATACGGGGGAAATGGATCATGAAAAAATGGCTCTTATTACTTGTAGCTGCTTGCATCACCTTTGCATTAACTGCGTGCGGCTCAAGCAATTCAGGTTCAGAAAGCGGAAAGAAAAAATTAATTATGGGTACTTCGGCGGATTACAAACCGTTTGAATATAAAGAAGGAGATAATATTGTCGGCTTTGATGTAGAGCTGGCAAAAGCTCTGGCAAAGAAGGCAGGCTATGAAATTGAAGTGCAGGATATGGACTTCAACAGCTTAATTACAGCGCTTAAATCAAAACAGGTGGATCTCGTTCTGTCAGGAATGACACCAACGCCTGAGCGTAAAAAACAAGTTGATTTTTCCGATGTGTATTACACAGCGAACCATATGATTGTCAGCAAAAAAGACAGCGGCATTCAATCTTTGAAAGACCTGAAAGGAAAAACAGTTGGCGTTCAGCTTGGCTCTATTCAGGAAGAGAAGGGGAAAGAGCTTTCTCCGGAATATGGTTTTAAAACAGAAGACCGCAACAGAATTTCTGATTTGGTGCAGGAAATCAAATCTGACCGCTTCGATGCCGCGATTATTGAAGACATTGTTGCAGAAGGGTATTTCAAATCAAATGATGACCTGCAAGGCTTTGTGATTCCTGATGCGAAAGCGGAAGAAGCCGGTTCAGCAATTGCTTTCAGAAAGGACAGTGAACTGACAGACAAATTCAATAAAGCGCTCAAGGAAATGGAAGATAACGGAGAGCTTGAGAAATTGAAGAAAAAATGGTTCACTGGCGAGAAGTAAAAAAAAGCGGCTCAACTTTTTCGTTGAGCTTTTTTATTGAATAGGAAACTTTTTTCCTGTAAGAAAAGGAGACAAAGGCTATGAATTTGGATTTTTCAGCAACGATCCCCCAAATTCCTTTTATATTAGAAGGCTTGGCAATTACATTAAAAATTGTTGTTGTATCTGCTATTATCGGACTTATACTCGGTATTGTGCTAAGCTTATGCAAGATCAGCACATTCCGCCCGTTTATCTGGATCGCTGATTTTTATACATCAGTGTTCCGAGGCACGCCTTTAGTGCTGCAGCTTATGATTGTCTATTTTGGCCTTCCTCAGCTGCTCGGATTTCAAATTGACCAGTTTTGGGCTGCGGTTGTCGCATTGTCTTTGAATTCCGCCGCTTATGTATCGGAAATTATCAGAGCCGGAATCAATGCCATTGATAAAGGGCAAAAAGAAGCTGCTGTTGCACTCGGTGTCCCGTATGGAAAAATGATGAAGGATCTGCTGCTGCCGCAGGCCTTCAAAAATATATCACCTGCAATTGTGAATGAATTAATTACGTTAACAAAAGAATCGGCGATCGTCACCGTCATCGGGCTTGGTGATGTCATGAGACGCGCATATCAAGCTGGCGCCGCCACTTACAATTACCTTGAGCCGCTCATTATCGCGGGATTGATTTATTATGTGCTTGTCCTGATTTTAACGTTTATCGGCAAGGCTGTAGAAAGGAAGCTGAAATCCAATGATTAAGGTTGAAAAGCTGTCAAAATCATTTGGGAAACACGAAGTATTAAAAAACATTTCAACAACAATCGCTGAGGGTGAGGTTGTTGCCGTGATCGGTCCTTCAGGCTCAGGCAAATCAACGTTCTTACGCTGTTTAAACCTGTTGGAAAAGCCTAACGGCGGAACCATTACAATAAAAGACACAGAGATTACGAAGCCGAAAACCAACACATTAAAGGTCCGGGAAAACATCGGGATGGTTTTTCAGCATTTTCATCTCTTTCCGCACAAAACGGTTCTCGAAAACATCATGTACGCGCCTGTCAATGTAAAAAAAGAATCAAAACAGGCTGCACAGGAGAAAGCTGAGGACCTGCTCCGCAAAGTCGGTTTGTTTGAAAAGCGAAATGACTATCCAAACCGTTTGTCTGGCGGACAAAAACAGCGTGTCGCGATTGCCAGGGCTCTTGCGATGAATCCGGACATCATGCTGTTTGACGAGCCGACCTCCGCCCTTGATCCAGAGATGGTCAAAGAAGTGCTACAGGTGATGAAAGAGCTGGTCGAAACCGGCATGACCATGGTGATTGTCACACATGAAATGGGCTTCGCAAAAGAAGTGGCAGACCGTGTGCTGTTTATGGACCAAGGAATGATTGTCGAAGACGGCAATCCGAAGGAATTTTTTATGTCGCCAAAATCCAAAAGAGCGCAGGACTTTTTAAAGAAAATATTATAGAATATAAAAAAGAAGAAGGCTGGCCGCCTCTTCTTTTTTATTGAAGAAACAAATAGAAATGGAGTCCGACATGTTTAAAATTGGTTACCGCACAACAAAGACCGCGCTTGGAACAGCTTTGGCTATTTATATAAGCCAGTTATTGCATTTGCAAAACTTCGCATCAGCAGGAATCATCACCATTTTGTGCATACAAATCACACAAAAACGGTCGCTCCAGGCCTCATGGGCCCGCTTTGCGGCATGCTGTCTGGCAATTGCTTTTTCTTATCTCTTTTTCGAGCTTATTGGCTACCACCCGTTTGTGATCGGAGCGCTTCTTTTGATATTCATTCCGATAACGGTTCTGTTAAAAATTAACGAGGGTATCGTCACCAGTTCTGTTATTATCCTTCATTTATACATGTCCGGCGGCATTACGCCTACTTTCATCTGGAATGAAGTTCAGCTGATTACGGTCGGCATCGGCGTCGCTCTATTGATGAACTTGTATATGCCGAGTCTTGATCGGAAGCTGATTGCTTACCGTAAAAAGATAGAGGATAACTTTGCTGTCATTTTTGCAGAAATCGAACGGTATTTGTTAACTGGTGAGCAAGATTGGTCAGGAAAAGAAATTCCGGAAACGCACCAGCTCATTACGGAGGCTAAAAACCTGGCATATCGAGATGTGCAAAACCACATTTTGCGTTACGAAAATCTGCATTATCATTATTTTAAAATGAGAGAAAAGCAATTTGAAATTATTGAACGCCTTCTCCCTAAAGTGACATCGATCTCCATCACGGTAGATCAGGGAAAAATGATCGCTGAATTTATTCATGATTTGCGGGAGGCGATACACCCTGGGAATACAGCGTATAAATTTCTGAAAAGACTTGCTGACATGAGAAAAGAATTTGAGGAGATGCCGCTTCCTGCGACTAGAGAGGAATTTGAAGCGAGGGCCGCTCTCTTCCATCTTCTCGGCGAAATGGAACAATATTTAGTGATTAAAAGTTATTTTAAAGGAATAAAAGCGCAAAAATCACTCGGATGATTCGCATGAGCTCTTCCTTCATTGGTCAACCTAATGAAAAAGGAGGAGCTTATGCGTTTTTTCTTATGTTCGATTTTCATGATGATTTCACCGATTTGGCCGCTCGGCGAAAATCCGCTGCCGGGTGATCCGTATGTTATTGTCAACAAGCGAACAAATGAACTTGCTGTTATCCTCGACAACAAAGTAGAAGGCGTGTATAGTGTGGCGACTGGAAAAACAGATGATTTGACGCCTGAAGGAGAGTTTTCGGTAACGGTAAAAGCGGAAAATCCTTACTACAGAAAGAAAAATATTGAAGGGGGATCTCCTGATAACCCGCTTGGGGCAAGATGGATCGGATTTGATGCGAAAGGAACGGACGGGCGGATTTATGGAATTCATGGGACAAACCGAGAGGAATCAGTAGGGAAATTTGTGTCTAACGGCTGTATACGTATGCATAACGATGAGGTTGTTCATTTGTTTCAAACGATACCAGTAGGAACGAGAGTGCTGATCACGGACGACAACCGCTCTTTTGAGGAGATTGCCATCGAGCATAAAGCTCTGATAAAAAAGCAGGATATTCCCATTGAATAAGGCGCCTGCTTTTTTATCGTTATAGAAACATGACGATTCCTGAGAGTACAGTTGAAAGAATAAAAACTCCCAAAATCACGATCAAAACGCTTTTCATCAGTTTTTGAGACATGATTTTCACTCCTTAAACAATCTGTCTATATTTTAGCGTGTTTTGAATGGGCGGACAAGCGATATCTATTAGCGAAAGCAGGGATGAAAATGAACAGGCTTGACCATATCGGGATAGCCGTTTTTTCGATAAAAGATGCAAGAAGCTTTTATGAAAATGTATTGGGGCTTGCATTTCTTCATCAAGAAACGGTTGAAGAGCAAAAGGTGAATGTTGCTTTTTTTCAAGCTGGTAGCGTCAAACTTGAGCTGATAGAGCCGTTGACAGCTGACAGCCCCGTCCATTTATTTTTGGAGAAGAAAGGGCAAGGACTGCATCATATTGCGTTTTTGTGCAACTGCCTATCTGAACAGCTTCAAGCATTGTCTGACCAGCATGTTCAATTGATTGACAGGTTTCCAAGACAGGGAGCGAACGGGAAAAAGATCGCGTTTATTTCCCCTCGGGAAACAAACGGTGTTCTTGTAGAGCTTTGTGAACCGAAAGGAGACCAACACAATGAACATGAATGAGCACATGGATCATTTATACACGAAACGCAAGCAGGCAGAAGAAGGCGGAGGACGGGAAAAGCTGGCTCAGCAGCGGCAAAAGGGCAAGCTCACTGCTCGGGAAAGGATCATATTTCTTCTAGATCAGGACAGCTTTATCGAATTACATCCCTTCATGGAAAGTCAAGTGTTAACAAGAGAACAGCGCATGTTAGGGGATGGGGTCGTGACAGGGTACGGCACAATTGACGGCCGCTCAGTTTATGTATTTGCGCAAGACTTCACAGTGTACGGAGGGGCGCTTGGCGAAACCCATGCCAGGAAAATCTGCGCTTTGATGGATCTGGCAGCAAAAAATAAGGCGCCGATTATCGGGCTGAATGACTCAGGTGGTGCGAGAATTCAAGAGGGTGTGTTATCATTAGATGGATACGGTCACATATTTTACCGAAACGTCTTATATTCCGGAGTCATTCCGCAAATATCGGTTATTTTAGGGCCGTGCGCTGGAGGCGCTGTATATTCTCCGGCACTCACAGATTTTATATTTATGGCTGAACAGACCGGCCGGATGTTTATTACCGGCCCGAAGGTGATTGAAAAAGTGACAGGGGAACAGGTTGATGCGGAGAGCTTAGGCGGAGCGGGGATACATAATGCCGTCAGCGGAAACGCCCACTTTTCCGGACATACGGAGAAGGAGGTTCTGACAGGGGTGAGAAAACTGCTGTCTTATTTGCCGCTGAATGGCCGGACAACAGAGCCAAAGCCAGAGAAAGAGGCGTCCAGACCGTTATTAAACCGTCTAGTGCCTGCTGACACGACAAAGCCGTATGATGTTCGGACGGTGATTAAGGAGATGGCCGACCCGCAGTCTTTTTTTGAGATTCAGCCATTTTTTGCGAAGAACATTGTCATTGGGTTTGCAAGGCTGGGTGAAAAAACAATCGGCATCGTGGCGAGCCAGCCGAAGCATCTGGCGGGAAGCTTGACGATTGACGCTGCTGATAAAGCAGCAAGGTTCATCCGTTTTTGTGACGCATTTGATATCCCGCTGTTGACTGTTGAGGATGTCCCGGGGTTTCTGCCCGGTATTCAGCAAGAGCACAACGGAATCATCAGGCATGGAGCAAAATTATTGTTTGCTTATGCAGAAGCGACTGTCCCAAAAGTCACACTCATCATTAGAAAAGCGTACGGCGGCGCCTATGTGGCCATGAACAGCAAAGCAATCGGAGCGGACCTTGTGTTTGCATGGCCGAATGCTGAAATCGCAGTGATGGGTCCAGAAGGTGCGGCATCGATTTTGTATGAAAAGGAAATCAAAGCTTCAGCTGACCCGCAAAAGACGAAACGCGAAAAAACAGCGGAATACAAAAAGCAAAACGCCGGCCCATACAAAGCGGCCGCTTGTGGAATGGTCGATGACATCATTTTGCCGGAAGAATCAAGGGGAAGACTGATTCAAGCTTTTCATATGCTTGCACATAAGACAGAAGAGAGACCGAAAAAAAAGCACGGTAACATACCGCTTTAATATGGAGGGACTTACAAATGGTGAATGAAAAACGCCTGCTGGAAGAATTTTTAGAGCTTGTCCAAATTGACTCAGAAACAAAGCACGAAGCTGAAATCTGCAAAGTGCTGAAACGAAAATTTTCTGATTTAGGTGTGGACGTTAAAGAAGACGATACAATGGATATCACGGGCCACGGAGCCGGTAACCTGATTTGCACGCTAAAAGGGACAAAACAAACAGATACGATCTATTTTACATCTCATATGGACACAGTTGTACCCGGAAACGGCGTAAAACCAGTTGTAGAGAACGGTTACGTCAAAACTGACGGCACGACGATTTTAGGCGCTGATGATAAAGCGGGATTGGCTGCAATGTTTGAGGCGATTAAGGTGTTGAAAGAAGAAAACATTGAACACGGCACGATTGAATTCATCATCACAGTAGGGGAAGAATCGGGTCTGATCGGAGCGAAGGCTCTTGACCGTTCTATGATCACTGCATCCTACGGCTATGCTCTTGATTCAGACGGAAAAGTCGGAAATATTATTGTGGCCGCGCCGACACAGGCGAAGGTAAGAGCGGCAATTTTCGGGAAAACCGCGCACGCCGGGGTTGAACCTGAAAAAGGCATTTCAGCGATTACAATCGCTAGCAAAGCCATTTCAAAAATGCCATTGGGCCGTATCGATGAAGAAACAACAGCTAATATCGGCCGGTTTGAAGGCGGCACACAAACAAACATTGTGTGCGACGAAGTTCATATTCTTGCTGAAGCGCGCTCTTTAGTTCCTGAGAAAATGGAAGCTCAGGTTCAAAAAATGAAAGCTGCTTTTGAAGAGGCAGCTGCTGATATGGGCGGACGCGCAGAAGTCGAAATTGAGGTTATGTATCCGGGCTTTAAATATCAAGACGGCGACCAAGTTGTTGAAATCGCGAAAAAAGCGGCTGCTAAAATCGGACGTCCAAGCGAGCTGCAAACGAGCGGCGGCGGAAGCGACGCGAACGTAATCGCTGGTCATGGCATCCCGACGGTCAATCTTGCTGTCGGTTATGAGCAAATCCATACAAAAAATGAAAAAATGCCGATCGAAGAGCTCGTTAAAACGGCAGAAATGGTTGTTGCCATTATTGAAGAGGCTGCAAAATAAAAAAAGAAAACCCGAGTGCGATTTCCCGCATCGGGTTTTTTAGCTCCATTTCCTAAGCGGCCAAAATAACACATCCTGTTTTTTAGCGTAATGAAGCAAGGGGTCTGACTCCGGCAATGTAATGCCGTGAGCATCAGTCACCGTATTGACTGAAATTTCCGCTTCGGCGTTTTGCAGCAGCCATGGATGATGATGGATGTCTTCGTAATAGAGTTTGCTCTGATTGGTAGTATAGAGTCTATACCGTTCTGTCAGCCAGTAATCGAGCGAATCCTTTTCTGCTGTAAAAGGCGCTGAAATGGGCCGGTATGCGGCGTGGAATGCTGCTTCTTTGTCATTTTTCCGCTTGCTGACATAGTCAATGGCATCACCGTTTTTTTCGGACTTCATATCCGCGTAAAAATAAGGCAGATGAAAGAATGTGCGAGCGCCAAGGACCGCCAGACGATGATCGGCATCTAAGCTAAAAAAATAAATGCCGGGCTTGCCTTTATACGTGACATAGGTGCGGAGGTTAAGCTCAGGAAATGCACGCGCACCGGGAATGACAGGAAGATAACGCGCCCTCAGGTTCGTGAGCATAAAGGGAAGCATGCTGATCCAAGCTTGCCCGTTATATGTATCTAATTCTAAAACGGACGGTACCAAAGCGCGAAGGATAGAAACATCAACAGGCCAGTGGGCAAATAAGACATCATTCCAGGTTTGTCTCATGATCCAGATTCCATCAGGTACAGAAATATTTTTTTGCTGAAAGCGTTCCGTCAACGTATATGCTCCTTTCGGTTGGAGGTGAGTAAAGGTATTCCCGATTTCCTTCTTTTTAAACGATACGGCTATTTTTTAGGATGGCCATTTCTGCTTCAGCCATGATAAACAAGACTGTTTGGCGCGGTATGCTTTGCAAGTAACAAAAAACAACCCCGGCTTTTCGCACGGGGTTGCTTTTTTATTTCACCGACTCAGTAAGAGCGGCTGTTTTTTTGCTTTTATGATGCGTCATCTGAAGGACGATGTTTTGCACTGTCAAAAACAGTCCGCTTGTAAACCAGTACAGCGGAAGGGCTGCCGGAACATTAAGCGAGAAAATCGTCATCATCACAGGGAAGATGAACACCATCAATTTTGCGGATTGCTGCGCCGCAGGGTTTTGCGGGACAGCGGAATATTTCGCGCTCAGTTTTTGAGCGATATAGGCTTGGACAAAATACATAATCCCTGCACTAAGGGACATGAGAATATCAGATTGCCCTAAACTGAACCATAGAAACGAGTGTGACGCAATTTCAGGTGTTGAGCGAATCGCGTAATAAAGCCCAATCATAATCGGAGACTGAATCAGCATTGGAAGACAGCCCATCGCAAGCGGGTTGATATTATGCTCCTGATACAGCTTCATCATTTCCATTTGCAGCTCTTTTTGCTTTTCCGGGTCCTTCGTCTTTTTCAACTTAACCTGGATACTGTCAACCTGAGGTTTAATAACGGCCATTTTCTCTTGGAAGATGCGCTGTTTTTTGAACTGATTGACAAACAAAGGCAATACAACTATACGCACAATAATGGTTACGAGGATAATAGAGAGTCCGTATTCTCCGTGAAACAGCCCGGCAACACCCTTAAGCAGAGCGGAAAACGGTTCGATTAAATAATCGTGGAAAAAACCTACGTTGCTGAGGCCTCCCACCTGATTAGTCGCTGCAAATGCAGCATTGCCCGAGCATAATACGATCAAAAAGATACCCATAGCCAAAAGTTTTTGATATGTTTTTAACAATTTTGTTCTCCTCCTTTTTATAAATGCGGTTTATAAAAGAAGAGAACCGGCGTCTTCCTCATCGTTCACAGGCGAATTCATGCGGAAGACTTTACGTATCCAAGTTGTAATGCGATGATATATAATAATAAGAAAGTCTGTTCGGTTAATGTGAAAGACCGTCTGATGTTCATCTGTTCGTTTTGATTTCCATTGCTCGCCCGCACGGCACTCCCGTAAGAGAAATGCAATCCCGATTGCCGTTAGAGCAGGAAGAATAATTGTGAAAAAATCGACTAAGAATAAAACGTCATTTATCGATTCCACAAACATTGTCATCACATCCATTCAATAGCTTCATTTTACTATATGTACAAGCTGTTGTCTAATGACCGAAAAGGAGATTTGTTTATGCCGGGAAAGAGCCGAATTATTTTCCATATTGATATGAATAGCTTTTATGCGTCGGTTGAAATGGCATATGATCCGGCTCTCCGGGGAAAGCCGGTCGCAGTTGCCGGAAACGTAAAAGAGCGAAAGGGCATTGTGGTAACATGCAGCTATGAAGCAAGAGCGCGCGGCGTCAAAACAACGATGCCGGTTTGGCAAGCGAAGCGTCATTGTCCTGAGCTCATCGTTCTTCCGCCGAACTTTGACCGCTATAGAAACTCTTCACGAGCGATGTTTACCATTCTTCGTGAATATACTGACCTGGTGGAGCCTGTCTCTATCGACGAAGGCTATATGGACATGACCGATACACCATACAGCAGCCGCGCTCTAGAGACGGCAAAAGAAATCCAAAGCAGGCTGCAAAAAGAGCTGCTGCTCCCGTCAAGCATAGGGATTGCGCCGAATAAATTTCTCGCTAAGATGGCGTCTGATATGAAAAAACCGCTTGGAATTACGATCTTAAGAAAGAGGCAAGTGCCTGATATCCTGTGGCCGCTTCCTGTTGGAGAGATGCACGGAGTCGGCAAAAAGACAGCGGAAAAACTGAAGGGACTCGGCATCCATACAATCGGAGAGCTAGCTGCAGCTGATGAACACTCGCTGAAGCGCCTGCTTGGCATCAACGGTCCGCGCCTTAAAAATAAAGCAAATGGCATTCACCATGCGCCGGTTGACCCGGAGCGCATTTACGAATTTAAAAGCGTCGGCAACTCATCGACACTTTCCCATGATTCCAGTGATGAAGAAGAGCTGTTAGGCGTCTTTAGAAAGCTTGCCGCTTCTGTGAGTGACCGTTTACAGCGCAAGGAAGTCATGGCTTCGAAGCTTTTTATTATGATTAGATATGCGGATTGGAAAACCATCACAAGAAGCACTACGCTGAGAAACCCGATTGATCAAAAAAATGACATTTTGAAAGAAGCGGAGCACCTCTTTTTTAAACATTGGAATAAAAATCCTGTCAGGCTGCTTGGCATTACCGGAACGGATTTAGTAGAAAAAGAGCAGGCCTATAAACAGCTCGATTTGTTCAGCTTTAATGAAGATGCGAAGGATGAGCCCATTCAGCAGATGATGGAAAAGCTGAATAAAAAGTACGGTACCAAACTGATCAGAAAAGGGGCAACGTTAAAAAAAGAGGAGAGCAAAACAAAGGGAACAAGCTTTAATAAAGATTTTTTTCAAGATGAAAAGAAAAGCTGAATCGCTTGAAAAAAAGGGTGAATGTATGGTAATTTCTTTATTATAAATATCATTTTATTTTAATTTAAATTTTAAAATGATTAAACGTTTGCAGAAGGGACGTTAGAATATGTCAAAACAACAAATCGGCGTTATCGGACTTGCGGTCATGGGTAAAAATCTGGCTTTAAATATCGAAAGCCGGGGATTTTCTGTTTCTGTTTACAACAGATCAAGCAGTAAAACTGAGGAGTTTTTACAGGAGGCAAAAGGAAAAAATGTTGTTGGCACTTACAGCATTGAAGAATTTGTCCAATCCTTGGAAACACCGCGCAAAATCTTATTAATGGTTAAAGCGGGAACTGCAACAGATGCGACAATTCAATCTCTTCTTCCTCATCTAGAGAAGGATGATATTTTAATTGACGGCGGTAATACATACTATAAAGATACACAGCGCCGTAACAAAGAACTCGCTGAAAGCGGCATTCATTTTATCGGAACAGGCGTTTCCGGCGGAGAAGAAGGAGCGCTTAAAGGACCTTCTATCATGCCTGGCGGACAAAAAGAAGCACATGAGCTTGTAAAACCGATTCTTGAAGCCATTTCTGCAAAAGTTGACGGAGAACCTTGTACGACATATATCGGTCCGGACGGCGCCGGCCATTACGTAAAAATGGTGCACAACGGAATTGAATACGGAGATATGCAGCTGATCTCTGAATCATATTTCATTCTGAAACAGGTGCTGGGCCTTTCTGCTGATGAGCTTCATGAAGTTTTCGCTGAATGGAATAAAGGTGAGCTTGATAGCTACCTGATTGAGATTACGGCTGACATCTTCACAAAAAAAGACGAAGAGACAGGCAAACCGCTTGTTGATGTGATTCTTGATAAAGCAGGCCAAAAAGGAACAGGAAAATGGACAAGCCAAAGCGCACTTGACTTAGGCGTTCCGCTTCCGATTATTACTGAATCTGTATTCGCACGCTTTATCTCAGCTATGAAGGAAGAGCGTGTAAAAGCGAGCGGACTTCTTTCAGGACCAGAAGTGAAGCCTGTTACAGAAAATAAAGAAGAGCTGATTGAAGCGGTCAGAAAAGCGTTGTTCATGAGTAAAATCTGTTCATACGCGCAAGGATTTGCCCAAATGAAAGCTGCTTCTGAAGAATATAACTGGGATCTGAAATATGGTGAAATCGCTATGATCTTCCGCGGTGGTTGCATCATTCGCGCGGCATTCCTTCAGAAGATCAAAGAAGCTTACGATCGCGAGCCTGAGCTTGACAACCTGCTTCTTGACAGCTATTTCAAGAATATTGTAGAAAGCTATCAAGGAGCGCTTCGCCAAGTGATTTCACTTGCAGTTGCCCAAGGTGTGCCGGTGCCATCATTCTCAAGCGCATTAGCCTACTATGACAGCTACCGCACAGCCGTACTGCCTGCAAACTTAATCCAAGCACAGCGCGACTACTTTGGCGCTCATACTTATGAGCGTACTGACAAAGAAGGCATCTTCCATACTGAATGGATGAAGTAATCAATAGAAACCCCCGAAGCTCTTAAGCTTTGGGGGTTTTGTTATTAAGGAGATTGTTATACCTTTGTTCAGCGTAAAAAAGCCGAAAATGCTTGTAAACATTTTCGGCTTTTTTCTTCTTATTATATATTCCACCAGTGTAAGCCGTCTTTCACCAAAAGATCATCAGATTCTTTCGGTCCCATTGAGCCTGATTCGTAGTTAGGAGATAAGGTTTTGTTTGCTGCCCATGTTTCAGAAATAGAGTCGACAAAGCTCCAAGAAAGGGCAACTTCATCCCAGTGTGCAAAGTTTGTTGCATCGCCAAGAAGACAGTCGTGAATTAGTTTTTCATATGCTTCAGGGGTGTTCAACTCGTCATTGCAATTGCTGCAATAATCGAGTTTGATTGGCTGTGCGTGTGCTGCTCCGCCAAGCTTTTTAGCATTTAAGTAAAGCGTAATGCCTTCGTCAGGCTGAATATGAATGACAAGCAAGTTCGGATTCATGTTGTTTTCATTACCGTAGTACAGGTTCATCGGAATGTCCTTAAATTGAACGACAATTTTTGTGGACTTTTCTTTCATTCGTTTTCCGGTTCTGATGTAGAATGGAACACCAGCCCATCTGAAGTTGTCGATCAAGAGCTTGCCGGCAACAAAGGTTTCTGTATTGGAGTCAGGAGCGACATTATCTTCATCTGTATAAGCAGGAACCGGTACACCGTCAATTTCACCAGCTTGATATTGTCCGCGCACAAAGTATTCATCCACTTCGTCTTTTGCAATAGGACGCAGTGCTCTCAGCACCTTCACTTTCTCGCTGCGGATTTCTTCTGTGTTCAATTTGATAGGCGGCTCCATTGCAAGAAGGGCAACCATCTGCATAATATGGTTTTGCACCATGTCGCGAAGGGCGCCTGATTTTTCGTAATATCTTGCGCGGTCTTCAACGCCTAGTGATTCGCTAGATGTGATTTGAATGTTTGAAATGTAGCGGTTTGTCCAAAGCGGTTCGAAAATCGCATTGGCAAATCGAATCACTTCAATGTTCTGAACCATTTGTTTGCCTAGATAATGGTCGATTCTGTAAATTTGATCTTCCGTAAATGCTTCGCGGATTTCTTTATTCAATGCCTGTGCGCTTGGCAGATCATGGCCGAACGGTTTTTCGATGACAAGGCGGGACCAGCCGGTTGTAGCTGTTACACCCTCTGATTTTAATGTTTTTGCAATCGTTCCGAAGAATTCAGGAGCCATTGCCAAGTAGAACATTCTGTTGTTAGGAATTTGATATGTATCTTCCAGCTGGTTAAGCAATACGTTTAGCTCTTGATAAGAACCAGGGTTTGTCACGTCAAACGGGTGATAGTAAAAATGAGACGTGAAATCATCTATATGCTTATCTGCAGATGAGGAAATGGATGTTTTAACAGTTTGGCGAAGATCCTCATTAGACCAAGGTCTTCTTCCAACTCCTACCACTGCAAACTCTTCTCCGATTTGTCCGTTTTGATATAAACGGTGAATAGACGGATACAATTTTCGTTTTGCTAAATCTCCAGTTGCACCGAATATGACAATTACTGCTTTTGGTTGTTGGTTTGTTTTCACTAAAAGTACCTCACTTTATTCGAAGCTTTATTTTAGTACACCCCGTATATTTCCTTCATTTTAAATCTAAAATTCAACGAAAGCAAACATTTAAGCCCTTTTTTAAGCAGAATGCTGAAAAAATGTTTCTAGCACGAAAGGATTGTTCTTTTCAGAGGCAAGATTCACATTTTCCGCTTGATCCTGTATTCTTGTAGGTATCTGGTTCTAGTAGGAGGAAGGAAACGTGGAATTACTTTTTTTAGGGACGGGAGCCGGCATCCCCGCCAAGGCGAGAAATGTAACGTCGGTGGCATTAAAATTGCTTGAAGAAAGGCGTTCGGTATGGCTTTTTGACTGCGGGGAAGCCACACAGCATCAAATTTTACATACAACGATTAAACCTCGTAAAATAGAGAAAATCTTTATTACACACATGCACGGCGATCATGTATACGGACTTCCGGGGCTTCTGGGGAGCCGTTCCTTTCAAGGCGGAGAGGACGAGCTGACAGTGTACGGACCTAAAGGGATCAAGGCGTTTATTGAAACAAGCCTTGCCGTCACGAAAACCCATTTGACATATCCGCTTGCGATCCAGGAAATTGAAGAAGGAATCGTGTTTGAGGACGATCAGTTTATTGTCACAGCGGTATCTGTTATTCATGGAGTGGAAGCCTTCGGGTACCGTGTGCAGGAAAAAGACGTACCGGGTTCCTTGAAGGCTGACGTATTAAAAGAAATGAACATCCCGCCCGGACCTGTATATCAGAAAATCAAAAAAGGCGAAACGGTAACGCTTGAAGACGGACGAATCATCAATGGGAATGATTTTCTGGAGCCTCCTAAAAAGGGAAGATCTGTTGTGTTCTCCGGTGATACGAGAGTAAGTGACAAACTAAAAGAGCTTGCGAGGGATTGTGATGTGCTTGTTCATGAAGCAACCTTTGCTAAGGAAGACCGTAAACTTGCTTATGATTATTATCACAGTACAACGGAACAAGCGGCTGTAACAGCGAAAGAAGCAAGAGCGAAGCAGCTCATTTTAACCCATATCAGCGCAAGATATCAGGGAGATGCTTCTTTGGAGCTTCAAAAAGAAGCGGTTGACGTTTTCCCCAATAGCGTGGCGGCATATGATTTCTTAGAGGTAAACGTCCCGCGAGACTGAAGGCGGAGCTCTTATTTGACAATTTGTGATGACGTTGTATAATAAAACGTAATCATTACGCTTTATAAGGAGATGTTAATTATGAGAGTAAATGTTACTTTAGCCTGCACTGAAACGGGAGACCGAAATTACATCACAACAAAAAATAAACGCACCAATCCAGACCGTTTGGAGCTGAAAAAATATTCACCGCGTTTAAAGAAATATACCCTTCACCGTGAAACAAAATAATATAAAAGACCGGGAATCCCTTACGGCCCGGTCTTTTTTTACGTTAATTGACTGCCTGGTAAAGAGGAGCGGCCTGCTGGCACGCTGCGCACCATACGTCATAAATAGCCAAGTGAACGATATGAGGTTCATCATGATGGATGTTGTGGGAGCTGTTTTTAGCTTGAATCCAGCCGCTTTGGTTAGATAGAGACAATATGCTGCTGTGCAAGTTTTGCCACTCCTGTTCAGCAGCGAATTTCTCAGTCCGTTCTCCTGATGACAACACAAGAAGAGGCATGTTTCCTAAGTGGACTTGCCGCTTTTTGAGCTCCTGCAGACTTTTTGAAAACTCTGCATGTGTGCCCTCAAGCATCATCTTTCTCGTATGTGATTTGTGCATTTCTTCGGGTATAAAGGTAAAGCTGGCGCAATCGCCTAAAGCTGGGTCAAGAAGGACCATGCCGATAATATCATGCTTGTTTTTGCAGGCCCATAAACCGGTGATGACAGCTCCGTATGAGTGTGAAACAGCCAAATAAGGAGGTTTTACATCAGCTGCTTTAAGCAAACTCTCCAATTCTTTCACTTGTTGATCAGCTGTTCGTTTAGCTCTGCTTTGCCCGCTTTTTCCTATGCCTGCCCGATCATATGTGAAAATGCCAAATTCATCATCAATGTCCGCCATTAATGGTTTCCACGTCTCAGAAGAAGTACCATAGCCGGCCTCAAAGACAATCGTTACACCGCTTGATCCTTTCCGGTGCTGTGTATGAAACGCACATCCGTCAATTGTATATGTCTTTTCCATCCAAGCTGATTTCATTGGAGTCATCTCCTCTAATTGGTTCTACTAGGGAGACGGAGAACCTTAGCCGATCGTTTCTCTAAAAATAAAAAAAGAGATATCCTCTACAGGATATCTCTTATGGGCATTACCAGCCTCTTTCGTATTGAACAGGGGCCGGAATCTCTGTATTGAGCTGTTTCGCAGCAGTTCTTGCAAAGAATGGATCCCGCAAAAGCTCTCTGCCGATAAAGATGAGGTCGGCACGTCCGTTTTGCAGAATTTCTTCAGCCATTGAACCGTCTGTAATCATGCCGACGGCACCAGTAGCCATGTCCGCCTGTTCACGGATTTTCTCAGCGAAGCTGACCTGATAGCCAGGGAATACGTTAATGTCTGCGTGAACAAGGGCGCCTGAGCTGCAGTCAATTAAGTCAACACCCTGCTCCTTCATCCATTTTGCAAAACCGATGTGATCGGCAATGTCTAAGCCTTTATCAGTGTAGTCAGAAGCAGATACACGGACAAATAAAGGACCGTCCCATACTTGTTTGACTTCATCAATGATCTCTCTCAAGAAACGATAGCGGTTTTCAGGTGAGCCGCCATATTCATCTGTTCGATGGTTGGAAAGCGGAGACAAAAATTCATGAATTAAATATCCGTGCGCCGCATGAATTTCAATCACATCAAAGCCGGCTTCTTTTGCGCGGGCAGCCGCTTGCTTGAACTCCTGGACCGTTTCTTTTACTTTTTCTGCTGACATTTCTACAGGTGTTGCTGATTGTTCGTCAAACGCAATCGCCGATGGAGCGAAGATATCTCCTTCAAGCTCAGCTTTACGTCCGGCATGGGCAAGCTGAATGCCGATTTTTGAACCTTGTTCTTTGACCTGCTCAGTCAGTTTTGCAAAGCCTTCAATATGCTCGTCGCTCCAAATGCCTAAGTCTTGGTCAGTGATTCGTCCTTGAGGGTTAACTGCTGACGCCTCTACAATAATCAGTCCGACCTGGCCGATTGCGCGCGATATGTAATGTGCCATGTGGAACGGTGTTAATTTTCCGTCCTTTTCATGAGAAGAATACATGCACATTGGCGACATGACAATGCGGTTTTTTAACGTCATATCTTTAATTGTAATAGGTGTAAATAATTTTCTGGCCATTTCTTTCGCCTCCCGTAAGGTTTTTAGAGATTGATTATATCAAGTCATTTCTTTCCCGTCATATAAACTGCTCAAATGAACCGCTTTTGTCAAACATTTCTGTATAATAGACGAGAAATCAGTTTATTTTTCAGTATAGAAGCATTTTTATTCATAGGAGGGGCGGAATCAATGAATTGGCAGACGAAGGACGAATTGCTGGCACTTTTAACTTCTCTTGTGCAATACGAAAGCATCACCGGTTCAAAGGGCGAGGCAGCGCTTGCAGAGTATCTTTATTTTATTTTGAAGGACAAGCCCTATTTTCAAAAGCACCCTGATGATGTAACACTTCATCCGATGGACGATGGCAGATCTTTTCTTACGGCTCTAGTCAAAAAGAAGAATGTCAAAAAGACAGTGCTTCTGCTGAGTCATTTTGATGTCGTTGACATAGAAGATTACGGCGAATTTAAACATATGGCTTGCAAGCCTGCTGAGCTTTTGAGCTCCTTTTTAGAGAAAAAAGAGCTGCTCCCGGAACGTGTGAGAAGAGATGCCGAAAGCGGAGACTGGCTGTTCGGAAGAGGGACGATGGATATGAAAGCGGGGCTTTGTATTCAACTGTCGATGCTGGAGAGGGCAATGAACGGGCATTTTGAGGGCAATCTGCTGTTGATAACGGTTCCGGACGAGGAAGTGAATTCAAGAGGCATGATTGAAGCGGTTCCTGCATTGAAGGAGATGGAGAAAAAGCATGATATCACATTAACCGCTTGCCTGGATGCCGAACCGATGTTTGAAAAATTTCCCGGCGATCAGCAGCAATATTTTTATACAGGAAGCATTGGCAAGGTGCTTGCGGGTTTTTTCTGCAAGGGGATTGAGACACATGTTGGAGAGCCGTTTTCAGGTCTAAACGCAAATTTAATGGTATCTGAGATTAACCGTTTGCTTGAACTGAATGCTGATTATTGCGAAAAGGTTGATGGCGAGGTCACTCCGCCGCCGGTAAACTTAATGCAAAAGGACTTGAAAGAGGCATATTCAGTCCAGACACCGCATACAGCCGTCACATTATTTAATGTGCTGTCAATGAAACGCTCAGCTAGTGAGCTGCATCAGATGCTGCTTAAAACAGCAGAACAGGCGGCGGAGGAAATCATGTCGAACGTTCGGAAGAAAACACAGGATTTTCAACAATTTGAGCCATTTCAGCCGATTGAGCGGGACGTCACTGTTTTGACATTTGATGAGCTGGTCTCGCGTGCAAAAAAGCGTGCGGGGATCTCGGAAACAGAGCGGGCTCTAAATTATGCCTTTGCTAACAGGGGGGAGCTTGGAGACAGGGATTTTTCGACGAAAATTGTTTCTGAGCTTGCTTCGCTTTGTAAGGAGGATGCGCCGCTCATCGTTCTGTTTTATAGTCCGCCGCTTTATCCAGCTGTTTCTTCAAAGGATGATCAATTGATCAGAAATACAGCAGATCAGATAAAGCATTATGCGGCTGAGCGATACGGCATTGCATTACGGGAGGTTCAGTACTTCCCCGGACTTTCGGACTTGAGTTATCTTCAGCTGGAAAAACAGGAGGTTGATGCATACACAAGCAATATGCCGCTCTTTAACAGAGGATATTCATTGCCAAGCGGTAAAAATCAGGCTTTATATGTTCCGGTTTTAAATGTCGGTCCGGCTGGTAAAGACCCGCATAAATGGACGGAAAGATTGTATATGCCTTATTCCTTTGAAGTGCTTCCCGATTTGCTTTCATTTACGATCTCCGCGCTATTAAAGCAATCAGAATCTGCCGGCCAGCTGCTGCGGGAAAAATAAAAAACAGAAGGCACAGTGCCTTCTGTTTTTGTCTTACATCTAAGAATGTCTCTCTAAGGCGGCAACGGCAAACTGTTCTTTGATTTCTGCGCTCCGTTTAGCTGTTTCTTCAATACAGTGAATAATTGCTTCTTCAAAGCGGGAGTCCTGTAAAGCGCGAAGACCTGCCTCTGTAGTGCCCCCAGGACTGGTGATTTCTTTACGCAGCTTTTCCGGCTGTTTGCCGCTTTGAAGGAGCATATCTGTTGCCCCTGCCATTGTCTGCAAAATGAGTGCTTTTGCCGTTTCTTTATCTAATCCTACTTTTTGTGCCGCTTTTTCCATCGCCTCAATATAACGATACACATAGGCCGGGCCGCTGCCTGCGATTGCAGTGACAGCGTCAAGATCTCGCTCCTCAACCAGTGTTGCATCACCGATTGTTTTCAATAGAGCTTTTGCGGCACTAATATCATTCTGGCTTGCTTCAGCGCTTACGGAAAATCCGGTTGCTGATTTTCTGATTGCCGCTGATGTATTCGGCATGACGCGAATGACCGGGAGCTTTCTGCCAAAATAATGCTGAATGGTTTCGATGGTAAGGCCTGCAAGTACTGAAATGACAAGCTGGTCCTTGATATACGGCCGTATGCTGTCGATGCTTTCCGCCGCGTCTTTCGGTTTGAAAGTGAGGATAATGATATCGGTGTGAGTGAAAAACTCATTTTTATCTCTGCATGGACGCACGCCGTACGTTTCCTTTAATTCAATCAGACGCTCGTCATTTGAGCGATTTGTAATATAGATATGTTCTGGTTTTGTGATGCCGCTTTGCAAAATGCCGTTGATCATTGCTTCTGCCATTGACCCGGCGCCGACAAATCCTATCTTTTTCATTGATATCCTCCTTCTATCAGAACAACAAAAAACCTTTTCATCACGTAAAGGACGAAAAGGTTCGCGGTACCACCCTCATTAGCACAAATTGTGCTCAGCTCAAATCCCCGTAACGCGGGAAACGTTTAGGTTTTCCTAACCGCGACTTGAGGGCAGGTTCTACAAACAAGCGGGCCGCAACACCTTTCAGCCGGGGGTATCGCTCTCTTAGGCCATTGCCTTGTATACTATTCCTCGTCATAGCGTTCCAATGGTTCTCGTTTTAGTTTGTTGTTCATTATGCAATGGCGGACAAGCTAATGTCAATAGCTTTTTCAAAAAGGTTTGTTCTCATTCTGCAATAATGACACAAGACCGAGAAAAAGCTAAAATATGAATAATGAATGAAGACAAGGAGCGAAAGGATGACAACTGAAGATGTAATTGCGATCCGCGTCCCGACGCCGTTTGCTGTCGGCGATGTTATCGTTTACCTCGTAAAAGGTGATGCACTGACACTTATCGATGCCGGGCCGAATACAAAAGAGGCTGCCAGAGCCCTGCAAGAGCAGCTTGCCGCTGTAAATGTGAAAATGTCAGATATCGAGCAGGTTGTACTGACTCACCATCATGCTGATCATGCAGGCTTGCTTGATGTCTTTTCAGATGAAATCGAAGTGATTGGGCATACATTCAACGAACCTTATATCAGCCGAAATCAAGCCTTTATGGATTGGCAAAAACGTTTTTTTCAAAAGCTGCTGCCTGAATTAGGCGTTCCATTTGATACGGGGAAGGCGGAAAAGCTGATTCGATCAGCGTACGCATTTTCCTGTACGAGATCTCTGACAAAATCAATCAGAGAAGGTATGGGCATAGATGGGCTTGAGGGCTGGTCTGTGTTGGAGATGCCTGGACATGCTGAATCGCATATCGTTCTGTTCCATGAAAAAAGCGGAAGGATGCTTGGCGGCGATCTACTGCTGGCCAACAGCTCGTCTAATCCGATTTTGGAAGCGCCGAAAGCGGGAGACGTCAGGTCAAAGCCTTTAGTGGATTATCAGCGGTCATTGCGAAGGCTGTCTCAACTTGATCCAACAATCGTATTTCCTGGTCACGGCGAGCCTATCACCAGTGTACAAGCGCTGATTGAGAAGCGTTTTGACAAGCAGAGGAACAGGACGGAGGATGTGCGTCGCATGCTGGATGAAAAGCCAATGACCGCTTTTCAGGTCTGTCAGCAGCTTTTTCCTGCTGTATATGAAAAGGAATTGTTTTTAACGATGTCAGAAACGGCAGGTCACCTTGATGTGTTGGAGGCTGAAGAAGCCATCACGTCATATTGGGAAGGAAATACCGCATACTTTAAAACAATGAAGAGGTGAAATGGGTGAAACATATAGCGGGAAAAAGGATTTGGATAACCGGCGCTTCAGGAGGGCTTGGTGAAAGAATCGCATACTTATGCGCGGCTGAAGGAGCCCATGTCCTGCTGTCGGCTAGACGCGAGGATCGTTTGATAGAAATCAAAAGGAAAATAACCGAGGAATGGAGCGGACAGTGTGAGATTTTTCCTCTGGATGTCGGCCGCCTAGAGGATATTGCCCGGGTCCGCGATCAGATCGGCTCGGTTGATGTACTGATTAACAATGCGGGCTTCGGTATATTTGAAACGGTTTTAGACTCTACATTGGATGACATGAAAGCGATGTTTGATGTGAATGTCTTCGGCTTGATCGCCTGTACAAAAGCGGTGCTTCCGCAAATGCTTGAGCAAAAAAAGGGCCATATCATCAATATCGCCTCTCAAGCGGGGAAAATCGCAACACCGAAGTCTAGCCTGTATTCCGCGACCAAACATGCCGTGTTAGGTTACTCAAACGCTTTGCGGATGGAGCTTTCGGGAACCGGCATTTATGTGACAACAGTCAACCCGGGACCGATTCAGACGGACTTTTTTTCCATTGCTGATAAAGGCGGGGACTACGCCAAAAATGTCGGCCGCTGGATGCTTGATCCTGATGACGTGGCAGCTCAAATTACAGCTGCAATTTTTACGAAAAAGCGGGAGATCAATCTTCCGCGTTTAATGAATGCCGGCACTAAGCTGTATCAGCTGTTTCCAGCTCTTGTAGAAAAGCTGGCAGGACGCGCGCTCATGAAAAAATAATGATGGAACTGCCTGTGGTGGAGTGGCTTGTTTCTCACGAGGCAGTTTTTGATAGTGGAAGGGAGAGATTGTTGAATGTCAGTTCATTCAGAAGTCCTTCATGCTCTGCTTAAAGATCCGTTTATTCAGAAACTGATTGATGCAGAGCCTGTATTCTGGGCAAATTCAGGCAAGAAAGAGGGGCCAATACCCCGTGCAGATGAGTCGGCAACCGAGATAGCGGAAGCGGAAAAAAGAATGCAGCGGTTTGCACCTTACATTGCCGAGGTGTTTCCTGAGACGAAAGGCGCTAAAGGAATCATCGAGTCTCCGCTTTTTGAGGTGCAGCATATGAAGGGAAAGCTGGAAGCGGCATATCAACAGCCATTTCCCGGAAGATGGCTTTTAAAGTGCGACCATGAGCTTCCGATTTCAGGATCGATTAAAGCGAGGGGCGGGATTTATGAAGTGTTAAAGCATGCTGAAAATCTCGCGCTTCAAGAAGGAATGCTTCAGGAAACCGATGATTACCGCATCTTACAGGAAGAGCGGTTTACCGGGTTTTTCTCCCGCTATTCGATTGCTGTCGGTTCGACAGGAAATCTAGGTTTAAGCATCGGCATCATCGGCGCGGCACTCGGCTTTCGCGTGACAGTGCATATGTCCGCCGATGCTAAGCAGTGGAAAAAGGATCTCCTCCGCCAAAAGGGAGTCACTGTTATGGAGTACGAAACAGATTACAGCGAAGCGGTGAACGAGGGGAGACGGCAGGCGGAACAAGATCCATTCTGTTATTTTATTGATGATGAACATTCTCGTCAGCTGTTCTTAGGATATGCTGTTGCCGCAAGCCGATTAAAAACACAGCTTGACTGTATGAATATAAAGCCAAGTCTTGAGACGCCCTTGTTTGTGTATCTGCCGTGCGGAGTCGGCGGAGGACCGGGCGGTGTAGCATTTGGGCTGAAGCTTTTATACGGAGATCATGTTCATGTGTTTTTCGCAGAACCAACTCATTCACCTTGTATGCTGTTAGGGCTTTATTCAGGACTTCACGAAAAGATCTCCGTCCAGGATATCGGCCTGGATAATCAGACTGCTGCTGACGGACTTGCCGTAGGGAGACCGTCAGGATTTGTCGGCAAGCTGATTGAACCGCTTCTGAGCGGCTGTTATACGGTAGAGGACAATACGCTTTATACTTTGCTTCATATGTTGGCTGTATCTGAAGATAAATATTTAGAGCCCTCTGCTCTTGCCGGCATGTTCGGGCCGGTTCAGCTTCTTACGACAGAAGAGGGAAGGCACTATGCTCAGAAATATAAGATGGAACATGCCGTACATGTCGTCTGGGGAACGGGAGGAAGCATGGTTCCAAAAGATGAAATGGCTGCGTATAACCGAATCGGTGCTGATTTGCTAAAAAAACGAAATGAAAAATAAGCAGACAGTGAAAAGGTTTTCCGTTACAATCTTTGTAAGGGTTTTAACCTACAGAGAGTCAGGTGTAAACAGTGAAAAATAAAGAACTTAACCTACATACTTTATATACACAGCACAATCGGGAGTCTTGGTCAGGTTTTGGGGGGCATTTGTCGATTGCTGTATCTGAAGAAGAGGCAAAAGCTGTGGAAGGATTGAATGATTATCTATCTGTTGAAGAAGTGGAGACGATCTATATTCCGCTTGTTCGCTTGCTTCATTTACATGTCAAGTCTGCGGCTGAACGCAATAAGCATGTCAATGTTTTTTTGAAGCACCCACATTCAGCCAAAATTCCGTTTATTATCGGCATTGCTGGCAGTGTCGCAGTCGGAAAAAGCACGACGGCGCGGATCTTGCAGAAGCTGCTTTCGCGTTTGCCTGACCGTCCAAAAGTGAGCCTTATCACGACAGATGGTTTTTTATTTCCTACTGCCGAGCTGAAAAAGAAAAATATGATGTCAAGAAAAGGATTTCCTGAAAGCTATGATGTAAAGGCGCTGCTCGAATTTTTGAATGACTTAAAATCAGGAAAGGACAGCGTAAAGGCCCCGGTGTATTCCCATCTAACCTATGACCGCGAGGAAGGTGTGTTCGAGGTTGTAGAACAGGCGGATATTGTGATTATTGAAGGCATTAATGTTCTTCAGTCGCCCACCTTGGAGGATGACCGGGAAAACCCGCGTATTTTTGTTTCCGATTTCTTTGATTTTTCGATTTATGTGGATGCGGAGGAAAGCCGGATTTTCACTTGGTATTTAGAGCGTTTTCGCCTGCTTCGGGAAACAGCTTTTCAAAATCCTGATTCATATTTTCATAAATTTAAAGACTTGTCCGATCAGGAGGCTGACGAGATGGCAGCCTCGATTTGGGAGAGTGTCAACCGGCCGAATTTATATGAAAATATTTTGCCGACTAAATTCAGGTCAGATCTCATTTTGCGTAAGGGAGACGGGCATAAGGTCGAGGAAGTGCTGGTAAGGAGGGTATGAAATTGTGCATCATATTGAACTGTATGTCTCTGATTTGGAGGCGTCTAGGCGGTTTTGGGGCTGGTTCTTAAAAGAACTTGGTTATAAAGAGTATCAAAAATGGAGCTCAGGCATCAGCTGGAAGAAAGATCGTTTTTACCTAGTGATTGTGCAGGCGAAAGAGTCATTTCTAGAGCCGAAATACCATAGATGCCGAGTCGGTCTGAACCATCTCGCATTTCATGCTGAATCCAAGCTTCAAGTCGATTTGATGACCGAAAAACTCACGGCAAAAGGCTATCGTGTGTTGTACCGAGACAGGCATCCTTTTGCCGGAGGAGACGGGCATTATGCAGTCTTTTGTGAGGATCCAGACCGGATTAAGGTAGAGCTCGTTGCCCCAAGCTGTTAATCGTGATCTTCGGACAGGCTGTTCAGCTTTTTCTCAATGCGATCCAGCTGCGCTTTTCGGTTTTTCGCATACTTGAAGCCTGTAACAGCCGCAAAGACGACAGCGGCAAATATAATAAATACAAACAGCTGAAACATCACATCACCTATATTCATGTTCTTCACCTCATGTTTGCGGGAGAGATTCATTCTCTTCCGTTTTTTATGTAAAGCGGCTTTTCCAGACGGGAACGGTGTTTTGTGGTCTCCATTTTCATTTGCCGATAGGCGAACGCTAAAAATGGCAGGCCGAGCAGGGTAATGCCGCTCAGGACAGAAAAAATATAAATCGGCCGGCCAGCGCCAAACAGGTCTATACATATCCCCCCGACCCAAGGGCCGATGACGTTTCCGAGCTGTGAAAAACCGATTGCCCCGAAATAAGTGCCCTTTAATCCTGGTTTTGCAATCTGGTCTACATACAAATCCATCATAGAGAATAAAAGCACTTCGCCGATTGTAAATGTGATGACAATCATCACAATTGATGGAACACCGTGTGATACGGTGAAAATGGCCATGCTGATGCTAACCATCACATTACCGAGCATCAGAGAACAAAGCGGCGAAAACCGTTTTGCAAAATGGACAATGGGAAATTGCGTCGCCAACACAACGATTGCGTTTAATGTCAGCATCAGCCCATACAGCTTCGTTCCATTGCCGATCAAGGGGTTCTGCGCCATATACTGAGGGAATGTGGAACTGAATTGTGAGTAGCCGAAGGTGCATAGCGTAATGCCGACCAAAGCAATGGTAAAAAGATAATCCTTTTGCGTGACCATAAACGCTTCCCGCACGCTCATATTTCGGGACTGGGCTGGTGCTGATAAGGATGGATGTTTTTTAAATTGGAGGGCAAGCACAATTCCGTATAGTCCGTAAATGACTGCAGGCACCAAAAAGGGCGTAGTCGATTGCGATGAGCCGAAATATAGGCCAAGCACAGGTCCGAAGACAACGCCGATATTAATAGCCGCATAGCGTAAATTAAAAACTAGCAGTCTCGTTTTTTCTTCTGTCATATCAGACAACAAGGCCTTTGAAGCGGGCTCAAACAGTGATTTGCAAAGACCGTTTAATGCGTTTACTACAAAAAACACCCAGAGATTAGATGCTGCCGCAAAGCCTGCAAATACCAGCATCCATCCGAAAATCGATACAAGCATCATGTTTTTTCTGCCGAATTTATCTGAGATATATCCGCCGTAAAAGCTTGCGAGGATGCCGACTGATGAGCTCGCGGCAATGACCAGCCCTGCATAGGAAGCTGATGCGCCTTGGACGGCTGTCAAATAAATCGCTAAAAAAGGAATGCTCATCGATGTTGCCATTCTGCCGAAAATGGTTCCGATTATAATTGTCCAGCTGATCGGGTGGATATCTTTCCATTTCTTCATGAATTATATTCTCTCCTGTATGTATGATCTTTCTCTATCATATATGAAAAAATTTCCTTCTCCAATAGATCGTTCAAAATATTTCGTTATTGACATGTAGTATGCCTGATTGTATGGATGGCAATATACTATGCGTTGAGGATGCGTGTGGCTGACGGAGTTTACATCTTGAAATTGAAGAAGGAAAATGACGGGATGTCCGATGAAAAGCAAAGCGATTGGTCAGTGAGAGTGTGTTAGTTTAAGCCGCCAGGACGTAGATCATATCGGCAGTGAAACCGGCTATGAGATCAAGATGTACGCTGAAAACCGGCATGGGCCGCATGACAGAACAAGAGAGCACATCTCTTCGAAAAAGTGTATACGCGTGATCATGGACAGCTTATTCCGTTTTGCGCGAGCACTGAGGGGAATTTTACGCCAGGCCATATGAATCTATGGAGCGTGAGAAAATCCTGCTTTTTTCTGTAAGCCTGAGACTGTTTATTTGTTTCAGGCGGTGTTTTCAAAGGGAAGCCGCATCAGCGGCTGAAAGAACTGACAGTCATGCGTTTAAGAGAACAGACCTTGGTTTGTGACATAGTCATAAATGATATCTTCTATATGCGCATGCAAATCCTCATCCGGTTCTTCATTCCGTCTCTCTTGTAGAGCCGCTTTCAGGCTTTGTTTTTCATACGGGCTTAACGGGTCTATAGCAACGTTTCTGCCGTATTGACGCAATGCCTGTCCCATCATTTTTTCGACAAATTCCTCCATCATGACTCTCCTATCCTTATGCTTCGCTTTTATTCTACTAAATGTTTTTCTTCTCTCAAACCCTTGGATCATATTTTCTGTCAGACAAGAATCATTTACCAGTATAAAACGAACATACTTTCGCATATAATGAAAAACGAACATAAGTTCTTTTTAGAGGTGTGTATGATGAAAGAAAAAGTGATTTTTCTCGTTGACATGCAATCGTTTTATGCATCTGTAGAGAAAGCGGAAAATCCACATTTGAAAAATAAGCCTGTCATTGTTTCGGGTGACCCTGAAAAAAGGGGCGGAGTGGTATTGGCTGCCTGCCCGCTGGCGAAACAAAAAGGTGTGGTGAATGCTTCACGGCTGTGGGAGGCGCAGGAAAAGTGTCCTGAGGCTGTTGTGCTCCGGCCGCGTATGCAACGGTATATTGATGTATCACTGCAAATTACGGCCATTCTCGAGGAGTATACAGACCTTGTGGAGCCTTATTCTATCGATGAACAGTTCATGGACATTACAGGCAGCCAGAAGCTGTTTGGGACGCCGATGGAGATCGCGAAAAGCATTCAGGGCAGAATCATGCGGGAGATCGGCGTTTATGCACGGGTCGGAATCGGCCCTAACAAAGCGCTGGCCAAAATTGCGTGTGACAATTTTGCCAAAAAGAATAAGAACGGTATTTTTACTTTAACGAAAGAAAATATGAAAACCGAAATGTGGCCGCTCCCGGTGGGCAGCATGTTTGGCGTCGGGAGCCGCATGAAGCATCATTTAAATCGAATGGGCATCAGCACGATCGGCGGGCTCGCGGCTTTTCCGCTCGATCTTTTAAAAAAGAAATGGGGCATTAACGGCCACGTGCTGTGGATGACGGCAAACGGAATCGACTATTCCCCTGTGTCAACTTCGTCTCTGGACGGGCAAAAGGCGATAGGCCATGGAATGACTCTCCCGAGAGACTACGAACACTTTGACAAAGAAATCAAGGTCGTATTGCTTGAGCTGAGTGAAGAGGTGTGCAGGCGAAGCCGAAACGCCGGGGTCATGGGGCAGACAGTGTCAGTGAGCTGCCGGGGTGCTGATTTTGATTGGCCGACGGGCTTCAACCGGCAAGTGAAGCTGGCAGAGCCGACTAATTCTACGCAGGATGTATATGAGGCTGTACGACGGCTGTTTCTTACATTTTGGGACGGGAAACCCGTCCGCCGCCTCGGTGTCAATCTGTCTCAGCTCTCATCTGATGACATATGGCAGCTCAATTTATTTCAGGATTATGCAAAGAAAATGAGCCTAGGCTATGTGATGGACGGCATTAAAAATCGATTCGGCGATACAGCAATCATCAGGGCGGCGTCACTGACAGCGGCAGGCCAGGCATTTGAACGCGCGGCTAAAATAGGGGGGCACTATAAATGAACGACCATTTAAAAAGGGGCAACCTGCTGTGGGAAGGGAGCAGGATGTTTCTGCCGGAACATAAGCAAAGCCTGCTGGAGAGAAAGCGACTTAAACAGAAGCTGCAAAAGCCGATCCTTGACCCCGATAAGCTGGAAGAGCTGAATCAAACGCTTTGCGCCGCGATGGAGTTTGCTCAGGATATCACTGTCAGCTGCTTTCAGGACGGTGAGATTGTCCGCTGCACCGGGAAGATCTGCCGGTATGAAGAGTTTGAAAAAGCAGTATGGATAAAAGGAGACGAGAATCAGCTTTATAAGCTGAAACTTGATCAAGTGCTTGATATTGTGCTGTAAAGTCTCTCCTCCTGCTTGGGGGAGAAATAGGTTTAAAATGATCAAACATTGTTCCCTCGGCAGTCTGGAAACGTATGATACAGGAAAGAAGGCATTTACAATTCCAGCCAGGCAAAATATAATTTTTATATTGTGAGAAAAAGAGCTGACATTCGTTTTGCCAGACGGAGGGAGATCAAATCGTAATGGATATTCGAACAATCACGTCTTCAGATTATGAAATGGTAACGTCTGTACTGAATGAATGGTGGGGCGGCAGACAGCTGAAAGAAAAATTGCCGAGACTATTTTTTGAGCATTTTCAGGACACAAGCTTTATTACATCCGAACATAACAGCATGACCGGATTTTTAATCGGATTTCAATCGCAATCGGATCCTGAAACGGCGTACATTCATTTTTCCGGTGTGCATCCAGATTTCAGAAAAATGCAAATTGGGAAACAATTGTATGATGTATTTATCGAAACAGTAAAACAAAGAGGCTGCACCCGGGTAAAGTGCGTCACTTCACCTGTGAATAAGGTATCAATCGCATATCACACAAAATTGGGGTTTGATATTGAAAAGGGCACCAAGACGGTAAATGGCATCTCAGTGTTTGCAAACTATGATGGCCCAGGCCAAGACAGGGTACTGTTTGTCAAAAACATATGAGGGGGAAATATGATGAATTTTTTATCAAAAACACCTGAGCCTCCTTACTATGCAGTCATTTTTTCTTCTGTCAAAAGCGAAAATGACACAGGATATGGAGAAACAGCGGAGCGGATGGTATCGCTTGCGGCGGATCAGCCTGGATTTTTAGGCGTGGAAAGCGTACGTGAAGCGGATGGAAGGGGCATCACAGTTTCCTATTGGGACAGTATGGACGCAATTAACCATTGGAAGCATCACACTGAACATCAAGCAGCAAAAGAAAAAGGAAAAAGCGTTTGGTACGAGTCGTATGCAGTCCGCGTCGCAAAAGTCGACAGACAGCGGCTGTTTCAGGAGAACACGAATGATTGAATTTCTCCAGCATAAGGAAGCCGCTATAGCGCGTGAGATTTTAGCCATACAGATCCCCGCCTACATAAAGGAAACAGAGATTATCGGTTTTGACGGTATTCCCGCTTTACAAGAGAAGGTGAAGGATATTCAAGCATCCCATGAACGGTTTGCGGGATATCGGGAAAACGGCAAGCTGATCGGTGTCATTTCATATGAGAAAAACATGCATCATCTCACCATTTGCAGGCTTGTTGTACATCCTGACGGTTTCAGAAAAGGAATTGGACGAGCACTTCTGCAATTTGTCATTGATCATAATGAAGACGCTGAGAAAATCGAAGTAGTCACAGCCGAGAACAATATCCCGGCCGTGTCACTCTATACACAGGCCGGATTCCAAAAGGCAGAAACCGTCAAAGCAGCGCAGGGTCTATTGCTGACGGTCTTTCATTTGTATCCGAAAAGAAAAGTTGAGGTCATTCTCTACAACGAAAAATGGGCAGAATGTTTCGATGAAGAAAAAGAACGGCTAAAACTTGTGTTCGGGCCGGAGATTATCGCTGTTCATCACATCGGAAGCACATCAATACCGAACATGGCAGCGAAGCCAATCATTGATATGTTAATTGAAGTCAGAAGCATTGAAGCCGTGAGCCAATTTGATGAACAAATGAAGGCTAACGGCTATACACCAAAAGGTGAGAACGGCATAGCTGGCAGGCGTTATTTCCAAAAGGGCGGAAATAAACGCACTCATCATGTCCATATGTACGAACAGGGAAACCCTGCTATTGAAAGGCATCTGTTATTCAGAGATTATCTCAGAGCTCATCCAAACATAGCGAAAGAATACGCCGTTCTCAAAAAACGGCTGGCGGCCCAGCATCCTGACAGCATCAATCAGTACATACAAGGGAAAGATGAGTGGATCAAGACTGCAGAAGAAAATGCGAAGCGGTGGAAAAAAGGCAGAAACAATGCGAATGGCAGTGTTGTATGCTACAATAGCGAAAATGATGAAAACGGGGGTTTCACCTTATGAACATACATGTGACAGATGCAGCAAAACAGGCACTGCAGCAGGCGTTTGACGCCAACCCGGGAAAAAAAGCCCAGCTTCGTTACGATGCAGAAGGATGCGGCTGCGCTGTAAGCGGTGTCCCGACAATCTGGCTGGCAGAAGAATTAACGGGACAGTGCGAGCAGCTGGAAACGAACGGCATTCCGCTGTATATCCAATCGTCGCAAAAAGTGTTTTTTGACGATCAAATGACGATCGATTACAATGAAAAAGCCAAAACATTGGCGCTGAAAAGCCCGGCTGAAATGCTCAGCCCCAGAATGAGCATATTAGTAAAGTAGGAGACGCGAAACGTGGAACAAAAGCTGAAGGCAATGAAGAACACAGCACAAAATAAAACGTGGGTATCCTTCCTGAATCAAAACCATCCCTATACCTTGCTTCACTGGTCAATCGGAGGAGCAGAGTCCATCAAGAAAGATGTCTGGCTATTGCAGGATGAAATGACCTTCGAGACGCAGGAGTTTACAACGATAGATCTTGCGATTGAATGGATCAGAGAAAATATGGATGGCATTACCGACGTTCTGTAACATAAAAAAGCGGAAGAGCCGAATAGGCCTTTCGCTTTTTTATTCTGTTGAATCATTCATGTTGTCTAAAAACTCCTGCACTGTTTTTCGGTACGTATCCCGATTTTTGGTATATGACATGGCGTGTTCACCGTTCTCGGCAATGTACAGCGCTTTCGGCCCGCGTTTCTTTTCATAAAGCCGCTCGGTTGAAGAAACAGGAATGTAGTCATCATCCTTACTGTGAATAAAGAGGACCGGCTTTTCGATTTTATCAATGACAGCAAGCGGAGATACTTCACGTGCGCGATAGCCGCCCCTCAGCTTCAAAAAGAAGTCGGCGATAGGGAGCAGGGGCCAAGACGGGAGCCTGTATTCCGCTCTCAGCCGGTAGGCAAGCTGCTCATCAAAACATGCGAACGGACAATCGGCAATATAAAAATCAGCACCATCGCTGCAGTGTGCACCAGCGTAAAGCAGGGCGGTCACAGCCCCCATCGACTCACCGTGAATTCCGATCAATCCGCGATGATTTGTTTTGTTTTTGAGCCAGCTGACAACCTTATTGAGATCATCCTTTTCGTAAAATCCGTAGCTGGTCGTCTTTCCGCCGCTTTGGCCATGCCGGCGGTGGTCATAAATGAGCACATTCCAGCCGAGATCAAGAAATAAATGCATATACTTAAGAGAATTCAGCACATTCATCGTCACCCCGTGGCAGATGATGATAGTGTTTGGTGTGTCATGCGGTGCGACATGGTATCCTTTTATGTCATACCCGTAAGCGGAGGGTATCACAAAAGCTGTTTTCTCCATTTGCTCAAATGATTCAAACACATCATGTCCGTTGTCTGTCTCTCTTTTGATAATGTCTTCATCCGTTTTTTTCTTGATGAATAGAATCATATTTGAAAAAACAATTCCGATTGCGATGACAGCTGTTACGAGAGCGCCAATGGCCAAAAGGATTTTCTTCAAAAGTCACAGCACCTTTCAACTAAATATAGGTAATTCGTGTTTAAAATCATTATACCTAAACACTGCTCCGCTGAGAAAGTGATCAGAAGAGAGTCTGCTTGTTCAGTGTATATGCTCCGTGATAAACTGTCTTCAAAACAAAACATGGGGGAAGTCTGAATGAAAAAACAAAAATCCGCTGACAAACACCAGCTAAAAGACGGCCTTCAATCCGATATCAAAGCAAAGCTTATGGAGATGAAGAGCCAATTGAAGGAAGAGGATGAAAAGAGGCAGGAAAGAGAAAAAGCAGAACAGATTAGAAAGAAAAAAGAGATCGAAAAAAATAAGAGCTTTGAAGAACTCCTAAATGAAAGCCAAATGGATTGGCATCAATATAAATAAACCAGCACCCGTACAGGTGCTGGTTTTTCTGCTATGAGCGATGAGCTTTGTAAATGTCTTGTTTCGTATGAGATTGGAGCGCTTTGATTTCCTCTTCGGTTAAACGCCGTGCATTTGCTGCCTGAATATTTTCCCGTAACTGCTCAATCTTACTGGCGCCTGTAATCACTGAAGCGACAGCCGGCTGTGCTAGCAGATACTGCAGCGACTTTTCTGTCATGGAAAGATCGGGAGCCACTTCCTCCATTGCCTTGCGTGCATTTGTCAGTTCCTCGAATGAATAGGACAAGTACCCGTTTTGTTTCATACTGTCTGAAGCTTGATCAAGCGGTTTTTCAGTTAAGAGCCCTTTGGCAACAGGACCTCTGGCGACTACGCTGATTTGATGTTCCTCTAAAAGCGGGAGCCATTCCTCAGGGCGTCTGTCAAACAGGCTGAATTGCATCATAATGCTGACGATGTTTGATTTTTTTACATATTCTTTAATCACATTCGGGCGGATGGAAGAAATGCCGTAGTAGCGGATGACACCTTCTTGTTTTAATTCCTCAAACGCTTCGATCGTTTCATCAATGTTGTCCTCTATCGTGCCGCCGTGAAGCTGATAAAGGTCGATATAATCTGTTTTCAGCCGTGTAAGGCTCTTTTTTACAGCCTCTTTTATGTAAGCTTTTGAAGGGTCCCAATACCAGCCCTCGCTTCCGTCATCCCAACGGTTTCCCGCTTTTGTTGCCAGTATAATATCCTGGCGTCTGTTTTGGATCGCATCACCGACAATTTCTTCGTTGCGTCCCCGGTCATACAAATCCGCTGTATCCAAATAGTTGATGCCAAGCTCGATCGCTTCATCCAGAATGGACAATGCTTTGTTTTTTTCAGTTCCAAGAGACATACAGCCGAGTCCGACTTCACTAATGTCTAAATCAGATGTACCCAATTTGCGCTTTTTCATGTGCACACTCCTTTTTTAGGCTTTGTATTGACCGTAATATAAAGGAGCTAAAGTTTCAACTTTTATGGCTTTGAGATCCAATCTTTCACATATTGAAATGTGCGTCCATACTCTTTTAACTTCGCCCGAATTTCCCATGCTTTTCCGACTAAGACAACACCTTTTGGCATGCGGTGCACTTTCACGAAGAAGCCCCCTTTTGCTCTAGTATGATAAAATGTATGGGGCATCATATAGAGACAGAACGGGAGATGAAGAAATGAAATCATTAGAAGAAAAAACAATTGCCAAAGAACAGATCTTTTCGGGTAAAGTCATTGATCTTTATGTCGAGGATGTAGAGCTGCCAAACGGCAAAGCCAGTAAACGTGAAATTGTGAAACACCCTGGAGCTGTAGCGGTACTAGCCGTCACAGATGAAGGGAAAATCATCATGGTCAAACAATTCCGTAAGCCGCTTGAGCGGACGATCGTTGAAATTCCGGCCGGTAAGCTTGAAAAAGGTGAGGAGCCGGAGTATACGGCACTTCGGGAACTTGAAGAGGAAACCGGTTATACAGCAAAAAAACTGACAAAAATAACTGCGTTTTATACATCACCCGGATTTGCAGATGAAATCGTTCACGTTTTTCTTGCTGAGGAGCTTTCTGTGCTTGAAGAAAAACGGGAGCTTGATGAGGACGAGTTTGTTGAAGTGATGGAGGTGACGCTTGAAGATGCGCTAAAGCTGGTTGAATCGCGTGAAGTATACGATGCTAAAACAGCCTACGCCATTCAGTATCTTCAGCTGAAAGAAGCGCTCCAAGCACAAAAATGAAAAAGATTTACGCGGATTTACATATTCATATCGGCCGGACCTTTACAGGAAGGGCTGTCAAAATAACAGGTGCCAAAACATTAACGCTGGACAGAATATTGGTTGAAGCCAGTGAACATAAAGGAATTGAACTCCTCGGCATTATCGACTGTCATTCTCCGGAAGTCATTCTAGAGCTTGAGGAAGGCATTTCATCTGGAAAATATCGCGAGCTTGACGGGGGAGGAATTCGTTATCGCAGCACGACTCTTTTATTGGGGAGCGAGCTGGAGATTTATGATGAAGCCTGCAGCGGACCGATCCATGTGCTCGTATTTATGCCGACGCTGGCTGATATGAAACAGTTTTCAAACTGGCTGTCAGCCCGGCTGAAAAATATTCATTTAAGCTCGCAGCGGATTTATGAAACGGGCTTAAACCTGCAAAAAAAAGTGCAGGATATGGGCGGCTTGTTTATCCCCGCCCATATCTTTACGCCGCATAAAAGCTTATATGGAAAAGGGGTTAAATCAAGCTTAACTGAGGTTTTTGATCCATCTATGATAGACGCGGTGGAGCTTGGATTAAGCTGTGATACAGACATGGCATCACAGGTATCTGAATTGAATCCATATCCTTTTTTAACAAATTCTGATGCGCATTCGTTGGGGAAAATCGGCAGAGAATATAATGAACTATATGTGCAGTCAGCTGATTTTACTGAATTTGCTCTTGCATTAAAGGGACAAGATGACAGGAAAATTATCGCAAATTATGGCTTGGACCCGTTATTGGGGAAATATTATCAGACGGCTTGCGAAGCGTGCGGAGAGCCTGCTGTAAGCGGGGAAACAGCGTGCGCGAATTGCGGAAATGCCAGATTTACCAAGGGAGTCAGCGAAAGATTGCGTGAATTGAGTGATCAGCTTGAAGATCGCGTCCCGCGTCCGCGATATGTACATCAGATCCCGCTGCAATTTGTTCCGGGTGTAGGCCCGAAAACGCTGGACAAACTAAAAAAAGCCTTCGGAACAGAAATGGCTGTTCTTCACGAGGCTGCAGAAGAAGATTTGGCTCGCGTTGTCCCGCCGAAACACGCGGCGCTTATCGTAAAAGCGAGATCCGGAAAACTGGAATTGAAAGCCGGAGGAGGAGGAACCTACGGTAAAATTAAACCGTGAGCTAAAGATTAACTCAGTTCCTCCTGTACTTTTCTTTTTGTGCGTATAAAGGTAATCAGCTGGATGATTTCATCTTCACTCAGCGGCTGGCCATCAACAGAAATGGTAAAGTCAAGGCTGCTCCACGTGGCCAATTCTATGGCCTGAGGAGCAGTCTGCTTTTGTTTCTCGCGGCCTAAAAGTTCATCGCAGGTTGTGTCAAAGAGGTCAGCCAGCATGGCAAGCGCTTCAAGTGAAGGCCGTCGGTAGCCTGACTCGTAGCCGGCATATGTGCTTTTTGCGATACCGAGAAGGTCAGCTGTATATTGAAGCGACCAATTTTTCTTTTTTCTCAATTCAGTTAAACGATCTAGATTCATGAACTTCCGCTCCTTTTTAACCTTGAGCTGATTATATCATATAGGTATTAGGAAGTGTACGCGAATTGAATAATAATGTCTTGCGTATTTTATTTTCCGTGTCTATAATTGCATTAAAAGTATGCGAAAAGCGAATACCTTCTCGCAACCCATCTTTAGATACAGTGAAGAGGTGCATGGTATGAAAAAATTATTGATGTTGACAACTGGGGGAACGATTGCTTCAGTTGAAGGGGAAAATGGGCTGGCTCCCGGAGTCAAGGCTGATGAATTATTAAGTTACGTATCAAAACTTGATAACGATTACACAATGGAAACTCAGTCGCTTATGAATATAGACAGCACCAATATGCAGCCTGAATACTGGGTGGAAATAGCGGAAGCCGTTAAGGAAAATTATGATGCCTATGACGGGTTTGTTATTACTCACGGTACAGATACAATGGCCTATACATCTGCAGCACTATCGTATATGCTGCAGCATGCCAAAAAGCCGATTGTCATCACCGGCTCGCAGATTCCGATCACGTTCCAAAAAACCGATGCCAAAAAAAATATTACTGATGCCATTCGATTTGCCTGTGAAGGCGTGGGCGGCGTTTATGTTGTATTTGACGGCAGAGTCATTCAGGGAACGCGTGCGATCAAATTAAGAACGAAAAGCTACGACGCATTTGAAAGCATCAATTACCCATATATCGCTTTTATCAATGAAGACGGGATTGAATACAACAAACAAGTAACGGAACCTGAGAACGACACCTTCACAGTTGACACCTCACTATGCACAGATGTATGTCTGCTGAAGCTGCATCCAGGCTTAAAGCCCGAAATGTTTGATGCCCTGAAAAGCATGTACAAAGGAATTGTCATTGAGAGTTATGGCAGCGGAGGGGTGCCGTTTGAAGGCAGGGACATTTTGTCAAAAGTGAATGAGCTGATCGAAAGCGGCATTGTCGTCGTCATTACGACTCAATGTCTTGAAGAAGGCGAAGACATGAGCATTTACGAGGTTGGCCGCAGAGTCAACCAAGACTTAATTATCCGATCAAGAAATATGAACACAGAAGCAATTGTGCCAAAATTGATGTGGGCGCTAGGTCAGTCTTCGGATCTTCCTGTCGTCAAGAGAATTATGGAAACGCCGATAGCTGATGACGTTGTCCTGTAAAATGTAAAAACGATAACCAGCAAAGAGAAAGAAGGTTAAAGATTATGTTAAACGGCCAAAAAGAATATCGCGTGGAAAAAGACTTCCTTGGGGAAAAACAAATTGAAGCAGATGTTTATTACGGAATTCAGACGCTCCGTGCTTCTGAAAATTTCCCGATCACAGGATACAAAATCCATGAGGAAATGATTAACGCACTGGCGATTGTGAAAAAAGCTGCGGCTCTTGCCAACATGGACGTGAAACGGCTGTATGAAGGAATTGGCCAAGCTATCGTACAAGCCGCTGACGAGATTCTCGAAGGCAAGTGGCACGATCAGTTTATCGTCGATCCGATTCAGGGCGGTGCCGGAACTTCTATGAACATGAACGCGAATGAGGTTATCGGAAACCGGGCGCTTGAAATCATGGGACATAAAAAGGGAGATTACATTCATTTAAGTCCAAACACACATGTGAACATGTCACAGTCTACGAACGATGTGTTTCCGACTGCTATTCATATTTCCACATTGAAGCTCTTAGAAAAACTGCTGAAAACAATGGAAGATATGCATAGCGTTTTTAAGCAAAAAGCACAGGAGTTTGACTCTGTTATTAAAATGGGCCGGACACACCTTCAAGATGCGGTTCCGATCCGTCTTGGCCAGGAATTCGAAGCTTATAGCCGTGTTCTCGAGCGTGATATCAAACGAATCAAGCAATCGCGCCAGCACCTATATGAAGTCAACATGGGCGCAACTGCTGTTGGTACAGGGCTGAACGCTGATCCTGAATATATCAAACAGGTAGTAAAGCACCTTGCTGATATTAGCGGGCTTCCTCTTGTCGGCGCTGATCATCTTGTTGATGCGACACAAAATACAGATGCCTATACAGAGGTATCAGCTTCATTAAAAGTCTGCATGATGAACATGTCGAAGATCGCAAACGACCTGCGCTTAATGGCGTCGGGACCGCGCGCCGGACTTGCGGAAATTTCTCTGCCTGCACGTCAGCCGGGTTCATCTATTATGCCGGGGAAAGTCAATCCGGTTATGGCGGAGCTGATCAACCAAATTGCGTTCCAGGTTATCGGAAACGACAATACAATCTGCCTTGCTTCAGAAGCCGGCCAGCTTGAGTTGAACGTCATGGAGCCCGTGCTTGTCTTTAATTTGCTTCAATCCATCAGCATCATGAACAACGGCTTCCGTTCGTTCACTGATCATTGCTTAAAAGGCATCGAAGCCAACGAAAAGCGGTTGAAGCAATATGTAGAAAAAAGCGCTGGAGTGATTACTGCTGTCAATCCGCATCTTGGATATGAAGCGGCTGCCAGAATTGCCAGGGAAGCGATTATGACAGGCCAATCAGTCCGTGACCTTTGCCTGCAGCATGATGTGCTGACAGAAGAAGAATTGGATATTATTTTAAACCCATATGAGATGACCAAACCAGGTATCGCAGGGAAAGAACTATTAGAAAAATAAAATTTGTATAAAATACAGCTTATTCATCTCCGAATAGTCGGATGAATAAGCTGTTTACAACATAGGGATGAGGAAGTATAGTATACGTGTTGCACTATATATTGAAAGCGTTTTAGCTTTTACATGAAGGGGGACTTCTTTTGAAGGATGTAAGATTGCCAACACTATTTGAAATTATTATTGTACTAGGAGTATTTTTAGCACTTGTTCTATCGTTTACAGTCTTTCTCGACTTGCCGATACAGCTGGCGCTTTTTGTTTCATGGTTTATTGCAATGCTTTTAGGTATAAGACTCGGTTATTCTTATAAAGATTTACAAAATGCGATTGTACATGGGATATCAAATGGCCTTGAAGCCGTACTGATTCTCGTTTCAGTTGGGGCGCTCATCGGAACATGGATTGCCGGAGGCGTTGTGCCGACTTTGATTTATTACGGACTGGAATTTATTCACCCAAGTATCTTTTTACTGGCAACGTTAATTATTTGTTCCATTATGTCTGTGGCAACAGGAACGTCATGGGGAACAGTCGGAACTGCCGGCATTGCCATGATCGCAATTGGAGAGGGTTTAGGCATTCCGCTTCCTCTAGTAGCGGGAGCTATTCTTTCAGGTGCTTATTTTGGGGACAAGCTGTCTCCGCTGTCTGACAGTACAGTTCTAGCTTCTTCACTATCAAAAGTCGATGTATTGGCTCACGTGAGAGCAATGCTTTATTTATCAATACCTGCTTATGTCATTACAGCTATACTCTTTACAGTTGTTGGATTTATGTACGGCGGGAAAAATATTGATCTTGATAAAGTTGAATTCTTAAAATCATCTTTGCAAAACACGTTTGACATTCATATTTGGATGCTGATCCCGGCAGTTCTCGTCATAGTCTTATTGGCGATGAAAAAGCCATCTATGCCGGTTATCGTAATTGGCGCTTTACTCGGTGCAATCTGGGCTGTTGTTTTCCAAGGAATGGATATTGCCCATGCGATTGCAACTGCGTACAACGGCTTTTCTATTAAAACGGATGTTGAATTTTTGAACGGCTTGTTAAACCGCGGTGGAATTGTCGGTATGCTTGATTCTCTCGTCGTCATCATCTTTGGCCTTGGTTTTGGCGGTCTGCTTGAGAAACTCGGCGTGTTAAAAGTCATTGTTTCAACGTTTGAAAAGAAATTAACTTCAGCCGGCAATGTCACATTGTCTACACTGATCGTAGCGTTTTTAGCAAACATCTTCGGCTGTGCGATGTATGTATCTCTTATTTTGACTCCGAAAATTATGGAAGACAGCTATGATCGCTTACATCTGGACAGAAGAGTGTTATCACGTAACTCAGAGGTCGGGGGAACATTGACTTCGGGGATGGTTCCTTGGTCTGATAATGGGATTTACATGGCTGGTATTTTAGGTGTTTCTACCTTCTCTTATCTGCCGTTTATGTGGCTCAGTTTTGTAGCAATAGGTCTTGCAATTATCTATGGTTATACAGGAAAATTTATATGGTATACGAAAAACAATACAGTTAAAGCCGAAAAACTAGGCTAATAGGGGAGGATCACTGAATGATAGCGAAACACATGATTCGGACACTGATGATCGAAACGCCTTCGGTTCCCGGAAATCTTGGAAGGGTGGCTACGGCCATCGGCCTTCTGGGCGGGGATATTGGTGAAGTGGAGACGGTAAAAGTCGGACCCAATTACACAATGCGGAATATTACCGTTCAAGTGGAGAATGAAGAACAGCTTCAGGAAGTGATCGCGGCTGTACAGGCCCTCGGAGAAGGGATCAGGCTTCACACCGTATCTGATGAAGTCCTGTCCGCACATGAAGGCGGAAAAATCCAAATGAAAAGCAAAATGCCGATCCGTTCATTGGCAGAGCTGGGACGTGTCTACACACCAGGTGTTGCGGACGTGTGCCGACTGATCGAAAAAGAACCTGAAAAAGCTTCTATTTATACAACGATCAGCAATTCTGTTGCAATTGTAACGGATGGAACCGCAATTTTAGGCCTTGGGAATATCGGCTCTGTGGCTGGCATGCCTGTCATGGAAGGAAAGGCTGCTTTATTTGATCAGCTGGCGGGTATTAGCGGCATTCCGATACTGCTTGATACGAGTGATCCTGAAGAAATCATCAAAACAGTAAAACATATTTCTCCGGGCTTTAGCGGCATCCTTCTTGAGGATATCGGTTCGCCGCATTGTTTTGTAATCGAGGATCGCCTAAAAGAGGAGCTGAACATCCCTGTTATGCACGATGACCAGCATGGTACAGCTGTAGTGACGCTGGCAGCTGCCATTTCGGCATGCAGGAGTGCGGGAGTTGACCTGAAGGAAGCGAAAGTGGGGCAAATCGGCCTTGGCGCAGCAGGCGTGGCCATCTGCCGGATGTTCATGGCTTATGGTGTGAATGCTGTGTACGGAACAGACAAATCAGAGTCAGCAATGAACCGTCTCGAACAATACGGCGGACAGGCAGTTTCCAGTATTGAGGAGCTCATGGAAACATGTGATATTGTCATTGCTACAACGGGCGTTCCGGGTTTAATAAAACCGGCATTTGTACGTTCTGGTCAAGTAATTTTGGCTTTATCGAATCCGAAGCCGGAAATTGAACCGGAGGCCGCGCTGCAGGCTGGCGCCGCATATGCAGCTGACGGGCGTTCTGTTAATAATGTACTCGGTTTTCCGGGGATTTTTAGAGGAGCGCTTAACGCAAAAAGCACGGAGATTAATCATGATATGCTTGTCGCAGCAGCAGAGGCCATCGCAGCCTGCACTAAACAAGGTGATGTTGTCCCTCAGCCGCTTGATTCAAAAGTCCATCATGCGGTAGCAGCAGCTGTCGAGCATGCAGCTCTTACAGCAGTGAAATAAATGTAGCTAAACAGCACCTGTCGTAGCAGGTGCTGTTTTTTTCTTATCATTGTTCAATTTTGTTATCATTACTATGAAAATAAAAAAGGGAGTGATCACATGGCAAAAAGCCAAGCGAAAAAGAAGCGGGGGCATCGATTGAGAAACGGCGGACGTGACGTCTTATTATCAAGAGGCAGCACACCATCTTTCAGCACACATGAAAGAATGACAAAAAGCAAAAAAGAGATTTTGAATAAACGGAAGCATAAGAATCCTTATGATCATACAGCAGTTGATGATAAGGATTTTTTTGTGCCCCAAAAAGCCGCCTAGCATTCATCTCTATCGTTTCTTTTTGAAAAAGGGCATGTTTTTCCGTTTCTTTCATACAATCTATTAAATCAAATCACTAGAACGGGCGGGAGGAAACGGTATGCGAAAAATCTCTTATAAGGACATGTTTCTCAGGCATGTCAAAGATCATCTCTCTCTTTATATATTTGTGTCAGTGCTGTTTTTCATGGGTGTCATCTTTGGCGCGATTATTGTCAACAGTATGACCATCAGCCAGAAAGAAGATTTATACTACTACTTAAGTCAATTTTTTGGACAGCTTTCGGATGGAAAACAGGCAAGTTCAGCTGATATGTTTGGGCAAAGTATCTTTCATAATGCAAAGTATTTAGGCCTGATGTGGATACTCGGAATTTCCGTCATTGGGATGCCGATTATTTTCATTATGATCTTTCTGAAAGGGATCGTCGTCGGCTTTACTGTCGGGTTCCTAGTCAATCAGATGGGAGTAAGCGGGTTTTTCCTATCATTTGTCGCCGTTTTGCCGCAAAATGTGCTGCTGATTCCGGCTTATCTCATTATGGGCACATGTGCAATTGCGTTTTCTTTAAAGTTAATCAGACAGCTGTTCGTGAAACGAAGCCTGCATGACGCGCCGATTCAATGGTTCGGGCGGTATGCCTTTGTGCTGCTGGTCATTCTGTTTTTAGCGCTGATCTCATCTCTGTTTGAAGCATACTTATCTCCTGTTTTAATGGAAAAGCTTACATCTAGACTTTTTTAAAATCATTATTAAAAGAAAACCATTTTATTTATCAGTTTATAATAATTATAGTTGGAACTCTGCGCGTATTTTGTTATAATGAGTCATGGAATGCGGCGTAGGAGGGAAAGACATGGAAAACCGTATTGATCGTATTAAGAAACAACTGCACTCATCCAGCTATAAACTTACGCCACAGCGTGAAGCGACAGTAAGAGTGCTGCTTGAAAACGAAGAAGACCATTTAAGCGCAGAAGATGTATACCTCCTCGTAAAAGAGAAATCTCCTGAGATCGGTCTCGCTACAGTATACCGTACGCTTGAATTATTAACTGAATTAAAAGTCGTAGATAAAATTAACTTTGGAGACGGTGTGTCCCGTTACGACCTTCGGAAAGAGGGAGCAGCTCACTTTCATCACCACTTGGTGTGCATGGAGTGCGGAGCCGTTGATGAAATTGAAGAAGATTTGCTTGAAGACGTGGAAGAAATCATTGAACGTGATTGGAAATTTAAGATTAAAGATCATAGATTGACGTTTCACGGCATTTGCCACCGCTGTAACGGAAAAGAAACTGAATAGACGGTGCCGAGCGCGAACCTTTTCTCATAGGGAAAGGGTTTTTTGCTGTTTCTATGTATAAAACCTTTCTGATTTGGCATATGGTTTATATAACTGGAACCATAGGGAAAGGATCGATTAGGACATGGGAAGATTCCTGAAAACAGCTGTCGATGCATTGAAAGTTTTCATCCTGTTTACCGGTTTTACCGCTTTGTTCTATTATGCTATGATATGGGTGAATCAAGAGTATGAAAACTATCATCGGTATGATAAACCGGAAGGCTCCGCTGTAAAAGTTGTTGAAATGGATCAGGATGAAAAAGGCGGATGGCTCGACCGGTTGATCTTTTTTTACCAAAACGGGGAGTAGATCAAGAGTGAAAGATCAAATAAAGGATTTCATCCACTACGTCATGGTAGAGAGAGGGCTCTCTCAAAATACGATCGTATCCTATGAACGTGACTTGAAAAGCTATTCTCTCTACTTAACAGAAACCCTTCATGTGACGGATTGGAATCACGTTACCCGCATACATATTATCCAATACTTAAAGCATTTGAAGGACTCGGGGAAATCCGGCAAGACATCGGCGCGGCATTTGGCATCCATTCGCTCTTTTCATCAATTTCTGCTCAGGGAAAAAGTAACGGATAAGGACCCTTCCGTTCATATCGAAACACAAAAGACGGAACGGGCGCTTCCGAAGGTGCTCGCGCTCAATGAAGTCGAGCGGTTATTGGACACGCCTAAGCTGACGAGCCCTTTCGGATATCGGGATAAAGCAATGCTGGAGCTGCTTTATGCGACAGGCATACGAGTCAGTGAAATGATTGAATTGAAAACGGCTGATGTTCATTTATCTATGGGGTTTATCCGATGCTTCGGCAAAGGAAGAAAAGAACGGATTGTGCCAATCGGTGAAGCCGCTGCTTCCGCCATTGAGGAATATATGACAAAAGCCAGGGGAAAACTGTTAAAAAATAATGTATCTGACGCCCTCTTTTTAAATCATCACGGCAAACAGATCAGCCGCCAGGGATTTTGGAAGAACCTGAAAAAAATCGCATTGGAAGCCGGCATTAAGAAAGAGCTGACTCCGCATACACTCAGGCATTCCTTTGCGACGCATCTGCTTGAGAACGGGGCAGATTTAAGAGCGGTGCAGGAAATGCTCGGTCATGCGGATATATCCACGACGCAAATTTATACGCATGTGACGAAAACAAGGCTGAAGGATGTGTACAAGCAGTTTCATCCGCGAGCATAGCCGCAGGTGGCTGCGGCTTTTTTGTTTAGAGCGACAGAAAATATTGAAGTTTCTCATTATTTCCAAATACATTGTCAACGGGAATGAAAACGGTTTATACTTGAGTTGTCAGACCTCTTAGCGATACAATAGACGTATAGAAAAAAAGGAGGCTTTCAAGATGCCTGCATACAAATATAATCGTGTGTTTTTAATTGTGATGGACTCAGTCGGAATCGGCGAAGCGCCGGATGCCGCTGACTTTAATGACGAAGGCGCTCATACGCTCGGTCATATTGCCGAGCATATGAACGGATTACATATGCCGAATATGGCAAAGCTCGGCCTTGGTCTTATCGAAGATATCAAAGGTGTAGAAAAAACAGAACATCCGCTTGCCTATTATGGAAAAATGCAAGAAGCGTCAAACGGCAAAGATACGATGACCGGCCATTGGGAGATTATGGGTTTATACATTGATAAACCGTTTAAAGTGTTCCCGGAAGGCTTTCCTGATGAATTGCTTCAAGAGCTGGAAAAGAGATCTGGCCGCAAAATTATTGGAAACAAGCCGGCTTCCGGCACAGCGATTTTGGATGAGCTTGGCCAGGAGCACATGGAGACAGGGGCTTTAATTGTTTACACGTCTGCTGACTCTGTTCTGCAAATTGCCGCTCACGAAGAGGTTGTGCCGCTTGAGGAGCTGTATCGCATTTGCGAAACGGCGAGAGAGCTGACGCTTGATCCGAAATATATGGTTGGCCGCATTATTGCACGGCCGTTCGTCGGAGAGCCGGGTCAATTCAAACGGACGCCAAACCGCCATGATTATGCGCTGAAGCCGTTTGACCGCACTGTCATGAATGAATTGAAAGACTGCGGCTTAGATGTGATTTCAATCGGTAAAATCTCTGATATTTACGACGGAGAAGGCATTACTTCTTCACGCAGAACGGTTTCTAATATGGACGGAATGGACAAGGTGATCGATACGCTGGGAGAAGATTTTACGGGTCTGAGCTTTGCGAACCTTGTTGATTTTGACGCGTTATTCGGACACCGCCGTGACCCTGAAGGCTACGGACGCGCGCTTGAAGAATTTGATGCGCGGCTTCCGGAAGTGTTTGAAAAAATGAGAGAAGACGATCTGTTAATTATTACAGCCGACCACGGCAATGATCCGATTCATCATGGGACTGACCATACACGCGAGTATGTGCCGATTCTCGCTTACAGCAAAAAACATAAGAAAGCGCAAATGCTGCCGCTTGCAGATACATTTGCCGATATTGGCGCAACGATCGCTGATAATTTCCAAACAAATAAACCGAAATACGGGAAAAGCTTTTTATCTTTATTACAATAGGGGGACTGTTTCTTGAAGGACAGAATTGAACGCGCAGCCGCTTTTATTAAACAAAACCTGCCGGAATCTCCAAAGATCGGCCTTATTTTAGGCTCAGGTCTTGGCATTTTGGCGGACGAAATCGAAAATCCGGTCAAGCTGAAATATGAAGATATACCTGAATTCCCGGTATCTACTGTTGAAGGGCATGCCGGACAGCTTGTGCTTGGCACTCTTGAAGGAGTTTCCGTCATTGCAATGCAGGGCCGCTTTCATTTTTATGAAGGCTACTCAATGGAGAAAGTCACATTCCCTGTACGCGTGATGAAAGCGCTCGGTGTGGAAGCGTTGATCGTGACAAATGCCGCAGGCGGTGTCAACACTGAATTCCGTGCGGGAGATTTAATGATTATTACCGATCATATCAACTTTATGGGAACAAACCCGTTAATCGGGCCAAACGAAGCAGATTTCGGCGCCAGATTTCCAGATATGTCTTCAGCCTATGACAAAGATCTGTCCAGCCTGGCTGAAAAGATTGCGAAAGACCTTAATATCCCAATTCAAAAAGGCGTGTACACTGCTGTGACAGGACCTTCTTACGAAACACCGGCAGAAGTCCGTTTCTTAAGAACGATGGGCTCTGATGCAGTCGGCATGTCTACTGTTCCGGAAGTCATTGTAGCGAATCATGCGGGAATGCGGGTTCTTGGCATTTCCTGCATCTCTAACGCGGCAGCCGGAATTCTGGATCAGCCTTTAAGTCACGATGAAGTTATGGAAGTGACCGAAAAAGTAAAAGCTGGATTCTTAAAGCTTGTTAAAGCGATCGTCGCTCAGTACGAATAAATATGAATCAATGCAGGACCAAAAGACAGCTGTGTCTGATATCACACAGCTGTCTTTTTTTATGCCCAAAATTCGAAACATTTTCCATCAGTGGCGTATAAAACCATCACGCTTGGAAAAAATAAAAAGGATTATGAAATGGAGGGCTTTTGAGATGAAACGTCTTTTATCCACTTTGTTGATTGGTATAATGCTGCTTACATTTGCACCGTCTGCATTTGCAAAACAAGACGGAAAACGTACATCGGAGCTTGCTCATGAAGCGAAGTCTGCGGTGCTGATAGAACGTGACACGGGAAAAGTGCTTTACAACAAGAACAGCAATGAGAGACTGGCGCCTGCAAGCATGACGAAAATTATGACGATGCTTTTGATTATGGAAGCTTTAGATAAAGGCAAAATCAAAATGAGTGATAAGGTCCGTACAAGCGAGCATGCGGCGTCAATGGGCGGCTCACAGATATTCCTTGAGCCCGGCGAAGAAATGACTGTCAAAGAAATGCTGAAAGGCATCGCAATCGCTTCGGGAAATGACGCTTCCGTCGCCATGGCTGAATTTATTTCCGGCTCTGAAGAAGAATTTGTGAAGAAAATGAATAAAAAAGCAAAAGAGCTGGGATTGAAAAATACATCCTTTAAAAACCCAACAGGACTGACCGAGGAAGGACACTACAGCTCTGCTTATGACATGGCAATCATGGCTAAGGAATTATTGAAATACGAATCAATTACGAAGTTTACCGGCACGTATGAAGATTATCTGCGTGAAAATACAGATAAAAAGTTTTGGCTTGTAAATACAAATCGCCTTATCAAATTTTATCCTGGTGTAGACGGCGTAAAAACAGGCTATACAGGCGAAGCGAAATATTGTCTGACTGCTTCGGCTAAAAAAGGAAACATGCGGGCCATAGCGGTTGTATTCGGAGCGAGCACGCCTAAAGAAAGAAACGCGCAAGTGACAAAAATGCTTGACTTCGCCTTTAGCCAATATGAAACGCATCCTTTATATAAACGAAATCAAACAGTAGCAAAAGTAAAGGTCAAAAAAGGGAAACAAAAATTTATCGAACTCACTACATCTGAGCCGATTTCAATATTGACGAAAAAAGGCGAGGATATGAACGATGTGAAAAAAGAAATCAAGATGAAGGACAATATTAGTGCTCCGATTCAAAAAGGCCAAGAGCTTGGCACTCTTGTTCTGAAAAAGGATGGAGAAGTACTCGCTGAAAGTCCTGTTGCTGCAAAAGAAGATATGAAGAAAGCCGGGTTTATCACATTCTTAAAGCGGACGATGGGAGACTGGACAAAATTTAAGTAATTATGCCGAATGACCACTAGTTTTGTCACGGTGAAGGAATTCATTCCGTCGAAATCGAAACACTCATTATCCGATCATATCAAGGAGGAATGAGCATGAGCCTTGGAATTGACATGAATGTCAAAGAATCTGTGCTTTGTATTCGATTAACAGGCGAACTCGATCACCATACGGCTGAAACCCTGAAGCAAAAAGTGACTCAATCATTGGAGAAGGATGATATTCGCCATATCGTGCTGAACTTGGAGGACCTCTCCTTTATGGACAGCTCGGGGCTTGGCGTTATTTTAGGAAGATACAAGCAAATTAAGCAAATTGGCGGGGAAATGGTCGTTTGCGCTATCTCTCCTGCGGTGAAGCGATTGTTTGATATGTCGGGTCTGTTTAAAATTATCCGATTTGAACAATCTGAACAGCAGGCGCTCCTGACACTGGGGGTGGCATCATGAAAAATGAAATGCACATTGAGTTTTCTGCCCTCAGTCAGAATGAATCGTTCGCCCGTGTGACAGTTGCATCATTTATAGCTCAGCTGGACCCGACAATGGATGAACTGACTGAAATCAAAACAGTCGTGTCAGAGGCTGTCACGAATGCGATTATCCATGGATATGAAGAGAACTGTGAAGGAAAAGTTTACATTTCAGTGACGCTGGAAGATCATGTCGTATATATGACTATTCGTGATGAAGGCTTAGGCATTACAGATCTTGAAGAAGCCCGTCAGCCTCTATTTACGACTAAGCCTGAGCTTGAGCGCTCTGGAATGGGCTTTACCATTATGGAAAATTTCATGGATGATGTCAGTATCGATTCATCGCCTGAAATGGGAACAACGATTCGCTTAACAAAGCACTTATCAAAAAGCAAAGCGCTTTGTAATTAAGGAGATTTGTTATGGATGTGGAGGTTAAGAAAAACGGCAAAAACGCTCAGCTGAAGGATCATGAAGTAAAGGAATTAATCAAACAAAGCCAAAATGGCGACCAGCAGGCAAGAGACCTCCTCATAGAAAAAAACATGCGTCTTGTTTGGTCTGTCGTACAGCGGTTTTTAAACAGAGGATATGAGCCTGACGATCTCTTCCAGATCGGCTGCATCGGGCTGTTAAAATCTGTTGACAAATTTGATTTAACCTATGATGTGCGTTTTTCAACGTATGCAGTGCCGATGATTATCGGAGAAATCCAACGATTTATCCGTGATGACGGAACCGTAAAGGTATCAAGGTCATTAAAAGAGCTTGGAAACAAAATCCGGCGCGCAAAGGATGAGCTTTCGAAAACACTGGGCAGAGTGCCGACGGTGCAGGAGATCGCTGACCATTTGGAGATTGAAGCTGAGGATGTTGTACTGGCCCAAGAGGCGGTAAGGGCTCCATCTTCGATTCACGAAACCGTTTATGAAAATGACGGAGATCCGATTACCCTGCTTGATCAAATCGCTGACAACTCAGAAGAAAAATGGTTTGACAAAATTGCGCTGAAAGAAGCAATCAGCGATTTGGAGGAAAGGGAAAAACTAATCGTCTATCTCAGATATTATAAAGACCAGACACAGTCCGAGGTGGCTGAGCGGCTCGGGATCTCTCAGGTGCAGGTTTCCAGGCTTGAAAAGAAAATATTAAAACAGATCAAGGTTCAAATGGATCATACGGATGGCTAGTCTGCAGTGCAGGCTAGCTTTTTTGTGTGCAAAAGCGTGGTAATTTATGGTCTTTTCGAGCGGATGAATGAGAACAAAATCGAACCACATACTACATATATAACCACCGAAAGATGGTGATCAATGATGGAACGACGAATATTTATCCGGCTTCGCCACCGGGTGCTGGCACATCCAGGGGATATTATTACCGTTGGAGATGCCGCGCAAATAGAAGGGCAGCTTCAGCTGAAAAAGAAACTTTCGGCTATGCCGCTTTATCAGGTGAGCGAAAAAGATAAAAATATCGTAATTCTGGATATCATACAAGTCCTCAGAGCCATTCATTTACAAGATCCGACACTTGATGTTCAAACCGTAGGCGGAGCAGAAACCATTGTTGAAATTCAATATCGAAAGCGAAATTTATCAACGGTTCTATTTATCGGTGTCTGGCTGCTTCTGTTTATTGGATCGTGTCTTGCCATCATGAACTTTCATGAGGATGTAAGCATGAGAGATGTTCATATCGCACTATATGAAATCATAACCGGAGAGAGGAATGACTATCCATATTTGCTTCAAATCCCATACAGCATCGGTTTGGGACTGGGGATGATCGTGTTTTTTAACCACATATTTAAAAAGCGCCTAAATGAAGAGCCCAGCCCGCTGGAGGTTGAGATGTTTAACTATCAGCTTGATCTCGATCAATATGTGGCCATGCATGAGAATCAAGAAACCATAAAGGATCTGCATGATCGTTAGTGTATTGTTCATTATTTTTGTCGGGCTCGGCGGAGGCATAACGGTGGGGGCGGGTTTCGTTGCTTTTTTAACCGTAATGGGAATCATTCCGCGGCTGATGCAGCTCACCAAAACAATGAGATTTGTTCAGGCTTATGAAGCGGCTGTTATTCTTGGCGCGGTTTGCGGGGGATGGGAGACGCTTCATATGAATCATCTTTATCTAACAAAATGGATAGCTGTGCCGGTCGGGCTTCTGGCAGGTTTGTTCGTCGGGATGCTAGCTGCTGCTCTTACAGAGGTTTTAAATGTCCTGCCGATTTTGGCAAAACGAATCGGGCTCAGAAGTAAAATCATTATTTTATTAATGGCCATCGTGATTGGGAAAATCGCGGGATCTTTATTTCACTGGCTGTACTTTATTGACCATTCATAAGGAGGTTTCAAGATGACAAACATAAAAGAAAATTACAAATCAAAAGTGAAAACATATCAGCCTAAGCCCCCTTACGTCTGGAACTGTGTAAAAGCCTTTTTAGTGGGCGGACTGATTTGTGCAATCGGGCAAGGTCTGCAAAATTTTTATATCCATTTTTTTGATTTCAATGAAAAAACTGCGGGGAATCCAACAGCTGCAACGCTGATATTAATTTCTGCCCTGCTTACAGGGTTTGGAATCTATGACAGAATCGGACAATTCGCAGGCGCAGGTTCAGCCGTACCTGTCACAGGTTTTGCCAACAGTATGGCAAGCGCGGCTCTTGAATATAAAAGCGAAGGATTAGTGCTTGGAGTAGCGACAAATATGTTTAAACTGGCAGGAAATGTTATTGTTTTCGGAGTTGTAGCTGCATACATCGTTGGAATGATTCGGTTTGCTTTTGAGAAACTGATGTCATAGGAGGAGAAGAAAATGAAATTAACAGGAAAGCAAACCTGGGTATTTGAACATCCCATATTTGTCAACTCAGCGGGAACGGCAGCAGGACCAAAGGAAAAAGACGGACCGCTCGGCTCTTTATTTGATAAAACCTATGACGAAATGCATTGTAATCAAAAAAGCTGGGAAATGGCGGAACGGCAGCTGATGGAAGACGCTGTTAATGTTGCGCTTCAAAAAAACAATCTGACAAAAGATGATATTGACCTATTGCTGGCAGGCGACTTGCTGAACCAAAACGTGACGGCTAACTATGTCGCAAGACACTTGAAAATCCCATTTCTTTGTATGTTTGGCGCCTGTTCAACATCAATGGAAACAGTGGCTGTCGCATCAGCCTTAGTTGATGGCGGGTTTGCCAAAAGGGCACTCGCTGCCACCAGCAGTCACAATGCAACTGCGGAAAGACAGTTTCGCTATCCGACAGAATACGGAGGCCAAAAACCGGACACTGCTACCTCCACTGTAACCGGAAGCGGTGCAGTTGTCATCAGTCAGACACCGGGTGATATCCAAATCACAAGTGCGACTGTCGGGAAGGTTTCTGATTTAGGAATTACAGATCCTTTTGATATGGGATCGGCTATGGCTCCGGCTGCAGCTGATACGATTAAGCAGCACTTTAAAGATCTCAACCGGACAGCGGATGACTATGATCTAATCCTGACAGGTGACCTGTCAGGCGTCGGTTCTCCAATCGTAAAAGACATTTTAAAAGAAGATGGATATCCAGTCGGCACAAAGCATGATGATTGCGGGCTTCTGATTTACACTCCGGATCAGCAGGTCTTTGCCGGGGGGAGCGGCTGTGCTTGTTCAGCGGTTGTCACCTACTCTCATATTTTTAAGCAGCTGAGAGAAGGAAAACTAAACCGTGTATTTGTCGTGGCGACCGGGGCGCTATTAAGCCCGACGATGATCCAGCAAAAAGAAACCATCCCGACTATCGCCCACGGGGTTGTATTTGAGCGTGCAGGAGGTGCATCTTAACATGGACTACCTTTTGGCTTTTGTCTGCGGCGGGGCCATTTGTATCGTCGGCCAGCTGCTCTTGGATATTTTTAAATTGACGCCAGCTCATGTCATGACATCATTTGTTGTAATCGGTGCAATATTAGATGGTTTCGGCATTTACGATAAATTTATTGAATTTGCCGGAGGAGGCGCCACCGTTCCGATCGTCAGCTTCGGTCACAGTCTTCTGCACGGCGCCATGCATCAGGCGCATATACACGGATTTATCGGAATCGGCATGGGGATTTTTGAGCTGACCTCGGCCGGTATCTCAGCCGCTATTCTTTTCGCCTTTATCGTAGCTGTTATTTTCAAACCGAAAGGATAATGCCGACATGACGACAAAACGCAAGGTCATACTGGTAACAGACGGGGATGTTTATGCCGCTAAAACAATTGAATACGCCGCAAGCAAAGTGGGAGGCCGATGCATTTCACAATCAAAAGGGAATCCTTCCACCCGCAGCGGCGCCGAGCTTGTCAAGCTGATCGCCTCAGCACCGTATGATCCTGTATTTGTCATGTTTGACGACTCCGGCCTTCAAGGAGAGGGTCCAGGAGAAGCCGCTCTAACCTATGTCGCAACCCATCCGTCTATTGAAGTGCTCGGTGTGATTGCGGTCGCGTCAAAAACACATCAGGCTGAATGGACCAGGGTCGATGTAAGCATTGACCGCAATGGAGAAATAACTGAATACGGCGTCGATAAAGTCGGGGAAAGGGAATTTGATGACCACAGAATGAGTGGAGATACAGTCTATTGCCTTGATAAACTTGATCTCCCGCTTATTGTCGGTATCGGGGATATCGGCAAAATGGGCAGAAAAGACGATATCTCAAAAGGGTCGCCAATCACCATGAAAGCGGTCGAGTTTATTTTAGAAAGGAGCGGGTATCATGCCGGACCACAAGGAAGAGAAAATTCGGGTTTATCGGAATCCAGCTAAAAATGAAGAGTATTTCAAAAACCGTGTTGGGATGGGGACGAGCTATGATGTAGGTGTTCGCAAGCTCACGATTTTAGATAAAGAGATCCAGCTTTACTATCTAAATGGATTATGCGATACAGCCTATATTATTCATTTAATGAGAGAGCTTGTTGCCATTAACAATCGGAAAGAAGACCCTGATGAGCTGGTCGACATCGTCGAAAACAGGCTGCTTAACGCCCAGGTCGAAAAAGTAAAAACCTTGGATGAAACCACCGACCAAGTGCTGTCCGGGCTCGTCGCTGTCATTGTTGAAGGTGCAGGCTTCGCATTTATAATTGACGTCAGAAGCTATCCGGGCAGAAACCCGGAAGAACCTGATACGGAAAAGGTAGTCAGGGGAGCCAGAGACGGATTTGTTGAAAATATCGTCGTCAATACGGCCCTTCTCAGAAGGCGGATCAGAGACGAACGCCTTCGAGTCAAGATGACTAAAGTTGGTGAGCGGTCAAAGACGGATTTAAGCATTTGTTATATAGAAGATATAGCTGATCCGGATCTGGTTGAGATCGTAGAAAAAGAAATTGCATCCATTGATGTCGATGGATTAACAATGGCAGACAAAACTGTCGAGGAATTCATTGTTAATCAAAGCTATAATCCTTTTCCGCTCGTGCGCTATACAGAAAGACCGGATGTGGCCGCAAATCATGTTCTAGAAGGCCATGTTATCATTATAGTGGACACATCGCCGAGTGTGATCATTACCCCGACGACTTTATTTCACCATGTGCAGCATGCTGAAGAATATAGGCAGGCGCCTTCAGTCGGGACCTTTTTAAGATGGGTAAGATTTTTCGGTATTCTTGCTTCTACTTTATTTCTTCCGATCTGGTTTCTCTTTGTGCTTCAGCCTGATCTGCTCCCGGACAACATGAAATTTATCGGTTTAAATAAAGATACGCATATCCCGATCATCCTGCAGATATTTTTAGCTGACTTAGGAATCGAGTTTCTCAGAATGGCTGCCATTCACACACCGACGGCTTTATCGACAGCAATGGGTTTAATTGCCGCTGTTCTGATCGGGCAGATTGCGATTGAGGTCGGCCTTTTTTCTCCTGAGGTGATTCTGTACGTCTCACTTGCGGCGATTGGAACCTTTACGACGCCTAGTTATGAATTAAGCTTGGCAAACAAAATGAGCCGTCTTGTCCTCATGATACTCGTTGCTTTATTTCATATAAAAGGGCTCGTCATCGGATTTACAGTGCTAATTATTGCCATGGCAAGCATCAAATCCCTTCAGACACCGTACTTATGGCCGCTGATTCCCTTTAACGGAAAGGCGCTGTGGCAGGTTCTTGTCCGCACAGCGAAACCTGGCGCAAAAGTAAGACCCAGCATCGTTCACCCCAAAAATCGCTTAAGGCAGCCTACCAATTCATAATCGCATTGAAACTGACTGAAGAGTATGATAATGTATGTCTTAATTATGAAGGGACAGTCCATAAAACTGTCCTTTCATCCATAAGCGGAGAAAGAGGGAATGACATTGTTCTTACACGGCACAAGCAGACAAAATCAACATGGTCATTTAGAAATCGGAGGTGTGGATGCTCTCTATTTAGCGGAGAAATATGGTACACCTCTTTACGTATATGATGTGGCTTTAATACGTGAGCGTGCTAAAAGCTTTAAGCAGGCGTTTATTTCTGCAGGGCTGAAAGCACAGGTGGCATATGCGAGCAAAGCATTCTCATCAGTCGCAATGATTCAGCTCGCTGAGGAAGAGGGACTTTCTTTAGATGTCGTATCCGGAGGAGAGCTTTATACGGCTGTTGCGGCAGGCTTTCCGGCAGAACGCATCCACTTTCATGGAAACAATAAGAGCAGGGAAGAACTGCGCATGGCGCTTGAGCACCGCATCGGCTGCATTGTGGTGGATAATTTCTATGAAATTGCGCTTCTTGAAGACCTATGTAAAGAAACGGGTCACTCCATCGATGTTCTTCTTCGGATCACGCCCGGAGTAGAAGCGCATACGCATGACTACATTACAACGGGCCAGGAAGATTCAAAGTTTGGTTTCGATCTTCATAACGGACAAACTGAACGGGCCATTGAACAAGTATTACAATCGGAACACATTCAGCTGCTGGGTGTCCATTGCCATATCGGCTCGCAAATCTTTGATACGGCCGGTTTTGTGTTAGCAGCGGAAAAAATCTTCAAAAAACTAGACGAATGGAGAGATTCATATTCATTTGTATCCAAGGTGCTGAATCTTGGAGGAGGTTTCGGCATTCGTTATACGGAAGATGATGAACCGCTTCATGCCACTGAATACGTTGAAAAAATTATCGAAGCTGTGAAAGAAAATGCTTCCCGTTACGGTTTTGACATTCCGGAAATTTGGATCGAACCGGGCCGTTCTCTCGTGGGAGACGCAGGCACAACTCTTTATACGGTTGGCTCTCAAAAAGAAGTGCCGGGTGTCCGCCAATATGTGGCTGTAGACGGAGGCATGAACGACAATATTCGTCCTGCGCTTTACCAAGCTAAATATGAAGCTGCGGCAGCCAACAGGATCGGAGAAGCGCATGACAAAACGGTATCAATTGCCGGAAAGTGCTGTGAAAGCGGAGATATGCTGATTTGGGATATTAACCTGCCGGAAGTAAAAGAAGGCGATCTTCTTGCCGTTTTTTGTACAGGCGCTTATGGATACAGCATGGCCAACAATTATAACCGTATTCCGAGACCCGCCGTTGTATTTGTCGAAAACGGTGAGGCTCATTTAGTCGTGAAGCGAGAAACATACGAAGATATTGTAAAACTTGATCTGCCATTTAAAACGGGTGTAAAGCAATAAAAGAAAGCGCCGATTTTTCGGCGCTTTTCCTATTTGAATATAGATACAATCGCATTCCAGATAGATACGAAGAAATCAATGACTTTCTGGATGAAGTTTTTGCCTTCATCTGATTCTATGAATTTCGTAATCTTATCTTTCGCTTTATCTAGCTGGTCACTGACCTGTCCCCAGTCAATGTCAGCGTTTTTCATCTTATTGAATAGGGAGACAAGCTGATTCTTTTGGCTGTCTGTAAGTGTGACGTTTAAATCAGAAGCTGCGTCATCCACTTGTTTTTCGATGTCAGCTTTATTATCAGGCACCCCGTTTTTAGCAAACTCTTCTTTGATTTTTGCAATCAGGGCTGCCGCATTTTCGTTACCGATTTTGTCTCCAAGCTCTGATGTCGTGACAAGCTCTTGGTTGGCGACCTGCTTAACATCCTCCGAGATCGCTTCGTCAGAAGAAACTTCATACGCCTTAATCAATCCAGTTAAAGCGGCAGTCCCGGATACTTCAAACGGTGCTGTAACATACACCTTCGCATCTTTAACACCGGCTGTCATCAGTGCATTCAGGTACATTTCATCTGTGATGCCGCTGATATTATGGGTCTCAACATTCAATCCGGAGCCTTTTTTGGCAATGGTGATTGACGATGAAGAAATCGCTCTCGATCCGATTTGCGCGTTCGATATATATTTTCCTAAATATTCATGTTCTTCCTTATTGGTCACGGTTACCGTTGTGGCATTATCAGGGACATTCATTTCATCAAGCACTTTTTGTTTGTCAGATTCTGACAAATCAGCACCCAGTGTTACAATGACATCTCCAACTGCGGCATCCGCGAGACTGACCTTCGGAACCATCAGCAGCAAAACGGCCGCTGCCAGCATTCCAATCCAAATTTTCTTCAAAGCAGTTTGACCTCCTTCAATTTCACAAGCAGCTGGATAGTGCTGCTTTGTGAGGACCTGAATCATGAAAAATACAGTTCCGTTAGGTTAGACGGAGATAAAGAGATTCAGGTTTCATTTTTATTTTTTAGTAAAGCTCGGGAGATTCGTTTTCCCCCGAAAGGTGTGGTATAATAGCCGCGACAAGGAGAGACAGGCTATAACCTATCATACATAATCTCCTTTGAAAATTAAAATAAAGAAAGTAGGCATACAATTGAAAACAGGTTACTTTTTATTAGAAGACGGGAACAAAATTGAATTTGAACTTTATCCTGAAGCTGCACCTGGAACTGTTGCAAACTTTGAAAAGCTTGCGAACGAAGGCTTTTATGACGGGCTTACATTCCACCGAGTGATCCCTGGCTTCGTCAGCCAAGGCGGATGCCCGCACGGAACTGGTACAGGCGGTCCGGGATACACAATCAAATGTGAAACAGAAGGCAACCCGCATACACATGAGGCGGGCGCACTTTCTATGGCACATGCCGGAAAAGACACTGGCGGCAGCCAATTTTTCATCGTTCATGAGCCACAGCCTCATTTGAACGGTGTTCACACTGTATTTGGTAAAGTAACAAGCGGATTAGAATTCGCGAAAAACATGTCTAATGGCGATGTCATGAAAGAAGTTCGTGTAGAAGGCTAATCGGCAGGCAAAAGGCTTCCTCTTAGAGAGGAAGCTTTTTTTATTGGCCAAAAATGTTCAATAAAAAACCGCCGAATGCTGATGGCGGTTGGCAAAACCAGGTGTTTAGTTAGTGACCCCCGTGTATTGAATACATTAAAAAGTTTTGGTGACGTTCTGATCAGTAAATTGATGATTAATCATTTTAGCCTTGCTTACAAAGTTATTTTCAAAGACAATTCCTGTGTTTAAACCTCCGGAGCCAAACACAGATTTGGACAAAGTTAAAGGCCTGATCATAAAAGCGCCACCTACGTTAATTACACTGTTCCCGGAAACGTTGTTTATATTAATAGGATAATCAATCATACTATTAAGTCTCCTTTCATATCATTCTATTGTTTATATGTATTAGTGCTAGAGTTGATTAGCGTAAACTTATCGGCAAAAATATTTAGGAGATGCCTGTTTTTATTGATTTATAAAAATGCTCGAAAAAAGATCCTCTTTTAAAGCTTCTGGAAGCCCAGCTATCTGTCTATTCTTTTAACTACTCTGAATGCGGCAGCTGCTTTTCTGGCGAATGTAATAGGATCATCCTGTGCTGACTCAAAATGCATATACATTGCACCCGGCTCACTAAATAACTAGTGGTTATGCAATGCAGTAATCGTCATGCGCCGCTATCCTAGTTCGGTGAGCAAAGAATTTACCTCTTCATGTACGAAACTAAGTGAAATACTTTATCATTTCGAACCTCAAACGGGGAAAATGGGGAATGGCCAAGGAATGAGGTAGGCAAACAAACACCTGACTCGGTGGCAGAAAGAACTGCCCAAAATTTTGGCAAACTCCCTGTGTATCTTTTGTTTCCTCCCATTTCATGCTATTGCTCCTCCTATGTCAAAAAAGAATGTATGAGTGACGAGTATAGGAGAGAAGATCCCGCCATAGACAATGTTGTTGGACGACTGAAGGTGAAATTGTGCTGATTATACAAAAAGTGGATTGGGAATGATAAAAGAACAAAAAAGTTTAAGGAGAATCCGTGCAAGTTTTGACGGGTTTGCTCGAACAGTACGGATATGCCGTCTTGTTTATTGTCTTGATGTTAGAGCTTCTAACTTTACTTGGACCGGGAGAGTTTCTGATGGGTTATGTCGGTGTTCTCGTGTTTCAAGAAAAGTTAAACTGGGTGCTAAGCATGTTAGCGGCCGGATTGGGGAGCTGTGTGGGAGTGAGCATGTCGTATTGGATCGGGTATAGACTGGGCCCAGCTGCAATTCAGATAGCTTTTGCCTCGAGAGGTGTTCTGTTAGCCGTTATTGTTCTAACTTTTCTTTGGACGGTATTCAAAGGGCAAGGTTGGAAAATCGAACTCTCTTTCTTATTTTTCCTAGTCATTGGTGGAGAGCTTTATGAAGAGGGAATCAGACGGCTCTTTCATTCCCTTCATCCTGTTCACGCTCCTTTGGAAAGTCATGTATTATATCCATTCCCAAGCGAACAGACGTTAACGGCATTTGTCATTTTTGGTTTTTATGCTTATCTTTTTGTGCGTCATTCTCACAAGGCGTGTCTGCAAACTGTTGCGTTTTTTTGTTTATTATCGTTTTATTCCTCATCGGGCTGAGCCGTGTGTACTTTATGAGCAGTATCCGAGTGATGTTGCTGCGGGTTACGCCTTCGGCGGTGTTTGGCTGAGTTTGAATGTTTTGGTCATGGAGCTTTTCCGTTTCTCCAGAAGATTTACCAAGCTGAGAAACGAACCCAATTAGTATGTAATCAAAATTAAGTAAACTTTAAAGTAGTACGGTTCATTGGGATTGGTATTTTGTAGTAAAATAAATCAAACAAACGTGATGTAATGAAAAGGAGATCGCGATATGGACAACAAAGGCTGTATAAAATGCGGCAGTACAGAAGCCGGACAAAAAGAAATAGCCACAACCGGCACGGGATTATCAAAGCTGTTTGACGTGCAGCATAACCGATTTCTAGTGGTTTACTGTAAGAACTGCGGATATTCAGAATTTTATAATAAAGAGTCTTCAACTGCCGGGAATATATTGGATTTATTTTTTGGAGGCTGATCCATGTTTTCGAGCTTGAATGATTTTAAACATATTATGAAAGCAAAAAACGGGGTGCGGTTATCACCTGTGAAATAGGTTGCCGCAAACATTCCAGTAACCTTCATGACGTTAATTGTTTTGTCAAGTGCCATGGGTATCATGGACTGGGAGATCAATGGAATGCAGTAAATGAACAAACTGCCCGTAACCTCATGCTTTATATACGATCTAAAGATTTTGCATATGAGAACTCTCTTTCTTCTGAGTCCATCGCTTCTGAATTATGCGATTCATTTCTTTCAATATTTTCAGGCCTAGTTATGATCGACAAGAAAAAATAGGCATGATGTGGGTAGAAGATGAAGATTAACAGTTTGTAAAATCACTTCAATGGTCCTAATGGGATTTTTTTTCGATTCGTGATAACATAAATTGAAGACCGTTGTTTATTGGAGGAAATCAGTTGAAATCAGAAAATGTTTCGAAGAAAAAATCAATATTAGAATGGGCAAAAGCAATTGTGATTGCTGTCGTTCTTGCTTTGCTCATCCGCAACTTTATTTTTGCGCCGTATGTCGTTGATGGTGACTCTATGTATCCTACACTTCACAACCGTGAAAGGGTCTTTGTTAATATGACAGTCAAATACATCGGCGAGTTTGATAGAGGAGACATCGTCGTGTTAAACGGAGATGATGTTCACTATGTCAAACGTATTATCGGCCTTCCCGGCGATACGGTTGAGATGAAAAATGACCAGCTCTATATTAACGGGAAAAAGGTGGACGAACCTTATTTGGCGGCTAATAAAAAGAGAGCGAAACAGGACGGTTTTGACCATTTGACCGATGATTTCGGCCCGGTTAAAGTGCCTGATAACAAGTATTTTGTGATGGGTGACAATCGTCGGAATTCCATGGACAGCCGTAACGGACTTGGCCTCTTCACGAAAAAACAAATTGCGGGTACGTCAAAGTTTGTTTTCTACCCGTTTAACGAAATGCGCAAAACAAATTAGGATCAAGCAGTTTCCCATTGGGGCTGCTTTTTTTATATCTTTTTTACGTTCATCCCCTAAAAACAGAACATAAATTCGTATATCTATAGAAAAGAAATTTTTGCAGAAATGTGAAACATATTCCCGTTATGCATCGTTATATTAATAATTTACGAGAATTTACGGTTTTTTATTCATGAAAAAAAGGAATAACTCATATGAATGAATAGATTCATATTGGCTGGAGGTTTAGAAATGGGAAGAATAAAAACCAAGATTACCATTCTGTTAGTGCTTTTGCTTTTACTTGCAGGCGGTTATATGTACATAAATGACGTTGAGCTGAAGGATGTTCCGACAGCAATTGGACAAACCTTGTCCTCGGAAGAAGAGGAATACACCATCCAGGAATATAAAGTGACGAAAATTGACGGCTCAGAGTATCATGGAGTAGCAGAAAACGGAACGAAAATCATCTTCAACGGAAAAAAATTAAATCAGGATTTATCTGATATAAAAGAAGGTGACAAGATTAAGGCATACTTCAGCAAATCAAAGCGGATCGACGGATTAATCAAGGTTGCAAAAGTGAATGATTAAAAAACATCACCTTTCGGATCGAAGGGTGATGTTTTGTTTTTCTCAAATTGTAAGTTTATTTCATTGCGTACTTTAAAAAGGATCGCTATAATAGCCAATAAGGACAAATGAATAAAGATTGTATCCTTCGGGGCAGGGTGGAAATCCCGACCGGCGGTAGTAAAGCACATTTGCTTTAGAGCCCGTGACCCGTGTGCATAAGCACGCGGTGGATTCAGTTTAAGCTGAAGCCGACAGTGAAAGTCTGGATGGGAGAAGGATGATGAGCCGCTATGCAAAATGTTTAAAAATGCATAGTGTTATTTCCTATTGCGTAAAATACCTAAAGCCCCGAATTTTTTATAAATTCGGGGCTTTTTTGACGGTAAATAACAAAAGAGGGGAGGGAAACAAATGGAAGAGTATTATATGAAGCTGGCCTTAGATCTTGCGAAGCAGGGCGAAGGACAGACCGAATCCAATCCGCTCGTCGGCGCTGTTGTCGTAAAGGACGGACAAATTGTCGGAATGGGCGCCCATTTAAAATATGGTGAAGCTCATGCAGAAGTTCATGCCATCCATATGGCTGGAGCACATGCAGAGGGTGCCGACATTTACGTTACACTCGAACCGTGCAGCCATTACGGAAAAACACCGCCATGTGCAGAATTGATTATCAACTCTGGTATCAAAAGAGTGTTCGTGGCGATGAGAGATCCTAATCCGCTTGTGGCTGGAAGAGGGATCAGCATGATGAAAGAAGCTGGCATTGAGGTAAGGGAAGGCATCCTGGCAGACCAGGCGGAGAGGCTGAATGAAAAATTTCTGCACTTTATGAGGACAGGCCTTCCGTACGTCACGCTAAAAGCGGCTGCCAGCCTTGACGGCAAGATAGCTACCAGCACGGGTGACAGCAAATGGATCACGTCAGAGGCTGCAAGACAGGATGCTCAGCAATACAGGAAAACACACCAAAGCATTTTAGTCGGAGTTGGCACAGTGAAAGCCGACAATCCGAGCTTAACCTGCAGACTGCCGAATGTAACAAAACAGCCGGTTCGGGTCATACTTGATACCGTACTCTCGATTCCTGAGGACGCTAAAGTGATTTGCGATCAAATAGCGCCGACATGGATTTTTACGACGGCACGCGCAGACGAGGAAAAGAAAAAACGGCTTTCAGCTTTCGGAGTGAACATATTTACACTTGAAACCGAGCGCATTCAAATTCCTGATGTTTTGAAGATCCTAGCGGAAGAAGGCATCATGTCGGTGTATGTGGAAGGCGGTTCAGCTGTTCACGGAAGCTTTGTCAAAGAAGGCTGTTTTCAAGAAATCATCTTCTATTTTGCCCCTAAACTAATCGGAGGAACGCATGCTCCCAGCTTAATCTCCGGTGAAGGTTTTCAATCAATGAAAGATGTCCCCTTATTACAATTCACTGATATAACCCAAATCGGCCGTGATATCAAACTGACGGCAAAACCGACAAAGGAATAGGATGGTGACCATGTTTACAGGAATTATCGAAGAAACAGGCACAATCGAATCCATGAAAAAAGCAGGGCATTCAATGGCCTTAACAATTAAATGCTCAAAGATTTTAGAGGATGTTCATCTTGGCGACAGCATTGCAGTGAACGGCATTTGTCTGACTGTCACTGATTTTACAAAAAATCAATTCACAGTGGATGTTATGCCTGAAACAGTCAAAGCTACGTCACTGAATGATTTAACAAAAGGAAGCAAAGTAAATCTGGAAAGAGCAATGGCGGCAAACGGCCGTTTCGGAGGCCATTTCGTCTCAGGCCATGTCGACGGAACTGCGGAAATCACACGAATTGAAGAGAAAAGCAACGCAGTTTACTATGATTTAAAACTGGACCCGTCATTAACAAAAACATTGGTTTTAAAGGGATCAATTACTGTGGATGGCGTGAGCTTAACCATATTCGGCCTGACAGAAGACACAGTGACGATCTCCTTAATACCGCATACAATCAGCGAAACGATCTTTTCAGAAAAAACGATCGGCTCTAAAGTGAATATCGAATGCGATATGATCGGAAAATATATGTATCGATTTTTGCATAAAGCCAATGAAAATAAGACCCAACAAACCATTACAAAAGCCTTCTTAAGCGAAAACGGCTTTTAGAGAGGAAGATTTGCATGTTTCATCCGATAGAAGAAGCACTGGACGCTTTAAAAAAAGGCGAAGTCATCATCGTTGTAGATGATGAAGACAGAGAAAATGAAGGAGACTTTGTGGCTCTTGCCGAGCATGCAACGCCGGAAGTCATTAACTTTATGGCGACACATGGGAGAGGACTGATCTGCACGCCGCTCAGTGAGGAAATCGCAGACAGGCTTGATCTTCATCCTATGGTTGAGCATAATACAGATTCTCACCACACTGCATTTACCGTAAGCATAGACCATCGTGAAACGAAGACAGGTATCAGCGCTCAAGAAAGATCTTTTACCGTTCAAGCATTGCTGGACAGCACATCCGTGCCATCTGATTTTCAGCGTCCGGGGCACATTTTTCCGCTGATTGCGAAAAAAGGAGGTGTCCTGAAAAGAGCGGGCCATACAGAAGCTGCTGTTGATCTTGCTGAAGCCTGCGGATCTCCAGGAGCCGGCGTCATTTGTGAAATTATGAATGAAGACGGAACGATGGCGAGAGTGCCTGAGCTCATTGAAATTGCGAAAAAGCATCAATTAAAAATGATCACCATTAAGGATTTGATTCAATACCGTTACAATCTGACAACACTTGTCGAGCGTGAAGTTGACATTACGCTGCCTACTGATTTTGGGACATTTAAGGTTTATGGATACACAAATGAGGTAGATGGAAAAGAGCATGTCGCATTTGTGATGGGAGAGGTGCCGTTCGGAGAAGAACCGGTATTGGTCCGGGTACATTCAGAATGTCTCACAGGTGACGTGTTTGGCTCTCATCGCTGTGATTGTGGACCGCAGCTGCACGCTGCGCTGAACCAAATTGCCGCAGAAGGCCGTGGAGTGCTTCTGTACTTGCGCCAAGAAGGACGAGGCATCGGTTTAATCAATAAATTAAAAGCTTATAAGCTTCAGGAACAAGGCTATGACACCGTAGAAGCCAATGAGGCGCTTGGATTCTTGCCGGATCTTCGCAACTATGGCATCGGAGCACAAATTTTACGCGACCTCGGTGTCCGGAATATGAAGCTTTTGACGAATAATCCGCGAAAAATCGCAGGCCTTGAAGGCTACGGACTCAGTATTTCAGAAAGAGTGCCGCTTCAAATGGAGGCGAAAGAACACAATAAAAAATATTTGCAAACCAAAATGAACAAGCTAGGTCATTTACTTCATTTCTAATCATAAATATCACAAAAAAGGATGGGAATCATATGAATATCATACAAGGAAATTTAGTTGGTACAGGTCTTAAAATCGGAATCGTAGTAGGAAGATTTAATGATTTTATTACGAGCAAGCTGCTGAGCGGAGCAGAAGATGCGCTGCTCAGACATGGCGTAGACACAAATGACATTGATGTGGCTTGGGTTCCAGGCGCATTTGAAATACCGTTTGCTGCGAAAAAAATGGCGGAAACAAAAAAATATGATGCTATTATCACATTGGGCACTGTCATCAGAGGCGCGACGACACATTACGATTATGTCTGCAATGAAGCTGCAAAAGGCATCGCGCAAGCAGCAAACACTACTGGTGTACCTGTCATCTTTGGAATTGTAACAACTGAAAACATCGAACAGGCTATCGAGCGTGCCGGCACAAAAGCGGGCAACAAAGGTGTAGATTGTGCTGTTTCTGCCATTGAAATGGCAAATTTAAACCGCTCATTTGAATAATTTGCTGAAAACAGTTTAAAAATATGGCGAAAATGATATAATGTGAGAAAACGGATCACCTATTCGTATCCGTTAATAGCAGACTGGACATTTTGGATATAGAGGGGTTTTTATGTTAATTCGTTATAAAAAATCGTTTGAAAAGATTGCGATGGGGCTTCTTTCGTTTATGCCGAATGAAAAAGACCTTAAGCAGCTTCAGCAGACAATTAAGGACTACGAAACGGATACAGACCGCCAGCTCTTTCTTTGGAAAGAGGACGAGGATATCGTTGGAGCAATCGGAGTCGAAAAAAAGGATTCTGAGGTTGAGATCCGGCATATCAGTGTGAATCCTTCTCATCGCCATCAAGGAATCGGAAAACAGATGATGGATGCTTTAAAGCATTTATTCAAAACGCAAGTACTGGTTCCAAATGAATTAACGCAGAGCTTTTTCGAACGTTGTCAAGGTCAGCAGGATCAAGACATTTCATACAATAATTAAGCAGAGGCTGTGATCAGTCTCTGCTTTTTTTTCTGCGTTCTATTTCTTTTTCACGTTCACGGATGACGTCAGTCCGATCCCGCAAACGGTGTTTGTCGATAAGAAATATGTTGCTGAGTGCACTGGGCTGCCCCCATGTATACTTTTTTTTCCTGCATTCGATCCTGCATGCTTCCTCCAGTTTCTTATCTTTGATTGGCAGCATAATGCTTTTATAGGCAGAGCCCGTTTCAATTTGTTCGTAAACCGATTGCATAAGCTCGAGCAAACGGCCATGATCAAGCCCTAAGTCTTCGACTGCCCGGTGTTCTGCTTGAAGAATCCGGATGCTGTTCGCCATCAGTCTTTTTGCCCCGGCTGTATTCTGCCTTCTGTGATGATATAAAGCCACTGCAAGCTGAATAAAGCCCACCCAATAGCGTTTTCGTTTCTTTGGCGGGTCTTCCTTCCAGAATTCTTCTAATATTTCATGGCATTCAAAATAATCCCGTGTCGCGTGAAACTCAACGAGATACTCTATATAAGCTTTCGGATACAAGGTGTTTCCTCCTTTAATGTGCTTTTAGTGTACCATAGAAGGGATAAAAGGAAAAAAGAACGCTCGGCCTCTATTGCTTCTTAGAAAGGAAAACCAGAAGCTAAGGCTTTTTCTCCCGCTTCTGCGCTCCGAGCAAACACCTCTCGTGTTTTGAATATTCTGTACAAACTTGTTCAAAACAGGAAATGAAATAGTATTGGACGAGAGCTTTTTGGTGGCTTATACTATAGGGTAGCCAGTTTTTCCGGCAATGAGAGTGATACTTGAAAATGGTGAGATGATGGAAGAATATCAAGTGAAAATTGATACGTTTGAGGGCCCATTGGACCTGCTGCTTCATTTAATCAATCGTCTTGAAATTGACATATATGATATACCTGTGGCGAAGATCACTGAACAATATTTATTATATGTACATACGATGCGTGTGCTTGAGCTCGATATGGCCAGCGAGTATTTGGTTATGGCTGCCACGCTGCTCAGCATTAAAAGCAGAATGCTGCTCCCAAAGCAAGAGGAGGAGCTTTTTGAAGATGAATTGCTTGAAGAAGAAGATCCGCGGGAGGAACTGATTGAAAAGCTGATTGAGTATCGAAAATATAAAGATGCGGCGAAGGAATTAAAAGAACGGGAAGAAGAAAGACAAAAATCGTTCACGAAACCGCCGAGTGATTTGAGTGAATATGCAAAAGAAGTAAAACAGTCTGAGCAAAAGCTCTCTGTCACGGTCTATGATATGATCGGAGCTTTTCAAAAAGTGCTGAAACGCAAAAAAATAAACAGGCCGATGGAAACAACAATTACAAGACAGGACATACCAATCGAAGCCAGAATGAACGAAATCGTGCACAGCTTGAAATCTAGAGGAACGAGAATCAACTTTATGGATCTGTTTCCATATGAGCAAAAAGAACATTTAGTAGTGACCTTTCTAGCTGTTCTTGAGCTGATGAAAAATCAGCTGGTCCTCATTGAACAGGAGCACAATTTTTCAGATATTTACATTACGGGGAGTGAATCCATTCATGGGGCTTGATATCGTGAATTGGAAAGCTATTGTGGAAGCCCTTCTTTATGCGGCAGGCGATGAAGGGCTTACAAAAAAGCAGCTGTTAACAGTGCTTGAAATCGAAGAGCCTGAACTGAACACGATCATGGCGGATGTGGCGGACGAATACCGCGGAGATACACGAGGGATTGAACTTATTGAGTATGCAGATACGTACATGCTCTCTACCAAAAAAGACTTTGCGCCTTACTTGAAAAAACTGATTGAAGTGCCGTCAAAGGGCCTTTCTCAAGCATCTTTAGAAGTACTGGCCATTGTTTCATACAAACAGCCAATTACGAGAGCAGAAATTGAAGAAATCAGAGGAGTAAAATCAGAGCGGATTTTACACAGTCTTGTCGCGAAGGCGCTATTGTGTGAAGTAGGGCGTGCCGATGGTCCGGGGCGGGCCATTTTATACGGTACTACGCCGACTTTTCTTGAACAATTCGGTCTGAAAACGCTGGACGAGCTTCCGCCGCTGCCTGAAAATGCGGAAGAAGACGTTCTTCAAGAAGAAGCAGATTTATTTTTTGAAAACTTTAACCAAACCTTCGAAGATATAAAATAGAAGTTTAATGAATCGCGCTTTTTCATCATCATAAGATATAAGGAAGAAGCTATCATGAAAGAAGCAAAATGTGAGAGACAAAGACATGAGGGGAAGATACCAAACGAAATGGGACATTCGATTGTGCGAGCGCAGACTCAAAAAACAGGCGAATTCTTATCAATGGTTGTCAATACCGTGAACGATTACCTAAATCAAACGACGCTTGAGTCCTTACAGGCTGAATTGCCTATTGAAAAAGGATACTGCTGTGATGTGCTGAGCACTCTGAGAAGAATGGCAGTATTTTGTGAAGGAGGCGCAGAAGCGTGCCGCCGTCTCCTGATGCAGGAGCCTTTTCAGGAAGCCAGAGCGGAAAAAACACTTTATAATGTGTATCACCAATGCATTGAAGAGTTCTTTATGCCGAAAAAAGACACGTGGTGTGAAAATAGCCGGGCGTCTTATACCGGGGTCAGCGCAATTGAGTTTTATCATGCTGTTCCTGCGTCGCTTGAGCAATTATTATTGCCGTTGAGCGCGGCCTTTCTGAAGATGAGGGAAGAGCTGGCTCATTACGAAGCGTCCGGATCAAGCATGGCGCCAATCAGATAACGTTTACTCTCCCTTTTTCAGGGAGAGTTTTTTTATGTTTGCTTCCAGAAATATAATTGTTATTCATAACTGATGGACATGCGCATAAACTTGTACAAACCACCACAAGGACGTGAGCAAACATGCGCATTTTCAAAAAAGCAGTATTCGTGATCATGATTTCTTTTCTAATTGCAACCGTAAATGTGAATACAGCACATGCTGCTATAGATGTCAGTGCAAAAAGCGCGATCATTATTGACGGTGCGTCAGGCAGAGTGTTATATGCCAAGGATGAGCATCAAAAAAGGCGGATCGCGAGCATCACAAAAATTATGACCGCCGTCCTCGCCATCGAATCCGGCAAAATGGATCAAACAGTGACGGTTTCGGCAAATGCTGTCAGAACAGAAGGCTCCGCCATTTATTTAACAGAAGGTCAAAAAGTGAAGCTGAAAGATCTTGTGTATGGCCTGATGCTAAGATCAGGAAACGATGCCGCTGTCGCGATTGCTGAGCATGTCGGTGGGAGCCTCGATGGGTTTGTTTATATGATGAATCAAAAAGCCGAGCAGCTTGGTATGAAAAACACCCGTTTTCAAAACCCGCACGGATTGGACGACCATGAAAATCATTATTCAACAGCCTATGACATGGCCATTTTAACTAAGTATGCTATGAAGCTGAAAGACTATCAAAAGATTTCAGGCACAAAAATATACAAAGCGGAAACGATGGAAAGCGTATGGAAAAACAAAAACAAACTGCTGACCATGCTTTATCCGTACAGCACAGGAGGAAAAACAGGCTATACAAAACTTGCAAAACGGACACTGGTCTCTACGGCTTCAAAGGACGGCATTGACCTGATAGCCGTCACCATTAATGACCCTAATGATTGGGATGACCATATGAAGATGTTTAACTATGTGTTTGAGCATTATCAAACCTATTTAATTGCAAAAAAAGGGGATATTCCAAAGCTGAAAGGCACATTTTATGAATCGAAGGCTTTTATCAAACGTGATATCACCTATTTGCTGACCGAAGAGGAAAAAGAAAATGTAAAAATTAATACCACACTGCTCAAGCCGAAAAAAGCATGGGAAAAAGATGCCTCGAAAATCCCTGACATCGTAGGGCACATGGAGATCATGTTCAACGATGCAACCATCGCAAAAGTGCCGATCTATTATGAAAATGAGCGGCATCAAAAACCGAAGAAACAATTTTTTGAAACGTTTAAATCAATCTTTCTGAATGCGGCAGGCGGAGCAAAATGGTCAATATAATTTGGGTCAGTTTAACCGTGATCGGACTCGTTTTTGCGATGTGCAACGGAACTCTGCAAGATGTAAATGAAGCCGTGTTTAAGGGTGCGAAAGAAGCGATTACGATCTCATTTGGATTGATGAGCGTGCTTGTTTTCTGGCTTGGCTTAATGAAAATCGCCGAGCAGTCAGGGCTTTTGGATATTTTCAGCCGGATGTGCAGACCTTTTATATCTAAACTGTTCCCTGATATACCGCCGGATCACCCGGCGATGGGCTATATTTTATCTAATCTTATGGCGAATTTCTTCGGCCTCGGAAATGCAGCAACTCCGCTTGGCATTAAAGCAATGGAACAAATGAAAAAGCTGAACGGAAACCGATCGGAAGCAAGCCGGTCGATGATTACTTTTTTAGCTGTTAATACGTCCTGCATCACACTCATCCCGACAACGGTGATCGCTGTCCGAATGGCTTATTCCTCCAAAACGCCGACAGATATCGTCGGGCCAAGCATTTTGGCAACGCTTATTTCCGGAATCGGTGCCATTATCATTGATCGGTATTTTTATTACCGCCGCAAAAAGAAGGGAAGGTGAGCGGATGGAAATCATCAACTGGCTGTCTTTAGCCATGATTCCAATCATTATTGCCGGAATTCTTCTTTATGGAACGATCAAAAAGGTTCCGACATATGAATCGTTTGTCGAAGGCGGGAAAGAGGGGATAGAAATTGCCTTTTCCATTATCCCCTATTTAGTCGGAATGCTTGTCGCTATAACTGTTTTCAGATCATCAGGCGCGCTTGATTTTATAATGGATCTTTTAAAACCGGCTTTCTCCGCTATCGGCATCCCTGCTGAAGTAGCGCCGCTTGCTCTGATCCGCCCGATCTCCGGTACGGCCGCACTCGGAATGACGACCGATTTAATTGCAGTATACGGGCCCGATTCCTTTATCGGCAGGCTGGCTTCCGTCATGCAGGGATCTACAGATACAACGCTTTACGTACTGACTGTGTATTTCGGAGCAGTCGGCATTAAAAAAATGGGTGATGCATTAAAGGTGGGACTTCTTGCAGATTTAATCGGCGTAGTTGCATCTATCATCATCGTTACGTTATTATTTGGGAGCGCCTGAAAACGGCGTTTTTTTTAGATTTGGCATAGGAATTTGAAAAAGCTTGTTTGTTAAGGTTGAAAAAAGTAAGATAATACTTGAGGTGAAAGACATGGAAAGACTGCAAAAAGTGATTGCTCATGCCGGAGTTGCGTCGCGCAGAAAGGCAGAAGAGCTGATTAAAGAAGGAAAAGTAAAGGTGAATGGCAAAGTAGTAACAGAGCTAGGTGTTAAGGTCACCGGTTCTGATCAGATTGAGGTAAACGGGTTAAAGGTTGAACGCGAAGAGCCGGTTTACTTTCTCTTATATAAACCAAGAGGCGTTATTTCCGCAGCGCAAGATGATAAAGGACGCAAAGTGGTGACGGACTTTTTTAAAAATATTCCGCAGCGCATTTATCCGATTGGGCGTCTGGACTATGATACGAGCGGTCTTTTGCTTTTAACCAATGACGGCGAATTCGCCAATAAGCTAATGCATCCTAAGTATGAAATAGACAAAACATACGTGGCGAAGGTGAAAGGAATCCCGCCTAAAGAGCTGCTCAGAAAGCTGGAGCGCGGAATTAGGCTGGAGGAAGGCAAAACAGCGCCTGCTAAAGCGAAGCTGCTGTCTTTGGATAAGAAAAAGCAGACAAGCATTATTCAGCTGACGATCCATGAGGGACGCAACAGACAGGTGCGCCGCATGTTTGAAGCGATCGGACATGAGGTAATCAAGCTGAAGCGTGAGGAATACGCGTTTTTAAACCTGCGAGGCCTGCACACGGGCGATGCCAGAGAGCTTACGCCTCACGAAGTAAAAAGGCTCAGAGCACTGGCGGATCACGGTAAAAACGCTTTCTAAATTTCACATAACCTTCAAAAAGTAAGAAATGTGAAATGAACGTGCAATGATATAATTGAATGGATCTGCAATAGGGGGAAGGGGGCAGTGGACAATGAAGAAAAAAAGGCGTTTATTCATTCGGACCGGCATCCTTCTCGTTTTAATCTGCGCACTCGGCTATACCATTTACAACGCTGTATTTGCCGGCAAAGAGAGTATATCCGAAGGGTCCGACGCACCGAATTTTGTCCTAGAGGATACGAATGGGAAACGTATCGAGCTCAGTGACTTAAAAGGGAAAGGTGTTTTTTTGAATTTCTGGGGTACATGGTGTGAACCGTGCAAAAAAGAGTTTCCTTATATGGCAAACCAATATAAGCATTTTAAAAGCCAAGGTGTTGAAATTGTCGCTGTAAATGTTGGGGAGTCAAAGATAGCAGTACATAATTTTATGAAATCCTACGGAGTCAATTTCCCGGTTGTTCTGGATACAGATCGCCAAGTGCTTGATGCCTATGACGTATCTCCGCTTCCGACAACCTTTTTGATCAATCCGGAAGGAAAAGTTGTCAAGGTGGTGACCGGCACTATGACAGAAAGCATGATACACGATTATATGAATCTCATAAAACCCGGAGAGACTTCGGGATGAAGCAAGTCAAATGTGAATGCGGACATATAAACCCGGTCGGAACCGTTTTATGCGAATCGTGCGGAAGAGCTCTTCAGGAAACTCAACCTCCGCTCGCTGATATGAGATATGACGGAAGCGCAAGACGTTCGCAAACCTATAACAAAACGATCATCGACAAAATTTGGAATTTCTTTTCCTCGGTTAAGGTGGGAATATGGCTTATCGTCATAACCCTTGCCGCATCAGCGTTCGGCACCATTTTTCCCCAGGAAGCCTATCTGCCTCCGGGCGCACAGGCTGATACTTATTACAAGGAGCAGTACGGCACGTTTGGCCAGCTTTATTATTTGCTCGGGTTTCATCATTTATATGGTTCTTGGTGGTATTTGCTGCTCATTGCCTCGATCGGCATTTCACTCGTGATTTGCAGCCTTGATCGGGTCATTCCGTTGTATAGAGCGTTAAAAAACCAAGGTGTCAGAAGGAGCCCGGCCTTTTTAAGAAGGCAGCGCTTGTTCAGTGAAACAGTTACTGTACTGAACGGGGAATCGAAAGAAAAGATAGTTGCTCTATTAAAGAAAAAACATTATAGAATCAGAGAAAAAGAGGGCAGCATTCTTGCTGAAAAAGGACGCTTTTCCCGCTGGGGCCCGTATGTCAACCATATTGGATTGATCATCTTTCTGATTGGTGCGATGCTGAGATTTGTGCCTGGCATGTACGTCGATGAGACGCTTTGGGTCAGAGAAGGCGAAACCGCCGCAATTCCGGGTACAGACGGAAAATATTATTTGAAAAACAATCAATTCAGCGTAGAGACCTATAACAGCAAAACGGAAAAAAAGGTATTTGCAGATGCCATTGACAGAGTCGGGGACGGTAGAGTGGCAAAGAACTTTCAAACCGATGCCGTACTCTACAAGAGAGAAGGAAAAATTGTTTATGGCGAGAAGCCGAAGCTGAAAAAAGTAACAGAAGAAGACATCCGTGTCAATCAGCCGCTGCGTTTTGATTCTTTTTCCGTTTACCAGGTGGATTATAAAGAGAATCAGCTTGACCAAATGGTGTTCCAGCTGATTGATAAAAAAACAAAAAAATCCTTTGGGAGCCTGAAGATCAACCTTCTGGATCCAGATTCGGTCTATGATCTTGGCAACGGTTACAAAGTGGAAATCGCCAGCTACCTGCCAGACTTCTATTTTAATCAGGACGGAGAGCCGAGCACAAAAACAAAGATCCCTAACAATCCGGCTTTTGTCTTTAATATTATAACGCCGGACAAACCGAAAGGCGAAAAGAGCTTTGTCGCCATCCAAGAAACCATCGAAGGATCAGGCAATAATAAATACAAGCTGAAATTTGACCATGTCGAAACGAAAAACATTACTGGACTTACAGTCAGAAAGGATCTGACACTCTGGGTGCTTGCTGTCGGCGGAGCCATTTTTATGATCGGTGTTATTCAAGGTATGTACTGGCAGCATCGAAGAATTTGGCTGCACTCACAGGACGGTGCAGTTATGGTAGCAGGGCATACCAATAAAAACTGGTTTGGCCTGAAGAAGGATTTAGCATTTATATTGGCTGATTCCGGACTGACTGAACCGGTGGACCAAAAAGAATTAATCAAAACACAGAAATAGGCGAAAAGGGAGTGATGTCATGGCAGAGCTGAGCGGAAATTTTCTTTATGCGGCCTTTCTTGTGTATTTAATCGCTGTCCCAATCTTCGGCGGGGCCATACGCGGGAATAAAGATAAAAAGGGCAGGCCAAACCGATGGGCCAACATTGGAATCACCCTTTCTATTGTCGGTTTTTTCTGCCACCTAGGATATTTCATCACAAGGTGGGCTGCCAGCGGCCATGCGCCTGTCAGCAATATGTTTGAATTCACCACCGCTTTTGGCATGATGCTTGTTTTGGCGTTTATCATTCTTTATTTTCTCTATAGATTGCCTTCATTAGGCCTGTTTACGCTGTCAATTGCTTTATTGCTGATTGCCTACGCCAGCATGTTTCCGACAGATATCTCGCCTTTAATTCCTTCGCTCCAAAGCAACTGGCTGTATATTCACGTAACAACGGCCGCGCTTGGGCAAGCTATACTTGCCATCAGCTTTGTCGCTGGTGTCATCTTTCTTTTGAAGCATGTAGACCAGACAAAGCCAAGCAAAAAGACCTTCTGGCTTGAAGCGATTATGTTTATCCTGGTCACAACCGTCGCCTTTATTGCAATCACATCGGCATTTCGTCTTGCAGGCTATGAAGCGGAGTTTAACTGGGTGGACAAAAGTAAAGAAAAAAGCGTGATGGTGTACGAAATGCCCGCGCTTGTCGGTCCGCATCAGGGAGAGCTTTTGACCGAAGGAAGAATGGAACCGCTTGTTGATCTTCCCGCGCTTTTCTCAGGCAGAAAAGTGAACACTGTCATTTGGTCATTTGGAGCAGGTCTTGTGTTGTATGGGGCTCTCCGTCTGATCATCAGAAAAAGAATCAGCGCTCTATTACATCCGCTGGTGAAAAACGTCAATCTTGATCTGGTGGATGAGGTTGGGTACAGGGCCGTATCAATCGGATTTCCGATCTTTACACTCGGCGCGCTGATCTTTGCAATGATTTGGGCTCAGCTCGCGTGGACCAGATTTTGGGGCTGGGACCCTAAGGAAGTATGGGCGCTGATCACATTTTTGTTCTATGCCGCTTACTTGCATTTAAGACTGTCAAGAGGCTGGCACGGTGAGAAGTCAGCATGGCTGGCCGTAATCGGTTTTTCTATTATTATGTTTAATTTAATATTCGTAAATCTTGTGCTTGCCGGACTTCATTCTTATGCATAGTCCTTTGAAAGCGACACAGTTCTCAAACTTTCTCACGATTTGATAAAATGAAAGTAACAGAAGGAAAGCAGGGGGAAAACATGGACCAAACGAACGAAACAAAAATATTAGTAGTTGATGACGAAGCCAGAATTCGCCGCCTTTTAAGAATGTATCTTGAACGTGAAAATTATGCTATAGATGAAGCGGAAAATGGTGATGAGGCCATTGCCAAAGGGCTTGAAGCCAATTATGACTTAATTTTGCTTGATCTGATGATGCCGGGGACTGATGGAATTGAAGTGTGCCGGCAAATTCGTGAAAAAAAAGCGACACCCATTATTATGCTGACCGCAAAAGGAGAAGAAGCAAACCGGGTGCAGGGGTTTGAAGCGGGAACAGATGATTATATTGTTAAGCCGTTCAGCCCGAGAGAAGTCGTGCTGCGTGTAAAGGCCCTTTTGAGAAGAGCATCCCAAACCTCTTATTTCAATGCCAATACACCGACGAAAAATGTGCTCGTGTTTTCACATCTGTCCATAGACCATGATGCTCACCGCGTAACAGCTGATGGAACAGAAGTGAGCCTGACGCCAAAAGAGTATGAGCTTCTATATTTCTTAGCGAAAACGCCTGACAAGGTGTATGATCGGGAAAAGCTTCTGAAAGAAGTGTGGCAATATGAGTTTTTTGGTGATTTACGGACAGTGGACACTCACGTCAAACGCTTGAGAGAGAAGCTGAACAAGGTTTCTCCGGAGGCTGCGAAAAAAATTGTCACCGTATGGGGTGTAGGTTATAAATTTGAGGTCGGCGCTGAATGAAATTTTGGAAAAGCGTAGTAGGCAAGCTGTGGTTTACGATCCTTTCACTCGTCTTGATCGTATTGTTCATTTTAACGGTTCTTTTGCTGGAGTTTATTGAAAACTACCATGTGGAAGAAGCCGAGAATGATTTAACACAGCTTGCGAATAAAGTTGCTGTCATCCTAGAAAATCACGAGGACCAGGCACTGGCAAGGTCAATCACTTGGGAGCTCGCTGATAACTTAACAAGCATTGCCATCATCCAGGATGAGAAGAACCACTGGTATTCTCCGAATGATAAAAATCGCCTGTCGTCTATTACGGTTGAGCAAATACAGCATGACAAAGACTTAAATAAAGCTCTCAAAGACCATAAAAAAGTAAGCAAACGGACGGGATTGAGCGATACAGACACGGATAATGAACGCCTGATTGTAGGTGTCCCGTATGAAAAAGACGGAAAGAAAGGCATGGTCTTTTTATCCCAGTCTTTGCTTGCCGTTAAAGATACAACAAAACATACGACCCGCTATATTTTTCTTGCCGCTGGAATTGCGATTGTGCTGACCACATTTTTCGCATTCTTTTTATCAAGCAGGGTCACGTACCCTCTCCGAAAAATGAGAGAAGGCGCGCAGGATTTGGCGAAGGGCAAGTTCGATACAAAAATCCCGATTTTAACTCAGGATGAAATCGGTGAACTGGCGACCGCTTTTAATCAAATGGGCCGGCAGCTTAACTTTCATATCAATGCGCTCAATCAAGAAAAAGAGCAGCTTTCTAACATTTTGAGCAGTATGGCTGACGGGGTTATTACCATTAATATTGACGGTACGATTCTTGTGACCAACCCGCCGGCTGAACGTTTTCTTCAGGCTTGGTATTATGAACAGAACATGAATATCAAAGAAGGCGACAACCTTCCGCCTGAAGCAAAAGAGCTGTTTCAAAACGCTGTCAGCACTGAAAAAGAACAAATGATTGAGATGACGCTTCAAGGCAGATCATGGGTGCTTTTGATGTCGCCGCTTTATGCGGAATCGCACGTCAGAGGAGCGGTTGCCGTACTGCGTGACATGACAGAAGAACGCCGCCTTGATAAGCTGCGGGAGGACTTTATCGCAAATGTCAGTCATGAGCTGAGAACACCGATCTCCATGCTTCAGGGATACAGTGAAGCAATTGTTGATGACATTGCAAGCTCTGAAGAAGACCGGAAAGAAATTGCCCAAATCATTTATGACGAATCGCTCCGAATGGGCCGTTTAGTTAATGATTTGCTTGATTTAGCCCGAATGGAATCAGGCCATACAGGCTTACATTATGAAAAAATCAATGTGAATGAGTTTTTAGAAAAGATCATTCGGAAGTTTTCCGGTGTTGCTAAAGAAAAAAATATTGCTTTACATCATGACATTTCTCTCACAGAAGAGGAATTTATGTTTGATGAAGACAAGATGGAGCAGGTATTTACCAATTTGATCGATAACGCGCTGCGGCATACTTCAGCCGGCGGCAGTGTCTCCATTTCAGTCCATTCTGTGAAGGATGGATTGAAAATTGATATCAAAGACTCCGGGTCCGGCATACCGGAAGAAGATCTGCCATTTATCTTTGAACGGTTTTATAAGGCAGATAAAGCGCGGACAAGGGGCAGAGCAGGAACCGGGTTAGGGCTGGCTATCGTTAAAAATATCGTGGAAGCCCACAACGGATCAATCACTGTGCACAGCCGAATAGATAAAGGAACAACATTTACTTTTTATATTCCGACAAAACGGTAAAATCGAGTCTGAATTTGCCGAAGAATCTTGTTCCATAAGAAACACCCGCTGACTAAGCGGGTGTTTTTTTAATAGCCAACATTAATAAAATTTAAGGATATGTTAATATAAATTCCCTTCCAAATTCCAGTTACTCGTAATATAGTTGTAATGTAACTTTTCAAGCTATTCATACGACAAAAAAGTGAACGGAGGGGTTTCAAATGGAAGAAACCTTTCAATTATTATATGATACATATCATCAAGATTTGTACCAATTTTTATTTTATATGGTAAAGGATAAAAACCAGACAGAAGACCTTCTTCAAGAGGTTTATATCCGGGTATTAAATTCTTATCATACGTTTGAAGGAAGAAGCAGTGAAAAAACATGGCTATTGTCTATCGCACGCCATGTTGCGATAGACTGGTTCCGTAAACAGCAAACAATCAGACAGCGTATACTCGGTACATTTGACTGGGATACACAGGATGTCAGGGATCAGCAATTGCTACCCGACGAACTTGCCGTTCAACATGAAAATGTCCGGGAAATTTATGCTGCGCTTGATCAATGTACAATCGATCAAAGAGCTGTGATTATCTTGCGGTTTATTCAGGGATATTCAATACAGGAAACAGCCAAGGCTCTGCGCTTCTCGGAAAGCAAAGTAAAAACGACCCAACACAGAGGGCTCAAAGTACTTCGGAAACATATGGAGCTTTTGAGGGAGGAGCTAATGGATGATGAAGTCAGAATGGAACGAAGAACAGATAAAGGAGTTGTTAAGTCAACTTCCGGCAGTTAAAGACCATCGTTCGCCTCAGGATATTTACAAGCGGCTGACGATGGCAAAGCGTAAAAATAAGCCCGCTGTCAGGTGGATTGGCCCCGCGTGTGCCGCTGCAATTGCGGTTTATATCGCCTTCATTATTTCTCCTCATTTCTTTGATCAGGCACAGCCTCAACAAAAAGAAGCGTCCCAAGAGAACGCAGTAACGAAAACTGAGACAGAAGACAGCCCAAAAGCTGCATCATCCCTGGATCAGACATCGTTTGTCGTTCCTGAAAAGGAACAGAACAACTACATAACTGTAGCGGTTGCTGATGCCGATACATCTGCAATCATACCCGTCAGCATTCAAAAAACAAATGCAGACCAAACGATCCAGGATATGCTGTTTGAAAGTAGTGAATTGGGCATCCTTGATCATGCCATTACAATTCCATCCTTCATAGATGAAGTAGAAATAAAGGAAAAACCAAAGCAGAAAGAATTAAGTATACGAGTCCATCAGCCAGCTACGGCATTTTCTATAAAAGATGATACACTGTTAAAAAAATTGCTTAAAGAATCCTTAAAATGGAGTCCTTATGAAAAAGTCAAATTTTTATCGGATCAAAATGAGACTGGGGTTCGGATTGGCTCATATGGCACTTTTACGGAAATTTCGATTCCCAAACAGTCAAAACGATCCTACTACTTGTACCAAAATAAACAAGGACAAGACTTTCTCGTTCCGTCAAATCATTCTTTTGATACAGTAAAAGAAGCGATTAAGGAAATGGAATCGAGCAGCCAAGAAGATACGACACCTCTTATTCAAGCGGGTGCTGTCCAATCTGTAACGAAGAAACAGAAACACTTATATATCCGCTTTTCAAAGGAGTCAGAAGTTGATGATTCTATTGCCGGTATTTTAATGATTGAGGGACTACTTTTGACTGCAAAAGAGTTTGGCTTCACAGAAGTGACCTTTACGGAAACCAGAACGAAAAAAATCGGCAAATATGACATATCAGATGCAATTCCGGTGCCAGCTGCTCCAAATCCGATTTCCTTAAACTAAAAAGAGCCCTTTAAGGCTCTTTTTTAGTTGCTATTCATATAATAGAAATTTTCAAAAAAAAGTTGTACGTGTATAATAAAACAAGGTAAAGATTGAAAGGATTTGAGACGAGTGAACGTGTTAACGATTAAAGGAGTTTCCATCGGGGAAGGAATGCCGAAAATCATCATTCCGCTGATGGGAAAGACGGAAAAACAAATTCTGAATGAAGCAGAGGCAGTAAAATTACTGAATCCGGACATTGTTGAATGGAGAGTCGACGTATTTGAAAAAGCGAATGACAGAGAAGCGGTCACAAAGCTCATTTCTAAGCTTCGTAAATCTTTAGAAGACAAGCTATTTCTATTTACATTCAGAACCCACAAAGAGGGCGGGAGCATGGAGATGGACGAAAGCTCCTATCTTGCTTTGCTGGAATCGGCAATCCAAACAAAAGACATCGATCTGATAGACATCGAATTATTTTCAGGAGATGCAAATGTAAAAGCGTTAGTATCGCTGGCGGAAGAAAACAACGTCTATGTGGTGATGTCAAATCACGACTTTGAAAAAACACCTGTAAAAGATGAAATTATTTCCAGACTTCGAAAAATGCAGGACTTAGGCGCGCATATTCCAAAAATGGCTGTCATGCCGAATGATACTGGAGATCTCCTAACACTGCTTGATGCGACGTATACAATGAAAACAATATATGCAGACCGCCCCATTATTACAATGTCAATGGCTGCAACAGGGCTCATCAGCAGGCTGAGCGGTGAGGTTTTTGGATCGGCTTGTACTTTTGGAGCTGGAGAAGAGGCGTCCGCACCAGGCCAAATTCCTGTTTCTGAGCTAAGGAGTGTCTTAGATATTTTGCATAAAAACACACGGGGATAGAACAATAAAAAAACTCAAGCTATATAGCTTGAGTTTTTTTAATTATGGCAGATCAATGAGCTTCACAGACACAATATCAGGGACATTTGTTAGTTCTTTCACAATTTTATCTTCCAGATGTCTGTCAAAGGAAAGCATCATGATGGCTTCTCCGCCTTTTTCCTTACGGCCAACCTGCATAGTTGCAATGTTAATATCATTATCTCCGAGAATACGTCCTACTCGGCCGATGACACCTGTTGTATCTTGATGCTGGATATACACCAAGTGACCAGTCGGATAAAAATCAATATTAAATCCATTGATCTCGACAATTCGTTCTCCGAAATGAGGAATATACGTAGCCGTTACAGTAAAGGTGCTGCGGTCTCCTGTCACTTTTACGCTGATGCAGTTATCGTATCCAGATTCAGAAGAGGAAATTTTTTCACTGAAGCTAATGCCGCGTTCTTTTGCGACACCCCCGGCATTGACCTCATTAACAGTAGAGTCTACGCGCGGTTTTAAAAAGCCTGACAGAAGGGCTTTTGTAATGAACGATGTTTCAAGTTTAGCAATTGTGCCTTCATATTGAATGGCAACATCCTGTACTGGTTCTTTCATGCACTGTGATACAAGGCTGCCAATTTTTCCTGCAATTTGATGGTAAGGCTTAATTTTAGCAAATTCATCTTTTGTCATGGCAGGCAGGTTGATAGCTGACATGACAGGCAGGCCTTTTGCGAACTGCAGAACTTCTTCTGACACTTGGGCGGCGACATTGAGCTGTGCTTCTTTCGTTGATGCTCCCAAGTGAGGAGTGGCAATGACTAATGGATGATCAACAAGTTTGTTGTCAACTGGCGGTTCGACTTCGAAAACGTCAAGCGCTGCTCCCGCAACATGCCCGTTTTCCAAAGCTTCGAGAAGTGCTGCTTCATCGATAATTCCGCCTCGCGCACAGTTAATTAAGCGAACGCCTTTTTTCGTTTTTGCAATCGTTTCTTTATTCAATAAGCCTTTTGTTTCTTTTGTTAAAGGCGTGTGAACGGTAATGATATCCGCACTTTCAAGCACTTCTTCAAATGTACGGCTGTTTACGCCGATTTTTTTCGCTCTTTCTTCCGTTAAGAAAGGATCAAAAACGTGCACAGTCATACCGAACGCTCTCGCACGCTGTGCAATTTCACTTCCGATTCGGCCTAATCCTACAATACCAAGCGTTTTTCCATAAAGCTCTGAACCGACATAAGCTGTGCGGTTCCACTCTCTGGATTTCACTGAGATATTAGCCTGCGGAATGTGTCTCATTAAAGAAGAGATCATTGCAAATGTATGCTCAGCTGTCGAAATGGTGTTGCCGTTCGGAGCATTGATCACGATTACCCCGTGTTTCGTAGCCTCATCAATATCGATATTATCGACACCGACACCGGCTCTTCCGACAATTTTTAAAGAAGTCATTTTGTTGAAAAGGTCTTCTGTTACTTTTGTCGCGCTTCGCACCAAAAGAGCATCAAAAGTATGTAATTCATCTTCTGCATCTGCTACGTTTTTTTGAACGATTTCAATAAAGTCTGATTCAATAAGTGGCTGTAAACCGTCGTTGCTCATTTTGTCTGAGACCAATACTCGAAACATCGTTAGATTTCCTCCTAAATTGACAAACTAAATATCTGATAATTTAACATATTCTCAAAAGAGTGTCAACGTGTATTGACGCAGTAAAGGATAAAAGTAAAGCCTAATAAATCAATGATCTGACAGCTTGCAGGTAATATATTTAATTTGAAGCAATTCTCTATACAGCCAACCAGTTATCGTTTATAATGTAATTAAATTTCATATGATCAATCTTCGGGGCAGGGTGAAATTCCCTACCGGCGGTGATGAGCCAATGGCTCTAAGCCCGCGAGCTGTCTTTACAGCAGGATTCGGTGAGATTCCGGAGCCGACAGTACAGTCTGGATGGGAGAAGATGGAGGTTCATAAGCGTTTTGAAATTGAATTTTTCAAACGTTTCTTTGCCTAGCCTAATTTTCGAAACCCCGCTTTTATATATGAAGCGGTTTTTTTATTGGCTGGAAAAGAACCTTTCCGTTTTCGAGTAAGATGTGATCGAAAAGGAGAGAATGAAGTGAAAGTAAAAAAATTAGTTGTGGTCAGCATGCTGAGCAGCATTGCATTTGTTTTGATGCTGTTAAATTTCCCGTTTCCGGGTCTTCCGGATTATTTAAAAATCGATTTTAGCGACGTTCCCGCAATTATTGCCATTCTGATTTACGGACCTTTGGCGGGTATTGCCGTAGAAGCGATAAAAAATGTTCTTCAGTATATCATTCAGGGAAGCATGGCCGGAGTTCCTGTAGGGCAAGTTGCGAATTTTATTGCAGGAACACTCTTTATATTACCGACTGCTTTCTTATTTAAAAAACTCAACTCAGCAAAGGGCTTGGCTGTCAGCCTGCTTTTGGGAACTGCAGCGATGACCATTTTAATGAGTATTTTAAATTATGTTCTGATTCTTCCGGCATACACGTGGTTTTTACATTCACCGGCATTATCCGACAGCGCGCTAAAAACAGCAGTCGTCGCAGGTATCCTGCCGTTTAACATGATAAAAGGTATTGTAATTACGGTTGTATTCTCACTAATTTTTATCAAGCTTAAGCCATGGATTGAGCAGCAGCGAAGTGCACATATCCATTAAATAAAAAAGCTCCCGTTCGGGAGCTTTTTTTAGTTACTTCTATTCAAATTTAAGCGGGTCGCCTTCAAATGGCTCATCCGCCACTTTGATGGAATCAGTAGGGCATCCTTCAAATGCGTCAATCATATCTTCTTCCAGTACCTCAGGAACTTCGACAACACCTTTGTTTTCATCAAGCGTTACGAACGCGATGCCTTCATCATCGTAATCGTAAATGTCTGGTGCAGCAGCTCCGCAAGCGCCGCATGCAATACATGTATCTTTGTCTACGATTGTGTACTTTGCCATGAATAAAACCTCCCAGATTGTTCTTGGTGGAACAAATGGATCAATCTTTATATTTAATCAATTTAACACCTATTCCTCTTACTTATTGTAATGATGTTGCTGCCACATTTCAACAGAAAAATGATTGAGAATGCTTATCACATAAGGGGTTATCTACATAACATCCCCCTTAATGATGACTTTAAACGTCGATTTCTGTTTGAAATCTGTTAAAATAAAAAGAGCAAATCAACGATTTTTGTCAGGAAGAATGTAGGTGGATAGGTTGTCATTAAATTACTTCGATATTATGGTTCTCGATTGTCTTTGCAAAATAAACGGGGAACGGTCGGGAAGCGCTGTTTTTCACCTATTCAAAGGCAAGAGATCGTCACAGACCATTCAAGATGCCGGCTTATTTCAGACTGCAAAATACTTTGGAATGGCGGCAAAATGTTCGAGAAGCGATATTTCTGCGTCGCTTGACAAGCTTGAAAAGCATTCATATCTCGCGCCAATGTCTGAATCAGATACATACAAAGTGACAGCCAGCGGCGCAGCAGTTTTGAGACATGCCCTTAGCGAGCGGCCTTGGCCCGTTCATTGTCACGGCGCTCATTATCAGCAGGCTGCCGGCGTGCTTTGGAAAAGGCTTTCGCTGCTTGTGCAGGTCCTATCCCATAAACAGCAAGGGAGCAGGCAGTATATCCCTGTCACAAAGGATCATAAGACACTTCACTGGGTAAAGAAATACCTGTCCCGGCATACGGATCATATAGAGATGGCAAAAAGCCTTTTTGCCATGCTTGAGGCGCATTTGAAAAAGATTGAAAACAAAGCAGCGCAAATTTTTGTCTACTCCTTAACCTCGCACCATCGGATCGGTTATACGAGCAGGCAGCTTGCTGATACGCTGAAAGAAGACGAATGGTATGTCTATATCATGTTTTGGGCTTCGGTACATTATTTTATTCATTCTCTTCCGGAGTGTGAAGATGCTTTGTTAAAGGATCTCCTTTCTGATGTGCACTTAGATAATGCCCTGACAGAGTCGACGAGGAAAACATGGCAGATGGTCAAACAAGGGTTTCCGATACAGCGAATTGCTGAAATCAGAAAGCTGAAAACAGCGACGATTGAAGACCACATTGTCGAGATTTCTCTCCATGAGCCTGCGTTTATGATTAATGACTATGTATCAGCAGAAGACCAGCTTCAAATCGCAGAGTTTGCCAAACGGATGCGGACGAATAAAATCAAACAAATTCGCGACGGGCTGGAACAGCGGTTCAGCTACTTTCAAATCAGACTGGCATTGACAAAGCAGGTGCAGCAATATGACTAAATTACAGCAAACGTTATATCAGTTTTTTGGTTTTACTTCCTTTAAAAAAGGGCAGCAGGACATTATTGAAAGCATACTCAGCGGGAAGGATACCATTGCAATGCTCCCGACTGGGGGAGGGAAATCGCTTTGCTACCAGCTGCCTGGTTATATGCTTGACGGCATGGTATTAATCGTTTCTCCACTGCTTTCTTTAATGGAGGATCAGGTGCAGCAGCTCAAAGCCCGGGGGGAAAAGCGTGCTGCAGCTTTGAACAGCATGCTTAACAGGCAGGAAAGACAATTTGTTTTAGAACATATTCATCGATATAAATTTTTGTACTTGTCTCCTGAAGCTTTACAGTCTCCATATGTATTGGAAAAATTGAAAAGCGTCCCGATCAGCCTATTTGTTATTGACGAAGCGCATTGTATTTCTGAATGGGGACATGACTTCAGGCCTGATTATTCAAAGCTCGGACAGCTGAGAAAAAAACTTGGACACCCGCCCGTTCTGGCATTGACCGCCACGGCTACAAAGGAAACGCTGCAAGATGTCATGAACCTGCTGGAGCTGCAGCATGCTGTACGCCATCTCAACTCAGTCAACCGCCCAAACATCGCACTGAGGGTTGAAAATGCGGCGGATACTGCCGAAAAAATAGATAGGGTCATTCAACTGGTTGAAAACCTGCAAGGTCCGGGAATTGTTTATTGTCCGACACGGAAATGGGCTGAGGAATTAGCGGGTGAAATTAAAAGCAAAACGAGCAGCAGAGCCGACTTTTACCATGGCGGTTTGGAGTCAGGGGACAGGATTTTAATTCAGCAGCAGTTTATTCATAACCAGCTTGATGTGATATGTTGTACGAATGCGTTTGGAATGGGTGTCGATAAACCCGATATCAGATATGTGATTCATTTTCACCTCCCGCAGACGGCAGAAGCTTTTATGCAGGAAATCGGCAGAGCGGGCCGCGACGGAAAGCCGAGTGTCAGCATTTTGCTGCGGGCGCCAGGGGATTTTGAATTGCAGGAACAGATTATCCAGATGGAGAGTGTCACAGCTGAAGAAATCGCCGACGTGATCCGTGTGCTAGAGAAGACGGAGGAGCGGGATGAGAGAAGGCTTCGTGACGTATTACTTCAGTATGGCGTCGGAGAGACACAGGCCCGTATGATGATTCATCTCTTTATGCAGGGGAAAACATCAGTTGAACTGATGAAGAAAGAAATTTCATATCGCATGGAGCTGAAGCTGGAAAAAATGCACCGTGTATCATTTTTGCTTCAGCGTGATGGCTGTTTAAGGCAGGCACTATTAACCTACTTTGATGAATCATACGAGCCTGATGACGGAAACCTCCCGTGCTGTTCACATTGCGGTTTTGATTTATCCTTGTATGAACAAAAAGGGGAACGGAGTAAAATGGCGCCATTAGACAGCTGGAGTTCGGAATTGCACCGGATATTCAGCTTGCAGACTGTAGGTGAGCTGAACTGAAACAGCAAAAAGATTATATTCAGCATATGACTGACCGTGATATGCTGAAGCAGTTATATTTGACGCAACTACTCATCATCTTTGCCGCTGCTGCAGCAGGACTGTTCTTTTTTGAGGATGTACGGGACGTATTAAAGCTCTGGGACATTCGCGATATGCGAATCATCTGGTATGGTGTTTCTATAGCTGTTATTGTTATTTTAGCCGATATGGCAGTAATGAAATGGTTTCCGTCTCATTTATATGATGACGGCGGAATCAATAAAAAAATATTCAGTAAGAGGTCAATCCCTCATATTATATTTTTAACGCTTCTGATTGCTTTCGCGGAAGAAATGTTATTCAGAGGAGTGCTGCAGACTCATATCGGTTTATGGGCGGCCAGCCTTATATTTGCCGCTCTGCACTTTCGGTATTTGTCAAAATGGCTGTTATTTATTATGGTGACAGCAATCAGCTTTTTGCTCGGTCTGATGTATGAATGGACCGGCAACTTATTTGTTCCGATGACGGCGCATTTTATCATTGATGCCGTGTTTGCCTGTCAGATTCGTTTTGAACATGTGAGGAGGGATAAACATGACGAACATGTCGAGAGTAGAGAGAAGAAAAGCCCAGAATCTTTATGAAGATCAAAACGCCGCATTGGCGGACGATTATGTCGATGATGGAGAAAGCCTTCCGACAAGACAATCTGTAAAAAATCAAAGAGAACAGAAAAAAAAGCAAGGCAAAACAAAAACGCCATTATTCACAGTACTCGCAGTAATATTTGTATTTGTGCCGGTTATCGTTTTAGTCACCTTATTTTATCTAAAGAGCCACCCGGATAATCATGACGATTATGAAGATGTTTTTATTGACAGCAGCCAAAGCAAATATGAGGTTGTCCCGAAATCAGAGGATAAAAACGATACCGCAGACACTAAAGAAACCGCACTGCAGAAGGAGTCAAAAAAAGAGCCAGAAGATTCCAAGCCAAAAGAGCAAACAGCTGCTGATAAGAAACAGACTGCTGTAGCGGAAAAAGAAGACTCGGCAAATAAGGAGGAAGCAACCGCCGCGGCTGCTTCCTCTTCCCAATCAACAGTACAACAGCAAGAACAGCCAGCTGAGCCAGTTCAAAATGTGCCGAATCGCGTTGTCAAGCACACCGTCCAAAAGAAAGAAACGCTATACCGCATTTCCATGAAGTATTATAAAAGCCGGACAGGAGAAGAAAAAATTCGAGCGTATAATCATCTAAATGGAAATGATGTTTACACCGGACAAGTTTTGGACATCCCCTTAATGGATGAATAGGGTATTATTTTTATTTTACGTTCATATATTGTAGCAATGAAAATGGACAAGGTGTGAAGCGTATGGAATCCTTATGGAATCAGCTGGATCAGTTTACAGACGCGCCGACCAAACAGATGCTCCAAGCGCTGGTAAAACGAAAACAAAAATTCGAAAATTATGCAGCACAATGCCGTAGATGGCGATGGGCTTCACTTATCTGCCTAGGCTTATTATGTGTTATGATCATGATCAAAAGCCCGGAGCCTCAGCTTATACTTCAAGAAATACTTAGCCATACCTTTTATTTATTTTGGATGCTGGCAACCGCTTTTGCCTACTGCACTTCATATTATTTCAAGAAAAAGGAAGAAAAATCCGAGACTGATTTCCATAAACTGAGATGTGAAATTATTCAGAAAAGCACTGATCTCTGGCCGCAGCCCGATAAATGGAAGGCGAGAGAGTCTGTTTTTCATATGATGAAGCACAAATATGACATTAATCTATATTTTGAAAGTAAATAAAATGGGGCGTTTTCTCAAACGATAGAAACGTCTTTTTTTTATTGTCCGTCTTATTGATAAGTTCTAAAAAGAATGGAGAGTTTTTTATGAAGCTATCAGTGAAAATTGCCGGTGTACTAACTGTTGCGGCAGCGGCAATGACGGCAAAAATGTATGCAACAGCAAAAGGCAATCATTTGAAGACACATACGTTTCCTTTATCAAAGATGAAGGGCAAGCCGCCTCTGACAATCTTTTTTATTTCAGACATTCACAAACGTCTCATCGATCAAGACCTTTTAGAAAAAGCGCGAAGCCATGCCCCCCACTTGGTTATAATCGGCGGTGATTTAGCTGAGGGCGGGGTGCCCAGTGCGAGAATCGAGGAAAACATCAAAAGGCTCGTACATTTCGGGGTCCCTATCGTGTTTGTGTGGGGGAATAATGATTATGAAGTCAGGCAGCATAAGCTGTATTCCATATTTAAAGCGCACGGCGTCATCACTCTGAGAAATGAGTCAGTCCCGTTTTCATACAATGGGCATACGATTGCGATTGCGGGGGTTGATGATATCAGGATGGAGATGGATCATTATGAGGAAGCCATCAAAGAACTTGATGAAAGCCAGCTGAATATTCTGGTTTGCCATAATCCGGAGATTCATGAACAAATCAATGAAGATGACGGTATTGATGTGATACTCAGCGGACATACCCATGGAGGCCAGATCAGGTTTGGAAAATTCGGCCCTTATGAACTGGGGAAAACAGGTATTGTTAAAAACGCGGCATATCTGATCAGCAACGGCTACGGCACGACAAAAGTGCCTCTTCGTTTAGGTGCTGAGCCTGAAACTCACATTGTGACTCTTTGCGGGCCAGAATAACTTCTAAAAAGCAAAAATCCGTATGGCAATAAAAACTGCATTGTGCTTGTCTTACTAGTGAACTCAGTGTAAACTGATAACAATTAAGAACCTATGACTCATCATCTCATATAATGTGTTATATGATTTGTGTGCAAGTAGAGGCAGGAGGGAACGTTATGCGGCTTGAGCGTCTGAATTATAATAAGATCAAAATCTTTTTAACCCTCGATGATTTGACAGACCGGGGATTGACAAAAGAAGACCTCTGGAAGGACTCATTTAAAGTCCACCAGTTATTTAAAGATATGATGAATGAAGCAAATACAGAGCTCGGCTTTGAAGCGAATGGACCGATTGCAGTGGAAGTGTATTCTCTCCAAGCACAAGGGATGGTCGTGATTGTAACAAAGAACCAAGACGCCGATTCAGAAGACGATGAGTATGATGATGATTACATCGAAATGCAAGTCAAGCTTGATGAAAGCGCGGACATCATATATCAATTCCATTCCTTTGAAGATATCATTCAGCTTTCAGAAAGCTTACAGCGAATCGGTATCACAGGGGGAACTGTCTACCACTATGACGGGCAGTACTTTTTAAGCCTTGAAGATCTAGGGTCACATACGGCTGAAGGGGTTGTGGCGGTTCTGGCTGAATACGGCAATCCGACAACTTTAACGATTTATCGCCTGCAAGAGTATGGTAAGCTCATTATGGACGGTAATGCCGTAGAAACGATACAAACTCATTTTTCATAAGAATGCAACGGAAAACTGCTGATTTCAGCAGTTTTTTTTCGTTAAAAAACATGGAAAAACATAACGTTTATTCTATGCACAGATCATATGAAGGTGTATACTATTCTCTGAAAGGGAGCATGTGAGAAACAGAAGATTCTAGGAGGTTAACTCAAATGGCAGCCGATCGAAACACCGGTCATACAGAAGAGGACAAACTTGATGTATTAAAATCAACCCAAACCGTAATACATAAGGCTCTGGAAAAATTGGGATATCCCGAAGAGGTATACGAATTGTTAAAAGAGCCGATGAGATTATTAACGGTAAAAATACCTGTTCGTATGGACGACGGTTCAGTAAAGATTTTCACAGGATATCGTGCGCAGCACAATGACTCTGTCGGTCCAACGAAAGGCGGGATACGTTTTCACCCGAACGTAACAGAAAAAGAGGTGAAGGCGCTTTCAATTTGGATGAGTTTAAAATGCGGCATAATTGATCTTCCATATGGCGGTGGTAAAGGCGGAATTGTTTGTGATCCAAGGGATATGTCGTTTAGAGAGCTGGAGCGTCTGAGCAGAGGGTATGTCAGAGCGATCAGCCAAATTGTCGGCCCGACAAAAGACGTGCCGGCACCGGATGTATTTACAAACTCACAAATCATGGCTTGGATGATGGATGAGTATTCAAGAATTGATGAATTTAATTCGCCTGGATTTATTACAGGCAAACCGCTTGTGCTTGGCGGATCTCACGGGAGAGAATCTGCGACAGCAAAAGGTGTTACCATCTGTATTAAAGAAGCGGCTAAGAAGAGAGGCATCGATATTAAAGGTGCGCGTGTCGTTGTCCAAGGCTTCGGAAACGCGGGAAGCTATTTGGCAAAATTTATGCATGATGCGGGGGCAAAAGTTGTCGGCATCTCAGATGCGTATGGCGGACTCTATGATCCGGAAGGCCTTGATATCGATTATTTACTCGACCGACGCGACAGCTTCGGTACCGTAACAAAGCTTTTCAACGATACCATTACCAACCAAGAGCTGCTGGAGCTGGATTGTGATATTCTCGTTCCTGCTGCGATTGAAAATCAAATTACAGAAGAAAATGCCCATAATATCCGGGCTAAAATTGTCGTTGAAGCAGCGAATGGGCCAACAACGCTTGAAGGAACAAAAATTCTTTCAGACCGGGACATTCTGCTTGTACCAGACGTGCTGGCAAGTGCCGGTGGCGTAACAGTTTCTTATTTTGAATGGGTTCAGAATAACCAAGGCTTCTACTGGAGTGAAGAAGAGGTAGAAGAAAAATTAGAAAAAATGATGGTCAAATCATTTAACAATATTTACGAAATGGCTAACAACCGAAGAATTGACATGAGGCTCGCTGCATATATGGTCGGCGTTCGCAAAATGGCTGAAGCTTCGCGTTTTAGAGGCTGGATATAAGTTGATGATTTGCATAAAAATAAAAAATCTCCTATGATAAAATAGGAGATTTTTTTATTCGGAAATAGAAAATATGAAGTGAAATGCCAATGCAGGAGTTGACAGAAATGATTCAAGAAAAAGCAATTATTATAGGCGGAGGGCCTTGCGGACTATCTGCTGCCATTCACCTAAAACAAATTGGCATTGATGCCCTCGTCATCGAAAAAGGCAATGTCGTTAACAGTATTTACAATTATCCGACGCATCAAACCTTTTTCAGCTCAAGTGAAAAGCTCGAAATCGGAGATGTGGCATTTATTACGGAAAACAGGAAGCCTGTCAGAATTCAGGCTTTATCGTATTACCGGGAAGTCGTCAAACGGAAAAACATCCGTGTTAACGCATTTGAAATGGTGCATAAAGTGACGAAAACGGAAAATAATACATTTGTTATTGAGACGTCAAAAGAGACCTACAAGACGCCATATTGTATCATCGCCACAGGCTATTATGATCATCCAAACTATATGGGCGTACCCGGTGAGGATTTGCCGAAAGTATTTCATTATTTTAAAGAAGGCCACCCGTATTTTGATAAAGATGTTGTTGTCATCGGCGGGAAAAATTCAAGCGTGGACGCCGCCCTTGAACTCGTGAAATCTGGGGCGCGTGTCACAGTTTTATATAGGGGCAATGAGTATTCTCCGAGCATTAAGCCGTGGATTCTGCCGGAATTTGAAGCTCTCGTCAGAAACGGTACAATCCGTATGGAATTTGGCGCTTGTGTCGAAAAAATCACCGAGAATGAAGTTGTGTTTCGCTCCGGAGAGAAAGAACTCATTACCATTAAAAATGATTTTGTATTTGCCATGACAGGCTATCATCCCGATCATCAATTTCTTGAAAAAATTGGTGTTGAAATTGATAAAGAAACAGGGCGTCCATTTTTCAACGAAGAAACGATGGAAACGAACGTTGAAGGTGTCTTTATTGCCGGTGTTATTGCTGCGGGAAACAATGCAAACGAAATATTTATTGAAAACGGCAGGTTTCACGGGGGGCATATCGCAGCGGAAATCGCCAAAAGAGAAAACCATTAAAGATGAGGAGCATATGATGCATTCGTATGCTCTTTTTGTTTTTTTAAGTGCAGACAGATGTAAAATTTTAAACAACATGGTAGGATAGACGTAGGAATATAAAGGAAAGAGGTTGCCTGATGTTTGCAATCATCTCTGCAGGAATTGCCCCCGGCATCGCGTTATTAAGTTATTTTTATTTAAAAGATCAGTATGATAATGAACCTGTACATATGGTGCTACGGTCGTTTTTTCTCGGGGTTGTTCTTGTATTTCCCATAATGTTTATCCAGTATGTACTTGAAAAAGAGAATGTAGGAGGCGGAAGCTTTTTCGTTTCTTTTTTATCTTCGGGGTTTTTGGAGGAATCATTAAAATGGTTTATACTGATGATCAGTGTTTACCCGCACGCCCACTTTGATGAGCATTATGACGGGATTGTGTACGGTACAAGTGTATCACTCGGTTTTGCAACCCTCGAAAATATTCTTTATTTAATTGGCCACGGCGTGGAGCATGCGTTTGTCAGGGCGCTGCTGCCTGTTTCATGCCATGCCTTGATTGGCGTTATAATGGGATTTTACCTTGGAAAAGCCCGTTTTTCCGCTGATAAGGCGCGTGTAAAGTGGCTTACTCTTTCTTTAGTTGTCCCATCCCTTTTGCATGGATCATATGATTTTATCCTAACAGCGCTTAGCAATTGGATTTATTATATGCTTCCATTTATGGTATTTTTATGGTGGTTTGGTTTGCGTAAAGCGAAAAAAGCCCGTTCCGTTAATATGATGCAAGTATAGAAGCCGCACAGCAACCGTGCGGCTTTTTTGTGTGCAGTTTTTATGTTCTGAGGGATAACAAGGAAAGAGTGTATAAAAATAACCTCGTTACAGAAAATACGATTACACTTAAAAATTTGCAGTAGGAGGCTTGAAAAGATGAAGTCCAAAGGATCGATTATGGCATGTCTCATCCTTTTTTCCTTTACAATAACGACGTTTATTAATACTGAAACGATCTCTGCCTTTTCGAATCAGGTCATTCAAAGAGGGGCAACCGGGGATGATGTGGTCGAGCTTCAGGCGCGTCTTCAATACAACGGATATTATAACGGAAAAATTGACGGGGTTTATGGATGGGGGACGTACTGGGCAGTTCGAAATTTTCAGGATCAATTCGGGTTAAAAGAGGTTGACGGCCTTGTAGGAGCTAAAACAAAGCAAACCTTAATATGTAAATCAAAATACTATCGTGAATATGTCATGGAACAGCTCAATAAAGGGAATACATTCACGCATTACGGAAAAATTCCGCTAAAGTATCAGACGAAACCATCAAAAGCAGCAACACAAAAGGCAAGACAACAAGCAGAAGCACGGCAGAAACAGCCTGCGGAAAAAACAACGCAGCAGCCTAAAGCGAATGCGAATAAACAGCAAAACAATACACCAGCAAAAGCAAGAAAACAGGATGCGGTAGCAGCGAACATGCCTGGTGGATTTTCCAATAACGATATCAGGCTGCTTGCTCAAGCGGTTTATGGCGAAGCCCGGGGCGAGCCGTACGAGGGGCAGGTTGCTATTGCAGCAGTCATTTTAAACCGTTTGAACAGTCCGTTATTTCCAAATTCAGTAGCGGGGGTTATTTTTGAGCCGCTTGCCTTCACAGCAGTAGCCGACGGACAAATTTACATGCAGCCGAATGAAACGGCACGAGAAGCAGTGCTGGATGCCATCAATGGCTGGGACCCATCAGAGGAAGCACTTTACTACTTTAATCCGGATACGGCTACAAGTCCGTGGATTTGGGGGCGTCCGCAGATTAAAAGAATCGGTAAACACATTTTCTGTGAGTAGCAGATATGAGAAAGCATAAAAAGAGGTGTGATAAATGATCAGAGGAATTTTAATCGCCGTGCTTGGTATTGCAATAGTCGGTACAGGCTACTGGGGATACAAAGAACACCAGGAAAAAGACGCAGTTCTTCTTCATGCTGAAAATAACTATCAGCGGGCGTTTCATGAGCTTACCTATCAGGTGGATCAGCTTCATGATAAAATCGGAACAACACTTGCCATGAACAGCCAAAAATCACTGTCGCCTGCATTGATCGATGTGTGGAGGATTACATCAGAAGCTCATAACAGCGTCAGTCAGCTGCCGCTTACATTAATGCCGTTTAATAAAACTGAAGAGCTATTATCAAAGATCGGCGATTTCAGCTATAAAACGTCAGTCAGAGATTTGGACCAAAAGCCGCTTGATAAAAACGAGTATACATCACTAAATAAGCTATATCAGCAGTCCGAAGATATACAAAATGAATTGCGTCATGTTCAGCACCTTGTCATGAGCAAAAACCTTCGCTGGATGGACGTAGAAATGGCTCTGGCTTCTGACGAAAAACAAAGTGATAATACGATTATCAACAGCTTTAAAACAGTCGAAAAAAATGTTGGTGCATTCTCCACCGGCACTGATCTTGGCCCGAGTTTCACCAGCACGAAAAAAGAAGAGAAAGGCTTCAGCCATCTGAAGGGAAAACAAATTTCCGAACAGGAAGCAAAACAAATTGCTGAGCGCTTTGCCCCAGATGACAATTATTCAATTAAAGTGGTAAAGAGCGGAAAAAAAACAAATCGCGATGTATATAGCATCAGCATGAAAGACCCAGACCATAAAGCAGTGATTTATATGGATATTACGAAGAAGGGCGGGCATCCGGTATACTTGATCCAAAACAGAGAAGTGAAAGATCAGAAAATCAGTTTAAATGACGGATCGAACCGAGCGCTTGCATTTTTAAAGAAAAACGGATTTGAAACAGATGATTTGGAAATTGATGAAAGTGCCCAATATGATAAAATCGGTGTATTTTCATATGTTCCTGTTGAAAATAAAGTCCGGATGTACCCCGAGGCAATTCGTATGAAAGTGGCCTTGGATGACGGTGAGGTTGTCGGCTTTTCAGCAAGAGACTTCCTCACATCTCACAGAAAAAGAACCATACCTAAGCCTGCAATTACTGAAGCAGAGGCAAAGTCTAAATTAAATAAAAATGTACAAGTGAGAGAAACAAGGCTCGCTTTGATTACAAATGAACTAGGTCAAGAAGTGTTATGCTACGAAATGCTTGGGACAATTGAAAATGACACATTCAGAATGTATATCAATGCCAAAGACGGATCGGAAGAAAAGGTTGAAAAACTAAAAAATGCAGAACCTATATATAAAGACCTATAAAAAACAGGAGGAAAGGACTAAATGTCTTTTCCTTTTTTTCATTACGTGCTTTAATAAAAACGTGAGTATATTGAATGCGAAAGAGTGAAGTCAATGATAGAGATTGGAGAAAATGTACTTTTAGAATATATAGAAGAAAATGAATTGAAAAAGGCAAAAAGCAAGGCGGTCAGCATCGAAAACAATGAACTTTTGATCGCGTATCCTGTTGATGTAGTTACAGGGCGAACTGTGATTTTACATAACGATATGGAAGTAACGGTAGAGTTTGTGGGAAAAGACGAAGTTCCTTATCGCTTTATAAGCCGTATAAAAGGTAAAGTGAAGGACAAACTTCAAATGATCTGTCTTGAAATGCCTCCCCGTGAAAAAATGAAAAGAATCCAGCGCCGCCAATATGTAAGAACTGATGCGGTATTAGATGTGCAAATTCAGCCGGGAAATGAAGAAGAGATCCGCACACTATCCTATAACATCAGTGCAGGCGGCATCGCCGTGGTTTTAGCTGATGGCCTTTCTTTTCAATCGGGGGAATCATTGCGCCTGATCATCCGTCTTCCTGAAGAGGAGCACACACGTCAAATAGAAACAGAAGCAGTTGTCAGACGAATCTTTAATGACCCCAAGTCAGAAAAACGAAAAATGACTTTAGAGTATTCAGAAATTGCAGCAGGTGACCAGCAGGCTTTGCTTCAATACTGCATCAGGCGCCAGTTAAATAAGAGAAGAAAGGCCCGGCTGGAATAAACATCGGCAAACACTTCCATACTATTTGTAATGGAGGTGCTCCAATGAAAACATTTGAACGGCTGCTGATCAAATTATTGTTCATTCAGGCCATCATTTTACTTGGTGTCCAATTTCTTTTTCACTATCAGCATATTGAACCATACGTATCAAAAGTGATTCAATATGAAGGGGTGGATAAAATGGAGGAAAACAATAGGATTGAAACCTTCAAACATTAATTATTCATCAATTTTTCACCCTTTTTCATAAAGTTCGTGATACAATCCTTAGAGGAGAAAAGAGCAAGGAGAGGAATTATGGAAAAGAAATTATCGATTGCAATCGACGGCCCGGCAGCTGCGGGGAAAAGCACCGTTGCCAAAATTGTGGCTGAGAAAAAATCGTACATATATATTGATACAGGAGCGATGTATCGGGCGATTACGTACGCGGCTTTACAGGAAAACGTTGATCTGACAGATGAAGAAAAACTGGCTGAGCTGCTAAAGCGGACAGACATTGAGCTGATTACAACAAAAGATGGACAAAAAGTGCTTGTAAACGGCACCGATGTAACTGAGGCGATCAGAACAGATGAAATCAGCAACCAAGTTTCAATTGCGGCCAAGCACAGAAGTGTCAGAGAAGAAATGGTGAAACGCCAGCAGCAGCTTGGGGAAAAAGGCGGCGTCGTCATGGATGGTCGTGACATCGGGACGCATGTGCTGCCAAATGCAGAAGTAAAAATCTTTCTTTTGGCATCTGTGGAAGAGAGAGCGAAACGCCGTTATGAAGAAAATGTGAAAAAAGGCTTTGATGTCAACTACGAAACATTAATTGAGGAAATTGCAAGAAGAGACAAGCTTGATTCAGAGCGCGAAGTATCTCCGCTGCGTAAAGCAGAAGACGCTCTTGAAATCGACACGACATCGCTTTCCATTCAAGAGGTAGCTGATAAAATCCTCGAGGCTGTGGAGCAAAAGTCCCGCTGAGGATGGCAAATGCCACTTTTTTTGAATTTTTCAACGAAGATAGAATGTTATTGCTTGACAAACCTGTCCTTTTATTAGAAGTTAATACTAATAAAACTTTTTATTGATCATTCAAAAAACTTTTTTGGATGATTCTTTAATACATATTCGGCTAAAAGCGGGCATGTTATATGTTCAGCTTTCAAACCGTTTTAATTAAGCTGTGTAGGTTTGGACCAAGGAGGTTATTCAAATGACAGAGGAAATGAATCAAATTGATGTTCAAGTGCCAGAGGTTGGAGATGTAGTTAAAGGGATTGTGACAAAGGTAGAAGACAAACATGTAGATGTAGAAATTATCAATGTCAAACAATCCGGTATTATTCCAATCAGTGAATTATCAAGTCTTCATGTAGAGAAAGCATCGGATGTTGTTAAAGTAGACGACGAGCTTGACCTGAAAGTAACAAAAGTGGAAGACGATGCTTTGATTTTATCTAAACGTGCTGTTGATGCAGACCGCGCTTGGGAAGACCTTGAGAAAAAATTTGAAACAAAAGAAGTGTTTGAAGCTGAAGTGAAAGATGTCGTGAAAGGCGGCCTTGTCGTTGATATCGGCGTTCGCGGTTTTATTCCGGCATCACTTGTTGAAGCACATTTCGTTGAAGACTTCACTGACTATAAAGGAAAAACACTGTCACTGCTCGTTGTAGAGCTTGACCGTGATAAAAACCGCGTGATCCTTTCACACCGTGCTGTTGTTGAAAGTGAACAAGCGAATAAAAAACAAGAACTTCTTCAGTCTCTTGAAGTTGGAAGTGTACTTGATGGCAAAGTACAGCGCCTGACTGACTTTGGCGCGTTTGTTGATATTGGCGGCATCGACGGACTTGTACACATTTCACAGCTTTCCCACTCTCATGTAGAGAAGCCGTCTGACGTTGTTGAAGAGGGACAAGAAGTAAAAGTGAAAGTGTTATCGGTTGACCGTGATAATGAACGTATTTCTTTATCGATCAAAGATACACTGCCTGGACCTTGGAGCCAAATCGGCGAAAAAGTGAAGCCTGGCGATGTGCTTGAAGGAACTGTACAGCGTCTTGTAAGCTTCGGTGCCTTTGTTGAAATCCTTCCAGGTGTTGAAGGTCTCGTTCATATTTCTCAAATTTCCAATAAACACATCGGCACGCCGCATGAAGTCCTTGAAGAAGGACAGACTGTAAAAGTGAAGGTTCTTGATGTGAATGAAAATGAGGAGCGCATTTCATTAAGCATGCGTGAACTTGAAGAAACGCCTAAAGCTGACCAGGAAGATTACCGTCAATATCAAGCGAAGGAAGAAACAAGCACTGGCTTCCAGCTTGGAGATCTGATCGGAGATAAGCTGAATAAACTAAAATAATTGGTGATAAACGTGACTCGAGCAGAACGAAAAAGACAACACATCAATCATGCCTTGTCCACCGGCCAGAAGCGGGAAACAGGTCTTGATGATATTACGTTTGTTCACGTCAGTCTGCCCGATCTTGCATTAGAACAAGTAGATATTTCCACAAAAATCGGCGAACTTTCAAGCAGTTCGCCGATTTTTATCAATGCAATGACTGGCGGCGGCGGAAAACTTACATATGAGATTAATAAATCGCTTGCGCGAGCGGCTTCTCAGGCTGGAATTCCCCTTGCTGTGGGATCGCAAATGTCAGCATTAAAAGATCCATCAGAGCGTCTTTCCTATGAAATTGTTCGAAAGGAAAACCCAAACGGGCTGATTTTTGCCAACCTGGGAAGCGAGGCAACGGCTGCTCAGGCAAAGGAAGCCGTTGAGATGATTGGAGCAAACGCACTGCAGATCCACCTCAATGTGATTCAGGAAATTGTGATGCCTGAAGGGGACAGAAGCTTTAGCGGCGCATTGAAACGCATTGAACAAATTTGCAGCCGGGTCAGTGTACCGGTCATTGTGAAAGAAGTCGGCTTCGGTATGAGCAAAGCATCAGCAGGAAAGCTGTATGAAGCTGGTGCTGCAGCTGTTGACATTGGCGGTTACGGGGGAACAAATTTCTCGAAAATCGAAAATCTCCGAAGACAGCGGCAAATCTCCTTTTTTAATTCGTGGGGCATTTCGACAGCTGCAAGTTTGGCGGAAATCCGCTCTGAGTTTCCTGCAAGCACCATGATCGCCTCTGGCGGTCTGCAAGATGCGCTTGACGTGGCAAAGGCAATTGCGCTGGGGGCCTCTTGCACCGGAATGGCAGGGCATTTTTTAAAAGCGCTGACTGACAGCGGTGAGGAAGGACTGCTTGAGGAGATTCAGCTGATCCTTGAGGAATTAAAGTTGATTATGACCGTGCTGGGTGCCAGAACAATTGCCGATTTACAAAAGGCGCCCCTTGTGATCAAAGGTGAAACCCATCATTGGCTCACAGAGAGAGGGGTCAATACATCAAGCTATAGTGTGCGATAAATGATAAAAGCCCAAAACCATATGTGGTTTGGGCTTTTTGTATTATGATTTTCGCTTTTTGAATCTTCCGTTTTGTTCAAGGCTTGTCGCTCCGTCATAGTGAATGGACTGGTCGCGATCTGATTCGACTCTGCCTGAAGCTTTGAGTTTTTTCTCTTGTCTGTCTTTTCCCATGATCATACTCCTTAATGTGAGATCGATTGTTTAAAAAATGTGCTTGAACTCCATACTGGGAATATGGAGGAAGTAAAATGGAACAATTTTATTACTATTGGTCAATGTGGTTTCTGTGGGTTCTGACAACATTTATTTTTGAAAAGACGAAAAGACGAATTGCCGTCTCTGTCTTTATTTTAACTAATATTATTCTAAGCATACATGACATCGCTTTATATTTTTCCCTGAATGCTGCATATTTGATGTTTTTCGTTTGCGGATGTGTCTATGCCGGGTATTTGGGAATGTATCGTTTTCGTTACATCATGGTCTATCTGACGCTTGTTGCCGCGTATGCGTTTGTTTATCTTTTTGCATTATATGACCCGGTTTGGTTCATCATAAAACCTGAGTGGGCTGCTGTTATATTAATAGTGCTTTTAACAGCTTCTGTTGAAAGGAATTTTGAGAAGCAGCTTGTCTTATTTGTCCTAGGGATGTGCCAAGGCGAACTGGTGTATTCATTTGTGATCCAGAAGTTGGCCGGGGCTATGGCTGTCGGCGGCTTTCAATGGCTGAATGCGTGTTCTGCGGGGATGATATTGCTGTTTGGCATATCTAAATACGAACACCTCGCAAGCCAGATTGGTCAGAAAAGCAAAAGATCAAACAAAGGAGCTACCAAAATGTCATGAGTGATTACATCTATCCGATTATTGCTGGGGTCATTGCCGGAATTGCGACAAGGCTTTATATGCTGAAAACGGATTACCGCCAGTATCCGACCTATGTTCATGGGAAAGTGATTCACATCGCACTGGGGTTGATAGCGGCTGGTTTAGGTGCAATTATTATGCCGGCGCTTTTGCAGGAGGAATTTACGGCCATCACATTTTTAACATTGGCAGCGACGCAATTTAGAGATGTCCGAAACATGGAGCGGAACACATTGACGCAAATGGATTCGTATGAACTTGTCTCAAGGGGAAGCACATATATTGAGGGGATTGCCATTGCGTTTGAAAGCAGAAATTATATTGTGATCTTTACAGCGCTTTTGACAACCTCTGCGTATGTGTTTTTATCCATCTGGGCTGCAGTCATAGCGGCTGTCGTTTGTTTTTTACTGGCCATGAAGTTTATGTCGGGCAGTGTGTTGAAGGATATTGTAGATATCGAGTACATAAAGCCGCGCTTTGACGGTCCGGGACTGTTTGTTGATAATATTTATATGATGAATATCGGGCTTCCAGAGAAACAGGAACTGATTTTAAAGCATGGCATGGGCTTTATTTTGACGCCGAAAAACTTTAATTCAGCAGCGACGATAGCAAATTTAGGGCAGCGTCAGGCCATTTTATTTGATGTTTCCAATGTGCTCGGGGTTTATCGGGATTCAGGAGAGCCATCTTTGACACCAATTGCAAAACGGGATTTAAATGATGGGAGAGTGGCAGTATTTGTTCTCCCGCAAATTCACCATCCCGAAACGGCTGTTCAAATTATTAGCAATGTTCCAACCCTGGAAAATGCGATTAGAATGCCGACTGAATTTATCAAGAATCAGGATAAGGTGATAGGATGAGTGAATCTCTTACGAAAGTGATTTTGTCTGTAATCACGACAAATCGAAATCGGGTTGCAGGGGGAGCACCTGTCTTTTTTTGCAATGACCAAAAGGAGATGGAGCTTTTCGCTAAAAATCTTGAGGCGATCCTTGATGGAATAGCTCACAGAATCGGAGATGACGTGTATTTGATCGTGAAACATTTTTAAGAATAGTTGTGATCCCAGTAAAAACTGATATAATAAATGAGTTAAGCCCTTCCTCTGAAGGGTTTCTTTTCATAAAAGTGAATGAAATGATTTTAATAACCGGTTGAAAATTTATGTAAAAATGAAAGCGGCTGGATTGAAAGGAAGGGTACTATGGGTAAACCTGTCGTAGCCATTGTCGGGAGACCAAATGTAGGAAAATCCACAATCTTTAACCGGATTGCGGGAGAAAGAATTTCAATAGTAGAAGATACCCCTGGCGTGACAAGGGATCGGATATACAGCTCGGCTGAATGGCTGAATTATGATTTTAATTTGATTGATACGGGCGGTATTGATATCGGTGATGAGCCGTTTTTAGCGCAGATTCGCCAGCAAGCTGAAATCGCCATGGATGAAGCGGACGTGATTATTTTTATGGTGAACGGCCGTGAAGGCGTGACAGCTGCTGATGAAGAAGTGGCGAAAATTTTGTACCGCACAAAAAAGCCTGTTGTTTTAGCGGTTAATAAACTGGATAACACAGAAATGAGAGCGAATATTTATGATTTTTATTCGCTAGGCTTTGGCGAGCCGTATCCAATTTCGGGAACACACGGACTCGGACTGGGTGATTTACTGGATGCCGTTGCAGAGCATTTTAAAAACATTCCTGAAACGAAATACAATGAAGAAGTTATTCAATTCTGTCTGATCGGACGTCCAAATGTCGGAAAGTCCTCACTTGTGAATGCGATGCTCGGCGAAGAACGCGTTATTGTCAGCAACGTGGCTGGAACGACAAGAGATGCTGTTGATACGTCATTTACTTACAACCAGCAGGAGTTTGTCATTGTCGATACTGCAGGTATGCGAAAAAAAGGGAAAGTCTATGAAACGACTGAGAAGTATAGTGTACTGCGGGCGCTGAAAGCGATTGACCGCTCAGAAGTCGTGGCGGTTGTGCTGGATGGCGAAGAAGGCATTATTGAACAGGATAAGCGCATCGCCGGCTATGCACACGAAGCGGGCAAGGCCGTCGTCATCGTCGTAAACAAATGGGATGCTGTTGACAAAGATGAGAGCACGATGAAAGAATTTGAAGAAAATATTCGCGATCATTTTCAATTTCTGGATTATGCGCCAATCCTATTTATGTCTGCCTTAACGAAAAAACGGATCCATACTCTGATGCCTGCGATTATCAAAGCTAGTGAAAATCATTCACTTCGAGTTCAAACAAACGTCTTAAATGATGTCATCATGGACGCTGTGGCAATGAATCCGACACCGACTCATAACGGTTCTCGTTTGAAAATTTACTATGCGACTCAAGTGTCGGTAAAGCCGCCAAGCTTCGTTGTGTTTGTAAACGATCCGGAATTGATGCATTTTTCATACGAACGGTTTTTAGAAAACCGAATCAGAGACGCGTTCGGTTTTGAGGGGACACCAATCAAAATATTTGCAAGAGCTAGAAAATAAAAAGGTGTGAAGCAAATATGAAAAAAGTCACAATGCTCGGAGCGGGGAGCTGGGGAACAGCACTGGCTTTAGTGTTAGCTGATAATCATCACGATGTAACCATGTGGGGGCACCGTGCAGATCTGATCCATCAAATCAATGATCAGCATGAAAATAAAGATTATTTGCCGAACGTCAAGCTTCCAGAATCAATAGAGGCAACAACGGATATGAAGACAGCTGTTTCAGACGCAGATTTCATTATCGTTGCGGTCCCGACAAAAGCAATTCGGGAAGTGCTGAGACAGGCTGTCCCTTTTATAACGAAAAAGGCAGTCTTTGTTCATGTCAGCAAGGGTATTGAGCCAGATTCACTTCTGCGCATTTCTGAAATTATGGAAATTGAGCTCCCGAGTGATGTCAGAAAAGATATCGTTGTCCTTTCCGGCCCGAGTCATGCGGAAGAAGTAGGGCTGCGGCACCCCACAACTGTTACTGCATCTTCAAAGAGCATGAGGGCAGCAGAAGAGGTGCAGGATCTATTTATTAATCACAATTTTCGGGTGTACACAAATCCTGACATTATCGGAGTTGAAATCGGAGGGGCTTTAAAAAATATTATTGCCCTTGCTGCAGGAATTACAGATGGTTTAGGGTACGGCGACAATGCCAAAGCTGCTTTGATTACACGCGGACTTGCCGAAATCGCGAGACTCGGAACGAAAATGGGCGGAAATCCCTTGACGTTCTCTGGATTGACAGGAGTAGGCGATCTGATTGTGACGTGCACAAGTGTTCATTCCAGAAACTGGCGTGCGGGCAATTTGCTCGGAAAAGGGTACAAGCTTGAAGATGTTCTTGAAGAGATGGGAATGGTAGTCGAAGGCGTCCGCACGACGAAAGCGGCTTATCAGCTTTCGAAGAAATATGATGTTAAAATGCCGATTACAGAAGCTCTCCATCAGGTCCTATTCAACGGACAAAAAGTGGAAACCGCTGTTGAATCTTTAATGGCGAGAGGGAAAACCCACGAGATGGAGGATTTGGTAAATACGTTTGAAAATCAAGTGAAGTAAAAGTGTCAATCAAATGGTGAATCGCATATCTTAATTGAACGAAAGCCCGAAAAACAGAAGAACACCCAAGTCTTGGGATCTCCTGAAACATTTTGCCGATTTAGGCAATAGAGGATGCATCTGTATGCCAAGTCGCATACTATAGCATCGAAGTCCAAGAGAGTGTTTCTTAAACGTGCAGGTGAATATAGTCAAGTTGACTGAAGCGAAGGTCCCCCTCTTTGCTTCAGTTTTTTTGTTCTATCAATGGATGGAAAATCTGGTTGATCTTTTCCGGCGCTGTATATTAAAATATAATATAACGCTTACATCTTACATATCGGGGAGGCGCACGTCATTGAATCTGGCATTGATGAAAATGTGGTTTGCTCTAGGGTCCATGGGTCTGATGTTTCTGGCTGTAGCTTCCATCTATTTAAGCCGCTTTAAGTGCCAAAACCGTTTTTTGAAGATTGCGATTTCATCATTCGCATACATGTGTATGCTCATATCTGGAATTATTGTGTTTGTCGTGGTTTTTAGCGGCCCTGTCAATGAATAAAGCTGTAAAAGGAAGTGCTGTATGGGTAAACTGAAGTGCGCAATCATTTTTGCGGCAGTCGTGTTTTTATCCGGATGTTTATATCCAAATGAACGGAAAAGCAGTGTGCATGCCATTCCTTATCAAGACCAGCTAAAGCAGGTTCAATCTGCTGTTGATGAATTTCAAAAGGCAAATGGAGGCCTGCTTCCCATTCAAACCAAAGATATGTCGACACCGCTATATCAAAAATATCCGATAGACTTTAATCGGTTAGCGCCAAGGTACATAGCTGAACCTCCAAGTACGGCATTTGAAAGCGGGGGAGACTATCAATACGTGCTTGTTGACGTAGAGAACGATCCGACTGTTAAATTAATTGATCTAAAGATGGCAGAAAAAATTCGCGATGTGAAATTGCGCATCCAAATGTACCGTCAGGAGCATCAATATCCGCCTTACAAGGATGTGCTATCTCGTGATTTATTTACACTCGATGAGAAGAAGCTTGGGGATGGCAGCTCTCTTACAGTGACAAGCCCAATCTCAGGGAATTCCTTGCCGCTTATGATTGACGGAGACGGAGAAATATATGCCGATTACCGGACTGAGCTGGCTTCTTGCCTCAAAAAAAGCAAAAAAACGTTTAAACCCGGGACTGAAATCCAGGATATGATTTGGCATGAAACCCCCTTTGTCCCCGCGTTTTCTGTAAAATATACGGTAAATGACAAACAGGAACCTGTTTTTTTAGAAAATGATATGAAAAAGGAATGAACCTTTCTCCCTTGCATACAAATAGGGAGAAAGGTTTTTTTATATTAATAGATTGAGGATGAGAAATTTTCTAAAGATGTCATATTCAAATAGGACAACGTCATACACATATAGTGTCCTGTGTTTGATTGAAAGAGCTTAATAAAATTGAAAAGGATAGGAAGTCCGGGAGGGGATCACTTGGAAAAGGTCGATATTTTCAAGGATATCGCTGAACGAACAGGAGGCGATATATACTTAGGAGTCGTAGGTGCTGTCCGTACAGGAAAATCCACGTTCATTAAAAAATTTATGGAGCTTGTGGTGCTCCCGAATATCAGTAACGAAGCAGACCGGGCCCGAGCGCAGGATGAACTGCCGCAGAGCGCAGCCGGCAAAACCATTATGACTACAGAGCCTAAATTTGTTCCGAATCAGGCGATGTCTGTTCATGTGTCAGACGGACTCGATGTGAATATAAGATTAGTAGATTGTGTAGGTTACACAGTGCCCGGCGCTAAAGGATATGAAGATGAAAACGGGCCGCGGATGATCAATACGCCTTGGTACGAAGAACCGATCCCATTTCATGAGGCTGCTGAAATCGGCACACGAAAAGTCATTCAAGAACACTCGACCATCGGAGTTGTCATTACGACAGACGGCACCATTGGAGATATCGCTAGAAGTGACTATATAGAGGCTGAAGAAAGGGTCATTGAAGAGCTGAAAGAGGTTGGCAAACCTTTTATTATGGTCATCAACTCAGTCAGGCCGTATCACCCGGAAACGGAAGCCATGCGCCAGGATTTAAGCGAAAAATATGATATCCCGGTATTGGCAATGAGTGTAGAGAGCATGCGGGAATCAGATGTGCTGAGTGTGCTCAGAGAGGCCCTCTACGAGTTTCCGGTGCTAGAAGTGAATGTCAATCTCCCAAGCTGGGTAATGGTGCTGAAAGAAAACCATTGGTTGCGTGAAAGCTATCAGGAGTCCGTGAAGGAAACGGTTAAGGATATTAAACGGCTCCGGGACGTAGACAGGGTTGTCGGCCAATTCAGCGAGTTTGAATTCATTGAAAGTGCCGGATTAGCCGGAATTGAGCTGGGCCAAGGGGTGGCAGAAATTGATTTGTACGCGCCTGATCATCTATATGATCAAATCCTAAAAGAAGTTGTGGGCGTCGAAATCAGAGGAAGAGACCATCTGCTTGAGCTCATGCAAGACTTCGCCCATGCGAAAACAGAATATGATCAAGTGTCTGATGCCTTAAAAATGGTCAAACAGACGGGATACGGCATTGCAGCGCCTGCTTTAGCTGATATGAGTCTCGATGAGCCGGAAATTATAAGGCAGGGCTCGCGATTCGGTGTGAGGCTGAAAGCTGTCGCTCCGTCGATCCATATGATCAAAGTAGATGTCGAAAGCGAATTCGCCCCGATTATCGGAACGGAAAAACAAAGTGAAGAGCTTGTACGCTATTTAATGCAGGACTTTGAGGATGATCCGCTCTCCATCTGGAATTCCGATATCTTCGGAAGGTCGCTGAGCTCAATTGTGAGAGAAGGGATTCAGGCAAAGCTGTCATTGATGCCTGAAAACGCACGGTATAAATTAAAAGAAACATTAGAAAGAATCATAAACGAAGGCTCTGGCGGCTTAATCGCCATCATCCTGTAATACCGGTAGACCTCTTTATAGAATGGGAGGTCTTTTTTCTTTGCTCTTAATAATGGAAAAGGATCAAGGAATAGGATGAAAAAAGGAAAAAAAGGAATATTCGTTCGGTAAATCACCTTAAATCCTTGACGAGCAAGGGATTGACGCTTTAAAATGCTTGATATGGCTTTTTATATGTGTTACTCTACATACAGAAATTCTTCACTTTGTTGGACAAACATTCCTCAGAGTGCAGTTTTTCTTAAAAAGCCGTTTAATTGTCTTTCTCTTACTTGCTCTCATTTTTTTCTGAGACAGGTTTAGAATCAGACTGAACTGTGAAGAAATGATAATAAACGAACTGAATGTATCCTTTTGGGAGGAGGTGAAAGGCATGAACAAAACAGAACTTATCAATGCGGTTGCAGAAGCAAGCGAATTGTCTAAAAAAGACGCTACAAAAGCAGTTGACTCTGTTTTTGATACGATCTTAGATGCACTTAAAAACGGTGATAAAATCCAACTGATCGGTTTTGGTAACTTCGAGGTGCGTGAACGTTCTGCACGTAAAGGACGCAATCCTCAAACAGGTGAAGAAATCGAAATTCCAGCAAGCAAAGTACCTGCTTTCAAACCAGGTAAAGCGCTTAAAGACGCAGTTGCCGGAAAATAATTGTGAATATAGATCGTGTATGCATCTAGCTTACATACACTTTATTTCTTCACAGAAAAGCCCCTTTCTAAGGGGCTTTTCATATTTCAAGAGCATGGGCTTCCTGACAGGGCATTCACTTTGCTTTTAGCGGGGCATATGTGCTAGAATCGAAATTAAATGTATTCATTGGTGGAGGACATAGAACATGAAAGAAGTTAATAAAGAGCAAATCGAACAAGCTGTTCGTCAAATTTTAGAAGCGATCGGAGAAGACCCGAATAGAGAAGGGCTTCTTGATACTCCGAAAAGAGTCGCAAAGATGTATGCCGAAGTATTCTCCGGCTTGAATGAAGATCCAAAAGAACATTTCCAGACTATCTTCGGTGAAAACCATGAGGAGCTTGTTCTTGTAAAAGATATCGCATTTCATTCTATGTGTGAGCATCACCTTGTTCCCTTTTATGGAAAAGCACATGTTGCATATATCCCGCGAGGCGGAAAGGTCACAGGGCTCAGCAAACTGGCACGTGCCGTTGAAGCCGTTGCAAAGCGCCCGCAGCTTCAGGAACGCATCACTTCTACAATTGCAGAAAGCATCGTAGAAACGCTTGATCCGCATGGCGTAATGGTAGTGGTTGAAGCGGAACACATGTGCATGACGATGCGCGGTGTAAGAAAACCGGGTGCGAAAACTGTGACTTCAGCAGTCAGAGGTGTTTTTAAAGATGATGCCGCTGCCCGTGCAGAAGTATTGGAACATATTAAACGCCAGGACTAATAAAGATAGAGGGTGCTATAAATGAACCAAAAGCATTCAAGTGATTTTGTCGTCATTAAAGCCGTTGAGGACGGAGTGAATGTGATCGGCCTGACAAGAGGAACAGACACAAAGTTTCACCATTCCGAAAAACTCGACAAGGGAGAAGTGATCATCGCTCAGTTTACAGAGCATACTTCTGCCATTAAAGTCAGAGGAGAGGCACTGATTCAAACCGCGTACGGAGAAATGAAAAGCGAAAAAAAATAAGCTGGCTGTCCCCGCTGTTAAAAGCAAATGCTCGCAAACAGCGGGAGGATACAGCCAATTTCTTTTTTTTATGCTATAATGATACCTGCGTAAGCGAATGAAAAGATAAAACTCATACATAGATTAAGAAATAAATGTGAATTTGGGGACAAGGGTGATATTTTTGCAAGACATCTACGGAACTTTAGCCAATCTGAACACGAAATTAAAACAAAAGCTGTCTCATCCTTATTTAGCGAAGCATATTTCTGCGCCGAAAATTGATGAGGATAAGCTTCTTCTTTTTCATGCTTTATTTGAAGAAGCCGACATAAAAAACAACGACAGAGAAAATTATATTGTAACAGCGATGCTTGTACAAAGCGCCCTTGATACCCATGATGAAGTGACGACAGCTAGAGTCATAAAACGAGACGAAAACAAAAACCGCCAATTGACTGTTCTCGCGGGCGATTATTTCAGCGGGCTGTACTACTCTTTACTATCTGAAATGAAGGATATCTACATGATTCGGACGCTTGCTACAGCCATTAAAGAAATCAACGAACATAAAATTCGTTTATATGACCGTTCTTTCAAGGACGAAAACGATTTTTTCGAAAGTGTCGGCATCGTTGAATCAGCTTTATTCCATCGTGTGGCGGAACACTTCAACCTTCCGCGCTGGAAAAAGCTGTCGAGTGATTTTTTTGTATTTAAGCGGCTTATGAACGGAAATGATGCATTTCTGGATGTGATCGGCAGTTTTATACAGCTGGGAAAAACAAAAGAAGAGATATTAGAAGATTGTTTTAAAAAAGCGAAAAACAGCATTGAGTCACTTCTGCCTCTAAATTCACCTATTCAGAACATTTTAATAAACCGTCTGAAGACAATCAGCCAAGATCAAACCTATCATCAGAAAGTGGAAGAAGGGTAAACCATTATGCAGGACTCAAAAGAACAGCGCGTACACGGAGTATTTGAAAAAATATATAAAAACTATGACCAAATGAACTCTGTCATCAGTTTTCAGCAGCATAAAAAATGGCGCGACAAAACGATGCGCATCATGAATGTAAAAGAAGGCGCAAAAGCACTTGATGTCTGCTGCGGAACGGCTGACTGGACGATCGCTCTTGCAAAAGCGGCCGGCAAAAGCGGCGAGATCAAGGGCTTGGATTTCAGTGAAAAAATGCTGAGTGTCGGCGAGCAGAAAGTAAAAGACGGCGGATTCAGCCAAATTGAACTGCTGCACGGAAATGCGATGGAGCTTCCTTTTGATGATGATACATTTGATTATGTCACCATTGGCTTCGGACTCCGCAATGTCCCTGATTACTTGACTGTACTGAAAGAGATGAGACGTGTAGTGAAGCCGGGCGGGCAGGTGGTATGTCTGGAAACGTCCCAGCCGGAAATGTTCGGATTCAGACAGGCTTACTTTATGTACTTTAAGTATATTATGCCGTTTTTCGGGAAACTGTTTGCGAAGAGCTATAAAGAATATTCTTGGCTTCAAGAATCAGCCAGAGATTTCCCTGGAATGAAGGAACTGGCAGGCCTGTTTGAAGAGGCGGGCCTGAAAAATGTTAAATATCATTCGTTTACTGGCGGAGTCGCTGCCACGCATATCGGATGGAAATGAAAACACAGATGTTTGGGTGAATGATATGAAATTTAAAATGGCCTACTCTTTTTTAAATGACGATATTGATGTAATCGAAAGAGAACTTGAACAAACCGTACGTTCCGATTACCCGCTTTTAAGCGAGGCAGGTCTTCACCTGCTGCAGGCCGGAGGGAAACGTATTAGGCCTGTTTTCGTGTTGCTTTCCGGCATGTTTGGCGATTACGATATTAATAAGATTAAATATGTCGCCGTCACTCTGGAAATGATTCACATGGCATCTTTGGTTCATGATGATGTCATTGATGATGCGGAGCTTCGCCGAGGAAAACCGACAATCAAAGCAAAGTGGGACAATCGTATTGCGATGTACACAGGCGATTATATGCTTGCGGGATCTCTTGAAATGATGACGAGAATTAACGAACCGAAAGCCCATAGGATTTTGTCACAGACGATCGTTGAAGTTTGTCTAGGGGAAATTGAGCAGATCAAAGACAAATACAACATGGAACAAAATCTCAGAACGTATCTCCGCCGTATCAAAAGAAAAACAGCTCTCTTGATCGCGGTCAGCTGCCAGCTTGGTGCCATTGCGTCTGGAGCTGATGAGAAGATTCATAAGGCATTGTACTGGTTTGGGTATTACGTCGGCATGTCTTATCAGATTATTGATGATATTCTTGATTTTACTTCAACTGAGGAAGAGCTGGGTAAACCCGTAGGAGGAGATTTGCTTCAAGGAAACGTCACATTGCCAGTGCTGTATGCCCTGAAAAATCCTGCATTAAAAAACCAGCTTAAATTGATTAACAGTGAGACAACGCAGGAACAGCTTGAACCAATCATTGAAGAAATCAAAAAAACAGATGCAATTGAAGCATCTATGGCAGTAAGCGAAATGTATCTGCAGAAAGCTTTTCAGAAATTAAACACGCTTCCTCGAGGGCGCGCACGCTCGTCTCTTGCAGCCATCGCAAAATATATCGGTAAAAGAAAATTTTAATTTTTGTAGATATTAAGAAATTTCTCCGCCCCGGATTGATTAATTATCAGAAAGATGTTACGATTTCGGTGTGCAGTGTGAAAGCCTATACATACATAATGATGGGGTGGAGAATATGATGGAAAAGACTTTTATCATGGTGAAACCAGACGGTGTCCAACGTCAGCTCATTGGGGACATTTTATCTAGATTCGAACGTAAGGGCTTACAATTAGCTGGCGCCAAGTTAATGAGAGTGACTGAACAAATGGCTGAGAAACACTACGCCGAACATCAAGGTAAGCCTTTCTTCGGAGAGCTCGTTGAGTTTATTACTTCAGGACCTGTATTCGCAATGGTGTGGGAAGGCGAAAATGTCATTGAAGTGACGAGACAGCTGATCGGGAAGACAAACCCTAAAGAAGCTTTACCTGGTACGATTCGTGGGGATTATGGCATGTTTGTCGGAAAAAACATCATCCACGGCTCTGATTCTCTCGAAAGTGCAGAACGCGAGATTAACATTTTCTTTAAGAATGAAGAATTAGTATCATATCAGCAGCTTATGGCAGGCTGGATCTATTAATCATTGTGAAAATAAGCAACAGAGCCGGCAACATATAACGCCGCCGGTTTTTGTTCTGTTTTGTAAAGGTTTACATTAAAGTGAATAAAGGGTTGAATGGCAGTGTGCATCAGACCTCTGCCTTTCCCAACGATCTAAAATCAGCTGAAAAGCTGATTTTTTTATTGAAACAATACAATTTCCTGATAAAACAAGCTATACTAGGACAAAAAGACAGCGAGACTGGGAGAGTAGAGATGGATACATACAGCGTATTTACAACGAAATGGAAACAATTAACCGGAGTCGATTTGACACTATATAAAGAAGCACAAATGAAGAGAAGGCTAACGTCACTTTATGAGAAAAAGGGGTTCCAAAGCTTTAAGGACTTTGCGGCGGCATTGGAAGAGGATCAAGCTCTCTTAAATGAAACATTGGACAGAATGACGATCAATGTTTCAGAATTTTATCGTAATTATAAAAGGTGGGAAGTTCTTGAGACTGCAATTCTGCCGTTAATCAAGACCTCTAGGCCTTTAAAGATTTGGAGTGCCGCCTGCTCAACGGGGGAGGAGCCATACACGCTTGCCATGCTTTTGGACCAGCAAAAAGGTCTTCCGGGCTATCAGATTTTAGCGACGGATATTGATGAAAAAGCATTGGAAAAAGCGAAAAAAGGCGTTTATCAGGAGCGGTCTTTACAGGAAGTGCCGCTATCTGTGAAAGATCGTTATTTTACGCAAAACGCAAATAGAAGTTATGAAGTGAAAACGGAAATCAAAAAGAATATTACATTCAAAAAGCACAATTTGCTGGCGGATCGTTATGAACAAGACTTTGACTTAATCGTGTGCCGCAATGTATTTATTTATTTTACAGAAAGCGCGAAGGAAGAGCTGTATTTAAAAATGGCACATAGCTTGAAGAAGAATGGAGTTCTTTTTGTCGGCAGCACCGAGCAAATCTTCAATCCCGAGAAATTTGGCCTAGTCCCAGCCGATACATTCTTTTATCAAAAAAGATAGACTGACTTTTTGCTGAAAAATATGTTATAGTAGTCTTACTTAAAAGCGTTAATGCGATGAAGGGAGAAGAAGTCATGAGATATTTAACAGCCGGAGAATCACACGGCCCCCAACTGACAACCATTATTGAGGGTGTACCTGCCGGGCTTTACATAACGGAGGAAGATATCAATTTTGAGCTTGCCAGACGCCAAAAAGGACACGGCCGCGGCCGCCGCATGCAGATCGAAAAAGACCAGGCCAAAATTATGAGCGGGGTGCGCCATGCACGTACACTCGGTTCACCAATTGCTCTCGTAGTTGAAAATAACGATTGGAAGCATTGGACAAAAATCATGGGCGCCGCTCCAATTACAGAAGATGAAGAAAAGGAAATGAAGCGCCAGATTTCCAGACCTAGACCTGGGCACGCTGACTTAAACGGTGCAATTAAATATAATCATCGTGATATGAGAAATGTGCTTGAGCGTTCTTCAGCAAGGGAAACAACTGTCAGAGTGGCGGCAGGGGCTGTAGCTAAAAAGATTCTTTCTGAGCTTGGCATTAAGGTGGCGGGCCACGTGTTGCAAATTGGCGCTGTTAAAGCTGAAAAAACAGAATATACGTCAATTGAAGACCTGCAGCGCGTAACGGAAGAGTCTCCTGTCAGATGCTACGATGAAGAGGCAGGCAAAAAAATGATGGCTGCCATTGATGAAGCAAAGGCAAACGGAGATTCCATCGGCGGAATAGTAGAAGTCATTGTCGAGGGAATGCCGGTAGGCGTGGGCAGCTATGTCCATTATGACCGCAAACTGGATAGCAAGCTTGCTGCCGCTGTACTGTCAATTAATGCATTTAAAGGTGTGGAATTCGGGATCGGATTTGAGGCGGCAGGCCGAAATGGAAGCGAAGTCCATGACGAGATCATTTGGGACGAGGAAAAAGGATACACCCGTGCTACTAACAGACTTGGCGGACTGGAAGGCGGCATGACGACAGGGATGCCAATCGTTGTCCGCGGAGTCATGAAGCCGATTCCGACTTTGTATAAACCGCTGAAAAGTGTAGATATTGAAACGAAAGAACCGTTTTCCGCCAGCATTGAACGTTCAGACAGCTGTGCTGTTCCTGCAGCAAGTGTAGTCGCTGAAGCGGCTGTCGCTTGGGAAATTGCGAACGCAGTCGTTGAACAATTCGGATTAGATCAAATTGACCGCATTAGAGAAAATGTGGAGAATATGAGAAAACTGTCGAGGGAATTTTAATGAAGACACTGCATGTTCAAACTGCTTCCTCGTCATATCCTGTTTTTATCGGACAAGGTATCAGAAAAAAGGCTTGCGAACTATTAACCTCTTTAAACAGGCCTTTAACAAGGATTATGCTTGTCACGGATGAAGAGGTGGACCGCCTGTATGGTGATGAAATGCTCCATTTGCTGCAAGATAAATGGCCTGTGAAAAAAGTGACGGTACCGAGTGGAGAGCAGGCAAAATCCATGGACATGTACACAAAGCTGCAGAGTGAAGCGATTCGTTTTCATTTGGATCGCTCCTCATGCATCATCGCATTCGGTGGCGGTGTTGTAGGGGATCTTGCCGGTTTTGTGGCTGCCACTTTTATGCGCGGCATTGATTTCATCCAAATGCCTACGACGCTCTTGGCGCATGACAGCGCAGTCGGAGGAAAAGTAGCCGTGAACCATCCGCTTGGAAAAAATCTAATCGGTGCGTTTTATCAGCCGAAAGCCGTGCTCTATGATACAGATTTCCTGCGTTCTCTGCCTGAAAAAGAGCTTAGGTCCGGAATGGCAGAAGTGATTAAACACGCTTTTATCTATGACAGAGCGTTTCTGGAGGAGCTGCTGAATATCCACTCACTGCGTGATATCACTAATGATCAGCTGAATGACATGATTTTTAAAGGCATTTCAATTAAAGCGTCTGTCGTTCAGCAGGATGAAAAAGAAGAGGGGATAAGAGCTTACTTAAACTTCGGGCATACGCTCGGTCATGCCGTTGAGGCGGAATATGGATACGGGCAGATCACTCACGGTGATGCCGTAGCCCTCGGAATGCAGTTTGCTTTATATATAAGCGAAAAGACTGTAGGCTGTGAAATGGACAGAAAACGTTTGGTCAGCTGGCTAAAAAGCCTGGGTTATCCAAGTCAAATCAGAAAAGAGACGGAAACTTCGGTTCTCTTGGACCGTATGATGAATGATAAGAAAACCCGTGGCGGGAAGATTCAGTTTATTGTGCTCAACGAATTAGGGAAAGTTGCTGATCATACATTTTCCAGAAATGAACTTGAGAGCTGGCTGAACATATGGCGATTGGAGGAGACATCATGATGATTCGCGGAATTCGCGGAGCAACTACAGTTGAACGGGATACTGAAGAAGAAATTTTACAAAAAACTAAACAGCTGTTAGAGAAAATCATAGAAGAAAATCATACAAAACCGGAAGATGTTGTTCAAATGCTTCTGTCGGCTACACCTGATTTGCACGCTGTTTTCCCGGCAAAAGCTGTTCGCGAGCTTTCAGGATGGCAGTATGTACCGGTAACATGTATGCAGGAAATGGACGTAACAGGCGGTCTGAAAAAGTGCATAAGAGTCATGATGACGGTCCAGACAGATGTCCCTCAGGATCAGATCAGACATGTATATTTAGAAAAAGCCGTCGTATTGAGGCCCGATTTATCATTGACAAAAAATACTGAATTGTAATACGATAAGAATAGCTTAGAAATACACAAGAGTGTGTATAAAGCAATTAGAATGAGTTGAGTTAGAGAATAGGGTAGCAGAGAATGAGTTTAGTTGAGCTGAGACATTATGTTTATTCTACCCAAAAGAAGTCTTTCTTTTGGGTTTATTTGTTATATAGTATTTTATCCTCTCATGCCATCTTCTCATTCTCCTTGCCATAAGGAGTGAGAGCAATGAATTTCCAATCAAACATTTCCGCATTTTTAGAGGACAGCTTGTCCCACCACACGATACCGATTGTGGAGACCTTCACAGTCGATACACTGACACCCATTCAAATGATAGAGAAGCTTGACAGGGAGATTACGTATCTTCTTGAAAGCAAGGACGATACATCCACTTGGTCCAGATATTCGTTTATCGGCCTGAATCCATTTCTCACAATTAAAGAAGAGCAAGGCTGTTTTTCGGCCGCTGATCAGGACAGCAAATCTCTTTACACAGGAAATGAACTAAAAGAAGTGCTGAACTGGATGAATACCACATACAAAATCAAAACACCTCAGCTTGGCATTCCTTTTGTCGGCGGAGCTGTCGGGTACTTAAGCTATGATATGATCCCGCTGATTGAGCCTTCTGTTCCTTCGCATACAAAAGAAACAGACATGGAAAAGTGCATGCTGTTTGTTTGCCGGACATTAATTGCGTATGATCATGAAACCAAAAACGTCCACTTTATCCAATATGCAAGGCTTAATGGAGAGGAAACAGAAAACGAAAAAATGGATGTATTCCATCAAAATCATCTGGAGCTCCAAAATCTCATCGAAAAAATGATGGACCAAAAAAACATAAAAGAGCTGTTTCTCTCTGCTGATTCATACAAGACACCCAGCTTTGAGACGGTATCTTCTAATTATGAAAAATCGGCTTTTATGGCTGATGTAGAAAAAATCAAAAGCTATATAAAAGCAGGAGATATCTTCCAGGGTGTTTTATCACAAAAATTTGAGGTGCCGATAAAAGCAGATGCTTTTGAGTTATACCGAGTGCTTAGGATCGTCAATCCTTCGCCGTATATGTATTATATGAAACTGCTAGACAGAGAAATAGTCGGCAGCTCTCCGGAACGGTTAATACACGTTCAAGACGGGCACTTAGAAATCCATCCGATTGCCGGTACGAGAAAACGCGGCGCAGACAAAGCTGAAGATGAGAGACTGAAGGTTGAGCTGATGAAGGATGAAAAAGAAAAGGCGGAGCATTACATGCTCGTTGATCTTGCCCGAAACGATATCGGCAGAGTAGCAGAGTATGGTTCTGTTTCTGTGCCGGAGTTCACAAAAATTGTCTCCTTTTCACATGTCATGCACATTATCTCGGTGGTTACAGGCCGATTGAAAAAAGGGGTTCATCCTGTCGATGCACTGATGTCTGCTTTCCCGGCGGGGACTTTAACAGGCGCACCCAAAATCCGTGCCATGCAGCTTTTGCAAGAGCTCGAGCCAACACCGAGAGAGACATACGGAGGGTGTATTGCCTACATTGGGTTTGACGGGAATATCGACTCTTGTATTACGATTCGCACGATGAGTGTAAAGAACGGCGTTGCATCGATACAGGCAGGTGCTGGCATTGTTGCTGATTCTGTTCCGGAAGCCGAATACGAAGAAAGCTGTAATAAAGCCGGTGCGCTGCTGAAAACGATTCATATTGCAGAAGACATGTTTCATAGCAAGGAGGATAAAGCTGATGAACAGATTTCTACAATTGTGCGTTGACGGAAAAACCCTTACTGCCGGTGAGGCTGAAACGCTGATGAATATGATGATGGCAGCGGAAATGACTCCTTCTGAAATGGGGGGTATATTGTCAATTCTTGCTCATCGGGGGGAGACGCCAGAAGAGCTTGCAGGTTTTGTGAAGGCAATGCGGGCACACGCTCTTACAGTCGATGGACTTCCTGATATTGTTGATACATGCGGAACAGGGGGAGACGGTATTTCCACTTTTAATATCTCAACGGCCTCGGCAATTGTTGCCTCGGCAGCTGGTGCGAAAATCGCTAAGCATGGCAATCGCTCTGTCTCTTCTAAAAGCGGAAGCGCTGATGTTTTAGAGGAGCTAGAGGTTTCTATTCAAACCACTCCCGAAAAGGTCAAAAGCAGCATTGAAACAAACAACATGGGATTTCTTTTTGCGCCGCTTTACTATTCGTCTATGAAACATGTAGCAGGTACTAGAAAAGAGCTAGGTTTCAGAACGGTATTTAATCTGCTTGGGCCGCTCAGCAATCCTTTACAGGCGAAGCGTCAGGTGATTGGGGCCTATTCTGTTGAAAAAGCTGGATTGATGGCAAGCGCACTGGAGACGTTTCAGCCGAAGCACGTTATGTTTGTATCAAGCCGTGACGGTTTAGATGAGCTTTCAATTACAGCACCGACCGACGTGATTGAATTAAAGGACGGAGAGCGCCGGGAATATACCGTTTCACCCGAAGATTTCGGTTTCACAAATGGCAGACTTGAAGATTTACAGGTGCAGTCTCCGAAAGAGAGCGCTTATCTCATTCAGAATATTTTTGAAAATAAAAGCAGCAGTTCCGCTTTATCTATTACGGCTTTTAATGCGGGTGCTGCGATTTACACGGCGGGAATTACCGCCTCACTGAAGGAAGGAACGGAGCTGGCGTTAGAGACGATTACAAGCGGAGGCGCTGCTGCACAGCTTGAACGACTAAAGCAGAAAGAGGAAGAGATCTATGCTTGAAAAAATCATCAAACAAAAGAAAGAAGAAGTGAAAACACTGGTTCTGCCGGTAGAGCAGCCTTTCGAGAAACGTTCATTTAAGGAGGCGCTGGCAAGCCCGAATCGGTTTATCGGGTTGATTGCCGAAGTGAAGAAAGCATCGCCGTCAAAAGGGCTTATTAAAGAGGATTTTGTGCCTGTGCAGATTGCAAAAGACTATGAGGCTGCGAAGGCAGATGCGATTTCCGTTTTAACAGACACCCCGTTTTTTCAAGGGGAAAACAGCTATTTATCAGACGTAAAGCGTGCTGTTTCGATTCCTGTACTTAGAAAAGATTTTATTATTGATTCTCTTCAAGTAGAGGAATCAAGAAGAATCGGAGCGGATGCCATATTGTTAATCGGCGAGGTGCTTGATCCCTTACACCTTCATGAATTATATCTTGAAGCAGGTGAAAAGGAGATGGACGTGTTAGTGGAGGTTCATGATGCATCAACGCTAGAACAAATATTGAAAGTGTTCACACCCGACATTCTCGGCGTAAATAATCGAAACCTAAAAACGTTTGAAACATCTGTAAAGCAGACAGAACAAATCGCATCTCTCGTTCCGAAAGAATCCTTGCTTGTCAGCGAAAGCGGAATTGGTTCTTTAGAACATTTAACATTTGTCAATGAACATGGGGCGCGAGCTGTACTTATCGGTGAATCATTGATGAGACAAACTTCTCAGCGTAAAGCAATCCATGCTTTGTTTGGGGAGTGAGGTTGTGAAGAAACCGGCATTAAAATATTGCGGTATTCGGTCACTAAAGGATTTGCAGCTTGCGGCGGAATCACAGGCTGATTACCTAGGATTTATTTTTGCTGAAAGCAAACGAAAAGTATCTCCGGAAGATGTGAAAAAATGGCTGAACCAAGCTCGTGTCGAAAAACAGGTTGCAGGTGTTTTTGTTAATGAATCAATAGAGACGATGTCACGTATTGCCAAGAGCTTGAAGCTCGACGTCATTCAGCTTCACGGTGATGAAAAACCGGCGGATGCTGATGCTCTTCGCAAGCTGACAGGCTGTGAAATATGGAAGGCGCTTCACCATCAAGGTAACACAACTCAAGAAATAGCCCGCTTTAAAGATAATGTTGACGGCTTTGTGATTGATTCATCTGTAAAAGGGTATAGAGGCGGAACTGGTGTTGCATTTTCTTGGGAATGTGTGCCGGAATATCAGCAGGCGGCTATTGGTAAACGCTGCTTTATCGCTGGCGGCGTGAATCCGGATAGCATCACCAGCCTATTGAAATGGCAGCCAGAAGGAATTGACCTTGCCAGCGGAATTGAAAAAAACGGACAAAAAGATCAGAATCTGATGAGTCTTTTAGAAGAAAGGATGAACCGATATGTATCCATATCCGAATGAAATAGGCAGATACGGTGATTTTGGCGGAAAGTTTGTTCCGGAAACACTCATGCAGCCGTTAGATGAAATAGAAACAGCATTTAAACAAATCAAGGATGATCCCACTTTTCGTGAAGAGTATTATAAGCTGTTAAAGGACTATTCCGGACGGCCGACTGCATTAACATACGCTGATCGAGTCACTGAATACTTAGGCGGCGCGAAAATCTATTTGAAACGAGAAGATTTAAACCATACAGGTTCTCATAAAATCAATAATGCGCTAGGTCAAGCGCTGCTTGCTAAAAAAATGGGCAAAACGAAAATCATTGCTGAAACCGGTGCCGGCCAGCATGGTGTTGCCGCTGCAACAGTTGCAGCCAAATTCGGCTTTTCCTGTACTGTGTTTATGGGTGAAGAGGATGTTGCCCGCCAGTCTCTGAACGTTTTCCGCATGAAGCTTCTTGGAGCGGAGGTAGTGCCTGTAACAAGCGGAAACGGAACATTGAAGGATGCCACAAATGAGGCGATCCGGTACTGGGTTCAACATTGTGAGGATCACTTTTATATGATTGGATCAGTTGTCGGCCCGCATCCTTATCCGCAAGTGGTCCGTGAATTTCAAAAAATGATCGGAGAGGAAGCGAAGGATCAGTTGAAACGTATTGAAGGCACTCTGCCTGATAAAGTAGTGGCATGTGTAGGCGGAGGAAGCAATGCGATGGGTATGTTTCAGGCATTTTTAAATGAAGATGTTGAACTGATCGGCGCTGAAGCAGCAGGAAAAGGAATTGATACGCCTCTTCATGCCGCCACTATTTCGAAAGGAACCGTAGGGGTTATTCACGGTTCATTGACTTATCTCATTCAGGATGAGTTCGGGCAAATTATTGAGCCCTACTCTATTTCAGCCGGTCTCGACTATCCTGGAATCGGTCCGGAGCATGCATACTTGCATAAGAGCGGCCGTGTCACTTATGACAGTATCACTGATGAAGAAGCGGTGGATGCATTAAAGCTTTTGTCAGAAAAAGAGGGGATTTTGCCGGCAATCGAATCTGCCCATGCGTTAGCAAAAGCATTCAAACTCGCCAAAGGAATGGATCGCGGTCAACTCATTCTCGTCTGTTTATCAGGACGGGGAGACAAGGATGTCAACACATTAATGAATGTATTGGAAGAAGAGGTGAAAGCCCATGTTTAAATTGGATCTTCAACCATCAGAAAAATTGTTTATCCCGTTTATTACGGCGGGCGATCCAGTTCCTGAGGTTTCGATTGAACTGGCGAAGTCACTCCAAAAAGCAGGCGCCACAGCATTGGAGCTTGGTGTTGCATACTCTGACCCGCTTGCAGACGGTCCGGTGATCCAGCGGGCTTCAAAGCGGGCACTTGATCAAGGAATGAATATCGTAAAGGCAATCGAATTAGGCGGAGAAATGAAAAAAAACGGAGTGAATTTTCCGATTATCCTCTTTACGTATTATAATCCTGTGTTACAATTGAACAAAGAATACTTTTTCGCTTTACTGCGGGAAAATCATATTGACGGTCTGCTTGTTCCGGATCTGCCACTAGAAGAAAGCAACAGCCTTCAAGAGGAATGTAAAAGCCATGAGGTGACGTATATTTCTTTGGTTGCGCCGACAAGCGAAAGCCGTTTGAAAACCATTATTGAACAAGCCGAGGGCTTCGTCTACTGTGTGTCTTCTCTGGGTGTGACCGGTGTCCGCAATGAGTTCAATTCATCCGTGTACCCGTTCATTCGGACAGTGAAGAATCTCAGCACTGTTCCGGTTGCTGTAGGGTTCGGTATATCAAACCGTGAACAGGTCATAAAGATGAATGAAATTAGTGACGGTGTCGTAGTGGGAAGTGCGCTCGTCAGAAAAATAGAAGAATTAAAGGACCGGCTCATCAGCGCTGAAACGAGAAATCAAGCGCTGCAGGAGTTTGAGGATTATGCAATGGCGTTTAGCGGCTTGTACAGTTTAAAATGAGGTGACTGATTTGCGTATCAAAGAACATTTAAAACAGCTGAAGCCTTATCAGCCTGGAAAGCCGATTGAAGCAGTGAAATCAGAATATGGCTTGGATAAAGTTGTGAAGCTTGCTTCAAACGAGAATCCTTACGGCTGTTCAGAGGCTGCAAAAGAGGCGCTTCATCATGAGATTCAACAGCTAGCCCTTTACCCGGACGGGTATAGCGCCGCTTTGCGGACAAGGCTCAGTAAGCACCTCAATGTCAGCGAAACATCACTTATTTTCGGCAACGGTTCTGATGAAATCATACAGATCATCTGCCGGGCATTTTTAAACGATAAAACAAACACGGTTACTGCTGCCCCCACTTTTCCGCAATATAAACATAATGCGGTCATTGAAGGTGCTGAAGTACGTGAAATTGCACTTCGTCCCGACGGCTCACATGATTTAGACGCCATGTTAGAAGCCATCGACGAACAGACACAAGTCGTTTGGATATGCAGCCCGAATAATCCGACTGGCACTTATACATCTGAAGGAGAATTACTCGCATTTCTGGAGCGCGTTCCTTCACGTGTCCTTGTTGTTCTTGACGAAGCATATTATGAATATGTAACAGCAGAGGATTACCCGGAAACCGTGCCGCTCTTAAGCAAGTATTCCAATTTGATGATTTTGCGCACATTTTCAAAGGCATACGGTCTGGCAGCGCTCAGAGTCGGATACGGAATTGCTGACGAGAACCTGATTCGCCAGATTGAGCCGGCGAGAGAGCCGTTTAATACGAGCCGTCTGGGCCAGGCTGCGGCGATTGCCGCTCTTGATGATCAAGCGTTTATTGCTTCCTGTATCGAGCAAAATAATGCAGGCCTTCAGCAGTATTATGATTTTGCGAAAACTCATGGTTTAAAGTGCTACCCTTCACAGACAAATTTTGTGTTAATTGACTTTAAACGTCCTGCTGATGAACTGTTTCAGGCTCTGCTGGAAAAAGGCTATATCGTCCGGTCAGGAAATGCATTAGGTTTCCCGACATCACTCCGGATTACGATCGGAACAAAAGAGCAAAATGAAGAAATACTTGCCATTTTAGCTGAAATTTTATAAGAGGTGATCAAATATCACCTCTTTAGTCTATAAACCAGGTGATGACGTATGAATCAAATGAAAGATACAATATTGCTCGCCGGTCTCGGATTGATAGGCGGTTCGATTGCCCTAGCGATCAAAAAAAATCATCCCGGCAAACGGATTATCGGAATCGACATCTCTGATGAACAGGCGGTAGCGGCATTAAAATTAGGTGTGATAGACGATCGTGCTGATTCGTTTATTAGCGGTGCGAAAGAGGCAGCTACAGTAATCATTGCGACACCTGTCGAACAAACACTGGTTATGCTTGAAGAGCTGGCTCATTCAGGAATTGAACATGAGCTTTTGATTACGGATGTAGGAAGCACAAAGCAAAAAGTGGTTGATTACGCTGATCAAGTGCTGCCTAGCCGCTATCAGTTTGTCGGAGGGCATCCGATGGCGGGTTCACATAAATCAGGAGTGGCCGCTGCGAAGGAGTTCCTGTTTGAAAATGCATTTTATATTTTAACGCCAGGCCAGAAAACGGACAAACAAGCTGTGGAACAGTTAAAAAACCTGCTGAAGGGGACGAATGCCCATTTTGTGGAAATGTCGCCAGAGGAGCATGATGGTGTTACAAGTGTAATCAGTCATTTTCCGCATATTGTAGCAGCCAGTCTTGTTCACCAAACCCATCATTCGGAAAACCTGTATCCGCTTGTTAAGCGTTTTGCTGCCGGCGGATTCAGAGATATTACAAGGATTGCATCAAGCAGCCCGGCAATGTGGCGGGATATTTTATTACATAATAAAGATAAAATCTTAGACCGTTTTGATGAGTGGATTCGTGAAATTGACAAGATCCGTACATATGTAGAACAAGAAGATGCGAAAAATCTATTTCGTTATTTTAAAACCGCCAAGAATTATCGCGACGGGCTGCCGCTTCGGCAGAAGGGAGCGATACCTGCATTTTATGATTTATATGTGGATGTACCCGATCATCCGGGTGTAATATCCGAGATAACAGCGATCTTAGCTGCGGAGCGCATCAGTATCACGAATATCCGCATTATCGAAACACGAGAGGATATTAACGGGATTTTAAGGATCAGTTTTCAGTCTGATGACGACCGCAAAAGGGCAGAACAATGCATTGAAGCCCGGGCGGAATATGAAACTTTTTATGCTGATTGAGGTGGAAAAAATGAAACGAGAAAAGGTGCAGACCTTACATGGAGAAATACATATTCCCGGTGATAAATCCATTTCTCACCGCTCTGTTATGTTTGGCGCGCTAGCGGCAGGCACAACAACAGTTAAAAACTTTCTGCCGGGAGCAGATTGTCTGAGCACGATCGATTGCTTTAGAAAAATGGGTGTTCACATTGAGCAAAGCAGCAGCGATGTCGTGATTCACGGAAAAGGAATCGATGCCCTGAAAGAGCCAGAAAGCCTTTTAGATGTCGGAAATTCAGGTACAACCATTCGCCTGATGCTCGGAATATTGGCGGGCCGTCCTTTTTACAGCGCGGTAGCCGGAGATGAGAGCATTGCGAAGCGCCCAATGAAGCGTGTGACTGAGCCTTTGAAAAAAATGGGGGCTAAAATCGACGGCAGAGCCGGCGGAGAGTTTACACCGCTGTCAGTGAGCGGCGCTTCATTAAAAGGAATTGATTATGTATCACCTGTTGCAAGCGCGCAAATTAAATCTGCTGTTTTGCTGGCCGGATTACAGGCTGAGGGCACAACAACTGTCACAGAGCCCCATAAATCTCGGGACCACACTGAGCGGATGCTTTCTGCTTTTGGCGTTAAGCTTTCTGAAGATCAAACGAGTGTTTCCATTGCTGGTGGCCAGAAACTGACAGCTGCTGATATTTTTGTTCCTGGAGACATTTCTTCAGCCGCGTTTTTCCTTGCTGCTGGCGCGATGGTTCCAAACAGCAGAATTGTATTGAAAAACGTAGGTTTAAATCCGACTCGGACAGGTATTATTGATGTCCTTCAAAACATGGGGGCAAAACTTGAAATCAAACCATCTGCTGATAGCGGTGCAGAGCCTTATGGAGATTTGATTATAGAAACGTCATCTCTAAAGGCAGTTGAAATCGGAGGAGATATCATTCCGCGTTTAATTGATGAGATCCCTATCATCGCGCTTCTTGCGACTCAGGCGGAAGGAACCACCGTTATCAAGGACGCGGCAGAGCTAAAAGTGAAAGAAACAAACCGCATTGATACTGTTGTTTCTGAGCTTCGCAAGCTGGGTGCTGAAATTGAACCGACAGCAGATGGAATGAAGGTTTATGGCAAACAAACGTTGAAAGGCGGCGCGGCAGTGTCCAGCCACGGAGATCATCGAATTGGAATGATGCTTGGTATTGCTTCCTGTATAACGGAGGAGCCGATTGAAATCGAGCACACGGATGCCATTCACGTTTCTTATCCAACCTTCTTCGAGCATTTAAATAAGCTTTCGAAAAAATCCTGAAGTTTTACTTCAGGATTTTTTATGCAGATCATAATTCGAGGCGAAAAAACATAGCTTGTCTTATAGAGGGGATAGAAAAACGAAAAGGGGGGATGTGCTTTACTTACAAGCCGGCAGGTCAAAGAGCTGCTTTACTGTACAGAGGGCGATCTTCCTTTTTTCATTTTCTATCTCAAGATCTTTTGGTAAACTAATAAGACTCAATAATTCCCTTCCGTACAGAAGCATCTTATTTGCCGGGGGCATTCGTCTGAATTATGATAAGATTAACCCGAACAAATAAAGCTTTTTTGTATGGTTGATGTTGTATAGGAAAAGAAAGGACCGGTCCGATTTGAATACATTGATACAAGAAGCCATAAAATTAGTTGAAGCAGGTGAAACAGAAAAAGGCCTCAACACACTCTCGAAGGCTGAAAAACAGCTGCATGATGAAGATAAAGCCATTGCAGCCCAGCTTTATTACGAGTGGGGCGATGTAGAAAAAGCAATTTCACTGATTAGTGATCTACATGATTTATATCCAAATGAAACAGAACTGACGAATTTCTACGCTGAACTTTTAATAGATATTGACGAAGAAGAAAAAGCCCTCGCTGTGCTGGAGACTATTCCGGAAACAGATCCATCATATCCGGAAAGTTTGCTGCTTATGGCGGATCTTTATCAGATGCAGGGGTTATTCGAAGTCAGTGAACAAAAGCTTTTACAGGCAAAGTCCATTCTGGACAATGAACCTGTTATTGATTTTGCACTGGGAGAACTTTACTTTGCTCAGGGAGCCTATGCAAAAGCGGTTCAATATTTTAAAACAACGGCTGAGGAGCAGAGTGAGATCGGAGGCGTTAATGTCCATCAAAGACTGGCAGAATCGTTAAGTGCCTCAGGTGAATTTGAGGATGCCATTCCATGGTATGAGAAAGCTGTTGATGAGAATCCTGATCCTAATACGATTTTCGGCTATGGTTTTACAGCCTTACAGGCGGGGCTTGTGAAAACAGCTATTAAGCAGCTGTCTGATTTAAAGGAGCTTGATCCATCTTATACTTCACTTTATATGCCGCTCTCGAAAAGCTATGAAGCTGAAGGAATGTATGAAGAGGCATTAAAAACGGCAAAAGAGGGGATCAGATATGATGAATATAACAAAGAACTTTTCCTTTATGCCGCCAAAATGGCCTTAAAAATCGGGAAGTCAGAAGAGGGGAAAAAGCTGCTTCAGGAGGCGCTTGCGCTTGATCCGGGCTTTGTCGAGGCGCTTCATACACTTCTTGCCGTGTATCACAAAGAAGAGGATTATGATCAGATCATTGATCTTATTCAAGAGGTTCGAAGCTACGGTGAAGAAGATCCGAAATACAATTGGTATCTTGCAAGCGCATATACTGAATTAGAGCAATACGAGGAAGCAAAACAATCCTTTGAGGCTGCCTATCTTCATTACCGGGAGGATAGAGATTTCTTATATGAATACGCAAGCTTCCTATTAGAAGAAGGTCTTCAAAAAGAAGCGCTGCCGCTTTTGAAAAAGGTTCTTGAAATGGACGGAGCCAATGAAGAGCTGGAAGAAACGATTTTGCGAATCGAGGATGAATTTTCTAGATAAGCAGGAATATTAACCATTCATGTGGAACATATAAGTATATAGATTATACGAACGATAGAGGAGGGAATTACATGCAGACCCCTGTTTCTGTCAATGAGAAAAAAGATTTTATCCGTTGGTTTTTAAACCATTATCAGTTAAAGCGCCGAGAGTGCGTTTGGATCTTGAACTACTTAATGAGCCATGATTCTCTCATGGAGAAGGTTCATTTTGTGGAGCAGGCTGAATTTTGCCCGAGAGGCATTATAATGTCAACACATTGTGTTGAAGAAGTTCCGTTCCGGTTCTATAAAGAGAATGTCATGACTACCGACGCGGAAAAATCTTTTCATGATATTAGATTAAATAAACAGCAGGATTTGTTTATCCAGCTTAATTTCCGTTCGGCTTACAGCTCACCTGAATATGCGGCGGTGCTGGAGTCCAACCCGCATATTCCGAAAGATCTTTTTGAGAATAAAAAAGATCAGGGATTGGCGGAACAGATTTTAGAGCACGCTATTTCCACATTCCAAAGAGAAAAATTATTAAAAGACATTGACGACGCGTTAGATCGTCATGATAAAGAGGCATTTGAACAATTATCGCGCCAATTAAATCAGCTCACATAATATGACCAGCCTTGCAGTGAATTGCAAGGCTTGTTGCCGTAAAGGGGGAGAACGATGAGGTGGAGAATCACTGATGCCAAGGACTATTTACAAGCTAAGGATTACATTGATACCGCTGTCATACCATTAATTAACATAAGGGTTAATAACCATTTTAAAATGGCGGCGGAGAAAGGCGAGTTTACGCAGCTGATCTCAGAAGAACTTGAAAGGCAATTAAAGGGACGGGTATATTTACTTCCGCCTTATACATATGTTGATAGAAATGAAATAACCGTTCAAGGGCTTAAGGATTTGCGGGAAGAGCTGATAACGGAATTTCCGCATGTTGTCCTGCTCACATCTGACGAAAGTTGGAGAGCTGAGGAGGCGTTAGGCAAAATGATTGTTACACCGTCTGTTCCATTAGAGCATTTAAATGACTCTTTAAAAAGAAAAATATTGGATGAACGCACTGCTGAAATTTTGAACGTTTTGTTACAGTTATGGAGCACTTCATAAAAACACTTACATTTCCTTATAAACAATATTTTGGCTATATTGACCTTGCTGAGAGATTCATATATTATGAGGGTGTCTAGAGTTATTGCAATATTTTCTATTTTAGTCAGTTTGCAGGGGTGACCTAGAGGGGGGAGAAGAGATGGGCGGAAAACATGATATATCCAGACGTCAATTTTTGAATTACACGCTCACAGGCGTAGGAGGTTTTATGGCGGCTAGTATGCTCATGCCTATGGTTCGCTTCGCACTCGACCCGGTATTAAAATCGACAGGGAAGCAGGATATGGTTCAGGTTGTCAGCGTTGATGAGTTGACAAAAGAGCCGCAGCGCTTTGATTTTAAAATTAATCAAGTCGATGCCTGGTATGAGTCAGAAGAGTCAAGATCAGCCTGGGTCTTCAAAAACGGGGATGAAATTGTAGCACTTTCGCCAATTTGTAAGCATTTAGGGTGTACGGTGAACTGGAATAGTGATCCTAAAAACCCGAATAAATTCTTTTGTCCATGCCATTACGGACTCTATGAAAAGGACGGCACCAATGTCCCTGGCACGCCGCCGCTTGCGCCTCTTGATCATTATGAGCAAGAAGTAAAAGACGGCTTCCTGTATCTTGGAAAAGCAAAGCCTAAGGGGGAAGGGTGACATGCTGAACAAAATTTATGACTGGGTAGACGAGCGGCTTGATATTACACCGATGTGGAGGGATATTGCCGATCACGAAGTACCGGAACATGTGAATCCCGCCCATCATTTCTCTGCGTTTGTGTATTGCTTTGGGGGACTGACGTTTTTTGTAACCGTTATCCAAGTATTATCTGGAATGTTTTTAACGATGTATTATGTGCCTGATATCAAAAATGCCTGGGAATCGGTATATTATTTGCAAAATGAAGTGGCATTCGGCCAGATTGTCAGGGGGATGCACCACTGGGGTGCGAGCCTGGTCATTGTGATGATGTTTTTACATACGCTGAGGGTCTTTTTCCAAGGCGCGTATAAAAAACCGCGCGAGCTGAACTGGATTGTCGGTGTGCTGATCTTCTTTGTTATGCTCGGTCTTGGCTTTACAGGCTACTTGCTTCCTTGGGATATGAAGGCTCTGTTTGCAACAAAAGTCGGGCTGCAGATCGCCGAAGCCACGCCTTTGATCGGAACGCAAGTTAAAACGCTCCTTGCAGGGCATCCGGATATTGTAGGCGCCCAAACGCTGACTAGGTTTTTTGCGATCCATGTATTTTTTCTTCCTGCCGCATTGTTCGGGCTGATGGCTGCACATTTTATTATGATCCGGAAGCAGGGGATTTCAGGACCGCTTTAAACTCTTGATCTGCGAATAAAAGGGAGGGGATGACATGCACCGGGGCAAAGGGATGAAATTTGTAGGCGACTCAAGGATACCGGCTGAAAAAAAGCCGAATATACCGAAGGATTATTCGGAGTATCCGGGTAAAACAGAGGCTTTCTGGCCAAATTTCTTGTTAAAGGAATGGATGGTTGGAGCTGTCTTTCTCATCGGTTTTCTCGTTTTGACGATTGTGCATCAGCCGCCTTTGGAGCGGATGGCGGACCCGACTGATACTGGTTATATTCCGCTGCCGGATTGGTATTTTCTTTTCTTATACCAGCTGTTGAAGTATGAATACGCCGCCGGAAGCTTTACAGTGGTCGGCGCCATGATTATGCCAGGTCTCGCTTTTGGGGCCCTGCTTTTGGCTCCATTCCTGGACAGAGGGACAGAAAGAAGGCCGTGGAAGCGTCCGGTCGCTGTCGGTATGATGCTTCTGGCCATTTCCGCTGCTGTATTTTTGACGTGGCAGTCAGTTGCTACTCATGATTGGGCCAAGGCAGAGGAACAGGGGAAAATCACAAAAGAAGCCGACATTGACACCAATGCAGAAGGATATAAGGTCTTTAAGGAACAGGGCTGTATTTCTTGCCATGGGGATAACCTTCAGGGAGGAGCGGCTGGGCCTTCATTGGTTGACAGCGGGCTGAAACCGGAAGAAATCAAAAAAATCGCTGTAGAAGGGAAAGGCAAAATGCCGGCGGGTGTGTTCAAAGGAAATGATAAACAGCTCGAAGAACTTGCAAAATTTATTTCTGAAACAACCGCAAAATAACGTATTGTGAATTGTCAAATGGAAGGATATACTTTTATTATCAAAAGCTGACCCGGCGTCAGCTTTTTTATATGGACATATTATTTTTACAGACTGAGAGTTGATTCGATGTGAAATGGTTTCAATATGTATTAGGGCAGCGGCCGATGCTTATTCTTGTCTTAGCCATTAATTTTCTAGGAACGGTTTACGGCTACTATTGGTACTTGCCGCAGCTTTTGGAGACACCGGCCCGTTTCCTGATTTTTGTTCCGGACAGTCCGACAGCAACGTTTTTCTTTCTGTTTGTGCTGCTTGCCTTTCTCATGAAACGGAATGCTCCGCTCTTTGAGGCGCTTGCGCTAGTTACCCTCGTAAAGTATGGCCTATGGGCGGTGGCTATGAATTTTCTTGTGCTTGCAGTAACTGGTGACTTGCCGTGGGAGGGCTACATGCTAATTGCTTCGCATTTTGCAATGGCAGTTCAAGGCGTATTATACAGTCCGTATTTTCGTTTTTCATTTTGGCATCTTGCAATTGCTGCAGTCTGGACACTGCATAACGATGTCATTGACTACTTGTTTGATATGATGCCGCAATACTCTATGCTTTCTGATTATATGACTGAAATAGGATACGGAACATTTTGGCTAAGCATCTTTTCAATCGGGCTTGCTTACTTTCTTGTGGTCTCAAAAAAGCAAACGAAGCTTGAGCTGATGTAAAGACAATGTTGGTCTATCCTTGTCCCTTTCTTCATATTCTGTAAGGAGAGAGAGTGGGAGGGACCTGCATGAAACGAAAGCTGACGATCTGTTTGTTGATTGCACTTATTTTTTATAATGGAAATGCCAAGGCTGCAGAGCGGGGAAGCCTCGAGGAATTGAATGATTTATCCGATACAGTCTTTCAAATGACCCGACAGGCGAAATATGAAGAGGCGCTTCAAGTCTTGGAGTATTTTGAAAAAACATTAAAATCCGCTGAGAAAAAACAGCAAGACCCCATGCTAACGGGAGCCCAAATCCGTCAAATCACATTGGGCTATAATGATATGGTTCGGAGTTTAAAGCAAGCTGATACATCAGACACACAAAAACTCAGAGCAGCCGCGCAGTTCAGAATGCTGATGGATGCGGTTGACAATCGGTCGGACCCGCTTTGGGGCTCACTGGAAAAACCGATTATGGAAGCTTTTACTGAGCTGAAGCGAGATGTCCAGAAGAATGGAAGCACAAGCTTTCATGAAAAATGGAATGAATTTATCAGTTTATATGACTTGATTTACCCCAGTCTTACAATCGATGTATCAGAGGATCAGCTTGAAACAGTCGGAAAACATATAGATGTTATTGAGCAAGAGGAATTTCAGCAAATGACAGAGAGCACAAAGCTTGAACGGCTTTCCCTTCTTCAGCATGACCTGAAAAATGTGTTTGACAGGGTGGAGGAGGATGATGCCGATCCGTCTTTACTCTGGGTGATGATTACAACCGGCAGTATCATCATTACTGCTCTTACCTATGTCGGTTACAGAAAGTACAAGGCGGAAAAAAACAAGCTGAAAAAAAGGGACTACCCTAAATAAGGATGAGGGGCGGCGGTCAGCCGCCTTTTTTCTATTACATGTCAGCGCGGAAGCGGATTTTTATTTTCATCAAGCGTAAATCCTTCTCCGAGCACATCGTGAACATCGCTTACCGCTACAAAGGCATGGGGATCAATGGAGTTAATCACGCTTTTCAGCATCACCAATTCGTTTTTCGGCACCACACAATAAAGTACATCTATATCCTCTTTTGTGTAGGAACCTTGTCCTTTCAAAATGGTGACGCCCCGTTCCATTTCTTCAAGAATCTTTTTCTGAATCAGGTCGTTTTTCGAAGAGATGATCGTAGCGCCTTTAGCAGCGTATCCGCCTTCCTGAATAAAATCGATTAATCTTGCCGCTACAAATACAGCTACCAGCGTATACATTGCTTCTTTATAGGAGAGATAAGTAAGCAAAGACAAAATGATGACGCAAGCATCGAAAGCAAACATCGTTCTGCCCATCGGGATCCCAAAATACTTATTCACTAAACGTGCGATGATATCAACACCGCCTGTCGTACCGCCGAACTTAAAAATAATTCCCAGTCCGGCTCCGATGAATACGCCGGCAAATAAAGCGGCGAGCGCTAAGTCGTGCTGAAGGGGCATATGGATTTCATATCGCTGAAAGATGCTGAGGAACAAAGACAAGGCTACAGTGCCGACAAGGGTATAAACAAACATTGTCCTGCCGAGCAAACGCCAGCCAATAAAAAAAATCGGAATGTTCAACACCAGGTTCGAGATAGAGGGGCTGATGTGGAAAAGGGCATAAAGCAAAAGTGTAATACCTGTAAAACCGCCCTCAGCCAGATTGTTCTGCATATTGAAATGAACCAAGCCAAATGAAAAAATTGCCGCTCCGATTAAAATAAAAAATATGTTTTTTAATCTAATTTCTCCAAGCATCACACAAAACCCCTTTTCCTTCCATTAGATAGCGTTTATATTATAGTGGATGAAAAAGAAAACAGCAAACGTGCTTAAACATTTGTCAAACGTATCTGAATTAGCTAACATGTAAGAGGATGATAGGAGGTTTCGTTCAGTGAGTGATAAAACAATGAAAGACATACAGGCTGAAGTAGACCGTTACATCGGCCAATTTAAAGAAGGATATTTTAGCCCGCTGGCCATGATGGCGAGGCTGACTGAAGAACTGGGCGAGCTTGCCAGAGAAGTGAATCACCGTTATGGAGAAAAACCAAAAAAAGCGACTGAAGATGATAAAAGCATGGAAGAGGAAATGGGCGATGTGCTATTTGTATTGGTTTGTTTAGCCAACTCTCTTGATATCTCTTTAGAGGAAGCTCACGACCGAGTCATGCATAAATTTAATACAAGAGATAAAGATCGCTGGACCAGAAAAGAAGAAGGAAAGTAGAGGAGATCAAGATGTCAAACGAAACAATTAAAGTAGTCATTGCGGGACCGCGCGGAAGAATGGGGCAGGAAGCTGTTAAATTGGCAGAACGAACACCTCATTTTGACCTTGTCGGGGCCATATACCATACATACGATCAGCAAAAATTATCTGATGTGATGCCTGTTGAGTCAGATGCTTTAATTTACACAGATATCCATGCCTGCTTTACAGAAACACAACCGGATGTCTTGATTGATTTAACAACGCCCGAAATCGGAAAAGTACATACAAAAATTGCATTAGAGCACGGAGTCCGTCCAGTTGTCGGAACAACCGGTTTCTCAGAAGCTGATTTAAAAGAGCTCACGTCTTTAACAGAAGAAAAAGGGATCGGAGCCATCATCGCGCCAAATTTTGCGCTCGGTGCGATACTGATGATGAAATTTTCAAAAATGGCTGCCAACTATTTTGAGGATGTTGAGATTATTGAGCTTCATCATGACCAGAAGCTTGACGCACCAAGCGGAACTGCGCTTAAAACAGCGGAAATGATTTCAGAAGTCCGTAAAGAAAAGCAGCAAGGACATCCGGATGAAAAAGAAATTCTCCCAGGAGCAAGAGGAGCGGAGCAAAACGGCATTCGCTTGCACAGCGTCCGTCTTCCGGGACTGATCGCGCATCAGGAGGTCATGTTCGGCATGGATGGCCAAACGCTTCAGATACGCCATGATTCTTATAACCGCGCTTCTTTCATGTCAGGCGTTAAACTGTCAGTCGAACAAGTCATGAAGATTGATCAGCTTGTGTACGGTTTAGAAAATATCATTGATTAGACGGGGGGATAAACAATGAAAATTGCTTTGATCGCGCATGACAAGAAAAAACAGGACATGGTTCAATTTACGATTGCCTATCGGGATATTTTAAAGAATCATGATCTATACGCAACCGGAACCACAGGGTTGAAAATTCAAGAGGCGACAGGTCTTCAAATTGAACGTTTTCAATCCGGCCCTTTAGGGGGAGACCAGCAAATCGGTGCATTGATCGCTGCCAATGCACTCGATCTTGTCATTTTTTTGCGCGACCCGCTGACCGCGCAGCCGCATGAACCGGATGTCTCGGCATTAATCCGGTTATGTGATGTGTATTCCATTCCGCTCGCCACAAATATGGGTACTGCGGAAATTCTTGTCCGCACACTTGATGAAGGTGTTTTCGAATTCCGTGACCTTCTTCGGGGAGAAGAGCCGAATGTATAATGCTGACGTTCTTGCTTTTGGCGCCCACAGTGATGATGTCGAGATCGGAATGGGCGGCACAATAGCGAAGTTTGTCAAACAGGGAAAAAAAGTAATGATATGCGACTTGACAGAAGCGGAACTCTCTTCTAACGGTACGGTCAGTTTACGTAAAGAAGAAGCAGCTGAAGCAGCCCGCATATTAGGCGCAGATAAAAGAATTCAGCTGACGCTTCCAGACCGCGGCCTAATAATGAGTGATCAGGCAATTCGGTCGATTGTCACTGTCATCAGAACCTGCCGCCCAAAAGCGGTTTTTATGCCGTATAAAAAGGATCGCCATCCGGATCACGGCAATGCGGCTGCACTGGTGGAAGAAGCGATCTTTTCCGCCGGAATCCATAAATATAAAGATGAAAAAAGCCTTCCGGCGCATAAAGTCAGCAAGGTTTACTATTATATGATAAATGGTTTTCATCAGCCGGATTTTGTCATTGATATCTCGGATACAATAGAGGCAAAGAAACAAAGCCTCAACGCCTACAAAAGCCAGTTTATCCCGTCAAAGGATTCAGTTTCTACTCCTCTGACGAATGGTTATATCGAGATCGTTGAAGCGAGAGAAAAGCTTTACGGTAAAGAAGCGGGCGTGGAGTATGCCGAAGGTTTCTTTTCCAAACGGATGCTGATGCTTGATCATGATGTGCTTGGGGGCGAACAATGAGAAAACTAAAAGTAGGAATCACATGCTATCCGAGCGTTGGAGGCTCAGGTATCATTGCGACAGAACTGGGGAAGCAGCTTGCTGAAAAGGGACATGAAATCCATTTCATCACATCAAGCATTCCGTTTAGACTGAATACATATCATCCCAATATTCATTTTCATGAAGTTGAGGTTAATCAATATGCTGTTTTTAAATATCCTCCGTATGATTTGACATTGGCAAGCAAAATCGCTGAGGTGGCGGAACGGGAGAATTTAGACATTATCCATGCTCACTATGCTCTTCCGCATGCCGTTTGCGCCTATCTTGCAAAACAAATGCTGAAACGCAATATCGGCATTGTTACAACTTTGCATGGCACGGATATCACGGTGTTAGGTTATGATCCGTCTCTAAAAGATCTGATCCGTTTTGCTATTGAGTCATCAGACAGAGTGACGGCAGTCTCCTCAGCGCTTGCGGCTGAAACGTACGATTTAATTAAACCGGAGAAAAAAATTGAAACGATTTATAACTTTATAGACGAGCGCGTGTATCTGAAGAAAAACACAGCGGTGATTAAAGAGAAACATGGAATTTTACCAGATGAAAAAGTCGTCATCCATGTGTCCAACTTTAGAAAGGTTAAACGCGTGCAGGATGTCATCCGTGTGTTCCGCAATATCGCTGGCAAAACGAAAGCGAAGCTGCTTTTAGTCGGAGACGGTCCGGAGAAATCGACAGCCTGCGAGCTTATCAGAAAATATGGCTTGGAAGACCAAGTCTTAATGCTTGGAAATCAAGACCGTGTTGAAGAGCTTTATTCTATTAGCGATTTGAAGCTGCTGCTATCTGAAAAAGAAAGCTTTGGCCTTGTCCTGCTTGAAGCGATGGCTTGCGGAGTGCCTTGTATTGGAACAAATATTGGCGGTATCCCTGAGGTTATTAAAAACAATGTGAGCGGATTTTTGGTGGACGTCGGTGATGTTGGGGCCGCAACAGCCCGCGCGATGAGCATTTTAGAAGATGAACAGCTAAGCAATCGTTTTACAAAGGCGGCAATAGAGATGCTTGAAAATGAATTTTCTTCCAAAAAAATTGTCAGCCAGTATGAACAGATTTATGCCGATTTAGCAGAACCGGAGTGATTACATGGAAAAAGTTTTTATCAAAGCACTTCCCGTGCTCCGCATCTTAATCGAAGCAGGCCATCAGGCTTATTTTGTCGGGGGCGCAGTTCGTGACAGCTATATGAAACGAACGATCGGAGATGTCGATATCGCGACAGATGCGGCACCTGATCAAGTAGAACGGCTGTTTCAGCGGACTGTTGATGTAGGCAAAGAGCACGGGACCATTATTGTGCTCTGGGAGGATGAAACCTATGAAGTCACGACATTCCGGACTGAATCTGATTATGTTGATTTCAGAAGACCGTCAGAAGTGCAATTTATCTCATCATTAGAAGAGGATCTAAAACGCAGAGATTTAACGATCAATGCGATGGCCATGACAGCGGATGGGAAGGTGCTTGATTATTTTGGCGGCAAGAAAGATATTGATCAGAAAGTGATTCGAACCGTTGGAAAGCCTGAGGATAGATTTCAAGAGGATGCGCTTCGTATGCTGAGAGCCGTACGCTTTATGAGCCAGCTTGGCTTTACGCTTTCACCGGAAACAGAAGAAGCCATTGCGAAAGAAAAATCACTCCTCTCCCATGTTTCAGTCGAACGAAAAACTATAGAGTTCGAGAAATTGCTGCAGGGAAGAGCTTCTCGCCAGGCGCTTCAAACACTCATTCAAACGAGATTGTATGAAGAGCTTCCTGGTTTTTATCATAAACGAGAAAACCTGATTTCAACGAGTGAGTTTCCATTCTTCTCTTTAACATCCCGTGAGGAGCTTTGGGCTGCTCTTTTAATTAACCTTGGCATAGTCTTGAAAGACGCGCCGCTTTTCCTGAAGGGTTGGAAGCTCCCGGGAAAAGTGATCAAGGAAGCCATTCACATTGCCGATACGTTTGGCCAGAGCCTTGACGTAATGACAATGTACAGAGCTGGGGAAAAAGCACTGCTCTCAGCGGCCAAAATATCGCAGCTTCGGCAAAACGAAAAACTGGATGAAAAGAAACTGAAGGACATTCAGTACGCTTATCAAAACCTGCCGATCAAAAGCCTTAAGGATCTTGATATCACGGGTAAGGACTTGCTTGCGCTTCGAAACCGGCCGGCCGGAAAATGGGTGTCGGAAGAATTACAGCGGATCGAGCAGGCTGTTGTGACAGGGAAGCTCTCCAATCAAAAGAAACACATAGAGGAGTGGCTGAAGACATGCGGTCAACATTAAGAAAAGACCTTATTGAATTATTTTCTCAGGCCGGCAATGAATTTATTTCCGGCCAAAAAATCAGTGATGCTCTCGGCTGTTCAAGAACTGCTGTGTGGAAGCATATTGAAGAGCTTCGGAAAGAGGGTTATGAAGTAGAAGCCGTTAGAAGAAAAGGATATCGGCTCATCAAAAAGCCCGGAAAACTCAGTGAAAGCGAAATTCGTTTTGGATTAAAAACGGAAGTGATGGGCCAGCATCTTATTTACCATGACGTTCTTTCAAGCACGCAAAAAACGGCTCATGAGCTCGCGAATAATAACGCACCGGAAGGCACCCTCGTGGTGGCTGACAAACAAACTGCCGGAAGGGGCCGAATGTCTAGGGTATGGCATTCTCAAGAAGGAAACGGCGTTTGGATGAGCCTGATTTTGCGGCCTGACATTCCGCTCCAAAAAACACCGCAGCTGACTCTGCTTGCTGCAGTAGCTGTTGTGCAGGGAATAGAAGAGGCAGCAGGCATCCAAACGGATATTAAATGGCCAAATGATATTTTGATTAACGGAAAAAAAACAGTCGGCATCCTAACGGAAATGCAGGCTGAAGAAGACCGCGTACGTTCAGTGATCATTGGGATCGGCATTAACGTTAACCAGCAGCCTAATGATTTTCCAGAAGAATTGAAGGACATCGCGACAAGCCTCAGCCAAGCTGCTGGGGAAAAAATTGATCGGGCCGGCGTCATCCAGCATATTTTACTATGCTTTGAGAAACGGTACCGGGATTATATGACGCACGGATTTACGCCGATTAAGCTTTTATGGGAAAGCTATGCGCTCGGTATTGGCACTAATATGAGAGCCAGAACGTTAAACGGAACCTTTTACGGTAAGGCGTTAGGTATAGATGATGAAGGCGTTCTGCTTTTAGAAACGAACGAAGGCATTAAAAAAATCTATTCTGCCGATATCGAATTGGGCTAATGTGTTGGTACAAGCCCGTTGATTTTGGTATACTTCCATTGGGCAGTATCGCCTGCGAACTGCACCTATTATTAAAATAGATAGACATTGCAGCAGTCTGCCTTGATCCAAAAAAGGACTGGGACAGAGGGATGAAACTCGCCGAACTTTAGAAAGTGAAGAATCCTTCTCGTTGTAACGGAAGGTTTTTTGGCTTGTAGAAGAAAACGGCAGATCATCTCCTCTAAACATGAGGAGGAGAAAACATGAAAACAAAACTGGATTTTCTAAAAATGAAGGAGTCTGAAGAACCGATTGTCATGCTGACCGCTTATGATTATCCGGCAGCTAAACTTGCTGAACAAGCGGGAGTTGACATGATTTTAGTCGGTGATTCACTCGGAATGGTCGTCCTCGGCCTTGATTCAACTGTCGGTGTGACAGTTGCGGACATGATCCATCATACAAAAGCCGTTAAAAGGGGGGCGCCGAATACCTTTATTGTGACAGATATGCCGTTTATGTCTTATCACCTGTCTAAGGAAGATACGCTGAAAAATGCAGCGGCTATCGTTCAAGAAAGCGGAGCTGACGCACTGAAGCTTGAGGGCGGAGAAGGCGTGTTTGAATCCATTCGCGCATTAACGCTTGGAGGCATTCCAGTAGTCAGTCACTTAGGTTTGACACCGCAGTCAGTCGGCGTATTGGGCGGCTATAAAGTACAGGGCAAAGACGAACAAAGCGCCAAAAAATTAATAGAAGACAGTATAAAATGCGAAGAAGCAGGAGCTATGATGCTTGTGCTGGAATGTGTGCCGGCAGAACTCACAGCCAAAATTGCCGAGACGCTAAGCATACCGGTCATTGGAATCGGGGCTGGTGTGAAAGCAGACGGACAAGTTCTCGTTTATCATGATATTATTGGTCACGGTGTTGAGAGAACACCTAAATTTGTAAAGCAATATACGCGCATTGATGAAACCATCGAAACAGCAATCAGCGGATATGTTCAGGATGTAAGACATCGTGCTTTCCCTGAACAAAAGCATTCCTTTCAAATGAACCAGACAGTGCTGGACGGCTTGTACGGGGGAAAATAAGATGAGACAGATTACTGATATTTCACAGCTGAAAGAAGCCATAAAACAATACCATTCAGAGGGCAAGTCAATCGGATTTGTTCCGACTATGGGGTTTCTGCATGAGGGGCATTTAACCTTAGCAGACAAAGCAAGACAAGAAAACGACGCCGTTATTATGAGTATTTTTGTGAATCCTGCACAATTCGGCCCTAATGAAGATTTTGAAGCATATCCGCGCGATATTGAGCGGGATGCAGCTCTTGCAGAAAACGCCGGAGTTGATATTCTTTTTACGCCAGATGCTCATGATATGTATCCCGGTGAAAAGAATGTCACGATTCATGTAGAAAGACGCACAGACGTGTTATGCGGGCGCTCAAGAGAAGGACATTTTGACGGGGTCGCGATCGTACTGACGAAGCTTTTCAATCTAGTCAAGCCGACTCGTGCCTATTTCGGTTTAAAAGATGCGCAGCAGGTAGCTGTTGTTGATGGGTTAATCAGTGACTTCTTCATGGATATTGAATTGGTTCCTGTCGATACGGTCAGAGAGGAAGACGGCTTAGCCAAAAGCTCTCGCAATGTATACTTAACAGCTGAGGAAAGAAAAGAAGCGCCTAAGCTGTATCGGGCCCTTCAAACAAGTGCGGAGCTGATCCAAGCCGGTGAAAGAGATCCTGAAGCGGTGATAAAAGCTGCAAAAGAAATCATTGAAACGACTAGCGGAACCATAGACTATGTAGAGCTTTATTCCTATCCGGAACTCGAGCCTGTGAATGAAATTGCTGGAAAGATGATTCTCGCTGTTGCAGTTGCTTTTTCAAAAGCGCGTCTAATAGATAATATCATTATTGATATTCGAGAAATGGAGAGAATATAATATGTATCGAACAATGATGAGCGGCAAACTTCACAGGGCAACTGTTACGGAAGCAAACCTGAACTATGTGGGAAGCATTACAATTGATGAAGATCTCATTGATGCTGTGGGAATGCTTCCTAATGAAAAAGTACAAATTGTGAATAATAATAATGGAGCACGTCTTGAAACGTATATTATTCCTGGTAAACGGGGAAGCGGTGTCATATGCTTAAACGGTGCAGCCGCACGCCTTGTGCAGGAAGGAGATAAGGTCATTATTATTTCCTACAAAATGATGTCTGATCAAGAAGCGGCAAGCCACGAGCCGAAAGTGGCTGTTCTGAATGATCAAAACAAAATTGAACAAATGCTGGGAAACGAACCCGCCCGTACAATTTTGTAGAAGAAAAGCCCCCTTTATCGGGGGTTTTCTTTTAAGATTTTGAGAGTAAAACGGTTTTGCCGCTCCATTTCCGTACAAAACGTGTTACACTTTTGTCGTATGCAAGAATTGAGGTGTCCATTTTAATGAATAAGCAACGGTTCGTTGTTATAGATGTAGAGACAACAGGGAATTCGCCGAAGAAAGGCGATAAAATTATACAAATCGCAGCGGTTGTAATCGAAAATGGACAAATTACTGAGCGGTTTTCAAAATACATTAATCCAAATAAATCAATCCCTGCTTTTATTGAGCAGCTTACTGGAATCTCTAATCAAATGGTCGAGAATGAACAGCCATTTGAAGCAGTTGCTGAAGAAGTATTCCAATTGCTTGATGGCGCTTATTTTGTCGCCCACAATATCCATTTTGACCTTGGATTTGTCAAGTATGAGCTGCATAAGGCGGGCTTTCAGCTCCCAGATTGTGAAGTGCTTGATACTGTCGAGCTCTCACGCATTGTTTTTCCGGGATTTGAAGGGTATAAGCTGACGGAATTAAGCGAGGAGCTTCAGCTGCGGCATGATCAGCCGCACCGGGCTGACAGCGATGCTGAAGTGACAGGGCTTATTTTTTTGGAAATCCTTGAAAAGCTGCGGCAGCTTCCTTATCCGACTTTAAAGCAGTTAAGAAGGCTTTCGCAGCATTTCATCAGTGATCTGACGCATTTGTTGGATATGTTCATTAATGAAAACAGACATACCGAGATACCGGGCTATACGCGCTTTTCTTCGTTTTCTGTCAGAGAACCTGAAGCTATCGATGTTCGTATAAATGAGGACGAGAACTTCTCATTTGAGATCGAAAGCTGGGAAGCGGGAAATGAAAAAGCGCTGTCAGAGTTAATGCCTGGGTATGAAAAAAGAGACGGCCAAATGATGATGATGAGAGAGGTGGCTGATGCGTTTGCCAATCGTGAGCATGCGCTGATTGAAGCTCCTCCAGGCATCGGAAAAACGATTGGCTATCTGATTCCGGCTGCGCTTTTTGCCAAGAAATCAAAAAAGCCGGTCATAATCAGCACGTATTCGACGCTTTTACAGCAGCAGATTCTCACAAAGGATTTGCCGATTGTCCAAGATCTGTTTCCATTTCCGGTAACAGCGGCGATTTTAAAAGGGCAATCGCATTATTTATGCCTGTATAAATTTGAGCAGGTGCTTCATGAAGAAGATGATAATTATGATGCCGTACTGACAAAGGCACAGCTTCTCGTTTGGCTGACAGAGACAAATACAGGAGATGTAGCGGAACTGAATTTGCCTTCAGGCGGAAAATTGCTGTGGGACAGATTGGCTTATGACGATGACTCCTATAAAAGAAGTCGCAGTGAGCATGTGATCGGTTTTTACGAGCGGGCCAAACAGATTGCTATGCGCTCCGATTTGGTGATCACCAATCATTCCCTTTTGCTGACCGATGAAGGCAGCCAGAAAAAAAGGCTTCCCGAAAGCGGCACATTTATTATTGATGAAGCACACCATTTTGAACGTGCGGCAAGCGAACATTTAGGGAAAAGAGCCACGTACATAGAATTGCATACGAAATTGAGCAGAATCGGCACTCTGAAGGAGCAGGGACTTCTAAAAAAGATGAGACAGCTATTCCAGCGAAACAGCCTGCCGGTTGATTCATTTTTCGAATTGGAAGAGTGGCTTCAGCACGTTCAAGCAGAAAGTGATGCTTTCTTCAGCTCTGTACATTCTTTTGTCAAACGAAGAAAACCTAAAGAAGACTTAAACCGTCTAGTGTTTAAGGTGAACAAAGAAAGCCAGGATAAAAGCTGGTCGATCTTAACGGATGGTGCGGAGAGGCTTTGTTCCATGCTGACACATTTGCAGCAGCTTTTTGAGGCACAGTCATCCCTGATGGAAAAACATTTGAAGGGTATGAAGAGCAAAACAGTCTTTTTAGCCGATGAATACCAAAGAAGCATGAAAGGCTTGCAGCATTACTGTCAGACGTTGCAGAAGCTCTTCTTTGGGTCTGATGACGATGAAGCGGTTTGGATTGAAATAGATGCAAAGGGTGCGAAAAATGCAGTGGCCATTTACGCACAGCCTCTTGAACCTGGTGAACTTCTGGCTGATCAGTTTTTCGCGCGCAAAAATAGTGTGGTGCTGACATCTGCAACCCTTACAGTCGAAGGTTCTTTTCAATTTATGATTGAACGACTGGGACTGAGTGACTTTTTCCCGCGGACAATGAGAATTGAGTCACCCTTTTCTTACGATGAGCGTATGCAGGTGATGATTCCAAAGGAAATGAAATCAATTCAGGATACAGGGCAACCTGAATTCATACAGGATACAGCCCGTTATATCGAACTGATGGCAAAGGAAAAACAGCCTAAAATTCTTGTGCTGTTTACATCCCATGATATGCTGAAAAAGGTTCACCAGGAGCTTAAGCATAACATGAGTGCTTCCGGCATTCAGCTCTTGGCACAAGGGATTACAGGCGGAAGTCCCGGCAAGCTGATGAAGACTTTTAAAACATCCAATCAGGCGATCCTGCTCGGAACAAATCATTTTTGGGAAGGCGTTGATTTCCCTGGTGATGAGCTGACGACAGTAATGATCGTGAGGCTCCCATTTCGGTCCCCTGATCACCCGCTTCATGCTGCAAAATGTGAGCTTGCCCGTAAAAAAGGAAAGAATCCGTTTCAAACAGTGTCATTACCGGAAGCTGTGCTGACCTTCAGGCAAGGAATCGGACGCTTGCTGCGTTCTGCGGGAGACAAGGGAACGATTATTATATTGGACAGACGGATTAAAACCGCTGGTTACGGCCGGCTGTTTCTTGATGCCTTGCCGACAACCTCGGTATCCGAAATGACTGACAGCGAGCTTGAAGCTTATGTTGCAGGGGAAAAAGAATAAAAGCCGCATAAAGCGGCTTTTGCGGTGTGGGAGTAGGATGGTGTTTTATTTAAAAGCGGATTTCCCGCTCTGTGATACTAGTATGGCGTGTCCTGAAATGGAGTATGACTAACAATATTTGCTCAAACTGGAGGATGAAAAAATGGAAAGTAAAATCGAAATTCTTTCAACAATTAATGTAGAGCATTCTGATGATCTGTATAAAATTGTGGACACATTGAATCGTACACTGAAAAGAGACAATCTGATGTTCGGCCTTGCGCTGGATGAAGAAAACAAAAACCAAGCCGTTTTTACCATTTATCGTACGTAGGTGAGAAGATGAGAAAAAAAGCATTAATATTTACCGTCATTTTTGGTATTATTTTTTTAGCAGTACTTCTTGTCTCGGCAAGCATTTATAAATCAGCCATGGCACAAAAGGAAGAGGGGCACGAAGCAGCAGCTGCTGAAGCTAAAAAAGAAACCGATCTCGCCCATGTTGATCAAGTCGAAACATTTGTCGGAAAAGAGAAATATTATGTTGTAAAGGGAACGGATAAAAAAGGCACTGCATTATATGTCTGGGTTCCTGCTGATAAAAAAGCAAAAATTCTCTCAAAAGAAGCGAAAGAGGGAATCTCTGAAGACAAAGCGGCGAAAATCATAAAGGATGAAGGGCTGGTTTCAAAGCAAAAAGAGGTTCATCTGGCAAGAGAAGGAAACGTCCTGCTTTGGGAAGTGACGTACTTAGACAAAGAAGGGCAATACAGTTTAAGTTATGTGGACTTTACAACTGGAAAGATTCTCAAAAATATCACGCCTTAAGACGAATTAGGGGGAGTTCAAGTTGAAACTGGCAAAAAGAGTATCCGCATTAACACCATCAACCACACTGGCAATCACAGCGAAAGCGAAAGAACTGAAAGCCGCAGGCCATGATGTCATCGGCTTAGGAGCAGGAGAACCTGACTTCAATACACCGCAGCATATTATTGATGCCGCTGTGCGTTCGATGAACGAGGGCCATACGAAATACACGCCTTCCGGTGGTTTGGCTGAACTGAAAAACAGCATTGCAGAGAAATTTAAACGCGACCAGAATATTGAATACAAACCGTCTCAAATTATTGTCTGCACTGGTGCCAAACATGCTCTGTATACCCTTTTCCAAGTGATTTTGGATGAAGAAGATGAAGTTATTATTCCAACGCCTTACTGGGTAAGCTACCCGGAGCAGGTGAAACTCGCTGGCGGAAAGCCTGTTTATGTAGAAGGGCTTGAGGAAAATCACTTCAAAATTTCGCCTGAGCAGCTGAAAAATGCAATTACGGAAAAAACAAAAGCAATCGTTATTAACTCTCCAAGCAACCCGACTGGTGTCATGTATACGGAAGAAGAACTATCTGCGCTCGGTGAAGTGTGCCTTGAACATGATATCTTGATTGTGTCAGATGAAATTTATGAAAAACTTACATACGGCGGAAAGAAACATGTTTCCATTGCACAGCTGTCAGACAGACTGAAAGAGCAAACGGTCATTATAAACGGCGTATCGAAGTCCCACAGCATGACAGGCTGGAGAATCGGTTATGCGGCAGGCTCTGAAGACATTATTAAAGCGATGACGAACCTTGCAAGCCACAGCACGTCAAACCCGACATCAATCGCACAATACGGAGCGATTGCTGCTTATAACGGGCCTTCTGAGCCATTGGAAGAAATGAGAGAAGCATTTGAACATAGATTAAATACGATCTATGCAAAGCTCATAGAAATCCCAGGGTTCAGCTGTGTGAAGCCGGAAGGTGCTTTTTACTTGTTCCCAAATGCAAAAGAGGCAGCTCAATCTTGCGGTTTCAAAGATGTAGATGAATTTGTTAAAGCGCTTCTCGAGGAGGAAAAAGTTGCGATTGTTCCAGGATCCGGGTTTGGCTCTCCTGAGAATGTCCGTCTTTCTTATGCAACATCGTTAGATCTTCTTGAAAAAGCCATTGAAAGAATCAAGCGTTTTGTAGAAAAACATAGCTAACAGATCAAAAAGCGGCTGACAGAAAAGCCGCTTTTTATCTGCATTGACCCGGTTAGTTAAGAGCGGGTATAATAAAGTGATGATAAAAGAGTTCGCGGGGCAATGAGCTTCCGAATGTCTTTCTTGTTTTGGAGGGAAATATGTTGAAAACAACAATCAACCAAGTGTACAAGCACGTAGGTGAGGAAGTAACGATCGGAGCTTGGGTCGCTAATAAGCGTTCAAGCGGGAAAATTGCGTTTTTACAGCTTCGGGACGGTACCGGTTTTATTCAGGGTGTCGTAGTAAAAGCGGAAGTGGAAGAAAGCATTTTCCAAACAGCTAAATCAGTGACGCAGGAAACGTCGCTCTATATAAAAGGGATTGTCAAAGAGGACGAGCGTTCTCCGCTTGGATATGAACTTGCTGTGACAGATATTGAAGTCATTCACGAAGCGACCGATTATCCAATTACACCAAAAGAACACGGAACGGAATTTTTGATGGATCACAGACATTTATGGCTGCGTTCAAAGCGCCAGCATGCGATCATGAAAATCCGTAATGAAATCATTCGCGCGACTTACGAATTCTTTAATAACGAAGGCTTCGTAAAAGTGGATCCGCCGATTTTGACTGGAAGCGCACCTGAAGGAACAACAGAACTCTTTGCGACAAAGTACTTTGATGAAGATGCATATCTGTCTCAAAGCGGACAGCTCTACATGGAAGCTGCGGCAATGGCTTTAGGAAAAGTATTCTCTTTCGGACCGACATTCAGAGCGGAAAAGTCTAAAACAAAGCGTCACTTAATCGAATTCTGGATGATCGAACCGGAAATGGCGTTTGTAGAATTTGAAGAAAATCTCCAAGTACAGGAAAATTACGTTTCTTTCATCGTGCAATCAGTTCTTAAAAATTGCAAAATTGAACTAAACACATTGGGAAGAGACACGTCAAAACTTGAGCAAATCAAAGCCCCGTTCCCAAGAATTACGTATGATGAAGCGATTGAATTTCTGAAAGAAAAAGGCTTTGACGATATCGAGTGGGGAGATGATTTCGGAGCGCCTCATGAAACAGCGATTGCTGAACATTATGACAAACCGGTATTCATCACTCGCTATCCGACGTCCTTAAAACCGTTCTATATGCAGCCGGCTTCTGACCGTGAGGACGTTGTGCTTTGCGCTGACTTGATTGCGCCGGAAGGCTATGGAGAAATCATCGGCGGGTCTGAACGAATTCACGATATGGAACTTTTGGAATCGCGTCTTAAAGAACATGGACTGGATTCTGACGCATATAAATGGTATGCTGAACTTAGAAAATATGGATCAGTTCCTCATTCCGGCTTCGGCCTTGGATTAGAGCGGACAGTAGCTTGGATCAGCGGAGCGCCTCACGTTCGTGAAACGATTCCGTTCCCAAGACTGTTAAACCGTCTGTATCCGTAATACATTCAAATGAAACAAAAAAGAGTCTCCTGCAAGGGAGACTTTTTACAGTAAAGGGGCAATCACAATCCTTTACAGTAAGAGGTGTGACGATGAAAAAACAGCAATTTATTGATATGCAGGAGCAGGGAACATCAACCATCCCCAATCTTCTGCTCACGCATTATAAACAGCTTGGGCTTAATGAAACAGAACTTATTCTGCTGTTAAAAATTAAAATGCATTTAGAAAAAGGATCATATTTTCCTACACCGAATCAGCTGCAGGAAGGTATGTCAATTTCTGTTGAAGAATGTACAAACAGATTGCGGATGTTTATTCAAAAAGGCTTTCTGTTTATTGAAGAATGCGAGGATCAAAACGGCATCAAATTTGAGAAATATTCTCTTCAGCCTTTATGGGGGAAACTGTACGAGTATATTCAGCTTGCACAGAATCAAACACAGGAAAGAAAAGCAGAAGGGGAACAAAAAAGCCTTTATACCATTTTTGAGGAAGAGTTCGCAAGGCCGTTATCGCCTTTGGAGTGTGAAACGCTGGCGATCTGGCAGGACCAGGATCAGCATGACGCACAACTGATCAAACACGCGTTAAAAGAGGCTGTACTATCAGGAAAACTCAGTTTCCGCTACATTGACCGGATTTTGTTTGAATGGAAGAAAAACGGGCTTAAAACTGTGGAGCAGGCAAAAATACACAGCCAAAAATTCCGGCGTGTACAAGCAAAGCAGAATGAACCGCAAAAAGAGTATAAAAGGCAGGTTCCTTTTTACAATTGGCTTGAACAATAAAGTGAAAAGGTGACAATCGTGTTAAATCTAAAACAAATTGAATTCTGTTTAGACAAGATAGGTGACATGTTTCCTCATGCGGAGTGTGAACTGGTTCATTCCAATCCTTTTGAATTAGTGGTGGCTGTTGCTTTATCTGCGCAATGTACAGATGCACTTGTAAACAGAGTGACCAAAACATTATTCCAAAAATATAAACGGCCGGAAGACTATTTGGCTGTTCCGCTGGAAGAGCTTCAGCAGGATATTAAATCAATCGGTTTATATCGTAATAAAGCGAAAAATATTCAAAAGCTGAGTAAAATGATTATTGAAGATTACGGCGGAGAAGTGCCGAGAGACCGCGATGAGCTTGTCAAACTGCCAGGGGTCGGGAGAAAGACCGCAAACGTAGTGGTATCCGTTGCGTTTGGCGTGCCGGCCATAGCCGTAGATACCCATGTGGAGAGAGTCAGCAAACGATTGGGCATTTGCCGGTGGAAGGACTCGGTTCTGGAAGTTGAAAAGACGCTGATGCGCAAGGTTCCCAAAGAAGATTGGTCCGTTACGCATCACCGGCTTATTTTCTTCGGCAGATATCACTGTAAAGCCCAATCTCCGCGCTGTGCGGAGTGTCCGCTGCTTTCTTTGTGCAGAGAAGGGCAGAAGAGGGATAAAAAAGGACTGGTGAAACGATGACGCAAGCAAAAGAAGTGTTGGCTTCCTATGAGCAATACTTGCGCAGTCTTGGCCAGAAGAGTTCCTCGGATATGAAGAAAACCTTGCAGACCAATCCCGTGTATTTTGATTTCTGCACGGAATTACAAGGCGATTTGCCATGGGAGGACAGCGGGAAATACGTTCCGCTTTTATTTGAAGTGTGGGATGACATCAAAGCATCACTTCTCCCAGTCTTTCAAACACGAAAATCGAGATGTGACCAAAACGAAATGTTAAAGGGCATTGTGTGTTTGCTGGCTTCGTTACATTGGACAGCAGGTGAGCCGGTGAAATCGCTCGATTGGCAAGAACTGAGGGAGAAATCATATCCCGCAAAGCCGATTAATTGGGCTGAACGAGTGGAATTTATTCTTCTTAAGCCGACCCAATACCATTGCTTTATTCAGCTTGATGAGCTGATTACCGAAATGAAAAAGCACTTTTATAAATATCATGCGATGAATCGATAAAACCTCCTGATAAAACGGGAGGTTTTTTATTGTGTACCAAAAAAGCCATCACCCCAAAGGTGACGGCTTTTTTGGTTAATTTGTTTTTTCAATTGATGATGAGTTTGTTTGTGTTTTATTAGATGTGTCTGTTTTATTTTTATTCGTGTCAGTACCTGTTGAGTCATTCGTATCTGAGTTCGAATCACCATCCGACATATCCTGGTTGTTGCTGTTATTACTGTTATTGTTATTACTATTGTTAGATTGGTCTTGGTTACTGTTGTCAGACGGATTGGTGTTCGTGTTGTCTTGTTTTTTGTCTTGATCATTTGTTGAATCATCTGTCTGATCTTGATCCGTCTGACCGTCATCTTTTTGAGAATCATCAGTTTGTGTATCATCCTGAGTCTTCTCATCATCTTGTTTTTCATCATCCGTTTGTTGCTGGTCTTTTTTATCTTCATCGTCTTCAGCTTTTGGCACCTCATAAGATGTGGAAGCTGTACTTTTGCCATCATCACTGACGGCTGTTACTTCGAATTTGTACACAGATCCTGGCTGCACACCCGAAATGACTGCCTCTTTTGCAGAGCTGTTTTGAATTTCCGAGTAGCTGCCGCCGTCAACAGATTGCTTTACAGCAAAGGTCGCATCTCCGTCATAATTCCAGCTTAACGTTAAAGATTGATTGTCTTTATCGTATTTCACGTTTAAACCAGACAGTTTAGCTGTTTCCTCTTTTTCTTCTTTCTCATATGTTTTAGAAACAGTAGAAGGAGCTGTGCCTTTAACAAAGTACTCTGTGAGCTTCTTATCGCTTGGCGTATTTGGCCCTGCCAGTTTTGCAGGGTTTGAGCCTTTTTCTACAGAGGCTTCCACTACGCTGTCAGGCTTCTCAAATGATCCGCTTCCGTCATCGACATCGGCGATGAGCTGGGCGAAGATGCGCTTTGCAATCTGTTGCTCTGTTTTATTTAAAGATTTTTTTCCTATCTTATTTTGAGAATCTACACCTGTCCAAACAGCAGCGGTATATTGAGGTGTATATCCTACAAACCATGAATCTGGTACACCGCCTTGTGCAATATTGTATTTTTGCATATCCGCTTCATCAAAGTTGGTTGTACCTGTTTTACCTGCAACTTCCACTCCCGGAACTTGTGCAAGCTGTCCAGTACCTGTTTTAACAGCTGTTTTCAGCATATCTGTAATCATAAACGCAGTATAATCGCTCATTGCTGACTTTGATTTTGGTGTTAAATCAAGCTTTGTGCCATCGTTAAATTCAATAGACTTTACAAAATGCGGTTCGTTATATGTTCCGTTATTTCCGAATGCACTGTATGCTCCAGCCATAGTTAGAGTAGAGACACCGGGATTACCTTCTCCGAATCCACCGATAGAATATGATTCATACACTTTTTCTTTATTTAATCCGAGCCCCAGTCCATTAGCAAAATCAACTGCTGCATCTTTTCCGACTGCTTGGAACGCTTTTAGAGCCGGGATGTTACGTGATTGGGCGAGGGCTTCACGCATAGACATGACCCCTTTATAGGAACGGTCAAAGTCTCGAATAGGTGTTCCATCTGAATACGTGTAAGCTGAGTCATCAATTTGCTCGTAAGTTGACCATTTTTTATTTTCAATCACTGGACCGTAGTCGAGAATAGGTTTAATGGTAGACCCAGGCTGTCGCTGGGCTTGGGTCGCGTAATTATAGCCACCAACCGTAGAATCTCTTCCGGAGCCAATCGCCCGCACTTCTCCGGTTTTCGTATCGAGAAGGGTAACGCCGCCCTGCATGCCTTCAGTAAATCCGACGGTGTCTCCGTCCATTAATTCATCTAGTTTATCTTGTGCTTTTGTATCTAATGTCGTATAGATCTTTAATCCGTCAGCAGATGGATCGACATCAGATTTTTCATCAATTTCCTTCATAACCTCTTCAACAAATGCGCTGTATTTGTTTGTACTTGCTTTTTCATATTCCTTCTGTGACACGACGCCTTCGTCTTTCACTGCCACTTTTTTCGCTTTGTTATATTGAGAATCAGAAATAAATCCTTGCTTTTTCATCAGACTGAGTACGATGTTCCGTCGTTTTTCCGCTTTATCCGGGTTTTTGACCGGGTTGTACGCTGTTGGGCTCTGCGGCATTCCTGCAAGCGTCGCAGCCTGTTCGACAGTCAATTTGCTTAAATCTGTAACGCCGAAAAATTCTTCCGCCGCTTTTCCGATTCCGTATGCTCTAGGAGAAAAATAAATCCGGTTTAAATACATTTCTAAAATTTCATCTTTAGAGTAATTGCGCTCCAGCTGAATCGAAAGCCATACTTCCTGCACCTTCCGTTTCAACGTTTTCTGATGTGAAAGAAGGGAGTTTTTGACGACCTGCTGGGTGATCGTACTTCCGCCTTCAGCCCCGAAGCCGTCTTTAAAGTTGGCAACTAAAGCACCGCCGATACGGACAGGGTCAATCCCGTGGTGCTCATAAAAACGAGCGTCTTCTGTCGCGATAAAGGCTTCTTTTACAACATCGGGAATTTCATCTATCGAGACGTAGGTCCGTTTTTCGGCGCCGACTTCGGCGATCTCTTTTCCATTTTTATCATAAATCGTTGATGAATAAGGCGTCTTCAATTTGCTTTCATCAAGGGACGGCGCATCAGAAACCATGACGGCAAATGTAACAGCACCGCCGACTACGCCTAAAACAAACAGAATGAGTAAAGTGAAAAGGGTCTTTTTAAACAATCCGCCCTTTTTTCGTTTCTTGCCTTTTTTCGGTGAAGGACTCGACTTGCTGTTCGCTTTTCGTCGAGCTTCACGGCTGTTAAATTGATCTGACATAACATCTCAACCTTTCGTTAATCAACCTTTCGCACCAGATGATGGCGAAAAATAAAGCTGTTCAATAATACTAATATAATCAATTCTGGGTGCGTATCCAAGAGAAATCGGATAAGCTGTTTCTTCCAACTCATCTTTTCGAATTGATTTTCTGCCGTTTTTTTCTTTTCTGTCCCAGAAATAAAACAGCTTATCGGCTTCCAAAAAATAAACCTGGTCGAAAGCGGATATAATAACAAAACAAATACCGTCTTGAGCCTTTACCTGCTTCATGTGCTCGATTTGATGGTCATGAAAATTCTGCAGGGGGAAAGAGGTCTTGTTTTTCGTTTCTTTCGCCTCAAAATCAATATACCGCCCTTTGTAAATCCCATTGTAGTCTGTTGTCGATGATTGTTTAAAGTAAGCTTCTTTAATCACTGCGGCACTTCTTTTTGGATAATGGACATTTACAATTTGAACAGGTGTCGGCTTTTTGTGTATAACGGCAATTTGGTTTGTCAGATAATACTTATTCGTTTCGTTTAAGTCATCTTCGAGGGTCATTCCGCGATTACTGTAAGACGGGGCCCTTTTCTGACTGTTTTGGGATGAAACCGAATGTTTCGGCTGAAATGTTTTTCCGTTAGGATACCGAATCACTTTCTCATCCTCCTTATTAAACTAATCATGACGGAAGTGAATGAACGTGCAAGAACAACAGACCATTAGAAAGCTTCTGAGCCGGATTGAGCGGCAGACAAAAATAAAAAACGCGGATAACATTTCAAGAACAAATGCTTATAAAGCATTTTACGACCGTCATCCGGAAATCAAATGGTCACTCTTGGCTTCTTTCGTTTCTCGTAATGCCGGCTGGTCAATGACTGACTTAAAAGGCAGTCTGTTTCAGCTTGGACTCCGTGAGAGACAGCAAAAATGGTTCTTTTTAGCCTATGAAAGAGCGAACTGGCTTATTTTTTCGGATGCCTATCCGCAGCTTCTTTTATACCACTGGTCAAAAAGAGTTGGGAAGCCGCTGTTTCATCTGCTGCATGTGTTTGGCGTCTCGCAATTTATGTCGGAAGAATGGACCCGTTTTTGGCATGAGCGAAATACGGAGCGGCTAATGTACGCCCTCATTATAAATGAACAAAACACTATCCAAACACCTATTATACAAAATCCTTCGTTTAAAAAGAATGTTTTTGACACGATTCCTTTTTATTTAAGTGACTGGTTTCATTTTAACACCGTTATTTTTCCTTCCTCAAATGGGTTTTTTTACGGCATTTCAGTGAAACGCTTTTCGAAGGCGGAGGAAAGGATAAGGCTGGGAAAGCAGCTGTCTCAATTGCTGTTCAAGCCAGAATTGTTCTCCTCTTTTTATCACTTTTTGCACACAGTGCCGCACACAGGTTCCCGTTTTGATATGGAAAAGATGATCGGGATTACAAAAAGAACATCTCCTATGCTAAGGACATGCTACCCTGAGTTAATCCACTCATTAGACGGAACGAAAACAGATTGGTTTCATGGAAAGATAAAGAAAACGTTCTTTAGGCGCGAGGAATTGCCGAAGCAGATTGAATTGACAGACTGGTATTTACATAAAAAGCGCCAGCTTCATGCGCTTTTTGCGGTGGAGCAGTGGCTCAAAAAATAAAGAAGCAAGGAAATTCCTTGCTTCTTACGTAGAAGGGCGGTTCGGGCCGCCTAATTTTTTATCTAAAGAATCGATTGCCTTTGATTCAGTCTTTTTTTGCTGGCCGGCTTTTTTCGGTCTTGTTTTCATACGGCACCTCCTCACAAGTATCGTTTGCATTAAGGAGGAGGATCATACAATTTTTGCGGGTGTTTTTGTCGAAAACTTCAGCTTTTCGTGGAATACCTGTTTGTTTGGCGATTTGCTTCTAGTTTTGTCATGAGGAAGGAAAGAGCCTTGAGAGCAAAGAATTTTAACCGGGAGAGACAAGGAAAGGGAGGTACACGAATGTCCGGTTATGTATGCAAGACAGATATTCTCCGTATGCTTTCTGATATAGAAGATGAATTAACGCGAGCTGAGCAAAGCCTGAATCATTCTGTAAATGCATTAGAGGCTGAGATGCGGGAAACGGAAAACGATCGCCTAAGTATGCTGGAAGAAGAAATCATAGATCTTCATATTTGTATAAATGAGCTGTATCAATCGCCTGAACACAGGTATGCGTTTGAGAAGGTATACCGTATCGGCTGAATTTGCGAGTGAAATTTGGTACGATAGGCATTGAGGTGAAAGATATTGCTATCACAAACTTTGCTGGAAATGACCGAGCAAATGATTGAAGTTGCTGAAAAAGGCGCTGATCGGTATCAGGAAGGAAAAAACAGTAATCATTCTTATGATTTTTTTGAGACGATAAAGCCTGCAGTTGAAGAGAATGATGAACTGGCTGCTCGCTGGGCAGAGGGTGCTCTTGAATTGATAAAAGTCCGCCGGCCAAAATATGTGCATAAAGAGCAAATTGAGGCCGTAAAGGATAATTTCCTGGAATTGGTCCTTCAATCTTATGTTCATCATATTCATAAAAAACGATTCAAGGACATCACTGAGTCAGTCCTTTATACATTGCACGCAGTAAAGGATGAAATTGCAAGAGAAGACAGCCGGTAAAAGGCTGTCTTCTTTTCGTTTTTATAGGGGGCCGGACGTTAATTCATCTCATATGCCGGGCTTTCTGCTCCATTTGCTTCGAGAACCTTCATACTGTTACGAAACTCAGTTATGCTGAGATGTCCTTGAATATAGAGGAACTTGGCAAAGTCCATCAGTTTATTCATACAGTCTGTTTCATATTTCTTCATTTCTGCAAAACGTTTGCTTAAGTATGATACGTTCATTATGGTGCATCCCCTCTCATCTGTATTGAAAATATGGTACCATAATGATTCGACTTTTTTCTGTTTTTAAAAAATTTAAACTTTCGACACAATTTGACAAATGCTAATCATCACTTGTGACACAAACAATAGAAGTCATTCATACATATATAGAAGAGAAATATGTTGTGTTTAAGGGGGAATCGCAATGAACGGGAGCTCTCGAAGCTATCCTCGGCAAATGGGCTATTATTATCCTCAGCAAATGCAAGGATATTATCAGCAGGCTGCACCCGGTTATTTAGAGCAACAACTGCCTCAGCAGCATTATGGACAGCAGGATTATTATCAGCCTTATGCTCCGATTCAGCCTATGCCTATGCAGCCGCCTGTATTTTCTAACCCTTATCCTATCCCAAGGCCTAATCAACAGCAGCCTTCGCAATTTCAAAGCATTATGTCGCAGTTTAAAAAAGCCAATGGGCAATTTGATTTTAATAAAATGATGGATACGACAGGTCAAGTAATGAGTGCAATGAATCAGGTCGGATCTTTAATAAAGGGATTTACCAGCTTTTTTAAATGATAGAAGCATGAATGAATCGTTCATTCATGCTTATTTTTTGGAAAGAAAAGTGTCATTGTCTGCTCGTTCCAAGACGTTTCCATATCTTCTTGGCGAACTTCATAAGGCAGCTGAACCGTTCTTGTCATGCTTGTAAAGGTAGCCTCATTTTGGTGTTTCTGTTTTTCTTGGAGTGTTACATGGAGATACCTCGATTTAACATCAACGACGATCTCGCCATCTCGAAACGTCGCCGGAATGGTAATATCGATATACAGCCCAGTATCTCTTTCTCTGACATGTATGGTCGTCTGCACATCCTTTAAACTCGAGTTGATCAGGTTCTGAAATCTGTTTATAAGGTTGCCGAACGCTGAGGATTGAAAAAGAGTGTCGATTGCCTCCGTTATGATTTCTTCTTTCTTTTGCAGTTCGTTCTTTTTGTCATCATAGAATTCCAATTTCGCCACCGCCTTTTTTATCCAGATTATGCGTCTATGCCAGATGTTGTTATAAATTGAAGCAAAATTGAAAGTGTGGTTAAATAGTGGTGAATGAAGGGATAACGGTTGAAGTGAATGAGAAGGGAGAAAATACATTGCTGAAAAAATTATTCGGAATGGGCAAAACTCAGGAAAAGGTGACAGAAGAGGTTATTTATTCTCCGGCAGACGGTACAGTAATGGACCTGTCAGATGTACCGGACCCTGTTTTTTCACAGAAAATGATGGGAGAAGGAATAGCGGTGGAACCTTCTAGCGGTGAAATCGTTTCTCCCGCTGAAGGTGAAGTCATTCAGATTTTCCACACCAAACACGCCGTTGGCATTCGGACTCGCTCGGGAATTGAGCTGTTAATTCATGTCGGGCTGGAGACAGTCAATATGAACGGAGAAGGATTTACTGCCCACATTAAAGAAGGGGATAAAGTGAAGGTCGGTGACCCGCTGATTACATGTGATTTGGAATTAATAAAAGAAAAAGCGAGCAGCACAGTCATCCCAATCGTTATAATGAATGGTGAGGCTGTAGGATCAATGGTATCGGCAGGCGAAAAGGCTGCTCGTAAAGGCGAATCAAAGCTCCTTACAATAAAAGCGAAATAAGCAGGGCGTATGCCTTGCTTTTTTTATTCAACTGTATAAAATTTGCACCTAGCCATGCAAACAAATATTCGGTAAACTGTACTTGACAAAGAGGTGTAAAGAATGAAAAAGAAATCACTGACTGAACTCATTTCTGATTTAAAAGGAAATGAAAACGTTGTGAATTGGCATGAAATTGAGCCTCGGGAAGCAAAAACAAGGCCTATGCCCGAAAGTATAGACGAGAGAATCAAAGCGGCCCTTTCGAAAAGGGGCATTGATGAACTATATACTCACCAATATTCCGCTTTTCAATATGTGCAAAAAGGAGAAAGCATCGTTACCGTAACGCCAACAGCATCAGGAAAAACGTTATGCTACAACCTCCCAGTCCTGCAGTCCATCGCCCAAGATGAAACAAACCGGGCGTTATATTTATTTCCGACTAAAGCGCTGGCACAAGACCAAAAGAGCGAGCTAAATGAAATTATTGATGAAATGGGCATTGATATTAAAAGCTTTACATATGACGGGGATACGTCTCCGGCAATCAGACAAAAGGTGAGAAAAGCAGGTCATATTGTCATTACAAACCCCGATATGCTGCATTCTGCCATTCTACCGCATCATACGAAATGGGTCAGTTTGTTTGAAAACCTTAAGTATATCGTCATCGATGAGCTTCATACGTATCGAGGTGTGTTCGGCAGCCATGTGGCAAATGTGATCCGGCGGCTAAAGCGGATCTGCCGGTTTTATGGAAGTGATCCGGTTTTTATTTGTACTTCCGCAACAATTGCCAACCCAAAGGAATTGGGAGAGCAGCTGACAGGCAAACCGATGCGGCTGGTCGATGACAATGGCGCACCGAGCGGACGCAAGCATTTTGTGTTTTACAATCCGCCAATTGTGAACAAACCGCTGAATATTAGAAGGAGCGCAACCGCAGAAGTGAATGAACTGGCGAAAGAGTTCCTTAAAAACAAAGTGCAGACCATTGTTTTTGCCAGAAGCAGAGTTCGGGTGGAAATTATTTTAAGCCATATTCAGGAGCTTGTGAAAAAAGAGATTGGAACAAAATCAATCAGAGGCTATCGGGGAGGCTATCTGCCGAAAGAGCGAAGAGAAATCGAAAAAGGCCTGAGAGAAGGCGACATTTTAGGAGTGGTCAGTACGAATGCCTTAGAGCTTGGTGTTGATATCGGCCAGCTGCAAGTGTGTGTAATGACGGGGTATCCCGGAAGTGTTGCAAGTGCTTGGCAGCAGGCGGGACGAGCCGGCAGAAGACACGGTGAATCTTTGATTATCATGGTAGCCAATTCAACACCGATTGACCAATATATTGTGCGGCATCCTGAATATTTCTTTAATCGTTCGCCTGAATCTGCAAGAATCAATCCGGAGAATTTGATTATTTTAGTAGACCACTTAAAGTGTGCGGCTTATGAGCTTCCTTTTAGAGCTGATGAAGAATTTGGACCCATGGAAGTCAGTGATATTCTTGAGTATCTTGAGGAAGAGGCTGTTCTTCACCGCAACGGCGAACGGTACCATTGGGCAAGTGAGTCGTTTCCTGCTTCAAACATCAGTTTGCGTTCCGCCTCCCAGGAAAATGTCGTTATAGTTGATCAGTCGGATATTGCAAATGTAAGGATTATCGGTGAAATGGACCGTTTTAGTGCGATGACGCTTTTGCATGATGAAGCGATTTATTTGCATGAAGGCGTTCAGTATCAAGTTGAGAAGCTCGATTGGGACCATAAAAAGGCGTATGTCAGAAAAGTCGATGTCGAATATTATACGGATGCAAACCTGGCAGTTCAGCTGAAGGTATTAGAAATCGATAAAACGAAAGAAAAAAGCCGTACATCATTGCACTACGGAGATGTCACTGTCAATGCCCTGCCGACCATTTTTAAAAAAATAAAAATGACCACTTTTGAAAATATTGGGTCTGGACCCATTCATTTGCCGGAAGAAGAACTGCATACAAGTGCAGCTTGGCTCGAAATCAAAACAGCGGATGAAGACATCGGGGAAAAGACACTGGAACAGCTGCTTCTTGGCATCTCGAATGTGCTGCAGCATATTGTCCCTGTGTATATCATGTGTGATCGAAATGATGTTCATGTTGTTTCTCAAATTAAAGCAGCCCATACCGGATTGCCAACCATATTTTTATATGATCATTATCCGGGCGGTATCGGTTTGGCGGAGGAAGTCTTTAAACGTTTTTCAGACATTAATGAAGCGGCGAAACAACTGATTACACATTGTCCTTGTCATGACGGCTGTCCGTCTTGTATAGGTACGGAAATAGAAGGGATAAAAGCAAAGGAAAGAATTTTGCAGCTGTTGGATCAAATGTCGTAAGGAGGGAGGCCGGATATGTCATTAAAAGGGAAACTCCAACGGATGAAAAAGCACATGGCGCTCGACGAAGGAGAACAAAAAATAGAAGCAGGCAAACAAGAAAACCACTTTGATGACATCCCGTTTTTAGAAGAGTGGGAGGCTTTTGGCATGAAGCCTTTCATCTTCGAAGATGAATATTGCCTCATCAGAGAAGTAGAATATCCGCTTTCTCACCGCCATGGGTTATACAGCTTTTCTGAGCTTGAGGAAGTGATCACAATGTGGAATCAAAGCGGCCTGTCGCATACATTGTCAGCAAAAGGGTATAACAAAAACAACCTCTTTTTCTTTGATACAGAAACAACCGGTCTTGGGGGTGGAGCTGGGAATACCATTTTTTTGCTTGGGCATGCGAGAGTATATGAAGACCGAGTGACAGTCAAACAGCATCTTTTGCCCAAACCGGGGAACGAAGTCGCCTTGTACCAAAGCTTTTTAAGCGAGGTTGACATTACATCACTTGTGACCTACAACGGCAAAGCCTTTGATTGGCCGCAGGTGAAAACAAGACACACCTTGATCCGTGACAGACTTCCGAAGCTTCCGGAATTTGGCCACTTTGATCTTTTGCATGGAGCTAGACGCCTCTGGAAACACAAAATGGACCGCGTATCTCTTGGCACGGTTGAAAAAGAGGAGCTCGGCATCCGCAGACTAGAAGACACACCGGGCTACTTGGCGCCAATGCTTTACTTTCATTTTATCAAGGCGCAAGAGCCGGATCTTTTAAAAGGTGTCCTGCATCATAATGAAATGGATGTGTTATCACTCATTTCATTGTACATCCATATGTCTAAAAAAATCCTTTCAGAATCACATGCGCCAAAAGAACACAGTGAAGCCTATGCTATGGCGAAATGGTTTATGGCTCATAAGGAAACGGACCAAGCGATCAAGCAGTTGGAAAGGCTTATAGAAAAATCGTTTGAGGATCAGGACAGTGCACGGCTGGATTTATCGCTCCTGTACAAAAAACAAAACCGCTTGGAAGAAGCAGTGCCGCTTTGGGAAAAGCTGTCCCGCTCGCAAAACCAGAAGTGCAGATACGCTGCTGTAATAGAGCTCGCGAAATATTTTGAGCATAAGAAAAAAGAATTCGAAAAAGCATTGCAAGTAGCAGAGCAATTGCTTAGCGATGCGGCATGCTTATCAGAGAAAGAAACTGAAAAACTGCATGTGAGAATTGCCCGGCTGAAGAGGAAATATTCCTCTTAAATATTCCCCGGGAAAGCGCAAAAGACGACTTGTTTCGCCATGAATTTTTTTTGCTGAATTCACATTGATTTTGTTGTAGAATAGCGGCGAATCCTGTAAAATGACGTTAGTTATTTTTAAAGGGAGAGTTGGTATGTATAAGGGTGTTTTTTACTTGTTCTTTGTTGTGGTATTTTTGATTGCTTTTGTGTTTTCAAACTTTAAAGACAGCTTAATTGCACACTTTTAAAATAGGTCTTTGCATCAGAACATGTACCCCTTATTTTTCATAGCTTAGTATTGTAATAAAGTTTATGGAAAGGGGATTTTATCATGCATCACTGCAGACCGCATATGATGGCGCCAATTGTCCATCCTACTCATTGCTGTGAACACCATACGTTTTCGAAGACTATCGTGCCGCACATTCACCCACAGCATACAACAAACGTAAACCACCAGCATTTTCAGCACGTTCACTACTTTCCACACACTTTCTCAAATGTTGACCCGGCTACGCATCAGCATTTTCAAGCAGGAAAACCTTGCTGCGACTACTAGTATGGAAAACGTGCAGCTTGATGGTGTAAACAATGCAGCACAACAAATGGGGCCCACGGGAGCCCCATTTTTTAAAGCAGGTGAAATGATGAAAGTATTGGCAATAACGGGCTATAAACCGTTTGAACTCGGGATATTTAAGCAGGATGACAAGGCGCTGTATTACATAAAAAAAGCCATTAAGAATCGGCTGATTGCTTTTTTGGATGAAGGATTAGAATGGATTTTAATTTCGGGCCAGCTTGGAGCGGAGCTGTGGGCGGCAGAAGCTGCATATGATTTGCAGGAGGAATTCCCTGACTTAAAGGTAGCTGTCATCACACCATTTTACGAGCAGGAAAAGAACTGGAAAGAACCGAATAAGGAACAGTATGAAGCAGTTCTGTCTCAGGCAGACTATGAAGCAAGCCTGACTCACCGTCCTTATGAAAGCCCGCTTCAATTCAAACAAAAAAATCAGTTCTTCATTGATAAGTCCGACGGGCTTCTGCTTTTATATGACCCGGAAAAGGAAGGCTCCCCTAAGTATATGCTTGGGACAGCGGAAAAAAGGCGCGAACAGGATGGCTATCCCATCTACTTTATTACAATGGATGACTTGAGAGTGACAGTGGAGGAAGACAGCTACTAACAATGAGAGAGAAATTTGACAACCGTACAGATTTCTGAAAAAATATATGTGATGATTCACGATACGAGGTGAAAAAGATGCTTGCTGATAAAGTAAAGCTTTCTGCGAAAGAAATTTTGGAAAAAGAATTTAAAACAGGCGTTAGAGGCTACAAGCAAGAAGACGTTGACAAATTTTTAGATATGATTATTAAGGATTATGAAACCTTCCATCAAGAAATTGAAGAACTGCAGCAGGAAAATCTGCAGCTGAAAAAACAGCTTGAAGAAGCCAGCAAAAAACAGCCTGTGCAATCTAACACAACAAACTTTGATATTTTAAAACGGCTGTCTAACTTAGAAAAACACGTTTTTGGCAGCAAGCTTTATGATTGATCACGCTTGAAAAAAATGGCGCTTGTAAATTGTAATCAGTTGTTATATAATAATTCATGTTCTTAACGTTCGGGTAATCGCTGCAGATCTTGAATCTGTAGAGGAAAGTCCATGCTCGCACGGTGCTGAGATGCCCGTAGTGTTCGTGCCTAGCGAAGTCATAAGCTAGGGCAGTCTTTAGAGGCTGACGGCAGGAAAAAAGCCTACGTCTTCGGATATGGCTGAGTATCCTTGAAAGTGCCACAGTGACGAAGTCTCACTAGAAATGGTGAGAGTGGAACGCGGTAAACCCCTCGAGCGAGAAACCCAAATTTTGGTAGGGGAACCTTCTTAACGGAATTCAACGGAGAGAAGGACAGAATGCTTTCTGTAGATAGATGATTGCCGCCTGAGTACGAGGTGATGAGCCGTTTGCAGTACGATGGAACAAAACATGGCTTACAGAACGTTAGACCACTTACATTTAAAATGATGAAAACAAGCTCTCCCGTATAAGGAGAGCTTTTATCTTGAAAAGAGAAAAGTTTTAAAAGACAGGGTGATACGATGACGAAGTATACACTAATTGCAACGGCGCCGATGGGCATTGAAGCTGTTGTCGCAAAGGAAGTACGAGATTTAGGATACGAATGCAAGGTTGATAACGGGAAAGTTATTTTTGAAGGTGATGCACTTGCCATCTGCCGTGCGAACCTTTGGCTTAGAACAGCCGACCGCATAAAGGTTCAGGTTGCTTCTTTTAAAGCGAAAACATTTGATGAACTGTTTGAAAAAACGAAAGCGATTAACTGGCGCTCATTTATACCTGAAAACGGGAAATTCCCTGTCATCGGAAAATCGGTAAAATCAACACTTGCAAGCGTTCCTGACTGTCAGCGGATCGTCAAAAAAGCAATTGTCGAAAAGCTCAAGCTGCAGTCCGGCAAAGCCAATGATTGGATTGAAGAAACAGGTGCCGAGTATAAAGTCGAAATTTCTTTATTGAAAGATCAGGCTTTGATTACACTGGACTCATCAGGGACAGGCCTTCACAAACGAGGATACCGTGTCGATCAGGGCGGTGCGCCGATTAAAGAAACACTTGCTGCCGCTTTGGTGCAATTAACCAATTGGACGCCGGACCGCCCGTTTGTTGATCCTTTCTGCGGCTCCGGAACAATCGCGATAGAAGCGGCGCTAATTGGCCAAAACATCGCCCCGGGATTCAATCGCGATTTTGTTTCAGAGGATTGGGAATGGATCGGTAAAGATCTGTGGAACAAAGCGCGGCTTGAAGTCGAAGAAAAGGCAAATTATGATCAGCCGCTTACAATTTTCGCTAGCGACATAGACCACCGCATGGTTGAAATCGCAAAAGAAAATGCAGAGGAAGCAGGATTGGGAGATCTAATCCAGTTCAAACAGATGCAGGTCAAAGACTTTACCACAAATCTGGAATTTGGCGTAATTGTCGGCAACCCGCCATATGGAGAGCGTCTCGGCGAGAAAAAAGCCGTTGAGCAGATGTACAAAGAAATGGGGAAGGCGTTCGAGCCGCTTGATACTTGGTCTGTGTATATGCTGACATCAAATGAAAACTTTGAGGAAGCATATGGCAGAAAAGCAACGAAGAAACGAAAGCTCTTTAACGGGTTTATTAAAACGGATTATTATCAATACTGGTCAAAAGTAAGACCGCAGCGCAAGAAAACAGAAAACGCATAAAAAGAAGACGCTCTGCATGCGTCTTCTTTCATCTTTCAGCCCTATTCTATCGTTACCAACGGTGAGCTTTCGCGTTGCTTCTCAATATAATGTTGGTTTGGGACATTTCAGTGTGACCGTTTACTTGAGACTTAGAACGTTTAGGCCGCGTCCAATTGTGATGAAACAGTTCAGAATGCTGATCTAATCGGTTTCTATAACTCATGTCAACATCACTCCCTGATAGAATATTGTTGATAAGACGGATAATCCGGAGACGGAATATCAAGTGTAGTTTGTGCATGTTTCGGTGATAACATGCGGTAAAGCATGTATATAAAATGAAAAGTTCGCATACAATGATGATTATTTCCATCAGAGGTGATCTCATGCTGAACAGCGAACATTTTAATCTTATTCAAAGGGCGCTTGACGCAACAGCAAACGAGCTGAAGGAGCTCGGGACTGATTCGTCTCCGTCTGTGATTTCGCATGCGCAAACTGATTTAGAAAAAGCGGTAGAACATATTTATTCAACAGACCATCCTTTTTTATCGTCGCATGTGATCAATCGTAAGTAAACTGCAAAAAACTTGGCATTGCCAAGTTTTTTTATTGTATTCATCAGCGGAAAATGATATTATTGGTGGTCTGAATGTCGAATAGTTGGGGGTTGGAACTAGGTGACAACATCACGCTTGCCTTTTTCTTTAACGAAAACAAAGAATTTTTATGAAGAATTGAACAATTGGATTGGTGACGTGTTTTACGATATCCTTCCCGAAAAAGGGTTTGATCTTCGGGACGAGCAAGTGTTTATGGCTTTTCAGCTGGAGCGGGCGTTTAAAGAGAAAAAAGTCATGTTCGCCGAAGCTGGAGTGGGAACGGGGAAAACGCTGGTATATCTTCTTTTTGCAATCAGCTATGCAAGGTATGTCGGCAAACCTGCCATCATCGCTTGTGCGGATGAAACATTAATTGAACAGCTGGTGAAAAAAGAGGGCGATATTTCTAAGCTGGCTGAGCATCTTGATCTGAAAATTGATACAAGGCTGTCAAAATCACATGAGCAATATTTATGCTTGAAGAAGCTTGAAAAAACAATGCAGCGTTCTGATGATGATAAATGGCTGGATCTTTATGAGTCGTTACCGTCATTTGTCCACGAGTCCCAGGCGATGCAGCGCTTTTATCCGTATGGCGACCGTAAGCAGTACGCAAATCTATCGAATGAAGAGTGGTCTGACGTAAGCTACGACTCGTTTCAGGACTGTCTGACTTGTGATATGAGACACAGATGCGGTCTGACACTTTCCAGAGATTACTACCGCAAGTCAACGGACTTAATCATTTGTTCCCATGATTTTTATATGGAGCATGTGTGGACGGAAGAATCACGCAAACGAGAGGGCCAGCTGCCGCTCTTGCCTGATCATAGTGCAGTTGTATTTGATGAGGGGCATTTGTTAGAGTTTGCTGCGCAAAAAGCGCTAACCTATAGAGTGAAGCAGTCTACTCTTGAATTGTTTTTAGAACGATTGCTGCAAAATGACATCAGAGAAGAGTTTGCAGAATTGATTGAAGATGCGCTTGCTGCAAACGACGAATTTTTCTATGTTCTTTCTGAAGAATCAAAGGAAGTAGCCGGTTCACACCGTTTAGAAATAAAAAATGACCAGCGTGTCAAAAAGGCGGCGGACGAGCTTTGTCGTTTACTTGATAAAATCGGTGAGGCACTTGTATTTGAGTCTGAAATGTATACGATTGATCAATACGAGCTGTCAGTAGTGGAAGAATATGTTGAACAAATGGCGTATTCATTATCTCTATATCAAAAGGATGCAATCAGCTGGCTGGAGAAAAAGGAAGCAGAATCAACTTTTGTCGTGATGCCGAGAACGGTAGCAGAAGTACTTGGCGAAAAAGTGTTTTCTAAGAAAATTCCTTATATCTTCTCTTCTGCTACGCTGTCAGAAGGCGGTTCGTTTGATTATATTGCCGACAGTCTTGGGATTCATGATTATTTGTCATTAACTGTTGATTCCCCTTATGATTATGACGAGCAAATGAGTATTAATTTATACGCAAAAACAGATATGGCCGCTGAACAAAAAACGGCTGAAACGATTGAAACAATCAAACGATACAAAGGAAGAACGCTGGTGCTTTTCCCTTCTTTTGAAGAATTAAACGAGTTTAAAGAGCTGTCGGCGGCATGGGAGCTGCCGTATCCAATTTTCTTCGAAGGTGATGAGGAAATCAGCAGCTTAGTAGAGAAATTCCAAGAGGAAGAAGAAACAGTACTTTGTTCAGTTCACTTATGGGAAGGACTCGACATTCCCGGTGACGCATTGAAGAATGTTACCATTTGGTCATTACCGTTCCCGCCACACGATCCTGTATTTACAGCGAAGCGCAACGGAGCGAAAAAAGATCCGTTCGAAGAAGTTGATCTGCCATATATGTTGTTACGTGTACGGCAGGGCATCGGGCGCCTGATTCGCTCGAATCAAGACAGCGGCTCGATTCACATTTACGCTGGCGGAGAAAATGAACGCATCATTGATGAGGTCAAAAAGGTCTTGCCTGTTGAACCGCACATGATGTAATGGAAAAAAGCTGACGATCGTTCGTCAGCTTTTTTATTTGTCAGCGGGATAGCCAGCCGCCATCAACTGCTAAAATATGTCCATTTACATAATCTGAAGCACGTGATGCCAAAAAGACTGCAGTCCCCCCGATATCATCCGCTTGGCCCCAGCGGCCGGCAGGAATTCTCTTTAAAATGTCCTCATTTCGCTTTTCGTCATCCCGAATAGGCTTTGTATTCGCAGTAGAAATATAGCCTGGGGCGATTGCGTTGACCTGAATACCTGACGCTGCCCACTCATTTGCAAATGATTTTGTCAAACCGGCAACAGCGTGTTTGCTCGCGGTGTAAGCCGGAACGAGGATGCCGCCTTGAAAAGACAGGAGAGAGGCAATATTAATAATCTTTCCATGACCTCTTTTCAGCATGTGCCTGCCAGCAAGCTGTGTCAGAATAAACAGGCTGTTTAGATTGACATTCAGTACGTGCTGCCAGTTCTCTTCTGAAAAATCTTCCGCTTTTTCCCGATGAATAATGCCGGCATTATTGACAAGGATGTGGATCTGCCTGTTTTCAAACAGCTCAGCTGCAGAATCCTTTATCGCTTCCGGCTTGCTCATGTCCAATGTAAAAGATGTAAATATCCGGCCTTCCTGTTCCACAAGCTGCTGTGTTTCAGACAGGCTGCTTTTATGTGATGTGCCGATAATATCAGCGCCAGCACCGGCTAGGGCTTTGGCAATTCCTTGACCGATCCCTGTTCCAGGGCCTGTCACCAGCGCTGTTTTTCCTTCTAATGAAAAGGCGTCATGTAGATAACCCATCTTATTTCAGCCCATCCATCGGAACGAGATCCATGTCCGTAAATGTGTAATTTTCTCCAGCCATCGCCCACACAAAGCTATAGTTTGATGTTCCTGCGCCAGAATGAATAGACCAGGCGGGAGAAAGGACAGCCTGCTCATTTCCAACAACAAGATGGCGTGTTTCGTCCGGCTGGCCCATGAAATGAAATACCTTTGAATCCTTTTCAAGATCCAGATAAAGATAAGCCTCCATCCGACGGTCATGAACGTGTGCTGGCATGGTATTCCAGTTGTTGTTTTGATCTAACATCGTTATTCCCATCATCAGCTGACAGCTTTTAATGCCATCCTGATGAATAACTTTGTACAGACTTCTGACATTAGACGCTGCATCATCACCAAGGCGGTCCGGTGTCAGTTCAGCTAGGGCGGCTTTTTGTGTTGGATAGCTTTTGTGGGCGCAAGCGGAGACGAAGTAAAACTTCGCTTTTTCACCGTTCAGGCTTGAAAATGATACATCCTGATTACCCATTCCGATATAGAGAAAATCCTTTGTTTGAAGCACATATTCATCATCGCCGACTCTAACGGCACCAGGCTGGCCGACATTAATAATCCCGATTTCACGCCGTTCCAAAAAGAAGTCTGTTTTTAGAAAATCACCTGCATCAAGCTTCAGTTCACTTTGCCCTGGAGCCGCTCCGCCGATGACAACCCGGTCTTCATGTGAGTAATACATCGAAAGTTTATTTTCTGTAAATAAAGGATCCATTAAGAAATGACTGCGAAGCTCCTCTGTTGTAAAGCGTTTTACTTGTTCAGGATGTACAGAATAACGATTTTCCATTATATTTCCCCCTTGGTTAGGATTTCAGCATCACTTGAATGAAAATATTTTGGTAACGGTTTCAAAGAAAATTTTAGGATAAATAGTGAAAAGAGTCAACGGAAAATAATGAATTGACACATTATTAAAAAAACTCTTTCCAAATTTTAAAATTATGGTATTCTTTTGTTGTAACGGTTTTGAAATCGGTTTCAAATATATGAGATACAGGAGCACTTGAATGAAAAAGAAAACAACAGGCCATACAACCATCAAAGATGTAGCTGAATGTGCAGGAGTTTCGAAATCGACAGTTTCCCGCTATATTAACGGAAAAATTGACGCGATTTCTCCTGAAAAAGTGAAAAACATTAAAAAGGCAATCGCAGAATTGAATTATCGGCCGAGTAAAATGGCACAAGGTTTGAAAATAAAAAAAAGCAAGTTAATCGGATTTGTTGTAGCTGACATTACAAATCCTTTTTCGGTCGCTGCTTTCAGGGGAGTCGAAGAGGTTTGTGATCAATATGGTTACAGCATTATGGTGTGCAACACAGATAACAGTCCTGAAAAAGAGCGGGAAATGCTCTTAAAGCTAGAAGCCCATTCGGTTGAGGGCTTGATTTTAAACGCAACAGGGGAAAACAAGGATGTACTCCGCGCTTTTGCTGAACAGCAAATTCCAACAATCTTAATTGACCGGAAACTGCCGGATCTGAAACTGGATACCGTAACGACTGACAACAGATGGATCACAAAAGAGATTCTTCAGAAGGTGTACAGCAAAGGGTATACTGATGTCGCGCTGTTTACCGAACCGATTTCCTCTATCAGCCCTCGTGCAGAAAGAGCAGCTGTGTATCAGGAAATGGCTTCGGTTCAAAATGTGAACGGGCTTGTCAGATTGCATGAAATTGACGTAAAAGACAAGGAGCAGCTTAAGGCGGCGCTTTGTTCTTTTCAAAAGGAAATGCCGGAGCAAAAAAAAGCGATTCTGGCTTTGAATGGCTTGATTATGCTGAAAATCATCAGCTGTATGGAAGAGCTTGGCCTGCGCATCCCTCAAGATATAGGGATTGCAGGATTCGATGATACGGAATGGTATAAACTGATCGGTCCAGGTATTACAACGATCGCCCAGCCGTCACATGATATGGGCAGGACGGCGATGGAACGTGTATTAAAAAGGATTGAAGGTGACAAAGGAGCGCCTCAAACCATTGAATTAGAGGCAAAAGTCATCATGAGAAAGTCACTTTAATCCTAGGTGCCCTCAACTAAGAGGAGGTTGGGAAGAGATGAAGCTTGATGCGGTGACATTCGGGGAATCAATGGCCATGTTTTATGCAAATGAGTATGGAGGCCTTCATGAAGTATCCACTTTTTCTAAAGGGCTTGCCGGAGCAGAAAGCAATGTCGCCTGCGGCCTTGCCAGACTCGGATTTCGAATGGGATGGATGAGCAAGGTCGGCAATGATCAGCTCGGAACGTTTATTTTACAAGAGCTTAAAAAAGAGGGAGTGGATGTGTCCCGCGTGATCCGCTCGCAGGACGAAAATCCCACCGGGCTGCTGCTGAAGTCAAAAGTGAAAGAAGGCGACCCGCAAGTTACCTACTATAGGAAAAACTCAGCTGCAAGCACATTAACTTCAGCTGAATATCCGAGAGATTATTTTCAATGCGCAGGCCATTTGCATGTGACAGGCATTCCGCCTGCCTTGTCAGCCGAGATGAAAGACTTCACGTATCATGTCATGAACGACATGAGAAACGCAGGGAAGACCATTTCATTCGACCCTAATGTAAGACCTTCGCTTTGGCCTGATCAAGCAACAATGGTACATACAATCAATGATCTGGCTGGGCTTGCAGACTGGTTTTTCCCGGGTATCGCAGAGGGAGAGCTATTGACCGGAGAAAAAACACCTGAAGGCATTGCCGACTATTATTTGAAAAAAGGTGCCAGCTTTGTTGCTATTAAACTTGGAAAAGAAGGCGCTTACTTTAAAACGGGGACAAGTGAAGGATTTCTAGAAGGCTGCCGGGTCGACCGGGTGGTTGATACGGTCGGCGCCGGAGACGGATTTGCAGTCGGTGTAATCAGCGGTATCCTAGACGGTTTGTCGTACAAGGATGCGGTGCAAAGGGGAAATGCGATTGGCGCTTTGCAAGTGCAGGCACCGGGGGATATGGACGGTTTGCCGACCAGGGAGAAATTAGCTTCTTTTTTATCTGCTCAAAGAACGGTTCACCAAAAGAAAGGGGATTATTAATATGGAGTCCAAAGTCGTTGAAAACCGTCTGAAAGAAGCAAAGCTGATTGCAGTCATTCGTTCAAAGGATAAGCAGGAGGCCTGTCAGCAGATTGAGAGTTTATTAGATAAAGGGATTCGTGCAGTTGAAGTGACGTATACGACCCCCGGGGCATCAGATATTATCGAATCCTTCCGTAATAGGGAAGATATTTTAATTGGCGCGGGCACGGTCATCACCGCGCAGCAAGCTGGGGAAGCTGCTGAGGCTGGCGCGCAGTTTATTGTCAGTCCGGGTTTTTCAGCTGATCTTGCTGAACATCTATCTTTTGTAAAGACACATTATATCCCCGGCGTCTTGACTCCGAGCGAAATTATGGAAGCGCTGACATTCGGTTTTACGACATTAAAGCTGTTCCCAAGCGGTGTGTTTGGCATCCCGTTTATGAAAAATTTAGCGGGTCCTTTCCCGCAGGTGACCTTTATTCCGACAGGCGGGATACATCCGTCTGAAGTGCCGGATTGGCTTAGAGCCGGAGCTGGCGCCGTCGGAGTCGGCAGCCAGCTGGGCAGCTGTTCAAAAGAGGATTTGCAGGCTGTTTTCCAAGTGTAAGTGGAATTGTTTTTTCATAACCGGAGGATGGGAGAATCCACAATATGAAAATCAAGGCGACAATTGAACGGGTACCTGGCGGAATGATGATTATTCCGCTATTTCTTGGAGCGGCGCTCAACACGTTTGCGCCTGGAACAGCGGAGTTCTTTGGAGGGTTTACGGGTGCTTTGATTACCGGAACGCTGCCGATACTGGGTGTTTTTATCTTTTGCGTAGGAGCAACGATTGATTTTCGTTCTTCAGGCTATATCGCAAGAAAAGGAATCACGTTATTATTGGGAAAGGTCGGATTTGCGGCACTGCTCGGCGTGATCGCAGCGCAATTTATACCTGACGAAGGCATACAATCCGGCTTTTTTGCAGGCCTTTCTGTTTTAGCAATTGTCGCGGTAATGAATGAAACGAACGGCGGACTGTATTTGGCGCTCATGAATCACATGGGAAGAAAAGAGGATGCGGGTGCTTTCGCCTTTATCAGTACAGAATCTGGTCCTTTTATGACCATGGTGACGTTTGGTGTGACGGGACTTGCCGCATTCCCATGGGAAACGCTGGCAGCGACAGTCATCCCGTTTTTACTTGGATGTATACTTGGAAATCTGGATCATGATCTCAGAGACTTATTCAGCAAGGTTGTGCCGGCGATCATTCCATTTTTCGCCTTTTCGCTCGGCAATACCTTGAATTTTGGAATGCTGATCCAATCAGGGCTGCTCGGCATATTTATCGGAGTTTCTGTCGTCATTTTATCGGGCAGTTCTTTGTTTTTGCTTGATCGTTTTATTGCGCGGGGAGATGGTGTCGCGGGAGTGGCCGCTTCTTCTACGGCAGGGGCGGCTGTAGCCGTGCCATATGCATTAGCGGAAGCGAATGCCTCATTTGCGCCAGTTGCTGAGTCGGCAACTGCAATTATCGCGACAAGCGTTATTGTCACCTCGCTCTTAACCCCGCTGGCAACAGTGTGGGTAGATAAAAAAATCAAGCAGAAAAAGCGGAGAACACCTCCGCCAAAAAATCAAATGACGATCAACTGAATAAAAAGGCTGCCACAAAACATACCGGCAGCCTTTTATACAAACAATTTGACTTTCATACCCCCTTCCATTAGCCTGTAATGGAACGGCTAGAATAGGGAGGGAATGGATATGGAGATACATACATATGAAAAAGAATTTTTTGATCTTTTAAAAAGAATCTCACATTACAGCGAAGCAGTTGCGTTAATGCACTGGGACTCCAGAACAGGCGCGCCGAAAAACGGCTCAGAGGATCGTGCCGAAAGCATCGGCCAGCTTTCAACAGATATATTCAATATCCAAACATCAGATCGAATGAAGGAGCTTATCGATGTCCTGTATGAACGATTTGATGACTTGTCGGAAGATACGAAAAAAGCAGTGGAACTGGCGAAAAAAGAGTATGAAGAGAATAAGAAAATCCCTGAGGCTGAATACAAAGAATACGTGATTCTGTGTTCAAAGGCAGAAACAGCGTGGGAGGAAGCGAAAGGAAAATCTGATTTCAGCTTGTTTTCTCCTTATTTAGAACAGCTGATTGAATTCAATAAACGTTTTATTACGTATTGGGGATATCAAGAGCATCCTTATGATGCATTGCTTGATTTGTTTGAGCCCGGCGTCACGGTAAAGGTGCTTGATCAGCTGTTTGCTGAGCTGAAGGAAGCGATTATCCCTCTTGTTAAACAGGTGACAGCTTCCGGAAATAAACCAGATACAAGCTTTATTACAAAAGCGTTCCCGAAAGAAAAGCAAAAAGAGCTCAGTCTGTATTTTTTACAGGAGCTTGGCTACGATTTTGATGGCGGAAGACTTGATGAAACCGTTCATCCGTTTGCAACTACGCTGAATCGGGGAGACGTTCGGGTCACGACGAGATATGATGAAAAAGATTTCCGGACGGCGATCTTTGGCACCATTCATGAGTGCGGGCACGCGATTTACGAGCAAAATATTGATGAAGCACTCAGTGGCACGAACTTGTCAGACGGCGCATCGATGGGAATTCATGAATCGCAATCATTATTTTACGAGAATTTTATCGGCCGCAACAAGCATTTTTGGACTCCGTACTATAAGAAGATTCAAGAGGCATCACCGGTACAGTTCAAGGACATCTCCCTGGATGATTTTGTCCGGGCAATCAATGAATCAAAACCTTCATTTATCAGGGTCGAAGCGGATGAATTGACGTATCCTCTTCATATCATCATCCGTTATGAAATTGAAAAAGCGATTTTCAGCAATGAAGTGTCTGTGGAAGATCTGCCGTCGCTTTGGAATCAAAAATACCAGGATTATTTAGGGATTACACCGCAGACCGACGCAGAGGGGATTTTACAGGACGTCCATTGGGCAGGTGGAGATTTCGGCTACTTCCCATCCTATGCGCTCGGCTACATGTATGCGGCTCAGCTGAAACAAAAAATGCTTGAGGATCTCCCTGAATTTGACGCTCTCTTGGAAAGAGGAGAGTTCCATCCGATAAAGCAATGGCTGACGGAAAAGGTGCACATTCACGGAAAACGGAAAAAGCCGTTAGACATTATTAAAGATGCAACAGGAGAAGAGCTGAATGTTCGCTATTTAATTGATTATTTATCAAACAAATATTCAAATCTCTATCTGTCATAATCAAAAGCCTGGCGGCGCGTCGTCAGGCTCTTTTATATCGAATCCCCTTGAAATACGAATGATATCTAAAAAAACAAAAATAAAGTTCGGGAATTTTTATTTTCAGCCTATGCAAGAGATTAGAATCTTGATATAATTTATTACAATATAATAGGAACACTCATATAATCGCGTGGATATGGCACGCAAGTTTCTACCGGGCACCGTAAATGTCCGACTATGGGTGAGCAATGGAACCGCACGTGTACGGTTTTTTGTGATATCAGCATTGCTTGCTCTTTATTTGAGCGGGCAATGCTTTTTTTATTCTCATAACGGAGGTAAGACAAGATGGAAGCACTGAAACGGAAAATAGAGGAAGAAGGCGTCGTATTATCTGATCAGGTATTGAAAGTGGATTCTTTTTTGAATCACCAAATTGATCCGCTGCTTATGCAGAGAGTTGGTGACGAATTTGCGTCCAGGTTTGCAAAAGACGGTATTACCAAAATTGTGACAATCGAATCATCAGGTATCGCTCCCGCTGTAATGACGGGCTTGAAGCTGGGTGTGCCAGTTGTCTTCGCGAGAAAGCATAAATCGTTAACACTCACCGACAATTTGCTGACAGCGTCTGTTTATTCCTTTACGAAACAAACAGAAAGCCAAATCGCAGTGTCTGGGACCCACCTGTCGGATCAGGATCATGTGCTGATTATCGATGATTTTTTGGCAAATGGACAGGCAGCGCACGGGCTTGTGTCGATTGTGAAGCAAGCGGGAGCTTCTATTGCGGGAATTGGCATTGTTATTGAAAAGTCATTTCAGCCGGGAAGAGATGAACTTGTGAAACTGGGCTACCGAGTGGAATCTTTGGCAAGAATTCAGTCTTTAGAAGAAGGGAAAGTGTCCTTCGTACAGGAGGTTCATTCATGAGAAATGGATTCGGCAAAACGCTGTCTTTAGGGATTCAGCATGTTCTTGCCATGTATGCCGGCGCTATTGTTGTTCCTCTGATTGTTGGAAAAGCAATGGGACTGACTGTCGAGCAGCTGACTTACTTAGTATCGATTGATATTTTTATGTGCGGTGTGGCTACCCTTCTGCAAGTGTGGAGCAACCGATTTTTTGGGATCGGGCTTCCGGTAGTGCTTGGATGTACCTTTACAGCTGTATCGCCAATGATTGCGATTGGATCTGAATATGGGGTTTCAACAGTTTACGGCAGCATTATCGCTTCAGGCATTCTTGTCATTTTTATTTCATTTTTCTTTGGAAAGCTCGTATCGTTTTTTCCGCCGGTCGTGACAGGCTCTGTTGTTACGATTATCGGTATTACATTGATGCCGGTTGCCATGAATAACATGGCCGGCGGAGAAGGAAGTGCAGATTTCGGAGATCTCTCCAACCTTGCTCTTGCTTTTACCGTGTTGAGTATCATTGTGCTTCTGTACCGTTTTACAAAAGGCTTTATCAAGTCCGTCTCGATTTTGATCGGTATTTTGATTGGCACCTTCATCGCTTATTTTATGGGGAAAGTTCAATTTGATAATGTTTCGGATGCGGCAGTTGTTCAAATGATTCAGCCATTTTACTTCGGCGCGCCGTCTTTTCATGCAGCGCCTATCATTACGATGTCCATCGTTGCAATTGTCAGCCTTGTGGAGTCAACTGGTGTTTACTTTGCTTTAGGTGACCTGACAAACCGCCGTTTGACAGAGAAAGATTTGTCTAAAGGCTATCGAGCTGAAGGACTGGCTGTGCTTCTGGGCGGTATTTTTAACGCTTTTCCTTATACGGCATTCTCTCAAAATGTCGGGCTTGTTCAGCTCACAGGGATCAAAAAAAATGCCGTCATTGTGGTCACAGGTGTGATACTAATGGCATTTGGGCTGTTTCCAAAGATCGCTGCTTTTACGACCATTATTCCATCCGCTGTTTTGGGCGGTGCAATGGTGGCGATGTTTGGAATGGTGATCGCTTACGGAATTAAAATGCTCAGCCGCATTGATTTTGCGAAACAGGAAAATCTGCTGATTGTTGCCTGCTCAGTGGGATTGGGGCTCGGTGTGACCGTTGTGCCGGATATTTTCAAACAGCTTCCGAGTGCCTTAACGCTGCTTACAACGAATGGCATTGTGGCGGGCAGCTTTACTGCAGTCGTCTTAAATATTGTATATAACGTTTTTTCTAAAGCTAAAAAAACAGAACAAGAAGCTGACCTCGCTGAACAAAAAACAGCAGTCTAACTCCGCCGCGGCGGAGTTTTTTTGCATATAAAAAAGATTGTTGCGGCACAATGTATGCAAAGAGGTGATCGCATGGCGTTTATTTTATCCATTGGAACAAGTCTTCCTGCGTATAATGTAAACCAAGAGAAAGCGGCCGAGTTCGCCCGCTATATGTTTCAGCATTCTTTTAAGGATATTGACCGGCTGTTATCCTCCTTTAAAAACGGGCAAATCTATTCGAGACAGTTTGTTAAGCCGATTGAATGGTATAAAGAGGGGCACAGCTTTGAAGAAAAAAATCAAATATACATAGAAGAAACACTTAAACACAGCAGAGCGGCTGTTCGTGAGTGCCTCTCTCATCCGGAATTTTTTCAAGAAGCCATTCCTTATGAGAAAGTGGAAGCTGTTTTTTTCGTCTCCAGTACAGGTCTTTCCACACCGAGTATCGAGGCGCGGCTTATGAATGAACTTCCGTTTTCTCCATATACGAAGCGGATTCCGATTTGGGGGCTTGGCTGTGCAGGAGGAGCCAGCGGACTTGCGCGTGCAGCCGAATACTGCAAAGCGTATCCTGAGGCTTTTGTGCTTGTCATTGCTGCCGAGCTGTGCAGCCTGACATTCCAGCCGGAAGATAAAACGAAAAGCAATCTGATTGGCACCTCGCTTTTTGGTGACGGCATTGCCGCAGCTTTATTATGCGGAGAGAAGGCGGACCGCAGGATGTCAAAGCTGAAGCTTGCGCCGAAGATAATGGACGCCCAATCTGTTTTGATGAAACAATCAGAAGATGTCATGGGCTGGGACTTTACCGATCAAGGATTCAAAGTCATTTTCTCACGAGACATTCCGACCTTGGTGGAAAAATGGCTCAAAACAAATGTACAGATTTTTTTGGACAAACATAAGCTGTCATTCCATGATATCAGTGTTTTTTTGGCGCATCCAGGCGGAAAAAAAGTGATCGATGCATACATCAAAAGTCTCGGGCTGTCGTCAGAAAAGCTTTCATCTGCGCAAAGCATTTTGCAAAAGCACGGAAATATGTCTTCAGCTACAATCTTGTATGTGATCAAAGACCATCTGCAGAACGGACATAAAAAGGAAGCTGAACGAGGAATGATTGGCGCATTAGGGCCGGGTTTCTCATCAGAGTTGCTATTATTCAGCTGGGAAAAGGAGGCCTGACTCATGTTTTGGTTGTTGATCGCCATTCTCATTGTTCAAAGAGCAGCAGAAATGGCAGTGGCCAGGCAAAACGAACAAAAGGTAAAGAAGCAAGGAGCAATTGAATTTGGCGAGAGCCACTATCCGTATATCATTACGATGCATATCCTTTTTTTCCTGTCCTTAATTGCCGAGGTGCTGCTGATGAATAAACAGCCGTCCAGCTGGTGGCTCGGTATCGCTGCAGTGATTTTAAGCGTACAGATCGTACGGTATTGGGCGCTTTGTTCCTTAGGGGCATATTGGAATACGAAAATCCTTGTTGTTCCAGGTGTAGAGCTTGTAAAAAAAGGTCCATATAAATGGATGAAACATCCAAACTATGCCGTTGTTATACTTGAAATTTTGCTGATTCCGCTGCTTTATCAAGCATACGTCACCATGTGTCTGTTTTCCATTTTCAATGCCGTGTTGTTAAGCGTCAGAATTCGCGCAGAAGACAAAGCATTACAGGAATACAGCGTAAAATAGCGATTGAAAATCATTCTCAACCATGTTAAAATGAATTTGAAAAAGATTCTCAATCAGGATGGTGAAGCAAATGACTATGCTGTTTTTGCTTGGAGCGGTTTGTACATATAGTGTATTAATTGGTTTTGTATTAAAAGGAATCTCTAATAAATCTGTTTGATGAATCTGGAACTTGTAAAAGTTGCAGATTTTCTTTTATAGAAGCTGCCGTAATGGCGGCTTTTTTCTATTCTCCTAAAGAAATTTGGTTTATTCTTGTGTAAAATGAAAAGGGAATGAATTCAGATCTTTCGAAAAAGGTTCACAATTGAAACGGCACAAAGGGGTTTAGACTTATGACAGATCAAAACAGAAAAGAGCTTTTGCATAAAACCGGGGAACTTTATAAGCAATTTATTGAGAATCAAGATGAACAAAGGGCTGCTAAACTGGCTGCGGTCATGAAAAAAACGGCTGATGAAGAGGTTTATATCGCGTTTACCGGGCATTATTCAGCGGGAAAATCGTCACTGCTGAACTGCCTGTTAATGGAGAATATTTTGCCGACAAGCCCGATTCCGACAAGCGCTAACCTTGTTGTGATCAGAAACGGGGAAAAGCGAGTTCGGCTTCATACAACAGACGGAGCGTGTGCTGAGCTGGAAGGGACTTACCAGAAAGACAAGGTGCAGCAATATTGTAAAGACGGGGAACAGATTGAAAGCGTCGAAATTTTTGACAGGTATACTGAGATCGATTCCGGGGTTGCGTATATTGATACTCCAGGGATAGATTCAACAGATGATGCTCATTTTCTATCGGCTGCTTCTATTCTTCACCAAGCGGATGCGCTGTTTTACGTCGTTCACTATAATCACGTGCACTCTGAGGAAAATGTAAAGTTTCTCAGATCAATAAAAGAAAGCATTCCGAATGTGTATTTTATCGTCAATCAAATTGACCGCTATGATGAGACGGAGACGAAATTTGGAGACTATCAAGCGCAGGTAGAGGAGATGCTTTGCAATGAAGGGATTTCAAGGGAAGCGCTCTATTTTACATCAGTAACAGAACCGGATCACCCGTTCAATCAGATGGGGGCCCTGAGAGAAGAGTTAAGCAGAATAGAACAGCAATCAAAAAGCAATATGCAGGCTTTAACCGAACAAAAAGTCCGTAATCTGCTAAAGGAACATACGGAAATGCTGAAGAAAGACGAAGCAGGCGCTCCGAGTTTCGCTGAACAGCTTAATATCCATACTGGACTGGTCCAATCGCTGCGTGATCAATTGGATGAGGCCGAAAAACAAATGACTGAGGCAGAGAAGAGGATGCAGGAAGAAATCAATCGTATTTTAAAAAACGCCAACCTGACGCCTTTTGAAATGCGTGAATTGGCGGCTGCATTTTTAGAATCACAAGAGCCTTCCTTTAAAACCGGCTTTTTCTTTTCTAAAGCGAAAACTGCACAGGAAAGAGATAAAAGGCGGAATGCTTTTTTCTCTGATGTGGCAAAACGAACAGAGGCCGAAGCGGATTGGCATATAATAGACACGCTTCATAAACTCGCCAAGGCATTTGATGTCTATACCGCTGAAAGTGAAAAGCTGATTCAGGCCTATCGCACACCGCTTGATATAAGCATCATTGAACGCGCGGTCAAGCATGGTGCAGCCTTTTCCTCTGAATATGTATTGCAATATACAAAAGATTTGGCAGAGCTCATCCGGAAAGAGGCGAAAAGAGAAGCCGCAGACATCATAAAGGTGCTCTCCGCTATGGTGAAAGAGCGTGTTTCCAAAGATGTGCAAACAATTAACGACCGGCTCGTCCAAGAATCAGAAAAACTTGTCTTTCTTCAAGAACAGGCGCGTTTAGAGAATAATGCCCGAGAGAAAACCGATCGCCTGTGGGCCATTTGGGAAGAAGAGTCCGCATGCCCAATGCATATAGACACAGAATGGTTTAAATCGAAGAAAACAAGAGTGGCGGCTCCAGAGCAGAAACAAGGCCGAAGCCAGCTGACGGCGCAGCCGATGCCGAAATCAGAAATCAAAATGGAACAAGAAATGCCGCTTCAAGACCAAATCAAACGCTTTTACACTTTGTCTGACCTTTTAAGCGAATGCAGCATGTTGTTAAAGCAAACTTCAGCGTTTCGTGAAAGGGTGAAAAGGCTAGAGGAACGGAAATTTACACTCGCTCTTTTTGGAGGCTTCAGCTCGGGGAAATCATCATTTGCCAATGCGCTTGTCGGCGAAAGAGTGCTGCCATCCTCACCAACGCCAACCACAGCGACAATTAACAAGATCACAAAGCCAATCAATGGCAACTTAAACAAAACAGCGGATGTAGTGTTTAAGACAGAGGATGACATAACGGCTGAAATTTTGCAGCTCACCGGAATACCAAAGGAACCGGCAGGCCGTTCCTTCACAGAGAAGTGGGAAAAGGCAGTCAAAAAAAACAGGCTGCAGGAAGAACACGTGAAATTGATCAGCAATTTCCTGCTTGCATACGAGAAGTATCAGCAGTATATACAGGAACAGAAGAAATTAACGATTCCGCTCTCTGAATTAAAGCCGTATGTAGCAGAGGAAACAACGGCCTGTGCTGTGAAAGAGGTAACGGTCTACTATACATGCCCGCTCACTGAAAAAGGGATTACGATCGTTGATACACCCGGCGCGAGCAGCATGAATAAACGGCATACAGAACTGGCATTCCAATATATCAAAGATGCCGATGCATTTTTTTATATGACTTATTATCAGCACTCTTTTTCAAAAGGAGACCGTTCATTTTTGCGAAAGCTTGGACTTGTGAAAGAATCGCTCAGCATGGATAAAATGTTTTTTATTATTAATGCTGCAGACCTTGCAAAAGATAAAACAGAACTCGAAACAGTGACCGATTATGTCAGCGCAGAGCTTGTAAAAGAAGGGGTTTATGAACCGCAGCTCTTTACCGTATCAAGTAAGGAGGAACTGGTGGGAAAACCGGAGTCATTTTACAATCAGTTCTCAAAAGTAAGAAAACACTTAGACCGGTTTATCGAAGTGGACGTAAAAAAAGCGTCAGCAGCGCAGCTCAGTTCGGAGGCAGACAAACTATGCGAAACCGTTTTTCAGCTTCACCAATCCCAGCATCAGTCCCGAGAAGAGAAGGAAGCGCAGAAACAGCGCCTTATGCTGTCATTTGAGCGGACAGCGGCCGATATCGAGAAACGGCGGAACTCAAAAACCATCATTGAAAAAGTAAAAAAAGATACAAGAGAGCAGCTATATCACATTGCACAGCGATTATCATATTTTGCAAATGATTTATTAAAATCGGCATTTCATCCCGGGCTGCAAAACGGGGATTGGAAAAAGAACGTCAGTAAGGCGATGACAACAGCCTTACATGAATATCAATTTGAATATATTCAGGAAATCAAAACGCTTGATGTTCGCATGAGCGGTTTCATCGAACGGCATATCAATGAAGAATGGCTGGATCAATTTCAAAAAACATTAAACGAGGACGGTTATTTTTCCGTTTATGCAGGTGATCAGCATTCGAACGGCATACAGTTGAAGGAAGTTGAACCGGAAATAGAAGAACGTGCTTTTGAGCAAGAACTAAAAGAGGTCAAATCACCGAAACAGTTTTTTGAGCAGAAAGGAAAATCGGCCTTTATCGAAGCTGTACGGATGAAACTTACGAAAATCACAGAGGCATGGATAAAAAATGAAGAAGAAAGCCTGATCTCTCATTACACAGCTCACCTCAGACGCTTACAGGAAGATATGGGTGAAAAAGCAATCGCGCAAATAACGGATCAAAAAGAGACATATTTAAGAGGATATGCGGAAGGGGAACATGCGAAAGAGATTGAAATAGCGTACCAGTCGTGCATCTCCTGGAAAAATTCAGACAATACAATAAAAATGTAAAATTCAGTTGGCTTGTATTTCAAGTCATGATAGACTAAATAGAAAAAAGCGAGATGAACGATTAATGTCAGAGGTACATAAAGCAATTTCAGCACATTCATCAAAACAGCACGAGCATATCAAAGCATTTATGCGTCTTGAAAATATGCGTGAATTGGCGATTGAAGAAGCTGTTGCTAAATGCAGAAACGATGAGCCTTATACTACAGATGCAATTAATGAAATTACCGAGCAAATGAATCAGCTCGCTAAAAAAGGCATCGTCCCGACAAGACGGCTTGTATCAAAAGAAATGGTCAGAGAATACGTAAGCCGCATGTAAGCTGGATGATCCTGTCGCGAGTGAACCTCCTGCCGGAAGCATATACTATATGCATCCGACGTAAGGGGGGATTCATGTTGGGCAGAACAAAGCTCGGAAACAGAAATGCACAGGCGAATAACAATGCCAAAAAGAAAAACGGATTTCAAACCCATTTTGACTCTTACGCAGGACGCGAAGCTGAAAAGCTGATCGCCAGCAACAAAAGACACAACGATTGATAAATATCCAAACAGTATCTCTAATTAAAGAGATACTGTTTTTTATTTTTGGGCTGCTTATGATAAAATAGAAGGAATGAAAGAAAAGGGAGTTATTTGATGAATAATAATAAACTATTGCTGGTTGACGGCATGGCTCTTTTATTCCGGGCCTTTTTTGCCACGGCCGTACATCGCAACTTTATGATAAATGACAGCGGGGTGCCGACGAACGGCGTCAACGGCTTTTTAAAGCATTTGATTACAGCTGTGGAAACATTCCAGCCGACACACGTCGTCTGCTGCTGGGACATGGGGAGCAAAACGTACCGAAATGACTTGTTCCAAGATTATAAGGCTAACCGCAGCGCGCCGCCTGTGGAGCTGATTCCGCAGTTTGATTTGGCAAAGGAAGCAGCCGCAGAGCTTGGAATTATGAATATTGGCTTTGCCGGCTATGAAGCGGATGACTGTATCGGTACTCTTGCCGATTTATTTGCGAATGAAGCGGACATTACGGTCGTAACAGGAGACAGAGATTTACTTCAGCTGTTAACGGATAAAGTAAGCGTTGCTTTGCTTCAAAAAGGAATCGGAAATTATAAAGTCTATACAAAAGAGACTTTTTATGAAGAAACAGGCGTAATGCCGAAGGCTTTGATTGATATTAAAGCGCTTATGGGAGATTCCAGTGATAACTATCCCGGAGTCAAAGGGATTGGAGAAAAAACAGCCTACAAACTGATTCGTGAATACGAAACGATTGACCGTTTATTGGAAAATCTTTCTCTTCTTCCAAAAGGACAGCAGGGAAAAATTCAGCAAGGTTTAAGCGATTTGGAGATGTCGAGGAAGCTTGCGGAAATTCATTGCTCAGTGCCGCTGGCCTGCACACTGAAAGACGCTTTATTTACTTTGCAAATGGAGCAGGCGGCTGACATGCTTCGCCGCCACCAAATCAAAGGAATTGAGCGTATGCTTGAAAAGCTGAACGCTAGAGAGATCGTTTAGATCTTCTCTAGCGTTTTGTATTGCTTTTTTTTGCTCTCTCCTCAAGCTCTGTTTTAGGGTCATTATGTGTATTGCCTTCCAGGTCGCCTTGCGGAGTAACACCGCCGGTCAGCCGGCCTTTATCTTTCTTTTTCATGTTAGTTCACCTCGCCATTAGGATGAACCAATGATCAAGATTTAATTCTTTTCATTCAGCCGAATCGCTTCTTTTGCCAGAAGATCGGCTTTTTGGTTTTGCTTGCCCGGTATCCATTTGATGAAAAAAAGAGGGAATGCCGCTTTTAATCGGATGATTTCTTCTACGAACGGTTGAAACGTTTTATTTTTAACCATTTCAAGCTCAGTGGCGCGTTCCACAATATCTGAATCGGTTCGAAAGGAAACCGATTGATACCCGCGCGTTGCACATAGCTTCATCCCTTCAATTAATGCAAGAAATTCCGCTTCTTGATTTGTATGCACTCCGATTGGAATAGAGAAGGATTCTGCTGTTCCCTCATGTTTGATAAAAATGCCGATACCGGAAGGTCCGGGATTACCAGCGCTTGCGCCGTCTACGTATATTTCTGTAGGCATTATGAACTCCTTTCATCTTTAGGTATCATTTTTTTGGCTGCATAAGCATAAGGCAATGAAATCAAAGATACCGCAAACTTAATCAAATATGTAGAAATAAAAATATGAAGCCACACGCCTGCCGGATAAATGCCGAGAAAGGCGACTGCAGTGAATATGAATGTATCAAACAACTGGCTGACTGCTGTACTGCCGCCGTTTCTGAGCCATAAAAGCCGATCAGAAGGAAATATCCTTCTAATTGCCGAATATACATAAACATCCAGCGTTTGGCTGAAGATAAAGGCAAGCAGACTTCCTAACGCAACTCGCGGAAGGAATCCGAAGATCGTTTCCAGCGCTGTTTGTGATATGTCGCTGGAAGCCGGTTCGAAAAGCAGCACGCCCTGCATGACAAATGTCAGCGTCAGGAGCGTTGAGAATCCGAGCCATACCGCTTTTCTGGCTTCAGCTGGCCCGTATTTTTCATTCAGCACATCTGTCGCAAAAAAGATTGTGCCATACATCACATTCCCAAGTGTCGCTGTTAAGCCAAACAGTTCGACTGTTTTGACGACTTGGAGGTTGGCGCAGACTGTCGCAAAACCGATCCAAACAAACAGCCCCATTTTGCCAAATCCTTTATAAAATAAAAGAACAATGATAAAATGAATGATCGCAAAAAAGATCCAAAACGAATTATTAAACAAGATGAAAAAGCTTCCTTTCCGGGGTAAGATTGGTTTGATTATAGCATAAGCCCGACAACTAATGAATGGTAAGGTGATTGTAATGAAGCTCAGACCGCATTTGAAAATAGAAGCAAAAGGAACGGGATCCGTCTCATTTTTTAGCGAAGACTGGCTGACAGCACAGCAGGCACGTATGTTCGCCAGAGAACTTGGCCGTTTTCCATACATGAAGGAGCTAGAGTTCGAAGACGAGAAAGGCGGCAGCTGGACGCTGAAGGAATTGGAAAAGCTGACAGAGGAGCTTGCTCAAGAGCCTGATGACATTACTGTTTATTTTGACGGCAGTTTCGATAAAGAGAGCGAACTGGCCGGTCTCGGGATCGTCATCTATTATTCATTGGGAGGAACCCGGCATCGCTTAAGAAAAAATAAAAGCTTCCGGCTGAAAACCAATAATGAAGCTGAATACGCAGCGCTTTATGAAGCAATAAGAGAAGTAAGAGAGCTGGGGGCAAGCAGAAATTCAATTACAATCAAAGGGGACTCGCTTGTTGTGCTGAATCAGCTTGACGGCAGCTGGCCTTGTTATGATCCATCTCATAATGAATGGCTGGACAAAATAGAAGCACTCCTTGAATCGCTGAAGCTTACTCCAACCTACGAAACAATACAACGAAAAGACAATCAGGAAGCTGACGGCCTCGCTAAAAAAATTCTATCCCATCAATTCGTAGAAAGCCACACGAAATTAGACCGTAACGGAGATGACGATATTGGATAAGAAAATGATCTTTAAAGAACTGACAGAACTGCACGATGAATATTGCAAGGACTGTTTTATTAAGAAGCAGTTTCGCAAAGAATTTGGCAAAACTTATGCGCATTCATTTTGTATCAATAAATGTACGGTTGGTGAAAAGCTGAAACAATACGGAGATGTCTTAACCAATCACTAAAAATAAAAACCGCAGAAGCTGCGGTTTTTATTCTTTGAATTCATCGAGCTGATGCTCGCTGTCATCTAGCAGCTGCTGTTGCTGCTTTACAAATTCAGGATCATCGAGAGCTGCCAGCTCTTCAGATTGTGACAGTTCTCTAGCATCCTCAATGGCTTGGTATGCAGAGTCAACTAATGTTTTGCTTTGGCCTCTCGTCGCAGCTCCTGTTGTTTTCTGCGCTGTTTCCACCGCTAGTTCCAGCTGCCGCTTATCCGTAAAGCCAGTCTGATCCTCATTATGAAATTCTGAAGTCACCAAAAACACCTCCGCCATTATTTTGCAGAGTTTTTTTGAAATTTATGTACCAAAATAGAAAAGAAAATAAAAATAAGCCGATATAACTATTGAACCAGAATAAATAGGACTGTTTTACTATTTGAGGTATCTTGATAGAGAAGGGGAACGCAGCTATGGATGATAAAGACTTGAAGTTGATCCTTCACAAAACATTTATAGAAATATACAGTGATTTAGAAGAACTGGCGGATATCGCGAAAAAAGGAAAACCATCAATGGAAAAGTATGTTGAAGAGATTGAACAGAGGTGTAAACAAAACATTTTGGCGATTGAAATCCAGATGAAAATCAAATAGGAGAGGCGAATGCCTCTCCTCTATTTGTCATCTCATCATCATGTATTGAGTTTAGAGTTTTACAACATTAGAAGCTTGAGGTCCACGATTACCTTCGACAATTTCAAAAGAAACTTCTTGTCCTTCTTCTAATGATTTGTATCCATCTCCTTCGATAGCTGTGAAGTGAACAAATACATCGTCTCCGCCTTCAACTTCAATGAAGCCGAATCCTTTTTCGTTGTTGAACCATTTTACTTTACCGTTTTGCATATTGCTTAATTCCTCCTAGTACTGTAGCACCCATGTGCTAAAAAAAATTTTGTCATCATCTAACTTTGATTCATTGTTAAATGATGGTTCAACTATACACCATCTGGGAGCACCCGTCAAGTTTCGAAACGGCTTATTTTTCAAAAGAAGGGCAAGTTTCATAAAAAAATGTAACCGCTTTTATTAATGGCTGAATATAAATAAAAAGAGCACACGATTTTCGTATGCTCTCAAGTACGCCATTAAGATAGTGCTTTGGCTTTTTGTTTGGCAGTCATCATTTCTGATTCCTTCAGGATATCCTCTAAAATCACTTCAGAGGAGTTTGCTAAATGAAGGTCCTTAATGTTTTTCTTCATGCGATGCAAGGTATCTTCATCTGCAAGAAGGGAAGTGACTGACTCGAGAATCTCTTCATGACGGTTCACAACGATGGCAGCTCCGCGGTCTTCAAAGAAGTTTGCATTTTCTTTTTCCTGGCCAGGCACGGGTTTGTACAGAATGACAGGCACTCCAATGGCTGTGGCTTCTGTCAAAGTAATGCCGCCGGGCTTGGTAATCATGCAATCTGTGATCCGAAATAGCTCATCAATGCGCTCCACATAGCCCAGAACTTTTAATTTGTCACCATTTTCCGCCTCAAGCGCACTCAAAGATTCTTTTAAAGCCGTATTTTTCCCGCACACGACAACTACTTGCACTTGGTCATCCTTGACAAGGTTTTCGCACAGCTCTTTTACGTTCTTTAATACACCGTGAGCACCTGCCATGATCAGAAGCACTTTTTTGTTTGGTGAAAGATTGTACTTTTTATATATCGGGCCAACCGGCATGGATTCTTCAAATTGCGGCCTGATTGGAATTCCTGTGATTTTTACGTTGCTTGGATGAGTGCCGATCTCCAGCAGTTTTTCCTTCACGTAATCTGTCGCCACATAATATTTATCCACGTTTTCGTGAACCCAAATTTTATGAAGACAAAAATCAGTCATAACGTTGAAGGTAGGAATGACTCTTCCAGTTCGGCGTCTGTATTCCGGCACGACGATCATCGGAAATGTATTAATAATAATATCGGGCTGATGTTCATCGACAAGTTCGCCCAATCTTTTATTACCCATTTTAAAGTAAATATTGAATTTACGTTTATTATAGATTTTGTCAACTCCGTAATAAAACAAACGATAAAACTGTTTCCCGATTGAGAAGCTTTTTAAATAAAGGTATTGAGTTACCTCTGAAACAATCGGATTTGACTCTTGGTACAAATTAGAAACTGTTACATGCTGAAAGCCGAGCCGTACACATTGTTCATAAAGTGTTTTGGCTACCTGCACATGTCCATTTCCGTAATTTGCAGTCAAAATTAATACTCTTTTATTGGTATTCAAGTAAATTCACCTCAATGTAATCAACAACAAGCAAGCTTCATGCATCGTAAGGAGTTATTGTCTATACATAAACATAACACAAATACATAATCGAATTATTAATGCAGTGAAAAAGTTAAGCTAATTTTAAATGATTTGGATTCCAGTATTTTAAATTTTTGTTATACGCAGACTGAATCAGATGTATTTTATCATATTTTTTGCTCAGCGTATCACTAAAAAAAGAAAAATTAGTCCCATTCATAAGGAGTTTCCTGGTAAACGTAATAATTCAGCCAATTCATAAACAATAATGTGGCATGCGCTTTCCAGCGATTCACTGGCTCGTTGCTGCCTTTTGCAAAATAATGTTTAGGCGCCTCGACAGTAGGAAGGTTTCGTTCCAAATCTCTTTCATACTCTTGAAGAAGCGTATTTGTATCATATTCAGGGTGCCCTGTCAAAAAGACTTGTTTTTCGTCTTTAGACACAATTAAGCAAACCCCGGCTTCCTTTGATGCGGTAAGAATGTTTAACTCGGGCACTGCTTGAAGCTGTTCCATATTTATATCTGTATGCCGGGAATGCGGCACGTAGTATAGCTCGTCAAAACCTCTTACCAATCTTTCGTGTTTTGAAAGAACGGTATGTTCGAACACACCGAAGATTTTTTTCGGCATTTGAATTTTTTCCACACCGTAATGGTAATACAAACCTGCTTGAGCACCCCAGCAAATATGCAAGGTTGAAGTGACATTTGTTTTGCTCCACTCCATGATTTCCTTGAGCTCTTCCCAATATGAAACCTCTTCAAACGCCAAATGCTCGATCGGCGCACCGGTGATAATCATGCCGTCAAACCTCTTGTGACGGATATTGGAAAAAGTCGTGTAAAATTCGTCAAGGTGTTCTCTCGCAGTATTTTTCGGCGTGTGTGTGCTTGGGATTAAAAATGTGAAATGAACCTGTAAAGGCGAATTTCCAAGCAATCTGAGAAGCTGAGTCTCTGTTTGGATTTTTTTCGGCATCAAATTTAATATAATAATTTTTTGCGGCCGGATATCCTGATGAAATGCTCTGCTTTCATCCATTACAAATATATGTTCACTTTCAAGCACCTGTTTTGCCGGCAGGTGTGTTGGTATATTAATAGGCAACGTGCCACCTCCATTATTTCCCCGTTTAATTTTCTTCATTATAGGAATTTTCACGCCAATTTTCAATCTATCTATACGTGTTGAGGGGGAAACAACAGAAAACTCTTTAAATAAAACGCACTGACACGCCTTTTGGTTTCACAGTAAAATGATTTTCAAAGATGTCAGAGGGAATTGTAATGTTTTATAGAATGATAAGATAAAAAATGAGCCATATGAATTGATAATGAACGGACGCTCATATCGTCAAATTACTTATGAGTTCTTAAATGATGTTTACATTTTGAATTGCGATTTAAAAAAGGTAAAATAATCAGCACCAAGGACATAGGAGGGACTTACATGTCTATTTATCAAATAAAGGTACGTACAATAACAGGGAAAGACATGACACTTCAGCCTTTCGCGGGAAAGGTACTGATGATCGTGAATACAGCAAGTAAGTGCGGTTTTACTCCCCAATTAAAGCAGCTGCAGGAATTATATGATACATATCAGCAGGAGGGGCTGGAGATCTTAGGGTTCCCCTGCAATCAATTCATGAACCAAGAGCCTGGTGAAGAGGCTGACATACAGGAATTTTGTGAAACAAATTACGGTGTTACATTTCCTATGTTTTCAAAAGTGGATGTAAACGGGAAAAATGCCCACCCGCTGTTTGTGTATTTGACAGAACATGCGAAAGGGATGCTGGGAACTAAGGCGATCAAGTGGAATTTCACGAAATTTATAGTGGATAGAAATGGAGAAATCGTTGGCCGTTATTCACCAAATACAAATCCGAAAGAGCTGGAAGACGCTATCGTGAAGCTATTAGAGCAATAAAGAGGGTGTTTTTGTGAAGGAATTGAAGCAGGCAGAGCAAATCAGGACATGGGTTCAATCTATCCTGACTGACGAAAGCTCTGGACATGACTGGCATCATGTATCAAGAGTAGCAGATCTTGCAGCGTATATTGGAGAAAAGGAAAAAGCGGATTTGTTCATTGTTGAAACCGCGGCTTTGGTTCATGATTTAATTGATGTGAAGCTGCCTGACACGGTCAGGCTTTCTGTGAACGAAGTATATGACCAGCTCGTTTTTTTCGGAGTAGGAAAAGAGAATGCTGACAGGGTGATTCATATTATAACAAGGATGTCCTTTCGAGACAGGGAAAAGCTGGCGAAGGAGCCGCTCTCAATTGAGGGAAAAGCCGTACAGGATGCTGACAGACTTGATGCGATTGGTGCTGTCGGCATTGCGAGAGCTTTCATGTTTGCGGGCGCAAACGGGCATAGCCTTTATGGAGATGATCAAAGCGCCTACGCTCATTTTTTTCATAAGCTGCTGCGGCTGAAAGATATGATGAATACAGACACTGCACGGGAACTGGCAGAAGAAAGACACAATTTTATGCTTCAGTTTGTCCGCCAATTAGAAAAAGAAATATCCGGGATTGATGCCAAAACGTCGTAATAGAAGGCTTGGAGCGACTATGATAGAATAAGTCACAGATATGCTATAGGAGGACGATCATGAAGATAAAATCAATTGAACCTACACCAAGCCCGAATACAATGAAAGTCATCTTAACGGAAGAGCTTCCGGCGGGCAAAAGCAATAACTATAAACCTGAGCAAGCAGAAGGCGCACCGCCTGTTATAGCGGAAATCCTTAAAATAGATGGAGTTAAAGGGGTATATCACGTCGCAGATTTTCTTGCTGTTGAACGGAATGCAAGATACGACTGGAAAGACATTTTACCGCAAGTCCGCACTGCATTTGGGATGGAAAGTGCTGAAAGCGCAGAAGAAAATCGTTCTGATCAAGAATCTTTTGGAGAGGTAAAAGTTTTTGTGCAGATGTTCAGCGGCATTCCTATGCAAGTTAAATTAACCGATGGGGAGCGGGAAGAACGCTTCGGCTTACCTGAACGCTTTCAGCAGGCGATCTTAAAACTTAGATCTGAAGCTTCAAATGTTGTGTTTGAGCGGGCTTGGAAAGAACAGGGTGTCAGGTTCGGTGACTTTGATGAAATCGGCCATGACGTGACAGAAGAGCTTCAGGCGGCATACAGTGATGAACGGCTGAAACGACTGACTGAAGCAGCCGCTCAAGGAAAGGGCGAAGCAAAACAAGCTGTACAGCGCAAAGCGTATAAAGTAACGCTTGACATGCTGGATGATGAGGACTGGAAAAAGCGTTATGCACACTTGGAACAGATGGATCCGAAAGAAGAGGATATCCCGGTTTTACAGAAGGCATTGGATGATCCAAAGGTGTCCATCAGAAGACAGGCTGTTGTGTACTTAGGAATGATTGAAACACCTGATGTTCTGCCTCTATTGTATAAAGCACTTGAGGACAAAGCTGTATCAGTCAGAAGAACGGCCGGAGACTGCCTGTCTGATATCGGCGATCCTCAAGCCATTCCCGCTATGATCAAGTCGTTAAGCGACTCCAGCAAGCTTGTTCGCTGGCGTGCGGCCATGTTCCTGTACGAAGTCGGGGATGATAGTGCAATTGAAGCTTTGCGCGCTGCCGAAGATGACCCCGAATTTGAGGTCAGCCTTCAAGTCAAAATGGCGCTTGAACGTATTGAGCATGGAGAAGAAGCAAAAGGTTCTGTTTGGAAACAAATGACGGAAAGCAGAAAAAAAGGCGAATAGAAATAAAAAAGGTGCAGATCATGCACCTTTTTTATGTGAATTCACTTTTTATAAAAATTATTTCGAATATTGTTGAAAAATATCCGAAAACTATTTATAGTAAGTAACAATATTAATAGTTGGAGGGTTCAAATCGAAAGAAAAGCTATATAAATATAAAAACACGAAAGAACAAAACAAGGTGAGGGCGGCCTGAATTTATCTTATTTGCAAAAACAGCTCATAAATAAACTGAAAATTTTCAAAATAAAATCCAATCAAACAATTGAAAGAATTTAGGAGGATCACCATGGCAGAATTACGCAGTAATATGATCACACAAGGAATCGATAGAGCTCCGCACCGCAGTTTGCTTCGTGCAGCAGGAGTAAAAGAAGAGGATTTCGGCAAGCCGTTTATTGCGGTGTGTAATTCATACATTGATATCGTTCCCGGTCATGTTCACTTGCAGGAGTTTGGGAAAATCGTAAAAGAAGCAATCAGAGAAGCAGGGGGCGTGCCGTTTGAATTTAATACCATTGGGGTAGATGATGGCATCGCAATGGGGCATATCGGTATGAGATATTCGCTGCCAAGCCGTGAAATTATCGCAGACTCTGTGGAAACGGTTGTATCCGCACACTGGTTTGACGGAATGGTCTGTATTCCGAACTGCGACAAAATCACACCGGGAATGCTTATGGCGGCAATGCGCATCAACATTCCGACGATTTTTGTCAGCGGCGGACCGATGGCGGCAGGAAGAACAAGTGACGGGCGAAAAATCTCCCTTTCCTCAGTATTCGAAGGGGTAGGCGCCTACCAAGCAGGGAAAATCAACGAAAACGAGCTTCAAGAACTAGAGCAGTTCGGATGCCCAACGTGCGGATCTTGCTCAGGCATGTTTACGGCGAACTCAATGAACTGTCTGTCAGAAGCACTTGGTCTTGCTTTGCCGGGTAATGGAACCATTCTGGCGACATCTCCGGAACGCAAAGAGTTTGTAAGAAAATCGGCTGCGCAATTAATGGAAACGATTCGCAAAGATATCAAACCGCGTGATATCGTTACAGTAAAAGCGATTGATAACGCGTTTGCACTCGATATGGCGCTCGGAGGTTCTACAAATACCGTTCTTCATACCCTTGCCCTTGCAAACGAAGCCGGCGTTGAATACTCTTTAGAACGCATTAACGAAGTCGCTGAGCGCGTGCCGCACTTGGCCAAGCTGGCGCCTGCATCGGATGTGTTTATTGAAGATCTTCATGAAGCGGGCGGCGTGTCAGCGGCTCTGAATGAGCTTTCCAAGAAAGAAGGAGCGCTTCATTTAGACGCGCTGACTGTTACAGGAAAAACTCTTGGAGAAACCATTGCCGGACATGAAGTAAAGGATTATGACGTCATTCACCCGCTGGATCAACCATTCACTGAAAAGGGAGGCCTTGCTGTTTTATTCGGTAATCTAGCTCCGGACGGCGCTATCATTAAAACAGGCGGCGTACAGAATGGGATTACAAGACACGAAGGGCCGGCTGTCGTATTCGATTCTCAGGACGAGGCGCTTGACGGCATTATCAACCGAAAAGTAAAAGAAGGCGACGTTGTCATTATCAGATACGAAGGGCCAAAAGGCGGACCTGGCATGCCGGAAATGCTGGCGCCAACATCCCAAATCGTTGGAATGGGACTCGGACCAAAAGTGGCATTGATTACGGACGGACGTTTTTCCGGAGCCTCCCGTGGCCTCTCAATCGGCCACGTATCACCTGAGGCCGCTGAGGGCGGGCCGCTTGCCTTTGTTGAAAACGGAGATCATATTATCGTTGATATTGAAAAACGCATCTTGGATGTACAAGTGCCAGAAGAAGAGTGGGAAAAACGAAAAGCGAACTGGAAAGGTTTTGAACCGAAAGTGAAAACCGGCTACCTGGCACGTTATTCTAAACTTGTGACAAGTGCCAACACCGGCGGTATTATGAAAATCTAGATAGCTGGGGACACTTTCTTTTATTTTAAGGCGTGAACATTTGAAATCCGGCCCTCTCTATAGTATCCTTTACTTCAGATGAAGGATACTAGAGGGGGCTTTTTTTATGTCAATGGCTTATGAAGAATACATGCGCCAGCTTGTCGTACCGATGCGCCGCGAGCTGACTGGAGCAGGTTTTGAAGAGTTAACAACAGCAGAAGAAGTAGAAAACTTTATGGAAAAGGCAGAGGGTACAACTCTTGTAGTCGTTAACTCTGTATGCGGCTGCGCGGCAGGCCTTGCGCGTCCTGCGGCTACACAGGCAGTCCTCCAGAATGAAAAAACACCTGACAATACGGTGACTGTTTTTGCGGGCCAAGATAAAGAAGCTACTGCGAAAATGCGTGAGTATTTTACTGGCCAGGAGCCTTCTTCACCATCAATGGCTCTTTTGAAAGGCAAAGAAGTCGTACATTTTATTCCGCGTCATGAAATTGAAGGACACGATATGGAAGAAATCATGAAAAATCTGACTGCTGCCTTCGATGCGCACTGCTAAATGCCCGTTTTCCGGGCATTTTCTTTTTGGGAGTATAGAAGATGATAACAACAAGCTATAGACCGTCTGAACACACCATAAAAACCGCAAAGCAGCTTTCTAAAGAGCTAAATATGCCATACTGCGACCGGAATAAACAAACGGTTGAACACCTGCTGAGGTCAGCTGAACGTGATTTGCTTGTGGTCGGCAAAGAGCGGTTTGAGCTGTATACGAAACAAGGTGCCAAATTCTTTTTTCATCCGAATACAGCGATGTTTAGAGCCAAACGCTTCTTACAGGGAGAGCAAGAGCCTATGCTTCGGGCTGCCGGATTATCTGAAGGGGATACGTTTTTAGATTGCACACTCGGGCTGGGGTCAGATGCCATTATCGCAAGTATGGCAGTAGGCGAAACGGGTTCTGTTGTTGGGATTGAAAAAAACCATCTTGTGTCTGTTTTAGTGAGGACGGGGCTGCATTCATGGGAAACGGGTATAGAAGAGCTTCAAGCTGCGATGAGAAGAATCCAGGTGAAGAATGGTGATTGCTTTGAACACATCAAGCAGCTTCCTGACAACTCTGTTGATGTGGTTTATTTCGATCCAATGTTTCATGAACCTGTAGAAACCTCTGACGGCATCGCGCCTTTACGTGATTTGGCAGAGGATTCAGTTTTGCACGAAGGATGTATCAATGAAGCGGTACGAGTCGCCAGAAAAAGCGTTGTGCTAAAAGACCACTGGAAAAGCCCGCGGTTTGAACAGTTTGGTTTTAGCGTCATGAAAAGAAAAACAGCACTGTTCCATTATGGCGTCATTCAAACAAGCCCGTGATTCATATCACGGGCTTTCTGTTAATCGGTGACCTCCATGACGACAAAGTATAATAATGTTAAGAGTGAAACTGTGGCAAACAGAGCGTCAATCATGCGGAAAGCCTCCTTTCATGAAATATTGTAAGCGTTTTTACACAAAGTGCATAGCAACGAATCTCCTAATTTGCATATCAGTTTCATATAGTACATGACTTGCATGTTTTGGATGTGCTAAAATAAGAGAAACATGACAATGAAATAGAGAGGGATAAGCAGTCATGAAATTGTGGATGAGAAAGACCCTTGTGGTTTTATTTACCATTGTAACGTTCGGGCTCGTATCTCCTCCGGCTGCCCTTATGGCGGACAAGCCTTCCGGACAGCCGAGCAGTCTTGAGCAGAATGATTACACCGCTTTTTATGATGAGCATGACCTGTACGATGATGAGTCGGATGACAGGCGAGATCCTGAACTGCTTTTTCAATCGTACAAGGAACAGCTCCTTGACAGCGCTGAGGATCAGTCCTTTTTAAAATTCGGCAGCAGAATCGCTCCTGTCATTGAGGATGACTATCGGAAAGAGATCCTGCCAAAAATCGAAAATGTGATTAGTGATTATTTAGCGACATTGCAAGATGATGAGGCGTACCAAGATGTTGTGATCTCAAGCATGCCTTCAGCGGGCAAAACGGAAAAAATTTTCAACGTTTATAATCGGACAACTGGAGAAGATCTTCTCAGATTCCATGTGCGAAGAGACCACCCGCCTCATGACGGCTACTGGTTTAATTTTCATTATCATACAGCAGAAGATGGATTTCAATCACATCATGAGCTTGGGAGCATTTACTGGGACCGCAACACGCCTCCCAACTGGATGAGTGCCTAAAGGAGATGCCATTAGACATGAAAAAGTACACAATGAATGAAATGGTCGATATAACAAAGGATATGCTGAACAAACGGGGCGTTATGATAGAAGATATTGCACGGATTGTTCAAAAACTTCAGGAAAAATACAATCCAAATCTGCCGCTCAGTGTTTGCATGGAGAATGTAGAAAAAGTCCTGAACAAACGTGAAATTATTCATGCTGTTTTGACAGGCCTTGCACTCGATCAGCTTGCAGAACAGAAGCTTCTCCCCGAGCCGCTGCAGCACCTTGTTGAAACGGATGAACCGCTTTACGGCATAGATGAAATTATCCCGCTTTCAATCGTTAATGTGTACGGGTCGATCGGTTTGACCAATTTCGGTTATTTGGATAAAGAGAAGATTGGAATTATTAAGGAACTTGATGAAAGTCCAGACGGTATTCACACCTTTTTGGATGATATTGTGGCAGCTCTTGCTGCAGCAGCGGCGAGCAGAATTGCACATACACATCAGGATCTGCAAGATGAAGAAAAAGAACAGGATGAAAAGCCTGTTGTCAGCTGACTATAAAAAAATCATTTCTGGGTTCAGAAATGATTTTTTATTGTGTTACACTACTAGAAGACTACTTTTAAAGGATGAAAAAAATGAAACAGTATAAGGATTTATGCAGACATGTTTTAGAGCATGGTGAGAAAAAGGGAGACCGGACAGGGACCGGAACAATCAGCACTTTCGGATATCAAATGAGATTTAATTTACGGGAAGGCTTTCCGATGCTCACCACTAAAAAACTCCACTTTAAATCAATTGCGCATGAACTGCTGTGGTTCTTAAAAGGAGATACGAATGTACGCTATCTGCAGGAAAACGGAGTGCGAATCTGGAATGAGTGGGCTGATGAAAACGGTGAACTTGGACCTGTATATGGCTCCCAATGGCGTTCTTGGCGGGGAGCTGATGGAGAAACCATTGATCAAATTTCCCGTCTTATTGAAGATATTAAGACAAATCCGAACTCCAGACGCTTAATCGTCAGCGCCTGGAATGTTGGTGAAATTGATAAAATGGCGTTGCCGCCGTGCCATTGCCTGTTCCAATTCTATGTGTCTGACGGCAAGCTGTCCTGTCAGTTGTATCAGCGCTCTGCCGATGTTTTCTTAGGTGTGCCGTTTAATATTGCATCTTATGCCCTCCTAACCATGATGATTGCTCATGTGACTGGGCTTGAACCGGGCGAGTTCATCCATACGTTTGGTGATGTTCATATTTATCAAAATCATATTGAACAAGTCAATTTGCAGCTGGAAAGAGATGTTAGACCGCTTCCGCAGCTTCGTTTCGCCAGAAAGGTTGATTCTATTTTTAACTTTGCATTTGAGGACTTTATCATCGAGGATTATGATCCGCATCCTCATATAAAAGGGGCGGTCAGCGTATGATTTCATTCATTTTTGCGATGGATGCCAACAGGCTTATCGGCAAAGACAATGATTTGCCGTGGCATTTGCCCAATGATCTTGCATACTTTAAGAAAATAACATCGGGCCATTCAATTATTATGGGCCGGAAAACATTTGAATCGATCGGACGTCCGCTTCCAAATCGGAAAAATATTGTCGTTACCTCAGCGCCGGATTCAGAATTTCCGGGATGCACGGTTGTCAGTTCATTAAAGGATGTACTGGACATTTGTTCAGGCCCTGAAGAATGCTTTGTGATCGGAGGGGCTCAGCTCTATACGGACCTGTTCCCTTATGCGGACAGACTGTATATGACGAAAATTCATCACGAGTTTGAGGGTGACCGTCACTTTCCTGAATTTGATGAATCCAATTGGAAGCTGGTTTCTTCTGAGCAGGGGACCAAAGACGAAAAAAACCCGTATGATTACGAATTTCTAATGTATGAAAAAAAGAATTCTTCTAAAGCGGGAGGATTTTAATTGGTTCGCTACAGCCTTCTAGTGGTTTATATTGTGTATATGCTGTTAAAAAATATGAAACAATTATTTAATCAAACAATGCTCGATCCCCGTCTGTCATACAAAAAACAGATGGCTCTTGTGTACGAACAGCCAAAGGCGTTTTTAGAAGGCTGTATCGGCATCTCCGGTTCAGTTGTGACGATCCATCAGCCAGAGCCAATACCACACGGTCCTGTTTTGTATGTGCATCCCCGTTTGCGTTTGGCTGAACTGGCCTTAATTGCTGGATATATTGAGGAACCGGCCGGCTTTATCGCTAACCCAAAAGTGTTCCGCTTGCCTTTTATCGGGCAATGGCTGGATCGGATGGATGTGATTTCAGACGGGGATTCAGAAAAGGTATATGAAGATGTGACAAAACAGCTGGAAAAGGGACAAAGCCTGATTCTTTCACTAGATGGTTCTATTGATCCTGTAGAACTTGCGGCCCGCTATCATCTTCCGTTGGTGATGGTGGAAACGAAAGGAACAGATAACATGCAAAATGGCTCGTTTTTTAAACGCTTAAAACCGGCAGACATTGAATTGTCCTTTTCAAAAGCTTATATACCTGCCAATGAAAAACAATTACGTGCATAAAAAAGCGCAGTCGTGAAGACTGCGCTTTTCTGTTACTGTTACGAAAGGAAAGGCACCTTTACACAATAGAAGAGCACGCAGAAAAACATGGCAGCGCTCCCGCCCAATACAAAGCTGTGCCAAATGGCGTGATGGAAGGGGATCTTTTTCCAAATGTAAAAGATGGTTCCGACAGAGTATAAAATGCCGCCGAGAAAAAGGAGGCTGAATCCCGCTCCGCTCAGTGAAGTATATAAAGGTTTAACTGCAATAATCATCAGCCACCCCATGACTAAATACACGAAGGTTGACAATAGGATAAACCGTTTCACAAAGAAAATTTTAAAAACGATTCCGCCTAGGGCAAGTGACCATACGATAACCAACAGGGTAAAGCCGAGTGTGCCTTTCAGCGGCCCAAGCAAAAAAGGCGTGTAGGTTCCGGCGATGAGTACGTAAATTGCGCTATGATCAATAATCTCCAAAATGTCCTTCGTTTTTTTATGTGTGATGCTGTGAAGCAGGGTGGAGCTCAAATATAACAGCAGCATAGAGACACCGAATATTGTAAAGCTGACAATGTCCCATGCAGACCCGTAATTAGCCGCAAATATGATTAGAAACACTAATGCTGGGATGGATAAGAGGACACCGATGCCGTGTGTAATCGCATTGGCGATCTCTTCTTTGATTGTAAACAAGTACATTCTCCTTTCGATCGCTAGATCATTTGATTTTTTAACGTCTCTATAAAGCTCAAGCCCTCAAAGGTAATTTTTGTGCCTGCGCGTCCGCGGCTTTTGGTGACATAATCTTTTTTCTCCAAATAGTCGAGACGGCTTCTGACCTGCTGAGGAGTTAACGAGGTTTGGGTATTTTTGCTGTGTTCAGAAATGATCCGTCTGCTGGCAGGCTCTCCTTTTTCGTTCAATACTTTTATTGTTTCCAAAATAAACAAAAACTCAGCTTTTTCCATTAAAGTCAGCAGCTTCGCTTTTTTCTTCGACGTTTTTCCGTCTATCGCGCCTCTAATATATGGCGGCAGGTCATATGGCTGGATCGTTCCTCCACTTGATACTGCCGTCATATAATCTGCAGCGTTTTTTAATTCCCTGACATTGCCTTCAAATGCATGCTTCTCAAGCACGGGAAAAACGGAGGGATCGATTAACAATTGCTGACCGGAATTTGAGAGAAAATGCTGTGTCAAAAGCGGAATATCGCTTTTTCGTTCCGATAATTCAGGCAGTGTGAGCGTTAAAATGTTCAGTCTGTAGAATAAGTCTTGCCTGAATGTATGTTCCACGGATCGGTCTGCAGAAGCACAGATCATTCGCGGTTTCTCCGTGTCTGAATCAAGCGCTTTTAACAGCTGAGCTTGTACAGAAGCAGGCATGCGCCATACATCATCAAGAAAAAGGGTTCCTCGTACCGCTTTTTGAAAAACACCTGTGTTTCCGTTAGGGCCAAAAAGCTCATGAATAAGGGTTTCTTCCGAATGGGTGCTGCAATTGACGCTTATAAACGGTTCATTGCTTCTCGAAGATTCCAAGTGTATGGCATGTGCGAAGTGATTTTTGCCTGTTCCGATTTTTCCTGTTATTAAGACAGGAAGCTCCGATAACGAGAACTGCTTGGCGATTCGCTTCGCTTCCAGAAAAGTTTGATGTTCTCCGATTAGATGTTGAAATGTATTGAGTTTTGGTGCACTATTCATCAATTGGCTCCTTTTGGTTCTAATTGGTTTCATTATATCATGCCTTTTGGTTGAAAACACCCTTTATTTTACGATCATCTTTTTTCTTGGCTCTGCAGGATAATGGTTGAACAGAAGTTACCACAAGATGTGGTGGACATAGTCTGTATTTTTTTAATTATTAAATAAAAATAATTGTCTTATTTTTTGAATATTCATGTTATAATGGCATATTAAATAGGGATTTAAAACAAGAAAGGAATCTGTACATGAAACCGTTGCTTAAAGAAAACTCTCTCATCCAAGTGAAAGACATTTTGAAGGCTCACCAAAACGTAAAGGACGTTGTCATTCACACACCTTTGCAGAGGAATGACAGACTTTCTGAGAGATATGAATGCAATATCTATTTAAAACGCGAAGACTTGCAAGTTGTCAGATCTTTTAAGCTCAGAGGGGCTTATCATAAAATGAAACAGCTTTCCAGCGAGCAGACAGAGAACGGAGTTGTGTGTGCAAGTGCCGGAAATCACGCTCAAGGTGTGGCATTTTCGTGTAAACATCTTGGCATTCACGGGAAAATTTTTATGCCGTCTACTACACCGAGACAAAAAGTATCTCAAGTTGAACTATTCGGAAAAGGATTTATCGATATTATTTTGACAGGCGATACGTTTGACGACGCGTATAAAAGCGCTGCTGAATGCTGTGAGGCGGAATCTCGGACGTTTATCCATCCGTTCGATGATCCGGATGTGATGGCCGGACAGGGAACGCTCGCAGTCGAGATTTTAAATGACATTGATACAGAACCGCATTTTCTTTTTGCAAGTGTCGGAGGCGGCGGCCTTCTCTCTGGGGTAGGTACATATTTGAAAAACGTGTCTCCTGATACAAAGGTAATTGCTGTTGAGCCGGCGGGAGCGGCATCCTACTTTGAATCAAACAAAGCTGGGCATGTCGTCACACTTGATAAAATTGATAAGTTTGTAGATGGTGCAGCTGTTAAAAAAATTGGCGAGGAAACCTTCCGGACGCTGGAAACTGTCGTTGATGACATTCTCCTTGTGCCTGAAGGAAAAGTATGTACATCCATTCTTGAATTATATAACGAATGTGCGGTTGTTGCTGAACCGGCTGGAGCTCTTTCTGTCGCAGCGCTTGATTTGTACAAGGATCAAATTAAAGGGAAAAACGTGGTGTGTGTGGTAAGCGGGGGCAATAACGATATCGGAAGAATGCAGGAAATGAAGGAGCGTTCCTTGATTTTTGAAGGCCTTCAGCATTATTTTATCGTCAATTTTCCGCAAAGAGCGGGGGCGCTCCGCGAATTTCTTGACGAAGTCCTCGGGCCGAATGATGACATTACAAGGTTTGAATATACGAAGAAAAATAATAAAAGCAATGGACCTGCTCTTGTCGGCATCGAGCTGCAGAACAAAGCCGATTATGGGCCGCTGATTGAACGGATGAACAAAAAACCGTTTCATTATGTAGAGGTGAACAAGGATGAGGACTTGTTCCATTTGCTAATCTAATTTTTTTACACAACCGCGCAAAATGACAGACAGCCCGGCTGGCATCATATATAATAGAAGAAAAACAAAAAAGAGGATTGATAGCTTGTTACTCAAAAGCCTAGAGTTCAAACGCGGTGACGGGATTCAGGTGAAAGTGACAGAAATACCTGTATTAAAGGAAGATGAGCACTATTTCTTTATGTTACATCACCATTTGCAATTCTACTTAAAAGAAGTGTTTTCATCAAACAGCAGGGCAAAAGTGTATTCTTTCCGACATTATATGAAGCGCCGGATGAAGTGGGCAGATTATCAGGCTGTATTTCATCAAGAGGTGTTAAAGCACAACGCGTAACATGCCGTTTTTTACCTGCATGCCCTCCTTTGTAATCGTTAATGGGGAGGCATGCAGGATTTTTTTTGCTCAGTATCGAATACAAACATGGGACAGTAAGGACGGTTTTAGAAAGCGTTTTTATGCTGGCTGGAAAGGATGGATGTCATGAAGGTTATCAAGGGGTTAACGGCTGGGCTGTTTTTTCTGTTTTTGTGTGCATGCGGAGGACAGCAGATTAAAAATCCGCTCAATTACGAGGTGGAGCCTTTTACATTTCAAAACCAAGACGGCAAGAACGTTTCTTTAGAGAGTTTAAAAGGAGAAGTATGGCTGGCGGATTTTATTTTTACCAATTGTGAAACTATATGTCCGCCAATGACCGCTCATATGACCGATCTGCAAAAAAAACTGAAAGCCGAAAATATAGATGTCCGCATCATATCATTTAGTGTTGACCCAGAAAACGATAAGCCGAAACAGCTGAAGAAATTTGCCGCAAATTATCCATTATCTTTTGATAACTGGGATTTTCTCACGGGATACAGCCAGAGTGAGATTGAGGAGTTTGCACTTAAGAGCTTTAAAGCGATTGTAAAGAAGCCGGAGGGAGAGGACCAAGTGATTCATCAATCTTCTTTTTATTTGGTAGGTCCGGACGGTAAGGTGCTGAAAGATTACAATGGAGTGGAGAATACACCGTACGATGATATCATTTCCGATGTGAAGTCAGCCAGTACACTCAAGTAAGCTAAGAGACTAGGCATTTGCAAATCTTCTAAAACATGATACACTTTCCACTAGTAGAATGGGAAGGAGCAACAAGATTGAAGCTGCGCATTTTTTCAATCATGGCCAGTTTGATTTTGCTTCTTACTGCGTGTACGAGCATACGTACAACATCTGAGGGAAAACAAAAAGCCCATGAAACGAAAACAAAAGAACACATTGTCATAGCGGCTGTCGGAGATTCGCTGACAGAAGGAGTCGGAGATCCCGACGGAAAGGGATATGTCGGCAAGGTGGCGGATTCTATCCGGTCAGATAAACAAGTCAAAACGGTCGACGTGAAAAATTATGCCGTAAAAGGGAACCGTTCGGATGATTTATTAGAAAAACTAAAAGATAAAAAGGTTCAAAAAGGCATAAAGGACGCAGATTATGTCTTTTTTACAATTGGCGGTAATGATTTGATGAAAATCCTTCGCCAAAACTTTCTGCAATTAACCGTTGAACCGTTTCAGGAAGCGGAAAAACCGTACGAAAAGCGCTTTGAAAAAATCATTTCTGAAATTCGCGAGCTGAATGATCACGCTGAGCTGATTTATGTCAGCATGTACAATCCGTTTACGTTTACATTATCAGAACTAAATGAAATAAATGGTGTCGTCACGGATTGGAACCATATTGCTGAAAAAGAGCTGAAAAAAGATAAACATGCAAAAATCGTTCATATCGAAGATTTGTTCAATCAAAAAAGTGACAGCAGCCGAATTTCTGAGGAGGATGATTTTCATCCTAATGGTACGGGTTATTCTCTTATCGCAAAGCGCGTCTATCAAGCCATTAAAAAAGAAGGATTACCGAAAGAGTAGGGTGACAGCATGAATAAGTGGAAGCGACTGTTTTTTATATTGCTTGCAATCAATTTTATCCTCGCCGCCGGGTTTGTGGCACTTGTTTTGCTCCCGGGGGAACAGGCTCAGGTGAAAGATGCATCTGAGAGCGAGTATGGATTTCAAGTGACAAGCACAAAAGAATCATTAGCTGCGTTTGTTAACTCATATTTAAACGACAAAGCATCAAACAAGCTTGATTATAAAGTAGAGATTGATGATGATGTTCATGTCGCAGGGAAAATCAAGGCATTTTCCACGTCTATTGATGCGTTTATCGCTTTTGAGCCGACCGTGAAAAAAAACGGTGATGTAGAGCTGAATGTCACGAAATTTTCGTTAGGGAAATTGAGTATACCAATTAGCTTTGTGTTAAATTATATGGACAGCTTTTATGAATTGCCGTCATTTGTCCATGTTCACCCCGGAGATAAAAGCATTGAAGTGCGTTTGTCAGAAATGCCTTTAACGAATGGAATGTATGTCAAAGCGGATAAGATAAATTTAGAAAAAGATGAAATTGAGTTTTCCTATTACCATCCTAAACAATAGAGGTGACTGAAAATGAAACGGATTTACCAGTATTTCAGTTTATTATCCTTTACATTTTCCCTGTACTTCGGCTGGCTTGCTTATCATCATCTGGCTGCTGAAGACATGGATCAAATGTATTTGAATGTTTCCTATTGTGCCTTGTTCCTAAGTGTGATGGTGTTTACATTCGGTATGCGAGACCGAAAAAAAACCGATAAGTCATGAAAAAAGAGACATGAAACAACGTCTCTTTTTTCGTGCGGTCCGAAGAAAATTTGAGAACACAAGGAGAAAAGATGAAAGCATACGATTTTACACAGGGGAATGTGCTGAAACAGCTTGTACTGTTTTCAATGCCTATTATGCTCGGAAACGCATTGCAGGTTTCCTTTCAATTTATAGACAGCTTGTGGATCGGCAATTTACTGGGGGCAAAGGCCCTTGGGGCAGCCGCGGTATCAAGCACGATTGTTTTGACCGTGCTGTCTTTTATTTTGGGCCTTAACAATGCGACGTTAACCATTTTATCTCAGCAAAAAGGAAAAGATGATGTAAAAGGAATGGCGTCGTATATTAACGCTTTTGTTGTTTTATTAACAGGCCTAAGCATCGGATTCGGCGTTGCCGGTTTTTTTCTCTCAGAGCTTTTGCTGCGTCTTCTAAAAACGCCGGAGTCAATGATTCCGCTTGCTGAGACGTATTTACAGATTCAATTTATCGGCATTTTATTTTTGTTTGGTTATAACTTTATCAGTACTGTGCTTCGTGCGCTGGGCGACAGCAAGACACCTCTCCGGTTTATTGCGTTTGCTGTTGTACTGAATACAGTGCTTGCGCCGCTCTTTATTTCTGTGTTCCGCATGGGAATAGCGGGAGCGGCTTATTCAACGATTTTGTCACAGGGCATTGCGTTTCTGTATGGGTTGTTTTATGTCATCAAACACAAGCTTGTGCCATTCTCGATTCCGAGAATGCCCAAGTGGGAAGAGTCCGCGCTAATTTTGAAACTCGGGATTCCGGCAGGTCTGCAGATGATGGTGATTACAGGCGGTATGATGGCGATTATGAGTGTTGTTAACTCATACGGGGATCACGTGGTATCAGGATTTGGCGCGGTGCAGCGGCTTGATAGCATCATCACGCTTCCAGCAATGGCTGCCGGTACGGCCGTCAATAGTATGGCAGGGCAAAATATTGGAATCGGAAACGAAAAAAGAGTGGGAACAATTGCAAGGCTAGGTGTGATAGCTGTTATTTCCTGCATGCTGGTGATTGCGGTTATGATTTGGGTATTTGGTAAATATCTCATAAGGTTATTTATCAGTGAGCCTGATGCGGTCGCATTTGGTGAACAATATTTGAAGTGGATCGCGTTTTTCTACCCTTTTATTGGGATTAATTTTGTGCTGAACGGAATCGTCAGGGCCGCGGGAGCGATGCTGCAGGTTCTGGTATTAAATTTAATCTCGTTTTGGGTGTTGAGATATCCTTTCACAGCTCTATTTTCAGCTTGGCTTGGACAAAAAGGAATCGGGCTTGGAATCGGAATGAGTTTTTTATTTAGCAGCTGCGCGGCATTTTTGTATTATAGATATGGCCGCTGGAAAGCAATGAAGCTGTTTACTGAAAAATAAGTGAAGCACTGCGAAAAGCACATACCTATATATCGGTATGTGCTTTTTTTCACCGTTTTTTATCAAGTTTGCTGAAGAGCTCGATTAACGTGGCAAGTTCAGCATCAGTGTAGCAGTCAAAGCGTTTAAAGAAATATTCCGTTTTTTTCTCGTTAAAGTGCTGAAGGACTTTTTCGCCTGCTTCAGTGATATGAATGCGGATGATGCGTCTGTCTTCCTTCGATCTGATTCTCGTAATCCATTCCTTTTCTACCAGCGCATCGGTCACAGCCGTAATGTGGCTTGCCGATACCTCTAAAATAGGCGCAAATTCAGTGACTTTTTTAGGCCCTTGTTCACTAAGGATTCGAAGAATGGTGAATTCATTCCGCGACAGCTCTTTATCTAAAATTTCATTGATTTCATTGCGTATTTGTTTAAAGACTTTACGGAGTAAAGTTTCCATATCGTACATCATCTGTGTTCTTACTTTCAAATTTGTGAACCTCCATTACATAAGCATATTGCTTAAAACCTATAGATTTTATTGAAAAGCAGAATCATTTTCATTCTATTTTTACATGCTATAATATAATAATACCACGTATTAACAAAGGAGGCACCAGTATGTCTGAAAAAAAAGAAATCGCCACATTTGCAGGAGGCTGTTTTTGGTGTATGGTTAAACCTTTTGACGAACAGCCGGGAATTGAAAAAGTGGTGTCCGGGTATACAGGCGGCCATACTGAAAACCCTACGTACGAAGAGGTGTGCAGTGAAACGACGGGACATCGTGAAGCCGTTCAAATCACGTTTAATCCTGATGTATTCCCTTATGAAAAACTGCTTGAATTATTTTGGCAGCAAATCGATCCGACAGATGCCGGGGGGCAGTTTGCTGATCGCGGCAGTTCCTATCGCGCAGCCATTTTTTATCATAATGATAAACAAAAGGAGCTTGCGGAAGCTTCCAAGCAACGTCTGGCGGAAAGCGGCATCTTTAAAGATCCGATTGTAACGGACATTTTAAAAGCTGAACCTTTCTATGAAGCGGAAGGCTACCATCAGCATTTTTATAAAAAGAATCCAGCACATTATCAGCGCTACCGGACAGGTTCCGGACGTGCGGGGTTTATCAGCGAGCATTGGGGGGCTAAATAAATGGCGTACAATAAAGAAGAAAAAATAAAGTCATTAAATCGCATGCAATATGAAGTAACGCAAAATAACGGCACGGAGCCGCCATTTCAAAATGAATATTGGGATCATAAGGAAGAAGGGTTGTATGTAGACATTGTGTCAGGCAAGCCATTGTTTACATCCAAGGATAAATTTGATTCCCACTGCGGCTGGCCAAGCTTTACAAAGCCGGTTGAAGAAGAAGAAGTGGAAGAAAAACTGGACACGAGCCACGGCATGATTCGCACAGAAGTAAGAAGCCGAACTGCTGATTCTCATCTTGGCCACGTATTTAATGACGGACCTGGTCCAAACGGACTTCGTTACTGCATAAATTCAGCAGCGCTGCGGTTTGTTCCGAAGCATAAGCTAAAAGAAGAAGGATACGAAAGCTATCTGCATCTCTTTAATAAATAAACTGTTAAAAACAGGCCTGCCTAATGGATAGACAGGCTTGTTTTTATGCCTTTTTCTCTTGATGCAATTCTTCAATAATCTGTGCAATTCTTTCTTTCGTAATGAGCGGGGCTTGATCTGATTGATACCCAGGCAGATTGACTTTGCGAAAGTCAGGATGTTTTTCCGGCTCTGGAAGGATCGCATAAAGGTTGCCCCATTCATACAGTGATTCAATTTCATGTGGAGATGTTAATTCTTCGTGAAGCTTTTCACCTGGACGCTTGCCCACTTCTACTGCAGCCGGCCGCGGGAGCCCGTGCTGCGATGCATATTCTTCAAACCCATGAATCAGTTCTTCAAGTTTCAGTGATTCCATTTTGAAAATAAAGGTTTCTCCGCCTTTTGTAATAGCAGCCGATTGTAATGTCAATGTAGCTGCATCGTCTATTGACATGAAAAATCTAGTCATGTTTTTGTCTGTGATGGTCAGAGGTTCACCCTCCATCATCTGTTCAAATAATATGGGGATGACCGAACCTCTGGAACCGAGAACATTTCCAAAGCGGACCGAACAAAACAAGGTTCCTTTGTTTTGGACGTGGCGGTTTGCTTGATGAAACAGCTTTTCAGATAACAGCTTGGTGGCACCCATTGTGTTCACAGGAGATACTGCTTTATCTGTACTGATATTAATGACATGCTGCACTCGGTGTGAAAGGGCAGCTTCCACCACATTTTGTCCGCCGATGAGATTGGTCTGGATCGCTTCAAATGGATGGTCCTCACATGTCGGAACCTGTTTCAGCGCAGCCGCGTGAAAGACGATATCGACGCCTTTCATCACCTGATTCACCCTTCTGTGATCGCGTATATCTCCAAGTACAAATAATAGCCGCTTATCCTCCGCATACTTTTGGCTCATGACATACTGTTTACTGTCGTCTTTGCTGAATACAATCACCTGTTTAGGTGTAAGCATCAAAAGGCGTTTGACAATTTGACTCCCGATTGAACCCGTTCCGCCAGTGACTAAAACTGTTTTGTTATGGAAAAATGGTTTTAGTTCTGCTGTTTGCTGTTTAGGCATGGCTTATCCTCCAACTCTCGTTTCTCTACCATGCATCATATGTTCAACTTTGTAATCGAATTAATGAAAGCAACCAATAAAACAAAATTTAGGGGAATGATCATGTCACAAAGTGTTCTTTTTTAATAGAAAATGGAAAAACGGACGTAACTAGGGAACAACAAAACTAAATAAACAATGTACTAAATATTCAACATATTTTTATTTCGCTCCGCAAAAGCAAATCTGGCAAAGTCATCTCACGTACCTCTTTGGGGAATAAGTTGTTTATGAGTCAGAAACCCTATAAAAAAAGGTTCATTTTCCTCACGGTAATCACCTGTATATATTTTACAATAGTAGTGTTAGTGATAAAAGAGGAGGGTACCAAATGAAGGTTTCAAAAACAATGCTGCTAAGCACTGCCGCGGGTTTATTGCTTAGCCTGACAGCAACCTCGGTGTCGGCTCATTATGTGAATGAGGAACATCATTTCAAAGTGACTGCACACACGGAGACAGATCCGGTCGCATCTGGCGATGATGCAGCAGATGACCCGGCCATTTGGGTTCATGAAAAACACCCGGAAAAAAGCAAGTTGATTACAACAAATAAGAAGTCAGGGCTCGTTGTGTATGATTTAGACGGAAAACAGCTTCATTCTTATGAGTTTGGCAAGCTCAATAATGTCGATCTGCGCTATGATTTTCCATTGAACGGCGAAAAAATTGATATTGCTGCCGCATCCAACCGGTCCGAAGGAAAAAATACAATTGAAGTATATGCAATAGACGGGGATAAAGGAAAATTGAAAAGCATTACAGATCCGAACCATCCTATTTCCACCAATATTTCTGAGGTTTATGGATTCAGCTTGTATCACAGCCAGAAAACAGGAGCATTTTACGCATTAGTGACAGGCAAACAAGGGGAATTTGAGCAGTATGAAATTGTTGATGGTGGAAAGGGTTATGTAACAGGGAAAAAGGTGCGTGAATTTAAGTTGAATTCTCAGACCGAAGGCCTTGTTGCGGATGATGAGTACGGAAACCTATACATAGCAGAGGAAGATGAGGCCATCTGGAAATTTAACGCTGAGCCCGGCGGAGGATCAAAGGGGCAGGTGGTCGACCGTGCGACAGGAGATCATTTGACAGCTGATATTGAAGGACTGACAATCTATTATGCACCAAATGGCAAAGGATATCTCATGGCTTCAAGTCAAGGAAATAACAGCTATGCAATGTATGAACGGCAGGGGAAAAATCGCTATGTAGCCAACTTTGAGATTACAGATGGCGAGAAAATAGACGGTACTAGTGACACGGATGGTATTGATGTTCTCGGTTTCGGACTTGGCCCAAAATATCCATACGGGATTTTTGTGGCGCAGGACGGCGAAAATATCGATAACGGACAAGCCGTCAATCAAAATTTCAAAATTGTATCGTGGGAACAAATTGCACAGCATCTCGGCGAAATGCCTGATCTTCATAAACAGGTAAATCCGAGGAAGCTGAAAGACCGTTCTGACGGCTAGAATAGAAAGCAGCTTGTGCAGCTGCTTTTTTCTATGAATAAAAAAATCGTTCATAGCAATGAACGATTTTTCAAGAAAGCGCCAGATGAATCGCTTTTAGTTTTGCAGGAAGCTCATCAAACGTAAATGCGGGTACGGTCTCTTTATAATTGGCTGCTGCAGCTTTTTGCCGTTCTTCAGGGTGGTAGATATAGAAAGCGGCTTTTTCCTTAAAGTCGTTCATGCCGTGATAAGAAATAAAGGATGAAAAAGGATGTGCCGCGGGTAAATCTGTTAATTGAAATGCTTCGCATGCAGCGATATCAAACGTTCGGTTATTAAAACTGGCATTTTTGATGCGCATAGTATTTTGGTTGAAAGCAAAATGATAGGGACGATGCGCATTAATTACGATGTCTGCCCCATTATAATAATGAACGGCCTGTTCGGGTGGAACCCATGTGCTGACGACATCAATATGCGGCTGTTTGAGCACTTTTTTAGGCAGATATTTTCCCCATTCCTTGCCGATTACCCGAACCGTGAATGGCAGATGGACCGCTTCTTTCATAAGCTGAACCCGATTAGGGTAAGGATAGCCGATGATTAACAGATTTGAATGATAGGAATGTTCGGTGCCCATTTTTTTAAACAGCCGATGGTTAACTGGTATCGGAACATAATAGACGTTCTGGTAGCCGAGCTCTTGATAGTAGAGAGCTGCATTTTGTTCTATCGTTAATATGGCGTCAGCAAGCTTAATTACCTGAAGGCTGATATCCATATAAAATGGGTCTTCGGTCAGCCAAACATACACGGGGATATCCTTACCCTTTAACCAGGTCAGCCAGTCGTGAGGAACGCGGTCTCCAACCATCATAAGTGTGAAATCCGGCTGAAACGCTTCGATCTTCATCAAAGATTCTGCTTCAGGTTTATCTGCAATCATATACTCTGTATGAGTGTTCTGAAAACATTCTTCAGCCCAGCGATCAAAATAACTGTATATTCCTCCGTATCCCGACTGGATATACAAGACTTTCATCGGATGTTATGAAAAGAACGTAACGCTTTCTACTTTGTCTACATCAATTAATGTTGTAGCTTGGCCTGCCGGAGTGACGGAGCTTTCCTGTGTTACAAATACGATCCCGTGAACCTGATCGAAAGCAACGAAAACAACCGGTCCGATCATGTCACCTGAATCAGTCACAATGCTGATTGTTGTGCCTGGCGTAATTCTGGCAAAAATCCATCTTGCCGGAAGAGAAGGGTCTAAAATAGATTCTGCCGTAACCGTTTCACTTTCATCTACTTTTTGATCGATGGCAGCATCAAGCAAGGCTTTAAGATTACTATCCATATTTTCTCCTCCTTCTGTTGCAGTTGGAAATAAAGGGCTTAAAACGGCTTTAATTAAATCCTTTTTTAACTGTGCATTTTCAGAGCTCATTACACACACCTCCTATTCGATAGTGAACTCACGTTATTCATATTCTTCCGGCTGTTATTTGGTATGAGTCGAACGCCGTACCTGATCTATTTTTCATCTATTTAAGGAAAATGCTGATTTTTTAATGGAGTGGACATAGCCTATACCATAAATCGAAGTCGCACATATTGTGAAACAGAGATAAGGATAAGGGAGAGGGATGATTTGGATTTAGAGAAACAAGTGGATCGAGAAGAAAACCAAGATGATCTGCATTTTATTTTGCTTTTGCTGATTCTGCTGATACGTCAATCGTCTTCTGAAGGAAATCCATCTGACCTCAGACGCCAGCTTGTTTTTGCAAAAGAGCTGGGCGTACCGGTTTCAAAAGTCAATTTGATCAACGGAGATACACTTCAAAATGTCATCGTAAAAGAAGTTCTGACTGATTTGGTTATTTTCCAAAACCCGTTAAATAACACGAGAGCTCATGTTTCACTCTCAAGTGTTGTAAGCTGGGGTGCTTTTTAAATGATGACAGAGGCTCTGCTTGCTGCGGAGCCGTTTTTATGTTTGACGGTGGGAGGCGGTATAGATGGGAGAGAAAGTGTCTATTATTTTAACAAGTTACAACAAACCCGATTATTTGCAAAAAGCGATCGAAAGCGTGATACAGCAAACGCATGATCTTTGGGAGCTTTTTATCATGGATGATCATTCGAATGCAGAAACAACTGCGGTGATTCACAAGTATCTCCATGACCGGCGCATTCAATATCATAACAGTTTCGTGCATCCTGCAGATCGATTAAAAACAGCCCGTTATGCCACATTAATTAACAGTGCGCTCCCATTTGCAGACGGCGATTACATTTCCTATCTTACTGACGACACTGTTTATCATCCTGAGCGGCTGAGCCGTATGGTGCAAGAGTTTTCACATAAGCCTGAAGCGCAGGCGGTCTATTCAAAACAAAAAGTTGTACATGTAAACGAAAGGGGAGAGGAAATCTCACATTTCTACAGAAATGCCAATGCAGTGCTTGATCAGGCCGCTTTTCAAGTTGATCATTGCTCAGTTATGCATCGCCGTTCGTTACTTAATCTCATCCATCATAAATTTGGAGGCTACTGGGATGATGATATGAAGCATTGGAATCATGGCGACGCAATTTTTTGGGCGAGACTCAACAACTTTACCCCATTTCTGCCGATAAATGAAGTATTAGACACAACCTATAAAACCCCAGATTCATTTCAAAATGCATATCGGTTTCTGCCCGCCGATTTGATTGACGGCTCTTTTGTAAAAGGTTCAGATCAAAATGTGTATTTTTTTGATCAGGGTGTAAGGCATCCTGTTGGAGAAAAGTGGGGTTTTTTGTATCTAAATCGGACTGTCGCTGCTCCAGACCCATATTTATTCCAATATAGGATTGGCAAAATTTTAAACATTCCGAATTATATTTTAGTAAAGGAAGCTGACCATCCTGCAATATTTTATATCGAAGCCGGAAAAAAAAGGCGAATTGTGGACCAGTATGCGTTTCAATTTTATCAATTTCAAAGAAAAGACATAGTGACAATTGGAAAAGAAGAGATGGAGACGCTTCCGGAAGGGCCGCCGATTACGTGGAAACGATCTGAATTGATCAAAAATCCGCCTGGCCGACGTCTGTTTTTCATCGAACGCGAGCCGTTTTTGTTTCTAAACGGCGTCTTTCACCCGATTAGTGAACAAGTAACAAGGAAGTTTTTTTTACATCAGAAGCCAATCTCCGCTTCTTTCCGAAATATTCAGCAATTTCCAATTGGAAAGCCGTTTTATCCGGTGTACGATGAGATTATAAAGAAATTGAATATTGCAACAGAGTAAAGGTATAGGTCATAAAAAGGAGACGTTCATGACAGGACATTATTCAAAAACGGAACATCAATATATATTGTTAACGTCTGAATCGGCATCGTTTGATCATTACAGCGTATACAGAGATCCGCAGCTTCCGCAAATTTTTTCTCATAACTTTGTTCAGCTCCATGATACGTTTCCATTGGAGCGGTTACTTAAATTTTTACCCTCCGTACCAAAGCTGCTTGATGCGAATTATCTCCATTTAAAAGCGTCGCCGCAGCATGTTTTTCCGCTCAGTTTGAAGCAGTCACTTGTAAAAAGCGGTTTTGTCGTCGAGGATGAGCTACTATATGACATGAAGCTTAGTGACTGGAAGGGGCAGATGGGACATCCTTTAACCGCATGGGGGACGGCAAAAAGTCTTAGCGACGGATCTTCTATTATGAAAATTTACGATTCCATTTATATTGGAGAAGCAATCGCTGAACAAAAATTAAAAAGAAAATATCCTTTCTATGAAGCAGATATAATCATTCTTGTTGTTTGTTACAGCGACCAGGCACAGAAAGTTCCCATTGGGTGCGGCGAGCTGTTTATCGATCATCAAGAGAAAACGGCTAAAATCGAAGAAGTGGCAATTTTAGATCAGTTTCAAAGGAAGGGCTACGGCAGTATCTTAGTGAAAGAAATGCTGTCCATCGCCAAATCACTAGGAATGGAAGCAGCCTACTTAGTGGCTGCAAGCACTGACGGTGCAACTCAGTTTTACGAAAAGCTGACGTTTAAAAAATATGAGCGGGTGCATACTGTATTTCATTATTTCCTTACATGAAATAGGCGTTTGCACAAACCATTTGGGACTTGGCCCGCATAAAATGCCGTATATCGTGATAAGAAAGGATGAAAACAGCATGTATGGATACTCTGGGTACGGTTACGGATTTGGCTGCGGGACAAATACATTTGTGTTAATTGTTGTCTTGTTCATTTTATTAATTATTGTTGGAGCCGCTTTTATTTGCTAGATGCTGAAATTTCAAAAGAGCCTTCCCTATTAGGAAGGCTCTTTTTATGTGAAAAAGTTTTTGCGGGGAACGTCATGCCGCCATTTGGACACTCATACAATATGGTAAAAGGGGTTTTGAGGTGGGAGCATGAGCAGTTATTTGATTAAGCCAGAGCTTAGCTCGGCCTATCCGGTTGTCAGTTATGCGAAGGGTTCATATGTTTATGATCAGACCGGAAAAAAATATCTCGACGGCTCGTCAGGTGCGGTGACATGTAATATCGGCCACGGAGTTCGTGATGTGACTGAGAAGCTGAAAGAACAGCTTGATCAGGTGTCTTTTGCTTACCGCTCACAGTTTACGAGTGAGCCCGCCGAGCAATTAGCCGCTCTCTTGGCACAGGAGCTGCCCGGAGATGTGAATTGGTCTTTTTTTGTCAACAGCGGATCAGAAGCGATAGAAACAGCTATGAAAATCGCCATTCAGTATTGGCAGGAAAAAAAGCAAACACAAAAATCCATCTTTTTGTCTCGATGGAGCAGTTACCACGGAATAACTTTGGGAGCGCTTTCATTGTCTGGTTTTTATGAAAGGAGATACCGGTTCACCCATCTCATTGAGCGGTATCCAGCTATCTCAGCTCCACATATTTATCGGCTGAATCACGAGACAGAAGAAGACTTTGTTCAGACTGCAGCTGATGAACTGGACACTATGATCAAAAGAATCGGAAGCCAATTCATCGCCGGCTTTGTGGCTGAGCCTATTATTGGTGCTGCAGGAGCAGCGATTACTCCGCCTCCGGGATATTATGAGAGATTAAGTGAGGTATGCCGCACACACGATGTGCTTTTTATTGCAGATGAAGTGATGACGGGGCTTGGGAGAACAGGAAGGATGCTCGCGACAGAGCATTGGGACACCGTACCTGATATTGCTGTACTGGGGAAGGGACTCGGTGCGGGGTATGCGCCTATTGCTGCTGCCGTCGTATCTGATTCTATTATTGAAACGATAAAACAAGGGTCAGGTGTGATTATGAGCGGTCACACATATAGTGCACATCCCTATTCAGCCAAAGCTGCTCTTGAAGTTTTGCGATATGTGTTAAAGCACGGCTTGATCAAACAATCAGAAAAAAAGGGCGCTGCGCTGAAGAAGAAGCTTGATGAGGCGGCATCTCAAAGCGGCATTATAGGTGATGTGCGCGGAAAAGGACTGCTATTAGGCATTGAATTTGTGGCAGACCAAAAAACGAAGAAAGTGTTTCCGCCAGAGCAGGCGATAACCCAGATTATTGTCAGCGAGGCGAAAAAACGCGGGCTGATTGTTTATCCTTCCAAAGCTGGAATAGACAGTGGAGAAGGAGATGCTGTCATTATTGCTCCTCCTTTTACCATTTCAGACGGTGAAATGGAAGAGCTTATCTCTATTTTTTCAGAAACAGTTGCAGCGGTCGAAAAAAACTTAAAAAAGGATTGACATTAAATGGCGCCATTTCAAAAAGCAATCAGCATTGACACAGCAATTGCAGATGTTCGGGATGGATCGGTTCTGATGTTTGGCGGTTTTGGGGGAGTCGGGTCGCCTCCTTCATTGATTGAAGCGATATTGGACAGCGGTGTAACGGATTTAACTGTGATTTGCAATGACGCCGGTTTCCCGGATATCGGGATCGGCCCGCTTATTGTTAATCAACGGGTCAAAACCCTGATCGCCTCGCATATCGGTTCCAATCCTGTAGCCGGAAAACAGATGACAGAGGGGACGTTAGAGGTTCAATTTTCACCTCAGGGAACGCTTGCGGAACGGATTCGCGCCGGCGGAGCGGGGCTTGGCGGTATTTTAACCGACGTGGGCATTGATAATCAAATGGTTTGCGAAAAAAAGGACATTGTAACAGTGGCGGGAAAACGATACTTGATTGAAGAGGCGCTGACGGCTGATTTTGCTTTCATCAATGCTTACATTGCAGATGAATTCGGCAATCTAACGTATGACAAAACCGCGCGCAATATGAACCCGCTTATGGCAATGGCCGCCAGGAGAACCTTTGCCGAAGCTGAGCGTATCGTTCCGATGGGTGAGATTTCTGAAGAAATGATTGTCACACCGGGGGTTTTTGTTGAGGGAGTTGTACGAAGCGAGGGAGTGAAGTGGAAATGGGCTTGGGAGTAGCAGAAAGAGAACAGATTGCAAAACGGGCTGCTACTGAAATTAAGCAGGGCATGATTGTGAATCTCGGTATCGGTATCCCATCCTTGGTACCGAACTTTTTGCCGCCTGACATGCAGGTCATGTTTCAAGCGGAAAACGGTGTCCTTGGCATTGGAGAAAGTCCCGAAAAGGGAGAAGAGGATGCGCATTTATGCAACGCCGCGGGCTATCCTGTCCGCGCTGTAAAAGGGGCGTCTTATTTTGATACAACCATGTCTTTTGCGATGATCAGAAAAGGCAAAATTGATATTACGATTTTAGGCGCCCTGCAGGTGAGCCAATCAGGAGATTTGGCAAATTGGCTTGTTCCGGGAAAAAAGGTGCCTGGTATGGGCGGGGCGATGGAGCTTGCCCAAAAAGCGAAAAAAGTGGTTGTCGTCATGAGTCATACAGATCAAAAGGGAAGGCCTAAATTAACAGAAAGATGTACGCTGCCATTAACTGCTGCAGGCTGTGTAGATTTGATTATTACCGAAAAAGCGGTTCTTGAGGTCGATAGCCATCACTTCATTTTAAAAGAGCTGATGAATGGCTCGACAATCGATGAGGTGACGAGGCTGACAGAAGCTGAAATCAAAATAGATATGCCTTTTTCTTAAGAGGGGGAATGAGGATGCAAGACATTGAAAGAAAAGTAATCGGGTGGCTTGATCAGCATTCGGCCAAAGCCATTCGTCTTCTCAAAAGGCTGATTGGGGAAAAAAGCACATTGGGGTCAGAGTTTAACGCCCAAGCTGTTGTGCTTGAAAAGCTGCGGCAATTTCATATGGACATTGATGTATGGGAGCCAAGCATAAAGCAATTAAAACAGCATCCCTACTTTAAATCTAACCGATCCGATTTTCATGAGAGCCCGAATATCGTGGCTAAAAAAACGGGAGCCGGCGGAGGCAGGTCCCTGATTTTGAACGGCCATATCGATGTTGTGCCTGAAGGAAGCGTAAAGGATTGGAAGTATGAACCGTATCAAGCTGTCGAAGAAAACGGTAAAATATACGGCCGCGGCTCAACGGATATGAAGGGAGGCAATACAGCCCTTCTTTTTGCTTTAGAAGCCCTGCACGCCTGCGATGTCAAACTGAAGGGAGATGTATTGTTTCAGAGTGTTGTAGATGAAGAGTGCGGCGGCGCCGGTACACTGTCCGCCATCATGAGAGGCTATCGTGCTGACGGGGCGCTGATTCCTGAACCGACGAATATGAAACTATTTATTAAGCAGCAGGGTTCGATGTGGTTTCGGATCACTGTGAAGGGATTATCCGCACATGGGGGCACACGCTATGAAGGGGTAAGCGCGATTGAAAAAAGCATGCACGTTATCACAGCGATACAAGAGCTGGAGAAAGTCCGCAATGCGAGAATTTCAGATCCGCTGTATGACAATATCCCAATACCGGTACCGGTGAATATCGGCACCATCTCAGGCGGTGCCTGGCCATCTTCAGTTGCAGACCGTGTCGTCATAGAAGGGAGATGCGGAATTGCTCCCCATGAGAAACCAGAAGCTGTAAAACTTGAATTGGAAAACTGGCTGAAGGATTTAGAATACCATGACGAATGGTTTAAACGCCATCCCGTACAAGTAGAATGGTTTGGCGCTCAATGGCTGCCGAATGATTTACCTGATGATCACCCTTTAATTTCTGTGCTGCAATCAGCCTATCAAAAAATGAAACAGACAGAGCCGATTATTGAGGCTTCCCCGTGGGGAACGGATGGAGGGCTTTTGTACCATGCAGGAGATACACCAGTTATCGTTTTCGGGCCGGGGGAAACAAAAACGGCTCATCAGGCCAATGAATACATTGAGGTTGAAGCCATGATAGAATCTGCTAAAATTATTGCACTTTTTGTCATGGATTGGTGCGGGCTTCATACAGATGGGGAGGATGCGGATGCTCAAGTCAATAAAGAGTAGCGGTGTCACAACAGTTTTGGACCATGACGGTTTTAATAAACGAATCAGAGTGGTCCGTTATGACGGAGCCATTGAGAAGGCCCTGCCGGATATCGTGGCAGCGGCAAAAGAAGAGAATGCAGAAAAAATCATTGTCTATGCGAAGCAGCATGATGAGCCAATCCTTGCCAAACAATTATTTGCGCCGGAGGGCTATCTAAAGGGCTATTATCTCGGCCATTCGGCTTGTGTCATGGTACGTTACCTTTCAGAAAGCCGGAGACAAACAGATTCTTATACAGAGGAACAGGAAATCATCGAAGCCATATATCGCACAGCGCCCCGTCTTCGCAACGACAGTACACCCGTTTTTACGATGAGAAAAGCAGAAACAAACGACATGTACCAGCTATCGATGCTGTATAAAAAAGTATTCCGCACGTACCCAACACCGGTATTTGACCCCGCTTATATTGAAAAGACGATGAATGCAAATACGGTGTATTATATCATGCTTGATCATGACCGCCTGATCAGCGCAGCAAGCGCAGAAATCAATCCAGAGCTTGGGCATGCAGAAATAACCGATTGCGCTGTGCTGCCGGAATATCGCGGCCATTCGTTAACAAGCTTTTTAATCGAGGCGTTAGAAAAAGAAATGGCTGGAAAGGATATCTTTCATGTATTTTCTCTCGCCCGTGCTTCGTCTTTTGGGATGAATGCTGTGTTGTACCATTCAGGTTATCAGTATGGCGGAAGGCTGATCAATAATTGCTTTATAGCCGAAGGCCTTGAAAACATGAATATTTGGTGCAAGCAACTGTAAGTCAAAATATGCGCGAGGAGGAATTCGTTTGAAAAACAAATGGTATAAACCGAAACGGCATTGGAAGGAGATCGAGTTATGGAAGGACGTTCCGGAAGAGAAATGGAACGATTGGCTTTGGCAGCTGACACACACTGTAAGAACGTTAGATGATTTAAAGAAAGTCATCAATCTGACCGAGGATGAAGAGGAAGGCGTCAGAATTTCTACCAAAACGATCCCCTTAAATATTACACCTTACTATGCTTCTTTAATGGACCCCGACAATCCGAGATGCCCGGTACGCATGCAGTCTGTGCCGCTTTCTGAAGAAATGCACAAAACAAAATACGATCTGGAAGACCCGCTTCATGAGGATGAAGATTCACCGGTACCCGGTCTGACACACCGCTATCCCGACCGTGTGCTGTTTCTTGTCACGAATCAATGTTCCATGTACTGCCGCTACTGCACAAGAAGGCGCTTTTCCGGACAAATCGGAATGGGAGTCCCCAAAAAACAGCTTGATGCTGCAATTGCTTATATCCGGGAAACACCCGAAATCCGTGATTGTTTAATTTCAGGCGGTGATGGGCTGCTCATCAACGACCAAATTTTAGAATATATTTTAAAAGAGCTGCGCAGCATTCCGCATCTGGAAGTCATCAGAATCGGAACAAGAGCGCCCGTCGTCTTCCCGCAGCGCATTACCGATCATCTGTGCGAGATATTGAAAAAATATCATCCGGTCTGGCTGAACACCCATTTTAACACAAGCATCGAAATGACAGAAGAATCCGTTGAGGCATGTGAAAAGCTGGTGAACGCGGGAGTGCCGGTCGGAAATCAGGCTGTCGTATTAGCAGGTATTAATGATTCGGTTCCAATTATGAAAAAGCTCATGCATGACTTGGTAAAAATCAGAGTCCGTCCTTATTATATTTACCAATGTGATCTGTCAGAAGGAATTGGGCATTTCAGAGCTCCTGTTTCCAAAGGTTTGGAGATCATTGAAGGGCTGAGAGGTCATACCTCAGGCTATGCGGTTCCTACCTTTGTCGTTGACGCACCAGGCGGCGGCGGTAAAATCGCCCTGCAGCCAAACTATGTCCTGTCACAAAGTCCTGACAAAGTGATCTTAAGAAATTTTGAAGGTGTGATTACGTCATATCCGGAACCAGAGAATTATATCCCCAATCAGGCAGACGCCTATTTTGAGTCCGTTTTCCCTGAAACCGCTGACAAAAAGGAGCCGATCGGGCTGAGTGCCATTTTTGCTGACAAAGAGGTTTCGTTTACACCTGAAAATGTAGACAGAATCAAAAGGAGAGAGGCATACATCGCAAATCCGGAGCATGAAACATTAAAAAATCGGCGTGAGAAAAGAGATCAGCTCAAAGAAAAGAAATTTTTGGCGCAGCAGAAAAAACAGAAAGAGACTGAATGCGGAGGGGATTCTTCATGAAAACATGCGAATGGTGCGGCGAGCTTGAAGCGGTGCCCGGCAGGAACACGGTGTACTGGGAGCTCCCTGATGGATCGAGGGCTATAGAACTGACAGACACCCCTGCCATGGTATGTTCTTCCTGCGGTATGACCTATCAAGAGGAAAACACGGTTAAGGAGATTGAGGATCAGCTGCTTTTAATTCAAACAAAAAAACTGCCTGAAAGCCTGACATATCAGCAGCTCATGGAGACAGAAAGAATTTTGAAACGCAACTATTTTGACTTCTCCTGAGTCATGTTTCAGTATTCTTTTGTTGTAATTTTACACTTGAACTGTATAATAGAACAACAAAAGACAGACACCAGGAGGGGAAACCCATGAAATCCTTTTATCACTATTTATTGAAATACAGACACCCTAAGCCGAAGGACAGCATCAGTGAATTTGCCAATCAGGCGTATGAGGATCACAGCTTTCCAAAAACATCTACCGATTATCATGAAATCAGTTCATATTTGGAGCTGAATGCTGATTACCTTCACACGATGGCGACGTTTGATGAAGCTTGGGATCAATACGAGTCTGAAGTGCACGGCAGATAATAGCTGTTTCATCCGCAGATAACTGCGGATTTTTTTATGTCCCCCATACCATAATTGGATATTTCCTTTGGTTTTCATGCCCATGCGAATTGGCTTCACCCGGCATACGATAGCGTATGAGAAATGTTGCGGCGAGGGGGAGACACCATGAAGCAAAATAAACCGAAATTCCAAGTAGGGGATATCGTAGTCGTCATTATGTATGGAACAGTCGGCACCATCACAAAAGTACACCAAATTGATAAACACTATCTTTATGAAGTCAATCATAACGAAGTTTTATACTTTGAATCATCTATTCAGCTTTATAAAGATTATGAGGGTGTCATTGTCGACATGGAGAAGCTTGATATTGAGTATGAATTCCTTATTGGGGACGTTGTTTATGTAAAAGATTATGGAAAAGAACTCTTTCGCATTATCGGCCATAGAACAGAAATTTGGAGATATTTAGAAGATGGCTGGGAAGATATCATTTATGAGCTGACCCGTTTAAAGGATGGAGAGTGGCTTGAAACGGAGGAAGAGGATCTCACGCTGGTGCTTAGAAAATATGAAATGGACCAGTTTGTGCATCAGCTGTTGTTTGTCCATTATGTCGGAGAAACTGGCCATGAGATCGGCGAAGATATCGCATCGTCTGCTCTTCTTCAGTTTGAAGGCGATGATGAAGATCAAGATACCCTTCACATCCTTGCTGTGTCAATTGTTGATGAGCTTCTGGATATTTATAATGACTACAAAATTCTGTACGAAATGTTTCATGATGAAGAATATAAAGACATGATGATGTTTGTTTTGGAAAGTTTAAAAGAGCATTTCAGTTAGTTTGTGAACATACGGATCAAGACATATAAAAAATATGGCAGACAGCCCCAAATCATCACACGCGTCATTCCTTTGAGCGTTTTTTCCATTATGATATCAAATCTTTCTCCGTCCAGTGCTTCCATCATTTTAGCAATCATAGCGTCAGCCTCCCATGGCTCGTTTTTTATTCAATATATGACTGAAAGAATTGTTTAGAACACCGGGTATAATTCAGCCTGTTTTTTCATAAAACATAAAAAAGGAGGCGGTACGGAGATGAAAGAAATAGATCTTGTGATTGATACGGAAGAAATCGCTGAATTTTTTTACAGAGAGCTTGCAAGACGGGGCTACATACCGAGTGAGGATGAGCTGTTTGAAATCGCTGATATTACCTTTGATTATTTGATAGAAAAATGTATGATAGATGAAGAGCTGGATGAAGATGAGTGAGGCTTAAAACCGGAGCGGTCAGCTCCGGTTTTATTATTCATGTTCTATGACTTCTGTGAAAATTGAGGTGGTTAAATTGTACAAGCCCGTTAGCTTGTTTCTTTTCTTTCTCATTCTAGCTGCGGCCATTCATACAAATGCTGTTCAATCTGCAGATGAAGCAATAAGCAAGGCAGCTGTTTTGATCCGTCAGCCATGGCTTAATGAAGTCATGACGGGGATCACGCATCTTGGTGCTTCTTCTTTTCTGCTCCCTCTAATTGTCATCATTGGAGCAGGCATGTTTTTCTACAGAAAAACATGGGACGGCCTGTTGATGCTCTTAGTATTCGGCACAGATCGGCTGTTAAACAAAGTCTTAAAAGAATGGATCGAAAGAGTGAGGCCTGATTTTGCACCGCTGGTTCATGAATCATCCTTCAGTTTTCCGAGCGGCCATTCCATGAATGCAGCTTGTGTCTATCCTGTTATTGCTTACTTTTTAGTGAAACACCTCCCGTTTTTGTCCAAGCATAAAAAATTGGTATATATCATAGCCGGTGTAATTGCTGTTTTGGTCGGCATAAGCAGAGTCTATCTGGGGGTTCATTTTTTGACAGATGTGTTAGGAGGCTTCAGTCTCGGCTTGCTTCTGTTTTTCCTAGTAAAAGGTTTTGACGAAAAGATTAAGCGGTTTCGACAAAAATAGAGAGAGGAAAACACAGCAAAAACGCCAATATGTTAAAGAAATAAGAGGGAGGGGATCTTGATGATGTTATCCGTGTTTAAAAAGAAGTCTTGTTCCTATGACGTGACAATATTTCAGACACCCCGGTTTGGCGAAAAAAAGGGCTACAGAGCCGTCTATCGAACTGAACTGAACGGGAGCGATCATCAAGACGTGCTGAAAAGAGCATTCTCTTTGTTTAATGTATTCGACACTGTTCCGAGTGATTATGATGCAAGATTTATGGCCACAGGGGACGTGATCTTGATTGATGAAGGCAGAAAAGGGAAAACATATTATCAACTGCTTCCCGCCGGCTGGAGGAAAATCAATCGTCTGATTGTACAAACGACATAATGAAAAGAAAACTGCGGAAACCCGCAGTTTTCTGCAGTTTTAAGGCTTGCGTTTGGCAGCAGAATATTCTTTCCCGTGTGCTTCTTCAGCTGCAATGATATCTTTTTCAGGTATATGATTGTTCTTTTTTTGGCCGGTGATCCGGTTGCGATGTTTTTTACCCATGTCCCACCCCTCCTTCCTGCGGTTAGGTTTTCAAATTAACACCCCGATTATCCGTTTTTCTGAGGAAGTGCCAAACAGATCCTCGAACATTTCTTTTTTCGACATATTCCTTTATAATCAATGCTGAAGTTTGTTTCATCATGACATTCGTTGTAAAATGGACGGGCTGGATGATAATTTAGATTTACAGGAGGATATGAGATGAGTGTACATATAGGTGCTGAAAAAGGACAAATTGCAGATACAGTGCTTTTGCCGGGAGATCCTCTCAGAGCAAAATTTATTGCAGAAACGTATCTTGAAAATGTAGAGTGCTACAATGAAGTCAGAGGCATGTATGGATTTACGGGTACATATAAAGGTAAAAAAATCTCAGTACAAGGCACGGGAATGGGAGTTCCGTCTATTTCAATTTATGTGAATGAATTAATTCAAAGCTACGATGTGCAAAATCTAATAAGAGTCGGTTCTTGCGGCGCTATTCGTAAAGATGTCAAAGTGCGAGACGTCATTTTGGCGATGACCTCCTCAACTGATTCACAAATGAACAGAGTCGCTTTTGGAAGCATTGATTTTGCGCCTTGCGCAGATTTCGAGCTTTTAAAAAATGCCTATGATGCCGCAAAGGATAAAGGTGTGCCGGTGACTGTAGGAAGCGTATTTACAGCTGACCAGTTCTACAACGACGATTCGCAAATTGAAAAACTTGCAAAATACGGTGTGCTTGGCGTTGAAATGGAAACAACTGCATTGTATACATTAGCAGCGAAGCACGGAAGAAAAGCCCTGTCAATTCTCACCGTGAGTGATCACGTATTAACAGGAGAAGAAACGACAGCGGAAGAGCGTCAAACGACATTTCATGATATGATAGAAGTGGCTTTACATTCCGTATCACAATAAAATATATCAAGAGGCGTGCTGGGTGCCGGCAGCCTCTTCTTTATGAATGCGGAAACGATTGATAAAAGGAAGGTAATGTAATATGAAAAAGTCCGGTAAATGGTTCTCACTGGCTGCCGCTCTGAGTGTAACGGCAATAGTCGGAGCCGGCTGCAGCATGTCGAACGGAGATGCTCAAAAGGATACGAAAACCACAGCAGAAACAAAGCAAACAGAACAAAAAACAGCTGACAGCAAAAAATCAAACACTCAAAACAGTGAGTTTTCATTGGAAAGCCAGTATTTCAATGATATTAAAAAAGTCGATGGTCTGGAAACCATTCAAAATCCAGAAAATATACTCGCGCTTGTCAATAAACAATATGCACTGCCCGGAAACTATGAACCTAGCGATCTTGTCATACCTGATGTAGAGTTTTCTTTTGAAGAAAAGATTCAAAAACGTTACATCAGAAAAGAAGCGGCCGACGCATTAAAAACAATGTTCGATGCTGCCAAAAAGGAAGGCTATGAACTGGCAGCTGTCTCAGGGTACCGTTCGTATGACAGACAGAAAGTTATTTTTGACAATGAAGTAAGCCTAAAAGGGGAAAAGAAGGCAAAGGAAGCGGTCGCTTACCCGGGTGAAAGCGAGCATCAAACAGGCCTTGCGATGGACATTTCGAGCCGGAGCAATGGCTTTGAGCTAAATGAAGCGTTCGGAAGCACGGCAGACGGGAAATGGGTGCAGGACAATGCTTATAAATATGGCTTTATCATTCGCTATCCGAAAAATAAAGAAGATATCACGAAATATGAATATGAGCCATGGCATCTGCGCTATGTAGGCAAAAAAGCCGCAAAGGTCATCCAAGATAATGATTTAACGCTTGAAGAGTACTTTGAAAAAGTGAAGAAAATTTAAAATGAAAAGCCCGCTTACACTAGATAAGCGGGCTTCATTGTGTCTGGTGAATCTAGCATTTGTTCTATGCTTACCAGAAGAATAAACCAGCAAGAGCGACCCCTGTAATTAAACCGAGGGAAATACCGTAAGCTGCTCCGTATCCCCAATAACCGCCCCAATATCCGTAACCGAAACCTCTTGGCCCTCCGCCGGTCGGAGCTATAAAAACTCTGTCTCTTGTTACACGGGTAATTCTGCCGACGTGAACTCTCCCGCCTCTCTCTGTAATTCTGACGACTTTACCTTGATGGTTTTTGCAAAGATGATAATATCTCTCCAATATTGTTCCCCTCCTATCCTGACTTTCTATCAGCATATGATAGATAGGAAAAAAAGGTTGGACGAAAACAGGGGGCGATACGCCGTTTTACTTGTACGCGATAAAAATACAATGACCCATGTACTCACTATATAACTGCATGAGCTGATAATGTGTTTGAAGCGTATCGTAATAGATGGGATCAATCGTTTGCGATAAATCCATTTCTGTGGTTGGTTCAAATTCCATGTCTTCCGGAAGAAGTGTCATCGCTTCTGTTTTTTGAAAGCCATAGGATCTTAGGAGTTTATGCCATTCGCTTTCTTCATGTAAGCAAGTAAATCCGTAAAAATCCATCATTTGCTTCTCTTCTGCAGGGGGCATCGGTTTTTTTAAAGCAGCTTCGATACCAATCAGCATCCCGCCGGGTTTTAAAACTCTTGAAATTTCTTGAAGAGAGGATGTCAGGCGTGAAAAACTGAGGACCGATTCTGACAGGACGCAGGAAAAGGACTCAGAAGAAAACGGGAGATGTTCCAGCTCCGCCTGATATGCAGGGATGGCAAGCCCTTCATTCGCAAATCTTTTTTTCGCTTTCTCAAGCATAATAGGATCTTTATCAACGACTGTTACAGGATACAGCAAATGTCCTAAATAAGCCGCCGTTTGCCCTGTTCCGCATCCGGCATCAAGAATCGGCTGATCCGGAGAGGGCGCAGCCTTTTGCAAGACCGCTTTTGAAAAAGCCAGCCCGCCTGGGTGCGCCCCTGCGACACCGAATAAGGACAGCATTTCTAAATATCGGCTCAATATCGAATCCTCCTTTTTCCTTATCATATGTCGTATAAAGACATAGGTTTATGAAAAGCAAAAGAAGGGCGTTTCTCTTTCATTTCTGCTCCGAGTTGACGAATAAGAATTCGTCCATGATAATAATGTAAGAAGAAAAAGGTGGTGTTTAATTGAAACGGCAATTAAAACTGTTTTTTATTGTGCTGATCACTGCAGTTGTCGCTTCGGCGCTTACTTTATTTATTACGGGCAATTCCAGTATCCTGGGCCAAAAATCAGCAAGCACAGGAGACAGCAAGTTCGACAAATTAAATAAAGCGTATGAGCAAATCAAAAGTGATTATTACCAAAAAACAGATGATGACAAATTAGTAGACGGAGCAATTAAAGGAATGATTCAATCACTGGATGATCCGTATTCTACATATATGGATCAAGAGCAAGCGAAATCATTCGACGAGACGATTTCAGCATCTTTTGAAGGAATCGGAGCCCAAGTAGAGGAGAAAGACGGAGAAATCCTTATTGTATCCCCAATTAAAGGTTCACCTGCTGAAAAAGCCGGTATCAAACCGAGGGACCAAATCATTAAGGTAAATGGAAAAAGCGTAAAAGGCATGAATGTAAATGAAGCCGTCGCTTTAATCCGAGGCAAAAAGGGCACAAAGGTGAAGCTTGAACTGAACAGAGCGGGAGTGGGGAATATCGATCTTTCCATTAAGCGCGATACCATTCCTGTAGAGACTGTCTATTCAGAGATGAAAGACAACAACATCGGAGAAATTCAAATCACTTCTTTCTCTGAAACAACAGCTAAAGAGCTGACAGATGCGATTGACAGTTTAGAGAAAAAAGGCGCCAAAGGCTATATTTTAGACTTGAGAGGCAACCCGGGCGGCTTAATGGAACAGGCGATTACGATGAGCAACCTGTTCATTGATAAAGGGAAAAACATCATGCAGGTTGAATACAAAAACGGTTCAAAAGAAGTCATGAAGGCCGAAAAAGAACGGAAAGTGACCAAGCCGACCGTCGTTTTAGTAAATGACGGTACAGCAAGCGCAGCCGAAATTATGGCCGCTGCCCTTCATGAATCGTCAAACGTACCGTTAATCGGCGAGACGACATTCGGCAAAGGTACAGTACAAACGGCAAAAGAATATGATGATGGCTCTACCGTCAAACTGACAGTTGCCAAATGGCTGACTGCTGATGGCGAATGGATTCACAAAAAAGGCATCAAGCCTCAAGTGAAAGCAGAGCTGCCTGATTACGCGAAGCTGCCGTATTTGGACGCAGATAAAACGTACAAATCAGGTGATACAGGCACAAACGTCAAAGTGGCTCAGAAAATGCTCAAAGCACTTGGTTACAAGGTAAAGGTTAACAGTATGTATGACCAGGATTTTGTATCTGTCGTCAAACAGTTCCAGAAAAAAGAGAAGCTGAATGAAACAGGCATACTGACTGGCGATACAACAACGAAATTAATGATAGAACTTCAAAAGAAGCTGTCTGATAATGATACGCAAATGGAAAAGGCAATTGAAACACTGAAAAAAGAAATGTAAAAAAAACCATACGCGGCTGCCGCGTATGGTTTTTTTATGCGCCCTTTTGATTTGGATTAGCGTCTTGTTTTTTGCCAAATAAACCTTCAATGACAGGATTGGATCCCGCGTTTTTAACGAACAGCGGATTCAGGATGACCACAGCGATCATGTTGGCGGCCAATCCCCAGAATCCTTCATAAATGCCATGTGCGGATTGAGTGATATACACAATAAACGTTACCGCTAGGCCGGCTAATAATCCGATAACCGTTGCTTCTTTCGTTTGGTTTTTCCAGAACAGGCTGACAGCAATCGCAGGGAAGATTTGCACCATACCGGATACACCTAATAGCTGAAGTGTCACTAAGGCAGTCGGGAACAGCATTCCAAACAGCAGCGCAAGACCGATGACAACAAAGACCATTGAACGTGTGACGAGGGTCAGCTTGTTTTGCGACACATTCGGATGAATCAAATCCCGGTATAGGTTGTTGGCGAATAAATTCGATGCGCCGATTGCCATAATGGAACAAGGTATTAATGAAGCAAGAGCGATAGTGGCATATGCAAAGCCTTGTGCCACGCCGCCGTAAGATGTTTGAATCAAATGCAGCAGCGCCAGCCTTGGATTTGTATCTTCCGGCAGGACAAGAAAGGCGATAAAGCCAAGAAAAATAACCAATATTAACACAATATTGTAAAGCGGCAAAAACATGCTGTTTTTTCTTACTGCATCAGCGCTTTTCGCCGTGAAAACACCTGTAGCGGCATGCGCCCACATAAAAAGTGCCAGAGCGGAAACAATAGATGCTGTGATAAACCAAGGGATGCCTTTTGGCCCTTCTGCAGGTATCGTCAGCATTTGCGGCGCTTCCTTCACTAACGTGTCAATCATCGGTGTCCAGCCGTTAAAATGAATGAGAGGGAGGGACACCACCATAAACAGCATAATGACCCATACTAAAATGTCCTTAATGATGGCTGTATATGTGGGCCCTTTAATCCCGCTGAAGAATGTGTAAAGAGCAACAAGAATAAATGAAATGATCACAACGAATTTTACGTTAATATATCCAGTGCCGGCAACCTGAAGCGTGTCTTGAATGCCGCTCAGCTGAAGGCATATGTACGGAATAAGCATGAGTACCCCGACGATGGCAACGAGGCTTGCCAAAAGCTTACTGTTAAAACGTTCCCGGGCATAATCCGCGAGTGTTGTTAATTTATGAATTTTCGCAACTTTCCAAAGTTTCGGCAAGAAGAAGTAGGCGATAAAGTAGGCCAACACAGAATAAGGAATGGCGAAAAATGCAACACTTCCGCCTGTAAAAGCAGTACTGGTCAACCCTAAGAAAGTATAGGCCGTATAAAGGTCAGCGCCTACTAAAAACCAGACGAGAAGACCGCCGAAGCGTCTGCCGCCGACAGACCATTCTTCCAAAGAAGTGCGTGAGGATTTGTCTCTTCCGGCGAGAAAGCCGATACAGACAACGGTTAAAACAATAATAGCAGTAATGAGAAGTGCAGTCAGATTCCCTTGCATTATTCAAGTCCTCCATCTTTTTTTTGCATCTGATAAATGCCAAACGAGCATAACGGCGTAACAATAATCCACAGCAGCAGCCAAAAGTGGAAAAACGGCAGGCCGAACATAATCGGTTCTATTCGATTCACAAGCGGCAAAAGCGCGAGCTGAACGAATGGCAAAAGAATGAGAATAACAATAAGTGCTTTTTTAACCATTTACTTTCCTCCTGAAACATGATAATGCTCACTATAATAGCAGTTGTAAGAAAAGATCACAAGATAATTATTAGAAAAAAATGATTTTTTCAATTATTTAATCAAAACACATGGTTTGCATCCTTTTCAATAAAGGTTTAAAATAATAAATATCTTGAAATCGAGATAAATAGGAGTGAGAAAATGAAAACAGAAGGATTGCACCATGTCACAGCATTCGCCAGAGATCCGCAAGAAAACTTGCGATTTTATACAGAAGTGCTTGGGCTCAGGCTTGTTAAAAAAACAGTAAACTTTGATGATCCCGGAACGTATCATTTTTACTTTGGGAATCAAAACGGAGATCCCGGTACAATAATGACCTTTTTTCCGTTCCAAGGAAGCGGACAGGGAACGGTAGGAAAAGGCCAAGCGGGCCGGGTGTACTTTTCAGTTCCCTCAGGCTCCCTGTCTTTTTGGAAGGAGCGTCTTGAGAAAAGCGGGCTGAGCCTAGAGGAAAAAACGTTGTTTGGTGAAAAAGGTCTTATTTTTGATGATACAGAAGACCTTCCGCTGGCGATCATGGAGGATGCGAAAAGCGGCAAAAGCGAGTGGACGCCTGACGGGATCACAACAAATGAAGCAATTACGGGAATGAAAGGTGTGCTGCTATATTCCTACGACCCGCAGGCGACCATACAATTGTTAATGGAAAGCTTTGGATACACCAAAGTGGCCGAAGAAGACCAGATTGTCAGACTGGCAACCTCAGCGGCCGTCGGCGGTGTCATTGATGTCCATTTATACCCTGAAAAAAGAGGAGTCGGAGGATATGGTACGGTACACCATGTAGCGTTTCGGACAAAGAAAAAGGAACAGGCGAAATGGCTGCCGATTATTGCTGAAAACCATCTGCCTTCGTCAGAAATTCTCGACAGGGAATACTTTACATCAGTTTATTTCAGGGAGAAAGGCGGTATCTTATTTGAAATTGCTACAGATGAACCAGGCTTTATGACAGATGAAACGTTTGCTGAGCTAGGGACTTCCTTAAAACTGCCTGAATGGCTGGAGAAACATAGACAACAAATTACAGACATTTTACCTGAACTTTAATAGGGGGAATTTATAATGAAGCATATTTATGAAAAAGGAACATCTGACAACGTACTTTTGCTGTTGCATGGCACGGGCGGTAATGAACACGATCTGCTTTCATTGGGGCGGTTTATAGACCCTGATGCCCATTTGCTTGGTGTCAGAGGATCGGTGCTTGAAAATGGAATGCCGCGATTTTTCAAACGTCTGAGTGAAGGAGTTTTTGATGAAAAGGATCTTGTGGTGCGGACAAGAGAATTGAAAGATTTTATCGACGAGGCTGCAGAAACGCATCAGTTTAATCGCGGCCGAGTGATTGCAGTCGGTTATTCAAACGGCGCAAACATTGCGGCAAGCCTGCTTTTTCATTATAAAGATGTGTTAAAAGGGGCTATTCTGCATCACCCAATGGTTCCGATTCGAGGTATCGAGCTGCCTGATATGGCGGGGCTCCCTGTTTTTATCGGTGCCGGGAAATACGACCCTCTCTGCACGAAGGAAGAATCAGAAGAGCTTTACCGCTATTTACGTGACAGCGGGGCATCAGCCTCCGTTTACTGGCAGGACGGGGGCCATCAGCTGACTCAGCATGAAGCTGAACAAGCTCGTGAATGGTACAAAGAGGCGATTGTATAAAAAAACCTTAGTCCGGATTTCGGACTAAGGTTTTTCATATCCTTACAGCCAAGTTGATACTTTTGAAAGCGGCAGGCGGTTGCTTTGATGGGCAGGCTTCACTGCTTTGCCGATTGAAATAAGCATAACCGGAACATAGCGCTCACTGATATCAAATTGCTTTTGGAACTGCTCTTTGTTAAATCCGCCAATTGCGCAAGTGTCATAACCTTTTGCTTTTGCGGCAATCATAAGCTGCATAGCAGCTAAAGAAGCATTTAAGAAAGCGGAATCACGTGCGAATTGCTCGCTTTGGTAAGCACCGTTGATTTGGCCGAGCAATGTTTGTTTGATTTCATCCGTAATATAGCCTTGGCTTGCTAATTCAGCATAAACTTCTTCACCGTTTTCATTTGCCTTTAAATCGCCTAAAATGGCAACAACAGCAGAAGACTCAACGATTTGTTTTTGATTATACGCTACAGGAAGAAGCTCCGCTTTTGATTCATCGCTGTGGAATACTGTAAAATGCCAATGCTGAAGGTTCCAAGCAGAAGGCGCTTTAGCGGCAAGGTCTAATAGCTCAGTCAGCTCCTCCTTAGAGATCGGGGCATTTGTATCATATTCCTTTACAGATGCACGTGCTTTTAAAACATCCAGAGTATTCGTCATAGTGTTTCCTCCTTCGGATAAACGTGGTATGATAATAGAAAAGTTAGAAGCTTACTAAATGTAACTTGAAAGATTATTGTAATGGATCATTGAATACATGTCAATCAATAGATGAAGGGATGAAGACTTGTGGGAAATACGATGTGCCCTAAAATGGAATCCGCATTCTCATTGCTGGGAAAACGATGGAACGGTCTGATCATCCATGTGCTAATGGATGGGCCGAAACGGTTTAAAGAGATAACGGAAACAATACCGATGATCAGCCAAAAAATGTTGGCAGAGCGCTTGAAGGAGCTTGAACAAAACGAGATTGTCGAACGGCAGGTTCTCCCTGAAACGCCGGTCAAAGTCATCTACACGCTAACTGAAAAAGGAACAGCGCTTCAAGCTGTATTTCAAGAAATGCAGGCATGGGCCGATCAATTTTGCGAGCCTGGTGACACAGTGTGTGAAGAAGAGAAATAAGGAAAGCGGCACCTGAAAAAGAGCCTTTGTTTCCATGGTGAGTCATGTAAGTACGGTTCACACCCGTTTACATGACTTTTTATATTTGTCAGACTGACATTTCCGGATTGGCAAAAGTGTCATGTTCATGGAAATGATCAATAAGTTATAGCATCCAACCTGTTGTAAATGGGGATTATGAGTTATCTTATTATGCAAATCAGCAAAATTTTATATTTTCGGCCAAAGTCAGCTTCCAATTGGCATTTAAACCGAATCTAAAAGGAGATCCAGGTTTTTCGTATTGCTGGATGCTTCTATACTGATGACTTCCGCATTTATGAAAAAAAGAGAGAGCTTCTTTGGAGCTCTCTCTTTTTTTTATGGGGAGACGAAATCTTATAGTTTTCCATTCAAAAATTGCGCCTCACCAAGACCGAAACTCCAGTCTGCGTCACCATTCTCAGTAATAGATACCATGAGGTCTTCAGGGGAAATTCCGCATTTTTCTTCTAGCCTTTCAGCAAGCAGAGCATACAATTTTTCCTTTTGGCTTTCGGTTCTTGCTTTGCTTGTCATACTAATGATGACCAGATCCTTGGTTCTCTGAAACCCTAATCCCGTATCTTGGATTATAAGCTCGTTTGCGGGATGCTGATGGACAATTTGATAACGGTCTCTTTCCGGAACACCAAATGCTTCAACCATCGCTTGGTGAGCAGTATCTAATAACAATTGCAGCGATTTTTCATCACGGCCCTCAATTACATCAAAACGCAATAATGGCATGTGTACTCCTCCTTCTGTGAAGTTGTTATCCGTCTGTTCTCATATTGTCTCATTTGCTTCCAGACAATGAATAGATATAATGATTGGCAGTCAACTTTAAAAAACATAACATATAACCAAAAGTTAATCAACATATAACTAATAAATCATTGGGTTAGGCGGTAGGTAATCGAGACAAGCTCATAAAAACGATTGACAGTCATTGATTAGGAGATTAGTATGAACATATTAGTTGATCAAAAGATAACAATCATATAACCAAGACGTTTTTAGTTATTAATGAAAGCGTTTTCTGTTCGTCTAGGCATGAAAAGCGCCAAAACATTGTCGCGAGAATCATATAAAACACTTTTGGAGGGGTACCATGCCGATTTTAATTGTAGCTGTCGGAGTGCTGATTCTGTTATTTCTCATTATTAAAGTAAAATTAAATACCTTTGTCTCACTGATTGTCGTTTCATTTTTAGTAGCCATCGGACTTGGAATGGATATCAATAAAATTGTTCTTTCAATTGAGGCTGGAATTGGCGGGCAACTGGGGCATTTAGCTTTAGTGTTTGGACTTGGCGCGATGCTTGGGAGGCTTGTCTCAGATGCTGGGGGCGGCTACCGGATTGCCATTACGCTGATTGACAAATTCGGGAGGAAACGAATACAGGCGGCGGTTGTGGTTGCCTCTTTTATTATCGGGATTGCCCTATTTTTTGAAGTCGGTCTTGTTCTGTTGATACCGATTGTTTACGCGATTGCTAAAGAATTAAAAATGCCTTTTCTGTATCTGGGAATCCCGATGGCCGCCGCCTTAAATGTTACTCACGGATTTTTACCCCCGCATCCTGCTCCAACTGCTATCTCAGTTGCATATGGTGCCCATATTGGCCAGGTGCTGCTTTTGGGAATCATCATCGCTGTTCCGACAACTGTGATTGCCGGGCCTTTATTTAATAAATTTGCGATGAAACGGTTTCCTGGTGCGTATCAAAAGCATGGAAACCTATCGGGGTTAGGACCGAGGAAAGAATTTCAGCTGGATGAAACACCGGGCTTTGCGATCAGTGCTGTCACGTCTTTATTCCCGGTTATCTTTATGGCAATGGCAACAGTTTTTTCTTTATTATTGAGTGAACATTCAAAAGGAAAAGACATTATAGAATTTATCGGCACTCCGGGAACGGCAATGCTCATTTCGCTGTTGCTTGCACTCTATACGATGGGATATGCCCGTAAAATATCTATGCAGGAAATCAGCAGATCTATTTCAGAATCAATTTCGCAAATTGCGATGATGCTGCTCATCATAGGAGGGGGAGGAGCGTTTAAACAGGTGCTGATTGACGGCGGAGTCGGCGATTATGTCGCTGATTTTTTCCGTCAAACAAACATGTCGCCGCTATTCGTTGCATGGACCATCGCCGCGGTTCTGCGTCTGTGTCTAGGCTCTGCTACCGTGGCTGCGCTTACCACAGCGGGAATGGCAGCTCCGCTTATGGAGGCTGGCAGTGTAAACCCCGCGTTAATGGTGCTTGCAACAGGAGCCGGCAGTGTCATTGCGTGTCATGTAAATGATGCAGGATTTTGGATGGTAAAGGAATTTTTCGGCTTGAGCATGAAAGAAACATTTCAAACCTGGACGCTGCTTACAACAGTTCTTTCGGTTACAGGGCTCGGCTGTGTGTTATTGGCAGGGCTTGTGATGTAACAATCATAGACAGTCCGTAGCCCAATCGTTTTTCTTCCTTGCTGAATACTTTACGTATAGGCAGACATAAAGGAGGAAAAAATCATGTACCCTCATCATTCGTATTATCGCGGAATCCCAGGTCCAGCCGGATATCCGGCGCGTAGTCCTTTTTTGTTTGGCGCTCCTCTAGTCGGCGGTTTATTAGGCGGTTTTCTCGGGAGTGCGCTGTTTAACTATTCTCGTCCCTATGCCTATCCTCCTGGCCCTTATGGATATGGAGGCGGACCGTACGGTTTTGGTGCCGGCGTGCCATACGGGGGATATCCCGGCTTCTATTAATAAAAAACGGCCTGCATCGATTGCAGGCCGTTTTTTATCGGATGATTTCTACCTCGGACATATTGTAGTCTTGCTGCTTTTGAAACATGACTTCCAGAAGTCCATCCTTATAGACGGCTTTTGTTCCTTTGCGTTTGACTAAACAAGGAAGGTTTACTTTTTTCGGATGATCTGCTCTTGGGAAGTTTTCCAACCATAATTCGTGAGATGTGTGTTTGATTCTCACTTGTTCCAGCCATTCTTCGCTGATTGGCACCTTTACAAACACATGGTCTGCTGTTTCGAATATATCAATATCAGGTTTGACATCAGGTTTTGCATCAGGTTTGGCGGGATGTTCTTTTTGGGGGAGAGGATCGCGGAAAGGAAATTGAGCCGCATAATCACTGCCGAACACACTTTCCATCACACGATTGACATACGTTTCAACTTCTTTCGGATCAGCTTTTTTTAATGCTTCTTTAGAAAATTGATTGTGGAAAGGAAAGTACTTGTTCCACTCAAACATTGTCTTCACATCCTTTCTTCACGGACAAAATAGTATATGCCCGCCAGATCTTTCACGTGATATAATATAAGATGCTCTAAAGAAAGGCAGGGATATAAATGCAATATTCAGAAACAAAAAAAGGCGTTATTTACACAGCCGTTTCCTTTATCATGTGGGGCCTGTTTCCGCTCTATTGGAAGCTTCTCGAACAGCTGCCGGCTCTTGATATTTTGGCTCATCGTATTATATGGTCTTTTGTTTTTATGTGTATCGTACTTTTTTTCTTGCGGCAATGGAAAATAGGATGGCAGGAGTTGCGCTCTCTGAAAAAGAACGGAGGGATCCTCTCTTTATTTCTTGCTTCTATCCTGATTTCGATCAACTGGTTTGTATACATATGGGCTGTCAACCATGGCTTTTTGCTTGAGGCTAGTCTTGGCTATTACATTAATCCGCTTGTATCAGTGCTCCTTGGGATTTTATTTTTAAAGGAAAAACTGAATCGCCTGCAATTAGTGGCCGTTTCGATTGCGGCAGCCGGTGTCATCATCTCGGCGTTCCAATACGGCTCCATTCCTTATGTTGCGCTTCTGCTCGCATTCAGCTTTGGGCTGTACGGGTTAAGCAAAAAAAGAACAAGCCTGCCGAGCGCCATTGGCTTAACGCTGGAAACATTCATGATTATGCCCATTGCATTGGGGTATTTGCTGTTCAGCGGACATGTTCAGCCAGCGGGTGCAGAAAGCGGAGGGACGTGGCTGCTTCTCTTTTTGGCCGGTGTGTTTACGGCTTTGCCGCTCTTATTGTTTGTGGAAGGAGCGAAACGGCTGCCACTGTATCAAGTCGGTATCTTACAATATATTGCGCCGACCATTACCCTTCTGATCGGGCTGTTTGTTTACAATGAGCCATTTTCAAGCTCGAAGGCTTTTACATTCAGCTGTATATGGGCTGCGCTGATCTTGTTTACGTTTTCACAAGTGAAGTGGAAACGGGCGTCAAAAAGCCATTGAGGCCTTTGGCTTTTCAGCTGATGCATATATTATGTATAATCATTTCATGTATGTAAGACATAAAGGAGCAAGACGATGGACAATGATAAAGAGATAGTGAAAGCCTATGCTTCACTTTGGAATAACCGATCTCTCGCACATGATGACGCAGAAGCGGTAGCAGAGGCGATTGATCTTGAGCTCTTGGATAAACGAACACATCCAAGACTCCGAAAACCGATGCTGGAAAAATATTTTGCCGCGATTCAGCGCATTGTGAATTCACAGCTCGAACCGGCTGTGAAATATCAGCTGGTCAAATTACATACAGAACGTGCAGAGTATTTAAAAGAAGAAAGAGGGGAGCAATCATGAAAGCGATCATAAAAGAAGATGTGCAAGCATCTTTAGAACGATATGCGGACCGCCCTGTATATATCCATTTAGAAACCACCACAGGTTCTTATTCAGCGCATTTAAATGAAAAGAACATGACGGTTGTTGCGTATATCCGCAATGCAAAAGTCACTTATCATCAGGCAAAAATCAAAGGCAACGGGCCTTACCGCGTTGGCTTGAAAACAGAAGAAGGCTGGATTTATGCTGAAGGCTTGACTGAATACACGGTAGATGAAGAAAACCGTTTATTAATGGCGGGACATCTGCCGGGCGGTAAACTGGCTATTTCTCTGCAAATCAGTGAAAAACCGTTCACAGTTTAAAGAAAAGGGTGAAAAATAATGAAAGAACACGTATTAGTAATCCTGCCTCACCCTGATGACGAATCATATGGAGTGGCAGGCCTCATTGCCTTAAACAGAAAAAAAGACATTCCCGTTACGTATGCCTGCGCCACTTTAGGTGAAATGGGCAGAAATATGGGCGATCCATTTTTCGCGAATCGTGAAACGTTGCCGCTGCTAAGAAAACAAGAGCTCATCAATGCCTGCAAAGAAATGGATATCAATGACCTTCGTATGCTTGGACTCCGTGACAAAACGCTCGAATTTGAAGACGATGAGTATTTAGCTGATATCATGGAAGAGATCATAGATGATGTAAAACCAAGTTTAATTGTCACATTTTATCCCGGACACGGTGTGCACCCTGACCATGATGCATGCGGGGAAGCGGTTATCCGTGCATTATACCGCAAAAAGAAAGAAGACCGTCCGCGCACAATCTGCATGGCCATTACCCGCAACAGAGAAGAGGTTCTCGGCGAAGCTGATGTCGTGCTTGATATCAAAGAAGTAGCTGATATTAAAATGAATGCGTTAAGAGCTCACCGCACACAAACAGAAGGCATGCTCAGAGAGCTTGAAGAGAAATTGAAAAATAATGAACCTGTTATGGCAACATGGTTTGAAGAAGAAATATATTGGACGTATCAATGGAATGATTAATCAAAAAGGTATAAGGCCTTAAGCCTTATACCTTTTTTAATTTTAAGTCCGATGCAATTGCTGAAGCGAGAGTGGATCTCAAGGAAATACCTTCGAAAGACAAACCTAGCTGAACCGCTGTTTGCGCGATTTCCGGACGGATTCCAGACAAAGTTGAAGAAACACCGATTAAACGAAGCGCCTCAATCAGACTGAACAGCTGATGGGCAACCATCGTATCAATCACAGCTACTCCTGACAAATCAATATACAGTTGTGTCACCTTTTTTTTCGCACATTGATGCAGTGTGTTTTCCATAATCAGCTTGGCGCGGACTGTATCAATATCTCCGATTAAAGGCAGCAGTCCGACGCTGTGAAACAGCACGATGACCGGAGCGCTCAATTCAGTAATCATATCTTTTTGGGCCTGAAGCTGAAGGCTTGTGTTTTTGTACATTTCTTCTATAAAAATATGAATCACAAGATCAAACGCTTTTATAAGGGCGTGATACAGGTCTTCGGCTTCTTCGCTTTTCACAGTATCCTGATTGAGATGGACAAATTCTTTCACATAGGAAACATATAAATCTCTCACTCTGACAAACTCCCGAATAATATAGTGGATAGGAGTTTTTAAATGCTCTTGATCCTGTGTGACTTCAAAGGCCCAATCTTTCAGTATAGGCAAGTATACGTCCTCATCATCTATAAAAATACGGTTTATTTTATAGTTAAAGGCAAGATTCTGGTTCTTTAAATTGTGAATGACAACAGGATCTGTTGAGGCATAAATGGAATTGGGATCAGTCTCCTCGATTGTTTCATACCACGTTGAACTGATGGTTTCCGCATGCTGGGAAAGATACTCGAATAATTTTTTGTTTTTTGCCATGATTGATCACCTCTTTTAAATGTGTTGTTTTTGCGAATAACGTTTTTGCAGTTTTGCCAGCCTGAAAAACAGCCCAACTGCTCCGGTGGCGAGTCCTGCTATTAATCCAATCCAATAGCCGAATGCACCGAGGCTTGTAAACGTACCGACCATATAACCGACCGGAAGGCCAATGACCCAGTAAGAGACAAAAGCGGCCGCAAGCGTATAGTTCACATCTTTGTACCCTCTGAGTGCTCCCTGGATCGGTGCGGCAACAGCATCGGAAAGCTGAAAAAATAGCGCATAAATTAAAAAGTGCTGTGTCAGCCGGAGCACATCGGGGTCAGAAGTGTACATGCCCGCAATTTGCTCTCTGAATAAAAGGATACAGGCGGCAGTGAACAAAGAAAAGCCGATCGCCATCATGATGCCGATTAAGCTATATGAGCGTGCATCCTTAAAACGGGCTGCACCCGCTTCAAATCCGACCACAATTGTTAGAGCCATGGACACGCTAAGCGGCAGCATATATAAAAGAGACGCAAAATTCATGGCTGCCTGGTGGGACGCGATGGTCACTGTATGAAAATGGCTCATTAGAAGCGTGACAGCTGCGAAAATGCTCGTTTCAAAAAACACGGCGAACCCAATAGGCAGCCCGATTTTGAGCAAATTTTTGCATGCTTTCCAAGAGAACTTATACAAGGTAAGGAAAATCCCGTATTCAGAAAACGGTGCGTTTTTATGAATAATGAAAAAACTGATGATGCAGATACACCAATAAGTTAACGCGGATGCCAGCCCCGCGCCGACACCCCCAAGTGCCGGCATTCCGAACTTCCCGAAGATAAATACATAATTCAATACAAAATTGATTGGAAGAGAACTGAGTGTAATCATCATGGTGACTCTCGTTTTTCCTAATGAGTCGATGAATGATCTCAACACGGTGTAAACAAATAAAGGGAAAATTCCCAGTGATAAAAAGCCTAAAAAGTGTTTAGCAATCTGATACACGTGAATATCAAGGTTCAATCGGCCAAGAATAAGGTCAACTGCAGCATATCCAATCAATAAAACGGCGATGCTAAGTAGCGCGGCCACGTATACAGCCTGTAAAACAGTAAAGGGAATCTTCTGTTTTTTCTCTGCGCCTAATAACTGAGCGACAATCGGGGTGACCGCCATTAATATACCTGCAAGTCCTGTGTAAACAGGGGTCCAAAGGCTTGAGCCAATCGCGACACCCGCTAAATCAGCGGGGCTGACTTTCCCTGACATCACCGTATCTAGAAAAGTCATAAGAGAAAGCCCCGCCTGGGTAATGAATATCGGTATTAAAATGTGCAAGAGCTGTTTGATTTTTTTCCGGGCATTTTGAGTTTCTTTCATACATTGATCTCCGTTTCTTTTTCATAACGAGAGAAATTATAACATTTTATGTATAAAAAGCAATGAACGCCGGGCCTATTCTTTTTTTGTCGGTTTCGTTTTTCTAAACATTTGGGCATAAATAAAAGAAAGCGAAATCACGCCTAAAAAGGTGCAAATATACTGAATGATTCTTTCGATTTCCATTCTTTACATCCCTCCTTTACCAATAGAATGTGCATCAATAAGATAAGCATTCGTGAAAAGTTGGAAATTTGAACAGGAGATGAAGATTATGCGCTATGAGCAGATATCAGAAAATGCGTTCAAGGGGAAAATACAGGTGTACCTAGAGCAAATATTAGGTGATGCATCTCTAATCTTGAAAACGCTTCACGAAAAAGACCAGTGTCTCCTTTGTGAATTAGATGATTTAGGGCACATTTTTCAGGACATGCAGGGGATTGCATCCTCCTTTTATTTGCAATCATACATTGAGGAATTTACGCCGGCATTTATTGAGCTGGCCAAGGCGATTAAAGCCTTATCGGAACATAAGCATGGAGCTTTAATTGTGATTGAAAGAGCAGACCCGGTTGAACATTTTATTCAAAAAGGCACCTCCCTACACGCCGAGATCAGCTCTTCATTAATTGAAAGCATCTTTTTTCCCGGAAACCCTCTTCATGACGGCGCTTTATTAGTGAGGGAAAACAAACTCGTGTCAGCAGCCAATGTGCTCCCGCTGACGACGAAGGAAGTGGATATCCATTTGGGAACCCGGCACCGGGCGGCTCTCGGTATGTCGGGATATACGGATGCACTGGTGCTCGTGGTTTCAGAGGAAACAGGGAAGATGTCGTTTGCCAAAGATGGTGTATTATATCCGTTAATTTCACCAAGAACGTAAAAATAATAAAAAGGGCCTGATTAAGAATCCTATCATGAGACAAAATGACTGAATTCGCATCTTTATTAAAGCATTCGCTTCAAGCTGAATGCTTTTTGTCTTGAAGACAGGAAATATAAGCTGGTAGAAAAGTTATATGTAATGAATATTAATTAAGTGAAATACTTTACCTGTTTATGTATTTATAGTACCGTATAAAATATTACATAAATTTTCAAAGGAAGGGTGCTGTCGCATGGCTAATGTATTAATGATCGGTTTTCCCGGTGAAGGGCATATTAATCCCTCTATCGGTGTGATGAAGGAGCTGAAATCTCGGGGAGAAAACATTACGTACTACGCAGTGAAGGAATATAAAGAAAAAATCACAGCTCTTGATATAGAGTTTCGTGAGTATCATGATTTCAGGGGAGATTACTTCGGGAAAAACGCAACCGGTGATGAAGAAAGAGACTTTACTGAAATGATCTGCGCTTTTTTGAAAAGCTGTAAAGATATTGCGACTCATATTTATGAGGAAGTCAAACATGAATCGTATGATTATGTCATATATGATCACCATCTTCTCGCGGGTAAAGTCATTGCCAACATGCTGAAGCTGCCAAGATTTTCATTGTGTACAACCTTTGCGATGAATGAGGAATTTGCAAAGGAAATGATGGGAGCGTACATGAAAGGATCACTTGAAGATTCGCCTCATTATGAATCATACCAGCAGCTTGCAGAAACTTTAAATGCTGATTTTCAAGCAGAGATCAAGAAGCCATTTGATGTTTTTTTAGCTGATGGTGACTTGACAATCGTCTTTACATCAAGGGGATTTCAGCCACTGGCTGAGCAATTTGGCGAGCGATATGTATTTGTCGGTCCTTCCATTACAGAAAGAGCCGGAAACAATGATTTCCCATTTGATCAGATTGACAATGAAAACGTGCTGTTTATTTCAATGGGAACCATTTTTAATAATCAAAAGCAGTTTTTTAATCAATGCCTTGAAGTATGTAAGGATTTTGACGGCAAAGTTGTGCTTTCCATCGGCAAGCATATTAAAACAAGTGAGTTAAACGACATTCCGGAGAATTTCATTGTACGCCCGTATGTCCCTCAGCTTGAGATCTTGAAAAGAGCCAGCTTATTTGTGACACACGGCGGAATGAACAGCACAAGTGAAGGTTTGTATTTTGAAACCCCGCTCGTTGTCATTCCGATGGGAGGCGACCAATTTGTTGTCGCAGATCAGGTGGAAAAAGTCGGCGCAGGAAAAGTAATTAAAAAGGAAGAATTGTCTGAAAGCCTACTGAAAGAGACGATACAAGAAGTAATGAATAATCGTTCGTATGCTGAAAAGGCAAAAGAAATTGGACAATCACTGAAAGCGGCAGGCGGCTCTAAAAAAGCAGCCGACAGCATTCTTGAAGCTGTAAAACAAAAAACTCAATCAGCAAATGCATAGTGTAAAAGCCTGTTCTTATCGAAAGAACAGGCTTTTTGCCATTTCATAAGAGGGATTTGACACGCCGATAGAGAATTGATTAGAAAAATAGACAAGAAAGGAGGAGAAACTGCTTCGTTCATCAATAGAAAACCATCATTTTTACCCTCGCTTAAATAGTTCCTTAGACTTTCGAAAAACATATCGTGCTTATGTAAAATGTTAGATGTTTATTTGAAGGTTTAAAGGTCGAACGATGCTGAAAATGCTGCGCCAAATGTTTGAAAAGGGTTTAACTTGCTGAAAAATTGACGATAAAACAGTTGTGTGCCATTTTTGGAAACAAAATACTAGCTGTTTTTGCAAAAAAACAGTTTAGGAGGTTGAATGAATGAAAAAGAAGATTGTAGCCGGCTTGGCTGTTTCTGCAGTTGTTGGGTCGTCGATGGCCGCAGCACCCGCGGAAGCAAAAACGATAAAAGTAAAAAGCGGTGACTCTCTTTGGAAACTTTCCCGCCAGTATGATACGACAATATCAGCTCTGAAATCCGAAAACAAATTGAAATCAACGGTGCTTTATGTCGGACAAAGTCTTAAGGTTCCTGAAAGCAGCAAAAAAAGCACGACATCCCCATCTAATTCAAGCAAAACATCAACATACACAGTTGCATATGGTGATTCCCTATGGATGATTGCTAAAAATCATAAAATGAGTGTTTCTGAGCTTAAAAGCTTAAACAGCCTGAGCAGTGACCTGATTCGTCCGGGGCAAAAGCTTAAGATCAAAGGGACAAGCAGTTCAAGCGGATCAAATGGATCAAAGAAAAACAGCGGTTCCAATTCTTCAGGTTCTTCAAAAAGTACATATACGGTCAAGCTTGGTGACTCACTGTGGAAAATCGCAAACAGCTTAAATATGACTGTAGCCGAATTAAAAACCTTAAATGGCTTAACATCAGATACACTTTATCCTAAACAGGTGCTCAAAATAAAAGGAAGCAGTTCACCTAAGAACGGAAACAGCGGTTCCAAAAAGCCGTCAAACTCCAATCCCTCAAAAACAACGACGTACAAGGTAAAAGCAGGCGATTCGCTGTGGAAAATTGCAAATCGGCTCGGAGTCACTGTCCAAAGCATCCGTGATAAAAACAATTTATCATCGGATGTGCTGCAAATCGGGCAGGTTCTGACTATTTCGGGAGCATCAAAATCTAATCCTTCAAATCCGACAAAGCCAACAAAGCCAAAAGATAACTCAGGGTCAAACATTCAAATAGGTTCGAAGATTGACAGAATGATAACGGAAGCGAAAAAATATGTCGGAGTGCCTTACCGATGGGGCGGAAACACGCCTGCCGGTTTTGATTGCAGCGGCTTCATTTATTACCTCATTAATAATGTATCATCTATATCAAGATTGAGTACGGCAGGGTATTGGAATGTCATGCAGAAGGTCAGCCAGCCGTCAGTAGGAGACTTTGTCTTCTTTACCACATATAAATCCGGCCCGTCTCACATGGGGATTTATCTAGGCGGCGGTGATTTTATTCATGCAAGCTCATCGGGCGTCGACATTTCCAATCTCAGCAATTCGTATTGGAAACAGCGGTACTTGGGCGCAAGAAGTTATTTTTAAAAATGAGTATGACAAAAAGCCTTTTATAGGCTTTTTTGTTTATACCAGACAATGATTGACCACACTGTTAGAAAAAACAAGGGGGAGACAGTATGTACCGTCTCTTGCTGTTGATGATGCTGACGGCACTGGGAGTTGCCGGATGCGGACAAAAAAAACCTCCAGACCCTCCTAACCGGGTGCCGGAAAAAAAAGTGGTTGAAACGTCAGCGTTTGGTCATCATGTCCAGTTGGTCAATCGTGAAGGGAAAGCAGTCGGCTTTATAGAGATCAAAGAATCAGATGATGAAGGCCTCGATATTCATATTTCCGCAAACAGCCTGCGTCCAGGTGCTTCTCTCGGTTTTCATATTTATGAGAAAGGTTCTTGTGTCAGGCCGGATTTTGAATCAGCGGGCGGTCCCTTTAATCCACTGAACAAAGAACACGGCTTCAATAATCCGATGGGGCATCATGCCGGAGATCTGCCGAACCTTGAAGTCGGTGCTGATGGAAAGGTAGATGTCATAATGAATGCGCCTGACACTTCACTGAAAAAAGGAAGTAAACTAAATATTCTCGACGAGGACGGAAGTGCATTTATTATTCATGAACAAGCGGACGATTATCTGACAAACCCAAGCGGCAATTCCGGTGCGCGTATTGTCTGCGGAGCCCTTTTGGGAAATAACGAGAAGCAGTAATATCATCCAAGCCCTTTTGTATTGAGCATACAGGGGCTTTTTTAGTATACTCGTTAATGGAATATGAATAGGAAAGGGAATCTGTCTATGACAACTCAACTACAGCACTTAACATTGCCGGAAGATATACAACAAAAGCTTTTATCATATAAAGAGCAGCCTATTTCCCCGGAGTTTCAATCGCTTATAGGAACATCAGGCTATGAGGCGGAGGATGAAGCCATTTTATTTGACGCCATTATTGCATTAGCCATGGGGAAAAATGTCCTGCTGAAAGGGCCTACAGGTTCAGGAAAAACAAAGCTGGCAGAAACATTGTCCAGCTATTTTCATAAACCGATGCACAGCGTCAACTGTTCAGTCGACTTGGACGCTGAGGCATTGGTCGGTTATAAAACGATTGAAAATCAATCTGGTCAGGCGACAATCGAGTTTGTTTCAGGACCTGTTACAAAGGCAATGAAGGAAGGCCATTTTCTTTATATAGATGAAATCAATATGGCGAAGCCGGAAACACTGCCTATTTTAAACGGTGTATTAGATTACAGAAAAATGATGACAAATCCGTTTACAGGCGAGGTCATACGGGCTAAAAGCGGTTTCGGAGTCATTGCAGCCATCAATGAAGGCTATGTCGGAACTGTTCCTCTGAATGAAGCGTTGAAAAACCGTTTTGTCATCATTGATGTGCCTTATATTAAAGGCGAGCTGCTGAAACAAGTGCTCATGTCTCAGTCAGCCCTGAAAGACGAGAAATTGATTGACAGATTTATCACGCTTTCCTCTGACTTGATCGTTCAGGCCAATAACGGACAGGTGTCTGAAGAAGCGGCATCCATCAGAGCTTTACTCGATACATGTGATTTAGCTGCTTATATTCCGCCGCGTCGTGCCATTGAGCGGGGAATTGTAGAAAAGCTTGATGATGATCGGGAAAAAGCGGCCGTCCGAAATATTGCAGAAACTCTATTTGAATGAGGGGGCTGCGATGAAATTTATCAAATTTAACGACAGCACGATTGATTCATTTTTATTTATGATGCTGACTGATTTGGCCAAAACACTCACCAAGAGTGAAGCGGTAGAAGTGGAGTATGGCGTTCAGTCCTATTACAATCCATTTGAAAAGAAAATCTATATGAGCCACTTTTGGAAAGACAGGGCAGCTGAGGACATGGAAGCGGGTCTGAAAAGCGACGTCTACCTGCGTTCAGTCGGAACAAGATATAGCTCGCTGCATGAGTTTGCGAACTTTTTGAATGATATCCATCGTCATCTCACCTTTAAAAGTTTTGCCAAGCAGCTCTTTATGCTGCTTGAAGACATTAGGATCGAAGAATGCATCAAACGTGAGCGTCCGGGTACGAAACATGTATTTGCGAAGCGAAAAGACATGTACAGAAAACATTTCTCAACCCAGCTGACCTTAAATTTGGAACGAAGCATTTTTACCGATGCGCTCTTTTGCGCGATCTATGTCAAGCTCACAGCGGAATCGCCGCTCGAGACCCTTCCATCCATACGTGAAGATATCGATCTGATGCGCCCGTTTATTGAGCAGCAGCTCTTGCGTGTGTATGAAGCAGATTCGACACGGCAGGTTCTGAAAATTGTTGAGGACCTCATGGACGGACTTGAAGAGGTGCTCGATAAAGACATGTTGAACACCTACTTCTTTTTGCCTGAGCTTGACTACGCAAAAGCTGCAGAACAGCCGTTATTTGAAGAAGAGAAAAAAGCGCCGAAGCTGAGTGATGACATCACGCTTCCAAAACAATCAGACGGTGATGAGGATATCCATGAAGAAGAAATGCCGACATGGCACCGGGAAACAGAAGCACCGTCTAAAAGCTTCCTTCAATTTGATATTGAACACGGCGCAAAATCAGATTTAGGAAGAGATGCTTCAAGGGAAGGCGACGATGGAGATCAGGCCCTTGGCTCTGTTCAAGGATCAGCCAGACAAACGAAACGGAAAGACTATTCCAAGCTTGAAGCGCTGGAGTCCCAAAAAGACCAGCCGAACGGAGCGGGTATGGCTGACGGCAAAGAAAATAAATACGCATTTCCAATTTATAAAGAACCGCAGCCGGCAACAAATGAAGAAGAGCTTTCTTATAAACAGCAGGCAAAAACGATTGAGTCGTATCAAAAGCGTTTGAAACAAATGATTCAAAAAACACTGGAGCATAAAAAAACATTGCCGAGAACAGACCTTCATGCCGGGAGACTGAACAATAAGCTTCTTCGTTACTTCACTGAGCGAAATCCGCGCCTGTTCTACAAAAAGCAAGAACCATCTTCAGAAATCGACGCAGTTTTTACATTGTTGGTCGATTGTTCAGCCAGCATGTTCGACAAAATGGACGAAACAAAACGAGGAATCGTGCTGTTTCACGAAGCGTTGAAATCGGTAGCGGTTCCGCATCAGATTGTCGGTTTTTGGGAGGACACAAATGATGCAACCGAAACAAGCCAGCCAAACTATTTCAATACGGTTATTCCCTTCCAATCATCATTAAGACAAGATTCTGGACCGGCCATTATGCAGCTTGAGCCAGAAGAAGATAACCGTGACGGGTACGCAATTAGGCAGATGACGAAAAAAATGCTGCATCGCAGCGAGGCGCAAAAGTTCTTAATTGTTTTCTCAGATGGAGAGCCGGCCGCATTTGGCTATGAACAAAATGGGATCGTCGATACAAGTGAGGCGGTTATCGAAGCCCGAAAAAGAGGAATAGAAGTGATAAATGTTTTTCTCTCCAACTCAGAAATAGAAGAATCGCAAATGAAGACGATCCAGGATATGTACGGAAAATTCAGTATATTTGTCCCGGATGTTGATCAGCTACCGGATGTTTTGTATCCGCTGCTGAAAAAACTGCTTCATAAAAGCATAGGATAGCCCTTAATCCTATGCTTTTTGGCGTTTGTTTTTTCGAATGATTAAATTTTTTGTTTTTTATAAAGGTTTTTTACTATTTTGTGAACAATCAAGGTAGAATCAAATTGCAAACAGTGGTAAAATATCGTTGGAAGCGTTTTTATTACATAATTTTGGACACAGCGTTCGAAAGTTATTTCAAGATAGTGAATCAATCACTTGATTATTTAAGTTGGGGGTAATATTCAAATGTTTCAAAATAGTATGAAACAACGAATGAATTGGGAAGATTTTTACGGTCCGAACCTCGGCTATGCGCTGGAGCTTTACGATCAGTATACCCAGGATCCGAACAGCATTGACCCGGATTTGAAGGAAATGTTCGACGAGCTCGGTGCTCCGCCAAGCGATATAAAAGAGGCCTCGGGAACAAAAGAAAAGGGACGTGTTACAGCCGATCTGATTCAAAAGATCGCATCCGCAGTCAAACTTGCAGAAGATATCCGAACCTATGGCCATTTGAACGCTTCCGTCAATCCGCTCAGAAAGGATGAGAAAAAGAGCGAACTTTTTCCATTATCCGATTACGGGCTAACAGAAGAGGAAATAAAAGCAATACCTGCGTCTGTCATCTGCAAAGACGCTCCTAAAAACATTACGAACGGTTTAGAAGCCATTCAGTATTTACGAAATACGTATAAAAGAACCATCTCTTTTGAATTTGACCATGTGCATGACTTCAAAGAGCGCGAGTGGCTGACAAGAAAAATTGAATCTGGCGAGCTGTTCCAGAAGAACTCAGCTGAAAAGCTGTCAGCTGTGCTGGAAAGATTGACAGAAGTAGAGGGCTTTGAGCAGTTTTTGCACCGCACATTCGTCGGGCAGAAGCGCTTTTCCATTGAGGGTCTGGACGCTCTTGTTCCAGTGCTTGATGACATTATTGCACAATCTGTCAAATCAGGCACGACAAGTGTCAACATCGGGATGGCGCACAGGGGACGCCTGAATGTCTTGGCACATGTGCTCGGCAAACCGTATGAAATCATCTTCTCTGAATTCCAGCATGCGCCGAATAAAGATCTTGTCCCGTCTGAGGGATCAATTGGAATCAGCTACGGATGGACAGGGGATGTCAAATACCATTTGGGGGCGAATCGGGAGCTTCAAGACGCTGAAACAAAATCAGCGCGCATTACGTTAGCGAACAACCCGAGCCACTTGGAATTTATCAATCCGATTGTTGAAGGCAGCACTAGAGCGGCACAGGAAACGCGGACACAAAGCGGATACCCGGTACAAGATGAAACAAAATCGCTGGCCATTTTAATCCATGGAGACGCTGCATTCCCTGGGGAAGGAATTGTAGCTGAAACATTGAATTTAAGCTCTTTAAAAGGGTATCAAGTAGGCGGTGCGATTCATATTATCGCCAATAACATGATCGGATTCACAACAGAAAGCGCTGAATCCAGATCGACAAAATATGCCAGCGACCTGGCCAAGGGTTATGAAATTCCGATTGTTCACGTGAATGCGGACGATCCTGAAGCTTGTCTTTCAGCTGTTAAGTTTGCGGTCGAATACCGAAAAACATTCAACAAGGATTTTCTGATTGATTTGATCGGGTATAGACGCTATGGACACAACGAAATGGATGAACCGTCAACCACTCAGCCAATGCTGTATGATGCTGTCAGAAAGCATCCGACCGTCAAACAAATTTTCGCTGAAAAGCTGGTAAAAGAAGGCGTGCTTACCGAGGAAGTCGTTCAAAACATCGAAAAATCGGTAACGAAGCGCATTGAGGATGCATATCAGAAAGTTCCGTCTAAAAAGGAACACACTGCTTGTGAAATTGAACTTCCAGAGCCTGTATCAAACGGTTTCCCAGATGTGGACACTTCGATTGATTTTGATGTGCTCCGCAAGCTGAATGGCGAATTGATCAACTGGCCGGAGTCATTTAATGTTTTCGGCAAGCTAAAGCGCATTTTAGAAAGACGCGCCAAGGCGTTCGATGATGACAGAAAAGTGGAATGGTCTTTGGCAGAATCACTCGCGTTTGCTTCAATTTTGAAAGACGGAACACCGATTCGTTTAACAGGACAGGATTCCGAGCGCGGAACGTTCGCCCAAAGAAACCTTGTGCTTCATGACAGTGAGACGGGCAAAGAATTTGTGCCGCTTCATCACTTATCTGACTGCAGCACATCATTTGCTGTTCATAACAGCCCGCTGTCTGAAGGATCGGTTCTCGGTTTTGAATACGGCTATAACGTGCATTCACCGGAAACGCTTGTTTTGTGGGAAGCACAGTACGGAGATTTTGCCAACGCAGCTCAAGTGTATTTTGACCAATTTATTTCTGCCGGACGCGCCAAATGGGGCCAAAAATCCGGATTAGTCATGCTGCTTCCGCACGGTTACGAGGGACAGGGGCCTGAGCACTCAAGCGGAAGAATCGAGCGATTCCTGCAGCTTGCAGCGGAAAACAACTGGACGGTTGCCAACCTGACAAGCGCGGCACAGTATTTCCATATTTTAAGAAGACAGGCTAAAATGCTGCTTCGTGAAGAAATCAGACCGCTCGTCATTATGACGCCGAAGAGCCTTCTTCGCAACCCAAATACGGTGTCGGAAGTGCAGGAGCTCAGCGAAAGCCGCTTCCAGCCTGTTTATGAACAGTCGGGACTTTCTCATGACTATGAAAAAGTAACCAGACTTGTATTATCCAGCGGTAAAGTGTCTATAGACATTAGCGATCATTTTAATAAGTTAGAAGACGGTAAAGAGTGGCTTCACATTGCGAGAATCGAACAGCTGTATCCATTCCCGGCAAAAGGAGTCAAAGAGTTATTTGCAAAACTTCCGAACCTGAAAGAAATCGTTTGGGTGCAGGAAGAGCCGCAGAACATGGGGGCTTGGGGTTATATCAGCCCGTATTTGACAGAGATTGCACCAGAGGGAGTAAGCGTTCAATATATTGGACGAAGAAGACGATCCAGCCCTGCAGAGGGAGATCCGACAGTTCATAAAAAAGAACAGGAACGTATTGTATCTGATAGCTTGACTCGCAAAAACTAAGGGGGAAATGAAAAAATGGCGGAAATTAAGGTACCTGAATTAGCAGAATCAATCTCAGAAGGAACAATAGCCCAATGGTTAAAGCAGCCTGGTGACTATGTAGAACAGGGTGAATATCTGCTTGAACTAGAAACGGATAAAGTGAATGTTGAATTGACAGCAGAAGAATCGGGTGTACTTCAAGAGGTATTGAAAGATTCGGGTGATACCGTCCAGGTCGGAGAAATTATCGGTACGATTTCAGAAGGCGCGGGTGAAAGTTCTGCCCCTGCTCCTACAGAGAAAGCAGAAAGCAAGGAAAGCGTAAAAGAAGAGAAACAGGCTGAACCAGCTGCACAAGAGGTGAGCGAGGAAGCACAATCTGAAGCAAAATCAAGAACGATCGCTTCTCCGTCGGCCCGTAAGCTTGCGAGAGAAAAAGGAATTGACCTGTCTCAAGTTCCAACTGGAGATCCGCTTGGAAGAGTGCGCAAGCAGGATGTCGAAGCGTACGAAAAACCGGCATCAAAACCGGCTCCTCAGCAAAAGCAGCAGTCTCAGGCTCAAAAAGCACAGCAAAGCTTTGATAAACCTGTTGAAGTGCAAAAAATGTCACGCCGCAGACAAACGATTGCAAAACGCCTTGTAGAGGTACAGCAAACATCAGCGATGCTGACCACATTTAATGAAGTGGACATGACGGCTGTCATGAATCTCAGAAAACGCCGCAAAGATCAATTCTTTGAGCAAAATGAAGTGAAGCTCGGCTTTATGTCTTTCTTCACGAAAGCGGTCGTGGCTGCATTGAAAAAATATCCGCTGTTGAATGCAGAAATTCAAGGCGATGAGTTGATCGTTAAAAAATTCTACGATATCGGAATCGCTGTTGCTGCTGATGAAGGCCTTGTCGTTCCGGTTGTGCGGGATGCGGATCGCCTGACATTTGCAGGAATCGAAAAAGAGATCGGCGAGCTTGCGAAAAAAGCAAGAAACAATAAATTAACCCTTAGCGAGCTTCAGGGAGGCTCCTTCACGATTACAAACGGAGGGACTTTCGGTTCATTGATGTCAACTCCAATTTTAAACAGCCCGCAAGTCGGTATACTGGGCATGCATAAGATTCAGCTGCGCCCTGTAGCCATTGATGAAGAGCGTTTCGAAAACCGTCCGATGATGTATATCGCTTTATCTTATGATCACCGAATTGTAGACGGTAAAGAAGCGGTTGGCTTCCTCGTAACAATCAAAAATTTACTGGAAGATCCTGAACAGCTTTTATTAGAAGGATAATCAAAAAGGGTACATCACGATAAAGTGATGTACCTTTTTTGATGCATATTTAAAGTGATAGCTTGCTGCTTTTGGATCCAGCTTGCTTCTTTTTCACTTTTTTTGACCAATATGTTGCAAGCATAGAACCTGAAAGGTTATGCCACACACTGAATATTGCGCTGGGTACGGCAGATAGCGGTGAGAAATGAGCCGTGGCAAGTGCAGCCCCAAGCCCGGAGTTTTGCATGCCGACTTCGATTGCAATCGCTTTTTGAGACGGGTAATCCATTTTTAAAAGCTTTGCACAAAGAAACCCAAGTAAATAACCGATACCATTATGCAGGATAACAACTGAAAAAATGAGCAACCCCGATTGAAGCAGATTTTCCCGATTGCCACTGACGACAACTGAGACAATCGCAACGATGCCAATGACAGAAACAAGCGGAAGGGCATGTACGGCTTTTGCCACTTGTTTTCTGAAAAACATTTTGACAATCAGACCTGCAATGATCGGAAATAAAACCGCCTGTAAGATTGAGATAAACAAAGACCCCGGCGAGACAGGAAGCCATTCTTTGGCAAACAGCATAATCAACAACGGTGTTACAACAGGTGCCAATAAGGTAGAAATTGTCGTAACCGCAACAGAAAGGGCAGTATTTCCTTTTGCTAAGAATGTCATAACATTAGATGCAGTTCCCCCGGGACAGCAGCCGACAAGAATAACACCAACTGCGATTTCAGCTGGAAGATGAAGCCCAAATGCGAGGCCGAAAGCAACGAGCGGCATGATCGTATACTGAGCTATTACTCCAATAATAACTTGCCAAGGCTTTCTGACCAGCTCTTTGAAATCATCGGCTTGCAGTGTAAGGCCCATCCCAAACATGATAATGCCGAGAAAAATCGTAATATAAGAACTGATCCACGTAAATAAAGATGGGAAAGAAAATCCCAGCACTGCAAAAACAATGACCCATATGCCAAAGGTTTGTCCTGCAAAATGACTTATTTTTCTAATGATGTCCATAAAAACACTCCTAACACACTTATCAAGAACTTCAGCAGAAATTCTTACAAATTTCATAACATTCTCTTATTATAAATAATTTTCTGAATAATTCAATATTAGTTTTTGGCAGATGTCTATAGATATATGATGTAAACTAATTAAAATGTTCTTGACTATATAGGAAGATATTCTTACAATGAACCTTTATAATGGTTAGATCAAATAGGAGTGATACGGTGAAGGAAGCAAATCAATGGTCTTCGAAGCTCGGCTTTATTTTAGCCGCGGCAGGATCAGCTATCGGGCTTGGTGCGATATGGAAATTCCCATATGTTGCCGGAACCAGCGGAGGAGGCGCATTTTTACTTATTTTTATTTTATTTACGGTTTTAATCGGACTGCCTTTATTGTTAGGTGAATTCATCATAGGCAGAAGAACACAGAAAGATGCCGTTCAGTCCTATAAAACACTTGCTCCAGGAACGAAGTGGCATTGGATCGGTTATTTAGGCATGGTGACGTGCTTTATTCTTCTATCTTTCTACAGTGTCGTAGGCGGATGGATTTTAATTTATATTATAAAAGGCTTCACTGGCGGTTTATCGCAGACATCTGGTTTTGATACGATATTTGCAAGTACCATTTCAAATCCTTATTTGGCTGTAGGAGGCCAGCTGCTCTTTATGGTGGTAACAATTTTAGTTGTTGCAAAAGGGGTAAGCAGCGGAATTGAAAAAGCAAGCCAAGTATTAATGCCGGCGCTTTTTCTATTATTCATCATTTTAATGGTGCGTTCGGTTACACTTGATGGCGCGATGGAAGGAATCAAATTTTTCCTGATGCCTGATTTAACTGCAATTGATGCCAATACCATTTTATATGCAATGGGACAATCCTTTTTCTTATTAAGTGTCGGTGTATCTGTCATGGTAACGTATAGCGCTTATTTAGAGAAACAGGAAAATCTGGTACAGTCCGCTGTATCTGTAACTGTTATGAACATGCTTGTTGCTGTAATGGCCGGAATTGCGATTTTTCCAGCTGTCTTTTCATTCGGCCTCAAACCAGACCAAGGCCCGGTTCTGTTATTTAGCGTGCTGCCGACTGTGTTTAATCAAATGCCGTTCGGAATTATCTTTTTATTAGCATTTTTACTTCTATTTTTATTTGCTGCATTGACATCTGCTTTTTCAATGCTGGAAATTTTAGTCGCAGTACTTTCGAAAGGCGATGTCAATAAGAGAAAACGATTCGCTTGGTTAGGCGGAATTGCTATTTTTATTGTCGGTGTGCCGTCTGCATTATCATACGGTGTCTTAAGTGACGTCACTATATTTCATCTGTCTATTTTTGATGCGGCCGACTATCTTGTGAGCAATATTTTAATGCCGTTAGGTGCGTTACTGATTTCGATTTTTGTCCCGCTTAAAATACCGAAACAGGATTTGTTTGACGAGCTGAAAAGCGGTTCCAATCTCAAACGAAAGTGGTTTGCGGTTTGGCTGCTGCTCATTCGATATCTATCTCCTGTTGCCATCATCATCGTGTTTTTGCATGTGGTAGGGATTTTTTAAAACACGGAGCCCCCGGGGAAAGGGGGCTTTTTTTAATAGAGCTTCCAAACGACTTCTTTTGCCTGCTCAAAACGTTTTTCAGCCTCGCGCCAATCCACGACATTCCACCAGTGATCGACATAGCTGGCCCGGTCATTTTTGTATTGCAAATAGTAGGCATGCTCCCATACGTCAAGCGGTAAAAGGGGGATTACATCCCATTGGCTTAAGAGCTGGTGTTTTTCTGCCGTTAAAATCTCCAGCCGTCCTGATCGAGGTGCCCAGACCAGAATGGCCCAGCCGACGCCTTCCACTTTTTTAGCGGCTTGGGTAAAATGTTCTTTAAAAGCGGAATAGCTTCCAAATGAAAGGTCTATCATTTGGAACAATGCCCCTGTAGGACGCCGTTTTCCGTTTGGATGCATAGAAAACCAAAAAATACTATGCAAATAATGGCCTGCTCCATGGAACGCAAGCTCTCTTTCCCAATGAGTGATTAAGTCATAATTCTTTGTCGCTCTCGCTTTTTTAAGCTCTGATTCTGCTTTGTTCAGGCCATCGACATAGCTTTGATGATGTTTTGTATGATGAAGGACCATAATATCGCGTGAAATATAAGGTTCTAAGGCGGAGTATTTGTAGGGAAGCTTTGGCAGCACGTGTTTCCCTATAGGGACATAAGCGCGTCTTTCACTTGTATCATCTGATTCTGTTATATCCCGATAAAGGGCAGCGGCCTGTTTATACCAATCTTCTTCTGTTGTTTGATCATCTTCAAGAGCCTCAATCATCTTGTCGATTTGATCTTCAAACTGGTCAAGCTGACCTCGCTTTTGAATCTGGTCTTTCAGGGCTTCACACCAATTGAACATCTCCGTTTGATAAGATTCACGTTTCATTTGCTGTCTCCTTTTCAATAGAATCTAAATACTTCCCGACAGCCAGCAAAGAGAATACATATGGATAACTGTGATAGCGAATATAAAATTGCTTCGGCAATCCGATCCCTGCTGGATACGCGAGGCTATCGGCGCTATGCGAACTGCTGTCGGTAAGGTATTGCATGCCATTCACAACTGACGGGTGTTCGGAATTTTCATATGTGAGCAAAGCGTCTAAAGCCCAGGCCGTTTGTACAATGGTTCCTCTATGAAGCGGTACATATGTTTTGATTTCGGCGCTTTTGCAGGATTCTCCCCAGCTTCCGTCATCATTTTGTATGGATTTGAGCCAACGCAGAGCCTTTTGTATACCGGGATGCTTTCGGTCAACCCCGCATGCATGCATACCAGTAAGAGCAGCCCAAGTGCCGTAAATGTAGCAAACACCCCATCTGCCGTACCATGACCCATTTTGTTCCTGATGTTCGAAAAGCCAGTTCACAGCGCGTTGAATATGTTGATGTTTTTTTGTGAAGCCAACTTTCTCGCCTAAAAAGTGCAGTACACGTCCGGTGAGGTCGGCGGTTGAAGGGTCAACTGCAGCGTCCTCGGCGGATTCAAGCGGCAGCAGGCGGATCAGCGGATGGTTCACGTTTTTTTCGAAAGCAGAAAATCCGCCGTCATTGTTTTGCATCGATAAAAGCCAAGATACCCCCCGCTCCCATGCTGCAGGAGAATGATTGCGGGGAATCGCCTTTAAAACGGCTGCAGTGTCGTCACAGTCAGGGTTATTTGTATTAATGTTTGAAAACCCCCAGCCGCCAGGAACTGAATTTGGATTTTTGACAGACCAATCTGCTGTTTTGGTATGCTGGCGTTCTAGCAAAAAGTCGGCTGCTTTTGTAACAGAGCCATCCGTTTCGGTCACACCATTTTTTTGTAGGGCATAGCTGATTAGAGCTGTATCCCAAACAGTTGAAGTAGAGTTTTCCAGATAAGGAACCCCGTTGCATTTAGTCACCAGTGATTTAATGCCGGTAATCGCCCTCCTGATAACAGGAGAATAGCGTGACACACCAAGTGACAGAAGGCTGTAAACCATATATATGGTTGCGCTCGCATAGCTGTATAATGTTCCATCTTTTTCAATCCGGTCCAGCATATACGTTTTAGCTGTCTGTAGGCCCAGCTGCTGAAAAGCAAATGGTGCATGAAAAACGCGTTTCCAATGTGACAAAATAGACGTGAGATCTCTTTCTTCGAAAGCATCAGACCGAAGCCAAGTGAAAGGATTTTTTGTCATGTGCGGATCGAGATGGCGAAGAGATGAAATATTGCGGTTAATAAGGACAAATCGCTGATTGAGTGTTACAGCCATAGGAGCAAAATGAATACGGGCATATGAGCTGAACTGATAGAAATGAATCAGCAATGTTGGGGGGAGCGCCATGAGTGATAATGGTAAATACAAAGCAGGCCAAGGATAAAGCCCGTTCGCGGCAAGCATCCATTTTGTCATGAAATGAACATGTCTCAAACCGCCATGTGAGATGATAAATTGTTCAGCTTTCTTCATGTGCGGCTCAGATCTGTGAAAACATCCTGAAGCCAGCATCCCGACATATCCTTGGACGGTAGCTGTTAGATTTCCGCGCGTTTCATCGGGATAGTTGATAAATGTGCCGTCTGGCTGCTGTTTTGCATGAATGCCGGCTGCAAGGGATGATATCAGTTCTTTTTCATTTTCGCCTTCATCTAGTGAGGTAAGGAGCAAAATAAAAAAGGAATTTGTCATGATTGGTCCTTCAAAGCAAAATGTCCATGAACCATCAGCATTTTGCCTGTCTCTTAACTCGGTAATGGTTTTCTTTTGAAAACGCCTCACTTTCTCCTGAAGTGTGCCCATCACGCTCAACTCCTTCAGAAGCATATATATTCAGCGTCTTTTACTGCCATTACAGAAAGAAAAAAACTGCTGGCAGGCAGCAGTTTTTTAAACATACATGTTAGTCTTCAAGGTTTATCCATACACTTTTGACTTCTGTGTAATTATCCAAGGCATATGATCCCATTTCTCGTCCGAGTCCTGACTGTTTATAACCGCCAAATGGAGACGCCGCGTCAAACACATTATAGCAGTTCACCCAAACGGTTCCGGCTTGAAGTCGGTCCGCGATATAATGAGCCTGCTTGACGTTCTCTGTCCATAGTCCGGCCGCAAGCCCATATTCTGAATGGTTTGCCCGTTCAATAACTTCATCGACAGTTTCGTACGGAATTGCAGTCAGCACGGGTCCGAAAATTTCTTCTTTTGCGATGGTCATTTCGTCTTCAACATTCGCAAACACAGTCGGTGCGACAAAATATCCTGCTTCAAAAGGACAGCTTCCGCCGGTCACTGCTTTTGCTCCTTCATCTTTTCCTTTTTGAATATAGGAAAGAACGCGCTCATGCTGTTCCTTGCTTACGAGAGGCCCGATTTGAGTATCTTTATGAAGTCCCGCTCCTTGGCGGAGTGACTCAGCATAGGACGCCATTTCATCAACAACTTCATCATATTGGTCTTTATGAATGAAGACACGTGAGCCCGCACAGCAGACTTGGCCCTGGTTAAACATCACACCGTTTAAAGCGCCCGGGATGGCTTTTTTCAAATTAGCATCCGGCAGAAGAATATTAGGCGATTTTCCGCCCAGCTCCAATGTAACACGCTTAATGCTTTTCGCTGCGGTGGACATGATTTTCTTTCCGATTTCAGTGGAACCGGTAAAGGCAATTTTATCAACCGCTTCGTGGTTCGTCAGCGCTTCTCCCGCATCTTCACCGAATCCTGGGATGATGTTGATTACACCGGCAGGGAAACCGGCTTGGTCAATTAATTCTGCCAAATAAAGAGCTGAAAGCGGTGTTTGTTCAGCCGGTTTGAGGACGATTGTACAGCCTGTTGCAAGTGCCGCGCCCATTTTCCACATCGCCATCAGGAGCGGGAAATTCCATGGAATGATCTGGCCGACGACACCGACAGGCTCATGACGCGTATAATTAAAGTAAGCGCCGGAAACCGGAATCGTCTGTCCTGTTATTTTTGTACACCAGCCGGCGTAATAGCGCATATGCTCAATAGCCAGCGGAATATCTCCATTAGTCGTTTCATTGATCGGTTTCCCATTATCAAGTGTTTCAAGCTGAGCAAGCTCAGTTTTATGCTCTTCCATTAAGTCCGCCAGCTTATACATCAGTCTGCTTCTCGAAGCTGGAGACATTGTTCTCCATTCACCTTGGTCAAAGGCTTTCCGGGCAGCTTTAACCGCTTTGTCCACATCCGCAGCCTGGGCTTCATACAGCGTCATCAAGGTTTCGCCGGTCGCCGGGTTTGGAGTGTCAAAGGTTGCCCCTGAGGCACTCGGAACAAACTTTCCGTCAATATAAAGCTTCTTTGTTCCCTGCAAAAATGTCTCCAGCCTTTTCGTCACTTGCATCGTTAAAGAACTCATCCGTAACAAACCTCCAGTCATTTTTTATGGTCTGTTCTGAGATTCTTGGTGATAGCACATTGATTCTTGGGTTGAATAGCAGAAATAAGCTGTGATAGTTGCTTCAAACGTAAGCGTATACAAACATTCTATAATAGAAATCAAGGCAAAATCAATGAATAACCGATATTGCAATTTACAAAAGAAAAAAGCTACAATAAGCTTATAGATAAGAAAAGGAGATTTCATCATGATTCATAAAAATTGGCTTGAAAAAGAAACAATTAAAAAAGTAAAGTGTGTGCAGACAAACGCAAAAAAATATATCGTAAACCGCGTTTTAACGCCGGGAAAAGAATATGAAGTAAAAAATGAAACAGAGGAGTTTCTCTTTGTGGTCGACAATACGAATAAAGTCGGCGGCTATTATAAAGAATACTTCGAAGAGATGTAATGCTTCCTTGAAGCATCAGACAGATTTTGTTAAAACATCGATACATAATCCGCAGCTCAGCTGCGGTTTTTTTGTGGTTAAAACAGGAAATATAAAACAAAATTAAAAAAATCATTAAAAACCACTTTTTTATAAAAACATTGCTGAATATTGAAACTTTTTTCTCTATATGTGCGTATTACTTGATGACAACAGCTTAAAAGCCAAAAAACAAATCAAAAATTTGAAAAATGTAATCTGTTCGTAATGGTTTAAATGTCTTCTATGTCGTATTCTTATATAGGGATAAAGGACTTATTTTTATGTAGTGAATGATAAAACAAATAGATAAATGCAGAAAGAGGGGTTCTTCATTGGGTATTTTTTCTGTTAGCAGATCAACGGACGCAAAGAAGCTTGAGGCTTTGCTCGTTGAAGGGGAAAGAATAGAATCGATTTATAAGCTCCGAGTGGACCAAATTTGCTTTACAAATAAGCGGATCATTTTCTTTGACAATAAAATGTTTTCCAAAAAGAAGGTTCGTGTATTTCTTCCATATAAAACAATTGAAAGCTTTGCCATCCAAGAAGCGGGAATGTTTGATCCGGACACTGGGCTTTTATTGATGACAAGAAGCAAAACGTTCGAATTAGAATTTGCGAAAGACACCGATTTAAGCGAGGTTCAGGCGGTGCTGACAAAGCATTTGTGCAGCTGAATATTTGATGAGCCAGCCGTTCAAAAAATGGTTAGGCTTTTTTTATATATATAAAAAAGAACAGGGCATGTGCGCCCTGTTCTTATTACACCACACTGTTTTTCGCTGAGTTCGAATCAACAAGATCTGCATCTAATACATTTGAAATCGGTACGACAAGAGGAGTAAAGTCGCCATTTTCTTCTCCAAACCCTTGATTTATTTTAGCTGATAAAAAGTAATCGACCTGCTGATACGGACCGAGTGTTAAAGAGGAACCTCGATCCATCGTATTGATTTTAAATCCGCCGACATTTACGACGGAGGGTGAAAAGAACATCTCATCACTTCCTTTTGATTGAGGAGTTAACCGCTTCACTTTCAAAAGAGGCCGGAGAATCAATTTGGTCTCTGTCATCCACATGGCTTCTCGTGCCCATAAATCCGCTCGCATCTCCAAAATTCTGTCCGTAGCCTTGATTTTTTTTATCTGAATTTTGCCATTCTGCCAATAAATTTTGTCCTACGTTAACCGCTGAAGCATTTTCAAAGGAATTAATTTTCAGCATGAAAATATTAATATTGATATACGGAGTTGGTTGAACCACAGGCAAACCTCCTTTCTATAGTTGTATGCTGGCGGTTATAAAGTATGTTAAGACAGGGGGCTTCAAATGGATTTCGAAAAGATGAAGCAGTGGATGGAATTCGCACAGCAGATGTACGGCGGTGACTTTTGGAAACAGGTATTTGATGAAGACCAAAAAACCCCTTTTATGACAAATGGCCAATCTCCGTTTCCGTTTGCGCAGCAAGATCAGCGAGGGAAAGGAGATGCTTCATTTCCGAGCATGGATATTGTAGATACCGTTGCGGAAGTGCAGTTTTTAATTTATCTTCCAGGCTACCGTAAACAAGACGTTCACATATTATCGTACGGAGATTATTTAGTGGTGAAGGGGCAGCGCTTTTCCTATTTTAATGAACAGGACTTTCGCCAAAAAGAAGGGAAATACGGAAGTTTTGAAAAGAAAATTCCGCTTTCCGATCATCTTCATGGAAAGATGAATGCCATTTTTAAAGACGGAATCCTATACATCACCATTCAAAAAGACGAAGGTCAAGCGAAAACCATTGTTATTGATGATTGATTTTCATACTGAGTGCATCTGCCCCATCACGGTCATCAATTGATTCAATCGGAATGACCATAACAATAACATCTGCATTTTGTTCCCCAAAACCGTTATTTCTTTTGATAGCAGAGCACCTGTTCCTTAACTCCGCAGAACCAAAGGTAAGGGATGAGCCGGTGCCTATCGAGTTAGTCTTGAGATGAGAAATATTGATGTTAGTTGGAAGCATGAAAACCTCTCCTTTCTATGGGATATACCTCATTATATATGTAGACGAAAGAGGAGTATGCAAAGGGTCGTGATGTCATGAAAAAAATGTTCCGGTCGCTGATCAGGCATTGCTTGAAACCAGAACTTGACAAACTGCGTGAATGTGAAGAAAGACTCTCAGTGATTGAGAAACAAAAACAAAGCAGCAAACAAGAGTCTGAAGAAACCTATATACATATTGAAACGCTGAATGTCGAAAAGGTTGACTATCATCTTGAATTCGGCGAGCTGACCATTGATGAACTGAGCGGCAGATTAAATATAGGCGCAACCTATTATATACCGCCAGAAGAGAAGGACAAAAAGTGCCAACGAAAACCCGAAGCACCATCGACGCCAGCGGTCACGATCCGTTCAAAAAGGCAGTAGCTCATCTTTCCATCGATGTTTCCATGTTTGACAGAAGGCAAAACGGGAAACAGGATAGAAAGGAGAGGATATACATGGCACTGACAAAAGAACAAACACAGCATCTCTATCATAAATTGCTCGATATGCAAAAAGAATTGTCTGGCGAGAAAAAGGAAACAGAATCAATGACGGAAGAAGTGGGGGAGCTTTCCAACGGGGTTGACAACCATATGGCAGACCACGGGACGCTCGTCACAGACCGGATGACAGACCAAACAGTGAAAGAGATTGACCGGGAGCTGTTAGAGGAGGTCAACCGTGCATTACAAAAGATGAAAGACGGAACTTACGGCGTGTGTGAAAAAACCGGCCAAGAGATTCCTTACGAAAGACTTGAAGCTGTTCCTTATGCAAGAATGACAGTTGAGGCCCAAGCTGATGTGGAGGATGATCTGGAGACAGATGCTCCTTCTTATGAAAGAGAGTTTCATGAACAGGTAAAAGACTTATCCAACAAAAAAACAATTGATCAAAAAAGCTCGCAGACGTATGAAATCTTGGATCGTGAACAAGATTCGAAGTAAAAATGGCAAGCAAGTACACCGATATTAGATGTACTTGCTTTTTTTTGAAAAAAAATCTCATATTCAAAATAAAGTGATTGACTTTGCGTAAAAAAGAAAGTAACATACTATTTGTAAGTAAATATAAAAAGTTTACCGGGAGGAATACAAATGTCTACAGTTTTATTTGTAAAATCAAGCGACCGTACAGCTGAAGAAGGCGTTTCAACTAAACTTTACGAAGCTTTCTTAGCTGCTTATAAAGAAAACAACCCTAATGATGAAGTGGTTGAATTAGATCTTCATAAGGAAAACCTTCCTTACCTTGGCAGAGATATGATTAACGGAACATTTAAAGCAGGTCAAGGAATGGAAATGACAGAAGATGAGAAAAAACAAGCAGCAATTGCTGACAAATATCTGAACCAGTTTGTAAAAGCTGACAAAGTTGTTTTCGCATTCCCGCTTTGGAACTTCACAGTGCCAGCAGTGCTTCATACTTATGTTGATTATCTGTCTCGCGCAGGCGTTACATTCAAATACACACAAGAAGGACCAGTCGGTTTAATGGGCGGCAAAAAAGTTGCGCTTCTTAACGCTCGCGGCGGTGTCTACTCAGAAGGACCAATGGCTGCACTTGAAATGTCATTAAACTTCATGAAAACAGTTCTTGGTTTCTGGGGTGTTCAAGACTTGCACACAGTTGTCATCGAAGGACATAACGCAGCACCTGATCAAGCGCAAGAAATCGTTGAAAAAGGTTTACAAGAAGCAAAAGATCTTGCTGCAAAATTCTAATAAAGCCAAGACTCCTATCGTTACAAATAGGAGTCTTTTTGTATATACACATTAATATAGAAGAAAATAATCATTCGCTTTTAGCAATAAAGGCTATTTTTTTTATTGTAATATATTTTTTGTTTGTCGAATTGTCAGGTATTTTGGAGAAAAAACAGTTTTATTCACTGGAAAAAGTTTTTCTAAACAATTGTTCTGACCTCTTGATTAAAAGCGCCTGATGGTGTACTATATTAAAGAAGCTACTTTGTGCGTATTGTTAATTAAGTTTTAACCTTTAAGCTGTAATAGGGAGTTTTATATCGAAGCCGGAATGTCATGCCTCCATTGCAGAGGACGACAGGAACGTTTCTGCAAACACCCACTTTGAGGAGTGGTGGTTTAAAACTTTCTTACTTGCATACGGCAAGACGTAGCGAAAGCCATTTCCTTTTCGGAAATGGCTTTTTATTTTATCTAAAAAGGTTTGGTATAGTGAATATTCCATTTTTGTGTGAAAGAAATGAAGGCCGCTTTTTTATGATATGATGGGAGAAATTCAAGGAAAAGCGAGGTTTACACGTTATGTTACATAGAGCCCAATCCCTTCTGGCTCATTATTTTGGTTATGAGAAGTTTCGGAGCGGCCAAGATGAAGCGATCCGCTTGGTGACGGAAGCGAGGCAAAATACGGCCTGCATTATGCCGACGGGAGGCGGCAAATCGATTTGCTATCAAATTCCGGCATTAATGTTTGAAGGGACGACGATCGTCATATCACCGTTGATTTCCTTGATGAAGGATCAAGTTGATGCGTTAGAAGAAGCGGGGATTAACGCCGCCTACATTAACAGCACACAATCCAATCAGGAAATATATGAGAGGCTGAACGGACTCAAAGAAGGGGCTTATAAGCTTTTTTACATTACACCAGAGCGACTAACGTCCACAGAGTTTATCCGGATTTTGCAGGGCATAGATGTTCCTTTGGTCGCAATAGACGAGGCGCACTGTATTTCTCAATGGGGCCATGATTTCAGGCCAAGCTACAGGAATATTGAAATCTTGTTCCGTGAATTACACGACAAGCCTGTCATCATGGCGTTAACAGCAACAGCCACACCCGAGGTTCATGATGATATTTGCAAACAGCTGCATATTCAAAAAGAAAACACGGTATATACCGGATTTTCCCGAGAGAATTTAACCTTTAAAGTAGTAAAAGGAGAAAATAAAGATCGGTTTATAGACGAATATGTGCAAAACAACAGGCATGAAGCAGGAATTGTCTATACCGCGACCAGAAAAGAAGCTGATCGGATATATGAGAGATTGAAACGAAATCAAGTCAGGGCAGGTCGGTATCACGGAGGTTTGGCTGATGATGTGAGAAAAGAGCAGCAGGAAAGGTTTCTTAATGATGAGCTTCAAGTGATGGTGGCAACCTCTGCTTTTGGAATGGGTATTGATAAATCAAATATCAGATTTGTTCTGCATGCACAAATTCCGAAAGATATGGAAAGCTATTATCAAGAGGCAGGACGAGCTGGACGGGACGGTCTTGCCAGTGAATGTGTTCTCCTGTTTTCACCGCAGGATATTATGGTACAGCGCTTCTTAATTGAGCAATCAGAACATGAAGAGAAACAAAAGCAGGATTTAAAAAAGCTGAGACAAATGGTCGACTACTGCCATACGGAAGATTGTCTGCAGCGTTTTATCCTTATGTATTTCGGAGAAAAGGAGCCTGATGCGTGCGGACAGTGCGGAAACTGTACCGATACAAGAGCGGCCCATGACGTGACGCGGGAGGCGCAAATGGTCTTATCTTGTATCATTCGCATGAAAGAACGGTTTGGCAAGACGATGGTTGCACAGGTGCTTGCCGGCTCCAAAAATAAAAAAGTTCTTGAAAACGGCTTTTCCGACCTTTCAACATACGGGATATTAAAACACCAATCCGTTGGCGAAATCAGTGATTTTATCGAATTTCTTATTTCTGACGACTTCATCAGGATGTCCGACGGAACGTTTCCGACTCTTTTTGTCAGCAGTAAAGGAAGGAATGTGCTGAAAGGAGAATTATCAGTAGCGAGAAAAGAAGCGTTAAAAGCGGCAGCGATTACTGAAAATGACGAGCTATTTGAACGATTGCGCATGGTTCGGAAAGAAATTGCGGCTGAGCAGGGTGTTCCGCCATTTGTTGTTTTCTCTGACCAAACGTTAAAAGAAATGTCAGGAAAACAGCCCGTAAATGATGATGAACTTTTGTCTATAAAAGGAGTCGGAGAACAAAAAAGAGCAAAATACGGCCGGCTTTTTTTACAAGAAATACAAGCTTATGCAAGGATGACAGACTAAAAAAACAGAAAAACAATCTTTTTTTCTATAAAAAACACATTTTATTTTCTCTGTTTCGCCTCAAAATAAAAAGACCTGCGAAGCCTATTATATCAAGGGTTCAGCAAGTCTTTCCATCAGAGAGAAATCCTTCATGTAAAGGAACTGTAATCTAAATCATATCTTTTTGTTATTGATTTGACATTTACGTGTGTTACGATATCACCTGTTAGCCGCCAATAAAAAGCTAACAAGGGAGGATTTACTTATGAAGAAGACGATTATGTCCTTTGTGGCAGTTGCTGCACTTTCAACAACTGCATTCGGAGCTCACGCTTCTGCAAAAGAAATTACGGTGCAAAAGGGTGATACGCTCTGGGGAATCTCTCAGAAAAATGGAGTGAACCTAAAGGACTTAAAAGAATGGAACAAGTTAACTTCTGATAAAATCATTGCAGGAGAAAAACTGACCATTTCTTCAGAAGAAACAACCACGACTGGGCAATATACAATTAAAGCGGGAGATACGCTTTCTAAGATTGCTCAAAAATTCGGCACGACAGTCAACAACCTGAAAGTTTGGAATAACTTAAGCTCTGACATGATCTATGCTGGATCAACTCTTTCAGTAAAAGGTCAGGCAACAGCAGCAAACACAGCTACTGAGAATGCGCAAACAAACGCACCTCAAGCTGCGCCAAAACAAGAGGCTGTGCAAAAAGAGCAACCTAAACAAGAAGCTGTACAACAGCAACCTAAACAAGAAACAAAGGCTGAGGCAGAAACTTCTGTTAACACAGAGGAGAAGGCTGTTCAATCAAATACAAATAATCAAGAAGCTTCAAAAGAACTAACAGTTACTGCTACTGCTTACACTGCTAACGACGGCGGCATTTCCGGCGTTACAGCTACAGGCATTGACTTAAATAAGAACCCGAATGCGAAAGTTATTGCGGTTGATCCTAATGTAATTCCGCTAGGTTCTAAAGTCTATGTTGAAGGCTACGGGGAAGCAACAGCAGCAGACACTGGCGGCGCTATTAAAGGAAATAAAATCGACGTATTTGTACCAAGTAAAAGTGATGCTTCTAATTGGGGCGTCAAAACTGTAAGTGTTAAAGTCTTAAACTAATAATATAGATTGTGATAAAAGACATGAGCTTTTGGCTTGTGTCTTTTTTTGTTCTGCTTAGAGCTGTTTATATCATATGCTGATAAAAGAAAGTGGTCCCGTTTTTCTCTTTATGTGCGATTCAGGGGCTCTCGGGTAAATGATTGATTCCACATTACAGAGACATTCGGCATCATGACATTTATGGCTGGTTGTTACTATCTTTGATCAGCGAAATGTTGTATCTTTTTTGGCAGATAATAAGCAGTTGGATGTAGCAGATGCCATTGACGGATTCGGATTGATTTCAGACGGTTCTTTATTGTGTTATTAGGCTCTTGCAGTTGGGCATGGCAGCTTCGGGAGCGAAGTGGCACAACTTTATCATACTGAAAATACAATATAATCAATATCTGAAATTCTGCTGATGTGCAATGGCCGACCATTTTAACAGGGATATCATTCAATCCAGTCTTTTATTGGGCTGTTAACCAAGCAATCGTTCAGCGGGCATAGGAGCGAGATATGGATCAGTTTAATTCTTCTGGTTGCGGCGAGGTTCTCAAACGGGAATTTCAGGTTAAAAAAAGGATCCTGGCAGATGCCAAGATCCTTTTTTATTTAAACCAGCCTTTTTCCTTTGACCTGGTAATGGCTTCAATTCGATTTTTCACTTCAAGCTTTTCTAGAATCATTGAGATATAATTCCGCACCGTCCCGCTTTTGATGCTGAGTTCCTGAGCGATTTCTTTTGTGTTTTTACCGTCAGCCACAAGTTCAAGCACTTCTTTTTCTCTATCTGTAAGAGGGTTAGCTTCGCTGTATAAGTCCTCCATCAGCTCAGGTGCATAGATTCGTTTTCCGTTCATGACGCTACGGATGGCGTTGGCCAGCTCTTCACTCGGACTGTCTTTTAACAAATAGCCTTTAACACCAGCTTTAATAGCTCTCTGAAAGTAACCGGGTCTGGCGAAGGTGGTTAAGATGATAATTTTGCAGCCTGTATCTTTTAGCTCCTCAGCAGCTTCAAGCCCTGTTTTTCCGGGCATTTCAATGTCCATAATACATACATCAGGCTGGCGTTTTTTGACAAAATCAACAGCATCTTGGCCGGTTGTACCTTTGCCTACGACTTCCATATCGTCTTCGAGGTTTAAAAGTGATCCTAAAGCGCCCAGCAGCATTTGCTGATCTTCTGCAATAAATATACTAATCATATAAGCCATCCTTTATGTTTATTTTGAATTATTAGGAATTGCCATGGTAAGCTTGGTTCCGTTTTCGGTATCGATGTGAAGGCTTCCATTTGCAAACTCAAGCCGTTCTCTCATCCCGAGTAAGCCATGTCCTTTTGAAAAGGAATTTTCTTCTCCTTTGAATGTTCCATCGTCAGACACTGTTATCACAACTTCCTTCCAGAGCTGCTGAATGTCAACTCGGCAAGTTTTAGCCTGGCTGTGTTTGACGACATTTGTGACAGCTTCCTTTAAGCACATGCTCAAAATGTTTTCATTCAGCAATGAGATATTTTCAGGCCATTTCTCTTCTTCATAGATAAACATAATGTCAGCTGCTTCGAGAATTTGTTTGATGTTGATCAGTTCATCCTTGAGCCGGATGCCCTTCATAGAGGAAACGATTTTTCTTACTTCATTTAAAGAAGTTCGCGCTGTTTGCTGAACACTTTTCAGTTCACGAGCTGCTTGTTCGGGATCTTTGTATATCAATTTTCTTGCTAAGTCGCTTTTTAACCCGATAAGAGAAAGCTTTTGCCCAAGCGTATCATGGAGATCGCGGGCAATTCGCTGACGTTCTTCTAATTTTACCAGTTCTGCAATCCGTTCATTTGCATCCTCGAGCTTTTCTTCAAGCCGTTCGCGCTCCTTGCGGCTTCTTATACTAAAGGGCAATAAAATTGCGCTGATGAGGGTTATGACGACAAAAGGAATTTGTGTCAGAAAGAATTCCTTCTTTAATACGAGACTGAAATTGGCTGCGACGGCTGCGCTTATTAAATGGACATAATATAAAATATGAAAAGGGACGCGTTCCTTAATGTTTCCAATAAAATACGCGATAAAAAAAGCAAAATAAATATAACTGAACAGGGTAATGGAGGCGGTTGAAATGCCAATTAATAAAAATCCCCACAAATAAATGGTCCAGCCTTTTGAGACAAAAGCAAATCGATATACCGAAAAAAATAAAAGCGTCAAAATGATGCCGACAATAATAACAAATGTAGATGATGATTTCCATATAAAGTAGAAGGGGAGGATGAAAAATATCGTCCATATATAGGGCGTAATCCCGTTTAGTTTTTGAAATGTTAAATGCTTTTTAATCATGATCTTACCTCATTTTCAGCTTTTCATCTTACTTGTAACTTTATCATTGTGAAAGCCAGAATGCACCCTCCAACAATAAAAAGGAAGCCTTCTAGTATATTAGAAGACCTCCTTTATCATCAGGCATTCTTCCGCAGCTTCTGTTTTTCTGGTGAATCAGGCGGAAGGCTTACAGGTATATGTTTTATAGCCCGAAATGACACAAACTGTTTGTTATCTTCATCCCATAGACGGAACGCAAGTGATTGCAGGCTTGTTTTTAAGGTGATTGTCGGTACGTTTTTTAATGGTTCGTGATGTTCATGAGCAACTTCAAGCTTATAGTTAGGCACCTTTGGACTCAAATGATGAACGTGGTGGTAACCAATATTGCCTGTTAGCCATTGAAGCAGTTTCGGGAGTTTATAAAATGAACTGCCTTCAACAGCAGCCTGAACGTAGCTCCAGTTTTCATCCGCTTCAAAATAAGAATCTTCAAAGGTATGCTGCACATAAAACAGCCAAACACCGATTGAACCTGAAATCAGAAATATCGGGCCTTGCACCAGTAAAAACGATTGCCAGCCAAAGATCAGACAGCAAGCAGCAGCCAACGCGACAATTGCCAGATTCGTAAGGTATGTGTTTACACGTTCCTTGCGTCTTGCGCCTTTTTTGTTAAAACGGTTCGTGATCAGAAAAACATAAATCGGTCCGAGAATAAACATGATAAACGGGTTTCTATAAAGTCTGTATGCAAGCTTTGTTCGTCTGGATGCAGCTTTATATTCGTTTACTGTTAACATCCAGATGTCTCCTGTTCCACGTTTATCCAGATTGCTGCTAGTCGCATGATGAATCGAATGGCTGTGCTGCCATTGAAGATACGGGAATAAAGTCAGGACACCTGTCAGAAAACCGAGAATGTGGTTATAGCGTTTTTGTTTGAAAAAAGATTGATGGCAGCAGTCATGGAAGATGATAAAAATTCTTGTCAGAAAACCTGCGGCAATCACCGTTAATGCTAACGTAAGAAGATAGGAGACATCGAGGCTGAGATAAGCAAGAAACCATAGGCCGAAGAATGGGATAAACGTGTTTAAAAGCTGAATCAGGCTGTTTTTTGTTTCAGGCTGAGCAAATGCAGCGACTTGCTTTGTCAGCTGTTTTTGTTTATGTGCAATGGTTTGTTCAGTCATAGTAAGTATCCTCTCATTGTGTGTCTCGGTTCAGTATACGCTAATGAGAGAAGTCTTTTGTAGTAGCACACATCATGCCTCCTATATGACATTTGTCATGTCTCGTGCGGCATGCATAACCGATTGCGCTAAAAAAGCTTGTAAAAAAATTTACAAGCTGATTAATGTTTATCAATCCATATTCGTGATGTACCCGAAATAGCTTCAATCCTGCATGTTCCTCCTATAGGGAACGTGGCAATTGGCGAGGTATGTCCGGCATTTATATTTGCGATGATCGGGATGCCGGATAATTCTTTTTTTGTTTCGATCATGGCTTTTACAAGATCCATTGATACGTTTGATGCTTTCTGAAATCTGCCGATCAAAATCGCCTTTACATGTGAAAAAGCGGGGAGGTGGATGAGTGATTGCAGATCGCGGTCAAACATATGGATGTCTGACATATAATCATCTTCAATCAATAAAATAGTATGTTCTGTTTCAGGAAAATACTCCGTTCCCTGCAGCAAATTAAGCGTGCATAAGTTTCCGCCAATTAAAGTGCCTTCCGCATAACCTTCTTGGATTACAACAGGGCAGTTATTAGGATAAAAACGCCTGTTTTCTTGATCCAAAAACCAGCGATCATCGCTCCACTCACTTGAAGGAAGAATTTCAAACGGATCGTCTGAAGCGCAGCAAGAAAGAAAATACTCTTGTGTATAATCAAGCCCTTTTTTCATTGCAAATGTTGAGAAGTGGGGACCTGAATACGTAACAAGACCCGTTTTTTGATAAATAGCGTTGCAAAGAGCGGTTATATCGGAATAGCCGCACAGAATTTTTGGATGTCGTTTGATTTTCTCGTAATCAAGATAACGCAGCAGCTGATTTGAATTAAACCCTCCGAGTGTCGTTAAAATCGCTTTGACGCCTGGATCAAAAAAGGCAGCGTGCAGATCATGGACTCTTGACTCGATAGAGGATGAATCAAATTCGTTACATTCATTTGCGTGTTCAGCGATGGTTACTCGATAACCTAAGCGCTCTAACGCCGTTTTTGCTTGGATTTTTGCTTCATTTGATAATATAGACATGCTGGTCGCGGGAGACACGATCCGGATTTCGTCTCCCTTTTTCAGTTTTGAGGCGTACATAGAACCCTCCATCAATGGTTTTATACCATTACAGCATATCTTGGCTCTTTCTTCCAGACTTTTTTACAAATCAACCCACTTAATGCTGCCGGATTGGGTATCATGATCGATACATACTTTGAATTGATGTTTTTCATAAAAGTGAATCAGCCGGTCTACATGATTCCAATCCCGTTTGGCGATGTCTCCGGTGACTTTCGGTATATTGTGGTCTCTTGCAATATCTTTTAAATATTTCATGCAAATGGAGCCAAACCCGTGATTCGGAGGGCCTTTTATATCCCCTATATGAATGGCATCGTCCTTGTAAGACGCTACAAGTGAAAAACAGCCTTTTCCTCGGTATGCCGTTTTACAATCAGTTAGCATAATTTTGCATGTTTGGCCATCATCAATCGAGGAAACAATCATCCACTCATCATGTTTCGATTGATCAATACCAAGCACTTTGGCATCTTTAGATAAATCCTTCATATTCTCCTGCATGCGATAAATTTGAAATTCTAAATCATTTAGTTCTTCTTCAAGCTCTTGACGATTTTTTTCTTTAATAGTAAACAAGATCAAACTCCTTTCAAAAATCAGCTTAGAAACACAGTTACCAATTGTATTAGAAGAGAGGCGTATTGTAAACAACAATTCCATTATTACTAGAAATTAGCGGAAAGTCAGGTTTGATCGTTTTTAAGAGAGGAAAAAGAAAACTAACCTGTGAAAAAGGAGGAATCGGAATGGCGATTGATTCATTGATTAACAAATTACAGTATGTCCAATTGGAACCGCCGGATAAAATTCTCTCTCTGTATCTCAATACAGACATGAGAGATCCAGAGCAGCAGGGGGGAGAATGGAAGATCGCCCTAAAGTCAGGATTCAGCCGATTAAAAGAGTATTTGGCAGCTAGTGATCCAGAGGAGGAAAAGTGTCTGGATGGAATCAGGGCTAAAATGAATCAATACTTGAATGCAATGGGAAAAGACATGCCCCGCAGTCTCGTGTTTTTTGTTTCCGACAGCGGCATATGGGAGCCTATTAAGCTTCAAGTCCCTGTAGATACAAGATTTTACTGGGAAGAAACAGCTGTCCTGGATCAGCTGAAGGATTTGCGCCAGGCATACCCAAGTACGGCGTTTATTTTAACTCAGCAGCATGAAGTGAAAATTATTGAAACTGTTTTAGGAAAAATTGAGGCGGTGGAGCGTTATGAGTATGATATGATCAATGAGTCTTGGAAGAATAGCCATTCCGCTGTAGACAAAGCGCCACCATTTGAAGAGAACCGGATGAGGGAACATGTAACAGAGAACCAATCGAGACTGTATAAGCGGCTGGCTGCCAGCCTTGATCAAAAAGCTGCCGCGAAAAGATGGGAACGAATGGTTATTGCCGGGGATAAAGAAACGGCCGATATCTTGGATCAGCATATGAATAAACCCATTCATTCGAAAATTCAAAAGAACCTGCTGAATGAAAATGAACATAAGGTCATTGAACATTTGATAAAAGAGGCGTAAACCTAACAGGCCGGGGCTAATAGCCTCCGGCCTTTGAAGTGTGTCTAATTTCTGACGAAGCAATCGAAACCGTTGACATCTTCTTTGAATTTGCATACGATTTGGATAGCCAGTACAAATTAGGAGAGGTCACCAAATGAACCAAACAGAAAATAAACCGAAAAATTACACGGGGATTGTCCTTACGCTGACAGTTCTGATTAACGGTTTAATCGCAGTGCTGTTTTTTATGCCTAAATTAGATCAGTTCAGCCATGCGAATATTCACATTTTGCCAATGCTGAATGCGATATTCAACAGCTTTACGTTTATCTTCTTATTGGCCGCGCTGATTATGATTAAACAGAAAAATATCAAAGCTCACAAACGCTTTATTTTGGCCGCATTCACAACAACATTACTATTTTTGATTTGCTATGTGACGTACCACTCAATTGCGGAAAACACGCTCTATGGCGGAGAAGGTATTATGCGCCCGATTTATTTCTTTATTTTGATTACACATATCTGCCTTTCTGCAATTATTGTGCCGCTTGCGCTGTTTACGCTGATCAGAGGCTTCAGCATGCAGGTAGAGCGCCACAAAAAAATTGCGAGATGGACAATGCCTCTATGGCTGTATGTAAGCCTTACAGGCGTTATTGTATATTTGATGATTTCACCGTATTATTAAAAGCCATACTCAGTATGGCTTTTTTTACGTGTAAACATGGCAAAAGCCCAAATTCATTTTTGGGCTTTTGTCAGTAAATTGATAGACTCTTATTCATGAGCCTTGGATTCCATGGTTTCAAGTGTTGCAACCTGCAAAGATTCTTCAACAGTTTTTGTTTTTTCTTTTACTTTTTCTGCATACGTATAATCACCGTAGCAATACGGATAGCGGAAATTTTTCGCATTTCCCCCGCAAGTATACAGATCAGGATTTTTTTTGACTTGCTGCTCGGAGTATTGTTTTGCCAATTCCTCAGTATGCGTTCCTCCATGTTCAGCTACAAAATCAATGTAACCTGCCCCCATGTTGTAGCTTTGAATAATGGTATCCAAATCCACGCCTTTTTCCTTACCGGTCTTGTACATGAGGGTAAATTGCTTGATGCCTTGTTTAACACTGAGTTGAGGGTCTGTTATCTCATTGCGTTTTAACCCCAGAGATTCAGAGGACTGCATGGGATCATTGCCTTTTCCTTTTGACTCCTGATACATCATGCCTAATATGAGTGATGTATAATTAGAGAGTCCTTGGCTTTCAAGCTCTTCTTCCACCAGGGGTTTGTAATCGGTTAAACGTTCCAAAACAATCGTTTTCGTATCGATCGGAAGTTTTTTGATTAAATCCCGGTTGAAAAAAAGCAGGACCAATAAAAAAGAGGCGATGACAAAGACAAAAATCATCATAAAACCCGCAGCAGCGAAACAGCCTTTTCTCTTTTTCTTCACTGTGTTTCACCCTCAATGTTTGGAGCAGTATGACCTTTTTTATTATGACATAAGACGATATATCAGACCAAGTAAAAACCTGATTTGAAACATAAATTTAAACTATGAGATTGAAATGGAATACAAGCAGGCTGGTTTGCACTCAAGCGCATTTGTTATAAGATAAAACTATGAATAAAGAAAGGTGATACATATGACTGAATTTAGAGAAACGGAACAATCGGCTGCTGATCTGGACGAGGAGACGCTGTTTCTAGTCGCGCAAACATTCAAAGCGCTTTCTGATCCAACCCGAATCAGGATTCTCCATTTATTGTCCCAGGGTGAGCATGCTGTAAACGGAATTGCAGAAAAGCTGAATTTACTGCAATCCACCGTGTCCCACCAGCTTAGATTTTTGAAAAATCTTCGGCTTGTCAAATCGCGCAGAGAAGGAACATCGATTTATTACTCTCCGGAGGATGAACATGTTTTAGATGTTCTTCAGCAAATGATCCATCATACACAGCATGATTGAAAAAGACATCCTTGCTTAACTCGCTGTTAGCGGGCAAGGATGTCTTTTTCTTTATTGTATTCGTGCTGTTCGAGTTCGTTTCTGCTGAGCTTAATGACAAAAGAAGAAAAACCGATATAATAAACGGCTATCAGAAAACAGACGCCAATTGTCAGAGGGTCCGTTCCGATTGACTGACTGTAAGATCCAAGGCTGTTTAGATCAGGTGAGGTAAGATAAAGCTCTGTCACTCGATATAGAAATCTTGACAGGAATAAGGTTAGGAGAATCATTTCTACCCAAATATGAGTCCGAAAATAGATCTTTCCTCTGCGTTTTTCAAAAGAGATGTTTTTCTTAGCGAAAAAGACAAGGAGCCATCCGCCAAGAATGCCCAAAATGAGATATCCATATAAAAAAGGGTGAATGGCGCTGAAGATTGAAAGGCCAAAAGCAAACAGCGAGAAAAGAATGATACGGATGAACAGCCAGCGGGGCTTCAGCGGCTGGTATCCGATGGACCTTTTAATTTTTTTATACAGAAAAAAGATGATGATCATGGCAGGATAAACGCTCTGAAGTGTAAGATGCATGATGTGAAATCCCCTCCGTTGAGAAGTGTATGCTTATCCGGTCAGAAATAGTAGCTGAAATAAATACTGAACACAAAAAAGAAGGGGAAACCCCTGTTTTCATAGCATATGCGAGGTGTATTCCGCCGCATAATAGATATGCCCAAGCTTTATCAAAATGTTATGATTGTTTTGTTGGAAAATACAAGAAGAAAAGGTGCGCAGAATGAAACTGGAACGTTTGTTAGCGATGGTTGTGTTATTGATCAGCAAAAAACAAGTGCAGGCTGCAGAGCTTGCTGAGCTGTTTGAAGTATCTGTCAGAACAATTTACCGTGATATTGAGACGATCAATAGGGCTGGTATTCCGATTGTGACCTCACAGGGTTCCGGGGGCGGAATTGGCATCATGGAAACGTATCGGCTTGAAAGAGAGTGGCTGAAGGAGGAGGAATTGTTTGCAATTGCTTCCGCTTTGCAGAGCGTTTCATCTATGTATGAACCCGTTTCTCACAGCACAGCCTATCAAAAAATCAAACACCTTATACCTGAGCAATCTGCTCAAGCATTTAAGCACCAAACAGAAAAATGGTTTATTGACATGACGGCTTGGGGCCATACCGAGGATCAAAAGGCGCTTCGCGAGAAAATAAGCGCCGCCATCGATCGATTGTCAACGATATCATTTACATATACAAGCGCAAGCGGGGAAACACTTCTTCGTGAAACTGAACCTTATACATTGGTTTGCAAGGCGGGGCACTGGTATTTATATGCCTACTGCCTGGTAAGAAATGATTTTCGTTTTTTTAAACTGAACCGGATGAAAGATCTGGCCATCTTACATCAGACCTTTATCAGAAAAGACATTCAGCTGGACACTTTGCCATGGGATAAGAGTTGGTACCAAAAGGACCGTTTAACTGAATTGGTTATTCTTGTTCAGCCGGCAGCACGTCAGCGCATAGGTGAATGGTTCGGATATGATGTCCTTCACTGTGATGAAGATGAAATCTGCCGGGCAGTGATTTCACTTCCAGAAGATCAATGGCTGATCGGTTTTTTACTGCAGTTCGGAAAGGATATTGAGGTTCTGCAGCCTCTTTATATACGGGAGAAAGTAAAAGAAACCATTCATCACATGCAAAAAATATATGAAACCTGACACACTGCTGTCAGGTTTCTTTGTCTATAATCTTAAAAAAAGGAGGAGATCGTATGGGCTTTTCACATATAACACACTTAGACCGGAAACGATTTGCCGGACTGTCACAACGGACAAGCAACGCACTGGAAATGAAGGAAGAAAGGAGGATTCCGGCACTGTGGGACCAATTCTGGAAGCAGGATATGAGCGCTCTTTTATCACAGGCTGAAAAAGACAAGAGCATTATTGCCTTATATTCGAATTATGAACAAGAGACGAATGGGTTTTATACGTTTTCAGTCGGAACGTTTCAGGAATACGACGACATTCTTCCGGGACCATATGAAAACATTGATTTGCCGGCTTCCGCTTACGCCGTTTTCACTTCCAGAATCGGCCCTATTGAAGAGATTGTGCTTGAAACGTGGAAGGAAATTTGGACTTGGGATAAGCGGCATCTGCGCACGTTTACAGGTGATTTTGAGATGTATGATCAAAGTGCCGCAGTGCCGCAGCGAGCACAAGTTAACATTTATGTAGCGATAAAAAAATAATAAACTCTTGAAAAACTAATGGTGTTAGTTAATAATAAAACTAACGTCATTAGTTTTTGTTAGGAGGAATAAAAAGATGAGAATTACTCAGTACCAAACGGTTTGGCAGCTGACTTTTTTTCCAGCATTGTTTCCGGTTAATTGCTATTTAGTAGAGGAAGAAAACGAAGTTACCCTTATTGATGCCGCACTGCCAGGCAGCTATAAAGGGATTATTCAAGCTGTGAATCAGCTTGGAAAACCGCTTCAGCATATTTTACTGACTCATGCACATGGGGACCATGTCGGATCACTGGATACATTGGCACAAACATTTCCACATGCAAAGGTCATGATCTCGGAACGGGATTCATTCTTGCTCCAAGGTGACACATCCTTGCGGCAAGATGAGCCGCAGACGCCTATAAAAGGAGGTATTCCGAAACACATACAAACAAAGCCTCACCAACTGCTGACGGGCGGTGAAACAATTGGTTCTCTGCTTGCCATTCCAACACCGGGCCATACACCGGGCAGCATGTCATTTCTTGATACAAGAAACGGCACTTTAATAGCAGGAGATGCGCTCCAGTTACGCGGAGGAATCGCTGTATCAGGTCAGATAAAATGGGCGTTTCCTTTTCCCGCCTTCGCCACATGGAATAAGGAGGAGGCCATCAAAAGCGCACAATTGCTCGCCGATAAGGCGCCTACCTGTCTCGCTGTCGGACATGGAAAATTCCTGCGATCACCTTCAGAGCGGATGAGACAGGCGATCCAAAAAGCAAAGAAAGGGTGATGAGCATGTCACCGAGAATAGGTTTGACCCAAAAAATGATTGTAGACGCTGCAGCGGAGATTGCCGATCAGGAAGGGGTAAATGGTGTCTCACTTGCCGCACTTTCTAAAAAAATGAATGTGCGCCCCCCGTCATTGTATAATCATATCAACGGGCTGCAAGCGATCAAAGCAGAACTTGCTGTTAGAGGACTGACAAAGCTTTTTGATCAAATGGCGGACTCCGTAACCGAACGAAAGGGAGATTCCGCAATGCTTTCTTTAGCACATGCATATGTTGATTTTGCAATTGAAAATCCCGGATATTATGAAGCGGCTCTGCTTAAGGTTCAGGACAAACGGATGGAAATCGTCTCTGACCAAATTGTCTGTCTTGTGACGAAACTGCTCATTGAAAACGGCTATGCAAGTGAAAAGACTGCCATTCATGCGACAAGGGGGCTCAGAAGCCTGCTGCATGGCTTTACTGTTTTAATCGCAAAAGAAGCATTTGAACGTGAGGAGGACATTTTAGAAAGCCTGTCATTTTCAATTCGGACATTTTTGTCGGGATTATTAATAAACAATAAAAATATTATGTAAACAAATAAATGGATGTCTTATATTTCTGAATATTGTATAATATCAAGGGAGTATACATAGGGGAGAGGCATTATGCAATGGATGACATTCACAAGATTGAACGGTTAGCGGCAGCTTCATGGCCGGCTTATTTTCAAAAAAGCATAGGGCAATGGCTTCTCAGAGCGAATTTTGGCGTAACCAAAAGGGCAAATAGCGTATGGACGTCTGCGGATATGCCAGAAGGGGATTTTCAGCTAGAGGCTGAACTTTTTTATCAAAGTTTAGGCTTACCTGTTTGTTTTCATATTAGCAACGCATCACCGAAAGGGCTTGATGACGCTTTGGCAGACAGCCGTTATGAAAAGGTAGACGAGTGCTTCCAGATGACAGCGTTGTGCCGGTCAATTATGAGCCGAACAAATGACAACAGCCGATTTACATACAAGTGGGAACAAGAGCCATCATCTGTTTGGATAGAAGAATTTATTCAATTAGAAGGATTTTCACCCGAGCGTCACAAAGGTTACAAACACATTTTCGAACGCATGCCGCCGTGTAAAACTTTTTTCAAGATGTATGACAAAGAAAGCCTGACAGCGCTTGGCACGGTTTCTGTCATTGATGGTTATGGCGGACTTAGTAATATCGTTGTAGCTGAGGAGCACAGAGGAAAAGGGGCAGGAACCCAAGTGATCAGGGTGTTGACTGAATGGGCAAAAAACAACGGAGCGGAACGCATGTTTTTACAAGTGATGAAAGACAATCTGGCGGCAGTTTCTTTATATGAAAAGATCGGATTTTCGCCTATATCGGAACACCATTACCGGATTAAAAGATGACCAAAGGAAGGGGGTTGCTGATGGATTCGCTTCAAGAGATGATTTGCGAAAAACGGACATACACACGCCTTTATCATTCACATAAGCACGCATACAGCCAATTTCTTTTTCCGCTTGAAGGGAGTATTGATCTTGAGACTGAGGAGCGCCAGGTGAAATTAAAGCCAGATCATTTTTTATATATTCCTCCGGAGTGTGAGCATCGTTTCCGTTCTATCGGAAGAAATGAATGTCTTGTACTGGATGTTCCGCTTCATGCAATGAAAATTGATGAGTATCGTGCAGGATCGGGAATTGAAGCTGCCCTCGATCCTTTCTGGTCTTCGATCAGGTACTTGCTGACAGAGGAAGCAAAGGCCGGAACAGCCAACTCGCTTCATATGCTAGTACAATACATAAAAGAAAAGCTTCAATCCCATAGCTATGCCTCAATTGCATACATTCAAAGCCATTTATTTGAGCGGCTGACGATTAAGAAGCTGGCAGAAATCGAGCATTATCACCCAGCTTACTATTCAAGCTGGTTCAAAAAACAGACAGGGAAGTCCCCGCAGAACTATATTGCCGACCTTCGCCTTGAGGAAGCAAAACGAATGCTGATGGAGAGAAATGAAACCCTTACCGTCGTGAGCGAGGCGCTGGGCTTTCAAAACCTTTCTTCTTTTACAAGATGGTTTACGAAAAGCACAGGAATGCCGCCCCGCCTGTATCGAAACACCTTATATTCGGATAAAAAATGATGGCTCTTTAGTTAAAAGAATATTGTATATCTCCTTTACAATAGGAGAAAAAGGAGTTATTGATATGGCAGTTATTGAAGACTTTGAGAAATTGGATATCAGAACGGGAACAATTGTAAAAGCGGAAGAATTTCCTGAAGCAAGGGTACCGGCAATCAAGCTTGTGATAGATTTTGGGACTGAAATCGGCATAAAACAATCGAGCGCACAAATCACGAAGCGTTACAAGCCGGAAGGTCTCATCAACAAGCAAGTCATAGCAGTCGTGAACTTTCCGCCCCGCCGGATCGCCGGATTTAAATCGGAAGTCTTGGTCCTCGGCGGCATACCCGGCCAGGGCGACGTCGTCCTTTTGCAGCCGGATCAGCCTGTTCCAAACGGCACAAAAATCGGATAACGCAAAAAAAGACGTTTGCCTAAGGCAAACGTCTTTTGCGTATTGAGGCGATGCACCACACGCCACATTCGTGTGTGCCGTAAAGGCATGTACATCGGCTTACACAATTCAGCTCATCGCTATATGAATATAGCATGGAGGGCGAAGGATTGCAAGGATTACTTTGTTTTTGTGATTGAATTTGTCCGTCTAATCAAGATCTTATTATATGAAATGTAATAATCTTTTAGTACAGAAGGTGAGCATGATCTAAGGTAAGCGATTGACCTCATAAGCAACACGTATTCCAGATTCAATCGCGCCTTGCATCCACGCATGAGTGAGTGAGGCGTGTTCTCCGGCGAAATGAATTCTGCCCTCAGGGACAGGAATATAGGGATACAGCTCTAATTCTTGTCCTGGTTCGAAAGCTGTAAAACCTCCCGCAGAATACGGGTACTGGCTCCAGCTAAAAGAAGTGCCAGACACAAATTCAGACCACACAATATCACCATAGATTTCAGATAAATTCAGTAAAGTATACTGGATTCGCTCTCCTTCTGAAAGACTGTCCCATATCAGTGCCTCATCGGCCCATGTATAGCTGGCCAGAATGACAGCATGTCCATTTGCTCCAATATTTCTGCTTGGATAATATGAAAAACGAATCGGAAGATCAGTAATAGATTTGCCGCCGCGCTGCCCGGCTTTTTCCCAAAATCGGCTTTTAAACTCTATGCCGATTTTTGTTGCACTGATATAGTTTAGCTCACGGATGGCCCTCCGTTTATAGTAAGAGAATGAATGGTATGGTTCGACTTTTACAAATCGCAATGTTGAAAAAGGAATGGTTACAATAGCGAGATCAGCTGTGAATGATGTGAATTCTGCCGTTTGTTGATGCTGACAATGGATCGTAACACGATTTTCACCCTGAGACATTTTCATCATTTTTTGATGGTATAGAATGTTTGTTTTTAATTGAGGAAGAAACGCGTGAGGCAGCAGATCCATACCGCCAGTTATCTCATAGAAGTGAGCGGGCGATGAAAAAAAGATAGATTCCCGCAATACTTCAACAAGGGACATCCCCATATACGCTTCCATATCCAAAAGTACACCGATCATATCGATCGCGCCATATGAAAAATACGTGTTTAAAAAAGAGCTTAACGAATAATTTTTGTATTGTTCTTCGACAATCCGCCAATTTCTCGCTGGATTTTGATTGATAAAATTTAGAATAGGCTGCAGTAAAGAAAGCAACAGCTCTTCAGACGTTTTCCCTTGTTCATTTGGTGCAACTGGATATCTCAATATTCCAGGAGCTCGTTCAAAAACTTGGAGACGTGTTTTGATTCCATTTGCATAAATGATGTCCATCGGGGTTCTGTTGATAAATACATTTATTGGCAATTTGAATTTTTTGATATATTCTAAGGTTAACGAATGGTTATTCGGTATGCGCATCGGGCCAGCGTTGAAATACAAATCATCACTAAAGGGAGATCTCAAAGTGCAGACACGGCCGCCCGCTCTGCCGCTCGCTTCGAGAATCGTTACTCTGTGACCGGCATTTTTCAACAAAGATGCTGATACAAGCCCGGACAATCCAGCTCCTATAACAAGAATGTGCTTTGGATGCTGCGATGCGCTAAGGCCATTTCTAATGATCTTTACCATGTCATCATTCATTAGAGAATTCAATTTTTGGAGGCACCTCTTTTTAGAATTTATTGCATTATATTCACTGAAAAGAGCACCTATCACGATCTGTTCACATCTTTTGGAATTTGAAAGGTTATTGTTAAAAGGAAATAAAGGGGTGATGTATGTGACTAACTTTGTTCATAAGACGGTAAATGGCTTGAAAAGTCTTTTAGACGAAAAAGGAGCCATTCAATTGTTTTGTTCTGAAGGGGATATCATGGAGTTCCTTGTTACATTTTCACAGGACAAAGCAACCCTTAACGACATTCAAAGCTTTGAAGCTAAACATCAGATTACCCTTCCAGAGGATTATCAGAAGTTTATTACACTGCATAATGGTGCGAAAATCTTTCAGATACTTGCTGATGGGGAGAATATAGGTGGAGGACTTTATTTATTTAGCCTTGAAGAGATTGAAGAGGAGTTAAAATATGAGGATTTGTTTGAAGGCATCAATGGTATTCCAATTGGCTACTTATTGGAAGAATGCCATTTAATGATCGATAAAGATAAAGTGAACGAAGGTGATCCCAACTATCTCTATATATTTGAAAGTGGTTTAGAATATAATCCATTAAATGTAAACTTTGAAATATTTTTAGACCGGTATATATTGGCCAATGGGGAACCTTTTTGGGATTGGCGCTACTATACCGCAGAAAATTATTATAGAACAAGATAGTGTGTGATGTATAAGACAGTCATTTTGGCTGTCTTTTTCTGTTATTCAAATAGATTACTGTGGTAAAATTTACATAGAGTAGTCTAGGAAGGAGAATGATATGAAGGTATTTGAGGCTGATTCATTACTCTTTGAGGCCGATAAAAGAACCAAAGAGTATAAGGAACTAAGATCGCAAATGGTGAAGCTAAGAAAAGCTTTTCAAAACGTAGCTAACCTAGATGACAGTGAATTTTCAGGCAAGGGTGCTGACAACATTAAAGCATTTTATCATGATCATGTCGGTGTTACTGATCAATGGATTGATTTAATTGACATGAAGATTGCTTTCTTAAGCAGCATGTCTGCAACACTTGAAGATGCGAAGATGTCTGATGCTTACATAGAAGAATCCTTTCTAGAACACGAGTTGGCTAACGCTTATGCAAAATCAAAATCCATTATGTCTGAACAGAAAAAAGCAATGAAAGACATATTAAACAACATCAATGATATCCTTCCCCTTGAAATATTCTCAACAGAAGACTTCAAAGACAAACTTTCTTTTGCAGATGACAAACGTGAAAAAACAATCGATAAGCTAAACAAGCTTGATGAGGATTTAAAAACAGAATACGCTGAAACAGAACCAAACGAGCAATTTATTCAGCAAGACTTTAAAAAGCTGCAGGAATCAACAGGCAAAGGAAAAAACGCTACACCAATTCACTATAACGCTAAAGCGTACAGAGAAAGTGACATACATAAGAAAAAAGGCGATATTGAAAAGCATTCTGAAGCTTACTTAAGTGTGAAGAAAGAAGAAGCAAAGGAACGTGAAATCAAGGAATTAAAGAAAAAACTTAATGACGGTGTATCTGACCCTGATGAATATTTAGAGATTGCTAAGAAAGTAGGGTACGAGAATCTGGAGCCAACTCAAGTGCAGCTTGCAGTGCAAATTGAACAAGCGAAGCAGCTAGAAGGAGCAGGAGAAATCACCTGGGATATCGTAAAAGGTGTCGGAGTAGGCTTATATAATGTTGGCAAAGACACTGTAACTGGCATGTGGGATTTCATCACCGATCCGGGAGAAACACTCTCAGCACTGGGGAATGCAGTTATTCATCCGGTGAAAACTTACGATGCCATTTCAGCAGCAATAGAAGAGTCATATCAAAAGGATATGGTGAATGGAGATGCCTATTCTAGATCAAGATGGGTTACCTATGCTATTGGTTCAGTGGCTGTAGCTGTTGTTGGTACAAAAGGTGCAGGAGCCATTAACAAAGCAGATGCAGCGGGGAAGGTCATAAACAAAGCAAGTCAGGCAGGGAAGAAAATTAAGGACGTCAAGATTCCAGATTTGCTGCCTTATAATCCTAAGTACGACTTTGCTCTAGCCGATAACGTGCCATACAATGTGGTTGATAGCCAAAGCCTTAAGAATGAGCTTTTGACTAATGCGAAGAAAATACCGGATGGAACAAGAAAACCGTTTACTGGCCAAAAGATAAGCCCCCCTTGGCTAAATAAAGAAAAGTATGATGCATATGAAATAGAGGGGAAGGTAAAGGCGAAGGGGAAAGTTAAAGATGTAAGCCGTAGAGTGTATACTATGAAAGATATTGATATTAATCAAAAAACAGAATTCGGTGTTACAAATCTTCAGCTAATGAAAAACGGGAATGCCCCTTATGCAAAAGACGGTACACAGATTAATTTACATCACTTGATTCAAGAAGAACCTGGCCCAATGCTTGAAATCCCGAACAGCTTACATACAAAATATAGTGATGTCATTCATCAGCTTAAGTCTGATGGTGAAAGTTTTAGAAATGATAAGGTTTTAAAAGCACAATACGAGAGCTTTAGAAAGAGATATTGGAAATGGAGAGCGAAACAATTTGAAAATGAGAATTGAGGTGTTTATATGATTTATTCGAAGGTTGAGAACTTTATTAATGAAAATAAACAAAATGCTATATTTACAGAAGGTGCAAGTCATGAAAACATTGGTCGCATTGAAGAAAACCTCCAATGCGATCTCCCCAACAGTTATAAATGGTTTTTAGAAAAATACGGTGCTGGTGGTTTATTCGGCGTTTTGGTTTTAGGCTACAACTTTGATCATGCATCAGTTGTAAATAGAACTAATGAATATAAAGAACACTATGGCCTTACTGATGGACTTGTGGTTATTGAAGATGTTGATTACTTTGCTTACTGTCTAGATACAAATAAAATGAAAGACGGAGAATGCCCTGTAGTTGAATGGGATAGGGTAGTTGGTTATCAAGATACTGTTGCAGAAAGCTTTATTGAATTTTTTTATAATAAGATTCAGGAAGCGAAAGATGATTGGGAAGAGGATGAAGACTGGGACGATTAAGTAAAAATATTGCAATTGCTCAATAGATACACTTGAGTTGCACATCCTCAATCTAAATAAAATAATGGTTTTATCCATAAAGCAATTGTATTCAAATAACATTTCTATATGGTTATAATTAGGATAAGGATTATGCTTTTTAAGGTATAAAAAATGCATAAAATAAAAAGACTAGGGTGCTATCAACACCCCGTCTCTGTACTAAAGCTACCCACTAAAGGGCTTGCTCGATGTGATTTCTTGGTAGACCTATCCCTTCAGGTTCTTAGGCTCAAGGGAGGTCTATTTTTTATTTATATATGTCAACAGAGCAATTACAAATGACCCGAATGCAAGCATTAGCATTAATGCCTGGATGTTGACATAGCCTCACCCTCTTTCATAGGGGATGAGCAAGACTCCCTTGAGTGAGAAAATTAATGTACAGGAGAAAATATACTTTACATAAATGTTCTTGTCGTTATAATTCCATAATAAATTACCAATGTGAAATGGACGTGCTTTAATGCAAGTTCTTCTTTATTTCAAATCCTAAAAAACTCATCCAACAGTATAAAAATAAGCCAAAAAATCAGCTTTTAATAAAATCAGAGATTTTGGCCATTAAAATTGGACAAGGAATCTTTTTTATAAATCCTTAATATTAATTATATTTTAATAAATAATCTGGTCCTTGAGTTGCTAAAAATATTCATCTGCTGCTTCTTTTGATTCAAGAAGTTCCATACTTAATAACACATTCACCTCGTTCTACACCTTCAAAATATGACGTCTCGTGACCTGATTCTTGAGCAAATTTTTCTGACTGGGTAATATTAGGGATGATTTGTAAGGAATATAAAGATTTAAAAGAATAGTTTTTATCCCAATTGTCTTGGGGACAGCCATTGGCTTGTAACTAATTTCGTAAAAGAAGCTCTGCATTTATGCAGGACTTCTGTCGTAAGTTTCATGGTCAGTATCAGGCATTGTTCTTTTCCAGTCTATATCTCGACACTGAAAGTAATGGAATAAAGCACCGAGAAGATTAGCATCATTTCCAAATTTGCATGCTTCTATTATTGGACGTACTTTTGCACCCTGCAATGAATTCATTATGATATCAATTTTTTTATTTATTTGTTTGATAAGATTTTCATTGCTGCTGACTGCGCCGCCAATAATAATTTTCTCCGGATCATAAACATACTGGAGGTTGAAAATACCCTTAGCTAAAGATAAATGAAAATCATCGATGGCTTTCATGCACTCCTGATCACCTGCTTCAGCTGCTGCAAATACTTGTTTTCCATCTAAATTCGATACATCGATTCCTTTAATTTCTGCAACCCGACGAACGAGAGCACCTATTGCAGCTAATTCACTCCATGTCCGGAAAGAAATATTGTTTATATCATCAACAGTATCCATGATCATATTGCCGAATTCTCCGCTGTGCAAGTTAGCTCCTTTATGAACTTTTCGGTCTATTACAACTGCACCGCCGATTCCAGAACCGATTACTACAAATAAAACATCATTGTTACCTACAGCTGTACCTTTCCAAACCTCACATAAAGCCGCACAGTTTGCATCATTTTCGATTTCAACTGGCAAACCGCTTTTGTTTTGAATTATTTCTTTTATATTAGGGCCGTGTATACAAGGGAGGGCACTGGTTCCCCCTATAATGCCGGTGTCGCTATTAACTCCCCCAGGACTGCTGAGAGCAATCCCGGAAATCTGGTACTTATCTTGATTTTTTCTCGTTACTTGTAACAATTCAGAGATGAACTTTTCAAAATCAAGGGGTGAAGAAGGAAATGAACCCCTGGTAAGAAAATCACCATTTTCATTAATAACAGCATATTTAATCGCACTGCCGCCTATATCAAAAACCATGTAATTATTCATAGGTATCCCCCTTTTTACAACGCAGTTTCTACTTCCTTCAGTACAAATATCTCGGAAGAGAAGTCACCTGGCAACTCCCTTTGCCAATATTCATAAGCGCGGTCTGTGTAGTCCTCAGCTAAAATAATTCCTATATTCATTAATTCATCACCGTAATGATTGCTGCCCCGCTCTTTAATATGATAAAGTTTCTCAGGGTTTAGGCCTTTTAATTTAATACGGTAGTATTTATCGTTTGGTTTTGCGAGGATCTTATAATATCCCACGATTGCTTCTCTTTGATCTTCTGATACAATCATCCAAGACACTTCGTTGGATTCAAAAGGGTTTTGCAGCCGGTAAAACTGTCCGTTACGAATTAGATTGCGTTTTTCTTTAAAGAAGGAAACCTGTTCTTTCACTTTTCTTTTTTCTTCATCATTTAGTTTTGTTACATCAAGTTCGTAGCCAAATGTGCCGAAATAGGCAACATTTGCCCGAGATTCAATCGGTGTGGTCCTGCCGACCTGATGGTTCGGAACAGCCGAAACGTGGCTTCCTATAGAATTTAGTGGATAAACCATAGAAGTCCCATATTGAATTTTTAATCGTTCAACTGCATCTGTGTCATCACTGGCCCAAGCTTGGGGAGCATAATATAGCATCCCCGGATCAAAACGAGCTCCTCCTCCTGCACAAGATTCAAACAAAATTTGTGGATGTTTTTGGATTAAACGCTCGTAAAGACTATAGACTCCTAGAATATACCGATGATAAACCTCCCCTTGTTGATCTGCAGCCAAGCTCATTGAATAAGCTTCTGTAATATACCGGTTCATATCCCATTTGATGTAGCTTATTTTTGTACCCGTGATAATCTCATCCATGAGCGAGAAGATATGATCGACCACTTCTTCTCTTGTAAAATCCAAAATAAACTGGTTGCGGCCATGTGAAGGCGAGCGGCCAGGAGTGGCGATAATCCAATTCGGATGTTCATTTAATAGCTTTGTACCTTTGCATACCATCTCTGGCTCAAACCACAAGCCGAATTTTAACCCTAATACATCTATTTTTTCAGATAAGCCTTTAATGCCAGTTGGCAATTTTTCTTTGTTTGTGAACCAGTCCCCAAGTGAACTTGTATCATCATGTCTTTCTCCAAACCAGCCATCATCCAAAACGAATAGCTCAATTCCTAAGTCCTTGGCCGCCTTGGCAATTGTTAAGATTTTTTCTTCATTGAAATTAAAATACGTGGCTTCCCAGTTGTTAATTAAGATAGGGCGGTCTTTATCACGCCAATTTCCCCTAACCAACCTTGTACGGTAAAGCTCATGAAATGTTTGACTCATTCCGTTTAATCCTTGGTCAGAAAACACCATAACACATTCAGGGGTTTGGAAGGATTCTTTTGAATTTAATTTCCACTTAAAACAGAAAGGGTTAATTCCCATCATTACCCGGGTTACACTATATGCGTCTACTTCAACCTGGGCTAAAAAGTTACCGCTGTATACCAGGCTGAATCCATATACATCACCGGTGTGTTCAGTGGTATCCGGCCGCTTCAAAGCAAGAAAAGGATTGTGGACATGGCTGCTGGCACCTCTCGTGCTATAGACAGATTGGATTCCTTTTGATATTTTTTGCACTTCCATGTGAGCTTCACGGGCCCAAGCTCCTGCTAGATGAACCATTTCATAGTTGTCGTCTGGGAAATCAACATTCATGCTCATAGCATTATTAAGATAAAATGCTTCCTCACCGGTATTGATAAATCTAGAATTTCGGCAAATAACACTTCTATCCGCATAAATAGAATAACTTAAAATTAATTTGCTCTTTAAAGTATGATCCACTAATGTGATTTCGATGGTCTCCGCTTCACTCTCATTTTCTACATAAGTCGCAGGCAATTGATTGAGTAGGGGCTTTCCTTGAATAATTTCATAGCTTTCAAACTGAAAATTTGTAACATGGCTGCCTGCATCATTTGTTATCATATGGGCGGGATATCGATAGTCTGTAGTTCCAAAACTTGGGTATTCTTGTTTTATGTGTTCTAATGATGAAGTGTGATCGCCTTCAAACATATTGCAAGAAGGTCTTATTTCGCGCTCAATAAGATGCTTAAATGACTCCCGGTGTTTTATTTTTTTTCCATAATACAGGTGCTCTAGTTGCTTGCTTTTTTCTAACACCCTAAAAATATAACTAATATTTCGGTTGAAAAGATGAAATTCTTTCGTTTCCTCATTGACCTTAATCGGCATTACTATTCACCACTCCTTACTAATAATAAACCCTTATTTTAGAAAGCACTTACAAAATAATAGAGAAAATAAAAAGAAAGTTGCAAGCGACTTAAATTATAACAAAAATTATCAAAATAAACTATTTATTTTTTGACAATATAAACTTAAATTAAAACTAAACCGTTACTTAATAAACAAACTCATCACAAATTATGTGTCTAATCTTAGTTATTTCTTGATAGTTAGGAACAAATTAGAATTAAATCAATATTTGTAAGCGTTTTCTGTTTTATTTTTGAAAATTTCAAAAAAGTATAGACATTTAATTCTGGTGAATATATAATTATTTTATTAAGTTAGCGATTAACGATTGTTTAAGTTAAGTTAATAATTAAGTTAACTGATTAGTGATTTAATTTTTTTAAAAGGGAGTGAAAAACAAAGAATTTTTTGAAAACTGATCTAAAGGGTTTGAAGGTTTTCGAGAATTCCCAGGATATTTGATAAAGTCATGTGGAGTTCCTTATTAAAAATTAGATAAGGCGGGGTGGAAAATGCATAAATCGAAAACATTTTTGTTCTACATGTTCATCTTACCTTGGTTGATTGGGTTCTTTGTTTTTACAGCGGGGCCCATGGTGTATTCGTTATATATGTCCTTTACTGACTATTCGGGTCTTGGATCAGCAAATTGGGTAGGATTTGAAAATTATCAAAAGATATTTACAGAAGATCCTTTGTTTTGGCAATCATTATGGAATACACTTTTTTATACCGTTTTTGCAGTACCGCTTGGATTGATAGTTGGTTATCTGTTAGCGGTCCTTTTAAACGCAAAAGTAAAGTTTATGGGGTTTTTTAGAACTGTATTCTATTTACCGTCTCTTGTTCCCACTGTTGCCAGCTCTTTATTATGGATCTTGATTTTTCAGCCGGATTTTGGCATTGCGAATGCGATCCTTTCATTTTTTCATCTGCCAACCTCGAATTGGTTGCTGAGTGAGGCAATGGTTAAACCTTCTTTAATAATTATGAGTCTATGGGGAGCAGGTGGAGGAATGGTTATCTACCTGGCCGGCCTTCAAAATGTGCCTGCCTCTCTCTATGAAGCTGCTGAGCTTGATGGAGCAGGGAAGTTATCGAAGTTTTGGAATATAACAATACCTATGACATCAAACGTTATTTTTTTTAATTTAATCATGGGACTCATCGGCGCTTTTCAAATTTTTACACAAGCGTATGTTGTAAGCAGTGGAAACGGTGGACCAAATTATAAATCTCTATTTTATGTTTTCTACTTGTATCAAGATGCATTCAAGTTTTTTAAGATGGGGTATGCATCCGCTCTTGCTTGGATTCTATTTCTCATCATTTTAGTTTTCACACTGATTCAATTTAAGGTATTTGGAAAAAAAGTCTACTATGAATATGACGAATAAGTGAGGGAGGGAAAGTGGAGTGGAAATCGCAAAAGTAAAAACCAAAGCAGTGAGGATAAAAAAAGAGAGCAGCATAAAAAAAGGTAAACTTTTTGAAAGAATTCTGACATACGGACTTCTTGTCAGTTTATCTATCGTTTTCATCTTTCCATTTTTATGGTTGGTTGGGACATCACTAAAGCCTGAAAATGAAGCCATTTCTTTTCCACCTAGTTTGCTGCCGAAGGTATGGGATTTTGCGAATTATATAGACGTATTCACTATCGTGGACTTTGGTCAATATTATTTAAACTCCATCATTGTTACTGTAGCAACGGTAATTGGGACGGTTTTATCCTCGACATTGGTAGCTTACGGTTTTGCACGAATTAAGGGAAAAGGACGGGATGTTTGGTTTATCTTGTTGTTGGCAACTATGATGCTCCCTCCGCAAGTCACCATGATTCCTGTATACATGATTTTTGCGAAACTTGGTTGGACAAATACTTTTTTGCCGCTAATTGTTCCTGCTTTTTTTGGTAACGCTTACTTTATTTTCTTGCTTCGACAGTTTTTTAAAACCATCCCAAAAGAGCTTGAAGAATCAGCTTATTTGGATGGGTGCAGCACTCTGGGAATCTTCTGGCGGATTGTCCTTCCGTTATCCACTCCGGCAGTCATTACTGTTGCCTTGCTGAGCTTTATGTGGACTTGGAACGATTTCTTGGGAGCGTTAATTTATCTCAATGACGATTCTAAATTCACGCTAGCTTTAGGGATTCTCCAATTCAAGGGTGCATTGTTGATAGAATGGGGACCAATGATGGCAGCAAGTGTGCTTATTATTCTGCCTTTGATAATCATGTTTTTTGTTGGGCAGAAGTATTTCATAGAAGGTATCGCTACTACTGGTGGAAAGTAATAGCTAGGTTTGATTAGTAAGGGTCACGCTAGATAATGACCTTTTCTGGAATCTTATCTATATTTTACTAAATAAATAGGGGGAGTAATTCGATGTTTAAGAAGAAAGGATTAGGTGTTTTCCTTTTAACCCTTGTGCTGGCTTTATCAGCCTTTTTGTCGGGATGTTCTGGATCTGATACGTCAAGTGGGGACTCAAAGAATGGTGTGACGCTCCGTATATTAGTTTGGAATAACAATCCAGAAGGTACAAAACTGGAAAATGAAATCTTTAAAGCATTTGAGAAAGAAAATCCTGGTGTCAATGTTGAAATGGTTTATGCTCCATACGATAAGTTTAACGACAAGTTCCTAACAATGTCTGCCGGCGGTGACCAGCCAGACTTAGTTTGGATCCAACCATCTGCCTTTGGACAGTTAGTATCTAAAAATGTATTGATGGATCTATCTGATAAAGAGATCAATAAAGATGAATACTTGCCTAACATTCTTGAAATGGGTAAGGTTGATGGCAAGCAATACGCGCTGATTCGTGATGCAGCGACATTCCAGATGGGCTATAACAAAGATATGTTTGATGAAGCAGGAGTGCCATATCCTTCAGATGATTGGACTTGGGATGACTTCCTTAATGCAGCGAAGAAATTAACAAAAGTTGAAGGTGGAAAAACAGTACAGTTTGGAATTGAAAACTACTATACTGGGGAAATTTTGGTTCAAAACGGGGGATCATACATAAGTCAAGATGGCAAGACAGTGACAGTGGACTCGCCGGAAACAATTGAAGCAATCCAGTTTGGATCCGATCTTATCAACAAATATAAAGTTCAACCAACTTCAGCTCAAGCACAGGGCATGTCTAATTTGTTCCTAACTGGAAAAGCGGGCATGAAATTAATGGGCCCATGGGACTGGGCAGATACAGAGAAAAACGTTTCCTTTGAGTGGGATGTGGCACCAATGCCAGCAGGAAAAGCCGGCAATGTATCTGCAGCTTCTTATCTGCCAATCGGTATTGGAAAAGGGACAAAACATCCTGAAGAAGCATTTGAGTTGCTGAAGTTCCTATCAACCGGTAAAGGGCAGGATATCCAGATTGATACAATTAACGCAATTCCAGTGGTAAAGCGTCATGCAGATAAAATAACTACTATGAAAAACGCGCCGGAGAATGCAGCTTCATTAGGAACGCTTCTTCAAGAAGGCAAAACTGTTATGAATGCACCGTATACACCTGATTATGCCGAGATTGCAAATAAAATCCAGCCGGTCATTGACAATATTAATTTGAAGGATTTCGATGCGGAAAAAGAATTGAAAAAAATTGCGGATCAGATTCGCAAAGAATATAACCTGAAATAATAACGAAAAGGTACTTGTTAAATCAAGTACCTTATTTCAAGAAGGTGAAACGGATGAATAAAAGTACGTATTTAGACAGCAAGGTTTTCTGGATAATGGATTTGGTCTTTAGCCTGGCTAAAACGAGTGTATTCTTTTGGGTAGCGTTGATAAAAGAGTTCTTTATATTTGGTCTTGTTGCTTCTTTCTGTACATTGGTTGAAATGATGGATGAAGTTCTTTTGGGGAACGGGGTTTCTATTAGGGAAGGACTTCGAGAGAGAAGCCAAAAATACAAAGGTTATAAAAAAATTTCATTGTTTACTTTTTGTTTTTTTATTTATACAGGGCTGTTTATCATATTTCCATTACCTGAATCCGTACCGGCAGATATAGGAGTTTTTACAAAGTTTGCGTTTGTTTATTTGTATTTATTGGGAGTGGTGCTATTCACATATGTATCGTGGAACTTGGTTAAGTTGAATTTAAGTGTAAAGAAAGCTTTATTTTATGGTTTTTATTTAATGTTTAAAAGGTTTGTACGATCTATTTTATTATTTGCTGTATTTTTAGTCATAGTTTTATTAAGTCAGATGAATTTAATTTTTCTTATATTCATTGCTCCTTCTCTCTATGTTATGTGTGGGACTATGATATTGAGAAAAATCTACAAAAGTGAAGTTTTGAACTAAGAATACTAGATCTGACTTAGACCGTTATTTGTTTGCAGGATGCACCTAAGGTTTATCAAATGTAGCCTGCTTCCGCTTTTTATGTTCCTGCTCTATAGTGGTGCGTAATAGATGTGTTTGTGCGGAAGACTCAGCAAAAGCAGTAAAACTATTCTGGAGAGAACTCTACCAGAATGGCGGAGAGCGATAATTATAAGGTAATACAACATAAGATTTCTTTTTTCGCTTAAACATACGCCTTGAAAGAATGTTCTTGAGGTAAGCCTGCAATGTTATTTCACAATTAAGGAGTGCAAAGAAATGAATAATAAGAATATTATCCCCGAGGGTTTTTTCTGGGGAGGAGCGGTAACATCTTTTCAAACTGAAGGTGCTTGGAATGAGGGAGGGAAGGGCCCGTCTATAGTAGATGCAAGGCCGGTAAAGAATAATCATTCAAATTGGAAGGTAGCAGTGGATTTTTATCATCGCTATAAAGAGGATATTGCGCTTTTTAAAGAAATGGGATTTAATGCCTACCGTACAAGCATTTCATGGTCAAGGGTTTTTCCAGATGGAGAAGGAGAACCTAATGAAGAAGGTTTAAAGTTTTATGATGAATTATTTGATGAGATGCTGACAAACGGAATCCAGCCTGTTATCACTCTTTATCATTTTGATTTACCTTTGGCGTTGGCAGAAAAATATAACGGTTTTGCTTCCAGAAAAGTCGTAGAGTTATTTGATAAATATGCAAGGACAGTATTTAAACGATTTGGAGGAAAAGTTAAATATTGGCTTACTTTTAATGAGCAAAATCTTGTTTTAACAAACCCGCAATATTGGGGAGTTACATTGGCTGATAATGAATCAGTTGAGGCTTTAAGATATCAGGTGTGCCACAATGCTTTTATTGCACATGCTAAGGCGGTAAAAGCTCTGCATGAGTTAGTGCCAAATGGACAAATGGCAGGAATGGTAACCTACCTAACAACGTATCCAGCGACCTGTGATCCAAAAGATGCTATAGCAAATATGAAAGCAAAAGAGTTATTGACAGACTTTTATTTTGATGTATTTGTGCACGGCGAGTATCCATCTTATGTTACCAGTCATCTTGAGCAGAACAACATAATGCCGGTGTTTGAAGAGGGAGATGCTGAATTACTTAAGGATAACACAGTTGATTACTTAAGCCTCAGCTATTATCAGAGTCAAACGGTTAAGCACCTGCCGGAAACGGATGGACACATTATTTCAGGTGTATGTCCGAATCCAAAACTAGATACCAATGAGTGGGGATGGGCAATTGATCCAATTGGCTTAAGAGTGGCTTTAAAAGATATGTATGCCCGTTATCGGCTGCCTATTTTCATAACAGAGAATGGGATTGGTGTAAGAGAAGAGCTGGACGAAAACCAAACAGTGGAAGATCAGTATCGTATTGATTATCTAAGGGAACATATTGAACAAATGAAACTGGCCATGAAAGAAGGTGTAGATGTTATCGGATACCTTTCGTGGGGATCAACGGATATTTTAAGCTCTCAAGGTGAGATGAAGAAGCGTTATGGCTTTGTTTTCGTAAACAGAGATGAAACAAATTTAAGAGATTTGAATAGATATAAGAAGAAAAGCTTCGATTGGTTTAAGGGAGTAATTTCTTCAAACGGGGTTAAGTTATAAACAAATAATAGTTTTGTGCTAGATTTAAAACGTTGATAATTAATGATTTGCCATACTCCGCCTATATCCATTGTTTATATTAAAAACAGTGAATATAGGCTTTAATTGTTCCGCTCATACTATTCGCTGCTGTTGTATTAAAATTTACGTACCAATCTGTGCACGCTCTCGGGGTGGATTTCAGTAAGCCTCATTGACAAAAGATTTTATTAGCCATAAAATTAAGTTATCGATTAACAATAATTCAGAGAGGAGCGAGGATTTGAAAACTAATATTACCATGCGAGATATTGCAGAAAAGCTTGGTGTAAGCAGCGTAACAGTATCGAAAGCTTTAAATGATAAAGAAGGAGTCAGTGCTGATCTCAAATTAAAAATCAAACAAGTAGCTGATGAAATGGGTTATCGCTACAACACATCAGCCCGTGCCATGAAAGACGGGCGTTCTTATAATATTGGTGTTACTATTCCAGAACGATTTACGGGCATGACGCAGTCATTTTATTTAAACATCTATCAGTCTCTGTCTAAATCGCTGGAGCAAAAAGGTTATTACGGCATCCTTCACATTTTAAGTTCAAATGATGAAAAAACTTTAGTGCCGCCACGTATTTACTCGGAACAAAAAGTAGATGGTCTGATTATATTGGGGCAGGTCAGTAAAGAATACATTGAGATGATGCAGTCCGTAAATATTCCAGTAGTATTTATGGATTTTTATGATGAGAAAACAGATATGGATGCGGTTATTACGGATAACTTTTATGGCGCCTACGATTTAACAAACTACTTGATCAGCAAAGGACACAAGGAAATCGGATACGTCGGTAATTTATACGCGACAAGCAGTATTCAAGACCGCTTTTTGGGTTATTATAAATCGCTCCTTGAACACAGGTTAGAAAGAAACGACAATTATATTTTAAATGACCGGAATGAAGAGGGGAAATTTGTAGATATTCAATTGCCAGACCAAATGCCAACTGCCTTTGTTTGTAACTGTGACCAGGTAGCACGCCTCTTGATTAATAAGCTCGTCTTACACGGATATCAGGTACCGGAAGATGTATCAGTAGTTGGTTTCGACAATGATGCTTATGCAACAATCGGGTTTCCTGAATTAACAACTGTAGCTGTCGATGTGGAAGAAATGGCACGTACCGCTGTTCAATTTATGTATGAAAAAGTAAACGATCCTTCTAAAAAATTTGGTCGGGTCCAAGTAAAGGGTCGTATCATTTACCGCGATTCTGTCAGTTCTCCAACTGCCTCTCCCCAATGAGTATAGACCTCTTGTCTATGCTTTTTTATATTCAAATTATTACAATCATAGTTTTAATAAAATTAGTAAGTTAATAAGCTTTGCACAAAGTAATTTTAATGTTTTCTAATCAAAGAGAAGCTATACGAAGTCGTTGTAGCGGAGAGCATTTGACACCTATTAAGTGAATCTGTTGGGCTTTTCCAACAGATTCACTATATATTCTGAATTATAAAGGAAAGATGTTAATTGAAACAGATCCGTTTTTCCATTCATAGGCCCGAATCAGAATAGTAGCCATTATATATATGTGCTCAGTGGCTGGCCGGTATATCGGTAAAGTCTGTTTTTCCAGAAGATGATACACGAATATTATCAAGGTAAATCGTGCCGTTAACAGGTTCTGATCCCGTAGCATTTACATAAATAGAAAACGCCCTTACACTTTTCAAGTGTTCAGCTGTTAATGTTTCTTTTTGCCGTTCGGCAGATTCCCATGGGGCCGGTTTAAATTCGGAAAATGGGATTGATACCTCGCTGGCTGTTTTAGAAGCAAGTGACGGATACGCCTCGAAGGCGATTCCTCCGGCATTGAGTTGAACAACCATTTTTTGATTTCCACCGTCTGCTTTCAGCCAGAAATCAATTGAATCTGCTTCAGCCCAGTCAACACTATCTAGAGATTTGGTCATGCCAGTATAACCTGCTCCAGCTAGTGAATAGTCATATTTTAATGCATAGGAACCTTCCGTTTTTACGCTACTGGTTAACGATAGCTTTAAGGGATCACCTTGAGTAGCAAAGGCAGCCTGCAGCTGTTCATCATCGCCATAATATGTCTCAAATGTATCAACAACTGTTGGTGGCTGTTTTTCTGGCTCTTTTAAATACACCTTAATCGTTTGTTTTTGAGAGGTTCCATCAGCAAATTCGGCTGTTACATGAATAGTTGCTTTGTCACCTTTTAAAGCAGCAGACCCTTCATAATAATAACCATCACCTTTGACAAGAGGGTACTTCTTCGCTTTGTCATTCACGGTATAATAAATATCTTTGGGTTTACCCTGAATCACACTAACGCTGATTGGTGTAACTTTTTGGAGCGAAAGACTACGGTCAATTGGCGAAACAATATGCATAAACGGCTTTTCTGCAACTGTTTCCGGTACTGCTCCTCTGTATATATTCCCAACATCTTTCGAGAAAGCAGAATAGGGGTCTTTATAAAAATTGATAAAGTCAGGAAGTAACTCGTGATCTCCGAGCCCATTTGGTGCATTTTTGTATGGAACAAACAAGTTGCCATTAAGCCCGAAGTTAGCCCAGGTCTGCATATAAGAAATTTTTCTTGCATAGGGATCTGCTTTGATGGCATCAAGCACTCTCGTGAACCATTGTGTGTCAAGGTTTCCGTTTGTTTTTAATCCAAGTCCATATTCAGTTAAAGCAGCTATTTTCCCTTTCGAGTCTGCTAATTTTGAGAGCATGCCAAGATCTACTACGAGAGTATTTAAAAACCCTTCAGACCCCGGATTGTTTGGATTATCATACTGATCAAATCCTAAAACATCAACATAATCATCTCCAGGATAGGTTTTTAGGTATTTCTCTTCATCTCCGTTAAAAGATGCACCTGGTGAAAAAGCGTATAAAAAGTTATCGACGCCTTTTACATCACGCAAGTATTCTACAGTATATCGGTAAAGTTCTTTGTATTCTGCAGCCGAAGTGGTTTGAGCTCCCCACCAGAACCAGCCGCCGGTTTGCTCGTGGAACGGGCGGAAAATCACAGGAATATCTTTGCCTTCGTTGTCTTTCAAATCATTTGCAAAAGCAGCAATGTTGTCAAGCCATTCATTGAATCTAGCATTATAGCTTCCGCCCGGCAGGATATTTTTGACTACACGGCCGCTTGTGTCATAAAAGTCGCCGCCGGTTACAAAGTTATGCGGATGAGTACTAAGCGTTAAGATGCCACCAAGTTCATGTGCGGTTTTCATCGATTTGATCAGATTGGCTCGATTTTCGGCGGCAGATTGTTCACGTGATCCCGGCTTTTCATAGCCATCAAGACTGAGCGTATCCCAGCCAAAGAGGGCGGGATAGTCACCGACCGAGTTTTTCACTTCAGATTCGGTAGAACCTGTCCGCAGACCGGGTCCGGTAACGGTAATTCCCTCATCCGTTGCGTGCTGCTGGCCGAACAAAACTTTTTCGCCGCTAATACTTTGCAAGTAAGAAAACAGCTGTTTTGTCGACGTTGATGCTTCAGCATCTACAAGATTAATAATCTGCTCCTGGGCTTGTGCGGAAGGCATAAGAAGAGAAGAAGATAAAACGAAAGCACCCGTAAAAGAAATCCATCCTTTTTTCAGCAAACCAGTTCCTCCTTTTAATCATTTAATGTTGAAAGCGCTTCAATTTTATATTATATATTTAGTTGCTTAATAAATAAAGTAAAAAAATTAATTTTTAAGGTTTTCGATAAATTAAAAAGATGTGTTTTCTGTAAATAAACTAAATTTCTTGTTTGAACAGAAGGCCGGTTGTAAAAATTCTACACACAGAATGTCGCGAGGGAAGAGTGTCCTTGGCTGTTTAATGAGATAAAGCACGTTTATGAAAATATGATCAGTGTAGCAAAGATAAGCATTTCTTTCCCGAGCTTTTAGATAGGCCTTTTTTAAAAAAAGACAAATTGACGAAAAGGCCATTCACTGCATCTAACAGCTTTCAGCATATGGAGAGAATTTGGTTTGATGTGCACAGTAGGCATTGGAGATAATATGTTGCTGAGTAAGCTTGCGCTTGACCTGGAAAGTAAGAAAACAAAGAGTGGCATTGCACGTTGGAGATAAGAGGATGTGCCAAATAAACTCTGGAAGTTTCACCCGTTGTCTAAAATGTGGGGGATAGGAGGGAGGATGGAAAGAAACCTAAATCGGATGGCAATATCGACTGTAGATCAGTTAGCCAAATTTCCTTTAGAGCTGCTTGAAAAGAAGTTCGGAATAATGGGAAACCAGTTGTATTATCATGCTCATGGAATCGATTTATCAGAAATAGGAGCTCCTTTGATGCAAGGGCAGATTAGTTGTCTCTGAGGTACTTGAATTTAATAAAGAGTTGAAATTCAAACTCTTTAACAATGGATTCGTTGAAAATGTCACCGGCAGAGTCCATTACATTAATTTTGAACAACACAGGCTTCATGTAAAAGACCAGAATGACAATACAATGTCTTTGGATCAAGGCGTTTCCATTCGTTTACTTACGAGCGGCTTTCGAAAGCTGGGTTTCTCGGACAATGTTTCAGCGCGGGTATTAATCATTTTATAGCCGATCTTTTCATCTTTAGCCCATGGAGGGATAATACCGGTTATTGGATCCATCGTTGATAATTGTCAGGATGTTTTGTGAAGGAGCGACATTATAGCTAGGGTGATATTCACCTTCAGGTAAGAATTGATCTATGTTGAATTGCTCAATGATGTCATCAAACTCAGAAAATAAAGTGAACTTGCCACACATGTTCATCATCCTTTAGGGTTTTTGAATATTGTACAGGCTTGATACACAAAAATCAAAAAGGAGGAATGTGATGCAGCAGCAAACAGTTGAGGGTTAAGGAAGTTGAATGGAGAAAGAAAAGGTCAGTGATATTTATACAATACATTAAATAGTTCTGATAGACTGTACAATAATAAGAACGCCCCCATATGGGGGCTTGGATCTGCTTAATAACCATTAAATCCCTTGATTTCAAAGTTTTCTGTATCGAGATTTAGGCTATTCAATTGCTTTAACAACACCTCAAATTTTAAGCAGTTACCGTTTCTTAATTCATCTGGAATATATTTAGGATTTGCAATTTTCATGCCATTCTCAATCCATTGTTTTCGGTATAACTGAATTGCAGCTTCAATTAAGTAATCTGGCGTTACAATAAAACCTAAGCTTACTTCATGATCTTCACTGTAGCCGTATTCAAAATCACAACAAGGGCAGATTTCAAATGTTTTTTGATAATCACCATCATTGTTTAATGGGTTTTGAATTAATCCTTTATATCCGCAAATTAAACATGTATATAATTTTGGCATAGCAATCCCTCTTTATATATTTATAGTTCCTATTGATTTTTATAATAATTATAACCAGCCTTTTTATTTGGATGTTTTGGCTTAAAGTAAGTTATTATAGTGTCCTTATTACCTGAGCGTTCTACAGATAAAAATTCATTTGTCTTTTTATTATACTTATACAAAGGGATTGAGACAGTTGCAAGGAATGGTGAACCGTACACAGTTTTGAACGATTTGCTGTTTGCAACAGGCAATTTACATATTGGTCTGGGGTACGATTATTTAAAGTGCATTGCCTTACTAATCAATGTCAAAAGATTTTTTAGTGTAACAGAGTCATATGGAAATATTTCTGATAAATTAGCTGTTGCTGCTATGAAGGGTGTGCAATTTGATCAGTTCGAGGAAGCTTACAAAGCTTATAAAGAAACAGTTACAATAAATCAAAATAGCTTAATGGACTATTTAAGTGCTTTAATTACTCTGATAAAAGCAGGTGAGAAGCCACAAAAAGCTGGTGAAAGTTTAGCTATCATCATGAATAAACTTATTGAAATGAGTTGGAAAATTCAATGATATAATTGTTTTATGCAAAAGCCCTTATGCGGGCTCTTTTTAATTGTTGTTTGCAGTAACCAATTTTAAAATTTTCCGTATAGGATCTAACATCTCAGGTGTAAGTTTATATCCATCCCAGTGGATATAAGGTTTTTCTATTTAGGTTTTTTCTTTCCACTTTAGGATCAAGATCATCCGTTAACCCAAGTATGTAATCAACTGTAACATCATATAGCCTAGCTAAAATAATCAACTTGTCCAATGGTGGTTTTTTTCTTTCAGTTTTATACCGCGCCGTAACTTGATTTTGCAATTCCAATTTTCTCACCTAACTGTTCCATTGTTAATTTGTGTGCCTTTCGTAATTGACGTAATCTTTGGCCATACATTTTGAATAAACGCCTCCCAAAACCATCTAGTTCAATTATATGAGCTTTCATTTCTCCATAAAATAAAAAATCTCAAAAAAATTTCAAAACTTTCACGATTTCTGGTGGAAAATGCATTATAATGTGAAAGCATTACTTTAAAAATGGTAGCAATGAACTAGGAGGAAGTCATGGTAAGCAAGAAGAACAAAATTGTAGCGGCATTATTAGCATTTTTCTTCGGGGGTCTGGGAATACATAAGTTTTATTTGGGAAGAGTAGGACAAGGTATTCTATATATTTTGTTTTGCTGGACTGGTATTCCGTCTATTATCGCATTTATTGAATTCATTATTTTTCTTTGTGGAAGCGAAGAAGCGTTTGATCAAAAGTACAATTTTTATTACTTCCAGCAGCAATCTAAAGCTTAATTTTAAAGAGGGATATACAGTCCCTCTTTAAATAAAATAAGAATTTTAAAGATATTTATTTTGAATTGGAGGCTCGGTTACATCCCACAGTTACCCTGATTGTCAATTCTTTTTTTTCTTTTTCAGAGCCCTTTCAAATAAAAATCTTGCAACTTCTTTGTAAAACTGATCTAAGCTACCATCCTCAAATTTTTGGTCAATAATTCTAATTGAGCAGTTCTTTCTTAGTATAACCTTAATTGTTTTCTTCTTCAGTTCTTCATATTCTTCATAAATTTGCTTCCCTTCATTAGACAAGCGGCAGCTACAATAATTTCACAATCTCTAATGTATATCTCCTTTATTTGAAATGGTTCAATGGGAATTCATTGCAGATATTACTCCATCTGAATTAGAAACAAGAATTGTGATCCTGCGAAAAAAGGATCAGGATATGGTGGAAGAAGACCACTTATAATGTGTTTCTAGGTATTTGTAATTAAATTACAAATACTTTTAATATTTGCTCATGAATTCGTGGTATTATACTGAAGGGGACGATCAAAAGCTTTGGCGTTAGTAATTAAGAATGTTTTAAATGTATACGAGTGCTACCTCAAAGTCGGAAAAAATATTATAGGAGGTAACATATGTTTAAGTTTAAAAAGAATTTCTTAGTTGGATTATCGGCAGCTTTAATGAGTATTAGCTTGTTTTCGGCAACCGCCTCTGCAGCTAGCACAGACTACTGGCAAAATTGGACTGATGGGGGCGGTATAGTAAACGCTGTCAATGGGTCTGGCGGGAATTACAGTGTTAATTGGTCTAATACCGGAAATTTTGTTGTTGGTAAAGGTTGGACTACAGGTTCGCCATTTAGGACGATAAACTATAATGCCGGAGTTTGGGCGCCGAATGGCAATGGATATTTAACTTTATATGGTTGGACGAGATCACCTCTCATAGAATATTATGTAGTGGATTCATGGGGTACTTATAGACCTACTGGAACGTATAAAGGTACTGTAAAAAGTGATGGGGGTACATATGACATATATACAACTACACGTTATAACGCACCTTCCATTGATGGCGATCGCACTACTTTTACGCAGTACTGGAGTGTTCGCCAGACGAAGAGACCAACTGGAAGCAACGCTACAATCACTTTCAGCAATCATGTGAACGCATGGAAGAGCCATGGAATGAATCTGGGCAGTAATTGGGCTTACCAAGTCATGGCGACAGAAGGATATCAAAGTAGTGGAAGTTCTAACGTAACAGTGTGGTAGCAGATCATCTTTAATTAGGGGTAGCTAACGGGCTGCTGATCGTTCCTTGAGAAGTTTTATAATCAATGATTATTAAAATCGTTAGTAATGCTTAAAGGTTGTTTTCTACTAGGTGAACGGCCTTGGAATTGCTGGAGGTAGGGTATTCTCCATCTGGTTTTATAACTTTTCCTATAGGTTAATAGAATGGTATTTAAATGAGAATGCTATCAATTTTTTGTAGTCAGCGCTTGCTCACAACAGACACCTTTACATAACCCTTCTTTATAAAACATAAGCCTTACTCAAAATAAAAATATCTCAGTAGTTAACCAGAATCCTCATAACTTTATACTAGTTAACGGTGGGACTGTTAAGAACAAAAAGTCTAATTTATAAATGGGGACTCTACGAACAAAGCAAGTAAATTCAAAAAGAACCCAACTTTAGGATTTCCTTAGAGGATTGAATCAGCTCGAACCAAGTTTTTTAATGCGACTAGCTATGGAAATTAAGAAAAGAACCTGGTGAAATTGCCCAGGTTCTTTTTATATTGCACAAAAACAGACACGGTGATATAATCATACTACGTGCGCTTTCTAGTTAAAAATTTATAGATATCCATCTTATAATTTTATTATATCCTGCTAGGAAGCTCTTGTCAATATTTTTTTGAAGGGGAGATGTAGAATGAGTTCTTTGGTTCTCGGTTTACATGAAATTGAAAAAACACAGCTTTCGCTCGTTGGAGGAAAAGGGTTACATTTAGGGGAATTATCAAAAATTCAAGGTATACAAGTACCAGAAGGATTTTGTGTCACAACAGTAGGATATCTAAAAGCCATCGAACAAAACGAAACGTTACAAGTGTTGTTGGATCAGTTGGCGATGCTAAAAGTTGAGGACCGAGATCAGATTGGTAACATCAGCCGGAAGATTCGGCAAATCATTATGGAAGTAGACATTCCTTCCGATGTTGTGAAAGCAGTGGCTCACTATCTCTCCCAGTTCGGCGAGGAACATGCCTATGCCGTACGTTCTAGTGCAACTGCTGAAGATTTACCACATGCTTCTTTTGCCGGTCAACAAGACACCTATTTAAATATTATTGGCGTCGATGCAATCTTGCAGCATATCAGTAAATGCTGGGCGTCCCTATTTACGGATCGCGCGGTTATTTACCGTATGCAAAATGGATTTGGCCACAGCCAAGTTTATTTATCCGTTATCGTTCAAAGGATGGTTTTCCCTCAGGCTTCGGGGATTTTATTTACTGCTGATCCGATTACCTCCAACCGAAAGGTGTTATCCATCGATGCCGGTTTTGGACTTGGTGAAGCACTGGTTTCCGGATTGGTGTCTGCCGATTGTTATAAAGTACAGGATGGGCAAATCATCGATAAGAGAATAGCAACTAAAAAAATGGCTATCTACGGACGAAAAGAAGGCGGAACAGAAACACAGCAGATCGATTCTGATCAGCAAAAGGCTCAAACACTGACTGATGAACAAATTTTACAGCTGGCACGCATTGGAAGACAGATCGAAGCTCATTTCGGCCAGCCGCAAGATATCGAATGGTGTTTGGTCCGCGATACTTTTTATATTGTACAGAGTCGTCCAATCACTACTTTATTCCCCATCCCTGAAGCGAGTGACCAAGAAAATCACGTCTATATTTCTGTTGGTCATCAACAAATGATGACGGATCCCATAAAACCACTAGGATTGTCTTTTTTTCTGTTGACGACTGCTGCACCCATGCGTAAAGCCGGTGGAAGGCTATTTGTTGATGTCACACATCATCTGGCATCCCCTGACAGCAGAGAAGTTTTCTTAAAAGGCATGGGGCAGCACGATCAGCTCTTAAAAGACGCACTTATGACCATAATAAAGCGACGAGATTTCATAAAGTCGATACCAAATGATAAAACAGCACCAAATCCCAGCAGAGGCAATGCAGATATGCCGGCTCAAGTTGAAAACGATCCGACAATCGTGTCTGATTTGATTGAGAGCAGTCAAACATCGATAGAAGAGTTAAAACAAAACATCCAAACGAAATCAGGATCAGATTTATTTCGTTTTATTCTGGAAGATATCCAGGAATTAAAGAAGATTTTATTTAACCCAGAAAGTTCTGTTGTGATTCGAACTGCTATGAATGCTTCATTATGGATTAACGAAAAAATGAACGAGTGGTTAGGTGAAAAAAACGCAGCAGATACGCTTTCTCAATCTGTACCCCATAATATTACTTCAGAAATGGGTCTTGCGCTATTAGACGTCGCAGATGTGATTCGTCCTTATCCAGAGGTAATTGATTACTTACAACATGTAAAAGATGATAATTTTTTGGATGAACTGGCTAAGTTTGATGGCGGAAGCAAAACCCGAGACGCGATCTATGATTATCTCAGCAAATACGGAATGCGATGTACCGGAGAAATTGATATCACAAGAACTCGATGGAGCGAAAAACCAACTACACTTATCCCAATGATTCTTAATAATATCAATAACAGTGAGCCTAATGCCAGCCATCGGAAATTTGAGCAAGGGCGACAGGAAGCTTTGAAGAAAGAACAAGAGTTATTAGATCGATTGAAGCAATTACCGGATGGTGAACAAAAAGCCAAAGAAACTAAACGAATGATAGATATCATCCGGAATTTCAGCGGGTTTAGGGAATATCCAAAATACGGCATGGTTAATCGATACTTCGTTTATAAGCAGGCTTTACTGGAAGAAGCCGAACGACTCGTAGAAGCGGGCGTTATTCAAGAAAAAGAAGATATATACTATCTCACTTTTGAAGAACTTCACGAAGTCGTACGCACACATAAACTGGATTATAAAATTATCAGTACACGAAAAGACGAGTACAAATTATATGAAAAACTATCTCCACCACGTGTTATTACGTCTGATGGTGAAATCGTTACAGGTGAGTATAAACGAGAAAATCTCCCAGCCGGAGCGATTGTAGGTCTACCTGTTTCCTCCGGAGTGATAGAGGGGCGAGCGCGTGTCATTTTAAACATGGAAGATGCTGATTTAGAAGATGGAGATATATTAGTTACCTCCTTTACCGATCCAAGCTGGACACCATTGTTTGTATCCATAAAAGGCCTAGTCACCGAAGTTGGGGGACTGATGACCCATGGAGCTGTTATAGCCCGTGAATATGGCTTACCTGCAGTTGTTGGCGTTGAAAATGCTGCCAAGCTGATAAAAGATGGGCAACGAATTCGCGTTCATGGTACAGAAGGCTACATTGAAATTTTATAATGTCTGATGTGTGTAGAGAGCCATCAGATATTCCGCCATCAGCCCTAACTAGAAGTTGGGAGGCTGCAATTGTACCGAATGATAAAGTTCCCGTTGAACTAACGAAGATCGATAGCACATTAAGAAAAGCTGGAACCTCTTGGAGGAGGTCTGGCTTTTCTATATAAAATTGGCGTAGTGTGCAAAAGCCTCATTTTGCGGGCGGCGCTTCTTTAAAGTGAATTTTTTATTACCAGCATTTAAACTTGTATTTGTGCTTAAAACAAGAGAAAAAGGAGCTAAAAAGCTCCTTTATAAATTTAAACAACTTTTGTATAAATAGCCGTGTAAAACCCGATTGAGTAATCAAAATAATGTCGTGTAAGCGTATAAGTATAACCGTTGTATTCTATTGTTGGCTGGAAGTCCATTGGCAGAGGACTAATGCGGTATATAGTGTCATAATCATATTCATCACTTTTTACTGCAACCTCAGACGAAGTGCCAGCAGCCAATGCGGGAATCGCGGATATGAGCATGCCAAAGGATAAAGCAGAACTCATTAAGATTTTCCTAATCTTCAATTACATCAACTCCATTTACAATTTATACATATATTATGTTGTAATTGGAAGTTATTTTGAAAGTGAATAATGGATCATAAAAAGTAAAAATCTCGATTTTAAAGGGAGCAAATATATGTATAGTAGACGACAGTAATGATAAGTATATTTATGCTGGAACCCAAAAAGAAGCAGCATACAATAATGAGTTTGAAAGCGGAATAAGAGTAAGGGTATGGTTCGAAGGCAACCACATACGAACATTTGAGAAAGAACAAAAAGAAGTAGATCCGTTTGGTGAATGTCCCTGTTGTTTATTTTAAAGATCAAAAAGAGTTTAAAATGGCCGGTATTACATTAATGACACGCCAAAATGTTGCTATTTACGAAGACAAAGATCGGAAGAAAAAAATGGTTCAGATAGTTTTATCATTATAGATAGAGGTGGCCCAAAAGCAGCCTAGAAATAAGCTTAAACAAAAAATCCTCCCACAAAGGGAGGATTACTATTACATATTAACTGAAGTGTAAATCAATGAAACAATGAATAAAAAATACGAAATATAAGATATTGCTTTTGAAGAACTTGTTTTATGTTTTTGGAATGTATAGATAAGTGCAAAATCAAAGAAGAAAACTGTTACAAACCAAGAAGTGTATTGTGGAAAGATGGCGACCGCCAATACCATGATTGTTGAAAAAATAAATGAAGAGTAATGAGTTACTTTATGATCATCATTCAATGAAATCACCTCTACGAATTTTTACCCGATTTAGTCTGTGTATTACCAGCTTGTAAAAGATTCAATATGAGAAAATGAAGAAGTTTCTGGATAGATTTACACTACAGTTTATTGATATGTAGTTATGGAGTGATATTGTTTAACATTACGGGAGGGAGAAAGTTGCCTAAAATCGGAGTAAGCTTGATAGTGCTCATTATTTTCCTTGCAGGCTGCAAAAATGAACAACACGGAGAAGAAACAAAGATGCAGAGCCTAGTAGGCTATGTCGTGCTTAAAGACAATGAAAGGGCAATTCTCATTACCGATACAAAAGCTCCAGTAAAAGAAGATTACGATCTTTCTGAAGGACAACTTATGAACAAGTTTAAAAATAACATAGTAATTGTAGGATTAAGTGAGATTGATAACACAGATGATCTCAAAAGAGGTGAAAAAATAAAAGTGTGGTTCCATACATTAAAAGAGTCAAATCCACCAAGTGCAACGATACAAAAATATGAATTATTATAAAAAAATTGTTGAATTCTCATATAGATAACCTCTGAGTCAACAAATGTTGTTCTATTGCATTGAAACTGCCAGTGACCAATATCAAGTTCAGTTATGTTAATTCAAGTGGTTTGATATGTTAGTGTCTTCGAGACGAAATATTGGAAGTGAGTCCGGATATTCATGAGTATTACAAATTGGTCACAGAATAAGAGACTTAAGGGAGTTGTCTGCATTGTATGTTCACTTCTTTATAATGGCTTGCACTAAGGAGTATATTCTTGGAAGGAAAGAAAACGGATTTTAGGGTGCTTAGCCTTAATTCTTGTCAGATTCAAACTTTACTTGTTCCATAAAATGAAAACTTGCCGTTAAATATAATAACGTTTAATTTTGTGGTGTTTAAATATATGATTCTAGAAGTCTTATGAAAGAACCGTTCATCAAAAAATGAACGGTAGGAGTTAAAAAAGTAATGTCTTTTCCTTTGTGGCAAAAGGCTAAACATATTATTTGAGATCGTTAAGGACGATTTTTGCAGCCTCAGCGATAAGAGCATTATCATAATTAGCATCTTTCGTAAAGCGGTTTGACAGAATTGCCAAAACAATAGGAGCTCTGTTAGGCGGCCAAACGATAGCAATGTCGTTACGTGTCCCGTAGCTTCCGGCTCCAGATTTATCGCCGACTTCCCATCCTATTGGAGCGCCTGCCCGAATCAGTTCGTCACCAGTAGCATTGCCTCGCATCCAATCGGTTAAGATCGTGCGTTTGTCAGTCGTGAGAGTGTTATCTAAAGTGAAAGCTTTAAGATCGGTTGCCAGTGCTTTTGCGGTGCTGGTGTCACGAATATCACCAGGAATCGCAGAGTTTAGATCCGTCTCGAATCGTTTAGCTTTCGTTACATGATCCCCAATCTGTTTCAGTGACTTTTCAAAACCTTTAGGGCCGCCAAGCTGTTGCAGCAAGATGTTCCCAGCGGTATTATCGCTGTAACGGATAGCCGCTTCCGAGATTTCTTTTAGGCTCATGCCTGTATCTAGGTGTTTCTCTGTGATTGGAGAATATGTAACAAGATCGTCCTTGCTGTAGTGGATGACTTCATTAAGTTTTTCAATTGAGTTTTTCTTCAGGACAGCAGCTGCGGCTAGAACTTTATAGGTTGATGCGTAAGCAAATCGCTCATTCGGCCGATAGGCGATTGTCTTGTTTGAACCTGTATCAATTGCATAAACACCAAGCCTGGCATCAAATTTTTTCTCAAGTTGAACAAATTTTTTATTCGTTATACAGCTTGCCATGTTTGTGTCTTCTATGGATTTTGCTTCGGCATGCGTTGAGCTGTAAAAAGGTGTGAAACCAGTAATGCTTAAACATAAAAGCCCAACACATATTCCGAATTTTATTGACGCTTTATTTTTCAACTTCATCAAGCCTCCTCATTCAAATGATTTTGTATTACCTTTGAAATGTTTCCCATGACAGTTAGTGTAACAAACCCCTTTGCGCTAGTAAACATAGAATCAATTGATCTTATATTTTTAATAAGTTGGGAGAACAAGGGCAATTGCCCACCTACATGGTATTATATAAGAATAGGCAAATCAGAATACATATGCTGACAATGGCTGTCAGCAAAGTCATCTATTAGAAAGCTTTATCAATTGTGATTGGAGTGTTATTGGATGCAAACGAGAAAAGTTTATCTCTACGTATTTCACACAATGTCAGACTGGGAATATGGATATTTAATTGCGGAACTAAACTCAGGGAGATACTTTAAACAAGATGCAGCATCTTTAAAAGTAGTTACAGTAGGGGTTAATAAAGAAATGATAACTACGTTGGGAGGATTAAGCATAAAACCAGATATTTCTCTTGATGAGTGTACTCTTGAGAGTCAAGATCTTATCATTTTACCCGGAGGAAACACTTGGGGAGAAGATATTCATCAGCCGATCTTGAAAAAAGTTGGCGACGCTTTAAAGCTCGGCACGACTATTGCTGCAATTTGTGGGGCAACCTTAGGCCTCGCGAATGAAGGATACTTAAATTCGAGAAAGCACACAAGCAATGACCTAGACTATATGAATATGGTCTGCCCTAATTACAAAGGAGAAACATTATATGAAAAGGGGCCTGCAGTATCTGATGAAAATTTGGTTACTGCATCAGGAATTGCTCCTCTGGAATTTGCGGTAGAAGTATTGAAAAAATTAGATGTATTTGCACCAGATACATTGCGTTCATGGTATAAGCTATATAAGACTCAAAAGCCTGAATACTTTTTTGAGCTAATGAATACAATAAATCGATAGAAAACACTTTAGCAGTTTTTTGTAGTGCTCCTGAACTTATGGGAGCATTTTTTATATGTGTCTAGGAGCTATATAAAGAAATGCAGAAACTTTTAAAAAGAATATAGATTGGTAGGCCTTATTTCGAATAGAGTTTGATTTGGGTTAAAACTGTTCTTATTAAGGCTCATTTCATGGTGCTATAGATTCATTTGGAGAAGACTGTCTTGATCAGAAAAGACCCTTCCAATATATTGAAGTAAAAGATATCGGGAGGAACTCTTTTGAAAAAGATGATGATGTTAGCTTTTACATTTCTTTTGGCTTTGACTATCCATGTAGGGGAAGCTTCGGCCGTTATCGTGAAAGATGAGGAGAAAGTGAGTTTTACAATGACAGAGAATGAAAAATGGTTTATGAAGTCTGATGACCTAAATTCAAACCATTGGACATCTCACTTTGGGTACAGATTCACCATTTTCGATACTGAAGGATGTACAATTAACGCAAGAATCATGCGAATGACTTTGTCAGGATATGAAATAACCGTTAGTGAAAAAAACTTCTCGGGGGATCATTTTGATTTTAGTGCAACTGATCGAGTTGAGACGATGCCTTATAAGACTCATTATTTGATTTTGACAAAAGATCCAGATTGCGGAGATGTTAAAGTAAAAGGTCTATACGGTTTTCAGTTTGATCAGCCAGAATGGTAATAAAAAAGTATCTGGATTCTCACCAGCCTAAACGCCAGCCAAGCTAATGTCTACATGCAGACATTAGCTTTTTTCATTGTTTAATAGGCTGTCGTCACGATTCTAGAAGACTATCTCGTAATAGTCGTCTCCTGTCACATGAAGCCCAAATGACAGGGGAAATGTATATCATTCACACTTTCCGTCGTGAAAATGTAAATGTATTCATAAAAATCCCGCAGCATATCAGCAGTGCGCCGAGGATAATATTGATGGTGATCTGTTCGTGCAATTGCAGCCATCCAAAGAATAGGGCCAATACGGGAACAAACATTAATGCCATGGATGCTTTTGACGCTTGGATTTGATTGAGCACCCAAAACCATACGACAAAGGTAAAGCCGGTGGAAAGCAAGCCATTAAACAGCAATGACCACACCGCTTGATATGTCCACTCGGCTGAAGGGACCGGCTCAAATATAAAGGAAAACACCAATAACATGACGGCTCCCATCATAAGGTGCCAGGCATTCATGTGAATAATATCGATATGCTTGAATTGTAGCTTGCTGAACACATTCGCGATTCCCCAGCTAAGCGCTGCTGCAAGGACGCACAGCTCCCCAAATAAAGCGCTTTGATCGATATTGAGCATTTCCTTTCCAAATATAAATAACAGTCCGAAGAGGCCGCAGACCAGTCCCAGCGTTTTATACACATTCATGTTCTCGTTTAATGTAAAATGGCTGATCACCGTAACAAATATAGGCATTGTATATACCAAAACAGAGGTTTTCCCTGAATCGACAAACTGCATTCCATACGTCAAGATCCCCATATAGCCCAGCCCCATCAACAGGCTCATGATGATATAGCTTTTAAGATGTTCTTTTTTAATTGAAAGCTTTTTTCTTTGGATGAAGAGAATGAGAAATAAAGGAACCGCTCCGATGAACAGGCGCAAACCCGAAAATAAAAGCGGGGGGATGTCATGAATTCCTACTTTCATCGCAACCCAAGTATAACCCCAAATTAGTGTGACAGATATGATACCCAGCATAACTTTTACCATAATGAAGCCGCCTTTCTTGTTTAAATATCGTGCTGGTTTCTATCATATGTTACATTTATGTATAACTGAAATACATTTTTATTATTGGGGGTATAACCAAATGGTTATGAATATGAACCATCTTCACATATTTGTAAAAGTCGGGGAGAAATTGAATATTACAGAAGCGGCAAAAGAATTGTTCATCTCTCAGCCGGCGGTAAGCAAAGCGATAAAAAACCTGGAGAGCTCACTGCAGCTCAAATTATTGATCAGGGATAAACATCATGGTTTAATGCTGACTGACATCGGAAAAGAAATATTGCTGCTTGCGAGGCAAATGAAGGGAATTGAAAGCAAAATATATCAAGTAGCCAACCGGGAAAACAAGCTGTTAAACGGGAAGGTGAAAATCGGTTCATTTCCTGCAGTTTCAACAAATATCATGCCACAGGCGATTGCTGCATTCAGATCAAACTACCCGCTGATCCGCATAGAATTGATCGAAGGAACCTCTGACCAAATAAAAGGATGGGTTGAGGATCGGACGGTTGATATCGGGATCGCAGCATCTCCATTTGAACCGTTTGAAAATCAGCTATTGTGTAACGACTATATGGTGGCTGTCATCCCGCCGCAGCGTGACGAGTTAAAACTTGAAAAGCATGTCGACCTTGAAACATATCAAGATGACCTCATTTTTTGTAAAGGCGGTCATGAAATCGCGATGTCAAACGCATTTTCGCAATACAACATCGAATTAAAGGAAAACTTAACTGTGCAAAATGCCGAAACCTTGATTAATATGGTCAAAAATAACTTGGGTATCGGCATCATTTCAAACTTTACACTTTCATCCGTCCCGCATCAATTGATTAAAAAGGACATCTTTCCTAGGGTCACACGCGATATTGGCGTCATCGTACATTCATTTGAAGAGATAACGCCGGCGGCGCATGAGTTTGTCAAGGTGTTGAAAGCAGTTGTAATCTGAATCAGTTATCGTGTTGCGATGAAATTGAAGAAGATGAATACTCACCGGCAGAGTTACATAAAAGAAAAAAGCAACCATTTGAACGTTGCTTTTCACTCTATTTGGGACCTTGTATGCTAAGAAAAAGATTCCTCCATCTCTGCCTTTGTGGGACTCTGCTCCTTAACTTGTTTTAATGATGCTACTATAAGAAAGCTAACAATCACTAGCAAGAGCCATGAACTTACCTTTCCAAGGTGTACAAGACTCCATGTATCGATTTGGTTTGGATATTTCCAAGCTCCAAAAAACGTAGCGATATTTTCCGCTATCCATATAAAAAATCCGATGAGTACAAAAGAAAGTGCGAGCGGCATACGGTAACGAGCTCCATTCACCTCGTATGTAACCCATGTTTGCCAAAAGACAATGATGACAAGCCCAGATAGCCACCATCGAATGTCTATAGAAAAATGGTGGGTGAAAAAATTCAAATAAATCGCTGCGGCAAGCGGAACAACTGCAAAAAAAGGCGGCCACTTAACCAGTTCAACATTAAGCCTTCTCCATGCCTGGCACAAATAACTGGCTACACTTGCGTACATAAAGCCGCTATACAAAGGTACTCCAAATATTTTGGAGTATCCTTCTTCTGGATAAGACCAGGAGCCCATATGGACTTTAAAAAGTTCCAGAGCAAGCCCAATAAGGTGGAATAATGTGATCACTTTTAATTCATCCCGTGTCTCAAGACCGGAACGCACCATCCACAATTGCATGAGAACGCAGATAATGAGCAGCCAGTCATACCGCGGCAAGAAGGGCAGTGGGATGATTTGCGTAATAGCCAAAGAGGCAAAAATAACGGCAGGAAACAAACATGAAAGGGCTTGTTCCCAGCCAAAATGGACGATTTGTTTTATGGCTCTCATGATGTATGCCTCCTCCATAGTTGTGTTCTTCGTGTATGAAAGGGACGCTTAGTATAGCAGCTAGATGGATATAAGTTTATGTCCATAAGCTCACCGCCAATCACTTTATTTTTCTGTTGATCCTTCATATTTTTTCTTTGCGAATCCTGTGTCTTCATCACTTCGGTATTCCAATATATCACCGGGCTGACATTCTAAAGCCTTGCAAATCGCTTCTAAAGTTGATAATCGAATAGCCTTTGCTTTTCCGTTTTTCAATATCGAAAGATTAGCCATGGTGATGCCAACTCTCTCTGAAAGCTCTGTTACGCTCATTTTCCTCTTAGCAAGCATCACATCGATGTTGATAATAATCGCCATGTCATCACCTCAGACCGTTAAGTCATTTTCTGATTTTATATCTATCGCTTCTTTTAACAGTTTTTGAAGAACAGCAGCAAAGACCGCAATCACCATTGAAGCAAAAATAATAACCAATCCGATCACAATGATACCCGGGGCGTCGTCTATCTCGGCGATCAGATAAAAGACAGGCATGCCTGCTGCGTAAAAGATACTGATAGTGACTGCGCAATATTTTATATTCTTCAAAGCTCTTACAGACAAACCCGAGAAAGCTTTGTTTTTGTCAATATAGCTTAAAAGTTTGAACGCTTGATAAAGAGCAAAGTAAAAAGGTATCGCCGTTACATACAAATAGATGAAAACGAGATATTTTATATAAGCGATATTTGGAAATAATTCTGCTGAATAGTTGGCTATCTTAGGCACTAAAAAAATGCATAAAGCAAGAATTGGAATTCCAATAAGAACCAAAGCTATCTTTAAAAAAATTGTCGACATTCGATTCATAACAAGCACCTCATTTATTTGTTGTCTAATTGAATGTAACAAAAAATTTATCGTTTCTCAATAAAAAAATATTGAAATGTATTGATTTGTTATTGTTATAGGAGACCCTTTTCATTTTTGACAAGACAAAAAAGCATCCCTCATCACTGGGAGATGCTGAACTACTTCAAACTTGCCGACTGAATGAACCGTGTCCCTCAGTGAGCTCAGGGATCTCAGGGATCGGTGTGAACATAAAGCTAAGCTCTTTTATGAAGGCTTTTATCAACGTCAAAGATTCAAACAAACGATGGGAAGAAATACATCAAAGGATAAGCGGCTGTTCATACTAATGATCGGGAGGTAAACCGACTTATGATACAAATTTTGATCACTGGTCTTTTTTTATTGGCTCAGCCGAGTGAGCCGCAGGACAGTTTAACGGTCACACAGCAAGGACGGACGATTGCCACTGTTAACCGTGAAGACTTTACAATGCCTCTTCCCGGCACTCCAATGGTTGACTATGAAAAATACAGTAAATTCATCAAACAGCTTGATCAGAAAGTGTACCGTGAGCCGATAAATGCTGTCCTTAACGATCATGGAAGCATCGTCCCGGGCAGGGTTGGCTACAAACTGTATCAACAGGCGTTTATGGAAAAGTTTTATGCGTATTTTTATGGGCAAGGTCCCTCCAAGATAGAAGTGCCGGAAATGAACATTTATCCGAAAGTTGACAGCGAGCTGCTAGCTCACATCAGTACGCAGCAGCTTGGTCAGTACGTGACGTATTTTAACTCAAGCAATAAAAGCCGCTCACACAATATTTCTCTTTCTGCAAAAGCAATCGACAATCACGTTGTTTTCCCTAATGAGACGTTTTCGTTTAACCAAGTTGTGGGAATGAGAACTCGGAACAAAGGATATAAAAGTGCACCCATTATTGTAAAAGGGGAGTTGTCTGAAGGTGTAGGAGGAGGAATTTGTCAGGTGTCCTCAACTCTATTTAATGCAGTCGATCGTGCAGGACTGCAGATCGTTCAGCGCTATTCTCATACTAGAAGTGTACCATATGTACCGCCCGGACGGGATGCGACGGTAAGCTGGGGAGGTCCTGACTTTCGCTTTCAAAACCAATATAACCAACCAATCTTAATTCGGGCAAAAAGGTATGGGGGAAGTATGATTATTACGCTATACTCTTCTGATGTGATTAACAGCAAATTAAGAAAAATCCCCAAAGCTCCATCTCGGATACCGAAAGAAATAAATGCAGAGCAGTAAAGACAAAATCTCAGGTAAGGTTTTTGTTAAGAGAGCTTGTGGATTGCTCAAAATCAATTCTTTAAGGAGCGGCCAGTGAAAGGAAGGAGGGATAAATGAAGTGAAAAGGGTATTATTTTCTGTAATTGTTTTTACAGCAGTTGGATTTACGTTTTGCCAAGCAAAAGCGCATGCCCTGACTTTTACGGTGTTGCCTATTACACAAAAAACAGAACAGTGGTCAGTAAAAGTAAGTGAAGCAAAAAATGTAAAGGAATTTACGAGACCTCAAAAAGGAGAATATCAAGTATATTCCTTGGAAGTCAAAAATATAGGGGAAAAAGCAGCTACAGTGGATGTGCAATTGTATAGAAATGACCCTAATTCAATCACAAGGTTTTCGCTTTTTGGATGTCCCGATGAAAATTGTGTCAAACCAAAAGAAGATTCTAAAATGTTAGCTGAAAGTTTAAATGATGGCTCACCGCTGAAGTTCAATCATTTTATGCTGGCAGATAAGGCCTCTGAATTAGAGGTTGTTATAATTTGGACACAGAAGGGGCAAGAAGGACGCAATTTAAAACAGACCTTTAAATTCACTGAAGATGGCATTAATTAGACAGTAAAGATGGAATGGCTTTGATGATTCGATCTCTTACTTTGCCTGAGGAAAAAACGAAAAATTGTTGGAAAACCAATCATAGCTGAGTCAAATGTCAAAGTGACTGTGATTAATGACTATAGAGAAGAACCAGAGGAGGCCTTTTGGATACTTTATCCGATGGGAGTGAAATGTTTGTCGATGATCACAAAGTCTTTATTGAATACGAATAGAGACTTTGTGACTGACTGCGCATTTCAACTTAACATTTTACTGATAATGACAGTGAAACCTAAACAAGTGCAACCTGTTTCATCATTAAAAACCGCTAATTTCAAAATTTTCTATGTCAAGATTTAGTTTTTTCAATTGTTTCAACAAAACTTCAAATTTTAAGCAATTGCCATTTTTCAATTCTTCTGGAATATCTTCCGGATGAGCAATTACCATCCCGCTCTCAATCCATTGTTTGCGATACAATTGAAATGCAGCCTCAATTAAATGATCAGGAGTTACAATAAAACCTAACCTCACATCATGATCCTCACTGTAGCCAAATTCAAAACCGCAACATGGACAAATGTCAAACGTTTTTTGATACTCGCCTTTATACAAAGGATTTTGAATTAATCCTTTGTATCCGCAAATTAAACAAGAATAACATTTTTCCACCAAGTTTAATTCCCCTTTTATCACTTATTTACTATTGCTGTCCCGTAACAAATATTACTTCAAATAAAAAACTTCGTGTACTGTATTTATAGCATAAGCAGTGCATCTAATCCTCAAAGATGAACACACTTTGGATTTGAAATGGGTGATATAGGAATCAAGATAATATCTGAATAAAAGAAGGGTTTTACAGTTAATTGGCAAAATGGAAAAGAAAAAGTATTTAAGTTGGAACGGGTATTTATTCTATTAGGCATGTAAAGTGTGAAGTTGAATTCCATGTAATTATGTTAAAGGGGGGAAAGAGGAGATGTGCTACATTGAAATCACAAAGGACAATATTGAAGACAATCATATTTGCTGTGCATTAGGCACGAAACAATATGAGCATGCAGTTAATGAAAAGAAGAGATGGCTCAAAGCTCGAATGGATGAAGGATTGGTGTTCTATCGCTTACATGAACGGGCAAAAGTCTTTATTGAATACCTACCTGCGAATGAGGCATGGGTGCCTATCAATGCGCCTAATTTTATGTACATTAATTGTCTGTGGGTGTCTGGCAGATATAAAAATAACGGTCATGCGAAACGATTGTTGGACAAATGTATAGCAGATGCGAAAGCGTGCGGCATGGATGGCATTATCCATATCGCAGGCAAGAAAAAACTGCCCTATTTAAGTGATAAGCATTTCTTTGAGCATATGGGGTTTACTCTACAAGATGAAGCTGCCCCTTATTTTCAATTAATGGCTTTGACTTGGAATGGCCTTGCAGATTCTCCTGCATTTAAGAGCCAGGTGAAAAGTGATTCTATCAATGAAAAGGGGATTACGATATACTATACAGCTCAGTGTCCGTTTGCAGTGGGCATGATAAATGATTTGCGGGAATTGACTGAAAAGAAAGGGGTTCAATTTCAGTCAATTCAGTTATCATCGAAAGAAGAGGCACAAAAGTCACCAGCTATTTGGACAACTTTTAGCGTTTTTTTTGATGGGAGATTTGTGACTCACGAGATCATGAGTATAAATAAATTTGAAAAGTTACTTAATACACTAGCTTGATTTTTAATAATAAAAAGCCATTTTAAGGTTCTTGACTCAATGAAACAAAAAATGCATTTAAGAGCTGTTATACGTTTTAATCTTGTCTTTAGAGAGCACTTTAATTTAAGTCAAAAGTTTAGACAGTCATCTGTTAGATCATTAGCCCTTTCTTATTTTCTTTTCGGTAACATTTTGATCGTATTTTCCTACTAAAAAGTTAGGAAAGTGAGGAAAAACATGAGAAAAAAGAACAATATTAAGAAATGGCTATTGATCATTGCTGGATTCTTGATCATCTGCATCATCACATTATTTGTAATGGTGTCAGGGAACAAAGTGAAATATGAGGGCAGCGGGAAAAGCGGACTGTGGATGTCTAACCTTGAAAAATCAGACAAAACTTCAATTGGACCCAATTATTTTCTAAATCTATATTGGCAGGGGAGTAAGAAGGAAGAAAAGTGGACTGTTGTTGAAAGAATTACTCTGTATGTAGATGGCGAAAAGTATCAAGATGATAACGTAGATGAGTACGACTTATCAGAGTACACAGGTGATGAAATGCCGGGTGGGGGACGCATGGAGGACCATATTTCCACCTTTGATTATATGCCTGAAGATGAAGTGATAGGTCATGATGTATTAGTAAAAGTGGAGTGGAGGACAGGCCAGAAAAAACAGACAGAAGCAATCAAATTACATAAGAAGCCATGGTATAAAAAATAGTTTATTTGATGTATTTGTGATCACATTGGTGGTCACTTTTTTATTTGCGGATTCCTAGGCACAGCAATCTAAGATTCTGCATAGGCTGAAATAAAATCTTGTTCATTTCTAAAACGAGGTGCATGCTGTTGGAACAACAACCAATCAATCATGAAGACAGAAACGTGCCGCAGCCTATTCGAAGTGATGGAGCTGGAGCTATTGATGCAGGCCCGCGAAATATGATGCGGGATATTCAAAATCCGAATATACTTGTTCCGCCTGTTACAGATGAAGGTATGATTCCTAACTTGAGATTTTCATTCTCAGACGCTCCCATGAAATTAGATCATGGCGGCTGGTCAAGAGAAATCACTGTAAGACAGCTTCCGATTTCGACTGCGATTGCAGGTGTAAACATGAGCTTAACTGCGGGAGGCGTCCGTGAGCTTCATTGGCATAAGCAAGCGGAGTGGGCTTATATGCTTTTGGGACGGGCACGTATCACCGCTGTTGACCAAGACGGACGAAATTTCATTGCTGATGTTGGTCCCGGCGACCTTTGGTACTTCCCAGCAGGAATTCCGCATTCCATACAGGGATTGGAACACTGCGAGTTTCTGCTCGTATTCGATGATGGAAACTTTTCTGAGTTTTCAACGTTAACCATTTCAGATTGGCTTGCACACACACCAAAAGACGTTCTGTCTGCAAATTTCGGTGTCCCGGAGAATGCTTTCAACTCTCTTCCGTCTGAGCAAGTCTATATTTACCAAGGGAATGTGCCGGGATCAGTCGCGAGTGAAGACATTCAGTCACCATATGGAAAAGTCCCCATGACCTTTAAACACGAGTTGTTAAATCAACCCCCAATTCAAATGCCAGGGGGGAGTGTACGAATTGTGGATTCTTCTAACTTCCCAATTTCAAAAACGATAGCCGCTGCACTTGTTCAGATTGAGCCTGGCGCGATGAGAGAGCTTCATTGGCATCCCAATAGCGATGAGTGGCAATATTATCTAACAGGACAGGGACGAATGACGGTATTTATCGGAAATGGGACTGCCCGCACATTTGATTATAGAGCAGGCGACGTTGGATACGTGCCTTCTAATGCCGGACACTATATACAAAACACTGGTACAGAAACATTATGGTTTTTAGAAATGTTCAAAAGTAACCGCTATGCAGATGTGTCACTCAATCAGTGGATGGCATTGACGCCTAAAGAATTAGTACAAAGCAACTTGAATGCTGGATCAGTCATGCTTGATTCTCTGCGCAAGAAGAAAGTGCCTGTTGTGAAATATCCCGGTACGTAAAGACGTAACAGGTCACACAGCTGCCCTTCATATCTTTTTAAAGTAGATAGAGCTGAATTTTGGCCTGTGTTTTATTAAATCCCTATATATACGTTATGTAGGGTTTTTCTGCTTGAATCGTATTGTAATGAGCTTTAAAATGTTAATGTGGAAATGAAATGGTAACCATTCGATAATGGGGATTCAATGGCCGATTTCTACCAGTTTGATTGGCTTTAAAGGAGGAGAAGAAATGAAAGCACTCATATTTTTATCCAGTTTGACTGCCATTGGGAGCTCTATATTGGGGCGATGGTTAGGGATGCTGGATGATTCTTATGCTGTTGGCGATGCTTGGTTTATAGGTGTTTTAGCTGGATTGATTTCACTTCTAATATTGATTGACAGTCAAACGATGACAAAGAATTACATAGTAAGTTTAAGTACGATACTAGGCATTCTTGGAGTGGGATTTATATATTTTCCAGCTGCATTCATCAACATATTATTAAGTATTACACTGGATAAACAAAAGAAAGAAGACCTTCATGTAAGATGAAAGAAATTTCATTTAATTCTTAGGAGGGAAAGTGTATGGATTTACCTCTATGGGCTTATATCATATTTGCAATCCACAGGTGCGGCAGGTTTCATAAGTTTAATGTGGTTCAGTTTTTTTGCTGACAAAATAGAAAAGTGAAGCGATTTTATAAAAATGTAAACTATATTATATGAAAGGGATAACATTGCTTATTTAAGTTTACATAATAAAATTATTTCAAACTGATGCTAAAGATAACTAATTGATCTATGTACTAAATATTCATAATTACTAGAGGGATTGGCACCTAAGGAACAAAGCTATTTGACAAGTTCTTGCTAGAGAATTTTTTCAATCACTACATATGATTTTCTGCATCAAGAAGCTCAGCTGAATTATTTTTGGGTGAATTTACTAATGATGAAACCTGGTATGCTTCCATGTCATCAGCATCATAAGGCAGCAGCAAGCTTTGCAGATAATCAGGGCTTGTATTTTTGGGGTTAAGCCACTCCTTTTCATGATCATGGGCCAATATAACCGGCATTCGGTCGTGTATATCTTTCATGAACTCATTAGGCTCAGTTGTTATGATGGTGCAGGTATAAAGAGGGTATCCTTGATGTGTGCTCCACTTTTCATATAAGCCAGCAAACGCAAAAAGAGCAGATGATTTCAATTTGATCCGCATTGGGATTTTGGTTTTGGAATCAAGCCGTTTCCATTCATAAAAACTGTCTGCTGGTATGATGCAGCGTTTGCTGACAAGCGGTCTTCGAAAGGCCGGTTTCTCGGTAATTGTTTCGGCTCGAGCATTGATCATTTTATAACCGATCTTTTCATCTTTTGCCCAAGGTGGAATAAGTCCCCATCTAAGCTTGCCTAAGCGATTATTTGATCCATCATTGATGATTGCAAGGATGTTTTGTGATGGTGCGACATTATAGCTTGGCTGGTATTCACCTTTAGGAAAAAATTGATCGATGTCAAACTGGTCAATAATATCATCAAATGCAGAGTACAAAGTAAACCTGCCGCACATATCCATCATCCTTTTTAGGGGTTTTTGAATAGTTTGTGGGACGATCGTTCATTTAATACAGGTTCAGAACAATGATTTCTTTTCACTTGCGATAAACTGGTATAATAAGAAAGCCAGTTAAGAAGTTATTGTGGAAAAGAACATATGCTTTTTAGTTTGACCGACGCTGGATCTTGATGGAATTACAAGGATCGCTTAAAAATAGCCTATAGTATAAAAAGAGGCACAGCGTTTTTAACGCAGGGCCTCTTTTATATCAGTAGCCAAATACCAGAGTTGTACTTTGTGATCCGGCATATTTCGTGACAAATTCTTTTGTATATTCCGGCGTTTGGACACGATAGCTATAGTTTGACCCAGGATTCCAAGAAGTCAGCGGAGAGGTTTGCTTGTTGAGTGATGGATAGCTGCCTATGTCTTTGAAATAACCAGTGCCCTTGTCGTCAAGGATGCCGCCTTTTTCACTGCCTTTCCCAAAGTAATTATATTCGGAATATATTTTTGCTTTTGTAGCAATTGTAATCGCCTGGTTAAAATTATTGCTGTAATTGTTTTTAACATGAAAGTAACCGTATCTCATCAGACCTGGGCCTCTAACATACAAGTTCTCAAAATAATTATTGGCGATTGTCATGTGGGGGTAGCCGTCATATTGATGCTGAGAATCATCCGGGTATCCTAAAATCAAACCGTATTTATGATTCGCAAATTTTGAGTTGCTGATCGTGATATAATCTGCGGATTTTCCGATATACACGAGTTTGTCCAAATCGCTTCCGCTTGCATTATAGCTATGACCTGAGAATGTGACGTGATCAATCCAATAGTTCATACCGGAATCTAAATAAAGCTGGATATCATTATTTCCGTTAATCTGCGGACTGTGTTCAAACGTTAAATTTTGAAAAATGACATTTCCAGAAGCTGATGAAGTTGTTAAATAAATATTTTTCAGCGTTTTTTTCGCGTAAGAGCCCACGAGTGTTTTATTTGAGCCAATGGTAACTGTTGTTTTCGCAGATGCGGAAAGATCATTTTGAAGCACTAAAATTTTCGGAGTGGATCCTCCTAGATGGGTTTTTAAATCATTTACGCTTTGAATGTAAACAATCTGCCCGTTTTTTCCACCCGTTGTGCCCGTTTTAGAGATGCCTTTTTCATTTTTGGCATTTCCGGCAAAACCTAAAAGGCCATTTGTTGAGGTATTCGGAAAATCGACTGCACCTAATGCTTTTCCAGGCAAGAGAACCAAAAACAAGCTAAAGACGGTGAACCATAAACAAAGTCGTTTCATCACAATATGCTTCCTTTCAATTTTAATCATTTCCTTGCGGGGATTATTATTACAGTTAATGGAAAGGAATAATAGGTTCTATCTTCCTAATTAATGTTGGGTTACTTAAAAAATAGAGATTGCGCCAAAAGACATACTAACAATTGAAATAGAAGAAAGGATTGATACACCGTTGACTGCAGCAGCTTATCGAAACACCTTGCTATCACTTTTATGTTTAACAGCTGGAATCGTGGATGTAATCGGGTATTTAAGCCTGGGACATGTGTTCACAGCTAATATGACTGGAAACATTGTATTATTGGGGTTAGCTATCGGCAAATCCATTCAGGTCACTGTTTTTAATTCCTTGACTGCGCTAATCGGATTTATATGCGGCGTGATCATTGCTACATTGATGGTCGGAAAGGCGGAAAATACCCTTTGGCCTTCTGCTGTGACAAAAGCCCTCGCACTTGAAGCATTCATTTTGTTTGTCTTTGCTTGTCTTTCTTTTTACCGGGCATTTGTTCCTGTGCACATTCTAATTATACTCATGAGCATTTCTATGGGGATTCAAACTACAGCAGCAAAAAAACTGGGGATTGCAGGTATTTCTTCAACTGTGTTGACCGGCACTTTGGCTTCTCTTTTAGAGGATATATCCGGCCGTTTGTTTTTTAAGAAGCAAAAGAAGACTTTCTTAAGAGATACTGTGTTAAGAGCACTGGCTATTATTTTGTATTGTGTAGGGGCTATTATTGTTGCTCTGGCTGAGCCTGATTTTTATCACTTCATTATTTGGGTTCCGATTGTGCTGATCTTTGGCATCATGATGACAGCTAAGTTGAAACTGAGCGGGGAAAAATAGCTTTTCCTGTATAGCTGTTATCAGGCCAACAGCCTGTTTCATTTCGTTATTGAAATGCGAATTTTGAGAGGGAAAAATAAGACATTCGGCTGAAGTGCACATTCGTTCATTTGTATTGGCTTTTTCATAAGTACCTACATTTGATATATGAATGATAGTGAATTTGCCTTAAAATCAACTATGAATCTATTTCCTCTTTCAAACCAGATGGATTGAGTCTTATAATGATAATGATTCTCATTTGAAGTCTGGTTTGAGGAGGACCAAATATGAAAAAGATCATGAGTGCATTTGTTGGTATGGTTTTGTTGACGATCTTCTGTTTTTCCCCGCAAGCTTCGGCAGCATATGACGACCTGCATGAAGGTTATGCAACGTATACAGGGTCAGGTTATTCAGGAGGAGCTTTCCTGCTGGATCCCATTCCTTCCGATATGGAGATTACTGCAATAAATCCGGCGGATCTCAATTACGGAGGAGTAAAAGCGGCACTTGCCGGCTCTTATTTGGAAGTTGAAGGGCCAAAAGGGAAAACAACCGTATATGTTACTGATCTTTATCCCGAAGGCGCTCGGGGAGCTCTTGATCTGTCACCTAATGCCTTCCGTAAAATCGGCAATATGAAAGACGGAAAAATCAATATTAAATGGCGTGTTGTCAAAGCCCCAATCACCGGCAATTTCACGTACCGGATCAAAGAAGGCAGCAGCAGGTGGTGGGCAGCAATCCAAGTCAGAAATCACAAGTATCCTGTTATGAAAATGGAATATGAAAAGGATGGTAAGTGGATCAACATGGAGAAAATGGACTATAACCATTTTGTGAGTACGAATTTAGGTACTGGCTCTCTCAAAGTCAGAATGACTGACATCCGCGGAAAAGTTGTGAAAGACACCATTCCAAAGCTGCCTGAAAGCGGAACGTCCAAAGCCTATACAGTACCGGGCCATGTTCAGTTTCCTGAATAAAAAATACGAAACAGCGGATCTTTTCCCGCTGTTTTTTCAATGTTCTGTATCTGCATGTAAAAATGTTTTAATCATGTTCAACTGCTCCTGCTTTGGATAGCTGGTATACAGCCTGCTTGAAATCCGAATAGGATCTCCGAAAAAATATCTTTCGTAGTGAGTTTGTCTAGTTCCGAATGAACTCATTGTTAAATCCCATGCCAAACGGAAAATTTTCACACGTTCTTCAGCATTTGTATTGGTTGCTTGAAGATATTGGTCAAGATCTTCCCGTATCTCTGAGTCAAATGCATTTTCGGTAGGCAGTGTCACCATTCCGCTAGCTCCAATTAATTGTATGATTTCAGTAAATCGAGGATATAGCTTAGGAATGATCGTACTGATGACTTGAAGAGGAATTAAACAGGGGCGCATATAGCCGAATTCATCTAACTGAGCATCATTTTCCGATTTGTCAATGAGGGCTTTGATTGTTTCCAATCCCACAATGATTTCTGAGAGCTTTTCTTGGATGTGCTGATATTCGGAAACATTAATGGTGTCGACAAGAAGCTGTGCAACACCTAATAGAAATTCAATTTTTATCATTTGCCTAATGACAACCTGGTGAAAGGTAAAGGCATGAAAAGAGCTTTTTGTCATAAAATCTTTAGCTGCTTCCACATTATCGTAAAAAAACACACGATTCCACGGCACTAACACATGATCAAAAACCACAATTGAATCCATTTCTTCATACCTTGAGCTTAAGGGATGATTAAAGGAAGAGTCGCTTAATACAAATGATTCTCTTGTGATGAATTTTACGCCTTTTGTATTAGAAGGGATTGAAAAAGCATAAGCTTCATCTGTTTCAAAGAAAAATTTAGGCGCTGAAAAAACCAAGATTTCATCGGTCAACCCGCCTTGTGTTGCAAGCAGTCGTGCGCCATGAATCATTAAACCTTTTTCGGTTCTATCAATGACTTTAGCAGATATCGGTTTTTCACTTAGCCCAAAATAGGACTGTGACCGGTTCACTTGCGGAGTAATGAATGTATGGGTAAAGGAAAGGTCATGCTTAGCAGCTTGTTCATACATATCTAGTATATGTTCAGGAAAGCAATTCTCTTTATCTTTTAGAAGCTCCGCTGACGAAGCAAAGCTCATCATAACCGTATTCATGTAATCCGGACTTCTCCCCATCATTCCATGAGTATGTCTAGCCCAATGTTCAATCATGGTCCTTCTTTTTTTCAAATCATTTTTGGTTTTAGGCTGGAGATAGGAAAGGCCGATTCGATTATGATCTCCAGGAAGGCAATAAGTCATTTCATGTATTAACTCATCCTTTGTTTGCAATTCATAAAGTGAGCTTTTTGTTTTGATTATTCCTTTAAATGCAGGATGCTCAGAAATGTTACCCTTTATTTTTTCGCCATCATACCATATTTCGTTTTCTAGTTTATTCAATCGGTCAATGAATTCTTTACCATTGATGATCCCCATTTAAGTTTCGCTCCTTCATATTATGCTGCGTATTGTATTATATTTTCGAGAAAACAGCCGGTTCAGCCAATTTGAGGTGGGAAAAGCCTTTTTTAGAAAAACGAATAAGAGTGACTTACATACCGCAAAAGACTGCAAATTTTACTTAAGGTTTTTCTGTAAGTTCAGAGACGTAAAGAATTAGCTTATTCATATGAAAATAGCACTATAAAACTTGATAACACGTGTCGATATTATGGACATGAGCGTAAGCGAATTGGATTCAAACGCGCTTGAACATATTTTATTTCAGCCATTACATTGTGCGGAAAGGGAAAACGACACATGAAAGTGAAAACAAAATTGCTGGGGATTATATCAATATTAGTTGTTTCAATTATTGGAATTGGAGGCTCCTCAGTATTTATGATTTCTTCTACTGTGAAAAAGAATGAAGAACTTAAAGACAAAATGGAATTCCAAAAAGAGATAAAACACATCCAATATGAATTGACCGGGTTATCAAATGATGAAAGAGGCTTCTTGATTACCAGAGACAAAGAATACGACGAGGGTATGAAGGAAAAAGCAGACGATGTCTTAAAGAGCCTTGACCGGGTTAATGACTTGATTGATGAAGAGAAGTATCAATCCAATATTGAAGACATTAAGACAAGTTTTACTCAGTATAGAGCTTTGAATCAGCAGGTAGTAACAGCCTACTCTTCAAATCCTAAAAAAGCAGAAACCATCCATTTTGGAGAAGAAAGAACATTAAGAAAAGAAGTCGTAGATCCGGCTGTCAATAAGCTGTCTGATCGCCTGGATCAAGAGGTAGAGGATCTAAAGGATGAAATACAGGGCAATGGGAAAATGAGTCAATCGCTCATTATCATTGTCACAGGGATATCAGTAATATTAGGCATTGTTCTAAGCATAATGCTGTTAAAGTCCATTATGGTGCCACTAAGAAGCATAAATAAGCAGCTAGAGGAAATTGCTCATGGCGACGCTGATTTAACCAAAAAAGTCATTGTGAAAAATAAAGATGAATTTGGTCAGCTTGCCCAATCGTTTAATTCTTTTACTCATTCATTAACTCAAATTGTGAAGCAGATCAGCAGCTCATCTGAACAAGTCGCCGCTGCCTCCGAAGAATTATCGGCAAGCGCGGAAGAATCGAAATCAACATCTGAACATATTTCCCGAGCCATGCAGATGGCTGCCGACAGCAATGTGAAGCAAAGCTCAATGACAGAAAAGAGCGCAGAATCCATCACTGAATTATTAGACAGTATATCATCAGTTGCTTCAAATACAGGGAACATAGCGGATCTTTCTTCTTCGATGAGAGACAAGGCTGAAATAGGCTCTAAGTCCGTCAACAAGATGTTAGATCAGATGAAATTCATAGATAAATCTGTAGATTCAGCCGGCAATGGATTGCAGACATTGGTAGCGAGCACAGCAGAAATCAGCGATATCTCTTCGCTTATCACGACGATTTCAGAGCAGACAAATTTGTTGGCACTAAATGCAGCGATCGAGGCGGCCAGAGCCGGAGAGCAAGGAAAAGGATTTGCTGTGGTGGCAGAAGAAGTTCGGAAGTTGGCGGATGAAACAAATAAATCTGCAAACCACATCCAATCGGTGGTAGCGACCATCCAAAATGAATCGATAGAAACGGTAAATAATATTAAGGTTGTTCAAGAAAATGTGAGCTCAGGTATTGTTCTTTCTCAAGAGGCAACAGGAAATTTCAATGAAATACTGAACCTCGTGGAACAGGTTACTTCTCAAATACAAGAAGTCGCAGCGGCAACTCAACAGCTTACATCAGGCGTTGAAGTGATTCAGCACACAGTTCATACATTGGCTGCTGGTACAAAAGAAACGTCAGCAAATACAGAAGCGGTTGCAAAATCTTCACAGGAGCAGCTTCATTCAATGGATGAAATCTCCTATGCTGCAGAATCTCTATCCCAATTGGCGGAAGAGCTTCAAACCGTCATTAATCGTTTTAACTATTAAACAGGCTACTTACGTGCAACCCCCATCTTATTCGGTGGGGGTTGGCTACTTTTACTGTGGTTGTTTCTACAAACGGAGCTAACTGACTTCTTTTAAGTAGCTCCGTTTGTATGGCTAGTCCAAATTTTGATCGATTGTCCCTTCAAAATAGTCATCGCTCACCTGTTCATGAGTTTCAGCCAATCCTTTTTCTAATTGCGTGCTTCCTTTATAATCTGAGGGCTCAAAGTATTTCCCGGCAACATCTGTTGTGTCATTTTTGTTTTCTTTGTTATGAGTTTGTGTTTCAGTGTTTACACTTTCTGTCTCAGTATTGCTGCGTATAGATTGCTGAAAATCATATTCCTTGTCTAATGAAGAAAATCTTTTATAATCATCAGGTCTGTCTGCACCGTTTTTTTGAGTCACTTTACTTCCTCCAGATTATTGATATTTTAGTGGGGGTAAGAACTTATTTCGTTCTTTTAGGATCGGAACCGTGTTTTTTAGGATCATCTGCTTTAAAAGCTGTTTCAGTCTCATGGTCATTTCTTATTTGTTCAATACTTGAATTTTGAATACCTTTCTTACTCATTGGTTTCACCCCTTTACGAAAAGTGTTGAAATATCAACTCTTCTTATTCTGTCTGTTGGGCAGGTATTCATTCGCTTTTTTTCGTTGACTCTTCCCCATTAGGAAAAGAGCCAGTTATGCCAGGCGTGCATTTGATTTTTGAAACCTTTTGTTAGTACATTGCGTATATGAAGAGGCTGTATAGAACTGGGAACAAATTTGTTAAGGTGAGTAACATTCTTTCTTATCATAAAGGGGAGATATGGGAGATGAGTCTGGTGAAAAATGGAGATTCGATAAAGGTTGTATTTGTGTTTCAAAAAAACGAACAGATTGAAGAAGTTGAGCTTAACTCAGCGCAGCTGTCTGCTTTATTACACTCAAAACAGGTATGAATCGAAACATTCAGCCAGAACCTCAAAATTGAAAACACCGTTTGGTCTTACGTCAATCGTCATGTATCTTTGCAAGTTTACTTAAAATAGAAAATGGTGTTTTGATTGAGAGGATTAGCAGCGATATTATTTGCTTAATGTGTCTTTATCCGTTAATGGGTTAGATAGGGGCTGGACAAGATATTGCAATGCTTCATAAAGTTAAAAAAGATTATTGAAATCTTCACAGTTATCTTTACAATAGCCTATATAGAGCGCTTTCCAAATCGTGCATTTTTTAGCTGGTTACTTGTATGGAGAAAGAGGTTTTTAGCAAAATGAAAACTACAATCTACGATGTTGCAGAAAAAGCCGGCGTGTCCATTTCAACAGTTTCAAAAGTGATCAATCATCAGCCGGTCGGGATGAAATCGAAACAAAAAGTGCTAGATGCCATGCAAGAGCTGAATTATAAGCCAAGTGTGCTCGCTTCAGCATTAACAGGGAAACGGACTTCGACAATAGGATTTCTTTTACCGGACATAGCTAATCCTCTGATTGCAGAAATGGCACGGAGAGTAGAGGATCGGGCACACGAATATGGATTCAATGTCGTCATTTGCAGTACGGATTTCAAGTCAGAGAAGGAAGAGAGATACGTCTCATTATTAAGGCAGAAGCGTGTTGACGGGTTTATTTTAGCTGGGGGGTTTAGGAATAAACAGGTTATTCATGAGTTAATCAGCGATAACATTCCTGTTATCCTTCTTTCGGAATCACAGCCATACTCATCTCTTACAACGGTTACAGTTGATAATTTCTTGGGAGGGTATGAATTAACAGCATATTTAATTTCGCTTGGCCACTCAAGGATTGCGGTGATTGCAGAAGACAATGCAAGCAGCAGAGAACGAATTCGCGGATATTCACAGGCATTACAAGAGTCTGATCTTGATATTCACGAAGATCTGATTGTTGTAACAGATTCAACGGCCGAGTCTGCACAGTCTTTGGCCTCTTCATTATTACAATCTTCAAATCCGCCCACAGCTATGATTTGTTGTAATGATATCTTAGCAATTGGTGCGCTCCTTGCAGCAAGGGAGGAACATGTGTTGGTTCCTGAAGAACTTTCTATCACAGGCTTTGATAATACACTGATATCAAAAAGTAGTGATCCCCCTTTGACAACAGTTGAAGTGCCTGTGCAAAGCATGTGTTCACAGGCAGTGGATTTACTAATTGATGAAATAGAAGGAAAAGCCTCTGAAAAACAAAAAATTTTAGTATTGCCGAAATTAATTGTCCGAAAATCAACAAGCCGTTTTCATTAAAGACGTGTGTTCCAAATTAATAATATTTGTTTAGCAGCTGGAAAGTCCCCGCTGCTTTTTTGTGTTTCACCATAGAATGACAAAAGGGAAGCAAGAAAAACTCAAAAAACAACATTGATAGGTCGTAATATCCTTTTTTAAAGTGGAAGGTGTATATATATTGGTATATTGTTGATTAATTTCTGAAAGTAATTTCAAAAAAACGTTTACAAAATATATTGAATATTATACAATCAACTCACAAAATATAAAGCGCTTTCTATATGCAGGGATATAATTAGTAAAAAAGAAATCTATTTGCTTTTAAAAACGGAGTGTAAAGCGCTTTATATGATTTGTTTCCGGTTTTAGATAAAGTGCACGATTAAGAAGAGAAGATCAACTCGGAGAACCGAAATGAACGTACTTTTAAATCCAGTTAAAAGAAAGCGCTTTATTTTTTGGTTGCGATTCATAATTCATTTGATTAGAGGTGTCTTGGATGAGTATTCACATTGCTGGCGCGCCGTGCTGCTGGGGCGTTGACGATCCGAAAAATCCTTATCTTCCTCCATGGGAAAGAGTGCTGCAAGAAGCATCACAAGCTGGTTATAAAGGGATTGAGTTAGGTCCATACGGCTATATTCCGATGGATATCGAACGTGTCCAAGCAGAGCTTTTGAAAAACGATTTATCCATTATTGCCGGTACGATTTTTGATGATTTAGTATCAGAGTCGCACTTAGGAAATTTGCTGGAGCAAGTTGATGAGATTTGTTCTCTGATTACAAAACTACCTTTCTCTTTTCAGGATAAAGAGGAGCGCTTTCGCTTTTCACCTCCTTATTTGGTCCTGATTGACTGGGGGCATGACGAAAGAGATTATAAGGCGGGGCGTCCTGATCAAGCGAAACGGTTATCTAAAAAGGAATGGAACCGTATGATGTCTCATATTCGGATAATTGCGGAACGGGCGTGGAAGCAATATGGCGTACGAGCCGTCATCCATCCTCATGCAGGGGGATATATTGAATTCGAGGATGAGATTCAGCAATTACTAAAAGATATACCATACGATATTGCGGGGCTTTGTCTTGATACAGGACATTTATATTATTCAAAGATGGATCCGGAACAATGGCTGCGGGACTATGCGGACCGTGTAGACTATATCCATTTTAAAGACATTGATGAACATGTTTATCAACAAGTAATGGGTGAGCATATCCGCTTTTTTGATGCTTGTGCAAAGGGAGTCATGTGTCCGATAGGCCAAGGAATTATTGATTATGAAGCGATTTACAAGTTGCTAAAAGACATTCACTATCACGGCTATATTACGATTGAGCAAGAACGTGATCCGAGAAACTCTGATACTAGTTTAAGAGATGTCAGTCAAAGCCTTGCCTATTTAAAAAATGTTGGTTACTAGTGAGGGAGGAATCAAAAATGATTAATGGTGAAAAAAAGGTAGATAGACCGATACGCTGGGCAATGGTAGGAGGCGGTCGGGGAAGTCAAATTGGATACATTCATCGCTCGGCTGCCTTGCGTGATCATCACTTTCAGTTGGTTGCAGGGGCATTTGACATCAATCCGGAACGGGGAAAAGATTTTGGGATGAATCTTCATGTTACTCCGGAACGCTGCTACTTGGATTTCCAGCAAATGTTTGAAGAAGAAGCAAAACGAGAAGACGGTATTGAAGCTGTTTCTATCGCAACTCCAAACGGCACTCATTATGAAATTTGTAAGGCGGCCCTGAATGTCGGTTTGCATGTTGTATGTGAAAAGCCTCTTTGTTTCACGTTTGAAGAAGCAAAAGAGCTTGAGAATTTGGCAAAGAAAAAGAACAGAGTTGTCGGCATTACATATGGTTATTCTGGGCATCAAATGATTGAACAGGCGCGCCAGATGATCGCAAATGGAGAGTTGGGTGACATCAGAATTATTAATATGCAATTTGCACATGGTTTTCACTCAGATCCTGTAGAAATGAATAATCCAAGCACGAAATGGCGTGTAGACCCGAAATTTGCCGGTCCGAGCTACGTGTTAGGAGATTTAGGAACTCATCCGTTATTTTTATCGGAAATCATGATTCCGGAACTGAAAATAAACAAACTGTTATGTACTCGCCAGAGCTTTGTAAAAAGCAGAGCGCCTCTTGAAGATAATGCTTATACGATTATGGAATACGATAATGGGGCGGTCGGCACGGTGTGGTCTTCATGTGTAAATGCCGGATCAATGCATGGCCAGAAAATTCGTGTGATCGGTTCCAAAGCAAGTATTGAATGGTGGGATGAACAGCCTAACCAGCTGCGTTTTGAAATACAGGGAAAACCTGTACAGATTTTAGAGCGCGGAATGGGATATTTATACCCGGAAGCATTACAAGATGACCGTATTGGAGGCGGCCATCCAGAAGGTCTATTTGAAGCGTGGTCGAATCTTTATTCCCGATTCGCTGTTGCTATGGAAGCTGCTGATCGAGGGAAAGAATTGGAGCACATGTGGTATCCAGGAATTGAAGCGGGTGTGGGAGGTGTACGCTGGGTGGAAAACTGCGTTCGATCCGCGGATAAAGGCGCAGTATGGGTGGACTATCAATAACATGTAGCGATTGTAAGTCCTTTTAAAAGGAGGAGAAAAATGGACCAGCGTGAAAAAATGGATACTGCAGGCGGAAATACCTCGTGTAAACATAAAAAATTTTTCCGCAAGATTACCATCATTTCTACATTCGGAGGCCTTCTCTTTGGTTATGACACTGGAGTAATCAATGGAGCGTTGCCTTTTATGGCACAAAGAGATCAGCTTGATCTAACTCCCTTCACCGAAGGTCTCATCACAAGTTCCCTCCTTTTCGGAGCCGCATTTGGCTCCCTGGCTGGAGGACGGTTAGCAGATCGTATTGGCAGGCGGAAAACCATCTTAAATCTAGCTTTCTTGTTTTTTATTGCTACGATTGGTTGTTCGTTCGCACCAAACACATCTGTTATGATAATATGCCGAAGTTTACTTGGTCTTGCAGTAGGGGCAGCATCTGTCACGGTACCGGCCTTTTTAGCTGAAATGTCGCCAGCGGAACAGCGGGGCAAAACAATTACTCAGAACGATCTGATGATTATTTTAGGTCAGCTTCTTGCATTTACATGTAATGCAGTCATTGGTACATCAATGGGTGAATATGCGCACGTTTGGCGATTTATGCTTATCTTGGCAACACTGCCGGCCATTTTTCTGTGGTTCGGGATGCTTATTGTACCAGAGAGCCCGCGCTGGCTGGCATCGAAAGGGAAGGTGGGGGAGGCGTTCAGAGTTCTTAAGCATGTAAGGGAAGAAAATTGTGCCAAAGCTGAGCTGACTGAAATCAAAGCTTCAATCAATCGAGAGACTGAAATAAATCGGGCGACACTGAAAGACTTGTCAGTCCCGTGGATTCGCCGACTTGTAGGTCTTGGAATAGGAATCGCTGTAGTGCAGCAAATAACCGGTGTTAACTCCATTATGTTCTATGGCACGCAAATTTTGCAGAAAGCTGGTTTTGCCAGAGACGCAGCACTTGTCGCAAACATTGGAAATGGCGTTATTTCAGTGATAGCCTGTACATTCGGCATCTGGATTGTAGGTAAAGTCGGGAGGCGGCCTCTTCTCCTTACAGGACTTGCAGGGACAACAGCTTCTATTTTGCTTATAGCGATTTGTTCCATCACACTTCAAGGAACTCCCGTGCTGCCGTTTATCGTGATTGGCCTGACAATTACGTTCCTGGCTTTTCAGCAGTCAGCGGTATCCGTGGTTACGTGGCTCATGATTTCAGAAATATTCCCGCTCAGATTGCGAGGGCTCGGAATGGGGATTTCAGTGTTTTTCCTTTGGATGATGAATTTTCTTATCGGCTTAACGTTTCCTGTGTTACTAGATCAATTGGGGATGTCGTCAACGTTCTTCGTCTTCGTTGTTCTGGGGGCTTCTGCGATTCTTTACGTGAAAAAGTATCTGCCGGAAACAAAAGGTCGTACTCTAGAAGAGCTTGAAAACGACTTTAGAAGCAATCAAGGTGTTCGAAAAGCATCATCGGGCAAAGGAGAAATAAATATGTAAACGCTCTCTTTTATTATGATTAAAAAGGCGTTGCTTTTGAAGCAAGCCTTTACTTTCAAATGTTTTCCATTAAACAACTAGCAAATCCCGTTTTTCTTAATACTAACTTCATCCTGTTGCTTTTTGACTAATGCAAATATCCATTCTATTAAACTTTGTTTTTGCACATACTTTTTCCCGTTGATTTTAATGTAAGGCAGGTCTGTCATGTCTCCGGCTAACTGTTTTGCCTCAGTTGTCGTTATTCCTAAAAAATGTCCGATGTAAAAGTAAATATCTCGTTCTTTTATAAGCAAGGTATCACTTTTTTCATATGCTTTTGGATGGTTCATTTGCTTTAAGCCTTCACCGATAAAATAGCCAGCCAAAGCAATACCGATTCCTAAAAAAACGTCCATATGCATGCCTCCATTATGTCGATGTTATGTTATACGGGCTTGGCATACTCCGGGTTTCATTATCAACCAAAAAAAACCGCCAGAACATGTTCTGGGCGGTTTTTTCGTTTATGCTTTTTCAATCTGCACGCGTCCTGAAAAAAAGGTGGCGCCGCCGCCCATATCGGACAATCTGTCTGGGGTTAGCGCGTTTACAAGCTGTTTTTTTCCTTGTTCATCCGCCCATAATCCTTGGCTGACAACGACACCTGGCAGCACTTGTTCTCCAACTGCAGCGGTCAGCTCGCATTCTCCCCGGCTGTTCCAAATTCGTACAGGTGCCCCATCAACGATTCCGTGTTCTTCAGCATCTTTTGTGTTGATAAAGAGCTTTGGCGTCTTTTCAAGCTTGATGTGTTTTTCATTATTGGAAAATGTTGAGTTTAAGAAATTATGGTTTGGCCCCGGAACATACATAAACGGATGTTCATTATCGGTTACAAGAGGTGTATATGTCGGTAAAGCCGGGAAGCCGTCTTGTTTCATTTTTTCTGAATATAATTCTATTTTTCCGCTTGGCGTTGGAAGTTCGCCCGGAAACAGCGGCTTTTCGCGTTTTGCTTTCATAAATGAATGCTTAGTGAGTGCATCGTAATCAATCTCTGCCAAATGCGGATTATCTGGATGGTCAAGCGCCTGGCGGATTAATACTTCATCTGAATCTTTAAGCTCCTGGTCTGTGAATCCCATGGCTTCAGCCAGTAATCGGAACACCTCAGTGTTAGACTTGCTTTCCCCATATCTCTCAATCACCGGCTGCTGAAGCTGAATGTAATGGTGCCAGTAGGAGGTGTAAAAATCAGTATTTTCAAAAGCGGATGTTGCAGGCAGTACAATGTCCGCATATGCAGCCGTTTCCGTTAAAAACAAATCATGAACCACAGTAAACAAGTCTTCCCGCAGCAAGCCCTGTCTGACTTTGTTTGCTTCGGGTGCGACGACGGCAGGGTTCGTTCCGTAAATAAATAGAGAGCGAATCGGCGGGTCTGTTTCCAAAAGCACCTTGCCAAGCTGATTCATATTAAACGACCTCGGGGTGCGCCCTTTCAATAAGTCGGGCCGCTGCAAGGCATTTGTGTTATATTCTAAAATTCCGCTGTTATGCTTAATTGCGCCGCCCCCTGTGTGCAGCCATTGGCCGGTGATCGCCGGAAGACAGGCAATCGTCCTGACAATCATCCCGCCGTTATCGTGATGCTGGGGTCCGTTTCCGATTCTGATAAAAGAAGGGGAGGTTTCCCCGTACATTTTTGCCAGTCGGTAAATATCTTCGGTACTGACACCGGTGATCGTCGATACCTTTTTAGGATCATATTGTTTCACGTGTTCACGGAGCTCTTCATAGCCAACCGTGTACTCAGACAGAAATGCTTCATCATGAAGGTTTTCTTTAAATAAAATGTGCATGATGCCAAGAGCAAGTGCACTGTCGGTTCCCGGCTTTATCGGAATAAACCAATCTGCGAGACGTCCTGTTTGATTTTTATGCACATCGATCACGACAATTTTGGCACCTTGTTTTCGCGCTTTTTGGGCGATCGTAATTTGGTGCATATTTGTGCTGACCGCGTTGATTCCCCAAAAAATAAATAGTTTTGTATGAATGGTTTCCTCAGGATCGATTCCCGCGCTTATGCCCATTGTATATTTATAGCCTTCAGATCCCGCTTTGCTGCAAATCGTCCGTTCAAGCTGGCTTGACCCCATGCGGTAAAAAAAGCGGCGGTCCATTCCTTCAGCTGTCAATTTCCCCATATTTCCGTAAAAGCTGTAAGGAAGTATGCTTTCAGCTCCCTCTTCATCAATCAGCTGTTTCCAGCGGGAGGTGATCGTATCGATTGCCTCTTCCCAAGAAATCGGTTCAAATATCGCTTGGCCTTTAGCACCTGTTCGTTTGAGCGGTGTAGTCAGCCGCTTTTCATCATAGATGCGCTCCGTCATATTCCGGACTTTGTTGCATATGTTTCCGGCTGTGACAGGATGATCAGGGTCTCCTTGCACTTTTACGATTTTCCCGTCTTTTTTATGTATTAACAATCCGCACTGATCCGGGCAGTCCAGCGAGCAAACGGATTTGAAAATGCCGTTTTGTTGTGTGGCAAAAGATTTCATGGCCCAGTTCCTCTCTCTAGTTAGATATTTTGTAAGAATTATAACATTTCGGATCATAACGTCAATTCTGAAAAAAGAGATTGACATCAATCTGAGACTTCTTTATGATAAACGTATTCTTTATTCTGAAAATTACATACTCAACATTTTCTATCCAGAGAGGTGGAGGGACTGGCCCTATGAAACCTCGGCAACATTATTGTGCCAATTCCAGCAAGCGTCAGCTTGAAAGATAGGAAAGCAAGGTTTATACCGGCGTCTGCCTGTAACAGAGCGCGCCTATATATGAATCTCTTTCCATCTTCGGAAAGAGATTTTTTTTATGAAAAATACGATGAAAAGGATGTTTTGCACCATGACGGTTTTGGTTACAGCACCGTACAACGAAGAAGGACGAAAAGAGCTAGAAAACTTGTTTGGCTCAGTTGCTTATCAATCTTGGAAGGAACAAGGCCGGGCATATCGGGAAGATGAACTCATTCAGCTGCTAAAAGCAACAAATGCGACAGGCTTGATTACTGAGCTTGATCAGGTAACAGACAGCGTATTTGCTTCTGTTCCCGAATTTTCATTTGTCGGTGTTTGCAGGGGAATGCCCTCCAATGTGGATGTGGCAGCTGCCTCAAAAAGAGGCATACCTGTTTTTTATACACCAGGGCGGAATGCACAAGCCGTTGCTGAAATGTTTATTGGAAATGTGATTACCTTTCTCCGCCATACCAGCGTCTCGAATCAATGGCTGAAGGATGGAGAGTGGGACAGGGATTACTTACAGGCTTATGTCAAATTTAAAGGAAATGAGCTAACAGGAAAAACGGTTGGCATGATTGGGTTCGGCGCAGTCGGGCAAAGGATTGCAAAACTGCTGACTGTGTTTGACTGTAAGATAAAATATTACGATCCATACATTCAAGACGATCATCCGTTGTATGAAAAAGCATCTCTTAAAACGGTGTTTTCAGACAGCGATATCGTTTCTGTCCATCTGCCTCGCACTGAGGAAACACTCGGACTGATAGATCGGCAATATTTTGATCTGATGAAACAGAGTGCGATTTTCGTTAATACTTCAAGAGCAGTTGTTGTAAACCGTGAAGATCTTTTATTTGTATTAAAAGAACATAAAATCAGAGGTGCGATATTAGACGTTTTTTATCATGAACCTCCAGAGGAATCAGATTATGAATTGATTTCATTGCCTAATGTTCTGGCAACACCGCATCTCGCTGGAGCAACATTTGAAGTGGAGGATCATCACGTGACGATACTGAATAAAGCCCTCAAAAAGTGGAAGGGTGAAAAAACTCTTAATATTCCGACAATGTATAACAAGGACGAACTGAAAACAGGGGTATAAGAAAGGAGGCTAACAGAATGAAAAAACAAAAAGGCTATCTCGTTTTTGATATTGGCACAGGCAATGCGAGGGTAGCGGTCGTGAGTGTAACCGGCAGTGTTTTAACAGTTGAATGGGAGGACATCGTGTATTCCACAGAGACGCTTTACCCGGACAGCCGTTATTTTTCTCCTCAGGTGCTGTGGAAGCAGGTGATGAATTTGGCAAAACGTGTGCTATCCCGTTCGTGTGATATTGACATCATTGGTTTGACATCGACGAGCCAAAGACAGGGGATTGTTTTGATTGATCAAAACGGCAATCCTTTTCTCGGGCTGCCGAACATCGATAATCGCGGCCGAGAGTGGGAGGCGGGCATTCCCGATCGGGAAGAGATATACAGCAGCACAGGCCGCCTGCCAACTGCACTTTTTTCTGCGCTCAAGCTTTATGGATTAAAACAGCGCCAGCCCTCTTTATGGGAAAAGACTGCAAGCTTTACAAGCATCAGTGATTGGGTGACGTACCAACTGAGCGGAATATTAACATATGAACCATCACAGGCAACAGAAACCCTGCTATTTGATGTGAAGCAAAACACTTGGTCAGAAGAGATGTGCGACATTTTCGGCTTTTCTCCATCTATCCTTCCGCCTCTTGTAAGAGCGGGAACAGCAATTGGAACGATAGCAAATGAATATGCATCCGAATTAGGCCTTTCAATAAATGCTAAGGTTATAGCAGGGGGCGGGGATACACAGCTGGCTGTCAAAAGCACCGGAGCTGGACTTGAGGACATTGTCATTGTATCAGGGACAACAACGCCAATAACCAAAATTACTGCGGATCATGGCGACACAAAACATAAAGCCTGGCTGAACTGTCATACGGATCAAGGGCATTGGCTTGTGGAAACGAATCCGGGAATTACCGGCTTGAATTATCAAAAATTAAAACAGATTTTTTATCCGAATGAAACGTACGAAGTAATGGAGGAGGAGATTTCTGCACTTGCAAAAGAAGACCATGCATGTGTAGCGGCTCTCGGCTCTTATTTATCGGCTGAAAAGAATGCGTTAACGAGAGGCGGTTTTCTTTTTGATGCCCCGCTGTCAGCACATTTAAAGAGGGCACATTTTGTACGTGCAGCGCTAGAAGAGATCGCATTTTCAATCAAATGGAACTTTGACATTTTAACAGAGGTTACTCCGTTTGAACGTGACTATGTTTGGGTGTGCGGAGGGGGATTCCAAAGCAAAGCGCTCACTCAATATATCGCGGATCTTCTTCAAAAAAAGGTCTATGTCCAAGAGGGATATCATCAGGCATCTGTCGTCGGTGCTGCAGTCATTTGCAATGAAACCTTTCAATTAACGGAGGAGATGTCAGCAAATGTCCGGGTGATCGAACCGAAGGACTGTCAGATAGAATTGGCTTTATATGAGGAATGGAAGCAAACACAGCGCTTTTTTTCAGGATCAGAAAGCAAAGTATTAATTTAAGACGGCATTTCTGCTGTTTTGAGGAATCATTTAATTTTCAACTTTAATAAGGTAATACGGTAATGAATATTAGCATCTAAGGAGGAGACAGATATGTTGGATAAAATAGGAATACCGAAGCGGCTTGCCTGGGGATTTTTAGGGGTTGTTTTGTTTATGATGGGAGATGGCCTTGAACAAGGCTGGCTCAGTCCTTTTTTGATCGAAAACGGGCTCACCGTTCAGCAGTCCGCTTCTATTTTTAGTATATACGGAATTGCGCTTGCCATAGCTTCCTGGTTTTCGGGTGTATGTCTCGAAGCATTTGGCGCAAAACGAACGATGTTTATGGGGCTGTTGTTTTATGTGATCGGTACAGCTGCTTTTATCGTATTTGGATTTGAACAGCTGAACCTGCCAGTGATGTATGTGACTTACTTCGTAAAAGGGTTAGGTTACCCGCTTTTTGCTTATTCTTTCTTGACATGGGTCATTTACAGAACACCGCAAAGCAAACTGAGCACTGCTGTCGGCTGGTTTTGGATAGCATATTGCCTCGGCATGTTTGTGTTCGGCGCTTGGTACTCAAGCTACGCGATCAAAGCGTTCGGTTATTTGAATACGCTTTGGAGCTCTATTTTCTGGGTATGTCTCGGTGCATTTTTTGCATTGTTTATCAATAAAGACCGTTTTGAAAAGAAGAAAAGAAAAAGATCAGAAACAGCCGAGGAGCTTTTAAAAGGGGTTACGATTTTATTTACAAATCCGCGCGTGCTTACAGGCGGAATCATCAGAATCATCAACAGCATTGGTACATATGGTTTTCCAGTCTTTTTGCCGATGCACATGGCCCAGCATGGAATTTCAACCAATGTGTGGCTGCAAATTTGGGGAACGATTTTCCTGGGGAACATTGTGTTTAACCTTATCTTTGGTATTGTCGGCGATAAATTCGGCTGGAAAAATACTGTTATTTGGTTCGGCGGAGTCGGCTGCGGCATTTTCACCCTCTTATTATACTACGCACCTGTTTTCTCCGGCGGAAGCTTAGCGGTTGTCAGCGTGATCGGCTTTATTTGGGGCGGTTTGCTGGCAGGCTATGTGCCTATTGGTGCAATTGTGCCGACGGTGGCAGGAAAAGATAAAGGGGCAGCCATGTCTGTATTGAATTTGGCTGCAGGTTTATCAGCGTTTGTCGGCCCCGCACTCGCTTGGCTGTTCATCGGTCTCGTCGGCGCGCAAGGCGTGGTCTGGATCTTTGCGGCCCTTTACGTTGCGAGTGCAATCATGACGAAATGCATTCATATACCTGAAGAAAAAGCAGTAAAGGAGGATACATCTCCTCAATATGCATCTTAAGTAGAAAGCGCCCTGTTTGAGGGGCGCTTTTTATCATTTGTTCAGCAATGTAAGGATTTCCGATACGGAATGACGCAAAAATGATTGATCTGGACAGGATTTCACCATCACAGTCAGCCGATAAGAAACAGAATATAAGTCTGAGCCGTTTGTTCCACGTTAATTTCACGTCTTAGCTCGCCCGAATGTTCTCTCAAAACAGATTCATAACGCTTTATTCTTCATTGAATTCTCGATGACGAGCCATCAACATTACTCTTTCTGAATCGATCAGAATATTACTATTCTATTAATTATCGAGGGATTCTAAAGAAAAATAGACAACATATTGACAATATAGCGAGAAATGTTATGATTAATAGACAATAAGTTGTCTATTCAAGGAGGGAACATCGTGGATTATTCTAAGGAACTGAAAGATTTATTTTTAATGCAACAGTCTTACGCTACACTTTTTTCCACATTAAACAAAATCCAATCACGCGGAGACGATTATTATGAAAGCTTAACGTCGAGGCAATTTATGACGATGGTTGCCATACTGCATTTACCGGAAGAGGAAACGACATTCAACAACATTGCAAAAAAATTAGGCACTTCAAAACAAAACATCAACAGACTTGTCAGCGGTATTGAAAAAAGAGGTTATGTCATCACTGTACCAAGTAAACGCGACAAGCGTGCAGTTAATGTGAAGATTACTGATTCAGGAAAGCGTGTCATGGAGGAATGCGGTGAAAAAGCGGTGTATTTTATGGCCGATCTATTTAAAGGCTTTTCGACGGAAGAGCTGGAAACATTGTGGATTTTATTGAAGAAACTGTACAGTTTTGATGGAGAAGAACAGGATGGTTTTGAAGAAGACGCTGCTGATTTTGACATTGAACAAAATCGAGACAATTTGAAAACAAATTTATTGCAGGAATTCGCAAAACGGAGAAAGTAAAAAGGAGAACCAACTATGAACAACGTAGCAATAGTAGAAAACTTGAAAATGCAGTATAAAAACAAAACGGCAGTAGATGGGATTTCGTTCGAAGTGAGAGAGGGGGAAGTGCTTGGCTTACTAGGTCCAAATGGTGCAGGAAAAAGCACAACCATTCATATTTTATCAGGAGTATTGTCGGCCAGTTCCGGAAACGTTTCGATATTGGGCCATAGTGTGAAAAAAGGGTCAAAGGAAATGAAGAAAGGCATCGGGATTGTGCCTCAAGATATCGCGATTTATGAGGAGATTTCAGCTGAGAAAAATGTTCGTTTTTTTGCCAGTCTTTATTCTCTTAAAGGAGAAGAACTGAAAGCCCGAGTCAAAGAGGCTTTGGAGCTCGTACAGCTATATGAACGGAAAGATGACAAGCCAAAGACGTTTTCAGGCGGGATGAAAAGAAGATTAAACATTGCGTGCGCCATTGCCCATCAGCCGAAACTGATTATCATGGATGAGCCCACGGTAGGAATCGATCCGCAATCCCGGCATCACATTTTGGAATCGATAAAAGAGCTGAAAACAAAAGGCGCAAGCATCATTTACTCTACACATTATATGGAAGAAGTCGAGGCGATTTCAGATCGTATTATGATCATGAATGAAGGAAGAATTATTGCCAATGGAACAAAAGAAGAGCTGTACAGAGAAGTCAATAAAGAAATAACATACGCTTTTCAACTGGCGCATGTTCAGCGATTAAATAAAAACTCGATTAGAGAAATCATAGGAGTGACAGGAGTTGATTTCTCTGACCATCAACTAAATGTTACCGTTCAAAAGAACCAAGATCACCTGAGTGAAATCATATTAGAATTGAGTGCCCAAGGTTGCAGCATCCTAAACATGAACAAAAAAGAGGCATCGTTAGAAACGGTATTTTTAGAGCTGACGGGAAGAAATTTAAGAGATTAGGAGAGCAAAATGAGTTTGTTAAAATTGATAACATTTGATTTTATGAATATTTTAAGGAATCCGGTTCTTGTAATAGCCAATACGGCCTTTCCTTTCATTCTCATTCTGGTCATGGGCTTTGTTACGAAAAGCAGCTTTGGAGCAGGCGGGGTAAGTTCTTATGATTATTACGGAGTGAATATGATGATTTTCACTGCAGCTCTGATTGCTATGACGACCTCTAATACGTTTATGGAGGAAAAGGTGAAGAAAGCGAACCTTCGTATTGTGTATGCGCCGGTTTCGACAACTAGTATCTATCTTTCTAAATTACTATCAACCTTTATATTCAGTGTCATTATGTACAGCATGAATGTGTTGATAGCCCAAACGATTTTTCATTTGAACTTTGGAGGACAATATCTTACGTATTTCATGCTTTTATTGTATGTATTTTTATTTTTCGGTTGCTGTTTTGGCACAATGTTCTGCAGTTTGTTCAAGAATGAAGAACAGGCGAATGGGATTATGCAAATTCCGATAGCTTTTTTTGTTTTCTTTGGTGGCGTATTTTTCGGAATTCATAGATTTGGAGATACCGTCAATCAGATATCGATTCTTTCTCCGATTAAATGGGTAACAGAATGTTCATTTCGTCTCATTTATGATCATGATTTCAGTATGCTGCAGCCTGTTATGTCAGGACTAATATTGGCTTCAATCATTTGTATTGCCGTTTCTCATGTTGTATTTAAGCCGGAGGGATATATATGCTGAGTTTATTCCAAAACAGGTGGGAGCGAATCCTGACCAAAAAAGCCATTATTATCATTGCATTAATCATTATCCCTCTGATGATTGGCGTTGCGATTATGTTTTCCGGGAAGCCGGTTTTCAAAGAAACAATCGCTTTTGTTACAGAACTGGACGAAGTTCATCATTTGCCGAGTGATTCTGCATTTAGAGTGGTAACGGTACATCAGAAGCCGAAGTTTTCTGATCTGATGTTAGGGAAATATGCAGCCATTGTAGAAAAAAATCAACTTGATTACAAAGTAACCACGTTGAAAAGTAAAGCGGATCAAAAAATGATTCAGCAATTTTTTGAGACTGGAGAAATGCCAGGCAGCTACCGGGGAGAGGATAAATTAAGGACTGAACGGGGAACGGGAACGAATATATTAGGCTTTATCATGATGCTTGTATTGATGCAAGGTGTGGCATTAGCTGCGTTATATCCAGAAGACCGGATGCTCAAAACCTTCAAAAGGATTTTAGTGTCTCCCGTGCATGTGGGGAAATATTTGTTGGTTCAGTTTATCTTTACTTTTTTATGTTTATACATACCCACTTACTTGGCCATCCTAATTACAAATGTACTCTTTCATGCTGAAATTGGTTTCCGTTTAAATATTCTTGCTGGGTTACTGGGTGTTCTTACAGTGCTTGCAACAGCATTCGCTATCTTTATGGCTTCTGTGATGGATCGAAACATCAGTTTGATGACGAGTGGTATCAGTGTGATCACGTGTGTATTGTCAGGCTGTTTTATTTCTTTTGCTCCACATCATCCAATATTGAATGCCCTTTGTGCGATACTGCCGCAAAAAGCGTATATGACTTTCATTCATGGGGTAGAAATGGGGGATTCAATGTGGGAATACAAAACTCAGGTTATTTATATTTTGATGTGGTCGGCTGCGTTTTGTTTCCTTGGGGATTTTATCACAAGAAGAAGAACCAATAAAGGGATTTATGAGTAGGGGAAAAAGTTATTAGCATTGTTTTAAGAGATGAAAATTTTGTAGGGATTGATCAAGAATCAAAACGTCACAGCTGATGCAGGTCATGAATCGGACATTTTAAAGGAAAAGGGATGTGGCACAGACCAAGAGAATACCGTCATTCTCTTGGTTTCACAATAGAGTACACATTTGTATCATTTGGAGTCCCATTTTGATACATGTACTGTCTTAAAACACCTTCTTTTTGAAAACCCATTTTTAGAAGCAGACGATTTGATGCTTCATTAGCAGTAAATACAACTGCGCCAATACGCGTCAGTCCAAGGGCAGAAAATCCGTAAGATACGACCTTTGAAAGGACTTCTGATGCAAATCCGTTTTGCCAATGCTCCGGGATGATTTCATAACCGATTTCCGCGCGCCTATGCTTTTGGGCCAGAGCGTGAAAGCCTATTGTTCCGATCAGTTCTTTAGTGTCCAGTCTTTCAATTCCCCACCGTATACCGCGTTTTTCTTGATAGAGGGCAGCAAAAGTTTGAATCATTGAAATGGCCTGTTCTTTAGATTCCATGTTTTCAAGCCCATAATAGCGTGTCACCTCATCGTTTGAGAAACAAGCAAAAATGGCTTCCGCGTCCTGATCTGTGATTTGCCTAAGTATAAGCCGATCCGTTTCTAATATAGGAAACATTCAACCACTCCCCACATTTGTGTTTTTGTTTATCATATCCCTTTTATTTCCTCTTTTCTATAGCGAAATCAACCAATGCAGCAAAGGAACGAATTTGTGTTTCTAGTTGCTCTTTGTTTTTGTTGAATTGTTTCAAACGATGGCCGTTCGCGCCTGATGGATGGGGAAAGCCGTTAAGGCAAATCAAATTCTGGAGGCTGTGCTGTCTGATCAATGTTTCACATACTGTTTCGGCCGCTTTTCCTAACGGAATGAGAAGAGCTGGTCCCGTCACATGGTTAAGCTCCGCAGGGAAGTGCCCAAAAGCATAAGTGCTTAGAATAGGAGAATGAGTGATAGCCGGTTTGTATCCGGTATAGTTTTTTTGCTGGATAAAGACAGGATATTTAATAACGGAAGTTGTATGGAGCATATGCCGTAATTCTCCAAAAAGTTTTGCGGCGCTTTGAATGCCAAAAGCTTGCGGCAGCCCGCATAAATCCAGCATGGTGATAAGGTTATGTCTCATCGACCCGGAGAAACCCGCTGCTATTTTTGTATCTACCGCCATTTGCTCAAGAGTGCGGCCCTGCCGCAGACTTTCGACTGCTGTTTCGTACGCTGTTTTCATCTGGGAAAAACCCGGCGTGATCCCGGCAATCACAATCGTAGCAGTCCGATTGATATATTCATTATGAGGTGAATAGTAGATGTCAAGTTCATTTTCTTGATGGAGATGAAATGGAGAAATAAGTAAATCCGACTTTGTAAGTGAAGAGGGAAGAGAATGTAGTTTTTCTGCGAACTCCTTTAAGCAACTGTGGTTTACAATCATGCGAAAGCCTCCTCAAAAAATGATATCCCATTGTCCATTCTGATCGAAACAACGGGATATCATTCATCATGACCTGCTATTTAAATGACCAGCCTGCCACACCTCTTTAACAGCTTTAGGAACTTCTTTTACTTCAGCTGCGGTCTGCTGAAACGCGGATTTTTTCATTTGGACATCCTGCTGAATCTTCTTTTGTTTTTGCGTCAGCAGATCTGTTTCTGTTTTTAATCCTTCGATTTGTTTTTGCATAGCCTGCGTAACAGAGGAAAGCTCCTTTAGTGCAGGGTCCATTTTTTTCTTGTTTTGAATCACGGTAACTCCTAAGAAGATAATAGAAACTGCTAATACTGCAAGACTGATATAAACAATAATCATATGTTCACTCCTTTTCTTATGTCATTACCCTGTATCCGTTTTTTTAATCAGAAGAAATGATATTTACACAGTTCGTTTGATTTGCGTATTGGATGTATTGTACTTATAATGTGATATCGTACATATGTAAACAAAGAAAGGGTGCTTCAATTGCAAAGTTTACAACATAAAACTGCACTAATCACAGGCGGAGGCAGAGGAATTGGCCGCGCTACTGCTCTGGCGCTTGCCAAAGAAGGCGTGAATATCGGGTTAATTGGCCGGACTTCCGCTAATGTAGAAAAAGTGGCTGAAGAAGTCAAAGCGCTTGGTGTAAAAGCTGCATTTGCTGCTGCAGATGTAAAAGATGCCGATCAGGTTAACCAAGCTGTAGCTCAAGTGAAGGAACAGCTTGGTGATATCGATATCCTCATTAATAACGCCGGCATCAGCAAATTTGGCGGTTTCTTAGATCTGTCAGCCGATGAGTGGGAAAATATTATTCAAGTCAACCTAATGGGTGTGTACCATGTCACGCGCGCGGTGCTTCCGGAAATGATCGAACGCAAAGCCGGAGACATCATTAATATTTCATCTACAGCGGGCCAAAGAGGAGCAGCTGTAACAAGTGCTTACAGCGCTTCTAAATTTGCCGTTCTCGGGTTAACAGAGTCTCTTATGCAAGAAGTGAGAAAGCATAATATCAGAGTCAGCGCGTTAACGCCGAGCACTGTCGCTAGTGATATGTCTATCGAATTGAACTTAACAGACGGTAACCCTGAAAAAGTTATGCAGCCTGAGGATCTTGCTGAGTACATGGTGGCACAATTGAAATTAGATCCACGCATTTTCATCAAAACAGCGGGATTATGGTCAACAAATCCTTAAAAATGAAAACCTGTCGAAAGACAGGTTTTTTTTATTTGAATGAAATCCGTACCGGTAAAATGCGATATGTAAACCTGACAATCGTTTAAATTGAAGATAGCAGTAAATGCAGGCTATAATAGAACTAAGAAAACTATGTACCAAATGTTCAGTCGAAATTTATTTTTTCCTCTACACTATAATCAGTAAACATGAAATGACTGGACTATCAGTCTTTAATATAAAGAAGGAAAACAATGAAAGAAAATTGAATATTTAGTACATAGTGTTGTCAGTGACAGAAGAAGGAGTGCATATGATGAAAGAAGAAAAAAGGAGTTCAACAGGCTTTTTAGTGAAACAGCGCGCATTTTTGAAGCTTTATATGATAACGATGACAGAGCAAGAGAGACTCTATGGGTTAAAGCTGCTTGAAGTACTTCGGTCTGAATTTAAAGAGATTGGTTTTAAACCAAATCATACAGAAGTATACCGGTCTTTGCATGAGCTTCTTGATGACGGGATACTAAAACAAATTAAAGTAAAAAAAGAAGGGGCTAAGCTCCAGGAAGTCGTCCTCTATCAATTTAAAGATTACGAAGCTGCCAAGCTATATAAAAAACAGCTGAAGGTAGAGCTGGATCGCTGTAAAAAACTGATTGAAAAAGCTCTCTCAGATAATTTTTAATAGAAACAAACACCCGGCGCAGCAGTGTGAACCGGGTGTTTTCTGCTTTTCATTATACATATTTGTCGAAAAGAAACAATACAAATCAATGATGACCTTCAAACTTGACATCATTTCCTCACGTGGTAACATTTTAAACGTGTGAAAATGCGAACAAAAAAGCGAACAAAGGAGATGTTACCGATCTTTGATCAAAAGAAAGTAGCCTTTATAGGAGCAGGATCTATGGCGGAAGGAATGATATCAGGTATCGTTCGTGCCAACAAAATCCCGAAACAAAACATCTGCGTTACAAACCGCAGCAATACAGAGCGATTAACTGAACTTGAACTTCAATATGGAATCAAAGGCGCCTTGCCGAACCAACTATGTATTGAAGACATGGATGTGCTCATTTTGGCAATGAAGCCAAAAGACGCCGAAAACGCTCTGTCATCACTAAAATCACGTATTCAACCCCATCAATTAATATTGTCGGTCCTTGCCGGCATAACCACCTCTTTTATTGAACAATCATTGCTTAATGAACAGCCGGTTGTCAGAGTGATGCCCAACACTTCCAGTATGATTGGCGCTTCTGCAACAGCTATTGCCCTTGGCAAATATGTGTCGGAAGACCTGAAGAAGCTGGCCGAAGCATTGCTCGGATGCATGGGCGAAGTCTATACAATCCAAGAAAATCAAATGGATATATTCACCGGAATTGCAGGCAGCGGCCCCGCGTATTTTTATTATTTAATGGAATTCATTGAAAAGACAGGCGAGGAAGCGGGCCTCGATAAACAGTTATCTCGAAGCATCGGCGCACAGACACTTTTAGGTGCCGCAAAAATGCTCATGGAAACAGGAGAACATCCTGAGATCTTAAGAGATAATATCACGTCACCTAACGGAACGACAGCAGCGGGGCTGCAAGCCTTGAAAAAAAGCGGCGGCGGAGAAGCGATTTCTCAAGCGATAAAGCATGCGGCTAAGCGTTCAAAGGAAATCAGCGAAGATATCGAAAAAACTGCAGCGCCGCTATCAGGAGTGATAAAGTGACGCCTGATACAAGCATGAAAAGAGTCGTTGTGAAGATTGGAAGCAGTTCATTAACAAGCCTTCATGGAGAAATCAGCATTCGTAAATTAGAAGCGCTGGTCGACCAGGTCGTCAAACTCAAAGACGCCGGTTATGAAGTGATTTTGGTTTCCTCAGGCGCAGTGGCGGCGGGATATCGGAAGCTCGGATTTATCCAAAGGCCCGAGAAGCTTCCAGAAAAACAAGCATCAGCTTCAATCGGCCAGGGATTGCTAATGGAGGCTTATTCAAAGCTGTTTTTGGCACACGGCTATGTCGCATCCCAAATTTTAATTACGAGAAGCGATTTTTCTGATGAATATCGATACAACAATGTCAGGAATACAATGAATGTACTGCTCGAGCGCGGCATCATCCCGATCATAAACGAAAATGACACAGTTACCGTCAATCGGCTCAAGTTTGGCGACAATGATACGCTCGCAGCAAAAGTCGCAGGATTGATTGATGCAGATATGCTTGTGATTTTATCAGATATAGACGGATTATATGACGGCAATCCGCGCACAAATCCAGAAGCGAAAAGGATACAGCGGGTGAGTGAAATAACACCTGACATCGAAGCATGCGCAGGTGACACTGGAAGCATCGTTGGCACCGGCGGCATGCGCTCTAAGCTTGATGCGTTTAAAATCGTAATGGCGTCTGGCATTAAAGGTTTCCTAGGTCAGGCAGATGCTGGCGATATTTTATACCACGCCGTTCATGAACAGGCGGAAGGCACCTATTTTGAAGCAGAAGGAACGCTTCCGTTGAATCAAAAGGAGCAATGGATCGCTTTTAATTCCGGTCCGGAAGGTGAAATGATTTTATCAGATGATTGTTCACGAAAAATAACAAACGGACAATCGAGTTTATACCTAGACGGTGTACAGAAGATTAAAGGGAAATTCAAAAGCGGTTCAGTTGTTCGGCTGATGGATTCAAAAGGGACGGAAATCGGCCTTGGAATCGTCAATTACTCTTCTGTACAGCTTCAAGAACCGGAAAAGAAAAAGGAACTGACAAATAGAGCTCTAATTGATCAAGAAGCATTTGTTTGCCATGTGGATTTTTCTTTACCTGTAAATTAATTTGCAGAAAAAAACCCGAAGCTTCTATATAGAAGCTCGGGTTCATTTTTTTTATTGATACTGCTCCAGCTTAGAGAAAAATTGAATGACAAACTCATAAAAATCATTCGCGGAAGGCGCAAGCTCTCTATTTTTCGGTTTAATGATTCCGACAGTCCGTTTTACTTGAGGGAACTCAATTGGAATTTTCACAGTAAAACGAGGTGTTGTTTCAGCAAAAGTACTTTCAGGCAGAAGGGTAACGCCCATTCCTGCGGACACTAACCCTTTGATCGCATCCAAATCCTCACCCTCCGTGGAAACGAGAGGAGCAAAGCCTGCTTGTTTGCAAGTATCGATTGCCATCTCTCTAAGTACAAATCCTTCCGGGAACAATACAAATTGGTCGTTGCGCAAATCGATTAAATGAACCGTTTTTTGTTTAGCAAGCGGATGATTTAATGGAACAAGCGCGTAAATTTTTTCAGTAAATAATATTTTTCCCGTTATGTCAGAGAAATTCGTCGGCACCGGCCCTAATAAGGCCAGATCAATATCGCGGTTTCTGACAGCTTCAATCAGAAACTTATAGGAGCCTTGGCGCAGCAAAAATTCGACGTGCGGATATTCTTCTTTAAACGCTGAAATGACAGTCGGCAAAAGCTGGCTGGCGAGGCTTGTAGGAAAGCCGATCTTTACCGTTCCGCGATGCGGGTCAAGATACTCATCAATTTGCTCTTTCGCATAATCAATGGCTTTCATCGCCGTTTTCACATGAATCAAAAATTCTTTTCCGATTGGCGTGAGTTTGATATTTCTCCCTTCACGCTCAAATAAGGTCACATTTAATTCTTCTTCAAGATTGGCAATTTGTCTGCTGATTGCTGATTGGGCCACATGCAAATGATCAGCGGCTTCTGAAACGTGTTCTCTTTCAGCCACCTCCATAAAATAACGCAGTTGGCGCAGCTCCATGTTTGTCTCACATCCATCTATCTCATTTTGAGATTCTTTTGATCTAAATTATATATTGTTTATATCGTTTTGAAAACCTACAATGATTATAGAGTTGTTAGATTTTATGACCGGTATTATCGGAAATTGATCGGGGGAGAGGAATTATGACGTACAATCAAATGCCAAAAGCTCAAGGTCTCTACCGTCCTGAATTTGAACATGATGCATGCGGAATCGGCCTATATGCACACTTAAAGGGCAAGCAGACTCACGACATTGTCAAACAAGGACTTAAGATGCTTTGCCAGCTAGACCATAGAGGAGGGCAAGGCAGTGATCCGGATACAGGAGACGGAGCCGGCTTACTGGTTCAAATCCCTGATGCTTTCTTTAGAAAAGAGTGCAAAGACATCAATCTGCCAGAAAAAGAACGTTACGGGGTAGGAATGGTCTTTTTCTCACAGAAGGAAGATGAAAGAAAAAAAATTGAAAAGCAAATCAATGCACTGATTGAACAAGAAGGCCAAGTCGTTCTTGGATGGAGAACTGTACCTGTAAATGTCGGAAAAATCGGAACAGTGGCGCAAAAAAGCTGTCCGTTTGTCCGTCAGGTATTTATCGGCGCAAGTTCTGATCTAAAGGACAATTTATCTTTTGAACGAAAATTGTATGTCATTCGTAAACAGGCTGAAAATTGGGGAGTAACGGAAGGTCTTGATTTTTATTTTGCCAGTCTTTCAAGCCAGACCATTGTTTACAAAGGCCTTTTAACACCTGAACAGGTTGATGCATTTTATTCTGATCTGCAAGACGAAGCATTCGTTTCTGCTTTTGCGCTTGTTCATTCACGCTTCAGTACCAATACATTCCCTACATGGGAAAGAGCGCATCCTAACCGCTATTTGGTTCACAACGGTGAAATTAACACCCTTCGCGGAAATATCAACTGGATGAGAGCACGTGAGCAGCAATTTGTTTCTGAAAGCTTCGGTGAGGACTTAAACAAGATTTTGCCGATTCTCAATGCTGATGGCAGTGACTCTTCCATATTGGATAACGCATTTGAGTTTTTTGTGATGGCTGGACGCAAACCGGCACATACGGCAATGATGCTCATTCCAGAGCCTTGGACGGAAAATACGCATATGTCCAAGGAAAAAAGGGCGTTCTACGAGTACCATAGCTCCCTGATGGAGCCTTGGGACGGACCGACAGCCATTTCATTTACTGACGGTAAACAAATCGGGGCGATCCTTGACCGGAACGGTCTCCGTCCGGCCCGTTATTATGTCACAAAAGATGATTATATTATTTTCTCATCTGAAGTAGGCGTTATTGAAGTTGAACAGGAGAACGTTTTATATAAAAACCGCCTTGAGCCTGGGAAAATGCTTTTAATCGACCTGGAAGAAGGCCGTATTATCTCCGATGAGGAAGTCAAAACACAAATTGCAACTGAGTATCCGTATCAAAAATGGCTTGAAGAAGAGCTTGTACAAGTAAATCCTGATCCGGAGTCAAGAGAAGAAGAACAATTTAGTGATCTTCTTACTCGCCAGAAGGCATTCGGATACACATATGAGGATATCCAAAAGTATCTAATTCCTGTTATTAAAGAAGGCAAAGATCCCCTTGGTTCAATGGGGAATGACGCTCCGCTTGCTGTACTTTCTGACCGAGCGCAATCACTGTTTAACTACTTTAAACAGCTGTTTGCACAAGTAACGAACCCGCCAATCGACGCGATTCGTGAGCAGCTTGTCACTTCAACGATGACTTGGCTCGGTGCGGAAGGCGATCTTCTTCATCCAAGTGAACGAAATGTTCGCCGGATTAAACTGTATACACCTGTTTTATCCAATGAACAGTTTTACGCATTGAAAACGATTGTTCATCCTGATTTAAAAAGCCAAAAAATTGATGTGCTGTTTTCAGAGGATCTTGAACGCGGTTTAAAGGACATGTTCACACAGGCAGAGAAAGCCATCAGCCAAGGCGTAAGTTTGTTAATTTTATCAGACAAAAAGATGAACGAACGACTGACACCAATTCCGCCGCTTCTGGCAGTAAGCGCACTGCACCAGCACTTAATCCGCAAAGGGCTGCGTACGAAGGTCAGCATAATTGTGGAAGCGGGAGAAGCACGTGAAGTGCATCACTTTGCAGCGTTAATCGGTTATGGCGCAGATGCGATTAACCCTTATCTCGCTTATGCGACCTACAAGCAGGAAATTGATGAAGGCCGTTTGGATATCAGCTATGAAGAAGCGGTTAGCAAATATGGAAAAAGCATTACTGAGGGCGTTGTAAAAGTGATGTCCAAGATGGGAATTTCAACTGTGCAAAGCTACAGAGGCGCCCAAATCTTTGAGGCGGTAGGAATCAGCCGCGATGTGATCGACCGCTATTTCACAGGTACTGCATCACAGCTAGGCGGCATCGATTTACAAACAATTGCAGAAGAGGCACAGCGCCGCCACCGGGAAGCGTATCAGGATGATTACAGCAAAACGCTTGAACCGGGAAGTGACTTCCAATGGAGAAATGGCGGAGAGCATCATGCGTTTAATCCGAAAACGATTCATACTTTGCAATGGGCGTGCCGCAGAAATGATTACAATCTGTTTAAACAGTATACAAAAGCGGCTGATGAAGAACGCATCGGATTTTTGCGGAACTTGTTCGCATTTGACGGAAACCGCAAGCCTTTGAAGTTGGAGGAGGTTGAATCCGCTGAATCGATTGTCAAACGTTTTAAAACGGGTGCGATGTCATTCGGGTCCTTGAGTAAGGAAGCGCACGAAGCTTTAGCAATCGCAATGAACCGTCTTGGAGGAAAAAGCAACAGCGGTGAAGGCGGAGAAGATCCCAAACGCTTTGTTCCAGATGAGAACGGCGATGATAGAAGAAGTGCGATCAAACAAATTGCATCCGGACGGTTTGGTGTCAAAAGCCATTACCTCGTCAATGCTGATGAGCTGCAGATTAAAATGGCTCAAGGTGCTAAGCCGGGTGAAGGCGGGCAGCTTCCTGGCAACAAGGTATATCCATGGGTTGCCGATGTCCGCGGGTCAACGCCAGGTGTCGGATTAATCTCACCTCCGCCACACCATGACATTTATTCGATTGAGGATTTAGCCCAGCTGATCCACGATTTGAAAAATGCCAACCGTGACGCAAGAATCAGCGTAAAGCTGGTGTCAAAAGCAGGTGTAGGAACAATCGCTGCAGGTGTTGCCAAAGCGACTGCAGATGTCATTGTGATCAGCGGCTATGACGGAGGTACAGGCGCTTCTCCGAAAACCAGTATTAAACATACAGGGCTTCCGTGGGAGCTTGGCCTTGCAGAAGCACATCAAACACTAATGCTGAACGGACTTCGTGACCGTGTTGTATTAGAAACAGACGGAAAGCTCATGACGGGCCGCGACGTTGTGATGGCTGCCTTGCTCGGCGCCGAAGAATTTGGTTTCGCAACGGCTCCGTTAGTTGTACTCGGCTGTGTCATGATGCGTGCCTGCCATTTGGATACATGCCCTGTCGGTGTAGCGACACAAAATCCAGAGCTTCGCAAAAAGTTCATGGGAGATCCTGACCATATTGTAAACTATATGCTGTTCATTGCCGAAGAGGTTCGAGAGTACATGGCTGCGTTAGGCTTCAAGACATTTGATGAAATGATCGGCCGCACTGATGTACTTCATGTAAGTGAACGGGCAAAGGAGCACTGGAAAGCAAGCCAGCTTGATTTGTCTACCCTTCTTTATCAGCCTGAAGGGGTGCGGACGTTCCGATCGCCGCAAAATCATAAAATTGATCAATCGCTTGATATCACAACAATTCTCCCGGCTGTACAAGAAGCCATCGAATCTGGAAAAGAAGCTGATATTTCGATTGAAATCAATAATACAAATCGTGTAGCCGGAACGATAACCGGCAGTGAAATCTCAAAGCGTTACGGAGAAGAAGGTCTTCCTGAAGATACAATCAAGCTGCACTTTACCGGATCAGCCGGCCAAAGCTTTGGAGCTTTCGTTCCTAAAGGGATGACGCTTTATTTGGACGGAGACTCAAATGATTACGTCGGAAAAGGGCTTTCTGGCGGAAAAATCATCGTCAAGTCACCAGAAGGATTCAACTCTGCTTCGGATGACAATGTCATTATCGGCAACGTGGCTTTTTACGGTGCGACAAGCGGAGAAGCATATATTAACGGACGTGCTGGTGAACGCTTTGCCGTTCGAAACAGCGGTGTGAACGTAGTTGTAGAAGGCATTGGCGACCACGGCTGTGAATACATGACTGGCGGCAGCGTTGTCGTTCTCGGTGATGTAGGCAAAAACTTTGCGGCAGGTATGTCCGGCGGAATCGCTTATGTACTGACCGAAGATGTCAAAGCGTTTAAACGCAAATGCAACCTTGAGATGATTTTATTTGAATCATTAGAGGATGAGAAAGAAATCCAGCAAATCAAAGCAATGCTTGAAAGACATACTGCGTATACAAACAGCCAAAAAGCAGAAGATCTGCTAGATCAATGGGAAGACAGTGTGAAAAAATTCGTCAAAGTCATTCCGAAAAACTATAAACAAATGCTCGCAAGCATCGAAGAGCAAAAAGCTGCAGGTTTATCAGATGAAGAAGCCATCATGTTCGCTTTTGAGGCCAACACGAAGCCAAAGCAGAATACAGCAGCATCGGGACAAAAACAAGCGGTAGTACAGTAAGGAAGGGGAGAGGAACATGGGGAAACCAACTGGATTTATGGAGATCAAACGAGAAAAACCTGCGGAGCGGGACCCTCTCACTCGCTTAAAGGATTGGAAAGAATATTCTGCTCCTTTTTCAGAAGAAGCATCGAAACGGCAAGGGGCGCGGTGTATGGATTGCGGTACACCGTTTTGCCAGATCGGTGCGGACATTAACGGATTTACATCCGGCTGTCCGATTTACAACTTAATTCCTGAATGGAACGATCTTGTCTACCGGGGCAGATGGAAGGAAGCATTGGAACGTCTGTTGAAAACAAACAACTTTCCTGAATTCACAGGGCGGGTATGTCCCGCTCCTTGTGAAGGATCATGCACTTTAGCGATTTCAGACCCGGCCGTATCAATTAAAAACATCGAGCGGACCATTATCGATAAAGGATTTGAGAACGGCTGGATTCAACCTAGAATTCCAAAAAAACGAACAGGCAAAAAAGTTGCTATCGTCGGGTCGGGCCCAGCCGGACTGGCGAGTGCTGACCAGCTGAATCAAGCGGGGCATTCTGTCACTGTTTTTGAGCGCTCAGACAGAGCGGGCGGCCTTTTAACATACGGCATTCCAAACATGAAGCTTGAGAAGGGCATTGTAGAACGCCGAATTAAATTGCTGACGCAAGAGGGAATTGATTTTGTCACGAACACAGAAATCGGTGTTGACATTACAGCTGATGAGCTAAAGGAGCAATTTGATGCTGTGATCTTATGCACAGGCGCTCAAAAACAGCGGGACCTCTTAATTGAAGGACGCGACTCAAAAGGAGTCCATTACGCAATGGACTACCTCACACTTGCAACAAAAAGCTATTTAGATTCTAATTTTAAAGACAAGCAATTCATTGATGCCAAAGGGAAAGATGTCATCGTAATCGGAGGCGGAGATACAGGAGCTGACTGTGTGGCTACCGCTCTGCGTCAAAAAGCCAAAAGCGTGCACCAATTCGGCAAACACCCGAAACTTCCGCCAGCCCGCACGAATGACAATATGTGGCCTGAACAGCCACACGTCTTTACGCTTGAATATGCATACGAGGAAGCAGAAGCAAAATTCGGAAGAGATCCGAGAGAATACTCCATTCAAACGACAAAAATGGTCGCGGATAAAAACGGAAAGCTGAAAGAGCTTCATACCATCCAAATGGAAAAAGTGAAAAATGAGCATGGAAAATACGAGTTCCGCGAGCTGCCTGGAACGGAAAAAGTATGGCCTGCTCAGCTTGTCTTTATCGCTATCGGCTTTGAAGGCACAGAACAGCCGCTGTTGAAACAGTTCGGTGTTGATTCAGTAAATAACAAAATCAGTGCAGCATATGGGGATTATCAAACAAATATCGATGGTGTATTCGCCGCAGGGGATGCAAGAAGAGGGCAAAGCTTAATCGTATGGGCGATTAATGAAGGCCGTGAAGTGGCGCGTGAAGTGGATCGATATTTGATGGGGAGTTCAGTTCTTCCGTAAATAAAGGGGATTATCATATAAGAGAAACCGGTCTGGCTGCCAGCCGGTTTCTTTTTTTATTCCATTACGATCCCGATGTTTCCAAACTGTCTGCCTTCCTGCATTCTTTTATATGCTTCACATGCTTTTTCTAAAGGATATATCCGGTCAATTACAGGCCGCAGCTTATGTTTGTCAATGAAAGCGAGCATAGCTTGAAATTCCTCACCGCTTCCCATCGAGGTTCCCAAAACATTGACCTGAGGAAAGAATAGAGAACGCACCGGAAAACTGAGATTATCCCCTGAGCTTGCCCCAAAGCTGACAATACGGCCATTTGGTTTTACATGGCGGAAGTATTCCGAAAAGAGGGCAGGTCCTATGCTGTCAAGAACAACATCCGCCTTTTTTCCCTGCAACTGCTCATCCCAATTGCTGTAGCTGTCAAATGCGTAATCAGCACCTAATTTCAGCGCCTTTTTTCTTTTCTCCTCACTGCGGGAGGTCACGCTTACTGTTGCCCCAATCGCCTTAGCCATCAATAAAGCGTAGGTTGCTACACCGCTGCCGATGCCGGGTATCAATAGATGCTCGCCTTTTTTTAATTGCCCCTTTGTAAACAGAGCCCGATATGCAGTTAAAGCGGATAAAGGTAAAACGCCCGCTTCTTCCCAAGATAAATAAGCAGGTTTTTTGATTGCATTTTGTGAAGGAATGATCACATATTCAGCAAGTGTTCCGTCCGAAGGACCTCCCGGAATCTCAGGTACAGGTGGAACATTTTCTGTCAAATCCCAGTTCAATGTCGGGAAAATGACTACTTCTGTCTGAACAGTAACATTTTTCACGCCTTCACCAATCTCTTCGATGATACCCGCGCCGTCAGAACCCAGTATCATGTGAGGATCTTGTTCAGATTTGTTTTTCATAAGAAACAAGTCACGATGATTCAGGCCTGCAGATTTTAATTTAACCTTTACCTCTCCGTATCCAGGCTTTGTTGATGGAACGTCCTGAACTGATAACCCCAGAAGACCGGCTTTTCCGTTGTGAATTACAGCTTTCATGCTGTCTGCCTCCTCATTAATTGTATTTTCATATCTTTACATATTTTACATAGCGGTTTTCTTCGAGTAAAATGAACAAATATGATAGCCAATATCACTTTTCATCATAGCAAGCAGGTGAGAGCGCGTGGAAAGCGGAGATTTAAAGATTTTTCAGGCTGTTGCTCGCGAAGGAAGCATAACGAAAGCAGCCCAAATGCTGAATTATGTTCAGTCGAATGTGACAGCCAGAGTGCATAACCTTGAGGAAGATTTGAATATCAGGCTTTTTCATCGAACGAATCGGGGAATGAAGCTGACTGCTGCAGGAGAAAATCTTTTACAATATGCAGATCAAGTATTATCGCTGTTAGACCAAGCTGAAAAATCGACCCGAATGAGCAGGCAACCAAAAGGGCCTTTGCGGATCGGATCACTGGAAACAATGGCGGTAACGCATCTGCCTGAGCATGCAGCATCCTTCCTCAGGCGTTTTCCTGAAGTGGATTTATCAGTGAACACAGCTGATACGCATCATTTGATTCAACAGGTTCTTGATCATAAAGTTGATGGCGCTTTTGTATATGGGCCGGTTGAACACGCTGCAGTTAGACAACTCCATGTCTCCCATGATGAATTAGTTTTGATTTCATCACGAGAAGGGACGGCAGAAGACATGCTTCAGCAGCCGATGCTCTTTTTTGGGGCTGGCTGTTCTCATCGTGACAGGGTCAAAAGATTACTAGAGGAAGCAGGCATACACAATCAAAAAATCATAGAGTTTGGCACATTGGAGGCTATTATAAAAGGTGTTTCCGCCGGGATGGGTACGGCGCTGCTCCCAAAGTCCGCTGTTGACTGCTCCGAGCATCGTACAAATGTATGGATTCATCAGCTGCCACCAGCATATCAAGACTTAGAGATCGTCTTTATATACAGGAAAGACTTTTTTATTACGAGTGCGTTTCAGACATTTCTTGATGAGATTAACGAAATGAAAAGATGAAGATAGACGTGCATTAGCAGAATAAAGACGTTTGTCAGTTTTTATTTTAAAGATGTGTATAAAAAAACTGTACTCATTTGAAGCGAGTACAGTTTTTTTATTTATTTACGTTTTAAATTAATGCCGATCGCCGCTCCGTTTCTGCTTGAATCAGCTACACCTTTAAAGGTGCCGTTTTCATGGTCGATCGATATGCTTTGCACGTTTCCGATATCCACCGGACTTGTGCCGAATTTGTGGCCCATCCCGTTTAGCTTGCTGAGGACATCTTTAGGAATTCCGTCTTCGTAACGGTAAGAGCTCATACTGTTTGTGTAAATTCTCGGCTCTTCAACAGCTGCTTTTAATTCCATACCATATTCAATGTGGTAGAGAATGGTTTGCAAAACGGATGAAATAATTGTAGCCCCGCCAGGAGATCCAACAGTGAGGACAGGCTTGTCATCCTTAAATAAAATCGTCGGGGTCATGCTGCTTAAAGGCCGTTTGTTTGGCTGTACTTCGTTAGCTCCGCCTGGTATCGCATCAAAATCCGTTAATTCATTGTTTAGGATGACACCGTAATCAGGGACCATAATACCCGTTCCAAACAACTGTTCGATTGTTGTTGTATAAGAAACAACATTTCCCCATCGATCAGCAACTGTAAAGTGGGTTGTTTGGCCTTCTACTTTGTCTTTCGGCTGTTCAACTTGTTTATAGTTTGCTGATCCTTCTTGGTATTTCCAAGGGTCACCGGCTTTCGGTTTTTTATTCACTTGATCTAGGTTGATTAATTGCTGGCGTTCTTTAATATAATCGGGGTGAAGCAGGCCTTTGAGAGGAACATTTACAAATTCGGGATCACCTGCATAAGACGCACGGTCGGCATATGACAAATGCATCGTTTCAGCAAGCAGCTGATATTTTTCCCATGAGCGGACATCGTATTGTGAAAGGTTAAAATGATCAAGGATTTTTAGCATTTGCAATAAGAAAATACCGCCGGAGCTTGGAGGAGGAGTAGTAGCGATTTGATAGCCTTGATAGTCTCCCCAAATCGGTTCATCAATTGTAATGTCGTAATTTTCTAAATCTTTTTCTGTCATTGATCCGCCGAAATCCTGGACAGTGTCAGAAAGCGTCTTGGCGAATTTTCCTTTATAAAAAGCGTCAGTGCCTTTGGAGCGAATAAGCTTAAATGTTTTAGCCAAATCCTTTTGAATAAGGGTATCTCCTTCTTTAAGCGGTTCGCCATTTGGTAAAAATACATCTTTTGCGGCAGTCCGTGAAAGTTTTTCCTGATATTCAGAAATGGCATCTGCCAACACCGAATCAATCGGAAAGCCTTTTTCAGCGAGTTTAATAGAAGGGGTAATTAATTGCTTCATCGAACGGGTTCCCCATTTATCCAAGGCTTCTTCCAGCCCTTTCAGAGTGCCTGGAACACCAACGGCAGTACCTTTTGTTACACGTTCAGAGAAAGGAATTGCTTTGCCGTTTTCGTCCAGAAACATATCAGGAGTTGCGCCTGCTGGAGCACGCTCACGGCTGTCGATTATCGTTGTATCCTTCGTTTTTCCGTCATACACCATCATAAAACCGCCGCCGCCAATACCTGACATCATCGGCTCTGTTACATTGAGTGCAAATTGAATGGCAACCGCTGCGTCAATAGCATTTCCTCCTTTTTTCAGCACATCAGCACCGATTTCAGAAGCAAGAGGATGTGCGGTCGCAACCATGCCGTCTTTTCCTACATCTACTTGTTTGTACTCATCGTAGCTTTTGGGCGGTTTTTTAGCTTCCGCGTGAAAAGGGACACTTCCAGCGACTAACAGAACACTAAGCAGAGCTGTTAAACAGACGTTCCACGTTCTTTTCATGTTCTCCCTCCTATATGAAGCTGTATTGTTACAATCTTAGCGTAAAAAAATTACAGCGTTTTCACAAGTGACAAATGGTATATTATATAGTGCATAATGCCGTTTTTCTGTGCAAAATTGATTATATTGATATGAGCCATGTGCTATATTAGAATCAGCATACGGATTAAGAAGGGACTGCTATATGTATTTAACGATTGAAGAAACAGCAGAATATACAAATCTTTCAGAGGATTATATTAAAAGCTTGGTGCTCGAAGGGAAAATCAGAGCCGTTCATGACGGAGAGCAATTTTTGATTTATAAAGAGCAGTTCAAAACGCATCTCGAACAGCTGGAGAATTACAAAGCACTTGTGCAGGAAATATTAAATGAACCAATCCCGGAAGATATTGATGTAAAGGATGAGGATTAGGACACAATTTGAAATTGTGTCTTTTTTTGTATATTTTTGCGGAAGCTCTAGAAAATTAGGAGCGTCAGATTTCGTTTTAAGAGGATTTTTGAGGATTAGTAGGGGGATAAGTATCCAAGAGGTTAAAAGCTTTATAAGAGGCTTTAAAGCTTATTTTATAGGGTGAAGGTTTTAAGAAGCTTTTTTAAAAGCTTATGTAACACTATGTATATTATGTTACATAAACGCCGCCGCACTTTGACATTCAACGTTTTTCAGCTATAATAGTAACATAGACCTCAAAACGTTACATAACGGTTTTTAAGGAGTTTTTTGATGCATATTGTACAGCCGATTCGCAGTCTAGAGAAAATCCAAGAAGTCAAACAGTATTTGCTTAACAAAAACAAGCGGGATTATTTTCTGTTTATTTTCGGCATCAACAGCGCGCTCCGCATTTCTGATATTCTGCCGCTGCAAGTGAAGGACGTTCAAAATAAAGATCATTTATGGGCGACTGAAAGCAAAACGAAAAAGAAAAGAAAGATTCTTATTTTAGAATCGCTGAAACAGGAAATATACGAGTATACGAAAGACATGAAGGAAAACGAATATCTTTTTAAATCAGTGCGGACCAGGAAGCCGATTTCCCGCATTCAGGCCTACAGAATTTTAAGAGAGGCCGCTGCGGCGTGCGGACTTGAGGAGATAGGGACGCATACACTCCGGAAAACGTTTGGCTATCATTTTTATCAGCGAACGAAAGACATCGCCGAGCTGCAGAGAATACTGAATCATTCATCACCATCAATTACAATGCGGTATATCGGTATTGATGAAGATACAACTAGAGCCGCATATAAGGTTTTTGGAGGGCTTTAATACAAATCGCTTGAAAATATTGATCATCAGAGCTACTATATAAATACCAAAAGCTCTAGTAGCACAGCGGATAGTGCAGCAGTTTCCTAAACTGCAGGTCGGGAGTTCGAATCTCTCCTAGAGCGTTATATTCACAAAAAGACAACAGGCACTTTTCGCCTGTTGTCTTTCTTTATGCAGACCAAATAAAAAACGCCCGCTTATCCCGGGCGTTTTTCTTATATAACTGCGTCAAATTGATTGACTTTCCATTTTTTATTTTCTTTCACAAATGTCACTTTCCGTTTTGCAGAAGGGGATCCGTCTAATGTAGGGACGGTAAATTCGTATGTGATTGTGCTGCCTTTTTTAGAGATCAGTTTAGCAGTTGATTTTTTCCAATTCAAAAGATTGTCTCCGTCACCGATTGGAACAGCAAGTTTTCCTTTTGAAACAGTGAAATGATAATCTTTAAAGCCTTTTTCGATTGCTGTTTTTGTAAAAATAGGAGTTAAATAATTCACCGCTTTTGCTTTAGTGCCTAGATCACTGCACATGTATACATATTGAAGATTTTGATACTCGAATGTGCCTGATGGGCAAACTGCTTTTTTCACCTTCGGATTGTGGCCGCTCATGGTGTTCCAAAAATGTTCTCTAGCGGATAATGCCAACTGTAATGCTTGTTTTTGTGATAAATCGCCTGATGTATTTTTCGCAAATGCATTTGTGCTTAATGACAGAATAAGTGCAATGGTTGTTAGAAATAGAAGACATTTTTTCATTATCGCTCTCTCCTTCAAAATCTCTTTCTCTTATGTTACAAATGTTACAATAATTACGGATAGATTACAATACTTTTGCATAAATTATTTTTTATTCTTTTACTCACAAAAAATACGCCATTACTTGCTAGTTTATTCTTCATAAGCTAAAAAGATGTGTAAAATTAGAAGAATCGGGAAGGGTTTCATATGTGCAGTGATGAATAATAACATGTTGCATATCCTGTTTTTGTCAAAAAATGAGGGCATGTTTAAAAACGATTTCAAATAAAGGAGTCCTTTAATATGGAAACATCACAAGAACCTCTTGTAACTCAAAAGAAAAGCAAACCATCAGTTTGGCGGTCGATGTCACTCTTTTTAGTGCCGCTTCTGCTGAGCAATGTGCTGCAATCAGTCGGCCAGCTAGTCGGGATGATGGCTGTAGGCAGATGGCTCGGTGTTGATGCAGTGGCAGCTGTATCATCCTTTTTCCCGTTATTTTTTCTTTTAATCTCATTTACGATTGGGATCGGTTCAGGTAGTTCGATTCTGATCGGACAAGCTTACGGAGCGAAAAATGAGGAACGGCTAAAGGCTGTTGTCGGGACGACGCTCACGTTTACATTTTTATTAGGCGTTGTGTTAGCCGTCATCGGCAGTATTTTCACCCTGGATATCCTTCGTTTAATGGGCACGCCTGAAAATGTCATTCATGTCAGCGCTAACTATGCACGTATTTTATTTTATGCTATGCCGTTTATGTTTTTATATTTTGCATATACTACCTTTTTGCGCGGAACAGGGGATTCTAAGACACCGTTTTATACGCTGATTGTGAGCACGGTCATCAACATCGCGCTTTTGCCTGTTTTAATCCTTGGCATGTTTGGTTTTCCGAAACTGGGCATATACGGCTCGGCATATGCAACTGTCATTTCCACGATTGCGACTTTTCTCGTGTTAATGGTGTATTTACGAAAGCGAAAACACCCGCTGCAATTTGATAAAACAGTGCGTCGTTATTTGAAAATGGATAAGGAACTGCTGGTTCTCCTGCTGCGTCTTGGGGTCCCAGCAAGCATCAATATGATTCTTGTCTCATTATCAGAGATAGCGGTTATTTCATTCGTCAATCATTACGGCTCTAATGCAACAGCTGCATACGGAGTGGTCAACCAGGTGGCCAGCTATGTACAGATGCCGGCCGTCAGCCTTGGTATTGCGGTTTCTATTTTCGCTGCGCAATCGATTGGGGCAAACGAGTTTGACCGCTTAAAGCAGGTCATTCGCGTGGGGATTTGGCTGAATTATATCATTGGCGGCGTACTGATCATTCTGATCTATGTTTTTTCACATCAGATTTTGTCGTTATTTTTAACCGAGCAAGAGACGCTTTACATTGCACACCGTCTTTTGATGATTACATTGTGGAGTTATTTGCTGTTTGGAAATGCCCAAATTATTTCTGCAACGATGCGGGCAAGCGGAACAGTTTTATGGCCGACCGTCATCAGTATTTTTGCAATCTGGGGAGTAGAGGTGCCTGTCGCTTTCGTCCTTTCTCACTATACAAAGCTTGAAATACTCGGCGTCTGGGTTGGTTATCCAGCTGCGTTTGCCGTCAGCTTGCTGTTGATTTATGGGTATTATCAATTCGTCTGGAAAAAGAAACAAATCACACGTCTCATCCAATAGCCTCCGAATCACACCGTTCATAAGTTTGAACGGTGTTTTTTTATTTGATAGGGGAAAATATAAAATGGAGGAAATATGGTACAGTACATTGAATTCTTATACTAGCAATGAATCAAGGAGAGGTTGAGTAAACATGGCAAACTTTATTGAGAAAATCACGTATTTGGGAACGCCGGCCATCAAAGCGGGCAACGAACATCTAGAAATGATTGTTGTCCCTGAGTGGGGGAGCAACGTCATTTCTCTCGTGGACAAAACAACAAAAGTCCAGCTTTTGCGTGAACCGGAAACAGCAGAAAGTTTTCACGACACACCAACATTGTATGGCATTCCAATCCTGTTCCCGCCTAACCGCATAAGTGACGGTACATTCAGTTTCCGGGGCAGAACGTATCATTTTGATATCAACGAGAAGGATAAACACAACCATCTTCATGGGTTTCTTTACCATGAAAAGTGGAATGTCGTGACCACGAAGCAAACTGATGAAGGAGTGATTGTTGAAACAGAAATTGATCTTTCTGAGCTTCCCCATGTGCAGAAGCAATTTCCTCATCATGCCGTCGTTCGGATGACATACACGATCAAGGAGAATACCCTATTTAAACATGCGACGGTCATGAACAAAGGAAAGGAAGCGTTTCCTTGGGGAATTGGGTATCATACTACATTTGTGTTTCCGGCAGAAAGCTCGTTATTCTCCCTGACAGCAGATCAGCAATGGGAGTTGGATGAACGCCTGCTGCCGACCGGGAAACTGATGGATGTACCGAATAAAGAAGCTTTGCATGAAGGAATGGATTTGCGCCACAAGCAGCTGGATGATGTCTTTTTATCTTCCTATCAGAAGAGGGGCGGAGAAAACCAGGCAGTCATTTATCATCAGCATGCACATATCAGCATTATTTATAAGGCAGATGAACAGTTTAAACATTGGGTTGTATACAATGCGGACGGAAAACAAGGGTACTTATGCCCTGAGCCTTACACATGGGTGACAAACGCTGTGAATCTTGATTTACCTTCGTCACTCACTGGTTTACAAGTGCTGGAGCCGGGAGAAGAAACGACAGCTAAAAGCAGTATCACCATTGAACTGAATCATCAATAGCCAATGATGAAGCGCAGAGAGGCGGGGAAATTAATGAAAAAAAGCATAAAGCTTTATGTTGCTGTTTTACTGCTTTTCGTCGTTGCTTCGGTGCCTTATATGCATCAGGCTGCGCTTGCCGCTGAAAAACAAGATGCACTTTCCGGGCAGATCGATAAGATTTTAGCTGATCATCCTGCCCTCGAAGGCGCAATGGCCGGCATCACCGTTCGCTCTGCGGAAACAGGTGCTGTTCTATATGAACATTCAGGAGAAACCCGAATGAGGCCTGCCTCTTCTCTAAAGCTTTTGACAGCGGCCGCGGCACTTTCTGTCCTTGGCGAGAACTATTCTTTTACAACCGAGGTCCGGACGGATGGAACACTGAAAGGGAAAAAGCTGAATGGTAACCTTTATTTGAAAGGGAAAGGCGATCCGACACTTTCACCATCTGATTTTGACAAAATGGCTGAGAAATTGAAACATTCCGGCGTAAAAGTAATTAAAGGCAATCTGATCGGTGATGATACGTGGCATGATGACATGCGATTATCACCTGATATGCCTTGGAGCGATGAATACACATATTATGGCGCGCCAATCTCCGCTCTAACAGCGTCTCCGAATGAAGACTATGATGCAGGCACTGTGATTGTTGAGGTCACCCCAAATCAAAAAGAAGGGGAAGAGCCTGCCGTGTCTGTCTCTCCGAAAACCGATTATATAACGATAAAGAACGATGCTAAAACGACTGCTGCCGGTTCAGAGAAAGACCTCACAATCGAAAGAGAGCATGGAACAAACACGATTACAATTGAAGGGAGCGTACCGGTTGACGCAAACAAGACAAAGGAATGGATTTCTGTCTGGGAGCCTGCCGGATATGCCTTAGATTTATTTAAGCAGTCACTAAAAAAACAAGGTATTACTGTGAAAGGGGACATCAAGATGGGTGAAGCACCTAGTTCTTCAGATGTGCTGCTCTCTCATCGCTCAATGCCTTTATCGAAACTTTTTGTGCCGTTCATGAAATTAAGTAATAACGGACATGCCGAAGTGCTCGTAAAAGAGATGGGGAAAGTGAAAAAAGGAGAAGGGAGCTGGGAAAAGGGGCTCGAAGTGTTAAACAGTACGCTTCCGGAATTTGGTGTTGATTCTAAATCACTCGTCTTAAGGGACGGATCAGGAATCTCACATATTGATGCTGTATCCTCAGATCAACTTTCACAGCTGTTATATGACATTCAGGATCAGAGTTGGTTCTCGGCTTATCTAAATTCTTTACCTGTTGCGGGCAATCCTGACAGAATGGTGGGCGGAACGCTGAGAAACCGCATGAAAGACACTCCTGCACAAGGAAAAGTAAGAGCAAAAACCGGATCGCTCAGTACGGTAAGCTCTCTATCGGGGTACGCAGAAACAAAGAGCGGAAAAAAACTTGTTTTCTCTATTCTTCTAAATGGATTGATTGATGAAGAGGATGGAAAAGATATTGAGGATCAAATCGCTGTCATTTTGGCAAATCAATAATAGCGGGAGACCTGTTTTCCAAGAGAAAACAGGTTTTTTTATGTCTGTAATAACGCTTTGTCGAACCTTCCAACAATTAGAAGAATGATGCACAAAAGAAAATTAGTCCGATTAAAAAGTAGTGTATAAGACCTTATGTAAAACAATACTTTTATCACTTTATATCCGGAAATTTGATAAAAAAAGAAACGAAAAATAAAGAAATAATACTATATTCAAAAAAATGTTATAAAAATTTAATGTTTTTTATTGTACTTTAAAAAATATCCGTTAATATAGTGCATATATGGATTATATAGTCATATAATTTCTTTTATTGTCATTTTTCTGCTTTTTTCTACATTTTCTTATCCTCTTATTATGAGAACTGGAGGGAATCCGTTGAGCGAACATACTTATTCTTTAACCCATGCCCAAAGGAGAGTGTGGTTTACCGAACTGCTGGAGCCAGATACCAGCATTTGCAATCTTACAGCTTGTGTGAAATTCAAAGGCAATATTGAGCTTGATACTCTAGAGGGAGCGCTGAATCATTCCATCTCCCGCAACGACGCCATTAGATTTCAGCTGTTAGAAGGAGAAGAGCTTGAGCCGCGATTGCACCTTACTGAATATAAATATTATCCACTTAGAATAATTGATTTTTCAAATGTTGAAATGATAGAAATAGAGCAATGGATTCAGGATCAAGCGAGCATTCCATTTAAACTGTTCAACTCGCCTCTTTATCAATTTTACCTCCTTAGAATTGACTCTCATGAAGTTTGGCTATTTGCGAAATTCCATCATATCATAATGGATGGAATCTCTTTAAATGTGATGGGAAATCAAATTATAGATCTTTATCAAAAAATGAAAAAGAAAGATCCTTTACCTGATCAGCCGGAACCTTCTTACTTGAGCTACATCGAAAAAGAGAGTCAATATCTACAATCTCCGCGGTTTGCAAAGGACCGTTTATTTTGGACGCAAACCTTTGAGCACCCGTTGGAATACCACTCGTTAGCCGACCAGACGTCCTTACAAAAACAGAGCACATCTGCATCCAGAGACACCATCATTCTTTCACCTGATCTAGAGCAAACGATTCGAATCTTCTGCGAAGAACACAAGATCAATATCATTTCCTTATTTATGGCTTCATTTTACATATGCATCAGCCGAATCACTTCTAAAAAAGATCTTGCCATTGGCACCTACTATGGCAACAGAGGTTCAAAGGCTGAAAAAGAAATGCTCGGCATGTTCGTTAGTTCCCTTCCAATCAGAATAACGGTTGATCCTGACACAGATTTTCTTTCCTTTGTCCGCACAATAGGCAGGGAACAGCTTTCTGTTATGCGTCATCAACGGTTTCCTTATAATTTGCTTGTAAATGAATTAAGAAATGAACAGAAGGATTTACACAACCTTATCGGTATATCTATGCAGTATCAGCCACTTCAGTGGCACAATGCAGATGATTTTGACTATGAAACAGCGCTTTATTTCAGCGGATACACCGCGAATGAGCTTTCAGTTCAAATACAAGAACGGATAGACAATGGAACCATTCAATTAAATTTCGACTATCAAAATACCTTGTTTTCTCTTGAGGATATTAAACGAATACAATCTCATCTGCTTACCATACTGGAAAACGCCCTTAAACATCCGCACAGCTTTATAAGAGAATTAGATATGACGAATACAAGAGAAAAGCAAAAATTGTTGTATGAGTTTAACAAGACGGAAGCTGTTTCGCCTAAAGCTTTCACCCTGCATGGGCTGTTTGAGCGACAGGCGGCAGTCACACCGGAGCGGCTGGCCATTCGCTTTTCAGGCGGTTCGCTGACATACGCTGAGCTTGATATGTACGCCAGCCGGCTGGCTGCGCACCTTGCGGCACGCGGCGTCACAAACGAAAGTATCGTCGGTGTCCTGTCTGAACGCTCACCTGACATGCTGATCGCTGTCCTTGCTGTATTGAAGGCCGGAGGGGCCTATTTGCCGCTTGATCCTGCGTATCCAAAGGAGCGGCTGAGCTACATGCTGAAAGACAGCGGGGCATCGCTCTTGCTGACACAGCCGGGATGCTCCGCACCGAACTTTTCTGGAGAGACGCTTGAAGTTGACATGACATCTCTTAAGCGTGAAGAAGTAAAACGTCATGTGTCTGCTTCTGTTAGCGACGGATCTCTCGCCTATGTCATCTATACATCGGGCTCTACCGGGCAGCCGAAAGGAGTGGCCGTTGAGCACCGTCAGGCTGTTTCCTTTCTGACCGGCATGCAGCACCAGTTTCCGCTTTCGGAAGATGACATTGTCATGGTGAAAACCTCTTTTTCCTTTGATGCGTCTGTGTGGCAGCTGTTTTGGTGGACTCTTTCCGGTGCTTCGGCGTATCTGCTTCCGCCCGGCTGGGAAAAAGACCCCGCGTTGATCGTACAAGCCATTCATCAGGAAAACGTGACAACGGCTCATTTTATTCCGGCTATGCTGAACAGCTTTCTGGATCAAGCAGAAATGTTAGCGCTTGGTGACGGGACAAACCTAAAGCGTGTATTCGCCGGAGGTGAACCGCTTGCGCCGCGTACGGCAGCCCGTTTTGCTTCTGTATTGCCGCAGGTATCATTAATCCATGGTTACGGGCCGACAGAAGCAACGGTAGACGCGGCATTTTACGTATTGGATCCAGAACGGGACAGAGACCGTTTGCGGATTCCGATTGGGAAGCCCGTACCCGGTGCGCGTTTGTATGTTTTAGATCCGCATTTAGCCGTACAGCCTTCCGGTGTCGCCGGCGAACTATACATTGCCGGAGCGGGTGTTGCCAGAGGTTATTTGAATCGGCCGGCATTAACGGAGGAGCGTTTTCTTGAAGACCCGTTTTACCTGGGGGAACGCATGTACAAAACCGGGGATGTGGCGCGCTGGCTCCCTGACGGGAATGTTGAATTCCTCGGGCGTACGGATGATCAGGTGAAAATCCGCGGCTACCGGATTGAGCCGGGAGAGATTGAAGCGGCACTAAGAAGCATAGAAGTCGTAAGGGAGGCGGCCGTTACCGTACGGACAGACAGCGGGGAGCCGGAATTATGCGCTTATGTAGAAGGGCTCCAAAGAAACGAAGTCCGAGCGCAGCTTGAGAGACTGTTGCCGGGCTACATGGTCCCAGCCTATATGATAGAGATGGAACAGTGGCCGGTTACACCAAGCGGAAAGCTCGACCGAAACGCCCTGCCAGCTCCTGGCGGAGCGGCAGATGCGGAGACCTACACGGCGCCGAGAAACGTGACTGAGATGAAGCTTTCTCAGCTGTGGGAGGACGTGCTGAAAAATGGCCCTGTCGGGATTCACGACAACTTTTTTGACCGCGGGGGACATTCCTTAAAAGCAACGGCGCTTGTCTCACGGATCGCCAAAGAATTCGATGTACAGGTGCCGCTAAAAGATGTGTTTGCCCATCCGACGGTAGAAGGACTGGCTACCGTTATCCGTGAAGGAACGGACAGTCCATATGAAGCGATTAAGCCCGCTGAAAAACAGGAAACCTATCCGGTTTCCTCTGCCCAAAAGCGGATTTATGTCCTTCAGCAGCTGGAGGACGGAGGGACAGGCTACAATATGCCGGCTGTGTTAGAGCTCGAAGGGAAGCTCAACCCTGAAAGGATGGACAGAGCTTTCAAAGAGCTGATCAAGCGCCACGAGTCGCTTCGAACCGCCTTCGAACAGGACGCAGGAGGCGATCCGGTGCAGCGCATCCATGACGAGGTGCCGTTTACGTTACAGACTACAGTTCTCGGCGCACGAACCGAAGAGGAGGCCGCAGCCGCATTTATCAAACCGTTTGATCTCAGCCAAGCGCCGCTGTTCCGTGCCCAAATCGTAAAGGTATCAGATGAGCGGCACCTGTTGCTGGTGGATATGCATCACATCATTTCAGACGGTGTTTCCGTCAACATTCTGATTCGGGAATTCGGCGAGCTGTACAATAATCGGAAGCTTCCGGCACTGCGCATTCAATATAAAGATTATGCCGTATGGCAAGAAGGATTCAAAACAGGAGACACGTACAAAACGCAAGAGGCGTACTGGCTGAAGCAGCTCGAGGGCGAGCTGCCGGTGCTGGATCTCCCGGCTGATCAACCCCGCCCGCCGGTGCGAAGCTTTGCGGGTGACAAGGTCTCATTTACGCTTGATCAAGAGGCCGCATCAGGGCTTCACAAGCTGGCATGGGAGAATGGAAGCACACTGTACATGGTGCTCCTTGCGGCTTACACCGCGTTCTTGTCACGCTTAAGCGGACAGGAAGATATCATCGTGGGCTCGCCAATTGCCGGCCGGCCGCACAAGGATCTTGAGCCGATACTCGGCATGTTTGTGAACACGCTGGCGCTTCGGACGCGCCCGGAGGGCGGGAAGCCGTTTGTACAGTATTTGCAGGAAGTGCGTGAGACAGCATTGGAAGCCTTTGAGCACCAAGATTACCCGTTCGAAGAGCTTGTCGATAAGCTTGAATTGACACGAGATATGAGCAGAAATCCAGTGTTTGATGCGATGTTTATCCTTCAAAATGTGGAAAAACAGGACATAGATCTGAGAGAAATAAAAGCCCGGCCTGCCAATTTCGCACATCACATTTCTTTATTTGATATCACATTAATAGCTACGGAAATAAGTGGATCTATTTGCTGCGAAATGGAATTTAGTACAGAAGTATTCCTAAAAGCTACGATTGAACGGTGGGCTGATCATTTTATCGAATTTCTGCATGCGGCACTTTCAACCCCTGAAACAAGCCTTGCACAAATAAACATACTTAGTGATAAAGAAAAACAAAAAATAGTCTTTGAATTTAACAAAACTCAGGTTGAATTTGCTCGAAAAGATGTTCCTTTTCATCGCATATTTGAAGCGAAAGCTGAAGAAATTCCAGAACATATAGCTGTTATTGATAACGAAACAGAGATTAGCTATCGCCTTCTAAATGAAAGAGCCAATCGTCTGGCACGAACATTGCAAAACAGAAAAGGACCGAAGCCAACTGTGGCTGTTTTAGCCAAGCGGTCCATTGATGCAATTGTTGGGGTGCTGGCAGTGATGAAAGCTGGCGGAGTGTATATCCCAATCGATTCACATTATCCAAAAGCCCGTATTGAATACATTCTTCGTGATAGCGGGGCAGATATTCTTCTTTTACAGAGAGAGTTGAAGCATTTGATTTCGAACTCGCCTGAATCTAAAATGTCTCACATCTTCCTTGACGATGAGGGCTCTTTTGAAGAAAGTAACTGCAACCTTAACTTATCTCCTGCTCCTGAAGAGCCGGTATATATCATTTATACGTCAGGAACGACGGGTGCGCCTAAAGGTGTTATTGTCACCTATCAGAACTTTACTCATGCTGCTCTTGCTTGGCGTCAAATTTATGAACTGGATCGGAAGCCTGTCAGACTGCTTCAAATCGCGAGCTTTTCATTCGATGTCTTTTCAGGAGATTTGGCGAGATCATTGACAAATGGCGGGACGCTAATCGTTTGTTCAGATGAAAAGAGGCTGGAACCTGCTGAAATATATAAAATCTTGAACTCTCAGAGAATCACGGTGATGGAGTCGACACCGGCTCTCATTATCCCGGTGATGGAGTATGTATACCGTAACCAATTCAAGCTTCCTGACTTAGACATACTGATTCTTGGTTCCGACATGGTGAAAGCTCAAGATTTCAAAACATTGACAGATCGCTTTGGCCAAAGCATGCGCATCATTAATAGCTATGGTGTCACAGAGGCAACCATTGATTCGAGTTTCTATGAAACCAGTATGGGTGGAGAGTGTACGGGAGATAACGTACCAATCGGCAGCCCGCTGCCGAATGTACACATGTACGTACTCAGCCAGACTGATCAAATTCAGCCGATTGGTGTTGCCGGCGAGCTGTGCATCGGCGGGGCAGGTGTTGCGAAAGGCTATCATCATAAACCTGACTTAACGCAAATGAAATTTACAGAAAATCCATTTGTCTCTGGAGAAAGGCTGTACAGAACCGGTGATCGAGCATGCTGGCTTCCAAACGGAACGATCCGGCTTCTTGGCCGAATGGATTATCAAGTAAAGATAAATGGATACAGAATTGAAACAGAAGAAATTGAAAGTGTTCTGCTTCAAACGGGGCTTGTCAGAGAAGCTGCTGTTGCCGTTCAGCATGATAAAAATGGACAGGCTGGTTTGGCAGCATATATTGTGCCTTCAGACGTCAATACGAATGCTCTCCGTGCTGCTTTAACAAAGGAACTGCCAGCGTATATGATTCCTGCATATCTGATTCCTTTAGAAAACATGCCGCTAACCCTAAACGGAAAGCTGGACAGAAATGCCTTGCCGGCTCCAAATAATGTGTTATCGCGTCCATATACCGCACCAGTTAACGACATACAAAAAACGATGGCGTATATATGGGAAGATGTACTGAGCATGTCACGAGTCGGCATTCACGATTCCTTTTTTGAGCTTGGCGGAGACTCAATTAAAGCATTACAAGTGGCAGCACGTCTGGCAGCTGAAGGCTGGAGCATGACAATACGCGACTTATTCCGTTATTCAACGATTCAGGAACTATGCGGACATATCACACCATTGGTATCTCAAGCGGACCAGGGACCTGCGGAAGGTGAAGCTGAACTCACCCCGATTCAGCGAAGATTTTTCGGACAGGTACATGCTTTTCACTATCATTACAACCAGTCCGTCATGCTTTTCAGTGAAAAAGGATTCAATGCTAACGCGCTTCATCTAGCGCTGCGTAAAATAACCGAGCATCATGATGCCATTCGCATGATTTTCCAACGTGACCAAAACGGCCATGTCATTCAGTTTAATCGCGGAATCAATCACAAGGATCATGAACTGTTTGGCCTTTATATTTCAGATTGGACAAAAGCATCGCTGGAAAGGGCTCATCTTGATGAAAAACTTGCCGCTGAGGAAACCGTCATTCAAAGCAAAATGAATGTAGAAAAAGGGTCTTTGCTGCAAGCAGGTTTGTTTAAAACGGCAGAAGGGGATCATTTGCTGATTGCACTTCATCATCTTGTGATAGATGGCGTTTCTTGGAGAATTCTGCTTGAGGATTTAGCTGCAGCATATCAACAGGCTTTAGAAAAGAAAGAAATCCAATTACCGCCAAAAACGGATTCTTATTTATCCTACGCCGATGGTCTTACCCAAATAGCTGAAAGTAAACAATTGCTTTCAGAGAAAACGTATTGGCAAACGATTTTAGACGCTCACACTGCTTTTCTTCCTAAGGACATAGAAAATGTGCCGGACAGACTCCAAATGAACAGCGACGCAGCTGCATTTGTACTATCCGGAGACTGGACTGAAAAATTGCTGTTTGAAACCCAGCAAGCCTATGGTACTGATGCCAACGAACTTTTGCTTACGGCTTTAGGAATGGCGCTTTCTGAATGGACAGGGCATGACCAAATCGTGATCAGCACTGAGGGACACGGCAGAGAAGGGCATGTGCCAAACATTGATATTTCAAGAACCGTTGGATGGTTTACCTCCATTTATCCTATTCTGCTAGACATGGGTATTTCCGAGCCTTTCGAGGATCAGCTCGCATACCGAATTAAGACGACAAAAGATATGCTGAGAAGAGTACCGAACAAAGGAACTGGATACGGATTGTTAACACACATAGGAGAACTGCGGCATAAAGAGCCTGAGGTCAGCTTTAATTATCTCGGTCAATTTAGCGAAGAGAAGGAAGCTGAAACGTTTCAATTATCATATTACCAGCCCCGTTACGAAATAGCGGGTGAGAGAGAACGAGAGTATGAGCTGGACATCAACGCTCTCATTACGGACGGACAGCTTCAAGTAAAAGCGGTATACACCCAGGTGTTCAGCAAACACTCAATTGAGTGCTTTATGGATCGTTTTCACAGGCATCTTATCGAGACGATTGAGCATTGTTCGCAGAAAAAAGCACGCGAAAAAACATTGAGCGATTTCAGCAATAAGGAATTAACGTTGTCTGCATTATCTAGCATCGAAGATCTCGTGAAAGATCTTTAACTTTTGAAAAGGTGTGTGGAATTGATGGCACAATCGGCACAAATTCAAGATATTTATCCGTTATCGCACATGCAGGAAGGAATGCTGTTTCATTCATTAATGGATTTCAGCTCGAAAGCATATATCGAACAGACCTCGTTTACGATCACAGGGAATCTATGCGTCGACTCGTTTCAAAAGAGCTTAAACCTTCTTGTTTCTAGATATGATATTTTCAGAACGATTTTCATTAAAGAAGTACCAGATCTTACAGGTCCGCAGCAGGTAGTCTTATCAAACCGGGAATTGACAGTATATAGAGAAGATATTTCTCGCCTGGCTGATCAAGAACAGCAGACGCTGATTGATGCTTTTATGACTAAGGATCGGGAAAAAGGATTTGATTTGCAAAAAGATCCTTTAATGCGTCTTGCCCTTTTTGATAGAGGAGACAGCCAATATACATGTGTCTGGACACATCACCATATCATCATGGATGGGTGGTGTCTCGGCATTATTCTTAAAGAGTTTTTCAGCATGTATGATTCGCTCAAAAATAACTCACCTGTACAGCTTGGCAGCACGGTGCCGTACAGCCGTTATATTGAATGGCTCGGAGAACAAGATCAAGAAGAGACTGCTGCCTACTGGAGCGAATATTTGAAGGAGTACGGCAATACTGCTTCTATTCCCCGAATAAAGCGCCGCACGGCAGACGGGGATTATAAAGCCGACCAGGTCAGCTTTTCATTAGCGCAGGAAATGGTTGAGAAACTGACAGAGGCTGCCCAAAACTGGGGAGTGACATTAAACACGTTGTTTATGAGTATTTGGGGCGTGCTGCTCCATCGATATAATGCTGCAGATGATGCCGTTTTTGGCTCCGTCATTTCGGGACGCCCGTCAGCGATTGACGGGATTGAATCAATGGTCGGCTTGTTTATCAATACTGTTCCAGTGCGAATCCGATCTGCGGAAGGCATAACGTTTTCTTCGCTGGTCAAAGCCGTGCAGGAGGATATTTTATCATCTGAACAGCATGGGTATTATCCGCTTTATGAGATTCAAAACCATAGTCCATTGAAGCAAGGGTTGATCGATCATATTTTTGTTTTTGAAAATTACCCTGTACAGCTTCATCAGGCGTTAAGCGTGGAGAGTGAAAATGATGAAGGCGCTCTGAAGCTGAGTGACATTTCAATGTCGGAACAAACCAATTACGACTTTAATATCGTTATCGTTCCGGGAGAATCATTTTATATCAAATTCAGCTACAACGCAGACGTTTACGAGCGGGAGGAGATGCTGAGGATTCAGGGGCATCTAAAGCAAGCACTGGATTGCATTTTGACAAATCCCGATGTTGCCGTCAGTGACATCAATATCGTGCCGCCGGAGGAGCAACAGGTTATCCAATCGTTTAACGAAACTGAGCGTCCTTATGTGAAAAAAACGATACCCCAATTGTTCGAGGAACAAGCTCACAAAACACCTGAAGCTGCTGCATTGAAAATGGGAGACGAATGCTGGACCTATCGCCAGTTACAAGTAAGAGCCAATCAGATTGCGCACGCTCTGATAGAAAAAGGCGTTGGATCTGGAGATATCGTTGCTGTAATGATGGGCCGGTCAATGGAAATGCCTGCAGCTCTGCTTGGGATTTGGAAAGCAGGCGGCGCTTATATGCCGCTTGATCCACATTTTCCAGCAGAACGTCTTTCTTTCCTGCTGAAGGACAGTCAAGCGGCTCAATTGCTGATAGAAGAAGACCTTATTTCCTTGATCCCTCCGTCCTATGAAGGAAATACGATAACGATAGAACATACAGAAAGTTACCAAACAGAAGCTCCAAATATGTCGCCAGGTGATCTAGCCTACTTGATCTATACGTCGGGAACGACGGGGCGCCCTAAAGGCGTTTTAGTTGATCATCACGGTATTGCCAATACATTGCAATGGAGACGGGAAGAGTATGGCATGGCCGAACAGGATATATCCCTCCATTTGTTTTCGTACGTGTTTGACGGCTGTGTAACGAGCTTATTTACCCCGCTTTTGTCTGGTGCGTGTGTGCTGCTGACAACAGATGACGAAGCGAAGGATGTGCTGGCCCTTAAGCGAAAAATAGCCCGTTATAAGGTCAGCCACATGATCATTGTTCCTTCCCTGTACCGGGTATTATTGGAAGTGATGACTGCTGACGATGCAAAAAGTCTTCGTATTGTGACATTTGCGGGTGAAGCGGTCACGCCTGATCTGCTTGAGTTGAGTCAAATGATTTGTCCTTCTGCTGAACTGGCAAATGAATACGGGCCCACAGAAAACAGTGTGGCAACAACAATATTGCGGCATCTGAATGAAAAAGAGAGGATCACGATCGGACACCCGATCAGAAACACAAAAGTATTTGTTTTGCACGGAAATCAAATGCAACCGATCGGCGCTTCGGGTGAACTGTGTATTTCCGGCGCGGGTCTTGCGAGAGGATACTACAAACAGCAAGAGCTGACACAGAAAGCATTCTCCGATCATCCATTCCTTGAAGGGGAGCGTTTATACCGAACAGGTGATGCAGGCCGCTTTTTGCCTGATGGAACGATTGAATATATTGGGCGTTTTGATGATCAAGTAAAAATTAGGGGTTACCGTATTGAACTGAGAGAGATTGAAACAGTTCTTCGACAAGCACCGGGGGTAAAGGAAGCCGCGGTACTGGCCCGTGATGTTTCTGCTGAGGAAAAGGAGCTCGTTGCTTATATCGTTCCAGAAAAGGGAAACAGCCTCCCAGATTTGTATCAGCATCTTGCCGGGACATTGCCGTCCTATATGATCCCAGCAAGTATTATCAACATCAGCAGGATGCCATTAACATCCAGCGGCAAGCTTGACAGGTTTGCGCTTCCTGAACCAGAAAACAATAAGAGTGTCACATATATGGCGCCCCGAACCTTAATCGAAGCTGATCTCGCACATATTTGGGAAGATGTGCTGAATAAACAGCACATCGCCATTCGTGATGATTTCTTTCAGTTAGGCGGACAGTCCTTAAAAGCGGCCGCACTAGTATCAAGAATACATAAAAAGCTTAATGTCGAGCTGCCGCTCAGTGAGGTGTTTTCATATCCGACGGTTGAAAGCATGGCGGTCAAATTGATGAGCTTAAAAGAACACGCTTTTACACAGATTGAACCTGCGGATCAAAGAGATGTCTATCCGCTGTCTTTCTCGCAAAAACGATTATATGCTCTTCATCAGCTGGCAGATGACAGCACAGGCTACAACATGCCAGCTGTACTTGAATTACGCGGTAATCTGAATCGCCAGCGGTTGAGAAGCGTTCTCACAGAACTAGTGAATCGGCATGAAGCATTACGGACTGTTTTTGTGCTTGACAGAGACGAGCCTGTGCAGATCATTTATCCAGAGATAGCTTTTGATCTAAAAGAGCTTGAAATGGAATCAGAACAAATGCTTGAGTCTGCAATCGAGACCTTTATCAAACCGTTTGATCTATCATCCGGTCCGCTTTTTAGAGCATGTGTCATTACAATGGGCAATAATCGCGGCTTTTTGCTGCTCGATATGCACCATATTATTGCCGACGGTGTCTCGATGAGCACTCTTGTCCAAGAATTTACTGACTTATATTGCGGAAAAGAGTTGCCAGCTTTAAACCTGCATTATAAGGATTTTGCTGTTTGGCAGCAAGAGAAGTACCCGAAAGAGCTATACAAAAAACAGGAGGCCTACTGGCTCGGTCAGCTTGGCGGGAGTCTTCCTACACTAGAATTACCGCTTGATAAAACAAGGCCGCGTCTCCCTGATTTCAGCGGTGGAACAATTGAAGTCAACATTGATAAAGACATGACTGATGAGCTGCACCGTTTAATGGCTGAAACGGGAACAACATTGTATATGATTCTTCTGGCTGTCTATTCTATTTTGTTATCTAAGCTAAGCGGGCAAGAGGATATTGTTGTCGGTTCGCCTGCTGCCGGAAGACCGCACGCTGATCTGGAGCGCGTCATCGGAATGTTCGTCAATACATTGGCGATGCGCAGCAAGCCCGAGGGCCACAAAACGTTCAGCTCCTATTTGCAGGACATTCGCCACCTGGCTCTGACCGCTTACGAGCATCAGGATTATCCTTTTGAGGAGCTGGCAGATAAGGTCGATACAAATCGAGAGGTAAATCGCAACCCGCTGTTCGATGCGATGCTTGTGCTTCAAAGCAGTGAAGATTTCCGGTTCGAAGTGCCTGGTCTGTCGATTTCGTCTGTCACTCCTAAACATGATATATCCAAATTCGATTTAACATTACACGCTGAGGAGCATCCGAGTGGAATACGCTGCCGTTTTGAATACAGCACTGCTCTTTTTGAAGAAGAAACCATTACGCAGTGGGCATCCTATTTTATTGAATTGGTGAAAGGGGTAACGGCGGATACCGAGATGAGAATTTCGGACATGCAATTGCTTCCTGCTGCAGAGCGTAGGTTGCTCCTTGAAAAAATGGGGCAGTATGCGGCTTATCCGAGAAATGAAAACATAGTAAGCTTATTTGAAAAGCAAGCCGCTCAGTATCCGGAGCATATCGCAGTGGTGTGCGGCCATTCTCAGCTTACGTATCGAGACCTGAATGAAAAAGCCGAGCGGGCAGCTGCTATGCTGATCAAACAAGGGGTCAGAACTGGCGATATCGTCGGTCTGATGCTCGATCGGTCACCTGATATGATCATTGGCATTTTATCGATTTTAAAAGCTGGAGGGGCCTATTTGCCGATTGATCCTGAATATCCCAAGGAGCGTATCAGCTTTATGCTCAATGACAGCGGAGCAAAACTGCTGCTGACAGAGCGCGGTCAAAACAAACCTGCAGACTACATCGGGCAAATTTTGTATATCGATGAATGTGAAAACGACTCAATTCCGGCTGATGTAAACATTCAAGAAATAGTAACGGATCAGCCCGCATACGTGATATACACATCTGGAACGACTGGCCAGCCAAAGGGAGTCATTGTCGAGCACCGCAATGTGATCAGTCTCTTGAAGCATCAAAACCTGCCTTTTGAATTTAACCATGAAGACGTCTGGACGTTATTTCATTCTTATTGCTTTGATTTCTCTGTATGGGAGATGTTCGGTGCACTATTGAACGGAGGTACATTAGTCGTGGTCTCTAAAGAAACAGCCCGTGACCCCCATGCATTCCGTTTATTGTTAAAAAAAGAGCGCGTCACTGTACTCAATCAGACCCCGACTGCTTTTTACGGCTTGATGCTTGAAGATCAAAATCATACAGATCATTTAAACATCTGCTACGTGATTTTTGGCGGCGAAGCCTTACAGCCCGGATTGCTTCAAAGCTGGAATGAAAAATATCCTCATACTGATTTGATTAATATGTACGGTATTACAGAAACAACGGTCCATGTAACATTCAAAAAATTGTCCGCAGCAGACATTGCAAAAAATAAAAGCAATATCGGCCGGCCGCTTTCAACTCTGCAGGCTTATGTGATGGATGCTCATATGAATCTGCAGCCTATCGGAGTTCCAGGGGAGATGTATATAGGCGGCGAAGGTGTGGCACGGGGATATCTCAACAGAGATGAGCTGACCGCTGACCGTTTTGTATCCAATCCTTATCTTCCGGGAGACAGATTATACCGAACAGGAGATCTTGCTAAGCGCCTGTCAAATGGCGAGCTGGAATACTTAGGCCGCATTGATGAGCAGGTGAAAGTCAGAGGGCACCGTATTGAGTTAGGCGAAATCCAAGCGGCACTTCTTCAGTATCCAATGATTAAAGAGGCGGCTGTCATTACCAGAGCAGACGAGCAAGGGCAAACAGCTATATATGCATATATGGTGATAAAAGATCAACAGGCTGCGAATATATCAGACATCCGAACTTACCTAAAAAACGCCTTGCCTGACTTTATGCTGCCTGCCCGTATGATACAAATTGACAGCATCCCGGTGACTGTTAATGGAAAGCTCGATCAGAAAGCCCTGCCAGAGCCTGAAAAACACGCTTATACAGCTGATGATATCAGTCCTAGAAATGAGATTGAAACGGTGATGGCTGAAATTTGGGAGGAGCTTCTTAATGTAGATGAGCTGGGTGTAAGCGCCAATTTCTTTGAGCTTGGCGGAGACTCTATTAAAGCGCTGCAGGTTTGTGCCAGACTGAAGCAGCGCGGATTTGAAACGACAGTACGTGAGATGTTTGAACATCAGACTCTTGGTGAACTGTCCGCCCGGGTTCGAAAAGACGTACGCGCCATTGACCAAGGCCCGGTCGAAGGCGAGATTACTTGGACACCTATCCAGCAGTGGTTTTTCTCGCAATCTCTGGAAAGCCATCATTTTAACCAGTCCGTTATGATCTACCGGGCTGAACGATTTGATGAGGCTGCGCTTAGAAAAGTACTAAAAAGCCTTGTGACTCATCATGATGCACTGAGAATCGTATGCCGGCATGAAGATGGCAGGCAGGTGCAGATAAACAGAGGGATAGATCTTTCAGATGAGGAGCTATATGCACTTGAACTGTTTGATGTAAAGGATAGCCTAACAGAAGCACGGTACACGATTGAGGAAGCAGCCAGCCGGATGCAAGAACATATTCGTTTGGAAACCGGCCCCTTACTTCACGCTGGATTGTTTAGAACCGAGAATGGTGACCATTTATTTCTGACGATTCATCACTTAGTTGTTGATGCGGTTTCCTGGCGCATTTTGTTCGAGGATTTTTCAACGTCTTACAAACAGGCAGTCTCAGGAGAATCTATTAAACTGCCGCAAAAAACAGATTCATATTTAACGTATTCACAAAGAATAGTTGACTACTCTAAAAGCCGCCAGGTGCAGCGCGAAGCAGCGTACTGGGATGAGTGCGAGAGCCGTCACATCCAGCCTATTCCAAAAGACAATGACGCAGCATCTAACACATTCAAAGATACAGAAGTGATTGATTTTGAGCTATCTCGCCATCACACAGAATTACTACTAACGGCTGCACATAAAGCTTACAGTACGGAGATGAATGATATCCTTCTGACAGCTTTAGGTTTTGCTTTGCAGAAATGGACGGGAAATAACCAATTTAAAATCAGCATGGAGGGCCATGGAAGGGAATCATATCTTGAGGACATCGATATTAGCAGAACTGTTGGCTGGTTCACCTCCATTTATCCTGTGTGGCTTGATATGAGAGATTCCGATCATAAGGACAAAGAAGAGCGGCTGGGCCACCTTATTAAACAGACAAAAGATATGCTGCACCGTATACCGCATAAAGGCGCGGGCTACGGCGTGCTGAAATATATCAGCAAAAGATGGGGCTCTGAGAAAAACAGCCCAGAAATCAGCTTTAATTATTTAGGCCAGTTTGATCAGGATATTCAATCAAATGCCTTTGAGGTGTCTGACATCAAGCCAGGAAATGAGATCAGCCCGAACTGGGAGCGTCCTTATGCACTGGATATCAGCGGCGCCGTTTCTTCGGGGTGCCTGAACATGCACATCATCTATAACAGGGTTCAATTTGAGGAAAAAACAATCCAAACATTTTCCAGGCATTTTAAACAGACTCTGGAAAACATCATTGAGCATTGTACCGGCAAAGAAAACCGAGAGTGGAGCGCATCTGATTTCACTGATGAAGACTTAACGCTTGATGAATTGAGTGAGATCATGGGAGCCGTCAACAAACTATAGGAGAGGAGATTCACTGATGCCGCAGCAACCTGAAATACAGGATATATACCCTTTGTCATTTATGCAGGAAGGGATGCTTTTTCACTCATTGTATGATGAGCAGTCGAGAGCTTATTTTGAACAGGCTTCTTTTACGATCAATGGACAGCTTGACTTGGAGCGTTTCCAGAAAAGTATGGATGCTGTTTTTGACAGGTACGATATCTTTCGAACAGCATTCATCTATAAAAATGTAGCCAAACCTCGTCAAGTCGTGCTCAAGCAACGTCATTGCCATGTTCATGTTGAAGATATTTCTCATCTCAATGAAAAAGATAAAGAACATTGTACAGAGGCATTCAAAGAGCAGGACAAATCAAAAGGCTTTGATCTCCAAACGGATGTACTGATGAGAATATCTATTTTAAAATGGGCGCCTGATCATTATGTCTGTATCTGGAGCCACCATCATATTTTAATGGATGGCTGGTGTTTAGGCATCGTCATTAAAGACTTTCTCCATATTTATCAAGCGCTTGGAAAAGGGCAGTTTCCTGATTTGCCTCCCGTACAGCCGTACGGGACGTATATTAAATGGCTGATGCAGCAAGACCGGGAAGAAGCAGCTGAGTATTGGAAAAAGAGGCTTCAGCATTTCGAAAAAGCTTCACCTCTGCCTAAAAGAACAGACCGAATGTCGGATGGGACATTACAGCAGATCACGTTTACCATTCCTGAAAAAGAAACCTCCGAATTACAGAAAATCGCTGCAGCATGTGGTGCGACACTTAACACTGTTTTCCAAGCTTTATGGGGAATCATGCTCCAAAAGTTCAATCGCCGCGACGATGCTGTGTTCGGATCAGTTATATCAGGCAGACCTTCTGAGCTAAAAGATGTGGAAAACATGGTCGGACTTTTTATCAATACCATTCCTATTCGAGTCCAAAGTGATTTTCTGTCTTTTTCTGACCTAGTCAGCGGAATGCAAAAGGACATGACTGAAGCAGAAGCGTATAGTTACTTCCCTTTATATGACATTCAGGCGCAGAGCGCTCTTAAACAAGAGCTGATTGATCATATTATCGTCTTTGAAAATACACCTACTCAACAAGAGATTGAAGAGCTGAATCAAGCTGGATCATTTGATTTCTCCGTAAAAGATTTTGAGATGGAAGAGGTAACTAATTATAGATGCAGTGTCAAAGTGATTCCAGGGCGTACTTTGTACGTTCGGATTCATTTTCATACAGGCGCTTATCAACCAAATATGATGTCTGAGATAAAAGATTATTTACTGCACATGATCTCTGACGTCATCTCTGATCCATCTCTTCCTGTGTCAAAGATGACGTTGCTAGATGAGGACAAAACACGGAAAATCGTTTCTCAAAATAACAGGACAGTATCTGTTTCACCTGAAGCCCCAACCCTGCATGGGCTGTTTGAGCGACAGGCGGCAGTCACACCGGAGCGGCCAGCGATTCGCTTTTCAGGCGGTTCGCTGACATACGCTGAGCTTGACATGTACGCCAGCCGGCTGGCTGCGCACCTTGCGGCACGCGGCGTCACAAACAAAAGTATCGTCGGTGTCCTGTCTGAACGCTCACCTGACATGCTGATCGCTGTCCTTGCTGTATTGAAGGCCGGAGGGGCGTATTTGCCGCTTGATCCTGCGTATCCAAAGGAGCGGCTGAGCTACATGCTGAAAGACAGCGGGGCATCGCTCTTGCTGACACAGCCGGGATGCTCCGCACCGAACTTTTCTGGCGAAACGCTTGAAGTGGACATGACATCTCTTGCGAGCGAAAAAGCAGAAAACCATCTGTTTACTCCTGCTGACGGCGGTTCTCTCGCCTATGTCATCTATACATCGGGCTCTACCGGGCAGCCGAAAGGAGTGGCCGTTGAGCACCGTCAGGCTGTTTCCTTTCTGACCGGCATGCAGCACCAGTTTCCGCTTTCGGAAGATGACATTGTCATGGTGAAAACCTCTTTTTCCTTTGATGCGTCTGTGTGGCAGCTGTTTTGGTGGACTCTTTCCGGTGCTTCGGCGTATCTGCTTCCGCCCGGCTGGGAAAAAGACTCCGCATTGATCGTACAAGCCATTCATCAGGAAAACGTGACAACGGCTCATTTTATTCCGGCTATGCTTAATAGCTTTCTGGATCAAGCAGAAATGTTAGCGCTTGGTGACGGGACAAACCTAAAGCGTGTATTCGCCGGAGGTGAACCGCTTGCGCCGCGTACGGCAGCCCGTTTTGCTTCTGTATTGCCGCAGGTATCATTAATCCATGGCTACGGGCCAACAGAAGCAACGGTAGACGCGGCATTTTACGTATTGGATCCAGAACGGGACAGGGATCGTTTGCGGATTCCGATTGGGAAGCCCGTACCCGGTGCGCGTTTGTATGTTTTAGATCCGCATTTAGCCGTACAGCCTTCCGGTGTCGCCGGCGAAATGTACATTGCCGGAGCGGGTGTTGCCAGAGGTTATTTGAATCGGCCGGCATTAACGGAGGAGCGTTTTCTTGAAGACCCGTTTTACCCGGGGGAACGCATGTACAAAACCGGGGATGTGGCGCGCTGGCTCCCTGACGGGAATGTTGAATTCCTCGGGCGCACGGATGATCAGGTAAAAATCCGCGGCTACCGGATTGAGCCGGGAGAAATTGAAGCGGCACTAAGAAATATAGAAGGTGTAAGAGAGGCGGCTGTTACCGTACGGACAGACAGCGGGGAGCCGGAATTATGCGCTTATATAGAAGGGCTCCAAAGAAACGAAGTGCGTGCACAGCTTGAGAGACTGTTGCCGGGCTACATGGTCCCAGCCTATATGATAGAAATGAAACAGTGGCCGGTTACGCCAAGCGGAAAGCTCGACCGAAACGCCCTGCCAGCTCCTGGCGGAGCGGCAGATGCGGAGACCTACACAGCGCCGAGAAACGTGACTGAGATGAAGCTTTCTCAGCTGTGGGAGGACGTGCTGAAAAATGGCCCTGTCGGGATTCACGACAACTTTTTTGACCGCGGGGGACATTCCTTAAAAGCAACGGCGCTTGTCTCACGGATCGCCAAAGAATTCGATGTACAGGTGCCGCTAAAAGATGTGTTTGCCCATCCGACGGTAGAAGGACTGGCTGCCGTTATCCGTGAAGGAACGGACAGTCCATATGAAGCGATTAAGCCCGCTGAAAAACAGGAAACCTATCCGGTTTCCTCTGCCCAAAAGCGGATTTATGTCCTTCAGCAACTGGAGGACGGAGGGACAGGCTACAATATGCCGGCTGTGTTAGAGCTCGAAGGGAAGCTCAACCCTGAAAGGATGGACAGAGCTTTCAAAGAGCTGATCAAGCGCCACGAGTCGCTTCGGACCTCCTTCGAACAGGACGCAGGAGGCGATCCGGTGCAGCGCATCCATGACGAGGTGCCGTTTACGTTACAGACTACAGTTCTCGGCGCACGAACCGAACAGGAAGCCGCAGCCGCATTTATCAAACCGTTTGATCTCAGCCAAGCGCCGCTGTTCCGTGCCCAAATCGTAAAGGTATCAGATGAGCGGCACCTGTTGCTGGTTGATATGCATCACATCATTTCAGACGGTGTTTCCGTCAACATTCTGATTCGGGAATTCGGCGAGCTGTACAATAATCGGAAGCTTCCGGCGCTGCGCATTCAATATAAAGATTATGCCGTATGGCAAGAAGGATTCAAAACAGGAGATGCGTACAAAACGCAGGAGGCGTACTGGCTGAAGCAGCTCGAGGGCGAGCTGCCTGTGCTGGATCTTCCGGCTGATCATGCCCGCCCGCCGGTGCGAAGCTTCGCGGGTGACAAGGTCTCATTTACGCTGGATCAAGAGGTTGCATCAGGCCTTCACAAGCTGGCACGAGAAAACGGAAGCACACTGTACATGGTGCTCCTTGCGGCTTACACCGCGTTCTTGTCACGCTTAAGCGGACAGGAAGATATCATCGTCGGCTCACCAATCGCCGGCCGGCCGCACAAGGATCTTGAGACGATACTCGGCATGTTTGTGAATACGCTGGCGCTTCGGACGCGCCCGGAGGGCGGGAAGCCATTCGTACAGTATTTGCAGGAAGTGCGTGAGACAGCATTGGAAGCCTTTGAGCACCAGGATTACCCGTTCGAAGAGCTTGTCGATAAGCTTGAATTGACACGGGATATGAGCAGAAATCCGCTGTTTGACGTAATGTTTGTTCTTCAAAACATGGATCAGGAATCGTTGGAGCTGAATGAACTTTGTCTCAAACCTGCAGCACACAATGGGCATCAAACGTCCAAATTTGATTTAACCCTATATACACAGGAACAGCCCCACGGTTTGCTGACGTTCCAAATGGAGTTTAGTACTGACTTATATAAGAAAAAAACGATAGAAAAGTGGCTTCAATACTTCATCAATATGTTACTCTCCATCATCAAAGACAACAAAGCCGCTCTCGGAACAATAAATATCCTGAATGAGGATGAGACCCATTACCTTATCCACGAGCTCAATCGTACAAAAATAGATTATCCAAGAAATGAAACCATCAGCAGACTCTTTGAAATGCAGGCAGAACAAACGCCTAATGCTGTAGCAATTGTCAGCGACACCCAAGTATTCACTTACGAGGACCTGAACAGCTGGGCAAATCAAATTGCCTCAGTTCTACAGATAAAGGGCGTAGGGCCTGATAGTGTTGTAGCCTTGTTGACAGGCAGAACACCAGAACTCATTGCAGGAATGCTGGGCATTCTAAAAGCCGGGGGAGCTTATCTGCCTATTGCTTCTGATCTGCCTGTTGAACGAATAGCTTATATGCTGTCAGACAGCGGGGCGGCATTACTCCTTCAATCTGAAAAAACAGAAAAACAGCTATTAGACATTGAATGTGAACAAATCATAATCGAAGATATTCAAAAGCAAGAAAAAACGAAGAACGTTGATTCTTCAGCAGGGCCACATTCACTCGCATATATCATTTATACCTCTGGATCAACCGGTAAACCAAAGGGTGTCATGATTGAGCAGCGAAGTGTAATTCGTCTTGTTAAAAACAGCAATTATATTACATTTACACCTGAAGACCGCCTTCTGATGACATCATCAATCGGTTTCGACGTTGGGTCATTTGAAATTTTCGGACCGCTGCTAAATGGTGCCGCTTTGCATCTGTCCGATCAACAAACATTTCTCGATTCCCATCAGCTTAAGAGGTACATAGAACATCAAGGAATCACAACGATTTGGCTGACATCTTCTCTATTCAATCATTTGACAGAGCAAAATGAACAAACATTTTCACAGCTGAAACATTTGATTATTGGCGGAGAAGCTTTGTCGCCGAGCCACGTCAATCGAATCAGAAATGTCTGCCCTGAAGTATCTATATGGAATGGATATGGCCCTACCGAAAATACAACTTTTTCGACATGCCTTCACATTCAAAAAACATATGAACTTTCCATTCCGATCGGGCGGCCGGTTGGTAATTCCACCGCTTATATCTTAAATCAATGGGGAGTGCTGCAGCCGGTCGGAGCTGTCGGTGAACTTTGTGTCGGCGGAGATGGCGTCGCCAGAGGATATTTGGGCCGTCCTGATTTAACGAAAGAGAAATTTGTCCCACATCCATTTGCACCTGGCGATCGACTGTATCGCACAGGTGATCTGGCGCGCTGGCTTCCTGACGGCACAATTGAGTACGTTGGCCGTATTGATGATCAAGTAAAAGTCAGAGGCTATCGTGTGGAGCTGGGTGAGATCGAATCAGCACTTCGTCAAATAGACGGGGTCAAAGAAGCCGCAGTGTTAGCACGTACAGCCCAGACCGGGAGCAAAGAGCTGTTTGGCTATATCAGCGTAAAAGCAGGCACGAATGCTGAACAAGTGCGTTCACTTCTCGCGTGTTCACTGCCTAATTATATGATTCCGGCGTATATCATTGAAATGGAGAATCTTCCGCTCACATCGAACGGCAAATTGAACCGGAAAGCACTGCCTGAACCAGATTTCGCATCTAAACAAACATACATCCCGCCACGCAACGAACTTGAAGAGCAGCTGGCATTGATCTGGCAGGAGGTTCTAGGCATCCAGAGGATCGGAATAGAGGATTCATTCTTTGAATTGGGCGGCGATTCAATCAAAGCGCTTCAAGTTTCTGCACGTCTCGGGCGCCACGGGTTAAGCTTGCAGGTAAGTGATTTATTCCGTCGTCCAAAGATAAAGGACTTATCACCATTTATCCGTAAGTCAGAGAGAGTCATAGAGCAAGGACCTGTTCAGGGAGATGTTCCATGGACGCCTGTTCAGCAATGGTTTTTTTCACAAGATATTGAAGAAAGACACCATTTCAATCAGTCTGTCATGCTATTCCATTCTGGACGTTTGTCTGAAAACGCCCTTAGACCAGCCTTGAAAAAACTGGCGGAGCATCATGATGCGCTTCGGATGGTTTATCGCAACGATGATAGGCGATGGATTCAAATCAACCAAGGCATTCATGAGTCACAGCTATACAGCTTAAGAACCTTTGATCTTTCACAGTCAGAAAGCGGCTGGGAGACGCAAATCAAACAAGAAGTTGCAGATCTTCAGCAAAGCATCAATTTGCAGGAAGGACCATTGTTGCACGCCGCTTTGTTTAAAACACTGACCGGAGATTACTTGTTCCTTGCGATCCATCACCTTGTCGTTGATGGTGTCTCATGGCGGATTTTGCTTGAGGATTTGTCAGCCGGATATCAACAAGCTGCTGCAGGCCAGACGATCCAGCTTCCGCCTAAAACGGATTCCTATCAGGAATACGCAAGACGCATACAGGAATATGCCCAAAGCAGTAAGCTGATTCGCGAAGAGGCGTATTGGCGAACTGTAGAAGAACAGCAAGACGCAGAACTGCCCTATGAAATACCGCATCAAGTGAACATCGACTTCAGCAAAAGGGACTCATTAAGCTTTTCACTGACTGAAGCAGACACCGCCGTCTTGCTGCAAAACGTCAATCACGCCTATGGCACAGATACACAAGATATTCTGTTAACCGCAGCATCCTTGGCGATTTGTGAATGGACAGGAGGAAGCAAGCTCCGTATCGCTATGGAAGGACACGGGAGAGAACACATTCTGCCAGAGTTAGATATCAGCAGGACGGTCGGCTGGTTTACATCCATGTATCCGGCCCTCATAAGCTTTGAAAATCATAGGGATGAGCTCGGAACCGCATTAAAAACCGTTAAAGATACACTGGGCCGGATACCAAACAAAGGGGTAGGTTACGGTATGCTGAAATACCTTACACACCCTGAAAATAAAAGCATTACGTTTTCAAAAACACCTGAAATCAGCTTTAACTATTTGGGCCAGTTCAACGACATCGAAAGACAGGACACCTTCCGCCCATCAAGCCTTGGGAGCGGAAAGGATATCACTCATACATGGAAGCGTGAGCAAATCATCGAGATGAGCGCAATGGCAGCAGACAAAAAGCTCCATTTCAATCTTAGTTATCCGCCAGCCCGCTTTCACAGAAACACAATGGAGCAGCTTATTAACAGGATTGAACACTTTTTGCTGGACATTATGAAACACTGCGCCGGTCAACAGAAAACAGAAAAGACACTGAGCGATTTCAGCAGTCAATCATTAACGGCTGAGGACTTGGACAGCATATCCAGCTTGGTGGAAGAATTGTAGAAAATCGTGACAGGGAGACATGAACATGACAAAAGCGAATTCAATTCAGGATATTTATCCGCTGTCTTACATGCAGGAAGGGATGCTTTTCCATTCCCTCCTGCAAAAAGATTCACAGGCGTATGTTGAGCAAGCTTCTTTTACAATTGAAGGAAAAGTCAACCCGCAGTTTTTTCAAAACAGCATCAACGCTCTTGTAGAAAGACATGATATTTTCAGAACGATTTTTATCAGCCAAAATGTTTCCTCTCCCCAGCAGGTTGTTCTGAGAGAACGAAATGTCATCGTACTGGAAGAAAACATTACTCATTTAAACGAGGCGGAGCAATCACAGTTTATCGAGCAATGGAAAGAAAAGGACCGGGACCAGGGGTTTCATTTACAAAAGGATGTGCTCATGCGCATCGCTCTGATTCAAACAGGAGAGAGCCAGTACTCTTGCATTTGGACCTTTCATCATATCATGATGGACGGTTGGTGCCTCAGCATTGTGCTAAAGGAGTTTCTGCATATTTACGCATCTTATGTAAATGCATCCCCAATAACATTGGAGCCGGTCCAGCCATACGGAAAGTATATCAAATGGCTGATGGAGCAAGACAAAGAGCAGGCGGTTTCTTATTGGGACCATTATCTTTCCGGCCACGAACAGCAAACCGTGCTCCCGAAGCAGAAAAAAACAAAGGGAAAAAGCAGGCAGGAACACGTTACATTTTCATTCTCTAAGGAAGAAAGCAGCAGGCTTTCAGAGCTTGCTGCTAGAGAAGAAGTGACACTCAGTACGATTTTTCATACCATTTGGGGCATTCTGCTACAAAAATATAATAATAACGATGACGCCGTATTCGGTTCTGTCATTTCAGGAAGACCCGCAGAAATCGAAGGCATTGAACATATGGTAGGTCTTTTCATTAATACGATGCCGGTTCGGGTGCAGGGGGCAAAAACGCCTTTTCTTCAACTTATAAAAGATATGCAAAAAGACCGTCTTGCCGCTGAAGCGTACAGCTACCATCCTTTATATGAGATTCAATCCCGCTCAGCTGTTAAGCAAGGGCTGATTGATCATATTCTCGTATTTGAAAACTATCCGGTGCAGCAAGAGATTCAAATGCTGAACAAACAGGAACATGCTTCTGATCTTTTTCAGATTCATAATTTCACTGTCGCAGATGAAACCAACTACAGCTTTTATCTTATGGTGGCGCCAGGGGAAGAAATTCATATCAAAATGAACTATGATGCGGAGCAGCACGATCGGTCTTTTGTGCTCTCTGTCAAAGAGCATCTTCTGAATGCTGTATCACAAATCTTAAATAATCCGAATCTTCCACCTGAAGAAATCGATATCACGACAGATACTGAAAAGCGGCAGCTGATTGGAGAAATCACAGATCAAACACCAGTTTACGAAACCATCCATGCCATGTTTGAAAAGCAAGCGGAAAAGACACCAGATGCTCATGCTGTAATTGATCAAGCCTGCTCATTAACATACAGAGAACTGAATAAAGCGGCTAACAGATTGGCACGGCATTTACGAATGAAAGGCCTTGTGAGACAGGAACCCGTTGCGATTATGATGGAACGCTCAGCGGCGTTTATCACAGGTGTTCTTGGTATCTTAAAGGCAGGCGGCGCCATTGTTCCGGTTGATCCGCATTACCCTGCTGACAGAATCCGTTATATTCTGCATGATTGCGGCTGTTCGCATGTTGTTTCACAAGCGCATCTTCCCTCATCGTTAGAAGACAATTACATTATCACTCATCCAGAAGATATCGAAAGCAAAGTAGACGGCAGTAACATAAAGTCAGTCAACAATGCTGACGATCTGCTGTATATGATTTATACATCAGGCACAACAGGTAAACCAAAGGGTGTTCAATTTGAGCATCGAAACATGGCTAACTTGCTGAAGTTCGAATATACTCACTCCGGCATTGACTTTGAAGCAGATGTTCTGCAATTTGCGACGCCTTCCTTCGACGTCTGCTATCAAGAAATATTTTCTGCGCTTCTGAAAGGCGGCACACTCCACATCGTGCCAGAAGCCATAAAAAGAGATGTGCCTCAGCTGTTTGCATTTATAAACAAGCATCAGACGAATATTGTGTTTCTCCCAACTGCTTTTATCAAAATGATTTTCAGCGAGCGAGAACTTGCGAACTCGTTTCCTGATGGCGTCAAACACCTGATCGCAGCCGGGGAACAATTAATGATTTCAGACCTTTTCCAAGATGTGTTGCGTAAACGCGGCATACACCTGCACAATCATTACGGACCTTCAGAAACTCATGTGGTATCTACGTATACCATTCATCCTGGAGACCCTATTCCTGAGCTTCCGCCAATCGGTAAACCGATAGGCTGTACTGATCTATATATTTTGAATCATCAAAAACAGCTTCAGCCATGCGGCGTACCAGGCGAACTCTATATTTCCGGCGCAAGTGTTGCCAGAGGATATGTCAATCACGATAAACTGACAAGCGACAAATTTTCATCCGATCCATTCAAGCCTGATGTGATCATGTACCGGACAGGTGATTTGGCCAGACGGCTTGAAGACGGCAACATCGAATATATCGGACGGGCAGACAATCAAGTGAAAATCAGAGGTTATCGAATTGAGCCGCAAGAAATCGAAGTCACGCTAATGAATCATCCGGACATTAGTGAGGCTGCCATTCTCATCTGGCAAGATCAAAACGGTGAACATGAATTATGCGCTTACTATTGCAGTGTACAAAAGCTGAATGCAATAGATTTACGCAGTTATATGGCTAGTGAGCTCCCAGAATACATGATTCCGGCGAAATGGATATGGGTTGACAGCATACCTCTTACCCCAAACGGAAAAGTAGATCGCGCAGCACTTCCGGAGCCAGATGCTTCAATCAGCGGAAACCCATATACTGCCCCTCGAAATCTGTTAGAGGCAAAGCTTTCGCAACTATTTGAAGATGTGCTAAAGAATGGGCATATAGGCATCCAAGACAACTTTTTTGACAATGGCGGTCACTCGTTAAAAGCAACAGTGCTTATGTCACGGATCGCAAAGGAATTCCATGTGCAAGTTTCACTTAAGGACATCTTTGCTCATCCGACTGTTGAAGGATTAGCTTTAATTATTCGAGAGGCAGAACAAAATCTGTATGCAGCAATTGAACCAGCAGAAAAAAGGGATACATATCCTGTATCTTCGGCCCAAAAACGAATCTATGTGCTTCAACAGCTTGATGAGGGTGTCGCCTATAACATGCCTGCGGTCTTAGAACTGGAAGGTGCACTGGATGTCGCCAAACTGTCTGCTGTATGTAAAGAACTGATCAGCCGGCATGAGCCGCTTCGAACTTCCTTTGTATCCGGAGCTGATGACGAGCCGGTTCAGCGTATCCACACCGAAGTGCCGTTTACGTTAAGTAAAGAGACCACTATCGAGGGATTTGTCCGTCCCTTTGATCTCAGCCAGGCGCCATTATTTAGAGCAGGCCTTATAGAAGTGTCAAACGAGAAGCATGTATTGCTGGTGGATATGCACCATATCATTTCAGATGGCGTATCCGTTCAGCTCCTAATCCGAGAATTTACCGATCTTTATGCAAACCGGCAGCTTAAGCCATTGCGGATCCAATATAAAGATTACGCCGTATGGCAGCAGAAATTTAAAAAGGGAGACTCGTACCAAAAGCAGGAGACTTACTGGCAGCAGCAGTTTAGCGGGGACCTTCCTATACTGGAGCTTCCAACAGATAAACGACGTCCGGCAGAACGGCAATTCATAGGCGGAAAAGTAACCTTTCAATTGGACAAAGAGATCACGGCCCGCATAAAGCGGCTCGCCCATAAAAACAGAAGCACGCTTTATATGACGCTTCTCGCTTTGTATTCAGCCTTTTTGTCTCGGTTAAGCGGTCAGGATGATATCGTGATTGGTTCACCTATCGCCGGACGGCCCCATGCCGACCTTGAAGCTGTTCTTGGGATGTTCGTCAATACATTGGCTCTCCGCACACGCCCGGCGGGTAATAAGACATTTGAGGAATTTCTGAAAGAAGTCAGACAGACGGCACTAGAAGCGTATGAGCATCAGGATTACCCGTTTGAAGAGCTTGTGGACAAACTCGGTGTGCAGCGGGAAATGAGCCGGAATCCTTTGTTTGACACAACGCTAGTCCTTCAGAATATGGAACAGCAAAAGCTAAAAATGAATGATGTACAGCTTCAGTGGAACGACTTGGAGCACCCAATATCAAAATTTGATATTTCCCTATACGTTACAGAGCATGATTCCGAGCTTTTCTGTCAGTTTGAATACAGTACAGCTTTGTTTGAGAAAGAAACCATCCAAAGGTGGGCCAGCCTTTTCACCACGCTTGTGGAACATACAGCTGCCAGTCCTGAAACAGAATTGGACAATATTCCAATCTTAACAAAAGAAGAAGAGCGAGATTTCATTGAATCATGCCATCTGTTTGAGGAGACGGGCTATTCAATGAATCAAACGCTCCACTATGCACTCGAACAGCAGGCAGAAAAAACGCCTGATCAGGCGGCCGTTATCTTCGAAGATGGAGTGATGACCTATAAAGAATTGAACGAACAGGCTAACCGTATCGCCTGGGAGCTGATCGGACGGGGGGTAAAACCTGAAACGACTGTTGCCATTATAGGAAAGCGTTCACCTGAAATGCTGCTTGGCATTTATGGCATTCTTAAAGCTGGCGGCGCTTATCTGCCCATCGACCCGGATTATCCGGAAGAACGAATCAGCTTTCTGCTGGAGGACAGCGGTACAAACATTCTCCTGCTTCAGTCTGCCGGCCTTCATGTTCCGGAATTTACAGGAGAGATTGTCTATCTCAATCAGACAAATAGCGGACTGGCACATCGTTTGTCCAATCCGAATGTGGATGTTCTCCCGCAATCTTTAGCCTATGTCATCTATACATCCGGCTCTACCGGGATGCCTAAGGGTGTTGAAATTGAACATCGATCAGCGGTGAATTTTTTGAATTCCCTACAGTCCCGCTATCAGCTAAAGCATTCAGATATGATTATGCACAAAACATCATATTCATTCGATGCTTCAATATGGGAGCTGTTTTGGTGGCCTTATGCCGGAGCTTCTGTTTATCTGCTTCCTCAGGGAGGCGAAAAAGAACCTGAAGTGATCGCGAAGGCCATAGAAGAACAAAAGATCACAGCTATGCATTTTGTGCCTTCAATGCTCCATGCATTTTTAGAACATATAAAATATCGCTCTGTACCGATTAAGACAAACAGACTCAAGCGAGTGTTTTCTGGGGGAGAACAGCTGGGGACCCATCTTGTCTCCCGATTTTACGAGTTGCTTCCAAATGTTTCAATAACCAATTCCTATGGGCCAACGGAAGCAACCGTAGAAGCTGCATTCTTTGATTGTCCGCCACAAGAAAAACTTGAACGGATTCCAATTGGAAAACCTGTTCATCATGTCAGATTATATATCCTGAATCAGAATCAGCGGATGCTGCCTGTTGGATGTATCGGTGAACTATACATTGCCGGAGCGGGTGTTGCCAGAGGTTATTTGAATCGGCCGGCATTAACGGAGGAGCGTTTTCTTGAAGACCCGTTTTACCTGGGGGAACGCATGTACAAAACCGGAGATGTGGCGCGCTGGCTCCCTGACGGGAATATTGAATTCCTCGGGCGCACGGATGATCAGGTGAAAATCCGCGGCTACCGGATTGAGCCGGGAGAAATTGAAGCGGCACTAAGAAGCATAGAAGGTGTAAGAGAGGCGGCCGTTACCGTACGGACAGACAGCGGTGAGTCGGAATTATGCGCTTATATAGAAGGGCTCCAAAGAAACGAAGTCCGAGCGCAGCTTGAGAGACTGTTGCCGGGCTACATGGTCCCAGCCTATATGATAGAAATGAAACAGTGGCCGGTTACGCCAAGCGGAAAGCTCGAACGAAACGCCCTGCCAGCTCCTGGCGGAGCGGCAGATGCGGAGACCTACACAGCGCCGAGAAACGTGACTGAGATGAAGCTTTCTCAGCTGTGGGAGGACGTGCTGAAAAATGGCCCTGTCGGGATTCACGACAACTTTTTTGACCGCGGGGGACATTCCTTAAAAGCAACGGCGCTTGTCTCACGGATCACCAAAGAATTCGATGTACAGGTGCCGCTAAAAGATGTGTTTGCCCATCCAACAGTAGAAGGGCTGGCTGCCGTTATCCGTGAAGGAACGGACAGTCCATATGAAGCGATTAAGCCCGCTGAAAAACAGGAAACCTATCCGGTTTCCTCTGCCCAAAAGCGGATTTATGTACTTCAGCAGCTGGAGGACGGAGGGACAGGCTACAATATGCCGGCTGTGTTAGAGCTCGAAGGGAAGCTCAACCCTGAAAGGATGGACAGAGCTTTCAAAGAGCTGATCAAGCGCCACGAGTCGCTTCGTACCTCCTTCGAACAGGACGCAGGAGGCGATCCGGTGCAGCGCATCCATGACGAGGTGCCGTTTACGTTACATACTACAGTTCTCGGCGAACGAACCGAACAGGAGGCCGCAGCCGCATTTATCAAACCGTTTGATCTCAGCCAAGCGCCGCTGTTCCGTGCCCAAATCGTAAAGGTATCAGATGTGCGGCACCTGTTGCTGGTGGATATGCATCACATCATTTCAGACGGTGTTTCCGTCAACATTCTGATTCGGGAATTCGGCGAGCTGTACAATAATCGGAAGCTTCCTGCGCTGCGCATTCAATATAAAGACTACGCCGTATGGCAAGAAGGATTCAAAACAGGAGACGCGTACAAAACGCAGGGGGCGTACTGGCTGAAGCAGCTCGAGGGCGAGCTGCCTGTGCTGGATCTTCCGGCTGATCATGCCCGCCCGCCGGTGCGAAGCTTCGCGGGTGACAAGGTCTCATTTACGCTGGATCAAGAGGTTGCATCAGGCCTTCACAAGCTGGCACGAGAAAACGGAAGCACACTGTACATGGTGCTCCTTGCGGCTTACACCGCGTTCTTGTCACGCTTAAGCGGACAGGAGGATATCATCGTCGGCTCGCCAATTGCCGGCCGGCCGCACAAGGATCTTGAGCCGATACTCGGCATGTTTGTGAACACGCTGGCGCTTCGGACGCGCCCGGAGGGCGGGAAGCCATTCGTACAGTATTTGCAGGAAGTGCGTGAGACAGCATTGGAAGCCTTTGAGCACCAGGATTACCCGTTCGAAGAGCTTGTTGATAAGCTTGAATTGACACGAGATATGAGCCGGAACCCAGTGTTTGACGCGATGTTAGTTGTTCAAAATAATGATTACGAGCGATTGCATCTTCATGATTTGCAAATGAAGCCGGCACAAGTTTCTCATCTCGTTTCTAAATTCGATTTGACACTACAGGCATCTGAGGGCGACGGAAACATTCATTTCCTTTTTGAATATTCAACCGCATTGTTCGAGAAAACCACTATTGAACGCTGGGCATCGCATTTAACAAATGTACTTAGCATCATCGGCAAAAATCCGGAGGTGACACTCAACCATATCGACATCCTGACCCAAGAAGAGCGGCACCAGCTGCTTAATGAGTTTAACACCAGGCAAGCGAATCAATACGGAGTTCAAACAATCAGTCAATTGTTTGAGCAGCAAGCTGCACGAACACCAAAAGCTACTGCACTTGTCAGCGGAGACAAAACACTGACGTATCAAGAGTTGGACGAGTGGTCCAATGGAATCGCACGTGCATTGCGCAACAGAGGTGTTAAGCCGGACACACCAGTAGGCATCATGATGCATCGTTCGTTCAGTATGATAGCAGCCATACTTGGTGTGTGGAAAGCAGGCGGCTGTTACGTTCCCATTGATCCTGAATACCCGACAGAACGCAAACGCTATATCCTTAGCGACAGCGGAACGAAACTGCTGATGACAATAAATGAAGCGGATCGGGGAGTACTTGCTGACTTTGAAGGAGAGATCTTGACGATAGAAAGCGTAGAGGAAGACGACAAATCGCCGCTGCCGCAAATGTCGTCTGCCCATCATTTGGCTTATATCATTTATACCTCTGGAACGACGGGCCGTCCAAAAGGGGTAATGGTCGAGCATAAAGGTATTGCCAACACTCTTCAGTGGCGGCGAAACGCTTATGCATTCAACGAGACAGATACCATTCTGCAGCTCTTTTCTTTCTCATTTGACGGCTTTATAACTAGTATGTTTACACCGCTTTTGTCAGGTGCAAAAGCCGTTTTGCTTCATGAAGAGGAAGCGAAGGATATTCTGGCCATTAAGCATCAGCTGTCTCGTCAACGGATTACACATATGATTATTGTGCCTGTTTTATATCGAGCGCTTTTGGACGTAGTGCAGCCGGAAGATGTAAAGACGCTTAGAGTCGTCACACTGGCGGGAGAAGCGGCTGACCGCGAATTGATCGCCCGCAGCTTAGCTATATGTCCGCATACCGAACTCGCCAACGAATATGGACCGACAGAAAACAGCGTGGCGACTACCGTCATGAGACATATGGAAAAGCAGGCATACGTAAGCATCGGCCAGCCGATTGACGGAACTCAAGTGCTGATTTTAAATAGCAATCATCAGCTTCAGCCAATCGGTGTTGCGGGAGAGCTTTGTATAGCAGGAACAGGGCTTGCAAGAGGGTACGTCAATCTTCCAGAACTGACAGAGAGAGCATTCACGCAGAATCCATTTAAACCCGAAGCACGAATGTACCGAACAGGAGACGCCGCCAGATGGATGGCCGACGGTACACTCGAATATCTCGGAAGAATCGATGATCAAGTCAAAATCAGAGGATACCGTGTAGAAACGAAAGAAATTGAATCGGTCATCCGGTGTATAAATGGTGTAAAAGACGCCGCAGTAGTTGCTCATGAAACAGCGTCAGGACAAACCGAATTAAGTGCTTATGTGGTGACAAAACCAGAGTTGAGCACAAATGCTGTACGCTCAGAATTACAAAACAAGCTGCCGGTGTTTATGCACCCTGCGTTTATTGAAAAACTGGACTCACTTCCATTGTCACCAAACGGCAAGCTGGATCGCGGAGCACTTCCAAAACCTGTATATAACCACGAAGGTGAACGTCCATTCCTCCCGCCAGCCAGCAAAATGGAACAAATACTGGCAGATATATGGCAAGAAGTACTGGGGGCAGAAAAGATCGGAACAGCTGATTCGTTCTTTGAACTTGGCGGAGATTCAATCAAAGCGTTACAGGTATCTGCGCGGCTTCACCGGATAGGCAAGCAAATGGCAGTGAAAGATTTGTTTAGCCATCCGACCATTCAAGAATTAGCAGCTTATATCCGTGATTCAGATACAAGTTCCAGCCAAGCTCCGGTTGAGGGAGACGTACAATGGTCGCCTGTTCAAAAATGGTTTCTTTCTCAAGATATAAAAGAAAAACACCATTTTAATCAGTCCGTAATGCTGTATCGAAGCACCTCTGTACAAGAAGACGCACTGCGCAAAACGTTAAAAGCAATAACGTGTCATCATGATGCGCTGCGAATGGTGTTTACACAGAATGAACAAGGAAAGTGGGATCAATATAATCGGCCGCTCAGTCATTCGGACGACGCGTTGTACGGCCTTCAGATGATTGATTTATCAGCTCCGGACGGCACTGATGGAAATAGAGCGTATGAGCCTATTATCAAACGTCATGTACTTGATATTCAGCAGAAAATGGATTTGAAGAATGGTCCGCTGCTGCAAGCCGGTCTTTTCCACACAATTGACAGTGATTTCTTATTTTTATCGGCTCATCACCTCGTCGTTGACGGCATCTCATGGCGGGTTCTGCTTGAAGATTTGGCTTTAGGGTATCGCCAAGCTGCAGGCGGGGAAGAGATTCAGCTGCCTCCTAAAACAAGCTCATTTAAAGCGTATACGAAAAAGCTCTCTGACTACGCTGAAAGCCAGCAGCTAATGAAACAGCTCAAGTATTGGCGCGAAGCCGAAGAGTATCAAACAGAGGCATTGCCTTTTGATCACATCGATGGCACTAGAGCAGACGAGGGACAACGGTCCACGATTTCGTTTACCTTAAACGAGAAAGAGACAGCAGCACTCTTAAAAGACGCCAACAGCGCATATAACACTGATACGCAGGACATGCTGCTCGCTTCTGTCATTCTTGCGCTGCGCCATTGGACCAATCAATCCGCCTTCAAACTATCATTAGAGGGCCACGGGCGAGAGGATGTATTAGAAGGAATAGATGTGAGCCGGACGGTTGGATGGTTTACCGCCATTTATCCGTTATTGGTTAAATTGAACGCAGACTTGCCAGATTCGGAAGAATACATGGTTCATGTGCTAAAAACAACAAAAGATACACTGAGACGTGTACCTGACAAAGGATTCGGCTACGGTGTCATCAAATATTTGACGCCGCCTGGCAAAAAAGACATCAATTTCACAGGTGCACCAGAAATCAGCTTTAATTATCTTGGTCAATTTGAAAGCGGCCGCTCAGTTGAAGTACCTGAGGAGGACGCCTTCTCATTCTCTCCGCTTGGTGCCGGAGGTGATATCAGCACAACATGGAACCGTGAACAGTCGCTGGATATCAGCGCAATCGCTGCAGAAGGAAAATTGACTGTCAATATGACTTATGACAATGCCCGCTTTCAGCGCAAAACCATCGAACAGCTTAGCGAAACATGCCGTCAATTTTTATTACAGCTGATCGAACACTGCCAGAACAAAAGAGAAACAGAAAAGACGATCAGTGATTTTGATGATCAAGAACTGACCGAGGACGCGCTGCAAGAGATTGCTGATATGCTCAGTTTTCACTAATGAAACCGTGAAGAAAGGTGCAGACACTATGGATAACATCAAAAAAATCAAGAACATTTATCCTCTGAGTCATATGCAGGAGGGAATGCTCTTTCATTCCTTCCTCCGTAAAGAGGAGGGGGCATACGTTGAGCAGTCGCTCTTCACCATTAAAGGAAGCCTCAGCTATGAATGGTTTCAGCGCAGCATTCAAGCCATTATCGACCGCCATGATATTTTCAGAACCGTGTTTTTGCCGCACGTCCCGCATTTGTCGGGACCTCGGCAAGTCGTGATGACAGAACGTGAATTCCATTTGTACAGCGAAGACATTTCCCATCTGCCAACAAACGATCAGAATGAGTATATTGAACGCTTTAAAGAGAAGGACAAGCAAAAAGGCTTTGATCTGCAAAAAGACATGCTGATGCGGATTTCTCTATTCAAAACAGCTAAAGATGAACATGTCTGTATCTGGAGTCACCATCATATTTTAATGGACGGATGGTGCCTAGGTATTGTTATGCAGGAATTTATGCAAATTTATCAATCGATTCATGCAGGAAAACCGCTTTCATTAGACCCTGTCCGTCCGTACAGCACCTATATTTCCTGGCTGACAAACCGAGACAAAGAAAAAGCAGCAGCCTACTGGGATACCTATTTAAAAAACTACAGCACTCCATCACCTCTGCCTCGTGTGTCTGATAAAGAAACAAAAGAAGGTTATCACCGTGAAGATTTGATATTTTCATTAAATAAACCACTGACAGACAAGCTGAAAGAGACTGCCAAACAACACGGCGTCACGCTCGCTATCCTAATTCAGGCGGTCTGGGGTGTGATGCTACAGCAATATAATCGCACAGACGACGTTGTGTTTGGCGCAGTTGTATCAGGAAGACCGTCAGAAATCCCGGGCGTGGAGCAAATGATAGGGTTGTTTATCAATACCATACCGATTCGAATTAAAACACATCAAGACGAAACGTTTCACGAGCTGCTCATACGCTGCCAGAAAGAAATGCTGGAAGCTGAGCCGTTTACCTGCCAGCCTTTATTTGATATTCAGGCAAACACCGCATTAAAACAGGAACTGATTGATCACATTATCGTCTTTGAAAACTATCCGTTACAGCAGAAAATCGCCGATTCCGCTGATCAAACCGATTCACCGCTGCAAATCGATCAAGTTCAAGTATCCGAGCAATCAGGATATAACTTTAATCTTGTCGTTGCTCCCGGCGAAGAGCTTGTCATCAAGTTCAGCTATAATGCATTCGTTTACGATGCTGCCTGGATCAGCTGTATCAAGAGGCAATTTACGCAAGCGCTTAGCACAACTGCACAGCACCCTCATATGCCAATTGCTGATTTTTCTTTTCTTGATGCAACAGAAAAAGAGCAGATTGTCACACAGTTCAACAATACAAAAACGGAGTATCCAAAGAATCATACAATTATCGATTTATTTCGCGAACAAGCAGAAAAGACGCCAGACCATACCGCACTTGTGTATGGCAATATGTCTATTTCGTATAAAGAGCTTGATAAACGCTCTAATGCGCTCGCCAGAGAGTTAATTCAAAAGGGATTTCGGAAAAACGAGACAGCCGGAATATTGGCTGCACATTCTCCCGAATTCATGATCAGTGTGCTTGCCGTATTAAAAGCAGGGGGAGCATACCTCCCGCTTGATGCGGAGCTTCCGCTTGAACGAGTCAGCTTTATGCTTGAGGAAACGCAAGCAAAAATGCTGATTGTTCAAAAGGGATTGGAGCAAAACGCTACGTTCTCAGGAACATGTATCATTTCAGATGCGCAGGGATTGATGGAAGAGAACGATTTCCCTATTAATATCAGCTCCAGCCCGGATGATCTTGCGTACATCATGTATACCTCAGGATCAACAGGCCGGCCGAAAGGGGTCATGATCACGAATCGCAATGTCGTGTCCCTTGTCAGAAACAGCAATTACACGTCTGCGTCCGGTGATGACCGGTTTATTATGACTGGATCTATCAGCTTTGACGCCGTCACCTTTGAAATGTTCGGGGCACTTTTAAATGGCGCAAGCCTTCATATCATTGATAAATCGACAATGCTGACACCTGATCAGTTTGGAGCGTATTTGCTTGAAAATGACATTACAGTGCTATTTTTAACGACAGCTCTTTTTAATCAGCTGGCACAGGTACGAGCTGACATGTTTCGCGGACTCTATACGTTATATGTCGGAGGAGAAGCACTCTCTCCTGCTCTGATGAATGCTGTCAGACACGCCTGTCCAGATCTCGCGCTTCATAATATTTACGGGCCTACGGAAAACACGACTTTTTCAACCTTTTTTGAAATGAAGAGAGACTATGCGGGGCCGATTCCGATTGGAAAACCAATCAGCAATAGCACCGCTTACATCTTAGATACAAAAGGACGTCTTTTGCCAATAGGCGTTCCCGGCGAGCTTTGTGTTGGCGGTGATGGTGTCGCTAAAGGCTATTTGAACAGAGATGACCTGACAAATGCTGTTTTTTCTCCTCATCCTTTCTTGCCTGGAGAAAGAATATACCGTACCGGTGATTTGGCGCGCTGGCTGCCTGATGGAAACTTAGAATACATCAGCAGAATTGACAGGCAAATGAAAATCCGCGGAAAACGAATTGAGCCTGCCGAAATAGAAGCGCGCCTGTTAGAAATGGAAGGCGTTCAAGAAGCAGCAGTGACATTGAGAGAAAAAGATGGAGAGGCGCAGCTGTACACTCATTACGTCGGTGATCACAAAAAAACAGATACGGATTTTCGCGCCGATTTGGCGCGTGTGCTTCCAGACTATATGATCCCGCAGCACTGGGTGCGTGTGGAGCGGATGCCGCTTACCGGAAACGGAAAAATAGACCGCAGCGCGCTGCCTATTCCAGAAAATAAGCCTGCCAAACGACAGAACATCATATTGCCAAGAAACTTGGTTGAAGAAGAATTGGCGAACATTTGGAAGCAAGTCCTCGGTGTTAACACAATCAGTATTGATGATGACTTCTTTGCTATTGGCGGACATTCACTAAAAGCACTGCAAGTCATACATACACTAAAACATCAGCAGAACATTGACATACCGATTGATTTCTTGTTCGAACATCCGACAATCGCTCAGCTTGCCGAAAAACTTTATTCTAAACAGCTGAGAGCGGCAGATGAACAGCATGTGATCAAACTGAACCAGCACGGCGCGCAAAATCTTTTCTGCTTCCCGCCGATATCAGGATTTGGCATTTATTTTAAAGACCTTGCTTTATTGCTGAATGAGAAGGCAGCCGTATACGGGTTTCACTTTATTGAACAAGACACCCGCATTGAACAATATGTTAATTGCATGACGGACATACAGCCTGAGGGCCCATACGTTTTATTAGGCTACTCTGCAGGCGGAAACCTGGCTTTTGAAGTGGCACAGGCTATGGAGCGCAAAGGATTGGAAGTCAGCGACTTCATTATCGTGGACGCTTATCTAAAAGAACAGCCTTTGCCTATCGATACCGGGAATGACGAATCTGCAGCATATCTGCCTGAAGCAGTCAGAGAAAAGGTGATGAAGAAAAAAAGAAACTATCAGGCATATTGGGCACAATTGCTGAATGAAGGGCACATCAAAGCAAGCATTCATTTCATCGAAGCTGGAATCCATCCCGAAACCAGCAAGAATACAGGCTTAACGAAATGGGAAGGCGCCTGCGGAAACTATAGTGAGTACACGGGTTTTGGCGCTCATAAAGACATGCTGGAAGGAACATATGCTGAAAAGAATGCTGACATCATCCTCGACATTTTAGAAAAGATCACTTCAAATAAAGCAATCCCGCACAAACAATAGAGCGGATTCGCGGACAGAGGCACTCTCTGTCCGCTTCTTTTTGTATCAAAGAATGGATCGATGACACTAGGGAATGATAACATCATCCTTTTTCTTGGAGGCTTGTCATGGATCATCTATCTTTTCTTACGTTTATCATGCTGATTCTAGCCAGTTACAGGCTGACACATTTGATTGTATTCGACAAAATCACAGAATTTATCCGAAAACCTTTTATGAAAAAGAAAAGGATTGTTGATCAAAACGGGCATGTAGATGAAAAAAGCGTGCCGGCTTCTAACTTTGGATACATGCTCAATTGCTACTGGTGTGCCGGTGTTTGGTGTGCCATCTTGATCGGACTTGGCTATCTATTTTTGCCTCGTATTGCAATACCGCTGATCTTTATTTTAGCCATTGCCGGAGCACAAGCGATCCTTGAAACGGCTGTCGGTGTCGGCGTAAAACTTATTGACGTGTTAAAAAGTCTGCAAACCATGATGAATGATAAAAAGTCCTAAAAGCGGTTCACAACATGCTTTAGGACTTTTTTCGTTTATTTAGTGAGATAGACATTCTGTTAATCACCCTTTTATAGCCCGGGAATACCGTAATAGCGAATAGTGAAAGTGATGTAATGGGGGAGAAGAAACAGAATGAAGGTTTGCCAAAAGTCGATTGTCCGTTTCCTTGTCAGCTTGATCATCGGAACGTTTGTCATTTCCGTTCCGTTTATGGCCAATGCGCAGTCTGACAGGGAGCTGAGAGCCGTATGGATTGCTTCCGTATTAAATATTGATTGGCCGTCCAAAAAAGGGTTATCTGTGAAAGAGCAAAAACAGGAGTATATCAAACTGCTGGACGATGTGCAGAAAATGGGAATGAATGCCGTTATTGTTCAGATTAAACCGACGGCTGATGCCTTTTATCCGTCAGCTTACGGGCCTTGGTCGGAATACTTAACCGGTGTCCAAGGGAAGGACCCGGGCTATGATCCTCTTGCATTTATGATTGAAGAAACCCATAAACGAAATTTGGAATTTCACGCGTGGTTTAACCCTTACCGTATTACAATGAATCATACAGATCTTAATAAATTGTCTGAGAGTCACCCGGCAAGAAAACATCCAGATTGGGTTGCCGCCTACGGAAACCAGCTGTATTATCATCCAGGCATTCCAGAAGCGAGAGATTTTATCGTCAAAGGCATTGAAGAAGTCGTAAAACATTATGATATCGATGCTGTTCATATGGATGATTATTTTTACCCTTATAAAATAGCAGGACAGGAATTTCCTGATCAAGCACAGTACGAACAATACGGAAAAGACGCTTTTTCTAATATCGATGACTGGCGGCGGGACAATGTGAACCAGCTTGTCAAACAAATCAACCAAACAATTAAAGCTGCAAAACCGTATGTCAAATTCGGCATCAGTCCCTTTGGAGTATGGAGAAACGCAGCAGATGACCCGACCGGATCGAATACAAAAGCAGGCGTCAGAAATTATGACGATCTATATGCAGACACAAGACATTGGATCCAAGAAGGCGACATCGATTATATTGCTCCGCAAATTTATTGGAGTATCGGCTTTAACGCAGCGGCTTACGACGTGCTGGCTGATTGGTGGAGCAATGAAGTCAAAAATAGGCCTGTTCACTTATATATTGGCCAGGCAGCATATAAAATCAATAACAATTTTGATCCGCCTTGGTCCGACCCTGAGGAATATGTGCGGCAAATCACTTTGAACCGCCAGCTTGAACTGGTGAAAGGAAGCATGCATTTCAGCCTCAAGGACCTCAACAAAAATCCGCTTGGCATCAAAGAAAGGCTCAGCACTGATCTTTACAGCAAGCCTGCACTGGTTCCGCAAATGCCTTGGCTGGACAGTACCGCCCCAAAAAAACCGAAGCTTACGAAAGTCACCGAAGACAAAAACGGCAATCTTCTGCAGATTAAAGATCACCCATCAAATCAAAAAACGAAAGAAACAGCCTATTATGCGATATACAGAGCCGAAGGGAAAAAGCAGAGAACATTGCTGGCAACGCAAAGAAAAACACATGAGCAGCAAACCTTCTTAGATAACACGGCAGATCCTAACAAGAAATATACGTATTATGTCACTTCAGCAGACCGGCTTCATAACGAAAGCAAGGCTTCCAAACGAACAACAAAATAAGAAATGAGAAGGACGGCTTTCTAAGTCGTCTTTTTTTAAAAGTGATTTTGGAGACAGGAAACGATGGTAAACCGCTGTAGGCGGTGTTTGGACATTTTCCATTATTGGAATCTGAGAAGCTAGTACTAAGTAAAATCGAAGAGAAACACGTACAGGACGTGTTTTACGTTTTCATTTCTAGTCTGGTTAGGTGCCACATTATTTTTTGTGCTGTTCGAAGATGCTGTGTTGACTGATCCGGCTGAAGAAGCCTTTTTGCCGAACTTTCTTCTCTTGGGAGCGGGCACTGCTCTAGTTTTATGCCTTGTGTTCTTTCTCTATCAAAAACTCGATCAATCACAGTTCGCGGTGATCAAGCTAGGTATATGGGGATCAGCGGTCGGTTTATTGATGGATACGATTTCCCTTTGGAATCTTCCCCTCATCTTCCCGGCTTTATCAAAGGGCCAAGTTATTGCGTTTACGATATGGATGGTATGCGCCTACTGCATGTATTTACTCATCCCGCTGATATTATCACATAAAAAATGATTCAGTTTTAATTTTCAGACTTTTCTTGTCAGGGAATGATTATAGAACTCGCCTAATAGGATGTTACAAAGATGTGAAGGAGGAAACGATGTGAATTTTGAGCTGACAAAAGAACAACAAATGGTGCGTGAAATGGTAAAAGATTTTGCGAAAAAAGAAATTGCTCCTCACGCTGAACATGTAGATCAAACAGGCGAGTTCCCGATGCATACATTTAAAAAAATGGGTGAACTCGGTCTGATGGGTATTCCATTTCCAGAAGAATACGGCGGATCTGGCGGTGATACGATTTCATATGCCTTAGCGGTTGAAGAAGTCGGCAAAGCCTGCGGCAGTACTGGATTAAGCTATGCTGCAGCGGTCTCGCTAGGCGCAAGCCCTCTATACTACTTCGGAACAGAAGAGCAAAAACGGACGCATTTGACGCCGCTGGCTTCAGGCACAGCACTCGGATCATTCGGCCTGACGGAGCCAAATGCAGGCTCAGATGCAGGAGGCACTCAAACAAAAGCGATTTCAAATGGTGACGAGTATGTAATCAACGGCGAAAAGTGCTGGATCACTAATGCAAGCTACGCACGCACAGTTATTGTGACTGCAGTAACAGGCAAAAACAAAGATGGAAAAAACATCATCTCCGCATTAATCGTGCCAACTGACACACCAGGACTTACGATTACGAGCCCGTACGATAAAATGGGCGTCCGCGGTTCGAATACAGCGGAAATTTTGCTTGAGGATGTAAGAGTGCCTGCGGCCAACTTACTCGGCGATCCAACAAAAGGGTTTAAACAGTTTCTATATACGCTGGACGGTGGTCGAATCTCCATCGCTGCTCTTGCAGTCGGCATTGCTCAAGCGGCCCTTGACGCATCATTGGCATATGCGAAAGAACGAAAACAGTTTGGACAGCCGATTTCTTCATTTCAAGCGATTCAATTTAAGCTTGCTGACATGGCGATGGAAATTGATCTGGCACGGCAAATGGTGTTAAAAGCCGCCTGGCTGAAAGATCATAACCGCCCGTTCACCAAAGAAGCGGCGTACGCCAAGCTATTCGCATCTGAAATGGCGACAAGAGCTTGCAATCAAGCCATTCAAATCCATGGAGGTTCAGGCTATATGAAAGAGTATGGGGTGGAACGGATGCTGCGGGACGCAAAATTAATGGAAATCGGTGAAGGCACATCTGAAATTCAGCGTCTCGTGATCGCCAGACAGCTTTTAAAATAAAAATGTAAACGCTTTCCTATCATTAAGAAAGGAGGAACAATGAATGGCTGAACTCATCCATTCCACAATCGGCAGGCTGCTGGAACAAACAGCTGATGCGTATCCCGATCGAGATGCTGTTGTGTATCCAGACCGAAATATCCGCTATACGTACGCTCAATTTGACAGTCTGTGCCGTCAAACCGCTAAAGGTCTCATGCGGATGGGGATTGGAAAAGGAGACCACGTCGCCATATGGGCTTCTAATATCTCTGAATGGCTTGCCGTCCAGTTCGCAACTGCGAAGATCGGAGCCGTGCTCGTGACCGTCAATACCAATTATCAAGCACACGAGCTTGATTACTTGTTAAAGCAATCGGATGCCGCGGCGCTTATTATCATGGATTCATACAGGGGCACTTCTTATCCAGACATCGTGAACAGTTTAATTCCAGAACTGCAAGAAGCAAAGCCCGGCCAACTGAAATCTGAACGCTATCCCTTTTTAAAAACGCTGATCTATATTGGCAATAAACGATTGTCTGGCATGTATCATTGGGACGATACAGAGATATTGGCGAAAACAGTGACAGATGCTGAGCTTGAAGAGAGAATGAACAGCCTGGATAAAGACAATGTGATTAATATGCAATACACATCAGGAACGACAGGGTTTCCAAAAGGCGTGATGCTGACCCATTTCAATGTCATCAATAACGCTGCTAATATCGCTGAATGTATGGCTTTAACCTCTCAAGACCGCATGTGCATCCCTGTTCCGTTTTTTCACTGCTTTGGATGCGTCCTTGGGGTTTTGGCATGTGTATCCGTCGGGGCAGCCATGATACCCGTGCAAGAATTTGATCCCGTTACCGTCCTTAAAACGGTAGAAAAAGAGAAATGCACAGCGCTCCATGGTGTGCCTACCATGTTTATCGCCGAGCTGCATCATCCGGATTTTGATGCATATGATCTATCGACGCTCCGAACAGGAATCATGGCCGGCTCTCCCTGTCCAAGTGAAGTGATGAAAGCTGTGATTGAAAGGATGGGCATGAAAGACATTACGATCGCCTATGGACAAACCGAAGCCTCGCCAGTCATTACACAAACGAGAGCAAATGATTCCTTCATAAGAAGAGTCGAAACAACCGGCCGTGCCCTGCCACATACTGAGGTGAAAATTGTAGAACCCGGGACATGTCAAGAAGTTCAAAGAGGCATGCAGGGAGAGCTGTGCACCCGTGGCTATCACGTCATGAAAGGCTATTATAAAGACAAAGAAGCGACCAGAAAAGCAATCAATCATGACGGATGGCTGTTTACCGGAGATCTTGCTGTCATGGATGAAGACGGGTACTGCCGCATCACTGGAAGATTAAAAGATATGCTCATCAGAGGCGGCGAGAACATTTATCCGCGGGAAATTGAAGAATTTTTATACCGGCATCCCGCTGTTTTAGATGTACAGGTCGTTGGTGTGCCTGACGCCAAATTCGGGGAGGAAGCTGCAGCCTGGATTAAACTGAAAGACGGTAAAAGCGTTTCACCTGATGAGCTTAAAGCCTATTGCAAAGGGAAAATCGCCCGCCACAAAATTCCGCGTTATGTTATTTTTACGGATGACTATCCGATGACGGCCTCAGGCAAAATTCAAAAATATAAACTGCGAGAAAAAACGATTGAAATGTTCAACTTATCATCAAGTCAATGAGGTGAAATCATGTTTACAAAAGTACTGATCGCCAACCGCGGAGAAATTGCAATGAGAATTATCCGAACATGCAGCCGTCTCGGCATTAAAACGGTCGCTGTTTATTCAGAAGCAGACAAGGACGCGCCCCATACAAAAGCCGCTACAGAGGCATATTTGATCGGGGAATCGAGAGTCAGTGAAAGTTATTTAAATATAGAGAGAATCATAAAGACGGCGAAAAAAGCAAAAGCCGACGCGATCCACCCGGGATATGGATTGTTATCAGAAAACAGCCGGTTCGCTGAACGCTGCAAGCAAGAAAACATCGTGTTTATCGGACCTTCCCCTGATATCATCGCAAAGATGGGCAGCAAAATTGAAGCGCGAAAAGCAATGGAGGCTGCAGGTGTCCCTGTGGTGCCGGGCGTTTCTGAATCCCTCGGAGATATAGAGGCAGCCTGCCGCACCGCATGTCAAATCGGCTATCCTGTCATGCTGAAAGCTTCAGCGGGCGGAGGGGGCATCGGAATGCAGCGTGTTGAAAATGAAGAAGCATTAAAAAAAGCGTACGAGGGAAACAAAAAGCGCGCAGCAGATTTTTTCGGTGACGGGTCGATGTATATAGAAAAAGTTATTGAACATGCGCGCCACATCGAGGTTCAGCTTTTGGCCGATCAACACGGCCATACAGTACATCTGTTTGAACGTGATTGCTCTGTTCAGAGGCGCCACCAAAAAGTCATTGAAGAAGCACCGTCTCCATTTGTAGACGATGAACTAAGAATGAAGATCGGGCAAACAGCGGTAAAAGCAGCGAAGGCAATCGGCTATACGAACGCAGGCACCATCGAATTTATAGTTGACCAGAAGCAAAATTTTTATTTCCTCGAAATGAATACGAGACTGCAAGTTGAACACCCCGTGACTGAAGAAATAACAGGCCTGGACTTAGTTGAGCAGCAGCTGCGGATTGCTGCGGGCCATACACTCACATTCTCCCAAAAAGACATCCAACGGAACGGGCATGCGATAGAGGTTCGAATATACGCGGAAGATCCCAAGACCTTCTTCCCGTCACCAGGTACGATCACTGCGTTTTCACTTCCTGACCAAAAAGGAGTCAGACACGAATGTGCGGTAGCAAAAGACAGCACCGTTACCCCTTTTTATGACCCGATGATCGCTAAGATGATTGTCAAAGGCCAAACCAGAACAGAAGCAATTGAAAAACTAGAGACAGCGCTTCGCGACTATCGTGTAGAGGGAATCAAAACAAATCTTCCGCTTCTCATACAGGCTGCGGCAACAAAGGCATTTAAAGAAGGGGATGTCACGACTGACTTTTTGAAACAACACCTATAAAGGAGGCAGTTGTCATGACGGTTAACATACAAATGGCAGGAAACCTGTGGAAAGTCCACGTCAAAGCCGGCGACCAAATCGAAAAGGGCCAGGAGGTAGCCATTTTGGAATCGATGAAAATGGAAATCCCGATCGTTGCAGATAGAAGCGGAATCGTAAAAGAAGTCAAAAAAAATGAAGGCGACTTTGTAAATGAAGGAGACGTACTGCTCGAACTGAGCGATTCCACTCAATAATTTGGAGGAAGACCATAATTTGGAGGAAGACCATGACATATCCTAAAAAAGTGACAATCAAAGAAGTCGGCCCGCGTGACGGCTTACAAAACGAGCCCGTATGGATCTCAACAGAGGATAAAATAACCTGGATCAACCAGCTTTCCAGGACAGGGCTTTCGTATATTGAAATCACATCCTTCGTTCACCCGAAATGGATTCCGGCGCTTCGAGATGCTATCGATGTAGCAAAAGGCATCGACCGTTTAAAAGGGGTAACGTACGCGGCACTTGTCCCGAATCAAAGAGGACTGGAGAATGCACTTGAAGGAGGCATTAACGAGGCTTGCGTTTTTATGTCCGCCAGCGAGACGCACAACAGAAAAAACATCAATAAATCCACTTCTGAATCCCTTCATATACTCAAACAAGTAAACAACGACGCACAAAAAGCAAACCTCACAACAAGAGCCTACCTCTCGACTGTTTTCGGCTGTCCGTACGAAAAAGATGTCCCCATTGAACAAGTCATTCGCCTTTCAGAAGCTCTATTTGAATTTGGGATTTCTGAACTGTCGCTTGGAGATACGATTGGAGCGGCTAATCCCGCCCAAGTGGAAACTGTACTTGAAGCTCTTTTGGCACGATTCCCGGCTAATCAAATTGCCCTGCATTTTCATGATACGAGAGGAACCGCTCTGGCCAACATGGTCACAGCACTCCAAATGGGCATCACGGTGTTCGACGGCTCGGCAGGCGGGCTTGGGGGATGCCCATATGCGCCAGGTTCATCAGGAAACGCCGCAACTGAGGATATCGTGTACATGCTTGAACAGATGGATATCAAAACAAATGTAAAGCTCGAAAAACTGCTATCTGCGGCTAAATGGATTGAAGAAAAAATGGGCAAACCGCTGCCGAGCAGAAATTTACAGGTGTTTAAATCATCTTGATAAAAGGGAGGACGCATACAATGGGAGATTCTATTCTTTTTACTGTTAAAAATGAACATATTGCGTTGATCACCTTAAACAGGCCTCAGGCAGCAAATGCTCTTTCAGCGGAAATGCTTAGAAACCTGCAAATGATTATCCAGGAAATTGAATTTAACTCAAACATCCGTTGCGTCATCCTCACAGGCACCGGTGAAAAAGCGTTTTGTGCAGGGGCAGACCTAAAGGAACGGATAAAACTGAAAGAAGATCAGGTTCTGGAAAGTGTATCTCTCATTCAAAGAACGGCGGCTTTACTTGATGCCTTACCGCAGCCGGTCATAGCTGCGATAAATGGAAGCGCATTAGGCGGAGGACTAGAATTGACATTGGCATGCGACCTTCGAATCGCAACTGAATCAGCTGTGCTGGGACTTCCGGAAACAGGGTTAGCTATTATCCCGGGCGCTGGAGGGACCCAAAGGCTGCCCCGGCTGATTGGCAGAGGAAAAGCAAAAGAATTCATTTATACAGGCAGACGCGTGACCGCACACGAAGCAAAAGAAATCGGCCTTGTAGAGCATGTCACGGCTCCTTATGACCTTATGCCAAAAGCAGAGGAACTGGCCGCAGCCATTTCTGCCAACGGGCCGATCGCTGTCCGTCAGGCTAAATTTGCAATCAATAAAGGATTGGAGACAGATCTCGCTACAGGCCTTGCGATTGAACAAAAAGCGTATGAACAAACCATCCCGACAAAAGACAGGAGAGAAGGGCTTCAGGCCTTTCAAGAAAAAAGACGGGCCGTATACAAGGGAATATAAAAGGGAGGCAATGCTCATGGATTATGAAAAGGAACGAACAGAACGGGCTGAACGGATTCGAAAAGGCGGAGCGGAAAAGTATCATCAAAGCAATCGGGAAAAAGGCAAGCTCTTTGTCAGAGAGCGGCTTTCCCTTCTCTTTGACGATGACATTGAGCTAGAAGACGCTTTTTTTGCGGAATGTATGTCAGACGGGCTTCCCGCTGACGGAGTTGTAACCGCTATTGGCAAAATCGGCGGCCAAACCGTTTGCGTCATGGCGAATGATTCAACAGTGAAAGCGGGGTCATGGGGAGCAAAAACAGTTGAAAAAATCATCAGAATTCAAGAAACCGCCGAAAAATTAAACTGTCCGCTCATTTATTTAGTCGATTCGGCAGGCGCCCGAATTACCGACCAAATCAATGTCTTTCCAGGGAGACGCGGTGCAGGAAGAATTTTTTACAATCAAGTCAAATTATCGGGACGCATTCCGCAAATCTGTCTGCTTTTCGGACCATCTGCAGCAGGTGGCGCTTATATTCCGGCCTTCTGTGATATCGTCGTTATGGTAGACGGTAACGCCTCCATGTATTTAGGCTCGCCAAGGATGGCGGAAATGGTTATTGGAGAAAAAGTGTCTCTTGAAGAAATGGGTGGCGCCCGTATGCATTGCTCAATCTCCGGCTGCGGAGATATTCTTGCAGAAACTGAAGAAGAAGCCATACAGCTGGCGCGGGCTTATTTGTCTTACTTTCCGGCAAATTTTCAAGAAAAAGCGCCCATTCATGAGAAACGCCCGCCAAAACACTTCAAAACTCCGCTTGCCGACGTCATTCCGCAAAATCAAAACGCACCTTTTGATATGCATGAGCTGATTGAGCGGGTCATAGATGAAGACTCATTTTTTGAGATCAAAGCCTTATTTGCACCGGAATTATTGACGGGCCTCGCACGAATCCACGGACAGCCTGTCGGCATTGTTGCAAACCAGCCGAAGGTAAAAGGAGGCGTCTTATTCCACGATTCAGCAGACAAAGCGGCTAAGTTTATTACCTTATGTGACGCTTATCATATCCCATTGCTGTTCTTAGCGGATATCCCCGGTTTTATGATTGGCACAAAAGTAGAACAGGCTGGGATTATCAGACACGGAGCGAAAATGATTTCTGCGATGTCGGAGGCAACTGTTCCAAAGCTCTCTGTCATTGTCCGAAAAGCGTACGGGGCGGGGTTGTATGCAATGGCAGGGCCGGCATTTGAACCGGATTGCTGTCTAGCGCTCCCAACCGCCCAAATCGCCGTCATGGGCCCTGAGGCCGCTGTAAACGCTGTCTACGCTAAAAAAATCGCCGAGCTGCCAGAAGAAGAGAGAGCCGCATTTATCAGCAGCAAACGGGAGGAATACAAAGAGGACATCAATATCTACCGTCTGGCTTCAGAAATGATCATTGATGCTGTTATCCCAGCCAATTCGCTGCGTGATGAGCTGGCAAAACGGCTCCAGGCATACATGACAAAGGAAATGACATTTACCAATCGAAAGCATCCAGTTTATCCAGTGTAAAAGCAAGAACTTAGGAGCGTAAAAAGCGCTCCTTTATATATTTACAATAACAACATTATGTCAACTAATTACATTTGCATAAAACGGTTGGTTTTTTAGAATAGTAAATAAAGGCTGCCGCACCTCTAGCGGCAATTGTCAGTTTATCATAAAAAGGGGCCTACATTATGTATCATTTATATTCACATAACGACTTGGACGGAGTAGGATGCGGAATCGTAGCAAAATTGGCGTTCGGAAAAGACATAGAGGTCCGGTATAACTCTGTTAACGGCTTAAACGCACAGGTGCAGTACTTTTTAGAAAAAGCGAAGGAGAGCAACAGACAGGACGCGTTATTCATCACCGATCTCGCCGTCAATGAAGAAAACGAAGAGAGATTGAATGAGTATGTTCATGCAGGGGGCAAAGTGAAGCTCATTGACCATCATAAAACAGCCCTTCATTTGAATGAGCATGAATGGGGATTTGTCCAGGTGGAATACGATGATGGAAGGCTCACATCCGCGACATCGCTTTTATATGGCTATCTCGTTGAAAATGGCTTCATGAAACCGACAAACGCCTTAGATCAATTCACAGAGCTCGTCCGCCAATACGATACATGGGAGTGGGAGCGGTACGATCAAAAACAGGCGAAGCGGCTTAATGATCTTTTCTTTTTGCTGTCAATCGATGAATTTGAAGCAAAAATGATCCAGCGCCTTTCCACGCATGACGAATTTTTCTTCGATGATTTTGAAGAAAAACTGCTTGATTTAGAAGACGAAAAAATCGAGCGCTACCTCCGCAGAAAGAAAAGGGAAATGGTACAAACCTTTGTTCACGAACACTGTGTAGGCATCGTTCACGCTGAATCGTACCATTCAGAGCTGGGGAACAGGCTAGGGAAAGATAACCCGCACCTCGATTACATTGCGATTTTGAGCATGGGGTCAAAACGAGTCAGTCTCCGCACCATTCATGATTACATCGATGTGTCAGAAATCGCCGGCCGATATGGCGGCGGAGGGCATGCAAAAGCGTCCGGCTGTTCAATAACCGATGAAGTATACGAGTTGTTTGTAGCTGAAGCTTTCCGTATTGATCCTGTACGGCCGGATGCCTTCCGTAACATCTATAATCTAAAGGGATCTGCGAATGGATCATTATATGAAAATCGCGCACAAATGAGATTTTTTCTTTTCCCTTTAGACAACGAATGGAATATTCAAATTAACGGAGAAACCCAAGACGAAACATTCGCAGCGTTTGAAGAGGCAGAATGGTTTATTAAGAGAAATTATGCCGCATCGCTCGTGCGGGATGAAGTGTTTGTCGCATTTTTAGCGGAGAATCTGAAGCTGGCAAATCAACATCGCAAGTAAAAAAATATGCATAGGGGAGCGTCAGTCACCCCCTATGCATATCCGCTAGCTATCGTTTAAATATGGCTGTACGTTTCTTAATCACAAAATAAAGGGCTATCACGACAACAGCCAATATCATAATCGGTGTTGTATAAGTGCCCGCTATATTCTCAACATCATCCCACTGGCTTCCTAGCTGTATGCCTAAATAAACAAACAGAATAGACCATGGAATGATAGCAAGCACAGTCAGTACCACAAATTTGAGAAAAGGCATTCTGGCAATACCTGCCGGAATGGATATGGCATGTCTGACAACCGGTATAAAACGAGCCGAGAAGACAACTCCGGCGCCGTATTTCTGAAACCAGTTTTCCGACATGTCGATATGATGCTTTTTAATCAATAAATACTTCCCGTATTTGTCCAGAAATGGCCTGCCGCCATAGCGACCGATCCAGTAAATAAAGATCTGGGCAATGGTACCCCCGATAACACCCGCAATAATTGCGCCAATAAATCCAATCGTGCCTTCCGATACCATATAGCCGCCATAAGCTAATACAATCTCACTCGGAATGATTTCAATCATTAACCCAATCGCAATACCCGCATATCCCATGTTCGTCAGCCATGTTAAAATTTCGCTTATCAAACTGCCCACATTCTTCACAACCTGTCCTAATCTTTTTCACTATTATATGACTGATTGACGAGCAAGATGGTTACAATTTTTTTACCGCAGCATTTCTTTCGTTTCCCGTTTGATCACATCTTCTAAATAGGCCAAAAGCTGAGATCTCATTTCGGAACGCATTAAGCCGATTTCGGTGCTCGCTTTAAAACAGCCTAGCTTATCGCCAATGTCATATCGATTTCCTTCCAGCAGCCGGGCGTGGATCGGCTCCTTACGGCAAACCTCACGAAGCGCATCTGTCAGCTGAATTTCGTTGCCCGCGCCTCTGCCAATTGTCTTCAAAACGGAGAAGATCGAAGAATTCAGCACATAACGTCCCATCACTGCGATTTCCGAAGGTGCTTCTTCAGGAGAAGGCTTTTCCACTAAATCGTTCACTTCGTATACATGCCCTTGAGACCCTGATGTATTTATAATACCATATTTGCTGACATCCTCAGGGAGAACTGACTGTACACCGACAACCTCTGTGCCATAAACGTCATATACATCCATTAATTGCCGAAGAGCCGGTGTTTCAGACACCATAATATCATCACCTAAGAGAACGGCAAAAGGCTCATCTCCGATAAAATGCTCCGCACACAGCACCGCATGGCCTAATCCGAGCGGTTCTTTCTGGCGGATGTAATGAATGTTGGCCAAATCGGCAATCTGCTGCATTTCCTTAAGTGTCTCCGTCTTGCCTTTTTCCCGGAGATTGAATTCCAATTCCGCCGACCGATCAAAATGATCTTCAATCGAGCGTTTGTTTCTCCCTGTAATAATCAGTATATCTTCAATTCCTGACTCTGCGGCCTCTTCTACAATATATTGGATTGCTGGTTTGTCGACGATTGGGAGCATTTCTTTAGGCTGCGCCTTTGTCGCCGGCAGAAATCTCGTTCCTAAACCCGCTGCGGGTATAACCGCTTTTCTCACTTTTTTTCTCATTCATCTTCACTCCTGATCCTGTATGTTTTTCAGCGAATCTCCAAATACCCAGATTCGGTTTCCGATAAAATTCATCATCATTCCGCCGATAGTGGCGGCGAGCTTACTCACCAAAAGCGAGCAGCCGCAATTTTGAAACAAATAAAGCAGCAAAAAGGTGATCCCTGACGCGGCAATATTAATCATGAGAAAACGCACGATCTCTTTCCCGTCAGCCTTACGTTTCACACAAAACGTCCAATTCCGGTTCCACACATAGCTGTTGACGATACCTGCAGTATAGGAGCAGATCTGCGCCGGCAGATAAGAGACATGACAAGCGGTAAGAAGAAAGAAGACACCAAAATCTATCAGCGTATTGCCGACGCCTACGGTGCAAAAACGGCCTAATGTCTTTATTTTTTCTTTCAGCGTAACGGACCTCCCTTCATAAAAGATGCGAGTGGCAGTCATATTTGTTGATATGGATTACTATAGCGGACAGTGTTGAATAAACAATTAATAAAATATGAACAAAACATGAAAAAGCGGGTATACCGCTCAATAGTCTTATACTCTTGAAAAAAACAGCCGCATTGAACGGCTGTTTTTTGTGTCTGAAAACATACAAATATAAACGGAGTGTTAGCCCCATCTTATCAATGAATAAATGTATCCAGTTCCTTTGTAGAATCGAACACTAACTCCTCCAAAAGTTTCTATACACAATTTTTTTAATGATGTAGGATGTTAGATAAAGGGATATCTTGGATAATGATGTAATCTCCGTTCAATGTGATTAGTGGGAGGCCATGAACAATCCTGTCTTTTTATTTTCTGGACAATGGTCGCTAGGAATGGGGAAGTTTTTTTGAACAATTTTGAAGGAGTGGTGCGATCTCCTCGAAGAAAGGAGAGAATGGAGACACATGAAGATGAGCTTTCAGAACAACTGGGAACATTGCTAAACAGCTTCCGGCTAATTTATGCGTGCGATCTTCATGACCTGTTGTCATCAAATTCCAAAAGAAAATCCCCCATTTTAAGGAAAAAGGAGGATGTGAAGTGATGAGGAAAAAGTGTAGCGTATGTTTATGGATTCTTGTTTTACTTTTGAGCTGCTTAGCTGGGAAGTCTGCGTATGCTGCCACAGGTCCTACAATTGCAAAACATATAGGGAATTCAAACCCGCTTATCGACCATCATTTGGGAGCGGATCCGGTTGCGCTGACCTATAACGGAAGAGTCTACATCTATATGTCAAGTGATGACTATGAATATAATAGCAACGGAACAATTAAAGATAATTCATTTGCCAATTTGAATAGAGTATTCGTCATATCTTCAGCGGATATGGTGAACTGGACAGACCACGGAGCCATTCCGGTAGCAGGTGCCAATGGAGCTAATGGAGGCCGTGGAATTGCAAAATGGGCAGGTGCATCCTGGGCACCGTCAATCGCAGTTAAAAAAATTAATGGCAAGGATAAATTCTTCCTTTATTTCGCAAACAGCGGCGGAGGTATCGGGGTTCTCACCGCAGACAGCCCGATTGGTCCATGGACCGACCCAATCGGAAAACCGCTCGTAACGCCAAGTACGCCAGGAATGTCAGGTGTTGTATGGCTTTTTGATCCGGCAGTATTTGTAGATGACGACGGAACCGGTTACCTATATGCCGGCGGAGGCGTTCCTGGCGGTTCAAATCCAACGCAGGCACAATGGGCCAATCCTAAAACGGCAAGGGTCATAAAATTGGGATCTGATATGACGAGTGTTGTTGGAAGTGCATCTACAATTGATGCGCCTTTCATGTTTGAAGATTCGGGATTGCACAAGTATAACGGAACATATTATTACTCCTATTGCATCAATTTCGGCGGCACGCACCCGGCCGATAAACCCCCGGGTGAGATCGGCTACATGACCAGTTCAAGTCCCATGGGCCCCTTTACATATAGAGGGCATTTCCTGAAAAATCCGGGTGCATTTTTCGGAGGTGGCGGAAACAACCATCATGCTGTTTTCAATTTTAAAAACGAGTGGTATGTGGTGTACCACGCGCAAACTGTCAGTTCCGCTCTGTTCGGGGCCGGCAAAGGATACCGTTCTCCCCATATTAATAAGCTGGTGCATAACCCAGATGGATCCATCCAAGAGGTAGCAGCAAATTATGCAGGTGTAACACAGCTTTCCAATTTGAATCCTTATAACCGGGTAGAAGCTGAAACGTTTGCTTGGAATGGACGCATTTTGACAGAGAAGTCCACAGCACCCGGCGGGCCAGTAAATAATCAGCATGTAACAAGCATTCAAAATGGAGACTGGATTGCTGTAGGAAATGCAGACTTCGGAGCGGGCGGTGCCAGGTCATTTAAAGCAAATGTAGCATCCACTTTAGGCGGGAAAATAGAAGTGCGCCTCGATAGTGCAGACGGTAAGCTTGTTGGAACTCTGAATGTGCCTTCAACAGGCGGAGCGCAAACGTGGAGAGAAATAGAAACTGCAGTAAGCGGGGCAACCGGTGTGCACAAAGTATTCTTTGTATTTACCGGAACAGGTACAGGAAACTTGTTTAATTTTGATTACTGGCAGTTTACGCAAAGATAGCACTCGTAATGGGACCGCTTAAAAACGAGGCGGGTGAAGTACGAGCCATCACCGGAACAGCCCGCCATTATGGATATGCCATGCAGATTTTTTAATACCGTAAAAGACACATGACGAAGGAGAGGAATAAATGATTCCACGCATTAAAAAAACAATTTGTGTATTATTAGTATGTTTCACTATGTTGCCAGTCATGTTAGGGCCAGGCGCTACTGAAGTTTTGGCAGCCAGTGATGTAACAGTTAATGTATCTGCAGAGAAACAAGTGATTCGCGGTTTTGGAGGGATGAATCACCCGGCTTGGATTGGGGATCTTACAGCAGCTCAAAGAGAAACTGCTTTTGGCAATGGACAGAACCAGTTAGGATTTTCAATCTTAAGAATTCATGTAGATGAAAATCGAAATAATTGGTATAAAGAGGTGGAGACTGCAAAGAGTGCGGTCAAACATGGAGCAATCGTTTTTGCTTCTCCTTGGAATCCTCCAAGTGATATGGTTGAGACCTTTAATCGTAATGGTGACACATCGGCTAAACGGCTGAAATACAACAAGTACGCAGCATACGCGCAGCATCTTAACGATTTTGTTACCTTCATGAAGAATAATGGTGTGAATCTTTACGCGATTTCGGTACAAAACGAGCCTGATTACGCTCACGAGTGGACGTGGTGGACGCCGCAAGAAATACTTCGCTTTATGAGAGAAAACGCCGGCTCAATCAATGCCCGCGTCATTGCGCCTGAGTCATTTCAATACTTGAAGAATTTGTCGGACCCGATTTTGAACGATCCGCAGGCTCTTGCCAATATGGATATTCTCGGAACTCACCTGTACGGCACACAGGTCAGCCAATTCCCTTATCCTCTTTTCAAACAAAAAGGAGCGGGGAAGGACCTTTGGATGACGGAAGTATACTATCCAAACAGTGATAACAACTCGGCGGATCGATGGCCTGAGGCATTGGATGTTTCACAGCATATTCACAATGCGATGGTAGAGGGGGACTTTCAAGCTTATGTATGGTGGTACATCCGAAGATCATATGGACCTATGAAAGAAGATGGTACGATCAGCAAACGCGGCTACAATATGGCTCATTTCTCAAAGTTTGTGCGTCCCGGCTATGTAAGGATTGATGCAACGAAAAACCCTAATGCGAACGTTTACGTGTCAGCCTATAAAGGTGACAACAAGGTCGTTATTGTTGCCATCAATAAAAGCAACACAGGAGTCAACCAAAACTTTGTTTTGCAGAATGGATCTGCTTCAAACGTATCTAGATGGATCACGAGCAGCAGCAGCAATCTACAACCTGGAACGAATCTCACTGTATCAGGCAATCATTTTTGGGCTCATCTTCCAGCTCAAAGCGTGACAACATTTGTTGTAAATCGTTAAGAGCACAAAGACACACATAAATAATAGAGTGTCTGAATTGGCGATTTTCCGATTGGGAAATCGCTTTTTTATTTTGTTGCTGAATTACAGGAAGAAGAAAGGATGTACATAAAAACAGCAAAGCTTTAATCTTCATCTTTTCTAGTTTACATAATATATATTCTAGGAAGTAAACAAAATAAATAAATTTCTGTCTCAATATCAAAGTATACTTAAGTTAGTGAGACAGAAATTGAAATTTTACTGCTGAATGACAAATCAAAAAAATGGTGTTGTCAATCCATAATAAACGGCTTCTAAATCTTCCAGCGTCATATCGCCATATGCGCATTTGATAACAGAATCAGCAAACACATCATAGTCATAATCTGTAGAAAATCCTTGCTGCAGCTGTTTTTCGTAAACTTCGATCTGATCTTTTTGATGCTGGATGTCTTTTTCCTTACCTGGATAGTCGGGACCATTTATCATATTACTCATTTTTTTATACAGCACCATATACTGTTTCAGTATTTCATCCACAACGCAAACCTCCTATTAGATGATAAAAACGGACATCGTTACTGATGTCCGCCAAAAAAAAGCTTAACTAATTTGGTTCTGTTCCCCAAATCAGTTTTCCTTGATCATATAATGTGATTTTTTTCGTTGTTTTAAACGTATTTGATTTGAAAAAGGAATAATCGCCGCTTTGTGCATAATTGCTCCAGTCATCATTGTGAAGACGGAGCTGAATATTCCCTGTGCTTGCTCCCGGTGCCAACGTTCCGTTTTTAAATCCAAGTTCCAGATAGGTATCTGCACCTTGCTTTGGTTTATGCAACGTCACAAACTTGTGTGTCACATTGCCGCATCCAATCTGCGCGTAGTCACAGTCAAAGTTTTGGCCTTTGTTTTTCGCTTTATACCAGTAACGGGCAGTGACATCTTTTAAATCAACCGTGGTATTGCCGTTATTTTTTATTTGAAGCTGCGGACGGATTTGGTTGCTGTTCATACTCCCATCCCCTGCTCTGTACTGTACAGAAATACCATTTTCCTGTGTGGGTTTATCTTTTGATGGCGTTTCAGGAATGTCCTTCGTCGAATCTTTGGTGCCGAGAATGTTTTCTCTAACGAATGTTCCTGAAGCAGATAAATCTGACAACCGCCAGCCGCCTGTTTTAGATGCCCCCGGCTTTAAAGCTGAGGATGATTCCTGCTTATCAGAAAGATTCCAGTTCACCCAGCTGATGGTCTTGCTGTCGAGATATTTCAGCCATTCCCTCGATTGATCAAGGAATACACCGCCATTGCCAGACGCGTCGCTTGTTCCCCACTCTGTCACAAAAATAGGTGCTCCTTTGCTGAGTGCATAGTTTGCTTTATCCCGTAAAAATTGGCCGTGTGTGCCGGCATAAAAATGAAGTGCGTACATAACGTTTGCATCTTTTAGCTGGTCATCGGCAGCATCATTCACATCCTGGCTCCATGTACCGGTTCCGACAATGATGATGTTGTCTGGATCATTTTTGCGGATAACTGAAATCACTTCTTCCGCATATGGTTTAATATCACGCTTCCAGTTCACATCACCGTTTGGTTCGTTTGCAATTTCATAAATGACGTTTGGCGTGTTTCCGTAAAGGCTTGACATTTCCTTGAAGAATTCTTTTGCCTTCTCTTTATTTTGGTTTGGATTACCGTCATTTAAGATATGCCAGTCAATGATGACATATATCCCAAGCTCTTTTGCCGCTTCAACCGCTTCTTTTACTTTATTTTTCACGGACGGGTTGTCAATATAACCGCCATCTGCCGTATACATCGCTGCACGGAAAACGGTGATACCCCAATCATCTCTCAGCCATTTTAAGCTGTCTTTATTGACATATTCTCCATACCATTGCAATCCGTGTGAACTGATCCCCTTCAGCTGTACCGCTTTACCGTCTCGGTTAACGAGCTGTGTACCTTTTATGCTAAGCTGGCCATTCTTGGCTACTGGCGTTTTTGTCCCTGCTGCTGATGCCGGCGAAGCTATCATGCCGCCCATTGTCAATAACGTAATCAATAAACACGTAATAAAAATAGAGATTGACCGTTTCATATCTGATCTTTTCCTCCTTCGCATCATTTTGGCTCTACACTTCTTATGAGCACGAACTCATTGTAAAAATCTTTCTCATGATTGTCTATCAACCTAATTTCTTGTTTTTGGGAGGTTTAAAAGCCTGTCAATTTGCTCTACCTCCAATGAATAAGACACACATGACACATATAGAACAAAGAAAACTGGACTGAATTGGGACTTTACACGTCATTTTTCATTCGAGTCGAAAAATTAAATTTATTTCCAATAATGAAAAAGCTGCATTCAACTATTGAATGCAGCTTTGTTTTATATTTATATTATGCTTCTTGTTTCTCATCTTCCCATGTTTCAGCGTTTTTCAGCCCTGGGATGTTTTTCGCTTTGAATACAGGATCAAGTCCTTGTTTACGCTGTTTCGCGTAATCTTTATACACTTTGTAGGCAACGTTTGACAGCAGCGTAATCACAATTAAGTTGATCAGCGCCATGATACCCATAAAGAGGTCCGCCATATCCCAAACGATTTGGAAGCCTGATAAAGATCCATACACAACCATAGCAATTACAGCGATACGGTAAATGTTCAGCCATGTTTTGCTTGTTTTAATAAATTCAATGTTTGTCTCGCCATAATAATAGTTGCCGACAACTGAACTGAATGCAAACAAGAACATTGCGACTGCGATGAAAGTCGGCGCCCAGCCTCCAATATGATGGTTAAGAGCAGCCTGTGTGACTTGGATGCCGTCGCCTTTTGGCGTTACACTGTACAGCAAAATAATAAATGCTGTGGACGTACATATGATAAATGTATCGAAAAATACGCCTAATGTTTGAATAAAGCCTTGCTTTGCCGGATGGGATACATGAGCCGTCGCAGCCGCGTTTGGTGCGCTCCCCATTCCTGCTTCGTTTGAAAAAAGTCCGCGTTGCGCACCGATAACGATGATGCCGCCTATTCCGCCGCCGACGACTTGTTCAAAACCTAAAGCATTTTTAACAATTGTAGCGATAACGCCAGGGAAAGCCGTAATATTCGTGATGACAACAAATAAAGCGATAAGAATATAAATGCCTGCCATAACCGGCACAATTAACTGTGAAACAGCGACAACACGTTTTAAACCGCCGAAAATGATAAACGCAGTTAAAACCGCCAGAACTATGGCTACAACTATTTTATTCACATGGAATGCGCCATCCAATGCTCCAGCAATTGTATTTGTTTGAACAGCGTTAAAAATCAAGCCGAATGAGACGGTAATTAAGATTGCAAAAACGATGCCAAGCCATCTGGCACCAAGACCCTTTTGAATATAGTAAGCCGGGCCTCCGCGGAAATCCTCCCCGTCTCTCACCTTATAAAGCTGCGCTAACGTACTCTCAACAAAGCTTGAAGCCATGCCTACTGCAGCTACTACCCACATCCAAAATACAGCGCCTGGTCCGCCTGTCGCAATTGCTAAGGCTACACCAGTCAAATTCCCTGTGCCGACTCGGGATGCGGCCGAAATAAAGAATGCCTGCATAGATGAAACACCTTTATTTCCTTCCGGCTTCTCCCCTACTATTCTGAACATTTCAATAAAATAACGGAATTGGATAAAACCAAAACGTATGGTAAAAAATAATCCAAGCCCTATTAAAATATAAAATAGGTATTTCCAGATGAAATCACTTGGAATATTAATCAAACTATTGAAAAAAGACTCCATATTTACCTCCCGTTTTCATCAATTCAATACGAATTCGATTTTGATGTTAGATTTTTTAACATAACGAGTTTTATTATATCACAATATGACGAATTAGGAAGTTTTTTCGAGAAGAATATTGTCGTAGCCAGATGTTACTCTGTCGACCTCTTCTCTATTATTTTCCTACGAATAAAAACATTCCTTGCAAGCTGGCTTTTATAAAAGAGTGCCCTATTAACAATGTAATCATTTCTTCCCATTCTCTTGCCTTTCTCTTTGATTTAGCACATAAATAAAGTAATAAACCCTAAACAACAAACATATCATTTAAAATATGTTTTTATTCACACCATAAACCGGGTATACATACGCTAATAAAAGAAGTTTTCTCTTTCAAAAATAAGCAAAAAGATATATACTTAACAAGGTTAAATTTATTTTTAAATTTAATAAATCAGGTTTACTTTTAGGATGGATTGGGGTATTATTATAAAAATATTCAGTAATATTAAAGGAGGGGGAGATCATTTGAAAAAAGTAACGATATTGAAAGCATCCATCTTATTCTTGGCGATTGCCAGTTTTCATTTGTTCTCAATTCCCCACGCCTTTGATATCGGCCATCATTATAAAGCCGTAGCCGACCAGCAGGAAATGCATGAGATGAAAGCCGGCCAAAATGCTGATGATGAGAAGAAATCCATCACAGGGGCATTTACGCTGACCGCTTTATGGGCAATGGCTGTTCTGCTGCTGACCGCTGAAAGCAAAAGTACGGGATACTCCCGCAGACGTCAGCGGAAAAAAAGCTTTATACTGGCCAAATTTTATCAATCGTCTTATTTCGGCAAACTTCATGTTCAACATCACCCGATTATGTAACGAAAATATGAGGAGGCTGTTAAACATGTTGTTTATCTTAAGAATGGTGATTTTAGGCTTATTTTCTTTCACAGCGCTGAATTTATTTGTATGGCAGGGAATTGAAGTCATTCATGCTGTAACAGATCTATTCACCAACCATGAAAGCTGATAAAAAACAAACGAAACCCGCTCATATAGTATGAGCGGGTTTTTTATTATTGTTCTGTATGAAGGCGCCAAACAGCTGTAACCTTGCCTGATTCCTCTTCATCAAAAAAGAAAGAGCCATTGCTGTATCTGTCGTTTGTCCGCAACTCTTTTGCCTGCAGTTCTTTTCTGTCGCCTTTTTCTGTTTCTGCCATTAGTCGCTGTTCAAGACCGCAAGCGAACAGTGCTACAACTCGGTGAGGATTCTTTTTCAGTTCCCTTAGCATTACGACACCGCGTTTTGCGCGGGATGTCTTCTCGAACTCAGAAAGACTCATGCGTTTTACCGCTCCCCGCTGTGTGAACAAGACAATTGAATCAGATTGCTGAAGGATCTCACCGGAGACAACAAAGTCATCCTCTTTTAAGTTAATCCCTTTGACACCTGCCGCACGCGCGCCAACTACATTCACTTCATCTTCTCCAAACCATAGACCGTACCCTAAGTGAGTGGCCATAAAGATCTGGCTTTCCCCATTTGTTACATGTACATCAATCAGTTCATCTTCACCCTTCAGATTTAAGGCCACAAGCGCCTTAGAATAACGCTGTGCTTTATAATGGGTGAGCTCTGTCTTTTTCACCATCCCGTTTTTCGTAAAGAATAGAAGATATGCCGACGGATCAAATTCTTTTATCGGTATGGCCTTTACAATCGTTTCATCACGGTCAATAGTGATCAGATTTGAAAAATGCTGGCCCATGTCCTTCCATCTGATATCAGGCAGCTGGTGAACAGGACAATAGATGTAGCTTCCTTTGTTCGTAAAGAGCAGCAGCACGTCTGTCGTATTCATTTCAAACTGATGCAGCATCCTGTCCGTATCTTTCATTCCGAAGTCCTGACCGTTGGAAGCGGCAAATGAGCGCTGGCTCGTCCGTTTTAGGTAACCATCCTTCGTAACGGTTACATATACATCCTCAGATGCAACCATGACTTCGAGATTGATTTTAATTTCTTCAATTTTTTCTTCAATCACGGAGCGTCTCGTATCTGCATATTTCTTTTTCAATGCTTTTAAGCTGTTTGTAATCACTTTTAGCAGTTTTTTATCATTGCTCAGAATAGATTCGAGCTCTTCAATTTTTTTACCGAGCTCTTCTGCCTCTTCCTTAAGCGCTGTAATATCTGTATTGGTTAAACGATATAGCTGCAATGACACAATGGCTTCAGCCTGAGGCTCCGTAAATTCATATTTGGCGATCAAATTGTTTTTAGCGTCACGTTTATCGCTAGAAGAACGGATTGTTGCAATCACTTCATCCAAAATAGACAAAGCTTTCATGAGCCCTTCTACGATATGATGTCTGTCTTTTGCTTTTTGAAGCTCGTAAACGGACCGGTTTGTGACAACTTCCTTTTGGTGTCCGATATATGCATCCAAAATAGACGGCAGGCTCATCAGCATCGGACGGCGGTTATGGATAGCCACCATATTGAAGTTATATGTGATCTGCAAATCAGTATTTTTATATAAGAAATTCAAAATGCCTTTGGCATCAGCTTCTTTTTTCAGTTCAATGACCACTCTCAGCCCTGTTCGATCCGTTTCATCACGAACCTCTGAGATGCCTTCAACCTTTTTATCAATACGGAACTCGTCCATTTTTTTTACAAGGTTTGCTTTATTTACTTCAAATGGAATTTCAGTAATGACAATTTGTTCTCGTCCGCCTCTGATTGTTTCAATTTCAGCCTTTCCGCGGATAATGATTTTTCCTTTTCCGGTTTCGTAAGCTTTTCTTATCCCGTCAACGCCCTGAATAATACCGCCTGTCGGAAAATCAGGCCCTTTAATGACTTCCATGAGTTCATCAACAGAGCAAGATGGCATTTGAATACGCTTAATGACAGCATCAATGACTTCTCCCAGATGATGAGGGGGAATGTCGGTCGCGTATCCTGCTGAAATACCGGTAGATCCGTTGACCAATAGGTTAGGAAACATCGCCGGGAGTACGACAGGCTCCTTGCTTGTGTCATCGAAGTTCGGCACAAATTCAACCGTGTTTTTGTCAATATCCCGAAGAAGCTCAGATGCAATCGGAGATAATCGTGCCTCTGTATAACGCATGGCTGCCGGGGGATCTCCGTCGATACTTCCATTGTTTCCATGCATTTCGATTAACACATTACGAACTTTCCAATCCTGGCTCATCCGCACCATTGCTTCATAAACCGAGCTGTCACCGTGCGGATGATAGTTACCGATGACGTTACCGACCGTTTTGGCCGCTTTTCTGAAGTTTTTATCAAACGTGTTTCCATCTGTATGCATTGCATACAGAATTCTGCGCTGTACCGGCTTTAATCCGTCTCTCGCATCGGGCAGCGCCCTGTCTTGAATAATATATTTACTGTAGCGTCCAAAACGGTCGCCGATCACCTCTTCTAATGGTAAATCATGAAATAATTCTGGCTGTGACAATCATTAAACCTCCTCAGCGACCGATAAGTTTTCATTTTCTAAAATATTGCTTTCTTCATCTAAGCCGAAAGCGACGTTTTTCTCAATCCACTTTCTGCGCGGCTCTACTTTGTCTCCCATTAACGTCGTCACACGTCTTTCTACACGTGCCGCATCGTCAATTTTGACCCTAACAAGTGTGCGGGACTCCGGATTCATCGTCGTTTCCCACAGCTGGTCTGCGTTCATCTCTCCAAGACCCTTATATCGTTGAATGGTATAGCCTTTGCCGACTTTTTTCAGGACATCACCCATCTCTTCATCAGACCATGCATATTCAATGATTTCCTTCTTCCCGCTTCCTTTACTGACCTTATATAAAGGTGGCAGCGCAATGAACACCTTGCCATGCTCAATGAGTGGTTTCATATAGCGATAGAAAAAGGTAAGAAGCAGCACTTGAATATGGGCGCCGTCAGTATCGGCATCGGTCATAATGATGATTTTGTCGTAGTTGATGTCATCGATTGAGAAATCTGCCCCGACTCCCCCGCCGATCGCATGAATGATCGTATTGATCTCTTCATTTTTAAAGATATCAGCAAGCTTAGCTTTTTCTGTATTAATGACTTTACCGCGTAAAGGCAGAACCGCCTGGAATCTGCGGTCTCGTCCCTGCTTGGCTGACCCGCCTGCTGAATCTCCCTCAACGAGATACAATTCATTTTTTGCCGGGTTTCTTGAACCCGCAGGCGTCAGCTTTCCGCTTAAAGTCGCTTCTGATTTTTTTCGTTTTTTGCCGCTTCTTGCTTCTTCACGGGCTTTGCGTGCCGCTTCGCGCGCCTGGCTCGCCTTGATTGCTTTTTTGACAAGAAGCGTTGCGGTGTCCCGATTTTCCTCTAAAAAGTAAGCAAGCTGCTCTGAAACAATCGCATCCACCGCTGATCTTGCTTCACTAGTACCGAGCTTTCCTTTTGTTTGTCCCTCAAATTGAAGAAGCTCCTCAGGTATGCGGACAGAAATAATGGCTGAAAGCCCTTCCCTTATATCGGTGCCTTCAAGGTTCTTATCCTTTTCTTTCAGCAAAGCCACTTTTCGTGCATATTCATTAAAAGCACGTGTCATCGCAGTTTTTGCACCTGACTCATGCGTCCCGCCGTCTTTTGTTCTGACATTGTTGACAAACGACAAAATATTTTCAGAATAACCATCGTTAAACTGGAACGCAAAGTCCACTTCTATAGAATGATGCTCCCCCTCAAACGAGACCACTTCAGACAAGACGTCTTTTTCTTCATTTAAGTAAGCAACAAACGCTTCTATGCCGTTTTCATAATAAAAAACCTCATGCTGGTCATTGCGTTCATCAATCAGCTCAATTTTCAATCCTTTTAACAAAAACGCAGACTCTCTTAAGCGCTCAGAGAGCGTTTCAAAATTATAAGTGGTTGTGCTGAACATCGTTGGATCTGGCTTAAAGTGTGTAAGAGTTCCCGTCTTTTTTGTTTTGCCGATCTTTTCGAGAGAAGTAACCGGTTTTCCTCCATTTTCAAATCGCTGCTGATAGACAAAACCGTCCCGCTCAATGGTAACCGTCAGCCATTCAGATAAAGCATTCACGACTGATGCACCAACCCCGTGGAGCCCGCCGCTTGTCTTATAGCCGCCTTGGCCGAATTTTCCTCCGGCATGAAGCACCGTTAAAATCACTTCAGGGGTTGGTTTGCCGAGCTTATGCATTCCGGTCGGCATGCCGCGGCCTCTATCCTGTACAGAAATACTATTGTCTTTATGTATTTTGACGATTATGTGATCTCCATGGCCGGCAAGCACCTCGTCGACAGAGTTATCTACAATTTCATAAACCAAGTGGTGCAAACCCCGCGCGTCAGTAGAGCCAATATACATACCCGGCCTTTTCCTGACAGCCTCAAGGCCTTCGAGCACCTGTATGGCATCTTCGTTGTAATCAAATTGCTGTTTTCTAGCCAAACGTACAAACCCCTTTCAAAAACTAACATTGTCTTTCTCTTTTTCAGTGTTACACATCATTTGTATATAAGATATTTTTTATAAACCTCGCCTCGAGCCAGTACTGCCTTGGACTCCTCATTATAACCAATATGTTTGCAATCGCAACATAGAGCTAACGAATCAGTTCTTCTCAAAACATCGGCTAGTGCTGTTTTTACACTATGAGAACGTATGTTTGTTTATTATATATAAAGCAGCAGACCTTCGCAAATCGAACGGCCGAAACCCAGCTGGACAAGGTATTCAAAAAAAGCTGTTCAAGCTTTATTGTATCTGTTTCACCGTAATACGCAAACAATATCTTAAAATTAAAAAGCAAAAATCCTTGAATTTACAAGGATTTTTGCAGTTCTGCACCTATTTTGTTACAGCGTGTGCCACTTTTATGCACAGATCCATGATAACCGTTCTGCCTTTTTCTTTTAGCATCTGGTATGCTTCCTCATTAACTAGCCCTTGCTGTGCCCAAAATACTGGCGCATCTGTCTCTAAAAACTCTTCCGCCACTCCAGGAAGCTGTTCTGAGCGCCGGAATACATTTACGATGTCAATCGGACCGTCAATCTCTTTTAAAGATGAAACGGCTTTGACACCTAGCGCCTCATCAATTGTAGGATTCACAGGGATAATTTCATAACCCGCGTCCTGCATTGCTTTTGAAACCATATGTGACGTTCTATCCGGACGGTCTGAAAGCCCTACTACCGCTATACGTTTGCTTCTTTGAAGAATCTCTTTAATTTCCGCTTTAGAAGGGTTTTGCATCGTGTGTCACTCCTTTTCCACTTATTTTACACGATCAAAACAGGAGAAATCAAAATATGATGCATGTTTGATTGGATTTGTAAGCAAACTTTACAAAAAAACTTATCATCAGATCATGACATCTCATGTTAAAATAAAAAGAAGGGAATTTGAAAAAGGAGAAATGTAGATGTTAATTGCTTTATTGATTATTTTGGCCTACTTGATAGGCAGCATTCCATCTGGCTTAATTGTGGGCAAGCTTGCCAAGGGAATTGATATTCGGGAGCACGGAAGCGGCAACTTAGGCGCTACCAATGCATTCCGTACATTGGGTGTAAAAGCTGGTTCGGTCGTCATAGCCGGAGATATTTTGAAAGGGACACTGGCAACTGCATTGCCTTTTCTCATGCATGTTGATATTCACCCGCTTCTTGCAGGAGTCTTTGCGGTTTTAGGCCACGTGTTTCCCATCTTCGCCAAATTTAAAGGCGGTAAAGCCGTGGCGACATCAGGAGGCGTTTTGCTATTTTACGCACCCCTGTTATTTATCACGATGGTTGCGGTATTCTTCATCTTTTTATACTTGACTAAATTTGTTTCTCTCTCATCGATGTTAACAGGGATCTATACTGTTATATATAGTTTCTTTGTCCATGATACGTATTTATTGATTGTCGTTACCCTGCTCACTATTTTTGTGATATACAGACACCGAGCGAACATTAAACGAATTATCAATAAAACAGAACCTAAAGTAAAATGGTTATAAGCTTAAAAAACTTCTCTTTTGACACAGAATAGCCTAATACGTTTATAATAGAGAAAATTCAAATGAAGAACAAAGGGGTGTTCTGTTATGAATATGACAATTAACGAAGACGCATTGAACTGGTATAAAGAAGAACTCGATTTGGAAAGCGGAGACCAGGTTCGCTTTTTCGTCCGCTATGGAGGCTGTAGCAACGTTCAAAAGGGTTTTTCTCTCGGTGTAGCGAAAGATGCCCCACAAGAGGCTGGAGTCACTGCAGAAGCTGATGGCATTACCTTCTTTATTGAAGAAAGTGATTTATGGTACTTTGATAACCACGACCTTCTCGTCAGCTATTCAGAAGACGCTGATGAACCGGTTTTTGAATACCAATAAAAAAGAACGCACTTCATGTGCGTTCTTTTTTTACAAATGAAATCGTATAAGATGATCGGTTAGGTTTTCTTGTTCCAAAACATATTTTTGTGTTTCACCCAGCAGATCGAAGTGAGGAAATTCACTTTTCTTATGGATCCATTCTTTTTTTAACCCGTACGCCGCTCCCCACTGAACCAGCTTATCAATGTCTGCACAACCGGCTTTTGTTACAGTCCTTGCTCCCGGAAATCGGTCATCCAGCCAGTAATGTGTTAAAAATGCGATTTCTCCTCTTTTCACTGCTTGTTTCCACCGGTTAAGTTCCTCCCGTTTCACACCAAACGCCATATCCCATTCACTTCCCTATTTTTTGGCCTTTTCATATGCTGTGTGCCAATCAGGAAAAGCTTTGCGGAATTGAATTGGCTTAAAGCTTTCTTTATCCACACAAATATGAGATGAGGTGGCTTTGATGGAAAGCTCACCGGCCGGATTATAAATGTGATAACCATAGACGGTTTTAAAGCCGTTATATTCCTCTATCCATGTATGTACAACCGCGGTTTCTCCGTAATGAAGCGGCTTTTTATAGGAAATATTGATATCAACGACTGGGGACAGAACGCCTTTTTTTTCCATATCACTATATAAAAAGCCTAAGTCCTTAATCAAGGCCGTTCTGCCGACCTCCATCCACACAAGATAATTTGCGTGATAGACAATCCCCATTTGATCTGTTTCTGCATAACGCACTTCTATTTCTTTTTTTGATACATGCAAGATTACTCTGCTCCCTTAACGTCAATTTAGCCCCATTTTACCATAATCAAATCAGAAAGAAAAAAACCAGGTTTCCCTGGTTTTTTAAGAACGGTATCCGTTTTGTCTCGCTGCAGATTCGTCCTGTATTTCATTACGAAACGCTTCAATGCTCTGTTCGCGCCTTGCATTTTTTTCTTTGATACGCTGTTTATCTTCTCCTGAAGCAAACTCCATTGATGCTTCTGCTTCTTCTATATTTTCAATTGTATTTTGAACCATATCCTGCAATTTTTCCACATTGTCAGAACGATCATCAGGATTAGGCTGCTGATATTGATTTTGGTTCTTTGTCATTCGGATGTACCTCCTAGAAATAAACTCGAATTTTCGCTACTCGCCTTTTGTCTGCATGATAATCGGCCGCTGTCCTGAAGTATCATGCATTTTTTCCCCTTTATTGGCTTTATATTTTACAGGCTTTGTACCCAAGTGGCTTGGAGCATATTGAGGCTGACCGTTTTTCTTGTTGTTTCCCATGTTTATCCCTCCTCAACAGATAGGTTTCTCAAAAGGAGGGGTAAACATGAATACAAATTAAAGGTTATTTTTGCTTAAATCGCTGTTCAAGCTTTTCCTCAAGCTGATTTAAATACTCTGTATTGGTCATCAGCTCTTTTTTGTTTTCCATGACGAGCTCATGAAAAGAACGTTTTCTCATCTTCTTCACGCTTCTCACCTCCGCATATTCTTTTATTTTTTCCAATTCTGAAAACTTGTAAGCATATCTGAGCATAAAAAAAAAACTGAATCTAATCAAGATCCAGTTTTTGTTCCATTTCTTTTTTTGTCATGGTGCCAACATGTATGTCTTGGATAACACCTTTTTCATCTAAGATATATGTCGTTGGATATGACATCACGTTATAGTCAGCATTGATCCCTTTTTTATCAATCAGAATGGGGAACGTTAAGTCATAAGTATCAGCAAACGCTCGGACCTGTTTCTCACTTTTCTCAGCTGAAGTGAAATTTACCGCAACAACCGCAAGTTTGTCGGCGTACTCTTTTTGCAGCTTTTCCATCGCAGGCATTTCCTGACGGCACGGCTTACACCAAGTTGCCCAAAAATTGAGCAGCACTTTTTTGCCTTTTGCATCCTGTAAAGAGCTTTTCTCTCCTGATAGCGTTTTCAAAGAAAAATCAGGTGCTTGTTGCCCCTCTTGAATTCCGACTTCTTTTTTGCTGTATGTTTGATATAAATTCCATCCCGTATAACCGACTAGCATGATAAGCAGGATCCCTGCGAGCCATTTTTTCAGCATATGCCACCTCCGCAGCACATTGTGTCATAAAAAGAAGAGAAAGCGAAATGCCTTCTCTTCCTATTGATTCATCAGGACTGCTTCATTTTTTCACGAAGCACCATTTGAAGGATGCCGCCATGGCGGTAGTAATCAATTTCAACTTCACTATCAAAGCGGACGACTGCTTCAAAAGTTGTTACATTGCCGTCTTCATTGATTGCTCTTACAGTCACAAGGTCACGAGGACGAACTGTTTCATCAACATCTACCTCGATGACTTCTTTACCCGTTAAGCCGAGTGTATCCGCATTTTCACCTTGTTTAAACTGAAGCGGCAGCACACCCATGAATACAAGATTGCTTCTGTGAATTCTTTCGAAGCTCTCTGCAATGACCGTTCTGATGCCGAGAAGGTTTGTTCCTTTTGCAGCCCAGTCACGTGAAGATCCCATACCATAGTCTTTTCCTGCTAATACGACAAGACCGGTTTTATCTTCTTTGTATTTCATGCATGCATCATAGATGGATGTTACTTCACCAGTCGGCCAGTACGTCGTAAATCCGCCTTCTGTACCCGGTGCGATTTGGTTTTTGATGCGAATGTTGGCAAATGTTCCTCTCATCATGACTTCATGGTTTCCACGGCGGGAGCCGTAGGAGTTAAAGTCACGAGGTGAAACACCTTTTTCTTGCAAATACTTTCCGGCAGGCGTATCTTTTCCGATTGCCCCCGCAGGAGAAATATGGTCAGTTGTGACTGAATCGCCGAATTTACCGACAACACGCAGTCCTTTTAATGGCTCAACCTTGCCTGGCTCAACAGACATCTCTTCAAAGAATGGTGGGTTTTGGATGTAAGTTGAATCGTTATCCCATTTATATAAAGCTTCATCTGTTGTTTCAATTTCGTTCCAGCGCTTGTTGTCATCAAATACTGTTTCATACTCTTTGCGGAATAGCTCTGGCGTAACAGTTTGCTTAACAAGTGCATTGATTTCGTCCATTGACGGCCAAATATCATTAAAGTATACGTTTTGACCATCCTTGCCCACACCGATTGGATCGGTTTTTAAGTTAATGTTTACCGTTCCAGCCAGCGCATATGCCACAACAAGCGGCGGTGAAGCAAGATAGTTGCCTTTAACAAGCGGGTGAATACGTCCTTCAAAGTTACGGTTTCCGGAAAGGACAGACGTAATCAGAAGATCATTTTTCGCAACCGCTTCTTCGATTTCCGGTGAAAGCGGACCTGAGTTCCCGATACATGTTGTACAGCCGTACCCAACGAGGTTAAAGCCAAGCTCTTTCATGTATGGAAGAAGGCCTGAATTCACAAGATATCCTGTAACAACTTTAGAACCCGGTGCAAGTGACGTTTTCACGTAATTAGGCACCTTAAGCCCTAACTCAACCGCTTTTTTCGCTACCAGTCCGGCGCCGATCAGAACGTATGGGTTTGATGTATTTGTACAGCTTGTAATCGCAGCAATGGCGATCGCACCCGTTTTCATAACTGTTTCTTCGCCGTTAAGGAGTTTAAACTTAATTTCTTTATTTTCTTCCTCAGCATTTAAACCGAATCCTTGGTTACCTGCAGGGCTGACTAATTGCTTTTTAAACGTTTCCTGCATAGCAGATAGCGGGATCAAATCCTGAGGACGCTTTGGACCCGATAAGTTTGCTTCAATTTGAGACAGGTCAATTTCAACCACATCAGTAAATTGAGGGTCTTCCGCATCTGGAGTGTAAAACAAGCCATTGCTTCTGCAGTATGCTTCAACAACATCAATATGTTCAGGATCACGGCCAGTCAGGCGCAGGTAGTTAAGCGCTTCTTCATCTACTGGGAAGAATCCGCATGTAGCACCGTATTCCGGAGCCATATTCGCAATTGTTGCGCGATCTGCAAGCGGCAGTTCAGCAATTCCCGGTCCGAAGAATTCAACAAATTTACCGACAACGCCTTTTTCACGCAGCACTTGTGTTACTTTTAACGCCAAGTCAGTAGCTGTTGTTCCGTTCGGAAGCTTGCCGACAAGTTTCGCGCCGATTACCTCTGGAACTGGGAAGTAAGAAGGCTGTCCAAGCATTCCCGCTTCAGCTTCAATTCCACCGACACCCCAGCCGAGAACACCGATACCGTTAATCATTGTTGTGTGTGAGTCTGTTCCGACAAGCGTATCAGGATACGTTACAAGCTCGCCGTCTTCTTCAATGGCATGGACAACACTTGCCAAGAACTCAAGGTTGACCTGGTGCACAATACCTGTTGCAGGCGGTACTGCCTGATAATTGTTAAACGCTTTCTTTGCCCAGCTTAAAAATTTGTAGCGCTCTGCATTTCTTTCGAATTCCAAGTCCATATTTACTGCTAATGCATCTTCTGTACCCGCTTTATCTACCTGTACAGAGTGGTCGATAACAAGATCAACAGGAATTTCAGGGTTGATTTTATCAGGATCTCCGCCGACAGCTGCCATTGCTTTACGCAGTGAAGCCAGATCTACTACTGCCGGAACCCCTGTGAAGTCTTGTAAAATAACACGAGACGGTTTGAACGGAACGTCGATATCCTTTAATTCGGCAGTTCCCCATTTTGCCAAATTTTCCACGTGTTCTTTTTTGATAACGAAGCCGTCAACTTGACGCAATACTGATTCTAAAAGAACTTTGATGGAATAAGGAAGCTTCGAAACCTTTCCTATACCTGAATCTTCTAACGCTTTTAAAGAGTAGTAATGATATGTTTTCCCATTTGTAGTAAACGTTTTTCTCGCTTGGAAAACGTCTTTTGCTGCAGTTTTTTGCTCGTTTGCCATTCTCCAAAATCCCCCTTCAGATCAGATCATTCTCAGATGAACATTACATTCCATCACAATTTTCTCACAATTTCATATTAAAACAAAATCATACATAAGTAAATATCAATGTTTTTATTAAATACAATAAGTTCGACTTATGAGAAAAATGTACCGGTAATTTTTACTGTTTACGCTCTCTCATATAACACAATAAAAGAAGCCATATTATGATTGAGGTGATAATGATGGTCAAAAGAAAAGCGAATCACGTCATTAACGGAATGAATGACGCAAAAAGCCAAGGCAAAGGCGCCGGCTATATTGAAAACGACCAGCTTGTACTGACTGAAGCAGAACGCCAAAATAACAAAAAAAGAAAAACCAATCAATAACACCGAACTCTTTTAAGGAGGTTCTCATTTTATGACCAATAAGAATACAAGTAAAGATATGCATAAAAACGCCCCTAAAGGACACAATCCCGGCCAACCTGAGCCTCTAAGCGGAAGCAAAAAAGTAAAGAACCGAAACCATACAAGACAAAAGCACAACTCAAGCCATGATATGTAAGAAAAGCAGACCTTAGTGTCTGTTTTTTTATGCGTTCACCCATTTATAATCCACCGCATATGATGTAAAGCAAGGTTGATATGTGGAGGAATGCTTCCATGAACCATTCAAAACGCAACGATGCGAATGATTTCGATAGTATGGATGAATGGCTTCGGCAATTTTTTGAAGACCCCTTCGCCTGGTACGACGAAACATTGCCTATTGATTTATATGAAACAAGTCAGCAGTATATTATAGAAGCGGATCTGACTTTTTTACAGCCTACACAAGTAACAGTTACCCTTTCTGGATGCGAGTTCATCTTAACAGTCAAATCGTCAGGACAGACTTTTGAAAAACAAATGATGCTTCCTTTTTATTTTAATGACAAAACCATTCAAGCCGAATGCGAAAATCAAATACTCACAGTCGCCGTCAATAAAGAAACAGAAGATGGCTCTTCTTTTTCTCTTCAATTTCCTCTCAGCTAAACATAAAAAGTCACTTTCATCCCCTATTATGAAAGTGACTTTTTTTTCCGTCCATTTATCGTCAAATACCCTCTAGTGACTCTCCCATGGCCAAATAGCAGATTCACTATACAATAGAATATGATCTACTATCTCTTTTGACTAGACGTCTATCACTTTTTTCTATTCTTTTTTTACTGTGTTCTTCTAATCTCTCTTCGTATACAATATGGTTAGAATAAGGGGGAATGATTGATGCTGGAAGGATGGTTTTTATGGTTTATTCTGTTTTGGGTGATCATGATGGTAGTCTTATTATCAATCGGCGGTTTTTTCATGTTTCGAAAGTTTTTAAAGCGTTTACCAAAAGAGGACGGCAGATCAGAGCTTGATTGGCAGGATTACTATATTGAAAACAGCAGACATTTATGGAACGATGAAAACAAACAGTTTCTAGATGAATTGACTGCGCCCGTGCCAGAGCTGTTCAGAGATGCAGCAAAAGCTAAAATCGCAGGCAAAATCGGTGAGCTTGCATTAAAAGAAAAGGTAGCAAAGATTGATCAGCAACTTATGATCAAAGGCTATATTCTCGCAACTCCTAAAAGAGACCATACCTTCTTAAAAAGGCATCTGCGGGACAAAAAAATCGATTTGGAACCTTATCAGACCCTTCTCAAATAAAAAACCTTTCCTGACAAGAGGAAAGGTTTTTTAATTCATTTGAATATTAGATGACTGCAGCTCGTTATGAAGTTTTCGATATGATAAATACATGGCGATTCTCCAAGGCACAATCATACCGAAAGCCAGAATCCAAAACATTCCGCTCAGTGCACCATAATCAATTGATGTGCTCAAGATCGATTTCATCACGATTCTGATCACCAAAAGACCGACTAATATAAAAACAAATGCTTTAGAGCGTTTCATGTAAATTTCATTATTTTTAATTTCGAACTTAGAAGTTTTGATTAGAAAAATAGAGAAAATCACACCTAAAGTGAATGCTTCCAAAAACTCTGCACCAGTTACCCAAAATACCGGAAATAAAAACATTAACGCTCCCGTACTCATAAAAATCGGCGGAAGAATGATTTTTTTTGGTGAAACAGGCTTGTCAGAGGACTTTATTCTGACCACCATCACAGCTACAGCCATTAACACAGCAATAATCGATGAAACTATAATCATCATACTTATCATTCCTTTGTTTCTCGGAGTGTTGATACTATATACTATACTCCAAAACAATAAAAAAAACCATTTTGAAAAGAAATGACTTTAATGTCCCATAACGCGGCTTACAGCTTCCAGCACTTTTGTTTCCTCAAACGGCTTAACAATAAAATCCTTTGCCCCCAGCTCAATTGCTTCCGTTACAATTCTTTGCTGGCGCATGGCGGTGCACATGATGACCTTCGCTTTAGGATCAAAGGTTAAGATATCACGAAGCGCTTTTATGCCGTTTTTCACCGGCATTGTAATATCCATTGTCACAAGGTCCGGGCGCAGTTTTTTATACAGGTCCGCTGCTTGTTCACCGTCCGCCGCTTCGCCTGCGATTATGTAATTTGCCTCTTCCAAGATCTCTCTGATTTTCACTCTCATGAACTTGGCGTCGTCTACAACTAAAACTCTTGTCATATTCCCCTCCAACAATCGATTTCCACAGATAATAGTCTTATTGTACCAAAAACAAAAGGATTAGTAGTAGTACGAAAGTAATTTACCGTCAAAAACCAGTAAAGCCTCCAAAAAGATCTGACAGCAAAATAATGATCAGGCTCATCCAATTAAAGAATAACAGCACACCAATCACAATCATCAAAACGCCGCCAGCTTTCATAATGAAAAGCTGGTTCTTCCTTATCCACTTCAGCTTTGTGATAAAAAAAGACAATAAAAGAAACGGTACCGCAAAACCGAGTACATATAACATCATGTATGGCACCGCTGAGCCCGGATTGGTGCCTGCAAGTGTGATAACAGCAGCTAATATCGGACCGGTACATGGTGTCCATCCAGCTGCAAATGCCATTCCGATTAAGACCGACCCTAAAAACCCGCTTGGTTTATGCTTAAAATGGATTCTCCGCTCTTTCATCATAGCCTCAGGCCGGAACACACCGAGTGTAATGAAACCGAACAAAATAATAAGCAACGCGCCAATTTGCCGAATCGCATCGTGATAATCCCTAAACAGGCTGCCAATAAAAGATGTTCCATAGCCTAAAGCAATAAAAATGACTGAAAAGCCAAGCAAAAAACACAAAGTATGAAACAAGCTTCTTTTCTGCAGCAGCAGCTTTTCTGTTTTTACATCGTCCATGCTGACCCCTGTAATATATGACAAAAAAGCTGGGTAAAGCGGCAGGCAGCAAGGCGAAATAAAGGATAAAAACCCCGCTCCGAATGTCAAAAAATAATTCACGTCTCCCATGTCATCATCCCTTCATGATTTGACATTCCTTCAAGTTATGACAAAATCATTTCATTTTTTTAACACTTTCACTTGAAGGATTTCTATTTTCAGAAAAAACTTATATAATTTAATTTGACATTGAGACATTATACTCCTTCTCATTTGAAAATTAGTATAAATATGGATATAATATAAACATTCACTTTGAAGATCTAATGTATGAAAGGATACATCCCTGTGATTAGAGAGCATCTATTAAAAGAAATTGAAAAAAAAAGAGCAGAGCTGCTGCAAATTGTCATGGCGAACGGAATGACATCTCATATTACGATAGAGCTCAGTCAGGAGCTTGACCATCTTCTCATACAATATCAAAAGCAGCGCCTTCGAGCAGTAGCGGGTGATGAATGATTGCAAAATAAAAAACCCGTATAAGGGTTTTTTATTTTATAACCATGTTTCTCTATATCATAATCTTTACGTATTATTTCGTTTGATTATTCATGGCTTTCATCATTTGATTGATTTTCTTTTGAGAAGGTTTCATTCCCATTTGCATCATCATCATGCGTAACATTTGTTCATTAATAGGCGGATTCTTTTTCAGGTAGCTCATCATATATTTACGAGCAATAAAAAACCCGAGTGCAACACCTATGAGCAATGCAACAACGCCCACTAGGATGCCAACCCATAAAGTCATTTTATTTCCTCCTTCATGTTGTCTAGTTTAAAGTGTACTAAACCAAAAGCTATTATACAACATTTACATCTCTTTTTCTTCGGTTTTAGACAAAATTTCTTTCTTTCACCGGATTTAGCCATCCGTAACGCTTCGAATTGAAATCCATTGCTAAAAAGCAAGGGCTTACTTTTCTTAACACTTCAAAGAATATCGTTTCTGCCTCGTAATCTCCCGAAGCCACAATTTCTATCATGTGCTCCTTCATCATAAACGTCGCGTGGCCTTTTGCTTTCGGCAAAGCTATTCTATAAATATAATCCAGCTGCCTGTAATCCGTCTTGTTTAAATTCATTTTTAACCGCTGATGCATATGTAAAATCGGGATTGGTTGTGTAATATATTGAATCTGTTTCTCTGTCATTTCATACTGCTGCTTTTCAAGGCTTGTCCAATGATAGTCTTGAAACAGCTCAAACATAACCGATTCCCGGCCGAAATAGTGATTGGCAAATTCCTCTTTGATCAGGTACGTATAGTAGTGACGTTCCATCTTTTCATCCCCTTTTCCAGCAGCATTTCATTTGCTCTCTATTATACAAAAGAAGAAAAGAAAGAATTGTCTATTACTGTTAAACAGCCAATACTATTTTTGTCGGATAAACAAGAAAAAGAGGATGATTTGACTCATCCTCTTTCAAAAGCTTACTTATTGATTAATGCCTTAACTCGATTCACTACGTTCGGAACTGAGAAGCCGTATTCGTTAATGATGGTTTCACCTGGAGCAGATGCACCGAATCGGTCTATGCCGAGAACGTCACCTTCAAGCCCTGTGTATTTGCCCCATCCAAATGATGAGCCCATTTCAATTGCAAGACGTTTTTTCACATCTGCAGGAAGGACTTCGTTTTTGTATTCATCAGATTGTTTCTCAAAACGGTCCATTGAAGGCATGCTGACAACAGAAACATCGATATTTTCTTTTGCCAATTCAGCCTGCGCTTCAATTGCAAGACCTACCTCGGATCCGGAGGCAATGAGAAGAGCGTCAGGTGTTTCGTTTTTAGATTTAGAAACGACATATGCACCTTTTTCTACTCCTGCCAATGCTTCTTCAGCTGTTTGATCGATGGTAGGAAGGTTTTGACGTGTAAGCACTAGCGCTGTTGGGTGGTCAGTGCTTTGCACTGCAAGCTTCCATGCTGCTGCTGTCTCATTGCCGTCTGCTGGACGGATCAAAGAAAGGTTAGGCATCGCACGGAGTGAAGCAAGCTGTTCAACAGGCTCGTGCGTCGGACCGTCTTCACCAACCGCAATACTGTCATGTGTGAAGACATATGTCACAGGAAGGCCCATTAACGCTGCAAGGCGAATCGCAGGACGCAGGTAATCAGAGAAGACAAAGAAAGTTCCGCCGAATACACGAAGACCGCCATGAAGCGCCATACCGTTTAAGGCTGCACCCATCGCAAATTCACGTACACCAAACCAGAAGTTTTTGCCTGAGTAATCAACCGCTGTAAAATCACCGGCATTTTTAATAGTCGTTTTGTTCGATCCCGCTAGGTCAGCAGAACCTCCGACAAAGAAAGGAATTTTTTTCGCAAGTCCGTTGAGAACTTCACCGGAAGATGCACGGGATGCCAGGCTGCTTCCTTTTTCATACACAGGAACCTCTTGATCCCAGTCCTTCGGAAGCTCTCCTTTGATTGCCAGTTCAAGCTGTTCAGCAAGTTCAGGATAAACTTCTTTATATTTAGCGAATTGAGCATTCCATTCTTGTTCTTTTTTCTCACCTGATTCTTTAACAGCTGCAGCGAAATGCTCATAAACTTCTGACGGAACGTAGAAGTCTTCTTCATATGTCCACGCGTAAGCTTCTTTTGTTAATTTGCTTTCCTCTTTACCAAGCGGCGCACCGTGAACACCGGATGTACCGGCACGGTTAGGTGAACCGAATCCGATTGTCGTTTTCACTTCAATTAATGTAGGTTTCTTTTCATTTTGGCGTGCTTTTTCGATAGCCGCTGTTAATTCTTCAATATTGTTTCCATCCTCAACATAAAGAACTTCCCAATTCATTGCTTCAAAACGCTGTTTCACGTTTTCAGAGAATGAACGGTCGAGGTCTCCATCAAGAGAGATGTCATTAGAATCGTATAGTACGATCAGACGGCCAAGCTGAAGATGGCCTGCGAGTGAAGCGGCTTCAGAAGAAATACCTTCCATTAAATCACCATCACCGCAAATACTGTATGTATAATGATCGACTACGTTAAATGAATCGCGGTTGTATGTTTCCGCTAAATGGCGTTCAGCAATTGCCATACCGACTGCCATGGCAATTCCTTGGCCAAGCGGACCTGTTGTAGCATCAACACCGGCAGTATGTCCGAATTCCGGATGTCCTGGTGTTTTGCTGCCCCACTGGCGGAATCCCTTAAGATCTTCAATACTAAGATCAAACCCGCTTAAATGAAGCATGCTGTATAATAGTGCTGACCCGTGTCCAGCAGATAAAACAAAACGGTCACGGTTAAACCAGCCAGGGTTTGCCGGACTTACGTTCATAAATTTTGTCCACAGCGTGTATGCCATTGGAGCGGCTCCCATCGGCATCCCTGGGTGACCAGAATTTGCTTTTTCAATAGCGTCTATTGACAGTGTGCGAATGGTAGCAACTGATTTCTTTTCAATTGTATCCATAAAAATCCCCTTCCTTATGTGTTGTACCCTTACATCATAAATGTCTGACGACTTTTTCTCAACTGTTTCAGCTTAAATTTGAGAGAAACTTGTTGAATTTTGTCACATAAGAGTTTTGATTATAGTATATGCAAAAGAGGAATACGATATTGCCGTATTCCTCTTATATTAGTGAAGTTTGTTATTTCTTTGTTCTCTTTTTAGCTTTTCTGGTGTTACATCATTGCCTTCTGGGTCAATGATTTTCACGCTTTTTAACGTGTTCTTCATAGAAGAACGAAAACCTTTCAAATACTCTTGACGGAGCTTTTGCTGTTCGGCTTTTTCTTCTTCTGTAATAACGCCAGCTTTAGCTTTGGCAGCAAGCTCATTAATTCTGGCAATTTTCGCGTTTGAAATCATGTTAAACTCCTTTATTGCATTTTGTCTATATAGTACTAGATCAAAAAAAGTTTTACAACTGATTCACTCTGCTGTCTCTTCATTCTCTATGTATTCCTGAAAACGCCGGTGAACGGTTGCTTTAGAGACATCATAGCCAAACCCTCTTAGAGTAGCCGCGATTTCAGCAAACGTCAGTTTATTCGCTCTCAGGCGGACGATCTCAGAGATTGGCACCTCTATTTTTTCTTTTCCACTGTTCTCATGTTGGTTTTTTAAGTTTTTTTGCGGTTTAAAACCGTTTTTTACTGCACGCTTCATTCCCCGTCTGATTTTCATGTTGTGAATCTTTCGCTGATACTCTTCCACAATGCTGACGATTTCCAAGACCATTGAGTCAGCCTCCGATAACTCCAGTTCACCTCTATGAGCCGTTGTATAGACTTTCACACCTTCTCTATAAATACAATGAAGCAGTGCGATTTTTGCGTTTCCCCGTCCGAGCCTTGTCTCATCCTGAACCAAAATGACATCAATTCCAGCGTTCTTAATCTCATCAAGCAGCTCAAATACACCATCCCGATCCATTTCATATCCGCTGGCTTTTTCTGAAATCACTTTGACCACTTCCATGCCGTTCTCCGCTGCAATGGCCGTAAGCTCCTCCTCCTGCCGCTTTAATGACGTTTCCTGCTGTTCTTTATTTGTGCTTACACGGGCATAAATGAGTGCTTTCATTTTATCTCTCTTTCCTCTCTATTTTACAGTTGCTAATTCATATGCATCCTGATGCTTCTTTTTCAATGGGATCACTAACTCATCACCCGGCTGGATATCAGAGGTTTGAAGTTGATTTTTATCAGCTACCCATTCAATAAAATCATTTTTGTTTATCTTTTTTGTATCTGCTACCTGATCAGCAATTGACCAGAGTGTGTCGCCTTGCTGGACTTCTATTTTAACATACTGATTAAGCTCTTGGCCGCTGCTTGTATATGACAGCATAAGGATAACCGCGCTCAAAATCACTGTGAACAGACCGACAAAAATAATAGATTCTTTACTCATGATCATAACCTCCAACAGGAATGTTTGTTCGCATTTTTATAATTTCAGTATATACGAACAAACGTTTCTGTCAATTGTTTTTTCGAACCTATGTTTGTACTGTAAGGAAAATCATGCTATAATCTTCTTAAAATCGACGTTTTGAGGTGCGAAAAATGACGAAGCTATCAAAAAGGCAACTTGATATCCTCCGTTTTATTAAAGCAGAGGTTAAATCAAAAGGATATCCGCCTTCCGTGAGAGAGATCGGAGAGGCTGTCGGGCTTGCGTCCAGCTCTACTGTCCACGGCCATTTGGCCCGCTTGGAAACAAAAGGGCTGATCAGACGGGATCCGACAAAACCAAGAGCAATAGAAATTCTTGATGAAGAAGTAGACATTCCGCAAAGCCAGGTCGTTAATGTACCGGTCATCGGGAAAGTCACGGCGGGATCTCCTATTACAGCAGTAGAAAATATTGAAGAATATTTTCCGCTCCCAGACCGCATGGTTCCTCCAGACGAGCATGTATTTATGCTGGAGATTATGGGAGACAGTATGATAGATGCTGGTATTCTCGATAAGGACTATGTCATCGTTAAACAGCAAAACACAGCGAACAATGGGGAAATTGTAGTTGCGATGACAGAAGATGATGAAGCAACTGTAAAACGATTCTATAAAGAGGATACCCACATTCGCTTGCAGCCTGAGAACCCAACGATGGAACCTATCATTTTGCAGAATGTCAGCATTCTAGGGAAAGTGATTGGCGTGTTCAGAACCGTCCATTAATCTATTGATCTATCAGATGCATAAAATAACCCCCTCTTCCTTTACGGAGAGGGGGTTTGTTGTTCAAAAAAAGCAGGCTCGCCCTGACTTTTGGGTGCGAGCCTGAATAGGAGGAAAAAGAACATCATGTTTACACCATAATTATCCACCAAAAGATTGTTGAAGTCAAGAAATTTTCTTTCCTTCAGGAAACTTTTATCAAAATATGAACATTTAAAATATTAGACGCCATCTTCTTAAAAACGTTTCATTTTTTAGGTCGTGGAAGGATACGGTTTCATATTTCTTAAGGGGCGAAGCAATTGAAATATACTGAAAATTTAGTACATAGTTTAATTAGTTCAACATTCTGATAAAACAGCTCGCTTTCTTCATATAAAATGTAATATGTATTTCAATTTCACCTTCACCCAATCACTTGTGCAGTTCAAAAGATATGGCATCGTTGAACAAGTCGGGTAGAAACCTTCCCCAAACATAAAGTCTCCACCAACACCCTTCTTTAAATTTAACCTTATATGAAATATGGTTGTGATATCAAAAGTTTCATCATAAAAAGTGCATATGCGTTTTTTCTTGTTTGTAATATCGAAGCCTGTCTTGAAGGGTTCCGGTATGAAATTCAAATTTGTGGCCGTCAGGGTCGGTAAAATAAATTGATTTTCGATCGCGTTCATCTCGTTCTCTGCCAGGCAGAATATTGACATGAAGTCTTTTTAATTTAGCTGATACCTCCTCAAATTCATGATCTTCAATTGTAAAAGCAATGTGGGTATAAGAAAGCTTAATGTCATTTCTCGGGATGTCTGGTTCTTCATTAAGCGCTAGCCAGATGCCGTTCATGTCAAAATATGCAGTTGTTCTTCCCTTTACCAAAAGCTTTGCATCAAACACTTTTTGATAAAAATCAATCGATGTATCCAAATGCGAAACTGAAAATAGCAAGTGATTGATTCCTTTTATCTCCACAAATCATTCCCCCCCCTTGATAGCTGATCATCCACATATACGACTTTTTTCATAAGAAAGTTTCATACAGCTGAAAAAAAATACCAGTGTAAACAAAAACGGACTGTTTAAAATAGTAACATGACCATTATGAATGGTTTTGAATTGCATTATTTATCATTTGTTTACGCCCAAGAATTTTCTTCAAAAAATAACAATTTAGGTGGTCAAATGAAACATATCATTGCGCTTGCTTCAAAGATTGCTTTCACTCTCGCCCTTTTATATGTGATTTTGGACAGAGTCTATCACGCATCCTTTTTAAGTGTGATGTTTATTGCACTTTTCTTAGGTTTTGTTTCCTATCTTTCTGGTGACATGCTCGTCTTACCCAGAACAAACAATATTACAGCTTCATTGGCTGACTTTGGCCTTTCATTCGTTATTCTTTGGGTATTTGTTTTAACCCAAACAAGAAACGATTTCTCACCATTTGGAGCGGCTCTCCTTTCCGCTGCCTGTCTTACTGTTTTTGAATACTTTTTTCATCGGTATTTACTGAAAAATGTGCTTGATGAAAATTTCCGAAATGAACTGTCAACGAGAGATAACGCGTTGCAGTATCAAACGGAAGCCGCGGACGAGCTGTTTCCCGAAACGAAAGAGAAACATAAGGAATAGGAGGCTGTCTTATCGCCTCCTATTTTTCAGTAGCTATTTTTGAGAAAACGGAACATCACCTCTGTAAACTCATAAAACCTCTCATTTTGAGTAACAGCTCTGCTTTTTAAAGAAAAGATGCCGAACAAAGACTTTCTAAAGCCTGTGCTCATTTCTATCTGGATACTTAAACCTGTTTTTGATTTATTTGCAATGTTATTCGGACTAACGCCCGCATGCGGATGGTCCATATTGAGCAATACAGCAGGAAAACCGGCATGCTGCAATTTCTCAACTAAATCTGCCGCTCTTACGCGATCTGTACCGCCGACTTCGATCTGCTGATCTTCTTCTGCGTACCCATGTAATGAAATGACATATTCATGATTTCCCGTCATTTTAAGGGCCCGAGGTTCATCAAAGTGCGTGCTCGTAATGTGCAGGACTGAGTTTCCTGCCGATTTTAAGCCTTCAAATAAATACATCGAGTACTCTTTGCTGAGCTCTCTCGCTACTTCACTTGTCCCGCCTTCAATACCTCCTCCGTGAATGGCTAAAACAAGAACAGGGCTTCCGGTTTCTTTCGTAACAACGCCGTAATCAGAAGGATCTTCATTGCTTTTTAATTCCTCAAAATTCTGATATACATCTTCAGCATAAATTGAAGAAATCGGAGTAAACACCATAAAAATCAACAATAATTTTACAATTTTAATAGTTGATGGAAAACGTTTGGCTATGTTACAATCAACATGCTTCAAGGAATGGAGCAAACGGCGGAGCAGGGATACTTTGGCCGGTTTCATCTACTCCGCCTCTAAGTCCAAATCAACAGGATGTAGGTCTCTTTGAGGCTTTAGCACGAATTCTCTCGTCCTCCTTGTTAAATTTTTGTTAAATTCACAATATTATATACCATTAGCCCGGGCGCTGTTCTTCTCATTTTTGAATTTATGAAAAGTAAGCTGGCACCACCTCTCCCATTTCCATACAAAACAAAAATGCACCTGCCCTTTGGCCTGTGCATTTTTTATTTTCTCTTCATTCTTCGTTTTTTTGCTTGATTTAATTTCATGATGTTTTTTTCAATTTTTCTTATGTTTCGCCTTTGCGGGATTGTTTTCATTTCATAATAAACAGAAATAAACCCGCTTACTGTCACTGCTGCAATATAAAGGACGCGCTGTTTGATCATCCGGTCAGCGTGTCCATGATCATTCGCTTCTTTTTCCAGTCTTTCGATCACAGCTTTATCAAACAGCTGATCGACATACACTTGTTTCATTCCCACTGCAAACCCCGCAGCCAGCCAAAGAATCAGAAATAAACTGATATAAAACACCATAAACCCTTCCTTTCCTGTCTTGATGCGGTGCAGAATTTTGAAATGCAGCAACTGGCAGACGAAGCTTCTTCTTTGTGTTAGGTTCTTTCAATAGGCTGGTTAATATGTGTAATGCTGTAATGAACAGTTAGAAATTTTAATCCAAACAGCCACATATGATGAACAGCGGTTAATTTGTTGTCATGTGCAGCTTCTATCAGAAAGGTTTCAGATAAAGGAAGCGGACAAGTTCCCGCTCTTGTTTGCAGATAAATCCCCTCATCCCCCGCTCTGCTTTTTCTCCGGCTGCTTGTTAAAACCAGCTTCTCCTGATGATGATATGGTTTTAAAACACCTGTCATGCTGCTGAATGGAAGCGGTAAAGAAATATTCATATACCCCTCTCCATTTGAACGATACACTGAATAAAGAGCGGTAAAAATGGTTTCGTTTTTTTCATTTGTTCTAATCCAGGCACGTACTCTTTCCCTTCCGTCTTTTTTCGAATGAACACCTTTTATCTTGCTGTACATCCTATACCAGTCAGGGTTCGTCGAAAGATGTATTTGGCCGATTCTTCTGCTGAACCATTCGTAAATAATTGCAAGCGGCCGAAACCACGTGCTCCATGTTACTTTTGCTTTAATATTGTATTCGATGGTTTGTTCATAAAACGAAAGAATGAGCGGCGCCAGTTTTTCTGGTGAAAAATCTTTTGAACGCAGGCTGCCCATATCATCCACAAGTCCGCTGTACCGAGCGTTATTTTCAGCTTGAATGTTAGCTAAAAATTCTTCTCCAATCTTTCTTTTTCCGTAGATACGGCTGAATGTCTTTACACTGTCTGCATCAAAAGGTTTCGCATCCTCTATTCTCCACCCTATGAGAGCGGGCAAGATAACACCAAACGCGTTGACAAAACCGTGAATCCAAATCATCTGATTGATGGTCAATGTAACTTCTTGCCGAAAGACACCAAATGAATAAATCATCGAGAAAGCAATCGTTATCATTAAAACAGCGGAAGAAAGCCGAATAAGAAATGTCCCCGTCTTGGTGCGAAAAGCTGCCGTGAACACCAAAAATGCATGAAGATAAATCGCCGCCATATAAATGCTAACCGCAATGACATCAAGTATTTTTGAATATGTGATGCCCAGTGCGATAAGAAGGGGCGAAAGCAAAATCACCCATGTTATCCAACTGTACAACATCCGATGTTTTCTAATGGTTCTGCCGAGTAAACCGTTGAAGATCGGGATCAGAAAAGCAGAATAGTGAAAGTGGACAGCAGTCAGCAAAATGATGAGAGGGCCAAATTGCATGATCTGCAAATGGGCAGCATAAGCAAAAAACCAAAATCCTCCTCCCGCCAAATAAATAAGACCGAACAAAACTGATGTCTCTTCGATTCTATGTATCTTTGTTTCCCAAAGGCGGAGGATCGCATACAATGCATTAAAAACTGTGTACATCCACCAGATTAGCGCGAAACCCCCAACCTCCGTCACTAGAGCCAGCACCGCAAAGAATGCGGCTACAGGATAGCACTGGATTAGCCCGTTTTCCATAAACTGAGCAGCACGAACCGGAGATTGACGAAAAACAAAAGGAAAAATTCCCGGCACGAAAAATAGAATGGATAACAAAACGAGTGCCTCTGCCACTGAAATATCCGGTGCTTCTGCTGCAAGAAATCCAATAAAACAAAGCGCACTGACTATGCCATTTCGTTTCATGATTCTCTCTCTTCCTCCTGAAACGTTCCCTTATAAAAGAAAAGAGTGCCAAGAATTGTATTTTGCACATGCACTTCAATGGTGAAACAATTCTTTTTTTCATCAAACGTTTCGCAAACTTCGGATGTACCGGTCAGCCATTTCGGCAGCGGGATTCTTTTTCCGCATATCAATAGCCATTGCTTTCCCGATGTGATCGTAAGAGAGCCGTCAAGAGATGCCTCGAACGTCAAAACAGACAGCAGCAGATGAGGTTTGCCGAAGAAATCAAGTATTCTATTTTCTTTCTTGTCATATATCATTATCGCGTCAAAGAAACGTTTTTTGCCTTTAAAGAAAAATGTACGATTCCATTCTATTCCTGTATGTTGCGATTTCAAAAGACAAGTTCTATTTTGTATTGTAAATGGAATGTCTTTGCCTCTTTCTGAAAAGAAGCATCTGAAAAAAACACCCAGTTTTAACAGCATTCTAACCAGAAAAGAGCCTCCGCTTATTTCTGACATCGTTCCCGTCCCGCTGAATGTTTGAGACCCGTCTAATTGGTACCGTTTCCGCAGCTTGGGATGCAGCAAATGATAGTTAATAATTGATTTTTCATAAATCGAACTCACAATGTCACTTCTTTCTCTTTCGTTTTGTGCGCCTGGCACTGGGGAGCTGCAGGCTAAGAGCGCCGCTTGCAGCAGAAAACACACTCAACAGAACCCACATGAATATTTCGGAACCTAGACAAGCAAACCCAGCAAAAATACAAGCCTGGACACCATGAATGATCCATTTTCTTTTTAAAGGAAGCAGCCACAAAATAGCTAAGCCTATCTCCGCTGTTCCTGCCAATATGCTTGTCTTAACACCTGCAAAGCCTTGATAGAACCAAAACAGGCTGAAAAACAGACACATGAACACATAGATGATAGCAGATCGAATGAAGCGCTTCGGATGTTTATTTTGCTCTACCCAAAGCCTTAATGCATCAAAGCTCCAGGCAGTCGCCCAGCCAAGCAGCGGCCGAAATAATAAACGATCAATCCATCTTCCCAGCAGTCCGTAGGCTGTTTTGTATTGGTACTGTGTTAAAAACGTCATTTTCCCATTTTCTCTCTGTATATACTTCCAGTAGCCGCTTCCATGCCGAATCAGAGATAATGGATGATCAGAGCCAAAAGCCAGTGAAGAAGACCTTTCAGATGAACATTTGTTGAAAACACCGACGGTTTCTCCTGTACCTGACACCTTTAATCCAAAGCCTACCCTTGTTTCGTAAAGAAACTTCTGTTTTTCGCATGGCTGACTATTCAAATACGTAATATTTGAAAACCGGAGATCCCATTCCTTATGCAGTGATGGGTTTTGTGTATATTCCCAGAGTGTATCCAGATCAGATTTCATTTCGATTTCTACATAAATCGGTTTCTGCCTCACAGCCCCTTCTCCCTTCTATTTCAAGCAATTCCTATATTAGCATATTGGTCGATTTGAAAAGTGTATATCTCTCCAAAAAAAGTATCTTTATCCTAATAAATGCATAAAAAAGAGAAGAGATGTTTCCTTCTCTTCCTTGGGATTCATTACTGAGTTTTAACCGTGCCGAAATGAGTAATTGTGACGTTCACACTGTATGTGATGTCGGCTTTACTGAAGGTGTCATCCCAGTTATTTTTCACCCTTTTCCATAAGTGAGGATATGTAAGTCTAAAAGATTCATCAAAACCCGCAACATCTGCTTTATAATCATGCTGAATTTTTTTTAATACCTGACCAACTATTTTCTTTACCTCGTTTTCAATAGTCGTTTCGAGACGATCTATAAACTGGGTGTCCAACGCCTCTTTTGTGTTCCAGTTTTCAACCAAATCGCCTTCTGATTCAATATCGACATGGAATGAAATATCTTTCCCTTTTACGATTGGCTGAATTCTGCTTTTGATTTTATTGATATCGTACGCTAACGTCTGTTGGCTCTTTTTATCATGACTTTTGACAACTCCGCCTTTCCCTTCTCCTCTAATCCATGTAATCCCCTCAGTTTCATATTCATTTAAGGTGCCTATCATTTTTTTCGATTTTCCGTTGATTACAGCTGCTCCGGAATACTTGACCGCTCCATTCGCCGCAACCACATTTTGCAGTAAAAAGCTGCTGCCAGAATGCAGTTTTCCAATTAGTTTCGCGAGTGTCATAGGGGGAAGAATTCTGGAAACTTTATGTTCATTTTCACCTAATCCAATCAGCCGAAATGCCGGAATTTCTCCGTTCTCTTTCAGCTGGAGAGCGTCTCTTGCTTCCCCTTTAGCAGATAAAACAAGACAGCTCAGCCTGATTTCATTATCACGAAAAAATTGATCCAGCATTTCGTCGATTGGAAATGTGTGCAGCACATCTTCACTCATGACAACAACTTTTAAATGCGGGCTAAACACTTCTCGGTCCCGTCTTAATGCAACCTCACTTCCGATCTGCTGTAATGAATCCCCTGTTTCACTTATATTAATGTACGCTTTTTGCGCTCCTTGTCCGCTACCGCCTCCCCCGCTTGTGCCCGCGCCTGCCGCTTTTTCATTAACAAATTGATAGGTCAGCGTAATGTTGTCTTTTTTCGGATAGCTCCCGCCCTCTTCTTTTAACTCTTTTTCAGTGTTCGTTTCTTTTCCTTTATCAATTGCGATAGCGAATGTGAGACCCAGATCTTCTATTTCCCGACTGCTCCAGCATCCTGTTACGCAAATCATCAGCAGACATACTATGACCATAGCAGGCAATTGACGTTTTAGTTTACTTTTCACCTCTTTTCCTCCATTTCGAAATGACTAACAGCAAAATCGGCAAAGCGCCAAATATATACAAAGCGATATGACTGACCGTATCGCCTAATATAAAGACGTCATTTTCATTTTTCGGCATGCAAGAGAGGATATATATAACAGGAAGCAGCCCAAACATACATGAAAGGGGTTTCTTTTTAAAAACTTGTGAGACTCCCAGGGAAGCTGCATAAAAAGTGATAATAAACGTGGCAAAAAGCTGCATAATCCAAATCACAAGCAGAAATGATTCAAACCGTTCAAATATTAAACCAGGTATTTCAAAACTTCTCATCAGGTCAAGCCCCGGCCATGTTCTCGTCACAACTCCCTCAACTGATAGTGCACCGATGACCATAATCATCGTAATCATATAAAAACTGGTCACAACGCCTGTCCCGATCACAACTGCTTTCACCGCATTTTTCGGCTTTTTCATAAATGCTACTAAAATGAACATAATTTCTGAACATGTAAATGAAAGGTTCGTTGTCTTTACACCTCTAAGAACCGGCATGATTCCATCACCTAATACAGGGCGCAAATTGTTGATCTCAAATATACCTAAACTCATGAGGGCTATCGTTAAAAAGATGATGACCGTAATCGGAAAAATCATTTCAAAAAGCCGTGCAATCGGATCTAGGCCTTGTGTAATTGAATAAAGCCCAATCCAAAGAACTGTCATAATGATGGCCCAAGACGGTGTCCCTTCGAGGAGAAAAAAATCCACGATTTCGGACATGACTCTGACTTCAAATGCACCGAGTGCCAGAAAATAAGTAATAAAAACAATACTGATCAGATGCCCGAGCCATTTTCCTACAATATGTCGGGAGTATTCATAAAAGGTCTCCTTAGGATACTGCTGGCTTAATTTAACTATCATCATCCCGGCTATTACCGCTAGGACCCCGCCTAATAAAACTGAAATCCATCCATCAGGAGATTGTGTTTGTTCTGTTACTGTCCGAGGGAGCGTAAGAACTCCGGCAGCAAGCATATAATTAATGATGATAACCGTTGCCTGAGCGGTTGTGATTTTACTGGTTGGGCTGAACATGAGACTTTATCACCATCCTGTCGAGTTCATCACTTCACCCGTTTTGTATTATCTGTATTCATCAATTTAGGCCGGCGCTTCATGACTAAAAGAGGCATTCTGATAACAAAGTCTTTCCAATCTTTTAAGTGATAGGGCACTGCCGGACTTGCGTATGGCACACCAAAGCTCTTTAGCTTTACGACATGGCTGCTTAGCAGCAGATAATACATAATGACTCCAAACAATCCAAACACCGCCGCACAAAACATCGCGCCAAACCGAAGCATCCGAAGTGCTATACCTGTGCTATAATGCGGGATGGCAAATGAAGAAATTGCTGTGAGCGCAACAACAATGACCATGATTGGACTGACAATCCCCGCCTGCACAGCTGCTTCCCCGATGATTAATCCGCCAACTATGCCTATTGCGGGTCCAATTGGTTTTGGCAAACGAAGCCCCGCCTCTCTTAAAATTTCAATCGCGACTTCCATAAATAAGGCTTCAATCAGAGATGGGAACGGAACACCTTGGCGCGTCCCGGAAATTGAAATCGCCAGCTTGGTCGGAATTAACCCAGGATGAAAAGAAATAAATGATATATATAAAGCGGGTGCGAATAACGTTATCATTGCTGCGATGAACCTCAGCAATCTGATGAGCGAGCTCGGGAACCACCGTTCATAATAATCTTCAGGCGATTGAAGCATCATGCTGAAAGTGACTGGAACAATCAAAGCAAACGGAGTGCCGTCTAGCAGAATAGCTACTCTTCCTTCCATTAATCCGCTTATGACGCGATCAGGACGTTCTGTACTCTGTACTTGCGGGAACGGGCTCAAATAATTATCCTCAATTAACTGTTCAACGTAGCCTGACTCCGGCAAATGATCGATCTCAATCCCTCTCACTCTTTTTCTTACTTCCTCGACTACTTTTGGGTCTGCAATGTCATTCATATAAGCGATAATTAAATCCTTTTTTAATCGTGTTCCTACTTCAAATCTCTGCAATGTTAATTGATCATTTTTTCCTTGCTGTCTCAAAAGAGCTGTATTCGTACTCAACTCTTCTGTAAAGCCTGTGCGCGGCCCTCTGACAAGCGCTTCTGAAAGCGGCTCCTCGATACTTCGATTTTGTTTTTTTACAGTTCCCAGAAGAAAGGCCTGCGGTATTCCATCGATGAGAAGCGCTGTCGAACCCATGAAAACATTCAACACGATATCACTGATTTTCTCTGATTCTATGACATCACCGATTGATATGATTTGATTTTTTATCTGTTTCGAAGTTAAAATACCTTTGCCGGATTGAGAAATTTCATCGCTTACCTGATTAGGTTGATTCATGACTAACACTGATAGACCTTTATTAATCAATTCCTGATCAGACAGTCCTTCAACAAAGATCAATGCCGCTTTTACATGTAATTGAGTGATTTCAAGCTCACGGAAATGAACGTCCCCGTTATGTCCTATTTTTCTTTTTACATGTTCTAAGTCGTATCCGATGTTACCGGTTAACACATCCTGATCCTGCTTTTCAGCTGTCGAATATTCTGATTTATGCTGCTTCTGTGTTTTGTACTGATTGCTCCGCCACCTCATCATTGCACCTTCTTATACATGAATCCAAGTAAACACTTTATAGATTACATATGGAACGAGAAATACTACTAACGCTTGAAACCACACATTCCAGTCAGTAAGTGTTGATATCATGTTATCCATCTGTCAGTTCCCCTCTCTCTAATAGGATTATTTTTCCCGTATACCTATTTTTTATGTTCGTCTTTTTTCTCAATAAAAAAGCATGATGAACATTTCATCATGCTTTTAAAGAAATCAACCTGACCATTTTGCATAATTAACACAAAATGAGCCTTTTAGCAGTCTGGGAAAACTAAAATTCCAGCTTGAAGCTTTCTGCCTGATCTGAAACTTCCACAGGAATCCCCATTATCGTTTTCGGTTTGGAAACGTAAACAAAGCGCATTTCTTCCTCTAATTGCTGAAACGCTTTTTCACTAACTAAAATTCTGGCCGGCTTCCCTGGACTGTTATCAATGGCTGCTTTGATTTTTCCAAGCATAAAAAACCTCCTGTTTTAGAAAATGGCTCATTTACTATTAAAACAAAAATCGCAAAATAAATTGGCTGAACAGGAATCCCAGTTCAAACATAACAGTTGCGGCTGCAAACAAGAATGAACGAAATCACAACATACACCTCTCTCTCTTTTTCGCGCATGCAGAATTCTCCCATTCACAGATCAGACTGGCGACTGACACGCTGTTCAACAGCAGCTCTAGCATAAATAATGCACGCTATGGACATGATCTTATTAGTTATTATATGATTGAATTGAAAAAACATCATATGTCAAGAGGTAAACGAAATGGCTCAAAACAACGAAAATGCATTACCGGATATTACAAAAAGCATTACTCTGGAGGCTCCCATTCAGAAAGTCTGGGAGACAGTCTCTACTTCAGAAGGCATTGCCAAGTGGTTTATGCCCAATGACTTTCAGCTCAAAGAAGGACAAGAATTTCACTTACAATCGCCGTTTGGGCCGTCCCCTTGTAAAGTTTTGGCTGTTCAAGCTCCAACTGAACTTTCTTTTGAATGGGATACAGAAGGATGGGTCGTTACCTTTCAATTAGAAGACTTGGGGGAAAAGACAGGGTTTACCCTTATTCACAGCGGCTGGAAAGAGCCGAATGAAGTGATCGGCAAAGCAAACGAGAAAAGCTCCGTCGTTCGCGGTAAGATGGATGGCGGCTGGACTGGCATTGTAAATGAACGGCTTCGTAAGGCTGTCGAAGAATAAAAAAGAGAGAGGTATCTCTCTTTTTTGTTTTTTTCCAAGGGTTATACTTCACAATTTGAGTCCATCAATCATAAAACGTAACAGTTTTAGATTTACCAGAGTAATCGGTAACAAAGAACTCGGCCTTGTTATTGCTCCCATCTACAAATTTTCCAATACTGCCAAAGGTGTGGCATTCTCCGGGTGAAAAATAGTTTGCCCCTACATAATCATCAGGATTGTCACCGGGATCATCCTCATATAAGTGCAGTGAAACAGAAAAAGGAGTGCTTCCTGAAAGGCACACTCTAAAATCTCCTCCGGTCGAGTATACCGTCGGACTTGAGTAAGTATATGTGTAAGTCCCCAACTTATCCCACTCTCCAGCCCCCGCAGTTCCGGCTTTTTCTGCTTGTGCCGTTAATGGAAAAACCGCAGCCAACCCTAAAACAGACAAAAATCCAACTACCTTAGTGAATCTCATCAGCTACACCACTCCTCTATTTCAATGGTAGCCGCAGATACGTTTGTATCATTTCCGGCAAAGCTACATAATTGATCCAGCCTGCCTCCCTGCTTCTTAGGCAGGTGGCATTGGACATTATATTCAGCAGCAGCCGTTTTATGAATCCGTCTTTGTGCTGGTTTTAAAATGTTCAAAATAAATGCATTCCCATTTGTACTGCTATCTCTTATAATTTGTTTAAAAGGTTGTACTTCAATCAGGGGGAAAAGGATATGGAATTAAGCTTCACAAAAATACTCGTTATTTTGTTTGTGGGTTTTTTAGTATTTGGGCCTGATAAACTGCCGGCGCTTGGCCGTGCAGCAGGAAAAGCCTTATCAGAATTTAAACAAGCAACAAGCGGACTGACTCAGGATATCAGAAAAAATGACTCAGAAAACAAAGAAGACAAACAAATGTAGGATAAATCGTTTGGGCCGATGAAAAATCGGCTCTTTATTTTGATTTGTTTCTGTGTCATCTGCCTTTTTTTTATCATTTGGACAGCCCTTTTTTCCTTCTATGATTTTAACTGTCCAAGCCGCAAAATCTACTCACCGTATAATAAAGCGTAGTAAAAATAAAGGAGGAGTAAATATGGGTTATTACAAAAAATACAAAGAAGAGTATTATACGGTCAAAAAAACGTATTATAAGAAGTATTACGAATATGATAAAAAATACTATGACCACCATGATAAAAAATATGATGACTGTGATTACGACAAAAAATATGATGACTATGATAAAAAATATTATGATCATGATAAAAAAGACTATGATTATGTTGTAGAGTATAAAAAGCATAAAAAACACTACTAAACGCCATTAACATCTCCTCGTTTTTACTTTCCCCGGCTATTGCCGGGTCTTTTTTGTTTGTGCACTATATGTATATTTCTGAAGCTTCCCTTTCTATGAAAACCTTGGTGACTGAATCCAAAAAAGAATAATGAATATTTAGTACATAGTTTAGTTAGTTCATAAATGAGCGCATTCAGTTTATTGCAGTTACAAAGAAACTTTTATAAACTCTTTGAGGATCATACATAAAAGGAGAGGTTTTTTGTATAGAAACATCGTATTTTATCTCATTTTACTTTGTCTATTTATATCAGTTGTCATGAAAAGCTTTGAGGTGATAAGCACAATAGCCAATGTTATCTGCTTTGTTTTCGTATTGCTGTATTTTAAAGATGAAATGAAAACATACTCACGTAAAGCGTTAGCAATCCTAAGTATTTGTTTTCTTTTCTTAGTCGGTATCTGTGCTTTTATCATTTTACAAGGACAGACATTGATGAAACGTCACCTCTTTTTTACAGGCTGGGAAACGATAGCGGGCATTCTTTTAATGATCGTTTCTTTAAGCATTTGTACTTTTATTTTAGGGAAAATTTCAAATCGGCTAAAACGATTGTGATCTCATTCTTTCCTCTGATAAAGGTATATAGCTTTCAGATTGGCGAAGCGTTTCGTCCCTTACTTCACTCAAAATGAAATATTTTGTCGATTATATACATCAATCCAGTTCCAAAATAAGGTATAATAAATGGCGAAACCACTATCAAAAGGGGGAATTTTGGTGAAAAAAGTATTGATTGCAGGTGCAGTAGGAACAGCGGTTCTTTTCGGAACCCTTTCATCAGGTATACCAGGCTTACCCGCGGCAGATGCTCAAGTCGCAAAAGCAGCATCCCAGCTGCCTAACGGAATCGGCGGCCGTGTCTACCTGAACAGTACGGGCGCCGTTTTTACAGCTAAAATCACGCTTCCTGAAACTGTCAAAAACAACGACTCGGTCTCTACTCCCTATATTTATTCTGGCTTTAGGGCAACAAGCGGAACTGAAGCCGATATCGGGCTTCAGTACAGCAAACAATACAACGTCTGGAAGCCCCTCATGAAGGTTGGGTCCAAAAATGAAGAAACATACATCGAAGGAAAAGACAAATTCACATACAATAAAGGCTTCCGCCCTGGAAGCACAGTCCAAATGACAATCTATAAAAATTTAAGCGGCAATACGCGCATGACCCTTTGGGGAACGAACAATGACGGCTACACCGGACGGATTATCACAGAAATTCAAGGAACCAACATCGGCACGATTTCAAAATGGAAAACCCTTGCTACCGCGGCTGTTTCGTATGAAAGCCAGCGTGATGCGATCAAAGCAACCTTTTCGACATCTTTTAACAACATCACAATCGACAATAAAGCCGTCACTCCTGTGGTAGATACACAGGATTTCGCAAAGGTTTCAGTTGCAGGAAATAACGTTACGATCTCTGTTCATAAATAAACGAAGCAGCAAAAAGCCGCCAGCATTGTCTGGCGGTTTTCCTTGGAGCATACTGGTCATAGTTCGTTTCTTCAGCTCTTTTGTTTAAACCTAACTTTAATAAGGGTGGAAATTGGTATGAAATATGAAAAATCAAGTCTTTTTGGAATGATTTTAGTTATTGTAGCACTTCTAATATCTATATATTTTATGTGTAATACAAATGCGTTGGTACCTGCTGGATATGATTTAGCTATTCATGGAATTGTAATATCTAGAACTGTAATGATTGCTTTTACTTTGTATTTAGTTTCAAAGTTAGGATATTTTCTTCTGAATAAAAAAGATTAACTGTAGAGTTAATCTTTTTTATGTATTATACGTGTTTGTCCTTCAATTTTTATTCATCTTCCAGATTGCTTAATGAAATTAGGATACCTGCTATCCATTCACTGCACAATAAAAAGGCAGCATTAAACCGCTACCTCAAATAAAAGCTTGTCCCCATGTTTATAGTTGAATAATTTGAAATCATCAATGGTAAAGTTATAAAAATCTTTCACTTCAGGATTGATCCATAGTTCAGGTGCTTCAAACTGTTCTCTTTCCATTTGAATTTTCAAATTTTCTATATGACGTGTGTACACATGGCAATCCCCAATGTTAAAGATATATTCACCAAGCTCATAACCAGTCACTTGAGCAATCATGCGCTGCAACACATTGTACTGGAATACATTGAATGGATTTCCCAATGCCATGTCATTGCTCCGTGCTCTTACCTCGAGGTGGAGCTTACCTTGCTTCACATACCATTGAGTTTCGTATACACATGGCGTTAAGGACATTGCGTCTAAATCATCAGGATTCCACAGCATTGTAATATGTCTGCGTGAAGACGGGTTGTTCTTCAATTGATGAAGAAGATAGTCTACCTGATCCACTTTTTCTCCATTTAGACTTCTGTTTTTCTTCCCCAGCTGAAATCCATATGCATGTCCGATGGTGCCGTCTTCTTGTTTCCACTGATCCCAAATATGTACGCCCATCTTGTTTAAATCATTAACATCATTAGATTTCAGCTGCCAAATCCAGAGCAACTCTTTAATGGCTGTTTTCCAGGCAACCTTTTTTGTCGTTAAAATCGGAACCTCTGAGTTGTCGAATCTCATTTGCTTACTGATTACACTTAGAGTATGTGCCGGTGTTCCATCTGAGTCCCACTTGGTTCTCACATCAAACTCTTCGTCTGAGATTCCATTATTTATAATATCCTTTATAATTGAATTGTATTGTTTATCGAATTGCGTCATAACTATTCATATCCTTCTTTCATTTTCAGTTCTAAGCATAATTTATTACGAATGCAATATTATCGCAAATACTAAGCACTCGCAGATAAAGTGAGGATCTTATTCCACTCACTGTGTGTTTAAAGAGGAGTTAATAACCCCCTCTTTTACACCTGTATTTCTCCATAACATAGTCTGTCACATAGCTCATAGTTACCGCCAGTTTGGTACATACACCGTTGATAACATTGTTGAGGATTATAAGAAATGGTTTGATATTGCGGCACATAAAAATTCAAATAGTCAGGTGTTTGTGTATACCAAATTGGAAATTGTCTAAACACATTAAATCCTCCAATAGCTTTTTCTGATTTAATGCATTGTATTTTACCTCAATATCAATTGTCATTTGTCCATGTGCAATTGGGCTTTCTTTAAAATAAATTCTCTCTAATTTCATTCATTTTTTTTATGATATTTGGCAGCGGTTCATTCCTTATATGATCTGTTTCTAACCGGTTTTGATGTTTGTTTTTGATGTCTAACTCTAAACCCTTCAAAAGCAGTGTTAAAAATCACATCATAGAGCTCTTGAATCTTAACCATAACGTTCAAATATTCTTCAATGAGAAAGTCCCTTTTTACGTATACTAATCTTCTCTATACACTTTACTATTATTTTACAGTGATTGAGTGCTCTCTCTCGCTCTTAAACAGCTATCCGTTTTGTTTTTCAGAAAGTGTTTTAAACAGCCTCTTTTTACTATTCTTATTTCATTTGACCATACCATATCATTTAAACTTCATAAATTAAATTCGAATAACATAAAGGAGGAATTTAATTGGGTTATTATAAAAAATATAAAGAAGAGTATTACACTTGGAAAAAAACATATTACAAAAAGTATTACGACAATGATAAGAAGCATTATGATTGCGACAAGTATTATGATCATGATAAAAAACATTATGATTACGACAAAAAGTATGATGACCATGATAAAAAGTATTACGATGATCACGATTATCATTACGAAAAAAAGTATTATGATGACGATGATCATTATTATGATTTTGTCGAATCATATAAAAAACATCACTAAATCTCTTAAACGTCTATTAATTCCCCGGCGACATACCGGGGGCTTTTTTATGATATTTATCGACGATACTCAGATTTTTTTGTGAAGTCTTATGTCTCATTTCATCTTATATTTTGAACTTGTCTCAAGGCTGCTGTAAATTCAATTATTAATGAACACATGTCATTTAACTTGGCTTATTATTAGTGGCATTACTAGTTTTTAGTTGCCTTCCCCTATTTATAAAAATTTAGATAAAAGTATTTCTTTATAGAGATGCTTGTTTCATCGACAACTCAATCCTAAATGTGGTAAAATCGATAAAAATGTAAAAACTGTAAATATAATAAAAGGAGCATCTTTATGTATATAAGTATTATAATTTTAGCATCCATGCTTTTATGGGGGGCAGTTATCCACGAGCTAAGTAAACCTTCAAAAAAGCAAAGCACCAGAAAAATTGTTCCTTTGACATCTTTAGGTTCTTTATCGACTTTAGTTATTACTATTTCACTTTTTCAAAACTTCCCTTTTTAAACTTTGTTTTTAATTAAATCCTTCGTATTAAAATATTCATTTTATACATAATATTTATATGTACCTTGGCTGAAACCTCCATTGATCAATCACACAGCATGAAGACAGCCAAGGATTTATTTTGTTTACTTCGTACCTGTTGAACCGAGTCCTCCTCTATCCTCGTTTCCCAAATGCTCGACTTCAACCAATTCAACCGCCGGCATTTTCTTCATGATTCTAAACTGGCAGATACGATCACCCTTCTTAATTTCAGTATCACGCAATGCATAAGCAGGAAAGAACCAGAAATCGTTGTCTCCCTTATATGACTCATCGATAACACCCATTGAATTTGTTTGAATAACGCCAAAGTTCTTATATGTACTTGAACGAGGGACGACATGTGCTTCGTAACCTTCAGGCAGCTCCATTGCAACACCTAATGGGACAAGCTTAAATTCATCTTTTTTGATTGTTACATCTTCAGCTGCCCGAAGATCAATCCAGTCTCCCTGCTCAATTTTGCTGATTCTTGTTTGTGTTTCATCTAGATACTTGATTTTAATTTGCATTGTCATGTACTAGCTCCTTTAATTTTTATTGAGTATCATACAGTAAGGCTTGTTCTTGTGTCATTTTCATCAGTTATAAATTCAACGTCTTCAAAATCATTCTGTAAAGCATTGAAGTACAGTTTTTCAATGATATTTTTGTTTTTACAGTAAATCGAAACGTAGCTATTATCTGCTATCAACAGGACAAGTTCGCAATCACTGTCAGCAAACTCTTCATATGTATTGACTTGATTAACCATTTTTCCATATGGAAATGCTTTCAGTTCAACGAAAATGGTATAGTACTGATTCGTTTTTAATTGTTGCTCAAAAACTGCCCCCTCAACAATTGCGTAGTCATGAAAAAGCTCCTCATCATCGAGCTCTCCTTCTACAACAAAATAAGATTCCCCACTCGTTTGCCACCTATAATTAGCTATTTCTACCGGCTGCAGTATTCTCCATAGAAAATTTCCATATTCATTCGGTATTTGAAAACTAACTCCCCTATTCATGTATACCCCTTACTTAAACGATTTTTGTGAATACGAGTATAATTATATACTCTGATGTTAGGTTTATGGAACAAGGAATCGACTGCCTTTTCAACCGATTATCTTTTACAGAATTTCCTCAGCCCTTCTCATTTAAAAGGTTCTTCAATGTTCATAACAACGGTAAGTATTTCCTGATTAGATTTCTCGTTATCATCTACCCTTAGAAAAAAATGTCCCAAAACAAATAATCATTTTTGTAATCCTTGGTCGCCGCATCCATTAACACCCCACTTACAAGCCTCATGTATCCCGTACTTGCTATTATTCGAACATTGATAGGCACCTTCTCGTATCACATGGATTTGCTGTTGAATGATTTCAAATAAAGTTGAATAAAATAAGATCGAATCATCCAACAATTAACATTTATTCTTGCGGCAATAGGTGGTAGTTACAATCCATAAGAAGGAAGGAAGCGTTGATGATAAAGCTTTGCCGAGAAGTTTGGATCGAAGTCAATCTTGATGCCGTTAAAAAGAATTTGCGAGCGATCCGCCGTCATATTCCACATAAGAGCAAAATTATGGCTGTCGTAAAAGCGAACGGTTATGGTCACGGGTCTATAGAAGTGGCGCGTCATGCACTTGAACACGGGGCGAGTGAGCTTGCTGTTGCCAGCGTGGAGGAAGGAATCGTTTTACGAAAAGCGGGGATTACAGCACCTATCCTTGTGCTTGGTTTTACGTCCCTTAGTTGTGTGAAGAAGTCAGCGGCTTGGAATATAACATTATCAGCATTTCAGGTTGATTGGATAAAAGAAGCAAACGAGATATTGGAGAAAGAAGCAAGTACTGATCGGCTGGCTATTCATATTAACGTGGATACCGGCATGGGACGATTAGGTGTACGCACAAAGGAAGAGCTTTTAGCAGTAGTGAAAGCCTTAAAGGCAAGCGAATTTCTCAGATGGACAGGGATTTTTACACATTTTTCAACAGCTGATGAACCAGACACAACACTCACAAAGCTGCAGCACGAAAAATTCATCAATTTTCTCAGCTTTTTAAAAGAACAAGGGATTGAGCTGCCCACCGTGCATATGTGCAACACAGCTGCAGCTATCGCATTTCCGGAATTTAGCGCTGATATGATCCGTTTAGGTATCGGCTTATATGGTTTATATCCTTCAGCCTATATTAAACAACTAAATCTCGTTAAGCTTGAACCTGCGTTAAGTTTAAAGGCACGCATCGCTTATGTGAAAACCATGCGGACAGAACCCCGAACCGTTAGCTATGGTGCTACATACATCGCAGAACCTAATGAAGTAATTGCTACACTCCCGATTGGCTATGCTGACGGCTATTCTCGTGCCCTTTCCAATCGCGGATTTGTTCTTCATCGCGAAAAACGAGTGCCAGTGGCAGGAAGAGTAACAATGGATATGGTCATGGTCAGTTTAGGAGAAAACGGTGAAGGTAAACAAGGAGAAGAAGTCGTGATTTACGGTAAGCAAAAGGGAGCCGAGATTTCCGTTGATGAAGTGGCTGAAATGCTCAATACGATTAACTATGAAGTCGTGTCTACATTAAGCCGCCGCATCCCTCGTTTTTATATAAGAGATGGCGAGATTTTTAAAGTATCAACTCCAGTATTATACGTGTAGAACATCTTAAAATGCTGAATCAAGATCCCTCTACCCAGAGGGATTTTATTTTTTCTGAAACTAAAAAAATCCCTCCTATAAGAAGAGAGATTTTCAACATATTTATACCTCAATAACTGATTGTTCAGGAGTATTATGATCGTGTCGAGAACGAAAATGCTCTTCTAATTCTTCAAGTGTACGCCCCTTTGTTTCCGGCATGAATTTGTATACAAAACCGATTGCCAATACACCTAAAGCCACAAATATAAAGAATGTAAAAGACAAACCTACAGAGCTAAGCAAGATCGGGAAAGCAAAACCGATCACAAAGTTTAATATCCAAAGGAAAAAAACACTTATCCCAGAACCAAGTCCTCTTAACCTTTGAGGGAAGATTTCCGCTATGACAAGCCAAGTCACAGGTCCTACACACCCTTGCATAAAGGCAAGAAATAAAACGGTCAAAGAAAGCACTACATAAGGAAGTGCCATAGATCCATCAAGCACAATTGAGAAAATCGCAATCAATAGGAGCGCTGTAGTCGTCCCCGCCAAACCAATCAATAATATTGGACGCCGTCTCACTTTTCCGACCAGCCAAATCCCAAATATAACTGCAATAACTGATATCAGCCCATTTCCAATATTAGCGATTAAAGCCGCTTTTGTACCAAAACCAGATTCTTTAAGGATTTGTGTGCCATAATACATAATCGAGTTCACACCTGTAATTTGATTCACGATGGCAACACCGATTCCAATCCATAAAAGACGGCGCAGCCATGGTGTAGAAAAGTCCTTGAGTGATGCCTTTTCTAGTGTTGTATCTTTTTCTACCGCTTCTTGAATTTTTCTACATTCAGCTTCTGCACGTTTATCTTCTCGAATTTGTTTAAGAACTCGCAGCGCCTCACTGTTTTTGCCTTTGGTGATTAGCCATCGGGGGCTTTCTGGGACCTTAAGCATACTGGCAAATAACATGATAGCCGGAACAGCACAAATGACTAGCATGTATCTCCAAACATGTCCCGTATTTGCCATTGTTACACCGAGGATCGCATTAAAAACATATGCTAAAAATTGCCCGCCAACAATCATTAGTTCATTTTGGGTTACCATACGCCCTCTCTTTTCATGCGGTGCCATTTCTGCTAAAAAGGCCGGCACCATCGCCGAGGCTCCTCCAACAGCCAGCCCCAGTAAAAAACGAAAGGCCGCCATGATGAAAACATTAGGTGCTAACGCTGTTCCCAGTGATGCCAGGAAAAATAAAAAGGAAAGATTAAGGATCATTTTACGTCGGCCATATCGATCAGCCAATCTTCCGCATAACAACGCTCCAAATGCGGCACCTAATAAAAGAATACTCGTAACAAGCCCTTCTGTAACCGGTGTTAAATCAAGCTGATCTGGCCTTGCCATAAAAGGTAAAGCTCCATTTATAACTCCGGTGTCATATCCAAAGAGAAGCCCTCCAAAAGTTGCTGAAATCATTATTAATTTCAACCTTCGATTTCGATGTTCATTCATATCCATTTCCCCTGCCTTTATTAAGAATACTTAATAAGCTCTTTCAGTGTGGATATTGAGTCAAAACTAAAGTCATCTCTATCTTAGATTTTCGCCTCTGGATTTGTAACCGTTTACATTTTTAGCCAATAGAATAAACCTAAGCTATCAGTTGTTATGTTGTAGTAATGTTTTTGTCACATTATTGTCATTTCTCATATTATCATAATTCCAAAAGCATTTTCAGTCAATATTATTTTCAGGATTATTTATTTCCGCTATGTGATGGTGATGTTTTGATCATCTCGTTGTAAAGTTAACTATTGGCAATTTGGAGTGTTATAAGTTCCCTTGAAGTTTTCCATTCACAAAAAATGTCCATATCGTTATAATGATGATGTTTAAACGCAAAAAGAGAAAATGATAAAGAGGGAATCAATATGAAGAAGATTTTGATCAGTATGATCGCAATCGTTTTAAGTATTACTTTGGCAGCTTGCGGATCAAATCACGCAGCCAAAAACCATTCAGATTCTAATGGGACGGAGCAAGTCTCTCAAGATACTCAATCTAATAAATATAATCAGACAGAACAAAAGGCCGGCACGCCTCATTCAAAAAATCAGAAGAAATTGGTCGATGTTACATTAGATAGAGCAATAGATGGAGATACGATTAAGGTTATTTACAACGGAAAGGAAGACACAGTGCGCTACTTGCTCGTTGATACACCTGAGACGAAGAAACCAAATTCTTGTGTTCAACCATACGGTGAGGATGCGTCGAAACGAAATAAAGAATTGGTCAACAGCGGTAAGCTACAGCTGGAATTTGATAAAGGCGATCGCAGAGATAAGTATGGAAGACTGTTAGCATACGTTTATGTTGACGGCAAATCTGTTCAAGAGACATTATTGAAAGAGGGATTGGCCAGAGTAGCATATGTATATGAGCCTAACACAAAATACATAGACCAATTCAGACTAGATGAGCAAGAAGCAAAATCAGATAAACTGTCAATTTGGAGTAAGAGCGGTTATGTGACGAACAGAGGATTTAATGGCTGTGTGAAATAGAAAAACACTGTTTGTTAAAAAAAGCAGCAAACCTAGCAGAATGCAGTTTCCAAAGAATTAGAAAGAGATGATGGAGAGTCTAGTTCCATTCTGCTTATCAAGCTAAAATCATGCAACTAGCCTGTAAAATTTCCGCTGTATAGTAACAATAAAAAACACCCCTTCACGTCAATGTGAGGGGGTTATTTGTGTGTAAACATCCTTCCTATTTCATCATAAATCAAGAGATCCCTCTACCGTCGTTAGCGCGGTTTCATACATCTTACCCATTGGCATTCCTAAGCTTTCTCACTTCTTGAAGTGTTCGCTGACAGAATACGGTTCCGCTCGTTCGTTTTGTCTGCTGGACACTCCAATACTGTTTAAAGGTTGCGATACCTTATTCTCACCATCTTTTCAAAAGAAGGCAGCCATGTCATCAAAGGCCTTTGATGATTAATCGTTAATTGTTCTTTCGTTGATCTCCAGACAATAACATCATTAGTTTTTTCGAAAGCTCTTCAAAGCTTGATTGAGATCCTTTGTGTGAGTATAAATGTTCTTATACAAATCAAATAGTGTTTTATATTTTTGAACATTTTGTGCCTTTGGATAAAATGCAGCAGCCTCACGAATGAACTGCTCTGCACATTCTTCAAGGGATTCAAACCATCCGCTTCCAAAGGCAGCCAGCATTGCAGCCCCCATAGCTGGCCCTTGTTCATTTTCTAACTTAATTACCCTCGTATTGAAAATATCAGCTTGCATTTGCAGCCACGTATCATTTTTAGCTCCCCCACCAATAGAAACAACAGTATGAACTGATTTTCCCGCTTTGCGGAATAGCTCAATTGATTCATGTAAAGAGAATGTGATACCTTCCATTATTGCCCTCAAAAAATGCTTTCTATTATGGGCTCCATCCATTCCGATCAAGCTTCCCCGAATAGAAGAATCAGCATGCGGCGTTCTTTCACCAACCAAATAAGGAGTGTATAGCAGTCCATTGGCTCCTATCGGAATAGCTTCCACCCCCTGCAATAATTGCTCAAACGATTCGTTTGGTGCAAACGTTCTTTTAAACCAGTCCAAGCTGTATCCTGCAGCGAGCGTGACGCCCATCGTATAAAAAGAATCCTTTTTTCCATGATTAAAAAAGTGGACTTTCCCTTTAAAGTCTCTTTCTTTTTCTTCTTCGTAGGAAAGTATGACCCCTGACGTCCCAATACTGCATAATGTTTTTCCGGAAGAAAGGATACCTGCTCCAATAGCGCCGCAAGCATTATCTGCTCCCCCAGCGTACACTTTTGTTTTTTCTAATAGCCCGGTCTTGGCGGCAACGTGCGGAAGCAGCGACCCTACACAATCATGAGATTCAACAAGCGGAGGACAAATATCTGCAGAAATACCAATTTGATTGCAAATATCATTGCTCCACTTCTTGCGAGTAATATGTAAAAGTAAAGTTCCTGCTGCATCGGAGTATTCGGTGTGAATGGCACCGGTCATACGGAATCGCACGTAGTCTTTCGGAAGCAAAAACACAGCAGTTTTTTTAAAAAGTTCAGGTTCATGTTCCTTTACCCATAACATTTTAGGTAATGTAAACCCTTCTAAAACACGGTTTTTTGTGATGTCAAGAAGATGATCGCCAAATTTCTCGGTCATCCTTATACATTGAGGCGTTGTTCTGGTATCATTCCAAAGAATTGCATTACGTAACACCTGACGATCTTGGTCAAGCAGTACTAATCCATGCATTTGTCCCGAATAGCTTATCCCGTCAATATCCTTGGCTTGAACATTGGATATAGAAACCAATTCAGCCAATGCTTCAATTGTTTGCTGTACCCAGTCTTCAGGATTTTGCTCACTATATCCCGCCCTCTCTTGGATGAGCGGGTACCTTTTGGACGTTTCTGCACAAACCTTGCCGTTTTGATTAACTAAAATGGTTTTAACAGCACTCGTTCCAATATCTATTCCAATGACATACTTCATTTTTTCACTCCTTGCCCTTTTAAAAAACCATTCACTCTAAATAAATCCTAATTATAGAAGTTACCCGTCATAACAACAAGCAATAGGAAAGGAATCATGACGGGTAATTCAGTGACTTGGTATTGATAGCAGGATCTGGAGCTTATCCTGTTATACTTCTAAAATGTATTGGTTCAATATCGCTTTTAATTTCTCCTGTCTTCCAGATTCGTTTTTAATTGATTTATGATTTAGCGCATATTGCTCAAGTGTGTGGAAATTAGCTCTTCCTTCTATAATTTCAAGACCAATCCCTTCAGTAAAGCTGCGGTAACGATGTTGAATCACATCTTCAAACACACGATCTTCGATTAATTTGTGGGCAACTTTCAATCCTCTTGCAAACGCATCCATCCCTGCAATATGGGCATATATTAGATCATCAGGCTCAAAAGAAGATCTTCTGACCTTCGCGTCAAAGTTTAATCCGCCGCTTCCTAGGCCGCCATTTTGCAGGATTTCGTACATTGCTAATGTCGTAGAATATAAATCCGTCGGAAATTCATCCGTGTCCCAGCCTAAAAGAGGATGACCCTGGTTTGCGTCAACAGAGCCAAGCAGACCATGTACTCTTGCCATGCGTAATTCATGTTCGAATGTATGCCCAGCTAATGTGGCATGATTGGCTTCAAGATTTAATTTAAAATGATTGTCTAAGCCATATTGCTTCAAAAAGGCAATGGTTGTTGCTGCATCTGTATCGTATTGATGGGTGGTCGGCTCTTTTGGTTTTGGCTCAATCAAAAACTGCCCTGTGTACCCGATTTCCTTCGCATAATCCACTGCCATATGCATAAATCTAGCCAAATTATCAAGCTCAAATTTTAAATCAGTATTTAACAATGTTTCATATCCTTCACGGCCGCCCCAAAATACATAGTTCTCAGCGCCAAGCTCTTTTGCTGTTTCTAACCCTTTTTTCACTTGTGCTGCAGCATACGCAAACACATCTGCATTGCAAGAAGTCGCGGCACCATGGACGAAACGGGGATTCGTAAACATGTTTGCGGTATTCCATAATAGCTTAACGCCGCTATTTCTCATGTAATCTTTAATCATGCCCACGATCATATCTAAATTTTGGTTTGTCTCTTTTAGCGTACTGCCTTCTGGTGCAATATCCCGGTCATGAAAAGCAAAGAATGGTGCATCTAGTTTTTCAAACATCTCAAATGCTGCTTCTACTCTCATTTTCGCTAGATCCATGCCTTTATAGTGATCCCATGGTCTTTGCATCGTAGCTGCTCCAAAAACGTCTGTACCATCAGCAGTAAATGTATGCCAATAGGCAATAGAAAATCGCAAATGCTCTTTCATCGTTTTTCCGCCGATTACTTCTTGAGGATTATAATATTTAAATGCTAAAGGATTAGTCGAATCTTTCCCTTCGTAAACCACTTTGTTTGCGCTTCCAAAATAGTTGGTTGAACTGGAATGAGATTGAGCCATGTGATTTCCCCCTTAAAAATAAATTCAAAACATGATCATTCAAATACAAATGCATTTTATTTCATATTGTAAGTTACCTATTAGTTTGTTGTTTAAACAAACTAACTTATTTTCATCTTATATAACCTCATCAGTATTTTCAATATTTTTTTTAGTTTTTTATGAACACATTAGATATAATAAAGGGAAGATTCGCTATGTACTATGTTCATACTTAATTTAAAGATTAAACAAATGGAGTGGATGAAGTGGATATCGCTGATCAAACCTTTGTCAAAAAAGTAAATCAAAAGTTATTATTAAAAGAAATCCTTAAAAATTCACCTATTTCAAGAGCAAAATTATCTGAAATGACTGGATTAAATAAATCAACTGTTTCATCACAGGTAAACACGTTAATGAAAGAAAATCTGGTATTTGAAATAGGTCAAGGACAATCAAGTGGCGGAAGAAGACCTGTCATGCTTGTTTTTAATAAAAAGGCAGGATACTCCGTAGGAATAGATGTTGGTGTGGATTATATCAATGGCATTTTAACAGACCTTGAAGGAACGATCGTTCTTGATCAATACTGCCATTTGGAATCCAATTCTCCAGAAATAACGAAAGACATTTTGATTGATATGATTCATCACTTTATTACGCATATGCCCCAATCTCCGTACGGGCTTATTGGTATAGGTATTTGCGTGCCTGGACTCATTGATAAAGATCAAAAAATTGTTTTCACTCCGAACTCCAACTGGAGAGATATTGACTTAAAATCTTCGATACAAGAGAAGTACAATGTGCCTGTTTTTATTGAAAATGAGGCAAATGCTGGCGCATATGGAGAGAAAGTATTTGGAGCTGCAAAAAATCACGATAACATTATTTACGTAAGTATCAGCACAGGGATAGGGATCGGTGTTATTATCAACAATCATTTATATAGAGGAGTAAGCGGCTTCTCTGGAGAAATGGGACATATGACAATAGACTTTAATGGTCCTAAATGCAGTTGCGGAAACCGAGGCTGCTGGGAATTGTATGCTTCAGAGAAGGCTTTATTAAAATCTCTTCAGACTAAAGCGAAAAAACTGTCCTATCAAGATATCATAGACCTCGCCCATCTGAATGATATCGGAACCTTAAACGCATTACAGAATTTTGGATTCTATTTAGGAATAGGCCTTACCAATATTTTGAATACTTTCAACCCACAGGCCGTAATTTTAAGAAATAGCATAATTGAATCGCATCCTATGGTTTTAAATTCAATGAGAAGTGAAGTATCGTCAAGGGTTTATTCCCAATTAGGCAATAGCTATGAATTATTGCCATCTTCCTTAGGACAGAATGCGCCGGCATTAGGAATGTCCTCCATTGTGATTGATCATTTTCTGGACATGGTTACAATGTAATTTTTATGGAATGTACAGTTCATCTTTAAAGATGAGCTTTTTTATTCAATAGTGACATAGGCACCTTCTCATATGAAAAAGGAGTTCTAAAATAGAAATCTCCTTTTTCATGTGCAAATTATTTTTCTTTATAACGAAAATATCTAAAGTCGGCCGGAATATGATTACCACTGGTATCTTGGCATTGCATCCCTACAAAGGCCCCTGTGAAGAATCCTCCCCCACGGATGTAATCATCTGATAATTTTTTCGATTCCAGTGCTATGTCAATTTTGTGCCAATCTTCTTTGTTAAAAGAATAGAAATAATAATATTTGTCTTTTTCAATATTTACTCTTAAATATACATACTTTACTTCACGAGGAATAACAATTTTATTATTTAATGGCTGTGAAAAAGAAAAGTTGTCACATATTGTTAATTCAAGAATGCGGCCAAGTTCTTCATCATGCGTGACTTGAAGAGCCGTCCAGTTCTCTGTATTGTAGTAATTCACCAATCCAGCGGCTTGTTGAAAATTTTCCGGATAAAACTCAACAGCAGTTTCGGCTTCAAAATGGAGACTTTGCCAGCGTCTGGCTACAAATGCCTGAGTAAATGTCGAGGTCAATGATTCATGACCGAATAATCGTAAATGATTTGGCGCTTGAGTCAATGAACCTAATTCATTCGTGAATGGAATCCTTAAAGTTTGAAAATTTATATTTAATGTTGAATCCTCAAATTCATCAACTTCCGGGTACGTTGCTTCAAATATTGTTTCGGGTATAGAAGGTGCATCTACCTCCAAGCTTCCTTCTTTTCCACCTACTACATAGGGCCATTCATCTTTCCAGTAAAGTTTTTGAATAGCTGTTTCTCTGCCCAAAGGACAGTATCCTCTCTGCTGAAAAATTGAATCATCGTCAGGATGAATAGGACGTCCCGTTAAATGAGCTAAATACCACTCATCTGTATGTGTTTGAACAATGGATGCATGACCACATTTTTGCAATGGATTTCCTGGGTCATGCCATGACGTTAAGATTGGATTATCGGGATGAACTTCATATGGCCCCTCAATATTTGCAGAACGGGCAATTGTAGCAGCATGTTCGTACCGTGTTCCTCCTTCTGCAGTTAATAAATAATAATAGTTCCCGATATGATAAAGGTGCGGAGCTTCTGTCAGTTTTCTATCCGTTCCTTCAAATATAACTTTTGGTTTACCGATTAATTTTTGCTCTTTATCAGAATATTCCTGTATAACAATTCCTCCAAATGAGTGCCGATCAATACGGTGATCCCATAACATATTTAATAAATACTTTTTTCCATCCGTATCATGGAACAAAGAAGCATCAAACCCCGAGCTATTTAATGTAATCGGCTCACTCCAATCACCATTAATCGTTTCACAAGTAACTAAATAATTGTGACAATCTTTCCATGCGCCATCTACTACCTTAACATCCGTATAGATCAGCCAAAACTTCCCATCACTATAGCTTAAACATGGTGCCCAAACCCCACCTGAATTTGGATTTCCTTTCATGTCTAATTGTGAAACTCTCTGTAATGGATGTGCAACTAAGTGCCAATTTACTAAATCTTTTGAGTGGTGTATCTGGACTCCCGGAAACCACTCAAATGTAGATACAGCGATATAATAATCCTCTCCTGCCCTACAAATACTTGGATCGGGATTGAATCCTTTGAGTACTGGATTGGTAATCTTCATTTGGGACTCCTCCTCAGTTTATTTTCTTTTTTAAGCCTTGAAATCATCAATATGATCCAAATAAACTTTGTCTCTATTCTCTAATTCTCGAACCATGTTTTTATATTTTTTCTCATCTAAGTTATAGAAATTAATATCAATTAAAGCTAGAACAAGCAAGAACACGGGAATAATGGTTGTTGTAATTAAAATCCCCATTAATGCCGTCGGGGTTTGTGCCTGATTTGCTACATATCCAAACTTATCAAGAACCAGACCCGGAACAACTCCTCCTAAGGCCATACCAAACTTAAAGAAAAATCCGATTATAGCGTAAATGAGCCCACCCATTCTTTTCCCAGTCCTGTACTCTCCATATTCAATTGTTTCAGGAATAAGCGCCCACATATATCCCCCGGCAGTGAGACTTCCAGCAGCAGCGATTAATCGACAGACAAGTATGAGGTAAACATTACTTGGCGGAACAAACAGTAAAGCTAAGAGGCCGATAATATTCAGTAATAATGCATAGTTTAGTAATTTCTTTTTCCCCCAAAATTGATGAAGCCTTGGAATAAACGGTAAAATGACCAAAGCGGGCAAACTTCCTATCAAACCGTACCACTTCACCAAATCCTCTCTTTCTAAGTTATACGTTACGTAGTAAATGCCAACCGAATTACTGATGGAATTCACTCCAAAAATAATAATAAAGAAAATACTTAATACAACAAGTGGACGATTAACACGAAACTGCTCAAATATATCCGTAAATTTAATTTTTTCTTCGGATTTTTGAAGAGTGACCCGCTCTTTTGTGCTTTTAAAACAAAAGATTAAAAGGCACCCGCCTATCATTCCCAAAATACCCATGGTTAGTTGCCAGCCAAGAGACTCGTTGCCGGAAGTATCGCTTAAATAAGCAGCCAGTAAGGGAACAAAAAATGCAACGACAAGTCCCCCAAGATTCGCAAATAACATGCGAACAGAAGTTATACTAACAACTTCTTGATTATTTCTAGTCATTGCAGAAGTTAACGCGCCATATGGAACGTTTATCGTTGTGTATGTAAGCGACAAGCCAACATAGGTTATATAGGCATATACTAATTTCCCCATATCCGAAAAGTTTGGGGTTGTAAAACAGAGTATTGCCAGTATGACAAATGGAAAAGCTCCGAATAAAAGATACGGTCTAAAGCGTCCAAATCTGCTGTTCGTTCTGTCAACTATTGTTCCGATAAAAGGATCAGCGAGAGCGTCGATTATTCTAACCACTAAAAACATAGTACCGGCTGCTGCTGCCGATAAACCAAAAACATCTGTATAGAAGAACAAAAGATACGTAGACACTGTTGCATAAATTAAATTACAAGCAAAATCTCCAGACGCATATCCAACTTTTTCAACCATGCTAATCTTCTTTACATTTTCACTGAGCATGATTTCTCCCCTTTTCGATCCTTTAATATGGAACAGTGTGAAACGGTATAACAATTTCTCGAATTTACGGTCAGTAAACTTTTATAAAAGCGCTTTCAAAACAGTGCGAAAAAATATGGTGATCAGCAAGCAAAAAATTCATCTTTTCTCGTCATACCTTATATACCTGGAAAAGGATAAAAGCCTCATTCTTTCGTTTCTTATATTGTTTAGCTCCATTAAATCGACCCTCTTATCCCCCTTCCATCCATATTTAGTAAGACCTTATCTTGTGGACAATGAAAGTTCATCTTATTAGTTTGTTGATCGAACAAACTAACTTGTTTTAATATTATAAAATCCTTTCAACTTTTTCAACATCTTTTTCAGAAAGTTTAAACAGAATGAATTAAATATTGATTTTTGACTGTTTCGTTATATTCAGTGTCTCAAATATTTGCGAATGTCATGTATCAGTTAACGACGATTAGTCCAAAACAGATTCTTGTGTAAACACATGACAAAGATGATCTATGCGAAATAAGGAATTGGTTAGTGGTAAGTTGCATTTAAGAGTTTGATAAAGGTGATCACAGGATGTATGGAGACTGTTAGCCTAGATTTATGCTGATGGCAAGCCCGGTCATGAATTGAAAGAACAGGAATGGCCAGAATAGTTTATGTTATAAGTCCAACCCTACATACATATATCAATACAGGAAAGATAAATAAGAAGCAAAAATTGAAAAGCTTTCAACCGGAGTAGAAATGGCTTTTTGACTGTCTGAGGATTAATGGCTGTGTTAAACACTATGATTTATCCTTTCAAACTTATTTTAATCTTAAAAATTTTAATTGAGACTGGAAACAAAAGAGAATACAGAAATTAATTCCGTATTAATTTATTCAATATGTTAATTTTACTTTGGTCTTTATGATTCTTCTTCCTTCTTCTATAACCATCTAATAAAGACTTTTTATAAACCTTGAGGTAATCATCAATCGTTAGCAAATGATATTTCGCTCCGCCATCTTCAAAAACCTCTAGATTATTATAGTCTACATCTGCAAATGCTTTTAAATCCTCAATGTAAGCAATGCCTATTTTTGTATTAGTTTTCTTAAATTCATGCTCATGTAAATCAACCATTTTGTATCCATGCAGTTCCATCACTTTTTTTAGTTTTTCCCACTTTTCCTCTAAAAAAATTAAAGGAATAAGGAGATCAATATCTTCTGGAGAAAAGTCTAACCCAGTTACCTTTTCAAGACCTAAAGAGCCATATAATAATGGAATGATGTCTAGCTCTTTATTAAAAATTTTAGCTATATTGATAAATTCATTATACAATTTCATTTTACATCCCCATTATTTGGTGATTAATTATTAAGATTCAACTGGCTCTTGAATTTTCATAAGTCCTTCAATACTTTCATGTGGTATATATATCAAAGGGTTATTTTTTCAAACATCCTGAAAGTCATCTGTACAATATCTAAAAAGCCTTGAAAACTGAATTAAAGAAAAACATCAAAATGATAATGGCTAGCACAACAACAATTTCAAAAGTATGTGAACTGCCATCTTCTTTTTCTCGTTCTTTCTTCTCCCTCATTTGTTCCCTATATTTTCTTTGTATTTCATCCTTTTTCCTATCCACCTTACTCGACCCCTTTCAACATAAAGTAAAGCCAAGCAATTCTGAAATTTTTTTATTCCTTCTTTTGACAAGTTCGAAAATACCAATGTATAAGCGTAATGCCTAATGGATTTTAAACTCCAAAAAACAAAGCCCCTCCGATAAACCAGAAAAAAGGAAATGGAAACATAATTGCATTTAAGACAATCCCATATAAAGCACACCGTTTATTTGTCTTTATTGAAACGAACGCTAAAATGATTCCTATAGGAGAAAGCAATAATGGAAAAAACACCGGCATTCCTTGCCATGGAATTGACATAACTCCCGTAAAAAAATTAATAATTAGGATAGCTGAGATAATTGGAATCGTGATTGAAAAAACAGCTGCAGTTTTTTTAACATTCATATTGAAAGCAAGTCTCCGTTCTCTTTAAAATCGTAGTTTTATTTAATCTTGAGAAAGTTTGTCAAAATCTCTTTCTTTCATTTCAGGCAGAGTTATATCAATCCCTAACATTTTATTAATTCTTGTACATAGCTTTTTATTGCAAGCATATTAAATGGGAAATCGAAATCAAATTCCTCTTTAACGCTTAGAATATCCATTGCATACGAACAGTTATGCTTCATACCCAAAAGAATACGATTGATCAGATAACTCAAAGTGAGTAACTAAATAAACACTAATAAGGTTTCCACCTTGAGAATCAAAATCTACTAATCTTTCATCAAGTACTAATAAAAATGCAGATCTCTCATCATCAATACCAACTGAAAAAATTCTAAGTTTCTTAGTTTCAATAACCGTTTAGTATGTAAGGCCCCCATAATCTAATTCTGCTTTTTCTGGTATAAATCGTTTTATGAAAGAGTATTACATGCACTTATACTCTTCTACCCAGTCGTGATATTTTTCATAAAGTGGACGTATTCGTTTGAAATCAAGAGCTATGACTTCACATCCACGGTCATCATAGATAAAGAAAATAATGTCTTTTGTAATGTTCACAAAGAAAACATCAGGGTAATCAATAGAATAGCCTCCGAATTTCGGTTTCAATGGAAAATCTTCATTACTGGCTGCTTTAAGTAATTCAGTTACACGTAAGTCTCGAGGTTTGCATAACAAGGAAAATTGTTGCATCTCGTATTCTTCAGCGTTATTGATTTCGAAAGGGTAGGGATATGTCTTCACCAGAATTTGATTCAAATGATTTTTACACTTTAGAAACGGTTGATAGACCTTTAATTTTCTTATACATTTCTCTTTCTTGTGCTTATACATATTCGTCACAAGAAATATGTCATCGTTTTGTTCAAATAATTCATTAAAAATGATTGTTATTTGCTCATATACAACTTGGAACCTCTTAAGATTCAATTCTTCTTTCTCTTTGAGTTGATAGATATTTTCCCCAAGACAAAAATGGATTCCTATGCCCCATTGATTATAGATGCTAGGAATGAATTCGAGGTTTTGAAACCTTTCCTCCATATACTTCATTATCTTCATTTAGACATTCTCACTTTAGGAATATGATCTTTTTGGAATATCAACAACTCATGCAGTTCGATGTTTTGATAGGGCCAGACTTTATCAAACAGCTCTCTCGGATACCGCTCCATTTCGTTATTATATAGCTTTCTGACAGTTGGATACTCATGATCAATATCTCTGGAAAGTTTCCGGATACTGATCTTTCTTTGGTCTATAATCGTTTTTAACTTTGATTTAATCATATTCTCACCTTTTAGTTATTTTTGATCACTTAAAATGATCATTAAGTTTATAATGGATCCTTGACCTCGCTGAATTTAATAATCCCGCTCTTCATGTTCAAATCCATAAGTACCTTTTATCCACACATCGCCGCAGCCTGGACTTTTTGTTATTTCCAACTGATCACCTTCTACTCGGTCTGCTGCACTGTAGTCCAAATAACTTCCTGTGAATTCTTTCTCGCTCCTTGATAATATCCATCAGTTAGAGCTATTCTGCTAAGTTTCATATTTAGAGTACAGTCTTTATTATTGTGTATTGTGAATTTATAACCAAGTGAGGTCAAAATTCCGGTCGATCAAAACAAAGTCTACATTTGTTTAATCCACCGTTAGCTTTGCTTCAGCATTCGGAAGAGTAAAACTTGAGACTAAGCCTAAGCAAACCAAAGTTAAACGATTAACCCTTTTCATCCCTCTCTCCCTTACCCATTTATGGCATAATTCGGTAAATAAAAGGGCTTTTTGACCGTGCATAAGGAAAAGGATTGTGATGATTTAAGCTACGCTGCTACCCTCCCAATGTTTTGCAGGAAAACCGAGTCCCAGATCCAAAATATTACGGCAAATGAGACGCTAAACAAGTAAATTTCATATCCCATCAGAAAGTTTAAGGTGTTTTTTGGATCAGTAATGAAAGCGAAGAATAACCATACTAAGAAGGAAAAGAATATGTATATGAGTAAATATTTCGTGTTAAACCTTTTTGGATTGCGATTTAAGAAATATTGAACAGGTGCAGCAAAGATTAAATAAAAGATAAAGAGAAGAACACTTATTAGGAAGTATGGTATGTAGCCGTCATAACCAATGCCAAAAACATAAACAACAGCAGCTGATAACGCGGACAAGACATGAACAAATATGATCCTTAAAACTTGCATGTTTATAACCTCTTTCTAAATGAATGCTTCTTCAACATTGTCTAGATCCTCCTTAAAATCACTTTAAAACTACTGTTCTACTCAGAAATTAAACATCTTGGTCGCATTTCTCATTCTTCCGCCATTGAATAGTATTTCGGCGAGTTATCGCAACAGGTATTAAGAGTAGAGTACCGACAATAAGCAACATAAAAAAGATCACAAACAGCGCACCTGTTCCCGGAACAATTTCTTCATAGGTAATAAAGCGCTCCTTCCCCTGCAGGACGAAGAACCGAGAATTTTCAAGAAAGGCTAGATGAAAAGCGATAGACGTCCATAAGCTTCCTGTTACAATACGCAGGAGTTGAAGGATGCATCCAAAAGTCAACAATAAAACGATGTAATCTAATGTGATAGCAGGTGATTCAATTCCAGCTATATATTGCAAAACACTTACAATTATTGGTGCAAGCACAAACAGGATTGGTTGTAGGAGTAAGGCCATAAAACAGTTCCAACGCTTATTTAGAGCATAGTACACCGTCCCACGAAAAGTTAATTCCTCTGGAAAAGCTTCATAAAAGAATGCGATAATCATATTTAGGAGCAATGCTGTCACTAAATGGACAGAGAAGTGAAATTGTGTAACTTTGATCCAGCCTAATAAATGGGCGATAGCGAAACCAGACCCGGATAATACAATCACATATATTGCTCCTATTATGGCTTTCGGAATGGCTTGCCGCCACTCAGACAGTCCTATAGAATAAAAGGGTCTACTAGACATCCGTTTAAGAAGAATGTAGAGCAACGGGACAGTTATTAATGTGACTAAACCTGCTTGGATGCCTTGCTTCAAAAGCTTGGAAGCTCCTGCTTGGCTAGCCATTGAACCAACTAAAGTAGCAAAAAACAAAGCAAATACGAATGTTCCCCAACTGAGCAAGACAGTTCCTAACCATTTATGATGATTGTCTTGTTTTCCGCTTTTGGTAAGATGAATTTGCATTTGGATTGGATACTCCTCTCACATCATTCATATTAAGCACTATAAACCCCACTATCACTATACGTTCTATAGCTGTTATGGTTTCAAATTCCTGCATTACCCCTCTTACAATTCCACTCTTCCTCTAAAATAGCGTAATAATATTCATCCCACCATTCATTGCCTTTTGGAATACATTTTTTAAAAAAGCCTTCTCTTCTCATTCCAATCTTCTCCATAACTCGGTATGAGGGAATATTCTCAGGTTGACACGTAGCTATAATCCTATGTAAGTTCATTTCTTTAAATCCATATTCCAAGATAGCTTGGGCTGCCTCAGAAGCATACCCTTTATTTTGATAATTGGGATTAAACACCCACCCAATTTCATATGTATGTTCACCAAAATACTTATAAAAAACAATATGGCCTATAAGACCGTCTTCATCTCTTAGTATGACAGGGAATTTTTCAGCGTTATCACCTTTGTTTTTATTTACAAATGCCTTTGCATCTTCTTCAGTAAAAACCCCTTCAGGTATATACTTCATTACATTACTATCAGATGTATACTCATATACAGCCTGCCAATCTTTGAATTCAAATTCACGTATCAATAACCTTTTTGTTGTGATATGCATTAAAGTAACTCCCCTCTAATATACTTAATCTTTATTTCAATATGAAGACAACAATAACCTCTTTAAAACTATTCTTATTCAACAATATTGCCTCTTGCTAGAACAACTCAAGGATTTCTGACTGTGAACAAGCAATGGAATATGATTCTCAAAAATAATTCCCTTACCCTTCTCTTAATTTAACAGGAGGCTTTTTTGTTTTTTAAGATAACATTAATCTTCCTTATTCATTTAAATATGATAAAATATTACATATTTAATATAGGAGGGCTTGTGTTGGAGCAAATGATCTCTTCTTCTAAAGTCGGAGTAAAAATATTGGATATTTTATTGAGAAAGGCTCATTTGAAGTTGCAAGTAGAGGTCACACTTCTTAAATATGTATTATCCCCCCTCAAAAATTTTGAGGGGGGATTTTTATGATTTGTGTCCTCCAGTAAGCTTTACCGGCTTATAAGAGACTTAAATGAAGCACTTAAATTGATTAACCATTTTAAGAATTAAACATTTCTCAAAAACAGATTTTATTTGTGGATTTACGACGCATTTCAAATAGTCTCGATAGCAATTCTTTGTTAAATTCAAGTGCCTCGTAGACTAGAAGATCCATCTCTTCAATATGTTGCTCATCTAAGGACGGTTTTTCAATTTCTGATACGTCAATCAAATCTTATTTAAACTACGTTAAATGTTCTGGAAACATCATTGATGTCCATTTCATTAAATTATGTTGTCTCATTGTTTATATGTACACGATGATTCTTTCTAAAGTAGTACTCAACTAGTTTCAGTTACAAAAAACATTCTATAAATCATAATTGATCCCTTTGGTCCTACATCCACTTTGAAAGTTTGATTTAAGTTCCCTTTGCCGAAGAACAATATAATGATTGTTAGTTAAAGTCACGAAACCTATATAAAAATTTCTATCTAACCGATATTTCGTCCTTCTCCCCTGCTATAAACGTATTAAATAAAATAATGCCCTCATCGGTACTCTCCTTTAAATATATAACTCCTAATTCACGATTTAATACAGAAAGAATTAAATATAACTTTCATACAAACTGGTTAAGGCAACTTATCATCCCTATTTCTCTGAATTCCCCAACCTTGTTGATCCCCTTAAGGGAAAACTAAATGTAAAACAAATTCATCGACTTTTTCTTTAAAAAACCATTCACATTTTTACGTTTAAGCAGCATTCTCCTTTTTACAGGAAAGAATCATTCCGTCTGAACATTACGATATACATATAGTATCCGAATGATATGGCGAAGGGCGGAGGTTATGGTGAAAACGAGTATTATTGTTCTGACTTATAATCAATTAGCTTTAACAAAACAATGCTTGGAGAGCATATGGAAGCATACGAATAATGACTGTATAGAAGTAATTGTTATAGATAACTGCTCTCATGACGGTACACGTGACTACCTCAAACAGATAACTTCAATTAAGGCGATTTTTAATAAAACGAACGAAGGCTTCGCAAAAGCCTGTAATCAGGGCCTTGAAGCTGCCTCAGGGGACAATATTCTTTTTTTAAACAATGATACTGTTGTAACAAATCAATGGCTGGAGCCAATGATCAAGCTGCTTTATCAGGATGATAAAATCGGCATGGTCGGGCCTGTAAGCAATTATGTCAGCGGTCCGCAGCAAGTTCCCGTTAACTATACAAACGTTGAAGAAATTGAAGATTTTTCTCGTCTTTACTGTTTGCAGCAGCGAGGCAGGTCAAAAGCTGTATTGAGGCTGGTCGGATTTTGCCTGCTTGTCAAAAAGAAGGTGTTGGATCAAGTCGGCGGTTTTGATGAACGTTTTGTAGGCGGTTCATTTGAGGATGATGATTTAAGCCTCCGCGTACTGCAAGCGGGGTATCAGCTAAAAATCGCTCTTGATTCGTTTGTCCACCATCACGGTCATGCCACGTTTACAGGCAATCCAGATTTAAGCATCAGTCAATTATATGAAGAAAACCGGCAACGCTTCATCGATAAATGGAAGGTGGATGTAACAACATTCTTTGACTCCCAGCCCCAGCTGACAGCACTTGTGCCAGCTGAAGCCGACTCTATCTTACATATCGGTTGCGGCACGGGAGCTGCGGGGACAGAGCTTTTGAACCGGCAATCCTGTTTATTGTATGGAATTGAAAAGGATGAGTTATTACAGACCATTGCAAGCCCCTATTACGAACAAGTCATTTCGGCAGATGAGGAAACATGCGACCTCCCTTACCCTGAGTCCTTTTTCGATGTCATTTTGATCGGTGACCTTTTAAACTGCTCGAAAAATCCCAGACATACGATTGAGACTCTTGCCGTTTATCTAAAGCCTTCTGGCTCGCTGATTTGCAGCATCCCAAATACTGCCTATGCAGATACATTTTTCGCTTTATTATGTGGTGCATCGACGTACACACATTTCATCACACCTCGCAACGTAAATACCCTATTTCCTGAATATCTTTATGACATAAAATCCATCACCTCCCATTCCTCCGATACTGAATCAAACATACAGCTCTTTTTACAAGAACTTCAATTCCTTGCCGGGCAATTTGGTTTGTCTTTGGATCACTTATCAAAACATGCCCATATTGATTACATGTTTGTCCATGCCATAAAGAAAAAACAGAATAAAACGGAGGTGGCGATGTGATTTCAATCAGTTTATGCATGATTGTAAAAAATGAAGAGGCTGTTATTGGCCGATGCTTAGATTCTGTGCAGGAGATAGCTGATGAGATCAACATTGTGGATACCGGGTCAGTTGACAAGACGAAAGACATTGCTGCTCGCTATACAGACCGAATCTTTGATTTTAAATGGATTGACGATTTTGCGGCAGCCCGAAATTTTTCGTTTCAGCAGGCGACATCCGACTATATCTTATGGCTTGACGCCGACGACGTGTTTACCAAGAAAGATCAAGAGCTGTTATTGGATTTAAAAAGTACGCTTGACCCGGATATAGACGCGGTCTCAATGAAATACCATTTGGCTTTTGATGAAGAAAATAACGTCACATCCAGCTTAAGGAGATACCGGCTCGTAAAACGGGAAAAGAGCTTTAAATGGATCGGCGCGGTTCATGAATACCTAGAAGTATACGGGAAACTTCACCACAGTGATGCAGCGGTTTCTCACCTGCCACTTAGCCATGACGCAGATCGAAACCTCCGAATTTATGAAAAAATGGCCTCATCAGGAAAGGATTTTTCTCCAAGAGATTTATTTTACTATGCGAACGAGTTGTGTGATCACGGAAAAATGGAGCAAGCGATTGAGTACTATTTACGTTTTTTACAAACGAAGCAGGGATGGGTCGAGGATAATATCAGAGCGTGCAATAAATTAGCAGACTGCTATCATTCATTAGGACTGAAGGAAAAAGAATTAAGCTGGGTGCTCCACACGCTCGTCTATGGACCGCCTAGAGCAGAAACCTGCTGCAGGCTGGGATACTCTTTTTTAGAAAAAAACGATTTTCAAAGTGCGGTCTATTGGTATGAAAAAGCAATAGAAAACAAAGGAGCAGAAAACCTGGCTTTTCAAAACCGCGCCTGCGCGACCTGGCTTCCCCACCTGCAATTAGCCGTCTGCTACGATAAACTCGGCCAGCATCAGCTTGCCTATCAGCATAATGAATCGGCATTACAATACCGTCCTCATGATTCAAGAATGCTAGCCAACAAAAAGTACTTTGAAGATATTCTAAAGATGCAGACCAGCTCCGGGGGTGAACATCATGGAAACCAATAAAAATTCACTTGCTGATTCTATGAAAGAGTATGAGCTAAAAGATAAAGAGTATTACAAAGGCATCAACTGGCAGCTATTTGATCTGATAGAACCGCATGCGAAAACCATTCTTGAAGTCGGATGTGCTGAAGGCTTGTTTGGCGCAGCTGTTAAGGAAAAAACGAATTGCACCTATTATGGGCTCGAGTCTTATCCACCAGCTGCCGAAAAAGCAACACATTATATTGACGAAGTATTAACGGGAGACATTGAAACACTGAAACTACCTTTTCAAAAAAACACATTTGATCACATTATCTTCGGTGATGTTCTGGAGCACTTAATAGACCCGTGGACAGTTTTAGGTAACATCAAGCCTTACGTAAAAGACACAGGGAGTATCTTGGCAAGCATCCCGAATATCGGACATATCTCGATTTTCGAAAGTCTGCTGTCCGGCAAATGGACGTATATACAGGCTGGGCTGCTCGATAAAACACACTTTCGTTTTTTCACCTTGGAGGAAATGAAAAAGATGTTTCATGAAACAGGCTACAAGATCAGCCAAATCGAGCCTATTGTTTTTACGACTCATTATTATGAAAAAATGATCAGCAAACTTGCTTATGTCAGATCATGCATGGGAATTCACCATGCAGATCTTGAGGAGGAGGCCAGAGCCTATCAATATGTCATAAAGGCAGAGAAAAGATGAATCAGCATACAAACGAAAATTCAATTAGCTTCATTACATGTGTGAATGACGATACTCTTTATGATCTCTGTCTAAGACATATTCAGTCTCTTTCTGTACCGCCGCATATGAAGGTAAAATTAATCAATATCCGAGACGCAGACAGTATGGCGTCCGGCTACCAGGCGGCAATGGAGGACTCTGACTCAAAATATAAAGTGTATTTACATCAGGACACATTTATCATCAATCGTTCCTTTATTTATGATATTCTCCATGTCTTTCAGCACAATGATCAGCTTGGCATGATAGGCGTCATAGGAGGTGAAGAAGTGCCGCAAAGCGGGATTTGGTGGGAGGCTTCTAAAAAAGCCGGAAAAGTCATTGAATACCGCAGCACGTACAACTATTTATTGTTTGATGAAATTGATGAAACTGTGAAAGCAGTTCAAGCATTAGACGGTTTATTACTTGCGACTCAGTACGATGTTCCATGGCGAAAAGATATTTTTGACGGATGGCATTTATATGATACTTCTCAATGTTTTGAGTTCAGAAAAAAAGGATATATAGTGGGCATCCCTCATCAGAAAGAGCCTTGGGTCTTACATGCATGCGGCAACGAGTTTGATACAGACCAGTATTCTTATTACCTTAAAAAATTTTTGGAGGAATATTCCGAGACATGATAAGGTTTCAATACCACGACAAAGAAACCTACTGTTTAAAAGTAGGTTTCTTGTTTCATATGCTTGAATTTTTTTTTAAAAAGTGATTTTTTAATTCTCTATTATTAAGGGAACCTAATAGCATTTATATCTAGGTTTAGTGCGCTGCTGCCACTTACATTACTTACTGTAGTGAAGATTATCCTAATCTCATAAGAAGTCGTGCCTGTGACCGTTGTAGCATCTACATACGTTGTAGCAATTGGAAATCTTGACGTAATTGCAGCGTTGACATTTCTTTGGACGGAGCGTGTATCTACTAATACTCCGTTTCTATAAATTCTGGTTTGAAAAGTAAAGTTTGAGTTAGCTGTTGTTGTAACATCTACAGAAATGGCAAGGTCTAATTTTATTAATTGTCCTGCGACTGTTGGCACACTTAAAGTACCAATCGACGTTTCAGTACCGTTAATAGCAAGCGGAATGGGGCCTGCTACCTCACTGTAAAACAGCTGTGGATTTGCCCCGGTTGAACCGGTAGGTCCTGTTACTCCCGTTGATCCGGTTGATCCTGTTGGTCCTGTTGCACCAGTTGCCCCTGTTACTCCTGTTACTCCTGTTACTCCTGTTGGACCGGTTGATCCTGTTGCTCCCGTTACTCCGGTTGCGCCTGTTACTCCGGTTGATCCCGTTACTCCCGTTGCTCCCGTTACTCCCGTTGCTCCCGTTACTCCCGTTGATCCTGTTGATCCTGTTGCACCAGTTACTCCCGTTGATCCTGTTGATCCTGTTGCACCAGTTACTCCCGTTGATCCGGTTGCACCTGTTTCTCCTGTTACTCCTGTTGCTCCTATTGCACCAGTTACTCCCGTTGATCCGGTTGCACCTGTTTCTCCTGTTGCTCCTGTTACTCCGGTTGCCCCTGTTTCTCCTGTTGCTCCTGTTACTCCGGTTGCTCCTGTTGGACCGGTTGATCCTGTTTCTCCTGTTGATCCTGTTGCTCCTATTGCACCAGTGGCTCCAGTTACTCCCGTTGCACCAGTTACTCCCGTTGCACCAGTTGCTCC